>CP070750.1:2173160-2178406 GCA_020348385.1 Candidatus Aminicenantota bacterium | reverse complement strand
TGACTTGGAAACTTTATGCAATAGAGATTGAACTGTGTTGGAAGCTTGTGCTCCTCTTTCCAACCAGTATTTTGCTCGTTCTAGATCCAGTTTAATATCCGGAGGCTCCTTCAATGGATCATAATAGCCAAGAATTTCTTTCGCTTTGCTCTCTCGTGGCATTCTCGAATCAGTCACAATAATCCTGTAGAAAGGTTTCTTTTTTGCGCCCAATCGCATAAGTCGTATAGCTACCATTTTTTTGACACTTCCCGATTTTAGTCGAAAACTAGATATTATCAAAAATTTCAAACATAAGTCAACTGTTTTCAGGAATCTGAAAACTTCATTTCTATGCTGCCACCAGAGAGAAGTCCCATATATTCCCCTAGAAAAAATCCCATTATCGGGAAGAAGGAAGGTTAGATAAGAGTTTTTGGAATTGGGATTTTTTCATCATTTTTTTCATTTCGAAAAACTGCTTCAGCAATTGATTGACCTCAGAGACCGGTCTACCGCTTCCCCTCGCTATACGTGCTCGGCGGCTGCCGCTGATTATTTTTGGGTTTTCCCTCTCGTTCATGGTCATGGAATTGATAATGGCCTCGAAGTAGACGAGTTTTTTATCATCGATACTCAGGTTGGAAACATTCTTGAATATCCCACCAGATGGCAACATATGCAGAAACTGGGATAAGGATCCCATCTTTTTCATCTGAATCAGTTGTTTTTTAAAATCTTCGAGGCTGAATTCCTGTTTCCGGATTTTTCGCGCAAACTCCTCCGTTTCTTTTAAATCCGCCTGCTTCTCTGCTTTTTCGATCAGCGAAAGCATATCTCCCATGCCCAGTATCCGAGAGGCCATCCGGTCGGGATGGAATACCTCAAGCTTATCCAGTTTTTCTCCGACACCCACAAATTTGATAGGTTTGCCCGTAACAGAAACCATAGACAAGGCCGCACCACCGCGGGAATCCCCATCGAGTTTGGTCAGAATGATGGAAGTTAATCCGATTTTTTCTTCGAACAACTGGGCACTTTTCACGGCATCCTGACCTGTCATAGAATCGCCGACGAATATGACCTCAGTGGGTTCGAGGATTTTCTTGACCATCTGAAGTTCCTCCATCAACTCTTCATCCACATGAAGCCGGCCAGCCGTGTCAACGATCAACGGATCATGGTTCCGGTTTTTTGCGTGTTTGAGAAAATCTCCCAGGGCTTTCTGCGGCGACGCCATCTGTTCTTTGGACAATTCATAAAAAGGAATGTTGAGTTGCTTGGTGATTATCTTCATTTGATCCTGTGCTGCCGGCCGTTTGAGGTCAAATGAGACAAGCAGAGGATTTTTGTGATTGTCGCGCACCCAATTCGCCAATTTCCCGCATGTCGTGGTCTTTCCCGATCCCTGAAGGCCCACGAGCATGAACACAGAGGGAGACGGGCTGGCAAACTCCAGCTTTTTTGTATCGTGCCCCAGGATGGCTGTCAGTTCATCCCGCAGAATTTTTATGACATGCTGGGCAGGGGTGAGGCTTTCGAGTACCTTCTGGTCCAGTGCTCTTTCTTTAATCTTGGCTTCAAAGTCTTTGACGACTCTGTAATTCACATCGGCCTCGAGAAGGGCCATACGAAGCATCTTCAAAGCTTCAGACATGTTCCTTTCGGTGATTTTCCCCTCACCACGCAGGAACTTCATGGCTTTCTGGAATCGATTTGACAACTGATCGAGCATAGTAATCTCTCTTGAAAACGCATCCCTATGCTAAGCGAAACTCGTCTTACAGTCAACAAGAGACCGGCCCTTGCTCTTGACATTTTTTCTCTTAGTGATTAAGGTATACCTACTTTTCTCAAAGCCTTTTGAGGTGAAAACGATGAAATCCAAGATTGACTATAAAGAAATACTCAAGCTTATCGATTTATTGGAAGAGCGGAATCTTTCGGCTTTTGAGCTGGAAATCGAAGGATTCAAAATAAAGATAAGCCGTGGAAACCCTCCTTCAATCGTGTCCGGATCGCCAACCTCTCCTTCGCCCCCTTTAGAACCGGAAGCGAATCCAACCACGGAATTGCTGGAATCAAAGGAGACAAAAAACGATCTTCACTACATCTCTTCTCCTATGGTCGGGACATTTTATAGGGCTCCAGATCCCTCATCCCCTCCGTTTATCGAAATCGGTGAGTCAGTCCAAAAAAATCAAACCCTTTGCATTATCGAAGCCATGAAACTTATGAATGAAATCGAATCCGACATTGACGGCGTTTTGGAAGAGATCTTTGTCCAAAACGGAAAACCCGTGGAATACGGCAAAAAGCTATTCGCGATCAAACCGGAAAAATAACGGTCCATGTTTTCGAAAATACTCGTTGCCAACAGAGGGGAAATCGCTCTTCGTGTCATCCGCTCGGCCAAAGAGCTGGGGTTGAAAACCGTCGCTGTATATTCCGAACCGGATAAGAGTTCGCTTCATACCATGATGGCGGATGAAAAAATCTGTATTGGACCGGGAAAAGCTGCGGAGAGTTACCTCAGCATTCCGAACATCATGAGTGCTGCAGAAATAACAAAGGCCGACGCCATCCACCCTGGGTATGGATTCCTGGCGGAAAATCCCCGTTTTCCCGAGATCTGCGAATCTTCGGGGATCACCTTTATCGGTCCTCCCGCCTACATCATGCGCTTGATGGGAGATAAAAACAAAGCCCGCCAGGCCATGAAGAGGGCCAAGCTGCCTGTCATCCCAGGAAGCGACCAAATTATCGATGACCTAAATGAGGCCAACAGGATTGCGGAAAAAATCGGCTTCCCAGTCATCCTCAAAGCTGCCTCAGGAGGCGGAGGCAAAGGATTACGGATCGTGCGGTCTTCGGCAAAGCTAGAGGAACAATTCGCAATCGCCCAGGGCGAGGCCAAGGCCGCATTTGGCAATTCTGCTCTTTATCTCGAAAAATATTTCGTGGCAGCCCGCCATATCGAAATCCAGGTTGCCGGGGACAAGAAGGGAAAAGTGATGGCCTTTGCCGAGCGGGAATGCTCCATCCAGCGGAAACATCAAAAACTGATAGAAGAAACGCCATCCCCGTTTGTGGATGATAGATTTCGAAAAAAAATAATCAAGGCTGTCGAAGAAGCTGCTCATTCCATCGAATACCAAAGCTTGGGTACTTTTGAATTTCTAGTGGATGAGAAAAAAAGATTCTATTTCATGGAAGCCAACACACGCATCCAGGTCGAACACCCTGTGACAGAGATGGTATACGGCATCGACCTCATCCGGGAACAGATCAACCTGGCCGCCGGAGAAAACCTCTCCTTCTCACATGACCTGGATATGAATGGGCACAGCCTCGAGTGTCGCATAAACGCGGAGGATGCAAAAACTTTTCTTCCCTCACCTGGCAAAATCGATTTCCTGGTTTTACCTGGGGGGACCGGTGTCCGTGTCGACACAGCCGCTTACTGTGGCTGGCATATTCCCCCTGACTATGACTCGTTGATCGCCAAAGTTGTGGCCATTGCACCGAGTCGAATGGAGGCCATCGCCAAAATGCGAACAGCCCTCGAGATGACAACGGTTGTCGGCATTAAAACAAACATCCCCCTTCATCTTGAGCTTATGTCCAACTCGGATTTTATCAAAGGGGATTATAACATCCAGTTTATGGAAAGATACCTCACAAAGAGCCAGGATCAAGACACTAAGAATTGATCAGCCCGTTCAGGGCACAAATGTGTAAATCAAGACATGAAAAACACCATCATTGTCTGCAACAAGAGTCTCATTGATACCCAGATAAAGCCGTCCATCCATGGGTATGGTAATTCTTCTGGCTGAACCGATGTAGAAAAGTTCTTCTCTTTCGTTTCTTATTTCTTCCCCTGTCTCCTCATCGATCTCCAACGATATCAGGAAATACACCTTCCCGATTAATGCCCCGATGTTCTGATCTTGGAGAGGTTGTTGAAGGGATTGGTAATTATATCCATCCGGATCGCAGTACGTAACAGGATTGCCTTTTTGGAGAGATATCTGGCCAACGGCGCGAAAAATGATTTCCTGGCCTTCGACAACATCCAAGCCGGTGTCTGTCCAATCCACCTGACTCATGACAGAGATTTCCAACCCTGTCTGGTCCACAGGCGATGGTTTCACCAATTCACCCGCCCCGGTAAAAAAACAGGAGAGACCAAAAAGAAGACATAGACGAAAGACATCCATCCGATTTCTTCTTTTTCCCATTCTCAATCTTCTTCCCTAATTGCCATCCACAGAACATCCAGCATCTGGTGGTGAATCAAACCATTCGTTCCCAGAGTTTCTTGGCTGTATATGCTGAAATCATTATTCTTGAAGTCCGAGAGATGACCTCCTGCCTCCTGGACGATTAGTGAGGCTGCCGCCACATCCCAAGGCTTCAGTTTAAGTTCCCAGAATCCATCAAACCTTCCACAAGCGACGTAACAAAGATCCAGGGCTGCCGACCCGCACCTCCTGATTGCCTGGGCCCTTGTCACGAAATGGTTGAAATGAGCAATGTTATTTTCTTCGCTTTCCCGTAAATCATACGGGAATCCTGTCGCAAGAAGACTTTTATCCAAATCATCCAAGGCAGACACTTTAATTCTTTTGCCGTTGAGAAAAGCTCCGTTTCCCCTCGTTCCAGAAAAAGTCTCGTCCCGAATCGGATCGTAAACCGTCCCGCAGATAATCTGTCCGTTGAACTCTAAAGCAATGGAAACACTAAAAAAAGGAAATCTGTGGGCGTAATTGGTTGTCCCGTCCAGGGGGTCGAATATCCAACGATAGGCGCTCCCCTTTTCATGGTTCAGACCTTCCTCGGCGACAAAATCATGATCTGGGAAATTATTGGCAAGGCGGTCATATATCATTTGTTGGGATCGATTATCGAAATTGGTAACGAGATCGACTTCCCCCTTGTAAATGATTTCTCGAGAGGCATCCAGGTTTTCTCTGAGCATATGGCCTGCTTCTCGAGCCGCTTCAATAGCTGCCTCGAGATAAATTTCCGTTTCCATGGTCCTTCCATAGTAACAACTCTCCCAAGTTTGAGCAAGGCAAAACTCGTTGCCTTTTCCCTCGTACTATAATATGATATTCAAAGCTTAAAGGACCATCTCATGGCAGAAAAAAAAGGATTCTTTCCCAGACGAAAAAAGCTCATCCTGCTTTTCTTGGTCATTGGGGTGATTGTTGTTATCATTATTTTCAATCTCCAATCCCAAAGGGAAAGAAGCATAAAGG
>CP070750.1:2131859-2173060 GCA_020348385.1 Candidatus Aminicenantota bacterium | reverse complement strand
AAGGCAAACTCAAATTTCACCTTGTGGAGGAGCGTTTTGGCGCGAACATCAAGGTCATCGGGATCGGCGGTGGAGGCGGAAATGCCATCAACCGGATGATCGAAGCCGGCATTGAAGGCGTAGAATTCATCGCTGTGAACACTGACCTCCAAGCGCTCTCCAGCAACAAGGCGGGTTCAAAAACCCAAATCGGAAATCAGCTCACTAAAGGATTAGGGAGCGGAGGAAGGCCGGACATCGGCAAGCAGGCGGCCATGGAAGACACGGAAAGATTGATCGAAATCATCGAAGGCGCAGATATGGTGTTTCTGACTACGGGCCTCGGAGGAGGAACAGGAACCGGTGCGACGCCAATTTTGGCCAATCTTGCGTCCGAGATGGATATTCTGGCCATTGCCATTGTCACCTTTCCTTTCGAATTCGAGGGAAGGATACGTTCACAACAAGCTCTAGAAGGATTGGAAGAACTCAAATCGGCTGTGGATACCGTGATTTCTATACCTAACGAAAGGCTGTTGGAAACCGTCAACCTGGACACATCCATCCAGGATGCCTTTAAGATGGCTGATGACATCCTTCGCCAAGCTGTTCAGGGCATTTCCGATCTTATCACCAAACCGGGTTTGATCAATCTGGATTTTGCCGACGTGAAATCCATCATGAAGGGCATGGGCATGGCTTTCATGGGAACAGGTATCGCTTCGGGAGAAAACCGAGCCGTTGATGCGGCCCAAAAGGCCATATCCAGTCCGCTACTTGTCGACACATCCATCGAAGGAGCCCACGGCGTTTTGATTAACATAACCGGTGGGCGAGATATCACTTTGCTCGAGGTTTCAAAATCTTCCCAGCTCATCCACAGTTTGGCCCATCCCGATGCCAACATCATTTTTGGTACGGTAATCGATGAAGGCATGAAAGAAATGGTCAAAGTGACCGTGATCGCAACCGGGTTCGATCAGATGGCAGAAGACCGGGTCACCACACCCGGAGAATTCCCTGCAGAACGTCCTGAAACACCTCCTCCATTTGAAGTTCCTCAAGAAACGCCGCCTTACATCTTCGAACCTAAGGGTAGCGAAACTCTCTGGCAAAGGCCGACTTGGGAAAAACAATGGGAACCCTTTGAAACGCCCTCTTTCATTCGTCGCAATAAGCAAACGTCCCTGAGAAAACATCCCCATGAATCGAGCTGACCTAGCCGTCCTCAACTGCTCCCAACTTTTGACCTGTAAAGGTCCGATCCCGAAGAGGGAGTCCGCTCTCCAGGATGTGGGCCTTTTGGAAAATGGTTGCATCGCTTCCTCCAAAGGTGAGATCGTCTTTGTTGGTGACGAAGAGGCCTTTCATCGTGATGTTAAGATGTCCGATGGTGGTGTATGCATCGATGGCCAGGGCCTAACGGGCCTTCCTGGATTTGTGGATCCTCATACCCATCTGCCGTTTGCCGGAAGCCGGGAGGACGAGTTCAACCTTCGCGTGAAGGGATACACCTATCAGCAACTGGCGAAGCAGGGCTTGGGCATCCAGACAACAGTCAATGCCACTCGACAAGCTTCGGACGAGGAACTACTCTCCCTCTGTCTATCCCGGCTAGACAGCATGCTTATCCACGGCACAACGACAGTAGAAGCCAAAAGTGGATATGGCCTGAATAAAAGGGATGAACTTAAACAGCTTCGTGTTTTGAAAAAAGCCGACGCAGTCCATCCTGTCGATATCGTTTCAACATTTATGGGAGCTCATGAGGTCCCTAAAGAATACAAAGACCGAAAGGCCGAATACATGGACCTCCTCACACAAGAAATCTTACCGGAGGTGAAAAACCAAAACCTGGCGGAATTTTTCGATGTATTCTGCGAGGAGGGAGTTTACTCTGTCGAAGAGACTAGGGAATTAATCCATGTAGCAAAAAAAGCGGGCTTCAAAATCAAAATCCATGCCGACGAATTCACTCCGCTCGGGGGAGCTCAATTGGCCGCAGAAGAAGGGGCCATCTCTGCAGAACACTTGATCGCCATTACCGACGATGGCATCGAAAAAATGGCTCAAAGCCGGACTGCTGCCATACTGCTGCCCGGTGTGTCCTTTTTCCTGATGCAGCAAAAAACAGCACCGGCGCGTAAAATGATCGAGCGAGGCGTTATCTTGGCTTTGGCCACGGATTTTAATCCGGGAAGCTCGATGACCGAATCCATGCTTTTTATCCTGCAACTCGCCGTCTTCACCCTTAAATTGGGGATCGAAGAGGCCATAAATACCTCAACTGCCAATGCCTCCTATGCGTTGGGAAAACAAGCGCAGGTAGGAAGCCTGGAAATCGGAAAAAAGATGGACTTGATCCTATGGGATGTGCCCACATATCCCTATCTGGTCTATCACTTGGGAGTCAATCCGATCAAGCATGTGATCAAAAACGGAAAACTAGCCGTTGAAGACGGAAGGATTCTCAAAACCTCAGTTATGCCCCCTTAAGCCTTATTTTTGATCGAGGAGAGCAGTTCTTCTAACTTTGCCGCTGACAAAAGTACTTGGTTTGCACAAACCGCAGAAGTAGTCTCGTCTGTCCTGATTTCAGCACACCGGTATGGGGCCTGCAATCCCCACCAATCCCAGTAGTCCTTCACCAAATCCCCGCAATATCCTTTAGCTTCTTTCCTTGACATCTTCAGCATCCCCGAGGCAAAACCTAGGGCCATGACTCCGCCAGTGAGAAATCCACAAAGATCTCTGTTGTATATGCCTCCCCCAAACCCAGCAGCGGCCCAAACCAAATCTTCTGGCTTCCCAAGATAGCGGGGCGAGACAAGAAGCAAAGATTCTGCACAGCTGAAGTCCTTTCCAAAAAAATTCCCGAGATTTTTGGCCATGGTCGAATCATCGATCCACTTTTTTTCATCACACGAAAGTGATTCTTTCGCTTTTTGGCTGGCCAGAATGTTTGACTCCAAAGCTAAGGGCATTCCGAGCAAAGTATTTCCCAGCAACATACCGGAAGCCATAAAAGTGCGTCTGGGTATTCCTTTTTTTTCATGCACAGCTCCTTGAACAACACAACTTGAACGGTCTTTTAACGAGCTTAATAACAGAATTTATAATGTTATTCAACAACAAATGATAACAGAGTTCTTCTCGGAAAAAAGGGAATAGCGATCGGACTATTGATTTGGTTAGGAGCCCATCATGAAGAAACTCTGATGACTTTCTCTTGAGATATATCTGTTATGGCTTCCGCACACGCGGACAGGGGTGATCCTGGAGACATTTGTATTGGATGACAACCGGCATGGTTCTTCCTCTAGGACGTTATGATCTCTTGCAGCTGAGCTTCCAATTGAGGCTGAGGCTGGACGCCCACGATTCTCTCTACGACTTCTCCTTTTTTAAAAACGAGAAGAGAAGGAATGGCCATAATTTGGTAATTTTGCGCCGTGTTCATGTTCTCGTCCGTATTCATTTTGACGACCTTCAATTTATCTCCCATCTTCTCTGCGACCGCCTCCAGCATCGGGGTCACCATCTGACAGGGGCCACACCAAGGTGCCCAGAAATCCACTAGCACAGGAATATTGGATTCCAACACTTCGGACTGGAATGTTTTCTCGTCAACTTCTTTTATGTTTGCCATTTTCTTATTCTCCTATGTAGAATATTTTCAAAATGTTTTTTATTCTGTTATCAGAAATTTGATAGCAAATTTTATTTTTCTCCCGTCTCCCAACGATGATGCCAGCCTCCTTCAAGACTTTCAAGTGTTGGGACACATTGGGCTGGGACAGGGATAAACATTTTTGCACATCCCCGACACAACACTCCCGCTCCATCAGATTTGCCATTATTTTTAATCTCGCCGGATGGGCCAAAGCTTTAAATTTTTCGGTAATTTCTCTGTATTGCTGCTCTTGCCTTTTCATCACTCCCCCCTCAAAATAGAATCACCATTTTAACCCGATCAGCAATCCCAGCAGCATGCCATACAGGATGCTCGACCAAGGTTTGCTGGTGATGATACAAGTACCAGTCTTACATCCCACAAACCGATATAATAAATAACCCGCTATTCCGCCCGCAATCACTCCGATTATAATTTTCAATTTATCCTTCTTCATAACACATTCTGAATATTCATTAGTTATTATATACTGCATTTAAGATATGTCAAGCAGAAAGTTTCTCGACTACGCCTTTCCAATCCCACCCGCCTACCCTCCACCCCGCCCTGACCCTCCATCCCACCCTAGTAATAACGGATGCGAAGAAGCGGCTCATGAGTTGTATTGATATTCTACGATTACATTACTTCCTTGCTTCCTTATAGGTGGGGTGGAGGGTCAGGTTAGATGTATTTGTCCATTTGTCTATATTGTATAGCCTCCGAAATATGCGCAGGAAGAATATCCACCTCTCCGCTCAAATCAGCTATGGTTCGCGCCACTTTAAGAACACGCGTGTAGGCACGGGCACTAAATCCCAAGCGATCGACAGCCATTTTCAAAAGCTCCTCCCCCTTGTCATCAATGGGGCAAAACATTTTCACATCCCGCGTTTCCATTTCGGCATTGCTGTAAATCCCTCTTCCTGTAAAGCGCTCAAGTTGCGCGGCTTTGGCTTTCGCAACCCTGCCCCTAATCACATGGGACATTTCTCCTTCTGCTTTGGAGACAATATCCTGGAATTCGACTTTGGGCACTTCAACCTGCATATCGATCCTATCGAGCAAAGGCTTTGACACTTTGGAATAATACCGAGTTTGAAGGCCATCCGAGTACCCTCCGTCATCATAGGGATTCATCGCCGCCACCAGCATAAAAGAGGAGGGGTAAGAAACACTCATCAATGCTCTAGAGATGGTCACCCTTCTATCCTCCAAGGGTTGTCTCAAATCATCAAGCACACCTTTTCGAAACTCAGGAAGTTCATCCAGAAACAACACACCGTTATGAGCCAGGCTGACTTCCCCTGGTCGTGGGATGGAACCTCCGCCGATCAATCCAGCATCCGAGATGGTGTGATGAGGGGACCGGAAAGGCCTCTCTCCCATGGCTCCCCTGTCTCTCAATAAACCGGCAACGCTGTAGATTTGCGTGACTTGAATGATCTCTTCAAAGGTCATCGGCGGCAAAATTGTGGGGAGTCGTTTTGCCAACATGGTTTTCCCTGCACCTGGAGGTCCGATCAAGAGGACGTTGTGTGAACCGGCAGCTGCGACTTCTAGGGCTCTCTTGACGTGCTGTTGACCTTTAATTTCATGGAAATCCACTTCGTAGGATGCTTCCGGGAAAAGTTGAGAAAGCATATATTTTTTAGGAGAAATCGGGGATTCTGCGTCACTCAATAACTTCACAACTTGGACCAAGTTATCCAAACTGAAAATGTCCATATCTGGAACGATTGCAGCCTCCCGTCCATTCTCCTTTGGGATGACAATACCTTTAAATCCCATTTCTTTGGCGAGCACAGCGGAAGAAAGAACTCCTTTGACCGGTTTCAGCTTCCCATCCAACGCCAGCTCTCCAAGAAATAAAAAATCGGGAAGGCTCTCTTTGGGAAAAAGGTCGTAGGAAGCAAGAATACCCAAGGATATAGGAAGATCATACGCAGATCCCTCCTTTTTCCTATCTGCAGGCGCAAGATTCACGATGATCTTTCGAGGAGGGAAACCATAGCCGCAATTTTTAAGAGCTGCCCGGATTCTTTCCTTGCTCTCCCTGATGGCCGTATCGGGCAGACCGACCGTTGTGAACGAGGGAAGTCCCAAGGAAACATCCACCTCCACCTCAACAAGATAAGCTTGGATTCCATGGAGCGAAGCGCTGGAAACTTTGAACAGCATGAGACCTACAATATAAAGACGACAAAACCAGTGGATTTATGTCACGGATGGGAGGGAAACGATTATATTATTCTTTGCTTTTGGTAAAGTCTCTGGCCAGGTTTTCCAGCTCTTCCTCGATATCCTCTTGGGATTTAAATTTAACTTTTGTGACACGGAGGGGAACACCCTTTTCCTTGGCGACAAATTTTATCTCATCCTTTTTCTTAGGTGCCTCTTTTTCCTCTTCCTTCTTTTTCTTCACCCGTTCCTTACCGACAATTTTTCTTTCGTCCTCTCTAATCTTTACTTTCACCACGGGAATGGCCAATTTGGTGATCTCTTTTAGCGTTTCAAAAACGCCTTTTCCCTTGATAGCGCAGGTTTCTATATACGGTAATCCACGGGGATTCAGGAGATTATTGAAGGTTTCCACGGGGATCAGATTTTCCAAGTCTCGCTTATTGTATTGAAAGACAAGTGGGATAAAGTTTATATCCACGTTGTGCTCCAAGAGATTTCTTCGCAGCCCATCGAAACTCTCCAGATTGGCATCGAGAAGAGGAATTTGGGAATCCGCCACAAAAACGATGCCATCGACTCCTTTTAAAACGCTCTTCCGCGACGCTGCATAAAAAACTTGACCGGGGACGGTCATGAGTTGCAGATGAATTTTGAAATTGTCGATGATTCCAGCTTTGATCGGAAGCAAATCAAAAAACAATGTTCTTTCGGTATCGGTTTCCAAACAGATCAGTTCTCCCCGGAAATCAGCATCCATGTTCGTGTACATATAACGCAGATTGGTGGTTTTGCCGCTCAATCCCGGTCCATAATATACGATTTTTATGGCAAGATTTCCTGTAGCGTAGTTCACAAAGGCCATTAGTTTTTTTTATCCGGCATTTCTGGATTACTTCTTAACACAATAATTTCTTTCCGTCAATCCTGTCCCCAGACTAACAAAACACTTATGCACATGAAGCCGGGACCTGCTCAACTATTTAGTCAAAGGAGATCCCAATAAGATGAATATTATAACAGAGTTTGATCAAAGATTATTAAACATTTTTTTATATTTATCCACAACCTTTGGCCAGGAATAATTTTCTCTCACATAGGCAAATCCATTATTACCGAGAACTTCTCTCAGTCTTTTGTCGTGTAACAAAAGATCTAAATCGGCCGCGAACTCTTGATAATCGGCATAGTATAGGCCCCCTTTCCCGTTGATGCAATGCTGTTTGAGTGGGTCTGTTTTTTCCTGAACGAAAATCGGGGTTTGGACAGCCATGGACTCCAGCGCTGCCATACACAAACTTTCAAAATACGAGGGATGGATCGTCGTCAGCGCTCCACGCATGGCTGCGTTTTTATCTTCCGGGGAAACAAATCCCAAGAACCTGATTCCTGGATGAGAAGGCAATTCCATCAGCAATTTTCCGATCAGCACCAACTTCAGATTTGGGTTCTTGCGGCTATACCTGAGGAAATATTCGATGAGTTCACCACAACCCTTACCTGGCTCTATGCGACCGGCATAAAGGATGTAAGGAACCGATATCCTGTGTCTCTGTAAAAACTTATGCACATCAGGCTTCTTCGGGATATCCACCCCCACTCCGACTATCTCCTGATATTTGCCCTCAAAGCAAAACTGGCGGCTTAGCATATCTTTCTCCGATGCGGTGTTGAACATGAATGCATCCGGAGCCGAAAAAACCTCCTGCATAATACCCAGGTGTAAAGCCGGCTCATCATGAGCTGTGGGAACCAAGACTTTCTTCCCCTGGACTCGTTTCAATCCCCAATAGGTATTGTAATACAGGTAAGTGAAAAAGATAAACAAGTCATGTTCATTTTCCTGTTTTTCTAGCGCCTCCAGGAGTGCAGGGCTGGACGGCCCCTGTTTTTCCATCCATTCCCATTCATCCTTTTGGGTATGATCGTTAAAAAAAATCCAGTCCGAGTATTTATTGAATGACTCGATGTCCCGTTCCTGATCCACCAAAAACCGCTTGATACGGACACCATTCAGTATCGAGTCCCCTGGGGAATATTCATTTTTCCAAGTTATATAATCCTTTGCTGTTGTCGTGTAAACCGTGCAGTCATATCCCGCCTCAACCATTTTTTCCGCGATCTGCCGGCAGTGGAGTTCTGACCCTCCCATGACCTCTTTGCCATACCGCTGAACCACAAATGCTAACTTCATTTTTTCAACCTATCGATTACCCGAAGTAAAATTTCTTGTTTGTCGATATTTTTAAATCTCTCCAGTCTCTGCCGTTGTCCCTGGATGATATCCTGTCTCAACTTCTTCTGATGCACCACTATATCGACCAATTCAGCAACGTAATCCACCTTTTTATTCTTGATCAGGATTCCCGCTCCATCCAGCGTAAAGGGAACTGCCGTGCAATCGTAGGCAATGATCGGCAGGTCAAATACCATGCTTTCTATGAAGGGCAACCCAAATCCTTCATGTTCGCTCAACGACAGAAAAACATCCGCAGCCTTGTACAGAGAAAACATCTCATCATCGGGGATATGACCGGTAAAACAGATCTCCTCGGGCTTCAAGTAAAACTCGTCGGCTATTCGGACCAGGCTTTTATAGTATTCAGGAAGGGAAGAGGTTTTTCCTACGACAATCAAACGCACAAGCGGAGATATGTATTTTTTAAAATAAAAGAGGACACGAATGAGATCATCGATCTTTTTGTTCGGGACGATCCGTCCCACGAATAAAATATTAGTCCGATCGTCTCGGAACAATTCATACATAAAACGATTCATGGGGCGGTTGTATTTCTTGAAATCCACAAAAAGGGGGAAAACCTCGGTTTTTGTGTATCCAACCCGAACGAGTTCCTGACGATTGAATTCCGAATCGGCCAGTGCTAGGCTCACATAGGGCACTAATGACTTCAGTTCTTCTCGTCCCAAGCGTGATATGCGTGCCATCTCCAGGCTGAATCCTTCGAAGAATTCATGCGGTGTGAGGTTATGATACAGGATGACTTTGCGGGAAGGCAATTTCGCAAACGCTGCAGTCAAAGGCGAGGGGAGGGCATAATGCAGGATGGTCACATCTGAAGGATCAGCATTACTGTATGCGGAGAACAATTCACAGGCATCTTCCAGCCCCAAGTCTCTTGTTAAACAATAGATTTCAGACTGAAATCCTTGTGAGAGAAAAAACTCTTTCATATGAAAGGCCGTATCCCCGATCGCATCACCCCGGTGAAAGGCCGGGACGAGCTGATCGACTCTCATTTTTTCGCCACCCTTTGGATATGATCGAGCAGGATCGTGCTTACATTTTCCCTGCTGAATTTTTCGAGGGCTTTTTTCTGGGACAGGACGACCTTTTCTCTAAAAACCTCATCCTTGTACAGCTTGTCCAGGAGGGCTGCCGTATTGGGAAAATCCTTTTTGCGAACGAGGATCCCTCCTCCGTTCATGGTTTCCTCGATAGCTCCTGCTGCATAAGCCACCACAGGAAGTCCTAGGTAAAAAGATTCGACAAGAGGCACACCAAATCCTTCATGCTCACTCATACTCAAGTACACATCGGCCAACTGAAAACATGCGAGAAGCTCAGCAAAATCCACCCGCCCGGAAAAATGGACATCGGACAATTCCAGCTCCTCCACGAGCCGTTTGAGGGCTGCAAGATATCGTTCCATCCCTCTGAAATCCCCCACGAGAAGCAGTTGGGAATCGGGATTGAAATATTTCTTGTAAAAATGGAAGGTTTTGATTACGTCCTCGAATTTTTTGTTCGGGATCACGCGGCCTACAAATAAAATGGTAAATTTCCTGTTGTCGTATATCTGACGGACCACGGGATCCGACATCCCGTCAAATTTGGAATAATCGATCAACAGGGGAAGGATACCTGTGTTTGTGTATCCTAAGGACTCCAGTTCTTGACGATTGAACTCGGAATCACCGAGAGCTAGATCCACTTTATCCACAAATAGCTTTATCTCCAGGCGACCTTTAAAACATTCACGACTCAGGATCCGATGGGTATCCAGGAAGAATTGGTAGGGAGTGATGTTGTGGTAAATCATGATCCTTTTATCCGGGATCCGGGAGAACATCTTCGAAACCGGGGATCCGATCGAGAAATGGAATATGACAACATTGGAGGGAGAGCTAATTTTCGTGTATTCCCTGAAATCCTTTGCGTATTTCGCCATGCGGGGTTCGTAAAACCGAGTGAATATCTCGGATTTATACCCCTTTTCCTTCAAGGCCTTTTGGATCTCCAGCATTTCATCGGATATGGCATCTCCGTAGGTCAGAGATGTCGCAAACTGATGAATTTCCACTATTGCTCCTTTTCCAGTTGATCAAGGATGGATAGGTATTTGTTCTCGATGACATCCCAAGTGTAATGTTGCTGGAAAAACTTTTTGCCGTTTTTGCCCATCACATCACGGAGTTGGGGCGTGTGGAGGAGCAGGCGAAAGGCCTCCTTGAATTCGAAGTAATCGCGGTAATAAAGCCCTGCATTGCTCCGCATACACTGGCCTTTCAGAACCTCGCACTGGGCATTGGCCAAAACCGGTTTACTCAAAGCCCAAGCCTCCAATGTCACCATGGATAAACTTTCATAAAAGGAGGGCATCATCAACATCAGAGCGCCAGCGAGGCCCGAAAACTTATCTTCCTCGGATAAAAACCCGAGATGGATGATATCAGGATGGGCGGGGATGTTCAGCTTGCTGCTTCCTATCAATACCAACTTGGCATCTGTGGTTTCTTCTTGTTTAAACCTTTGAAAAAATTGGAAGAGCTGGCTGCATCCCTTATTCTCGTCGATCCTCCCGATGTAGATGACATAATCCCCGTCGATCCCGTATTTTTGGCGAAAATCATCTGAAGAAAACGCATCGGGGATCTCTGTTCCCACACCCACCACATCTCCTAAAATATCCTGATTTTGGGAGAGTGCATTGATCATGTTTTTTTCTTCTTCCGAATTGTAAATGAATGCCCGTGGTCTCCTGAAAAGGTCCTTGAACAGGCTAAGATGGATGACGGAATCATGCTCGGCCGTGGGAACGAGAATGCTTTTATGGGGAAGGGCTTTTATTCCCCAATAGGAATGGTAGTACCGATAACTAAAAAAAATGAAATAATCATATTCGTTTTCGTGATCCTTGATATAGTCGATCAATGCGGGAGCTAAGGGACCTTCCTCCTCCAGCCATTTCAACTCCTCATCGAATGTATGTTCATTCTCCTCGATGTGGGTTTGGATGCGGCCGAATTTTTCGGGATCCCTGGATCGGATCACAGGAAACCGTCTGACGGAGATCCCGTTGACCATATTCTCTCCCTCAGGGTAATGATTCTTCCAGGTTATGTAATCAAAAGCCCGGGTAGTCAAGACTTCCACATCACAGAATTTTTTCATGCGCTCGACTACCCAACGGCAGTGCAATTCTGCCCCCCCATTGATTTCTAAACCATACCTTTGCACGACAAAAGCGAGTTTCATCCGAATATTTTGCTCTCCAGAGTCTTCTCTCTTTTTCCCAAAAATTCAAAATCCTTTTCCATGATGCGGGTTTTAAGTTTCAAGTTTTCCTGTTCGATCTTCAATTTAGTCAGTTCAACGACGATGTTATGCGAGAGATTATGGATCAGCTGGGTATACTCCCGCACGCGATTGAGTTCTTCCAACCTGCGGATCGTTGCCTGATCGACTTCCTCCAGTTTTTGACGGACGTGGGCAAAATTTTCATCCACATTCCTCTCTAACAAACCGATTCGCTGGTTCGTGGCGTAAAGATTTTGGATCGTGTCCTTGAGCTCTTGATGCACGGGCAAGATCAAGAACTTGATAAGAGGAGAAATCGGCTTAAAGAGTTTCAACATGACTTTTTTTATTTTTGCTTTTTTGCTCAAGGGGCTTTCAGGTTGTGGAGGGGAGGGAGCTAGCGATGAAGCATGAGCGGGTTGGACCGGGGATTCGGGTTCAGGACTTCTTGGTTGGCTGGCTATTCTTTTTCTGACCTGATCCATGATATCTTCGACATCGACGTTTTCATAATCGATTTTTATTTTTTCGCTATTAATGTTGCTTGTTTCTCCCATTGGATTCTCCTTAAATTTTCATTTTCTCGAAAACGCTCTGAACATCCAGGATATCGGGAAGGGGGTGGAGTTTCATGTGTTCGATTTCACGCACTTCTCGTTCGGTGAATATCCCGTCCTTTATCTTTTGTTCGATTTTTTTTTTGATTTCTTCCAGGATTTTATCCTGCTCTTTCTTTGCCAAACATTTGATCTCTAAAAAATCAGCCATTTTCTCTTCCCTTGTCATTTTTTCTCATTTTAAAGAAAAAAGCAGATATGGGCAAATTAGCTTATCGAATAAAACACATTTCCGAAACCGATGCAATTCTTGCAGCTGTAAGATAACAGTCGAGCAGGCACGGTTCCTTTATTTTCCTCGCTGAAACAAGGCAGAAAATCATCGGATTGACGTTTCAGCTTGCCTGCCTGTTTTTTTTCCACGTTTTTGGAAATGTTTCCTATCGGATATAGCCTAACGCCCTCAACTGCTTTTTAAGCTCTTCATCTATTTCCAGCTTTCTGGTCTTTTTCTTTGGGGCGGCCTTGTAGATTTCATTGATTTTCTGGACGATTTGATTTGCCAGCTTAGGCTTTTTATCGGAAATATTTTGCTGTTCTGTCGGATCAAAACCTAGATCATACAGCTCCACAGGGCCCAAAACGGGGGGTGGGCAGAGGAAAAAACTGAAATCTTCCGGGCCAAATCTCTTGTTGAGGATGAGTTTTGTTTTTCCCCGATTCATGGTAATTTTTTGAGGAATATGAGAAGCGAGAACATTCGATGCGATATCCGCCAAAAACACCCTATCTCCCTTTTCCTTTCCCTTAACCAGCGGAAAAAGACTCTGGCCATCTATCTCCAGATTGGAAAAATCGATCCCTAATTCTTCTAACACGGTGGGAAAAATATCCACAAGCGATACGATGTCATGGATTCTCCGGCCGCTGAACCGAGACTCCGGAAATTTGATGATCAGAGGAACTTTTAACGATTCATCATACAGACTATGCCCGTGGCCCCACCCATGATGCTCGTAAAACTCCTCGCCATGGTCGCTGGTAAAAATGATCAGAGTCTGATCATAGAGCCCCATGGCCTTGAGCTTCTGGACCAAAGGACCAATGAGTTTTTCATCGGTATAGCGAATCTCCCCATCATAAAGCCCAACGACATTCTGGCGATCCTCTTCAGTAAGAGCTTTGAAAATCCCAGGTTTCCCTCCCAAATAGCTCAAAAGATCGAGATATCGCCATTTAGCTCCTTCGTCCAAAAACATAGTTTTGTATGGAATGGGACAGGCATAGGGATTGTGGGGCTGATAGGTATGAAGAAAGAGGAAAAAGTTTTTTCCTTTTTGTTTATCGAGCCATTCTGAGACAAGCTGAAACAAGTGTTCAGCTGCGTCCTGACGGAAAGTACTGCTTTCGTCATTGCTGTATGCATCAAATCCTTTGGAGAATCCATAATCAGAACTCACAAAGCCTCCTCCCGTGAAGGCCGTACAACAAAACTGTCTCTCTCTCATAATATCAGCTAGAGTTATCAGAGAAAGATCCATAGATTCATCGTTATAGTAAACTTGGTGATTCACACCGTGGAGCGATGTTAAAATCGACACATGAGAAGGAAGAGTCCATGGTGATGATGCATAGGTGTTCAGAAAGGTAACGCTATCTTCGGCCAGATGATCTATCCGGGGACTCGTGTCCCTCGCGTATCCATAGCACCCCAGATGGTCTGCCCTGAGAGTATCTATGGATATCAATATAACATTGATGGTTTTTTCCTGTCTTTCATAGAGGATTGGATTGGACCAGAAGGATAAATTTTCCTCATCTCCTTCAGTTACAAACGACAGGCGTACATTCTTTTTAACGATGGGTAAATCAAGGCTATGCCAAGAAAACACTGGAGATTCCTTATCTGATGGAGGGGAAAGGTATTTTTGAAAAATCCTCTTTTTGCTCCCTTCCGATTCAATAAACACAAAAAAGAACACTCCTTTCTTTTCTTTCCTAGGAACTCCTGAATTCTCGGCCGTTTTGTCTTGTGTAATTAGGCCAATTCCGAATTCCAGGACAGAATTTTCTAGTCGATCAAGCGAAAAACTGAGATGAGTCTCTGGCGGACAAAAAAGAATATTTCTATCCGTCCCTCCCAACTTGATTTTCCGCTTAAGGCCATAGGGATTCTCTCCTGAACCCAAATCGGATAATGGGCGGGATTCGGAGGGGTATAGCCCTTTGATCTCGGTTGATTTCTTTAGAATATCCAGAAGTGGGCTTCCCTCGATATTCTCACTGTTCAGATTATCGATGAACCGATAGAGTCGAAACTCTGACTTTTTTTGTGTGGAGCATCCGACAAGGAGGAGAATAAACAAAAAAAGAAATATATTGCTTGTTTTCTTAAGCATCGCATTCTATCCCATGGCATTTTAATGGATTTATAACACCGGTTCAACTCAACTTTTAGGGAAAGAATTGATATACTGTCTTCAAGTTTATGCAAAATAGAGAAAATTTATGACGTTCTGTCGTTCACCTAATGGAAGAAATGGAGATTTATCATGGAAACACGCAATAAGATACGGATCGGCGTGATCGGGGGGGCCTCTCCGGATCCAAAATATCGTCAAATTGCCTATGATGTGGGAGAAGGAATAGCCAAAAAAGGAGCTATCCTGGTCTGCGGAGGCCTGAGCGGAATCATGGAAGCCGCTGCCCGCGGCGCCAAAAACGCAGGTGGAATAACCGTCGGAATCTTGCCCGGAACTTCCCCCGAGGACGCCAATACGTACATCGACTTTCCGATAGCCACAGGTTTGGGCTACACGCGAAACTCCCTGGTCGCCATGAATGCAGATGTCCTTATTGCTGTGGACGGACAGTTCGGAACCCTAACAGAAATCGCCTACGGGAATATATACGGAAAAAAGGTTGTCGGCATCGGAACATGGGACATCCAAGGGGTGGTGGCGGCGGAAACGGCCGAAGAGGCTGTCGATTTGGCACTCAAAGATTATTTCCCTCTCATATCCTAAAATTATCTCCAAAGACTTTTCTCTTTTACAAAGTGGACGGATTTTTTTAACGTTTTCCTATTTTTTTATTTCTGTCTCAAAAAACAAAGGACAAACCCAATCGGGCAGTTACAAGATCCGTATCCGACATTTTGACATCATAAATCAACTGCTCATTTTTCTGACAAATAGATCCTTCATGCAAATATTCCGCTCTTCCCCCTTTCAGGAAACGCGCTCCCAAATCGATGAACATCGCAAACAGATTCCGGTTGCCGTTCTTCCTGTGCTCAAACACCTTTATCATCACGCCACAACCCGCGCCAAAACTCCACGCGAAATCGCTCAGATTAACAGAACTGGCAATCCTTTCATGGCAATATCCCCGATCATAAATGCCTGTTTCCGTCCACAAATGATGGAATCCGGCCAATCCCTCAGCATAAGGCCGGAAGTCTCCCTCCAGAGGTTGGACACGGAATACAAGATGACACATCAGAATATAATTTCTCGTTGTCACATTGACTTCCACTTCCGGTATCGAAGCAGCTAAAAATTCTGCTCTCGTCTCGGACCCATAGACTAAAATACCGAGGGAAGCCCCAGCGGAAAAAGGAGAGTTTTTAAACTTGTAGGCAAAATAGCCAGATCCTCCAATCCCGGCTCTTTTGACATTTTGTTTAAATTCCCTCTGAGGAAATCCCGAAAAAAAATTGGCACTTGTTTCGAATCTTTCATCGGAATATCCCGGGAGACACAACAAAACAGCCAAGACAAGAGCTCCTGAAAATCTACGTATTTTCACAAGAAACTCCCTCCTTTTTTCATAACTGTAAATACCTTTTCCTAGCTTTTCCTCAGAAGGACCAGCCCTCTTGGATTTAGCCTAAGCAATTTCTATGCCAAATAAGAACTGGGAACAAACAAACAAAACCGGGACCGATTGTCCTTTGAAAGGGTCAGGTGTCTCAAACATGGATCTTGATAAGTCCAGAGAATTTCGCAATACTAAAAGAAATAACATGATCGAAAACTACAAAATCGAAATCAGCTATGATGGAACAGACTACCACGGCTGGCAGAGACAACCGAGGAAAAAGACCATCCAGGGCCGTCTCGAAAAAGCCCTAGCCAAAATCGCCAAAAAAGATATCTCTGTTTTGGGGGCGGGACGCACCGACGCGGGAGTGCATGCGCTCGCCCAGATTGCTGGTTTCAAAGCCGACCTTACCCTTACAGAAGAAGAACTCAAGCGGGCAATGAATTCTCTTCTACCCCATGATATCCGAATCATATCGGTTCAGAAAGTCGACAAAGATTTTCATGCTAGAAGGATGGCTTTGTCCAAAATATACCAGTACCGAATACTCAATACGAAAACCATCAGTCCTTTTCTCATCCGGTATGCCCTCCATTGGCCTTACCCGCTCGATTTGGAGGGGATGAAATCCGCTTGTACAAAATTCATAAGAGAGGCCGACTTCACACCTTTCTCTTCCAATCGGCTTTTGCATCCGGTGAGGAAAGTCTGCCGCTCTGAGATTCAGAAAAAAGGCGAGGAAATCATCTACACGGTCGAAGCGAACGGATTTTTGAGATACATGGTGAGAACCATGGTGGGCAGTCTTTTAGAAATTGGAAGAGGGAGAGTGTCTCCGGATGTCATCGACGACCTGTTCAAAGGAGGCAAACGAACGCTCGACAGTCCCACTGCAGAACCTCAGGGCCTCTGCCTGGTCAAGGTCTGTTATTGAGAGAGGCTTTTGCCCATGACAATTGCATCCTCAGAAGGATTGCGGTAATATCCCTTTCTCAAGCCCAAGATCGTAAATCCCAGTTTTTCGTACAAGCGACGGGCGGCAAGATTGGAAGGCCTGACTTCTAAAAATACGAACTCGGCCCTTTTATGGCGCATCTCGAGCAATATATTCCTGAGCACTCCTTCACCCACTCCCAACTGCCTGTAATCGGGAGAGATCGCAATATTGCTGATCTGAACCTCGTTCTTTATATGCCAATAGATGATGTATCCGATAATCTTTTCCAATGGTCTGTAAATGATGACATACGGATTAGAAATGGGTCTATTCTCTATCTCACCTTTGAAGGATGAAAGCTGCCAGGGGTTGGGATAAGATATGTTTTCAATCTCTATGACAGAGGGAAGGTCCTCTTCGACCATCCTGCGTAAAAAATAGACATCTTGGGGAAGATCCGATTTCTTAATGCTTTTCCTCCGCTTGAGACTTGCGTAAATACAAGGGCTCTATTTCATGGATATCTTTTCCCTCATTTTTTCGCAACAATTCATAACCGATCAATCCTACTTCATGGGCGATGTAGGGAGTTCTTCGGGTAAATCTTGCTTTATCCTTTAAATACTGGAACAGCAACGGGCGGTAAATCCCTACACCGCTACCGATAAAGTGAATGACCCGGTGAGCAGGCAGACGTGAAAACAAGGCATCTGGAGAGTAAACACCCTGCGGAATAAGCTCTTGGAAACCTCCTGCCTTGGACTCAAAAAGGGCAGCATAAACTTGGTTTTTTTTGGCATCGAGGAGGGAACAGATCAACCGATTCTGTGGATGTTGGATTTTTCTCGCCAGCGCTACCAGCGTGGACACGGGGGCTATCGGTTTTCCGGAAGGATACGCAAAAGATTTTACCGTACTCAATCCAATCCGTATTCCTGTAAATGAACCTGGGCCTACGGCCACAGCAAATCCCTTCACATCCTGGATGCCCAGCTCGTTTGATTCTAACAAAAATCGAACAGTCGGAAGAAGACGCTCAGAAAACGTAGCGGGAGAATCCTGATTGACCTCAGCAAGAAGGGAGGGGCCTTTTAAGAGGGCTACGCTCCCTGATGGCGTGGTGGTATCCACGGCCAGAACAAGAGCATCCTTTTCAATCTTGGGTCCAGGTTTTCCCATAGTTGTAAAGCCCCCCCGCCCTATAGATTTCGCTCTGGACATCGCTCATCGGGATGATAGGAAAGGACAGGTTTTTGTTGATAATCTGAGCTTCTCCGGATAAAAAATGCAGGCAGATCTCATCTCCTGTTTCGAGCTTTCCTTCGTCCACAAGCTGAGGGATCTGCAAACCCCTCAAGACAGGAAAGCCCGAATTGACCGCGTTCCGGAAGTAGATGGCTCCGAAAGATGGCGAGAGGATGGCTCCGATCTGTAAGGATCTAAAACAATCCACCGCTTGCTGTCGGGACGATCCTGCTCCAAAATTCCGGCCCACGACAAGAATGTCTCCTGGGCGGGATTTTTGGGGAAAATCTTTCCAGCCTTCCAAGTTGCCCAGCGTATATTCCCCCATTTTATTGACATCGGTGATATGGAGATGGGCATTGTGAAAGATTTGGTCGGTATCGATGTTTTCGATCAGATGGCCCTTCTCATCCAAAAGAACCCAAATTCTTCCCGAAATGGTTGTTTCCGTCACTTCACAAATCCTCCGGTCTGATTATTCGACCGGCAAGACAAGAAGCTGCGACAACTTCCGGGCTTGCCAAATATGTTTTTCCCCTACCCTGTTTGCCCGCAAAATTTCGGTTCCCGGTACTGATCTGAACTTCCCCCTCCCCGGTCAATCCAATGTGCCCTTCGGCGCACCCCCCGCATCCGGGATTGCTGATGATGGCTCCGCAGGAAAAGAGAGTCTCGAGAATCCCCTGGTCGAGAAGTTCCCGATACACACGTCTCGTGGCTGGGACAACCTTGAGCATGACTCCTTCTTTGACTTTATGTTCCTTCAGGATGCGAGCAGCAGCGGCGAAATCTTCTGTCCGACCATTGGTGCACGACCCTATGAAGCCGGAATCGATTTCAGTGTCTTTTAGTTCGGACACAGCAAACACGTTCTCTGGAGATGAAGGAGCAGCGATTTGAGGAGTCAAACCTGAGACATCGATAGAGACAGAGTTCGCATATTCAGAATCTGGCATAGCCTCAGGAATAAATCCGATGATGCCGGCCATCTCGGTAACCATGCTGCAGAGGGTAATGCGCCCCGCCAAAGAAAGATCCCTCACCCCCTCCCCAAAAAATTCTACGGCCTTCAAAGCCGCCTTCTTCGTGCCCAATTGCTTCAGAATATAAAGCGTCAAATCTTTGGCTGTGGTTTCAGGGGGACTCTTCCCGGTTATATCAACCCGAAGCGTTTCCGGCACCTCGAACCAAGTTTTTCCCGTCTTGAAGGCAAAGGTGATATCCACATCCCCCATTCCCTGCCCGAAACAATCCACAGCTCCGAGAATGTTCAGATGACTATCTGTCCCCACCACGGTCGTTCCGGCAGAAGCCAGGCCCTCCTCGATAAGCACATGAGAACCGATGCCCTGGTCCACATCGAAGACTTTTATGCCTTGTTTCCCGGAAAAATCCCGACACACCTGCTGATTTTCTGCATACTTGAGGGAACAGGCGGGGACACACAGATCGAACGTGAAAAACGTCTTTGTTTTATCTTCGACAGGTTCATCCCCATATTCTCTCCCGTAGTTTTTAACCACATTGGGCCCGCCAAAATCCCTTGCCGACCGGATATCCAGGTCCATCCATACAATCTTCCCGGGAGCTACCTCATCATGTGTGTGGGACTGGATGATTTTTTCGATGACTGTTTTCGGCATTTTTTATGAACAGGGATATTATAAATGTTGTGCTACCGCGCGTGCAATGTCCAACGCTGTCGAATTCCCACCAAGATCATACGTTCTGACTTTTCCTTCCCGGATAACAGCCGCAATGGCCTGTTCCAAGTAAGATGCCATATCCCCTTCTCCTAACCATTCCAGCATCATCTTAGTGGCCAACAGCATGGCCGTAGGATTCACCTTATACATGCCTGTGTACTTGGGAGCCGATCCATGCGTGGGTTCGAACACAGCATATTCATCACCGATATTCCCGCTGCAGGCAAAACCCAAACCTCCGACGAGCTGAGCAGCAAGATCCGAGATGATATCCCCGAACAAATTCTCGGCCACCAGGACATCGTAATCCTGGGGATTTTTTACCAACCACATAGCCATGGCATCCACATTGGCTTCCCAAAATTCGACATCCTTATATTCCTTGGACATATTCCTGGCGATATCCAGGATGAATCCCCCTGTTTCCCGGAGAACATTGGGCTTTTCCACAATCGTCACAGACCGACGATTGTTTTTTCGGGCATATTCAAAAGCCCTTCGGCAAATTCGGGTGCACCCCTTTTTTGTCATGATCCGGGTGGAAAGGGCAATCTCTTCTGCCGGGACTTCCTGGAATCTTTTCATCTTGGGATGGAGGAGCAAGGCATTGCGCACCTCATCAGGCATAGGATAAAACTCCACTCCCGCATACATACCTTCGGTGTTTTCTCGGAAAATGACCAGATCGACATCATCCCTATAATTGAGAGGGTTGCCCGGATAGGCTTTGCATGGCCTAAGATTGGTGTAAAGATCGAACTCCTGACGCAAGCGAACGATGGGACTGAAATAGGAATAATCCTTGTCGTACAAATCCGGATGTAGTTCTTTGAGCGCATCCTCTTTCGGTTTAGAAGTGATGGCGCCAAAAAGACAAACGTCCGTTCCTTTGAGCAATTGGATAGTCCTGTCAGGGAGAGGATTCCCTTCTTGACACCAAAATTCCCATCCTATATCTCCTTCCACATATTCGGCATCAAGACTCATTTTATCCAGCACGATCATGGCTGCTTCGATCACCTCTTTGCCGACTCCATCGCCTGGCAGCACCGCAATTCTGTGTTTAGGCATTTTTATCTCCCAAATTTTTTTCTCTCTCGATTTTTTTCTTCTTAATATATGGTATCAATCCTCCCGAATCTAGGATGCGAAGGATAAACTCAGGAAGGGGAGCAAACGTAAATATCCCTTTTTCGCCCTTGATCTGACCTGCCGCAAAATCGATCGAAATTTTTTCCCCTGATTCGACATTGTCCACCGCTTCGCTACACTGAACAACAGGAAGGCCTTGGTTTATGGCATTACGAAAAAAAATACGGGCAAAGGATTTCGCGATCACAGCTTGGACACCGGCAAACTTCAAACAGGTGGCCGCTTGTTCACGCGAACTTCCGCATCCGAAATTTTTCCCGGCTACCACAATGTCTCCTGGTTTCACCTTATGAGCAAATTCGGGGTCCAAATCCTCCAGGGCGTGCTTGGCCATTTCTGCAGGATCCAGGACAGAATAGGTGTATTTCCCTGGGAATATCACATCCGTGTTGACATCATCCCCGTATTTCCAGACCTTTCCTTTGCTCATTCGTATTTCCTCGGATCGGCAATCTTTCCTTCCAAAGCAGAGGCGGCAACAGTTGCCGGAGAGGCCAGATAAATGGCCGAATCCCGGCTCCCCATTCTTCCTCGAAAATTCCTGTTGGCCGTGCTTATTGCGACCTCTCCGGGGGCAAGGATGCCTTGATGAGCCCCCAAACAAGGGCCACATCCCGGGTTGAGTACCAAACACCCGGCGCTCACCAGGGTCTCCAACTCTCCCTCTTGCAATGCTTGGATGTATTCCCTTCTAGAGGCGGGGATGACGAGAACCCTGACGCCCGGATGTATTTTTTTCCCTTTCATTATCTTGGCAGCCACTCGCAAATCCTCGATACGGCCATTGGTGCAAGTGCCGATGATCGCCTGATGGAAGGGCGTTCCTTGGACCTCGGAGACGGGACGCACATTATCCACGGTATGGGGGCAGGCAACTTGAGGTTCGATCGTGGCTAAATCATAGTTTAAGATCGCACCATAGTCGGCATCCGAGTCTGAAACCACCACATCAAATTCACCCTGAGTTCTTCCTTCAAGCCATGATATGGTTTTCTCATCCGGAGCGAAATACCCATTTTTTGCTCCCATCTCGGCTGCCATGTTGGCCATGACAAGCCGTGACGCGAGGGATAAATTTTTGGCTGCTGGGCCGGCAAATTCGACGGCTTTGTAATTGGCGCGATCCGCTCCCTCATCTCCGATGATTTTCAGGATGACATCTTTGGCAGAGACCATGGCAGGAAATTTCCCGTTCATTTCAATCCGGATGGTCTCTGGTACCTTAAGCCAGATCCCATCGGTCGCCCAAACAGAGGCGGCCTCCGAACGGCCGATTCCTGCAGAAAAAGCGCCAAGGGCACCATAACTGGTCGTGTGGGAATCGGCTCCCAAAATCAATTTTCCTGGTAAGGCAAACCCATTTTCGGCAAAAACCTGATGACAGATCCCATGATGCACATCGAAAAAATGGGGAATACCCTGTTCCCTGACGAATTCTCGGATATCCTTATGATTCTGTGCATACTTTTCTGAGGAGGCTGGGACCACATGATCCAGAACAATAACGATTTTCTCGGCACATTTGACCCGTTCGATCTCCAGTTTTCGGAACTCCTGGATGATGGCAGCGGAATTATCGTGGGTTAAGATATAATCAGGGCTGACGGTGACAATCTCACCTGCTTTCACCGTTTTTCGGGCTTTGGCACCCAATACCTTTTCAGAAAATGTTTGGCCCAATTTTCCCCTCGTTCAGATCTTTAACGTTTCGAAATTGACAAAATCGGCATGATTGACGATGATGGCCTCGACCGTTTTCCTCGCCCCATCCCCTTCCTTGGAATGGCAAGCGATGATATGGAGAATCTCCTGGGGAAGTTCGAACTTGCTGGCAAAGGCAGCTCCAGAAATGGGATGCCGCAGAAGCTGGCCAGCTGGACTCTTCTTAAAAATCCCGTCCTCTTTAGCATACTCAAAAAGTTTTCCCACATCGTGGAGCAAAGCCCCAGAAAGGAGAAAATCCTTGTTTATCTTCACCCGATCTTTGTACGCTTCCATCAAGACATCGGCAATCTGCAGCGAACAGCTTGTGACAGCGCGGGTATGAGTGATGATGTTCACCGGCGTTTTCTCAATAAGCAGTGTAAAGGGCATAACGAGAAGATCGTCAATGTCCCAGTCTCCTGCAGCAATCGCCTCTTCCCAAATATTGATAGTCTTCTCATGTAGATCGGCGTCTCGGATAAGTTGAAACTCCGGCACTAGGGATAATAGTTTTTTTCTCATTCATAACTCCCTTTCATCCGGTCCATCGTACGCAAAATCTTGAGGGTGAATTTTCCTCATAGGCCTCATCCTTGTCCATTCCTCATGGATATGAGCCACAAGGCCAGGAACACGGGCAGTGATAAAAAAGGCATTCCCGATTTCAGGCGGAATTCTCAATTCACACAGCACAGCTGCAATCGCACCATCCACATTGATCGGGAGAGCTTTCCCCATCATATTTTCCAATTCTTTTTCCACAGCCCTCGCTATCCGAACGTGTTTTCCCGCAATTTTCAGCTCTTCTGCCAAATCAAACAGTTTTTTTGTCCGCGGATCCTGGGAATGGATACGGTGGCCAAAACCAGACGCCCGCTTCCCCTTTTCCCGCATTTCTGCCAAAACGATCCGAGCCGTTTCTTGTTCCGATTTTTTCTCTTTTTCCATCCTCTCTGCAATAGTGCGAAAAAGCTTCATCCCCTCCTCGATGGCCCCGCCATGATACCGGGAAATGGCCAGAACACCTGCCGATATCGCCGCATTCAATTCCGAACCCGTGGAAGCCACTGTGCGGGCCGAAAGAACTGAGGGAGGGCTGGCACCATGGTCCACAGAGGAGACAAAAATCGCATCGACCAATTTACCCACTTCTGGGGAGGGCATTTCGCCCGTCAACACCAGAAAGATCGCCTGGGCAAAGGAGATGTTGCCCATGAGTTTGTCGACCGGATATCCCCTAATGGATACCCTGTTCGGCTCAACCTTAGTTATGGACGTCTTCCAATGGAGATCGCTCATCAAGCTCCCCCTTTATTGAGTTTTAAAGCCACTTGAGGTATGGCAGATACAGAATCGACGACATGAACACCGACATCTTTTAATCTTTTCACTTTGCTGTCGTAAGAACCTCGAGTGCCTTCCACGATCGCACCAGCATGGGAAAACCGGGTGCCGGACTTGGCGGCTTTCCCCCCGATATAGGCTATCAGCGGTTTGGTGAATTTTCCCTGTTCGATCAAGTCCGCCACTCTTTCTTCCTGGGTCGTTCCGATTTCACCAAAGAGGACCACCATCTCAGTCTGATCATCTTGCTGGAACTGCTCCACGATCTCGGGGTGGGACAATCCTACGACTGCATCCCCTCCCACATGAATGATGGTACTCTGCCCTAGGCCGGCCTCGGTCAAATAATAGGAAATCGCAGATGTCATTCCCCCGCTTCTCGAGCTGACGCCGACATGTCCTGGATGAAACCATTCACGGGCCCTTTCCGCTCTACCGCCGATCATGCCCAAAACGGCTTTGCCAGGGCTGACAAGACCAAGGGTGTTGGGCCCCACAAAACGGGCTCCTTTTTCTTTGGCAAAATGAGAGACCTCGAGCACATCGAAAATGGGGACTCGATCAGGGACAAGAACCAACAGTTTAACTCCGGCATCCAGGGCTTCCAAGGCAGCATTTTTAACAAGTGCAGCAGGAACAAAAATTACACTAATGTCTATAGGTCCAGCCTTCTCCCAGGCCTCCTGTAGCGAATCAAAAACAGGAATTCCGTAAACTTCTCCGCCTCCTTTACCAGGAGTAACCCCAGCAACAACAAGTGTTCCGTAATCCTTCATCAAACGGGTGCGGACCATGCCTTCCCGACCCGTGATTCCCTGCACGCAAATCCTTGATTTTTCGTCCGCTAAAATCGACATTTTCTCATCTCAATATCAATCTACCCCTCTGATTTTATTTCGGTATTCCTTTAACCCTGGAATCGGAAGATGGATGGTAATGGCATCTTGCTCGTGAAATCGGCAGAAAATCTCACAGGCTAGGCATTCGGTGCATTTACCCTTTTTCGCCTCCTCTTCGGAGATGGACAGAACCGGCTTCCCTTCATTCAGCTTCAAAACATCGGGTTTACATGACGATACACACCCGTGACTCTCACAGTTTGCGCACCGGGAATGATCGAAAAAGATTTTTCCAGTAAAAGTCTCAAATGCATAGGCTCCCTCGGGAACAACCGGATCACCCATTGGCTTCACTTTATGGGAGGTACTTTCATTTTCGATGATCAACTCCTCCATCCGGTTGGCACAAAACTCAGGTGAATCATCCCGACCATACCCTTCGACTTGTGCCGGAATATCTTGCAAATAATCAGCCAGGATCATGATGGCCTCTTCTTCGAAGTTCCCCCCAAGACGGATCACAGCGGGAATGTCCAGGTCTTCTTCATGGAAAGCCTTCACCAAACCTCTTGCCGAGTGATACTGCTCCTGGCTGGCAACACCAGATCCAGAGGCAAAATACCCCTTGATATTGGGTTGCGAGAGAATGATTTTGGCTGCCCGGTAGACTTTGCTGGCCGAGGGATTGCCGCTCGTATCGCAATAATTGGCGAGTTTGAATCCCTTGTTCAACACCGCATCCATGGACATCATCGAACCGCCACCTCCTGCTCCGTTGAAGCCGATAAATTTATCTTCTCTAGAAATTTCTTCTGCCATCTGCAAAAAATAAAACGTGCCGCGGTAATCCTTTTCCTCTACGTGATAAGCAATTTTCTCTAGGGGCATTGGCGGCCGGTCAAACTCCCTGGCGACATCTATCCCCAATTCAGGGTGCCGATACACAGCATAATCATCGACAGCCATATGGCAATCTGCTGCATACAAACGATTATCTTCGGTTAGGACAAGGGGGTTTATCTCGGCCGAACGGGCATCGCTTTTACGGGCCACATCGTACAGTTTGACCAAAACAGCTGGAAGGGAGATAAGAAGCTTCCCGGATATACCCGTTTTCTGGACAAGATTTCGTGCCTGGTAATCCTTCAATCCTCTCACCACATCCACAGGAATTTGGGAAACGCTTTCAGGATGGGTACGGGCGATCTCTTCTATCCCTGTGCCCCCGACAGAAGAAAATATGAGCACAGGAGTCTTTTGGGCATCATCGATAACTAGGCCGACAAAGTACTCGCTCTTGATGGACAACTTCTCCTCGACCAGCACCTTTTCGACCACGAAGTTTTTCACTTTTATACCGAGCATCTGCTGGGCTTTCAGCTTGGCCTCATCAGGAGTATTCGCGAACTGGATGCCTCCAATCCCGGCCCTACCTGTCACCCACACCTGAATTTTCAGAATCACGGGCTTTCCGATTTTTTCGGCAATTCGGAATGCATCATCAGGCGAGGCCGCCACATCTCCTACTGGTACTCTAATGCCTGCGTCCTCAAGAAGTTTTTTGCTCTGAAATTCGTAAAGTCTTGCCACAGGAATATCCTTTCGGAGCTAACATTATTAAAAGAGCCGGGATTTTTGTCAACGAATATCAAAGGATTTTTTAGAAAGGAAATGGAATTCAAAGTTTCCCAGGGCTGGCTGTACGGGGAACAGGTGAAAGAGAACCAGATGTGGGTGACATCCTCCTTGCCCAGCCAGCACAACAAGGCTAATTTATTATAAATCATTTTTTTTCATAATTCAAAAACACAAAATCACGAAATATCATAACGCGGGGGATGTTATCCGACTAAACAATATTGTCACCACACAAAATTTAAAAAGAGAGTCGAAAATGCGAAACGAATCAAAACTCATGAAAGAAATATTGAAAGAAATGAGGGAAACCAATCGGTCGATCAACGAGATGAATCAATCTTTCCTCCAACTGATGAAAAGAATGGTCCCCGAACGACACAGCACCGAAACTATCCAAAAGGGCGGGCCCGTCGCTGAAATAACTGTTCGAACACCAGAAAAGCTGGAACAGTGGCGAAGCCTTTTTGAAAGCAGAGGCATGCGAGTGGAGTACTACGAACCCTTTCGAACCAACGGAGAGGAATATTTCGCCAAACTGTGGGGATATATCGAGAACAACAAGGATTTAAAGGATCGGAATGAGTCCGTTACCGAATTGAAACGGAAGGCGTTCCTCTTCCACGAAAAATCCTCCTGAATTTTCCCCAAAAAAACCTGTCCCTTTTTTTTCACACAAAATTCACCATAACCCAAACACCTCCCCCTCCTTTAAATGTAGGGTGGGGAGGGTTGGCTAGGGTGGGGAGGGTTGGCTTGGGTGGGGTGGGTTGGCTTGGGTGGGGTGGCCACGTCGGAAAGGGTTTTTTAGGATAAAAGAGAAGTGCTGGCCGCAAAGGGGGAATCAGCAAAAGGAGGGATTATGAAATGCCCATAGCCAGCACTTTCGGTCCCAAATATAAAGTTCAACTAAAAAAACATCAATCGCCTTTAGGGATGAATTGAGGGGTGAATTTTTGGTAAGTTTGTATTATTCCAGCCAAATCTTCAAAACACCATCTTTGCCTCTGATTTCGATAAGAGATTTAGGTCCTCTGCGTTTAAGCTCCTTATAGAGTTTTCTGAGGTTGAGGTCATAGTCACCGCAATCAATATTCATTTTTTTATCTTTGGTGCATTCAAAAAGCAGGTCCACCAGAGATAGCGGGAGTGTAATTTCCAGCCTGTCTTTTTTGCAGTCACCATCCATGATCAGGAGCTTGAACCATAACACCTCCCTGCCCCTTTTGTACTTAGGATTTTTTTTGATAGCCTTTTTTATGGTCCGGAGGTCGAAGTCTTCCTTAGCCAGAATAAATGGGGAAAGAAAAATAATCGAGACAAAAACAACCAATATAAAAAGCGACGTTTTTTTCATCTTTTCCTCCCTATTGTTATTCAACCCATATTTTGATAATGGTTTCCTTGGTTACAATTTCGAGAATCCTTCCCCCCTCGATAACTTCCTTGAAGATCCGATCCAGATCATATCCTTCTTTCCTCAGGTCGGCCTTTGCGTCTTCTGGAATATTGGCAAGAGCCAGATCGGCCAAAGCCCAGGGAATACTGAGGCTGAATGTTTCCGCACCTGTCCTTTTGTTGACGACTCTGAACTTCATCAGCATCAATCTTCTTTCGTCCCTCTTTTCTTCATACTCTTGAAGATAGTCCGGGTCGATGCGAAGAAGGGCAATTTTGGCCTTGTCCGTGAGCTCCTCGTCCTCTTCCTCTTCCATAATTTCCTTCAAGATAGGAACGGCTTCTCTGGCTTCGTTCTTGTCTTCCAGGTAGCTCAGTCGTAAAGCAGCGTAATAACGGACGATTCTGTTGGGACGATACAGCCTGGTCTTGATCTCCCTCAAATAGGATTTTCTTCCCCTTTCATAAAGAATGAACGAGAGCTTGATGATCGAAGTCTCAGCCTCTTGAGTTAAAACTTCGCTGCTGTCATTTCGTAAAATGTACCTTTTGAAAACAGAGATGGCTTCCTTCTCCTCTCCTTTCTGGTTTTCCAGGGTCCTCCCCAGGTAAAAAAGAGCTTGTGAATACAACGGGCTGTCAGAAAAATCCTCTAGAAGTTCCTCCAGCTTTTCCTGGGCATTTTCCCATTCCTTATCGAAAATCATGATCTTGGCTTCCTGGAAAAGTTCCTCATCGGATTGCATGTGGGCAAAGGCCGGGAAGGAAATAGAAATTATCAGGAACATACCCAGATATATGGTCATTTTTTTCCATCTATACATTTTAAACCTCGCTTTTTTGCAGTTCTTTTCTGACCAATTTTATTTTTAATAAAAGCTGTCTTTCCTGTATAAGGCGCTGGATTTTTTTCAATTCCTCTGCGGCTAGGTCATCGCTTATCTGCATCAATTCGAAAAAAAGGAATTCGATCTGATCACAGATGAATTTGGCTTTGGCCAGTTTGATCTTATCCAACTGCGGATCGATGTATTTTTTCTTGGACAGCAAATCCATAGCTCTTCGGGATGCATGTTCGGTTTGCCAGAACTCAACCGATTTTTCTGGGGAAGATTGGACAAAATCCAGGAGCAAGTATTCGCTTCGATCGAGATAATCTATGGTTTCACGACGGGCCATCTCCAACTCCATCATGTCATAAAACCCCTGGGGAGCGATGATCCGCCCGTCTTCGGCAATCTGGAGGGGAGGAGATCGGAAAATCAGGAAGGTAACGACAGATCCTACAACGATGCCCAACAGAAGACCGGCATAGGCGAGACGGAACCTGGGTTGGAACAGAAACGTCCAGAAGCCAGCCCGGCGCGGCTGTCGATATCGGGTCGGATCTTTGTCCAAAACGCTAGCGATTTGCGCGGGAAAGTTTTCCCATTCTACCGATGCGAGGGCCTTCTCCATATCTGCATTCAGCGTATCTGCCGCTTCATAGACCTCCCTCAACTCTAGGAGTTCTTGTTTGCACTCCTGGCATGTCTCCAGGTGAGCCTCCATCTGTTTTTTATCGATTTCATTGCATTCGTTATACAAAAAAGCGACCAAATCCCGTTTTGTTTTTTTGCAGTTCCTCATCCCATTCTCCCCATATACGGACTCATCAGAGTCCTAAGGTTTCGAACCGCTTTAAAATGAAGAGATTTAACGGTTCCCAAAGCTATGTTCAAAATTGACGCGATCTCGCTGTAGTGAAGATGATTGTAATGTTTCATGACAAAAATCATCCTTTGCTTATCACTCAGTTTTACCAAACAGCGGGAAAATATATCTTTGATATCAGAAGAAGGATCATGGTGAGAGGATTCATTGGACGGAGTTCGTACTTTTTCAATATTCTCGTCCCGCCTCCATTCGTTATCCCGTTTATGATGTTTCCTGTAGTAGTCGATGCATATGTTTTTAGCGATTTGGAGTAACCAATTTTGGAAATTTTTTCCCTTCTGGAACATGTGGGCCTTTTGATAGAATCGAAGAAAGGTTTCCTGAACGATGTCCATGGCATCTTCCCTGTTGTGAAAATAGGAGTAGGCAAGCTGGAAAACCTTTCTTTGATAAAGTTGTGTCAAAACCATAAAAGCCTCTCGGTCCTCGTTCTGGACTCTTTGGACAAGGTTATTGATCTCGTCTGGCTGGTTCCTCTTCTGGGCCTGCATTTTTATTGTTTCTGTTAGATCTCCGCAAAATTCAGGAATTTTCAGGGCTGCCAAATCATCACCTGGATTTTCCCGTTGTTATTATTCTATATCTCATCATGGAATTCTCAAAGTGTATTACGAAGGATTTTTTGAAAAGGTTCACCCTCAGCCGTAACGCATCCACTTGATGATTTCGGCAAAGCCCGGGCGCTTGCCGTACATCAGGATCCCCACCCTGTAAATCTTGGCGGACACCCAAATCATCAAAATGGTTGTAAGGATGGTGAAAACGATGGAAGCAGCGATTTGCGAAAACGGAGGAAGAAGAACGGATATGCGAAGAAGCATCAAGATCGGGGCGAAAAATGGGATAAGGGATAAAATGACGGAGACAGAGCTGTCCGGGCTTCGGATCACAAACGTCATGAGCATGATCGGGATGATAAGAAACATGGTCACAGGCATAACCAGCTGCTGTGCCTCTTTTTCGTTGTTGACCATAGAGCCGATACCGGCATACATAGTTCCATAAAGAAAATACCCCAGGATAAAGAAAATGATAAAATAAACGAATAAATAAGCGGGGATGGTTGGCATCGGGATATCCGCAGCCGCAGGAAAAAATCTGGACACAACATTCCCGCTGTATTTGGACGCCGCAATCCCAAATAAGGCCCAGATCGCGTATTGCGTGAATCCCACAGCTGCGATTCCGAGGATTTTCCCGGCCATCAGCTGAAAGGGCTTGAGCGAGGAAAGCACGATCTCCACAACACGGGAGCTCTTCTCCTCGATTACCCCTCTCAGGATGATCTGGCCGTAAAAGATGACGGTCATGTACAGGATGAGCACAAGAACAAAAGAGATCATGAACGTTCCCCCGATGTCCCGTTCCACGCCCCTCGTGGTCACCTTTTTGGTATCCAACCGGACAGGCCTCATGTATTGGCCGATTTTCTCTGGGTCGAGCCCCTCCCCCTTAAGTCTTTTTTCTATGATGATGCTGCTCAGTGCCTGACCGATGTTTCCCTGCTTGTCGAAGTCGGAAACGTGTTCGGAAACATACTCGGCTACACCACCCTCGGAGATGTTCTCTGGAATGTGTATGTAGGCTGTGAGTTCTTTGTCCAACACTTTCTTGTTCAACTCTTCCAGTAACTGGTCTAAGTTATCTTTTATCGTGAACTCCTGGAGGATATAGCGTCGGCCGCCATCTTTGAGTTCCTGGTCAAGTTTTTTATCCAATTCCACAAAGACTTCACGGCTGAGATCTACCACCCCGATTTTCTCCTGCTTGTCGACAGAAACAAACTGAATCAGAATCGGGACAACGATGAAGGCCGCCATTAGGACAGGACCCAATATGGTCCCGATGATGAAACCCTTTGTCCGAACGATCTGGATGTATTCTCGCTTAATGACCGTTAGTATATTTCTCATTGGTTTCTCCCACTTTTTCTATAAAAATAGCGTTTAATGTCGGCTCTCGCACCTCGAACTTGTTGATCCGGATTTTGCCCACCGCCTTATCCAGAAGGTCCTGAGGATCGGATTGTTCTCTCAACTTGATCTCCATGAACTTTCCGTAATCATCGATCTTCTCCACCTCAGGGAGCGACTGGATGAATGAGGCATCCCCGTCATAATCCAACACCACGGTATTTTTTCCGTATTGTTTTTTGATCTGCGTCAGGTTTCCCTCCAAAACCATCTCTGCCTTGTTGATCAAACATATGTTATCCGAGATCATCTCCACCTGTTCCATCCGGTGCGTGGAGAAGATGATGGTTCTACCCTGGTTTTTCATCTCCAGCATGATGTCCTTAAACAGTTTTGTGTTCACTGGGTCCAGGCCGCTGAATGGTTCATCCAGGATGATCAAATCAGGCTGGTGGATAACAGTGGCGATGAACTGTATTTTTTGCTGCATTCCCCGGGAAAGCTCTTCCACTTTTTTTTGCTTCCAACTGGCAAGGTCGAACCTGTTGAGCCAAGCATCGATCCGATTTCGGGCCTCCAGTTTTTGGACACCTTTCAGCGCCGAAAGAAAGAGAAGCAGCTCTCCCACCTTCATTTTGGGATAAAGCCCCCGGTCCTCAGGGAGATATCCAACCCGGCTTTGCATCCTGTTATTCATTTTTTCATTTAGAACCTGTATGCTCCCTTCATCGGGTATGATGATGTTCATGACCATCCGGATTGTCGTCGTCTTACCCGCTCCGTTCGGCCCCAGCAAACTGTAAATGGAACCCTCGGGAACCTTCAGGGAAAGGTTTCTGACGGCATAAAAATCTCCGAACCGTTTGGTAATATTTTCGATCAATAGGGCATTCATGGATACATCCTTTCCTGCTCTGAATTATTTATAATAGCTGTCGATTGGGCCACTCCCTCGCCTCCACCTTGGTGTTTGTGTAGAGGGATTGGCCGTGCATAATTCAGATTTCAAAGAAAATAATAATGAAATTCTAAAACTATGGCAACTCATCTCTCGTATTTATATATTCCCATCCTATCACCGTTTTTGATATAGTTGAAAACGAATATGAATAATCCAGGGAACAGGAGGTAGTATGAAACGAGGAACATATGTCCTGATCATATTCCTGATATTTTTCTTTTTAATAATCGTAGCGCTTGCATCTTTGTTCTATCTTGAGTTCGGAAAACCTCCCAGTGTAAAATCTCATTCCTATCTGGAAATAAAGCTTTCTGGAGAAATACAGGAAAAATCTTCCCCAGATTTCTTGATGACCTTTTTTGGCATGAGCTCTCCGCTCTCCATGCATGATATTTGGTTCAATTTCCAAAAAGCCAAAATAGACCGGCGCATACAAACCATCGTTCTGCGTATGGGTTATTTGCAGTGCGGTTGGGCTAAGGTCAATGAAATCAGAGATCTTGTTCTTGATTTCCGAAAGACTGGAAAAAAAGTCTATGCGACCTTCGAAGAAACTGTCGATGCGGACAAAGAATATTACCTGGCTACTGCCTGCGATCGTATCATCTTTAACCCCTCGGGCATGATGTTTGTGAACGGGATCGGCGGTTACATCCCTTTCTTTAAAAAAGGACTGGACAAGCTGGGCGTGGAATACGAAGTGGAACACATGGAAAAGTACAAAACAGCCATGAATGAATTCACGGAAGAAGGATTTACCGCTTCCCATAGAGAAATGATGGAATCCCTTTACGGAGATATTTATACACATTATGTCAAAAAAATCGCCAAGGCCAGGGGAAAGAGCGAGGAGGAAGTCAGAGCTTTGATCGATCGCGGTTTATTCCAAGGCCCAAAAGCCCTAGAGGCCGGTCTGGTCGATGACCTACTCTACGAAGACGAGATCCAGAATGTTCTCCAGACAGACGGAAGAAAGTATACAAGGATAAGTCATCAGGAATATGCGAAGATCAAACCATCCTCCCTTGGTTTGAATAGAGGAAGGAAAATCGCCTTGGTTTATGGAATGGGTCAGATCCTCACAGGGGAAGGGTTTTATCAATTGATGGGCAGTTCGACCGTGGCCCGTTGGCTTAGGAGTGCACGGAAGGACAAATCCATCGAAGCCGTGGTTTTTCGTGTGGATAGCCCCGGTGGCTCGGCCGTCGGATCGGATGTGATATGGCGAGAAGTCATCCTGACAAAAAAAGAAAAGCCTATTGTCATTTCTATGTCGGACTTGGCCGGTTCTGGAGGGTACTGGGTAGCCATGTCCGCTCACAAGATCGTCGCCCAACCTCAGACATGGACGGGATCCATCGGCGTCGTTTGGGGCAAACCAAACCTGAAAAAGCTTTACGAGAAACTGGGAATATCCGCGGAAAGATTGACCTTCGGGGATAAAGCGGATATTTTTTCCACATTCCGAAAATGGACAGATGAAGAAAGGGAACTCATAAAGGAAGAGATGAAGTGGACCTACGACCAGTTCTTGACCAAAGTCGCCGAGGGCAGAAACATGTCCAAGGAAGAGGTGGACAAGATTGGAAAAGGCAGGGTTTGGACGGGAAGCCAGGCCAAAAATCTGGGGCTGGTGGATGAAATCGGAGGCCTTTCCAAAGCCATCGCAATATCCAAAGAATTGGCCGGGATTCCAGCAGAAGAACCAGTGAGACTCGTAGTCCAGCCCAAAAAAAAGACTTCATTTTTAGACATGTTTTTGGGACAGCCGTTGATAAAAAAAGATCTGGGTATCAGCCCTCGTTTGGAAAAAACGATCGCTGCTTTCAAACTCCTCGAACAGGAGCGGATTTGGGCTATTATGCCATTCTGGCTCTCTCCCCAATAAAAAAGAAAAAGGGGACGGTTCTATTTTTTTCAGCCAGCCTTGATTTTAGCCATCTATCATAAATGGCTACTCTAGGCCGAACATTCTGTTTGCCTATTATAAAATCAAATTTTTTGTTATGTCCTTGAGGGAAAGAAAAAAAATAGAACCGTCCCTTTTTTAATAGGCGTAGGATTCGGGGCAAATAGTCCTGAAATCACACAGGCTGCAGTTGTGCCAATCGGGCTTGGCAAGGAAATTTTGATCCCGGATTCCCTGTTCAGACTGCCTTATTTTCTCCTCAGCCTTTTGGCTCTCTTTTTCTCCTGACTCAGCGCGCCCGATGATATCCGATTCCAGAAAATGGAGTCTCGTTTCCAACAGTGGAAGTTCTTGGGTCCGGATAAAGGCAAAAGCATATATTTTCATCTGGAGGCTATCTCTTGTTCTCTTGTCTGCCTCTTTCTGATCCTTGACTGTAGATGCCTTGAAATCGATGATCACGCCTCCATCCTGCTGATAATCCACGCGATCCCAACGGCCTGTGAATTTGACTCCTTCCCAAAGCAATCTGAATTTTTTCTCAAGAAACTGGGGCAACTGATTCGATGACTCCTGTCGTCTGTAAAAAAGGCGCATCGCCTCCTCACCCGCTCTTTTTCTCATTTCTTCATGTTCGCGGCTCAAAAATCCCTCATTAACCCAGCGCTCCTCATAGGCCTTCAGGAGTTCTTTCTCGGATACCGTATTCCCTCGCATTCTCATCTTAAGGTAAAAATGAATGGTGTTATGACAAACGCGACCGAACACAAGATTGTGATGCGGAAGAACAGGAATCCGCATGATGTGCCTGAACCTATAACGGAGAGGACAGGTGAGATAATCATCGACTTGGGAGAAACTAAGACTCAGGATCCCCTTTTCTCTAATCCTTGGGGAAACAGGAGATTTTGCTGTGGTGGGAGCATACCTTCGGATCTCCTCCAGAGCCGACGCTTTCTGCACTTCATCAGGTAAAGAAGGAAGATCCAGGGCTTCCAGCACAAACGGGCTGACTTTTTTAAGACGTTTGAGTCCATAATCCTTGGCCCAAGTCAGATACAGGAGCCTCTTAGCCCTTGTCATACCTACATAAAAAAGCCGTCTCTCTTCCTGATAGTACTTTTCTTCTTCAGGCAGGTCTTCCTTTAAAATCTCATCCGGTACGGGGATCTTTTCTTTCCGATGACGTCCTGGAAAACGATCCGCGATAAGGCTGACCATGAAGACGATCGGAAATTCCAATCCCTTGGCTTTGTGGTATGTCAGGACATTCACCGCATCTTCCTCAAGCTCCGCTTCTGCGGTAGCTGGATTGTCTCCAACCTGTTGGAGAAGATCCAGATGCCGGGCAAAGGAATGGATGGAATCATCCTCGACCAGTTCGGAAAATTTTCGTATCTTATCGAAGAAAATGCGGATGTTTTTGATCTTCAGCTCGGATGAGAGGTCTCCTTTCTCCACAAGAGATTTGAGATAACCTGATTTTTCCAGGAAGACATACACCACATGGCCAGCATTTTGGGAACTGGCATAACGAACAAAATACAGCATGTCTTCGATTATCCGCTTGACCGATTTTGCCGCTGAAACACTGATGGCAACGGGATCCTTCCCTTCGTAGATCATCTTAAAAACATGATGAAGCGGGAAATTTTTATTGTTGGCATAGTTGGTCAATGGGGTTAAATCATAAGGATCCAACTTATAAACTTCAGAAAGGGCCAGAAAAAACAGGCTTTTGCTGTCTTCATAATCAGTCAAGGCTTTTATAAAAGCTACCAGAATTTTCACCTCATCTTGAGTGTATAAACCGCGACTACCCGAAAACCGGAAGGGAATCCCTTTCATGTTCAAAGCCCGGAGAAAGGGATCCGCATCAGCATTCCGCCTTACTAGGATCGCCATATCACTGCACCGGAAACCCTCCTTTACCTTTTCATCTATCAATTCAGCCACCCTGTCTGCCTCATGAGATAGCGTGTCAAACGTCAGCATGTGCATGCTTTTACCTGTTTCTTTGATAGAGGACTCCAAAGTTTTGTCGATCTCTTCTTGTACTTCCAACCGTTGGGGATTATTTTGCTGTATGAGCTTATACGCGGAATCCAGGATGGGTTGAGTGGACCGGTAGTTTTTGTTCAACACCACTTTTTTATAGTCTGGGTATATCTTACGGAAGTTATGGATATTAGCTAGAGATGCTCCCCTAAACCGGAATATGCTTTGGTCATCATCCCCCACAACTGTCAGGTTTCGGTGTTTGGCTGCAAGAAGCTTGAGCAACTCAAATTGGATGTAGTTTGTATCTTGAAACTCATCCACCAGGATAAACTGGTATTTTTCCTGAAAAGCCTGGAGGACAGATGGTCTTTGTCTGAAAAGACCGATAATCAGGGTTACCTGGTCTTCGAAGTCAATCTTTCCTTCTGTCTCGAGGAGATTTTGATAATTCTTAAAAACCCCGGCCATTTCTTTATGCTTCAGCGCCATTTCTTTTGTCACTTCATCGCAAGCCTCTTTTTCTAATTTGTTGGCATATTCCAAATACTCCTGCGGCTTGATATCTTCTTGTTTCAGCCGTTTAATTGCCAACAAAATATCCTGAATATACCGGGTGGGAGAGCTCAGAGGACGATAAAAATCCAATGGGAACCGGAACAAATGTTCTCGAAAAAAAATGGCCTGTTCGACATCATCCAACAATTTGAAATCCGGCGAATATCCGATTTCGATTCCATAATCCCTTAAAATCTGTTCCCCAAAAGAATTGAAGGTACTTATATCAACGAAGGAATAGCTGTAGGGAATCAGCAGATCTACCCTTTCTTCCATCTCGTTGGCAGCCTTTTCCGTGAACGTTACCGCAAAGATCTCCTCTGGCTTGGCCATCTTGGATGAAATCAAATGGGCAATGCGATGGGTGATAACTTTTGTTTTTCCGGTTCCCGCCCCAGCAATGATGATCAAGGGACCCTTTCCATGTGTGACAGCTTTTCTCTGCTCAGGATTCAGGTCTTTCAGCAAATCTTCCATGCTTCTATTTCTTGTTTAGGAAAAGAGAATCACAAGGAGAGCCAGGGCGATGAGGGCGGAAACTCAGATCAGCGTGTCTTTTTATCGATGATGACGATCTCGCCTTCATCCACAAGCCCGAGCTTTTCTCGAGCCTTTTTCTCGATTGCCTTGGGATTCTTCTGGAGTTCCTCTATATCTCTTTCCAGCTTTACCTTTTTTTCCTCTAGTTTTTCTATTTTTTTGAGGAGAACCTCTTGCTTTCGTCGGGTTCGGTAGATCTCGATCAATCCCCTTTTGCCGAAAAACGATGTCACAGTCAAAACGAACAGAAGAAATACCACTCCCCCGATTATGACTCTTTTCTTGAGAGACGAAGAGCTCTTTTCTTTTTTCATTTTAGCTCAATAAATCCAGACAATTCTTCATCATGATCTTGACCTCTTTTTGTGTGCTCGCTTCGGCATAACAGCGGATAAGGGGCTCGGTGCCTGATGGGCGGAGGAGAACCCAATCATCCTTGGAAAGATTCAGTTTGATTCCATCGATATTCTTGGAGTTCAGGACTTTTTTTGCTCCAAGTTTTGTGGGAGGATCTCGTTTCAATTTCGCAAGTTTTTTCTCTCTCATAGAATCCAGGGGAATACTTTTCTGTTGTCCTATTCTTTTTCCGTACTTCTTAAATAAATCCGCTATCAGCTCTGTCAAGTTTTTCCCCAAGGCAGCCATCATCTCTACCACCAGGAGGCCGGCGAAAATGCCGTCTTTTTCTGGGAGATGGTCCTTGATAGCCATGCAAGCGCTCTCTTCGGCTCCGAATATAATCTTGTTTTTCAGAAAGAGGTCGGCAATATATTTAAATCCTACAGGCATCTTGAAAAGAGGAAGATCGTGTTTTCTCGCTATCCGGTCCACGAGATGTGTCGTGGCTACTGAGCGGGCCACGCCTCCCTTCCATTTTTTTTTCGACACAAGATAATCCAAGACAAGAGAGACGATCAAGTTTTGTATGACAAAATTTCCCTTTTCATCCAAAATCCCAAACCGGTCTCCATCCGCATCGGTAGCAATTCCTATCTGGCATTTTTTTTCTCTCACAAAAGCCTTAAGCTCTTTCATGTTCTCCTCAGAACACGATGGAGCGATCCCGCCAAAATAGGGATCGATATACCCATGCAGCTCCTCCACAGGAATATGATTTTCTTCCAATATCTCATCCAGATATTCCCGGCTGGTACCGTAGAGCGGGTCCACTGCTACTTTTATCTTGGATTTCCGGATAAGTTCAAAATCTATTTTGTCCTGGATAAAAGATAGATAATCATGCTGGAGATCGATTTTTTCGATAAATTCTTCACTGGGATAAAGGGGACAAAAGGAGTATTCTTTCGTCAAGAGCTTGAGTTCTTCCTCGATTTTCTCCGTCACTTCCGAAAGAGCTGGAGCCCCTGTTTCCGTGTTGAACTTCAGGCCGTTGTATTCAGGGGGATTAAAAGAAGCTGTAAAATTGATGCCGGCCTGGGTCTTCCTCTGGATGATCTGCAATGCCTGAGCCTGGGATGGCGCATCCCTATCAGAGAGATAGACATGAATCATGTTGTGAGATAGGATTTTTGCGGCCTCAAAGGCAAACCGTTCGGATAGAAAACGGGTATCGTAATTGACAACGACCGAAACCTTCTGCCCTGGGAATTTTTTCTTGAGATAGTTAGCGATTGCTTGGACGACAAGTCGCACATTCTGAAAAGTGAATTCTTCCCCCATCACGGCTCGCCAACCAGAAGTGCCGAATTTTATCATTCTGTTTGTCTGTAAAGTTAGCATAAGACTAGAGCAAAAGCAATACTGGTGCTCAGCGGCAGAGTTTGAACTTTTCCGCTTCCTATTATATATTCGGGATTGAACTTGTGTCTGGATTATTCACAGATGAAAATCCGTTTTTTGGCCGGCATTTTTTTTATATCTGCGACAACACTTTGCTTACAGATTTCTCTCACCCGCTTTTTTTCTGTTTCGCAGCAGTATCACTTTGCCTTTCTTGTGGTCAGTATCGCTTTTCTCGGTTACGGATCGGCTGGTTCTTTTTTGTCTCTTTTCAAAAAATTGTTCGATGCGGATGAGAAAAAATTCCTGTCATCCTCGGCTATTCTGTTCTCCTTGACCATTTTTGCAAGTTACCTAATCTGTAATAATGTCCCGTTCGACCTCATCAAGCTGTCCTGGGATTCCACACAGATCTTCTTCATATTCCTTTACTATTTTGTATTGAGTATTCCTTTCTTTTTCGCAGGAATCATCCTTTCCTTTGCGATCACTAGAGCGGCAAGCATGGTCAACACCGTGTATTTCTTCGACCTACTGGGAGCGGGAACAGGCACATTTCTTGCTATTTTCATCTTTTTTCCCAAGGGAGATAAAGGTGTCTTTCCTATTCTCAGCATCTTGGCCCTGATTGCGGCTTGGCTTTTTAGCCCAAAAAAGCCTATGAGATTCAAACTCTTTATCTTTCTGCTGCTGGCAAAGGGGATCGGTCTTTTTATCATAGGACCATCCTGGCTCACATTTCATATGTCTGATTTTAAAGCTATGCCTATCTCTCTGCGCTATCCAGAAGCCAGACAGATTTTCACCAAATGGAACGCTATTTCACGGTTGGATATCATCGATTCTTCTGCTGTGAGGTATGCCCCGGGTTTGAGTCTCCTTTACAGTCAAAGTCTCCCCCACCAGCTCGGGCTGCTTGTTGATGGGGGAGAGCTCAACGCCATCACGCAAACAGATGATCCCAATGATCCCTCCCTCCTTTTCCTATCCTATCTTCCCTCTTCCCTCCCGTATTATATTCTGGATCAGCTTCGTGTTCTTGTCCTCGAACCCAAAGGAGGATTAGACGTTTTGGCAGCCCTCCATTACGGAGCTACCCGGGTCAAAGTTACCGAGAACAATCCTTTAATCAACGACATCCTCCAACGGGACCTCGCTCTCTTTTCTGGCCAGATCTACCAAAGGAAAAACGTTCAGACTCTATCCTCTAACAGTCGATCAACCTTAATAAAGGAAAAGGAATATTTTGATCTTGTCGTTTTTTCTCTTGCTGATGTTTTCGGATCTGCTGGAACTGGACAGTTCGGGTTTGGAGAGAACTACCTGTACACACAAGAGTCATTCCAGGATGCGATAAACCGGCTATCCCGAGATGGAATAGCCAGCATGACCCTTTATCTTCTTCCTCCGCCTCGTCAAGAAATCCGGCTCCTGGCTACATGGATAGAAACTCTTCGCAAAATAACCGATTTTCCCGAGCAGCACCTCATTGTCCTCAGAAGCTGGGGAACCATCAGCTTTTTTGTCAAAAAAAGTCCATACACAGCACAGGATATACAAACTCTCAAAGAATTCTGTGAAAAATGTCTTTTTGATCTTGTGTATTATCCAGGAATGAAACCTGAAGAAGCCAACATTCATAATCGCTATGAGGAACCTGTATACTACAACATAACACGACAGCTTCTTTCATCCAGCGATTCTAAGAGTTTCTACCGAGACTTTCTTTTCCGTGTGAAACCGGTCACGGATAACCGTCCGTTTTTCTCAAACTTTTTCAAACTGAGCAAAATCAGAGCCACTTTCACCACGCTGGGTCAAAAATGGCTGCCATTCTTACAAGGAGAATTCCTCGTCCCTCTGCTTTTTATTCAAGCCATAGGTGTAGCATTTCTCCTTATCTTCCTTCCAGTTCTTCTCCAACGGAAAAAAATCCGCGTAAAAAATCCCGAATTACGAAAAATTTTCCTGTATTTTGGCCTGATCGGGATGAGTTTCATGTTTGTCGAGATTACCTTGATACAAAAATTCATCCTGTTTCTCGGACACCCGTTGTATTCCATAGCACTTATTATTTTCGCTCTGCTTTTTTCCTCTGGGATCGGTAGCCTGCTGTCGAAAAAAATCCTCGGACAAAACCCCAAACAGAATG
>CP070750.1:2126006-2131759 GCA_020348385.1 Candidatus Aminicenantota bacterium | reverse complement strand
CCGAATATCCGCTTGCCATGGATAGATTGAAGATCGCCATCGAACAGGCCAAAGAGTACGGACTCATCGGGGAAAACATATTTGATACGGATTTTAGCTTTGACATCCATATCAAACAGGGAGCAGGCGCTTTTGTATGCGGGGAGGAAACATCCCTGATGGCTTCTATCGAAGGCCGTCCGCCGGAGCCCAGGCAAAGACCTCCCTTTCCGGCTGAATCAGGATTGTGGGGAAAACCTACCAATATAAATAATGTGGAGACCTGGGCTACCATCCCCCCGATAATCGATAGGGGAGCCCAGTGGTTTTCTAGCATTGGAACCGAACAGAGCAAAGGGACAAAAGTTTTTTCTCTTGTCGGCAAGATCAACAACACAGGTTTGGTTGAAGTCCCGATGGGCATAACTCTTAAAGAGATCGTTTATGACATCGGTGGCGGAATCCCCAAAAATAAAAAATTCAAGGCCGTCCAAACAGGAGGGCCTTCAGGGGGATGCATTCCAGCCAGTTTGATGAATTTGCCTGTGGACTATGAAAAACTAACCGAAGCGGGTTCTATCATGGGCTCGGGCGGATTGATCGTGATGGACGAGGATACATGTGTGGTCGATGTCTCCAAATATTTTATCGAGTTCACCAATGACGAATCCTGCGGAAAATGCACATCGTGCCGTGAAGGATCAGCAGTCCTTCTCGAAGTTCTTCAAAAAATATGCCGGGGAGAAGGTGACGACAAAGATCTGGAAATCCTCGAAGATTTCAGCGAAACCATAAAGGATGCATCGATGTGCGGATTGGGCCAGACATTGCCCAATCCGGTGTTGAGCACATTGAAATATTTTATGCAAGAATATATCGAACACACCAAATACAAAAGATGCCCTGCTCTTGTGTGCAAAGAAATCATTTCATCAGCCTGTCAACACTCCTGTCCGATCTCCCAGGATGTTCCCAGTTATATCGGGTACCTGGCTCAGGGGAAATTCGAGGAAGCCGTCAAAATAGTCTTGAAAGAGAATCCTCTACCGCTTATCTGCGGCCGCGTTTGTGATACTCCCTGCGAACAAAAATGTGTTGCCGGGGAATGGGACGATCCGATTTCGATCCGAGCTCTCAAGCGCTTTCTTGCCGATTATGAGATGAAACACGGTGTGGAGCCTGACCAAAAGCCTAAACCCGCAAAAGAGGAAAAGATAGCCATTGTCGGTTCCGGGCCAGCAGGATTGACGTGTGCCTACTACCTTGCACTTGAAGGGTATAAAGTTACCATTTTCGAAAGCCTTCCCGTCGCAGGGGGTATGCTGGCGATAGGTATCCCAGAATTCAGATTGCCCAAGAATGTTTTGGAATACGAAATAAATAGGATCAAAAAGCTAGGTGTCGAAATCAAAACGGACACAACCATCGGAAAAGATATCCCTCTCGAGAAACTCAAGGAAGATTACAAGGCGGTTTTCATCGCCATCGGGGCTCATAAGGGCCTGAAAATGAGAATCCCAAACGAAGATGCCGAAGGGGTCTTGGATGCTGTGGAATTCCTGAGGGATTATAACCTTGGCAAGGAAGTGGAACTTGGCGATAAGGTCGTAGTCATCGGGGGGGGAAATTCAGCGATCGATGCAGCTCGGGTGGCCAAACGGTTAGGAAAAGATACCAGTATTTTGTACCGAAGGACAAGAGTGGAGATGCCCGCGATTGAGAGCGAAATTGAGGAAGCTCTTGAGGAGGGGATCGACATTCAATACCTCGCAGCTCCGATTAAAGTGCTTTCAGACAATGGCAAGCTCAAGGCGATCGAGTGTATCCGGATGAAACTCAGTGATATGGATGAGAGTGGCAGAAGAAGACCCGTCCCGATAGAGGGATCTGAATTCAACGTCGATGTCGATTCTTTGGTCCTGGCCATAAGTCAGGAACCGGAGGTTTCTTTGCTCATCGGTGAGAATGGGCTGAAAGTGTCCTCCTGGAGCACGCTGGAAGTCAATCCGGAAACCCTTATCACCAATGTGGATGGTGTTTTTGCCGGAGGTGACGTTGTGTCCGGTCCGAATACGGTGACGGCTGCGATGTCTCACGGAAAAATCGCCGCACAGATGATCGACAAATTTGTGAACGGACAGCCATTGGAAAGGAAGTATGAGGTTACCCGGCCTGCGGCCCGTGTTGAAGCCGTGGAACTTTCCGAAGAAGAAGTTCAGTCCCTGAAAAGGCCTGAAATGCCTGCAATGCCGGTTGATCAGAGAACGGCCAGCTTCAAGGAAGTCGAATTGGGATTTGGAGAGGCTGCGGCAATGACTGAAGCCAAGCGTTGCCTGCGTTGCGATTTAGAGGTCAAACAGGAATAGCGGAGGATCCGAGATGAACATAAATGGTTTAAATATATACATAAACGGAGGGTCGGCGTGATTAAGCTGACAATAAACGGCACTGAGGGAGAATTCCCCGAGGGTAAAACCTTATTGGAATGTATCGAGAGCACCGGATTAAAGGTCCCGACACTCTGCCATCATAAAGCGCTGCTCCCGTATGGGGCGTGCCGATTGTGCTTGGTGGAAATCGGCCAAAACGGCAGGTCGACGATCCAGACTTCATGCACCTATCCCGCCCTTGATGGTTTGGTCGTACAGACTGAATCGGAGAGAGTCGTTAAAGCTCGGAAGAATATGATCGAGCTGTTATGGGCTTTGTGTCCCGATTCGAAAGCAATCCAGAATATTGCCGAAGAATACGGTGTGAAAGAAACACGGCTGACCAAAAAAAATGAGGATTGTTTCCTCTGCGGGCTTTGCGTGAGGATGTGTGAGGAAAGAATGGGCATCACGGCGATCAGCTTTGTCAATCGCGGCTCCAAACGCAAAGTAGACCCTCCGTTTGATGCATTATCGGACGTGTGCCAGACCTGCGGAACATGTGCGTTCATCTGTCCGACAGAAAGGATCAAGCTTGACGAGATCAGCAAGCACGAAATTCATCCCATACACGATGAATATAATGAGCAGTTAGCCGGTAGATCGGCTGCCTACATCCCGTATCCTCAGGCTGTTCCCAACAAAGCTACGATCGATGAACGATACTGCGTGCATAAACTCAAGGGAGAATGCAAGATCTGCGAAGAGGTTTGTGAAGCAGATGCTATCAACTATGAACAGGAAGAGGAGACCGTCAACTTGAATGTCGGAGCGGTGGTGTTATCTCCGGGATTTGACATTTTTGATGCCAAGATCAAGGAGGACTTGGGCTACGGACATTATCCCAACGTTGTTACATCCATTGAATTTGAAAGAATTCTCTCTTCAACAGGACCGTATCTTGGTCATGTGTTAAGACCTGGTGATCAAAAAGAACCCAAAAAAGTGGGATTTATCCAGTGTGTCGGTTCTCGGGATTGTGATCGAGATTATTGCTCTTCGGTTTGCTGTATGTATGCCACAAAGGAAGCCATCATAGCCAAAGAACATGCGGGTGAAGACTTGGAATGTGATATATACATCATGGATATGCGGGCGTTTAGCAAAGGATTTGATGAGTATTATGAAAAGGGCAAAGAACTGGGAGTCAATTATATCCGATGTCGTCCTCCGACGGTCGAAGAGATTCCTGAAACAAAAAATCTTATGATTCAATATGTGGATGAAAATGATCAAAAAGTATCCCAGGAATATGACATGGTTGTTTTATCCGTCGGCATGGTACCTCCTGAAGCCGCGCAAGAGATCGCCCAAAAATTCGGCGTCGAGTTGAATGAGTACAATTTCTGCAAAACCGATACGTTCAAACCAGTTGAATCGGCTCGAGAGGGAATTTTTGTGGCTGGTCCGTTCACGGAACCCAAAGATATTCCTGAAACCATCATGCAGGCATCTGGTGCATCATCCAAGGTTTTATCCCTTTTGAAAGAAGAAAGAGGAAGTTTAATCAAGATTAAGGAATTCCCGCCGGAGATCGATGTGAGTGGGCAGGAACCGAGAATCGGCGTATTTGTTTGTCATTGTGGAACAAACATTGCAGGTGTGGTCAATGTTCCCGACGTTGTTGAATATGCCAAAACACTTCCCAATGTCGTTTATGCCAATAATAATCTGTATACCTGTTCCAATGACACGCAAGAAATCATCAAAGAGATCATCAAGGAACACCAGTTGAACCGTGTTGTTGTTGCCTCATGCACACCAAGGACTCACGAACCACTATTCAGAAACACAATCCGTGAAGCCGGATTAAATCCGTATCTGTTTGAAATGGCCAACATCAGAGATCAATGTTCATGGGTGCATATGCTGGAGCCGGAAAAGGCATCCTTAAAATCTAAAGACTTGGTGAGGATGGCCATAGCTAAATCACGGTTACTGGAACCTCTTCAGAAAAGATATGTCCCGATAATCAAGTCGGCTTTGGTCATCGGTGGTGGGATTTCTGGCATGTCATCTGCCATCGAACTGGCAGATCAGGGGTATGATGTCTTCTTGGTAGAGAAAGAAAAAGATCTGGGTGGAAACCTGAAACGTCTCCGGTATCTGTTGGATGGGGCAGACCCTCAAGAGGGATTGAAAAAGATCATCAAACAGGTAAAAGAGCATGAAAAAATCCATGTGTATACAGAAACCAAAATTGAAAACATCGAAGGTTCGGTCGGGGATTTCAAAACAACGATAGCCCGTAACGGGAAATCGGGAGAGCTGGATCATGGGGTTGTGGTGGTCGCCACCGGAGCCCAAGAATACCATCCCGATGAGTATCTTTACGACCAAGAGAAAAAAGTCATGACCCAGATCGAACTGGAAGAGCGCCTGGGGACAGGCGGGGAATGGTCTTCTCCTGGAACAAACTCCTTCCCCAAAAACATCGTGATGATACAGTGTGTGGGATCTCGAGATGAAGAAAGACCGTATTGTTCGAGGATCTGTTGTTCCGAGGCCGTAAAGAACGCCTTGAAAATCAAGGAATTATCACCTGAATCCAATGTGTACATCCTGTACCGGGATATCAGGACTTATGGATTTAGGGAAGGCTTTTACACCAAGGCGAGAGAAAAAGGAGTCAGGTTCATTCGGTATGAAAAGGATAGGAAGCCTGAAGTCTCACATAATGGAAGCGGGCTGCAAGTGGAAGTTTTTGAGCAGTCCTTAAAAATGCCGATCGAGATTTCCGCGGATCTTGTCGTTTTATCTGCTGGAATTGTAGCCTACGAAGGAAATGAAGAAATTGCACAGTTCTTGAAAGTCCCGTTAAATCAGGACAAATTTTTTCTTGAAGCCCATATGAAACTTCGCCCGGTTGATTTTGCAACCGAGGGAGTCTTCTTATGCGGATTAGCTCATTCGTCGAAAGCGATAGATGAAAGCATAATCCAGGCACAAGCTACTTCCTCACGAGCGGCAACCATACTTTCGAAGGACAGCATAGAGTTGGAAGCGACGATATCTGAGGTGATTGATGAAAGTTGTGATGGGTGTGCCTATTGTGTTGAGCCATGTCCTTATCAGGCCATCACTCTGATCGAGTATATGAGTAAAGGCTCGATAAAAAAGACAGTTCAGGTGAATGAAAGTGCCTGTAAAGGTTGTGGGTGTTGCATGGCAACCTGTCCGAAAAAAGGCATCATGGTGAAAGGATTTACATTGGAACAGCTTTCTGCACAAGTCAATGCCGCCTTAGGAGTAGGATAATGAACGATGAATTCGAACCTTTGATCGTAAACTTTTGCTGCAATTGGTGTTCTTATACAGGAGCAGACTTGGCTGGTGTTTCCAGGC
>CP070750.1:2121697-2125906 GCA_020348385.1 Candidatus Aminicenantota bacterium | reverse complement strand
GATTTTCCACTTGTAGTCGGGGAAGCTTTTTAAATGCGTTATGACCAATTCCCGTGTTTCTTCGAGCGACAGGGGTTTTTGTGTGTTGGATGGAAAGTAATAGGCATAATCAGGAGCAAAAAATTCATTAAAAAAGTGCTGGTTAGATTAGACATTACAAGACACGGTGTGTCAAGTTGAACCAGGATTATTCGTAGCGAAGGCTTTCGGTGGGATTGGCAAGGCTTGCCCGAAACGTTTGGTGGCCGACGGTCAATAGCGTTATCGAAACAGTGATAACGCAGGGGACGAAAAATAAACCGAATGAGAGCGGGATATGATAGGCATAGTTTTGGAGCCATCCGGACATAATGAGATAGGCCACAGGCAAAGCCAAAATATTGGCGATCACAACCCATTTCACGAAGTCTCTCAGGAGCAACACGACAAGGCCTCCTGACGAAGCCCCTAAAACTTTGCGGATGCCGATCTCTTTGGTCCTCTGTTCCGTGGTGAAGGAGGCAATCCCCACCAATCCCAGGCAGGTCACAAAAAAGGCGAGAGCCGAGAAATATCTGATTAGCTGTCCCAGAGTTTCTTCCTTTTGATACAGGCGGTTCAATGCATCTTCGAGAAAAGCGTACAGGAAAACGTCCTCCGGGGCGAATTCCTTCCACAGGGATTCGACATACGTGATGGCCGCCTGGGGGTCCCTCATGTTCGGATGCAGCTTGATCACCATGGTGTAAAACGTCGAAGGGGCATGGATGAGTGCGACCGGCTCGATGACGTAATGGAGAGACCGAAAGTGAAAATCCTTGACCACGCCGATGATGTGTCCTTCGGTCCTGTTGATAACCACCCGTTTTCCGACAGGGTTTTCCAGCCCCATCGCCTTTACGGCTGCCCGGTTGAGAACAAAGCCACTTTGGTCCGCTGCGTGTTCTTTAGAAAAAAATCTCCCCTCTGTTAATTCGATGCCGAATGTTTCCAGATAGTCGGTGTCCACCCACAGGAGTTTGAAATGGATCTTTGCGTCTGTCGATTTTCCTTCCCATTCCTCAACGACAGACCCGCTCTGGATGGTTGTGGGAAGATTGGCTGTGGCCGATGCGCTGAGGATGTTGGGATTGGCGAGGAGTTTCTGCTTCAATATCTCTCTCTGCCTCACCATAGTTCGCTTCATACGGACGGCCATCAGGTTCGTTTTGTCGTACCCCAGATCCTTGTTTTGCAAGAAATTCAGCTGTTTCGCTGTCACAAGAACCGCTGTGAGGATGGCGACGGTCAGGGCGAACTGGGAGACGACCAGGACTTTCCTGAGGTGGGATCCCTTTGCACTCATCCTCGATCGGCCTCTAAAAATCTTTGCCGGCTGGAATGAGGAGAGGAGGAAGGCGGGGTAAGAACCGGAAGCCAGCCCTGTGAAGATTGTGATGCCTAAAAAGGGAAGCAGGAATTTCTGCTCTATAATCAGCCGGATGGCAAAATCTTTTCCTGTGATCGAATTGAAGGATGGAAGAATAAGCACGATCCCCAGCAGGGCCAGACACGCAGCGATGGAAGTCAAAAAGAGAGCTTCGCCCCAAAACTGCCTGACGAGCACAGACCGGCGGGCACCGATGACTTTGCGCAATCCCACTTCCAGGGCGCGGCGGCTGGAACGGGCGGTGGAGAGGTTGATAAAGTTGAAACAGGCGATCAATAAAATAGACAGTGCGACGATGGAGAAGAGAGCGACGCTTTGCCGGCTTCCGTGCGCCACATTGTCGAATTTTAAAGGGGGGTCCAGGTGAATCTTGAGCAAGGGCTGGAGCGCGAAAGTCGGTTCGAGATCAGCCAGATGTTTTTTGGATATATCGATAATCTTTTGAGCGACGACCCTGGGATCAGCCCCCTTTTCCAGCATGATGTATGAATAAAAGGAGATGTTTTGCCATCTGTTTAATTCCAATCCGTTCTTCGCATGTCTTTCGAAATTGATGAGAAAATCGAAATAGAGATGGGACTGTCGGGGGATATTCTGAAAAACTCCAGTGATGGTGACATCGGACCCATCTTCGGTCCTGAGAATTCGGCCCAGGGCCTCTTGAGTCCCAAAGTGCTTTTGTGCCAGCTTCTCGGAGATTACGATTTGATCAGGGGAGGAGAGGGCTGCATCCGGGTTGCCCTCGAGCAGATTGAAAGAGAACATCCTGAGAAAATCGGGACTGACGAACAGGCCCTTTTCTTTAAATACATTCTCGTCGTGAGATAGCTTCATGAATCTCACGCTGGTGCGTGCGGCATAGAGAATTTCCGGGATTTCCTGTTTGATGGCGGGGGCCATAGCGATGGGTGTGACAGCATAACCCTGGTCAGGCCCCGTCTGGTCGTCGGAGATGGTGACCCTGAAGATGCGGTCGGCATGGGTATGGAAGCGGTCATAGCTTTTTTCGTCCTGGACCCACATGAAGATGAGGATACTTGAGGCAAGGCCAACAGCCAGGCCCAGGATATTGATCGATGAGTACAACTTTTGCCTTCGGATATTTCTAAGGGCTATCTTGATGTAGTTTTTCAGCATAACGAGCCTCCAGGTGATTATTCTTTCAAAATCGATCGCGGATGCGTTCGCAATTTGCCGGAGCACCCAAAAGATGGCAGCCAATCGGCCTTTATCTGCATAAATGGTGTCATAAATCTCATCATAATCTCCCTGAAGATGGTCCCAATCGGAACTGTCCGAGAGGATTTGGATGGTATACTTGAGCAACCGAGGGATCTTTTTCATTTTTTCGTCCGCTTCATTTTTGTATTTCGATGAATCATTCATTTTTGGCCGGTAAGATGACATTTTTCCAGAGCCTTTTTTGCATCGCGTTGACTTCAGCCAGGGCGTTGTAGCCTTTTTTTGTTAAGGTATAATATTTGATGGCTTTTCCCCCTCGAACAGGTGTCGGTTCTCCCATCTCGGATTCGAGATGCCCCTCCCGCTCGAGCTTTTTAAATGTTTTGTTGATGCTACCGACATCCAGATATTTTCCTGTGATTTCCTTCAATTTTTCCCTGACATTGACCAGGTAGGCCCTGTTGTCCAAATGGACGATAGCCAGGAGAATCTGTTCTTCTTTGCGTGTGATCATTTTCGCTTCTCGCACTCCTTATGAATATATACTGCTATTTCCTGGAAAGGTTACAGGAAATAAGCTTATCCATAAAATATAACAGAATTGGGCCGTTTCAGTTCCTTGGCTAGGGCGTTGTCCAAATCCTGGGCGGTCTGGATGGCTATATTACGATATTAAACGTGCTTTCTTTCAAATAAATTAGGAGCTTGATATTGAATGTCAAGGAATCAAGGCAAAATGTCACTTTAGAGCGCATTCAGTCTTTCGATAACGAGCAGTATATTTCCTGCGAGATTCATAACACAATGCGCTATGATTCCAAGATATACATTCCTCTTCCACCACACGATATAAACCAAGGGCAGCATCCCAATTATCCCAACTACCAACATGTGCGGCTGCCAAAAATGGTAGAGTATGAACAATACGACGTTGAATAAAGGTGCCCATGTCCCCAATTTCGAGAGTCTGGGCAGTAAATATCCACGGAAATACAACTCTTCGGCCACCACTCCTACCACACCGAAAATTATCAAAGTTAACACCGCCATGGTTATCTCAATAGCAAGTGCGTTTTGTTCGACATTGCCGCGGCTCAGCCAATACCAGTCCGGTAACCAGTAAAATACTTTTGTGCTCATGAACTCGGTTATTGTCTCCCCGATAAGAAAAACCGAAATGGCCCAACAAACAATGGGGACAGTAAAAATAATATACTGCCACCAGGGCATTTTTTCCCTGTACAGGACGATGCCTTGCAAAGAAAACGTACCGTTCTTTTTCTTTCCCTGGTAGTAAAGGTAGCCTACCTCGAAAGAAACAAGTATCAATGCGACTGTAATTAACATAACCAGCATAGAGGGGATACCGTACTCACTTGCCAGACGGGCGAGCGGGATATAAAAAATAATCCAGATCATCGCCGGCAGCAAGTGTAAAAGAGCAGATTTCCCTATCGAATGCTGTTCCACCTGGGTCCGATTCGTCATTGTTTTGCTCATTGTAATTTTTTCATTCATGATTTTTTTTATTCCTTAGGTTTCAATTCTTCGATGATATTCGCATCCACCCAGTAAATATCTCCATTCCCTGTATTGTTTCTGGTAAAAAAGAGGTATTT
>CP070750.1:2108137-2121597 GCA_020348385.1 Candidatus Aminicenantota bacterium | reverse complement strand
CATGGCTTCCTTGTCCTGACAGCCGACCATAAAGCAGAGAATCAGAGCCAAAGGTAGAGCTATACAAAGTTTTTTCATTTCACCCTCCTTTTTACGCTTTGTAGCTTAAGCCTGTTTAGGAATCACTCTGGCAGCGACAAGTCTGAGTTATACATCCAAATCGCAAAGAGCCAAGAGCCATCAGACTGCTTACGAAGTATCGTCAGGATTTTACCTTCATCCTTGACTGGTTCTTCAACACCTTCAATACTAAATGTCTCTACATAGGTGCCCCTAGCGTAGGCAATGTCTCCGTAGCCGTCAACTTCTACTAAATCAATCTTATGCTCAGTAATCGTCATGCCTAAAGATTCAATCATACCCATCAACGCAGAGCGCCCCTGGATTGAAGGACCGTTCGGACCCATCAACACCGCATCTTCGGTAAAAAAAGCTACAAGCGTATTCCAATCCCCTGCTAAAGCTGCTTCATCAAACGGAATCGTAAGAGCTTTAATAGCAGCTACATCCTCATCAGATAATGGAGCAACTCCAACTTCTTCAGCTACCTCTTCAGCCTTCTGGCAGCCAAAAGTAAAACAAAGCATAAAGACAAAAGGTAGAATCATAAACAGTTTTTTCATCCGTTACCTCCTCTGTGACTTGATACAAAGCTTATTTATCTTGATCCCCGAAGTCAACCCAAAAGCTGGTGATTCCAACACAATCAGAATCGCCTTTGACTGTCCCCTTAGAGAGTCTTTAGGGAGATTTTTTCAACAATCGGAGCAGAGGATATAGGACAGTTTGACTGGCGCTGCTCACAGAGTGGACTTCTCCCCGTGTTCCAAATATGTTCTAAATAATGTTGAAAAATGCTGCCACTCTTTTAACCTCAAGCTCAGCATCGCAATTTCTTGGAATATTATTTATTATGATTTAATAAGTACAATGAAAGTATTTGTAACAGGGATTTGGTTAAAAATTATGGCCATGTTACCAGTAAAAAAGGATCGTCTGAATTCAAGAACGACTAGTAAAAGTGAGGACATGCATGAATTCTAAGAAAGGGGAAATCAATAAGATGAATTTAAAATGCATGAAAATATTTTTGGTGTTTGTATGTTTTTTATTGATGATACAAGCATGTCGTAGCAAGACTGATTTGGAAAAAGAGCTCAATAATCTCATGCAAACAGATCTGGAATTTTCCCAGTTTTCAGTAGAAAACGGCGCTGCTGAGGCCTTTAAAATGTATTTTATGGAAAATGCAGTTCAACTTCCTTCCGGTCAAAATCCTATTCTGGGGCGAGATAAGATATATGAAGATATGCTCAATGCAGGTACGGATTATATGTTAAGTTGGGAGCCTCAAGATGGAGAAACTTCATCGTCAGGAGATATGGGTTACACATGGGGAATATACACACTGAGTTTTCAAGGTGAATCCGGTGAAATCAAAACCCAAAAGGGGAAATATCTAAACGTATGGAAAAAGGATAATCAGGGAAACTGGCGTGTCATAGTTGATATGGGAAACCAGAATCCTAATTGATACTCTGATACCACTCTACAATGGCCTTGCCGATCTCATCGGGGTGGTCTTCTTGAAGATAATGCTTCCCTTTGCCTAGATACACATCCTGCAGATTCTTGAAAGCTTGCCTGATCTTTTCCACATGCTTTTCTTTAATGATGGCTCCGGGCTTAGCCCAAAGAAGCAATTTTGGAATATCCGATTGTTTCAGTTTTTCATAATATCCTTTGACGATTTCAGTGTTATCCGCAGGATAGCCATCGATCGGGATCTCGTTCGGCCATACCAGCACAGGTTTCCGACTTGATTCCTCAAGAAAAGGCTCTCGATAATGATCCATTTCCTGTTGTGTCAGTTTGCGTACCATAAAATTAGGCAGTACTTTTTCAACAAAAAAGTTATTCTTAACGATCATCTTGGGGCCTTTTTTGGGATGCCGAAATCTTTTAAACAGAAATTTTGCCACAAATGGAAATTCTCTCCAGTACATGGGCCATAGAACTGCCTCCATGAATACGATGCCTTTGACATTGGATTCATTATTCATGGCGTAATTGAAACCGATCCCAGATCCCCAGTCATGGATGATCAAAACGATGTCTTTAAGATCAAGGAGGCGGATAAACTCATCGATATACTTGATATGGGTTGAGAACCTATAGTCAATATCGGGTTTATCCGATTTTCCCATGCCGATCAGGTCAACGGCGATTACTCTGCCCAAAGGCTTGACATGAGGAATGATGTTCCTCCAAAGGTAACTCGAAGTCGGGTTGCCATGCAGAAACAGGAATGGAATTCCTTCTCCTTCATCGATGTAATGCATTTTCGTACCCAGGACATCAATAAATTTAGATTCAAACGGAAATTCTGCTGAAATCATTGTTCCTCCTTGTTCACGGCGCTAATCAAGAAGTCTCTCATCGGTTTTGCCGCTAAATAATAGTCCATAAATATATTCTCCAAATCGGGATTCAAGGCCAATTTGGCATCCAGTTTTGCGTAATAATAAAAAGCTTTGTTGAATAAAAGGGGTTGTTTTTCTGCTGCCTCATTAAACTCGGCCGGGATTCGTTTGTTTTTTTCGCCATGGATCCTGCCGTATTTTTCCTTAAACACAGAATCATCTAAAAGATTTGAAAATGTGTCCGTGTGTTCTGAAATATATTTTCTGATATTGTAGAGCCTTTCCTTTTCGATACTATGAGCCCCACCGTAAATCATGATGTTCTTGGCTCCCATCGAGAAAAAGATGCCGGGGAAGCCCTTGTCTTTTTTGCCGGTCCTTGAAATGAGTGCCGATGCCTGAGTTTTATATGGAGTCTTATCCCTGGAAAAGCGAATGTCACGATTGATCCTGAAAATCGACTCTGCCGGCGTAATTTTTATCTCTGGATCATCCGAATGAATTTTTTCGATCATCCTTTCCACAAAGGATCGGAAAGGAATCTTAACCGAATTTTCGTACCTTTTTCTGTTTTGATCGAACCATTTTTTGTTGTTGTTTTGTGATAATTCCTTAAAAAAATCGATAAAATCTTTTGTGAACATTTCCATATTTAACTCCCTCCTTAAATCGATTAAAGAATGAAATATACTCTATTAATTATATAGGATTAATAGATATAATTCAAAGAAAAAAAATAAATGTCCCTTTTGTCAATGCAGAAGTATGGTTTGCTTTCGAAGTGTTGCACCTCGATTCCGCGTTTTTTGCCTTATTTCAGTTGAGAGAAAGCGATTGAAGAATTTGGAGGAATTCAAACAAATTGACAATAAATCAAGTAACATGATCTCAAATGTAGGATCATAAGATTTGGACACTCCATGCCGAGTTGCATCATACCTACTGGTATAAGGAATTTATCTTTCTTGATTTTGTTTGAGGTCTTAAGATAGACTTCCTCATGATGCTTGTGGGGACTGAATAGGTAAGAACGTATCCGTAAACAGCGGTCCAGGAAAACCAAATTTCCATCAATTCAAAGGAGGACTAACTTAAGAAGCATTTAATGACCCTTATGGTTGGAGTGTGTCTGCTCTTTACCTCAGTGCTTTTGACAAATGACCAAACAGCAGACGAAATGGCAATTCGAGAAACGATGAAAAAGTCGGTAGATGCACTTAACAAGCACGACGTAAAGGCTCACTTGACCACTTTGACAAAGGATTACGAAAATTGGACTGGCAGCAGGAAGGGATTGAAAGCTCGTGAAGAATACTTTACTGAGCGATGGAAGTGGGATAAGAATGTCAAGTATAACGTTGTTGAGGAAATCGGAATTATATTTGTCTCTCCCGATGTTGCTATTTATAAAGCTCACTGTGAGAGTACTGGTCTAGTAGAAAAGGATGGAACGCCAAGGCAAAAAAATGAATGGCTTGGTGCATGGATTCTAGTAAAAAAAAGTGGAGAATGGCTAATTGCTGCATTTTTCTCGAGCTAAATAAAGTGGTAGGCTGAACCTGGTTATTCCTTCTCCTTCAGTTTAAGCTCCATGCCGTGTTTCAGCATTGTACTCAACACAGAACCCTCTCTCCTCCCCATATGGCCTATTTCCCAGGTTTAATAGAGTTTATGATCTTTTGCACCTCTCCCTCATACTTCTCCATTATCTCAGGTGACCCGATCACCATGAGCAAAAAGACGTGCGTACCTTCCGGATTGAAAAATGCTGCTTTGACGTTTACCGGCGCTTCATTCTTGGCCTTTTCCTTACCGGAAGCATCCATAAAGAGGAAAGGAATTCCATTAATGCTATTTTTCTCCCACGTATCTGCCGCCGGGATAAAATCTGTGACACGTTCAGCGATCAGTTCTCCGGCATTCTGTTCAGCCACTCCCAGGTCGGCAACAGCATCCGGAACAAAGGCCCAGAGAGTGATAAGCAACCTGCCTTCCTGGACAAAATCCGGCGAAGCCTGGAATGGAACCGCCCCAGAGCCCTGCACATCTTCTTTCCTCCATTCTCTCCAACTATTTGGGAACATGCTGGAGACTACATCCCAGTCATCAGGTATGCTGAGAGAAAAAATTGGATTCTCCTTTGGGAAAAAATGCTCAACCTCTTCTGCAAACAAGACATTCGCCATAGAAATCAGAATTAACACGCTTATTGCATATGCCATGATTTTCATAATATGCCTCCCTTTAAACTCAATGAATACGCTTAAAAGTATTACAAACCTCCAAGCTAGATAGCAAGGTTTAATGCAATGAAATCTATTTCTCTTCCTTCGGCTTAAGCTCCATGCCGAGTTGCTGCATTAGACCCAACGTATCCATTTCCTCCCATTCCTCTACCCACTTCCCATTTTCAATTCGGCTTATAATAATCCCGCTAACTTCTATCTTTTTCCCAGTCGCATGGATATCCATAAATTCTCCCTCGTGAGTACCCCTGATGACATACCTGGTTATAGTTATATCTCCTGCAGCAATTATGTCTTCAATACTAAAACTGATATCAGGGAAGCCTTTCCTAAACAGCTTTACGCTTTCTACCGCATCTTCGCGGGAATTGGGATTCGGATTTCCTGAGGGAGAGTAGTAAACATATGCAGGAGTAGTCGCTTCCATAAAAAACTCAGAGTTTCCTTTATTCCATTCTTCAAACGATTTATGCATTAATGCCTTATTCTGCTCCTCTACCTCTTTCTGGGCTTTGAACTCTTCAAGCTCTGCCAGTGCTGCTTTGTCCTGGCATCCAACCATGAAGCATAGAATCAGAGCCAAAGGTAGAATCATGCAATGTTTTTTCATATAATCCTCCTAGAAAATTAGAATTTATATTTGCAGGCTAGATTCCCTGTTACTCCTCCTCTTCTGGCTCAGAAACAGACCAGTGACCTTCCACGATAACCCATTTCCCATTTAGCTTTTCTAATATCCATGTTATCCGCATCCCTGTGAGCTCATTGGCCTGACCTTCTGAGGTCCAAGTTGCATCTTCAAAAGCTGAAAGCCATGCTACAGTCCCTGAAGGATGGACTTTGATTGAATAATCTCTGAAAGTGACATTTACATCATCAATTAAATCGAATGAATTTTGAAGCCTTTCTTTCCAGGCTTCCCCACCATCATATCTTGTTTGAGTATCAAAAATAACCATGTCGGCATCATGAGAAAAAATTTCAGCAAACAAGTCGATATTTTTGGCTTTCCATGCCTGTGCGTATTGGTCGAATACCAATTGAATATTTGCTTTTTCAGCGTCAACATCCATAGCAGGCTCTTCAGCTACCTCCTCGCCCTTCTGGCAGCCAAAAGTGAAACAAAGCAGAAAGACCAAAGAAATGATTGTGAGCAGTTTTTTCATATTGCCCTCCTTTTACATTATAAGAATCCCTGAAGTGATAATAATTAAATCTGACTTTTAAATCCATGTCAATCCAAATGTTGTAATGATTCTAACTCAAGATGTTTTTGGTCCGCCAGAACTGGCTGAACAAGGTCCCCTAGCTCACGGAATGGTCGCTTGGCTGATTGGATTCATTGCAGGAGCATTTTTAATAAAAAAAAACAATCCAAATTGAAGGAAAGTCCGACTCAGAAATCCAAGAGATTCTTGAAAACCTCCGCAAGAAAGCTCGAGTAAAAAACGCTCTATGATACCCAGTCCCCCTGGTAATTCGAAATTTGTTGGCGAGAAGAAAGAATAAATATCGTCATGAAGGTCCGGGCAGGTACTTCTTTTCCAGCCAATCAAACCAGCCGGTCTCTAAGTCTTGGACGGATATTCCCAAAACGGCTTGTATATCTCCGTTCTGAAGGAGGAGATCCCTGAGCGCAACAATCCCCCAATTTTCGACGATATATTCTCCGAGGACATAGCCGACCTCATAAACCGATTGATCCAAGTTGTATGAAGAATTCAAATCGTCAATGGTGGGATAATTTCCCGCTTTCATATAGCTCAGTAAGTTGGGATTTATAAAATCCTGGGATAAATACAGGGCTACGGTCTCCCACAACCAACGGGGATTGTTGGCGATCGTGTCATTCAGGTGGAGGCTCACACAGTGAACAAATTCGTGGACAGCATTGACATCTCCTCTGTGTGTCAGAAGAAGCCTCAGCTCATCCGGCCCCATTACATACCCTTTGGCGCCGGCAAATATACGGCCCAAATCCTCCTCCATCGTATTGTAGAATCCGGTTCCGTCTGACCAGATCTTTGCTCTGACAACCGGCATGTCGAATGCGGCCAAATCTGAAGTGATCCTGTCGTAATTCCCTTCCAATGCATTCATGACGGATTGAATCTGGCTTTGGTCCGGCCCATCAAAATAATATTCAAAATGGAGGGTGCTGGCTATCAGCCTCAGCACCGACCGATCGTCTGGTTCAGTCGGCCCACTGTTGGATTTACAACCTAAAAACAATAAAAGAACTCCTGTGATAACAAAGGCGCTTGTGATTCTCTGAATGGATTTGGCAGGATTCTTTTTCCTCATGTGGTTATTTTTTTTGATCACAGTCCCAAGCGTGCTGATTTCCCACCCCTAGAGCCAGCGATAATAATTTTATCACTTCAGATGCCACTCTCTCAAGCCTTGTTTAAACGATTTGCATCCAAAAATCAGCCTTTGTATAATGGGGAACCCTCGAGATTAAAGATTGACAATTTTAACCATTTCAGGAGGAATCATGAAAAGGATTCTGACTTTATCTATCATGCTCTGCATGATGTGTACATGCCTCTCTCTCTGGGCACAGACGGGAGGTGTCTTCGATGAGGAGTTGCTGAAGGCCTTCCAGTACCGGGAGCTGGGTCCGGCCCTCAAGGGAGGCCGTATCCTGCGCATCGAGGTCCCCCAGCAGGAGCCTTACACTTTCTATGTGGTGACAGCGACTGGGGGACTTTGGAAGACCACGAATAACGGCACAACCTTCGAGGAACTATTTTTGCAGGAAAATACCCCGGCCATCGGAGATATGGCCATCGCTCCTTCTGATCCCAATATCCTTTATGTGGGGACGGGCACGCCTGCCTCCGGGCGGATCACTCTGCGTGGGGATGGTGTGTACAAGTCCACAGACGCCGGAAAGTCCTGGACCCACATCGGGCTGGAAAAGACCATCCACATCGGCCGCATCGCGGTCCATCCCCAAAATCCGGACATCGTGTATGTGGCAGCCTTGGGATACCATTTCACCTTCAATCCGGACCGCGGACTTTACAAATCCCTCGACGGAGGCAAAACCTGGGACCGGATCCATTTCATCAGCGACAAGGTCGGGTTTGTGGAAGTGGCCCTCGATCCCAAAGATCCGGACACGATCTATACGGCCTCTTATGACAAACACCGTGTCCCCTGGCAATTTTGGGAGACCGGCCCCTTGACGGCAATCTATAAATCCACGGATGGCGGAACGACCTGGACCAAGCTGACTCAAGGGCTCCCCACCGGTAACCTGGGACGGATCGGTATCGCAGTCTATACCAAGGATACGAAGATCCTCTACGCTTCGATCGACAACGGCAACAAACGCCCGCCCACAGAGGAAGAGGCAGCCCAGGACCGGCGGCGCGGCCGGGAACCCCAGGACCGAAACTTAGGACGCGAAGTCTACCGTTCGGATGATGGCGGCCAGACTTGGCGCAAGATGAATCGAGACGAAGACGTCATTTCAGGGGGCAAGTGGTATGGCATCATCTATGTGGATCCCAACGATCCCGATGTGGTCTATGTGCCCAGCGTGCCCCTCTTGCGCTCAGAAGACGGTGGTAAGACATGGGGAAAAGAAGGCCTTGACAACATCGCACCGCGCATTCATGTGGACCATCACGCCATCTGGATCGATCCATCTAATTCCAATCATGTGCTGCTGGGAAACGATGGGGGACTGGCTGTGACGTGGGATTTCGGTAAGACCTGGGATTTTTTCGAGAACCTTCCCATTGCTCAATACTATGCCATCGGTGCGGACATGGAAGAACCCTACAACATTTACGGCGGACTCCAGGATAACGGATCCGTGAAAATCCCCTCGAACAGTATCTACGGCTCCATCACTGGGGCTGACTTCACCTCGGTCGGGGGAGGAGACGGCATGTATAATCTGGTCGATCCCAACGATTCCCGCTGGCTGTACAACGAGTCTCAGTTCGGGGCTGTCATGCGTACGGACCAGAATACCGGACAGCGCCGGAGCATCCGTCCCCAGCCCGCAGAGGAAGATCCACCATACCGTTTGAACTGGACCACTCCGTTGCTCATCTCCCCCCACAACAGCCATGTGATCTATATGGGGACCCAGAAGCTGCTGCGGTCCATGGACCAGGGCAACAACTGGCAGGAGATCAGCCCGGACCTCACGACCAACGATCAAAAAAAGAAGGAGGGAAACATCGAACACTGCATGCTGACCACGATCTCCGAGTCGCCGCTCCGCCCCGGTGTCATATGGGTGGGAAGCGACGACGGCAAGGTCCAGCTCACGAAAAATGGAGGTGGCTCCTGGGAGGACCTGACGCCAAATCTTGCTCAGGCCGGGGCTCCCGAACACTACTATGTGATCCGAGTTTTCGCCTCCAATTTCGAGGAAGGCAAGGCCTATGCCGTGAAAACCGGTTTCCAGTATGACGATTTCCAACCCCATATCTACAAGACTGAGGACTATGGCAAAACCTGGACCTCCATCTCCTCTAACCTCACCCCAGGGACCGTGCATGTGATCGTGGAAGACCGAATCAATCCGGACCTGCTGTTTGTGGGAAAGGAATTCGATGTGAATGTTTCCATCGATGGCGGCCAGAGCTGGGTGAGCATGAAAAATAACATGCCCACCAACGAGGTTTACGACCTTCTCATCCATCCCCGCGAGAACGACCTGGTGGTGGGAACCCACGGCCGGGGTCTTTTTGTGACCGACATAACGCCTCTCCAGGAGATGACTGCTGAACTTTTGCAGAAAGACGTTCACCTTTTTAAGATCGAGCCCAAGATCCAGTGGACATACCGGAGCGGGAAAAGAAGGTCAGGCGACCGCCAGTTCGTTGTCCTCAACGAGCCTTATGGTTTGGTCATCAACTACTATCTGAAGAACAAAAAAGATGCCAAGGTAAATGTCATGATCAGCGATCCGTACGGAAAGGAGATCATTGCGGTGGAGGGAAAAAGCGAGGCCGGGCTCAACCAGGTTATCTGGGATATGCGGCGCATGCTCAGTAAAGAAGAGCAGGAGGCGACGCCTTCTTTCGGCCGGCGAATGAGGCGGGCCCCCTTGGTGGACCCGGGTGAGTATGTCGTGACTTTGGTTGTGGGCGATCGGAAGTTTACCCAAAGGGCCCTTGTCCGGCCGATGCCGGTAAGAGGCCATTAGATCGCAGAGGCCAGTTTTTCACTGAGGAATTTGATGATCAGACAATTACTCCCGGGTGTGCGTTGATGCTCTATAAGCCATATCTGGCCTATCATCGATATCTGCCCGGGATACGATATGTTTACCGTGAATAAGGAGGGAATTATCATGACAGCGAAAAAGAAATCACAATTTTCGAGCAGGCATACACAGCGGTTGAGTTTGTTGATAGTGATTTTTGGAATTCTAGCTCTGACGATTGCCTTTGGTGCCCAGAAGAAGCCGCCTGCGACCTTTGCCGATTACGGCAAATGGGAATCGCTGGCGCCAGCAGGCGACTACGGAGGATTCTCACCGGATGGGCAATGGATGGCCTACGCTATTAACCGCTCCAATGGAGAAAACGAACTCCGCATCACCAAAATCGCTGATGGCAAAACCGAAATTGCCGCCTTTGGTGCACGGCCAGCTTTTTCGTCCGACTCGAATTGGATCGCCTACAGCATCGGCAAATCCGAAGCGGAAAGGGAAAAATTGCAGAAACAAAAAAAGCCGGTGCAGAACAAGCTCGGCCTTAGGAATCTTGTAACTGGCGAGACAGAGACGGTCGATGGCATACAGTCTTTTGCTTTCAGCCAAGACGGAGCCTTCCTTGCCATGGAGCGATACAGACCAGAGCGGCCATCAGGTTCAGCTTCTCCTCCCGGTAGAGGTGGATCCGGTGAGACCGAAGAAAGGCCTGGCACCACGCTTATCGTCAGGGATTTCGGCAGCGGTCGCGACACAACCTTCGGCAATGTGTCCCAGTATGCTTGGCAGAACACCGAAAACACGCATATGTTGGCGATGACCATCAGTGCCGAAGGCAAGACAGGTAACGGCGTCCATCTGTTCGATCCAGGAAGTGCGGTGCTGCGTGTGCTCGATTCATCCCCTTCGATTTATAAGGGCCTCGCTTGGCGGAAGGATGCTGCAGCTCTCGCCGTACTCCGGGCAAAGACCGACGACAAAAAAGAGGGCTCGACCCATGTTGTCATGGCATGGATCAGAATCGGCCAGAACGAGCATCAATACACCTACGATCCCATGGCCGACTCCACATTCCCGGAGGGGATGAGAACAGTTACGTTCCGCCCTCTTTCGTGGTCAGAGGACGGCAAAGTGCTTTTCTTCGGGATCGCAAAATGGGATGACAAGATAGAACAGGAAAAAAAAGATAAGACAGGAGAAAAGGCCAAAGAAGAAAAAGCAAAAGCAAAAGCAAAAGCAAAAGAAGAAGAAAAAGAAAAGGAAGAAGAAAAGGACTCCGATGCAGCCACGAAGGATGAACCAGCGACTGTAGAGATCTGGCATTGGAAAGATGTGTATGTCATGCCTTGGCAGAAGGTGCATGCAGATCAGGACCGACAGCGGAACATGCTGGCAGCTTGGCATCTCGAAATCGGCAAGTTCGTGCAGCTTGGCCAGGATTTTATTCACGAACGGGTTATACCCATTCGGTATACGAATCTCGCCTACGTGGCGGAGTGGTCAAAATATGCGATGGAGCGTTCGATCGGCCGCCCGGCTGCCGACATCTATCTCCAGGACATCTCGACTGGTGAACGAACGTTGATCAAAGAATGCATCAATGACCGATACATACAGGCGAGTCCGGGTGGAAAATACTTGCTCTTTATGCAGGAGGGGCATTTTTGGACGATCGATCTTGCCACAAACGCTATCACGAACATTACCGAAAAAGCTCCGGTATCATTCATCAACATGGAATCGGACAGCACACAGAAAGTGTACCCAGACAAACTGCAAAAACCGCCCTTCGGTGTTGCGGGTTGGACTAAATCCGATGCGGATATCCTCCTGTACGACAAGTACGATATGTGGCAGGTTGCGGCCGATGGCTTGAATGTGCAGCGTTTGACCGACGGTGCGGCCGAAAAGGTCCGACATCGCTTGGTCAGGTTGGATGAATCTGCGGGCGGCTTGTGGTGGCGCAGGTCCACAACATCACAATCTGCAGAGGACCTGTGGATTGATTTCAGCAAGCCGGTGTACATGAGTTTGTACGGGGAATGGACAAAAAAGTCGGGTTATGCGCAGATCAAACCGGATGGCGATGCCACCCGCCTTGTGTGGTTGGATAAAAATGTCGGTTCGCTTGCCAAGGCGAAAGATGCCGAGGTGTACAGGTATATCATGCAGGACTACGACGACTCGCCCGATATCTATGTGGGCGGGGCGAATTTAAAGGATGCGAAGCAGGTGACGAAGACCAATCCTTTCCAGAGCGACTATGCCTGGGGACGCAGCGAGTTGATTGATTATGTGACGGACAAAGGCCGGAAGCTTCAGGGTGCTCTGTTCTACCCAGCCGGCTATGAACCGGGAAAGAAATATCCGATGATCGTCTACAATTACGAGTTGCTTTCGCAAAACGTCCACCGCTATGTGGCGCCATCGGACCGGAGCTATTACAACATCAGTGTTTTCACGAGCCAAGGCTATTTCGTGTTGGAACCGGACATCGTTTTTAGAATAAGACAACCGGGTTGGTCGGTGGTCGAGTGTGTCACGGCCGGTGTCGATAAGGTGATAGAGATGGGAGTTGTGGATCCCGAACGGATCGGGATTATCGGACACTCAATGGGAGGGTTCAACACGTCGTTTGTCGCAACCCACACAAACGGTATTTTTGCCGCTGCGGTTGCCGGCGCACCCATAACAGACCTGGTCAGCTATTACGGCGACCATCACTGGGGTTCGGGTGTGGCTGAAACCGATCACATCGAGACTGGACAGGAGCGGATGGAAGTGGCCCTTTACGAAGATTTTCAGGCTTACGTCGACAATTCGGCCGTGTACAACGTGCATAATATGACAACACCGCTTCTTCTCGAACACGGGGACTCAGACGGCATTATTGCCTGGTACCAGAGCATCATGCTCTACAACATCGCCCGGCGAGCCAAAAAAAATGTGGTGATGCTCGGGTATATCGGTTCAGACCACGGCCTACGAAAAAAACACAATCAGAAAGATTACCAGCGTCGTATCCTTGCCTGGTTCGGGCATTATTTGAAAGGAGAACCTGCAGAAGACTGGATCACCAAGGGCAAGAGCTTCCTCGAACGCGAAGCGGAGATCAAACGGCTGAAGGCGAAAAAGTAGAACTATTTATCTTCGGATCACCGTCCTTGCAAGTGCGTGATTATAGATCACCAAACTTTTTCAATCTATCCTCATACTTCTGTTTCTGAGTTTCCAAAATTTTTTCGAATTGAGGATTTTCCCGCAGGTTGTCATAAATGTGATTGTTTAATAAAGGAAAGTATGAGTATTGAAAGTGCTCATTTCCTCTCTTAATTGCTTTGTTTATGTATTTTATCGCTTCCTTTTTCATTCCCAATAGTGCATAAACCGCTCCGTTTTTTCTAAGCGAAAGGGCTTTTTTCTTTTCTCCATCCGCTGCGAATAACAAAGCTTTGTAATACTGAGCGCTTGAGTACCGGGGATTGATTTTTTCAACTTTGACCAGCACTTCTTTAGCTTCATCGTATTTTTTCATCATGATGAACAGGATGCACTGATCCAGAAGAGACCAAAAATTTTCTTTTTCGATCTCGAATGAGTTTTCGA
>CP070750.1:2091985-2108037 GCA_020348385.1 Candidatus Aminicenantota bacterium | reverse complement strand
CATCGAATGGGACCGCCACAGCTGGCTCTGATTACACAGCAGCCAGCGGAACATTGACATGGTTAACAGGAGATACGGCGAATAAGACATTTGGTGTGCCGATTCTGACAGATGTCTTAAATGAGCCGGATGAGACAGTAAATTTAACACTCTCAATACCGGTGAACTGCACGATAACCGGGACTAATCCCGAAACCTTAACTATTACGGATGATGATACATTAGAGTTTGCGACTTCTGCGGACATATTGGATGTTCCTGAAGGAAGCACGGCCACATTTGATGTGTGGCTAACTGCCCAGCCTCAGTCCACTGTTGCTGTCACGGTAAGCCGGCAGATCGGTGATAACAGCATAACTGTTCAATCTGGTGCTAACTTAACTTTTACGACAACCGATTGGAGCGCTCCTCAAACCGTTACGCTAGCTGCTGCGCATGATCCAGACATAAGCAGTGGTTCAGCAACAATCAGGATTAGCGCAACAGGTATACCTAATAAAGATATTACCGCCAATGAAATTGACGACGACACTTTAAATTTTGTTATAAATCCAAGTGGTTTGGATGTTCCTGAAGGAAGCACAAATACATTTAACGTCAGTCTTAACTTTCAGCCGAACAACACCATAAATGCCACGGTAACCTGGTTAAGCGGAGATAGTGATATAACAGTTCAATCAGGGGCCAATTTGACTTTTACGACAACTAATTGGGCTTCCCCCCATACAGTGACACTTGCTGCAGCCGAAGATGCCGATGCTGGAAACGGTGTCGCAACGATCCTTGTCCATGACGTAGCTGGAAACCTTGCCGATAGAAACGTCACGGCAACAGAACAAGATGACGATGCTTCCAATGGTGCGATTTCTATTCCCCTCGATCCATCCCAAACCTCGTCTGGGCAGGATGTAAGAGTGTCGGTTCAGATCGCCAATAACTTCCAGGCGCTGAGCAGTTTTGGGTTTGTATTTGTCTATAGCAGTGATGTTTTCTCGTTTGAAGGAGTCCAGGTAGGGAGTTTGACCTCGAACTGGAGCATAACCACACAAACCGTGAATCAGAATAGAATCAGGATCTCAGGTTCTGGCGGTTCCGTCATCCCTGTTTCCAGCAACGGAACTCTCGTGACCATTTTAATCAAGGTGAAATGTCTTACGTTTACATCGGAGATTCAACGAACCCTAAGGATTGAAAACTACACCGGAGATATGCACGATGCATTTTCCCCGGAACCTTGTACATCAATTTTTACATATAGACCCTGTTCCATCCTCGGGGATGTCAACGGGGATGGCGGAGTGACTCCCGGCGATGCGCAAGATGCTTTCGAAATATTCTTGGGAATCCAATCTCCTGATATGTGCCAACAGATGACATCTGATGCAAATTGCAGCGGCAGCATTACTCCTGGCGATGCCCAGGATATTTTCGAGCATTTCCTCGGAATAATCACGCTTCCTGCCTGTTGTGCAGAAGCCCAACAGACTCAACAAGTTGTAATTACCATTCTTCACCCTCTCATACCATACCCGATAGACGATGCGAGTTATCCCGGCTATCGGAAACTGTTCCCCTTAAACGCCACGGGCCGTGCTGGGGAAATCGTTTCCATTCCCGTTTTGATAACCAATCCTCAAGGCATAACTCGTTTTGCTCTCGATATGAATTATCCATCCGAGATGTTGGAATATCTGGGAGTGAAAAAATCTCCGATGACCATGGAGTTCGACACTGTAACAGGATCCGAAGAGATACAAGGTTTGATTCATATCACGGGCGAATCCATGATCCCTATCGATCCCATCCGCACGGGATCCCTTGCCCTCGTTGTGTTCCGAGTGAAACAGGGATTACCTGACCGTCTGCCGATCATTTTGTTTAATGCTGATCATGATATTTCAAATGCAGAAATCCGGCAGGGCTCCTTTGCCCGGGTGGATCCCGAAATACAGGAGTCGGAGTGGATCATACTTGGGAGAGCCTTTCATGAACTCGATGGGACAGTCCGAATTCCTGTTCGAGTGAGCAGTGTTTTTGATATGAGATCATTCGGGATGGAATTTCGGTTTTCTGAAGAAAACCTTCATTTTGTGGGTATCGAGCATTCCGATATTTCCCAAAACTTCATGGTTATCCAGGGAAATGAGCTGGAGGAAGGTTTTGTCCGGATCGGTGGCTATGGAATGAATCCGATCCAGAAAAGAAGCCCTGGAATTCTATGTGAACTGGTCTTTATTGGTAGTGGCGGAGAAGGAGAAGTGGAATTGATCGATTTGTTCGATGACCTCCGGAATTTTGAAATAAGGAAATCAAATACTCGCATCGAGTAATGAGAATAGATAAGGAGTAAATGACAATGTGGGTCAAAAAATCGAAGCTACTTCTGATTGTAGTATTGGGTGCCTTTTTGCTGTTCGGCAGTTGCAAGGACACTGTTACGATATCCGAAACATACAACAAGCCTGTTATTTGGGTGAGCACATTCGAAATGTCATTTGCTGCATCAGAATTTGGATCCAATCCGTCGAATCAGATCCTCCAGATTAAAAACACCGGTCAAGGGACCTTGAGTTATTCCCTCTCAGATGATGCCAATTTTTATGACTCAGATTGGCTGAGCATCACACCTCCCGATGGAACATCAAGTGGGGGATTTGCAGAGCATATTGTCTCCATTGACAAGACAGGATTAGAAGCTAGAGAAAATCCTTACACGGCAAAGGTCACCATCTCCAGCAACGATGCCTACAATACGCCTCAAACAGTCGATGTGAGCCTGACTATATCAGAAGAGCAGCCCCCACAAATAAACGTAAGCCCGAGGAATCTATCCTTCTCGGCGAGGATCGGAGGACCCAATCCTGGTTCTAAAACGATCACGATCCAGAACACTGGCGAGTCCACACTGAACTATCAGATAACATCGAATGCAGCCTGGTTGAGTGTTAATCCGCCGGCCGGGACTTCTGAAAGTGGACCGAATAATCATTCGGTTTCAGTGGCTATCGCTGGTCTTAGCGTAGGGGCCTACGAGGGTTCCCTCACCATAACGGACCCGAATGCATCCAATAATCCCCAAACTGTGGCGGTGAGCCTCAACATCTCGAGGGAGCCTCCCCCAGTCATTCGGGTCAGCACGAACCAACTTACCTTCAGTGCAAGAGTGACCGGATCTAATCCTTCGACGCAGAATTTCCAAGTCCGAAATAGCGGCTCGGGAACCTTGGATTATCAGATTACTTGGGATGAGAATTGGATGAGTGTAGACCCGGATAGCGGGACATCCAAGGGTGGGAACAACACTCACAGAGTATCGATCAACAAAGCCGGTCTTGGAGAAGGAACCTATAGAGGAACGATCACCATAAGCGATCCCAATGCCTCAAACAGTCCCCAAACCATCGATGTGACTTTGCGGCTAACGGTACAGCCCCCGCCGGCCACGGATAATGATGTCACTCTTGCCATAAACCGCACACAGGGAAGTCCAGGGACTATCGTTGCAGTGACTATCGGAGTAAAGGGGAACTTGCAGCCCATCTCTGCTTTTGGGTTGAATTTGACCTATAATGGAGCGATGTTTGACTTTGTGGACAGCGACAAAGGAAAATTAACAGGGAATTGGGGGCTTGTAAGCGCGAATTCTCCCAGTCCAGGATTGGTAAAAGTGGGAGGAGCTGCTTTTGGTGGAACACCGATTGCGGTTGGCAGCACAGGAAGTATCATCATTGTGAGATTAAGAGTTACGGGTGGTACTCTGAATGACGGGGATAGAAGTGCAATCAGGATTTCCGTTTTTACGGATGACATCAATGGGATGGGAGTTCCCAGTGCCAGGTGGTTCACTTTGAATAAATAATCAGTCTGCCCGGCCGCAGCACTTTTTGTATTTCGATCCGCTTCCACATGGACAGGGATCATTTCGTCCAACCTTAGGTGTTTCCTGCTGAGGTCTGTGTGATCCCAACGACATCTGTTGGCGTTTCCACTTCTCTGCCAAATCTTTGAATCGCTTATCCGCATGTTCGAAAAACATCTTGTAGGATTGGCAATAATGATTGAGCTCGGAATTCGAGGGATTGTGAAGCCGGTCCTTGGTGCATCCTCCTCGGCATGTGCGCAGCCATGCACAATGGAGACAATCTTTAGGAAGGCTGGCCTTGAGCTGGCCAAACTTTTTTTGCGTGGATGAATTCAGCATGTCGACTAGCCTGTTCGTCATGATGTTGCCCAGTTTCCAATCGGGGTCCACAAAAAAATCACAGGAATACACGTCACCGTTGTGTTCGACCACCACATACACGCCGCACTCCTTCAAGAGTGTGCACTCCGGCGGAGGAAAGTCCACATAGATGTGGAAAAGGGAATCGAAAAACCTGATGGATGTTGTGGCGATCATTCCGTCAAAATCATCCAGCCAAAGGTCGAACACTCGACAGAGAAATCGTCCGTATTTATCTGCTGGGGCGGAAAACGGCGCCAAGCGGGAAGGATTTTTGGGATCTGTTTCCAGACAGGGGATGAACTGCATGTGATCCAGTCCGAGTGATTTATGAAAGGCGTAGATTTCTTCTGGGAAATCAACCGAGTATTCGTTGATCACAGAGAGAGCATTAGTGGCCACGTCCTTATCCAGCAAGAGCTTGGCTTTATCGACCACCCGGGACCAAGAGCCTTTGCCGTTCAGCATCATCCTGTAACGGTTGTGGATGTGTTCTGGGCCGTCCAAGGATAATCCGATTAAAAATTTGTAATCCCTCAGAAAAACTGCCCATTCCTGATCGATCAGCAATCCGTTGGTCTGGAGACCGTTTCCTACTGACTGACCTTTGCCGTATTTCTTCTGCAGCTCCACAGCTTTTTGGAAAAAGGGAAGACCCATGAGTGTCGGTTCTCCGCCTTGCCAGCCGAAGGAAGCCTCTGATTCGCCCTGGGAAAGGACCTGCTTGACGGTCTCCTCCAGGATATCCTCGCTCATCCGGTGTGTTTTTGTCTCCGAAAAAAGTGCGGATTTTTCAAGATAAAAACAGTAGGTGCAGGCCATGTTGCAGTCCGGGCCAGCGGGTTTGATCAAAACCGAGGACAGCTTCTTTTTGCGAATCGGCTTTGCCACTGTATTATTTGCGATTTCTAATAACCGGGAGTTTAGCGTCTGTGTGTTCGAGCCACACGGTCAGCTGGGCGTCCAGTTCCTTCACCTTCTCTGGCATTTTTTCTGTCAGATCGTGTTTTTCCCCGATGTCTTCTTTCAGATTGAAAAGCTCAAAAGTTTTGCCCTCGTATCTTTTGATGAGTTTCCAATCGCCCTTCCTGATGATGCTGTAGGGGACCACTTCTCCACGATAATGAGGGAAATGCCAGTAGATGGCATCCCTTTTGAGGGAGCCTTTTTGGGTAAGAAGCGGCATAAGACTTTCTCCGTCTATTTCCCGGTTATCGGGGAGGTTTGTGTTTGCTGCTTGGCTCACAGTCGGTAAAAAATCGACACTTGTCACCGGGACATCGCTAGCGCTCCCCGGCTTTATTTTTTCCGGCCACCGGACAATCAATGGCACGCGAATCCCACCTTCATAAGGATATCCCTTCCCAGAACGTAGCGGGCTATTGTCGGTTGAGTGATCCTTCAACCCTCCATTATCCGAGGTGAAAATGACAAGCGTTTTATCGCTTAAATTTACCTCTTCCAAGGCTCTCATGATTTTTCCGACAGTTTGATCCACACTTTCTATCATGGCCGCATAAACCGCATTGCTCTGGTTGGTGGGTTTCTTTTTTTCATATTTGGCAATGAGCTCTTTTTTGGCCTCGAGTGGCGTATGCACGGCATACGGGCACATGTGGAGGAAAAACGAACGGTCCCTATTCTCCTTGATGAACCGGACAGCTTCATCAGCCTCTCTGTCCGAGAGATATTCACCCTGTTTGCGGGGAGGAAGAGTCGGGATGCTGCTACGTCTCTCATGCTGGTAATAAGGATCGAAGTAGGTGGGAGGTTGCCCGATCTCGCAGCCCCCGATATTGCTATCGAATCCCTGCCTGTCCGGGTACCACCATCGATGCCCCAGATGCCATTTTCCGATGTGACAGGTGGCGTATTCGGCGGGCTTCAGCATTTCGGCAATCGTGATCTCGTCCAATTCCATCCAGTAGGGATTGGGGGGGCAAAGAAGAGGTCGGCCCTCAGTCACCACGTATTCGACAGGGTTTTTCCCTGTTCCGATGGCTGTGTGGGCTTTTCGATCGAGATGGTGAATCCAGTCGGTTATGCCTATTCTGGCCGGGTAGCGCCCCGTCATGATCGAAGCGCGCGTCGGCGAACACACGGCACAAGAAGCATACCCGTTGGTGAATTTCATCCCTTGGGCAGCCAGTTTATCGATATTCGGTGTTTCATAATACCTGCTCCCATAGCAGGAAAGATCCACCCATCCCAAGTCGTCCACATTGATCAGGATGATGTTGGTATTATCCTGATTTAAGAAATGGCTTTTTCCATCCCAAAAAGGCGAAACCAATGAAAAAGCAGCTCCATGATTTGCTAAACCGGCTGTGCCCATTCCGATGGATTTTAAAAAATCACGACGATTCATTTTTCCGATTCCTTATTTTTTGTTTTTGATCAATGGGAACAGTTCCGATTCTGTCCGGGCGGTTTGCAGGATTTCTTCGATCTTAGCGACAATATCCGGATGCTCGAGGGCCAAATCCATCTGTTCCCCGATATCATCCTCGAGATTGTACAATTCTATTCTTTTTTCGAGCTCAGGTCGATAGGCCTTCCAGTTTCCCATGCGGACCGCCTGTTTTCCACTGTATTCCCAATATAAGTACTCGTGTTTGTCTTGTTTTTCGTCGTGACCCAGGAGAGTTGGAAGAAAGGAAATGCCATCGATGTTGTCGGGAGGGGCACAGCCCACGATGTCAGTGATGGTGGGCAGAACATCCCAGAAGGCCGATACGTGGTCGGTTTCGCTTCCCGGCTTTATTTTTCCTGGCCACCGGGCGATCATCGGAACGCGGATGCCCCCTTCATACAGCATGGTCTTGAGTCCGCGTAAAGGGCCGGCGCTTTCGAAGAAGGCTGAGTCAGTACCGCCATTGAATGTCGGGCCGTTATCGCTCGAGAACATCACCAGGGTGTTATCGGCAAGCCCCAGTTTTTCAAGCAGGCCCAAAATTCTGCCGATCTCCCTGTCCATCCGGGTAATCATCGCAGCGTATCCGGCTCTGGGTGTGGGGTGGGGGGTGTACCCCTTGTCTCCTAAATAAGGCGTTTCTGGGAAAGCTCCCTTATACTCCTTCAGCGAGTCCTCAGGGACCTGAATCGAAACATGGGGTACCGGAAATGGTAGGTACAGGAAAAAAGGATTTTCTTTGTTTCGCTCGATAAAATTAAGGGCTTCTGCCACCATCTTATCCATGGAATAGGTCTGGCCTTTGTAATCGTCATAGAAAGCTTTATTCAGAGGATCTTTATCTTCCGGGAATTTCTGATGGGGAAAAAAATATTCGTTTCCTTCTAGAATGTCTTTTTCTCTGTTTTTCCAGAGATGGGTGGGGTAATAGTTGTGAGCCATCCGTTGACAGAGATACCCGTACCAAAAATCAAAACCCTGCTGATTGGGTTCTCCAGAGTTCGCCGGACCTCCCAATCCCCATTTGCCAATTGCTCCGGTCGTATAGCCCTTCTCCTGAAGGAGGGTGCCGGTTGTTGTGGTGTTGGGCAGGAGCGGTCTGTTTCCCTCCAATGCCGGGTCGTGCCAAACATCACCTCGCTCGGGCATTTCGTCGTTATCGCGGATATAGGCGTGCCCGGTGTGTTTTCCTGTCAGAAGCACACAACGGGAGGGCGCGCATACCGGGCTTCCGGAATAATGTTGTGTGAACTTCATTCCCTGGGCAGCCAGCGAATCTATATTTGGTGTTTTGATTTTTTTTTGTCCGTAACTCCCAAGCTCGCCGTAACCCAAGTCGTCGGCCAAGATATAGATGATGTTCGGAGGAGGCTGGCTTTTTTTGCAGCCCAGATGGGCCAGCGGAAATGTCAGCACGGCGGACCCCAGTCCGATGGCCTTCAGGAACTCCCTGCGATCTAAAGAATTTTTCATAAAGAGTATGTATCACTGCCAAGCCCCGAAAGTCAAATGAACCTCATGGTATTGATATAATTTGGAAAGACATTTAAAATCTATCCCTGAAAACATAATTGGGTTGCGGACAATGAAAAAAATATCGAGACGAGGATTCCTGAAGAGTGCAGCAGCACTGGGAGCTGGTGTAGCTGTTAATCCTGCTGACCCCTTTCCCGCCCCTAAACCCAATCAAGGTGAAAATCTACAAGATCGCCTCTTCATTTCGGACTATCCTTTTGGTTACGATCCCGAATACTTCGAGGCTACAGAGAGGATTTTTTTTGAAGAGCACAATCGGGCCTACATCAATCTCTTCATCAAACCGACTCAATCATTGGATATCAGGTTGTACATGGCGGAAACCAAAGATGCCCTGTATAAAAAGAAACCTCTGCAATTATTCGCTTTATCAAACAGCTTGGATATTTCCTTAGGGAAAATCTCCTCGCCGGAATTGCACTATAAAGTGGAATACTTGGATGGCAAGTCCTGGAAGTCCCTCCCCGAGCGATCCGTAAAGACACCGAACTTTTCTCTGGAATCGGGGCGTACTTTTAGAGTCATCTTAAAGGGAGATGATCATGTATATGCCGACCTCAAACACCAGCCTGAGGATCCCCACTGGCGAAAGGAAATACTGAGGGGAGATTACATAAGCTCCATGTTAAAGGAGATTATCACCGATCCTTATTACACACCCGATATTCCGCTGTACAATGTTATCTATGGATTCACTCTTGCCCACACCCTCAAATACATCTTGGAGATTGAGCCGGACTTGGTCATAGACCTTGGAGATACGGTGGGGCAAGATTCCTATCCGATTTGGGGAACAGAGGGAGAATGGGAGGAGCTGCTGGCGAAGGATGCCTTGAACGTCCAATCCAAAATCCTTTGGGAAAGGAAGAGACGCACTTTAAACGCCATAGCGCCTGAAATTCCTTATTATCAAGTCCTGGGGAACCACGATGGTGAAACGGGATGGTTCACAGATACACAGCCGTTTACCCAGCCTTATGCCCAGGTACAGAGAAAAAGATGCTTCAAGCAGCCGGAAGCGTTAAGGCTGATTGAAAGGATGAAGGTGAACTCTGGCGTGAAGGATGGTTGGTACTCGAACGATGATTGGCTCTTTAAAAATGCAAACCAGAACTATTTTCCGATTTTCTGGGGTAATGGAGAGATCCGGTTCTATCTACTCGATGTCAATTCCTTTCTTCTGAACAAACCTAAGACAATCTATGATTGGACATTGGGTCCTAGACAAAAGGATATGGTAGAATCTATGCTGTTTGATGGGCAAAGTTCTCCCTGGAAGTTTATCTGTTATCATAATGTTCTTGGCGGTTATCCCTTAGGTTCTCAAAAAATCGCAGGGGCTTATGGGAGAGGGCCTCTATTCACTCGTGAAGATTATGAGAGGATTAATCGAATAAATCCAAGTTTATATATCGACCTCGATAGAGTGGAACAAGTATGGCTCACAGAACTCGCGCGAGAGACAGACGTCAGAGGCTTCTTTTATGCGCATGACCATATATTTTTTGCCAAAAACATCGGCCAAACAAAATGGGGAAAAAAAATGATGGGGGTGTGTGCTGGTGCCACAACCTATTCTGGTTCGGGAGTCTATGATAACATATGGAGTAATCCTTACTGGATGGACTATTATGGAGATTTATACGAGCTACCTTCGACTTTCCTCACTCCTCCTGGGATTACTGTAATGGATATTGATAAGACCGGAGCGACCATCAAATATGTGTGCACGGCTCCTCCGGAGATCATGTTTGCTAATATGCCGGAAGGGACTAAGATAGGGGATGTCTTGAGAGAATACTGGATATCAAGGTAAAGGCAAAAAGATGAAGATGACGAGAGAGGCGCGGATCAACTTGCTCGTCCTTTCGTTTTTTATCCTCCTGTCCATCATCATGCTGTGGCCGTTGCCCCTTCACATGGCCGATGCCTTTGTCTCCCACGTCGATCCTCTTTTGAATACCTGGATATTCGATTGGGATACATATCAATTGTTCAGGGATCCGTTTCAACTTTTTGATGCGAACATATTTTTCCCGCTCAAAAACACCCTTGCCTTCTCAGAACACATGATCGTTCTTAGCCTGATCGCCTTTCCTGTAAGTCTGGTGTCGGGGAATCCGATATTGGGTTATAATTTTATTCAACTCCTGGCTTATATTTTGTGCGGTTTTGCCGTCTATTTACTCGTCTATCACCTGACAAAAAGCAGGATCGCCGGTATCATCGCCGGTATCATATTTGCCTTCAGCCCCTACCGTTTCCGTCAGGTCGGCCACATTCAAAACCTCACGGTTTTTTGGACTCCCCTAAGCCTGCTCTACCTTCACAAAGCCATAAAAAAGCCGTCCTGGAAATATGTTCTGTTGTTTGCGCTCTTTTTTGTTTTGCAAGCGCTTTCCTGTGGGTATTTGGGCGTTTTTCTGGCAATCGCTGTTGGGATATTCGTACTCTATTATCTGCTGTTTATGCCGCGAGCCAATATAGCCCCCTTTTTCAAGAAACTGGTTATTGCGGCCATACTCTCCAGCCTGATCATAATCCCGTTTCTCGTCCCCTATCTTCAGGTCAAAAAAGAACACAAATTCGAAAGGACAGTGGGAAGCAATATTCAGTTTTCTGCCAACATTCTGGGATATGCCACGATTTCTCGGTTCAACAAAAATGTGTTTTATGAAGACAAATCTGTTCAAAACAGAATTTTGATAAACAAGTCGAAACCCGGAAGGCTAAGACCCATAGGAAGAGGACTTTTCCCGGGAATATTGACAATTCTGCTGGCCACTATGGCGTTTCTAATTCCTCCGTATGCATCGAGATTCCCCAGCGGAATCCGAAGTATCGAAAAGACGGTGAACTATCTGCTGCTGACTGTTGTGGGACTCACGGGGATTATCATAGGAACCAAGGGTTTTGTGTTTTCTGTCGCCGGGATAAATATAAGCCTCACGCATCTGAGAAATCCACTCTACCTGATCATATTTTTGTTCATCGTTAAGTTGGCACTCATCCGGTTTACCCTTTGCAACTTCGATGAGGAGAAAAACTGTGCTTCTATTCATCTAAACTTTTATCTTTTTCTCGGCGTCTTTGCCTGCATTCTCACTTTAGGTCCCAAAATCTTTTATATCACCCATGATTTTGGCACTGGGCCCTACATGCTTCTTTACAAAAACATCGTGTTATTTAAAGGGATTAGGGTTCCGGAGAGATTCGGGATTTTGGTCATGCTAGCGTTGAGCGTTCTTGCGGGATACGGAGTGATCAAGGTTCTGGCGCTGCTCAAAACAAGGGGAAAGGCTATCCTTTCCTGTTTCATCATCGCCTTTTTAGTCTATGAGTTTATCCCTGTGCCTTTGCCTTATGAGAAATTATCCCGGGAGCCAGCAGAAGTTTATAAGTGGCTTGCTTCGTCGAAGGAAAAATTTGCGATTTTGGAATTTCCCCTAATCGAGCTTCAGACCAACAAATATTATATGTACTGGTCGATCGTTCACCGGAAAAACCTGGCCAACGGATCGTCCGGATTTAATCCCCCGATTTTTAATCAATTGAGAACGATAGCGCACGAAATGGGGCCTTTTCCACACCAGGAGTTCATCCATTATGTGAAGACACAAGTCCCGGTGAAATATCTTATTCTGCACTTGCAGAATTTTTCTGATACGGATAAGGAAGAGATCCTCAAGAATGTTTCCAAATTTCCTGAGGATTTGAAATTGGTCGAAGTCTTTGAACAGGATGATTATGTTTACGAGGTTATATATTGACTCACATTGATAAGAATTGTTAAATAGATTGAGATAGACATGGCATACTTAATCCACCAACTCAAGGATTTTGATGTCAAAAGCTATGAAATCAGCAAAAAAGTCATCAAGATCGGCAGAAAGCCCTCTAACGATGTCTCCCTGAATGATCCTTTTGTTTCGCGAGATCATGCAGAGATCGTGGCACTCGAAGACGGCGGTTATGAGCTGCGGGATTTGGGGGGGGAGAATCCTGTCAAAGTTAATGGAAGAATCATCTCACAACACAGGTTGCGGGACGGAGACAAACTGACCATGGGTCAATCGCTTTTGATTTTCAAGACAGATGCACCGTGCGCCAGCGCGAACGTCGAAATGCTTGAAGCCGAGGATTTATCTGAAAAAGCGGTGGAAATCGCCTCTTTGGATGCCAAGAAGACTATGCCTTTCGCTCTGGATGAAATGGATACGAAAGATGTCGTCTCACTCCAAAGGGATCACCAGAGACTCATGCTCCTGTATGATTTTGGCAAAGCGGTCAATTCTCATCTCGAAGATCAAGATGAGATGTTGGATGAGATCATGAATGCAGCTTTGAAAACGCTGGAAGCGGAGAGAGGATTCATCGCTCTTGTCGATGAGAATACAGGGGAGCTGGCCTGTGAACTTGTCCGGAGTCAAACGGAAAGCGATTTGTCAGAAAAATTGGAAGTGAGCCGGACCATCATCCACAAGGTTTTGAATGAAGGCGTTTCAATTATGACAGTCAATGCCCAGGAGGATGCGCAGTTCGATAATGCAAAAAGTATCCAGGAATACAATATCCGGTCAGCTATTTGTGCGCCGCTGGTTTTTCGAGAGGAGATCCTGGGTGTAGTCTATCTGGATCATCGGGGCTCGGCAGGAAGTTTTTCCCAGGACGACCAGATGTTCCTGATCGCGCTCTGTCACCAAGCCGGAGTGGCATTGGGAAACGCACGCCTCCATAGGCGCGTTGTCCAGGAAAATGTCTGGCTGGAAAACACCTTGAAGCCCAAGTTCCAGATCGTGGGCGAGTCCGAGAAAATGAAGAGGGTGTTCGATACCGTAAAAAAAGTTGCCCCCACAGATATCACGGTGCTTATTCAGGGAGAGACCGGGACAGGCAAGGAATTGATGGCCAAAGCCATTCACACACTCTCTCCCCGCAGAGAGCATGCTTTTGTTCCGGTCAACTGTGCAGCCATACCCAAGGAGTTGATCGAAAGTGAGTTGTTCGGCCATGAGAAGGGGGCTTTCACCGGTGCCACCAGCGCACGAGAAGGGAAGTTCCAGTCGGCTCATGGCGGAACCATATTCCTCGATGAAATCGGGGACATGAGTTTGGATTTGCAGGCAAAGGTTTTGCGGATCTTGGAAGAAAGAGAGCTTCAGAGAGTGGGAGGGAGCAAGTCCATCCCGGTGGATGTCCGCATCATTGCTGCTTCGAATAAAGATCTGGCAAAAGCTGTTGAGGATGGGACTTTTCGGGAGGATTTGTTTTATCGGTTGAATGTGGTGGCCGTGAAGTTGCCTCTTCTTAAAGAAAGGAAAAAGGATATCATACCGTTGGCTGAATACTTCATTGCGGGAAGAGTTAAGAAAATCTCTTCCAAAGCCAAACGGTTGTTAGAATCCTATGATTGGCCTGGCAATATCAGAGAGTTGAGGAATTGTGTGGATCGGGCCGTTGTTTTGGGTGACGGAAAGATCATTCAACCGGAAGACTTGCCCTATACCTTTCGGAAAGGAGGCCAGGTCATCCCTGCCCCTCTTGAATCGCTCAATCATATGGAGGAAGACCATATCTTGCGGGTGTTGAGGTACACAAACTGGAATAAGAGCGATGCCGCCAAAATTCTCGGGATCACGCGGCAGACGCTGGACAATAAAATTAAACGATACGACATCAAACAATAGGAGTTCTTCCTGTAGAGCCGCTTCTTGCTCAAATAGTGTCCTCAAATACTTAAAGTAACCTCCCGAGTGGTAAATATTTTGACAAATTAATCCCAGATTGACACAAGGATTTTATGAGAGTCGTTCGTTAAAAAGATTTTTTTTTCTTTCCGTTCCCCATAAAACACACTTATTTTACGCAAAAATCATCCTATTCGACAGGGGAGAGGTACATCTGGCACAAAATCTGCTTAATAAAGGGTGAATGAGATGAAATTAACATAGATCGGAGGCATAGAATGGGAAAAAAAATTCTGCTTTTTTTAATAGCTGGTTTAATGATTGCTGGATTCGCGTTTTCTGAAGCAAGCCAGACCGGTACCATCAGCGGAGTTGTCAGAACTCCTGAAGGGAGTGCTCTCCCAGGAGTTATCGTCCTTCTCCGATCTCCTGCATTCGATTTACCGGAAATCGAGGCCTTTACCAATGCATCGGGCATGTACGGATTTGCTGGCCTTTCTCCTGGCACCTATGAGTTGACATTTATCTTTTCAGGATTAAAACACGTTGAACAAAGGGGGATTGTCGTATCTGCTGGGGAATCGGTTTCGTTGAACATTGATTTACCACTGCGAGCGAAAGATGAGGCTGTTGTCGTGGAAGGAGATTTCCCAAACGAAAGCAATCAAAGAATTACGATTCACGAGATCAATTTAAGATTGTTGCGCCGAGGATTATTTGCCTTGGTGTTAGGATCCTTATTTAACCAACCCAATTCTTTACCCCTCTGAGGGAGACTCTTCGGAGTCTCCCTCATCCTGCAAAGATTGTCAGGATCAAGGATATGGATATTTCGCCTAGTATTATATGGGGAAAACTCGATGGGATACACAGGATTATCGAAAAGACTGCCCCCACGGATATCCCGATTTTAATCGAAGGCGAGACTGGGACAGGGAAGGGGCTGGTCGCTAAAGTCATCCATGCGCTTTCCTCTCGATGCGGCCAGCCTTTCATCCCTATAAATTGTGCAACCATTCCGGATAAACGGATGGAAGTGGGTGTGTTTAACCAGATCGCTCAAGGGGGAACCATCTTTTTGGATGAGGTGGGAGACCTGAGCCTGGACATGCAGGTGAAGATCTTGTCGATACTGGAGGAGAATGATATCCGGATCATTGCGGCCACAAAAAAAGATCTGGACCACGCTAAACAAGCCGGGAGGTTTAACCCAGAACTCTATTATCGCCTGTGTGTGTTGAAAATCAAATTGCCTCCACTGAGAGAGAGAAAAGAAGACATCATTCTTCTTGCAGAGCATTTTGCTGACGGCAGAGTGAAAAAAATATCTATCAGAGCGAAAAGACTGCTTAAGTCCTACAATTGGCCGGGCAATGTGAGAGAGCTGCAAAACTGCATAGACCACGCGTTGGTTTTGGGAGATAGAAAAACCATCCAACCTCAAGACCTTCCTTACACGATTCGAAGATGCAGGAAAATTATTCCCGCTCCATTGGAATCCCTCGATCACAAGGAAGAAGATTATATCGTGAGGGTTCTGAGATCCACGCGCTGGAACCAGCATGATGCTGCGCGGATACTGGGAATCACCGTACAGGAACTGGTGGATAAAATAAAAAAATACAAAATACGAGGCCAGAAAGGGGACGAAAAAACCCTCCATTTGTATAAAAATTAGACAAATTATCTCAATTTATCTCTATCCTATCTTTTTTCAATAACTTTCCTGAGTCTAGCTATTCTCCCTCTATTTCTTTTGCCTAAATATCGAACAAAAGGAGTGAAGGTTTTTTTTATCATGCGGGCGTGAGTTGTTCATGGCACATTTATTGCTCAAATGAGGGCATGCGTCATGGAGAGGGGGTGAGAATCGTCAAGTACAAAACTATGTCAAACCCAGACGGAGTGAGGATTCACTCCAGAGAAAAAATTTAAAAGAAGGAAGCAAGAGGGAAATGAAAAAAATAATCCTATTGCTTATGATTTTTTTCCTGATTGCGGTTTTTATTTCGGCCCAGGAGTTTGGTGCTATCAAAGGCACGGTGAAAGACGCCGAGGGCTCGCCCTTACCTGGTGTCAGCGTGACATTGGCGGGATCCAAGATCGCGGCGATGTCGGTTATTTCCTCGGAGAAAGGGAATTTCCGTTTCCTGAATCTCCCGGTTGCCGATGATTATACCCTGAAGCTCGAATT
>CP070750.1:1986526-2091885 GCA_020348385.1 Candidatus Aminicenantota bacterium | reverse complement strand
TCTGTTCTAATGAGAAAAGAAAATCCCTTTTTAATGTAAAGGAAAGCAAATCCAATTTAGGTAATTCTGCTTTCTTTATTGCTAGACTAAACTCATATGCCTGCTCATTTGCAAATAGATTCCCCGAAAGTAACAAAATCGAGAATACCAAAACTACAGAAATTGGCTTCTTCATCTCAAGCCTCCTGCTCATTCATCACTTAATAAAATAATCCAAACCGAGAGAGAAGTTGTCAGAGAGCTGTTAAGAAGTTGTAAAGAGTTTGTTAAGATTTACTCCCCCCGATTGTAGTAATTCCGCCCTTTAAAGATAGGGCGATAGGGGGCTTCTGTCAATCCCTTGGGAGTCAACGGAATTAGAGGCAGTGGGAGGGCTCAGGATCTGAATGATCCTGGCTTCCCGCATTCTTTTAAAATGATGCTTCTTTTAAGAAAGTAAAGAAAACCACTTGCAACCTCTCATTAGACGTTCAGGATAGGCAGTTTTTCTCACTAATTGTTAAATTATTAAAGAGCCGGGGCTCCACTGAGTGGGATATGAGCCCTATTTTTGGGCTGTTTTTTACCTGGGAATGGTCAAAAAAGGGCTTATTCTGAGGGTAATTTTCTAATAATTTCCCGTTTTACAAGAGAAGTGGGCTTCTTGGGGAAAAGAGTTGACATAATGCAAGTTACGCGACACTGTTAGTCTTTTCAATATTCTTGGTATTTAATGACTCCGATTCCCAAAACTCAGAAAAAAAGCGAATACTTCAAAATGGGGCGGGATTCCTCTTCATTTGGAATAGAGAATCATTGAGACCCACATTAAATTTTACATTTGTAAGAGTTATTCTCATGATTTCCTTACCCTTAATAAGTCTCTTTACAAAAGCAACCATCTCGCCATCGACTTTTTTCCAGTCAGAATAAAAAGTTTCTGTTTCTATCAAAGAACCCATTACTGCTTCTGCTTGGGCATGTTTATAAGGGAGATACGTTACAGAATCGACATATTGTTCGACCCGTGTACCAAATAAGCTGTACAGTAGCCGAAATCACGGGCTAAATACAGATGGTTTGACTACCCAAACCACATTTGCCGCTCATTTGCCATTTATGGCAAATAGAGCTTGAAAATCACATGTTCTAGCTAAATGTACTCAAGAGGAATTCATTGAAAAATAGGGGAGAAAGCCTGGAGCGGACGATGGGACTTGAACCCACGACCTTCTGCTTGGCAAGCAGACGTTCTACCACTGAACTACGCCCGCTCTCTGAGGCATTTAACAAAAGCCCTGGGATTAAACTACCAGAAATGGTGCACTCTGTCAATAAAGGAGAGCTAGGAAAGGGGATCTGATACTATCTATCTAGTTTGGACCAAATCTCCAATCAGCAGAGCATCCTTACAGGAAAGTATCTTCACCGTACAACTTGTCTTCTGCGTGTCGATGACGACCATATTCCCGAACACAAAAAGAGGCGTTCCTTCGTAAAGTTTTCTGTAGACAACAAGCTGCTGCCCCAGCTGAATACCATCGACCTCGCCCAAGTTCAAAAGCCCCCAGGCTCCGCTTCCTGCCTGAATAAAATCATCTTTCAGATAAAGGATCTTTCCCTTCAGGCCGTCGGTTTCATACGGGGGCACATCATAACCCAAGTCCTTTCCCATCCGTCCCTCTTTTTCTTCGAAGGGGACCAGGTAGTTTCCGATCATAACCGGACCACACGCTTTTTCGACACGGGCAGAAGATGCATTTTCCTCTAGAGCTACGACACGCACTCTTCCCCGCTGGTGGACAAGGGGACCATAACCGGGAATCGGCTCGCCCACTTCCAGTACGGTAAACATCTGCCCTTCCTCGATCCCATCATTGCGCCCCTTGTTGATGTAAACAATATCTCCGTTGTTGAATTGAACCCTTTCGTAAGCCCTTTCGGCTCCGAATATCTTTGTATCCGGTTCACCTTCATCCAAGATAAAAAAGGAGCAATACAGATCTGTCTCGTTAAGAAGATCGTATATCTCCTGGAATATCTTAGCTTTTTCAACGTCATATTCATCCTGGGCTTCTTGCTCTTGTTCTGGTGTTTCGGCATACTCTAATTCTCCAGCAACGTCAGGGGAAGCCATTTCCACTCTCTGAAGCGAAATGTTTCCGCAGGCTTTGGGCATGATAAATTCATAATTCTTACCCCCGTTAACGACAGTAAAGGAATAGACCGACAATGGATTATTTCCCGCCCATTCCAGATCGTGGACTACTTTAACTTTGCCTCCTGAGCGGAACAGCATCCATACCATTTTGTCTCCGACCGCTAATTCTTTTTCCGTATAGGCAGATTGCTTTACCTGATCGATAAAGGAAACGGACAGATTGCCGTATCCGGCTATGTTAAATCCATTTTGGATATCGGCGGAAAATTTATCCACCAAGGTCTGGAAAATTTCTTCAGTCGGCATTTCTTTCTGGATGTTCACCAGTTTGTAACGGCCGATATCCTTGAGTTTTTTAGTCTCGGCCTGAACCCCCATGCAGAATAAGACAAAAACTCCGATGATGATAAATACGCATTTTTTGTTATTCATCCCAGCCTCCTTTATTACCCAGATGGAACCATTCCTCCAAGGAAAAAATTCGAGATAAGACTCTCACTCTTTGGTCCAAAATTTTGTCCCTATTATATTCACCGCATACTGTCCTGTCAACAGCCTCAGTTTTTTTCCTAATAAGAGACGCGCAGATCCACTCCATTCTCTCACTCTTTTGAGTCGAATAGGAAAAGAATTTATTGAACACAAATTCCCGATACAAAAATTTCGGGGAAGTGATATTTCCTGCCCACCAACAGCGTCTATATACATGGAGGCCAAAATGTCACAATCACCGGACAAACAACCATATTCCTATCTGGAAAACCTAGAATGTTGGCAACAGGCGAAAAAACTTGCCGTTGACATGTATCATTTTTCCACAGAAGGGAACCTCAACCATGACTTCACATTGCGCGATCAACTGAGGAAATCAGCCATTGCCATTGCTTCACAAATCGCTTGCGGAAAGGAACGGGGCAGTGCTACTGAGTTCATCAAATTTTTATGGGCCGCCAAAGCTTCCGCCGCTGAGCTCCGCACCCAACTTGTGATATCCAGAGAAATCGGATACCTGTCTGAAGGAGATTTTCTGGATTTTGAAGACAAAATCAACCGCATTTCGGCAATGCTTGGAGGATTGATACGTGCCATCCGAAAGCAGCAGGAAGGTCACAAATAGACAAGATCGGCCGATTCCGATACAATGAGCCCGTACGGAAGAATTCAGAATGGCACAAAAACGTATTGTGGCTCTTCTTTTTGGTGGCCGTTCAGCAGAACACGAAGTATCCATCATTTCTGCCGGTTCGATTCACAAAAACTTGGATAAACAGAAATATGCTCCTTCCTGCATCTACATCAATAAACGGGGATTTTGGCGGGTCGTAGAATCGCCATTCCTTCCGCAGGCCGAATTGGAAAAAGGCCCGTTTTTAACCTTTTTGCCCTGGGGAAATAGATCTTCCTTATCCCCTATCGATGCGGACATTTATTTTCCTATCCTCCATGGTCCCAACGGGGAAGATGGCACCATCCAAGGTCTTTTTGAAATGGCCGATGTCCCGTATGTGGGAGCTACGGTTCTTGCCTCTGCAATGGGGATGGATAAGGCAGTAGCCAAGAGTCTTTTTCAGGAAAAGGGCTTACCAGTAGTCAAACACTTGGTTCTCACAGAGTTTCTTTGGAAGGAGAAATCCACCGAAATTCTTGATCAGATACACAGGGATTTCTCTTTTCCCTTTTTTGTCAAGCCGGCCAATATGGGATCAAGCGTGGGGATCACCAAAGTCATTTCAGGCAAACAGATCCAGTCCGCCTTTCAAACCGCCTTCCAGTATGATTCCAAAATATTGCTCGAACAGGGCATCCAGGGACGGGAAATCGAATGCAGTGTACTGGGAAACTCCAACCCCGAGGCCTCGCTTCCCGGCGAAATCATTCCTTACAGGGATTTTTATGACTACAAGGACAAATATATAGATGGCAAAACGTCCTTCAAAATCCCGGTGGAATTGCCTCAGGATGTTACCGAAAAAGTCCAACACTTGGCCATCGCAGCTTTTCGAGCAATCGGCTGTTCGGGTATGGCCCGGGTGGATTTTTTTCTCGAAGAAGAAACACAAAAGCTATTCCTGAACGAAATCAACACTATTCCTGGATTCACAGAAATCAGCATGTACCCTAAACTGTGGGAGTTGAGCGGTCTTTCCTATCCTCTGCTTCTGGATAAATTGATCGATCTCGGGTTCGAACAGCACAAAAACAAAAAAAGAGAAGGAGCCGCACTCAAGCCTTGAGAATTTTGGGGATAGATTACGGAGATCGAAAGATCGGTTTGGCCATAAGTGACCAGCTGGGAATCACGGCACAACCTCTGATAAGTTATCGGCGAAAAACCGAAAAAGAGGACGCGGCCTATTTCAAACGCGTGGTCTCGGAATATGAGATCAAAGAAGTCATCGTTGGCTTGCCCCTGAGGATGGATGGAAGTTCCGGAACCAGAGCTGAAAAAACGCAGGAATTTGCGCGCTGGTTAGAGCAAATTCTAGGTCTTCCGGTGAATTTCTGGGATGAACGTTTGACGACCAAACAGGCAAGCAAAATCCTCAGCCAACAAAAAATCTCCCCGAAGGCCAAAAAAAACATCGAGGATCAGGTCTCAGCTGTGATCATTCTGTCCACATATTTGGAGAGCAAAAGAGCAGGATAGAATGTTGGTTAAAATAGTCAGATTCGTCCTGATATCGGCTGCATTGCTGCTGCTCCTCTTCATCACATGGTTTTCCTCGGAATTTTACCATCGGCTGGATACACAGCCGAACTCCGTCGTTTTTGAGGTGGAAAAGGGACAGTCCGCAAAAGAAATCGCTCTCAATCTGAAAAAAAACGGGATTATAAAAAAAACATGGCCATTCCTCTTAGGATACAGGATCTTCTTCTCCAGTCAAAGCCTGAAAGCAGGGGAGTATGTCATCGCGATCCCCGATTCACCCAAGAATATTCTTCAGGTCCTGTCCGAAGGAAGCGTGTATCTCCATTCTATCACGATACCCGAGGGGTTGATCATCAAGGAAATAGCCCAGCTTTTAGAATCGGAAGGTTTTGCAGCAAAAAAGGATTTTCTGAGAGATGCTGGGGAAACATCCCTGATATATTCCTTAGACACGGATGCCCCAAACCTCGAGGGGTATCTTTTTCCAGAAACCTATCGCTTTGCAAAAGGAACCCCTTCAGAAAAAATTGTCGCGGCCATGATATTCCAGTTCACAAAAGTCTTTTCCCAAGAATGGATGGAACGGGCCGCAGAGATGGAAATGTCCATCCGTGATATCGTGACGTTGGCCTCTCTGATAGAAAAGGAAACTTCCCTTCGTGAAGAAAAAAAGATCATCTCGGCTGTTTTTCACAATCGCTTGAGAATAGACATGAAATTAGATTGTGACCCCACGATTATCTACGTTCTCAAACTCGAAGACAGGTTCAAAGATCGCTTGCGCACCAAGGACCTCAAGTACGATTCTCCTTTCAACACCTATCTCTATTCTGGTTTGCCGCCAGGCCCCATCGCCAATCCCGGGAGAGATTCTCTCGAAGCTGCCCTATATCCTGCAGACGAAAAATTTCTGTATTTTGTCTCGAAAAATGACGGGAGTCATCATTTCAGCCAGACCTTTCGTGAACACCAGAACGCGGTCAACAAATACCAACGGCGCTAACAATCCTCTCAGCCTCAAACTTATGTTCTTACGTATTGCAGAAATCGATAAATCCAACCGACTAAACAAATGGGTACAATCAAGATATTTTACCTAGAATTTATGTAGAAATAAATCTTGAGTTTTGTTATAGTATTGAATTGAAACAGACTATAGCCACCATTGAAGGAGCACTAACCAAAAGAAGAGAAAACCAAACGGTTGATCTCGAGGAGGAAACATGAAATTTAAAGGCTTTTGCGTCACCGTTCTTATAACTGGGATCATTCTGTGTACATTCTCTGCACCTCTCTCATTCGCTCAGGAAGAACAGAGATCAACAGTCATAATCCCTCCCGAAGTCAAGACTGTGTTTCAAGCAGGGATACAATCCCGGGAAGTTCGAGCCGATATCCCCTTCCAAATCACCCACAGCATTTTCCTACCAGCCGGTCAGCAGAATCTACATGCCGTCATCTTTTTCAAGGCCAAAAACATCGACCTCGGATTCGCGCCACCCGCCGCGGCCCCTCAAGCTGAAGCCCAGGAGGAACAACCCGCCCCCACAAACCTAGTTGCACAGAATTATGTCTTTCTTCAGTTCAACAAACTGGAAACCCAAACTCCCGGCGAGCTGGTGAAAGAAATATATATCCCGTTTCAGGTGGAGGAAGAAAGCGCCTCCTACGATCCGGAACAAGAAGGATTATACACCACAGGATATCCCCTCCCACCTGGAAATTATCTCCTGTCCATGGCGGTCACTTCCCGAGACTTCCAGAAGATCGGGACTCAGTATCTTGAAGTCACCCTGCCCGACCCCCTTTCTTTCACGGACATAATCGATACGACACCGATCATTTTTGCTAAGGATATAAAGCAGGTCGCCACTCCCGAGACAACAGCCGAAGTTCATAAAGATTTTTTCGCCTATTCTATCCTTCAGATAGAGCCCAACCTCGAACGGATTTTTGCTCCTCAGGAAAACCTGGACATCTTTTTCTTTATCTTTGGTGTACAGGCCAATGCCCAAGGGCAGTCGGATATTGAAGTCCACTACGAAGTGTATCAAGGTGAGGAGCTCGTCATCAATTATACGCCCCAAAAATACCAATCTCCTCTTGTGAGTCAGCCTTTGCCGATGAAAAAAACGGTTCTTGTCCGAACGACCAAAGGCACCGAAACAAGCGAAACAAGAGAGCAGAGAAACCTGGAGGCTGGGAGTTATTCGTTGTCGATCACAATTACAGATAACATTTCGACAAAGACGGTTAAAAAAACGATCGATTTTGAAGTCGGGGGCTGATCTGTAGCGTTTATTTCAAATCCGTAAAGATATTCGGGATCTTTTTCTCTTTAAGCAAATCATTATAAGTTTTAACATCCTTCTCTATCAGCTGTTTCAGGCGTTCCTGATGGTCGGCCAATTGTTCCTTGAACATTTCGTGAACCTCGATCTGTTGAGAAGTGGGAGGAAAATCGGATTTGCTGATATCGTTCGCCAGAAAACGAAGCCTAACATAAAACTTATCCGGCCAACGTAGCCCATCTCCCGACCCGGAAAGCTCCATCGAAAACAAGAAGCTCTCTATTTCTATGAACTTCTGATCCAGTTCATCTCCAGCTTTGATAATCGTCTCGGTCCCTTGCTTTTCTGTCAGCAGTTCTTTTAAGTCATAAAGCTGTTTGCGTATCCATTCTATCTCGTTGATCATATCTGCCACGGCATTGATATTGCGATGGATCTCCAATAAGATCTTCGTTTGCTCCAGGATGTCCGCCTCCATTCCTGTGGAATGAGGATCTTTTATCACTGTGAGTTTTTGGGAAAATGCTTTATCCCCCACCGTCAACCTCACCGTGTAAACGCCCGGAGGAACCAGAGGCCCACTCCCGCGACTTCCTCGAGGAAAGGCTCGCCATCCCTTATCTCCCAATTCCACATGATCCTGTCCGATGGGTTTTGTTCGCAGTTTGATCATTTTGGTCCTGTCGTATCTCAAGTCCCACCCGATTCGGTTGAGGCCGACCTGCTTTGGAACTTTGAAGGGCTTAGTCTGTCCTCTGGAAAAACTATCCGGTTCCATATCTTCCGGCTTCTCGGTTTTCAGAGTTCTTATAGTCTTTCCTGTTTCATCCAGGATGGTGAACACAACTTCTTCTTTTGGTTCAGACTTCAAGTAGTAGCTGATGCTCGCGCCATATGGAGGATTCTGTCCCGCACAGGGATCATTGGGAGTCCCGCTCGGCCCTGCGATGTTCCTGAAGCGGTAGGCAGGCCTGGAATCAAAAAGATGGACTTCAGAATCCAGGACTTCTTGCGTCATCTGCTGAAGAGGGGAGATGTCATCCAAAATCCAGAAACCCCTTCCATACGTGCCAACCACTAGATCGCTAAAACGCTCCTGAATCGTCAACCAGTGAACCGGAGCATGAGGAAGATTGGACTGCAATGGGGTCCAATTCTTCCCATCATTAAAGGAGACATACAGCGCATTTTCTGTTCCGAGGTACAACAGACCTTTTCGGACTGGGTCTTCCTTCACACAATGGGCAAAGCTAAGCACACCCTTGGGAATATCGGAGCTTATGCGCTTCCATTTTTTTCCGTAATCGGATGTCTTGAAAACATAAGGATCAAAATCGTTCACCTGATGGAAATCGATCGTTATGTAGCAAGTGCCTGCATCAAAACGGGATGGTTCGATATTGCTGATCGTTCCCCACTCCGGAAGGTCGGGAATGTTTTTCGTGACATTTGTCCAATTCTCGCCCCCGTCTCTTGTCACGTGCAAAAGCCCGTCATTGGTCCCGGCCCAGATCAAGCCCTCTTGCAACGGGGATTCAGCGATGGCAAATAGCGTACAGCAATACAGAGGGCTGGCATCATCATATGTGATTCCTCCCGTCCTCTCCTGTTTGCTTTTATCATTCGTGGAAAGATCAGGGCTGATAATATTCCAGCTTTGCCCTCCATCTGATGTCCTATGCACATACTGGCTTCCCACGTAAACCCTGTTGTGATCGTGAGGAGAGATGGCGATCGGGAATGTCCATTGAAAACGGTACTTGACATCCTTGGGAGCCCAGCCTTGGATACCTTCTGGCCAAACGGTCACACCCCGGCTCTGTTTGGTGCGCATATCGAACACATCGAGCATGCCATCATAATTCCCCGACCAAATGATGTTGTTGTCCACAGGATCGGGAACAGCGAACCCGCTCTCGAATCCTCCCACCGGATGCCACAGGCCGCGCGGGATACCCCCTCGGCCCATGCGGCTGTTGCTCGGCCCGCCGTAGGATGATCCATCCTGGCGGTTGCCGTAAACATAATAGGGAATTCGATCGTCCACATACACATGGTACATTTGGGCGATCGGAAGCTGGATGCCGTGCCAGGATTTTCCGCGGTTTGGGGAAATGCTAACACCCTGGTCATTCCCCACCATCATCCGATCCGGATTTAAAGGATCGATCCACATGTCGTGATGGTCGCCGCCTGAAGGGTTGAATCTTTTTATGTCCAAACCTCCATCCAGTGTCATGTGGAACCGGGTCGCCGGAAAATACACTTCGTCTGGATCATCCGGGGCTACAACACAGCGGGTGTAATACAGCGGACGATTGAGAATAGCACGGTTATGATTGACCTTCCTCCAGGTCTCCCCTCCATCATCCGATCTCCACAATCCTTCGTCTTTGTGTTCGATAAGGGCATACACACGATCTGAGTCGCTGGGAGCCACGGCTACGGCAACTTTGCCTATCTCTCCTTCCGGCAATCCTTTTCCTTTGAGCCTTTTCCATGTGGTCCCGCCATCGACGGATTTGAACAAACCGCCATCGGGCCCTCCGCTCCACTTTCCCCAGGTTCTGATCAACATGGGCCACATTCCAGCAAACAGGATCCGCGGATTGTTGGGATCCATGGCAATATCGGAACACCCGGTATTTTCGTCCACAAAAAGCACCTTTTCCCAAGTCTTGCCGCCGTCGGTCGTTCGGAAGACTCCCCGATCCTTTTGGGGTCCGTAACAGTGTCCCATGGCCGCGGCAAAAACGATATCCGGATTACGCGGATCGATCACGATACGACCAATTCTTCCCGTTTTTTCCAGCCCCATTTTTTTCCATGTTTTTCCGGTATCGGTGGACTTGTAGATCCCGTCTCCGTGTGAGATGTTGCTGCGGATAAAGGTCTCTCCCGTTCCAGCCCAGATCACATTGGAATCAGAAGGAGCTATGGCCAACGAACCGACCGAGGAAACGGGCTGTTTATCAAAAATCGGTTTCCAGTTGATCCCGCCGTCCTCGGATTTGAAAATCCCACCCGAGGCGGCTCCGGCATAACAAATATTCGCTTCCCCGGGCACACCGACCACAGCGATCACGCGGTTCCCCACCGGACCGATGTGCCTATACTTTAGCTGCTTAAAAAGATTAGCTTTCATCTCTTGGCCCGCGGCAGTTCGAGAAATTCCTGCCAGGGCAATGACAAAAAAGGCAATAACGTACAACCCTTTAGGGTATGACTTAAACTCTTTTTTTATCATGCCTAACCTCCTTTTTTTCTCGCTCGGGACATCAAAAAAGGGATGAATTATCGGATGAGGATAATCTTTTCTTGTCGGGGAACAAAATATTTGAAGCCATCCTCGGTTAAATAGGCATCTTCTTCGGTGGCGATGGATATCCTCTGTCCTTGCCATTCGGGGATAGAACTGATCGCATGGGATTCGATGGCGAAATAGGCCCCCAACCGTAGCGGGTAGGTAGCCCTGACTCCGTAACGATCCGGCCAGTTGTTCAGGATGGATGCACCGATCCCATGACCGGGGATTCCTGTGGAATGGCAGTACACGCTCCCTTCTATCCCCCATGTTTTACAAAGTTCTTCCGCCTCCACATCGAGCTTATACCCAATTTTGCCCGGTTTTGAAACGGCAAAGATGGCGTCCTGGACTTTCAAAGAATTCTCGAAAGCCTTTTGTACGCCATCGGGAGGTTCTGTCTCCCCAGGCTTTAGAACATAGCCCGTTCCCTTATAGTCTGTATGAAAGTTCATATAGACAATCCCGATGTCATTATTGACGATATCACCTGGTTGGACAATAACACCATCTTCATCCAATCTTCCAGGAAAGCCTTTTCGAATAATCCTCAATCCGTGGAAATACCAAGTGTCGATCTGCAATCGGGATAACCGGTCGTAGATGTACCAGCGAATGTCCCCCAAGGTTGTCTTTCCGGGGGTGATCACCTTGCGGCTTAAAACCTCATGATGAATCATCTTGGAAAGTTCGGCCGCCTCTTTGAAATAGGGCATTTCCTCAGGAAGTCGAGTGTCCAGAAAATCCACGATCAGGGATTCGGCCGAAACCAGCCTCTCCGCGTATTTCTGGCCGATCGATTCGACCAGAAACTCCTTCATCTCAACGGTCATCCCATCACACATCGGAATGGTCCGGGATTGATTGATCCCGATTCTTTTGGGATCGAACTTCTCTACGATAGTCTGCAAATAGGGTTTGAGCGAGGGCCCGTCATCTCCTTCTCCCCCGTGGTAGGAAATCATCTTGTCCCAGATCTTGCTCGAGCGAGGGAGGTGAGTTCCGATGAGGATTTTTTTCAAACGACCCGCTCCCTCATCGAAAAAGATGTAGGCATTCCGGTGGCCACCGGGCGTGTTCTCCAAGTTGTCTTCAATGTACTGCAGCACAAAGTCCTTATTGAACTCCCTCGACATGATGATCCAGCAGTCAATCCCGGCCTTTCGCATGGCTGGAAGTAACAAGGCATTCACCCTCTTCATGTTCAAAGCTGAGATGATTTCTGCTCTTTCCTTGAGCGAACGACTTGGACTTGACTGCACCTTATCTGAAGTGCCGTATGCACAGATCAAAAAAAGCAACAGGCACATAATCCAGACTTTCTTTAGCATTTCAGCTTTCTCCTTTGGCAGTCACATATCACAGAAAAAAAAGGAGGTCAATACAGGATTATCAATGATTTGATCAAGGAGTAAAAAAATTAGCGGGTGGCTTCGGTGATCAGCCGATCGAGACGGCCCTGTTCCGAAAGAGAAAGACGCTTATAAAACTTCTTTTTGCATAATTTCAATATTTTCGCAGCCTCTGTTTTTTCCCCGATCTCCATATAGGTGATTCCCAGGTTGAAATAAACATTCACAAAATCGGGTTGGAGTTCCATCGCTCTTTTCCAATCCCGGATGGCTTCGTTTGCGCGGTCGCTGAACTTAAAGGCGGAGGCCCGGCCATTGTAGGCCGCAGCCAGAAGAGGATCGTTGTTAATGGCTCGGTCGAAGGCATCGATCGCTTTCGGCACCATCCCAGGATCCCTTCGCTCCAAAAATTCCCGCAAATACAGAGTTCCCAGATTATTGAAAGCCGATGCGAATTCCGGATTCAATCGCACAGCGCGCTCATAGGCCTCCACAGCTTTGGGATACTCCTTTTTCCGGTAATACACGACCCCTAGACTATTCCACGATTCGGCGTTCGAATCATCCATTGCAACCGAGTCCAATAGAATCCTTCGAGCCTGCTCGAGGCGGTTCCCTTCTATAAAAATGAGCCCGATCTTGGAGAGAATCCCTGCATTGGCTGGATCGCCTGTGATTGTTTGATCATCAAAAAGGGCCTGGCTCATCGCCAAAGCTCTTTCCCGTTGGCCATTTTTAACCAACGATTGGGCAACGCTCAGCTTCAGTTGCACATTGTTGGGTTCCTTATCCAAGGCTTTCTCGAAATACATCAAAGCCTTTCGGTGATCTCCCCTTTTTTCTTCAACGCGGCCCAACAAGATCAACCCTCTGGACGATTTATCATCTATTCTCGTTATTTCGAGACCCAGCGCCTCAGCTTCCTCCATTTGTCCTACCTGAAGCAACTTGAATGCCAGGCTGAGTTTGAACCTATCGTTAGCAGGAAAAACTTCCACCGCTTCTTTCCAAGTCTCGATGACTGCCTGAGGATCGGTCCTTATTTCAAAAATCTTGGCCATTAGCTCATAATAGGGTAAGAATTTGATCTCCGGATTCTGGGCAGCGACATTCCTCAGTTCTGCCTCGGCCAAGTCCAGTCGGCCCCTTTCTATGAGATTGTTGGCATCATTGAATTTATTGAGCAACAGGATCCCCTTCTTAGGATCTATTGTCTTGATTGCGCTTGGGGAAAAAGAAGAAATATAACCCAAGCTTTCCAGTCGCCTTCTATCCTCAAGCGTCAATTTTCGTCTAACACTTCCCCCTGATGAGGAATATTCCAGCTTGAATGTTTTCAATTTTTCATCCAGGGCCCTGGCGGTATCTTTCTTTATCGGATATAGATTGTTCTTTTCTTGGTCATCTTTTTCAAGGTCATAAAGCTCTGGCTCCGGCAAGGAGATATATTTGTAGGGGCCATCGATAATTCCTGCGAGCGGGGCCCACCCCAAGGTTTCTTTTCCATACATGCTCTCAATGTAAAGAGGCCGGGCCTTCTTCTCCTCTTTGCCAGCCAACATCTTGGTGAAGCTCTTCCCCTGAATGGCCGGAGGAGAATCCATACCGAACATCTCGAGCAGGGAGGGCATGATGTCGATCAGGCTGACACGATCCTCCACCACTGATCCCTCAGGAAACAAATGCAGATTAAAAAAAATCAATGGGACTTTAAGGTTTTCTTCATAGCAAAAAACAGAGTGTCCGTATTCCTGGTGTTCCCCAAAGGCTTCTCCATGATCTCCTACAATGACGATCAGAGTATCCTCGAGAATCTTTTCATTTTCGAGGTCCTGAATGATCTTTCCCACATAAACATCGGTATATTCAACTTCTCCATCGTATAAATCGCTGAGGCCTTGCCTGCCTTTCCGGTATCCTTCCGGTGGTTCATAAGGAGCATGAGGATCATAGAAGTGGACCCAGGCAAAAAAACTTTTTTCTTCTCGATTCCTGAACCAATTTGCGAATTTGACATACACCACATCAGCGGTTATCTCCGAATAAAAATTGCGCAGGAGCTCATTGGCATCCAAAGAATCATCATAAATGGAGAATCCCTGATTCAGACCGAACTTGGCCATAAGAACGAAGGAAGCGACAACCGCATAGGTATCGTATCCTTTGCTCTCCATCATTTCCGCAAGGGTGAATTCCGCATCGCTGAGGAAAAACGTTCCATTATCCCTAACACGGTGGCCAAGGGGATACAAACCCGTGAATAACGAACAATGGGCCGGGAGCGTCAGTGGAACCGGTGAATAGCAATTGGCGAACATGATCCCATTTTCTGTCAAACCATCCAGATGAGGCGTTTTGGCCTTAGCATACCCATACGCACCGATACGGTCCGCTCTCATGGTGTCGAGGGTTATGACCAGAAGGTTCATACCCTCTGCCTTCTTTTCTCCTCTGATCCGGGATGTGGAATATACTCCCGCACCGATCAAAAACAACACAAAAAAAATAAGAGACAGAAGAAGCCTAGTCACAATGGCTGTTTTGGATTTCATTCTTTTTCGATTTCTTGGATTAGGGCTCTGATTTCCTGCTGATCAGGGCTCAGACGCAAAGAAGCTCGGAGAGTTTCCAAAGCGCTTTGTTTATCTCCAGTTTTGTAGAAGCAATAGCCAAGGGAATTAAGAATGCGGATATCGCTGTTGTAGATTTTATTTCCTTCCAAAAAACTTTCAACAGCAGCGAAATATTTTTCCAACCCCATGAAGGCTTTCCCCTTGACTAAAAAATACTCAAATCGCAGATCTTCGCTATCTTTGACATATTCGATCAAATCCAGGCTTTTTTGGAACCTCTTTATTTTTAACAAGAAATGGCAATACTCTATCGTTCCTGGGTGATAGCTTGGGTTGAGAGAAAAAGCCTTTTCATAATGAGATTCAGCCTTCTCAGGATTGTCTGCTCTATCGTACTGGTTCGCTAAAGAGTAAAGATATAAAAAATAATTGGACAATGGAAAAGACTTGGCCAGTGTCACAGGGTGGGGGATGCTTTCGGAGGGTGAGACGATGATGTTGCTCTTTTTTTCGTGCAGAGGTATCCCCTCTCCATCCTTCAAAACGAGTTTCAGTTCATAATAGTCAGGGGATAGGTCATCGGCTGACAAGGCGTGGTTTATCCCGATGATCTTGTGGAAGGGATATTCTTTCAGCGGGAGGGTAAAAGTTATTCGGGAGGGGTCCTTCTCTTTCAGACCGCCTAAAAAAACGTCCACCTTTCCCCCTTTCCATAAATCTTCTGTCATATTCATGATGGAGAAAAAAAATGCAACTTTATCTCCACGAGAAATGGTGCTCGCGGGATCGACGAGCAACTGTTTGTCCACAACCTTAAAAGGAACATGGAGATGCGCAGGGTAATCCTGGAGCCCGTAGCCGACTACAGGACCGATGATCTTCGGATCTCCTGTGTGTTCGGGAATTACCACTCCTCCCTCGAATACACTGAATTCTTTGCCCACAGAATTTTGGATAAGGATATTGAGCTGATAGGTTCCTTCAATCAAGGGAAAAGAATCTTGGATGGCAATCCCTTTTCCCTTGATTATGTCCACATTTTCCGGCTCAAAATAAAACGGGAAATCCTTGGAATATTGAAAGATAAGCTCACCTGATTTTTTCACGCCCACATTGAGCTGATAATTGCAGTAGTACTGGTCATTCGGCTCAAAATAATCAATGGATACGCTTGACGGGGAAATGGAAAAGTGCAAAAAATTGAAGCTCAAAATCGGGTCTTGGATTAAAGCCACATCGGTATGACTTTCGACGTAGTTAGTTAAATAGTCGGTGCTGACAACACCTTTGTAATTGAGAAAGTGGGTTGCATAGTTCGGGCTGATATCCTTTTTTGGCGATTCAAAGATGCTTGCGATAACTATGTTGCTTCGAGGTGAAGGTGTATAATTGTAAGGATATTGCCCAGGAATCAAGGAGATAGATGGACCGGCAAGAGTCGGAGCCAGCTCCAGAATTTTGTTGTAGAGCGTTCTATGATCGGATAAGTCCAAACCCTGTTTGTCGATGATAAGAGCAGCCGGGCCATCCGAGGTGGGATTGTACAGCTTGTATTCGCCGGCTCCCGATCTCTGGAAAAAAACAAGGTTAAATTGCGTGGGCAATCCCTTAGTCCTATCGCCATTATAAGTCCAGACCTCTGCTGGATATATTCCGCTGACTTCGAACATCTCTGTGCTCAATGGTTCACCCAGGATGATGTAGATCCTCCCCATATCTGTCATCCAGCCTTCCCGAGGTGTGCTTCGTCCGTAACGTTGGTTGGCGTGGATAAAGCGTCTTGTGTGCTCATCTTTGTTCTCGTTTTGAGGTGTACCCGGAGTAGGATCCCTTTGCCTCCAGAAGGCTTCAATAAAGATATCCCTTTCTCTGTCATTGGCCAACTGTAAAAAAACATCTTTCTCTTCAGGCTGAATGATGTAAGAGACCAATTTCAGCCAGTCCTGATATTTTGCCGAGAGGTCTTTTTCCCTGATCCTTTGTCCAGAAAGTAGCAGAGAACCGACAACAAGGAAAATGAGCAATACGCGTAAGGATTTGTTGATCATATTCTTAAACCTTTATCTTGAAAATTTTTCTGACTTTTCCGATTTTTGGTTTGATGATGACCACCACATCGAAATAATACTCCCCGGGCTTCAGATCATGCGGAAATGTCAAGATAATCTCATCCAACTCCAAGACTTCTTTTTCCGTCGTTTCGTAGGTCCTTTGCCTTTTAAAACGGGTATTTTCTGTGCCTTTTCTTGCGTAGATGAAGAATTCAAAATCAAAAACCGCCAAGAGTTTGTTTTCTGCGGATTCGAAAGACAGAGACTCTATCGGGATCCTAACGATGATCTCTCTTGCCGTACGGTCGTAATCCATCCTGAATTTGGAAAAGACCGTTCCGATATCTCCCGTATTATCAAAGATCTGCCCAAACTTAGCTTTTTCAATCACATCCAACAGGCCCCCTCCTGCTCCTAATTGGCGTCCGAGGGAATACCGTCCATCTCCGTTTTTATCGATGAATTCCACTCCCAAACGGTATTTGTAGTAGCCCCACCAGATCAGTCCTTTGACATTGGGATCATTGATAAAAGGGCGCTGTTCGATTTTATCCGGAGGACCCAAATAAATATAAATCCGACCTCTATCCGTCTTCCATCCCGGGATCCCCTCGATAAAACGCTTATTCACATATTCTATCCGGGCGTAAAATTCCTGTTTGAATTCATTTTCATCGGTGAATGCGTCAGGATCCCGTTTGGCCCAAAAATCTTCAATGAATTCCTCTCTGGATTTTTTGTCCGGTAGCATCAGGAAAATATCCTTTTCCGGTTTGGTCATGATCAATCGGGCATACTCGTAAAAATCCTTGCTCGCCGGATCCAGGTCCACCCGTCCTCTTGGTCCACAGCATGTCGAAAACAAGACCAGAATCACGACCCCAAGAGCGGCCATTTGGCAATTGACTTTCGGTTTCATGATCCCTTTTTGCACCTTTGAATAAACGAATCGACCTTTTCCTTATCTCGGGAAGGAAGGGAATGATAGAATCTTTTTTTGTACTCTTCGAAATACTCAAGGGCTTTGGCATTGTTTCCCTTTTCCATATAAGCCAAACCCAAATTGAGGAGAGGATATCCGACATCGGGCCTCAGCTCAAAGGCTTTTTCCCAACAACGAATGGCCGCATCCGTCCGCCCTGATTCCTTATAGGATACTCCTAGGCTGTTAAAAGCCGCTCCATAATCAGGTTCCAGCTCCACAGCTCGTTCATAATTCTGAATGGCTTTTTGAAGGCTATCCTTACTTTTGGACTTTTGGAACTGGGAAAGATGAATATTCCCTATATTCTTGAAAGCAAGGGCAAATTTATCGTCTATGGACAAAGCCTGTTCCAAAGCATGCAAAGCATTCTCAAAATCCCCAGTGTTCGAGTAAGCCAACCCGAGATAGTTCCATATTTCCGGATCATGTTCCATCTGCGGCAGCCACCTATCGCTCAACACTTCTATAATATCTTCATACTGACCGGCGATGTTCAAAAAATTGACATAGGTAACGATGACGCCATAATTGGAAGGCAGTTTTTCCATCCCGGTTTTCAAAACCGAAAGGGCGTCCTTCAGTTTCCCCTGTTCTTTATACATCCTAGCAAGATTGGTGTAGGCGATGTCGATATCTTCCCTCTCTGTGATAACTTCCTTCACGAGGTCCATGCCATCACGAACTTTGCCATCCAAAAAAAACTCCCATGCTTGGGTGGCTTTATTGTGGAACGGCAGAAGAGATTTAACATCATCCCCGGGCCCGAAATTTTTCTTATTTACCGATTGAGGGTTGGAAATATAACCAAGACTTCTCAATCTCTCCAGGGATTCACGATCAATTCGTTGTCTTGCTTTTTCGCTTGTGGGATGGGATCTATCCTTCATGATTTGCTCGAGTTTTTTTCTTTGCTTCTCCAAATTTTGATTCTTTGCTAGATTGTTGAGTTCGACAAAATCTTCTTCCAAATCAAAAAGCTCGGGAATCGGAGATTGAATATACTTCTCCTTCCCGTTGATAAACCCGTTTATCGGCGCCCATCCCCGGCTGTAATAGGGATAAAGAGATTCAAAGTAAATCGTCCGCTTGGGCAGTCTTTTACCTTTCATCCCAGGAAGGAGTGAAATCCCCTGGAGAAACGAGGGTTTTTTCAGACCGCATATATCGCAAATAGTCGGGAAAATATCGACATGGCAAACAAGCTGGTCTACCTGCCTTGGATTGAAATCCGGAGCTGCTATGATGAGAGGAATCCACATCGTTGTGTTGTACGCTAAATACCCATGAGTTACTTCACCATGCTGCCCCAGTGATTCACCGTGATCTCCTGTAAACACAATCAATGTTTGATCAAAAAGATTATTTTTAGCCAAGTAGGCTAAGACTTTCCCCAATTCAAAATCGACATAGGCCACTTCCCCGTCATACAGGCTCTCCCGATACCGAGCCATGAATGGTTCCGGAGGATCGTAGGGATCATGAGGATCATAACAGTGGATCCACAGAAACCAGGGTGTATCCTGTTTATCGAGCCAGCCCAAGGCCGGATTGATCACCGCTTCAGCCTTCCGTTCTCCCGCGGAAAATTTGATGAATTCGACAGCTTCGTAATTTTCATCGTAAACTCCAAAGCCTTGGGCCAAACCGAATCTGGAATGCAGAGGGAATCCACCGATAAACGCACCTGTGGCATAGCCAGCGCTCTTAAGATATTCGGCCAACGTCAAAAACTCCTGCCGGACCACAAAATTTGTGTTTTCCCGCACGCCGTGATACAGAGGGGTCAAGCCCAAAAGCATATTGGCATGAGCTGGTAATGTGGTGGGATTATGGGTGAACGCTCTCTTAAAAACGACCCCTTGCTCAGCGATAGCGTCCATGTTAGGAGTTTGAAGGTTTTCTTTGCTGTAGCAGCCCACCCGGTCTGCCCTCAACGTGTCAATCGTGATGAGCAGGATATTCAAACGTGTCTCATTTTTGTTCAGCCTGGAATAGCCGATAGAAACAGATAAAAACAGAATCAAAACGAAACAAATAGATAGAGGCGTGATGATGGGTATTTTTTTGATCATTGCCGCTGCCGACAACTTTGGATCAAAGCGTCGAGTTTTTCCTTTTCTTTTGGGGACAGACGTTGGTATTCCTTTTGTTTGTATCTGCTCAAATAATCTAGAGCCTTCTCTTTATCTCCTTTTCGGAGAAAGGCAAGACCCAGATTATACAGGGCAAATCCTAAATCCGGATTTATCTCCACGGCTTTTTTCCAAGAAACAATCGCGCCTTCCACATTGCCAGCTCGGCTGTAAGCTGCACCTAAACCATTATAAGCAGACGCGTATCCGGGATCCAAACCGATGGCCTTCTGAAAATTTGTAATGGCGTTCTGGAGATCTCCCTGGTCCTTGGTTTTGAGAAACCTGGAAAGATAAACAGAGCCTGTGTTGTTTAAGGCGATGGAATAGTTGATGTCCAATTCCAAGCTCTCATGAAAAGCTTCGAGTGCGTGATCCAGCTCCCCTTTTCTCCAGTAGGCTACTCCCAGATAGTTCCATATATCCGGATCATAATCTATGAGTTTGAGTCCTTCTTGGAGTATATGGATGGCGGCGTCGTATTCACGCACTTCGGTGAGAAATATGCCAAAGGTTGTGATAACCTTATAGCTCGTAGGGCAGTTTTTGTACCCCTCTCTAAGAATTTCGACCGCCCCTTTGTAATCCTTCTTCACTTTCAGCAGAGTCGCCAGGTAAGCGTAAGCCTGGTCAAAATCTTTTCTCTCTTGGATGATCTTCTCCAGTATGGCAATCCCTTCGTCAACTCTCCCCGAGTGAAAGGCGCCCATCGCCTTTTGAAGCCTGTTTTGGTAGGGGAGAAGAACTTTCAGATCATCTTCGGTCGCAAATTCAGATTTTTTGCCTGTCTGGGGACTGGAAATGTATCCTAGACTCCTGAGCTTTTCCAAGGCTTCCCGGTCTATTTTTTGGCTTGCCGATGTTTTTCCTGAGTACGACTGCGCTTCTATCAACTTTTCCAGGTCCGATTGGTAGGCATCCAACTTTTCTTGTTCGGCTAAATTCTTTACTTCATCAAAATCTTCTTTGAGGTCGTAAAACTCCGGGATGGGTGAATTAATGTATTTGGTATTTTTTTGGATAATCCCGCTCAACGGAGCCCAGCCCCGACTGTAAAAGGGATAGAGGGATTCAAAATAGATGGCCCTTGATGATAGTCTGTTATCCCTTTTTCCTTTGAGAACAGGTGCAAGAGAAATACCTTGGAGAAAATCAGGTTTTTCCAAACCTAAAACATCACAAACCGTCGGAAAAATATCCACATGACATACATTTTGATCGACGATGACGGATTTCATCCCGGGAGAAATAATGATTAAAGGTATCCAAATGGTGCTATTATAGGCAAAGTATCCATGGGTGGACTCACCATGTTGCCCCAGAGATTCTCCATGATCTCCGGTGAAGACAATAAGCGTGTTTTCCACCAGCCGATTTTTCATCAGATAAGTTAAGAGCTTTCCCAGCTCATGATCGACGTAGGCCACTTCCCCGTTGTACGGGCTCTCTTTATATCGGGTCATGAAAGGCTCGGGAGGATTGTACTGTTGGTGAGGATCAAAACAATGGGCCCATAAAAACCAGGGGCTACTCTGTTCCGCGATCCACGCGATAGAGTTTTTCACAACAACCTCAGCCGGTCTTTCCACATAGGAAAATTCCTGGTAGTTTTTGCTGCCGTAATTGTCATCATAGAGATCGAACCCCTGGGTGAGGCCAAACCGAGAATCCAAGGGGAAGGCCCCGACAACGGCCCCAGTGGCATACCCGTTACCTTTCAGATATTCTGCCAGAGTCATAAATTCTTCCCTCACGATAAAGTTCTGATTATCGTGTACCCCATGATGAATGGGTGTCGTCCCCAAAAGTATGTTGGTATGCGAAGGAAGGGTTGTAGGGGTATGGGCAAAGGCCTTGAGAAATAGAGTGCCTCTGTCGGCCAAACTATCGATATTCGGCGTATGGACGTGCTTTTCGCTGTAGCAGCTCAACCTATCCGGCCTCAGAGTATCGATGGTGATTAGCAAAACATTCAATGGATTTTTTTTAGGACTGGCCTCTGCGACTACAGAAAAAAACGCGGTTCTGAGGATCTGTATCAAAAGAAAAAGGAGGAAAATCTTTTTAAAATGTTTCATCGTTCCGTGCCCGTGACTGAATCGTCTTATTTTTTCTTCAGGAACTCGATAAAATTCCGGACTTGGTCTGCCCTCACCGACTCTAGGTCGTACTTTAAATACTCCTGGAAGACATCGATCGCCTCCTGGTTGTTCTCCAAAGTCAAATTGACCAAACCCAATTGGTAGAGGGCATCCAGAAAGTCACCCTTAAGTTTAACGGCTTTCCGGTAGTACTTGAGAGCTTCCTGATGTTGTCCTTGGGTATAAAAATTGGATCCGATATTGTACAGAACCATCGGGTCGGAAATCTTTTCAAATTTGATCTTGTTGTACCATTCCAATGCTTTTTCACCCTGCCCGCGGTTGGCATAAGTGTTGCCAATTCCCAAAATGGACTCTGTGTCGTCCGGCTCTTTTTCCAGAACTTTCCTATAAAATTCCTCTGCCATCTCATACTTTTCCATCTGGAAGTAACAATTGCCGATGTTCCTGTAAAGAATGAAGGTTTCTGGAGTTTTTTCGATGATTGTCTGGTAAGTCTGGATAGCTTCCTCATATTTATCTTGGTTAAAAAGATCATTTCCCTTTTTCAATGTCACTTTCAAGTCATCCGTCCCAACCAACCCTTCCGTTTTTTGTAGCGTCACTTCAATATCGGCATTTTTCCCGAATTCGTTGATGTTGGCGCTTATTTTTTTCGGCATAAAGCCGGGTTTTTCAAAATCAATATCATAAGGCCCGCCTCTTATATAAAAGGCTTTCCATTTTCCTTTTTTGTCTGTTTTCACCTCAAAACCAGAGGCTGCTCTTTGGGAATAAAGCTTGATCGTGACTCCCTCGATCGGATTCGCGTCTTGGTCTGTGACAATCCCCTTGACTTTCCCCTTTCCTTTATAACCTTGGCTATAGACAAAGGTCTGGGCCATCAAAACAAGCAATGCCAACCATAAAATAGAGATTTTTTTCATCCATGTCTCCCTTTTTATTCTAGCACCCGGTGAGCGAAAAAAAAAGCCCCTCCTCCAGGGAAGAGGAGGGGCTTTCTAGGCAAGTTTCAGCTTAGAAGTCGAACCTTACGCCGAATCGGAATACACGGGGATTCAGGATTTTGATCGCCTTCCCAAAACTATCTTGATCCTCAAGATAGGTTTCCTGGTCCAGTATATGGTTGTTGTTGAGGGCATTGAATGCATCCATGGAAACAACAACCCTGGAACTTTCCCCGATCTGAAAGACTTTTTCCAATCTAAAGTCGAGCATGTAGAAATTCGGCAAGCGTTCATCACCGCGCAAGTCCTGGTAGAAAGTGCTATTCCCTAATCCTGGGCGGTAGGTTTTCGCATAGGGCTGAATCACGTATCCTTCCCTTGCACGGAACACAAAGCTGGCATTGATACCAAACGGGAACTGGTACAGGCCCGAGGCCTTGAACTGCCATCTGGAGTTCATGTTGGAGTCAACGCCTTCATCGAAATGCCAGATGTTATGAGGATCGGTGTACTCGCCTTCGTAGTAGCGTTTCCACTGCGAATAAGTGACCGAAGCATCCAGCATCCAGCGGTTGGATAACCGTTTAATCAGTACCAGCTGACCCGCAAAATATTTGGTGTGTCGCTTCTCGTAGTTGGTGCGGTACTCGTAGTTGTAGTCTTCAAGAAGCTCATAAATAGGTTGTCCTGTCTCAGGCTCAACGTCTCCTGTATCGACATAGTTGGGATTGGCGTCGCTGAAGAGAGGTTCCACTGTTCCATCGAGCGTCATCGGTCTATCCCATATTCCATTATGGGCTTTTTTGTAGAAGAATTCAGCACGTGCGGCAAAATCGGTGAAAAGCTCTTTTTCGAAGGAGGCTGTCAGTTCGTCAAGAAGCGGAGAATTGAAGTCAGAATCAATCCTGTTTCCATTATCCGTGCTTGTGGGATTCTCGATGTTGATGCCGCCCCACTTCCAGAGCCTGTTTTCAGCGGTCACGGGTTGAGCCAGATTTCCGCTATCATCCTCTCCGAAGAGCTCATCATTGGCCACATTGCCGTCGCCGTTGAGATCCTGCCAATATACACCGATTCCAGCCCAATCCGCTGGATTGAGGAAATGACCCATACCGAAGCCTTCCTGAGATCCGTAACGGGCCAGGCTGAGCTTGAAGACATTCTTGCCATCGCCAGTGATGTCATAGATAAAACTCAGCCGGGGGGAAAGAATTGACCAACTTCGACCGGGATCTATTTCGGTTATATTCAAACCCGGGAGCAAATGGGGAAGAAGCGTGCTTTCGGGAATGATCTCATCCTTCACCTTTGATTTTTCTGTGTCGTACCGGAGTCCCAGGTTTATGGTCAATTTTCCGAAGGTCGCAGTGTCTTGGATAAACAGGGAGTAGCGTTGCAACCACTCGCTCAAGATAAGGTCTCTTTGGATGCTGGCCTCCCAGTATTCTCCAGTCGGGAACCAATCATCCGGCCCATAGTAATACAGGTAGGCATTGCCTTCGTAATAGTCGTAGCTTGTAACGGTAGATACCAGATAATCCACTCCGAACTTGATCTCGTGGTCGCCACCGAGTATCTCTTCGGCAAAATAGTTGCCAGTCAAATTCACATTGAGGTTGGTTCTCGATGTCCCGTAATCATCAGCGGCACCAGTGGCATAAAAGGATGGGTAATAAAGGAGAGTCAGGGGTTGCCCTTCAGCCCTTTCATGCGGATGCAGGTAAAAGGCCATGTCCAGATAAATTGCTTTGGCATTCAGGTACAGATTTCCGAACATCTGTTCCAGCTCACCCTTCCAGACATATCCCGGTCCATCCTGCTTGGCATAGGAAGTCAATGTAACGTCCATCTGAGCAGCTTCGGCAAACCAGGGAATCCTGTTCCATTTGTTCTTGTTGTCATATTCCATGAACAATTCAGCTCTGGTACTTGGGGTGATCTGGAAGTTGAGTTTTCCGTATCCAGAGACCAGCCATGTGTCGTCGGTCGAGCCATCAATATTCCGTGCGTGAAGGTCCTGGATACCATAGGAACCATAAAACCAAGCTTTGTCTCTAACGATCGGTCCCCCGAAGTTGGCTCCATAGAGATACACGCGCTGGATCCCGGGATTGTAGGGATCATACAAATCTTCCAACTCGTCCGTACCGTTGTACGATTGCCACCGTTCGTCCTCGACATCCAGATAGAATGTCCCTGAGAACTTGTTCCCCCCTCGCTTGCTCACAAAATTAAGCTGAACACCTCCGGTCTGCGATTTGACATCGTTGTTCCCATAGTTAATCTGGAGCTCCTCGTAGCTAGCTAGATTCAAGTAAGCCGGAGCGGATCCCAGTGCGGAGTTATCCGTGATATTCGCCCCATCTATATTCCAGGTCTGGTCCCGGCCCTGGCTGCCATGACCGGAATAATCGTACTGCTGTCCAGCCTCGTTCCCACCGACGTCCTCTTTCTCGATCAGCATTCCCGGTACCAATGACATGATAACCCATGGATTCCGGGCTGTGGGCAGGCTCATGATCATCTCTTCGGTGACATTGACCCCCACCTGCGTTCTTTTTGTATCGATGACAGGGGTTTGCCCAATGACTGTAATCTCTTCCTCTAAAGTTGTTTGTTCCATTGTGACGTTCAAAGAGATATCACGGCCGTAAGAAACGTTGAGTTGTTCTCGCGTGACTGTCTTGAATCCGCTGAGTTCGAGCTTCAGCATGTAATCATCGGCAACCGGAAGACTCAAGAACCGGAAATTCCCCGCCTCTGAGGTAACACTACTCATCATCGCGATCTTGCTGCCTGTCAAGGTCACACTAACTCCGGGAAGAGGAGTTCCGTCTTCATCCACAACCTTTCCTCTTATTGCACCCAATTCCTGAGCAGATGCAACCATACCAACAAGAAGGAGAACAGCTGCAATGGAAATTAGTTTTTTCAATTCTTCCTCCTTAATCCCTTAAAAAGGGGTAAGATCCGTTAATTCCCTGGAGTGAAAGGATTCACTCCACCTAAAACCTTGATTCCTAAACTTTTCTTCTTTGCACCCCCTTGAAATGAAATTTTTTATTATTCATCGTGAATAAATGCCTTCTTTCTTACACATGAGTAAGCAATATTCATACCACTTCCAAATGTTCTTTCATAATTCTTACAAGATGAGCTAACCATTACTATATAAATGAGTTAATTCTTTCTTAAAAACTTATTCCTGTATCAAAAAGAAGAAAAGGTGAAGCCAAATCCAAGAAATTGTATAAAAAAAATTAAATGTTCAATTTATTGAATTTATTTTCCTCTATTTTTTGAATGAGTTTTTTGATGTCCTCCTGTTGGGGATTCAGCCGAAGGGATGCCTTGAGGACATCCAGAGCTTTTTGCCGCTGGTTAGTTTGATGGTAGCAGAACCCGAGGGAATTGAGGATGGTCGTGTCGCTGTTGTAGATTCTGTTCCCCTCTTCCAGGTTAGCGATTGCCTGATTATACTCTTCCAGCGCCATATGAGCTCTGCCTTTGATCAAGAAATAATTGAATTGCAGGTCTTTATTGTCCTCGATCTTCTCGATCAATTCCAGGCATTCCACAAATTTTCTGGATTCGAAAAGAAATTGGGCATACTCCAGCAATCCTCTCGCATAGCCAGGATTCATTTCCATAGCCTTGCCATAGAATACATCAGCTTTTTCAAGTCTTCCTGTTTTTCTGTATTGGGATGCCAGCATGTAATAGTAAGCGTAGCTGTGAGCAAGGGGAATCCCTTTGGCATAGGCTGTCGGATGCGCCACAGCTTCTGCTGAAGAAAGAACAAAATGGTCCGATTGGGTATCGATGATATCCCCTTCTGCGCCAATCAACCGAAGATAGATATCATAATAATCTGGAGATAGTTCTCCAGTTGATATCACGTAGGTCATTTTCAGTATTTTCCTAAACGGAGCGTTTTTCAGCAACAAAGTCCAATTTTTCTCCGTCGGATTGGATTCCTTCAGACCTTGGATTAGCAGCTCTATTTTTCCCGACTCCCAAAGATTCTGGTCCACGTTGTCCACAAGAAAAAGAATGGAAAGGGAATCGGTTGCACTATAGGTCTTTTTTGGCTCCATCGCCAACTTGCTCTCGAGAGCTTTAAAGGGAATGTGCACATCTTTGCCGTAACTCTGGAATCGGTATCCCAGGAATGGGCCCATCAGGTATGATTCGGCGGACCTCTCAGGAATATCCATCTCTCTCTCGTATATCGTAAATTCTTTCCCGACGGAATTCATCAGAAGAATAGTCAGTTTGTATTTCCCTTCTGCCACAGGAAAAGAGTCTTCAATAGCCAGGCCGCTGGCCTTTATCTTATCCAGTTCTTCCTGGGAAAAATAAAACGGGAACTCTTTGGAATACTGGAATATGGTTTTTTCGCCCTCGCTCATGTTGACATTCAGGGTGAAGTTGCAAAAGAACTGGTCCTTGGGCTCGTAATAATCCACGGAAATTTTCTGTGGCACGATCAAAAAATGCAGAAAATTCAGCCCGATCATCGGGTCCTTCATCAAGGCGGCTTCAGCATCGCTTTCGATGTAGTTCGTCAGGTAATCTGTGCTGACGATTCCCCTGAGGTTCAGGAAATGCGTGGCGTAAGCCGGATTGATGTCCTGTTTTGGCGATTCCAATATATCGGCGATGATGATGTTATTACGGGGAGAAGGCTGGTAATTGAACGGGATATCTCCCGGAATCATGCTGAGGGATACGAGGGCCAGAGTAGGCGCAAGCTCATAAAGCTTTTCATATGTCTGCTCGTAAGCGAATGGATCTAGATTTCTTCCTTCGATCATCAACGTTCCCGGTCCATCGGAAACAGGGGCATACAGCTTGTATTCTCCTGCCCCTCCCCTTTTGAAAAACACAATACCAAAATGGGTTGGCAGTCCCTTTTCCTTTTCCCCGTAATAGTACCAGACCTGCGCTGGGTAAAGGCCTTTCTGGTTGTCAAAACGTTCGATACTCACGGGCGGGCCCAGGATGATATGGAATCTCCCCATATCGGTCATCCAACCTTCGCGCGGCGAACCCCTTCTGAAGTACTCGTTGGCATAATTGAATCTTTTGGTATGTTCCTGTTTGTATTCATTCTCCGGCGTTCCAGGAGTAGGATCCCTTTGCTTCCAAAAAGTCTGGATGAAAATATCTCTTTCTCTATCGTTGACAAGCTGCAAAAAAACATCTTTTTCCTCTGGCCGGATGATGTAGTTCACCAGCTTCAGCCAATCTCTGTATTGCGGAGGAAGGTCTTTTTCCTTGATCTGGTTGCCACACAAAAACACAGAGATCACCATCAATAGGAAAAGAATTTGTGTGGTTCTTGCAGAGGTTTCGATCATCTTGAGGATTATTCTTTAGCTAAACTTTGATGTCAAAAATTTTTCTCACCTTCCCGATATCCGGCTTCACCGTGAGGATCACATCAACAAAATATTTGCCCGGATTTAAATCCTTAGGAATCGCAAAAACAACTTCATCCTGATCCAAAATTTGCTCTTCTGTGGTTTCGAAATGTTCTGTATGCCGCAGTTTATCCTTTGTGCCAGTCACATCAGTGTATATGAAAAATTCAAACTCTAAGTCCAACTTGAGAATGCTTTCCTCTTCCTCAAAAATCAATGCTTCTGTTGGAATAGAAATAATGAGCTCATTGTTTTGCCTGTCATAATCCAAGTCGAAGTTCAAGAACTTTTCGGTCATGCTGTCCTGCTGGGGGAGGAATCCCAACTGGGCTTTTTCTATGGCGTAGGAAAAATCCCCGATTAGACCTCCGCCAAGTTCTGCGGGAGTCGGCTCGATATTGTATTGACCGTCTCCTCTCCGATCGAAAAAATACACAGCAAAACCATACCGATAATAAATCCACAAAATCCAACCCCTCATGTTGGGAATGTTGGTCATTGCTCTACCGTCAGTTCTATCCGGTTGGCCAAAATAAACGTAAATTCTTCCTCTGTCAGTTTTCCATCCAGGAGGTCCTTCAAAAAAATGGTCGTTGGCATACTCGATCCGCCTGAAAAACTCTTCCCTGAACTCATTCTCTTCCGTTTCCCTATCAGGATCTCGTTTTGCCCAGAAGTCTTGGATGAATTCTTCCCGTGATTCTTTATCGGGAAGATGGTTGAAAATTTTTTTCTCATGTTTAGTCATGATCAAACGGGCCGTTTCATAAAAATCTTTGCTCGTGGGATCAAGCTCAATCTTGGGACCTCCCCCACAATTCACAAGACAAACCGCAAACACGATAAGACAGATTGCATCTACGAATTTCACATTCCACCTATTATTTCTCACAGCACTCTCCCTTCATCTCAAGGCCTTTCTCAAAACCCATCATCTCCTCTTTCCGCACTTGGGAAGCGGCGCAAGGGCCTCAAAATGAGCAATAGTAGAATTATCTTCGCACAGTGTATTTTATCATTTTTATGGATCGATAGAAAGGCTGTCACTCTTAGCCAAGACCGAGGGTTTTCAGCCGAATCGGACCAATCTCGGGAAAATCGAGATTAATTTCCCCCTCATGCAATTATTTCCTTGAAAAGTCGTTGGTTATTTTTATAAACTGGGGACATCTTGAAATGAAGTATGTGGCCGATCTCCACATCCACTCCAAATTTTCTAGAGCTACCTCTCGAGAAACCTCGCTCGACACACTGGCATACTGGGCAAAAATCAAAGGCATTTCTCTTCTGGCCACCGGAGATTTTACGCATCCCGAATGGCTTTTCCTTGCAAAGGAAAAGTTGGAGCCTGTGGGAAATGGGTTTTTCCGCCTGAAAAACATCCTGCCGCCAGAAAACGGACACCTTCAAAACATAACCGTAAAAAAAGAAGATGTCTCTTTTATCCTAACCGCTGAAATCAGTTTCATCTATTCCAAAAAGGGAAAGGTCCGAAAGATCCACATTCTTGTGCTGGCACCGGATTTTGAGTCCGTCGACAAGCTAAACAGCAAACTTTCCTGTATCGGGAACCTGAGATCGGATGGACGGCCCATCCTTGGGCTGGATGCCAAAGATTTTGTGAAAATCGTCGCGAACAACTGCCCGCGCTTGGTGGTTATACCGGCCCATATCTGGACTCCTTGGTTTTCTTTATTTGGGGCTAACTCGGGTTTTAATACTATCGAAGAGTGTTTCGAAGAGACCACCCCGTTCATTTTCGCCCTGGAGACAGGGTTGTCGTCCGATCCTGCAATGAACTGGCGACTCTCCTCTCTCGACAACTACTCATTGGTATCCAACTCCGATGCTCATTCTCCTTCGAAGATCGGCAGGGAAGCCAATGTATTCGAAACAGAATTCAGTTACGATGCTCTAGTGGATGCTATCAAAAGTAAAGACCCGGAAAAATTTCTGTATACCATTGAGTTTTTTCCTGAAGAAGGCAAATATCACTACGACGGCCATCGCAAATGTGAAGTGGTCCTCTCTCCTCAAGAAACCATCCAACACAAATACATCTGTCCCCGCTGCGGAAAAAAGCTGACGGTGGGAGTGATGCATCGTGTGGAGAGCCTAGCTGATAGAGAAAAAGGCCATTTTTCACCGACGCGAATCCCGTATAAGAATCTTATCCCCTTGAATGAAATCGTGGCTCAGGCGCTTTCCAAAACATCCGAGTGCAAAAGCGTCTGGGATATGTATTTCAAGTTTATCCATGAAATCGGCAACGAACATAAAATCCTCACTGAGATCCCCATCCATGACTTGGCACGCCTTTCTCCGGAACGGGTGAGCGTAGCTGTGGACCGGATGAGAAAAGGCCAGATCAAAATCATTCCCGGCCATGATGGAGAATTCGGCAAGATCAGCCTTTTTGATGAAGATACGGTCGAAGAGGAGGCACATGGCCAGTTGAAACTCTTTTAACCTAAACTATTAACAAAAAAATTCCGATACTTTTTTTTGGGTTCCTTTTTTTACTATAATAACCTTTACACTTTAAGAAATCAGAATGAAGCTAAACCTCAAAGATCCCGAATTTAATGAACACATCCGCCTGACTCTGCTGGCTGTACTGGTGGGTCTTGTGGCTGGTTTTGCATCTATCCTGTTCAAACTCATGATACAATTTTTCCAAAACTTCTTCTGGAGGGCAGAGAGCATCATATCTGCCGTGGCCAGCCAGCCTTGGTATTTGACCATCCTGATTCCTGCGGCCGGTGCCCTTTTTATCAGTCCTCTCATTTATTACGGTGCCCGGGAAGCCAAAGGACACGGTGTCCCGGAGATAATGGAGTCCCTCGTATTCCGTGGGGGACGGATCCGGACAAAAGTCGTAGCCATCAAAGCATTGGCCTCTTCCATCTGCATAGGTTCTGGAGGATCGGTGGGCCGGGAGGGCCCTATTGTGCAGATCAGTTCCACCATCGCATCCTCGATCGGGCGTCTATTCCGAATCCAAGAAAGGGGATTGAGAACACTGGTCGCAGCAGGAGCAGCCGCTGGAATCGGGGCAACCTTTAACGCCCCGATCGCGGGCGCACTTTTTGCCGTCGAGGTGTTGCTGGGAGAATTCGGGGTTTATTCTTTTTCTCCAATCATCGTGGCATCGGTTATCTCCACGCTTACATCGAGACTTGTGACCGGTGATTTTGCGGCTTTCACCGTTCCCAAATATACACTGATCAGTGTCTGGGAGATCGGGCCTTACGTGCTTTTGGGAATAGTCAGCGGACTGGTCGCCATTCTGTTTATCAAAGTATTGTATTTCTTTGAGGACAAATTTGATGATCTCCGTCTTCACCCTTTAATCAAACCGATTCTCGGCGGAATTCTCATCGGTGCTATCGGGCTTCAGTTCTCCCAAATTTTTGGTGTGGGATATGAATCCATCGACGCCTGTCTCACAAACAATCTTGGGCTCTGGCTGGCACTCGGGCTCGTTTTTGTCAAGATCCTTAGCACTTCTCTGACCCTTGGTTCCGGGGGATCGGGGGGAATATTCGCTCCATCTCTCTTTTTAGGGGCTATGACTGGAAATGTTATCGGATCCATCTTTCATCAATACTTCCCCTCTTCCTTCTCCTCACCCGGAGCTTTTTCTCTTGTGGGAATGGGAGCTGTTGTGGCGGCTGCCACCCATGCTCCGATAACGGCCATCATCATCATCTTCGAGCTGACAAATGATTACAAGATCATCCTTCCTCTTATGCTATCTTGTATCATCGCTTCCCTAATGACGGTCGGTGTGCACAAAGAATCCATCTATACAATGAAACTCAAAAGGCGGGGCATCATTTTCAGTGAAGGAAGGGAAGTCAACATCCTCAAATCATTCTCAGTCAAAGATTTCATCAGTCATGACTATCAACTCTTCAACAACACCGAACGGGTGGGAAAAATCATCGATCAAGCTATCGGGAGCAAACACCATTCCTTCCAGATCGTGGATTCGGAAAACAATCACATTGGATGTTTTGCGCTCAACCAATTGAAAAACCTGTTGGAAGAAAAAGATATGGTCGATTCTTTTGTCATCGCTCAAGACCTCGCTGTCACGGATATCAAGCTCGATTATGAAGACAACCTGGAAAAAGCCATGAAGATATTCGGTCGTACCGATGTAGCTGAGATTGCCGTGCTCCAGCACGGGAAATTCGCCGGCGTCGTTAAAAGAAAGGACGTCATCGAAGCCTATAATCACGAGATAATAAAAAGAGAGGCAGCCGCAGGGCTGGTGCAGAGGATGAAATTCACGACAGACATGCAATCTTTTGATTTTGGCACAGGATATAAATTCATGGAAATTGATGCCCCCATCGCTTTCTGGAACAAGAGTTTGAAAGAACTGGATCTCAAGGCTTTGCATCGCATCGATGTTCTATTTATCAAAAGAAAGTATCCCCCCCAAACAATCACAATCCCTTCGGGAAATGAGGTCATTCGAAAAGGAGACCGATTGATTATCGCAGGCCCAGAAGTGAATATCTCTGAAATAATATCTGGAAAAAGGGAATAATCCTCCCATCGCAAAATCAATCCCGGATAAACTCGCCTTTGTGGTGTTTCTTGACAAGCCCAAGTCGGGAATATATATTTAATTGTTGAAGCGGAGGACAACATGGAAATCGAAATGAAAATAAAGGGCTTGGTCGTTGACCCCCTTTCCAAAATGCCCATCGTGGTCCTAGAAGATCCGAAAAGCGAACGCATTCTCCCGATTTGGATCGGGGTTTTCGAGGCAAACGCCATAGCTCTCAAAATCGAGAACATCGCCACTCCCAGGCCGATGACACATGATCTGCTGAAAACTATTCTGGAAAAAACAGGTCTCGACATTCAGAGGATTGTTGTCAGTGATGTGAAAGACAACACCTTTTATGCCATGATACACTGTCTAAAGGATGGAAATCCTCTGATTATCGACTCTCGCCCTTCCGACGCTATCGCATTAGCCCTCCGCGTAAAGGCTCCCATCTTTGTCGAAGAATCAGTTGTCAGCAAAGCCCACAGCTTAAAATTCGATGAAAACTTGGAAGACTCGGAAAAGCTCAAAAAGTGGCTGGAAAACCTACAACCGGAAGACTTCGGCAAATACAAGATGTAGCCAATCCTCCCCCCCTCCCCACAAACTTCAAGGTGAATATAAAATTTTTTTCTGATAAGGGTATCAGTCAACAACCGTCTATATAAATAATTCAGGCTAGGTTTTGAGGGTAGAGATGAGGTATAGCCCGACGGCCCCAAAAATGAGACTGGGTCCCCAAGCTGCAAGAAAAGGATTCAAATAATTCACATATCCCAGGCTTCTGAAAGCTGCAACGGCTCCCCAGAAAACGATAGCGATAATCACGCTAAGACCAATACCGACCAAGGTTCCTCGTTTTCCCATCGAGAAGGCAAACGGGATCCCGAGCAACGCCATGATGAAACTCGCCAATGGAAAAGTTAATTTAAAATTCAGGTCGACCTTGAACTTTATGGTTTCGAATCCCCTTTTTTCTATCTGCCCGATATGATCCTGTAGTTCCCTGAAACTCATCTGATCGGGTTCCTCAAACTCCTTCAGGAAATACTTTTGATCCTCTCCATGAGACAACCTTACGGTTTCCTGTTTATCAAACCGAGTGACTCTCGATCCGGTAAATTCTCGAGTCCATGCATCCGAAAGCACAAGGTCTTGTTCCGCAAGGTATCCTTTTTCGGAAAATACCCTTTTTTCCAGCAACCAGGAGGTTGAGTCGATATCCAATACCGAGAACTGGCTGAACACAGAGGCATTCTGGTCAAAATACCTGTAGTGATAGATTCTATCCTTTATACCGCTCAACATCCAGCGACGACCCAAATGCCCATAGCTCCGGGGAGGCAAATCTTGGATTTCGTTCCAGACCTGCTCGGCCCTATTGTTCGAGTAGGGAAGAATATATTCCTGAACATAAAACGAACAACAACTTACCAGTCCAGATAACACCAGAACAGGGATCAAGATCCTGTATAAACTGATGCCACAGGCCTTCATGGCCGTTATTTCGTTGAATTTGGTCAAAAGCCCGAGGGAAAGAAGTGTAGCTATCAGTGTTGTGACAGGAAAGATGTACTGCATTGATTCCGGGATTTTATACCAGATAAAGGAAAAGAGAAGGCTTAGAGGTTTGTTGTGTTCGTATACGCTGTCTACCCTATCGAAAAAACTGATGATAGCAGAAACAGAAAGCACACTGACAAACACGAACCCGAAGATGGCCAAGTATTTCCGTATGATGTATCGATCGATGATATTGGGAAACGGGAGGGAATAGCGTGGAAGGTTTGCCGAAAATCCAGCGTTTTTTGGAAGGGTGCTGCCTTTTTCTCTTGCTTTCGAAAAAGAGGGGCGCGTAAACAGGGATGTTTCCCTCACTGACTGGATGAAAAAATACAGGCCGACCACGAGAAAAAGGATATTCGGCCCCCACATTCCTAGAAAAGGAGAGATACGCCCCTCCATCGCGATTTGTTCCCCAGCAGTGATCATGATGTAATAGACGAGGATTATTCCTATGCTGAGAGTGAAGCCACTGGTTCGGCCGCCCTTTTTTGTGAATGCTCCCAGGGGTAGTCCCAAAAGCGCAAAGATAAAACAGGCAAACGGAAGAGCTATCTTTTTGTGAATTTCGATCCAATGAGAAATGGATTCCCTTTTTTTCAGGTCAAAAAGAACAGTATCTCTCTGATCTGCAGGGAACTTTTGAAGTTCCAATCCTATCCCAATGCTATCCTTCCACAATTCTTGGATATCCTTTTCTCGGACCCTTTTTTTTGCGCCTATCCTGGGAAACGCCCCCTCTACATCCAATTCCTCTTCGTAATGGCCGAAGGATGTGATCCTGTAATCCTCGATGTCGTCGAGGGGATAGGAGTGAATCATGCCATCAAAAAGTTCTATGGAGGCTCGTCTTTCTTCGGGATAAAAATTCAATCTACCCTTCCGCGCAAGAATGACTTTGGGCTCTTCGGGAGGGGTGGCAAAATACATGAAAATATTTTCCCACCCCATTTCAGGAGTGATATTCTGTATAAAAAGCACGGTGTTCGGGATGGAATCATTGAATTCTCTCGGATTAATGTTGAACTGGACCCTCGCCAACACGGACTCGGAAAAGGTCTGAACCCATTTGTAATTCGCCCTGGGTGCGAGATACAGGGTTAAAATCGATGTGGCCAGGAATCCTAGAAACGAAAAGAATAGCACAGGCCACAAAAGCCTTTTGTAACTAATGCCCAGCGTTTTAAAGGCTGTGATTTCTGCGTCCGAAGACATCCGGCTCAATCCAGCAAGGATGCCCATCAGGACAGACATCGGAACAGTAAAAGCAAGCACGGAAGGAATGAGATAAATGAGCAGGTCCAGAACGGTCCGGAGAGGCACTCCTCTCGCAATCAGAAGTTCAGACAACAAGAGGATTTGATTCATCAAAAGAACAAATGAATAGACAACGAGCCCTATCAAAAAAGGAGGAGTTATTTCTTTGAGGATGTAGCGATCAAATAATCTGAACACCAAGGGTATTTATACCATATAACACTTTAATTGAGAAACCTTAAAAGCAGGGGGTGGGGTGGGTCGGCCTTTGAATGCTTGGGTTGGGTTGGGTCGGCCAGAGAAAAAAAAGGCTCCGAGTCCTGAGCAACTCGGAGCCTTTCGAATTTCTGCGCGAATGATCAGTACATATCGCCGCCGGGAGGCATAGGCATCTTGGGTCCTTTATCCTCCTCGGGAATCTCAGATATCAAACCTTCTGTGGTCAACAGCAGTCCAGCAATACTGGCCGCATTTTGCAGAGCAATCCGAACAACTTTCGTCGGATCCAAAACGCCGCCTTTCACCAGATCTTCATACTTTTCTGTCAGAGCATTGAATCCCTTATCCTGCTCCATTTCCTTGACTTTCTCGACAACAATAGATCCTTCATAGCCGGCATTGTTCGCGATTTGACGGAGTGGTTCTTCGATCGCTCTCTTGACGATATCCACACCTATCTGCATGTCACCTTCAACTTTCAATCCTTCAAGAGCCTTCTGTGTTCTCAAAAGGGCTACTCCTCCACCGGGAACGATTCCTTCTTCGACGGCTGCTTTGGTCGCATGCATGGCATCTTCCACTCGGGCCTTTTTCTCTTTGAGCTCAGTCTCCGTAGCGGCGCCAACTTTAATCAAGGCCACTCCACCGACCATTTTGGCCAGCCTTTCCTGGAGTTTCTCTCGGTCATAATCAGAAGTCGTCTCATCAATTTGGGTTCTGATCTGTTTTATCCGGGCCTGAACTTCTTCCTGATCTCCTCTACCTTCTACGATGGTCGTGTTGTCTTTGTCGATGACAACCTTTGCGCAATTGCCCAGCCAATCGATGGTTACACTGTCAAGCTTCACACCGATATCCTCGGTGATGACTTTCCCTCCAGTCAAAACAGCGATATCCTCGAGCATGGCCTTTCGTCTGTCTCCAAAACCGGGCGCCTTCACCGAAGCACAGGAAAATGTTCCTTTCAGTTTGTTGACAACCAAAGTTGCCAAGGCTTCACCTTCTACCTCTTCTGCAATAACTAAGAGGGGTTTCCCCATCTTGGCGACGTTCTCGAGCAACGGTAAAAAATCTCTCAGATTGCTGATCTTTTTCTCATGAAGAAGAATGAGAGGCTCCTCCAAGACACATTCCATCCGGTCAGGATCGGTGATGAAATACGGAGAGAGGTACCCTCTATCAAACTGCATGCCTTCCACGATATCCATCGTGGTTTCCAAACCTTTGGCCTCTTCGACCGTTATCACACCATCCTTGCCAACCTTATCCATGGCTTCAGCGATGATTTCTCCGATGGACTCGTCGTTGTTAGCAGAGATAGCACCCACCTGGGAAATCATGGTACCGCTGACTTCTCGACTGATCTTTTCCAGCCCCTCAACGACGGACTTGACCCCCTGGTCAATTCCCTTCTTTATGAGGTTAGGATTGGCTCCAGCCGTGACATACCTCAATCCTTCAGAATAGACACTTTGTGCCAACACAGTGGCTGTGGTAGTGCCGTCTCCGGCCACATCAGAAGTCTTGGAAGCCACTTCTTTGACCAATTGAGCACCCATATTTTCCAAAGGCTCTTTCAGTTCGACTTCTTTAGCAACAGTGACTCCATCTTTCGTGCTGGTTGGAGAACCGAATTTTTTCTCTAGAACAACATTCTTTCCTCTTGGACCAAGGGTTTCCTTGACTACATTACTTAATGCATTAACTCCCCTTAATAGGGCTTGTCTGGCATCGTCACCAGTTGTGATTTGTTTTGCCATTTTTTCTCCTTTTTACCTATGTCAGGTGATTTTTGCGAGAATCTCTTCTTCGCGAAGAATCAAATGCTCTTCGCCTTCAATCGTCACTTCAGTACCACTGAATTTTCCGATAAGGACTTTATCACCTTTTTTTACATCAAGAGGAACAACCTTTCCGTCTTCACCTACACGGCCCTTTCCCACCGCGATTACTTCCGCTTCTTGGGGTTTTTCTTTTGCCGTATCAGGAATGATTATTCCGCCTTTTGTGGTCTCCTCTGCCTCTAGTCTTTTGACCAGGACTCTGTCATGTAGAGGGATCACTTTCATTAGAACCTCCTATTATGATTTTTAGCAGTTTATGAGGGAAAGTGCTAATATAGAAAAAAACTTATGTGTTGTCAAGAAAATAATGAAAAAATTAGCACTCTTTTAACAAGATTGCTAATTATTGAGCGTTCTCCTCTAGGTTAGTTTCCGTATACTCAAAAAATCAACACCATTTTTTATCCGTTCGGATGCATTCTCACTTTTATTTTTAATGTTTTGCACAGATTGTGAAGGGTGTTACGATGAATGCCCAGTGCTTGAGCCATTTTTGTCTTATTTCCGTTGTATGTTTCAGCCGCTGTTTCGATATAGATTTTTTCAAATTCTTTGATGGCCTCTTTTATCGGCAATTCCCTTTCCACCATCTCATGGATCAGGAAAACCATTTGTTCATGGATGGTGGGCATTTTAGACTTTTTTGACATCTTTCTCTCTCTTTCCCATGATCTCCTGATAGGCCTCGTTGAATTTATCCTTTAGCTCTTGAGGAATTAGATTGTATGCGGTCTTGGCGATTTCGATACAATAAGGGGCAAGCTGAGATTCCTCTAGCGCTTTGGCATTGACTGGAAATATGAGAAATCCAAAAACCACAACACAGCAGATAAGCACACCTTTTATGAGCCCAAAACCAGCCCCTAATAAACGATTCAATGACTTGAAGGGTCCCTTGACTGCTTTGGCCAATAGAATATTTATCGTCCACCCGATGCACAAAACAGCCACGAATATCAAAAAAAATCCCAACAATTGGGCAAGCACATCATTGCGGATGAATGCGAAGATTTCAGATCCGTAAGAATAATATTTTACCGCCAGTACCAAACCTACAATAACGGCAAGGAGCCCGATGATTTGTCGGATAAATCCCCTGATGGCCCCGATGATAATGGTTACAGCAATTATCACAAGAAGAAGGATATCTAACCAGTTAAATACCATCTATGGTCTCCTTTTCCTCAATTCCTCCACCATCCAGTAAGCTCCATTGTTCAAAATGCCAAAAGGTATTTGAGGTTTGATCGTTCCGTGAAAATCTGAACCAGCCGTTGGAACAAGATCAAGCTCAAGGGCCATCTGAAGGTAAAGCTCGCTCTGTTCGGATGAATGGTAGGAGGTATAAACTTCCAATCCCTGAAGCCCTCTCTCTTTTAAAGCCACAAGATCTTGCCTTTTTACGTTCTGAAAATAGGCCCCGGGATGGGCAAGAACAGGAACCGCTCCTGTTTGGGAAATGATGTCGAGCACATCCAAGATACTTATGTTTTGTCTCGGCACAGATGCAGGTTTTCCTTCCATAAAATAATCCTTATAGAAGTAGTACGGTGCCAGTGGACGATTATTTTCTTCCAAGTATTTCCCCAATGTGGAGTTCTGATCCTTATCTGCTTCTACCTTGCGGAGGAGGATCTGAGCGATCGAGATACCCAACGGGGGAAATGCACCAGCCTCTTTTTGTACTTCCTTCCAGGTGATGTCAAAACCAAGCGCCTGGAGTTTTTCGACCCTTCCTCGGGCCTCCTTTACCCTTCTCTTGGCCACCTGAGAGATGAGGTTGGAAACGATCTTGCTCTTCCACTCGATAAAAGGAAGGAGGAGATGAAATTCCCTCTCCTCAAATATGGTTGTGAGCTCCATGCTGGGGATGATCTCCACTCCAGCTTCCTTTCCGTAACGGAGGGTTTCCGGGTAGGCAGCAACGGTATCGTGGTCTGTTATAGAAATCGCTTTCATCTTTTTTTCTTTGGCGAGTTGAACGATATGAAACGGAGAAAAATCCCCGTCGCTGCTCTTAGAAGAATGGATGTGAAGGTCGATGGGAGAAGGCATCATAGTTCTGCTTTATCGGATAAAAGACAGAAGATTTCCATGTACCTGTCAAAAGTCTGCTGGACGATCTCAGGAGGCAACGAAGGAGGGGGTGAATTCTTATCCCAGTCCGTGCTGTCCAGGTAATCGCGGACAAATTGTTTATCGAGGCTCAACTGAGATTTCCCCGGACTATAATGCTCCATCGGCCAAAACCGGGAGGAATCGGGGGTGAAGATCTCATCCACAAGGATGAGCTCATCTTCCCTTAATCCAAACTCGAATTTTGTATCCGCGATGATGATCCCTCTTGATAAAGCATGAAAGGTAGCCTTTTGGTAAAGCTCCAGACTCACTGCTTTGATTTTCTCGGAAATATCTGCCCCCACGATCTTTTGCATTTCTTTGAACGAAATGTTTATATCATGCCCTTCTTCGGCTTTGGTCGCCGGAGTAAAAATAGGTTCCTCCAACCTGTCTGCTTGTTGCATGCCTTCCGGAAGCTTTACTCCGCTTGTTTCCCGATTCGCTCTATACTCTCTCCATCCAGAACCGGCAAGATACCCTCTCACCACGCACTCGACCGGTATCACCTCGGTCTTTTTGACAAGTATGGATCTCTTCTCCAATTTCTCCTTGTGTTCATGAAGAACCTCGGGGTATTCATCCACATCTGCCGTGATCACATGGTTGGGGCAGATTAGCTCGGTGTAGCCAAACCAGAACAAAGAAAGCTGTGTGAGTATCTTTCCCTTATCCGGTATGAGTGAAGGAAGCACATAATCATACGCAGAGATGCGGTCTGATGCCACGATCAGGAGATTCTCTCCCACCTCATAGACCTCTCTAACTTTGCCTTTTTTAAAAAGCTTCAATCCGGGGATGGTGATTTCTGAATACATTTTATCCATTTGTTTTTCCTTGCAAAGAATTTCATCTAAATAATCCAGATAATTTTGCACAAGTAGATAAAGAATAAAAAAATTGGAATCAAAAAGCAACAAAAATACAGCGGAACGCATTCATCCCAAAATCCGATTAGGCGAATGTTCTCCCGATAAAGCTCAGCATTCGACCTTCTTTTTGCTGAGAGCGCCTATAGGAAAGGAGAAATTCCTCGCAATGGGTGCAGAGGTCTACCTGAGAAATGTGGGATCTTTTTACTCCCCCATCCAGCAACTGGTGTCTTGTCGCCATCAGCAGATCAAGATAAAATTTTCTTAAATTCTGAGGATGAGGAAGAAACGCATCATGTGTCAATCCCCTCTTTTCGAACTCGTCTCTTACATCCTCTCCCACTTCATAGCAATCTTTCCCTATGCATGGACCGAGAGCGGCCAACAGGGACGAGGGATCACACTGGAAATGTTCTACCAAACACTGGATCACTTTTCGGATCAACTTCTGGCTTGTGCTCCTCCAACCACAATGAACAGCAGCGAGAGCTTTTGTCTTCGGGTCTGCGATCAATACTGGGAGACAGTCCGCTGTTTTTATGACAAGCAATAGGCCTTGACGATCGGTCAACAGAGCATCTCCAGACAGCACATCATCGGGAACATCGTCGACAATATGGAGAATATCCGAATGAATTTGGCGCAAATAGAGAGGTTTAAAGTTTCGCAGGAGAGGATGAGTCTCAAAGTCGGCATATTGCCAGTTCTTGTTGCCAAAACCGTGGACAAGGAAGGGAATTTTCTCCCATTCGGAAATGGTGATAAATGTTTTTGATTCAAACTTCATATGCGTCTTTTTATAACTTCTGGATGCAAAAAAAACAAGCCAGCGCTCCCTTTTTAGGGAGAAAAATTGTGTTATAATCAAAAAAATGCCAAAAGAAAACTTTATCCCGGCCTATAGGAAAGCCCATGAACAAGGGTTATTCCCCGATATCGTCCAGAAGGCTCACAACATGCTCGAATCTTGCACTGTTTGCCCGCGTGATTGTGGCGTCGACCGCACCCAAGATGAAAAAGGCTTTTGTGAAGCCGGGTATCTCCCCGAAGTTAGTTCCTATGCACCCCATTTTGGAGAAGAGAGTCCTCTCGTCGGGCATCACGGTTCTGGGACTATCTTTCTGACCCATTGCAACCTCGGATGCCTCTTCTGTCAAAACTATTCCATAAGCCATGCGGGAGAAGGCCAAAAAATCCCTATCCATAAACTCGCCAATGTCATGGTTGAACTCCAACGATTGGGCTGTCACAATATCAACTTTGTCAGCCCGACTCACTTCGTCCCTCAAATCCTCGAATCTCTTCCCCAAGCCATTGAAATGGGGCTTGATGTTCCTCTGGTATACAACACAGGTGGTTATGATTCGGTGGAGACTCTCCGACTTTTGGATGGGATCTTCGATATCTACATGCCGGATTTTAAATACAGCAAAGGGGAAGTCTCCAAAAAATATTCTCAAGCGTCAGATTATCCGCTCATAGCCAAAAGCGCTATAAAAGAAATGTTCCGTCAGGTAGGAGATCTGCAAATCGATGAACAGGGAGTCGCGGTTCGTGGCCTTCTCGTTCGTCACCTTGTACTACCCTCAGACCTCGCAGGAACAAGGGAAGTCATGCGATTTTTTGCCTCAGAAATCTCCCAGAACACCTATGTGAATATCATGGATCAGTATTATCCATGCGGAAACATTCCCCTGGATTCTCCTCTGAACCGGAGGATCACTGCAGAAGAATACAACCAAGCCATTGCCATCGCCAAGGAGGAAGGTATTACCCGATTGGACAAAAGGGAGAAACTCCGTCTCGTTTGGTTCTGATCAGGGATTCGAATCTGGTTGGAGGCTCATCACTGAAGACCTTCCCCAAAGCGAGATCCCAGTGGATGTGACGAAAATGATCAGAGCCAAAGACAAAAAGGCCTCCCTCACTCCAAGCGCTTGCGATAGCCAGCCAAAAATGATCGGGCCGAGCGCAAAACCCAAATCAACCGAGGATGCAAAAAGGCTTAAGGCTCTTCCTCTATCCTTTGGAGCGACTCCGTCCACGCTCAGCCCAGAAAGGTGAGGATAGAGAACTCCTGTTCCCATTCCCCAGACAAATCCCGAAAAAGCAAGCATCCCGCTGTTTTGGGACAGGTAAACTAAAACAGCCCCGCCACACAATAAATACAACGCCGGCAGCAACAACTTGGGATTACCCCAAAACCTCAGCCATCGTCCACCGAATAAACGCAAAAAAACAGCCGTCAAGCCCAAGCTTGTATAAAAATAGCCTGCCCTCATCGATGCACCTTCTAGAGCCAACAGGGGAACAAAACTTAAGCTGGCACTCAATGCGACTTCAAAAAGAAAGGTCAAGAGAAAAATAAAAAACATCTTTTTCTGTCTCAAAAGATTGAAAAACCCGGTGTCTGCAAGCCCGTCATCCGCCCCTTCCTGGGGCAACCGGAATTTCAGGAATAAGGCAAAAATGACAGGGATAGCGGCAAAAAAAATGGCTGAAAGAAAAAAGAAAAAAAAGCCGTATCTTTTGATTATCTCCTCACCTAGTGCCGGAACCACTAATAGCGGCAGCAAAAAACCTGTGGATACCACTCCAATCGCATAAGTTCTTAAATTCTCACGTACGACCAAAACCGCTATCAAAAGCGCGGCTATTATCAGCAGAGAAAATCCGATGCCATGGAAAATCCTCAGGAAAATAATAAACCAGTCAAGTTGTCGGACCAGCAGATGCAAAGTCAAAGCGATCAGGACAATGAAAAGGCCAGCCAACATGACTTTTTTGGGATTCGCTCGACTGAGAATCCACCCGCTGAACGGTCGGGAGAGGAAAGCAGCGAAGGAAAAAATGCCGATCAGAAATCCAATCTGTCGGGGACTCCCTCCCAGATGTTCAAAAAAAAGGGGAAGCAACGTGAGGATAGCGAGCGAGGAATAAGAGAGTAAAACCAGGAACTGGATGGTAAAGATTTCCTTGGGAAGTTTTTTGTCCATGATAAAAAAAACCAAGGTAACAGAAGTTTTACCAATATTCAATCTTTTCTCGGGCACAGTATCAATTGATGCAAAACATCTGCAGAAGGGCGGTCCATTTGAATGAAATTGTTCTCGGGGGATTTTAAAGAGAAGTCGTCAGCGATTCGAGGACAAAATTACGGTAATGCTTGATAACGTTAGAAATAATGTCTTCTTTTTTTAACTTCAACACACCTGCGGGATTTACGCCATCCATGAAAGGCAACGACTTCTCTTCTAGGACATGTTTTCGGTTTTTTCGTCCTCTAATTCGCAAGGTCAATCTCAATTCAATCGAATTTTTCGGCAGGCAAATGGCGTAATGGAAATTATCTATCCGGGTTCCGGGAAAATTTATCAGGAATGTGATGGATTTTCCCCTATTCCTTCTGGATTTTGACCTTATCCCAAATTCTTTTAGCTCTGCTGCCAGGTTTTCGAATGCGGGTTCGGCAATGAACTCACAAAACTGGCCAAAATCATCGAGCGTTTCTTTTTTGCTCGTCTCGATTATGGCGTATTCTTCAAAAAAACCAGCCAGATCCTTTTTCCAGTCAGATCCCATAATAGACCTCAATACAGCGAATCGTCAGCTATATTATCACATATGACTCGAGGTTTAAAAGAAAGAAATGAGCTCTTATCAATCCTGAGTTCGCATACAGGAAAAGATAAGGCTTATTTGATAATGTCACCTCTTTTAGACCGACCGAGCTGATGAATCTCTTCTAGTTTCTCCCGAATGAACAGGGGAGTGCTCTGGTCAAGGACATTCATTTCCCACTCGTTCTTTGTCGTTTTATCGACGAATACGCCATGCTCAGGACGATAAAGACCTCCGTTCCGATTGATGACATCTCTCGATTCACTAAGCCAGAGATCGATTCCTGGAAAATCGGGATGGTGTCTCTCATTGAAGTCAATAGGATGCAGGATATGCTTGGCTGCCCAATAATCCAGAGCGACAGGATCTTGACTCGCCAAGAGTTGATTTGCCCTGAAGGTCGTTTCTTGTGGATATCCCCTCAAACTCAAATGGGATACCCAAATGGCGTCGATAATATTCAAGACAGGTGCCCTGATAAATGCCACCATCTTCCCGCAAGTCTCCCCCAAACCGGCATAATGACGAAAATTCGATTCGCCATCCGACATAGAAAGTATCCCATAGAAATGTTTTAGGGATGCCGTAATCTCTGAACCATATTTGTCATGATGTTTGAGAACAGGAATGTTAATCAATTTGAGATTATCGCTGTACCCCTCGCCGTTCCAGATTCCCTCGCGCAGTTCGATTCGCCGACCTCCGGCTGTTGTGAAACATGGATAGGAAACATTCTGGAACCTCCGGTAACCATCTGTAACATGATCGGAATCGCCGATAAAAGTCGTCCGAATCGGGTCCAATAGATAGGAAGATACCCTTGGGTCGCTGAATACTTCATTCACAAGATACATATAATTGTGGTTTTCATTCTCTGCGTTGGCGTGAACTCTATCATCAGGATAAATAGTCCTATTTTTCCCGTACATCCGGTCACAATAAAGGCTCCCTCTTCCCTGTCCGTTTTCAAATATAACGACCTCACCGAAAAAACCATCGGGGTGGTCTAAAATCCTCTGGATCAGCCCTCGCACAAGATCGATGTTCGTACAACCCCTATATTTCCATTGGGCATTGACTTTGAGCAAAACGACATCGGCCGGTCCGATCAATCCTGATGGTCCGCAAAGCTCCGAGGGCAGTTCAGAGCGGTAAAATTTCAGCCCATTTCTCCCCATTAATTGGAGTAAGCAATCCACACCTGCATGGGCATTTAATCCCAGTTTTCCGACAAACGGATGAAGGGGAATATCCTTGATCCAGAATAAGTCGTTTTCGACTGGCGGATCCGTTTGTGAAATTAACGGAAATGGGCGTAATGCAGAAAACGCAAGTCCGCTTCCGACCCATTTCAAGAAATTCCTTCGATTTAAAACCTGCTTATTCTTGAGAATTTTCAATCTTATCGCTCCCCATTCACTCGAAATGTCCACGTCTATTTATCCTATAAAACATATCATAATTCTAAACTTAACGCAAGAACCCAAGGAATAGCGGAACAGGCAAGTCCACTTTTTTAGTCGCTTTTAAGGATGAGTAACTGTCAATCCCCTTTTTTCACCGCATGAGCGAAGAGTGTCCCGAATTCTTCTGCCTTTTTGATATCCTTTTCAGATGGAGCCCCGAGGAATTCAAAGGTATCTAAAAGATCCCATTTCAAAGGTTCTATGATTTTCTGCATCTCTCTCAAGGCCCCTCCACTCCAGCCATAACTCCCGAAATAGGCGGCTTTTTTATTCTTGATCCGTTTTCTGACAGCCATGTTTAGCACATCCGCCATGGGAGGAAAAAGAGAAACTTCATAGGTGGGGGCACCGATCATGATCCCTCGTTTGGTCCAAAGAGAGGACAGGATGTAACTCACATGCGTGCGGGCTGCATCAAAAATCTCAACGGGAACACCAGCCTTGGATATTCCCTGCGCCACGGCGTTCATAACCACATCTGTATTCCCATACATCGAGCCATAGACTAGGGTAACACCAGGATCGGTCTGCTCGGTCGCACATTCGGCCCATTTCTTGTAAAGGTCGACGATATGGGAAGTCTCCTCTCTCCAGATCAGACCATGGGATGGAGCAATCACGTCTACCAGCGTCCCATCCAACTTCGCTATGGCGGACAAAACTCTCGGGCTGTAGTTGGCTAGGATATTGACATAATAGCGGAGAGCTTCTTTTTGATAAAAATCAATATTTTCACAATCATCATCAAAAATGGATCCTTGGATCGCTCCATAGCCACCGAAGGCATCGCAGGAAAAAAGGATGCGATCGGAGATCTCAAGGGTCATCATGGTCTCGGGCCAGTGTAAAAAAGGAGTCATAAGAAATCGGAGGGTCCGCTTTCCTAAAGAAAGCGTGTCTCCATCTTCTACAACCTCGATATTGTCTCGGATTGAAAAAAAGTCTTCGAGCAATTTTTTTGTTTTGGCCGAACCGATCAGAGTAACATCTGGAGAAATTCTTCGTAATGTCCGCAGCAACCCTGAGTGGTCGGGCTCCATGTGATTTATGATGATGTAGTCTATCTTGGATACATCCGTGATCTCATCGATCTGGGCAAAATACTCGTCTCCCTTGAATGATTTCATCAGATCGATGATGGCCTTCTTATCATCGTTTATTAGGTAGGAATTGTAGGAAACCCCTTCTCTCGAGATAGGCCAGATTCCTTCAAAAAGATCCGTGATCCTGTCGTTGACGCCAATCCAGTAGATATCAGGTTTTATCGAAACAGCTGGCATCTTTGAACCTCCTTGATCGTATTGGTCTTCCATTCTAGCAAAAAAAAATTGAATCGTCCCCTTTTATCCTTAGGATTTTTGTGCTAAAAGTATGGAAAATATAACGCCGAGCCAAACTTCCAGGGAGATAAAAATGGAAAGTCAAGAACTGGACAAAAGAGGTCGTTGGGGATCCAAAGTTGTTTTTATTTTTGCAGCGGCGGGATCCGCGATCGGATTGGGAAACATTTGGCGCTTCCCCATGATGGTCGGGCTCAATGGCGGCGCGATTTTCGTTTTAGTCAACATTCTGGCAATTATTTTGATCGGGTTCACGGTCATGTTGGCCGCGTTTGCGATGGGACGCCACACAAAAAAAAATCCCGTCGGCGCTTACAATGCTATCAAACCCCGTTCTCCCTGGAAATTGGCTGGCTACATGGGAGTTTTCGGGAGTGCCTGCATTTTGTCTTTTTATGGGGTCGTGGCCGGGTGGGCCCTCGGTTATTTTTATAAGACAATCGGAGGAGTTTTCAAAGGAGATATCACTTGGCAGTCCTCCGATGCGATATTCAGCAGTTTTGCCGGACGGCCGCTCGAGATCATCTTCTGTCTGTTTGTGATCATAGGATTGACCACTTTTGTTATCTCCAAGGGAGTGAGAGCCGGAATCGAGAGATGGTCCAAAATTCTGATGCCCGTGCTTTTTGGCCTGATCATCCTGCTAGCCATAAGAGCCGTGACTCTTCCAGGGGCAGCAACAGGATTGTCTTATTATCTCAAACCTGATTTTTCCAAGTTCAACATGACAGTTCTTTTTTTCGCTGTGGGACAAGCCTTTTTTTCGCTGAGCCTAGGGCTTGGAACCATGATAACCTATGCCAGCTACCTGCCCAAAAGCGACAATCTCGTGTCTTCGGCTGGCTGGGTCTGTTTTTTCGATTCCCTTATCGCCATCTTAGCCGGGATCATCATCTTTCCCACTCTTTTCGCTACACCGGGAATTACTCCGGATAAATTCGAAGCCAGCGGCGGATTGATGTTCCAAGTCTTCCCGATCATTATCTCCAAAATTCCTGGCGGTTATTTCTTTGGTATCCTCTTCTTCTTCCTGATCCTCGTGGCAGCTCTGACCTCAACCATTTCCATGCTGGAAGTGCCGGTGGCCTATTTCGTGGATGAACGAAACTGGTCACGAAAAAAGGCGGCTCTGTTGGTAGGTCTGTTCTGCTTTTTCCTCGGCCTCCCCTCCGGACTGTCTCACGGCGGGGTGGACATCTTCACGAAGTGGAATTTCATGAAAAACATGGATCTTCTTTTCAGCAACATTGTTTTGGCCTTGGGTGCGCTGATCATCGCCATTTTTGTTGGCTACGTCTGGCGAGTCAAAAACGCCCTGAAGGAAATTTCCTTCGGAAATCCGCGATTCAAGCTCAAGCCTCTTTGGGTCTTCAACATCAAATTTCTGGCACCAGTTGTCATCATCATCATTCTTATCTTTATCCGAACTTTTGCAGGATAATCATCAAAAATATACACAGTTGACTCCCATCAAGTATTTCTTTTACAATCGCAGATTATTGTGGTAATTAATACAGGATAAAAATGGAAAATAACGATTTGAGCAAACGAGGAGCTTGGGGCTCAAAGGTCGCCTTTGTGTTTGCGGCTGCCGGCTCTGCTATCGGATTGGGTAACATCTGGCGTTTCCCTATGGTCGTCGGCCAGAACGGAGGGGCGCTTTTCGTTTTGGTCTACATTTTAGCCGTTGCTCTTATCGGATTTTCCGTGATGCTGGCCGAACTGGTCATCGGCCGGTATTCCCAAAGGAATCCAGCCGGTGCTTTCGAATTCATCAAGCCGGGCAGCCTGTGGAAACTCATCGGCTATTTCGGGATCTTGACGGCCGTTTGTATCCTTTCCTACTATGCGGTGATTGCCGGCTGGTCAGCTGGCTATCTGATGAAAACCGCCAGCGGGTCATTCAAAACCAGCCTAACGAGCGAGCTATCGGATAAAATATTCACGGAATTCAGCGCAGATCCCCTACAAGCAATCCTATTTTTTCTTGTGATGATAGGGATCACGACTCTTATCGTCTCCAAGGGAATCAAAGGCGGCATCGAAAGGTGGACAAAAATCCTGATGCCCATTCTGTTTATTCTGATTATCTATCTGGCAGTAAGAGCTCTGATGCTGCCAGGAGCCAAGGAAGGGATCTCGTTTTATCTCAAGCCGGACTTTTCCCAGTTGAGTGGTAAACTCATCCTGTTTGCTTTGGGACAAGCATTTTTTTCTTTGAGCTTGGGTATGGGAATCATGGTGACCTACGGCAGTTATATTTCAAAATCCGACAATCTTGTCACATCAGCTGGCTGGGTGTGTTTTTTCGACTCGCTGATCGCATTTTTTGCCGGCATCATCATCTTTCCCACACTCTTTGCCATTCCGGGAATCGCTCCCGCTGCTGGTCCTGGGCTTGTTTTCAAAGTCCTTCCCCTTATTTTTTCCAAGATTCCAGGCGGAATCTTGTTTGGAACCCTGTTTTTCAGCCTTTTTTCGATAGCCGCTCTTACGTCGACCATTTCTCTCCTGGAAGTTCCGGTGGCTTATTTTGTGGATGAACGGAGTTGGTCGCGGAAAAAAGCGGCGATTCTGGTTGGACTGTTCATCTTTTGCTTGGGGATTCCATCAGCTCTTTCATCGGGAGGCATGGCCTTTTTTACAAAAATCGATTTCATGGGCAAAATGGACTTTATTTTCCTTTCTCTGTTTCTTCCGATCGGAGCCCTTTTGATCTGTGTATTCTTGGGATACGTCTGGGGAGTTAAAAACGCAGCACAGGAAATCCTCTCCGGCAATCCTCGGTTCAAGTTGGGACCCCTTTGGTCCTTTTCCGTAAAATTTCTATCACCGATTGCGATACTCATCATTCTTTATTTCATCAAAACCATCGCTGAATAGAGGACGCCATGAAGAAAAGATTATTCATTCTCCTTTCCCTGACAATCTTATTATCGGGATATTTTTCGTTAAACGCTGCTGATATCAAGGGAAAGGTTACGCTCTCCCCTAAGGGAGAGCCATACGTGCATGGGAATATGCTCCTGATGCCTCTGGGAGAAGAAGTATACACCAAGGCGGAGATCGACGCGGAAGGGAACTACCGATACACAGACTTAACGCCGGGAAGATATATCTTGAAAATGGACCTGTACAGCCTAACGCCGTTTGAAGAAGAAATCACCATCAGTGAAGAGACCGAAATACAGGTGGTCGATGTCGATCTCACCCTTACCCTGATAGATAAAGCCCTTGTTTTCACAAAAGAAGCCAGCGATTTTATCTGGTTCCCTCTGATGGTGGCGTTTCTTTTAACCATAGGTGTGGTTCTGACGATTTTCACCCGACTGATTCAGGTGAGACGGCTTTTGCTTTCGCTGAAGATGGTCTTGAGAGGGGCTCTGCACAAGGACAAAGCAGAAAAGGAAGAGGGAGATATCACCCCCTATGCTGCCTTGATGACCGCCCTTGCGGCCACTGTCGGTAACGGAAACCTGGCAGGCGTGGCCACGGCCATCGCCACCGGAGGTCCCGGAGCTCCTGTCTGGATGTGGATTGCTGGATTCTTCGGGATGGCCACCAAGTACGCGGAAGGTTTTCTCGGTGTCAAGTTTCGGATAAAAAACGAGCGCGGAGAAATGTCTGGCGGTCCGATGTACTATGCCCGCCACGGGATTAAAAACGAAAAACTCGCCAAATTTATGGGGATGTTTTTTGCTATCTGCGGGGCCTTCACATGCCTTTTCGGCACAGGAAACATGGCTCAATCCAATTCCATGGCCCTGGCTTTCAACGATCAGTTCAGCGTCCCCTTCTGGCTGACAGGACTGGTGATCACGACCATGGTAGGAGCCGTCATCCTCGGAGGAATCAAGAGAATCGGCAGTGTCTCCGAGCGCCTTGTCCCAACCATGATCATCCTATACTTCTGCGGGGCCATCGTGATCATCTTGGCTAACATAACCAACCTGCCTCAGGCTTTTTCGATCATTTTCAAGTCCGCCTTTTCAGTCAAAGCAGTAGGAGGGGCTATGGTCGGAACCTCGGTGAGGTTGGCCATCAGCATCGGCGTGCGGCGGGGACTTCTATCCAATGAATCCGGCCTCGGATCGGCAGCCATCGCCCAGTCGGCCTCGAAATCATCCGACCCCTCCAAAAACGGATTGATCGCCATGACGGGGACCTTCATCGATACCCTCGTTGTCAACACGCTGACAACCTTGACCATCGTTATCACGGGAATGTACATCAAAACAGCGGCTTTTGGATCACCGGAAAACTTGACCTCGACCGAGCTGACAGCGGCGGCCTTTGATTCTGTCATACCATTCGGGGGGTACATCATCGCCGTAAGTTCATTTCTTTTTGGCTATTCCACGTTGCTCGGCTGGTGTTACTACGGGGAGAAATGCCTAGAGTATATATTCGGGGTAAAAATCGTCTTTCCTTTCCGAATCGCATTCATCTCCCTTCTTTTTATCGGTTCGATCATCCAGGGAGTCCATCTGAATATTGTCTGGTATATAGGAGATATGGCTAACGCCTTCATGGCTTTCCCCAATCTGGTTTCTCTAGTCATACTTTCTGGATTGGTGGGCAGAGTAACGACCAACTATTTTTATAAAAAGGATTAAAGAGACGGCATTTTCGATGCCAAAAAGAAAAGATCTCCGGATCTTGGCTCTTAAGCTCATCTTCAGTTTTTCTATCCTCGCTTTCCTCCTCATCAGAGAAGTCCGCATACAAGATATTCCCCAAGCCCTCAAAGAAATCGACATCTTTTGGCTGGTGCTGTCCTTCTCTCTTCATTCGTTAGGGCTTCTCATAAGCGCTTACAGGTGGCAAATCCTGATTCGGGCTCAGGGAGACTTGGTCCCCTTGGGTTTTCTGGCAAAATCATACCTTGTGGGAAATTTTTTCAACCTCTTCCTGCCCACACGATTCGGTGGCGATGTTGTCCGCATCTGGGATGGATCGCGATATTCCCACTCCCTTCTCAAATCTTCGGCTATCGTGATCGTGGAGCGCTTCACCGGGGTTATCGTCCTTCTCACTTTTGCTTTTGTCGTCTCCCTCTCGCGCCTCGATATGGCCAAAAATTTACCCATCATATGGATATCTCTTCTCATCGGACTCGTAGGATTGCTGACAGCTTTCCTCTTTTTCACTCCGATCGCTACCTATTTCCTGGAAAAGATCCCAGAAAAGGGAATTTGGCTGAAGCTCAAATCTAAAACCCTGGAATTTCGGCGTGTCGTTCTCGTTTACAAGGATAAAAAAAGGGCTTTTTTCTTAGCGCTGTTTTGGGCTTTTCTTTTGCAGGTGAATGTCATTCTTCACTACTATCTGGCCGGAAAAGCTTTTCATCTAGAAATTCCCTTGCTCGATTATTTCATATTCATCCCGATCATCCTTCTCATCCTGACTATCCCCGTGACGATCAGCGGCCTGGGCCTTAGAGAAATGTTATTCATCCAGATTTTTTCAACCTACAGCATCGCTGAACATGTGTCCTTCTCATTTTCCGTTATTGTCGATTTCAGTTTCACCTTGATTATCGGCATTATCGGCGGCATCATCTTCATCACCCGGAAGTAATATTTTCTCCCCTACGAATCAACTTCGACTAAATCAAGGAGGCAAAAACACAATTATCGGGTGAACCCAATCATGTGAAGGCTTTGTAGATTTAAGATCACGAATCAGATAAAATATTTAGAGGATGAGTTATTTTCGAGCTCATAAAATTATTTATATCTTCTTCCTATCAATTCCCTTCCTTCTTCCGAGTTTCGGTCAACCGACTTCCTCTCAACAGGACCTTTCCGAATATGAAAAAAGGCTGATCGCCATCACTGAACAGATCACGGGTATCCGAAAAAAAATTTCTGAGGAGGAAAAGCGGAAAACGTCGGTCCTTTCCCGTCTGAACACTATCGGCCTCAACAAAACATTGATAAAAAAAGAAATTTCTCTGTACAACACCCAGATGCAAAAGGCCGATAAGGAATTGATAACTTTCCAGAAAAATATCCCTGTGCTCGAGGAAAAACTCCAAAAAGAAAAACAATCAATCGAAAAGATACTGGTTACGCTATACAAGTTCGGAAAATTTTCCTATTTGGACTTTTTGTTCCAAGTCGAAGATGTCAGTCACCTGATCTCCGAAAGCAAGAACCTTTCGCTTTTGGCACAATCCCAGAACCGGATCATTGCGGATTACCTGAAAACTTTGAGCGATCTCCAGGCATCCAGGGAGAGTTTGGAAATAAAAAAACAAGAGATTTCCCAGTTGATCCAGAAGGCTAAGGAAAAGCGACAGGATTATTCCGGACAGGAAAAAAAATATCAATCCTTGATTCAAGAGATAGACAGGAACAAAGAAACCCACCTGAAAACTTTGGAAGAACTCAAAGATCGCGCCGAACAACTTCAGAATTTGGTCAAAAAACTCCAAAGGGAAGAAATATCCCTGCCGTACACGCTCATTCCCCTTTATGAGAAAAAAGGAAACCTCGCCTGGCCTCTCGTAGGAAGGATCGTCACTCGTTTTGGGCCAAGCCGGCATCGTCAGTTCAACACCCTAACCCAGAATAACGGAATAGAGATCTCTCCCCAAAAGGATACTGTTGTCAAAGCTATCCATGCAGGCCGGGTTGCATATACCGATTATTTCGAAGGTTATGGGTATCTCGTCATCATCGATCATGGCATGACTTATTATTCCCTTTATGGCCACCTCAGTTCGGAATTCCTGGTAAAAAAGGGCGATTTTGTCAAAGATGGACAACCGATTGCCACAGTAGGCGAGTTTGGCTCTTTAAAAGAAGAAACCCTGTACTTCGAAATCCGTTATAAAACCGATCCTGTCAATCCCTTGCAATGGCTGAAAAGAAGATGATAAAATCTATGTTTAAAATTAAAAAAAATGGCTAATAAAAACACAAAAGTTTTTCTATTGACAATCCTTACCGCTCTCATGCTTTTTTTCTTTATTCCAAAAAAATTCCTACCCAGCATTTCCCAAAAATCATCTTCTGATAAAGACCTCGTTCTCCTTAAGGGCGTCGCCGATCTGATCAAGGAGTACTATGTCGAGGAACCGAATGCCTTGAAGACCATGAAAGGGGCAATAAGGGGCCTCATCGGACCGCTCGATCCACTCTCTTCCTATCTTGATGTGCCAACCGTAAAAAAACACCAAAATTCCAATTCAGCCGAACTCAAGGAAACGGGAATCATCGTCTATAAAAAATTCGGAACTTATCCCGTTGTGATCGGGGTTAAAGAAAACTCACCGGCAGAGGATGCCGGAATAAAAGTGGGAGACACACTCAGCGAAATGGATGGCCAGCCGCTTCTAGAACTCAGTATGAGGGAGGCCAATCTTTATCTTAAAGATACGGAAGAAAAACCAGTAAACCTCAAGATTCTCCGTACCTATGATTCAGAGGAAATGTCGCTTCAAAGGAAGAGCCTCTATGACTCTCCATTCACCTATATCCCACAAAAAAACACCAGCGGCATCTTGAAAATCCATTCCCTTTATCCTCCCTTCAGCGAACAGTTCAAGGAAACGATTCTTCCTTCCTTGAAAACAAAAAAAGAAGCGTTGATTATCGATTTAAGAAATTGCCACGAAGGTGAGATCGGAGAGTCGTTAAAATTTATCAACCATTTCCTTCGGTCGGATAATGTCGGATACTTCCAGGACAAAAATGGAGAAAAAGAATACCTAACCTGCCCCAAAAATCCTGAGCTAGAGGGATTGCCTATCATCATATGGACAAACAATGCAACGATCGGCCCCGCAGAAGCTGTGGCAGGCATTCTCATGAATTTTCAAAGAGCAACGACTATAGGGTTAAAAACACCAGGTCTTTTAGTCAAACAAGATTTTTATCCTCTCGAAGATGGAAGCGCTTTGCTCCTGACATCACAGATTTTTTACTTCAGGGATGGAAAGGGGATGTGGCTCAAGGGAATTACGCCTGATAATGAAATTAAAGAAAAAAATCCCCATTATGATCTGTATCTCAAAAAAACGCACGAAATCCTGCCAAAGTTATAGTCTATGAGGACACATAATCCGGTCAAAGGTAATACGAAAACTCCATGGATTATTTATGTTATTTTTTCTTTGCTTGCCATAATTTCTGCCATAGGATTGGATTTCATTCATTGGACAAAGGGCGAAAAATCCTATGTATTCTCTATTTTCGGAATAAAAGAGGCCGAAAAACCAGAAATTTCGATCAGCCAGATTTTCCTGGACCGACTCTTAACCCAAGGCATACCGGATGATGCCATATCTCGCTTCAAGGACACGACCGGAACAGACCACCTGAAAGTCGATCTATCTCTTGCCGAATACCAAAATATCGAACCCCGGCTAAAACAAGACTTGCAGAATGCCAAGGCTTTGATCGTAAGAAAAGAGGAACAGGAGGACACAGAAAAAACATATTACCTTTGGGATGTCCAGAGGTCGGAAACGGAAAAACTCGCCATTCTCTTCTCCTGCAAAAAAGAACAGCCCGTTGTCTCGGAATTTCCCCCCGTATCAGAGCCAAAAAATAAAGTCGCTCTGATTATCGATGACATGGGATACAGCCTGGACGCAATCTATGACATTCTTAGCCTACAAGAACCGATAACCGTTGCGATTATCCCTTATAGCCCCCTGGGAGAACAAACAGCTCAAATAGCCCATCAAAGCGGCTTAGAGATTCTTTTGCACCTGCCTCTGGAATCCATCAACAATACCGAAGCCAATAACGGTATCGAGGGAATCATTTCTGCCGACATGAGCGAACAAGAAATCATCTCTCTCGTGGAGAAAAATCTCGATCAGATCCCTTACATCAGCGGAGTCAATAACCACATGGGATCAAAGATCACTCCGGATGCACCGTTGATGTACACCATTCTGCAACGATTAAAACAAAGGGGTCTCTTTTTTGTCGACAGCCGCACGACAGGAAAATCCGTGGCTTATGACGTAGCTCTTCAGCTAGAAATTCCGACAGCACAACGGCAGGTCTTTCTTGATAACGAACTGGACGAGGACACCATAAGGGAGAAGCTCATAGAGCTTTTCACCTTAGCTCAAAATGGGGGAGAAGCCGTGGGCATCTGCCATCCTGTGCCGGAAACAATCAAAGTCCTGAAGGAGTCCTTCCGTTTAGCGAAAGAATACGGCGTTACACCTGTTTTCATCTCAGAGCTTGTTCGCTGACAAAATCCCTGATTTCGATTTGCCAAATTCTGCAGCATCATTTATCATAAAATTGTCCCGAGGAGGAATCCGATGAAAAACTTTTCGTTTATCTTGGCTATAATCATTCTGGGCATTATCGTCGCAGCTGTCGCCCATTTTACTGGTCTGTGGGAAACAATGTCTCATGAAGATTTGGAGGGTTCGTTCGAACTATTAGATATCGAGACAAAATGGGTGGAAAAAATCTACCAACCATGGCCACCTAGGTTAGTGCTCGTTCCAGCTATCTCCTTCAAGATCAAAAACATCTCGGAAAAGCCGTTAAAATATTTCTATGTGAATGCCAACTTCAAATTTCGTGATGATGTTGCCAACCTCGGCGATGGCTTCATCGAGGCCATTCGGGGGAAGCCCCTGATGCCAGGAGAAACCACCGAGCCCATCCTTCTCAAGAGCACGTTCGGAGTCGATGGACAAAACCTTGAGCAAATCAGAAACAATCCCTTCTTTCTATCAAAAATAGTCGACGTGAAAATGTTTGCCAAATCCCAAGGCTCACAGTACATTCCTGTGGGAGAATGGGAAGTGTCCAAGAATATCGATTTTAAGGAGCCGGAACCATTCGGCGAGAAACCGGAAAAGAAAAAAACAGAAGACAAAAATTAAACTGGTTATGGCAAACATTATTCCCAAACGCATATTCCTGACCAAGGGAAAAGGCCAACACAAGGAAAAACTTGCGAGCTTTGAACAAGCCCTTAGAGAGGCGGATATCGAAACGTTCAACCTCGTCAAAGTTTCCAGTATTTACCCTCCGGGCTGTCGGCTGATATCCAAACAAGAAGGGATCAAACACCTCCACCCCGGTCAGATCGTTTTTCTCGTGATGAGCGAAAACTCGACCGATGAATCCAATCGGCTTATATCCGCTGCCATCGGGATGGCTGTTCCCAACGACCCAAAGCACTACGGATACCTCTCCGAACACCACAGCTTTGGCCAGGACGAAAAGGAAGCCGGCCAATATGCAGAAGACCTAGCTGCAGATATGCTGGCCACCACTCTCGGTAAAAACTTCGACCTAAATCAGATCTGGAATGAGGAAAAAAGTCTATACGAACTGGGAAACGGGATGGAAGTAAGGACACAAAATATCACGCAAGTTGCCCATGGGGAAAAGGGATTCTGGACTACCGTTTTGGCCGCAGCGGTTTTGGTTCCTTGATCAGCGGTACTTGAGAGGATCGGGAATCAGGATATTGATAAAGCTCCTTTTTTTTAAGTCCTTTATATAGGCCTGGATTCTCACTTGTTGTTCTTGCATGAAGAGGTTGTTTTCGATATCTTTTTTAACCTCTTCAAACGGTCGGAGCTGACTCTCCGTCTTCTCATCAAGTTTTAACAAAAACCATCCAGTAGGAATCTGGATCCAAGATGAAAGGCTTCCCTCTTCCAAATTTGCAACAGCCTCCTCTAAGGTCTTATCCATTTCGCCCTTTTTGTATGTTCCTATGTCTCCTTGAGATTCCTTTTCCGGTCCTTCTGAATACTGGCTAGCAAGGCTTTCCAACTCCTCGCCTGATGCTAATTTTTCGTTCACTTCCTCCATTTTTGCCTGAGCTTCCTGTTCGCTTTTGTCCTCTGAGGAGACATAAATCCCCTTTAATTTATACGTGGGAAGGGTGGTGAACTCTTCAGGATGAAGGTCGTAGTAGTTCACGACATCCGTCTCATCGATAGCGATACTTCGTCCGACTTCGTTAAAGATAAGGGCTTGTTGAATGATGGCTTTTTCTTGCTGCGCTATCCAGCCACCATAGTCCACCCCTTGTTGTTCCATCGCGCGCTTGAACTCTTCATCCGACGCTATATTGTATTGTTTTTTTATGTTGTCGACCATCATCCTGATCTGTTCATCCACATTGGCTGTGCTTTGGATATCCAGCCTCGTTGCTTCTTGTAGGAGCAATCGTTCGGTTATCATCCTTTCCAACAATCCTTCTTTCTCTTTTTCATACTGTTTGGTGAACTCTTCTCCTTGGAGCTGCGCACGGAGGACCTGGTAGATCGCATCGTGCTCCATCATGTAATCCGATACGGTTATGATATCATCATTCACTATAGCCACGATGGCATCCACCACTTCTTGTCCAGACAGGAAGTTACCGCTAAGTAAAACCAAAAACAATGTAAGTATAATGAGTAAGGGTATTTTATTCATATGAAATCCTCTGATACGGAAAATACAGGTTTTGCTCGTAGAATTCCCAATGGAGGGAATTTTTCAAATTCAGGATGTGCTGAGATATATGATTATTAACTTTATGGCTGAGAATCTTCACCTCTATCGAGGCGGATGCCTGATCGGAAGACATCAACTCTGGTTCATAACGGGAATCAAGCCGAAAAATATGAAAACCATATGAGGATTCCAAAACAGGGCTCACCTCTCCTTCCTTCAGCGCAAAAATGGCCGTTTCCATCTCATCAGGAAGTTGACCGATTGCGAATATCCCCATCTCTCCTCCTCTTGAAGCTTCGACACCCACAGATTGTGCTCTAGCCAGCCTTTTGAAATTTTCAGGATCATTATCTTTTAAGTTTTCCAAGACCTCCACGGCCTTTTCCTCGTTTGGCAGCAATATCTGACTAACCTTGACTCTCTCCGGAAGGAGAAATTCCCTTTTATTTGCCGTGTAATATTCCTGGATTTCTTCTTTTTCCACTTCGATATCCTTGACAAGATCGTACGTGTATTTTTCCACAAGAAGCTGTTCAAACAACAATTCTGTTCCTTCGTCATCCATTGGCCATCCCTCTCCTTCGAAAACTGAACCGCCGGAATGTTTAGCCAAGAACTCCTTTTTTTCCGCCAAAGTCAAGACGATCTCCTTGTTCCACGCTTCAGCTAACAGAAGTTTTTCCTTCACAAAGTCATCGACTAGGCGGCTCAAGGATAGTACGGAAAGGGTTTTGTATTCATCGCCAAGACTGAATTTAAGGAACCTCAAAAAATCCGCATTGAAGTAGACTGTATCTTCAACACGCAGGATAATAAAGTTTTTTTTTGCCTCCAGCGAACTTATGTCAGCGGAACTCTGGACAGACTTATTCCCTTTGCAGCTCCCTAAGAGCACAATAACAATCAGAACAGACACACGTACTCGCCACATCTTTTTAAGATTTAATTCATTATATTACATACCCGATAACTCCTTCAAGAAAGAGATCGTTTCACTCATAATGCTTGCATCATCGGAAGAGGGCAGCCTAATGGTCATCACTCCCTGGGGTGTGATGGATCCATCATACTTCTCAAGGAGGTCTGTCAAACAAACAAGGTCCACCGTCGTCGTGGGAAAAAATGTGAACACGATCTTTTGCCCGACGCGATCGATATTCTTGATACTAATTTTCTGCGATAGGAATTTGATGACGCCATAACGCATGAGATTTTGAACGGGTTGAGGAAGCGGTCCGAATCTGTCGATTATCTCTTTGTGTATTTTTTCCATGTCTTCGACAGCTTCTATAGATGAAATGCGTTTGTACAGGTTCAAACGTAAATTTGTTTGAGGGAGATAATCATCAGGAATACGGATATTCACCTTCAAATGGATTGCGGTTTTCACCTCATCTGTTCTCTCTCCTTTCAGCTCTTTTGCTGTTTTCTCAAGAAGATACATATAATAATCGAAACCTACGGCTTCCATACATCCATGTTGCTGGGAACCCAAAAAATTACCAGCGCCCCTGATTTCCAAGTCCTTTGCGGCCAACCGAAAGCCAGATCCCAGCTGTGAAAATTCCTGAAGGGCCTTTAGCCTCTGTTTAGACAATGGTGTGAGCTCTGAAAACGGAGGAACAAGAAAATAAGCAACCGCTTGACGAGAAGATCGTCCCACTCTACCACGCAACTGATACAATTGACCCAATCCAAACCGGTCGGCACGATTGACGATCAACGTGTTGACAAGAGGGATATCGATCCCGTTTTCAATAATTGTCGTTGACACGAGAACATCATACTTGTTAGCGATAAAATCGATCATCCTTTTTTCAAGGGCATGAGTGGACATTTTGCCGTGGACAACAGCGACCTTGGCTCCCGGAACCCAAGTTGCGATCATCCGTGCCATGGTCTCTATATCTTCTACCCTGTTATGGATAAAATAAACCTGGCCTCCCCGGGCGAGCTCCTTTTTGATGGCAGATGAGATAAGCTTTCGGCTGAAAGGAGTGACAACCGTATGTATAGCCAGTCTATCCCGAGGAGGTGTTTCGATCAGACTGATATCCCTTAAACCATGAAGCGAAATGTTCAATGTTCGAGGGATCGGGGTGGCCGTCATGGTCAGGACATCGATATTGGCCTTCATCTGTTTGATCTTTTCCTTATGGGTAACCCCAAATCGTTGCTCTTCGTCGACAATCAAAAGACCCAAATCGCGAAATTCCACATCGCCGGAGAGCAACCGATGTGTACCGATAACAATATCGACCAGACCCTTTTTCATATCTTCCAAAATCGCTTTCTGCTGAACTCTGGATTGAAGCCTAGTCAGACTCTCCACATTTATCGGGAAAAGCACCATCCGATTCCGAAACGTATTCAAGTGTTGGCTGGCAAGCACCGTCGTCGGACAAAGGACGGCAACCTGTTTTCCATCCATGGCAGCCTTGAAAGAGGCGCGAATGGCCACTTCAGTTTTACCATAACCCACATCTCCGCATAAAAGCCGATCCATCGGGGATGCTGACTCCATATCCCGATAGATATCCTTGATGGCAAGAAGTTGATCATCTGTCTCTTCATATTCAAAGGTTTTTTCGAAACCGGTTAGCCACTCGCCGCCAGGGCTGTATCCGTGTCCTCGGATGGTCTTTCTCTGGGCGTACAGATGAAGAAGCTGTTTGGCCATTTTTTCGACGGCTTTTTTAATACGGGTCTTGGTTTTCTCCCATGCCGGAGTTCCCAATTTATTAAGCAAAGGGGACGCTGTACCCAGATGCGCGTATTTTTGGACCAGATTAAGGCCCTCGGCAGGGACGAAAAGCTTATCGTCATCTCGATAATGGATAGAGATGAACTCTTGATCTTTCTCGTCGACTTCCAAGTTTATTAAACCCTTGAAGATACCGATTCCGTAATCGGTGTGAACAACGTAATCGTCTACCTTCAAGTCTTGGAAATCCGAAACAAACGGACGCACGCGTGGACGACTGACCAGCACTTTTTCTTCCGTGAATATGTCCGTTTCAGAAAAATACGTGATTTTCTCTGGAGGGAAGCGGAAACCATGATTTATCTTTCCCAGAAGGAGCGTGACTGATCCATCTCTTGGGAAAACAAGAGGGGAGGAGGACTCATGATGGGGAATCTGATTCTGGGCGAGGAGAGTGGATAATTTCTGCCGGACTCCTTCTTGGGAAAAATAGACCAGGCATCTCTCCCTCTCTTCTTGACCCTTCTTGAGATACTCCAGAAAAAACGGAATTTTATTGGAAAAACGAGGGACTGATTGAAATGGAAAATGATAATTCTCCCCTCTCCCCGCCGATTCCATTTCGGTCAGGAACAGGGCCTCTTTTTTTATCCTTTCCCACGGTCCAGGAGGATAGATCTGATCTGGAGGAAGGCAAGATTTATTCTCTGATTGGATCTTATCGTATTGTTGCGTGAGATCCTCGCAAAATTTTTTCCATTCCTCCTGTGTTTCCTCAGAATTATCGATAAGGAATAGAACATCGTTATAAAAATGTTCGAAGGATACAGAAAAATAGGGATCGGAATATTCGTTCAAACTTGGGATGAGAACACGATCGACTTTTTTAAGGGTGCGTTGGTTGGAGGGCCGGAAAACGCGCAACGAAACCACCTCCTCACCGCTGAACTCAATGCGATAAGGATACTCTTCCCAAGGAGAAAACACATCCACGATTCCGCCTCGCCAAGCGCATTCCCCATGAGCATTCACCAGAGACTGTTTGTCATACCCATAGGCTTCCAGCTGTTGGATCAAGTTGTCACGGCCGACGGGATCTCCTGGCTTCAAAGGGCAAAAGAGCTGAATCAGACTTTGAAGTCTGGGAATGGGTTTGAGAAGTCCTGGAAGGTTGGTTATGAGGAGAGAAGGAGGGGCGTCGATGAGTCTGTGCAGGAATCGCATGCGCGTGGAAACAGATTCCAGCGATGGCTGAATCTCTTGGTAAGGATTATCAAACAAAGGCGGAAGGATAGCGGGCTGAATCCGACTGTCAAACTGAGAGAGAAAGAAACGGCATTCATCGCCAAAGCGGTCTATAGACGAGGTGGTAGGTCGAATAAATATGATGGGCTTATCCGATTCTTGGCTGAGAACAGACAAAAAGTAAGGTTTGCTCGATGGAACAAGCCCGGAAATTTTGATTCCTGTTTTTTTGCTCCTAATTGCTTCGCAAAGGCCTTGGAATCGTTCTGTCTGTTTAAGAAAATGAAGACTCATAAGAATCCTATTATACAGGATGATTCCATCTAATGAAGGGATTTGATTTGGTCAATCCAATCAGACATCTAAATGTAGTACAATGGAGAGGGATGTTCGAATGAATATAAAGATGCATAAAGGCAATCGGTTCCAGCTGCGATTCCATGAAGGTTATAAAGGAAAGGAGACGCCGAGGGCCGTCTTTATCAGCAGCCGAGAATTCAAGATTGATTGCGTCCTGGAGAGAAAAAGAATTTTTGATAAACAAACCGGAAAAAGGAGCGATGTTTTTACCTGCGAGATGGAAGGACAGCGGGTGAGGATTGTCGTCCAAGACTCTGGCGAGTTCGAGTTAGTCTATTTATAACGTTATATTCGCCACCAGTAGGAAAATTTTAAAAACACGCTGTAGTTGGTTTGGCCGTATTCTCCGAACTCGTCACGGAGCATATTGTTATCCACTCCTAGGAAAAACACGGTCCCAGGCTTCAGGATAAAACTGATCAAAAAGCTTCCGTAAATCTCTTTGTAAAAGTGATTGTAATCAACAATCGCCCTCAAAGAGAGAGCCTTGGAAATCTGGTAAGTTGTCCGTTGGCGGATGACATTGAAATCGAAGACCTGTTTCCCTCCCCGCCTCTCCCAGAAAGTCTGTTTGGATAAACTGACGCTTATGCGCAATCTTTTGTTGGGTTTGAATTGAATGAACACCCCATAAGTATGACTCCATCCTAAAAAGGGATCCTCCTCGTCGTAGAAGATGCTGTCCCCAATACTCAGAGACAACCCAAAGGGCATCCATCTGATCAGATTGTTCTCCGCTTTAATGGAGAGGGAATTCTTATGAAAATCCACGCCACTGTATTGTTCCATCTCATTCTCGTATGACACGTACATCTGGTTAAATTCGGTAAACCGGAATTGAAGATTCGCCCTCACCCATTTATCCTGAGTAACAGCCTCGAAGTAAGAATCCCTCAATCCTGCACTCAGGCTCAATCTGATCTGATTCAAATACTGTTTTTGGGGATAAATGCTGAAAAAAGAAAAAATCCCATAACTTTTATAATCCACGCGGTTCATGAATCCAGACGAGGCTTCGAAATCCGGATGGATGGACTTCCACCAGGCTCCTGCTCCCGCATATTTGGAAAAGTACATGAGTTGAGCATATAGGGCAGGAACAATATCGGTCTCCTTTTCCTCATACTTGGTCTTGGATCCCGAGGCCTGAAAAGTGAGGAACCATTTATTGCTGAACTTCAACTGGCCGTCGATGCCGACGACTCGGTTGTAAGCCCCGTTTATTTCCTTATCGGTCAGGCAAAAGCCGATATAACTTTCCTTGAAAACATCCGCTTTCATCCGGAATATGTGGAAGAGGGCATTATCGTCCCTCCCCCCCTCGCCGTTGCTGACATCCCACAGATTCTCCGTGGGGCTTGTATCCAGGGCTGACAGCAATCCGTAGGTAAAACGCCCTACCTTGCCAGTTAGTTTGGCACCTCCGAGGGGATCGATGATCCTCCGGGTGTAGATAACATTGAGGCCGTCATCGGGAAACTGAAAAATCTCCATCCCCTCCAGAAAAAACGGGCGTTTTTCCGAATAATAGAGTGCGTACCTCTGGTTGATATCTATTTGGGGGGCATCCGCCTCGATGTGACTGAAGTCGGGATTAAGGGTCAAATCCAGTGTCAAATCAGAGTTTACTCCCCATTTGAAGTTCACGCCCGGCTGGAGGTCAATTCTTTTTTCCTTTGTTTTAAGGGAGGTCAAGATGGGCATGATCTCAAAATTTTTCCCCTTTTCCACAGTGTCCTTAACGACAATCGGCTGGCTCTGGCATATGATCCCGGGAATCTCACGGGACAGAGCCGGCCATGTCACAATTTCCCCCGAGCGTGCGGTGCTTCTCCCTAAAAACACATTCCAAACCTTCTCTTCTTCATCAGGGAACCGGATGCTTTTAAACGGGATGGCGATCTCTACCGTGTAACCTTTTTCATCAATTTTCCCATCTGAAAAAAACACCGTATCCCAACTTGTATCCATCCTGTCGTTTCCCCCTTCTTCCGTCCGGATCGCATCCAGCTGAATACCCAACGGGTTGAGGATAAATGAGAATGCCCGGCGCTTTTCATCAAAGGTGTCCAAGAAAATGGCCACCCAATCATCATCGATGATGTTATCTCGGTTGGTGATTGAGGCCCTGATTTTTTTTCTCTCGGTATCATAGCAGCGGAAGGCAAAATATAGGTTTTTTTGATCATACCCCATATACGCCTCTATTTTTTGCGTGGGTATTCCCCTCTCCTTTGGGGTATACTGCAGAAAATCTTGAATCTTCAAGGCCTGCTCTTCCCAAATGGGGTTGTCCAGGACACCATCAATCTTCGGGGGTTCGGTTAATTTTGGTATATTAATCCGCTCTGCAGGAGAAGAGCTGAGGATTTTGGGTGCCAAACACAATACAAGCAGTAAAAGCAGGAACGCAGCCACCTTGTTTTTCATTTCTTCCATCCTCATCGATCAAATTGTATTCAGCCTCCATGTCCATCCACTCCGATCATCTATAGTCTACGAAAATCTCCTTCAAAAGGTTTCCTTCTCTTCGGGATAATGCATATTACAAGTCACTCCCTTCCCCACCTTGAAAGTGAGGGGGATGGGTTGGTTTAGCTGGACTTGCCAAATTGATGCGGGAAAAATTATAATGAGACCTCTACGGAAATCCTACCGGAGGTCATCCTATGAAAAAAGCGTCTACCGGAAAGCTTCTTCTTGTCCTGCTTGTTGGCTGCTTTTTCTGTATCGGTTCACTCTGGTGCCAACTAAACCAGCGCTTTTTTGACGATGCCCCCCGGCAATCGGATAATGTCCGTCTCACTGTTCTTTTTCCCAGTTTAGGAGACATTCGAGCCCTCGAAAACCTTCGAAATCAGGGACTTCTTTCTGTGAAAAATCTCATCGTCATCGGCCTTTACCACAAAAAACAATTAACGAATTTCGAGGATTCAATTCGTTTTGCGACAGAAAATGGATGTGACTGGCTCAAATTCCATGAACTCAAGGAAAATCTCCATCCCGAAAAATTGTTTCAAAAAAATGCACTTGGTGAGGAACTGCTCAAAATATTTTCTTATTCGGATGGCCTGCTCCTTTTCGGCGGTGCGGACATCCCACCTACCATTTATCTAGAAAAGACCAGCCTTTTAACAGATATTTCGACACCCTACAGATGTTTTCTCGACGTCATGGTCGTTTTCCACCTTCTCGGCGGGTGGCAGGATGAAGGTTTCAAACCCTATCTCGAATCCCGAAAAGAATTTCCGGTCCTCGGATTGTGCCTCGGCTGCCAGAGCCTGAATGTCGGCGCTGGAGGGACACTGTATCAAGATATTTCCTCCGAAATCTACGGAAAACACCACATTGAAGATATTATCGCCATGACGAGGGAGAGCTGGCACGATAATCCGTATGTCGAGCTTTATCCGCGTGAATTCAGGTCTAGCAACATGCACCGGATCAAGCTACAGGCAGAGGGAAAATTCGTTAAAGATTGGGGATTAAAAGTGGAAGACAAACCCCAAGTTTACAGTTCCCATCATCAGGCTGTCCGGAAACTCGGTAAGGGAATCAGGGTCATCGCTACATCGCTCGACGGCAAGGTTATCGAAGCCATCGATCACACAGCATACCCCAATGTGCTGGGTGTTCAGTTCCACCCGGAGGCTCGCTCCCTGTGGGATGCAAATAAGAAATCCCGGTTGACCCCGGAGGACAAGGAGGAGGCCAATCTTCTTTCCATCCTGGAAAACAATCCGCCGAGTCTCGCCTTCCATAAAAAGATCTGGTCTTGGTTCACCGAGAAACTCAAAGCTTCCCATAAACACCGATGAAAAAAACGCCTCTCTAAATCTGTGGCAATTAAATGTCAGGCAAGCTGAAACATCAGCCCGCAGATTTGCTGCCTTGTTTCAGCGAGAAAATATAGGGAACATGCTCGCTCGTCTCCGGATGGCTTCCTCTTCACCTTGCCTGGCTTTTGAGAAATAGCCACGGATTTAGAGATGGAGAAATAGATGAGAACAAGAAGGGGACTTGACATTTTCTTACAAAACTTATATATTTAGTATTGTATGCAAAATCAAGGAAGGAGTTTCTAATGAAGAAACACGCCGTGCCTAGAGTGGCTCATTGTTCGGAAGGTTGCCACCCCAAATCCTGAGTATGATGTAAAACTGCTCTAAACGTTTAAGGGAAATAACCAGAGCTCTTCATCCCTAGGGAGGCTGAAGAGCTTTTTTTATTATTTAGTCGAGGAGTGAAGGATTTTTTCGAGAAGAGATGTCGTGGATTGCCCCTTGCACAAAGGGACAAGCACAACCTTTCCCCCCGCCTCCTCGACTTCCTTTCGTCCTACCACCCCGTTCCTCTTCCAATCTTCTCCTTTGACAAGGATATCAGGAAGAAGAACGGATATCACTTTCTGAGGAGTTTCCTCTGGGAAAGGGATGAGATAATCGATATGTTCGATGGCTTCCAGAATCTCAAGTCTTTCAGCCAGAGGAAATATCGGTCTCGTTGCCCCTTTGATTTTCCTTATCGATCGATCGTCGTTGATTGCAACGATTAATACATCCCCCAGTTTTTTGGCCTCCTTGAACAGAAACACATGACCGCTGTGGATGAGGTCGAAACACCCATTCGTGAAAACAACCTGCTTTCCTTTTTCTCCCAGGACTGCTCGTATCTTTTGGAGGCTTTGAAGGGATTGAATTTTGTTAATCGATGTATCCAAGGTCTTTGAGATAATTTTTTATTTTTTCCATGTCATCGGGTGCGACATCACGATTGACTGGCAGGGTTGAAAGGGGATGTTTTTTTGTCCCCCAGGGAACCTTCTGCCAGGCCCTTTCGTGCAGATAATAAAACGTGATCTTGGCAATGACCTCGATGACGCCAAATTCCAACGTGATAAGCGGCTCTTTTGTCAATAAATAAACGATGGTCATGCTGGTAAAAGTCGCCACCACTCTCCAGCTGATGGCTTTTATCATGGTTCTTGTATGGGATTCGACAGGTCTTTTGGATTTTCTCACGATTTATTCTCCTGGTGGTTATTATACAGGATAGGCTTTCCCAATATCTATGCTTTCTTTTATGCCTTCTTTGTGGGAGGCGGCTTGATTTTTATATCAGGGGAAAAAGACCAGGAATGTGCCGGTCGAAACACCCCGACATCCTTGTGCAAAGAGGAGATCATGAATGCGTACATTTTGCGGTGGTAATCGTAGGGATACCCGTCCTTTTTATGGGTAGCCACATCCAGATAATAGGTGCCATTTATTAGATTCAACTTTGCGATCCGGCAGATAACCCTTCCTGTCCCTTCGATGGACAAAGGCTCGAAATCCTCGCTTTCTGTGTTTGTGCCGTAGCAACTGATCCCTTGAGAATTGAAAATACCGATCCCAAAAACAAAATCTTTGATCCGGGATTTTGCCTTCACATCAATTTCAATTTGCATTCCCTCATCCGGAGAGAATACATGTTTTTCCTTCCCTTCGATGCTTTTCACCCTTACCTTGGTGATCTCGATCTCTTTTTTGCCCCAGCGCCCTTCCCTTCTGTCTTCTACTTCCTCCTCTTTTGCCACTTCTTCCTCGATGGCTTTCTGGCGGAATTCGAATTCTTCTTCCTGCATCTCGGCAATATCCTGAAGATAGGCATCGATCGCACGCTTGGGCTCGGCGATCATCCGCATCTTTCCCTCTTTCAGCCAAAGAACTTGGTCACAGATTTTCTCCACCGTTGACAAATCGTGGCTGACAAACAGGATGGTCTTGTTCCGGCGGCGAAAATCATCGATCCTATCCAGACACTTGGGGACAAAAGCGGCGTCTCCCACGGCCAACACTTCATCGATCAGGAGGACATCCGGGTTGACATTGATGGCGATCGAGAAGCCCAATCGCATGTACATACCCGAGGAATAGGTTTTGACCGGGGCGTCTATAAAGTCTTCGAGCTGGGCGAACCTGACGATATCGTCAAATTTATGGGCGATCTCTTTTTTGGTAAGGCCCAGCATGATACCGTTGATGTAGATATTTTCCCGACCGGAAATCTCTGGATGGAATCCCGCCCCCAGTTCGATCAGAGCAGACACTTTCCCTTGCACGGACACCCTTCCGGAAGTGGGTTTGGCGATCCCGGTGATGATCTTGAGGAGTGTGCTTTTGCCCGAGCCATTTTCTCCTATGACGCCAAAAGTCGTGCCTTCTCTGACTTTAAAATTCACATTGTCCAGGGCTGTGACCAATTCGTCGGGCTTAAGCGCTTTGAAAAAATCCCCTTTTACAAAAGAACTCTTGAATGTCTTAAACCGGTGGCGGGAGGAGTATTTCTGGTATATCCGCGTGACATTGTCCACATCTATGACAACCACTTATACCTCCTCCGGAAAGGAATCGCGAAGTCTGTCGAAAATGGCATACCCGACTACCAGCAACACCAGCGATACCAGGAAGGTTACCCCTAGCCTTCGCCAGCGAATCATTTCTCCGAAAAACACACAGTTCTGGTAGCCCTGCATGATGTGGGTCATCGGGTTGATGTCCAGCAAAAGCCGAAGCCACTTGTTTCTTTGGATAGTTGCAAAAGTTACCGGATAGATGATCGGTGAGGAAAAAAACCATAAAGTCAACATGTTGCCCAGGATATCCTTGACATCCCGGAAGTGGACTGTCAGCGAGGATACGATAAGGGAAAATCCGAGGGCAAAAACGAACTGCACCAGGATGACCACCGGCAAGAAGAGGATATAAATGGTGAATTTTTTGAGCATGATCAAGGCAAAAAGGAATAATATTGGTAGCCCGAACACAAAATGGACAAAATTGGATGTGACAACAACGATGGGAAGGATCTCGACGGGAAAAAGGATCTTTTTGATCAGGTTTCCCTGCACCATCAAAACATTGGCGGATTCCAAAGAAGAGGAAGCAAACCAAGTCCAGGGCAGAACCCCGCAGAAAAGAAAAAGGGCATACACCAGGCGATTCTCTCCGAATCCAGGAAAACGCGACGGGATGATGAATCCGAAAACGATGGTATAGACGATCATCAGGAGAAGCGGATTAAAAAAAGACCAAAGAAAGCCCAGGATTGTCCCGCGGTAGCGTGCCTTGAGCTCGCGGCTGACCAGATTCTGTATCAGAACCCGATATTTGTATAATTCTTTCCCTTTTTTAAATAAACGAAGCATGGGTTCTCCCGGAAAAAATTTCCTCGGCTTCTGGCGTGTATTTCCCTAAGTCATCAAAAAGAAAAAGAGGCGATAAAATCCGTTTTTGACAGGGAGGGAAACCACACTGGGATAGCAAAAAATTCGGCGCCCCCCCCTCGCGAGGATACACCAAACGCTCCATTTGCACATCCAATCCGGCTTTGTCGACAGCCTGGGTGAATTCCAGCTTTCTTTTGGCCGTAAATATGAAGTAAGCCCGACCGTTCTTTTTCAGCAGGGCTGATGTTTTTTGCATTATACCAAGAATATCACATTTTACCTCATGTTTCGCAACCCATTTTTCCGATGTGGCACTCATGCGTCCCGTTTGCTTTTTTATGTAGGGAGGATTGGAAAACACGACATCGAACTTATGGGGTGGGAGGAAATCGAAAAAGTCGACATGGATAACGCATATCCTTTTATCTAAGTGATTGAGTTGGACGTTTCTCTTCGCCAGACCGGCCAGTGACTCCTGAATCTCGAGGGCTGTGATATGCATAAAGGGTTTGACGCTCAACAGGAGGGAAATAATTCCACAGCCTGTGCCCAGTTCCAGGCATTTATCTTTGTCTTTAGTTTGGATAAAATCCGCCAGCAGAGGGGCATCTACAGCAAACCTGTATCCCTCTTTTTTTTGATAAACAAGGATGCGTCCGTGATAAAAGGTATCCTGCGTCTCATCCTTGCCCTTCTGTGGGTTGGCTTTTTTCATCTTTAGCCCTTTCGGTAAAAACAAGCACATGGTCAGGGAGAACTTCAGCATACCCTCCTTGAATCGACAGTTCACTATGCTTGTCCGACCGCTTATATGCCAAAAGTCCACGGCCCAATGCCACAAACAAGGGTCTGTGTCCGGGAAAAATACCCAGATAACCTTCGAGGCTGGGAAGGGATACCTCAAGAACTTCCTCATCGACAAGAAGATCCGTCGGGCTGATTACCTTGAGCTTAAGGGTTGCGGGCAAATCTTTGCTCATGTGCTCATGCTGTTCTCAGTTGATCGGCCTTCTCGGCCACATCTTCGATTCCCCCGACCATGTAAAAGGCCTGCTCGGGTTTATCATCATGTTTTCCCTCGACGATCTCTTTGAATCCACGGACGGTTTCGGCAATGGGCACGTACTTGCCCTCCCGTCCGGTGAACTCCTGTGCCACGTTGAAGGGCTGTGACAGGAATCGTTGGATCTTACGTGCTCGGTTCACGATAAGTTTGTCATCCTCGGAAAGCTCCTCCATCCCGAGAATAGTAATAATATCCTGAAGATCTTTATGCCTCTGGAGGATCTCTTTGACTTCGCGTGCTACAAGATAATGATCCTCTCCGATAACACGGGGATCCAGGATCCGAGAATAGGAACTCAAAGGATCTACGGCTGGGTAAATGCCGATTTCTGTCAGAGCACGGGATAAATTTGTTGTGGCATCCAGATGGGAAAACGTGGTCGCAGGCGCTGGATCTGTGAAGTCATCAGCCGGCACATAAATGGCCTGAACGGAAGTTATGGATCCCTTTTTTGTGGATGTGATCCTCTCTTCCAATTCACCCAATTCCGTCGCCAGATTCGGTTGATAACCCACTGCTGAGGGCATGCGACCCAATAGGGCGGAAACTTCGGATCCAGCCTGAACAAAACGGAATATATTGTCGATAAACAGCAGTATGTCCTGGTTCATTTCATCCCGGAAGTACTCTGCCACGGATAAAGCAGATAAGCCAACTCGCAGCCTTGCTCCGGGAGGTTCGGTCATCTGCCCATATATGAGGGCCGTCTTGTCGATAACGCCTCCCTCCTTCATCTCCAGCCAAAGATCATTCCCCTCCCGTGTCCTTTCGCCAACGCCGGCAAAAACGGAATATCCACCATGCTCCTGGGCCACGTTGTTTATCAGCTCCATGATAATGACGGTTTTTCCGACTCCGGCGCCTCCGAAAAGTCCGATCTTGCCTCCCTTGAGAAAAGGTTGGATTAGGTCGATGACCTTGATCCCGGTTTCGAACATCTCCAGTTCCGTGCTCTGATCTTCCAGCGCAGGAGGAGGCCGGTGAATCGGGTATTTGGTCTTTGCCTTGATTGGCCCTAGATAGTCCACAGGTTCCCCGATCACATTGATCACCCGCCCCAATGTCTCCTCTCCCACCGGAACCTGAATAGGCCCACCTAGGTCAACGGCTTTCATCCCGCGAGCCAATCCATCAGTCGGGTGCATGGACACACATCGCACCTTATCCTCGCCCAGATGCTGCTCTGTCTCGACAATGATATCCACAGGCGTCGGTGTTTCAAATCCCTCACTTGTGACACGCAAGGCGTTGAATATTTCAGGCAAATCTTGTCCTTTGAATTCCACATCCACCACAGGCCCGATCACCTGGACGACACGCCCGGCTTTTTCGGTCCTATTCTTCTCCCCTTTTTTTGGTTTTTTCGATTCTTTTTCCATGTTTCACTCCGGGCTTCTATTTTTTTGCCAAGGCCTCCACGGCAGTCATGATCTCAAGAAGCTCTTTGGTGATCGAGGCCTGCCTTATTTTGTTGAGCACCAGGGTCAAGTCGTCGATAAGGTCTTCTGCGTTTTTAGTGGCATTGTCCATGGCCATCATTCTTGCCGCATGTTCAGCAGCGATGGATTCGGCAAAAAAATGGACAAACTGCATCTCGACATATTTGGGCAACAGCGTGTGAAGAATAGGAGAAGCGCCGGGTTCCCAATCCGGCAAAGGACCGGCCGTTACAGGCATTTCGTCATTTTTTTGATCTTCCCTATCATGAGCTATCTCGATAGGGAGCAGTTTGAGGAGCACAATGCGCGGGGCAAGAATGGACTTGAACTCGTTGGACAAAACATAAATGGCATCCGTGCGACAGAATATATACTGTTGCATAAGGAAACGGGATAGATCATTCAGGTCTTCCTCCAAAAGCTTTTGAATTTGATCCGTGTAGGTTCGTTCCACTTTATAGGGAGATCTGTTGAATTGTTGATGGGCTTTTTTGCCGAAAAGAATGAGTTTAAGTTCGCAGACCTTGGATTTTTCTTCATAGAATTCCTGGGCCGCTGCCAAAAGGTTGGAATTGAAAGCTCCACACAAGCCTTTATCCGATGTGATTATCACCAGGAGAGCCTTTTCCTCTGCCCTCTTTTCGAGAAGAGGGTGAGGGACTCTCACACTCAAGGAAACAGCATCGCGGAGAAAATCTGGGAACGTTTTCCAGTAAGGGCGGGCTTGAAGCACCTCGCGTTGGGCTTTTTTGAATTTGGCTGTGGAGACGGTTTTCATAGCCTGTGTGATCTGTTGCGTGTTCTTCACGCTTTTGATCCTCCGGCGTAGGTCAATAAGGGCTGGCATCTTAGGCGTTTTCTCCCTTGAACTCCTGGTTGAAGGCAGTCATAATCCTGTCAATTTTTTCATCCAGTTCTGGACTGATTTCTTTCTTCTCAGCGATTTCTTCCAACAATTCGGGATGTTCTCTGTCGAAATATTCAAAAAGCCTTTTTTCGTAGTTTTCGATTTGGTCGATAGAAAAATCATCCAAGAATCCCCTGTTTCCTGCGTAGATGACCAATATCTGTTTTTCAACAGGTAATGGGACGTACTGTCCTTGCTTGAGGACTTCGGTAAGGCGCTCCCCCCGATCGAGTTGCGCTTGACTGGCTTTGTCCAATTCCGTACCGAATTGGGCAAAAGTCACCAGCTCTCGGTATTGAGCGAGATCCAACCTCAGCTGCCCGGCGACCTGTTTCATAGCCTTGATTTGGGCATTTCCACCAACACGAGAGACCGATATCCCCACATTGATGGCAGGCCGGATGCCTGCGTTAAAAAGCTCGGGTTCGAGATAGATTTGACCGTCCGTGATGGATATGACATTGGTGGGTATGTATCCGGAAACATCTCCTGCCTGGGTTTCGATGATAGGCAAGGCAGTCAGAGAACCTCCTCCGTTTTCATCGTTGTATTTGGCTGCCCGTTCAAGCAGGCGAGAATGGAGATAAAAGACATCGCCGGGATAGGCCTCCCTTCCTGGCGGACGTCGAAGCAACAGCGCAATCTCACGGTAGGCTGCGGCATGTTTGGAAAGGTCGTCGTAAATTAAAAGTGAATGCTGTCCGTTGTCACGGAAGTATTCCCCTATGGCACATCCGCTATAAGGGGCCAAGTACTGCAGTGGAGAAGGATCTGAAGCAGAGGCTGCTACGACGATGGAATAGTCCATGGCCCCATGATCCTCCAGTATCTTGATGATGTACGCGATGGTGGAGTTTTTCTGGCCGATGGCCACATAGATACACACCACATCTTTGCCTTTCTGGTTGATAATGGTGTCGATGGCAATGGCTGTCTTTCCCGTCTGGCGGTCACCGATAATCAATTCTCTTTGCCCCCGCCCTATCGGAATCATGGCATCAATGGCTTTAATCCCGGTCTGCAGCGGTTCTTTGACAGGCAAGCGTTCCACAACACCCGGAGCCAGCCGCTCGACGACCATGTTCTTATCTGTCTTGATCGCTCCCTTCCCGTCCAATGGCACGCCCAAAGGATTGACGACTCTTCCTACCAAACTCGGACCCGAGGGAACTTGCATGATCCTATGGGTACGCTTGACAAGATCGCCCTCCTTGACAAGGTGGCTCTCCCCGAGTAAAACCGCACCCACGCTGTTCTCCTCAAGATTCAAAGCCAAACCATAAACATCATTGGGAAACTCAAGGAGTTCGTTAAACATCACACGGTCCAATCCATAAATACGGGCAATGCCGTCCCCCACCGAAGTGACCGTTCCGACTTCCTTGATGTCAATTTCGGTCTCGTACCCTTCGATCTGTTGTTGGATGATTTTGCTGATTTCGTCTGCTTTAATTTCCATTCTTATTCCTCGGCAATTTTTTGCTTAAGTCTCTCCAAATCTCCCTGGATGGAGGCATCGTACACAATGTTCCCCTTTCTGATGGAAAGGCCACCTATCAGTGAGCGATCCATTTTGTATGACAGCGCTACAGGACGCTGCTCAAGCAGGACAAGCTTTTCCTCGAGCCGCTTTTTCTGATCTTGGTTTAGAGGGATAACAGAGCTCACCTCAAAAGTGGAAATTCCCTGTTCCTCATTCCAAAGAACGGGCAAGTATTCAAGGATTTCGGGCAATAGCAACAAGCGACCATTCTCTACAAGAAGGAGCAAAAATCGCTTGGATTTATTTCCGGTGGAGAATCGTTCAAGAATCTGTGCTGCAATCTCTTTCTTTTTTGTCGCGGGAAGAAACGGGCTTTGGAGCGTATCCTGGAGTTTAGGTTGGGAAGCTAAGAATTTATCAAATGCACTCAACTCAAGACACAAGGAATCAAATTCCTCCCTTGTTCTGGCGGAATTAATGAGTCCTTGAGCGTACCTTCGTATTAGAACTTGATTTCTCATGAAGTTTTTCAAGCCTTTCGATGGATCTATCAATAAGTGACAAATGAAATTCTTCGGTCAACCGATCTTTAATGACGCGCTGAGCCAAATCGGCGGCAAGAGTGGCCGTGTATTCTTTGATTTCACGGATGGCATCCTGGCTAAGCATCTCGATTTCCTGGTTTGTGAAATGCTTCATTCGATCAGCAGCCTGTTTGGCCTCCTCGATCACATTTTGGTGAAGAGACTTGCCTGCAGTCTCTGCTTCTCTCTGCATCGCTCGGATCTCTTCATCCAGCTTTTCCATTCGGGACTCAACCTGATCCAGCCTAACTACCGCCTCTCCATGTGATTGCTTCGCTTCCTTTAAAACCAATTCGAGTGAATCAGCCCTTCCCTGGAGGATTTTTCCCAAAGGTTTCCTCAACACATAGGCCAATCCTCCAAACAACAGAAGGAAGTTGATGAGCTTCCCCAAAAAATCCTTGGTCTGAGAAGAATGAGATTCTTCCGCAAATGACATAAACAGCAAAAACGGCACGAAAAAGAGAACCAAGATGATGGATTTTTTCTTTTGCATCAGTTCAGAAGCCTTTTTGTGATTCTCTTGGCAAAGTCCTGACCCCGAGGTTCCAATTCTTTCTTAAGCTGTTCGACCTTTTCGTTCAATTCCTGATGGGCTTTTTGAACTTGTAAACGACATTCTTGCGACACCTCATCGATCATCTCATCTTTTTCTTTCTGGGCTTCCCGTATCCATGTCTCTCGAGCCTCCCGAGCCGATGTTTTTGCTTCTTTTAAATCCTTTTCGATCGCTTCAAGAGTTTTGGTGTATTCATCCAGTGCTTCTTGGGTAGCATCCCTGTCCTGCTGGATTTGATTGTCCCTCTTTCTCATGATCCGACGTACAGGCTTAAAATAGACTTTCGTGAGCACAAGGACAAGGATCCAAACGATCACAAAGATGGCGATGACACTTAAATCGATAGATAGCATTTTAATCTTTCTGTTTCATCGCCAGTAATTAACCAAGGGTAAGCGAACCCAACCGTTTTCCTTCCGCCACCTTTGTGTGGAGGTGGGAGTTTGGCTACAAAACTGCCGATTAATCGAGGCAAAAATTTAACATGACTCACGCAAAAAAGCAAGCACCCAAACCATCTCCAAGGGACCTGAAGATGTCAAAACCTAACGCGTTTGGCAAGCTGGGCTGATCCTTTGTATTACTGGGAGCAAGGTTTATGCAGGACTGGAATTCCGGATTATTTTTTTTATTTCTCCGGCGAGAAAAAGAGAGCCTGCGATAAGGACAACTCCGCCGGATCCGGCAAGCTTTTTTGCCATCCTAAACGCTTTCTCCGTATCCGGCTCACAGAGTATCTTTTTTTCTTGGGAAGCCATTTTTTCCGCCAACTCCTCAGGAGAGCACGCCCGATAATAAGGGAATCGAGTCAATATGACAATCTTTGCCAAGGGAAATAAGAGGTCTGCGATCCGCTCGATTTTTTTGTCCCGCATGGACGCGTACACAAGGATAATGGGATAAGAAACAAACTCCCTGATGTAATCCCTCAAAGCCTCAGCACCCTCTTCGTTGTGAGCCCCATCCAATAACACAAGAGGCTTTTGAGAGATGGATTCCAATCGTCCTTCCCAACGGGTCGTCTGGATACCTTGGATAATCCTCTCCTTATCCAGCTTTTTCCATCTCTGACCGAGAATCCGAGCTGAGGCTATGGCAATGGCGGCGTTGCGGCCCTGGTGTTTTCCCTGGAGGCCAGGCTTGTATTTGAAGGTTTCCCCGTTCATCCGAAACGTAAAAAAATATCCCCCTTTCGTTTTTTTTTGTGCAAAATTGTCTTTTCTGTCGAATATTCCAAAAAAGGGCGCTCTCAGCTCCTCTGCCCGACTTTTTATGGTTGCGTAAGCATCCTTATTATGAACCCCACATACCACCGGGACTCCTGGTTTGATGATGCCAGATTTTTCATGGGCAATCTGGCTCAAGCTATCTCCCAAATATTTCTGGTGCTCGGCCGAAATGGTAGTGATGACCGACACTTTGGGATCGACCACGTTTGTGGCATCAAACCTGCCTCCCATCCCCACTTCGAGAAAGGCCATATCCACCTGTTGTTCGGCAAAATAAAGGAAGGCCAAACAGCAGAGATGCTCAAAATAGGTGGGGGGATTCAACAATTTTTTTTCAGACATAAGCTCTTCGATCTTGTTTCTGAGTTGCGTGAGAAGCCTGCAAAAAGTCCGCTGGGCAATAATTTCTTCGCCGATACGGATTCTTTCTTTTACGTCCACAAGATGGGGAGATGTGAACAATCCCGCCCGAAAACCATGCAGAATCAAGATTCGGGTGAGGAAGGCACAGACCGAACCTTTTCCGTTGGATCCCGCCACAAGTACAGAGGGGAATTTCCGGTGAGGGTTGTGAAAGGCCCTAAGAATTTCCCGTACATTATCCAGCCCGAATTTGATACCTAGGTTTTGGATTGTTTCCAGGTACCGCTTGCATTCCTGTTCATTCATTCTGCACGCGGCTTGTTCAGGAATAGGCGAAGAACCCGAATGATGTAAGAGCGCAGATTTCTCCGCTCCACCACATCATCCAGCATGCCGTGATGGAGGAGAAACTCCGAGCGTTGGAATCCCTTGGGAAGCTTTTCTTTGATCGTTTGCTCGATGACCCGAGGCCCAGCAAAACCGATCAGCGAATTGGGTTCAGCGATGTTGATATCCCCCAACATCGCATAGCTTGCCGTCACTCCACCCGTAGTGGGATCGGTAAGGATCGAGATGTAGGGGATACCGGCCTTATCCAGGCTTGCGATGGCCGAACTGGTTTTCATCAGTTGCATTAGAGATAGGACTCCCTCCTGCATCCGAGCTCCTCCAGAGCTGGAGATCACAATAGCAGGTATGTTTTCCTCGAGCGCTCTTTCGAAAGCCAGGGTGATTTTCTCTCCCACAACCGATCCCATGCTCCCTCCCATGAAGGCAAACTCCATAGCGCTCATGATAACCCTTATCCCGTCCATCATGCCGACCGCATTCAAGACCGCATCGGAAAGACCGGTTTTTTTTATGTTTTCCTTCAGCCGGACAGCATAGGATTTGGTGTCTTTAAAAGCAAGCGGATCCTCGGGAAAAATATTTTGATCCACCAGCTCATACTGCCCAATGTCAAAAAGCATGTTAAGTCTGTCTATGGCTGAAAGCCGGAAATGAAAACGACATTCCGGACAGATGAACAGATTATCCAGGATGTCCTGCTTGTAGAGAATTCGCCGACAGTTGTTACATCGGGTCCATATTCCGGTCATTGAAGTTCCTGTTCCTGCATCTTGGAATAAACCTATTTTAGACAGATGTCAACCCCTATTCCCACAGAAATTTCTGATTTTCAAGATGTGGAATCTTTGCCTTCATCATCATCCGCAAGAAGTTCGAGGACCGATTCTGGGTCAGGGAGATCTTCTTGGATGTCCATCTCGTCATGAAGCAAGTTTAAAACAGACTTAACGAGTTTTTCATTGTCGAAAGGTTTTTCAAAATAATCGGCAGCGCCAAAAGACCGCATGGCTTCATTCCTGTACTGAGTACCTTTGTACAAACCAGTCACAATGACAATCGGGACTCTTCCTTTTGTTTCCTTATAGATCTTCTGGGTAAGATCGAAACCATGGAGTTTAGGGAGCATCGCCTCAAGAAGAATCAGGTTGGGTTTTTCTGATTTAAACTTTTCATAGGCCTCTTGGCCATCAGCCGCCGTGATAATTTCCAGTTTGTAGGTAGAAAATAAATCTGTCATATTCTCTAAACTTTTGGCGTCATAGTCAACGATCAATATTTTCTGTTCCGACATTTTGGTTTTCTCATTCTAAAATATAACCTCAAACTTGTCAATTTCGGATAAAAGAGATGCCGTCCACAAATCGCACAAACGCAAACGCGATGGATTCCCTTTGCCGATTATCGCAATTTTATTTTACAGTCGCTCGTCAGACAAACTCTTTTTTCATTGGGCCATTTATGATATATTGGCGGGGATGTCAACAGAAGAAAACCGCGATCTTTCCCTTGTCATCCCAGTCTTTAACGAGGCCACCAATCTGCCTGAACTCCACAGAGAAATCACCAAGGCCTGCCAAAACATGAAAAAGTCCTACGAAATCATATTCGTGGATGATGGGAGCATGGACGAATCCTTTCTCGTTTGCAAACAACTCTTGAAAAAGGATTCCCGGATTCGGATCATCCAGCTGCGGAAAAACTTTGGCCAAACCGCAGCACTTTCGGCTGGATTCGACCATGCTCGCGGAAACATCATCATCACCCTGGATGCCGATTTGCAGAATGATCCTCAAGATTTTGGTCTTCTGATCGCAAAGATCGAAGAAGGTTATGATCTTGTCAGCGGGTGGAGAGCAAAAAGGAAAGATCGTTTTATCACCCGCCGTCTCCCCTCGATCCTAGCCAACTGGTTGATATCGAGGATGACTCGGGTAAAGCTCCATGATTACGGCTGCACATTGAAAGCCTTCCGCCGAGAAATCATAAAACACATCAAACTGTACGGGGAGCTGCACCGGTTCATTCCGGCGATTGTCAGCAATGTTGGTGTATCCATCGCAGAGGTCAAAGTGAATCACCGGAAGCGCCGTCATGGCAAATCCAAATACAGTGTGTGGAGGTTCCCCAAAGTTATATTGGACCTTTTGACGGTCAAATTTTTGCTGAGTTATTCAACACGACCGTTGCAGATATTCGGAATTATCGGCTTGATCAGCGGAATCATCGGAGGAATCCTTGGCCTCTGGCTGGCCTATGTGCGCCTCATCCGTTTGGAGGGCATCAGTGGACGTCCGTTACTCTTTCTCGCCATTCTGCTTATTGTCATCGGGATTCAATTCATCACACTGGGTCTTTTGGCCGAAATCGTGGTTCGTGCTTATCATGAATCTACAGAAAAAAGGATCTACTTTATACGCGATATAATCCAGGCTGAATCCGAGGAAGACTGATATACTTTTGAACGTATCATCATCATGAAAATTCTGATGCTCGCCCCCGAACCCTTTTTCCAGCCCCGAGGCACACCCATCAGCGTTTACTTCCGGCTTCTAGCCCTGGCCGAGCTGGGTCATGAAGTTGACCTTGTGACCTATCATTTGGGAGAGGACAAAAACTTCCGCAATCTGAAAATTCACAGGATCCCCTCTATCTTTTTTATCAAAAAAATCAAGGTAGGTCCCTCTTTTACCAAAATTCCCCTGGACCTTTTGCTCCTTTGCAAGTCCATCCGCCTCTTGATATCAAAACGCTATGATATCATCTTTTCCCACGAAGAAGCCTCGTGGTTTGGGACAGCCCTGGCAAAGCTAAAAAAAATTCCTCATCTTTATGACATGCATTCCAGCCTTCCCCAACAACTGGAAAATTTTCGGTTTTCCCGCTCAAAATTTCTCAAGAGTATCTTTTCGGCATTGGAACGTTATGTCCTAAGAAACTCGCAAAGCATCATCGTAATCTGCATGGACCTATTGCAAAAACTCGAAAAGGAAAAGGTCAATCACAAGGCCACTCTTATCGAAAATTTTTTGGATTTCGATCACCCGGGATACTCCGAGAGCCGTATAGAACAGGAGCGATCAAAGTTTGCTACCCCCGAGCAAAAAATTGTCCTTTACACAGGAAATTTCGAAGATTATCAAGGGATTCCCCTTTTTCTCGATGCCTGCGCAACTTTGGATGAAAAGGCAGCGGTTTTTCTCTTGGTCGGAGGAATCCCATCTCATGTGGACGAGATGAAAAAAAAGGCCTCAGAACTTTCTATTTCTGATAGGGTGTTTTTCACAGGACAGGTCGCTCCTTCGGAAGTCCCGCTGTACATAGCGATGGCCGATGTATTGGTTTCTCCGCGAACGGCGGGCACAAACACTCCACTGAAAATCTATTCTTTCCTCAAATCCGGAAAACCGATTGTTGCCACAAACCTTTGGACCCATTCTCAGGTTCTGAACGGAAAAATTGCCGTTCTTGCCCAGCCAAACCCAGAAAGCTTCGCTCAAGGTATTCTTTTCGCTCTAAATGATAAACGAGCGATCGAGAGAGCCCATATGGCTAGAGACATGGCAGAAAAAGACTATACCATGGATAATTACAACAAAAAAATGACCGAGGCACTCCAAAAAGCCTGCACAGGCAATAAAAATAAGGCGTCCTGAATCATGAAAGCTTTTATCACCGGCGCGTCAGGATTTATCGGCACCCATCTCGTCGAAGAACTCCTTCGACAAAAATGGCAGGTCCGGGTTCTCCTCCACAAACGAAGTTTGCCGGATCAAGAACGAATCCAGGTTTTCAGGGGAGACATCAGCAATTCCCTTCCTCTTAAAGACATGTTGAGGGGAACGGATGTGCTTTTTCACCTGGCAGCTGCGCTGGGAGCTTCGCAAATTAGCAAAAACGAGTTTATCCAAATCAACGCACAAGGGACAAAGAACATCCTGGAGGCCGCTCAAGAGGCAGATGTCAAAAGAATTATACATTTCGGCTCAGGCGGAGTGCTGGGCTCTGTGAAGGAAAACAAAGCCGTTGGAGAAGATTATCCTGTGCATCCCATCGATGTGTACGATAGAACGAAACTCGAGGGTGAAAGAGCAGCTCTTAGCTTTGCGAAAAAAGGCATGAATGTTGTGGTTGTGAGACCCGGATGGGCCTATGGTCCAGGGGATAAGCGCACATTCAAACTCATAAAAGCGGTGGCAAAAAAACGTTTTATCTTGGTAACAAAAGGAAACACCCGGTTGACTCCTGTGTACATACAGGACCTCATCGATGGCGTGTTGCTCTGTGCAGAGAAATCCAAAAGAGGAGAAATTTTTCATCTGGCAGGACCAGAAGTCTTGACCGTGAAGGATACCACCAATATTATCGCGGAGGCCGTGGGTGTAAAAATTCCGCGCTTTTCGCTCCCGCTTCTTCCGGTGAAAGTCGCGGCCTGGTCCCTAGAAAAGGCCTTTTCCCTTTTTAAAAGAGAAGCGCCGCTTTCAGTCGGGAAATTGGGCTTTTTTATCCACCCTAAACCTCTATCTAGCCAAAAGGCAATGAAGGAGCTGGGTTACTCGCCCAAGACGGATTTTCGAGGGGGAATGCAGAATGCAATCTCCTGGTATCGCGATCATGGTTGGCTTTCGTGACCTTGCATTAATCTCGACCTTCCTCATCTCTGGTAGCATTTCCATTTCCTTGATACATAGGGCTTTTGGGGATGGTTGAAGCGACCATTGAAGATTTAGACAAGCCTACCGTTCTTCGAGGGAATCTGACAAAGTCAAACGGCGGTTCTGTATTGAGCACGACATTGCTTATGGATCAGAGACACGGGCAATCACTGGAACAGAGGTTGAAGTGGAAGAGCCTGGAGTTAACGGGCACAGTTCACCGCCACCGAGAAGGGCGGTAAAGGAATGGCGTATGAAATCTTCACGGAAGCAAAACCATTCCTAAAAGCCGATATGAAGCCTTTTGGTATCATGGAGATGGAAATGCTCACCTAATCTTTTTGTAAATTGACTTAGCAAAACCAAGAATATATGATATGGCTTAACTCTGGAAACACAATGAATCCACTCAATTACTGGCCTCGATTGATCAAACTGGTCCATCACTATCGTAAAAAGTCCCCTTCGCTTCCCTATTTGCCGGTTCGACTCTGGGTAGAACTCACAAGCTATTGTAACTACAAGTGTATAATGTGCCCCAATAAAGACCTCCGAAAGGAAGACAGGGGTTTCATGGATTTTGACTTGTACAAAAATATCGTGGATGAATCCAAAGATTTTGTTTTCGAAATCAACCTGGCTCACCGCGGGGAATCGCTCATGCATCCCCAACTTATTGAGGCCATTTCCTATGCTAAAAAAAACAGGATTTTCACCCGTCTTCACACAAACGGTTCTCTGCTTTCCGAGGAGGTATCGCACAAAATTATCCGATCCAAACTTGACCGCCTCTCCTTCTCATTTGACGGGTACGATAGAGAAACCTACGAGAAAATCCGCATAGGAGGAAATTTTGATAAAACTCTGGAGAACATTGTCCGATTTTTACAGATAAAAAAGAAAACCCGTTCGAAAAAACCTATCACCGTTATTGAAGTCATCAATTTCAATCAAAAAGACAAACAGGAGTATCTGAAAGCTAAAAAGAGCTTTCATGACCAATTTAAAAATCTACCTCTGAATAACATTGTGTTTAGAGAGATGCATAATTGGGCAGGACAGATAGAAAAAGAGAGGCAAGGGAAAAATTACACGGTCTGTCCTTTTCCCTGGAATGCCTTGGTCATCTATTGGGATGGAGCGGTTCTTCCCTGCACTCAAGATTTCTTTGGAGATTTCGTTGTGGGAAACATGAAGGATTCTTCATTGCTGGAAATCTGGAATGGAGAGAATATGCGCTACCTTCGCAAAAAACTCGCTGAAAGAAGCATCGCGGAACTCAAGGCTTGTTCCAACTGTGACCGCGTTTGGAGAGAGGGGATCTTTGGCGTTCCCAAAGAGTACCTCTGGAAATTCATCACCAAGAGAATGCCCTGAAACATCAAACCGGGCCAAGGAAGCTGGACTTATGTCATCACAAAAAAAATTGAAGGTCGGAATCATAGGATTTGGGAAAAAAGGAATTTTGCATGCTTCCTTGGCAAATATAAATCCCAAGGCCGAATGGAAAGCAGCCTGTGATTCGGACGAACAAACCCTCTCCCTTATGAAAATTTTCTACCCGAACATAGCTTTTTTTTCGGATATAGTTGAAATGCTGGAAAAAGTTGATTTGAACACCATTTTTATCTGCACGCCCGACAGCACACATCTTCCCCTGGTTACTCGACTGATCGAAAAAGACATGAACATCTTTGTTGAAAATCCTTTGGCTGATTCTTTCACTTCTGCCAAGCAGATGGTGAATTTGGCATCGCACAAAAAAAATGTTTTCTCTCTCGGCTACTATTCCCCCTTCAAGGTTCTTTTCCAGAAGGCCAAGGCTTTATTCGAAAGTGGCAACCTCGATAAGGTTAAAAGATACAGAGCTTCTATGCACTACACCCTACCCCCAGCTTCTCGTAATTATGAGAGCCTTGTCGCGAACAGGACATCATCTTTTCTTCACCTAATCTACTGGCTGTTCGGCCCTGTGAAGAGCCTGTATGCGAAAGCCTTTGGCAGATTCGCTTCTGGCAGGAGAGGGAGCTTTTTGATCCTGGATCACTCTTCCGACCTGATGGGGCTTGTTGATCTATCATGGAATCGTCCGGGATTTCAAAAACCCGCAGTAAAAATCTCTTTGGAAGGAACTGGGGGAACCTTGGACATTTCTGAGGACATGTTGAAGCTATATCTCTACAAAAAGAGGGGAGAATTTAATAAGGGCTGGACCACCATGTACAGGATAGATCTCCCATCGCCTTCGAAATTTTATCTTTGTGAGGAAGGGTATTTTGAAGGGAACAGTTCCTTTTTAAAGAGCTGTTCGAACAAAAAAAAATCGACCGTTAGTTGGGAAGAAGGCCTCGAAATCATGAGGATGATAGAAGCCATTGATCTCTCCATCGACTCGAACACAGAAATATCATTAAGCGAGGTTAAATAATGGAAAAAATCGACAGAATCATTCTTGGCTCCAATGCATTCGAGGGGGTGGGTTATCTCTCCAGAGCTCAAACACAGAACTATATTGAATTCTTCAGCAAAAAAGAAAATATCATTCCCATCCTTGAGGCTAGCTTTAATCTAGGTATAAAGAGCTTCATGTGCTCCAACAACTCGAATATTCTTTCCGCTCTAGAAAATTTTAAAAATAGCTCGGAACTTTCGATCCTGGCAGTTATCCCCAACGCTTACGAATACGCCAGGGAATCAACCGAGAAGGGAGTCCTGGGAACAATCCTTAGCAAGGCCAAGGAAATAGATCTTTATCGTAAGGTCCGCCTGGGATTGAAAGCACTTCGTAAAATCCAAGGGATTATCACAAAAGACTTGCTCACTCTTCTGACAAATCTTATGGATTTCGAGATGGCCAGCTTTCATCCCTACAACGTTAAGGGAGTCATTCTTCATGGTCAGGTAACAGACTTGGCCCTTTCTTCTGACAACAGGGAAATTTTTGATGTCTACCAAGACTTAGTCCGAGAACGCTATAAGGCCCAGCCCATTCTGGCCACTCACAACTTCGGCACCCTGCTTCCCAAACTCCTGGAGTGGAATATCAACATGCCGATTTTGGCTTCCTTTAACAAAAAAGGTTTTATCATGAAACCGTCCCAGGAGGAATGTGAAAAGCTATTGGAAAAAACAGACTATTATATCATCGCCAAAAAAGTTTTGGCTGGGGGAAGACTTAATCCTGAGGAGGCTTTTCCCTATCTATCGGATAAGAATATTGGATCTTGTGTTTTAGGAGTTGGTTCTCTGTCGGAAGCCTACCACACTCTTTCTGTTGCTAAATCGAATTTCCTGACTCCCTAACAAACCGAGTCCAGGTCAATCAGGCATCGCTTTTCAGATGAACGATAAACGGCCTCGATAATTTTCTGAACATCAAGGCCTTCATTCCAGCTCACAGCCGGCTTTTCTTTTAACAGGCAACAATCGATAAAATGGCTGTCTTCATCAAAGAATCCCTCACTGCCTAAATCGAAATGAGATGTGCTCCCTAAATCGATCTTATGGATGCTTGTCCATCCTTCTCTAAAATCGTCGATGGATTGAAGAAGATTCAATTTGATATAATCATTCGTGATTTCCATAAATCCCTTCTCCCCTTCCAGTGCGATCTCGATTGTGGCTAACCTGTAGCCTGGTATACTCCAATTTGCATCCAGAGCTCCAGTCAATCCATCTTTGTACTCAAACAGAATACTTCCACAGTCCTCGACATCGGAATAAAAATTCAAAGTCCTCGCGTAAACTTTCTGAGGAAGACCAAAATACCATGTCACCAAATAGATGAGATGAGAAGCGATATCGATAATCACCCCTCCTCCTGATTTGTCTTTATCATAAAACCAACCCTTTTTTTTACTGAAAACTTGACTAAAATAGACAGAAATATGGAATCGTTGGATCCTCCCCAAGACCTCTCTCGATAACATGTCCTTGGCCTTTTTGTACAAAGGGATATGGGCTAGAGTGAACCCTGTGGCATGGATGATATCTTCTTTTTCTATCAAAGAAACCATTTTTTTTGCAGAGGAGCAGGACTCCGCTAACGGTTTTTCGACAAAAACATTCAGTTTCCTGTGGACACACTCCTGAACTATGGGCAAATGCGTAAAGGGAGGGGTACACACAAAAACGGCATCCAAATCCTCCTTATCCAGCATTTTTTCTAGCTCAGAATAAAAGGCCACTTCCATGCCTGAATTTTTCACATATTTGGACAGTTTTTTATTCGTGTCGTGAACAGATAAGAGCTCAGCTTGAGGTATCATATTGATCAGGGCAGCGTGCAGTATTCCCATCTTCCCCATCCCGATGACGCCAGTTTTTATCTTTTTTCTCATGATTTTCTCTTTCTCCTATTCTACCCATATCCTGATAAAAATTGAAATCCCTCTGAAGATATTCTTTTTCCAAAAGGTCAATTCTGCGGAAGAATAACAGCCGCTTTCTCCTCCTAACTTTTTGCCTAAAGGATCATTCTTGGCTGGTGCTTTTCTTTCCTCTAAGATTTTCCGATAGAAACTGGGAGACCCATTTTGAACAGATGGGAGACCGATTGACCTTCAAATTACCCTGTGCTATAAAACCCTTGACACTTCAAAATTCCATGACAGAACAAAAACTTATCTGCTACACGCTCGATCTCGAACATGATTATGCAGGCCTGTCTCCCCTTGATGAGTATGAGGCTTTTTCCCATACAGGGATTCTCGATAAGCTTTCAAATATTATCCGCCGCTATGAGTTGAAGCTCACTGTTTTTGCGACAGGGAAAGTATTGCATCAAAAAAAAGAAACCGTGGATTTCTTTCAAGCGCTGGGAGCAGAGATTGAACTTCATGGTTACAACCACGTCATGTACCAGCCCAATCTGGCCTTTGAATTACAGAAAGGTGTGGATGTCTACCGCAAAACCTTCGGCAAAATACCCCTAGGTTATCGTTCACCCGGTGGAGTTTTTTCCTCATTTCTGCTTAAAGCCCTTGCAGCAGAAGGCATTCGGTACGATTCCAGCATCATTCCATCTTATCGGCGGGGAGTATACAAAAACCTGAAAAGTCCGATGCAACCCTTCTACGATTCCGAAGCATCTATCCTTGAACTCCCGATAGGTGTTGTTCCCAAGATCCGCATCCCGATTGCGGCAAGCTACATTCGATTACTCGGACTATCCACCTACAAACTGCTATTCGCCTTGTTTGGAATAACATCCCCGATCGTCTATCTCTTTCATCTTGTTGATCTGATCCCAACACAAATGCGCAAGAAACTCTCTCCATTCTGGCGCTATATTTACGCGAAGGGCCAAGGAAAGGGGATTGAGGTTTTCGAAAAAAGTGTAAAACATTTCAAACATTTAGGCTATAAACCAGAATTTATGAGCCATTTGTACAAAACATATTCCCATTTGGCAGAATCTTCGACTGAGAACAAACATCCGATCGAGTAAAGAATGGGAAAGACGAAAATTCAACTTTTCTTGCTCTTGATGGCCATCCTCTTTCTCATTTCTCTGAGGATGATTCAACCTGCCGCCGATCCCCCCGAAAGCCTCAGCATGAGCGGCGGTCCTTACGGAGATCCCGGCGGTTATGCCTTCAACGCCCGGAATAAGGTCCTCTTCGGGCAATGGGAAGTAGACAAAATGAACTCTCCTCTGTACTCAAGCCCCATCCCCGCGTTGCTGACCTTTCTCTCTTTCAAGATTTTCGGAGTGGGCTTTGTGCAGATGAATGTGGTGCCAATTCTCTTCAGTTGCCTTTCGCTCGTTTTCGTGTTTTTATTACTGCGGAAAACCTTAAGCGGCTCTCAGTCCCTTGCCGTCATGGGCTTTACGCTTCTGGGAGCAAATTATCTCTTTTTAATGTACAGCCGGATCGCAAACAGAGTTATGCCAATGGTTTTTTTCCTGGTATTGGCTCTGTTTTTCTTCCAGAAAGGATCCAAGAATAAAAAATGGTATCTTTTTGCAGGAGCATCCAGTTTCCTGGCTTTTATGACAAAAGGAGTATGTTTTTACATCGTAGGAGCTTTTTTTCTGGGCCTTTTTGTTTACCTCGTTTTCAAATTGGGAGTAAAAAAAGCTGCTGTTCCGTTTGGTTTTTGCCTCGCCGGATTTGCATTCTGCCTTCTTCTCTGGGGTATCTTCATCTATATCCCCCATGGGGATGATCTCAAGTCGATATCGGCAATCAACGTTTCCTTTCTTATCCCTCCAAAAAGCGTGTCCCGAATGCTATACTATTTCTGGATAAGACCCTCCATATTGTTTGAGCGGGCCCCTATCCTTTCATTGCTCTCAGGCCTTTCTCTTCTCCTGCTTCTTTTTCGAGCTACTCACGAGCCTAAAAAGTTAAGTCTTCTCGAATGGATTATGCTCTCCTGGTTCATAATAAGCGTTCTCTATTTTGCCGTCATCCAACAACGGGTAACTCGGCATTTTATTCCCCAGATCATTCCGATGGTGTTCCTTTCCTCATGGCTTATCCACCGTTTTCTCCGGTCCGAGCGCATAACCAAACCCCGAAGACTCCATTTCACCTTTGGCCTTGTGTTATTCTTTTGGCTTCTCTTCCCGATGAGCAAGATCGCTAAGCCTATACTCGACAAGGGACCTGATGTTTTTTCGAAAATTTGGATCGCCACTTCCCTTTTGGCTTTTCTCTCTTTTCTTTTGGTCTTTCTTATCATCTTCCTTGTTCGACGGTGGCCCAAGAACTTCACCTTGTCTTGCCCTCCTTTCATGAAGAAAGCAACCGTCGTCGTGATTCTACTGGGAGTCCTTTTTTTCAACGGTCGGCAATACCTTTCTTGGGCTCTACAGCCCGAATACAAGCTCCAACACATCTCTTTCGACTTAGGCGAAGCATTCGATCACGCTGCCATATCCGGGCTTTGGGCTCCTGTCATTTGTTTGGAGAATAAACACAGAGCTCATGAATCTTTCCCCGGGTTTGTCAATGACGAAAAAGATTTTCTCGAAAAATTTCAAATAACCCACGTGTTTGCTTCCACCGCTTTTAACGGACAAGAAATCAAGTATTACAGGCAAAACTTCCCCAGCGCTATGCGGAAGGCACAACTCTTGGCAAAATACAACATCTGGAGAGCGGAGATGTTGCTGTATGACCTGAAGCCCTCAACAAGCCTAATTAGCCAAAAGGATGAATTCGAGGCGGAAATCTTCACACAACGCCAGGGAATGCCGAGATACGATCCGGAATCTTCTGGGAAATTTGCTGTTCTCTCGGATAAATGGGAACCTGGATTCGTGACAATTGTATCGATACAAGAAAAAATTCCTGAGGGTCGCTACAAAGTCATCTTTGAGATGAAACTAGAGGCCAATCTCTCAAAAGCCCATCCCCTTTCTAGGATTGCCAGGATAGATATTGTCGCTCCGGAAACCAAAAGATTGCTGGAGGCCAAAGATCTCACCGAAGATGATTTTCCAGATTCCGGTGGATATCATGAATTTCCCCTCACATTAGACATAATCAGACCCTTAAAATTGAATTTTCGCGTTTATTCCGACGGCTTGAGTCCTTTTTGGGTTGACCGGATACGAATCGAAAAGATTTCTGACGTTTGACAATTCTCCTTCAGTTCATTATTTTAACCTTGAGTTTTTTTGTATCTATAAAACGACATCGATCAACACATGAAGGTCTTGGTTCTGATTCCCGCCTATAATGAAGAAAAAACTATCCGGAGTGTCGTCGAAGAAACGCAACATTACCTCCCTGAAGCAGATATTCTCGTTCTCAACGATGGATCGACAGACAACACCAAGGCGGCTCTATCCCAATACGAGGGAATAATCGTCCTCCATCATCCCTATAACATGGGAATAGGCGGGGCCATTTGGACGGGATTCAATTTCTTTGTCAAAAATAACTATGAATACCTTGTGCGGGTCGATGGAGATGGCCAACACCCTCCTTCCCTGGCAAAAATGTTGCTTGAGCCCCTGCAAAATGGGGAAGCCGACCTTGTCATTGGTTCACGCTTTATCAAACGGGAGGGCTATCTTTCCTCGCTGGGCCGTCGGGGGGGGATAAAACTCCTGAATATTCTGACAACCTTCCTTCTCAAGGAAAAAATCACAGATAACACATCTGGATTCAGGGCATACAACCGCAGGGCGGCCTGCCTACTGGTCGAGGATTACCCGTTTGACTATCCAGAACCCATCGAAGTCTACCTTCTCGATAGAAAAGGACTAAAAATCAGGGAACTTTCCGTAAAAATGCGGGAGAGGAAAGGCGGAGTTACATCTATTAGTCTTTTGCACTCCTATTACTATCTTATAAAAGTCTTGCTCACCATCTTGGTGAATTTCTTTTTTGGAGGAAAAAAATGAATCCCTATCCGATAGGCCCTATTCAAATCCTCAGCATCCTGTTTTCTCTTTTTCTCTTGGTTCTCATCGTGACTTTGATAAGAAAGAAAAAGATGAGAGAGGAATATGCCATCTTATGGATCGTTATCTTTGTTGTTTTTCTGTTTCTCTCCTTATTCAGGGGCATTATTGATAAAATTTCCTCATTGCTGGGAATCCAGTACCAGCCGGCCTCCCTGTTTCTTATTCTTTTCGGCTGCACTTTCCTGCTGATGTTCCACTTCTCTCTTGTGATCTCAGATCTGAAAAAAAAATTGAATGCGATGGCTACAGCTCTAACGATTATGGAGGAAAGCCTAGCCCCTAAAAAGGATGATTCTTCCTAACCCTTTCTGCTTTTTATTTTCTTGGCAGGAATACCCGCGATGACCGAATAATCGGGGAAAGATTCTGTCACAACCGCTCCAGCTCCAACTACACATCCTTTACCCAGAGTAATCCCGTCCAATACCACGACCGACGCTCCCAGCCAGCTGTCTTCCTCGATCTGGATTCCCCCTTTGATCAGAGAGGGCTGGAACATGATGGGAATATCCGTTCGTGAGATGCTGTGGTTGCCTCCGGCCACCAGATAGCAGTGTCCGGCTAAAAATGTGTAGGCTCCGACAGAGATTATGGTCTCCGACAGGAGAGAGCACCCTGCAGAGATGTTGACATAATCCCCCAGCTCGATGGAGCCTCCCTTGCAGCTGAGAATCGTGTTTCGACCGATAATGACATTTTTGCCCAAGATAATTCCCTTGTCCTCCTCTCCCTTGGCATCCAGGACAGCATAATCATCTACAAAGGAGTTGTCGTCAATGATTGTCTTGTGGGGATGGCGAAGGGTGATATGGTGGCCAAAAACCACGCCCTTCCCCACTTTCCCCAGGATCATGGGATAAAAGAGTTTGCGCAAGAAAAGACCCAGCGCCCCAGGAATCCAGGAAAAGAGGAAGATGATGCTTTCATATTTTATGATATACCAGAGACTTTTTTTCCCGACAAAAAGTTCGAGATACTTCTTGTATGCAGACTTTTTCTCGTCCAGAAGGGCTTTTTGGACGCTTCCCTTCTCCTGCTCTTGGAGTTTTGTCATTTTTGATGGTATATTACGCTAAATCCGATAGAAGGGCAAGACATGCCCGCTTATCTCTTTCTGTTGAGTTTCCTGGCCACGGAAACAAATTTGAGATAATCGGTAATCCCGGGTTCGAAATAATGGGGATATTTCTTTTCATACCCATATTTTTCGAAGTCAAGATTCATTTTCTCGGATTGTTGGATTTTTTCGATAGCCCGATCGATGTTTTTATTCACTAAAACGGTCACAGAGAATAACAAATGGGGCAAATCAATCCTTTCTAGTTTGAATATATCGACATGATCTTGGAGGATCAACTCTCCTCCATCGGCAATCTTTGTCACGTAATGGATACTGACTCCTACCGAATCAAAATTTCCCTCCAAAATCGCCCAGAACCAGCTCATCCATCCCCTGTACTTGGGGATGATTCCCAAATGACTGTTCACGATAGGAACATTCAATGCAAACCATTTTTTACCCAACAGGGATGTTCCAAAAACCAGAATCAAATCAGGGGAGAACTCTTGGGCGATTCGCAAAATTTGGGGATCGTTTATGTTCTTGATTTTATGATCAGGTTCCAGCTTATCAGAAAAATTGAGCTTTTTGACAAAAAGTCTAACCGCCTTTTTCCTTAGAAACACATAAAAATAGCCGTAAAACAACATTCTGTTTATTTTAGACACAAAGCTGTGCTTTTTGCGCCTAAAGGTTCTCTTCAACACATGTATATTGCCTTGATCTTCCTGTATGGTCAAAACACTGCCGTGCTTCTGTTGTAAATTTAAAATGATATAATCATTGAACACACTGGGTGAAGACAGGACGAGCAGTTTCATCTATTTCCTCATGTAAGCAATGGTATCTGCAATCGGCGACAAACCACTGCCCGCACCGAAAATGACAGGTGGGCATTGGTCGAGATTCTCTCTCCACCACTCCCTGTCCAGAATCCCCTCAATATAGCTTGGATACATGGCCTCATGCGTGAAAAAATAGCCCCCAGGCTTGAGCAAAGGCCAGAGGGCTCTCAAACAATCCCTGGCAGAACTCACCAAATCCACATCGATAAAAACAAAAGCAGGTTCCACGCTAAACGCAGTCAGAGACTCAGAAAAAAAACCAGGAATGAATTCACACACTTCCAGGTTGCCAAATTGGGCCACATTGTTTTTCACCTCATCCAGAGTCCCCTTGTACTGTCCTGCCTGAAATCTGTATTTTTGTCCAGAGAATCCATCCTGTTTGACGTAGGCCTCCTTCTCGTCTTTGGGTTCTGGCAATCCTTCAAACGAGTCAAACACATAAAGCTTCCGCTGGGTGTGTTCTGCCAACAGAGACAATTTCGCTGTGCTTCCCCCCTTGTAACAACCGCATTCGACTATCGGACCGGGGACATCGAGCCCCAAAATGTACTCGGCCATTAGAACAAACTGGAAAGGAGAATGACCGCATGTGATCTTATTATGGATTCTGGAAAATCTCTTTAACAAGCTCTTCCGGAAATTTCTTTCTGAGCCTGTTTTCCCGCATTTGACAAACTTCCGGAGCTCATCGCGCATCAAGATATATCGGGAAACGCTCCCCCAAAATCCATAAAGTTTAACAGCCCTTCTCATAACTCTCAAAATTTTCCCGGTCACCTCTTCAATCTCTCTATCTTGAGCGAGAATAAATTCCTGTTTGTCCATGATTAACCTCGAAATATTGTTCTATCCCATTCTACAGGTCGGATAAATATTTGCAGACCTTCGGCCCAAACCATCGGGCAACACCCAAGGGGATCTTCTTCCAAACGGTGGATGCATAATTGTATTTTTTGTACACATTGTATGGTCTAGGCTTGATGAGATCTATTTTAACCGGGATGGCGTCCCATCTCGTCTTAAAAACATATGTCCCGCTGCCATAACTGGAGCGTCCAAAGTCATAGATTCGCTTGCGTTTAAGAAAGGCGTCCTTTATGGTCTCCCAATACAGGAGCAAACCGAGACGGTCATCCATATAGCGGCTCAGTGCGCCTGACCAAGGGATCCAGGATATTTTTTGGTCGTCGAGGATGACCGCCGCCGCCTTGGGGATGGCATCGTCATACAGAACATAAAAAGTTGATTCAAGATTCTTTGAGAGTATATCAAAAAGCTTCCTGCTAAACACTGGAGTGCCATGCTTGTGCATGACATGAGCGAAGATATCATAAAAATCTTTGACGAGTTCATCGGAATTTCCCTTTTTTATGACTGTACTATCCGAGGTGTATTGGCGAATGTATCGTCTGTTTCTCTTCGAAACCACTGCCTGGAACAGTTCCTCGACATCTCTTTTTTGCAAATCGATCCTCATTGTCACCGTATCAAAATCTTGAAAGTCTTTAAACTCCGGGTTCAAAATCCTGATTTGATAATCCTTGTTTTTTACTCTCCTCAACATATCGGTGACCTGATTTCTTGTCCTATCCGTATAATTCAACAAAGGAAGGTAGGAATATGTCTTTTTTCCCCATATCGAGGGGACGACAGCAAATTCTTCGTGAAATTTGTAATGGTACAAATCCTTCAGAACAAATTTCCATTTTTCTACAAACTCTGGAGAGAATGTGATGTCGGTGATTTCGCTCATGGGGATTTCTCGATTAGGGCTATTATATCCAAAATGCAATTTTAATCCAAAAAGCTTTTTTTCGACACATATTCTTTGCATGGCACACAACCGGATACTTTCATAGGGCAGAAACAGAAAGGCTTTTTATATTGACAAAAAGCCAAAATTCCTTTATAAGGGAATACTTGTTTGTCCCTTCCTGTCACGAAAAAAATGATAACCGAGGAGGAAAAGATGCAAAGAATGAAAACAGCGGCTATCCTATTGACATTACTCATTTTTGCCACTAATCTCCCAGCTTTTCAAGCCACACAAGTGGCTGAGTTAAAAAATATCAGTTTTGAGAAAATTGAAGATCAGATAGTTGTCAAGATTGAATACCCACCCACTATTCCTTATGACAGCTTTTCGCTGATGAATCCCAACCGGCTTGTGCTGGATTTTATGGGCATCAGAGCTGTCTCCTCAATGCCGATGATCGGAATCAACGAGATCGGAATCGTGAGTATTCGGAGCGCTTTAAATAGGCCAGGTGTTGCTCGTGTCGTGTTCAACTTTGCTGACGAAAGTCCTCAGTACAGGATTGAGGAATCTGAATCTGGCCTAACCCTCACATTTTGGAAAGGGGCGGAAGTTGCGGAACAAAAAGAACCAGAGCAAATAACTCCAGAACCTGTTAAACCTCCTGTCGAAGAAAAAGAAGAAATCGATGAGCCGGTTAAGGAAGAGATAGAGCGTGCACGTGCCACAACTGAAGGTCCCACAAAAAAAATGATGGCCTTCGGATTCTCCGCCGGTTTTCTGACTCTTCAGGACGATGCATTCCGGGACGTCTATGGGGAGGGAGGCACTTTCTTTAGGGGAGAGTACTCCTTCTACCTTCCAATAAAGATTGAAAGCTTTGATGTTTGGACAGGTGTGACCTTTTTCCAAAAAGATGGACAGACAACTCTAACCGAAGAAGAACTTAAGCTCGAAATCACAACCTTTTCACTTGCCATTAGGTATTTGAAACAATTCTCCCGATTCACTCCTTTCGTTGGGGCAGGTATTGACTACATTGTCTACAAAGAAACATATCCTGAGGATTTCATCGTGGCTTCTGTAGGCGGCTCAGACCTGGGATTCCATGTACAGGCAGGCGTCTATTTTGATGCTTTGCCTTCCTTGAGTATTAAAGTTCATATCAAATACAATTGGGCCGAAACAATGGAGGATTTGGTCACCGTCAATCTCGGAGGAGTGGAATACGGCATCGGGCTCGTTTTCAGGTTTAATCTCTAACAGCCAACCATCACCACCCTTTTCGCTCATAAAAAAAAGCGAAACATCTGCAACCCTCCCCCTTTGTTACCTGAAATGTTTGTTACAGAACAGAAGGCTTTTGGATTATTCCTGGGAGCAGGTATTGTGCGCACCGCAGGCATCGAAACCATAAGACTGCGTTAACGTTAAAGACCGAGAATAGGACCGATGAAAATGAAATTCAGCTTGCTTTTACTTTGCTTTGGATTTTTACCGAATACGATTCTTCTGATTGTTCTTTCTGGCGATTGACATGCCGCTGACTGTCAAGGTCGCTGGTTCCACTCCCGTCCGACCCTTATCATCCACGGCCCATAATTCATACGCGTAAGTCCTATCGAGATCTATATTCCGGCGCGTGTATTCGAGGGTCGAAGAGGGTATCTCATCCAGGAATTCATAATTTTCTCCATCCACAAGGTACAGGGTGTACGCTACGATATCTCGGTTTTCAGGATTGGGCTCCCAAGTAAGACGATGCATATATTCTCGGTATAATAGAGCTTTATTTTCAAGCACTTCTGCCGAAAAATTCAAAGGGGGATAAATCGGGGGCGCTAAGACTTCCAGGTTAACAGTGACATGTCGAGGGCTGTTGATCGCCTCCTTACTGGAGATTTCTATGGTGGCGGAGTATGTTCCTTCATCAAGATCTAGCGCATCCACCGCACATTGCAGACTATGCTCTTTACCCTGTGTCAACTTTCCCGAAGCGGGCGTTACGCTCAGCCAATCCTGGTCAACTTTCACTTTGTATTCCAAGGCTTCTTTTCCGCTATTTTTTACTTTGATATTGGCGGGATCAGGATTATACCCTTCCACTGAGAAAGAAAGCGTCTCCGGATTTATTTGGAGAAAGGGATCGGGAGGAGTGACATCAACTCTTTCATAAAAAATATCTGTAGCTCCCCCTCTCTCATCCTGCCAAACGAAGTGAGCAACGGCATTATTGTCGAGCCAGACCTTGGGATGACGAGCGTCTTCTCCTTCAGCAAGTTTAACCGGAACAGACCATTTCCCTTGCGGCGTTTTCACACAGTAGTAGGCTTCACGCAAAGTTTCAAACATTTGAACAAAGGAGGTCACCAGAACACCATTATTAAATCTTATGTCTCCCATCTGACGGGGAGCCTTCAGGTTAGAGACGATCTCTGTAGCCCTCCACTGATTTCCCACCTTCTGCTTATAGTAAAAATTGCCTTGTCTGCTACCCCATACAACATGAACATTATCATCATGGTCCAAATCCAGTTCGGGGTAATATCCGGGCTCATAAAGTGTTGCTTGGGAAACGTTCTTCCAGTTGGAACCCCTCGTTGCTTGTTTATAACGGAGTCTCCAAGGGCCACTGTGTCCGATGCCCTCCATATAGCAGATGTGTATAACATCATTCCTCGCCTTGAAACCCACATGATTGCAGATATCATTGGCACTGAAGGAAATCCTTTCATAATTGGCAGGCCATTCCGTAGCGGAAATCTTTTTGGACATGGCGATGATATCCCCTCCCGGATAACCGCTGTGCCGATGTGTCCAAGCGATGTGCACTCTATCCTTATCGATATCGATTTTCGGCCAGGAAGAATTGTGGGGGCTGAGGTAGATCATCTTCCGTCCTTTCCATCCGGAACCGTGCGTATACATGCTGTGAAAAATTTCTCTGGCCGAGCTGGCAAGTCCATCGGCCCAGCCAAGATGAAAGTTTCCATCCGAGTCGACAGCCAGCATAGGAGTCCAGGCCCCTCTCCACTTAAGTCCCGTGTTCATCGCTTGCTGCCACGTGCCCTTTTCGTGGATACGATAATATATATCGCCATAATCTTTATCATTTGGATTTTCTGCCCAGACAACCATCATGACTCCCTCCTGATTGATGGCGATATTGGGGCGTACGGAATAGGAACCTGAACGAGACACATTCTTCAGACCAAAGGCGTTAAGAGAAAAAAGAAGCAGTGAGGAAAGGAATAATATCGCTAATTTTTTCACGTTCATTTTTATCGTCCTCCGTTAAATTGACTTTAGATATTAACCGAGCTAGTAAAACTTGTCAACATATTACGCAGCTAAAAATCTTGTCACCCGCATGCATCCACAAGCCATATCCTCCTAGGAACATTTCAAGGAGCGATTGAAGAGAACCTGCACCTGTGTTATAAAATAAAAAAAAATGAAACTGAACAAAAAAATATCGGTTATTATATTGTTCTTCTCAGCAGGATTGTTGATTCTCCTCCTTTTTTTCAAGTACCAAAAAAAGCCAGATTTTTATCGCGTTCATCTCGACAGTGAAAAGTGGGACAAGACGAATTTTGAGCACGACAAGATCGGGCAGTTAATCATGTACGGTAAAGAACCCGATGAAAAAATAAAGATAAAAATGCCGAGTCCAGAATGTTATTTTTTCAATTTGAAGGGAAAACATCTCATACGGATAGAACCCAAGATAAAGGGCAAAGCAGGCTTTTACACCTCTCTTTTTTTCCGGAGCGGGTCAGAAGAAAAAATTCGTTGCAGCTTGATCCTCCAAAAGGAAACGGATGGTGAAAACAAAGAGGTCGCTCACATTCAGAGGAAAAACTTCAATGCTTCCTTCATCAGAAGTCTTGATATCGGCAAAAAAGAAAAGATCATTCTTTCATTCACGGGGGAGGGAATAGTAGCCTTTTCTTCTCCCATAATATACTCGAGAATAGAATCAAAAGAGAAAAACTACATTTTCCTGATCGGGGCCGACACATTAAGAGCCGATCATGTCGGGAAGAACATCCAGGGGAAATCTTTAACTCCGAATATTGACCTTTTTAAAAAAGATTCTGCGAACTTTACCAATGCTTATTCTCAAAGTTCGTGGACTCTTCCCGCTTTCATGAGCTTGTTCACCTCGCTCTATGAATTCAACCACGGGGTTACACGAGGAGCATCGCTCGATCAAGAAAAACCCTTTCTGGTGAGAGAACTGTCGAAGAAATTTTTGACATTTAGCTTTAATGGCGGCGCTTTTGTCGGAAAAAAGTACGGATTTTCGCGAGGATTTGACCTCTACACATCCTTAGCTTCGTTAATACGCTCAGGAAGCGGAAAAATTATGTTTGAGACGGCCACTCGGTTTATCGAAAGAACAGAATTCCCGGATCTGTTTTTATTTCTCCACACCTATCAGCTTCACAGCCCTTATGCTCCAGACCTCGAATTTTTGCACAAAATAAACAATAAACCAGAATTGCTGAAGTTCGGCGGTTATCACGCAAAGAAAAAATACAAAAGAGTTGAAGAGAAAAAGGTTAGAGCATTTAAAGAATTATACCAGGCAGAAGTTCTCGAATTTGATCACTACTTCGGAGAGTTTATCCGCAAACTCAAGATTATGGGCCTGTATGACTCCTCCATGATTTTATTCATGTCAGACCATGGGGAGGAATTTTACGAACATAAGGCATGGACCCATGGCCACAGCCTGTATAATGAGCTGATCAAAATTCCCCTCATAATTAAGTTTCCTCACAACGAATTCAAAGGAATCGAAATAGGTGAAGATGTCGGCATAATAGATATTTTTCCGACCATCCTTGAGGCCTGTGAAGTTAAATTTAGCTCTAAATCAATTGATGGAGAGAGCCTGCTGCCACTGCTGACTGGAAAAAAGCTCAACAGGAAAACACTCTATTCGTCGCTTTCAACGGGCTGGATGATCGATGCCATCCCACCAAAATTTTCCATAATATCAAAGGATTCTAAACTGATCTTTAACTATCCATTCCAAAGCGAAAAGCTCACTTTTTTTAATAAGGATTCAAGACCTCCCCAGATCGAAAGAATCGAATTTTTCGATATCAGGGAAGACAAATGGGAAAAAACCAATATTCTCGACCAAAAAGAAATGCCAAAAATTTTCAGACCAAGAATGGAAGAATTACGGATGGCCGTCAATAAAGCCTTGGCCACAAAAAAGAGAGGGAAAATAATATTGTCGAAAGAAGAATTAGAGAAACTAAGAGCCCTGGGTTACATAAATTGATAAAATTGAATCGATCTTAAAGCAAATTCTTTTTAGTTTTAATAATAGGGAAAACACTTTTTTTCGACTATTTTTTTGGGAAAGATGACGGGAAAAATTAGGGGACCTTTATGATCTCCCTATCCCTTCTAGTCTTGTCTTTTCGCTCTGAGTAATAAATGGGAACAAGCACATCTCCAACCTCAAGAAATTCCGCTCTTGGACTTTCCCTGCCTACGCTATCCACGCTGACAACGGTATAACTGTACTTATTTCTTTCCTGTTTAGAGGAAAATCCTCCATCATAATAGGTATAGACATGGCTTGCAACTTCGTTAACATACACCAACGGTGAGTTTTTTTGGTTCTTGTTCTTCCGGAATATTCTATACTTCACAATGTTAAAAAGGCCTTGGTTTCTCGGATTTGCCTTCCATGAGATCTTGCTTTTGTACTCCTGCACTATCAAACCCTCATGGTTCAACCTTTGTATCGTGATATCGGCCGGTGGATAGGGATGGGGTGGCATCACGGCCTCAAATTCAACACTTATATTCTGCGGGCTATTGCCAGCTCCAGCCGCTGTAATCTGTATGTTTCCCTTGTGTAAGTTTATCCCTAATCCGAAACTATCAATTGAAACGGTTACGGTATCCCATTCTCCAGTGGAGGCACCTTGATTCTGAGATACATGAATCCATCCTCTATTCGGAGTTATTTTGTAGTTAAGGGTTTTTGAGCCTGAGTTTCTTATCTTGAAGGTATTGGTAAGCGGAGTATCTCCATGCGCATAACCCCAAAAGTGAAAATGAGATCTATTGATCTGTATATAGGGTTCCTGTTTCTTTTCGACGGTCAACGTCACAAAAACACTCGTTTTGCTTCTCGAGCCACCGGGAGTAAATATGTCTATTCTTCCCTTATGTTCTCCCACGGCAAGGTTTTCCGAACCCACAGATACAGAAACAGAGGTCCAGGTTGAACCCGCTGTTCCTTCTGTGGGGTATGCGGATAACCAGGGCATGTTGGATACAATTGTGTAACCCAAGGACCTCCCACCGACAGCCTTCATGTTAAAAGACAGTGGCGATGGATTGCTCCCTTCGGTTGTCGAAAATCTCAGGTTCGCTTTATCTACTTCGACATAGGAAGAAACGGAATCGTCACCACCGCCGCCGCCACCGCCGCCGCCGCCACCACCGACATCACCAACAGTCAAAGTGACACCTACATCCACAGGATTATTATAGGCGGTGGGATCTGTTATCGTGATAGTCCCGTTGTATGCGCCATCATTGAGGCCTGAAGCATCCACATTGATAGTATGCGTGTTCCACCCTCCAGAGGATGAGCCCTCCTTTGGAGAAACACTCAGCCAATTTTTGTCATCAGATAAAGTATAATTGATCGAACCTGCGCCAGATGCTCTCACCCTAAATGTTTTTGGTCCCGGGCTTGAAGTGTTATCGTCCGTATGAAAAGTGAAGTAGGAGTTGTCAACTTCAATGAAAGTGGCATCTTCAGGGACATTCAGGCTGTATTTTTCGTAAAAGATATCGTCCTGCCCCCCCACTTTTGCATGCCATACAAAATGGGCTGTGTTTTTATTGTCGATGGCAACCTGGACATGTTTATTACCGTATTCTCCCCCAGGAGCGTCCGCAATTTTGATAGGAATTTCCCACTTGCCGCCGAGAACTTTTCCAGAAGCCCAGATGGACCACTTTCCATTCGAACCCTGAACCCAAGTGGCAATAACCGCATTGCCTTTACACTTAATATCCCCGTGCTGGCGTGGGGCATTGCCGTTCGAGATAATTTCCTTGGGTCCCCATCTTCCTCCAATTCTGGCCTTGTAATAAAAATTTCCCTTTTTCGACCCGGAGACCATATGGATGTTTCCCGCCTTATCGACATCCATTTCTAAGTAATAGCAGGCGAAGTCAAGCTTTATGGGGGTGCTCCATCTTCCCCCCACTCTTTCGGCAAAGTAACACTGCCTCGGTTGGCCTTCCATCCAAGCAGCATAAATATTACCGTTTTTCACGGCTATTGTTGGACATATGGAAGGAAGTTTTTTCGAGCGAGAGATATTTTGATAGGTTGCAGGCCAAGCCCCCATTTTCTTTTTGGACATAAGAACAATATCAGATGCTGGATCCGCCTCTTTTCCCACATAAGAATGATGCCAATTTATATAAATATTATCATTGGGATCGATATCCATTTTATTCCAGGCGGAATTCCATGTGCTTCTGTAAAGTTTCTCTGCGGGAGCCCAGCCGTTCCCCTTGAAGTAGCTGTAGACGATGTCCCGCGTGGAGCTGGCATATCCATCAGCAAAAGAAAGGTGAAACATACCTTGAGAGTCAACCGCCAGCTCATTGGTCCAGGCTCTTTGCTTGGCAATACCACAATTCCTCATGTTCGACCACTGGCCATTTTTTAATATCCTGTAGTAATTGTCTCCACTCCACTCGAGCCAGACCACCATGACATCCCCTGCCGAGTTCACTGCCAGAGCAGGCCAAAGGGAATCATCCTGGGAATTCGATAGGTTTTTTTTGCCAAATAAGGATAATTGACCGACGAGCAAAAACAGAAAAACAAACGGAAAAATCTTTTTATAAATCATAAATTTGTTTCGCTTTTTTGATGCATTCATTTTCCTCATCCTTCCTGTTTGACACTGACGAATTGCTTGTATCTGTCAAAGATACGGCATACATGTGGCTATTGCCTCCATCTGATTCATTGTATTTATAGCAACTTATCCCTGGAGAAACAATCACCCTTAGAGGTGATTTATAAGGTGAATTTATACGCTCAAAACCCATTTTTCGACCTATAAGCATGATCAAAATCACACCTCCCAAGTTACCGATAAATGGCTTGAGCAAAAATTGCCGGGCCAAATTGAGCTAACCTCATATTCTATCTTATCTTGTTTCATTTAGAGGAAAATTGGTTGCATCTCATATAGAATTCCTCTTGGTTCAATGCCAATCGGGAAAAACATCATTTCCCGGAGAATCAAACAGAAGGAATATCTTCCGACTCGCGACCTCAAGGATGCAGAGGTTCCAGTCGCCGTTATGGTCGCCTTGATGGGAAGAATTAAACGCAATGTATTTGCCGTCAGGAGACCAACACGGGAAATAGTCATAAGTTTCTTTTCTCTCCGTAAGCCTAGTTTTTCGACCTCCATCGGGATTCATTACCCAAATTTCACCTTTTTTATCGGCTCTTGTTGAAACATACACCAATTTTTTCCCATCTTTCGAGAACCGAGAGCGGCAACTCTTTCCTCCCTCATCAAGAAATTTCACCTCGTTTTTTCTCATGTCGTAAACAGCCACCTCCCAGCCGAACATTCTTTTTCCCGTAAAAGCGACAAGAGGATCTGTAGGCGAGACATGGGGTATCGCATGGTTTTTGGTATATCGTGGGATGATTTTTTTGGAATTTTTCGTGTCGATATCCACCCGGAATAAACCCAATTTTCTTCCCAAGAATTTTTTAATCTGTCTCGTAAAGGCGATACTTTTTCCGTCCGGGAACCAGGAGTGCGTTTTTTCATCAGAAGAAAAGGAAGTTACAGGTGTTATTTCCGAGCCGTCTGGATTCATGATGAAAATATCGTAGTTGCCTTTAGGATTAGCCATGAAGGCAATTTTGTCTCCATCCGGTGACCACATGGGATACTCATCGTCCCAGGAGTTATCTGTCAATTTTTGTATTTTTGTATCGGATATCAAGTATATCTCGTTATCTCCGTCAAAGTTGGATTGGAATACAATTCTGCCTTCGATGGGGAGCTTGGGTTGGAGATCTTTTTCTTCGAAAGATCCTGTTATTTGATTATTTCCCTTTCCCTGCATGTTAAGCAAAAAAACGGAAACGAAAAGGATAGGGATAAGGATAACAGCTGTTCCTCCTTTTATATTCAACTGCATTTTTTTTCGGTATGCAAAATTCATAAATTTTTTTCATTATACAAAATATTTGGAATTTCTCAAAGGCAATCGGGGAGTTTTGTTTTGTTTCCTTTCCTGAAAATCTTGGTTTATATCGGATTGAGGAGCTAAAAAATATTGTCCACAAATAATCGCAACCACATCTCAAACGTATACAGAAGATAAATAATTTCTTCATAATTTTTCTTCCCGCTCATGTGTTGAGACACTATTCTTTTTATCTCTTTTGTATTGTAAAAGTCTCTCGAGTGTGTTTTTTCATCCAGCAATATACCTTCGATAAGCGGCTTGAATTCTGCTCTTGACCACTCATCATAGGGGTCATATATGTGGGCGGGTCTAAAAGACTTTCTTCCTTGAGTTGCCATCTCTACGATTCGCTTAAAAGCATACTGAAAATAGTAGACCGACTCATACATCTTTTCTCTCATTTTGCTTGTTTTAAGATGCGTGTGTGTTTTTTGAAGTGGTATTTCTGATAAATCGGGGAAGCCATCCATAAACGAAGCTCTCGCCAGTTTTTGCTTTTTTCGATAGGACGTAGGCAACAACAGACAAAACTCGACAAGCGATTTATCTGTAAACGGCATCTTATAGTCAAAAATCTTTCCTGCTAGCTGGAAAATCTGTGCTATGAATCTCCGTTGTCTTTCATGTAAGTCGAAATAATCTGAGATCTGCAAGGGATGGGACAATCGGCTTTTTTCAACGACATCTCTGACGTTGTTCAAAAGTCTCTCTTGTCCATCTTCTTCATTCAACAACTTGCATCCCTTTAATCCATACTGGCTGTGCTTTTTTACAAGCGCTTTCAATAACTCTGTTTCCGTTTTTGTTTTAGATACATCTGGTTCAAGCGGATTTGCGGGAAACAATCTCTGCCCATGAATGGGATCTCCAAAATAGCCTGTGATATGAGTATCCCATTCATCATATTTTTCGGGAAGGAATGGATAGTCATGGATGTGTTTGATGCTTAGCATTCCATCCATGAGGGATATTATTTCATTGAATGATTGTTTTATTTTTGCCGGATCGAGTTCATGAAAAGTGTTGGGAAGATTTAATTTTTTTGAAACGGCTTGTGCAAATTTTTGGTCTAAGCAATTCCTTACGCCAAAGGTAGTCGTCACGATATCTTTAGGCTCATGTTTGTTTAAATAAGCAACGATTGTCCTCGAGTCCAACCCGCCGCTAAGAGATACACAGATTCTTTTATTCGCAGGGATCCTTTTGTGAATCGCCGAATCGAGGAGTTGTTGGTGTTCTTTTATTAATCTATCGAATCTTTCAGTCGTCTTTTTTGCCCCGACAAAATCTTGAATGGCCCAATATTCTTTTTTTGAAACCCTTTTGTCCAACTGCGTTATATGTCCTGGCAGCGCCAATCTGATATTCTCTATAAATGTCTTATCACCCAAGCAAAAACCAAAACTTAAGAATTCTCGCACAGCGTCTTTGTTCAGCCTATTCTTGTTAATCACCTTTAAAATGCTTTTTAATTCCGGAGCAATTATGGTATGGCTTTCGTCATGAAAATAATATATGGGTTTCGTCCCTAAGTGGTCTGTCACGAGTTTTAAGATTCTTTTGCCT
>CP070750.1:1934405-1986426 GCA_020348385.1 Candidatus Aminicenantota bacterium | reverse complement strand
GACATATTGGCGGGAAAGGTATATCCGTCTTTTCTAACTATCTCATACTCGATATTTTGGATAGAACCTTTTTCGATTGCTAGAACTAAATTTTTCATTGCCCTCTCATGGTCTTTTTCCGCAATCGTTTCAAGGGCGTTTTTTCCGACCAGCTCTTCTTTTTTGGCATAACCCAGGTTGTTCAGTGTCGCCTGATTGCAGTCAATAATGTTAGCATCCGCATCCGTGACGGTAATGGAATCCGGGGACGAGTCCAAAATGCTTCTCAGTCTTTCCATCGCTTTGGTGAGCTCGGCGGTGCGTTTCTCCACTTTGAGCTCCAACTCATCATGCGCTTTCTTGAGATTCTCTTCGATTTTTTTACGCCTTGTGTTGTCCACGAACGAACCGAATATATACTTCGGCTGACCGGCTCTATCCTGGATCATACTTGCAATATAGTCAACATAAAACAAGGAGCCATCCTTCCTTTTACCGATATCCTCTCCCATTCTTTGCCCCTTCTCTTTGATGACTCTAATTGTTTCATAGACGCCTTCCCCTTCCCAAAAATCCGGCAGATATCGTCCCAATATCTCATTCTTGTCCTCGTAACCCCACATTTCCACGATCTTGTCGTTCACATAGATCAGTTTCCCGTCCAAGTCCGTGATTCCGATGCCGCTGATGGACGAAGCAACGGCATGCTCCAAAATCCCCAGATCGAGCCCGGAAGGAAAATGATCCTTCTGCGATTTTTCCATTTCAGCTATTCGACGACGAAGTCGTACCACATCCTCGAGAAGCTGCTTATTGGTCTTATCCCTATCCTTCATCGGGAAGCCTTAAAAATGGACTAATTCTCCCTCAATCTAACCAATTACGGTTGATTTAGTCAAGATAAAGACACTTATAATGAGGAGATTCGGGCACGGGTCGCCGACTTTTCGAAACTTCGAAACGAATCGTTCTATCGGTAAGGAATAAGGTTCGTTGACAAGGCGGGCAGGTTTGAGTAATTTAGGCTCTCGACATGACCGCTTTGCGTGCCCGCCTTCCAAATAAACCGTTTATGATGCAAAAGCCCATGCTGCGGGTTTGTTATGCCCTGATTCCTCTGGTGCTGGCCTCGATATACCTATTCGGCTGGCGGTCTTTTGCGCTCGCGGGATTGGTCCTGGTATGCGGAATTATGACTGAAGCTTTTTTCACATTTCCCAGAGGCAAGCCAGTGACATCAGCTGTTTTTGTCACAGGTTTGATCTTTACTCTGTCGCTCCCTCCGACCATCCCCTTCTGGATGGCTGCGATCGGGATCGTAGTGGGAGTGGCTCTCGGGAAGATGGTGTTCGGTGGTTTCGGGCAGAATGTGTTCAACCCGGCCATGGTGGGGCGTTGTTTCATCTATATTACCTTCCCCCTCCAGATGACAAATCGCTGGGTCGAGCCTTTCTGGGATGTCGCGGGCGGATTGACACACTGGTCGGCATCCCTGGATTCTCTTTCCCAAGCGACTCCCCTTGAGGTCCTTCGGCTGGGAGAGTCCTTGCCGTTCCAAGACCTTTTGCTGGGACGCTCATCCGGATCAATCGGGGAGATGTCGGCGTTTTTAATCTTACTCGGCGGCATTTTTATCGTGGTCAAAAAAGCGGCCTCTTGGCGATTGGCCTTATCCTGTCTTTTGGGTGGTATTTGTTGTAGTGGCTTACTTAGATTGGCCGGTTTTAATCAGATTCCTGATCCAGTATCCACACTCTTGGCCGGATCCTTCCTGTTCGGGACATTCTTCATCGTAACCGAACCGGTTTCCGGAGCCAAAACAAAAATCGGGCAGTGGATTTACGGATCGATGATCGGCGTTTTGATCGTGATTCTGCGCGGGTTTTCTAATTTTTCCGAAGGCGTGATGTTTTCGGTCCTGATCATGAACGCTTTTGTCCCGATACTTGACCAAACCATCCGCCAGATCCAGGCAAAAAGAAGGCCTTAGGATGAAAAAAAGGGCTCTTTCCGTGATCTACATGTTTTTGATCACGTTGTTTTTCGCTTCTTTGGTCAGTGCAGTCAAACTGATGAATGACAAAAGGATCGAACGCAACCAGATTCAAAGGATACAACAGATCATCCTCCGGGTTTTGGAAATCCCGACCCAAGAGCAAACATCCGAACAGGAACTTTCCCAGCTTTTTGCAGATCATGTGAAAGAAATCGATGTGGAAGAAAGGACATTGTATATCGGGTATGAACAGGACGGACAGACTATCCGCGGATATGCCTTGCCGGTGGGCGGGCCCGGATTTTGGGGGCCGATCCAAGGCATGATCGGCATCAGTCCAGATGCGACCAGAGTCCTCGGGATAGCTTTTTTCAAACACAACGAAACTCCAGGACTGGGCGGCCGAATCACAGAGAGCTGGTTTGCCGATCAATTCAAGGATCTGCCGCTTCATCCTATCGAAGGGGATCAAAACATTTTTTATTTAAAACCCGAAGGCACAGCGCAGGCTTCCAACGAACTGGATGCCATAACCGGCGCCACCAATACCAGTTCGGCCGTGGAGGCATTCCTGAACCGAGAGCTGGATTTTTTCCTGAAGGAACTCTGGGTGTCAGTCGAGGAGAAGGAATAAATGCCGAACTTGCCGCTGAAAAAAGAGATCTTTTTGACCGGGTTGTGGAAGGACAATCCGGTGCTCCGGCAGATCCTCGGCATCTGCTCAACACTGGCCGTGACCAACCTGATGGTGAACACCCTGGTGATGGATGCGGGATTGATCTTCACGGTCTGCATGTCTTCGCTAACGGTTTCCCTCCTACGAAAACACACACCTATGCGTATCCGGATGATGGTTCAGACCTTGATCATAGCCTCCTATGTCATCATCGTGGACATCATGATCAAGGCCTATCTGCCGGACATCAGCGAAGCTCTGGGTCCGTACGTGGCGTTGATCATTACCAACTGCATCATCTTGGGGCGGTGCGAGGCCTTTGCCCGGCACAATCCGCCGGTGGCGTCTTTCATCGACGGGCTGGGCATGAGTCTGGGGTATTCGCTTGTTTTGATCGCCATCGCTTTTATTCGGGAACCGCTGGGTTTCGGAACCCTTTTGGGATTTCGTGTTTTGCCTGAAGGTTTTGTTCAGTGGACCGTGATGATCATGGCACCCGGGGCCTTTTTCACTCTTGGCATTATGGTCTGGATAATGAAATATTTTCGGCCTCAAACGAAATTTGGCGAGGAAAAAGGATAAGAGAAAGAGATGGATCCAATCAATCCGCTGACGCTGTTTTTTGCAGCCATCTTCACCAATAACATCCTTTTGACCAACTTCCTGGGTCTTTGTCCATTCCTATCCATGTCCGGACGAAAGAAGTCAGCTCTGGGCATGGGAGCAGCAGTGGTGTTCGTGATGGCATCCACGACAGCGCTCAATAATTTGGTGCATTATAAAGTATTGGTGCCTTTAGGATTGGAACACTTCCGGTTTATCGTGTTTATCGTCGTGATCGCCGCTTTTGTGCAGCTTGTGGAGATGACGGTGGAGCGGTTTTTTCCCGCGCTTTATTTCAGCCTGGGAATCTTCCTGCCATTGATCACCGTGAACTGCGCCATCTTCGGGGCATCGCTTTTTATGGTCATCCGCAAATACGACTTTGTCCAATCGCTGGCTTACGGGGTCGGAAGCGGGATCGGGTGGATGTTGGCCATCATCGCCATCAGCTCCATTCGGGAGAAACTGCAAAAGACAGCCAAACTTCCAAAAGGATTGGAAGGGCCCGCCATCACTCTGATCATCACCGGCTTATTGGCTTTGGCTTTCTTGGCCTTCAGCGGGATGATCCGCGTGCAATAAAACCATGACTCAGTTTATCGTGAGCATACTCATCATAAGCGGAATCGGCGCAGTATTGGCGCTGCTCTTGGAGTTTGCTGACAGATTCATCGCTGATTATGGTGAATGTCAAATCATGATCAATCGAGAAAAGGAGCTGAAAGTCCAAGGAGGCAGTCCGCTGCTATTCAGCCTACAGGACGAAGGAATATTCATCCCGTCGGCCTGCGGGGGCAAGGGGACATGCGCCTACTGCAAGGTGAAGGTGCTGGAAGGAGGGGGACCCGTCCTTCCCACAGAAACACCCTATCTTTCGGCCGATGAACAGGAAGATAATGTCAGGCTATCCTGTCAGGTCAAAGTCAGGAACGATCTGGCCATAGAGATTCCCGAAGATCTTTTTCTTATCAAAGAATTCAAAGTCCGGGTGGAACGCCTCGAAGATTTGACGCCCTACATCAAAGGAATCACCCTCGCGATCGTCGAACCGGAAGAGGGCATCACATTCAAGCCAGGACAATACATCCAGCTGGAGATTCCCAAGTACAAGTTATCCAGTGCCCCGGAATTTCGCGCTTTTTCTATGGCTTCCTTTCCTGAGGAACACCAAAAAATCGAATTGTATGTGGGTCTTGTAGAGAAAGGGATCGTATCGACCTATATCCATAATTATCTCAAGAAGAGGGATGAACTGGTCATGAGGGGCCCCTTCGGGGATTTTTATTATCAAGAGTCTGACCGGGGCATCCTGATGATCGCAACAGGGACGGGCTTGGCACCCATCATGTCCATTCTTCGGCACATGCACAGAGAACAAATCCAGCAAAAAATCACCCTGTTTTTTGGCACTCGATCTGAAGATGACATGTACTGTGTGGAGGAGCTCAAAAGCTTGGAAAAAGAGCTACCCCGCTTCACTTATGTTCCCACTTTGTCCAGGGTGTCAGACGATTCGCCATGGCAGGGAGAAAGAGGTAGAGTGACAGATCTCATCGAAGAACATATACCTGAAGCGGCGGACCTGGACGTCTACATCTGCGGCAGTCCAGAAATGGTGGATTCCTGCCTGGAAGTGCTCGAGAAAAAGGGCATCTCAGAAGACAATATTTATTTTGACAAGTTCAGTTAACGGGAGATTATATAGAAATAATATTTTATTTTACTTTATTATACTTTATTTAACATTTAATATAGCTGGCCAGATAAGAAATCATGAATCTTAGAAAAGTAACAATCCTTGTTTTTTCCCTAATTATTCCTCTTTTGTTCTTCTCGTTCTCGGAAGGGCGGGAAAAAAGATCGGAAACAGGGGACAAATTTCTCGATTCCTTGATGGATACCGAATCGATTTCCGACCCCTATTACGAACATTATGACATCTCCCCGGATGGAAAGTGGGTGGCCTTCACGATCGCTCGAAGTTTCCAAAAGGATGACATCTATCCATTGGGCGATCTGAGGAAACTTCCTGGTGGTATCCCCGCCACGTTTCTCCGTCAAGACATCTGGATAGCCAGCACAAAAACGGGGAAACTCGCGCGAATAACGGATGGCAAACCAGAAAAGCGAAGTTTTTGGCATCCTGTGTGGGCTCCCAATAGCAAAGATCTCGTCTTTTACGGCGATAAAAACGGACACATCGTCCCCTGGATATGTCGCAATGCCCAGTTGCCGGATGCTAAGCCGGAGTTCGTTGAAGGAGTCCGGCTTAAATCTTCTCTTTTTAGAATGGACATTCCCAGATGGACAAGGGAGGGGAAAAAAGTAATTGTTCCACTCCTCCCTATAGGCGAGGCAAATATCAAGCCCGGAATCGATGACAACCCCCTCTTCCTGATCCCGAATATCTATAAAAGATTCCTGGACCCTGAAGGAGGGGCAACATCCAGTGTTCTCCGGTCAAATGACAAGTCGGATACCAGTCGGTTCCTGATTGCCGAGAATCGGATCGACCTCGGTATCCTGGACATAAGCTCCGGAAAAATCGGGCGGCTAACCGAAAATAAAGATGTCATGTTCTGGGAATTATCACCCGATGGAAATATCCTGGCCTATAAGGCCTACAAAAAGCTTATTCCGGGAACCTTCACACGGATTTTCGATCTTCACATCATGCCATCAGAGGGTGGCCTTTCTCGTCTTCTCTTGGAAGATGTGGAAGATAAGATTCTGAGGTCACCGGCTAGCAGTCATCTCCTGGAGAGACAAAAGGAGGAACTTTACACCGTCGATATTCAAGGGACCAAAAGGATAATCACACCGAGCGAGGATAAAACCTTTGTAAAAGTCTTTCCTCCGCCCGATGTTTTGCAAGCCTCAACAGGGTCTTATATCTGGTCCCCAGATGGAAAGCATGTTTTGGCTCAAAATAAAGAGGGATGGTGGACCCTGTCCCTTGACGGAACTCCACCGAAGAGGATTTTTGAAAAAAAGGAAGAAAAAAGCAAAGAAAAAATATCGGGAATCTTGAGAGTCAAGGGGACCGGTTATGCTTACAGCCCAGACGGAAAATCCGTCATTCTTGAATCTTTCGATCCTTCCACATCAAGAAAAAATTTGCTGTGGGCAGATATAAAAAACGACCTTAGGCAACCGATATCGGGTAGCGTACCAAACTATACCGCCATTTTTGAACTCTTCAGAAGTAAAAACGGTAATTCTATCCTTTATTCTCAGCGAGAGATGGAAGTCAACAACCTGTGGTTTTCCGGTTTTTCATTCGCCCAGCCGATCAGATTCACCGACCTAAACCCTCATCTTCGGCAGATTCCGAGAGGAAAAAAGACGCTTTTCAGCTACCGGAATCTGGATGGTCAGGAGCTGAAAGGCGCCCTTTTGTACCCTCCAGGTTATGAAGAAGGGAAACGCTATCCTCTCGTCGTGAATGTTTATGCCGGCTCGATGGTGACCGCCCTCGAACGCACGTTTCCGCTTTTTTTCAACACTGTCTCATGCCTATCGCAGCTGCTCTCTCAATGCGGTTACGTCGTGATGCAGCCGAGCATTCCTTTGTCACCCGATGGAAACAAAGGATCGCCTCTCAAGGAGATACCGGATTCCGTGCTGCCGGCGGTGGATAAGGTAGTGGAGATGGGGATTGCGGATCCTGAAAGCATCGGTGTGATCGGGCAGAGCTACGGAGGATACGCCGTGCATGTTTTAATCACCCAGACCAGACGATTTAAGGCCGCCGTTTCCCTAGCAGGATTGAGCGACCTGATCAGCAACTATGGCATATTCGATGCGAGGAGTCGGTACAGTTACGGAGGCTCGTCATTCTTTTCTTCCCGGTCAGAAGGAGGTCAGGGCCGCATGGGAGTTCCGATCTGGGAAGACCGTCTTCAGTGGATCGAGAATTCACCCATCTATTATCAAGGTTGAAACGCCCTTACTCATGCTTCACGGAGACCTGGATTTTGTCTCCTTGGCTCAAGCAGAGGAGGTGTTCTCCGGATTGAAAAGGCTGGAGAAGGAGGTGGAGTTTGTCAGGTATTTCGGTGAAGGGCATGTCCTCAGTAAACCAGCCAATATCCGGGATTCATGGCAAAGAATAGTGGCCTGTTTCGACAAATTTTTAAAGCCAGAATTGATAGCCTATCCCAAAAAGGATACGCATTCCCCCCAGGTCAACATTGATGTCGAAGGGTCTCACCCTGAGAGGAATGGATTTGACTTCAACAGTCAGGAATAATCCTTTGAACAGATGTAAATTCATCCCTCCGCCGATAACCGTCGTCCATTTGCTATGATCCACTTGCTGCCGGACAAATTCGCTATCGATATCCTGTTTATATAAATAATAGGCGATGCCGACTTTAAAGTATGTGCTGATATTCCGGATGCGCAGGATAGGAACTTGAACAATCCCAGAAAGTTGGAATCCACTGACGCTCAAAGTGCTGTCCTCTTGGAAATATCCGACGGGGCCATTTCTTTTGTACCCTCCCTCGTAGGAAAGTTCCAGACTTAACGATTTTATCAAAGAATACCTGATGAAGGGCTCGAAGACGTATCCATCTCCGTATATCTCCCCTAATGCGAGGTCATTTAGATAGCGATAACCTGCATTGAGACCTACGGTGAACCACTTGGCGTTTCCGACCTGAACAAACAGGAATATCAAGAATATGAAAAGAACTGATTTTTTCATGAGTTTTTCCTTATTCACATTTACGTTATCGAAGGGTATAGTTGGGATCACTTTCCTCCCCTGAAGCGTTCACGGATGTGATCTTGTAGAGAAAATTTTCCTCTTCCAGAAGACCTCGTCTCAAGAAACTGAAAGTTTGGGCATTCACTTCGACCAAAAGGGTAAAAGATTGATCTGGAGAATCCCATTGTTTCGCATACAAACGATAGGAAACAACCTGGTCTCCATTGCGGGGATTGGGTGTCCAAGCCAGCTGATCTATATACTGGATGAAAAATCCATAATTGTTTTCCACTCTCGCGACAGTAAAAAGAAGCGGCGCATGGAAACCTCTCATAGGAAAAAAAGCGGCTTTCTGGGCATCGACAATTCCCCACCCATTGCTGTTATCTGGAGATGCGGATTGGCTGGCAGCTGATTTCATGGCATTCATGACATCCTGGTTGGTCCAGGAAGGATTGACTTCCAAGATCAAAGCAGCCACGCCTGCCACCAAAGGGCAGGCGAACGACGTCCCATCCACTAACTCGTATTCACCGGGATCGTTTGGCGAAGCGGAATAGACAGAATCTCCCATGGCCATCACATCTGGTTTGATCCGGCCATCGGCGGTGGGCCCAACGGAACTGAAATTAGTTCTTCTGCCCTGTGAATTCACGGCTCCTGCCGCCAACACATGGGCACTATCGGACGGAGAAACCAATGTGTTCCAACCGGATAAGGATAGCCCCTCATTCCCCGCGCTGTTCACGATCAGAATGCCACGGCTGGCAGCGATATTGGCACCTTGGGCTACCACTGTGCTCTCTCCATCCATATCCTGCCAGGAGTAATCGATCTCTCCATGAGAAAACTGGTTCCGATAACCCAAAGAACTGCTGATGATGTCCGCTCCGAATGTGTCAGCCCACTCGGCGCCGGCAATCCAATGATCCTCTTCAATGTGGCGCTCCCATTCGCTGTTTTCCGTCTTACCTAGGAGGAAGCTAGCCCCGAAAGCCGGACCTATGAGTTCGCCTGGCTCATATCCGGCGATTGTTCCCAGGGTGTTGGTTCCATGATCCCCATTGCCCATTTGACCCTCTTCATCAAAAACATGGGAATCTCCGTTGACAAAATCCCATGTGGCCACGATATCAAGATGATCCAGTGCTTTATGCTTCAAATTATTAAAACCAGAGTCAAGCATGCAAATCAACACTCCTTGACCGCTGTAACCCAGGTTGTGCAATGGAGGAACATTCAGCTGATTGACCTGAGATAGGGACATTCCATAATCAAACACAAGTGATTCTGCTAGTGGAGCTTGGGGGACTGCTCCTGTTCTTTGCTCGATCACAGGATCACGGAAGGTGTAGCCTAACACCTCGTCCACTTTTTTAACAAAACGATAACTGGAAATTATCTCGAGGGATTGGCGCGTGGCTTCGACAGATACAGCATTCAGCCACCGAGACGTGTGTCGAATTCTGTGGACGTATTGATTTATGAAGTCCACATAAGGTTGGTAAACAGGTATATCGAATTCGTCCACCAGATCCTCAAATCCATGACGAAGACGCCTGTTCAATGATTTCCAATTCAAATCCAACCGGGTTATTTCCATCCTGTGGAGCTTTCCCGGACCTTTATCTCTAAAGTAGATCCAAGCGACAAATTTTTCACCGAGTGCTTTTTTATCGAACGATCTCCTCATTCTCGGGGAAATTTTTTCATCCCTCTGAGAAATCCCGCTGCTGATAACGATGGACAGGAATAAAATCAAGGAAATAGTCTTGAATAGTTTTGTTTTCATCATGTTAATCTCTCAAGTCGATAAAATGACCTTTCTCCTAGCATATTATTATAGCAGATGGCTTCAATATCGAAAATGGCTATGAAAACAAAAATTAGACAAACTTTTGAAATATATTTAAACTGATTTATTTTGATATATATTGACTACAAGAAAATTCCTCACGGGAAAGATGACTAACTATCTATAGTGTACCTTTTATAAAATCATTGAGATTTTTTGCTTTTTCAGCATCGCAGGAACCTTCTACATGCCACACAGCCCGAGCCTCTCCATTCAGCACAAAGACGTGTATGTTATCTTCTCCAGAAATATTCAGTGCCTTTCGGAATGGGTCTTTTTTTATGTACAGTGCGATCGTTTTTTCACGGGATCCAGGATACCGGATTCCCACCCGCATAGCCCGATTGAGAAACCAACGGGCGATAGGATTGATGCAGGAATGGACAGGAAGCTCATAGTATATAAGATCTTTGTGGAGGCCTTCCAGTAGTGTGGCCACGGGTAACCATGTGTTGACGGCCAGCTGTTGTTCTCGTCGGAAGGCCACAAAGACAAGATTCAACCTCCCTTCGAAATCTCGAGGTAAAACAAATGCTCTACCCCCTAGGTTTGTTCCTTCGATCTCAGGAAACTGCAGAAGCTCAATGTTAGTGTGCATAACCTTTATCTGATGATGTGTCCATGTCCATGATTTTATATTTCACGACTGCAGAAAAATCGTCTTCATCGGTTTCTTTGATCAACAGGAAATCTCCTGAAATCGTGATCGGATAGCGGCTCAAGTCCATCAGTTCGATATGTTTCACGGGAAGAAAAAAATTATCGATGTACTCCCCCTCTTTGTTGAACACATCCACAAGAATACCCTTGGTATTATCTATTGTCGAGGTCACCGCCATGATTTTATCCCTGACGACAAACAACTTCTGGATATCGTTGACATAGTCGACCGGTGGATCCAACGATACAGCCTGTTTTTCTTTTTCTGTTTCTGTTTCTTTTTTCTGCCTTTCTAATTTTACCTTCCGGTATTTTCTGCCGAATTTTCGCTGGACTTTCCCGCTTTCCATGTCGAACAATTCCAGCCAATAATCCTGGTCGTGATGGAGCACGAGCCATTTTTCTCCCAAAGGCTCGGCAGATAAATCCACGATATAGTTGGCTATCATCGCACCCGGCAATCTTTGAGCAAACCATTTGGCCGGAAAAACAGGGCCGATCTCCTCTAATATCCCCTCCCCGGAAACATTAATGATCTTCCAATCGATATCGACTATCTCAGGTTCTGTTCCTTTTTTTTCTAGTTTGAGAGGAGAGTGATGGGCCATGATATATCGATCTCCGAAAACAGATATGAGCATGGACAGCGGCTTTTCCGGCTTGAACTCCCTGATGAGTTTCCCCTCCATATCCATGCGCACAATCTTGCCAGGCCAGTGTTGAAACACGACAATTTCGTTCCCTGAAAATAAATAATTATGGAGTCTCTCCAACTCCCCAGGTCCTTGGCCTTTTCGGAACAGATTTTTCAGAAATTTTCCGTCTGTTGAAAACCTCAATAGTTGTTCTTCATCGGCGATAAAAAGCGAGCCATCCGGAGCGAGCTTGATGTTCTTAGGATTTTGGAAATAAAAGTCACCTTGTTCATCGGTTATGCGGAATTCTTCCTTCAGAACAAGAACTCTCCCCGCATTTTTTGCCTCGGGTTCAGCGGGATTTTCGATCACCTTTTGGGGAAAGCAGAGAAGTGCCGCAGCCACAAAAAGGGTCAAGGGAAAGAGATATCTTTTTTTCATTCTCTAGTCTTTCATTTGTAATTCAGCACCACATAAGTCAGGCTATCTCCGGTTTTGTCCAAGTCGAGCTTAAAGGTGTTGCCGTCGACCTTTTTTACGTTCTGCTTGTCGCTTGTGTAATCATCTCCAGTATAGGGTAAAAAACTGGCAGAATCGGTCTTGAAATGCATCGGGAAAACGATGAGCTTCGGGTTGAGCTGGGAAATCACATGGTCTGCCTCCTTCCCAAAAATCGTGTAGGTCCCCCCGACTGGGATCATCACGATATCGACTTCGCCGATTTTTTGAACACTGGCTGGTGCGAGAGCATCCCCGAGATCTCCGAGGTGAGCGACTTTGATCCCGTCGAATTCAAAAACAAAAATGGCGTTTTTGCCTCGTTGTGAGCCCTGGGATTTATCATGATAAGAGGGAACCGTGTAAACTCTTATGTCCTTGACTTTTTTGTCGATAGCAGCAAAGTCTGCGCCACCAGAAGTCAAACCTCTAAGGACAGTCGGTTTCCCAGAAACGGCATCCACCTGGTTGTGGTCGAAGTGTTCATGAGAGACAGTCACGATGTCAGGCACAATATCTTCGGGAATCTTATATGCGCCCATTGCCATGGGGTCGGTGATGATCCGTACGTTTTGGGATGTCTCGATCAAGAAGCATCCCTGGCCAAACCATCTAAAGGTGACTTCTTTGGCATGGAGACAGAGATTAGCAAAAGACAATAAAACAAAAAAGGCGACAGCAAAAATTAAGGTTTTTTTCATTCATTCCCTCCTTTATAAGGGGTCAGACCTAATCAACATATTGATTTTAATAAAAATATCTTAAAAATCATACTAAAAATTAGCCTTATAATGCGTTTTTCATAGGCAAAAACATATGTATAAGCATTTTTTCTTCATGCAGCAACTTGTTTAAAATGGTGTTTTTGCCCTCAAAATCGCATTTTAAGCATAATAATAAGACCAGCAGCCATATTAATTTATTTAATTACAATTAGTTAAGTCGGTCTGACCCCATAGTAGATGGCGTTGAACAGGTAACGGAAAGTGCCGTGGGATTGGCCTCGATAGACCACAGGAAAACCGATCAAGATGACTTTGCCTTCTCCGTATGGCACATCCACAATAGCAGATTTATTTATCAAATGTTTATCCCCGGTAGCCCATCCGCTGAGTAACGTCTCCGTCGGGTACCGGACAACGCCCCGCCCTTCATGCACGGTGAATGCAGGGCTTCTTCGGTAAAAGAGAGCGGCATCCCTTTCAAATCCATAAGCAATCGGATGAGTGGTATCATTCAGGGCCTTCAGGATCGAACCTGGGATGAAAAACTCCCTCCTGTTCAACCCGCTTATGCTGTTTTCCACTCCCAAATGAAAATGCTTGATCGCAAAGTCGGCCCCGCCGTTCAAGGTAATCACGGTGCCCCCGTTTTTCACGAATGCAATGAGATTTTCAATCCCCACTACGCCGATCCCGCCAGCATATTCAGGAGGCGCGTCAGTATCCGACATCCCGTTGACGATAGCACTCTCTCTCAAATCGGGGATAATAACCACATCGAAAATACCGTTCAAATTTCCCTTCCGGATATCCTTGTCAAAAACACTTTTAAAAGGGACCTCATATTGTTCAAGAACCCAGCGCGTCCACCCCTCATCCATCGAAGCTGTCCAGCTCTTGTACAGGCCGACTCGCGGTTCTTTCAAAGCATAGGTCTTCACCTTCGGCTCGGCCCACAATCCTTCAAAACGGACCCAAAGATCTTGGATTATCGAGCCGATGTCCTCCAATAGACCATCTCTGTTTTTGACGATCATCGTACCCTGGGGATACTTTTTGCCGTTGGCCTCGAAATTTTCTGCTGTCCAAAAAATATCATGTCCTTTTGCCGCCAACCTGTTCAAAGCCACGATGTCATCGTTTGTGGCATGCCCCCAAGCATAATAATAGGCACTTTCCACAGCTTCCAACTTTCCTTTGGGTGTTTTGATCTCATCGAGAAGCACAGTTTCTACCTGAAAGGGCTTGTCAGCCTGGACCACATCCACTTCCATAAGAAGCGGCAGCGTATGGCCCACCACATCATACGGAGTCTTAAGAGGGCCTCCCGGTGTTTCTCTGATCTCGGGATAGACTTGTCTCTCCAATAGGGTTTTGGCAAATCCGCCGTAGGGTTGAGCTATATACACGATAAAACTACCTGCCGGGAATTCGCGTCCCTCCGCGGTAAATACATTCGACGTTTTATGAATCTCCACAGCTCCCAGCTTCAGCACATTCAGCATTTTCACCGCCGTGGACAAATCCCTTTGATCGATCGGAATGATAAAGGCATATGGAGGGTCAGTGCGGTTAACTGCTTTTTTATGGATTCTGTAGAAATTTCTGAGCCAATTCTCCCTGAGTCCTGCAGCATTAGTTAAAGCCGCTTTAACGGCCGCATAATCATACTCCACGATATCTCGAAGCCGCCACTCCCCGCCCTTCCACGGCAAAGGCATTTTGACCGATGGCTCTCTTGCGCTCTCTGAAAGATCTTCTTGTCGTACCGTAATCGATGTGGCCACTCGCGCGGAGGCAGCTTCGGTCAAGATCCGGATCCCGCCATGGTAATGATGATACGCCCTTGCAGGCGTCCAGGCATCGAACCCGATGCTGTGAGCTACTCCTGCTTTACCTTGTGCCGTCAATTCTGAAGCAATAAACGTGCCCATCATGGCCACCTGCTGGCGGAGTATGGGATCGACATTGGGTTCGTAGGGATCGACATAGGGGGGGACAAAAAGGCGAGCGCCTCGGCTTCCCATTTGATGCATGTCAACGATAACTTGGGGATGCCAGGCATTGTGCACTTTCAAGGTGAGCTGCGATTCAACCTGCGTGAACATGTACCAATCACGGTTGTTGTCATGTCCCACGTATTTGTGGTAAAGCCAAGGCATTCGGCCTCCCTCGTATTTGGTACCGACATTTTTATTGTACCAGTCTACCACCATCTGGATTCCATCCGGGTTGTGCATCGGTGTGAGTAAAAGGATGACATTATCCAAAATTTCTTCGGTTAACGGATCATTTTTCGTTGCCAGGTCATAACCCAGCTCCATGGACATCTGACTGGCACCGATCTCCGAGGCGTGGAGAGAACAATTGACCATCACGATGGCTTTGCCTTCACCAATCATTCTTTCGGCCTCTTCATCCGAGATCTGCCTTGGATCAGCTAGCAGTTGCTGGAATTTTTGATATTTTACCAGGTCTTTTTGGTTATTCTCGGATGTTATGATGGCCACGATAAACGGATTTCCTTCCGTCGTCTTCCCGATTTCCTTAACCGTTATCCTGTCGCTCTGGTCATCCAGCATCTGGAAATATTCGATGATCTGGTACATATCTGCCAGCTTTTTATCCGCTCCCACTTTAAAGCCCAAAAACTGCTCGGGGCTCGTGACCTGAGCCGATATGATCGGCACGAAAAGCAGAAGGGCCAGGACAAAATTCCCAATTTTCCTTTTTACCATTCCTCCCTCCTTGAAGGACTTGGTGCCATGTATTATACAGACTCGCACCTGGATTGTCATGACTGCACTATTTCCCCATATAAGGCACCCCTTTTCTGATCCAATCCGGAGCCGGCATGCCTTTAAGGTAATGGTCGAAGTACTGTTTCATCTTGATAGAATAATCCAGTTTGTTCGGGTATTTTCTCAGATGGTGGGGTTCACCGCGATACTGGAGGAAAACGCAATCTTTTTGAAGCCGGCGCATAGCTAGGTAAAGTTCGATCCCCTGATACCAAGGCACCGCCCCGTCCTCATCCCCGAATTGGATGAGCAATGGAGTTTGGATACGGTCGGCAAAAAACACAGGGGAATTTTCTATGTAGCGTTCCGGATATTCCCACAAACTGCCTCCGATCCGGCTTTGTTGTTTTTCGTACTGCATCTGGCGAGCAAGGCCAGATTCCCATCGGATGCCGCTGTAGGCGCTGGTCATGTTGGAGACAGGCGCGCCGGCCACAGCCGCCGAAAAAATGTTGGTTTGTGTGATAACAAAGGCTGTCTGGTATCCGCTCCATGAATGGCCGTGAAGACCGATCCCTTTGGGATCGGCCACTCCCATATCGATCAGCTTCTGCACTCCCGGAACCAAACACTTGGTGGCCGAGTACCCGGGACGTCCGATGTCGAACCACACATCCGGAAGGAAAACAGCATAGCCATTGCTGGTATAAAAAGGAAAATTCGGCCTGTGATTCACCCTCATCTGGTTAAACTCGAACATCCGCTGGGAGAAAAAGTGATAAAAATACACAATCACGGGACACCGACTTCCTTTCTCGTAATCGGCGGGTTTAATCAGGACTCCTTGCAAAGGAAGGCCGTCTAGGCTGTGCCATTCCACGATCTCGGGAATCCCCCAGGCAAATTCGCTTATCTGAGGATTGACAAGGGAGATTTTTTTGGGCGCAGAAAATTCCAAATCGGAGACCCAAAGATCGGGGAACTCTTCGAAACTTTCTCTAGTGTAAATCAGGACATCTGCTTTTTTTGCCTTAGCCCGGAATTGGAATTTTTTATTCTCTTCCAAAAGCGGTATGACCGGGCCTTTCCCTAGCTCCAAGGAATTAAAGCCATGGTTCTTTTTTTTGTTGTGATAGGACGAAAGTAAAAGTCGCTCACCAATTTCAAAATATTGTTTTTCTCTGTCTAATTTCAATACACGGAATGTCGTCTCATTCTGACGCCCCTTGCTTCCGGTGATGTTTTTTGCTTCACCTGTTGCTGTCATAAACTGCCAGATATCGTATTTGTCGTAAATCAGGACAAACGTATCATCCTTTCCCCATCCGGCTGTCCGGTAGCTGGGGGCCATTTCCGGATAGTCGTGCTCTTCATCGGAAAAAGGCACATCGAGTTTGTCAGTCAAGTTGAGCGTTTTCTCTGTCTTACTGTCAAATAAATACCAGTGTTTATCATAAAAATAAACAACAAAACTGCCTCCGGGCGAAAGAGAGGCCTGATCTTCCAGTCTGGTTGTAACCTTCTGGCGCTTGCCATCCTTTACATTCACAAGATAAAGGTCTTCCAGGCTGCCGTACCAGGTGATTTCCTTTCGATAGGGAATATTGGAGCGGCCCAAAACAAAATCAGGATTTTCACTTGGGTCCACCTCGGGCAAATTCCTGTCAGCAAGTTGGACAAACCGCTTAGAATCCACATGGTAAACGGCTGTGTATATCCGGTCTTTGGTTCTTGACCACTGGATTTTATCGTTGGTTTTGATAAGCGGGTCGTTCCAGTGCCAGACATCCAGTTCTCTTTTTTCGAGGATCTTCTGGGTGTCGAAAAAGTCTGATTCCTCCGGGTCCTGTTTTTCTTCCTTTTTTTCCGGTTCTTGTGTGGCCTGATGTATCTCCAGAGGTTTGAACCCGAAAAAAAGACGCTTGCCGTCCTCGCTCCAGGAGACCTGATTTTTTTCAGGAATCATCCACCCTGCGGGAGCCGTTTCCGATCTTGCAGCCTGTGTTTTCACCTTGGATTTTCCATCCCATATCCAAAGAGAAAAGTACCCATCCGTATCCTCATCACTGCTGGCCAAAAAGGCCAGTAAACTCCCCTTTTCTGTCCATGTCAGGCCAGAAAATTTCATGCCCTCCTGTTGGGCAATCGGGATTTGTATGAGCGAATCCTGCGTCAAGTCCTGACAAAATAGACCGTCATCGTTTCCCTCCGGACTTGACACAGTGAACGCGAGATATCTGGATGACCTGTCAAAAGAATAGGCCAGGACATGCGAAATCTTTTTCTCTTTTCCGGTTTCCAACCGGCGTAAGATTAAAAGGCTACCCGTTGTTTTTTTTGTTTCCCTTTTCTTCTCCTCTGTTGATTTTTTTTCCGCAGAAGCTGTATCTTCTTTTTTTGGAGGCTTTTCCTCTTCTTTGTGGTGCAGATAGGCTATCCATCGGGAATCGTCCGACAACTCAAAACTCTGGACTTTTTCGACTTGCGTTACTTTGCCAGTAGCCGTCTCCAGTATGGCCACAGCCTGTTTGGGTTTGTCCCTTGAAGCCTTTTCCATCTCTACGGCCTTGGGCCTCACGATCATGGCCACCCATTCGGCATCTGCCGTAAATTGGGGACGGTTGCCCCTTTCGACGACAAACTTGGCTCCGTTTTTCAGGCCGTGCACCACAGCCTCGCCATCCCCTCTATCCGGCTGAGTCGCGTATGCTATCCACAAACCGTTCACGGAAATCACAGGATTCCGGATTTCCTTGAATCTCATAACATCTTCGAAGGTCAGGATTTTCTTCTGTGCCGCTTGAGATGGACACACGATCATAAAAAATCCCAAAAGCAGAAAAACTGTTGTCTGAAATTTCAGAGATGATTTTTTCCACATCGCTGGGCCTCCTTTTTATATTGGATAAAATAATTTGGGGTGATCGGGAGGTATATACCCATGAAAGGAGCTTATAGCAAAAAACCGAGGCAGAGGCAAGTTTCGTCTAGAGGTTGCTTACTTTGCGGTGAATGATTATTGCATGGAACTGGAGATTTGTATAACATAGTCACAAATCGCGTGAAATAGACGACAAAAAAGTATAAAAGGACAGCTGTGGAAAAAAGAAAATTTTCAAAGGACTTCTACGAAACACAAAAGCAGCAGTGGCAAAAAAGCCTGTTTGTGTATACGATGATGATCCTTTTTTACCTGTTTGTCGTGAGTTTCGTCGTTTTTTCCTTCGCTGCTATTGTCGGCCTTTTCTTGAGAGAAAAACCGCTTTCCTTCACGGACACGATAATAGCCCTCGTTTTTGCCAGCGTTGTCATCGCATTGATCATCGCCACGTTCCATTACTTCGACGCCAAAAATCACGGCGCGAAATTCATCCGCGAGCGGCTGCTGGCGAAAATTCCCGACCTATCCGACCGTTACCACAAACAGTTCGCCAACACCTTGGAAGAAATCCGTATTGCAGCAGGATTGCCCGAAGTTCATCCCTACATCCTTCCGGCATTCGCCATCAACTCAATGGCCTTGATCGAACCGGACGGAACACCCAGCGTTTTGGTAACCGAAGGCCTAGTCGCAGAATTCACCCGGGGTGAGCTCCAGGCTGTGATCGCTCACGAACTGGCACATGTCGTTCGGGGGGACACTTATTATGTCACGCTGGTTTGCTCTCTCGTCAATTTTTTTGAAAGATTGAGAGATACGTCAAAACCACAGACCCATCCCGAAGCAACGGCCTATTCTGGGCAGTCCCAAGTAAGCGGGGCACCTTTGGTTTGGATGGCTCTTACCATATCCACCCTTATCATGCATCTGCTGAGCACTCTCGTCAGCCGGCAAAGGGAAATCCTGGCCGACGCGGCGGCTGTGGAATTCAGCCGGAATCCCAAACCCCTCGCCCGGGCCATTTACAAGGCCCATCTAAAAAACTCCTTCGTGGGAGACTTTAGTGTCGCCTATAGCCCATTGCTGATCGTACCTCCTCGATCCACAGGCATCACGGATGGATTCTTTTCCCGGCTGTTTAACACCCATCCTCCACTGATGAGAAGAATCCGGATGCTGGCCAACATGGTGCCCACTCGTCCAGCCAAGATCATCCAAGAAGTCTGGGACATCCACAAGTCCAGAGAAAAAGCCCGGATTGTCCTCCCTTCTAAGGAAGAGGAGCAAGCCAAAAGAGAGGGAAAACCAGAACCGAAGGATTGGGATGTCCAAGAGGGAAAGATCTGGATGATCCAAAATCCAGGGGGAGACTGGGAAGGTCCCCATACCCTTGCGGATCTTCTTCTCCTGGACATTTTCCTGCCATCCCGATGGATCCTGAACATGCAGGAGCAAATCGAGGCGCCGGCCTCAGAATTTCCCCAGATCCAAAAGGCCCTCCAGAAATGGGGGAAAAGAAAAAAGCCCAAAAACCTTAAAGAGAACAACTGCCCGCGGTGCCGCGTTCTGCTACATGAAAATTATTACGAAGGCGTGCCGCTAAAAATTTGTCCGGACTGTGGGGGGAAGCTTATCGATGCGGCAGTTATGGAACGGATCATCGCAAGAAAAGAAGTCGCCTTTTCCGATCAACTCAAGGCCAAAGCCAAGGATTTTGAAAAAAACTTTTTATACGATCCTGTGCTCCGGAAAAAAATCCATGCCGACAAATCCCCCAAAATCGACTGTCCCAACTGCGGGGCAAAAATGAGGCCCCGGCCGTACAATTATCAGTACGTTGTCCCGGTGGATAAATGCCTGCACTGTCATAAGATCTGGTTCGATGCAGATGAACTGGAAATCCTCCAAATCCTTATCGAACACTAGCCAACCCTCCCCACCCTAACGTTAACCCTCCCCACCCTAACGTTAAAGGTATATATAAGCTAAGGATTGGATTTGAAAAAAAGACGTTACAAAAATTTAGGAATCGTCTAAAAAGGCGCGGGAGAGGATTTTCATGTAGTCTTCCACTCTTGCTTCCCGGGGATTGGAGGGGTTGGAGTTGTTGGCAAAGGATTTTTGGGCTATCTCCTGGAAATGGGTTTCTGCCAATCCTATCTCTTTTACAGATGGTATTTTTAATTTCCGGGACAGATTTTTGATCTTTTGGATTAACAACTGTGCGGCTTCGTAGTCATCCACCTCGTGAATTCCGGCCAGCCTCGAAATCTCGGCAAAACGTCTTGCGGCAACGGGAAGGTTGAATTCCATCACATAGGGCAAAAAGATGGCATTAGCCACACCATGAGGGGTGTCGAGCATGGAACCGACAGATTCGGCGATGCAGTGTACAGCGCCTACATCGCTGTTTCCGAAAGCAAATCCGGCCAACATGCTTCCCAGCATGATCCTTTCGCGGGCTTTTGAGTTTCCTTGGATGTCGTCATACGCCTCTTCGATGGACTGGAAAACATACTTGAGAGATGCTCTAGCAAAAATATCCGTGATGTGCGAGGCAGGCTTCACAGTATAAGCTTCGATGGCATGGGTAAGGGCATCCATACCGGTGGATGCCACAAGAGAGGGGGGAAGGGTTGCAAGCAAATCAGGGTCCACAAGGGCCACTGCCGGGAACATAAGAGGGCCCTTTATGCTCATCTTGAACTTCCGCTCGGTATGGGTAATCACGGCCACCCAGGTCACTTCACTCGCTGTTCCACAGGTCGTAGGAATGGCCAGAACAGGGAGGGGAGGGACTTTGTATTTGGCGCGACCTTCGTAGTCCTCGATGCTGCCTGGATTGGTTGCGAGCAAAGCGATGGCTTTAGCTGCATCGAGCGCGCTGCCGCCGCCCAGCCCGATGATCAAGTCGGGTTTGAGCTCCCGCACCAAGTTGCCGGCTCTATCGATGGTAGGATGTTTGGGATTCTGCTCGATCTCATCGAACACTGGAATATTCGGCAATAGAGAAGTCACTTTCTCGGCAATCCCAGATTGGCGGATTCCTCTATCCGTAACGAGAAATGGTCTTACAGCTTGAAGTTCGGCTTCCACGATATTTTTGAGTTGGGTAATCTTTGCCGGTCCGTAATAAACCTTGGTGGGAACCTGGAATCGCATTCCTTCCTCCCCTATTTCCGGAAATCGAGGGAATCCTGGTTGGCCATATCCAGCACAGCCAGGAAAAGGAGTTGGGTCATGTCCTCGAGAATTTCCGGGGTTATGGCATCAATGTTATCGAGGGGGTTATGGTATTCAGAAAGGGATGGGTAAACACCAAAGGAGATGGTGGGAACGCCCTTCCACAAGAACCGAGCCGCATCCAATCGAGGACGGGCAATGTTAGAAAAATAACTGGTTTGGATGATACGATGGATATATTTCTGGTTCGCGTTATCGATGAATTTCCAGAACTCCGGATAATTCTCAGCAGCTAAGGCACGGATCTTGTCTCCGCTACCAACACCATCCATATTGAGCAAACCGACGGTTTTTTCAAGCGGCATAATAGGGTTCTCGCAATAATAATCGGAACCGGCAACAGCCTGCTCTTCGGCTCCGAATCCGAGTAACAAAATGGAACGGCGGGGTTTGATCGGGCAGTTGTGGAAGGCTTCGGCCATCCCCATCATCACGGCCACCGCCGAGGCATTGTCATTGGCTCCGGGCATGACTGTGAAACACTTCCCAAGGTGGTCCAGATGGCCTCCGATTATGATAATCTCATCCTTGAGCTCCGGATCGGAACCGACGATCAATCCGACAACATTGATTCCGACACCGTCGGGATGGTGTTCTGTCGTGTTCCTGACGGTCACCACTTTGCCCGTGGCAAAAGAGTGCGGTTTCAGAGTATCCTTTATCTTTTCGACAACCTGTTCATGGTCGTATCCGGTGCCAGCAAAAACATCGTTGGTCACGACATCCCCCACATGGGAATAGATGAATCCTGCATCATAAGAGTTGTTGGGATTGGCGATCGGACCGTAGTTGTAGATCATCCCCTTGGCCCCATGTTTCACAGCATTTTCCAGCTTGTACTGGTGGAAGGAATAGGGCCGCCACTTTTTAAAAAGCTCCTCATCGTCGCGCGGAGACACAGGGACTTCGCGCTCCATAAGAACGATCTTTCCCTTCACATCCACACCATCATAGTCATCATAGCCCAGCTCCGGAGCGGTCGCACCGTAACCCACATAAATCACTTCGGCTGTCACCTCCCCAGACCCTGAGGTGGAGCCCGGGATGAATTCATCGAAATAATGGTAGTATTTTTTGACGGCGCCGTCTTTTACCAGTAGATGAAGGGAAACCTCACAATCCTCGAAGACCAGCGTGTAGGGATTGGGAAAGGCCTGAAAATAGGTATCGTTATCGCCGACCGGGGCGACTCCCCATTTCTCGAAATGCGACGCCACCCATTCAGCACTGGCATTATACGTTTCGGTCCCGGTGAGCCGGCCTTGGTATTTATCCGATGCCAGCTCCTTTACATAGTGAAAAAGATCATGACTAGAAATGGCGTGCGCGGCTTGGAGGATTTTTTGTTCATCGGTAAGCTCTTCTTGTTCTTGCTGTCCGATCAAAAAGGATGAGACAAAAAGGAATATACAGCCTAGGATGATAGATAAAACTCTTTTGTTTTTCATGCGGCTCTCCTCTCGTTTTTTTCACTCCTATGTTAAAATAATTAGGAGAAAAGTAAAGGAAAATTTAAAATCCTATGAAAAAATCCCTCATGGCTCTTATGATGATGCTATGGGCATGGACGCTCTGTTTGGCCGTCTCACCTCAACATCCGGATATTTCAGCCATAGAAGAAAAACTTCTGGAATTATTGAATAAGGAAAGAACAGCGCGCAACTTGAGTCCTTTGAATTTTTCACAGGATCTCAGAGCAGTGGCTACAGGACACAGCACAGATATGGCATCCCAACAATACCTGACCCATCTCTCCTCTTCCGGGAAATCCTACCTGGACAGGATGGTGGACTCGGGATTGTTTTTCATTGAAATAGGAGAAAATGTGGCCGTCAGCGATACATTCGATGCGGCATTTATCCACCAAGGATTCATGGAAAGCCCGGAACACAAGGATAATATCCTCAATCCTAGGTATGACACGATCGGGATCGGGGTCGTCTTATCCAAGGATCAAGAATATTTTATCACACAAGATTTTTCCCAATCACTGAAATTGTTAGAAGCCGATGAAGCTGAGAAATTTGTTCAGGACGAGATCACCAAAATTCGGGAGGCAAATGCCCTTCCTCCCTTATCTTTTCATACCATAGCCGGCAATTTTGCGAGGAGACAGTCACGGTACAGAGCATCTGGAAAGCCGCTTCAGAACGTCGCCGGCTATTTTGGTGAAACCCATGTTCATCACATCACAACTCCTGTGCTGGCCTTACCCAAAGACATTTCCCGGGAAATTGCTAGGGAGATATACGAGATGGTGGCGGTCGGAGCCTGGTTCGGCCGGCTTGAAGATTATCCTGGAGGAACCTATCTAATCACGATCTTCCTTTTCCCGATGAGTCCGTATAAGGGTATGACAGAAGAGGATTTTTCAGAGATCGTACTGAATGTCATGAATTCAAAAAGAGAAGAAATTGGACTTGGCCCTGTAAAGCTGGATAAGGGACAATCAAGGTACGCGTCAAATATTTCCAGAAACCTCAAGTATCAACGGACGAGCTCGTATTCTCTCCCGAGAAGACCGATGAGTCGGCAGGTTATATCCTATGTGACAGAAGATCCTTTTGTGTGGCCAGCCAATCTGGATCCGGTAATAACAGATCCCGGCCTTATAAGAATAGGAATCGGGATAAGTTCCATAGAAAATAAGAATACCCATAGACAAACCTTCTGGATCACTTTAATTTTCTGAAAATTAGGTGTCTGGACACATGATTCCCTATTTGGGATATTTCAAACAGGCTATTTGTGGTGAAGAAGCATATTCCCGGAATTCAGGAAAAGGACAATCCAACTCGAAAAGAAGATTACAGGCGGATGGCGATACCGCCCCGGATTGTGAATCCGTTCCAGATGCCCGCATCCACCATCAAGTGAATGTTTTGTGCCAACTTTCCTTTCAAACCCAAATTTAATTGGATAAAAGGCAAAAAGGAAAGAGGAAAATCCTCATCTTCGAGATCCTCTTTGATCTCCTGGATGGTTTTAGAACCCTCATCTTCGTATTTCTCAGTCGGTCCTCCAGCCAATTGCAGCTCACCCAGCCAACCATAAGAGACAATATCATCTTTGATAGAAGAAAAAGCAGCTGCGCCAACACCCAACGTTATATAGGGATGAATCGGAGATTTTGGAAGAATATCCCAGCGCACATTCAGAAGAAACGTGAGGGGATTGAGTATGATATCCCCATCGGCTTGACCCAAGAAGGCGGAACCATCCTGGAATGTCATGTCTATTTCTATCTCAGTTAATTGGACATCCATCTTGGTTTTTTCGACGGAAACTCCTAAACTGAATGAGCCAGCGTGTCCCCCGGGATACCACCGAATTTCAAAGCCGTAGTTATGGCCGCCTGAATCAAATTCCACAGTCTGATCATAAACAGGATCTTGAAGTTCCGGGTAGTCTTTCTGGATTTCTTCCAAAATCACATCTTTGAACTCCGTTTCGAGAACCTCAGATAGGCCATCTTCTACCCAATCTCCCAAAAGATTGAGGTTCCACGTCCCGTAATGAAAACCGAGCTCAAAATGACCGTCAGCCAAAAGGTTGGGGCATAAAGCCAAATAAACGAGAATAAATGCGGGTATTACTTTAAGGGCGTTTCGGGTTTTCATAATGTCCTCCTATTTAGAGATTCTTCAAAAATGTTAAACTTAGTTTGAAACAAATCAAATGCTTGCACAATACCCTTTAGGGATGAATCAAGGGGGGAATTTAGACGAGAAGCTGTTGATTTGGAAGAGGGATTTTGATATCTTGATTTTTCACATCCGAAACAAACCAAAGGAGGAATTCATGTTTAAGAGCTTTATTTTAGGATTATCCTTGATGGGATTCTTTATCCTTTTGGCCGCATTCGCGAATGCCGCATCGAGCAATCCCACAGTTTTGATGAAGACAACCAAAGGGGATATCACAATCGAGCTGTTTCCGGACAAAGCTCCTGTTTCTGTGGAAAATTTTCTTTCCTATGTGAACGAAAAATTTTACGACGGAACCATCTTTCACAGGGTGATCAAAGGGTTTATGATCCAAGGCGGCGGATTGACTGTTGATTTCCAGGAAAAACCTGCCAAGGCACCCATCCAAAACGAAGCTAAAAACGGGCTGAAAAACAAAAGAGGAACGCTTGCCATGGCCCGGATGCCCGAGCCTCACACAGCATCCTCTCAGTTTTTCATCAACCATGCGGACAATTCCTTCTTGGATTACGGGCAGACAGCTGATGGATGGGGCTACTGTGTATTCGGCAAAGTAATCCAGGGCATGGATGTGGTGGATGCTATCGCCAATTCGCCAACTATGACCAAGAGCGGCATGAGGGATGTGCCTCGCGAGACCATCCAAATCCTCTCTGTTACTCTGCTCGAATAGATATAACCCCCCTCCGGCCATCCTGGATTATTTTGAGTTGAAAGGTTAGGCTGTCTCTGATTATTCCATTATGAAAGAATATTGCCCTGATATGGCGTCAATGACAACATAAACATTTTTAAGAATGTCAATTATTCTTATGCCTTAAAGATGGGATGGATCGGGTTGGCATGGCATTGCCAGTTTTAGTGAATAACTCAGAAAAAAATGTTTGATTATATATTTGCGTTTTTCCATCTTTTCCTGCTCATCGGACTTCTCGGGTATGCCTTCTACTCTCTTATCCAAGGCAATACCCTCAGGTTCGCGTTGATCATCGTCTGTTTGATAGCATATTACTTTCTTGCTCTCCACAAAAATGTTAAAGAAGAAATAAAACGGAAGAGAAAGCGCAAAAAATAAAAGGATAATGGATATATTTGAGCGGTCCATTCAATTCTTGGCCTCGATCGTCTGGGGCCCCCAAACACTCGTTATGCTTCTCGGTGTGGGGCTTTTCCTGACCATCCGGCTTCGATTCGTCCAGGTCCGTCGTTTTCGACTCTCCCTCCGCCTTCTTTTGGGATCCCAAGATTTCGGCGAAAGCCAGAGAGAACGGAAGGGAGACATATCTCCCTTCCAAGCCTTGATGACTTCTCTGGCCGCGGTTATCGGGAACGGAAACATCGCCGGTGTGTGCACGGCCATTGCTATGGGTGGACCTGGATCGGTTTTCTGGATGTGGCTGGGTGCAATCGTGGGCATGGCCACTAAGTTGGTGGAGACCGTCCTGGGTCAGAAGTTTAAAAAGATCCTGCCCGATGGAATGATAGCTGGCGGACCGATGTATTACATCAAATACGGATTGAAACTGCCCTGGTTGGCCGGGATCTTCGCCTTTTTTATGGGATGCAAGCCCCTCTTTTCCACCTCATCCGTTCAATCCAATTCCATAGCCTTGGTCCTCAAGACAGAACTGGGACTGGCTCCATGGATCTCAGGTCTTGGGTTGGCCATCTTGACTTGGCTGGTCATCATCGGCGGCATCAAATCCATCGCCAGAGTTGCAGAAATTATCAGTCCGGTCATGGTTATCCTGTATATTCTGGGAGCCTTGGCCACGATCGTCATCTTTGCCTCCCGTGTTCCAGATGCCTTCTCCTTGATTTTTATCGGGGCTTTCAAACCTTCGGCCATCACAGGGGGAGTGGCCGGCATGACCGTAGCACGAGCCATACGCTACGGTCTCTCTCGAGGAGCCTACTCCAATGAAGCAGGAACGGGAACGGCGGCAGTATTCCACGCATCGGCAAAAACCAGCGAGCCGGTCCGACAGGGACTGTTGTCGTCATTGGACGTGTTCGTGGACACCCTCATCATCTGTACTCTTACAGCATTGACCGTTTTGATAACCGGCGTTTGGACACAAGGAACAAGCACCGAAATGACAGCAGCTGCGTTCAATGCTGCCATGCCGGGATTCGGCGGATATATCGTTGTCGCAAGCGCTCTCTTTTTCGGTTATTCTAGCCTTATCGCGGTTCCATATTACGGGGAAGTCTCGTTTAGCTATTTGTTCGGAATGTGGATCAAAAAACCCTTCCGATGGATATTCTGTTGTATCATTTTCGTCGGAGCAACTTTGGAAGTGGAAGAGGCATGGTCCATCGGAGATCTGTTCAATGGGGGGATGGCCTTCACCAACATGTTCGGTGTCTTGGGGCTGTCAGCACTGGCTGTTACGACCATAAAAACGTATTTAAAAAATATGGATAATCAAAAATTTGGAGGTAGGGGTGAATCGATTTAAAGCCATTATGTGTTTGCTCGTCATATTAATCGTGACGACGGGAGCCCTTCCGGAAAAAGCCGATCCGAATGTATCAATTGGTTTGGACTCGATCCAACCTCACGATGTCTATGATTATTGCAAAACAATGACCCTGCCAAAATACGCCGGCCGTTTAACCGGACATGAGGGATATACGGCAGCAGCAAAATGGGCGGCAGAAAAGTTCGAGCAGTGGGGACTCCTACCTTTGAACCAAAGGGAAGGCTACCTTCAAACTTATCCCTCACCCCACACCATTATCGATGAAGCAGAGATGGTTCTTATTTCTACCCAGGAAGATAAAGAAACAATACTCACTCCAGAAAAGGATTTTCTTCCGCTCCTCTTCAGCGACAGCGGCGAAAATACAGCTGAGATAGTCTTTGTCGGTTGGGGCATCAGCGCACCTGAGTTGAGTTATGATGACTATGACGGTATGGATGTTCAAGGAAAATTCGTCTTATGTTTCCGGGGAACACCGGACAGGACAGAATCCAGATTCCAGAAACATGACCATCATCGGTTTCGGATGAACAAGGCAAAGGAAAAAGGGGCTTTGGGCCTGTTTTATATCTATCCTGCCCCTCTGGCCAATCCCAATGGGGACTGGATCCAGGGATTTACCCCAGCCATCATCAGTGAGAATATAGCGGACAAGATTCTGAAAGAAAAGGGACTGAAATCCCAAGATTTGAAAAAAGAATTGCTGGCAAACAAAAAACCGATGTCCTTTCCGCTAAAATCCCGAATGAAATTTCGAGTCCGTTCCGAAAATTTCCCCGATTCCCCAGGCTACAATGTTGTGGGATACGTCGAAGGTTCCGATTCTCTCCTCAAAAAGGAATGTTTGGTTATCGGCGGGCATTTCGATCATTGTGGCGAACACATGGGCATGGTTTTTCCTGGGGCAAACGATAATGCCAGCGGGAGTGCGGTCGTCATGGAAATTGCGGAAGCCTTTTCAAGGCTCAACAAAAATCCCAAAAGATCTGTGGTTTTTGTGTTGTTCGGCGGGGAGGAGATGGGGCTTCAGGGCTCCACCTATTTTGCCAATCATCTTCCCAGCCAATTCGACTTGGTGGATGGCATGTTCAACTTCGATATGGTCGGCGAGGGAGATGGGGTACGCTGTGCTGTCGCAGGAAAACCCGATGAGTTGAAACAGGCTCTTCAGGACACAGACATATCTCTCAACATCCTCAAGGGAGTGTCTGTTGTACGGAGGGTGGGTGTTCGTTCGTCTGATTATGCACCGTTTTTCCAAAAAGGGGCAGCCTGCGTGTCCTTTTTTTCGAATGGACCGCATCTAAATTATCACCTTTCCGGGGACACCATATACAGAATCAATCCGGATATCATGGCCGACATTGCCCGTCTCGCATTCCTCAGTGGATACACCTGGTCCAACCGCCAACCCACCCCACCCCACCCCAACGTTAAGGTAAACTAAAAGGGACGGATCTCGAAAATAGAACCGTCCCCTTTTTTCTTTTTAGGTTGCTATTTCTTAACGACGCCGGAAAGTATGAGAATCAAAGCTTTATCCCCACCGTTAAGCTTTGAGACCCCGACAACACTTCGATCTCCGCTATTGAGAGTAATTGTCGTATCGATCAACGTCAGGGAGAGAGGGCTTCCATCGCTCTTGAACTGCCTGCTCGAAAGACTCAGGTCCACACGGATGGAATCGCCCTTTTCCTCTTTGATATACCGGGGCTGAAGGTCAAGCCTGAAACTCATTCCCTCTCCTCCCAGCATTTGCGTGGAACGGCTGTTGTCCTGAACATTAATAAGGGTAGAATCCAGCCTTTTGAAGGATTCGTACGTCAACAGCTTGCTCAATTCTTTTATCAGAGGGTCCGAGTCGATTTTTTTATCTGAGTATACCTCTGACGCGTCACGAGCACCGGTTGAACCTGAAGACATGGATCCCAAAATCAAGTCCACAGTAAACTGCAAATCAAGTGGTTTGATATCAATTTCTTTCAATATCGAAAGGACTTTGTCGACTATTTCCGGAATATCCTCGATGATCAGCATGTTGCTTTCCCTTACCAATTGAAGCTTGCCGTTCCGGCTCATGTAGGGCATGAGAATGCTGTAAGCAGAACGCGCATCGATATAATTGACCTTGACAATTTCTTTCATGAGCTTGGTTGGTGAGGTGCTCTGCTGTGCATTAAGCACGGGGATCATGCTAACCAGAAACAATAAGGTCACAATAAATATTGTTGTTTTTTTCATTCATTTTCCTCCAAATTGAAATTTTTGTTGAAGAACCAGACAATTTTCAGTCCAGTCTCCTTCGAGACCATGGTCATGGAAACGACCTCTTGTTTTTCCATCTCTGTCACATCCCTGTATTCTGGCGCTAGACCGATCTGTTTGAGAAAGGGAGGCCGGATAACGAGGGTGGCGAGCAGGAGCATCGCTCCGGCCATGAGCGCATAGGCCCATGCTCTCGGGAAGGGCCAAGGAACCAAGGATGTTTTCTTTTCCGAACCTTGATTCACAACAGATTGAATCGTTTCTCGCCATTCTTGCTCTTTCCATCCGACTTTATCTTCTGCAAGCCACTCTCTGGTTTGGTTGACAAGATCTGTGTATTTTTCGTACTCCCTCTGGCATTGTAAACATCCTTCCAGATGTACTTTTACTGACGATATTTGTGATTCGGGAAGTTCAGACCCTGCCAAAAGAGGGATCAAGCGTTGTATCTTTTGGCATTTCATGTTTTTCCCTCCTTTATTTTTTTCAGATGATCTTTTTCAAAGTGGTTTTTTATTTTTTGTCGAGCACGCGAAAGATGTGTTCGAACGCTTATCTGGGAGCACCCCAGAACAAGAGAGGCTTCTCTTACCGAAAGGCCTTCGCTGTCTCGGAGCAAAAAAACAGCTTTTTCCTTTGGAGATAAAATATCCAGCATGCTCTGAATCTTTTCTTTCATTTGCTTTCGCCAAACTCTCTGCTCGATCTTTGGGACCTCATAAACGTAAACCGATGTTCCTCTTTGGCTTTCGATCACCCTCTTGAATTTTTTCTTTTCTCTCAAGTAATCATAGGATGTATTCATCAAAACCTTGTAGGACCACGCTTTAAATGAACGGCCCTTCTTGAATGACTTCAGGTATTTGAATATTTTGAGGAATGCATCCTGGCAGACCTCTTGTGCTTCCTCTCTGTCACCTGTGATCCGATATGCCATGTTCAAGAATCCTTGCCGGTAGGGCTGCAATAAAAGCTCAAATGAAGAGTGTTTGCCTTGGAGTACTTCTTCCACAAGCTTGTCTTCATCTTTCATCCACATTAATATACCCTGTCTTTTGCCAAAATGTTAAGAATAATAAGAGTATTAAAGGACCTCAAGTGCATATCAAGAAAGGATTATGTCCCATGTCAAGGTTTGACCCCATTGACTAAATGCCTCAAATGGATTATTGTTTTTATCGGGTGACAGAAAAAAATACCGGGTAAATGAAAGTCAAAATTAGAATACCAAAAAACGGAGAGCAGGAATTTGGGCAACTTCCCCTTCTGGTATTCATTATCATCGCTTTTGCCATCTTTTTAACTCTGTGCTTTCTTTCTAAAGACAAAGCACAGGCGGAGGAAAGGATCATTGAAGAACCTCCAAAGAATGATATAGGAGAAACTCCCCCGCCCTTGAAAGAGACTAAAGAAATGATAAGAAAAGGGGAAACTCTCTCTGATATTCTATCCAGGCATGGTTTTTCTCCAGCTGAAATTCATAAGTTGAGGGCCGAGGTCAAACCCGTTTATGATTTAGCAAAGATCAAGGAAGGGCGGGAAATAAGATTATACAAAAACCAACAGGAAACGATCACAACCATCGAGTATGATATCAACAAAGACAATTACCTCCATATCCAAAAGATCGGGGGGACGTACGAGGCGACAGAATATGAACTTCCGTATGAAACTGAAATTCACATGATCTGGGGAACCATCGAGAACAACCTGCCAAATGCCATAACTAGGGAAGGAGAAAAGGGCGCTTTAGCCTACGATCTTTCGGAAATTTTTGCTTGGGATGTCGATTTTTACATCGATCTGAGGAAGGGGGATTCGTTCAAAATCCTTTTTGAAAAAAAGTATCTGAAGGGCAAATTTGTGGGATACGGTTCCGTGCTCGCAGCTACATTCACGAATCGTGGAACCACCTATCAAGCTTTTCGTTTCACTTATCCCGATACGAAGGAAACCGATTATTTTAACGAGGAAGGAGAATCTCTCCGGAGAGAATTTTTGAAATCTCCGTTTAAATACACTCCCCGTATCACGTCGCGTTTTTCCTACAACCGCCTCCACCCTGTAAGGAAAGTTTATCGGCCCCACTACGGGGTTGATTACGCGGCCAAAGTTGGAACGCCTGTTCATTCCACGGCCGATGGCACAGTCCTTTTTGCAGGCTGGAATGGTGCTTCTGGGAGAATGATCCGCATTCGACATAAAAATAACTATGAGACCATGTATCTACATCTCCGTAGATGTTATGTAAAAAAAGGGGTTAGAGTGACCGGAGGACAGAGAATCGGGGAGGTCGGAGCATCAGGGGAAGTAAGTGGCCCCCATTTGGATTACAGGATCAAATATGGGGGCAAATACATCAATCCCCTAGCTCACAGGTTCAAACCTGTTAAGCCACTCCGATCGGAATTCCTCGAGAGTTTTATGCTCGCAGCCCAAAACTACAGCTTGTATTTCCATGCCCCGCTTATCATTTTCTCTTCTTTTTAAAGCCAACTCCATCTCCCAACACTTCCCCTTTCTGTATTACAAAGGTATCCTACATAAATGAAGTGCTTTCTGGAATGGAAAAGCGACATCGTCAGATTTAGCTTTCCCGATTCATTCTTTGAGGGAACCTGATAAATCAGGCTCGAGGACTGTATGAGCACTGGGATAGCTTGGAAATGAAGCTGAGTAATGGCCCTAATATTACTGTGGTGTTGGTACAAAGCAGCGCAGTTCCACAGAGCCGAAAAGAATGACGAAGGAATGGCGTCTCAAAAATCTGACTGGAGCGATAACATTTCAGAAAGCACTCGTAATGGAATTCAGAAAGGGAAATGTTTACTTTTTTACAACTCCGCCTTTGCTGCCAGAGGAAGCGCCTTTTTCTCCTTTATTAGTGGATCTGGAGTTTGACGAACCGCCCTGTGAAGCAGATCTAGATGAAGAGCCTCCCGAATAGGCGCCGCCACTCGTTCCAGAGACGTTTACAGATCCTCGCGATGTGAGTTGAACACGAGGCCCTGTATATCCCCTAGAGCCAGATACATGTCTTGAAGATATATTGAGCTCCGGACACCTCACCTCGTTGGACCGGCTGGAATACCGGATGGAAATTCCGGCTCTTCGCGCAACATTGACATCGGGATTCCAATCACGGAATCGAACTGAAGAACGATGAGATATAAGTATCTCAGAGTTCAGATTTTCCGGCTGCCTGGATACATTCTCATGAGGAGCAACAACTGGAGAACCCACCCGATTCTGCAAAGAGGTCTCAATCCTCACACGCGAAGGTTGCAGTATTTGTTTTTTCCCTTTTATACCCTGAATATCTCTTTTGTTGTTGTCGACAGTCACTTTGGACATCTGGAACTTTTGGATTGCTAAGTCCTTCTGACCCTCCAAGTCTCTCATCAAATCTGTGACTTTCTCGCGGAGGATAGCGATTTTTTTGTTCCGGTTGTAGGTTTGTATGGCTTGTAAGCGCGGGTCTTGCTGTGATTTCTGGAATGGAAAATCCACATTCTTTTCCTTGGATAGGCTGGTGAGCTTGACGATCTTTTCATGAATTCTCGGTGCATTCAAATCTTGCTGATTCACCGCCAACATGTGATTCGGTGTATCTTTCAGCGGAACAAGGATCCCATCTTCACCGTTCTTCAAGGCAACAACGATGCGCTTATAGCCCCGTTTCAACTCCTTGGGTATAGGGTAGGGAGGCGCTTTTTTCTTCAATTGTTCTTTGGTAATAACATTCCGCACCACTTTTTTTCTTGATTCCGATGGCACGGATAGATACCCTCGTTCATCATCAGGATGAATCATACCGGCAAAATAGGGAAAATAATCATCTCCGTAAATAGAATAACTATACCAATCTGTAATCAACCAGGGACGCCAACAAAAATAACCTCGATAAAAGCTCCAGTCCACCCAAGCTGGGGCAAAAACCGAACCGGGAATCCATAACCAGCCTTTATTTTTGTTCCACATCCATATCCCCAGATGATAGGGCACCCATCCCCAGGGCTCGCTGGGAACCCAAAAAAGTTGTCCTTGCACACTAGACCATCGACCTTGGTAATAGGGCATCCATCCTCCCCATGGGTAAGAACGGTTATTCAAAAAAGGCCTCCAGACATATCCGACGTATTTGTCCCAGAGCCACTCACCATAGAGGTTGGAGTATTTCTGTGCAAAATAATAGACACCCCTGGATAATTTTTGGATCGGCATAGGGATCACGGATTTTCCCTCGTGAAATTCGAGGAATTCCCTGTTCAATTTTTCATTCCATGCCTCAAAATCTTCAATTTCTTCATACTGGTTTATGACAAGCCGGTGATCTGGAGTTACCACGATTTTTTGGGATTTCTTTATGGATTCTTTTTTGATGGCGTTCTCGGTAGGCCCATAAAGAGCATAACCCTTACCTTCGCTCATAAGTATATCCGTGCTTCCATCTGTTACAGACTCGATCAAGGCCACGGAGTTGTGATTCAACTTCACAGCCGTATTGGGTGTAATAATCTGAAATATTTCTTTCCGGACGTGCCTTTTGTACATGACATAGACTTGTCCTTTGAGTAGAAGCAGATTGGTTAGTTGGGTATTCGAGCTGAGGCTTTGGGCTAGGATAGTCTCAATTTTAAGCTCCGTGTTTTGATCAAGCCGGATGATCGTGCCGGTGTCGAATTGAATCTCACACCTTCGTTCAAATGTTCTGATTGTATCTCCCGGAACAAGAGGTAGATTCAAATCGGCCACCTCTGGGCTGCGGAGACCTTCTCTCAGAACGACCGCATCTTTCCCATCATGTTTGGCTTCAGGATATATCACATGTCCGAAATAGATATCCGTATCCCAAGAATAGATATATTTATAGTTCGTATCCCCATAGGCTCCGATACAAAAAAGCAGACCAAGGATTAAAAGCGATATTCCTCTTTTCATTTCCCCCTCCAAGCTATCTCATATTCCGTATTCAGCCACTGACATCCCCAGCTGATTTCGGAAATCGGTTATTTCTTTTTCTTAATGCCGCTTCGGGAAGTTGTTCGTGTTCGCGTTCGTGTCGCAGAAGAGGTCGACCGGGTCCGTGTGGGAGATAAGGACCGGGACCTGATTCCAGACTTAGAACCAGATCTCTTCACGGAGCTTTTTGTCCTGATTGCGGGACTCCTATTGGATCGTCCTCTACTTAGCTGGTCTTTTCGGATATAGGATCTGTAGGTAGAACGGTAAGGAGAATAGCCGCTGCGTCCATAATATGGGTAGTAGCCTCTACCCCAATAATAGGGAGAGTAGCCCCAGTAGTAGGGAGAATATCCCCAGTAGTAGGACCCGAGAAGACCATAATACCAGAATGGATTCCAAAAACTGAATCCAATTCCAAAAGCAGGCCCATAAAAAGAGGAGTAGTAAGGATCGTAATAGTAATCATGGGGATAATAGCCGCGGGGTCCATAATCCTGGTTTTCGTATTCGTAATCGGCGGGATCGACGGGGATACGCTTTCCCGTGTAGCGTGTCTCTATGGTAGCGCAGCTGGATAGAAATAAAGCTGCAATCAGTGCCAGAGAAAGGATAATTACTAACTTTTTCATAATGTTTCTCCTTTCCTTAATTCGATTATACACAATTGCAATCTTTGTGCCAACAAAATCAGGGGAAAAATTCAGGATTTCCTCAGAAATTCTGTCCTATAATAGGGACAATCATCTAATAATGGGGACGGTTCTATTTTATTGTCTGCCCTCGTAATTCCTATCTCAGGAGGCTGAATAAAATAGAACCGTCCCCTTTTTTTTCTCTAGTTGACAGCAAACAGAAAAAACAATTAGAATGTGGGGCGCATTCATAATAGGGAGGATTTAATGAAAGTAACCGTAAGCGTATTAAAAGCAGACATCGGAAGTATCGGAGGCCATATCATTCCCAGCCAAGCGCTGATATCCGAGGTCAAAAATAAAGTTAAAGAACTGGGAAAAGATCTGGTCATCGATTCTTACATCAGCCACACGGGAGACGATATTGCCATACTGTGCACTCATGAAAGGGGAATTTCTGACGAAAAAATTCATAAACTGGCATGGGATGCTTTTATTGCAGGGACGGAAATGGCAAAAAAACAAGGATTATACGGTGCAGGACAAGATCTTTTAAAAGATGCCTTCAGTGGAAACATCAAGGGAATGGGTCCGGCAGTAGCCGAGATGGAATTCGAAGAAAGACCGAATGAACCATTTGTCTTTTTTGCCGCAGATAAGACCGATCCGGGAGCCTATAACCTTCCCTTTTATCTCGGTTTTGCCGATCCAATGTACTGTGCTGGTCTCATTCTTAGCCCAAAAATGGCGGATGGATTCACATTCAGGATCGTCGATGTGGAATACACCGAACAGGACAAAGTCATCGATCTCAATACACCCGAAGATCTGTATGACATCGCCGCATTGCTCAGAGACAATGAAAGATACGTTATCGAGAGCATCTATTCGCGATCATCGGGAAATCAAGCCGTAGCCATATCAACAACCCGGCTCCACAACATTGCAGGAAAATACACGGGTAAAGATGATCCCATCGCTTTGGTCAGGGTTCAGGGTGAATTCCCGGCTACAGGAGAGGTGCTGGCCCCCTATGAGATCGGTCACTTCGTTGCGGGTTTCATGAGAGGCAGTCACACCGGCCCATTGATGCCCTGTCAACTTAATTGCTCCATTTCCTACTTTGACGGCCCTCCGGTCGTGACCGGAGCCGCATTCTGCATCAAAGATGGGAAACTCACAGAGCCTGCAGACGTTTTTGATCATCCTTACTGGGATCATGTGCGCTTGCAGATTTCTAAAAAAGCCACCGCTATCCGCCGACAGGGATTCTCTGGAGCAGCGATGCTGCCTTACAGTGAACTGGAATATGGTGGCATTGTCGAAAAACTAGAAAAACTGGAAAAAAAATTCAAACTCGTTTAGCTTTGAAATCATACAAAAACCCGGCGCCTACTGTGGATATCATCATTGAGATGAACACAGAAGATGGCCGACAAGGAATCGTGCTTATCAAACGAAAAAATCCACCTTTTGGATGGGCTTTGCCTGGAGGATTTGTCGATTACGGAGAATCTCTGGAGCAGGCGGCCGTTCGTGAGGCCAAAGAGGAAACGTCCCTGGATATTCAACTCCAATGCCAGATGCATACGTACTCGGACCCAAACAGGGATCCGCGAAAACACACGATCTCGACAGTTTTTATCGCCAAAGCGGAAGGAGATCCCGTTGCCCAAGATGACGCGAGAGAGATCAAAGTATTCAGCAAGGATGAACTGGATTTTCCGCTGGCTTTTGACCATGAAAAAATCCTGACAGATTATTTCGAAAGAAAAAACAAAAAAGAAACAAAAGCCTCGGATTAAAGGAGGAATGAATGGCTGGTAATTATAACGAGCCTTTCAATAAGCTATCCAAAAAAACACTGGAATTGCATCGGGCCCTTCACTCGCTTATCGAGGAGCTGGAAGCCGTGGACTGGTATCAACAACGGGTAGATGTCACAGAAGATGAAGAATTGAAAGGCATCCTGACTCACAATAGAGACGAAGAAAAAGAGCATGCTGCCATGATTCTCGAATGGATCAGGAGAAACGACCATACCATGGCAGAAGAGCTTAAAGCCTATCTGTTCACAGAAGAAAAAATTACCGAGATAGAGGAAAAGGAACACGATTAAGCGAAGAATTTAAGATCAGGCAGATTCAGCACATGACAGAAAAAAAAACCAATAAATTGAAAAAAAAACCAGAATCAGAATTTAAGGAAGTATACAAGGCTTGGGGATCTGTCGAAGCAGAGGTCATAAAAAGCTTTCTTCAAAGCCATGGAATCCCCTGCCTGCTCAAAGGCCTTGTGGTCCAATCCGTTCACCCGTTCACCATGGACGGCTTGGGAGAGATCAAAATCCTTGTTCCCGAAAAAGACCATGAGGAAGCAGAGAAGCTACTCCATTCACGTCAAGAAGAGTAGCTCGCACACCTGATTTTTTCTCTCCGTGTTTCTTTACTGACAGTACTACTGTATTTAGTGTGTCCATCCCATTTCCCCCAATATATGGAAAATTATAGAAAATAATAAATTTATGCGGGATTTTTTTCAAATTTTTCCTTGACATACAGTTATATAATAAATATATTTTATTAGAAATGGGACAAAACGGGATAAAATGGGAAACACGCTGATCGGAAGCTACACCGCACGGTTCGATAAAAGTGGTCGAATAAAAATACCAGAACGATTTCGTGCAGCCATCGAAGAAGAATACGGCAAGGAGCTTTTTATCACATCTCTCACAGATGAAGCCGTTCAAATCTATCCCCTTCCCGTCTGGAACAGTTTGACAGGAATTGCAGGAGAAGGCGCTTATCATTTCAAACCTGCCATAAGAAGGCTATTGATCCGGGTCAACTCCAAAGGCACAAAATATCGAATAGACTCAAAAGGCCGCATTTTGATCAATCAACTACTGAGAGAAAAGGCACAACTGGAAGATGAAGTGGAAGTTATCGGCCTTTCCAACCATCTAGAAATCTGGAATAAGACCATGCTCGAAGAAACGCTCGGAGAAAAGCCCCTCACCGACGAGGACTTCGAAAACATCGCGGAGCTTATGTCCCAAGATAAAAAGGCATGATCGGAGGCTCCCACATTCCTGTCCTTTTAGAAGAAGTGATGGAATATTTGGATATCGGAAGAAAAGGAGTGTATTTTGATTGCACTATTGGCTTGGGTGGACATGCACTCGAAATCCTAAAAAGGAATCAGAAAAGTAAGGTCATAGGATTCGACATCGATGAACAGGCTCTTCTTCAGACCAGAGACCGACTCCAAGCCTTTGCTGACAGGGTCAACCTCTTCCATTCGGACTTTCGGCATCTACCGAACCTAGATACAGATTTTTCCGATGTCAAAGGAATACTTTTAGACCTTGGACTTTCTTCTTTCCAGCTCGACTCGCCAGAAAGAGGATTCAGCTTCAATTCGGAAGGGCCTCTAGATATGCGAATGGACTTGCGCAACAAAATCACAGCCTCCAAGATTCTTCATAAATATTCGGAGAGAAGGCTTGCAGAAATCTTCAGAGATTACGGTGAACTTCGTCAGGCGAAAGTATTGGCTCGAGAAATCGTATCTCGGAGAAAAATTAAAAAATTGGAAAAAACGACAGAACTCCGCAGGATCGTCGAGGAAGTCTGTCGGTGGCGACCCCAAAGAGGAAAAATCCACCCGGCGGCCAAAGTTTTTCAAGCAATCCGTATCGAGGTCAATCAAGAGCTTCACGGCCTGGCGGATTTCTTGGAAAACATCGCTAAAAAAATATCCGCAGGAGCTCGGATTATCGCCATCTCCTTTCACTCACTGGAAGATAGGATCGTCAAGCAGACCTTTCATCGTTTGGCTAGACCGGATAACGGCAATCCTATCCTGAAAATTCTTACAAAAAAACCCATCACACCGACCGAAAAAGAAATCGCAGCAAACTCACGCGCCCGTTCGGCCAAACTGAGAGCAGGAGAAAGGCTCTGATGGTCAGAAAAAAATTCAGCAAAAAAGAAATCTTCATCGGCATCTCCTGCACCCTGTTTGCCCTACTCATCCTCAGCCTTTACGTATGGCACCAGACAGAATCTGTGAACCTCGGCTATGACTCGGCAGAGTTGGAATACCGGGTTCTCCAGTTGGAGAAAGAGGTGGAAGAACTGGAGACAGTTAAATCGAGCCTCCTCACTCTAGACCGAGTAGAAGATATCGCCAGGGATAAACTGAAGCTTTCCGAACCTGAAGAAGAACAGATCGTGTATAAAGACATCGAAAAAAGGCACTAAAAAACAAGATGAAAAGCTATCACCAAAAGAAAACCAAAAAGCGGACGTACTTCCTTGCCTTCTTCTTCATCCTATGGATGGGTGTGCTCGTGCTCCGTCTCGTCCAGCTTCAAGTGATCGACCATGTGAAACTGAACGCAGAAGCCATCCAACAAAACCGGAATATAAAAAAAATCGAGCCCAAGCGGGGGTCCATCTTTGATCGGAACATGACAATCCTGGCACGAAGCGTGCCCCGATATTCTGTTTTCTTCCACCCCTTGGAGAATGAATCTCATTCAGAACAGTGGTCCAGGACAAAAAAGATTGGCCAGACCTTGCGGTTACCCTCCAGCAAGCTCAGCACCATTAGGGCACAGATCAACAAAGATGCCAAGTTCATTTGGCTCGCTCGGAAAATCGAAGAGCAAAAGGCCACTCAGGTTTTAAACATGAACACCAATGGGGTATACCTGATGGAGGAAAATAAAAGGTTTTATCCTCAGGGAAAGCGCGCCTCGCATGTTCTTGGCAGAGTGAATATCGACGAAATCGGTGTCAGCGGGATCGAATACAAATATAACACGATACTCCAAGGGGTCGAGGGAGAGGGGCTCATCCTGAGGGATGCCAAAAGAAGAAGATACAGCTTTGAAACCCTGAAGCCTCCGGTAAATGGGAAAGATCTTGTCCTGACCCTAGATGAGACCATCCAATATGTCGCCGAAAAGGAGCTCAAAAAGGCTGTTTTAGAAAGCCAGGCGGAATGGGGGGTTGTCATCATCTCAGACCCTTCGACTGGCGATATTCTGGCCATGACAAACTATCCCACCTATGACCTCAACCACTTGCCTGATCCTCCCACAAAACTCGATAGGAACAAAGCGGTACACCATACTTACGATCCTGGATCGACATTCAAAATTGTCACATTGTCAGCTGCATTGGAAAACAGAAGTGTCAGCTTTGAGGAAACCTTTGATTGCACACCGGGTTATGTCGTGTATGCCGGAAACACCTTCTGGGATCATGAACGCCTCGGCATTCTTGATTTTCCAGAAGTTTTCATCCACTCCTCCAACGTCGGAACCATCTTCATCGGCCAACGTGTCGGGGAAGAAAATCTTTTCAGGGCTATCAAAAAGTTCGGATTCGGGCAAAGAACAGGCATCGATCTTCCGGCAGAAGAAAAAGGCTTGCTCAATCCTCTGGAGCGGTGGACCAAAATTTCTGTGGCTTCCCATTCGATAGGGTATGAAATCTCTGTAACTCCCATCCAAATGCTACAATCTCTCAACATCATCGCCAATCAAGGTGTTATCGTTCCTCCCAGGACAGTCAAAAAAATTAATGATACGGACGCAGAGATGGAATCCGTTTCTCCGATGGCTTACAAAAGAGCGATTTCAGATGAGACTTCTGCCAACGTGAGAGACATCCTTCTGGGTGTTGTTGCCTCAGGAACCGGTGTAACAGCTCGAATCCCGGGTTACACCATCTATGGAAAGACAGGGACTGCACAAAAATACGATCGGGATGAGAAACAGTATTTAACGACGGCCCACATCGCCTCGTTTGCCGGTGTGGTCGAAAACGAAGGGCCACTATTTTCGATGATTGTGGTCATCGATGATCCCAAGGGAGATTATTATGGGAGTCAGGTGGCTGCGCCTGTTTTTCGGGAAATCGCAAAAAAAATCTTGCGCTATCTTTGCGTTCCACCGGTAAAAAAATCTTTCGATACCCTGATTGCGTCCAAAGCGGGGAGGCATACTGGCGAATGAAGATCAAAGATTTGCTCCAGGGTATACCCACGGTGGGATTCCACGGAAAACGGGAGGAAAAAGTCATGGGAATCGCCTATTCCTCTCGTTCGGTCAATTCTGGCTACCTGTTTGCAGCTTTAAGGGGAGAAAAAAAGGATGGGTTCCATTTCATTCCTGAAGCCATAGCGAACGGCGCTACAACCATTCTTTCAGAAAGACCGATGCCTTCTGAATTCGACATCAACTGGATCCAGGTTCAGGAAGCGCGCAGGTCTCTGGCACTCTGTTCCGCCAATTTTTTCCACCATCCTTCCCGTCGACTCAAAGTTGTCGGGATCACCGGGACCAAAGGAAAAACAACGATCACTTACCTGATCGAAACCATTCTCAAAACCGCTGGTTTTTTTCCCGGAGTCATCGGAACCGTTTCCTACAGAGGACCGGGAGTCAGTCTTACCGCCGAAAGAACGACGCCTGAGGCTCCTGACCTACAGCGTTTGATGCAAAACATGGTCGAACAAAAGGCCACCCATTGTGTGATGGAAGTCTCTTCCCATTCTCTCGAATTGGATAGGGTTACGGGAATCGATTTCGATGTCGCTGTATTCACCAACTTGAGCGGTGAACACCTGGATTATCATCAAACCATGGAGAGATACTTTGAGGCGAAAAAAAAGCTATTCTTTCTCTCCACTCAAAAAAAGACCATGGCTGTGGTCAACACAGATAACGCCTGGGGAAAAAAATTGATTGAAGAGCTCCATATGGGCGCCATCACGTTCGGACTGGAAACAAGTGCTCTGGTTCGAGCCGAAGAGTTTTCCCTCTCGGAAAAAGGAATAGACTTGGTGGTAAGACATCCAGCGGGAAAAATGCAAATATCCTCTCCCCTGCTAGGCCGGCCGAACCTGTACAATATTCTTGCTGCGGTGGCAACATCTCTCATCCTCAAATTGCCAGAAACAAAAATCGCCGCGGGCATTGCCTCCCTCCAAGGGATTCCTGGAAGGTTCGAGAAGATCCAAAATTCCTTCGGTATGCATATCTTCGTTGACTATGCGCATAACGATGATTCTTTACGTCAGCTATTGGAAAGCACTAAAGAGCTGGCACAGAAAAAAATCATCGTGGTGTTTGGAGCTGGAGGAGATCGAGATAAATCCAAGAGATCGAGGATGGGAGAAGCGGCAGGGAGATTGGCTGATTATGCCATCATCACCTCGGACAATCCCCGTTCGGAAGAGCCTCTGGCCATAATCGCAGAGATCGAACGGGGTATGAAAAAATCAGGAAGCAAGCAGTATGAAGTCATTCCTGACAGGAAAAAAGCCATCGCCCGCGCTCTGACCATCGGGCAAACGGATGATTACATCCTGGTAGCCGGCAAGGGACACGAGGACTACCAAATCATCAAAGACCGGATTATCCATTTCAGCGACACGGAAGTCATCCTGGAATTGCTGAAAAAAAAGGAGAAAAACTCAAATTGGTTGAGCTCAACTTGAACGAGATAGCCAAAAAAACAGGTGGAGATATCCTCCAAGGTTTGCCTTCTATCTCGTTCCGGACATTCAACATCGATTCCCGGATAAGCCAACCGGGCGAGCTCTTTTTTGCACTTGTGGCCCAGAGAGACGGCCATACTTACATTGCGGATGCTGCGCAAAAGGGAGCGGCCGGAGCCGTCATTTCCCGGCCTATCACTCCTCCCAACCCCGACATGGCATTGATTCAAGTACCTGATACTCTTTTTGCTCTGCAGAACCTTGCTGAAAAAGTCCTGGATGACCATAGCGTCAAGGTCGTGGGGATCACAGGAAGCATCGGAAAAACCACCACAAAAGAGTTTGCTGCAACCCTTCTGGCTCGAAGATTCGAGGTGCTCAAATCAGAAGGGAATTATAACAACCACATCGGACTTCCCCTCTCCATCCTGAGACTCCAAAGGAAAGATGAAGTCACCGTGCTGGAGATGGGCATGCGTTCGGCAGGAGAGATAACCCGCCTCACACAAATCGCACCTCCAGATATTGCCGTGATCACCAACATCCATCCCGTTCACCTTGAATTTTTCCACAGCCTCGAGGAAATCGCGCAGGCGAAAAAGGAAATTCTCGATGGCATGAAAACAAACGGCACGGCCGTACTCAACGGAGACGATCCTGCCGTTCAAAAAATAGCCAGAGATTGGAGAGGAACAAAACTCCTTTTTGGCTTTTCTGAAGGTTGTGACGTCCGAGCTGAAAATATCCAGAGGTCGGGATACCAGGGAATCACGTTTGATTTTATCTATGGAGGCAAAAGAGGGAAGGCGACCATTCCATTTATCACAACAAGCTTTCTTTCCAACTTCCTTGCCGCCTCAGCTATTGCCTATGCACTTTCCACACCCTTTGATGATATGCTGGCACAAACACAAACCTTGAAGCCCTTTCCGATGCGTGGAGAGGTTTTTCACCTTCCGAACAACATCGTCTTGATCGACGATTCCTACAACTCTAATCCAGCCGCATTGGAATCCATTCTCAAGGATTTATCCCAGTTGGAGACCAATAGAAAAGTGGCCATCTTGGGCGATATGCTGGAATTGGGCGAAACACAAATAGCTTACCATCACGAGGCGGGAGAACAAGTGCAGCGATATGCATGGGATTTGCTCATCACCATCGGTACTCTCAGCCATCATATGGCAGAAGGAGCGCTGGAGGCAGGTATGAACAGAGCCCGTGTTGCCTCGTTTGAAAATGCCGATCAGGCGGCAGATCATGTGATGTCTTTCCTCGAACCGGGAGACTTGGTGTTGGTCAAAGGATCCAGGGGAATAAGGACGGATAAAATCGTGGAATCGCTGAAAAACAGGAGTAACTGACATGTTGTACTGGCTTTTGGCGCCGCTCGAAGAATATTCCATCCTGTTCAATCTATTCAGATATTACACGGTCAGGACAGCGCTGGCAGGAATAACAGCCATGCTCATTTCTTTTATCCTGGGGTCGTGGGTGATCAGGATGCTGAAGAAATATCAACTTGGGGAAGAAATCAGCCCCTATGGTCCTGAAAGCCATCAAAACAAAAGGGGCACGCCCTCAATGGGGGGTATCCTTATCATAGCATCCACGCTGATTCCCACTCTCCTTTGGGCAGATCTGAGCAACACCCATGTATTGATCGCCATGAGCACGATGTTTTTGTTCGGGATCCTTGGATTTTGGGATGATTATCTGAAGATCAAAAAACACAAATCGCGGGGTATGATCATCCGACACAAGTTTATCTATCAGATTTTGTTGGCCGGCATCCTGGGTTTTGTCCTAGTCTACCTGGGATTTCTGGATAAGTTCGACCTCCATTTGAGCTTTCCATTTTTCAAAAAATGGATTCCTTTCCTGGGATGGGCCTATCTCCCATGGATCATGCTGATCCTGGTCAGTTCCTCCAATGCAGTCAATCTTGCCGATGGTTTGGACGGATTGGCCATCGGTCTGACATTGATAAGTGCGGGTGCCTTCACGGCTCTATCCTACCTGGCAGGACGCGAGGACTTTTCAGGATATCTCAATATATTTCATGTCGAACAAGCATCGGAACTCACTATTTTCGTGGGTGCCTTGACAGGCGCTTGTTTGGGCTTTTTATGGTTCAATAGCCATCCAGCTCAAGTTTTCATGGGAGATGTGGGAGCTTTATCTTTAGGGGCCAGCATCGGCATAATCGCCATCCTGATCAAACAGGAATTCCTTCTTTTCATGGTGGCGGGTGTGTTTATTCTGGAAGCCCTCTCCGTTCTCCTCCAGGTTTCCTACTTTCGTGTCACCGGCGGGAAGAGGATTCTCAGGATGGCTCCTCTCCATCATCATTTCGAACTTTTGGGTTGGTCGGAAGAAAAAATCGTGGTCCGTTTTTGGATTTTGGGCATCATTTTTGCCCTATTCAGTCTGGCGACCTTAAAATTGAGATAAAATGGAATTACAAGGAACTAAAGCACTCGTTGTTGGTTTGGGCCGCACAGGCGAAGCTGTGTGTGACTTTCTCATCCATCAGGGTGCTGAAGTCAAGATAAGCGAAAAAACTCCCCCAGAAAACCTCGGCAGCAGGATAAGCTTCTGGCAAGAAAAAGGCGTTGAGGTGGAAGCCGGGTGTCACAAACTCCAATCCTTCCTGGCTGCCGATTTGATCATCCCCAGTCCCGGGGTTCCCTATATTCCGGAACTGGATGAAGCCAAGAAAAGAGGACATGAGATCCTTTCGGAAATCGAGCTTGCTTACAGGTTTATAAAGGGCAAAATCGTGGGCATAACAGGAACAAACGGAAAATCCACGACTGCCACCCTCACTCACAGAATTCTGAAGGATGCAGGACTCCAAAGTCACTTGGCAGGAAACATCGGAACACCGTTGATCCAATTCGTAGAAAAAAGCCAACCCGATGACCTATTCGTGACAGAGCTATCCAGTTTTCAATTGAGATACATCACCAAATTTCGAGCCTCCATTTCTCTGTTTTTAAACATCTCTGCAGATCATCTCGACTGGCACACAGACTTCGACGATTACTATCAATCCAAAAAGAACCTTCTTCTCATGCAAAAAGAAGAGGATACAGCCATCCTGAACCGAGATTATCCACAGGTGTGGGCTTTAAGGCGATTGGGAAAGTTCAAGGTCTACGCTTTCAGCCAAACAGGAAAGGTTTCCCGAGGAAGCTGGATCCAGGATAACTGGATAATCCTGATTGATGAAATCCAGGAAAAACTGATGCAGACAACCGAAACATCCCTGTTCGGAATTCACAACCGCGAAAATATTATGGCTTCCGCTTTGGTTGGTCATGTTTTGGGAATCCCCGCTTCGTCGATGAAAAAATCCATCATCGACTTCAAAGGACTGGAACACCGGTTGGAAAAAGCAGGCGAACTGGATCAGGTGATTTTTTACAACGATTCCAAAGCGACAAACATTGATGCTTCCCTCAAATCCATACAGAGTTTCTCAGGTCCGATCGTCCTGATTCTCGGCGGCCGGGATAAGGGAGGAGATTTTGTTCAACTAAGAACGCCTGTCCGAAAAAAAGTCAAGGCTGTCGTGTTGATCGGGGAAGCTGCGGACAAGATACAAAAATCGTTGAACAGCACTGTTCCTATGACAAAAGCTTCTGACATGAAAGAGGCCGTGCATCTTGCCTATTCGGCCGCCTCCCCAAAGGGAGTGGTCCTACTGGCACCCGGTTGCACCAGCTTCGATATGTTTCAAAATTATGAAGAACGGGGAACGGTTTTCAAGGGAGAGGTTAAGGCTTTGATACAAAAAGTGGAACAAGGAAAGGACTAGAATAATGGAGATATTCAGACCTTTCGGCTTCGACAAACCTCTTTTCTTCGCCACCTTAGCTCTCATTCTGATCGGATTGATCATGGTCTTCAGCTCTTCCGGCGTAAAATCCAGCGAAATATTCGGCCAACCTTTTCATTTTTTCATCCATCAAATCATAGGAGCTGGAGTGGGCCTCATTCTAGTGGGAGCAATAATGTGGGTGAGAAAACCATTCTATCAAAATGCAAACATTATCTATGCTCTGCTGCTGTTGACGCTCTTCCTCCTAGCTCTCAGTCTCGTCATGCCCGCTGTAGGAAAGACCAACCGGTGGATTCAATTTATGGGACTGCGTTTTCAACCCTCAGAGTTGGCGAAGATCAGCCTGATCCTGTTTTTTGCCTACTATCTCGATCGAAAAAAAGATAAGCTGGATGAACCCCGCACATTGGTTTTTCCCCTAGCTATCCTGCTTCTTTTTATCCTGATGATCATCAAAGAACCAGATTACGGCACAGCCCTGCTCATCTTCCTCATCGCAGCCATGATGCTTTTTTTGGCCGGTGTGAAACTCAAATATTTCCTGGCCTTCGGGATTGCCTCCATCGGTTTGTTCTCCTTTTACTTATTCCAAGCCAGCTATCGGCTGGATAGGGTTCGGGCAATTCTCTCTCCGACAGATGATCCCAAAGGCTTAAGTTTTCAAATTATACAATCCAAACTCGCCGTAGGATCAGGAGGTCTGTTTGGCGTGAATATCGGACAAAGCTCTCAAAAGCTGTTTTTCCTCCCCTGTGCGCACACAGACTACATCTATGCTATCGTGGGAGAGGAACTTGGATTGATCGGAACGACGGTGATCCTCCTTCTCTTCCTGGTTATCCTATGGAGGGGGCTGCTCATTTCCTGGAAGGCTCCCAACCTGTTGAGCCAGATGACAGCAGCCGGCCTTACTCTGGCCATTTTTCTCCAGGCCATGCTGAATATCAGTATCGTGCTAGGGTTGGGGCCTCCGACAGGATTCCCCCTTCCTTTGATTAGCTATGGAAGATCATCTCTCATCTGCACGCTGCTCAGCATTGGTATCCTGCTCCATATTTCCCAGAGGAAAGAATCGTCGAGAAGAAAAAAATGAATAGAGAACGGAATAAAATCATCATCAGCGGCGGCGGAACAGCCGGGCACATTCATCCTGCCCTCGCTGTGGGAAAAAAGTTAAAAGAAAAAGATCCGGACTGTTCGTTGACATTTATCGGAAGCACACGCCAATTGGAAAAACGAATCATGGCCCATTATGAAGCCCATTTTATCCCATTGCATATTGAGGGGATCAAGGGGAGGGGAATTAAAATATTCAAATCACTTCTACTCCTCCCCTTATCTTTCCTCAAATCTTTGATGATTTTGATCCGGATAAAGCCCGATCTAGTCATCGGCGTGGGGGGGTACAGTTCCGGCCCGATTGTCCTCCTCGCCTCGTGGCTCCGGATTCCCACATTTATCATGGAACAGAATATTCAACCGGGTCTTACCAACCGGCTCCTCAAACGCTGGGTAAAAAAGGCTGTTGTTTCTTTCGAACGATCCCTTCCCCACTTCAAAGGAAAGGGGATTTTCATCGGGAACCCGGTCAGGGAAGAATTTTACACTCTAACGCCAAAGCAGAGAAACGACTGGCTTACGTTGTTGATTTTCGGCGGAAGCCAAGGATCCCATTTCCTTAACGAAGGCATCGTTGAGGCCCTCCCTCTGTTAAAGGCAGAAAAAGAACATCTGAAAATTTATCACCAAACCGGCGAAAAGGATTGGGAATGGGTGGAAGGACATTACAAAAAAGAGGGATTTCCTGAGGTGACAGTGGCTCCTTATTTTGAAGAAATGGCAGACTACTTTCAAAAATCGGATTTGATCATAAGCCGTGCCGGCGCATCCACCATCGCAGAACTTATCGCTTCGCAAAAAGCCTCGCTTCTCGTACCTTTTTCTCAAGCTGCGGATAATCACCAGCTTCTGAATGCCAAAGAATTGGAAAAAGTTTACGGGGCTGAGGTCATTACAGAAGAAGAATTCAGTCCCTCGGTCATCTCAAAAAAAATTCTCGAGTTTAACCAAAACAAGCAAAAGATCACCGAAATGGAAAAAAATCTCGCTCCGCTCAAAGTCAAGAATCCGGCGGATCGGATCGCGGATCTATGTTTTGAACTCATGGAAAAAGGAGAATAGGAGGTCTTTTAGTGGTCAAGCCGACTAGCAAGCTGAGAAACATCCACATGATCGGAATCGGTGGAACCGGAATGAACGGAATTGCCGAAGTGCTCCTGAATTTGGGGTACACGGTCTCTGGAACAGATCTTGGCAAAAACGAAGCCACCCAGAGACTCAAACGTCTTGGGGCAACGATTTCCTACGGACATTCCACAGAAAAGGTACACGGAGCCGATGTCGTCGTGATATCTTCGGCCATCCAAGAGGACAATGTCGAAGTGGAAGAAGCCAGACGTTTAAAAATTCCGGTGATCCCTCGAGCCGAGATGCTAGCAGAGCTGATGCGACTAAAAAATGGAGTGGCCGTGGCAGGGTCCCACGGAAAAACCTCGACAACCTCCATGATCGCTCAAGTCCTAGAAGATGCCGGGAAAGATCCCACGATCATAGTAGGGGGTCGTTTGAACACAGTCGGAGCCCATGCCAAACTGGGCGATGGTGAATACATCGTAGCCGAGGCCGATGAAAGTGACAGGTCATTTCTGTACCTATCGCCTTTTATCGCCGTGCTCACCAATCTGGACGAGGAACATCTGGATCAGTATGAGACCGTCGAAGAGATTAAAAAAACCTTTATCAATTTTGCCAACAAAGTCCCGTTTTATTGTCCTGTTATCCTCTGTCTCGACGATCCCAACCTCCAGAGCCTGATTCCTCGTTTGGACAGAAAAATCATCACCTATGGTTTTTCTACTCAAGCTGATGTGTTCTCCAGAAATCTTCAGTTCCATGAATTCACCAGCACATCAACCCTGTATTGGAAAGGAAAGGAAATCGGTAAATTGCGTCTGAATGTTCCTGGGATTCACAACATACATAATGCCATGGCGGCTGTAGCTGTGGGGCTCTATCTGGATATTCCGCCAGATGCGATTCTCAAAGCACTGGAAAAACACACTGGGATAGGACGCCGTTTCGAACTCAAGAAAAAGGTAAATGATATCTCCATTATCGAAGATTATGCCCACCATCCGACAGAAATCAAAGCAACTTTAGAGGCCGCCAAACAAGGATGGACATGCCGTACAATCGCCATTTTCCAACCCCATCGCTACTCCCGCCTCTCGATGCTGATGGATGAATTCGCCACGTCTTTTAATCAAGCGGATATCTTGCTGTTAACGGATATCTATCCCGCAGGTGAAAAACCGATAAAAGGGGTGACAGGAAAAGCCCTGTATGAAGAAATTCAGGAATTCGGGCACAAAAATGTCTATTTTGAGAAGGATCTGGGAAAAATTCCCGATTTAGTGGAAAAAATTGCAAAGGCAGAAGATATGATTTTTGTTTTGGGAGCAGGCAATATCAACAAGGTTATCCCCGAAATTATCAAGCGTCTGGAAAGGAGGAAATAAACTTGGCGGTCAGCTCTATCTTTTCTCAACAGACTTCTTATAGGAGAAAACGCGGAAAGATCGCTACAAAAAAAATCCACAGGAAGATAAAACTGAAATGGGGGCACATGATGATTGCCTTTATGCTGTTGGTCGGATTTTTTTATGGATTTTCCCGGCTTTATCTTCTCTTTATCTCTTGGGAAAAGTTCGTCATCAACAAAGTGGAGATCATTTGCCAAAAACAGGAAATACGGAAGGATTTCCAGCACTATTTTGAAAAGCGATACTTGGGAAATATATTGCTTTTGGACATCGAAAATCTCCAAGAACAGTTGGCCAAACATACATGGATCAAGGATGTTCATATACGGAAGCTCTTTCCATCCACGATAAGAATCGAAGCCACTGAACGAATCCCGATCGCCCTTCTGGAAAAGGAAGGCTATTTCTTGATCGATAAAGATGGCATCCTTCTCCAAAAGATATCACCCAGTGATAAGCCCGATCTGCCCCTGCTTATCGATGCCAACCGATTCCAGAGGGATAAGGACAGAAAACTTGCTCTGGCCTGGGCCTGTTTGGATAACCTGGAGGCCTCAGCTCGAGACCAAATTAACGTGATGGACCTGACCGAATACGAGAATGTTTCGCTGCGATTAAAAGATTCGGAAACTTGGTTAAAACTGGGAGACAGCTATTTCAAGGAAAAATTCGAATCATACGCAAAAAACCTGGCCCTTTTCAAAACCTATGGGCCTTTGGAATATATCGATTTCAGGTATGAGGGTCGTTTTGTTTTGCGGCCAATACTGCAAAAAAAGAGAAATAACGCTCTCGACTCTGAGAAGGAGGCTTTTTAATGCCCAAAAACAGCTATGTCGTTGGACTGGATATCGGAACAAAAAAGGTAGCCGCCATCATCGGCGAAATCACCGAAGAAAAGAAGGTAGAAATAATCGGTATAGGGACAGCCGAATCCAGAGGACTGAGAAAAGGGATCGTGGTGAATTTGGACTCGACGGTGGAGGCGGTAAAAAAAGCTCAAGAAGAGGCAGAACTCATGGCTGGTGTGGAAATAGATGCGGCTTTTATCGGCATCTCGGGTGCCCATATCAAAAGTTTTAACAGCAGAGGCGTCATCGCCGTTTCGGGAAAAAACAGAGAGATCAGCCGAGAGGACATAAAACGCGTCATCGAGCAGTCCAAAGCCGTGTCCATTCCTCCAGATAGAGAGATCATACACATCATCCCCCAGGAATTTGTCGTCGATGATCAGGATGGAATCAAAGATCCTCTTGGAATGAGCGGGATCAAACTTGAGGTCAATGTCCATATCGTAACAGGAGCGATAACCTCTGTACAGAATCTAAGGACGTGTGTGGCCCGGGCAGGAATAGAGATAGAACAGGTTGTCCTGAACCAGATAGCGACCAGCTCCTCTATTCTGACTCACGACGAGAAGGAATTAGGGGTAGGTTTGATCGATATAGGAGGAGGAACGACGGAAGTGGCCATTTTCGAACGGGGAAGTCTTTGGTACACATCCGTCATCCCGATCGGAGGAGACAATTTCACTAACGACATCGCCGTGGGATTGAGGACTCCGATTCCTGACGCAGAAAAAATCAAGAAAAAATACGGCTGTGTGTCCCATCCTCTTGTGGATGAACAGGAAACCATCGAAGTGCCTACTGTCGGGCGGGGGAAAAAGCCGCGCGTTCTCTCCCGGCAACTTCTGGCCGACATCATCCACCCAAGGGCAGAGGAGATTTTCCGGCTTGTCGACAACGACATCAAAAGAATGGGCTATGAAAAATCATTGAATTCTGGGATCGTGA
>CP070750.1:1931764-1934305 GCA_020348385.1 Candidatus Aminicenantota bacterium | reverse complement strand
TCCAAAAAATCATAGATGAGGCATACAGTATCCTTGAAAATCAAGGAGTTTTTATCGAGAACGAAGAAGCGCTGGATCTATTTCGAGAGGCCGGAATGAAGGTGGATGCATCTTCGCAAAGAGTTCGAATCACCGCAAAGCTCATTGAAAACTCTCTTTCATCCACACCTCCATCCCTGAAAATGTATGACAGGGATGGAGAAATCGAGTATTTGCTCGGTGGCGATGAAGTCCACTTTGATCCAGGCTCCGTAGCGGTCACCATACTGGATTCCGAAACACAGCAGGAGAGAAAAGCCGTCACGAATGATCTGATCCGGTTTGCCCGTCTGACTGACTGCCTCGAGCATCTCCATTTCCAGAGCACTGGTATTTTGAGCACTGATGTTTCCGAAATCGTTTCAGATAGTTATCGACTTTATATCGGACTCCTCTTCTCCAAAAAACCCATCGTCACCGGGACGTTCCGAGTCGAAGGATTCGAACCCATGCATAGAATGCTCGTCGCCATACGGGGAAGTGAAAGAAATCTTGCAGAAAAACCTCTGGCTATATTCGATGCTTGTCCTTCCCCTCCTCTCAAATGGAGCAATTTGACCGCCCAAAGTTTGATCGACAGCGCCCGGGCTGGTATTCCCTCAGAGCTGATATCCATGGGGATGACAGGAGCTACTGCTCCCGTAACAATCACAGGCACGCTGGTCCAGCATGTCGTTGAAAACCTATCCGGACTGGTGATATGCCAGCTCGCAAAAAAAGGAACGCCTGTTATTTTCGGCGGTTGTCCGGTGAGCTTCGATATGAGGAAAGGAACAACACCCATCGGCGCTATCGAAACCATGATGATCGACTCCGCCTATGTACAGATCGGAAAACATTTCAACCTTCCCACCCACTCCTACATGGGAATGAGCGATGCCAAAATCAATGACGCACAAGGAGGATTTGAAACCGGGATAGGGACTATTCTTGCAGCGCTTTCCGGAGTAAATGTGATCTCCGGCGCTGGGATACTGGATTTTATCAGATGCCAGAGTCTGGAAAAAATGGTTGTTGACAATGAAATCTGTGGCATGGCCTATCGATTGCTCGAAGGAATAACACAACGCGGTGATCCGATCGCTCTGGACATTTTCAAAGATTTCGCACCAGACACACAGTTTCTCTCTATGCCCCACACGCGGAAATGGTACAGGGAAGAACACACTTTCCCCAAGCTGATCGATAGAGAGCCGTATGACATCTGGGTATCCAAAGGGAGAAAACCAATAACTGAACGGGCCAAAGAAGAGGTGGAAAATCTGCTGCAAAAAAATCCGCCTCCTCTTCCTGATAATGAAACACAAAAAGCTCTCAAAGAGATCATGCTGTCAGAAGCCCAAAGAAATGACATGCCTTCATTACCCGAGATAGACATCCCCTAAAAAAATAAACTAGTCTATGTCAACAAAAAGAGCTATGATGTGGACGTCCCCTGCTATGAGACATAGAATGCCATCAAGCAAATGCAGCTGGACAACCAGCCAGATGCAACGATTGAGAGAACTCAATGCGGCAGAGTTCGTGCTCAGCAAGCAATTTTCTGGCTCTAAGGAACGAAATAAAGAGTTTCTCAAGTGCGAACGAGACCTGGTCCGCCAGGGCCACAGGAATCTCCGAGTTCTTCGCACAAAGAGCCGGCGGCCTCGGTTGTGCGAACTGGAGGATACCCTTGTAAAGATGCTAGTGAATCATGATTTTGTTCAGGTGCTAACACCGATTCTCATCTCAAAACAATCTATCGCAAAGATGTCGATCGGGCCAGATCATGAACTTTTCAAACAGGTTTTTTGGATCGACGATAAAAAGTGCTTGAGACCTATGCTGGCCCCCAATCTGTATTTCCTTTTAAGGGAGCTCGTGAACATATGGGAAAAACCGGTCAGGATTTTTGAAGTGGGGCCGTGTTTCCGGAAGGACACAAAAGGCCGACACCATATCAACGAGTTTACAATGCTCAATCTCGTGGAACTCGGGTTGCCCCCAGCACAAAGAAAAGAGAGGCTGGAAGAACTGGCGACTATCATAATGGAAACATGTGGCATCCCAGATTTCAGTTTCATCTCTCATCGGAGTGAAGTCTATGGCGAAACAATCGATGTTCTTGCCGATTTCGAAGTGGCCTCAGGAGCTGTGGGACCACACCCACTGGATTCGAATTGGGGAATCACGGATCCCTGGGTCGGTATCGGATTCGGGCTGGAAAGACTCCTTATGGTCAAGGAATGTTTTCAAAATATCCAGCGTGCTGGCCGAGCCCTTGTTTACCTGGATGGAGAACGCCTGAACATATGAGTTTGCTCTGCTCTCAAAATTGAATGAGCAGTCATTGAATAAAGAATAGATTCACACATTAGGAGATGGCATGATGAGTAAAGAAGAATTCTTCAGGGAAGCCGAACAATCGATTCTAAACCACGACAAAAACAAAGCCGCAGAAGTCGCACGAAAAGGCCTTGCGGAAGGCCTCGATCCGGTCGAATTCATCACAGAAGGCTTCCG
>CP070750.1:1920369-1931664 GCA_020348385.1 Candidatus Aminicenantota bacterium | reverse complement strand
ATCTTGCACCATGAAATTCAAGCTTGATTTTTCCGTTAAAACGAATATTTAATCTTTCACCCATTGTGTGTTTCATTTTTTGTGCCATTATCAACCTCTATCTTGTTATATAATAACAACTTAGAGTGTGCTTGTTAAGTGTTTTTTGTGTTTAATATGGGGAATAGGGAGTAAATATATAAATCCAGATAGTATGGCCAAAATTTTCTGCGAATCTCTGCAACTCTCTTTCTTTTTGTGCCTTCCAACCTAATAGTATGTTCTGTCTCTTGTATTTCTTTGATCTCGAAAGCTGTATGATGAGATAAACCTTCCTCAAGAGATTTGGATATTTCAGATTCATTTTTATTTATTAATTCAGAATTTAATTGTCCTGAAAATACAGGAGCTTTTGCGGATAGTTTTGCAGCAATTTTGTCCTCGAAATGGCATAGTGATCTTTTCTTGTCAACTTCCATTTGTTCTTTTTGGTCAAATCTCCAGAAGGCAAACAAATCCATTTTTTATTCATTTTTCCCCCTGAATAATATGTCATTTCATGGATACCTAACTCCCAATTTTTTACTATTAAACTCAATTTGAATTGATAACGAAATGCTAGAGATTCTAAAGGTTGAGTTTTTGGCCGATTCTCGCCAGCTCCCTAACTAAAACAAAATCCTTGTCTGCCTCAGCTAACAGGCTTTTTGCTATTGCATATTCATCTTTTCCTTTTTCGATATCGCCGTTGTCGAAATGGATTTTGCACAGGTTCAGGTGAGCTGCCGCATAATGAGGGTTGTACTGATTGACTTCGTTTAGCAGGGCTATTGCTTCATCTTTCCTTCCCAATTTTACAAGAATTTCGCTATAAGCATTGAGAAAATAAGATAAATCGAACATCGATGTCCAGAAACCCATTTTCTTTTCTATTCTCTTCCCTTCATCGATATAATGCATGATCGATTCCAGGTCATTCGCCAGATATCCTTCGATTATCTTCAAATGGATAAAGAATTTATAGATTGCAGAATAATTCGTCGCGTTAACCCCTCCTGTTGCGATTTTCTGCTCCATCATATCCAACATAGCTTTGAGTGTTTCGCCGTCCCCTTTTTCTGCTGCGATAACTCCCCTTAGCCAAAAAGGGAGTGTAGACGATTCTTCGAACTGGTCGGCATATATTTCGCCTGAATAATGTTCTATTCCGGGCGCCAGCTCCTTAAGTGATTTATCGAGGTTGCCTCTCGAGAATTCAATGAACGCTTTGTAAACTTTGGCATTGATCTTGGTTGTCTCTCTATCTGTGATGAGGTTCTGCTCCTCAAGGGATTCGGCCCCTTTTGTGAGCTGTCCTGTCAGGATGAAACTTTTGCATTGAGTTGAGTAGAGCCATACAAGTTCTGGATCGGATTCCTTTCCTTTTTCTATTGATGCGATAGCCTCCTTGTAATTCCCCGCAAACATACACCCGGAAGCTAAACTGTCATATGCGTTGGCCGTTTTGTCCACTCCCACGTTTCTCTTGAAATGTTCCTCGGCCAACGCATGGTTTCCGATCCATGAATAGCAAAATGCGATGTGATTGTGTACCTTGGTATAATTGGGATCCAGTTCTAAAGCGTTTGAGTAATGCTTGATAGCTTCTTCTGCATCTCCTTGATGGAAATAGGACTCCGCGAATTCAAACAGATATTCTTTTTTAAATGGAAATGCCTCGGTCAGGATTCCGAGGTGATGTCGCTCTTTGTTGGCGTTGGAGTCAATCCGTGCTTGAAGAGCTTCCAGCCTATGGAGATCATAAACAATAAGTCCATTCTTATTATCGAGGGCGTTTACGATGCTCTGTTTGGCATCCTCCCTGTCTCCTCTGAAGAGCTGAACCTCAGCAAGCTTAAGATGAGCAAGGCTGAATTCAGGACTGTTCTCGGTAGCTGTTTTGTATTCGGAGTAGGCCGCATTCGGATCTAGCTTTTTCCAGGCTTCCTCACCCTTTAGGAAATGATTAAGGGCATCATAGTTGCCTGAAGATATCTGGGAAACGCTTCTGTTTTGGTCGATATTATTCACCGAGCCATCTGATTTTTCGGAAATGAAGAAGTGAATTTTTTCTATTTTGTCAGATATAAAATCCAGATAACCTTTGCATTCGAATCTCTGTTCGAAGGATTTTTGTTTGTTTCTCATGGAGAGGAAGAGTGTAAATCCTGACACGTTGGGAACGACCCTCACATCGATAGCTAAGAGCGGATTCCGGGGGGAAACGTCTTTTGATTCAGTCCTTTTTTTATAGACAGGCAAGTCTTCTTGAACGAGTATATTCAGGTTTGTAGATGCGGATAATGACCTTTGGAGTAAGAAATCGATGAGATTTATATCGATACTGCTTTGGGCATCTGCTGTTAACTCTATCAATATGAAGTTGTCGTATTTAGGTTGAGGATGAATGAATGCCTTCCAGATCTGAAAACCCCCAAAGATGATCAGAGCGGCAAAAAGTAGAGCAAGAGCCCATCTTAAATTTGGGGCAAAAGGCCATTTTATTTTTGGTATAGCCTTTTCCTTCGCCGGGATTTCTTTCTCGATTTTTGTGATTTCTGTGAAGAGTTCTTTCGCACTTTGATATCTTCTAGTCTTATCCTTTGCCATACATTTCATGATGACGCGGTTGATGTTTGCCGGAATTTCTGTGTTTAGCTCGATAGGCTGTTGGGGTGATGCTGTCAAATGTTTAACCGCCACGCTGATGGGCGTATCTCCCTCGAAAGGCACTTTTCCCGTCAACATCTCATAAAGAATAATCCCAAAAGAATAGATATCGGATCGCTGATCGATTTCTCTTGCTTCGACTTGTTCAGGACTCATATATTCAGGTGTCCCGATGACTATTCCTGACTCTGTGATCCTTTCTGTTTTTATGGTGTGAGCAATCCCGAAGTCCATGACCCTGGCATCACCTTCTTTGTCGATCATGATATTGCTGGGCTTCAGATCGCGATGCACAACACCCAGTTTATGAGCTTCGACCAGGCCCTCGCAGACCTGCTTGGCTATGGAAATGGCCTTGGAGACTGTCAACTGGCCTGCTTGTCCGATGAGTCCTCTCAGGTCCTGGCCTTGGACATATTCCATCGTGATGAAATGATTTTTCCCTTCTTCGCTCAGGTGATAGATTCGTCCGACATTTTTATGAATGATCTTGCGTGCGAGTTTCACTTCGTTGCTGAATCTTTCAAGGGTTACACTGTCTGATGTAATATCAGGTCTTAAGAGCTTAAGGGCGACTTCTTCGTTCAGCTTTCTGTCGAGAACCCTGTAGACTTTGCCTATACCTCCTTTCCCTAGCTCCTCTATGATCTGGTATCTGCTAGCGAAAGTGGAGCCTGTGGGAAATTCCTTTCTGGGAGTTTCCATGGTTTCGGTGAGAGAGTCGGGAATGTTTTCAGGGGAGGGAAGTCGTGTGGCGCATTTACCACAGAAAAGAGTATCAGAGGGATTGGAAAACTGGCATTTTGGACAATAGATGGACAAAATGATCCTTTTTAATGCTTGACTTGCGCAGAAAAAGAATAACAATTCGCAGAATGAGTGTCAATATATGCTCTGGTGATTACAGGCGATAGAAGATGGGCTGAGAATTCATAAAATAGAAAGGGGGGAGAACGAAAAAAATTGACTTACCTCTTCTCATTTGATATTGATATTGTGGGAGAGCAGAAGGCATGGAATTTGAGACACGAGAGATAAATGATGTTGTCATTTATGACATCAAATGGGAATTCAAGATGATTGAAGAGATGCCCACCTACCTTCACGAAAACGTGAAAAGCCGGTTAAAGGTAGGAAAAAGAAACTTTCTCTTTAATCTCGAAGATGTCACATATCTAGAAAGCCTTGGGCTTGGTGTATTAGTCGGAAGCTTCATATCTATTTCCAACCTCGGAGGCAGGCTCAAACTTACAAACTTGGCACCAAAACTCCACCTCTTGTTCGAGGTTACTGGGCTGATAAAGATCTTCGATATTGTCGATAATGAGGAAACAGCGATCGCAGAATTTTCTAAATGATGTCTTCTTCGTCCGGTTCCCAGAGATAACGTTCCAGATCGATCCGATCCCTTTTATCGAAAACGATCCCTTCTCTTTTGAGCATCGCCTTCTGTTTTTCGTATCCTTTTCCAGGCTTCAACGAAATAGTGCCCTTGCTATTCACCACGCGGTGCCAAGGCAGCCCTTCTTTTTCCGAACAGGAGTGGAGAATCCAGACTACCCGTCGCACAGAAGGATAAAGACCTGTCAGGTAAGCGATCTGACCATAGGTGGCCACCTTCCCCCTAGGGATGGATTTGATCAGCCTGATGACCTCTGATGTGAAATCTCCGGCTGCCCTTTTTTTCATTCTGAATTTTTACTGATCCGATACAGCCTGTTTCAGGTTGAATTCATGAACCAGGCCATACTTTTTTCCCATAACAACCAGGAAATCCAAAGAGGATGTGTCGTAAACAGCGGACCAGATGGTGTTTGATTGGGAGACATCTTTGAGAAGCGAGAGTGCGTTTGAAAGAGAGGCCATAGTAACCTGATTCTCGAGCGTTTCCCATACTTTTTTGTATCTCCAACATGATGCAAGGGAGTTTTCTTGGGATAGACCTGTCATGATAAAGTTGGTCACCACCTGCCAGGGATGCGTGTTCCGGAGCACCGATATTTTGTGGTTCACAAATTCGACCACCACCGACTTTCCTGATCTGTCCGTGATGATATAGTGCAGGGGAGGTCCCCCCTGAAAATCGATATTGAAATTCTCGATTATGGCGATGGCCTCTTCCACATTTTTCGCGTAATCCAGCATCATGCGGATGATCAACAGGCTGCTGACTGTTTGCTTTTTCGGATCCTGGGGTGCTTTGGCAGTCGGCAAGGCCATCATACCGACGGCCAATCCCTGTTCGTTCATCCCATCGAATGGGAGAAGAGGCGATCGAAACAATCCTCCAGGATTTTTTTCTGGAGAATCGCTCTTGGCATAACCCAAATAAGAGATATCCACCATCGAGACAGATGCATATCTTTTCGGAGGATCTGTGAAAAGGAGAAGGGCTGGATGGTCGTTCCAGTCGAAGTTTCTTCCTAGAATCTGAATTCCTTGTTCGGTTTTTGCAGAAAAACAGGTGCAGGCCCATGAGGATAAATCGCCATAGGAAATCCCATCCCGCATATTTTTGGGAAACGAAGCATCATGCGCATAATCCGGGAGATCATAGTCACCGTAAAATCGCATCGTATACAACGGAAATTCGTCAAGCTTTTTTAGACTTCGGATCGTCTTGATACGATCGGACTGGGGTGCGATGTGATCGGCAGTGCTCGCGATCGGAGCCAGCAAAAGGCATAGAATTATAAGAATGGCCATTTGTGCTTGAATTAGCCTACCACACCGAAAATCAACTGGTCAAATCGCGAGAACCCGGATAGTTCCCATTACAGCGACATAACAGAGGTATACGCCAGAAAAGAGTACAAACCGATCTGGTTTACCTGGGATGAATTGTCCCCGCATATCGAGTCGGACATAACATTGGATGTGCCACACGCCAAACGGGACGAAAAATAAGAATTTAACGTCTATTCACCGGCCCCAGGTACTTATCCAGCCAGGCTAGGATTTCTTTGATAAATTCATTTCTCGGGGGGATATGGTCGGTTTCGTACAATTTCAATTCCTTGTGTTCATTCGGTGTTCCCAGGAGATCAAAAAGAGGCTTTGCGGATGTCTCATAAGGGAAATTTGCGTCGTATTTTCCATTTAGCATCAAGGTCGGTGTTTTCACTCGAGTGACATAATTGAATGGATGGACTTCGCGACGGCCGGAATCTCCCAAGCCTCCTGGCAATAAAATACTTGCTTTAAGGCGTTCCTCCACGGCCGGAATGATTATACCGGGCCAAAATCCACCCCAGCTCATTCCGTAATAAGCAATCTTTTGGCTGTCGATATCCTGACGGGTTTCCAGATAATCGATGCATCTTCTGAAGTCTTTGACCACTTGTATCCGGTATTCCATTTGTCGGTGTGTGTCATCCCAGGGATTTGGCCGTTCAAAATTGCGTTCCATGGTCCCTTTATAAACAGGGTAGAGAGCGGCACGGCCGTTTTTGACGATAAAGGAAAGAAATACCTTGAATTCATTTACGTTATCCATTTCTCGACTCGAATTTCGCCATTGTGCTTGTACGCCGGGGAAATAAATAACTGTCTGATAAGGGGGCGATGCATTTTTGGGAAGAAAAAGAACGGCAATCATCCGTTCTCCGCCATAAGGTGCGTCAAAGGATATTTGCTCTTGAATCCATTCATTGTGATTCTCCTCTTTCCATTCCACCCGCGCGTCGAGGTCGGTCTTATCGTAGGCAAACTGGTCTTTATAAACCTGAAAAATGGTATCCGATACCGGTTTTTCTTTATAAAAATCCTTGGTTTCTCCCCATGCCATCAATCCTAACGCTGCTTCGGGGATCTCATCTGGATTTGGATACAGAGCGCAACGAAACCCATTTTTAGGGGAACGGTCAAAGGGAAAAGCCTGACTCATATTCCCGAACATGTAGGCATTATCGTTCCAGGCGCCACCCCGAATCAGTCTTCCTTTTGGGGTTTCGTTCCAGCACCATTCTTTCACATTCCCTGCCATATCGAAGGCCCCGTAGGCAGTCACTCCAAGATTGCTTCCTGCTGGAGCAGGACCCTTACCCTGAAAATTACTGAAGGGAACGAAAAGCGCATTCCCCCCGAATTGGAACCATATGATCATAGGCGTGTATTCACCTCTGGCGATACCCCAATGGTGTCCTGTCGGCAGGCTTTTTCCGGCAAATTCCGCATACGCCGCTGCCTCGTACCAGCTGATGCCTGAAACCGGATAATTTTCCTGTCCCTCGGGATAATCTCTGGCCTGCCATGTGGCGGGACCAGGCAAATCTGTTTGATCCACAAACTCGGCCATGGCTTCATCCCATATCAGGACTTCACCATCCTTGATAAATTCATGTTTCCAGTATTCCCTGTTTTGATAGCCTCCGCTGTCTATGAATTCCTTGTACTGTTTATTCGTGACCTCATATCTATCGATAAAAAAATCATCCAACTTCCCGAGCGGCGTTTTCATACCGGGTACGCGCACCATCTCCTGAGGAATGGTTTCTCTCTCATCCAGCACCCTCACGAGATCAAGAGGAACAATTCCTTTTCCGGGGCTTAAAGTCCAGTTGGTAGATGCAGCTAAAACTGTCTCATAGCCTTCCCTTTCGATTTTCCATCTGAAGACAGCGATAGGCAATCTGACCTTTTCAACGGGTGAAACGCCCAAGTATTCCCATTCGCTGTCCGGAGACTTGTATTCTTTGACATAAATATCGGCACCCGGGGGCTCGGTTTTGATATCATTATTTAGGGAGCATCTTGAAAAAAGCTCAGCCAGCTTGGGATCATTGGGAATAACCTTTTCAACCTCCACTGCCAAGTTGTAAGGTTCGATGAAATTTCTTAAGTTTCCTTCAAGGAGCTGCTCAATTTTTGGAAGAACTTCTTCCCTGGCCCAGCGGATCTTCGCCTGTCGGGTGAAAAACCAGACGGAAGCTAAGGCAATGACAAGGACCGCGCAAATAGCTGGGATGGCGACCTGTGGCCTGCGGATGCGGCGAAGCAATGTCCGAAGGTTCAATGCCCCCAATTCCTCTGCACGTAGGCTGTCCTGGTATTTCATGAGATCTTTTAATATTTCTTCTGCAGATGAATAACGGGCCTCCGGCTTTTTCTTCAAGGTGCGGTTTATGATTTGCTGCAGTTCTGGAGGCAGATCACGTTTTAATTCTTTGAGCGGCCTCGGCTCTTCATGCACGACTGAATAGAGAATCGATGCTTCCCGGTCTCCTTTGAACGGAAAATCGCCGGAGAGCATCTCATACATGACCACTCCCAAAGACCAGAGGTCCGAACGGTGATCGACATCTTCTCCTCGGGCCTGTTCTGGTGACATGTAGGCCACTGTTCCCAGCGTCGTCCCTTCTCTTGTCAAAAGAGTGCCTCCTTTGACTTTGGCCAAACCGAAGTCCATGACCTTGGCCTGGCCCTTCTCAGAGATCATGATATTGGCGCTCTTGATATCCCTATGAACGATCCCCTTTTTGTGGGCTTCTTCCAAACCCTCAGCCACTTGAATGGCGATTTTTAAAGCTTCATCCGTTTCCAATGAACCCTTTTTTATCCTGTCCTTCAAACTTTGCCCTTTGACATATTCCATGGCGATGAACGATCTTCCTTCCTCTTCATTGATTTCATGGATGGTGCAGATATTGGGATGGGATAGAGCGGCTGCAGACCGGGCCTCGAGAACAAACCGTTCTCTGGCCTCTTCATCCTGGATCAATTCCGGTGGCAGGAATTTGAGGGCCACATGGCGCTTAAGCTGTGTATCTTCAGCCTTATAGACAATTCCCATTCCCCCTCTACCTACTACCTCTTCGACCTTGTACTTGCCGGCTAGTTCAGCTCCCTGCCGCAATTCCTCTATCGGCTTCAGGATTGTCCGGGTCTGCGAGAGAAATATTTCCTCGAAGGATTGGATAGGCGTCCCACACTTGCTGCAGAAGCGGGAATCATCCAAAATTTCAGACTGACATTTGGGACATTCCATAGTTCATTCTCCCATACAAATTTTAAACAAAAGAATAACAATTTCCGAAAGCACAGTCAATCAGATGAGCCGGCTTGAATCGTGAAATGCATATCCGCCATGATTCGAGGGCGCTGCGGGCCGGTCTTTTTCCAGGGAATTTTCCGAAGACAAGAACAATTTTGTGTTGAACGCAACCGCTGTAAAAGCCATGGGGCTGGAAGATCCCATCGGCAAGCCTTTGACCATAAACAGACGCAAGGGAACTGTGATAGGCGTTATCAAAGATTATCATTTCCAAACCTTGAACCAAAAAATCGGGCCCTTGTGTTTGTTTAATTCAGGGGAAAATTCCCGGTACCTATTTGCCCGGGTCAGTCCCCAAAATTTGGATGCCACCATAGGTTTTATACGAAGCGAGTGGAATAAGTTCGATTCCCTGCGGTATGAGTAGCCGGGCGATCTAAAACCTTAATTCGCCAACCATTTTAGGCAGTGATGCGTCTTACAATTGAAAATATCCGCACAGGAGATCATGCCGATGCTCGGCAATTACTTGAAAATTGCAATCCGGAACATGAAACGGCACAGGGGGTATACCTTCATCAACACCTTCGGCCTGGCCGTGGGATTGACCTGCTTTTTCCTCTTGATGATTTATGTGCGTTACGAGTTGAGTTATGAAAAGTTTCACGCCCACAGCCGACGCATTTTCCGCGTGGCCATTCATCTGCCTTCCTGGAATTACAAGGGCTCGATGGATTTTTGCTTGACAACGGCCCCCCTGGCGCCTGCCCTCGAGGATACTTATCCCGAAGTCGTTGCCGCGACGCACCTGAGAAAGGATTCGGGTCCTTTATCTTATGGGGATAAAAAATTCCAGGAGCAATTCATCTACGGCGACACAAAACTCTTCGATGTTTTTACCTATCCGTTGATAAAAGGTGAACCCAAAACGGCGTTGGCAGAGCCCTATTCCATTATCCTCAGCCGGAGGCTGGCCGAGAAATTTTTTGGAGAAACCGATCCTATGGGGAAGGTTGTCCGATTGCGCGATGAAAGGGATTTGAGAATTACCGGCGTTGTGGAGGATGCGCCCCCAAATTCGCATATTCAATTCGATTGCATCATTTCATTTGCGACGTTAGAGGTCAGCAGGAAACGAGAGATGCAAAATTGGGGGAGTATCAATTACTGTACCTACGTGCTGCTCGACGATAGTAGCCGGTCCGAAGAACTGGAGGCCAAACTTCCCACCATCGTGGAACAGCACCACAATTATGACTCGGAAGAGACCAAACCCTATTATTTCCTACAGCCCCTCACCAGTATCCACCTGCATTCACATCTCAATTTCGAGATTTCAGATAACAGCGATATCAAAATCATTTATTTGATGATTTCCATCGCGTGTTTGATTTTGGCTATCGCCTGTATCAATTACATAAACCTTGCTACGGCCCGGGCATCACAGCGATCCAAAGAAATCGGCATCCGAAAGACGGTCGGTGCCAAGCGGCCCCAGCTTATCGCCCAGTTCCTGGGAGAATCGATGACCTATTCGCTCATCGCTGTTTTTTTGTCCCTGGGGCTGGTTTGTCTGCTGTTTCCCGTGTTCGGCACGTTTGCCCGGATCCCAGTTGCATTCTCCTCTCATTTCACATTGTCTGGCCTGTTTTTTCTGGCATCAGTCTACCTTGTGGTCGGGGTTTCTTCAGGCATGTACCCGGCCTTCCTGCTTGCCTCATTCCGCCCGGCAGAAGTCATGAAAAAAAAGGCATGGCAGGGAAGGGGGCGACGGCCTTTCAATCTGAGGAATGTCCTTGTCGTTTTCCAATTTTGCATTTCTGTCGCCCTTATCCTGGCGGCCTGGGTTATCCAGAGACAGCTTCAATTCATCAAGTATAAGGATGTGGGATACGACCGCGATCACATCGTCGAGCTCCGCGTCTGGGAAGATGAATGGAGGGAAAAACAGGAAAATATAAAATCGGAGCTAATGAGGAACCGGAAGATCTTGGGTGCTTCGGTGCATAGTCGGGGACCCCTGAATTTAGGAAATGTGGGCCCGGCAGAGGTGGAGTTGGATAGCGGAGAGATGGGACGTGTGGGGCAGATATACTGCTGCTACGTCGATTATAATTTTATCGACCTGTACGGGATCGAGGTCGTGGAAGGGCGGCCGTTTGCGCCGGAATTTGCCACGGACAGTGAGAATGCCGTCATCATAAATCAGACCACGGCCGATACCCTGGGTTTGAACCAACCAATCGGCAAAAAATTCACCCGTGGGGATATCGAAGACGGCCGTATCATCGGGGTTGTGCGTGATTTTCATTTCTCCTCGTTCCGGATGGCAATCGAACCCATGTTTTTCCTGCTGCGGCCAGAAAGAGCCTATCTATTCTCCATCAAGATCGCACCGGGTGAAGTAGGGAAAACCCTGGCTTTTATCCGGGATACGTTTCGGCGTTTCAATCCCTCATTCCTCTTCGACTACCGTTTTCTGGACGATTCCTTTAATGCCATGTATCAGGCGGAACTGCGCTTGGGCACGATCCTAGTATTTTTTTCCTTCATCGCAATCATTCTCACTCTCCTGGGCCTCGTAGGCTTGATCTTCTTCATCCTGGAAAAGAAGA
>CP070750.1:1917565-1920269 GCA_020348385.1 Candidatus Aminicenantota bacterium | reverse complement strand
TAGAGGCCTGTTCTTGATATATCCCATCTGGCTGTATATGACGCTAAGGCCTATGATCAGAAACACAGAAATGGCAAATTGTACCACGACCAGTATTTTTCTCAATAAACCGCCTGAAGCACCTTTGTGTCTTTTTCCGCTCAGTACTTCAGCCGGTCGGAATGCCGATAAAAGAAATGCTGGATAGCTGCCGGATACAGCGCCGACAATAATGACCAAACCGATCAATAATAAAACCGTCTGCGTATTTATCAAACTCGAGGCAGGTATGTTTTTTTCCGCAATGGAGTTAAACGGAATCAATAAAAACAAAACGGCAATCCCGGCGATGATCGAGGCAAAAAATGTGAATGTTATGGATTCGCCCAAAAACTGTTTGATCAACTGGCCTCTATCGGCACCGACAACTTTACGTATCCCGACCTCTTTGGCACGGTTTTCCGAACGCGCCGTGGAAAGGTTCATGAAATTGATGCATGCGATCAGGAGTATAAAAATGGCCACGGCAGAAAAGATATAAATATAACTTTCATCACCCGTCGGACCTATCTCTCCTTCAAGGTTGGACTTGAGATGAATGTCCGTCAATTTCTGGAGATAAGGATTCAATTCCACTCCAACGGTTTTGAGTAATGTTCCCAAGCGTTTTTTGAGAAGCGTTCGCATTTTAGTTTCAACGGCAGCAGGATCAGCATTTGCATCGAGCAGGAGATAAGTATAAATTCGGAAATTCTGCCAGTTCCTGGAGAGATCATCGTATAAAAGTTGTTTTTCGATAGGTTCTATGGCTTTATTAAGAGTTTCGAAATTTACCAGGAAATCATAGTCCATGTGAGTCGAAGGAGGGTGTTTTTTCATTATGCCTGTGATATTGAAATTCATCCAATTATCACCAACAATAATCTTGCCGATGGGGTCTTCTTCGCCGAAATATTTTGCAGCCATTTCTTCGGTTATCACCATGGAGTACGGCGCATCGAGTGCATTTTCAGGATCGCCCACAACCATTTCGACATCGAAGACTTCGAAAAATGTTGGATCCACGAAATACAATCCCTTTTCCGGGAATTTTTTCTCTCCATGCTTGATCACCCACCGGGAATCAGGAGGTTTTATACGTACCGCTTTTAGGACTTCGGGAAATTCTTCCACCATTGCCGGTCCCCATGGGCCGGATACCAAAGGTATCTCGATCTGATTGTCGCGGATGACACCGGCATTGACGATCCTGTAGATTTGATCTGCCTTTTCGTGATATTTGTCATAACCAAGTTCATCCTGAACATAAACCAAGATGAGAAGACAGCAGATTATACCTGTGGCAAGGCCGAAGATATTGATGAAGGTGTAACCCTTGTGCCGAACGAGATTCCGGAAGGCTATTTTAATGTAGTTTTTCAGCATTTTTTTTGCCCTTTTACGTTTACGTGTACGTGTAATTTAACAAATATTCAGAGATGTCCTAATCAATACCGATACAACAATGCAAAAGTGTTTATTCCATTAATTCATACGATTTTTATCCAGAAGAAGTTCATTTTTTACCGGCACCCTCTGACTGCGAATCAGAAGGCCGGAGGTTCGAATCCTAATGGAGTTACAATAAATCCAGAAAGTGTTCTCGCATCCTTATCACTTACAGAAACCCAAGGTTTCTTTCTCCGAATCTATGGAATCTTCCCATTGAGTTTGGCATTGCTTCTGTTTTTTGCTTTAAAAGATGTAAAAAGAAACATCGCTATTATCAATGCAACAGTTATCACGGGAGCTTTAGTGGCTATTTTTATTTTGGTTTATCATTTTATGGGGACGATAGCAGGTTTGGGGCAATTGTTGTGTGCGGCTATTATTTTTGTTTTTGCCTTTCTTCTTTTTAACCAAACCAAAAGCAGCAGAATGATAGCAGATCAACCGCCTATAGGAATCCTCGTCCAGGGAGTGTCCTTTGAGCCAGGCCTCTGCTACTTTTTCGCTTTCTCTCCCTTGACGGACTTGTTGTATTCCGATCTCTCCCCAGCAAGCACCAGAAATCCATCCTTCTCGGTCAGCCACACTTCTGCCAACAAATACTCTGTGACATACTCCGTGTAGGAAGGCTCGAAGTTGGCCACCATGTCAAAGATTAGCTGAGGCTCTGTGATCGGCGGATCTGATTGTTCCAACTTCTTGATGACCGGGAGCAAGATTTCCTCGTCTCCTGTTACCTCCCGAAGAGAGATTTTTCCCTCTTCTTTTTGTGCGACCAAGTAATTGCCCGGAGGGTACGATTTGTCTTCAACTTCGAACTTGACCGGGATTTTGAAACTGGCCTGGGAATAAGCAAAACCGTTTCCCAGGAATAGTTTAAAGACAAGGACCAAAGCAGCCAATATGATAAGACGCTTCATTTGAATCCTCCTTGTCAAACGAAATAGGCTCCATCTTCGTCGCTGCTGCGTGAAGAAGATGATGAGGTCGGAACGCCGTTCTTGATCGCATCTTCCATGGCCATCGTAAATGTGTCGATCTCCTCGAGTGTTGTGTAGACGTTCGGCGATACCCGGATTGCCTGATAGTCGAAGACTGAGTTAGGCGGGACTCCTCCTTTGAGCGGAACCACGATGATCCTGTATTTGTTCATCAAAAAGCGTGCAAGATCACTGACATCGATGCCGTCGATATAGCTTGCGCAAACTCCCCATGTTTGTGGAGGCTCGCTGATGTT
>CP070750.1:1896484-1917465 GCA_020348385.1 Candidatus Aminicenantota bacterium | reverse complement strand
CGCTTGAGCGTGAGATTAATTCCGGCAAGCTTCAATTAAGCAGAGAAGACATCGAACTTCTTACACAGCTGTATAATTCCGAAATATATTGGACTGACTACAATTTGGGGATATTGTTCAATTATTTAAAAAATAATAATTTGTATGATAATACGTGGATAATATTAACGGCTGACCATGGAGAAATGATTTATGAACATAATAAAATAGGTCATCCGAATAGTGTTCTGAATGAAGAGCTCCTGCACATTCCCCTCATTTTTAAATTGCCGAATCAGAAAGGCGACGCAAAAGTGATGGATGAGCTTACAAGCATTATAGACATTATGCCTTCCATACTGGACTATCTGGATATCGAAAGCGAACAACCCTTGATGGGGAAAAGTGTAATCGATCTCATAGATCAAACGTGGATCAAAAAATTTTTCTCAAAATATTTCAGAAAAGATAAAACTGTGATCGTAAGTGAAGGAAGAAATAGAAGTGTCCAAATAAGATCTGAAAAGTACAAATATATTGAGCAGCAAAATCTAGAGTTGGGGAGTGTCACTTATAATCTATTTGACTTAAAGAAGGATCCTAACGAAAAAGTAAATATTTTTGATAGCAAACAAAATACTGTAAAAAAATTTCAAAAAAAACTATCGATTTGGAAGGAATTGACACAAAGCTACTATGTAAAGGCGAAGAAAAGAGAAATAAAAAAAGACGATCTCGAGAGGCTCAAAGCTCTCGGGTATATAAAATAACCTGCTCGGAGCTTTTCAATCTGCCGAGAATTCAACGCCGAATAGACTTGTAAGCATGTATTGCGGTATGTGTATGTGGATTGACTTTTGTTTATTTAGAGTCTAACTCGTTCCCAAGTTTTTGAGAGCATCTCTAATGGTTCAGCAGGCTCCGTTGCCGAAGCCCACTGAACCATCCATGTCCAACTATTTGAGCATAGGAATGTCAGCTAAGGTGCCGTAAGCCAAGAATCCGAGATTGAAAACATACCACGTTCCGTCGGAAGGTCGCCAGACTACTAAATCGGTGGCGCCATCTCCATTCACATCCGCTGGAACAAGGACATCTCCATCCATACCATGTGAGCTTGCTCCGACTCCTCTAACATACCATATTCCGTTAGAATATCTCCATACCGCGAAATCAGCAGTGGTATCTCCGTCGTAATCGGCTGGGAGGGGAATATCTCCTGCTGTCCCATATGATCTTGCACCCCATCCTCTAACATACCACATTCCGTTGGAAGGTCTCCAGATAACATACTCGGGTGTGCCATCTCCATCGATATCTGCTGGAAAAGGTATATCTCCGGCAGCCCCATATGTTTTTGCTCCCAATCCGTATACATACCAGATTCCATTGGAAGGTCGAAATACGGCAATATCGGTGAATCCATCATTATTGTAATCTGCTGGGACCGGGATATCTCCCTCGGTACCATAGACAATATCTCCGAGTTCTGTGTGCCATGTGCTGGTTGAAGGAGTATACATCGCCCGATAGGCCATGCCGTCACCATCATAATCTCCAGGAACGGGAATGTCTCCCTTTTCAGCTGTAACAGACCAAGCCTTTACTCCCGCCACATACCACATGCTATTGGATGAACGAAAGATAGTCAGGTCTGGCATGGTATCTCCGTTGAAATCGGTGGTGTCGTAAACATGAACAAACGGTGTGAAGAGAATGGCTTGCCCGTTTGTGACTAATAGCGCATCTGGATCGAGTTCTTCATAAGCATACAGCTCCCCTTGGAGTCCGGTAGGATGTTCGACACCGATCGTTGCTCTCTTTGCTCCATCGTAATATGATCCCTGTTCGACATCTGCATACTGGAGTCGAATGTCATTCGATGTTTCATAAAGGACAACTTCGAATGTGAACGCATCCGGAAGAACGCTACCGGCGTGCGGGACACCTCTCCATTCTACCGCTAAAATTCTGTTTGGCGCAGTCCCAACGACATCGTAATAAATGCCTCCATAAGGAGTTAAATCCCAGTTATCCCACGCTACAGCTACCATGCTATCTGGTACGGTTGCTGGTTCTGGAATGGTGACGTTCAAGGATACTGTGCCATCTCCAGTGGCGCTTCCAAAACCGAAGATAATGTAACCATTTGTTGAGATTCTCAGATGTGTCACTTTCCGCCCATAATAGTAAAAATCGAAATCACCCGGAAGAGCATAGTCGAAGTAACCATCATCCCAGGTTCCTCCTGTCAGTGCGGCTACTTGTGTTGTGGGCGTTACATAGCTGTAGGTCGCGCTACCATTCATGACGTACTTGTAGGCAAAGGCATTTCCGGCAAGAAGAAGTCCGAATAACGCAACGATCAAGAGAGTTTTGTTGATCTTAGTTTTCATTTTACCTCCTAATATATTTTTTAGTTTCCATTTATGCTGTCAGCTGTCTCCTAACCCATATATCACCTCCTCCATGTCTTTTTGACCAATTGTATATCTTGTTCAAACCCGGTCCTAAAACAAAATTTATTCCCAGTACCTATACATTCTATCTAAATTCGTTTTAGATGCAATTACTTTTATCATTATTTTACTAATGGAACATCTCCCTGTTCACCATAGGTAAAGATTCCTTGATTCCTTATACGCCAATCACCGTTGGATTGTCTCCATACGGCGATATCTGTTTTTCCATCCCCATTGTAATCACCGGGGACAGGGATATCTCCGAGAGTGCCGTAGGAACGGGCTCCTATTCCTTTCATGTACCATATGCCGTTGGAAGGTCTCCAGACGGCGATGTCTGTTTTTCCGTCTCCGTTATAATCTCCCGGGACAGGTATATCTCCTGTAATCCCATATGAGCGGGCTCCTATTCCTTTCATGTACCACATGCCGTTGGAAGGCCTCCAGACGGCGATGTCTGTTTTTCCGTCTCCGTTATAATCTCCCGGGATAGGAATATCTCCGAGAGTGCCATAGGAATGGGCTCCTATGCCTTTTATGTACCACATACCGTTGTAAGGTCTCCAGACGGCGATATCGGTTTCCCCGTCTCCATTATAATCACCCGAGACAGGAATATCTCCTTCTGTTCCATAGCTAATCGTATCGATGTTTCTGATATACCAAGTTCCATCGGATGGCCTCCAAAAAGCGATGTCAGAACTCAGGTCTCCGTTGAAATCATGCCCATGGAACACATGCTGATGGTTTTTGCTCCTCGTTCGGATGGCCACATCCCACCCGAATCCCGCTCCTACTTCTGACCAGCTTCCGGCAGAACCATTATCGCTTACATAGGTTTTGTTTGTTTCTATCGGAACAGATGTATCGACAGGAACGGGCCAGTTGTATCCTGAACATTGGAATTGAATGACAACCACAAATTCATCTCCGCGGGTGACCCACACAGGTGTCTCGAGGTCGACTGAATAATATCCTGCAAGCGGGCATGTTTGGATTTGAGGACCATACAGGAGGCTGGAAACATTATTGCCATCGAAGTTGTCGTAGATGTATATCGTGGCTGTCATGTTGTCGTCCACAGCCCAAAAATCGACGGCATGAATGCAATCATCTTTTGTCGGAGTGAATTTCACGAGTCCCCAAGCTTCTGGGTTGGTGTAACCTATACTTGCACTCCATCCCCCTTCATCATAGTGGTGAAGGGTTCCTAGCATTTCCATGTAGTCATAGTGTTTTGCCGATTCGTAGAAGCAAGAGTCTTGGCCGATGCGGGCAGAACCATAGGCGATGTAGAAAAAACCCCCATCGCCCCAGCCTGTTCCCCAGCTGTTCTTGCAGATCCAAGCTCCGGAGCCGCCAGCATGGGCCATATTATCATCCCATCCCACGATCATCACAGCATGGTTCACACTTTCCGTTCCCGTGTAATAGAGGACATTGCTTCCATTGTAACCACCGAACCCTGGGAATGATGCATACATGGTTGTGTAGCATGGCCCATTGCTAAAGACATAATCTTTGATCGTATCGATATCGTTGGGCAAAATTCTCCACCCTGTGACCTGTTTGAGTCTTTCGCATTCGGTTTTGCAAACACCTGTATTCCAGGTATGGTAGGGATCGCAGCTATCGTTTACGGCTCCCTGTCTTATGAAATAATTGGTGGCTGACCAGGCGTTTCCTCCCCCACAGCCATGATCCCAAGAGTTGCATTCCTTGAGATTTTCCTCAGAGAAGTCATATAACCTGGAGGAGGTTATCAATACTGTGGATTCTAGAGCGCCTGTTGCTGCAAAAGCCCAACATGATCCACACCCCCCTTGGTTTTTAGGAGGAGATACCCCATCATGATCCCGCCAGTCCCAAGCGGGGGGGGCTCCCACCAACTCTCTCGAGGATTCTGCCTGAAGATGGCTGATATCCACCCGTTGAGGTGTCAGACCGAAATGCACGGCAGGTGGATTGAGGAATGCGGGATTAAAAGGCGCTTCTGTTAAAGGCGAACGAGGGGCTGAACTCTGTGAAAGCAGAAACAATCCTCCCCCTGATAAGAGAAAGAGAGTAAAGATCAAGGGGGTGATAAATTTTAATCTGTACCCCATGAGAAAAGGTAGTTCCCGTTTCGAAGTAAACAATATAATCCTTCCTTAGTCATTTGCCTCCATCCTTGGCGCAAGAATTTTGTACCAAAACTCTCGCCTGATGTCAATGGAAAAAGGAGGTGATATTTTCTCATCTCTCAATTTCGGAGGATTCAGTGGTTATTGTTATTTTTTGAGTGAAATCTCAACGACATGCTGTCGAAAGTCCGTTGAAATCAAAATGAGCTCGTCTTGGTTTTTTAATTCTTTATCATGTCGGACCAATTTCCCATCCAGGAAGACTTCCAGTTGGTTTGTTTGATCCTCTTTGTTATCAGAAAAGATCCATGGGCTGAGAATTCTCAACGTTCCTTTATCTGGAAAATTGCTGTTGATAGATAGGGTGATTCTATCGGTGTTTTCGTCGAATTTGTAGTCATACTCCACGAAAAGGCCATTGGAGGGCTGGGAGAAGTAGACTTGGCCTGATTCCTTCCCCAGCTTCGGTTCTATGCTTAAATCGTTCCATTTTAGCCTGATACCAAAATAACCCTCGAACAGGGCTTTCCCCATGCTCCCCGCTGTGCCGGCATAGAAGTCGCTGCCCAGGCCGATTCCCTGTTTGTTGTCCCACTCGAAAAAACCTCTATTGTCAATATTTTTATTAATGATATCCAGCCATTTTTCTTTGGCAGTTTGGCTAAAGCCGTGCTGGAACATGGCATAGATCAATCGGGCGCCGAACCAATCCCACTGGGCGCCGTTCTGGTATTCGTAAGGATCGTCCAGAAGCGGATGTTTGAAAAAATCTTTTGGGTAAGGCGGGAGCAGGGTTCCGCTTATGGTAGAGACGTCATGGGTTTCCTGCCGCTTTATGGCCTCCTGGATGATTCTTCGGCTTTTTTCCACATCGGCAAGGCCGGAAATGATTGCGATTGTGTTTCCCCCCATGGCAAACATGTCCTCTTCATCGAAATCATGGCGGAGAGAGTCTAAATGCATGTGGACTCTGTAGAAGCCTTTATCCTCCTGCCAAAGCCATTTATCGGTGTTGTTCTTGATAGATCTGGCCTTTTCTTCCCAGAAAGCCATTCGCTTTTTTTCGCTAAGAGCATTCCACATTTCTGCCAGGTTCAGGCAGGCTTCGTAGAGCATGCTCTGGTCGTATATATCCGCTGTCCAATGGGTTCGATCATCCACATAGATGGCCTCCTGGTCGTTGTCAACAAGATCCACATCTCCCCAATCTGCGGTGTGGGCACCGATAATGAGGCCATATTCTTCGTTCCAGCGGGATTCGCAAACATATACCATGGCAGAGTCTAACCTTTCGATTATTCTGGCCCCATCGATCGATTTTTCCAGCCACTCGGATCCCAGAAGGTTGAAAATTTGGAAGGCAGCCTGAACCGCACTGGACTCTTGGTCGGTTTCGACCGTGTTTTTGTCCGATTCCCCTCGGAAGTCGATCCAATCCTCCAGGGAACCGTTTGCTTTTTGATAAGCCAAGTGTTCCTCGAGCCAGGAGGCAAGGTAGGATCGATCGTAAAAATAGCGTGAGGCAGGCAGAATGGTGTTGGCATCCCGAAGCCAAATCTGAGGGTAGTCCACACCGGCTGCGAATCCTGATATTTTTCCGGTTTTTCCTGAAAATTGCACTTCGTTCTGGTGAAGCGTGAGACGGATAATCTTCAGAAGAGTGTTCAGTTCTTCTTGGCTGGAATGAATTTTGGTGTTATCCTCCGGCCATTCTTTATCGGTGACATCGAATCTGATCACTGCTGTGCGGGAGCCATAATCCCGAAACCACGATTGCCCTTCCCTCACCATGTCGAACATGATGATGTATCTCTGAGCCTCTATCGGAGCCCGCAAGGTGATGGGCATCTCGAAAGTCTGACCTGGCTCAATCACACCGGGAAGGGGAAAGCGGCGGTTGTCGAATCGGACCGTCCTGTAGTTTTCGCTTAAATAAAGATGGTAGGAAAGAAAACAGGGGTATTCTCCCTCAGAGCTCCAGGCCTTTTTTCCTCTGTTTTTAATTCGAAGTCGGAAAGGAACACGGTCTCCCACCTGAGCCGTAAGGAGCCTTTGCTCGGGTTCAATCCAGCTGTTGAAGTCCGCATCGACTCGAGAACCGCTTTTTTGCTGTTGGGTAAGCACCAGATAAATGATGGCGCCGATGATGATCGGATAGAAAATCCAACGGACCTTTTTGGTCCACGGTTTTCCTTTTGGTTCCATGAATTTATGCTACTGAATACATCAACAAATCCGGGGAAGAAGCTCTGAGGTCAAAGGTTCCAATAACCTCAAGCCCCCAGAGATTGTCCTCAACAAAAGTTCCCCTGGTTTGCCTACTTTATCCTCGACCTGCCCGATCACAGCGGCGTTCCTTCCCAGTGTATCCTTTTTCAGACCAGCCACAATGCGGGAGGCAGATTTTGCGGGCACAACCAAAACAGCCCTTCCCTCGCATGCGAGATAGAGTGGATCGATCCCAAGCAGATCTGTTGCGCCTTTGACGGCCCGTGAGACAGGCACATTTTCCTCTTGGATGACAACCGAGTAAGGGAGATTTTCAGCCAGTTCTGAGAGAACCGACGCCAATCCCCCGCGCGTGATGTCTCTCATCCATCGGACTCCCTTTTTCCAGAAGGAGAGGAGATAATTCAGGGGCGCGCAGTCGCTTTTTGTTTGAGCTTCCAAACCAAACTCTCCGCGGGCCAACATCACAGCCAGGCTGTGCTCACCGAGCGTTCCTGTCACGATGATTTTATCTCCCACCTGGATATTTTTTAGGTTAGGCCGCACGATGAGGGTTCCCAATCCCGATGTGTTGATAAAAATTTTGTCTCCCTGACCGCGCCTCACTACCTTGGTATCTCCGGTTGCGATCGTCACTCCAGCATTTCTAGCAGAAGAAGAGATGGATTTTAATATTTTTTCCAGGTCCTCCCAGAGGAGGCCTTCTTCGAGGATAATAGACAAGGATATGAATTCCGGTTTAGCTCCTGCGACAACCAGATCATTGACCGTTCCGTTAACACACAAGGTGCCGATGTCTCCTCCGGGAAAAAAGATCGGATCCACGACATAACTGTCTGTCGTGAAAGCCATTTGATTGGGAAGAAGAGCAGAATCGGCCAGTTCGCCCAGGATCGGATTTGGGAAGGATTTGATGATGTGCTGGTCGATGAAATCTCTCATCAGCTTGCCGCCGCTTCCCAATTCCAGGCTGACCTTTTTCATCTTCATCGACTCATCTCCATCTTTTTCCTTCCGTGTTCATTGCCATTCGTATTTATAGTAGGCTAAGCAAGCCCCTTCGAAAGAGACCATGCAAGGCCCGTAAGGAGAATCGGGATGGCATTTATTGCCAAAAAAGCTGCATTCGGGGGGAGAAATCTTTCCCTTCAAAACATCCCCGCACCGACATCCAGGAAGGTCGCCGCTCCCCCCAACGATATCCAATCCATATTTCACTTCGGCGTCGATCGTAGAGTATTCGTCCTTCAGCTTTAATCCACTTTGGGGGATGAGTCCAAGACCCCGCCAATGGGCATCCCTTGTATCGCAAATATCCTTCATCAGGGCTTGGGCTTTTATGTTACCGGAAGGCCTGACTACACGCGAATATTCGTTGGCGATTCTGGCTTTACCCTCGGTTATCTGGTCCAGGATGGATGAGATGGCCAGAAGGATGTCGCTCGGCTCGAAACCGGTGATGCAGCCAGGAATTCCGAATTCATCAGCGATGAACCGATAGGGTTCTTCTCCGATAATGGCACTGACATGACCAGGGTACAAAAATCCTTGGATTTCCGTGTCCTTGGCTTCCAGGATAGCGCGAAGGGGGGGAGGGATTATCCATAAAGCGGATAGAACTGAGTAATTACTGACCTTTTCCGTCAGAGCAGTCTGAGCTGTGAGTATGATGGCTGGGATGGTCGTTTCGAATCCCACGCCAAAAAAAACGACTTCTTTTTGCGGATTTTGTTTGGCGATTTCCAATGATTCTGTTGGGGAATAGACAATTTTGACCGTCGAGCCGGAAGCGGGAACAACTGTCTGGAGGGATCCTTGTTGGGTAGGAACTCTTGTCATGTCGCCGAAAGTGGTCAGGATGTAATTATCCCTTTCTGTAACGAGTTCAATGGCTGCTTGGTGAATTTCATTCGGGGTGATGCAAACCGGGCAGCCCGGGCCTGACAGCATTTCCACACCAGCCTCTTCCAACAGTTTTCGCAATCCGAACTTGTGAATTGTCATGGTGTGTGTGCCGCAAACCTCCATGATTTTTGCAGGTTCTTGCAATACCCTGGCCTTTCTTTCGATTTCCGATAGCAGACCTCGAATAACTTGTTTATCTCGCAGTTCTTTCATGGGATTATCAGATGGAATTTTTTACTCTAATCCTTCTAAAGTTGGGGCAAATTCGCGAAGAATTTCTAGCGTTTCCTGAGCTTCCTTTTCATCTAATTTTGAGATGGCAAAGCCGGCGTGAATGATGACCCAATCCCCTTTTTTAACATTTTCCAGAAGAGAAAAATTCGTTTTGATTTTGGTGCCTAGATAATCGACTTTTCCAACTTGAGAATCATCGATTTGGACGATTTTTGCCGGTATTCCTAAACACATCGTTCGACCTTTATTTTAACTCCCTAGATTACCAAATCTTCCTATTAATTGAAAGCGGAACTATTGAGAGCGATGGGGCATAGTTTGAGCGACCGATTTTTGACAATTGAACACCTTGCCCCTATAATTGGCGTATGCGTGAGAATCTGAAGGATTTTATCGAGCCAGGGAGCGAAGAAGAAATCCTTCTCGAATCCCTGGATTTGACCAGACTCCCTCGCCATATTGCCGTGATCATGGATGGAAATGGCCGCTGGGCGAAACTTCGCAATCTTCCTCGAGAAGAAGGCCATAGGGCCGGAGCCAAATCGGTGCAAGAGGTTGTGGAGATTTGTGCCAGGTTAGGGATCGAATATTTGACCCTGTATGCCTTCTCCAAAGAGAATTGGAAAAGGCCAAAAGCTGAAATCTCCACACTCTGGAAACTCCTTGAAAGTTACCTTAAGGAAGAGCACAACGTTTTGATCAAAAACCAGCTTTGTTTAAAAGTCATCGGTCAAAAAGACGATCTTCCTTCCACTATTCGAAGGGAGTTGCATCGCGTGGAAAACCTCACAAAAGATTTTAAACGAATGACGATAGTCCTTGCCTTGAACTATGGTGGGAGAGCAGAGATCGTCGAAGCGGTGAAAAAGTTTTGCAAGGATAACAGCACTGATTTGGATTCCCTTGATGAGAAGAAATTCGCCAACTATCTGTTTACATCGGATATCCCCGACCCTGACCTTCTCATCCGGACGAGCGGCGAAATGCGGATTTCGAATTTCCTTCTGTGGCAGATTGCCTATTCGGAGATTTGGATAACTCAGGAATACTGGCCTGATTTTCGGAAAAAACATTTGCTCCAAGCTCTAGTGGATTTCCAAAAAAGAGAAAGGAGGTTTGGGGACATACATCCCCGTTAGAGGCATCTCCCTTTCATGACTCCTTTAATCGAATAATGGAATGGTGAAATAATGAGTCTTCGTAAACGAACTTCGACGGCCGTTGTTTTATTGGTTATCATTTTTGCCTGCATCCAGTATTCTTCGGACCTCGTGTATTTCATTGTCATTCAGGCTTTGGTCCTGGCATCCCTTTGGGAGTTCTACAACTTGGCATCCCGGAAAAAACATGCGCCCCAAAGAATTCTTGGATTTTCCGTGGCCTTGATTATTGCGTTTTCCTTTTATTTTGAAGCTTTTCCTTTGGAAGTGGCGCTGTTTGTTGCCCTATTAATTTGTGGCGTTTATTATGTCTTGGCCATAAACAAGCTGGAAAAGCTGATGAGCTTTCCTCCTTCGGTTGCATTGACCTTTTTTGGTGCATTTATCGTGAGCTTTCCTCTCAACCATTTCATATATTTAAGACAAGAGCATGGCCCCAACTGGATTTATTTCCTGTTGGCTGTGATATTTGTCGGTGATACAGGTTCCTATATTATCGGGAAACCTTTCGGACGGCATAAACTGGCACCGCTGGCCAGTCCGCATAAAACATGGGAAGGGAGTGTTGCTGGTGTTGTGTTCGCTTGCCTGGCAGGGATTTTGGCGCGACAGATTTTTCTCCCTGAAGTACTCCTGTGGAAGGCCGCTGTTTTTGCGTTTATCGTGCACGTCGCTGCTCAGTTTAGCGATCCTCTGGAATCCCTTTTTAAAAGAGCCGTTGGGGTCAAAGACTCCTCGAACATTTTACCCGGACATGGAGGATTTTTTGACAGGATAGACAGCATGATTCTAGCCGCTCCGTTTTATTACTATATGCTAAAATATATAGGTATGTATTAATCTGGGTAATCTCATACTGAGGAAAGATGGCATCGGCAGTTTTATGGCTAACCCACCCCGCTCAGCAACATTGATTCGGAGCGAGAGCAAAAAATGCCGATGAATAATTCAGGATGGATGGAAGCATGACAAAAATTTCGATTCTAGGCTCCACAGGTTCGATCGGCCAAAATTGCCTGGAAGTGATTTCAAGGTCGAAAAACAAATGGGATGTTGTGGGCCTCTCAGCTGGGCGGAACAGAGAATTATTCCGAAAACAGGTCACGGAATTCAATCCCAAAATCATATCGCTCGAGAGAGAGGAAGATGTTGCAGAATTCCGCAGAGAATACCCAGAAAGTTCAGCCGAAATATTCCATGGACAGGAGGGAGCTGAAGCGGTAGCACGGTATGATGAAAGCGACATCGTCCTATCGGCCATTACGGGCATCAATGGATTGAGGCCCACGCTGGGTGCTGTCCAATCGGGGAAACGGGTGGCGCTGGCAAATAAGGAGTCTTTGGTTGTTGCCGGCCCTCTCATTCTGGAGACAGCTGAACGAACTGGAAGCCAAATTATTCCTGTGGATAGCGAGCACAGCGGCGTTTTCCAATGCTTGGCCAAAGAGGAAAAGAATCATGTGAAAAAGGTGATACTCACGGCTTCGGGCGGGCCGTTTTTTCACGTTTCGGCAGAAGAGATGAAGAATAAGACTCTGGATGAAGCCTTGAATCATCCCCGTTGGAAGATGGGGAAGAAGGTGACCATCGATTCGGCCACGTTGATGAACAAAGGACTGGAACTCATCGAAGCCCGCTGGCTGTTTGATCTGGAGCCTGAGCAACTGGATATGCTGATCCACCCGCAGAGCATCGTGCATTCACTTGTAGAGATGCGGGATGGATCTGTTTTGGCTCAGCTGAGCCCAACGGACATGAAAATTCCGATCCAATATGCCCTTACCTATCCGGATAGGGAAGAGGCTCTTTTACCTTCCCTGGATTTAAGTCAGGTGAGAGCTCTGGAATTTTACGAGATAGATGAAAAAAAATTTCCCCTTGTCAAATTGGCCCGGGAAGCATTGGAAACGGGAGGTAGCTTGCCAGTCGTTTTGAACACGGCTAATGAGGTTGCAGTGGAGGCCTTTATCGAAGGGAAAATACCCTTTTCTGACATTGCAGAGATTGTAACTGAAACCGTGGAGAACCATAAAACCAGAAAAATTGGCGGGCTCGAGGAAATATTCGACATCGACCGGGAAACCAAGTTGAAGACCCGGAATCTTATCGATCAAAGGTAATGAAATGAGCGCACTCATAGGGACGATTTTAGTTTTTGCATTTGTGTTCGGTATTCTCGTTTTTGTCCATGAATTTGGCCATTTTTTCATGGCCAAGCTGGTGGGAATTAGGGTAGAGGTGTTCTCCTGGGGATACGGAAAAAGACTCGTCGGGATAAAAAAAGGTGAAACCGACTACAGAATCAGCATGATTCCGTTAGGTGGATTCGTTAAATTTTCCGGAGAAGAGGTTCTCGAAGAAAAAAGAGAGATGGACGCACGGGATTTCATGGCGAAAACGAGGTGGGAGAGGTTTTTAGTACTCGTTATGGGATCAGTGATGAATATATGCCTGGCGATCATCCTGATGTCCATCATCAACATGGCGGGCGTATCCGTGAGCAAATATATGGGTGATAAACCTGTGATCGGTTGGATCGAGGCGGGATCTCCAGCGGAAAAAGCACAATTGCAGGTCGATGACGAGATTTTGAGTATCAATAGCAGAAAAATCGACACATGGAGCGATGTGGAATTGGCTTTGGGAACCAGACCCGATAAGACGATCGATATTGAAATCAAGAGGGGGGATGAGGGTCTGATCGTCCAACTCCTGACAGAGAGCAGGTCCGTTAAACTCACGAAGGAGAGCAGAGCCAGAATCGAGATGGGATATGCTGGAATTATGGCAAAAATCTGGCCTCAGGTGATGATGGTTACTTCTGGTTCAGCGGCGGACAAAGCGGGGATAAAGGCCGGGGATGTTATCCGCGAGATCGAGGGCAAACCGGTCCATTATTTCGAGTTCACAGATATCATTCAGAAATACCCAGAGCAAGAGATCGATTTCGGAATCATCAGGGATGGGGAATGGATCCATTTGAAAGTCACGCCCAAAAGGGAAGGGGATGTGGGTGTCATCGGTGTGGCGTCTACCGTCGAGTCCATATCAAAGCAGGTCGGATTCTTCGGTGCGATCGCCCAGAGTGTGAAGGAGAATGCCCGGATGGCCGGGATGGTTATCAACTTTATCAAAGACCTGCTGACAGGAGAGGCATCCACGCGGCAGTTGGGAGGGCCGATCGCGATCGCGAACTTATCCTACGAGGCATTCAAGATGGGCTTCATGACCCTAATTTGGTGGATTGCCTTCATCAGCCTTCAATTGGGCATCATCAATTTGTTTCCTATACCGATGTTTGACGGGGGACACATCATGGTTCTCGGGCTCGAGGGTCTTTTCCGGCGGGATTTCAGTGTGAAGGTTAAACAGGTCATCATGCAAATCGGGTTCGTCCTGGTTATCATGCTGTTCGTGTTTATCATCCTGAACGATGTGGTGAAGAGGTTGCCGAACGGATGGGACAGCCTCATTCCTTTTTAGCATAGAATGAGCGAGATACACAGAAATATCCTTGCTTCGTTCAGCTTTTTAACGCCATTCCTTCATCATTCTTTTCGGCTCTGCGGAACTGCGCCTGAACATTATTCTCTCTCTCTCTCATCTTCGCTTTCCTCAACTTCCATCGATGGTTATTCCCCGTGCTCAGACAGTCCTCGAGTCCGATTTCATCGGATTCCCTCAAAGAATGAATCGGGAAGGCTAAATCTGAAAGGGCGCTGCGGATATTCCTGTGCATCTCGCCTGGCTATTGTTTGATGGATTTGGTGAAATGACAGTAAAGAAACGAAAAACTAGCAAAAGAAAAACAGAAGAGCCTAAAGTGCCAGATGAGGGCTGTTATCCGATTGTTCGGCGGAAGACGAAACAGATAAAGGTCGGAGATGTGGCTATCGGAGGAGGGGCTCCGATTGTGGTTCAGTCCATGACAAAGACTGACACCCGGGACAGACAGACAACTCTTCGTCAGATCAGAAGGTTGGAAAAGGCGGGCTGTGAGATCGTTCGGTTGGCCATCCCAGATGAGGAGGCTGCGGGAGCCTTTGGTGAAATAAGGAAAAAGGCTAAAATCCCTTTGATTGCCGATATCCATTTTGATCACAAACTTGCCCTTTCTTGCCTTGAAAAAGGAGCGGATGGATTGAGGATAAACCCGGGAAATATCGGTTCCAAAACCAAAGTTCGCCAGGTCGCCAATGAAGCAAAAGGCCGAAACGTTCCGATCCGCATCGGGGTGAATTCCGGCTCTCTTGAAAAAGATGTGCTGCAAAAACACGGCAGCGCCACAGCAGAAGCTATGGTGGAGAGTGCTCTGAAGCATGTGAGAGTTCTTGAAGACTTGAATTTCACACAGATCAAGATTTCACTCAAGGCTTCAGACGTCAACCGGACAGTCTGCGCCTACCAGATTCTCGCAGAACATGTGGATTACCCCTTCCATGCAGGAATAACCGAAGCCGGGAGTTTAATCCGTGGAACGGTAAAATCGGCTGTGGGATTGGGTTTGATCCTGCGCGAAGGCTTGGCCGATACCATACGGGTATCTCTGACTGCAGCACCCGAAGAGGAAGTGCGTGTGGGGTACCTTATTCTCTCCAGTCTCGGAATCCGAAGCCATGGTCCCAATGTGATAACCTGTCCGATATGCGGGCGCTGCGAAGTCGACCTCTTTCGCATAGCCTCTCGGATTGAGAAACGGTTGGCAGCTGTCGAGATTCCCCTGGATGTGGCGGTCATGGGTTGCATGGTCAACGGACCAGGAGAAGCAAAAGAGGCAGATATAGGTTTGGCCTGTGGAAGTGGTGTTGGTGTGATTTTTAAAAAGGGAAAACTCCTCCGACGCGTTAATGAAGAAAGGATTGTGCCCGAATTTGTTGAAGAGGTTCGTATTCTTGCGGGCACATACGAAAAGGATAAACAAAATGACTAGCGACAGCATTTCTGATGAAACTCAACAGAAGTTCAAAAATCTGAAGGATATTTTGAAAAGCATGAATAAAGTTCTGGTGGCTTTTTCTGGGGGAGTGGACAGCACATTTTTATTGAAAGTAGCCCAGGATGTTCTTGGCAGCAATGTTATGGCGGTGATTGCCAGCTCCGCCACGTACCCAGAGAGGGAACAGCAGGAGGCTCTCCGTATTGCAGAAGATTTGAATGTGAAGTACAAGGTTATCAATACCAAGGAGTTAGACGATCCCAGTTTCAGGGATAATCCGCCGGAGAGATGTTATTTTTGCAAAAAAGAGTTGTTTTCCCGGCTCAAAGAAATAGCCGCCGAAGAGAATATCCCTCACGTTTGTGACGGCTCTAATTTTGAGGATACATTTGATTTCCGGCCTGGAGCCCAAGCTGCACAGGAACTCGATGTGCGCTCTCCGTTGAAGGAAGCTCGACTTGGAAAGAGCGAGATTCGTGTTCTCTCGAAGAAGCTGGGACTGCCTACTTGGGATAAACCTGCCATGGCTTGCCTTTCTTCACGCTTTCCCTATTATACGCCCATCGATGATGAGAGCTTACGCCAGATAGATTCGGCAGAAGAGTTCTTGAGGAGCAAGGGGTTTTCTCAACTGCGTGTCAGGCATCATGGTCAGATGGCCCGGATCGAAATTGATCCGAGTGATTTTTCTGTGATTATGGATGAACAGACTAGAATAGAAATTGTGGAGAACTTAAAAAAGATTGGGTATCATTACGTCACCCTCGATCTTGCCGGTTATCGAACGGGAAGCATGAATGAGCCAATCTTGGAAGGAAGTTCGTCCAGCCCCAAAAAAAACCAATAATCAAGCTCGATGAAAGTGCCTGGGGAACCGATGTTCAAGCCCAAACCGCTGAGAGGTTTTTCTCATCGGAGAGCCGTCTATATTCCTGTTGATCCTCCTTCTCGGATCTTGTGGAAGGCACTAGCAAAAAAGGCTTCAAGGGATAAAGACATGCCGTTTGGTCACGTCTTTCTTTTGGATAACACAGCAGTCCTGTATCGGTGCATCGGTGCCTCCTCAGCTGTGATCGGGCTGGAGCATCTGATCGCTTCGGGAGCCGAGGAGATTTTGATCCTTGGATTCTGTGGATCGTTGAATCCTGATTTTTCTGCCTTCGATGTTGTCAGCATAAATAAAGCTTACAGCGAAGAAGGAACATCCAAACATTATATTGCCAGGAAAAAAGTCTTTCATCCATCAAATCCACTGAGACAGTCAATCGAGAGCAGGTTGGTTGAGTGGAATTTGCCTTTTTTACAGGGATTCACTGTTTCGACAGATGCACCGTATCGAGAAACCAAGAGTTGGCTTAAGGAAAAACAGAACAATGGAATCGACGTCGTGGACATGGAAGCATCGGCTATTTTTGCCCTGGGAGAGTACCACGATATTATGACGGCCGCTCTCATGATCGTCAGCGACGAGCTAACGGGCAAAAAGTGGAAAAATGTATTTACATATTCCCGACTGAACAAACTGATAAAAGAATATTTTTTACCGTTTCTATGATTGAAAGTTTGACTTTTCTCGGTGTAATGGGGAGAGAGCTATGAAACCGAAGGTTCTGATCACACGAAAAATATTTAAGGAGGCACTGGATTATCTGGAGGATCACGTCGACTATGAAATAGGGACACAGGAAAGGGAGTTGAAAAAACAGGATCTTCGGGAAAAAGTTAAAGATAAGCAGGGGATTCTTTCTTTGCTCGTTGACACGATCGACAAGGATGTCATGGATGCGGCTCCACAGCTCCGCATCATCGCAAACTGTGCAGTCGGGTATGACAACATTGATACGGATTATGCTCGGAAAAGGGGGATTCTCGTCACAAACACTCCGGGAGTATTGACCGAGACAACAGCAGATCTGACATGGGCACTCATCCTCTCAACCGCTAGGCGTATTCCACAAGCTGATGTTTTCACTCGGGCAAAGAACTACAAGGGATGGGAGCTTGACCTTTATCTGGGGAGGGAAGTTACGGGGAAATGTTTGGGGATCATCGGCATGGGCAGGATTGGCAAAGCCGTGGCCTCGAGAGCCCGAGCGTTCCGGATGAAAGTTATGTATTACGATCCCCACAGGCTTCCTGAGGAGGAGGAAGAGCGATATCAGGCTTCTTGGGCTCCTCTGGAGGATTTGTTGCGAGTTTCGGATATCGTCACCCTCCACGCATCTTTGACCCCGGAGACGACTCACATGATATCCGCAGAAAGACTGCAAATGATGAAAAAGGAAGCTATTCTGGTGAATGTATCCCGGGGCCCTGTCGTTGACGAAAAAGCTCTGGCCGAAGCGTTAGCAAAAAGGTTCATCTGGGCAGCCGGCCTGGATGTCTATGAAAAAGAGCCTGAGGTCGAAGACCAGCTTCTGTCCCTGGATAATGTCGTGCTGCTTCCGCACATAGGAAGCGCCACTTTCGAAACCAGGATTCGGATGGCCACGATGGCAGCTAAAAACTTGGTCCAAGGCCTCTCCGGCCAACAACCCGACAACCTTGTCGCATAATTCAGTCAGGCATACTGATTCTTCCGCCCGGTGGGGATAAAAAAAGGGGACGGTTCTATTTTTTTTTATAAAATAGAACCGTCCCCTTTTTGTTTACTCGGTTGTTGGGTTCAATTAGAATAGGGAAGATGAAGCTCCTCGATATTCCACTAGATGACATTAACCTTCAGGATGAACGGTTCCGTTTTTCCTATTTTTTTGATCTTGAGAAGATGCTTATCTCCATAAAAAAAATAGGCCTTGTCAATCCTCTTATGGCCGTGAAGCGGGAAGGATCCAAGTATGTGATCGTGTGCGGATGGAAAAGAGTATTGGCCTGCCGCGAGCTGTCTTTGGCATATGTTCCTGTTTATTTGCTCGATGAACAGGACGATCGCCGAGTTTTCTTCCTCAGCCTGTATGAAAATTGGGCCGTCAGAAATTTCAACATCCTCGAGAAGTCAGAAATTATACACAAATTGAATGGTTTTATTGGAGATGAAAAAAAAATTGTCAGGGAGTTTTTCCCTCTCTTAGGTATTCCTGTAAATTTATCGTATTTCGATATCTATCTCAGAATTGCCCAATTGGATCCCGTATGGAAAAAAATCATTTTCAAGAAAAAGTTTCCCTTATCCTCGATCCAACTCTTGACTGATTTCACTCGTGAGGACAGGAAGCTGCTTCTGCCGTTTGTTTTGTCTTTGAATGTGAACAAAATGAAACAATTTTGCGAAGACCTTTTTGAGCTGTCAAAAAAAACAGGGGATTCACCGAAGATTCTGTTGTCGGCACCGGAAATATTGTCGGTTTCTCAATCCGAAAACTTGTCTTCCCTGCAAAAGGCTGAAAGGGTCCGTTCCCTGATGCGGACAAAAAGATACCCCACCCTTTCTTCTTGGAAAAAATCTTTCGACACATCCCTCAAAAAGGCTCGGCTTTCCAAAGACGTGGCTTTTGATTCCGCTTCTTTTTTCGAGGATGGAGAGTTTTCCGTGACATTCAGTTTGCATGACAAAGAGGATTTCCGAAAGAGACTCTTCAAGCTTCAGGAGCTTGTCGCCGATGAAGACCTCTTTTCTTTGTTCAAGAGTTTTTCCGATGGATGAGGCTCGGTTTTACCCAACCAAAGTCTTTGTCACCAAAGATAGCGAAAATTTGCTCCTGACCCGTAAAGTTCTTGAAAACACACGACATCTCCCTGTTGAATTCATTGCAGACTCGAGGGAACTGATCGAGGATGTTCTGCTATCCCGGGATCCTGTCGGAGAGGGGAAAAAATTGCTGCTGGTTACACATCAGAGAGGGGAGTATGTGAAACCCTGCCCCTGCACGCCCCAATATATCGGATGCAATTATTTTATTATCAACACAGAACTCAACTGTCCTCTTGATTGTTCCTATTGCATCCTGCAGCTCTATATGAACAATCCTTTGATAACCATCCATGCGAATACATCCCAGCTCTACACACAGTTGGACGACTTCCTGAAAAAAAACCGAAACCGCCCATTTCGAATCGGAACCGGAGAATTGGGAGATTCCCTTGCCCTGGATCATTTAACCGGCCGTTCATCAGAGCTTATTTCCTATTTTGCGGAGCACCCGAATGTCCTGTTTGAATTAAAAACAAAAACTGTGAACATCCAAAATGTCTTGGCACACAAGCCACCGGGCAACATCGTGATCGCTTGGTCTCTCAATTCCGCAAAAATTGCCGGGGAGGAAGAGATGGGAGCTCCTCCTGTACATGACAGGGTCCAAGCTGCCCACCTTGTATCTCAGGCAGGATACAGAGTGGGTTTTCACTTCGATCCCCTCATCTACTATGAAGGGTGGGAAGATGGGTATGGGGAAGTCATCGAAAACATGTTGGCCCAAATCGATAGAAAAAAAATAGCTTGGATAAGCTTGGGCAGTCTAAGATTTCCTCCTGCGCTTAAACCTGTGATCCTCAAGAGGTTCCCTCAAACAAAAATAATCTACGATGAGTTTATTCCCGGAAAGGATGGCAAGTTGAGGTACCCCAAGACTCTGCGGTTACGGCTCTTTCAGCGGATAGTTAAAGATCTAGAAAAGGCTGGGGGAGGGAAGATCCCTGTTTATTTGTGTATGGAAAGCAGAGACATTTGGATGGATGCACAAAAAAAAGCACCAAGAGGCAAGAGAGAAGTCGAAAAGCTTCTTACCTTACCCCTTGGTGCAAACGAAAACGACTTCTGATTATTCCTTATTCGCCACTTCCTGTCTTCTTCTCAGCAATGATCCCCATAATCTCAATATCTGCCTCTTTTATGTAAGGAATGAGATCGAGAATAATTCCGTATTCCACTTCTTGGTCGGCTCTAAGGTAGAGCTTCCGTTCGGATGCTGTGATAAGGGCTTCTTCCAACATCATCTGCAACGTTTCTTCAGTAGCGGGTTGTTCGTTCACATAGATCGAGCCATCTCTTTTAATGTAGAGAACAGCGTCGACATTTTCAGGTTGGTCGATCGTGTTGATAGCTGTGGGGAGCTCGACATCGACGCCTTGCTGTATCAAGGGAGTCATCACCATGAAGATGATCAAAAGGACGAGAAGAACATCACACAAAGGGACGACATTGGGTTCGGATTGGACATCGCTGCCCTTTCCGGTGTCGACTTTCATGGCCATACTATACCTCTTAATTATATCTCAGATGACTTGCCTTAGACTTTTTCTTCAGATTTGCGGATGAAGAAGTCAACGATCTCGGAGCTTGTGTTGGCCATCTCTGAACCGTAGAGTTCGATTCTGGTTGACAGGAAGTTGTAGCACCATAGCGCGATAATGGCCACACCGATTCCGAAGGCTGTTGTGATCAGCGCTTCTGCGATTCCCTGGGATACGGCTCCGATTCCTCCCGAACCTGTCACGGCCATGCCACGGAACGCGTTGATGATTCCAAAAATCGTTCCGAAGAGCCCGATGAACGGTGATGACGTCGCAATCGTAGCCAAGGTGTTTAATCCTTTCTTCAGCTCTTGTTCGAAGATGTTCGCAGCTCTTTCACAGCCTCTCTGAGCCGTCTCAATCTGTTCCTCCAGACTGAGATGCGCCTGTTGTCCTTCAATGAATTCTTTAATCCCCGCAGCAGTCACGCGCGCTAAATGGCTTCCCTTGTTTTCTTTCTTCGAGGAAAGAGTAAGCGCATCTTGTACCTGTCCTTTCTTCAGCAGGTCAGCAAGTTTGGGAGCCACAGCCTTGGATTTGTTTCTGGCTCTAAAGAATACGATCTGTCTTTCAATAAAGAGATAGATTGCCAAGACGGAAAGAAACATCAGGAGTATAGCAACTGCTCTGGCAATAGTTCCCATTTCCGCCCACATATCCATAAGACCCATTTGCATCATTTTGAGAACCTCCTTTTAAATCTCGAAAGCCATTTATTAGCTTT
>CP070750.1:1823922-1896384 GCA_020348385.1 Candidatus Aminicenantota bacterium | reverse complement strand
TTTGATCGGTTTTCCCCTGGTCGGCTTTTTCGCTTCGGTGATGTGGTCGGTCATTTTTTCTTTGGCCCTCAATTCCGTCAAAAGGCATCATGGTTCTTTTTCAGGAATCCTGTGCACCGGTATCGTGGGCGGCGCTATCGTTCCTCTTATCGTCGGATGGTTGGGCGATTTCTTCGGTTTGCGTTTTGGGATGATGTTTTTGTACTTGACCCTCGGTTATATCTTGAGCATCGGATTTTGGTCGAAACCTCTGATCACCAATGTGACCTTCCGCGACAAAAAGAAGAAGACGGCTGGAAGATAGACGAATTCATTTAATCTTTGGGAGAATGTCATGGCCAATGAGAGCGTAATCGGTGTCGATCTCGGCGGGACAAAAGTCAGCATCGGCAAAGTCGAATCCCACCGTATCATAAAACATGTCTCTGCCAACATAACCACAATGGGCAAAGACAGGCAAATTTTGGACGAAGTCATCGCAGCCCTCGAAGATTTGTTCGATCCGGGTATCGCCGGGATAGGAATAGGCGTCCCGAGCATCGTAGATGTGGAAAAGGGGATCGTGTACAATGTGCAGAATATCCCCTCTTGGAAAGAAGTCCACGTAAAGGAGATATTGGAGGATCGTTTTCAGAGGCCGGTCTATGTGAACAACGATGCCAACTGTTTTGCGGTCGGAGAAAAGTATTTCGGAAAGGGGAAAAAATTCCGCAACTTGGTCGGTGTGACCCTGGGAACAGGACTGGGAGCGGGGATCATTATCGATAACCGGCTTTATTCGGGCCCTAATTGCGGCGCCGGGGAGTTCGGCTCCATATCTTATAGGGATCGCATCATCGAGTATTACAGCAGCGGTCAGTTTTTTGAAAACGTGCATGGGATCAAGGGTAATAGGATTTATGAGATGGCCAGCAAGGGCGATGAAAGATCCCTCGAAATTTTTACTGAGTTCGGGACTCACTTGGGTGAAGCGATCAAGACGATTTTGTTCGCTGTCGATCCTGAGGCCATCATACTCGGGGGTTCGGTTTGTCAGTCCTATCCTTTTTTCGAAAAGGCCATGTGGGAGAAAATCAAAACCTTCCCCTATTGGAAGACGATTGATCATCTGGTCATCGAAACCTCCGATCAGAAGCAGATCGCAGTATTAGGGGCTGCAGCCCTTTACTACGATGCACAGAAAGGTTCTAAATTATAACGGAAAAAAACAACGATTTCGTAGATCCACGATCCGCGAGCTGGGCCTTTGCTCTATTGGGACCATTTGGTGGGTTTGCGATCCCAACGGTGCTTTCGCAATTTTCCGATCAGGCCGTTCGGCAAAGGTCCGGCATCGCTTGTGGCCATGTTGGCCTCCACATGGGCGAGTTTCCTCATCCCCGGTATGACCGTGCTCACGGCCGGATTGGAGAGGATGAACCGAAGTGCCATCTCCGGCAGGGCCATACCGGGAGGAAGTACGGCTTTGAGAGCTTCTGCACGCTCCACGCTGGGGATCAAATTCTCGGGCACGAAATAGGTGTTCCGCCAATCCCCTTCGGGCCAGGTGCTTTGCTTTGTCAGGTTGCCTGTTAAGGTCCCTTCGTCAAAAGGAACACGGGCGATTACGGCCACGTCGTGTTCCTGGCACGCTGGGAAAAGCTCATCCTCCGAGGTCTGATCGAAGATGTTGTAGATCACCTGGACGGCATCGATCAAGCCGCTTTTTACGGCCTTGACGCCGTTCCAGGATTCCCAGCGGTTCAGGCTAATTCCCACAGCATGCAGCAGCCCTTGGTGGCGTAGGTCATCCATTTTCCTAAGCCAACGGTCATCTTCGATCCAAGCATCTTCCCAAGTGTGGAGCTGAACCAGGTCGAAATATTCGAATCCTGCGTTTTCCAGACTCTTATGCACATATGCTTCGATATGATCAGGGGGGAAACAATCATCTAAGGTGAACTCTCTCCGGCTGGGCCATTGGAAATTCAGAGGCGGGATTTTTGTCGCGGTGTAAAGCTTTTTTTCCGGATGCGACCGAACCAACTTGCCGAGCAAATTCTCGCTGTGTCCTTCGCCATACCCCCAGGCGGTATCGAAAAAATTACAGCCCAGATCTGCAGCTTTCTGAAGAGATGTGAGGGATTCCCTATCGTCTGAATCCGTCCAGCCTCCCATACCCCACATTCCATAACCCATTTCACTCACGTCCCAGTCCATTCTTCCGAATTTTCTGTATCGCATTCTTTTGCCTCCTGGTTTTCAGCGCTTATCGATCATAATAGGATAATGAATAAATTTTAGCAAAAACGGGAATAGAAAAATGGGTACAGCATGGTTTTTCTTGACTTTTTTTCTCCTTCGCATTACGTTTTGGAAAAAGTCGAGAGGAAACCACAATGAATTTCAACATTTGGCCTCGTTTGGGTCTACTCCTTTTATGCATCACTTTTTTCCTGTTGTCTTTTTGTCAAACCACTAAAAATTCTGCCGAAATACAATCCCGGCTGAATTTGATGCCCTGGCCTGCGGATATATCTGTTGAGTCTGGGGAGCTGAGGTTGGATGTCGGATTCCGTATTGAGTGGAAAGGGTATCAGGAATCGAGATTGGAAAGAGCGATAGAACGGTTCCACCAACGCCTTGGCAATCTGTCAGGAATACCTTTAGCGCTTGGCGAGAACGAGGATGCGGACCGTTTTCTTTTCGAAATAGCCTGTGAAGGTCCGGGCGAAAAAGTGCAATCATTGAGGGAGGATGAATCCTATGTTTTGAAAGTAGGCCCTTCTAGGATCGATTTGAATGCCCCCACACCGGTTGGCGTGTTGCGGGGGCTGGAAACACTTCTCCAGCTCATAGAGAAGGATGAAAAGGGATATTACATGCCTTCTGTCCGTATCCAGGACAAGCCCCGTTTTCCATGGAGGGGATTGCTGATCGATGCCTGCCGTCACTGGATGCCTATGGAAGTGATCAAGCGTAACCTGGATGGGATGGCAGCCGTTAAACTAAATGTTTTGCACTGGCATCTATCCGAAGACCAGGGATTCCGGGTTGAATGTTTGAATTTTCCCCGTCTCCATGAAATGGGATCCGATGGGAACTTTTACACGCAGAAACAGATACAAGAGATCATTGAATATGCCCGAGACCGTGGGATCAGAGTTGTCCCCGAGTTCGACATACCCGGGCACACAACATCATGGTTTGTCGGATACCCAGAGTTCGCTAGCAGCCCCGGGCCATTTGCCATCGAGCGCCGCTGGGGAGTGCACGATCCTTGCATGGATCCCACGCGAGAAGAAACTTATGCCTTTTTGGATACGTTCATAGGAGAGATGGCCGGGCTCTTCACCGATGCCTATTTTCACATCGGGGGAGATGAGGTGAACGGCAAGCTCTGGAACAGCAATCCGGGCATCGTAGCTTTTAAAAGAGAGCAGGGCATGAAGGACAACCATGACCTTCAGGCTTATTTCAATAGGAAGATATTGGCCATCATCCAGAAACACAGGAAAAAAATGATCGGATGGGATGAGATCTTTCATCCCGATCTTCCCAAGGATGTGGTCGTGCACAGCTGGCGAGGCCCGAAATCATTGGCCGAAGCTGCCCGCCAGGGTTACATGGGAATTCTTTCCAACGGGTACTATCTGGATCATATCTTATCAGCCGTGCAGCATTACGGCGTGGAACCCCTGAGTGGGGACGCGGCTGAACTGAGCGATGAGGAGAAAGAGAGAATCTTGGGAGGCGAAGCCTGCATGTGGGCCGAGTTCGTCACGCCGGAAACCATAGATTCCAGGATTTGGCCGAGGGTAGCGGCGGTCGCGGAAAGATTCTGGTCTCCCCAAGAAGTAACCGATGTGGACAGCATGTACCGCAGGCTGGAGGTCTTGAATCGGAACCTGGATTCTGTTGGATTGCAGCACAATGCGAATTACGCTTTGATGCTGCAACGTTTGACCGGGGAACAACCCATCGATACATTGAAGGTTCTTGCGGATATTGTGGAGCCCGTCAGGTATTACACAAGACCGGGGACCCGAGAATATACCCAGATGACACCGCTCACCCGTTTGGTCGATGCAGCCCGTCCTGAAAGCCAACAGGCCCGAAAGTTCCGGGACATGGTCGATGAATATCTAGGAGATGCCCCCGAGTTTAGGGCCAACAGGGAGACGATACGGGAATGGCTACACAAATGGCGGGATAATCACGAGATTTTAAAACCCGTCCTTACAGAATCTCCTCTATTGAAAGAGATTATCCCTCTCTCGGAGGATATCGCGGCCCTGGCAGAGGCGGGTATCCAGGTTATGGAATACATAGAAAATGGTCAGGAAACGCCCCTCTCTCTCATGGATGAAGTGCTGCCTCTTTTGAAACCTGTCCCAAAGCCTAAGCATGAGCTGTTGATCATGATTACGCCAGGTATCGAAAAGTTGATCGAAAATGCGCGTCCCCCTCTAGTATTCGATGATTTTGAGGATGGCGAAAGTCAGGGATGGGAACCGAATATCCCAGAGAACTGGCAGATCGGTGAAGAACGTGGGACCAAGATTTATAAGCTTACAGCCCCTGGTGTCAATGGCGAGATAAGAGCTCCCACCTCTTGGTCGCTGCTCAAGGAGTACGATGTTTCCAGTTTTATACTCACCGGCCGTCTCAAAAGCGCATCGCCTGTCGACAATCCTCATCGAGACATGATCATCGTTTTCCACTATCAAGACCCCACCCACTTTTATTATGTTCATCTTTCGGCTGTAAGTGATGAGCTCCATAATATCATAGGATTGGTGAATGGAGCCGACCGAGTGAAGATCAATAAGGAACCCCCTGGAGAATCAGTCGCTCGGTTGATGGACATGCGATTTCATGAGTTCAAGGTGACCTGCAATACGGAGACCGGGGAGATCAAAGTTTACTTTGATGACATGAGCACGCCCATTTTGACAGCAAAGGATACCTCTTTGGATCACGGATTTGTGGGAGTGGGGTCATTCGATGATACGGGAAGTTTTGACGACATCCAGCTCTGGGGGAAAATACATGAACAGTAAATTAGAATAACTTTGAGCAATAGGAGGACTGTCAGTGAAAAAATTAACTATTCATAGACGGGATTTTCTGAAAAAGTGTGCGATGGGTGCGGCGGCCATCAGCGCCGTATCCCCAAAAAGCCTGTTTTCGGGTAAAACAGATTCTCCTTATGATGCAAAAGGACTGCCCACTGTCATTTACGGAAAGACAGGAGCCAGGGTACCGCGTTTGGCTATCGGTTGCGGGAGCCGATTCTGTGCGCTTCAGGATCCGGAAAAAAGCCAGGAACTCCTCAATCACGCTCTTGACCAGGGATTCTATTACTGGGATACGGCCCATGACTATGCCTATAACGATGTTGTCAGCGAAGAGCGTCTTGGCCTTGTCTTGAAACACCGAAGAAAGGAAGTTTTTTTAGCCACGAAGGTCGGGGAGCGCACCTATGACGGAGCCATGCGCCATATCGAAGAGAGTTTGAAACGATTGAATACGGATCATCTGGAAATTCTCCAGATCCACAGTGTCGGTGCACTTGAAGATGTGGACGCGATCGGAGCCAAAGATGGTGTTTTGCACGTTCTCCGAAAAATGAAGGGTGAGAAGGTCACGAAGTTCATCGGTTTTTCTGGCCACAGCAATGCGGAAGCCATGGCTGAAATGGCGAACCGGTTTGGCTTCGACACCATGCTGATCGCGTTGAATCATTATGCCGAGAGAAAGGGAGACATGGAAAATCATGCCATTCCCAAGGCCGCAAAAAAAAATATGGGGATAATCGTGATGAAACTGATCCGCCCTAGAGAAACGGTCGCCAGTTTGTCTGCAGAGGATCTGATCCGCTATGCCTTGAGCCTCGAACAGCCCCATGTGGCTGTGATCGGGACAGATAGCCTCGAGATTGTGGACAAGAACAGGGAACTGCTGATGAATTTTACCCGGATGAATCCGGAGGAGATGGCCAAAATCAGGGGGGAACTGGAATCCTTATTCGTTGGCAATAAGTTGCCCTGGATGCAGCCCGGTTATGTCGACGGGTGCCCTGTTTAAGACCTTTCTCTTGGTGGAATTCTCTTGATGTTTTCCGATAAATTTTCCACACTTATCGCCACGTATATCCTGTTTTCGTCCGCCGCTGCTTTCTGTGCTCAGTCCGCCGTTACAAATCGGATTACTCAATTTGCGCAAAGGAGCATCCGAACATGCGCTTTTGAGCATGGAGGTATCATCCGCGGTCTGACATCGGAAAAAAAGATTGCCTTGATATTCACCGGAGGGGATTATGCCGAGGGGGGAAACCTGATCCGAAGAGTGCTATCCCGGAAAAAAATCAAGGCAAACTTCTTTTTTACGGGCAATTTTTATAGGAATTCCTCCAATAGAAGCCTTATTTCGAAGTTGGTTGCTGACGGCCATTACCTGGGTCCTCACTCGGATAAGCATCTTTTATATTGTTCATGGGAAAACCGGGATCGTCTGCTCGTGAACAAGCAGGAATTCGTCTCGGATATCAGGAATAATTATGGAGAGATGGAGAAGTTCGGGATCACCAAAAGAGATGCCGCGTATTTCGTCCCTCCTTACGAGTGGTACAATGAAAAAATCGTCGGTTGGGCAAAAGAAATCGGCCTGATCCTCATCAATTTTTCCCCGGGAACAGGGTCGAATGCGGATTACACAACGCCTTCCATGCCTGAATACAAGCCCTCAGAGAAGATATATAAAAGTATTATTGAATACGAAAAAAAGGATCCGGACGGATTGAATGGGTTTTTGCTGTTGCTGCATATCGGAACTCACCCGGACCGGGAAGACAAGTTTTATCACCGGCTGGATGAATTGATCGACTATTTGATATCTCTAGGCTATGGATTTTCGAGGGTGGATGATTTGTTGACGGATTGTGTTTCGATGGGCTGAGCCGGGAAGATCGTTCCCCTGGGAAGGAGAAGAATATGGAGAGACGGAACTTTTTAACACTAGTTTTATCTTGTGGGATTTTTCCCCTGGCAATACCCAATCAGTCCGGAAAAAGAATCTCTGAATTTCAAGCCCCCGAAGAGATAGCCCTTGTGCAGGAAAAAGTGAAGAGGGCGATGCTATGCATGCAGCGGTACGCGTGGGAGCAAGGAGTAGCGGCTCAGGCATTGCTTGAACGAGGAGATACAAAAGAAGTGATTTTGATGGCAAAAGATGCCGTTCTCCGCCAACAGGAAGATGGCCGCTTGGCTGTTGTCAGCTCTTTTCAAGGAGTGACCGATCCTGCGGCAAACGGAGAGTCGGTCCTTTATGCAGCGAGAGTGACCGATGATCCCATCCTCCGTAGTGGTGCAGAAAAGATGCTCGATTACTTGCTGCACAGGGCGCCGCGGACAAAAGAAGGGACATTGCATCATATCGCAGACAAACCCCAAGTCTGGATCGATTCCGCCCACATGGCACCTCCTTTTCTGGCTGTGGCAGGCCATCCCGATGAGGCGGTTAAGCAGATCGAAGGATTCCGAAAACTGTTGTGGAATCGGGATAGGAAGCTTTTCTCCCACATCTGGGATGAGAGAAAGAATGATTTTTACCGGAAAGACTTTTGGGGAGTGGGAAACGGTTGGGCTGCGGCAGGTATAACCAGGGTGATAAGATCTTTACCAACAGAGATGTCTGCAGAAAAGGAGCTTCTCGTGGGATATGTGAAGGATGTGATCGATGGATGTCTGGCCCATCAAAGAAAGGATGGTCTTTTCCACGACGTCGTGGATAAATCCGAAACTTTTGTGGAAACCAACCTTGCTCAGATGTTGGCCTATGCAATCTACAGAGGCCTCCAGGGAGAGTGGTTGGATCAATCCTACAAAGATCACGCAGATCGGATGAGGAAAGCGGTTCTACGGAAAGTGGATAAATTCGGGTTGGTTCAGGATGTTTGCGGAGCTCCTAATTTCAATTCGCCGGGCACGGCTGTAGAGGGGCAAGCTTTTTTCCTTTTGATGGAAGCAGCCGCCATGGAGTCTGCTTATTAGATGAAGGGAACAGAATTATCCGTCTCGGAGGCCGGGAATCCCATTTTTCTTTAAGCTATCCAGCTCCCTTTTCTCATGATTCCTGAGGGCCCGAATTCGTTCTTTCGAAAAGGAGGCCTTTGCGCTCGAAAAGGCCAGGTCGCGACTCGTAAACACCTTTTTAAAAATATGCTTGACCCGCTTCATATGAAAATCCGATGAGACAACGATCAAGGAGCGGACACCGTGTTTTGCGATTATGGGTTTAGAGAGGAGGGCATCTTCCACTGTGTTCCGGCTTTTTACGATCTCCAGGATGTCGCTCTCCGGGACACCTTCGCGGATGAGGTGTCGAATAGCATAAAGGGCATGGGGTTTGTCTGTGGTGTTGAAATGTTCCCCGAAGCCTCCAGTGCATAGAATCTTATACCCCTTGTGACGCCGAAATTCAGCCAGTCCCTGCGCAAGTCTTCCGGTAGCCATTTCGGACAGATTCCCCTGATCGTCATTCGGCGATCCGAGAATGATGATTATTCCATCCATTGTTGTGATGGAGTTATTTTAGTCGATTGTGGTCTGATTTTGCCAGTGTTTAAGAGAAGATTGACATCGGGAGGAAATTCCCTATGATTTAAGAGAACGCACGATTATGACAGCTCAGACGAAAAACCGTCTTTCTTCACTGGATGCATTCCGTGGCATAACCATAGCCGGGATGATATTGGTGAACAATCCCGGGAGCTGGAAGCATGTCTATTCTTCTCTCGGTCATGCTGAGTGGCATGGTTGGACTCCTGCGGATCTGGTTTTCCCATTTTTTTTGTTTATCGTTGGAGTTTCTGTCTCTCTGGCCTTATCCAACAGAATAGCGCGGGGAGACAGCCTTTCTTCTGTGTATCTCAAAATATTCAAGAGGAGCCTGATCCTTTTTGCCATAGGGATTTTCCTGAGACTTCTTTTTCGATTCGATTTCGAAAACCTTAGAATCCCTGGGGTTCTCCAACGCATTGCCCTCTGTTATTTGGTGTCATCCGTGATATTTTATAAAGTGGGCCCAAAGATGAGGGTAGCCATCGTTTTTTTTCTTTTGGCTGGATATTACTCGGTAATGAAATTTGTACCGGTACCGGGATATGGAGCAGGAGTGTTGGATTGTCAGGGAAATCTCTGCGGGTATATCGATGCCAAGCTTTTGGGAGGACACCTTTACAAACCTCGTTTCGATCCGGAAGGAATCCTCAGCACGTTTCCGGCCATAGCGACCGTTTTGATCGGCACCCTGACCGGAGACTGGCTCCGGTCTTCCAGGAATAGGATGCAAAAATTCACCGGGATTTTTGTGGCCGGGTTTCTGATGACGGCTACAGGGCTTCTGCTTCACCCTGTGTTTCCGATAAACAAACAACTGTGGACAAGCACCTTTGTTCTGTTCACGGCAGGGGCAGCTCTGCTTCTTTTAGGGATGTGTTATGTCCTGATAGACGGGATAGGAGTGAAAAAATGGGCCTTCCCGTTTCTGGTTTTGGGTACGAATGCCATATTTGCCTATGCTACCTCTATTCTTATGGCAAAGATTCTGGTTCTTATCAAGGTTCCCACAGCCGCTGGCAGGATCGCCCTTCAATCCTACCTTTTTCAACATTTTTTTTCGCCCCTCGCCGGAGATCTTAATGGCTCCCTGATCTTTGCTCTGCTTTTTGTCTTGATCTGGATCATCATGTTGATTCCTTTCTACAAGAAACGAATTTTTTTCAAGATTTAATCGGAAATCGTTCCTAGATCGGTTATGTTTCCGATACAGCTGAAAAATGATAGGATGTTACCGAAAAAAGAAAGAGATGAACGCCTTTACCGCGGAGAAATCCTGCTTATGTGGAGGGAAAAGTATGAGAAGCTTCGGATCTTTATTATTGATTGTGTTCATAATTGTCGGATCGTATTCCTGCACGCCAAAACCTGATGAAACAGAAATCATAACGACAGAAACACTTTTCTTGGAGATGATAGATATGGTGGGACTTACCTATTTTCCCGAGCCTCCATATAAGACGGTTCAGTATTCCTCGTTCGACCGCCGCAGCACTCTTCCTGGAGGGCCGAATTGGTACGCCAATTCCGATGGTTTCGGGGGGGAGCCCAACCCGAATTTCGAAGAGGTCATCCAGGAACCCGGAGAAGATGGGATCGGTGAATACCTGATCGCGGATGTGCATGGGCCGGGAGCAATCGTTCGTTTGTGGACGGCCCGAATAAACGGGCAAATAAAGCTTTTTTTGGATGACCATGCGGACCCTGTGTATGATGGGCTGGCTCAGGATTTTTTCCAAAAAACATATGACCTTTTTGCGGAGGTTGAAAATTTAGACAGAGAACGAATGGAAAAAACAGTCTACCAACGGGATGCTTCCTACACTCCGATTCCGTTCGCCGCAAGGATGCGTCTCGTTTGGATCGGTAATTTGAAGGAAATCCATTTCTATCAGGTTGGGGTGCGATTGTATCCGGAGAACACGGCGCTCCAATCTTTTTCTCCCCAAGATCTGGTCACCTACAAGGACCCTATAAATAAGGTGATAAATGCTTTGGCCGATCCGGATGAAAACCTCGACCAGATTTCCTCAGAATCGCCGGTCATATTTGCTATGACCCTTCAACCTGGCGAGGAGAAAGAAATTTTCTCACTCGAGGGAATGCAGGCCATAGAAAGATTGACAGTTAAACTTAGCGCAGGAGACATGGACAAAGCTTTACGCCAAACCCTTATCAACATCATCTGTGACGACTATCCATGGGGTCAGGTACAGTCTCCTGTGGGGGACTTATTCGGTGCCGCTCCGGGAATCAATCCATATCAGTCCCTTCCTTTTACGGTTCAGCCAGACGGTACGATGATCTGTCGATTCGTGATGCCTTTCGAAAAAAATATAAAGGTAAAAATGGTCAATCAGGGAGAACAGGCCGTTGGGATCGAAGGGACAGCTCTGGCGATGGCCTACGCTTGGGATGCGGAGCGATCCATGCGTTTCCGGGCCCGTTGGCGCGCTGACCACAACATAATCGCTTCCAACCGGGCCGTCCAAGATTTGCCGTTCATCGTCGCTCACGGCAAAGGTGTTTATGTGGGAACCACGTCTTATCTCCTCAATCCCAATGATGTACCCACACCTTATGGGAGCTGGTGGGGAGAAGGGGATGAAAAGATTTTCGTGGATGACGATGTCGTGCCCTCGGTGTTCGGCACTGGGTCGGAAGATTATTACAATTATTCCTGGTCTTCTCCGGATATTTTTTATTATCCCTATTGCGGTCAGCCCCGGAACGACGGGCCTGGAAATAGAGGTTTTGTCACCAATTTCCGCTGGCATATCCTGGATCCTCTCCCATTTCAAAAAAATATCCGGTTCTATATGGAACTGTTCAGCCATGAGCGCACCCCAGGCTTGAGCTATGCCCGGATGGGCTATCATTATGCCCGTCCCGGAGTAAGTGATGACCATTTGGCCATCATGCCGGAGGATTTACGCCACCTCGAACTCCCAGAGATATGGAAGCCCGCCAACCGGATGGGAGCGCGCAATTCTGTTTTTTATGAGGCCGAACAAATCATAAGCGAGCGCATTCACACCCGCATGTTACGGGGAAGATTATGGTCGGGAGCTAGGATCCAGACCTGGTATCCTCGAAATTCCGCAGAAAGCAAAGCCTTCTCCTTCCGCATCGATGAGAAAGGAACATACCGGGTACATTTTGCGGTCGCTCTGACTCCCAACGCAGGCAGAATTTCCGTTTCTTTGAACGATCAATTCACTTCGTTGACCAATAATGAGAAGATCATAGATCTGAACCGGCCCTATCGAACGCTCTTGCGTAATTTTACCCTGCCAGCTACAGAGCTAGAGCCGGGTCGCCATACATTGGTTCTCAAGTTCGAGGGAGCTCCTGCTGCTGTGGAAAGGCCGGAGATCGGAGTGGATTTTATCTGGATCCAAAAAACCAACCGCTGATCCGCATTGCTTTTTTCCATCAGTTATATCCTCTGCTCTAGTGAAGATCTTTTACGCCATTCCTCACCGCCCTTCTCGGCAGCTGTGAACTGTGCCCGTTAACTTCAAACTTTACCCCTTCAACCTCTGTTCCAGAGCCTGCCTGCATCGCTGATCCTTAGGCAATGTCTTGCTCAATACAGCCAAGCCGACTGACTTCGTCAGATTCACTCGAAGAGACGGACGTAATGGCTAGATCCTCAATGTCGCTTCAGACATTCCTGATGGAAAAGAATAGACGTGGTCAATTTTGGTCGGGAGGTTTGGTGAGGTCACGGAGCATATCCACGATGTTTCTAGCTCCGCCGAAAATGACGATAATCACCAGCAGAGAGTAGCCGACAAGAGTAAAGATCAACAGACATTTCCATAACAATTCCCAATTCATCTCGCTGCCTCCCCTTGTTTGGTTTTATCCGGGAATATCAGGGACCCGATGATCATCCCCAAGAATGCGATAGCAAAAGTCATAACACCGATAAACTTGTCGCTTAAATAAAAGGGAACATTTTCACCTGTTGTCCAGGGCCCGATTCCCAGTATGGCCAACAGGCCTGCATAAAGCGCGATCTTTGCTCCTGTTTTGCTGGCTTTTTTCCAGTACAAGCCCGCTGTGACCACGGTAAAGGCCCCCGCCAAGTAAATGGTGCCGGTGACAGCCATGTAATTCCATAACGATACAGGCGCTTCGAACCACAATCCCCAGATAAGCAAAAACATGCCGATGGCAACGATGCAGATACGCGTGATCAGGAGACGGCTTTTGTCCGAGAGTTTGTCTTTTTTCAGGGGAGCAACGATGTCTTGTGTGATCACCGAGCTCCAGCTGAGCAGGTAGCTGTCATGGGTGGACATGAAGGCGGCGAACATGCCGGCAGCGATCAGTCCCAAAAAACCGCTTGGTAAAACCTTGGCGATAAAGACGGGCATGCCGAACTGGCTGTTCAAAGCATCTGGTCCTTGGAATGCGGCCAACAGCTTGGGTGATTGGGAGATGAAAATAAAAGCGCATATGCCCCAGAGCATCGGGATGACCCGGCGGGCCAGATAGGAAACAGAGCTCCATGCGTAAAGTTGCTTGGCCACCTTGGGTGATTTGGCAGAAAGGGCGCGGAGAGTCCCGGACTGCCATAAAGCTCCTGCGGAAAAGGTGAGGATGACCATAAAGATAACGTACAGGCTGCCGAATCCCGACCCTTCGCTGATGGGGTTGAACCAAGAGGCGCTGTCGACAGTAGCTGGTGCCTTAAAGAGATTTTCCCAACCCACTTTTGAGATGGCGAACAGGGACCCGATGAGCATCCCTATAGACAGGACCACGAATTGCATGAAATCGTTCAAAACCACAGAGACCATTCCGCCCAAAACCGTGTAGACCAGCACCATAATCAACATGGCAGACATAAAGAGTTTCAATCCTGCCGGATTGCTGTACCCGGTAACACCCATCATGAACCGGGCGCCTGCCTGAAGAAAAAGACCCATGTTCAAGATCCCTCCCAAGGCCAGAATGATACCGCCGACTATCCGCACATTTCTTCCGAAACGCATCTCGTAGAACTCCGGGATGGTCATGACACGCAGCTGGCGAAGCTTGTAGACGATAAAACCTGTCAAACCAATGGCCAGAATGCAAAAGGTTTCGATGATCCCCACATGGAAGGCCGAAAGCCCGTGTTTGAATCCCAGTTCGGAATTATACATGACTGTTACCAAACCTAACTCTGTTCCCGTCAGCGTAGCTATGGCAATGAAGAGCTTGAGGGAACGGCCTGCCACGATAAAATCACTCAATTGCCGGATGTATTTCTTGACGATTATCCCGATTACAACAGGGATGCAAATGTAGACGCAGACGATAACCCAGTCGATTGTTTGGAAGTTGGTGGCAAAAACATCCATTATTAGAGGCCTCCTCTTATCGGTCTTCCCAAATCTTTCTGATCCAGGGAATGGTGGCTTTGAGAGGGCTGATGAACCGGGCCAATTGGTAGTGGCTCGCACCTGTAACGGTTATCATTTCTATCTCCGCACCGTTGTTCTTTTGTTTTTGACAAAGTGATTTTACATCCAGTGAAGGGAAGAGCTCGTCCTTTTCTCCGTGGATGATGTACAGAGGGACGTCTTGTATGGTGGGGATAGCGGGCATATCAGCAGGGGCGGATATGGGAACGGCCGCGGAGAAAAGGTCGGGATGTCGCGCTACCATGTACCATGTCCCTGCTCCTCCCATACTGTAACCGAGAAGAATAATGCGATTTGAGTCGATATTATATTCCTCCATCAGGAGAATCATCAATTCCAGGATTGCCGTTTCGCTGACAGGATTTATCCAACCCTCCGAGGGGCAGTCCGGTGCGACCATGATTGCGTACAGGTCTTCCAGCGCAGGTTCCACAAAGGATGCCAAAAAATCTTTGCTGTAGAATGGTGTCACATTGCCGCCGTAATGGAGAGCGACCACAAGGGGATAGGATGTTGTGGGTGTATAACGCCGGGGAAGAGAAAGGGTATACCTCAGTTTCAGACCGCTCTTGAGTTCCGTGATTTTGAGAAGCATAACCGAGGCCTCCTGTGCCGAGTCAACAGCAACCGTAGTTGTAATAAGTGCTAGAATAACAAATAAAAACCATCGCTTGAATAAAGTCAACACTTTCATTGGTGTATGCGGCAGCACGATTTTACATCAACAGTTGATTTTTTCAAATGAATTTTTGAGGACAGGTGACCTGTAATTTATACACACTCGGATTTCATGCTCTCTGAAAAAGGGAGAAGACAACTTGGCATGTTTTTTGCTTTATCTTTTAAAGTTAAATGGTCACCGTTGAATGACAGGATGGAATAGATTAACATGTATATATGGTCCATTAAGTGGGATGAAGGATATTATGCCCACAGGATTTGCAACTTTTTTCCGGTATTGAATGTTATTAAACATGTAGGTTTTATAGGATTTGGAACAACACATAATTTGGAGGGATACAATGTTTGCCCGTAACGTCTCAAGGTTAATCGTGATATTCACGATTATCTGTCTTGGAATCGTGTCTTCGACTTCTCTTGTTCATGCCCAATATTTTGGGCGGAACAAGGTACAGTATGACAAGTTCGATTTTAACATACTGAAGACACAGAACTTCGATGTTTATTTTTATCCTGAGATGGAAGAGTCGGCTCAGCTGGCTGCGAGGATGGCAGAGCGTTGGTATGCTCGTCTATCCAGGGTTTTTGACCATAAGCTTAAAGGTCGTCAGCCTTTGATTTTGTATGCGAGCTCTTCCCATTTCCAGCAGACGACCACGATCTCCGGGATCATCGGAGAAGGAACAGGAGGTGTTACCGAGTCGTTCAAGAGGAGGATCATACTTCCTGTAGGAGGCTCCCTTATGGCAACCGATCGTGTGATCGGTCACGAACTCGTCCATGCCTTCCAGTATGATATCACTTCCCAAAGTCGTTCCAGCTATGCCGGAGCGAGCCCAGGGATTGCGCGTCTTCCGTTGTGGTTTGTTGAAGGATTGGCCGAATACCTTTCTATCGGTTCCATCGACCCCAACACAGCCATGTGGATGCGAGATGTGACACAGAGGAAAAAACTTCCCACCATTAAAAAACTCGATGATCCTTATAAGTATTTTCCTTACAGGTATGGTCAGTCAGTCTGGGCCTATATCACGGGGAAGCATGGGGATGAGGCTGTGGCAGCCTTATTAAAACAGGCAAGCCGTGTCGGAGAATTGGAGGCCGTGTTGAAAAGGGTCTTGAATATGGACTTCGAAACGTTGACAAAAGAATGGCACCAGGCCATGAACGAAACATATAATCCCATTGCCGAGAAAACCCGGCTCATCGAGAGGAATAGCCGGCCTCTTTTCATGGCGACTGAGGAAAAGAGAGTGAATGTTTCTCCTGCCCTCAGCCCGGATGGTAGCCAGGTTGTTTTCCTCTCGAGCCGAGATCTGTTTTCGATCGATATGTATCTGGCCGATGCCAAGACGGGAAAAATCATTCGTCGATTGATCAAAACAGCGACCAACCCTCATTTTGAAAGTCTGCAGTTCCTCAATTCCTCCGGATCTTGGGATTCAAAGGGGGAGCGTTTCGTTTTTGGCGGTATTACTAAAAGTGAGCCTGTTCTTGTCGTGGTCAACACAAAAACAGGTAATAGGGAGAAAGAGGTCGTTTTCAAGCAATTGGGAGAGATCTTGAACCCGACGTGGTCTCCGGATGGTCGTTTCGTTGCCTTTTCTGCTCTTGATGGCGGATTATCGGACATTTTTTTATTCGACCTCGAAACCGATGAATTGAAAAAGCTGACAGACGATCCCTTTTCCGACCTGTATCCAGCTTGGTCTCCGGATGGCCGAACCATTGCTTTTGTCACCGACCGTTTTTCCAGTGATCTCTCGATCCTCAGCATCGGGGATTTTCAATTGGCTTTACTAAATCCCGACACAGGCGATATCCAGCGGATTCGGGGATTTCTCGGAGCAAAAAATATCAATCCTCAGTGGGCTCCCGATTCGAAAAGCCTTTTCTTCATGTCCGATCGCAACGGCATTTCCAATGTGTATAGAGTGGATCTCGCCAGCGAGGAAATATCCCAAGTGACAAATCTCTACACCGGCGTGAGCGGTATCATGGCCGAAAGTCCCGCCCTTTCCATATCGCAAGAGACCGGCCACATGGCCTTCAGCGTCTATACGGAAAATAATTACAGCATCTACGCTATCGATTCTTTTGAACTTCTTTCCGGGGAAAAGCCCAATGGGGATTTTGGAGAAATCTCACCCTCCCTGCTCCCGCCAAGAAAAACAGGTGAAGGGGAAGTAATCGCTCTCCTCAACAACCCATTGTATGGACTACCTGAAGAAGCCGATTTCGAAATTTCCAATTATAAGCCCAAACTGGCTCTGGATTATATCAGCCCCAGCCAGATGGCTGTGGGTACAGATCGATTCGGGATGTACGCTGGAGGAGGAATCACACTGAACTTTAGCGACATGCTCGGCTACCACAACCTGTTCACCATGGCCCAGGTTAGCAATCGGGTCGAGGATTCAGCCCTGTTAGCGGGATACCAGAACATGAGGAGCAGATTGAACTGGGGAGCTGTAGTCCAGCGGATACCCTATGTGTATGGCGGATACTCTGTGGGATATGATGATTATTTCGGACAAACGGCGCTCCTCGAACAGGAACTCATTTTTCGTCAGGTCAATTATCAAGCATCTATATTTGCCTTTTATCCTTTTAATCAATCCCGTCGTTTTGAACTGTCTGCGGGGTACCGGTTTATCGATTATCAGCAAGAAGTCCACACACGTGTTTATACGATTGATGGGTTCTTTATTGATCGGTACAAGCAGGAATTGGATGCGCCTGAAAGTATGTATTTCGGGTATTTTACGGCAGCCTATGTGTATGATAGCTCGTTTTTTGGGGCCACCGCTCCCATCCTTGGACAGAGCTACCGCCTGGAGTATACACCTTATTTTGGCGGCAATTTGAATTTTTCCTCTATCCTTGCCGATTATCGCCGGTACTTCATGCCCGTGCGGCCGTTCACACTCGCTTTCCGCATCATGCACTATGGCCGTTATGGGAAGAATGCCTCAGACAACCGTTTTTATCCGCTGTTTCTAGGCTATGAAACTCTACTCCGGGGCTACAATTCATCCTCTTTTGACGTCAACGAGATCGATGTTTATGCCCAGTTGTTCGGGAGCAAGCTGGCCATCGCCAATTTTGAACTTCGTTTTCCGCTGTTTGGAATCCTCGGTTTGGGAAGGGGATATTATGGCATTCTTCCGTTGGATTTTGTGGCCTTCTACGATGTCGGAATTGCCTGGGGATTAGAAGCTGATGACGACTCGGAAAACAAACCGTTCTTTTTAGGCGGCAATCGCAAACCTCTGACGAGTGCCGGCATAGGAGTCAGGATGAATCTGATGGGATACCTGATCCTGGGTTTCAATGCGGTGAAACCTTTCAACAGACCGAACAAGAACTGGGTATTTCAGTTCACGATCATGCCCGGATTCTAAGCATACTTTTATATTCGCGGTTTTGTTTTTTCCTTGTCTTTTCGGAGCTCTGTGATTCTTCTTTTGGTGAGGTTGATGAGCTTTGTCACCTTGATGTTTCTCGGGCAAACCCGAGTGCATTCGAATCGGTTTTCGCAAGGCCATATGCCGTCAGGATAATCCAGCTCAGGGAGCCTCTCTTCGAATCCTTTGTCCCGGTCGTCATCGATGAACCGGGAAGCCTGAATAACGGCTGCTGGTCCCAAGAATTCTGGGTTCACTTCCTGTTTTACCGGACATGCTGAGAAACAGGAAGCGCAAAGGATGCATTTGGTGGCATCGTCGAATTGTTTTCTTTTTTCAGGACTCTGGATGCGCTCTTTTTCTCGAACAGATTCAGGGTTGATCTGGTAAGGTTTCACCTGACGATAATTTTGGAAAAATGGAGATTGATTCACCATCAGGTCTCGTTGCAACGGAAGGTTCCGCAGAGGTTCCACCTTGACGGTAGCTCCGTCCTTTTTGGCCACGTCTTTGATCAATGTTTTACACGCCAATCGCTCTTTACCATTAATGACCATCGCATCCGAGCCGCACACACCATGGGCGCAGCTTTTCCGGAATCCCAATGAGGGATCTTCGCGATTTTTTATTTTCATCAGAGCATCCAGCAAACGGTCTTTCGGATCCACCTCGACGGCGTATTTTCGGTAGACCGGCTCTTTATCTTTTTCGGGATTAAAACGCTGAATTTGGAGATATATTTTCATCGCATTCCTTTGCTAGTATTTCCTCGGTTTTGGTTCCCACACAGACACATCCACAGGACTGTAATCGATCTCAACCTTCTTGTCCCTCAGCCATGCAAGAGTGTGTTTGAGCCATTTGTCGTCGTTCCTTTCCGGATAATCTTCTCGGGCATGCGCGCCGCGGCTTTCGGTGCGGTTCAGGGCACATGTTGCTGTTATATAAGCAAGGTCCAGGAGGTTTCCCAATTCCAGGATTTCGAGCAGGTTAGTGTTGAAACTTTTGTTTTTATCTTTTATCCTGACTTCTCTGTAGTCCTGTTTCAAGTCTTCAAGTTTTTTCACGGCATCAGCCATCTCTTTGCCACTCCGGTAAATCCCCACGTTTTTCATCATCAAGTCCTGCATGGATTGTCGTAACTCTTCTGGTAGAGGGCCTTTTTTTCCATCGAAAAGTCGGTTTACAATAGTCTGGGCCGGTTCGATGGCGTCCCTCGGTAGAGGGGACAAGGCGACTTTTTTAACAAAATCGACGATATGGAGCCCCGCCCGGCGGCCAAAAACGATCAAATCCACAAGACTGTTTGTTCCCAGCCGGTTTGCTCCATGTACCGAAACACAGGCGCATTCTCCCGCAGCATACAGGCCTTCGATCAGGTTCCCCTCTGCATCGGCAAGAACTCTACCGTGCACGTCTGTGGGAATCCCCCCCATGGCGTAGTGAGCAGTAGGATGGACAGGTATGGGTTTTTCTGCCGGGTCGATGTCCAAATAGGTGCGGGAAAAGTCTGCGATCTCCGGTAATTTTTCTTCGATCACCTCTCGGCCCAAGTGAGTGGCATCCAGATGCACATAATCATCTATTGCGGTGTCCCGTTTTATTCCTTTTCCCTCCCGAATTTCTGTGATGATGGCTCGGGCAATCATGTCGCGAGGAGCCAGATCCAAGAGTTTGGGAGCATAGCGTTCCATAAAACGCTCGTTTTTATTGTTTCTCAGTATGCCGCCTTCACCCCGAACACCTTCTGTGATCAATATACCCATCCCTCGAATACCGGTCGGATGGAATTGGAAGAACTCCATGTCCTTCAGAGGGACATTTCTTCGTGCTACGAGAGCGGGCCCGTCTCCCGTATTGGCATGAGCATTCGAAGTTATCCCAAACATGCGGCCAAATCCTCCAGTGGCGAACAATACTGCTTTGGCTTTGAAGACGTGAAGCTCACCGGAGGCCAATTCGATAACCACGAGACCAGCACATTTGTGGCCCTGTAATAAAACATCAATGATATGAAACTCATCAAAAAAGGATACCTTGTTTTTAATGCATTGCTGATAAAGAGTTTGCAGGATCATATGGCCAGTCCGGTCTGCTGCGTAACAAGCCCTGCGGACAGGGGCTTCCCCAAAGTTCCGCGTATGGCCCCCAAAACGCCTCTGGTCGATTCTTCCTTCAGAAGTGCGGTTGAAGGGGAGGCCGTGGTTTTCCAGATCATACACAGCTTGGACAGCCTCATCGGCTAATAGACAGGCGGCCTTTTGGTCTGTGAGATAATCACCGCCTTTGACAGTGTCAAAAGCATGCCATTCCGGCTTATCTTCTTCCACGTTTCCGAGGGCCGCTCCGATTCCGCCTTGGGCGGCTCCTGTGTGCGAACGAATCGGATAGAGTTTCGAGATAACCGCTGTTTTTACTTGCCTGCTAGCCTCCAAGGCAGCGTATAAGCCCGCTCCTCCCGCTCCGACGATCACCACATCGTATTCATGTATCAATTTGCTTATCCTCTCCCTAACTGGATTATTCATTAAAAATACCGATGATTTTCTTCAGCAATAATACTCCATGCTGGTTTTTGGTTTTAATAAAGTATGTTTCGCATTGAAATTTTTCTAGGAACCATAGGGCTAAAAAAGCCCGAAGAGCTTGAGAGCCATGATACTGATGGCCACGCCAAGAATGATACGGATAACTCTTTCGCCACCCTTGACCGCCACATGAGCGCCCCACCAACCTCCTAAGGCATTCCCCGCAGCAAGGGCGAGCCCGTATTTCCAGTTCACATTGCCTGTCCACATGAATATCAGCAATGCAGGTAATGTGTAGATCAAAATGATAAACACCTTGTGCATGTTGACTGTTATCAGATCGACACGGAGAAGGTGGTAGAGAGCGGCCATAAACAAAAAACCTACGCCAATTTGGAGAAATCCACCGTAAAATCCGATTCCCAAAAGGGCGGGATAAATCCACCAGCTCCTCTGCTCTTTCTGATCGAGATCCCTTTCCTTGTAGGAACGTGAAAAGAATAGGGATATCACGATAAATATCAAAACTCCCCCCAAGATGCGTTCGAACAATACGCTGCTTATCCGTGCGGCCAGGATGGCACCGAGGACAGCGCCAGGAAGGGTGAACAGGGAAAGCTCTGAGCTTGTGCGGAACTGGTGCATTTTGTTTTTTTTAAAAGAAGCTATGGCAAAGATATTCTGGATAAAAATAGCGACGCGGTTTGTGCCGTTAGCCAGGGCGCCGTCAAGGCCCATGAATATCAGCGTGGGCAAAGTGAGGCTCGATCCGCCGCCAGCATTCACGTTGATGAATCCTGCTATCAAGCCGACCCCGAATAAAAGCAACCAGTTCCAATAATCCATCCACTCTTCCTGAGGGTAAGAATTTCATAGGCATCATACCTACAGTCTCGAAAAAACGCAATGCACGACACATGAGATAAAAAGCGAAACACATTGATCAGTTTCCGAAGGAGGAGTACTATATGATAGAGATTCGACATGCGAACGATCCATCCTCTTTTAGATAAACAAAGCCAGGAGAAGGCCCGCTTGTATGAAAAAGAGAAACGTCTCCTTGGATTTGCGAGCTTGATTCTATCCCTCGTCTATCTCCTTGTTTTTTATTTCAGTGGGATGAGTTCTTTGCTGGCAAACCTCCATATCGCCCATTCCATCATAGGGACATTCTTTGTTTATATGGTTACCTTTTATTCGGCCATGATGATTCTCGGTCTTCCTCTGGCATTTTTTAGTGGCTATATTCATGAGCACAAATGGGACTTTTCCAACCACACGGTGAAAAGCTGGTTGTGGGAACAGATCAAGTCCTTTTTTATAGGTTTGATCGTTTTTATTTTTCTCTCGGGATTGTTACTTTGGATCATGGCCATATCTCCAAAATGGTGGTGGCTGGTGGCAGCATTGGTGATGGCCTTTGTGAGTGTTGTTTTTGCCACCCTTTTTCCGATTATTATTGCTCCGATTTTCAATAAATACACGCCAATCCAAAATGAGGAATTAACTGCGGCACTGGATGAAATACTCGTACGAGGAGGACTTAAGAGCAGTGGAATTTTCATGGAAGACATGAGTCGTCAAACCAAAAAGGAAAATGCATTCCTGGCCGGATTGGGCAAAACGAGACGGATAGTATTGGGGGATAATTTGCTCAAAAATATGACGATTCACGAGATAGAATCGATCATTGCCCACGAAGTCGGTCATTATAAATATCGCCATATCTGGAAAAATATTTGGATTGGGACGCTGCAACAGTTACTGATTTTTATCGCCATCCATTTTATATTAAAAGGGGCGTTCCCTCTCTTTCTATCCTCGACACAAGAGAATCTTTCCCTTTTTCCTCTGTTTGCCATTCTATTGGGGGGATTTTCAGGATTTCTGTTTGCTCCGCTGAATAATTACCTTTCCCGAAGTTTCGAAAAAGAGGCCGACAGGTATTCACTGGCCAATATAAAAGATAACAGTCCTTTTCTGACAGCTATCGCGGGATTGGCGAACCGAAACCTATCCAATGCTTATCCGGAAAAGTGGATAAAAGTCATGTTTTATTCTCATCCGCCGATCGGCGAGAGGCTCAAAATGGCAGAGAAAAAAGCTATAGAACAGGAGGAATTAAAGTGAAAGAGATTCGCACAGAGGTTGAAATCAATGCCACGGCCGGACGTATCTGGCATATTCTTACAGATTTTCGTTCATTTCCCGAATGGAATCCATTCATCCAACGGATTGAAGGTGAAATAAAAAATGGGGCACGTCTCGATGTTTTTCTAAAGCTCCCTGAAAAAAAGGAGATGAGGTTTCGACCTAAGGTATTGAACGTCGAACCGGAAAAAGAATTCCGTTGGATCGGACATCTTGTGATCCCCGGAATTTTCGATGGAGAACATATCCTAGCCATCGAACCTCTGGGCGAACACAAAATCAATTTTGTTCAGAAGGAAAAATTCACAGGAATCCTGGCTTCGTTATTTTTGCGTTCGATAAAAGATGCTACAACTCAAGGTTTTAAAGCGATGAACGATGCGCTTAAAATCCGAGCCGAAACTACTGAAAATGCGCTCCCTTAGAGGGGTGAATATATAGTTTTAAATTTCACCCCTAAAGGGGATTGTCAAATTGTGCCTATGTTGCCGATAATATTATCCTAGAATAAGATTAGGGCTGGATATCGGGCCCTGATTAAGGAACGAGAATGAGAAGGATACAGGAAGGGGAAAGCATTTGAATAGACAAAGAAAAAAAATTATCGGGCTTTCCATACTTTTTTTATTTATATTGGGGTTGCATTCGGGCATGCTTTATTCGGCCTCCAGAAAATTAAAAGTCATCGTCGATAAAGCTTCTGTCCATCTTGATCCAGACAAAAAAAGCACTGTGGTCGCCATGTTGGATATGGGCACTCTAGTGTCTCTTGGCAGTGAGCGTAAATTCCGGAAAAATTGGAACTACGTTTATTTCACTTCGGAGAAATCTGGCCGGATAAAGTCGGGATACATCCTTGATACCTTGGTTGAAAAACTCTTCGAAGTCACAAAAAAGTCGACCATTCAACGAGAAGGGGAAAAAACAGGAAACCAAGCTGATTCAAGAAAGAATTTCAGGAACACGCGATGGGGAATGGACAAAGCGCAGGTTGTGCGGATTGAGGGGTATCCTAATCACCGCGAGAATTCAGGAGGGCTGGACATCATACAATATTCCCAGAAAATATTGAACATGGATTGTATGATAGGGTATGTGTTTGCTTATAATAAATTGGCCAAGGCCAAGTATAGTTTCCTCGCCAAATACAAGGATAAAAATCAGTACATCCACAGTTTCGAAAAAATAAAAAATATCTTGCAACAAAAATATGGAAAACCCAAATCGGAAAAGGTTCTGTGGCACGATAAACGATATCAAGGTGATCATTCAAACTGGGGATTGGCTCTCAGCCAGGGTCATCTCGAGTTCAGTTCTCTTTGGAAGGATTCGGAAACAGAAGTACAGCTCAGGGTGTATGGAGGAAGAGGTAGAGTATTTCTTGTGGCGTTGTACTCCGGACTCGAATACATGGATCTGACAAAAAAAGTGAGAGCACAGAGCCAGCTTTCTATCTGGTAATCCAGATTTTATCCCATCAACTTTTATCCTGAATTATTCACGAGTTGAGACTGCTGCAGCGTCAAGGCAGTGGCCCTTGAAGCTGTATTTGTATACCGAGAATGGGCTGCAACGAAGACGATGTAGTAAGATCGACTCGCCCAAAGGGTGAAAAAATTCCGATGAATAATAATGAATATGGAATTTATGTTTTTGTGGTTTTAAGAGAAAGGCTCGGAATTTTTTTATGAATAATTCAGGTATTCATTCAGTGCCGTCCCAACAGTACGTGCACAGTTTTTCCTTGGGGAGACCGATAGCCTCCACAAGATCTCCCAGTCTTTGATACTGCAAGGATGTCAAGTTGAGTCTTTTCCTGATACTTTCGACCATGGCCTTGTATTTTTCAGAACCCGCTTGGGCGTATTCACTCAAATCCCCCACATTTTCTCCAACCAACTCATGGATAGCCGTCCTTGCAGCCAGGTCCAATTCTGATCTCGATCTAGAAAAGTTCAAGAACTTGCAGGCATAAACAAGAGGAGGACAGGCTGGTCTCATGTGCACCTCTAAGGCTCCAGCATCGTACAGCCTTTGGATGGTATCCTGGAGTTGTGTTCCTCTAACGATGGAATCCTCGCAAAACAGCAATCGCTTGCCTCTGATGAATTCTTGGATCGGTATGAGTTTCATTTTTGCGACCAAGTTCCGGATGTCCTGATCCTGCGGCATAAAGCTTCGCGGCCAAGTCGGCGTGTATTTCACGAAGGGTCTTTTGAATGGGATTCCGGATTCGCTGGCATATCCTAAACCATGGGCTGTTCCTGAGTCGGGGATGCCAGCCACAAAATCAACCTCGATCGTATCCCTTTTGGCTAGCTTTGCCCCGCATCGGTTACGGACATCCTCGACACTGACGCCTTCATAGTTTGATGCCGGGTATCCATAATAGACCCACAAGAAGCCGCATATCTGCAATTTATCCTCTGGTGGCTTTTTTTGTTCGATCTCGTCATGCTTCAAAAGCACAATTTCTCCAGGCCCGAGATACTGCTTGACGCTGAATTCGAGGTTCGGGAAAGCACAGGTCTCGAGGGAGGCAGCATAACTCCCTTCTTTTTCTCCGAGGACGATTGGGGTTCGTCCCAGTTTGTCCCTTGCCGCATAGATGCCATCTTCCGTCAACAACAGGAGAGAACAGGATCCCTCGATGGCTTCATGGGCGCTTTTTATCCCTTCCACAAATGTCGATTCTTGGTTGATCAATGTGGCAATGAGCTCGGTCGGATTGATCTCTCCTCCACTCATTTCTCGGAAATGGGTTTTTTTCTCTCGAAAAGCTTTATTGACAAGATCAGCTATATTCTGGACTACTCCAACAGTGACGATGGCATAGTTCCCGAGGTGTGATCGGATCAATAGAGGTTGGTCGTCAAAGTCGCTGATAACTCCGATACCCATATTCCCGGACATCTGGATTATGTCGGTTTCGAATTTAGAGCGAAATTGAGCATTCTCTATGTTGTGGATAAATCGGGTAAATCCTGTTTCATTTTTGACCGTGAGTCCGCCCCTTTTTGTTCCGAGGTGTGAGTGGTAATCCGTTCCGAAAAAAAGGTCGTGGACACAATCCTTATCAGAGATGACTCCGAACAAGCCGCCCATATGTTCCTCCTTGTTTTTTTGAGTTATTCACAAATGCTACCGATGACATTCTGGGGCCATTTCTTCTCCACCATCCTAGGCAGGGCGTGATAAATCTCATGAGAACTCACTATGACAAAATTCAATTTTTGTTTCAAGAAAAAACATCAGAAAATCTAATAATGGAACTTTGTTTACGAAAAATCGTATAATAAAAATACAAGAGAAGGAGGAACGATGAAGTACACGACCGTTTTTTTACTTCTCCTTTCCATGCTTTTCTTCAGTTCTTGCTTTTACATTCGAGTCGAGTATCCGCCAGAGAGGGGAAAGACTCCCGTGGACGAATTTCGCAAAAATGTTCCTCTTTCTCCAGGCGGCACTCTTTCTTTGGCAAGCGTGAACGGGAATGTCGAAATTCACGGATGGGAGAGAGAAGAGCTGGAAGTGTATGCAGAAAAAATGATTCAACTTCCCGATCGGACCAAATTTTATGTATACCCCAGGAAAAATTTTGCCCCTGGAATAGTTTTTGACAAGTTCGAGAATTTTGTCAAAATAAGAACAAAGAACGTCTCAGAAAATAGGGAATTTGGGTTTGTGGATTACTTCATCGATGTTCCCCATTCTATCCATCTGAAAGACATCGTGGTGAGAAACGGGGATATACATATCTCTGAAGTTTACGGCGACGCTTATTTGGATTTGACCGAAGGGGAAATCACGGTGGAAAATTTTTCCGGATCTCTGACAGCATCCACCAATCGAGGCTCAGTATATGCTAACCTGTTTGACCTTCGGGAACAGGATGAAATTGTCATCACGTCCAGGGAGGGAAACATCACCTTATCCCTCCAAGAAAAGGCCAGTGCCCATTTGGTGGCCGCATTTCCTGAGGGGGAGATCAACAGCGAATTTGAAATCGATATACCGGCGGATGAAAAAAAGATCGATACCCAATGGGGCAAAAATGGCCCCCGCATTTCGTTAACAGCGTTGAGGGGCAATATAAGGATCGAAAAAGTCACTAGGTATTGAATGTCTTTTTTTTAAGGAGAAAATACATGGAAGAACAAAAAAAAGTCATTGTAGCTGGAATCATTTTTATTTTGTTGATAGCGGCTGCAGCCATCATTTATTACTTTTTTATCTATTCTAAGCCTCAAGAATCCGAAGAAACATCTCAAATCGTCCAAGAGCAACCTGTGGTCGAGGAGAAGATCAAGCCCGAGGATGAAAAGGTCGAGCCACTGGATGTGCCTTTGAATGAAAGCGATGATCTGGTCCGGAAGCTTGCCGGAGAGTTATCCTCCCATCCTAAACTGGCTTTGTGGTTGATGAGCGAAGAATTGATCCGAAAATTCGTGGCAGCTGTTGATAACATTGCCAATGGCCAAAGCCCAGGGCCGCAGATCGATTTTTTCAAACCGGATGCAGACTTCAAAGTTCTAGATGAAGTAGGGGAATACTTCATTGATCCGGAAAGCTATAAGCGGTATGACCTCATTGCTGAAGTATTCGCATCATTGGATTCCAAGGGAAGTACCACTCTGTATAAACAACTGAAACCAGCCATCCAGGAGGCCTATAAAGATTTGGGATATCCAGACGCAGAATTTGACAACACATTGAAAACGGCGTTGATGGAACTTCTCAAGGTTCCCGTCGTCAAACAAGACATCCGACTGGAAAAGAAGGTCGTGACCTATACTATGGTTGATACCGATTTGGAATCCCTGAGTTCTGCCCAAAAACATCTTTTGCGAATGGGGCCAGACAACGTCCGAGTTATCCAAGGAAAACTCCGTGAGATGGCCGTATTATTGGGCTTCATGGAGTAGAAAACAACGAAATTTCGACATTTTATTTAAATACGATAAAAATCAGGGGGGAGAGCGGTTTTATGCCCCAAAGGCTTGGTTATGCCAATCCTGCAAGGGCGATCGCTTCAACTGCCACTTTTTTCGAGGAAAAAAAGTCCATCAGTTGTTCCCAATCTGGTTGGAGACGAAGCAGATTGTAATAGGGATTATCATCAGAGTCTGCTTGTGTTTTTGCCAGGTAGATATTCCTCATGCACTCCGAAGCACCTTCAGTGTCCCCTGTACCTAGATAATCCAGCGCCAACATTTGGTTGGATCGGTATATTTTCTCTTCGAGGTCATCCTTTAGGAATTCTCCTGGGTAGGGATCCAGTTCTGCGGCGTTGAGAGGGTGCAAACCTGGATATCCTTCCTGTCCTTCCAGCTTCTTTTTTTCGAAAACGAATCGGGAGATATCTTCCCGGATTTGTTCCCATTTGGGTGAAGTTTTTGGTGGAGCTTTGTGTTTTATTGCAAGTTGATTATCCAGGTAGGTCTTGAATCCGTACATCCGGGCATTGATCAGAAAATCGATGTCCTCTCCCCGGGGAACGGAAGGATCGAACGGAATCCGGGTAAAAAGATCTTTGTGCAAAACCAGGTTTCCCCCGAACGCAAAGGGAGTGACTTTGATCCTCGGTTCTTCTGCGATGATCTGTTGGAATGCCCGGTTCATGCAATCGATTTTGTTCCAGTAGGTCATCCATGGATGGATTTCCTTATTGAGGAGAAAATCATCATCAGGATTGATGTAATAACCAGCCACTGCCAGGATTCTGTCTCCGTGTTTTTCGTGACCGATGAATTCAACGGCCTTATCCATGAAATCCGGATCCTCGAATATTTCGTCGTCATCGATCAGGACAGCTATTTCAGATCCCAGCAGATGCGGAACAAAAGTACAGAGGTTGCGCACATTGGAGTATCCATCGAGCTTGAGAAGGGAAGTCATCTCTTGCTTTTTTTTCTGGGACAAGAATTGATGAATTTTGGAAAGATGCGAATAAGAAAAGAGATGAGTTTCCACATCCATAGCGCAGTCTTTGATGATGGAAGCGATTTTGTTCTCCACATCTTCCTGGATGTCCGGTGCCGTAGCCACCCCTAGTATCACAAGTTGGAAATTCTTGTTTTTGATGATGGCAAGACTTTCCAGAAGGCGGCCGAGGGTACCTTTTTCGTCCAAAGGCGTGGGATGGTCATAGATGGTGTCTGTTTCTTTGCGCCTATCCTTTTTTTTCCGTCCCCAGTAGCTGGGAATAATCATGGTGATTTTCATTTTTTTCTCCCTTCCTTTTGATCCGAAGGAGGCTTGGACATCATGCCCTCCAGTACGGACTCCAGCTGGGCCACTCCCTTATCCCAGGCATAGTGGTCCTCCATGAGCTTTCGGGCATTGTTCTGAATCCTCTGGTAGAGATCAGCGTTCGCGATTAGATCCGCTATTCCTTTGACAAAATCGTCGGGCCTATCTGCCAGGATGATGTTTTCACCATTGGAAGCGGGGATTCCTTCGGCTCCCAATCGGGTGGAAACCACGGGACGGCCGAGCGCCATAGCCTCCAGTATTTTTCCCCGGAATCCGCCCCCGAGCCGCACGGGACAGATGAAAACTTTCCCTCGCCTCAAGTAAGGGGTAACATTGTCCACCGTGCCTGTCACGACTATGGATTCATCCGCGGCAAGACGAGAGATTTCTGGAGGGGGAGATTGGCCCACCACATAGAATCTCAAATCCGGCAGCGTTTTTTTCAGATGCGGCCATATTTCTCCATGGAAATATAGGACAGCATCCACATTGGGATAGTGGAGGTAATTGCCAAGAAACACCAGGCTGTTCTCTTCTTCAGCTTGAGGAGAAAAGGCGAAGGTATCAACGTCCACGCCATGGGGGACGATGGAAATGTCAAGATCTGGGCAGATCGCCAAAAGTTCGTCCTTTCCTTGTGAAGTCAGGGTGAGGACTTTATCGGCGTTGCGGTACATATCGAATTCATATTTTTTCAATCCCTTTAGGTTGACCGCTTCCTTTAATTTGTTCAGGCCCCATTTATTGTGCTGAAAGCTCTTGAATCGGGCTAAATAATAACATTCGTGGACGGACATGATCCTTCTTGTAGGTAGCAATTCAGGATTGTGGTGGATAAATTGGCCCATGACCGAATATTCGGCGATAACAAAATCGTATTCATCTTTTTTCACCATTTCAGCGATGGTACGAGCCATTTCTTTGGAATCGTGAACCCGGAGAAAGTAATGGGGAACAGGGGATGTGAAAAAGTCAACAATCGTTTTTATGGGATCACGTCTGGGAGGCAAGGGAACAAGCCTGAGATCATGGCATAATGGCCGAACTGAAGGAATGTGGTCCTCGTCTCCCGGCTGGCTGAATGCTGTGAGAGAGACCAAGTGATTTTTGGCAAGATGTTTCAATCTGTTGTAGATCAGAATCGGCCCGCCGATAACTTTTGAATGGGGGAATTCCTTGCAGGCTATCAAGATCTTCATCATCGCACTTTCATACCAGAATCAGACTGGTTTTGTCCAGCAATATAAATGAAGGGAAAACCCAAGTTCATTTCCGGGCGATGAGCTCTTTTACCTGTTTGACGATGGCAGAAACCGTATTTTCAACGATGATCTTACCTTTCTCTCTGGTTGCCAGGGTTGGATCCCCCCATATTCCTGTCGGGCTGTAGTGCCCTTCTCCCTCAGGATAGCGCGTCAAACCTCTTCGATTCGGCCGGGAATCATAGTCCTTCACGGCCTTGGACATATCAACCGTTTCTGGAGCAAGGTAGAGCATCATGGACGTTTCCCCTTCGTCCGCATGGGTTCCCCCTTCTTGTTTCATTAATCCTGGAGGAAGGTTTTCGTCCACCTCGAGGATATTCAGGTAGTCAAGTAAAATTCCGATTTTGTTGAGTTCTTCTTTTGCCTGAGCCAAAGGCCGGAGCGTGGATACGCCTGTGTTGAGCACATAGAATTTTTTGCTCCCGTAACCGTTCATCGATCGGCAGATATCCACGATGATGTTCTTGAAAGTTTGAGCTTGGATCGAAACGGAGCCAGGGTATTCCAGGAAGGCAGGATAATATCCGTACTGAAGGGTCGGCAGCACGATAACTGGGACTTCCTTGATGACCCGTTCTTTCAAGTATTCGGCCATGACATAATCGTTTTTTAGAAGGAGATGAGGGCCGTGTTCTTTTGTGCGTGCACCCAGGGCGATCAAGACGACCTCATATTCTCGGAGTGCCTTTTCCGCTTCCATCCATGTGAGATCTTCCAGGATCACAGAGGATTTGTCTGCACAAAATAAAAGGGGATTCAGGATAAAAAGAATCAAAGCCAAAATGTTAAGTTTGCTCATATCAACTCCAATCGAAAGGATTTTTGCGATTAAAATCCGGGATTCGGTTCTCTCCTGATGTGAAAGGTTCGGGTTGGATAAACACGGTTTCGAATCCGCAATCGATCGCCTTCTCCACCACCTTGTTGTATTCCTCGCCCTCCAGGGATCGTTGGAGGCTGTGGGGAGCTTTGTAGCAGGGGATGTATTGGCTCATCAAACTCAGAGCGGTTCCATCCCTGCAATTTTGGGACAGCCACTTGAGGATATTTATCGAATCTTTGTTTTGTCCGGGCAGAACCAGGTGTCGAATGATCAGCCCTTTCTGAGCGCGGTCATGGTCATCACATTTAAACCTTGGCCGTTGGCGATACATTTCTTGGATCGAAGCTCTGGCAAAAAGGAAGTAATCGGGTGCTTGAGAAAGAGTCTGGCTCAACTGGGAGGAGAAGTATTTGCAATCGGGGAGGTAGACATCCACGATCTCATCCAGATATTGAATAATTTCGGCTTTTTCATACCCGTTCGAGTTGTATACCAACGGGATATGGAGCCCCTGATCATAAGCTTTTTGTAAGGCTCTTAAAATGGGGATAAGAATATGGGTAGGGGAGACTAGGTTGATGTTCAGCGCCCCCTTTTTCTGGAGCCCGATCATTTGCGCCGCCAACTCATCCGAGCTCAATTTCTCTCCTTGGTTGAACCAACTGATCTGGTAATTTTGACAAAAACGACATTTCAAGTTGCATCCGGAGAAAAAAAGAGCCCCTGAACCAGACCGAGGGACTTTCGATTTCCCCGTTTCTCTTGCACAATTATGCATGCCGCTTAGTACAGGCTCTTCTCCGAAATGGAGGACGGCGTGAGAAAGGAAGGCTTGGTTCGTTGTTTGGCAATATCCTTTTTCGTCGGATTTTCTGTCGACTCCACATTCTCTCGGGCAGAGCTTGCACTCTGTCTCGTGTTTAGCTAGATGATACAGAGCTTCTTCGATTTTATTTCGTTTTCGTCTGGACATTCCAGCACGCTTTTCCTGTCTTCAGGTTCTCCTCTACTATAATTATTTCTCCTCCACACGTAAATAGCCCAAAAGCCTGATTGACATTCCGCTTTGATCGGTTATAGTAGGGACAAATGCTGAATGATTTTGTGGAGTTCCTGAATAATTTTCAATTGAACCGGGAGTTTATCGTCCTGATCGTGAGCATGCTCCCGATATTCGAACTCAGGGGGGCCATTCCGCTTGCTGTGCTGCATTTTGAAATGCCGGTGCTTTCCGCATTCCTACTATCCTGGTTGGGCAATTTGATACCTATCCTACCTATTATCTATTTTTTAGAGCCGATAAGAAAAATGCTGTCGCATATCAAAATAGTCCGCAGATTTTTTGATTGGTTTTATGCCCGTACCTACAGACGAGGCAAGAGAGTCATGAAATGGGGGGCTATCGGCCTTTCCCTTTTTGTCGCTATTCCTTTGCCTGTAACAGGAGCGTGGACGGGCTCCGTGGTAGCCATTCTATTCGATATCAAACCTCGTTATGCTTTTCCGGCGATCATCTTAGGGGTGACTATTGCTGGAGTTCTTGTTTCCGCTTTTGTGTCGATATTCTAGTTAGCCTTTTGACTAATCCTGATTGTTCACGATCTTAAGATTTAGAGTATTTCTGCTTCAAATGATTCCAACATTTTATGGAATTTGGAGGATTGGACAGAGGAAAGATCAGTGGAATCGTTTTGGAGAGGTGTCACGGTTATGTATCCCTCTTTAATGACCATGACATCGCTATCTGAATCCCCGAGAGCCTTGGGATTCCCCGTCCCGATCCAATAATAAAGTCGTCCTCTAGGATCTTCTTTTTCTATCACCCGCGGATTGTATCTTTTTTGGCCGAGTTGGGCGATTTTAATGCCCTTCAAGGGAGGAGCGGGAATATTGATGTTCAGGAATATTCCCTGAGGGAGGGGATTTTCCAAGATATTCGTGGCGAGGGCGTGCACGATTTTGGCAGCCGCAGCGAAGGAAAACTGGCCTTCATTATCGGGAATAAGAGAGACAGCCATCGAGGGGATGTCGAGAAAAGCTCCCTGTTTGGCGCCCGCGACGGTCCCGGAGTAGGATGTGTCCTGTTGACCGAGATTCGGACCATGATTGATTCCGGAGATGAGCAGATCAGGAAGACGAGGTAGGAACTTCTGGACAGCCAAGTAAACACAGTCTGCTGGCGTCCCGTTTACGGCATACCTGTTTTTTTTGATTTGCTTAACACGCAAAGGATGATGGAGCGTTAGGGCCAGGGATGAGGCGCTCTTTTCTTGATCGGGAGCGACAATATAAATTTGGCCCAAATTTGTGAGTTCATCGGATAGAACAGAGATTCCTTCTGCATACAAACCATCATCATTGGTCAATAAAATCAGCGGTTTTTTCATTTTATCAATAATGAAACAGGCACTTTAGCATTTGGCCGTCACAATCTTAAGGATGGTCGGGACGGGCGGATTTGAACCGCCGACCCCACGCACCCCAAGCGTGTGCGCTACCTGGCTGCGCCACGTCCCGACCAAAAGGACCATTTATTATAACAAAGATTGAAAATCAAGCAAGTGGGGAGAAAGCTTTATTTTTTCTCGAGAGATGCGGCAAGGTCTTTCAACTGCTCCCTAACATCATAAAGAGCTTTCCTCAGCCGATCGGAGTGAACCAATGACGAACTTTTCAATCCGAACTCTTCCTCGATACGCCTTTTAGCGCCGGCAAGAGTAAGGCCTTGTGTTTCGACCAGCTCTTTGAGCCGGAGGATGATTGCCAAGTCCTTTTTCCGGAATATCTTGTGCCCTGTGGCTGTTTGACCGGCATGGATGAAATAAAATTCCTTTTCCCAATTGTCAATGATCTCGGGATCCAGTTTGGCTATGCGACTGATCTCGTCCAGCTTGTATACAAGCTTTTCAGGAATGTTTTCGCTTTTCATCCGAGTCTAACCCTGTGTATTCGGGTGTATCAGCCTGTAAAATAACATGGATTCTCCTATTCGTCAAGGTGGAGAAAATTCCCCATTTTAATTTATATCTGTTATAATTCCTGCCGAGGATAATCGGGAGCATGACAGATAAGACTGGTCAGGAACGTGTTCCTCTGGCGGAGAGAATGCGGCCTAAATCGTTAGAGCGATTCTGCGGCCAGGATCACCTCATAGGCCAAGGTAAGATCCTGTCTCAACTCATCGAGTCAGATCACCTCGTTTCGATCGTATTCTGGGGTCCGCCCGGTTCTGGGAAAACGACCCTGGGATACATCCTGGCCCAACAGTTCAATCTTCCCTGCTTGTTTTTCAGCGCCGTTCTTTCCGGGATCAAGGAAGTCAAAGAGGTTATGGCCAAAGCCGAAAGTCATAAAAAAATGTACGGCCAGCCGACAATAATATTTATTGATGAAATACACCGATTCAACAAGGCCCAGCAGGGCGCATTCCTTCCTTATGTGGAAAAGGGGGACATCATATTGTTTGGTTCGACAACGGAAAATCCCTCGTTTGAAGTCATCGCGCCCCTACTCTCGAGGATGAAAGTTCTGGTGCTGAAACCGTTGTCAGATAAGACCTTGGTCCATATCCTAAAAGAGGCCATAAAGGACAAAAAAGACGGCTTGGGAAAGATGAATCTGAAGATAGGGGACCAGGCGATTAAAATGACCATCGATTATGCAAACGGCGATGCCCGCCGGGCATTGAATACCTTGGAGATTTCAGCCAACCTTGCGAATAAAGGGAAAATTACCGTGGAAGAGGTTAAGGAAGCCCTGCAAAAAAGAATCCTCCTGTATGATAAAAGGGGAGAAGAACATTTTAATCTGATCTCGGCACTGCATAAAAGCCTCCGCAACAGTGATGTGGACGCTTCCCTTTACTGGCTGGCTCGGATGATCGTTGCCGGAGAAGATCCCCTGTATATTACCCGAAGGCTTGTCCGTTTTGCATCGGAGGATATCGGCCTGGCGGATCCCCAAGCCCTAACCCTTGCGCTCAACGCCAAGGATGCTTATGATTTTATCGGTTCTCCGGAAGGAGAACTGGCTTTGGCAGAGGCTGTCATCTATCTTGCCTCAGCTCCCAAGAGCAACAGAGCTTATCTTGCGTTTGCAAAAGCCATGAAAGATGTGGAATCCAGTCCTTTCGAGCCCGTGCCTCTCCAGTTGCGCAATCCTGTCTCCTCATTGATGAAAGAAGTGGGATACGGAAAAGATTATAAGTATGCCCACAACTTCGAGCACGTGACCACGGATATGGAAACTTTCCCCAAAAAATTCAAAGGTCGCAAATATTATGATCCAGGCCATTTGGGATTGGAAAAGGAGATCAAGAAGAGAATCGCTTGGTGGAATGACTTGAAAAAGAAGACTAAAGCGAAAACCTGATCTATTTTTCTCCTTTGTTCTCTTTGAGAAGGTAATAAATTTCCCAGCTTATTTCATCAGCCAGACATCCGATACATGATTTTTCCGTGGTAGCAATCTCTTCATCCTCAATTTTTTCTTTGATGATTCTCTTAACTCGTTTTCTGATCTTATAGAGCAGGATGTAATTTATCATGATCTGTAATTATCCGAATGATATCAGCTTACATTTCTTATGTAAACCCTGGCCTGTGCGCCGATTAAATGCTATCATACGATCTTTTAGAAGGCATGAAAAAATCCGCAATCCTTCTTTGTGTCATCCTATTCGGACATTTTTGCTCCATCTTTAAAGCCAGGGTTGTTCCCTATCCGATGGGGGTGATTTTTCCCGTCGAGAAAGAACATGAACTCTCGTATGAAGGAGAAATCGTTTCCCTGATTCAAACAGAAGATCACTTCCTTTATTTTTCAACGAGAAAAGGGAAGATTTACTGTATCGATGGTCAAAAAAGAGAGATGTTGTGGGAAGTTGACATCCCCGCTTCTTTAGCATCCCCCCCGTATCTCACAGAGAGCCGTATTTATGTCAATGACAACAAGAACACTCTGTATTGTGTCGATCGAGCCGGAAAGTTTCTGTGGGAAACGACACTCAAGGGCAAGATCACTAGTGGGATTGCAGAGAGTGGGGGGCAGGTCTACCTCGGCATTGAAAATGGGCTTCTCTTCAGTTTGAATGCTGATACGGGGAAAGAACTTTGGCAATTTCAGGCCGAAGATGCGGTTCGGTCCAACCTTGTCATTTGGCAAGACAAATTGCTCTTTGGATGTGATGATCTCCATGTCTATCTTGTAGACAACAGAGGAATGCTTTCGGCTAAATATCATGCCGGGGGAAAAACGGGGAAAACCTTGACTGTTGCTGAAAACCTCCTGTTTTTCGGTACAGAAGATCGGTACCTTCATTGTGTGAATTTAAATCGACAAAAAAGAAAATGGAGGATTCGTTCTGGTGGTGCCACTTTTGTTCCTCCCGTTGTGGCCGGGAAACGGATATTTTTTCTGTGCTGGAACTGTGTTTTATACTGTCTGAATAAAAATAACGGGACGATACTTTGGTGGAATTCTATTCCCTCTCGGAGTTATTATCGGGTGGAAGTCATCGAAAAGAAGGTAGTGGTTTCTTCTTTTTCTCCAGAGCTCATTTGTTTTGACATACTAACAGGAGAAAATAAAGGGAGCTTTTCTGCCGCCCAAGAAATCAAGTCAAATCCGACCTGGTTAGCGCCCTTCCTGTTGATCAACCTCCATGATCCGGAAAAAGATTCTGGACTATTGCAATTTCTCAAAAAAACGGTGCAGGTTACCCTTTCTTCCTCGAAAAAGTCTCCCAACCAACCGGATGAAGAGATCACCTTCAGGGCAAGAGATACGGGATTCCATCTCCCAAAATTTGAATTTTCTTTGATCCGTTATGCCATGGCGAGGTTTTATCCTGATATTCTTCTCCTGTTTCAACAGGGAGAAGGGGAAGTGGTCCAAGAGAGTTCGGAGCTGAACACCTGGGATTGGTTTCCTCAGGAAGAAGGGTTCTACAGCGTGGGTGTTGTGGTTGTCGATGAAAAAGAAAAGGCTCAAGCGAAGCTTCCTTTTTTAATTCAGAAAGTGGATATCCATCTCTCTGTGACATCATCGTTGGAATCGCCGCAGAACGTCGGCCAAGAGATTGTTTTTACGGTAGATTTTTCCGGATTTGTCACTCCTCAATTTGAATTCCGTCTCAGCCGTTTAAAAAGAATAAATGTGGGCGCCAAATTTCCCGTTTTATGCTTTCAGGATGAGGAGGTTGTCCAAGAAACATCGGAAGAGAACTCCTGGACATGGATTCCGGGAAGCCAGGGGTTGTATTTGATCAGAGTCATTGGGCAGAATGGGCAGGGATCAGCAACTGCCAAAATGGCCTTTGTTATAAAAAAAGAATAAATCGGCCGGTTTTATGTATAATTCAGAACTAGGAGGGAAGAATGAATAGAGATAAAGCTTTGGAGCTGGTAAAAGCGCATTTAAAGAACAAAAACCTCGTCAAACATTGCTTAGCTGTGGAAGCCTGCATGAGAGCGATGGCCCGCAGACTCAATCAAGATGAGGAAAAGTGGGGGCTGGCAGGGATCCTTCATGATCTGGATTATGAGATCACTGAAAAAAGCCCGGAGCTGCATACCACGGAAACCGTCAAGATTTTGGAGGAGAAGGGAGTGGAAGCAGACATTATTCGGACTGTTCAAGCCCATGCCGGTCAGGTAGAGTGCCAGAATGAGATGGAATGGTCCATTTTTTCCATCGATCCTCTCACGGGCTTGATCATCGCGGCCACCCTGATGCATCCCAGCAAAAGGCTCAAAGAAGTGGACCTACCCTTCGTGAAACGGAGGTACAAAGAAAAGAGTTTTGCTCGGGGAGCCAGGAGAGAGGATATCGAACAAATAAAAAATATCGGAATGGACCTGGATGATTTCATAGAAGTTTGCTTGGGGGCAATGCAAGGGATCGACAAGGAGCTGGGCCTCTAACATCCTGCTGGATATATTCCCAAAACCGTGACAAGAAACAACAATGCTCGCTATCTGCTTCATTATGGTGAAGTATTGTTTCTATTGATGTATAATGTTGGATTCTAAGAGCAAAAATAAAGGAGGAAATATGAACGCTATCGTAAAGGTTCCGCGTCCTTCGAATGAGCCCATATTCAGCTTTGCCTCTGGAACTCCTGAGAGGGCATCATTGAAAGCGCAGCTAAAAAAAATGCTTGGTGAGACGGTAGAAATTCCCCTTATAATAGGGGGAAAAGAAGTGAAAACTGGGAACTTGGCAGATTGTCGATGTCCTCACGATCACAATCATCTACTGGCCCAGTATCACAAAGCTGGTCCAGAAGAAATCAAGATGGCTGTTGGAGAGGCCAAAAAGGCCTGGAAAGATTGGTCTGAAATGGATTGGGTTTCGCGTGCCTCTGTGTTTTTAAAAGCCGCAGAGCTTTTGGCGACCAAATATCGGGACATCCTGAATGCTTCGACCATGCTCGGGCAATCCAAGACCCCTCATCAAGCCGAAATCGATGCGGCCTGTGAATTGATAGATTTTTACCGCTATAATCCATATTACATGAAACAGATATACGCTGAACAGCCTGATTCGGTAGGAGATAGCTGGAATTATGTGGAATACCGAGCCCTCGAAGGATTTGTTTTTGCTGTGACACCTTTCAATTTTACTTCCATTGCAGGGAACCTGCCAACTTCTCCCGCTATGATGGGAAATGTGGTACTCTGGAAACCCGCTTCCTCTGCTGTCTACTCGGCTTATTTTTGCACGCAATTGTGGAAAGAAGCTGGTTTGCCCGATGGAGTGATCAATTTTATCCCCGGCCCTGGGCGATACGTTGGAGATCCCGTTCTAGAAAAAGAGGACATGGCTGGTGTCCATTTCACAGGGAGTACGGCCGTGTTCCAAGGAATGTGGAAAACTATAGGCGGAAACATCATGAACTACCGCTCCTATCCGAGAATCGTCGGCGAAACTGGAGGGAAAGACTATGTATTTGTTCATGCATCCGCTGACTTAGAGATTACGGCGACTGCCTTGGTAAGAGGGGCCTACGAATACCAAGGCCAGAAGTGTTCGGCTGCCAGTCGCGCGTATATCCCCCAGAGCTTGTGGCCCGCTTTGAAAGAGCGTTTAGTGGATCAGGTCAAGACGATCAAGATGGGTGATATCAACGATTTTTCTATGTTTATGGGTGCGGTGATCGATAAGGCGGCCTATGATAGCATTGTGGAGTATATTGACTATGCGAAAAGCTCGAGCGAAGCAGAGATCATCGTCGGGGGGGGATACGATGATTCCAAAGGGTATTTCATCGAACCCACTGTCGTACTCACTACAAATCCCAAATTCAAACTCATGGAAGAAGAGATCTTCGGCCCTGTTCTAACCATTTTTTCGTATCCGGAGAATGAGTATGCCAAAACCCTCCAATTGTGCGATACGACGTCGCCGTATGCCTTGACTGGTTCTATTTTTGCCAACGATCGAAAAGCTATTGAAGTGGCCTCCAAAGCGCTACGCCATTCGGCCGGAAACTTCTACATCAATGACAAACCGACAGGGGCGGTTGTGGGACAACAGCCTTTTGGGGGAGCTCGCGGCTCCGGCACCAATGACAAAGCTGGATCTTACCTCAACCTTCTTCGCTGGGTTAGCGCTCGGACCATCAAGGAAAATTTGAATCCACCGGGGGATTATCGTTATCCGTATATGGATGAAGATTAAAACGAAAGGATAAAACTGTGAAAGAATTACTGGAGAAACTTAAGATTAAAGACGTCAACGTAGGCGCCTGTGCTGGCCCGGATGATTGGTACGAAGATCCCACAGGTGAGGAGATCGTCTCCTATAACCCGACAACAGGTGAGCCTATCGCCAAAGTGCTTCAAACTACAGAAAAAACCTACGAGCAGGTCCTGCGTTTGGCTGTAGAGGGTTTCAAATCCTGGCGGATGTTACCGGCTCCAAGAAGGGGACTGATAGTCAGGGATTTGGGAGAAGCGTTGAGGGAGAATAAAGAGCCTCTAGGAGACCTGGTCACTCTTGAGATGGGAAAGATAAGGGCTGAAGGTCATGGTGAAGTTCAGGAGATGATCGACATCTGTGATTTCGCAATCGGTCTTTCGCGCCAGCTCTATGGCCTGAGTATGCATTCCGAGCGCCCAGGACACAGGATGTATGAGCAGTGGCACCCCCTTGGGGCCATCGGTGTCATCACGGCCTTCAATTTCCCGGTGGCAGTTTGGGCATGGAATGCGGCGATCGCTGCGGTCTGTGGGGATACGACTGTCTGGAAGCCTTCTTCTGAGACGCCTTTAACGGCTATCGCTATCCAACATATCGCTAATCAGGTCATGGCAGATCATGGCCTGAAAGGAATTTTCAACATCACTATCGGAAGAGGAGCGGTTGTTGGCGAACGAATGATAAACGATTCGAGGCTGCCGCTCATATCATTCACCGGATCGACAAAAATGGGACGGCGTGTTTCCGAGGCTGTGGCACGGCGTTTTGGCAGCACCATACTGGAGCTGGGTGGCAATAATGCCGTGATCGTGGCCGAAGATGCCGACCTGGAGATGGCGGTGCGCACCATCCTTTTCGGAGCTGTAGGAACAGCAGGCCAGCGCTGCACATCAACCCGGCGTGTTATCATGCACAGATCCATCTCTTCTGAATTAAGCGGGCGAATCGTGAATGCCTACAAGCAGGTGATCATCGGTGATCCGATTAAAGAAAAAACCTTGATGGGACCGCTGGTAACCAAAGGTGCGGTTGAAGACATGATGGCAGCTCTAGAGGAGGCAAAAGAGCAGGGTGGGGAGGTCCTCTATGGCGGGAATCGTCTTTCTGATATTGGCGAACGCTTTGTCGAACCCACCATCGTTAAAATGCCGGATCAGACAGAAATCGTCCACATCGAAACCTTCGCTCCGATTCTTTACCTTATGGAATACGATAACATCGAGGAGGCCATCCAGTTGCACAACGAAGTTCCTCAGGGGTTGTCCAGTGCTGTTTTCACCACCAATCTTTTGACTGCTGAAAAATTCCTTTCCCATGAAGGTTCGGATTGCGGGATCGCCAATGTCAATATCGGAACTTCCGGGGCAGAAATAGGCGGAGCCTTCGGAGGGGAGAAGGAAACCGGAGGGGGAAGAGAGTCGGGCTCTGATGCATGGAAAGGTTATATGCGAAGACAGACCAACACCATCAACTGGTCCAAGGAGCTCCCCCTCGCCCAAGGAATAAAATTTGGAGATTGATCGATCCAAAAGTCACACTGGACATCCCGATCGAAGATCTTGTCCAAAGGTATCCTGAAGCAGTTGGTTTCCTGACCAGAAAAGGGATCCGATGTATCCGGTGCGGCGAGCCTCTCTGGTGTACGTTGGGCGAATTGTTTGAAGAAGAGGGAATCTCTGATCCACAAAACGGGGTGGAAGAGTTAAATAAGTTCCTGAGATAATTGAACATTTCCCGATTCAAATTCGTAGTTCTATATAGAGAGGATAAAATGACGAAAAAACTAACTCGCTCTGAAGATAACAAAATGATCGGTGGCGTTTGCGCTGGATTCGGAGATTATTTTAATATCGACTACACTCTTGTTCGCCTCATATTCGTGGCTATTGGCTTGATAACTGTCATGTTTCCGATGTTGGTTTTTTATGTGGTCGCCTGGATCGTGATTCCTGTTGGTGAGAAAGCGCCTCCTCCGACCAAGAAAAAGTAAACCTATGGGGGTGTCCCCTATTAATTGTTTGACTTCTCCTTGATTATCCGCTATTTTTATGCTGTTCCGAAGACCTTTTGATAAACGGGTGGACAGGTACAGTCGAAAACCATGATAACCAAACAGGATATTCCCTTCAGGCACATCGCTATTGAAGGAATTATGAAGTCCGGCAAAACCCGCTTGGCAAACATCCTGGCGCAGAAAATAGGTGGGAAAGTGATTTTCGACCGTTTGGAAAATCCGTATATAAAGGATTTTTATGATGAACTGGAGGGGGCTGCGTTCCTTGCCCAACTGGTATTTCTGGTGAACAGATACCACCAGCAGTCAAGGCTTCTCCAGAGAGACCTTTTCGAAGAACGGGTGATCTGTGACTATATGTTCGAGAAAGACAAGATTTATGCTTATCAAACTCTAACGGATGATGAACTCGTTGTTTATGATAGGATCTATAGCATCTTGACCGAGAGAGTGGCCAAACCGGATTTAGTCATATATCTTCAGATCTCCCTCCCGACTTTACTCAGGAGAATAAACAAAGAAGGTTCAGAGTTGGAAAAAAATATTGCTGAGAAATATTTGGAGGATGTTATCGGAGCCTTTGACTATTTTTTCTTCAATTACCAGGTCGCACCCTTGCTTGTGGTGAGGGCCGACGAGTTGGATTTCGATAGGGAAGAGGAAATATTCGATCTGATCAATAAGATCAAGCAGATGAAAAAAAGCCCGTTGTTCTATGTGCCTCTTAGTAAAAGCAATAAATAAAAAAGAGAATATTAATTGGATTATTCACGAGCCAAGATTGCTGGAACAGCAAGGCAGCGGCCCATGAAGCTGTAGAAAGCTATCCCAAATGGGCTGCAACGAAGCTGCCGATCTTCCCCGCCCAGCAATTTTGGCTCGCCTGAAGGGTAAAAACTGGCGATCTATACAATGAAAGAATTTGAAGAGTTGTTTTTCTTGAGAAGTAAAGGTAGCATCGGCAGTTTTTATGAATAACTCAAGAATTAGACTTTACCTCAATCTCGATGACTTAAAGGCGAGATGGGGAGAAAGGATTAAAAATGGCCGAAAAAAAAATTCCGAAAATAACGATTCCATATCTTCATGCAAAAAAGAAGCAGGGAGAAAAGATAGTCGCCCTTACAGCCTATGATTTTCCCACAGCCAAAATAGTCGATGAGGCAGGAATAGATCTTATCCTGGTCGGAGATTCGTTGGGGATGGTTGTTCTTGGTTATGAAAACACGATCCCGGTGACGATGGAGGAAATGATCCATCACACCAAAGCTGTGGTGAGGGGAGCACAAAGGCCTCTGATCGTGGGAGATATGCCCTACTTTTCCTTCCATATGTCTGTGGACGAAACAGTCCGGAATGCCTCGCGTTTTCTCAAAGAAGCAGGAACACAGGCCGTAAAAATTGAAGGGGCTTCAAAAAAAAGGCTGAAGCTCATCGAAACGCTTGTGGAGGCTGAAATTCCGGTGATGGGCCATGTGGGATTGACACCCCAATCAATCTATCATCTCGGGCAGTTCAAGGTGAAAGGAAAAGAAATCGCAGAGGCCAAAACAATCATCCAAAATGCCAAAGATTTGGAAAAGGCCGGTGTATTTAGCATCGTTCTGGAATGTATACCGATGGAGCTGGCACGAGAAGTCACCCACAGTTTAAACGTTCCGAGCATCGGCATCGGAGCCGGTCCTTACTGCGATGGTCAGATACTGGTGTTTCATGACCTAGTCGGATATGCCAATGGCTATCTTCCCAAGTTCGTCAAAAGATACGCGGATATCCATGGCGGTCTGAATAAAGCGTTGACAGAATATGTAGAAGATGTGAAAAACGGGAAATTTCCCGATGACCAGCACTCCTATCACTTAAAAAAGACAGAAGTTCTGGAACAAATAATAGGTGAGAATAAAGAAAGAAAATAGCGTGGAAGTTATTGCGAAGATAAGCGCTGTTAAAGCGGCCATCGAAAAACAAAAATCCTCTGGGAAGAGTATTGGTTTTGTTCCGACAATGGGTTTTCTTCATGAGGGGCACTTAAGCCTTGTGAGGGAATCCTTGCGGCGGACAGGTTACACGGTCGTGAGCATATTCGTCAATCCCACTCAATTCGGTCCCAAAGAAGATCTTCAAGAATACCCCCGGAACCTGGAGAAAGATATGGCTTTTTTAGAGGAGCTAGGTGTAGATCTGGTATTCATTCCCGATACTCTGGAGATGTATCCTGAGGGATTCAAAACCTACGTGGAGGTGACAGATTTGCAGGACAACTTCGAGGGACGATCCCGTCCGGGGCATTTCAGGGGAGTGTGTACGGTTGTCCTAAAATTCTTCGAAATTATCAATCCGGATGTTGCCTATTTTGGCCAGAAGGATGCCCAACAGTCTGTGATCATCAAAAAAATGGTGGGCGATCTCAACCTGGATGTGGAAATCCAAGTTCTTCCGACTGTTAGGGAAAAAGATGGATTGGCTCTGAGTTCTCGGAATGTCTATCTCACAAAGGATCAAAGGAAGGCAGCCTCGATTTTGGTTAACTGCTTGAGGAAAGCAAAGAACATGGTAGAGGCGGGTGAAAAGGATCCTTATGTCATTACAAAGGAGATGACCCGCATGATCGGCAGGCAAACTCTAGCTGATCTTGATTATATCGCAATTGTCGATGTGGGTAATTTCGAACCTTTGGATAAAATAAAAAAAGAAGCGTTGATTGCGGTTGCTGTGTATTTTGGCAAGGTTAGGTTGATCGACAATATGATCGTTCAGAGCAAGGAGTGAGATACCGTGAAAAGAAATATATTGAAGTCAAAAATCCATCGAGCTGTTGTAACTGAGATGGACATCGATTATGAAGGAAGTCTCATAGTGGACGAGAGTTTGTTGAAAGCGGCAGACATGGTTCCATTCGAGCAGGTTCATGTGTATAATATCACTAACGGAGAAAGATTCGTCACGCACATTATCAAAGGCGAAAAGGATTCCGGCATGATAGGGGTGAATGGAGCAGCAGTTCATAAGGCCTCTTCGGGGGATGTGTTGATTATTGCCGCATATACCCTTATGGATGATGAGGAGAGCAGTTTTTTTTGTCCGAAAGTTGTCCTGGTGGATAAGAATAATAAAATAAAAAAATAAAATAAATTCGGCATGCGTCAGCAAAAAAAAAGGCCCTCGAAAGACCTGGACAAGGAATTGAACTTGCTCCGCGAGCTAATCGAAAAGGAAAATGACATGCTGCGAAAGATGATAAAATCGTTGGATGCCCTCGAGAAAAAGATGTCCCAGTCTGGGAAAAAAGAAGGTCACAAGCGCAAAAAGTCCTAAATCGTTTCCTTGATTGGATCTTTGGATCTAATTCTGTAGAGGAGTTACACCTTGGCAAAAACAAAAAGAATGGAAAAAGATACAATGGGGATAGTCAATGTTCCTGCAATCGCCTTTTACGGTGCCCAGACGGCCAGAGCCTTGGCCAATTTTCCGATCAGCGGTCTCCATAGCCATCCTGAAATGGTGCGAGCTGTGGTTTTAATAAAAAAAGCAGCTGCCCTGTCTAATCACGCTCTTGGTAGATTGGAAAAAAGAAAATCAAATGCTATTGGCAAAGCTTGCGATGAAATCTTGGACGGAAGATATCAGGAACAGTTTGTGGTGGATGTGTTTCAAATGGGAGCGGGAACATCCTTCCACATGAATTGCAATGAGGTGTTGGCTAACATCGCAGAGGAAATCTTAGGAGGAAAGCGAGGCCAATATCGATCAATCCACCCGAATGATGATGTGAATATGGGACAGAGCACAAATGATGTTTTCCCGACGGCAATGAAAATTTCTGCTCTTTTTCTACTTGAAGACCTGATTGGCGTACTGAAAGATGTAGAGAAGACTTTCCAGTTAAAAGCCAATGAATTCGACAGAGTTTTGAAATCCGGGAGGACTCATCTCCAGGATGCAGCTCCAGTCCGGTTGGGGCAGGAATTCCTAGCCTATTCCAAAACCATGGCCGGATGTCGACATTTTCTTGAACACGCTGCCCGGTCCCTTCTTGAAATAGGTATAGGGGGTTCAGCCGTTGGAACAGGACTCAATACCCCTACTGGATTTGCAGAACACATGATTAGCAATCTAAGCCAATTGACAGGGCTTAAGTTGAAAGGATCCCAAGACTTGAGGGAAGCCATGCAGAGCATGCGGCCAATGGCTGAGGTTAGCGCAGCGCTCCGCAACCTGGCCCTGGAGATGAATCGCATCGCCAATGATCTTCGCCTGCTCTCCTCTGGACCAAAAACAGGATTGGCAGAGATTATGCTACCAGCGGTTGCGCCTGGTTCATCCATAATGCCGGGAAAGGTCAATCCTTCCATGCTCGAGATGATGAACATGGTGTGTTACCAGGTTATTGGGTGTGATCTTGCAGTAACTGGCGCGGCTCAGGCCGGTCAACTTGAGCTAAACGTGATGATGCCGGTGATAGCATTCAACCTGTGCTTTATGATCGAAATCCTGACAAATGGAATGAAGCAGGCGAATGCGCGATGCATAAAAGGTATCGAACCGAATGTGGAGAGATGCCGGTATTACGCCAATAATACCCTGGGGCTGGCAACCGCTCTTTCTCCCTTCATTGGATATGCTCAAGCCGCAGAGGTTGCTAAGCAGTCCCTTGCCAAAGGAAAATCGCTTATCGAAATAGTCTTAGAAATGGGTTTGCTGACAGAGGAAGAAATCCAAAAAATTTTGGACGCGAAAAAGATGACAGAGCCGAATCTATAACCTATTCACTGGCCCAATCTTTCAACTCTTCGTATTTGACTTCTCCACAAAGAATATCGTTCGTTTCCGTATTCATGAAAGTAGGAGTTCGCAGTTGGCCACCACATTTCGGTTCGATAATTTCTCTATAAGATCTCATCAAATCCGCATTCTTCTCGTTATGCCAGACTTCGAGCCTTTCGATTTTTATGCCTGTTTCATTTTCAAGCCTGTCAACAATCGGCATCATGACGATGCAATGGGGGCATTCCCGTCCGTGAAACATTAGTAAATTATTCATGTGATTATCTCCTGATAAAAAGTCCGCACCAGCACTCACCATCCTCTTTGTCTTTGTAGGTGTCGTGAATCCGGAAATTGCAAGGGCACACGAGCTTCAGATCTTCTTCGAACTTTTTCGTAGTCAAGCGGCATGGGCAGTATTTCATCCCGTAGTTTTTTTCGTTTTGGAAAATCCCTTCCAAAAGCGTTTTTACCCTATTTTTATCGGGATTGATTTGGAATTTGTTCCCTACGGTAAATCTTTCGATGGCATCGCAGAATTCGACCTCGTCCATCGTGGTTTCGGCGATGCCACAGATTTTTTCCGCTTCCGCCGAAGAAATTTCCACGAAGGCGTTCAAGACCTTGCAGGTCGGGCATAACTCAGGCGGATTAACGCCGTAATGAACATCGCTGCAAACATGACATCGCCAATATTTTTTCATTTTTTTTCCTGCTGTATTTTTGCTTATTCTAGGTAAAATCGAACATTCTGTCAATTTATTCTATAAAATTAGTAGGGATTTGCTCTACAGGATTTTGAGATAAGCGATGAGGTCTGCTATTTCCTGCTCGGTTAATTTAGTAAAAGAAGGCATAACCAGTGCTGGCCGGATGAGCTGTTGCTTGACGTTTTCAACGGTTGCTGGACGCCCAGTGTGCGGTAATTTTTCGTTTTTGAAGAGGCCTTTGAGTCCGGGTCCGAGTTTTTTTTCTTCTGAATCTGCATGGTGGCAGGAGAGACAATTGGTGTTGTAAAAAGAGGCCCCTTGGTCTGCATTTCCGACGATTTCAGGAGAATCCATTTGGCGCTCCTCAGGTTGGGGCGGCGAAGCGCTCAATGTTCTCACAGCGTAATATCCTGCCGAAATGCTGAACACGACAAAGGCAAAACTAAAAACCAACATGCCTAGGACAGGAGCGAAACGAAGGAATTGTTTGTAAAACTTGACGATGGACACCTTGAGCAGGAAGATGACGATGAGTCCCAGAGCCAACACGGCGTGGAACACAGCCCGGAGAGAGGCCTGGTCGCCGACATTGGCCCAATGCCTCAATCCCAGGATTATGAGGGGGAGAAGCAAGAGCAGGAAGATACGACCAGATATCTTGTGAATCTTCCTCAATGTTTTAGGATCGGCTTTTTTTTCTGCTTTACCCATTATGGTGAACATGCTTATGACTGCACTGACAGCAGTAGCCAGCAAAAACAGGGCTAGAATGGATTTTATCAGAAAAAACGACATCAGGTATACCTCCTATGATTATTCAGCCGCACCGGAGACACAATAATACAATTTATCCAAATCGAATTCCGATGCCAGGGGACAAGCTCCACATAGGCAGCCGTTCCTCGGAACTTCGCATGTGCTCTTTTCCCTAGCGCAGTACAAAATTTCGTCGTTATTTCTCATGCAATCGTCATACGAGGGACATCCCCCACAAATACATTGTATGGTCGTCTCCTGTGTATCGGGCACTTTTGCCATGTTTACCTCCTTTCTTCTTTTTAATCCATTATATTGAGTTATTCATAAAAGATTCTGGAACATCTTTCATTCCATCAACATGAATATTATCCTGATATGGCAAAAAATAACAACAAAATCATTTTCATGCCTTCCAGCTCCTAACGGCGGACAGCTTTAATATAGATATCAGGGGCGACCAAAACCTCCACAATCGCGGGTTTCGAAGAACTTAAAGCTTCTGTTAAGGCCGATTCGAGCTTCTTAGGATCCGAAACCCGGAATCCTATAGCTCCTGAAGAATTGGCCATTTCAGCTAAGTTGGGATTGGTAAAACTCACCCTGTACTCGGGATAGCCATAGCTTTCTTGCTCTTTTTTTATATTTTTCAATTTGCCGTCGTTAAACACGATGGCGGTGATCGGAAGTTTGTTATACACAGCTGTCATAAACTCCATCCCCGCCATCCCGAAACCGCCATCGCCCGTTATAGCGATAACTTGCCTGTCTGGCTGGGCAAACTGGCAGGCCACAGCAGCGGGTATCCCAAATCCCATTCCTGCCATGTTAGCGCATAAAAAGGTTTGATGCTGATCACAGACAAAACGTTTATAGAACCAATAGGTATGGTCTCCCACATCCGAACAAATAATGGCGTTGTTAGCGGCCTTTTTTTTCAACGCTTGAATCACCGCCCCCGGATGAATAGGGATTTGTGTTTTCTGTGTGTCCTGATGGAGCAAATCTTTGTACTTTTTATCGGCAGATCGGATAGATTCTAAAAATTCAGGATCCATCTTTTTGGGTTTCGCAACTTCGTTCAGCATTTCGATGACTCGGTGGGCATCCCCCACAATTCCGATATTGACTGGAAATGTTTTACCTACCCGTGTCGCATCGATATCCACCTGAATAATATCGATATCTGGAACAAGATTGCGTTGTCTGAAACCGCTTCCTAGAATGATGATCAAATCTGATTGAGCCACAATTTGGGGAGCAAACCGGTTCCCGATCGATCCCAAAACGCCGAGGACGAGTTCGTCCGATTCTGGGACTATTCCTTTAGCCCGAGACGTGGTGGCGATGGGAGCTCCGATGTGGCGGGCAAATTCAAGCAGCTCAGGTCCGCAATCGCGGGAGCCCCAACCCGCAAAAAGGACAGGCCTTTTGCTCTGGGCGATCAGTTCTGCCGCATCCTTGACCGCTTCTCCCGGTCGGAGATCGGGTTTGAAAAAATGGGCCTTAGGAGGCCATATAGCCTCATCCAAAGGTTCGACCAAGACATCTGTCGGGAGGCTCAAAGCCGAAGGGCCTGGAGATGAGTAGGCTTTTTTGATTGCTAAATTAACGATTTTCAGAGCCTGGCCGGCTGCACTTAGCTGTTCGGCGTAAACACAAAATGTCTTGAAAATATCCACCTCCGGGATTTCTTGTAGGGATTCGCTGCCCAAAAAAACCTCCGGCACTTGCCCGAGTAAGGCGAGAACAGGTGCTCTATCCGTGGCCGCATCCACGATACCGGTGATCAGATTTGTCGCGCCCGGGCCGGCGATGGATATGCATACTCCGATCTCACCTGTGAGTTTGGCATGGGCCGAGGCCATAAAGGCTGCCGCCTGTTCGTGTCGGGTGAGCACCAGGTCGATATTCGCATTCTTCCGTATGGCATCGGTCAAGGGGAGGTTGGAATCTCCTGGTATTCCGTAGACTCTCTTTACTCCATAGGCGACAAGCTGGTCCACGATTTTTTCCGCGACGTTTGTTTTCCCCTTTCTAGTTGTGCCCTCACCTTCGATGACCTTGAAGGCTGATTTTGGTGCTCCGCACTGCGGGCATGTCCAATCTGCGGGTAACTCTTCGAACAGGACTCCCTCTTTGTTTTCGTCATAAACATAACCGCAAACCGAACATTTCCATTTTCTCATATCTTTCTCCTACATAAGGATAGATTCGATTAATATGTAAAATCCGATAAACACAAGAATTCCTGACAAGAAAAACATGGGTTGTCCCTTTTCTTTTTCAGGCAAAAATTCCTTAACGATGATATAAAGCAGTATGCCGGCTATCATGCTCACGAGTATATTGTCCAGAATATTCGGGACGGATACGAGCAAGGCGAATATCACGCCCAAAATTGTGGATAGAGACAGAAGAATTTTTGTCCCGAAGCCCTCTCGAATATCCCCATGTATTTGAGATAAGGAAGCAGTGCTCAGAGAAGCGTGGAGTCCGATCGGGATAAAAAACAATATCCCCTCCAATTGACTTGTGAGAACTTTGTCATAAAGAACGATACCAATCATAAAATAATAAAAGAAGAAAGAGATGGAATGAACTTCCTTTAATTCCCTGGCGAGCTTTTTTTGGTCTGCATGCTTATAGATGAATTTTTCAGCGAGATGAAATAGAACGAAACCCAGAAGGAGAAATACAAAAACAAAATTCTTGAGATGATCGGCTGCGGCATAAGTATGGGGAAGGAGGTTGAGAAATAAATAGGCGATAGAGATCCCCGCAGCAAATGAAATGACGCGATAGCGGTTGGCCCCATCTGGAAGTTTTAGTTTTTCGCTGTAGAAGTGAATAATCCCAAGTATAATTCCCAAACTGAGTGCAAAAATATTTATGGTATTCATATGAAATACGTGATCCTGAATAATCCAGGCTATTCTAGATAATAGTTCGGCGCTTCTTTTGTGATGACGACATCGTGAACATGGCTCTCTTTCATACCTGATACCGTCACTTTTATGAATTTGGCTTTTTCCTGGAGGTCAGGGATGGTTCCACATCCGGCATACCCCATGCCCGATTTGAGGCCTCCTACCATCATTTCTATGATGTGAAAAGCATTGCCTTTAATCGGAACTCTTCCCTCAATTCCTTCAGGGACGAGTTTGCTCACACCCGGTGCAGTCTCTTGAAAATACCTGTCGCGGCTTCCTTCTCGCATGGCTTCGATCGATCCCATTCCTCTGTAAGTTTTGTATGAACGCCCTTGGAATATCACAACTTCCCCTGGGGATTCGTCGGTGCCAGCCAGGAGATTTCCCAACATGACAGAGCTGGCCCCTGCTGCGATAGCCTTGGTGATATCTCCTGAGTATTTGATCCCGCCATCGGCGATAAGAGGAATATCTTTTTCCCTGGTAACTCTGAAAACATCAGATATTGCCGTGATCTGTGGGATGCCCGCTCCTGAAATAATGCGAGTTGTGCAGATCGAGCCTGGCCCTACGCCAACTTTCACAGCATCGACGCCCAGTGCGATCAGTTCCTTGGCCGCCTCTGTTGTCCCGATGTTTCCGGCAATGAGGTCCTGTTCTGGAAGCTCTTTTTTTATCATTTTCACTGTATCCATGACTTTCTGTGAGTGGCCATGGGCCGTATCGATCACCAACACATCCGCTTTCGCCTGAACTAAAGCTTTGGCCCTTTCCAGGGTTTCCCCACTTACTCCGACAGCTGCTCCCACTCTCAATCGGCCAAAATCGTCTTTGCAAGCATTAGGGTACTGGATCCGTTTCAGGATATCTTTATACGTGATCAAGCCTTTAAGATTGAAATTTTCGTCCACCATCAAAAGCTTTTCGATCTTGTGTTTGTGGAAGAGTTTTTCCGCTTCCTTAAGTGACGTTCCCAACGGAACGGTGATCAATTCCTTTGTCATCACTTTACTTATCGGCAAGTTGAGCCGTGTTTCGAACCGGATGTCGCGATTGGTCAGGATTCCTACCAGTTTGTTGTTTTTATCCGTTATCGGAAGGCCTGAAATCCTGTATTTTTTCATCACTTCTTTAGCCTCGAAGATTTTGTTCTCTGGCCTGACGGTGATAGGATCGACAATCATTCCACTCTCATGTCTTTTTACTTTGTCCACTTCTTCCGCTTGTTTTTCGATGGGCATGTTCCGGTGCACGATACCGATGCCTCCTTTTTGTGCCAACGCGATAGCCATTCTTGAATCGGTAACCGTATCCATGGCAGAGCTAATGATCGGGATAGGGAGAGGGATGTTCCGGGTGAGTTTGGTCGAGACATCCGCTTCTGCAGGCAAAACTTTGGACTTGGCAGGGAGAATCAGCACGTCATCAAAAGTAAGTCCTTCTTTAATTTTGTCATCCAGCATTTATCCCTCCCTATTTCTTCCTTTTTTTCTTTTTTCTTTTTTTCGGGATGACCGATCTCGCTTTTCGGGATGCTTGGACTTGGCCTCCTCCTTGTGCCCGCTGGTAATACATCGGCTGTTCTTTTCTTTCCGGCATCTCTTGTTCCACTACCGGTTGGATCAAGAACAGGTAGCGCAGCGTTTCGTCTTCGATTCTATCCATCATCGCCTGAAACATATCGTAGCTTTCCTTTTTGTACTCGATCAGAGGGTCTCTTTGACCGTATCCACGCAGACTGATGCCTTCTTTAAGGTAGTCCATCCCCAAAAGGTGGTCCTTCCATTGGGCATCTATGATCTGAATCATGATGACCCTTTCAAACTCTCTCATCCTTTCTGTGCCAAGTTGGGATTCCTTGTCCTCGTAAATTTGGTTGAGATTTTGAAGAGTCTTTTCTCGCAGCTCATCAAAATTGATGGTATCCCAATCTATGCCCCATTCGGATACATCAACTCCGAACTGGGCGCCAATGGCCTTTTGGAATCCTTCGATTTCCCAATCGTCTGGCGATTGTTCTTTGGGCGTTTCTGTTTCCATCACCCAATCAACGATGGTAGCGATCAGTCCTAAAATTTGCTCTTTGAGGTTTTTTCCTTTGAGGATCTCTCTTCTCTGACTGTATATGCTTTCCCTTTGTTTGTTCATCACATCATCGTATTCCAAAAGGTGCTTCCGGATGGTAAAGTTTTGCCCTTCAACTTGTCTTTGTGCTCTCTCTATGGCTTTTGACACCATGTTGTGTTCGATCGGGGTGCCTTCTTCCATGCCGATCCTGGCCATCAGGCTCGAGATCCTGTCGCTGCCGAATATGCGCATCAGGTCATCTTCCAGGGAAAGGTAAAAGCGTGAAGACCCTGGATCTCCCTGTCTGCCAGCTCTACCCCGAAGCTGGTTATCGATTCGGCGGGCTTCGTGCCTTTCTGTCCCTATGATATGAAGACCGCCTAGATCGATGACCTTATTATGCTCAAGGTCTGTGGTCTTTTTTGTTTCAGTTAGGGCCCGTTCGAATTCCTCTTTGTGATTCTCCTCAAGGTCTATGCCTTTTTTCAAAAAGTCTTCCTTTGTTAAATGTTCAGGATTTCCCCCTAACAGGATGTCCACCCCTCTTCCCGCCATGTTTGTGGCTAAGGTTACCGAGCTGACCCGTCCAGCTTGAGCGATGATTTTAGCTTCGGATTCGTGGTATTTTGCGTTGAGGACAACATGGTTTATCCCTTTTTTTCTTAGGAGGGAACTCAGGTGTTCGGAGTTTTCGATCGATATTGTTCCGACAAGCACTGGCCGGCCTTTTTCATTGTTTTCGATGATTTCGTCGCAGGCAGCATCCCATTTTTCCTTGGCTGTCCGGTAAACCACATCCGGGTGTTCATGCCGGATGAGGGTTTTATTGGTCGGGACTTCCACAACATCGAGCTCATAGATGGATTGAAACTCCGTGGCCTCAGTGACAGCTGTTCCGGTCATCCCGGCAAGCTTTTCGTACATCCGGAAGTAATTTTGGAATGTGACAGAGGCGAGGGTCTGGTATTCTTCTTCAATGCGGACTTTTTCTTTCGCTTCCAGGGCCTGATGAAGTCCGTCGCTGTACCGTCTCCCAGGCATCAGGCGGCCTGTGAATTCATCCACGATGATAACTTTGCCCTCTTTGATCATATAATCGACATCTTTTCTAAACAGATGATGAGCCTTTAGGGCCTGGTTTATGGCATGGATGGTGTCCATGTGGGTAAGATCGTACAGGTTCCCGACATTCAAGAATTTTTCTGCTTGAGCAACTCCTTCTTCGTTCAAGGCCACGGTTCTGGACTTTTCATCCACCAAAAAGTGTTGCTCTTTTTTGAGACGCCGGATGAGATTATCCACTTTGTAATAAATTGCTGTCGATTCCTCTGTGGGGCCGGATATGATGAGCGGCGTTCTTGCTTCGTCGATCAAGATACTGTCCACCTCATCGACGATGGCATAGTTGTGTTCTTTTTGCACGATATCTGCCCAGCGGAATTTCATGTTATCCCTGAGATAATCAAACCCGAATTCATTGTTCGTTCCGTATGTGACGTCACTTCGATAGGCTTCATTTCTTTCGTGATCCGGCATTTCGTGCTGAATGGTCCCCACTTTGAGGCCCAGGAATTTATATATGGGGCCCATCCATTCGGTGTCCCTTTTTGCCAGATAATCATTCACCGTGACAATATGGACGCCCTTTCCGGATAAAGCATTGAGGTAGGCCGGAAGTGTCGCCACCAGGGTTTTTCCCTCTCCAGTTTTCATCTCCGCGATTTTCCCCTGGTGCAAAACGACGCCGCCCACCAATTGGACATCAAAGTGCCTCATGTTCACTGTTCTTCTGGCAACTTCACGGACGACGGCAAAGGATTCGAACAAGACATCATCCAGCGTTGCTCCCTGATTCAGCTTTTCTTTGAATTCGTTTGTTTTGGTTTGGAGCTGGCTGTTTGATAGTTTCTTAATTCCGGATTCCAGCTCGTTGATAGCCGAAGCATACGGCTGTAGTTGTTTGAGGTCTCTTTCGTTTTTCGTCCCGAAAATTTTTTGAATCAGCCACTTATACATTTGACACATTTGTAGCAGAAACCCCAATCCTTGTCAATCAAGAGGGAAAAGGGGACGGTTCTATTTTTTTATTCCACAGGTAATCTCACCTAAATTTGTTCACTCAAAAAAATAGAACCGTCCCCTTTTTCTCTAAAGGGTTTGCTTTTTTCAGCGGATTTCATTATTATCTTCTGTAATATTTTCACTCATTCAAACAAGGACAATTCACCTAAAATGATAAATTTAACCCAAGCGCCCTATGATAAACAACTGAAAATCGTGGATATACTGGGTGGACATAATGTTCGTCGCCGGCTTCTCTCTCTGGGATTTCATAAGAATCACATCATCGAGTTGGATTCTCGTAGCATCTTGAAAGGTCCCATACTTGTGAAAGATTTGACCTCAGATACATCAGTCGCTTTGGGTCGGGGGATTGCCCAAAAAATTATGGTTGAAATCGTTGGCGAAACAGAATAATTTTCCTGACATCATTTTTATTGGTCAGCCAAACTCTGGCAAAAGCACTCTCTTCAATGCGATTGCAGGTTTTAAAGCAGAAACGTCCAATTTTGCCGGAACCACGGTTGAACACACCCACAGCAAGGTCAACCACGAAGGGAATCTGTTGAATATCATAGATCTTCCGGGCACTTATTCCCTGAATCCATCCGGTGAAGCTGAAAAAGTAGCCCTCACACATTTATTTGTCGAGCGACCTGATTTGGTCGTCAATGTAATAGATGCTTCCATCTTGGGGCGAAGTTTGGAAATGACGCTGGAGCTCATTGAGTTGGGATATCCTTTGGTTGTGGTATTGAACATGATGGATCTGGCGGAAAAAAAGGGAATCGAGATCGATATTGAAAAATTGGAAGAAATCCTTGGTGTTCCTGTGGTCCCCACGATCGCGACTCATGGTCGCGGTATTAAAGAACTTTTAGACGCAGTTTTAACCACGCTCAGCGAAAAAAGGACTTTGGCACTGATTGAGTTGTCCAAAGATGTGGAAGATAAGATAGTGGAACTGGAAGAGCTGATCCCTCCCGATTTTCCCGTTGTGTCAAATAAAAGATTTACTGCTATCAAAATGATCGAGACAGAAAGACTCGTATTTAACAAAATGCTCAAGGAGATCAATCCCCCCCTGATGAAGAGCCTCGAAGAAATCCGCAAGGAACTGGAAGCGCGACATAATGCTCCTGCCTATGAAGTCATTGCAGCAGAAAGGCACCATCTTGCTTTAAAAATTTTTGAAGAGAGCAGCCGAGTCACAAGAAGAAAAAAAATCGACTGGCCGAAGAGGGTGGATGATATCATCATGCATCCTCTTCTGGGTTATGTAATCTTGCTTGGGGTGTTCCTCGCCTTTTTCTTCATTATCTTTAAAGTGGGGAATCCTCTCGAAGAACTTCTTCTGGGGCCGTTGAACGGCCTTAGGAGTTTTCTCGCCGAGCAATTGGGAAGCAGCCTGCTGTTTTATTTGGCCGAAGGCCTGATACAGGGAATCGGTGGAGGGATTGCGATCGTTTTGCCCTATTTTATTCCCCTTCTTTTCTTGATGTCTTTGCTTGAAGACATTGGATACCTGGCTCGAGCTAGTTTTTTAATGGACACTTTCATGCACCGTATCGGTCTTCACGGGAATTCGGTCTCACCTTTCATCTTGGGGTTTGGTTGCAACGTTCCGGCTGTCGTATCGACGAGAATATTGGGATCCCGCAGGGATAGGATTATCACGACCCTTCTCATACCTTTTGTCCCTTGCTCCGCACGCACCACAATCATCTTGGCTCTTGTCGCTTTTTATCTGGGACCTTTATGGGCTCTTGGATTTTATGTTTTCAACATTTTTTTATTAGGTGTGTTGGGACGCATCCTCAGTTTCTTTTATAAACAGCCCTCGCCTGGATTGATCCTGGAAATCCCTACCCTCCGACTGCCCTCTGTGAAAAACATGGCCAGAAAGACTTTTGTTCAGCTAAAAGCCTTCGTCAAATTTGCCTGGCCAATTCTGATTGCAGGAAGTGTCGTTTTGGCCCTTATGCAATATTTTCAGCTAGATAAATATGTCAACCTTGTCCTTTCCCCTTTGGTTGGAAAAGCGCTTGGATTGCCCGAAGAATTGGGAGTCACTCTCGTTTTTGGTTTTTTACGAAAAGAGCTTTCCCTGGTTATGATGCTCCAGGCGCTCGGTGTGAACTACCAGGATTTGATGAATGTCATAACTTACCAGCAAATGATCATATTTGTGGTATTCATAAGCTTTTTTATCCCCTGCCTCTCCACCGTTGCCATTATCTGGAGAGAAGTCGGAAGAAAGATCGCTTTGCTCTCGATTGCTTTGAATACAGGGGTTGCTGTTGTTATCAGTTTGGTGATGAGATTGATCCTGAAACTATGACTTCGTTAAATAAATAGGGATTATCCTACTTCTTGATTGCCGGTTTCGGGCGTTTTGGTTTCGGAATCAGGCTCTTTTTGAGGGACTCCATAACTAGCTCCACTGCTTTTTCCAGCTGCGGATCCTTACCTTTTATAACCTCAGCAGGGATCAATTCAACAGGATAATCAGGAGCAACACCTTCGTTTTCAACGATCCATTCGCTGTCCTTGCTGAATATGGCGACCCTTGGCGAGGTCACAGAACCACCATCCATAAGGCGGGGATAATCGTATATGCCAACAAGTCCACCCCATGTGCGCTTTCCTACAAGAGGGCCAATTTTCCTTTCTCTGAACATCCATGGTAATGCATCTCCTCCAGAACCTGCGTATTCATTGATGATCATCGCTTTCGGGCCTAATACCGAGGCAAACGGAGTGGCAAAAGGTTTCCCATCGCGGGTTGCCCAGTAGCTTAAGAGCGGGCGATCCAGGTAATCGATAATATAATCAGCTACAAATCCACCACCATTAAACCGCTCATCAATAACGAGTCCATCTTTATCCAGTTGGGAGAAAAAATACCGGTTAAAGTACGTATAACCTCCCCCGCCTGTATCCGGCAAGTATACATACCCGATCCTTCCTCCGGATAATTCTTCGACCCGCCTTCTATTACCTTCAACCCAAGCCCGGTTTCTCAGACTGTATTCGTTCCATATCGGCACGACAGTTGCCGTTCTGCTTCCCTTTTCTTCAGGGGAAGAATTGACAGTCAGTGTCACTTGTTTTTCCGTTGTTTTTTCGAAAAGCGAGAATATATTTGTTGGGGCGTGCAACGGTTTGCCGTTAACCTTGATTATAAAGTCTCCCTCTGAGATATCCACACCTGGTTCGGTGAGCGGCGCGCGAAGGTTTGGGTTCCAATTCAATCCGCTATAAATTTTCTTAATGCGGTAACGTCCGTTTTCAATTTCATAATCTGCTCCAAGAAGTCCGCCAAGTACTCTCTCTACATCCGGGTAGTTGCCTCCACCTGCATAAGCATGCCCGACGCATAACTCGCTGATCATTTCTGTGATCAGAAAATTAAGATCACTTCTGTGGGCAACATATGGCAGGAAAGCCGTGTATTGGTTACGGATGGCCTCCCAGTCTACACCGTGCATACCAGGATCGTAGAAGAAATCTCTGTTGATCCGCCATGCTTCGATAAGCATCTGCTTCCACTCCGCCCTAGGGTTTATTTGTATATCCATAGTGGTCAGATTAAGTTTTCCATCTCCTGGTTTTGGCTTATTTGAGGTGTCAATGATTCCCCAGTTGTCTCCGGAAAGGTACAGCAGTTTTTTCCCGTCAGCCGAAACATTGAATGTTGTCACATTAGTCAAATATGTGGTTGATTTTCTTGATTCAAAGTCAAACAACATGATTGTACCCTGGGGAGGGCCGAAAAATGCTGTCGTTGATGATTCCAAGAAGAAGAATTTTCCTTTGATCGCTCTCAAATGAGAATAGACCTTTGGCGGTACAGGCAGGGCGATTATGCGTTGATCAATGTTTTCAAGGTCGATTCTGAATTCATCCTTTTTCTTTTCAGGATCCTTTTTTTCGGATTCTTTTTCCTCTTTTTTAGGAGGGTCTTTTTTTTGTTCTTCTTCAGGCTTTTCCTCATCACTTTCAGGGGCAAGGGGTGAAGGCAGATCTTTCCGCAATACGACGAGGTAAATATGCATGTTGATATTTCTATCAAAGGCGGTGAGGTCAAGCCAGCCGGTGGATTGTCCAGCATTTGTGCTTGCCGTGAAGTACAGATATTTGCCCTCTGGATCGAAGACCGGATAGAGAGCATCACTCATTCCATCGGTAATCTGGTAAGATTTATTTTCGTCCAGTGAATAGACAAACACTGTACGGAAGTAATTATCGAGTTTCCGTACATATGCTATCCAGTTGCTATCTGGGGACCACACAGGGTCCAGTGTGCGGAATGGATGGGAAAAGAGATCCGTATCGACTTTCACAGGATTCTTTTTTTCGATATCAACATACCAGATATTCATGTGCTTATCTGTGAAAACCAATTTTTTACTGTCCGGTGACCAAGTTGGGCTGTAATAAAAGGAAGGTTTTTTGAATTCTATTTTCTTTGCTGGCTCCATACCCTTCTGGTCTATGATATAAAGAGCATATTCTCCGCCTTTATCTGAAAAGTAAGATATATATTTCCCATTCGGCGACCATGCTGGATCTCTATCCATAACGCCCGGGGACCTCGTCAAGTTCCGGATGTTACCCTTTTTTGCTGGAACAGTTAATACCTCCCCGTGTGCTTCAAAGACTGCCCGTGCTCCTGTCGGAGAGAGATCATAATTCATTATTTCCTTCGAGACATTTTTGTGGTGTTTCCTTACGAATAGTTGATCCCCGGGAACTGTTATACGCAGCTTTTGTGGATTGCCCACAGCGGGATCGTAAACATACAAGTCCCCATTGCTTTCATACACCAATCGTTTTCCGTCACCAGATAAGTTTTCTATGTCGAAATCTCCGTTCTTCACTAGATGTTCAAGCACTTTCCCGGATACATCATAAGCATATATGTCCAGAGTTCTATCTCTGTCGGAAAGAAAATATACCGTGTTTCCCATCCACACAGGAGAAATGTCACTGGCGTTTTCATGGGGTATTTCTTCGTAGGAGAAATCGGAGAGATTGAGCAGCCACACTGCCGGTGTGGATCCGCCTCGGTACCGTCTCCACTTTTGAAAATGCCTTATTGGATTATAAGCAAGGCGGCTTCCTTCAGGAGAGTAATCAGCATATTCAACCATGGGAATAGGCAGTTCCTCGGGAAATCCTCCCTCCGTACTGATTGTGAAGAGACGGTTGAAGCCGCTGTAACTGCTTCGCGATGACTTAAAAAGAATCCTTGTCCCATCAGGAATCCAGCCGAGAACTGTATCAGGATAAGGATGGTAGGTGAGCCTTTTTGGCTCCCCTCCATTTGATGGGATGATAAAAACATCCCTGTTGCCATCATACTCTCCAGAAAACGCTATCCATTTTCCATCAGGGGAAAACTTAGGCGAGGCCTCGATTCCTTGGTGCACGGTGAGTCTCTTCGCTTCTCCTCCTTTGTCGCTCACGGTCCATAAGTCCCCAGCTTTGACAAAAACAATTTTGTCAGCTTGGATATCCGGTTCATGCAGAAGTCGCGTTGCAGCCACAGCGATAGCGTTGCTGACAAAGATAAGAAAAACACAATACAATGAGATATTTAGTCTTTTCATGGATACCTCCTTATTTAAATACCTTGTTCATTATTAACTGCCGTATGATTTTTTCCTTTGGAGTAACCAAGTCTCTTAATTTTTTCGTGATGATATTGCGTTCAGACTATTTGATTTTTTCGAGAACGACATAGGCGACCGCATAATCCTGGAGATGAGAAAGAGAAACCTGGATTCTATCGAAAGGTAAAGATTCTTGTGTTTTTAGATCCAGTTCCGGTTTCCCTGAGGGGAGATTGATGATCCCAACGTCTGTCCATTTGATTTTTCTCCCCAGCGCCTTGAAAAATGCCTCCTTGGCCGCAAAACGAGCGGCCAGGTGTTGGTATTTGTTCTTTTTTCCGTTGCTGTATTTGATTTCTTCGTCGGTGAAGATCCTTTTGAGAAAACGGGGACTTTTTTCGGCTAACTTTTGTATCCTTCCCACTTCGATGATGTCCACTCCGATACCGAATATCATTTTATCGCTCCGATGATCTATCCATAGTATGCTAAAAAATACAAAAATTCAAAATCATTTGAGGATTTTTAATATTTCAACAGCGATTTTACTCCCTACAGTTTTTGCTAATTCGTCAAGCGAAGAGTTTTTGATCTCTGCAAGGCTTCTGTATTTTTTGAAGATCAGAGATTTCCGTTTTGGACCCAATCCCGGAATCCCATCGAGTTTGGATTCGAAGCTTCTTTTATCTCTTTTCATCCGGTGATAGGTAATGGCAAAACGGTGAGCCTCATCCCGAATATGTTGGAAGAGCTTCAAAACAGGTGATGTCCTATCTAGCTTGAGGCCCTGTGAATGGGAGGGCGCAAAAATTATCTCATCTCTTTTTGCCAAGGAGATTACTGGCAGGTTTTCCAAACCTAGTTGTTTCAGAGTTTTCCTTGCGATGTTGAGCTGTCCTTTTCCCCCGTCGACTAGAATAAGATCAGGGAGAGCTTTTTTTTCACGTTTTAGCCTAGTGTATCTCCTCCGAATGACCTCTTGGAGGCATGCCACATCATCGGGCCCTTTGACTGTTTTGATCTTGTATTTTCTGTATTCCTGTTTTCTGGGATGCCCCTCTTCAAAGACCACGACAGATCCTACTGATTCTTCTCCTCCTGTATTGGATACGTCAAAACCCTCAATGCGGCGGGGAATCCTCTCGAGATCTAATATCTCTTGTGTTTCCCTGAGTGGTAAACGTCCATTGCTTGTTTCCTTAAGGATGATTTCCGCATTTCTGTCGGCGAGTTCCACCAGTTTTCTGTTTTTCCCTTTGTGTGGGACCATAAGTTTGACACTTTTTTTGGCCAGAAAAGAGATCTCATCTTGCAATTTTTGCCTGTGGATCGGTGGGCAAGGGAGCAGGATTTTGTCTGGCCAGTTTTTCCGATCTTTGTAGAATTGGGACAAATGAAAGGACAGTGGATCTGTTGGGGATGTTTTATCGATTTTTTTACTCAAGACACTCTCGGATTCGCTCACTTTTCCTTTCCTCATCACGAAAACATACAAAGCGGTTCTGTCTTTCTGATGGGCAAATCCGATGATGTCTTTGTCATCCAGTCCCACAGAGATCATTTTTGGTTCCTCTTTGATATTTTCAAGTGTGTGGATGAGATCTCTCCATTGCGCAGCTTGTTCGAATTCTTGTTGTTCCGCCGATTCTTTCATACCCGCTCTGGCAATTTTTAATAATTCATCGACTTTGCCTTCCATAAAAAGGCGTGCATTGTTTACGTTCTCCTTGTATTCGATCTCACTGATAAATTCAGTACAAGGAGCTGAGCAGAGCTTCAAGTCATACTCCAAACAGGGACGCTTTCTTTTTCCAGGGAGCTTTTCTGTGCATGTCCGAATCCCAAAAAATTTGGAGATGAGATGGATGGTCTGCCTGGCTTGATGGGCAGGGGAGAACGGCCCAAAATATTTTGAGCCATCCGCCTTGACGCGGCGTGTCAGATATATTCCTGGATACCGATCTTGGAGGGATAATTTCAGATAGGGAAAACTTTTGTCATCCTTGAGTCGCAGATTGAATTTCGGTTGATATTGTTGGATAAAATTGTTTTCCAGAAAATTGGCCTCTTTTTCTGATCCGGTGAGAATATATTCAATATCTCTTGTTTCTCCCAGGAGATTGTTCACTTTCGCATCTGTGGAAGGAATGAAATAGGATTTGACTCGGTCTCTAAGTGAACGGGCTTTGCCGATATAGATGATATTTTGGAATTTATCCTTGAAAAAATAAATGCCCGGTTTTTTAGGAAAAGTATCGAGTTTTGCCCTCAAGGAATTTTTTGTTTTATCCGACAAGTTCTAATTCTCGCTTTTTCAATTTTTTGAGTTCATCCCTCATCGAAGCTGCCTTTTCGAATTCTAGGTTTCGGACAGCTTCTTTCATCAGTTTTTCTAGCTCCTCCATCCTCTTTTTTCTCTTTTCTGGAGAGAGATAGATATCTTTATCTTCGGATATCTTCAAATAGTCAAAATAATCCCTTTCGTAAACACTGGTCAAGACCTCATCGATGCGCTTCATTATGGATTGGGGAGTGATATTATTTTTTTTGTTGTATTCCTTTTGCAATACTCTCCTTCTGTTGGTTTCATTCATGGCCTCTTTGATGGATCCGGTGATTGTGTCGGCATACAGGATGACCATACCATCGACATTCCTAGCCGCTCTCCCGAAGGTCTGGATCAGAGAAGTGGAGGAACGCAGGAACCCTTCTTTGTCAGCATCCAGAATAGCGACAAGAGAAACTTCTGGGAGATCCAAACCCTCTCTCAAAAGGTTTATCCCGATAAGGGCGTCGAATTTTCCCTTTCTCAGATCCCGAAGGATTTGCACGCGCTCGAGCGTTTTGATTTCTGAATGGAGGTAACGGACATGGAGGCCGAGATCGTGGTAGTATCTGGTCAGGTTTTCTGCCATTTTTTTTGTCAGTGTGGTCACTAGCGTTCTTTCCTGCTTTTTGGCTCTTTTTTCGATTTCTCCCATCAGATTATCGACTTGCCCTCTAATCGGTCGGACATCCACCACAGGATCGATGAGACCGGTGGGCCTGATGATTTGTTCCACTACTTTGTTATTTGTTTTTTTTAGTTCATACATTCCTGGAGTAGCGGAGACGTAAAGAACTTGATTCGCGCGCTCTTCGAATTCTGTAAAGTTCAGTGGTCGATTGTCCAGCGCTGAAGGTAGCCGAAAACCATGTTCGATCAGAGTTTGCTTCCGTGATCGATCTCCATGGAACATTCCCCCGATCTGAGGGATTGTCACATGGGATTCGTCGATGATGATCAGAAAATCTTCTGGAAAATAATCAAGCAATGTGTAGGGCGGTTGCCCAGGCTCTCTCCTGCTCAAATAGAGAGAGTAATTTTCAATGCCGGGGCACCAGCCGAGTTCCCTCAATAACTCCAAGTCATACTGTGTTTTTTCCTCGATCCTGCTGGCCTCGATGATTTTTCCCTGTTTTTGGAAAAAATCTGTTCTCTGTTTCATTTCTTTTTCGATATTTTCGATGGCATAATCGAGGATGTCCCGCGGTGTCGAAAAGAACGTCCTTGGGAAAAGGACGATTTTTTCGAAGTTTTCTTGAACCGTGCCAAGAAGCGGGTCTATCGATGAAATATTTGTGATTTTGTCATCGCCCAATTCGATCCGGTAGGCATAATCCTCGTAGGAGGGAAAAACCTCGATGATGTCCCCTCTCACGCGTAAGGTTCCTCTCTGAAAATTTGATTCCTGTCTTTCGTATTGAATATCGACCAGATATTTGAGGATTTTTTTTCTCGAGATGGCTTGGCCCTTTTCCAAGGTGAAACGCATGGAAAAATATGTATCTGGAGATCCTATCCCGTAAATACAGGAGACAGAGGCGATGATGATGACATCCTTCCTCTGGAAAAGAGAATTGGTGGCACAAAGCCGAAGCCGGTCGATTTCGTCATTTATCGTGGCTTCTTTTGCGATATAAGTGTTGCTGGCTGGGATAAAGGCCTCGGGTTGGTAGTAGTCGTAATAGCTGACAAAATACTCCACAGCATTCTTGGGGAAAAAATTCCTGAACTCCTGGTAGAGCTGGGCAGCCAATGTCTTATTGTGAGAGATAACGAGAACGGGCCTGACAGCCATTTTGATGATGTTAGCCATGGTGAAAGTTTTTCCCGAGCCCGTCACTCCCATCAAAACCTGGTGCTTTGATCTTTTATTCAGGCTTTCGGTGAGTTGTGTGATTGCGCTAATCTGGTCCCCTTTGGGAGTGAATTCCGAGCGCAGCACAAAAGATTTCATAAGAGCCATTATAACAGAAAAGGATGATTAAAATTCCTCCCAAGAGGTGATTGACAAGCCTTGAATTCGAATATAAGCTAGGAAAAAAGGAGGTATCATGAAAAAAATCCTAACATTGATAGCCTGTATTGCGGTCGTTGTTTGGCTTCATTCATGTGCCCCAACGGCCCAAGTCACATCCACAGGTGGCCCCTCAATAGATCAAGCTCAAGCGGAACGATATGACGGCCCCAAAGCCAGACTTGCTGTCGGAGAGTTTCAGGATAAGACGGCAAAGGGAGGATGGACCGGAGGTTGGTATGGCATGTACGGTCTCCAATGGCGCCAGATCGGGGAAGGCATGAGAGACATGCTGACCACGTCGTTGTTCAACAGCAATCGGTACATTGTTCTCGAGAGAGAGCAGCTGGGTGAGGTGTTGGCTGAGCAAGACCTAGGAGAATCCGGGCGCGTGAAAAAAGGGACAGAGGCTCCGATAGGAGAAATTTATGGTGCAGAGCTTTTGATTACCGCCTCAGTGACGGAGTTTAAAGGAAGCGCAAAGGGTGTAGGAGGAGGAACGAGAATATTGGGCGTTAACATTGGAGGAGGCGTGAAAAAAGGACATATTGCTATTGATATCCGCATCATAGACACCAAGACCTCTCAGATCGTTGCTGCCACTAGCGTTGAAGGGGATTCAACAAGTTTTGGCGTTTCGGGATCCACCTGGGTAGGTGGTAGTCTGCCTGTTTCTTTAGGCGGATTCAGCAATACGCCGATTGAAAAGGCGATTAGAGTGTGCATTCAAAAAGCTGTCGAATATATCGTAAGCCAGACGCCAGCTGAATACTATCGCCACAAATAATATTTTCAGAGCATAAAAAAAAGCTGCTACCCACACATTCCTTTTCAGGTATACAACACTATGAATTGTATATTACCTTTAGATTGGGGTGGGGTGGGATGGCTTGGGGAGGAGCGGGCTGGGTCGTGAATTCTCCAAGTAGCTGATTTTAAATGGTTTTTGGGAACATCTTGATAGTGCCCATGAAATTGGCGCCTTCCTGGATGTTGATTTGAGGGGCTGTTAAATCCCCGATCATTTTGGCCTCATTTCCAATAGTGATCTTTCCGGAAGCTTTGACATTGCCCGTGACTTTCCCGAGTATCGTGATATTTTTTCCTTGAATATCGGCTTTGACTATGGCCTCTTTTTCGATGTGGAGGTCATGGTCTCCTGAATCGATTTTTCCCTGAAAATGGCCTTGGATGATCACATCTTCATCACAAACCCATTCACCTTTTAATTTTGCGGTTGAACCCAATCTTGCGGAAGAAAACAAAGGCCTTTTTTCTTGGGGAGCTTCTACTGTTTTGGTTTTTTCCACCGGCTCAGACATGGTGTGCTGATTATATGGGGCATAGTAAATCCTGTCAAGCGTGCCCCTGTTTGCCTGCTTAATCAATAAGATTTATCTTCTGTTTTTACCTTACCTTTGAATACTTTAAAGAGATAAATCGTGTAGCCGATGACGATGGGCATCCCGATAATCGCTATGATCAACATCACTTTTAGAGTGAGTTCGGAGGAGGATGAGTTATGTATTGTCAGGCTTAATGTGGGATTGTTACTGGCTTTCACGAGATTGGGAAAATGAACAGCGCCTGCGATGCCCCATAGTCCGCCAAAGGAAATAGAGGAGAATAGGAAAGCTTGACCATCGTTCCCTTTGAAAAGTGCGTTTCTGATAAGAAGAAGGCAAACCATAACTATGGCTGTGAATATCCAGGCCAACCATTTCTGGGACGCTTCCGGAATGATGGCGATCGATATACCTAGAGATATAACCAAAAGGATGGCATATTTGATCCACAATTTTTGGGCAATTTTCCTTGCTCTTACTTGAATTTCTCCTTCTGTTTTCATCGCGGCATAGGTGGCTCCCTGAAGCAGGATGGCGGCTAAACCGAAAAGCCCGAGCAAGAGCGGAAAAGGACGGAGAAGCGTGAAAAAATTTCCGCCAAAATCCATGTTGGCATCGAGAGGAATTCCTATGATTACATTCCCAAGCGCAACTCCATACAGGAGAGAAGGGAGAAAACTGCCCACAATGAACGTCCCATCCCATAATTTTTGTCTTTTCAGGTCATGAATTCTGAACTCCAGGGAGATGGCGCGGAAAATCAGAGCAAATAGGACCAGCATCAGCGCCAAATAGAATCCGCTGAAGACTGTGGCATAGGTGTGGGGAAAGGCTGCGAATAGTGCTCCTCCTCCTGTCAATAGCCAAACCTCATTCCCATCCCAAAACGGCCCGATAGTTTTGTACAGGGTATCTTTTTCATGCTTATTTTTTGCTAGAAGCGGAAACAGCGATCCGATCCCTAGATCAAAACCGTCGAGGATCGCATAGCCAACAAAGAGAACACCAATGAGAATGAACCAAATATTTTGCAGCAATACCCATGTTTCCACTTTTACCTCCTTAATTCCTCAGTAGGGATAGGTTCGTTGGGGCCCTTTTTAATCATTTTGACCAGGATAGAACCCCCGATAACTGCGATCAAGGCATAGACCAGAATGAACAGGATCAGAGAGAACAAGATATTCCCCGCAGGAACAACGGGAGATGCCGCATCAGCTGTTTTGAGGACCCTGTATACAGCCCATGGCTGCCTTCCCACTTCTGCGGCAATCCATCCAAACTCGTTGGCCAGGTGGGGAAGAGGTATCGAAAGCAGTAGGGTTCGATGGTACCAGCGGGCTGTCCAGATTTTTTTTCGAACGAACAGGAAAATCCCGATTAAAGAAATAAGAATGAAAAGCGAGCCTATCCCAATCATAATGTGATAGGAAGTGAATGTCAGAAAAACGGGAGGCCGTTCATCTTTTGGAAATTCTCTGAGCCCCGTCACTTCAGCATTCGGGTCGAAATGTATCAGAAAACTTAAAAATTTGGGGATTTTTATCGAAAAATGGGTGACCTCCTTTTTTCCATCTGGAATTCCGAAAACGGCAAAGGGAGCCCCTTCTTGGGTTTCCCAAAGGGCCTCGAAAGCCGCCATTTTTTCCGGTTGTGTCTCGGCGACCTGAACCGAGTGGGCATGACCTGAGAAAAGTTGAAAAATCGAGGTTGTGAAAAAAATGATCAGGGAAATTTTCAACAGCATCCGGGCGTGTTCCGTATGACGGCCTTTAATCAAGAACCATGCGGCAATCCCGGCAATGAGGGCAGATCCCGTTATCCAACCAGCAAGCACGGCATGAACAAACCGGACCACGGTGGAGGGATTGAGTGCTGCCTGAAAAAAGTCGGTGAGAATGGCACGCCCTCCCTCGATCTTGAATCCCGCTGGGGTTTGCATCCAAGAGTTGGCGATGATGATCCAAATGCCCGACAAATGGGAGGCAAAAAATACGAGAAAAGATGAGAGCCAGTAGGCTTTTTTGGATACGCGGGTTCGTCCAAAAACCAAAATACCGAGAAAGACCGATTCCAAGAAAAAGGCGAAGACTCCTTCGGCTGCAAGGGGCGCTCCGAAAATATCTCCCACCATTCGAGAATAATTTGACCAGTTATTGCCAAAGGCAAATTCAAGCACGATTCCTGTCGCTACCCCCAGGATAAATACAGTACTCAGGATCTTGATCAGAAAGTTCGAGATATTCTTGTAGATCTCTTCCTTAGTTTTCAAGTAAAACGATTCCAAAATGAGAATGATCAAAGTCAAGCCGAAGGTAGTGGGCGGGAACAAGAAATGAAATCCGGCGGTGAAGCCGAATTGGATTCTTGCTAGCAAAACAGGATCCATGGGAACCTCCTTTCACCTCTTTCCAATTTTTGGAGAGTATAAAAAAAAATATGTTTTTTGTCATGTAAAACGTTTTCGTTGATTAATTTTAGGAAATCCCATACAATGAAAAACCTTTTGAGAAGGAGATACCATGCAGGCAGGCCAGATCCCGATATTGCACGTGGATGCTGACACCATTCCTCGAGCTTATGAACAGGCAATCAGAGAAGTATGGGAGAAGGGGATTAGCGTCCGCACCGAGTACGACCGGGCCGATGATCCGCCCAGCAAGGATGCCACAGTCGTGATCGTTGTCCAAGAACCATTCGCACAACCGCGATTTCACCGCTCTTTTGCCGATGGATTGGGTGGGCTTGCAGAATACGTCATGGAAGTCGTGCACGGTGCTCATGATTATTGGGTTAAACCGTTGGAAGAGATCTTGAAGGGAACGGAAAGCCAGGACAAGCGATGGACTTACACTTACCATGGCCGCCTTTTTGAGTATAGGGTCGAAAACTCGGTAATCGATCAGATCGATGCCATGATCAACAAACTGGCCGGTACCTATTATACCCGGCGGGCTCAGGCTATCACTTGGAATCCCAAACTCGATCCTCCGACAGAAGATCCTCCCTGTCTCCAGAGAATCTGGGGCCGCCTATGTGAGGATGAGGAGGGCGGGTATGTCTTCAATATGAATACTCACTGGAGAAGTCGAGATCTATTCAAGGCGTGGTTCGAGAATGTCATTGCCATCACGACTTTAATGCGAACCATCGCAGAGGAAATCGGAAAAAAGGTAAACAGCCCAGTTCGGGTGGGCCGGTACGCGGACATCAGTGATTCCCTCCATATCTATGGATCTTATTTTCGTGAGATCGAAGGAGATCCGGAAAAAGGGATTAAAAGCTTCTTCGAGAAATTGGAGAGCCGTTCGTTCGAGGAGAGAACCTGGTATTCGGATTTCGTGAAACCTTATTTTATCGATGACGGATTGGGCAAAGGGTTAAAACCCATGCTTGAAAGGGAGACGGAAATGCCGGCAGATGTCCGACAAGCCATCGATAAGGAACTCCGTATGATGGAGGAAGATGATTATATTGTATAATGCCTTAGTGGGAGGAGAAAACCATGGCAATTTTTGAGCAAATAGCGAATGAGGTCGTAAAAGGTCAGGCCGATGCGGTCAAAAAGCTAGTCAATCAGGCTTTATCCGAGAATATCTCAGCAGAAGATATTATGAATAACGGATTGGTCGCAGGCATGAATGTCGTCAGCGAGAAGTTTAAAAACAACGAATTTTTTATCCCAGAGGTCCTGGTTTCCGCCAGAGCGATGACAGCGGGATTGGAGATTCTTAATCCCTTATTGGCGGAAGCCAATGTGAAGGCCAAGGGGAAGGTTGTCATCGGGACCGTCAAAGGAGACCTGCACGATATCGGAAAAAATATCGTGGGGATGATGCTCCAGGGAGCTGGGTACGAAATAATAGATCTGGGTGCAGATGTGCCCAAGGAAAAATTCATCGAATTCACACAAAAAGAAGACGCCAATGTGGTGGGCATGTCCGCCCTTTTGACCACGACTATGATTTACATGCAGGAGATCATTCAAGGTTTGAAGGATGCGGGTCTCCGGGATAAGGTTAAGGTTATCATAGGGGGTGCTCCTGTGACCCAAGCCTATGCCGACCAGATCGAAGCTGACGGGTATGCGCCGGATGCCGCTACTGCCGTGGACCTGGCAAAAGACATTCTTGATTAATAATTTCTCATATCTAACGTACTTCGAAAATCATTAAAACGCTCTCGTAATCACACCAGTTTTCCTTCCTTTATCATCATTTTAGTCTGATCTTTGCTTCATCTTTCTCTCTTTACAAACTTTTGACAAAGCCTTAACAACTTTTTAACAACTTTCCTTGGGGGGAACGCTAAATTTTAAGTGAGAGCAAAAAAAATGGAAGCAATAAACAGAAAACAATATGCAGGGATTTTAAGCCTGGTCTTTTGGAAAGCCTTCTGGTCCACCATGCGGCCTTACCTCATCTTTGTATCGGGCGCCTCGGGCCTTGTTGGATTGGCCTTCATCGATATCCCAAAGATCGAGAGGGCGGTGATGGCTTTTATCCCCTTGCTATTATCCTACGGATTAGGTCAAGCCCTAACCGATTGCTTTCAGACAGATACCGATGCACTCTCCTCTCCATACCGTCCTTTGATTCAAGGAATCATTTCCAGAGGACAGGTTTTTGCAATAAGTCTTACGGGGCTCGTCTTCGGAATACTTCTATTGACTTATTTGAATCCTTATATTTTTCTGCTAGGTCTACTGGCTGTTTTTGGGCTTTTGAGCTACACGGCACTTAAAAGAACTTGGTGGGGCGGCCCTTTCTGGAATTCTTGGATAGTGGCGCTGTTGCCGATTATAGGCCGGGCTGCAGAGAGAGGTTTTGACATACGATGGATCCTCAGCTTCGAAGATTCCCAAACCAAAGCTTTTTTATTCGCTGTTGTTGCGATTTTTTTCGCCTATGGAAATTTTGTTGTTATGGGATATTTGAAAGACATTTCCGCAGACAAGAAGACAGGGTATCGGACCTTCTCTGTTGTGTTTGGATGGAAGGCAACCGCAGTATACAGTGATTTGCTGGCCTTCCTGGCTGCGTTTTTTTCTGGATTGGCGCTGTATACCATCGGCAACCTTTCTATTATTAGCAGTGGAATCTTCTGTGCAGCTATCATTAATAATCTTTATGCGCAGATCAAGATTCACCGCACAAGAGAGGAAACTAAAGCGTATGGGCCCATTTCCTATGTCGTTCGTTCTTTCATCCTATACTGTGCAGCTATCGTCCTCTCATTGAAGCTGGAATGGATTGTTTTCATGGCGATTTTTTACGTCACCTTTGAGGTCGCCTTGAAATACAGACCGGAAAAAACACAGGTGTAAGACAATGATTATTTTATTGAACAAGTATTCCAATGGCAAGGGAGGTCTTCGGAAATGGCAAGAAGTCAGGGAGGAGTTGGAAACTAGGTACATTGAGGGTGACTATGGGCTGACTTCTAGTTTTGAAGGCTTCCAAAAACGGTTTCGTCGGGATTTTCAGAATGGAGAACGTTTATTCGTAGCGGCAGGCGGAGATGGAACGGTCAATTTTTTGGTGAATCAGCTCATGCAGGCAGACAGCCGAGAACGGGAGCAAATTGTGATGGGGGCTGTAGGTCTTGGTTCAAGTAATGACTTCCACAAACCCTACTCAAAGAGAAGCCGTGTCAATGGCAGCGTACAACTTAAGCTGGATTATCGAAACTCGATTAGACATAACATCGGTCAAATCGATTTTGAGGATGAGAATCACCACTGGCAGAGAAGATACTTTATCATCAACTGCAGCGTGGGGATCATCGCTCAAGCCAATTATCTTTTTAATTCGAACAAAAAAATCATCCAATGGCTGAAGCCCAGATGGGTGATGGGAACGATATGGTATGCAGCCCTGGAAACACTGATCGCAGCCAAAAACATTCCGGCGAAAGTCATCGTCGAAGACAAAACGTATGAGACAGATGTGACCAGCTTGAGTGTTTTCATCAACCCTCATGTCAGCGGCAACTTCAGTTACGATTTTAAAATTTCTCCG
>CP070750.1:1761616-1823822 GCA_020348385.1 Candidatus Aminicenantota bacterium | reverse complement strand
TGGGAAATCCCCAGGCTTTGAAACCATCCGTTTAGATTTCCCTCCTCTCCATAAATTACGCGCCTACATGGATACGGCCTTTGTTGGGCTTATGCCAAAACAGGTTAAGGCCGCTCATGAAGATTTTTTAGAGGAACGCCTACAGTTTGGGCCCTTCCCCTTGGAAAAGACTATTTTGGGGGTCTGGCTGGACAAAACCGAGGAGGTAAGAAAAAAACTTGCGTTGTTCTTGGGAGCAAAAGAGAGCGAGATTGCGTTTACTTACTGCACAGGCTGTGGCTCCAACATTGCCCTGAATGGAATAGACTGGAAAAAGGGGGACAATGCTGTCATAGATGATCTTGAATATCCAACGGATTTTCACATATTGAATGTTTTAAGAAAGAAAGGTGTCGAAATAAGAATAGCCAGGCATGAGAATGGTGCCGTTTCTCCGGAAAAATTCGAGGGGCTGGCCGACAAAAGAACACGCGCATTTGTTGTGAGCCACGTCAGTTATCTTAACGGATTCAGGCATGACCTTAAAAAGCTTGCAGATATCGTCCATGCCTATGGTGGCTATCTGGTTGTTGATAGCGCTCAGTCAATCGGGGGAATAAAAATCAATGTTAGAGATGAAGACGTCGATTTTATGTCGGGCATTCCTTACAAATGGTTGATTGGGCCAAATGGCCTTGGGTTCTTGTATGTCCGAGAAGAACTTGTCCCATTGATAGCTCCTGACAGGTTAGGATGGGCAAGTACGAATGATTTCACATCGCTTGATACGATGGAAAGTAATCCGCTCCCTGATACAGCCAGGCGTTACGAATACGGAACTCTTGGTTTTGAGAGCGTGTATGGATTGAATGCATCCCTTGACTACATCAATCGTATTGGAATGGATGCTATCGAACAGCGCAACCTAAAACTTATTCACATGCTTCGGGAACGCTTGCGGTCTCAAAAAGTCATGTTTTTTACACCTGAAGAAAACAGGTCTCCCATACTGACTTTTTTTACGGATAATGAGCGGGCTTTTGGCAAAAAGATGAAGGAAAATAAAATATTAATAACCGCTCGGCGAAAGAAAAAGGGGCAGGTACGCCTGTCTCCTCATTTTTATAACAATGAAGAGGATATAGAGGCCTTTATGCGCACCTTTTCCAGAATATAGGAACAAGGAGGAAGGATGACAGATCGAAGATCATTTCTTAGAAACATGGCATGTCTGATTCCAGGAGGCATGTTATATCCGATGAAAAAGGGATATGAAAACCCAAAGATGGATTATTTTAGTGAGTTGGGGATAAAATCCTTCATCAATGCTGCTGCTCCTTATTCATCGCTGGGAGGGGCTCAGATGTGGCCAGAAGTCATCCAGGCAATGAACTATGCCTCAACGCGGCGAGCACGCATGAAAGAATTACACGATGTTATAGGGAAGCGGATCGCTTCTCTGATTGGATGCGATGCAGCCATGGTTTCTGCTGGGGCCACCTCAGCAATGACCCTTGGCACTGCGGCATGCATGACGGGGAGAAATGAGGATTTTATTCACCGTTTACCGGACACCAAAGGGATGAGGGATGAAGTCATCATCCAGAAATCTCACCGTTATTCGTACGAACATGCGGTGCGCAACTGCGGGGCAAAGATTGTGGAAGTGGAGACAGGGAATGATGTGAAAAAGGCTTTGACCAAAAAGACGGCGATGATGCTGTTTTATTATGGGCGTGAACCGGAGGGACAGATCAAGGCAGAGGAATTTGTTGCAATAGGGGGGCGACATAAAATACCAACCTTTTGTGATGGAGCGACGACCGTTCCGCCTGTGGAAAATATGTTTAAATTAGTCAAATATGGATTTGATTTGATATGTTTTTCTGGAGGAAAAGGACTTCGAGGCCCGTATAGTGCTGGGCTCCTCCTGGGTCGCAAGGATCTCATTGAAGCGGCTCGACTGAATGCTTCGCCTAATGATGATACCATCGGGCGTGGGATGAAGGTAAGCAAGGAAGAAATTCTCGGTATGATGGTGGCTGTTGAGGTCAGTTTGAAACACGATTACAAAGCGGAATGGCAAAAAAAGAAGAAATGGCTCAAACTTATTGCTGATGAGGCGACTTCGATCCCAGCGATCAAAGCCGAGATCTTTATGCCTGAAGTTGCAGAACACCATCCTCATTTGCGCCTGAAATGGGATGAATCTACGATAAAGTTATCTCCCTCTGATGTAGTCAGACAACTCAGGGAAGGGAATCCTTCGATCGAGGTCTGCTCCTTCAGTCTTACCGGTGGCAAATTTGAACTAAGTCCCTGGGAGATGCAGCCTGGAGAAGCAGAAAAAATCGGACGACGTCTTCGAGAGATCTTTACTTCAAAAAGTCTAGAAAGGAGGACAGTATGTTGATTTTATCAAAAATACTACGCAAACGGCTTATTCCGGTAGCGATCCTTCTGCTTTTCGTTATCTCATCATGCGCCCGTGTGCAAACGGACGAAGAGAAAGAGGTCATCGCTGTCGTTCAAAAGGCTTTTGATGCCTTAGCAGCCAAGGATAGTGCTGCTGCTCGAGTTTCACTTCTCCCCGAGGGTCAGTACTTTTCTATCCGAGAAGAAGGCATGGAAGTCGTGATTGATGGCGCAAGCCATGAGGAATTCTTTCATCGCATTGCTTCATTAAAAGATGATGTATTGGAGCGGATGTTTGAACCAAAAGTCCTCATCCATGGCCGGATTGCTGTAGTGTGGACAGCTTATGACTTTTTTAGGAACAGAGATTTTGATCACGGGGGTGTAGAGGCGTTTACTCTGCTTAAAACAACCGCAGGCTGGAAGATTGCTGGGACGATTTTTACAGTCGAACACACAGACGCCAATGAGAGTCCATGGGGTCCGAATCCCTTTCAAGATGATCGTTAGCGATAATTGCGGCCTCGGAGAGTGCTGAAGATCGAAAAGATTGGTATTCGCTATCGGACTCGGGCGAGAAGCTGACCGATTTTTTGTGCAATAGGGCTGGCTCCGTTGTCGATGTTGGACATCACAGCGATGATATAGCCTTTGTCGAGATAGATATCCAAATTCGAGTTTATCCCATCAAATCCTCCGCCGTGGCCGACGACCTTGCCGTTTGATCCTTCCTCGACCGAAAATCCGTAGCCATAATATTCTCCCACATGGTCTTTCCACATTTTATTTAAGGATTCTTGAGACACGAGCTTTCCTGTCTGAATAGCCTGTGCGAATCGGTGGAGGTCTTTGACTGTTGAGAATCCGCCTCCGGCCGGTCCTCCTTTGATGACATGTTTATAGAGGTTGTTTTGCCACCCATAAGGGCTGTTTCGATCCCGACTGTACCCGATGGCCAGGTTTTCGACAGGATAGTCCATTTCGTAGCTATCCGAGTCTGTCATACCGGATGGTTCGTAGATATTTTTCCCGATGTAATCGAAATAGCTTCCTCCAGTTACGCTCTCGATCACCACCCCTAATAGCAGCATCCCGGTGTTGCTGTACCGAAATCGTTTCCCTGGTTCAAAGGCCAGCTTTTCTCCGGTCACCAGGGGCTTGAAATCATCGACATACCGGAAAAGTTCCCGCGATCCCTTTATGTATGTCTCATTGAAGTAACTTCCCAATCCTGAGGTGTGGGTGAGCAGGTGATGGATGGTTATTTTGGAGGTTATCTCCTCAGGAAACCATGATTTATCCACATATTTGCTGATCGGGTCGTCCAGGGAAAGACGCCCTTTTTCGACAAGCTGCATGATGGAGGTGGCCGTAAACATCTTGTTCATCGATCCCAGGTTAAATTTAGTGTCGATATTGTTCGGCACATGGAAGCGTTTGCTGGCTTCCCCGCCCACAGATGTTAACAGGATTTCATCTCCTTTGGCGATGAGAAATGTCCCAGAGAAGATATTCTTCTCGATCAATCCTTCCATCAGTTCTTTTACGTTTTGGAGGAATTGTTCTTCGTTCAGTGCAGGTTCCTTGACATTGGAAGGAGTTCTAGCAATCGTGAAATTCAATCCAGAGATAAGGGAATCGTTCTTTTCGTCGAGTCTCATGACAAAGGCACGCCAGCTGCCGAAGTTCCGGTCCTTGAGGATAATGACGGTCTCTCCTTTTCGTTCAGGCACATAGGTCCGTATGCTGTGAAAATCCATCCCGCCTGTTTCCTGGTGGAGGCTAAGAAATACATTGATATGCTGATCCATTGGCGCAAAATTCCGGAATTTTTCCGTGCAATGGTTTTCCATAAATTCACGGACACGATCGGGATCATTGGCATTTACGGTCGTGATAACCGCCTCGATCCGTTCTCCTTTTATTCCTGTCGGCAAGACCGATTCATCATGGAAGCTGACCTCACCCGGCTGTTGAGCCACAGCCACTTGGAAAGTGAGAAACAAGAGCAAAAGAGCATAGACAAATTTTCGCATTTTCATGAGGATCTCCTTAAATTTAATATCATCATTTCTACTACGACTACTTTAGGTAATTAGTTCTATTAATTTATGTTTTACTTAAATTATTTGCTTTTTTTTCCTCTGAACATCAGGCTAAATAAATAGAAGATGACAGGAGCAACCAGCAGGAATATCGTGATGAATATGGTTTTACCCCTGCCGATTCTGTCGATAAATTTGTAAAGCTCGTCGAACCAGAGGGTCCAGGAAATAACACCGATCCACATGGAAGGGAGGACGACAAGAAGAGTGTCCCTGTCGCTGTAACCTTCCAGATTGGCAATGAAGGACCCGATGGCTGCGCCGGTCCAGGGCAAGGGAATCCAGACGAAAAAAGCGATGCCGAGGCGGCTCCATCTTTTAAAAGAAAGTTTTCTCTTTTCCGCTTTTGTTTTCATGGACTCAATGGCTTTTGCCACGAATTTGAACTTTTTGATTCCCCTCGAAAGGAACACAAATAAAGAATACACCAAAAAAATGTATGTCGTGTTGTATATGATGATGATCGGAATGATCAGGGAGGGCTTGAATCCGTTCTCTAAACCGACCGTGATAAACGGAAGCCGTCCTCCTATGTGGTTGGCGGCGAGCATCGAGAGAAACTTGGCGGCCAAGGTTTGATCCAAGATCACACACAGGATGAACAGAGCGGCTTCGATCCCCAACAAAACGATGCCGATACGGAATGGCCAAAATTTTAGCATGGACTTGGTCTGATAGTTTACCCCATGTGTGTGACCATTTCCAGCCCAAATCCTAAAAAGCATTTTTAGCTTTTAGGGATGCCCAAACCGTTTTTGCAATTAAAAAATTTGATATTGCAAAAGTGGTTAATATTCTCAAGGGAATTGCTTATTCATTCAACAGCAACGAATTAAGTACATTCAGTGGCGTAAAATGTCTATGCCAACAGGGGTAGTGTGATGAAAAAGCGCAAAGTTAATTATTTAACGCCATTTTTCATATGCTATGAAATATATTTAATATGCAGTAGGGGGATTATTGGGATGTGTATTATCTACTACCCCGCCGTCTAGGTTTTTCTTTAATTTCGCCTCAGCCCAGCCATCCTCTCCCTGGAATCCTCAAGATCAGGGAAGATATTGCCAGGAGACTAAATTCAATCATGGTCTCGACTCTTTCGAGCTCGAATGATTGTAATAACTATCCCGATAATAAAGCCTATCAGCCCAGCGGCCATGCCGTTAAATACAGGACCTTGCTCAGCTAGTTCTGGCGGACCAAAAATCATCGCCCAAATAATCGTCCCAAAATACGCAACGAAACATGATGCACTTCCTATTACTAAAGGCCACATAAGCGCTATGATAATCCTTGCTAGTGCCTGCATAAGCTTTGTTAGCTCTATTTTCATTTGGTATCCCCATTTTCTAATTCAATAACAACTTTTCAACGTTATTTAACTCAAGGGCATTACAAGCTTCGCAACCCACCTAAACTCTTCCTCGCATCATCAACCTCTGCAATACCTGGGTCAGCATCCTTCCAGAGGGTGAGGAATTTCGATTCTTCATTCTTGTCTAAATTTCTTTGGATTGAACCAGATCTTCAATATTCAATGGTAATCCCTTTTCAGGATCAAGTATCAGAGAAATGTTTTCTTTTTTGCATTTGGTCTCGCATATTCCACAACCAAAACATCTTTCAGCTATGACATTATACTTCTTTCTTTTTTTGCCGTTATCTGAAAAAGAGATCGTTTCTATTGCATCGAATTGGCAGTATTTTGAACATTCACCACAACCTGTACAATCTTCTCTGGATATTGCACTATATCCTGATGGTAGGACTGTTTTCATCTTGTGCTCGTTCATGAATTTGATTCCCAAACAGCAACAGCTACAACAGTTACATATAGCATAAAAGCGATCCAGCAATGCGGTTTTAAACCAAGCTGTATGCACGTGCCCTCTTTCATCTTCATCTTTGAGGATACTTATGGCTTCCTCTTGAGTTATTCTTCGAGAACGAAATGGTTGAAACATTCGAACTAAGTCAACAAAAGGCTCACCGACAACCAGACACACATCACTTGGTTTGCACGAATCCTTTTTTTGCCCTCGGCACCCACACTCATACGCGACGAGGTTATGAGGATTTTTAAGTATAATGTCTTTTGCGTGCTTATAGGGAAGCACTTGATCAAGGTTTCTGAGTTCAATATTCTTGTTAATGGTAATAAATTTGGTTGCATCATCCAAACGAACTACCTTACTGTGATAAGTTTCACTTACGTGGTTGCGAATCCTTTTGGAATTAATTTTCAATAAATATTTCAAGACTCTCAAGTAGGATACTGTAGCTATATAGGACAAATTATGAATTAAAGTAAGGGGATTGTATTTAGCTTCCTTGATGTTATAAAGGAAAGACTTTATTAATGGCATGTATATCCTCCTTCCTTGATCACAGATATGGTGTTTCCTACCCACGAGGGTATATAGTCGAATGATTCGGACACATTCCTAAGCGACGATTTTTCTTTTTCATGATACCGGTAGCAGGTCCTTCTTCTGGGTTGGCTAGCTGACACTTCGGGCATTGCATGTGCTAGTTTCCGCTAACTTGGCGAGAATAGAATATAAATTCCCGATGGGGCTGTCAAATGGAAAGAGTAGGGATGATACTGCTTTGATTCTCTAGGAATCTCGTTATGACAGGAAGTGGTATCCCTCGGACTGTAATATTCTAACTTTGAGAACCTTAATCCAAAGGGCATATAATCAGGAAATGGTGAGTCAGATTCAACAATTTACTTCGATTCTGGCTACTTCTCCTCCTTCGGCTTAAGCTCCATGCCGAGTTGCATTATTACTGCCATTTTATCTCATAAGCCACCAGTTTTTTGTGTCCGCTCTCCTTCTCTTGAATACAGTAAAGAATGTTATTTTTAACCGTGACCCACGAATCAGTTGGAGTATCCTGCCATATAATCTCTCCATTTAGAAGTAGCCTGAGACTCAATCTGGAGAAAAGGACACCTTCAGTATCGAAGACATCTATCATAAATTCCCCTGTATTGTACCCGGGTTCAAAAGTTGCGACATAAAGTCTGCCATTATCATCTGCAAACAGATGCTGAAATGGGGGATTCGACTTTGGCGTTACCACTTCCTCACTTTGATAACCAATATCTTCCCATCTTTTAATAGCTCGTCTTTGACTCTCTTCAGAGAATGGAGCTGAAGTGTATTCTTTCCTGATTTTTCTGGTTAATGTTCCTTCGAAATCATAAACATGGATGTCGTACCCTCTTTCCTCTACTCCCACGAAAATATACATATTCGATAACCCCCAAGTGAGAACGGGGAAAGGATACTTAATCTGTGATGCCCTGCGTATATTTGCCGTGCTTATTCGCCCTAATTCTACTATTTCCTTGAAGTTCGAGTTAATGAGTGAGAGAACAAAATCCCATTTGCCACCACCTCTTTCAACCTTTCTGTACAGATAATTGCCATTTGTAAGAGGGAGAAGCAATCCTGTGCCTGAAATTCTAACTTCAGCTTTGGATTCATTTATTATGTCCCCATTTTCATCAAAAACAACTAATTTTCTGCCGACAGCATCAACAACACATACCTCATTGCTTAGATTTATCCTCTGATATATAGGATTTTGGATTTCACCAGGCCCCTGCCCATTGTTTCCGAAAGATTTGATAAACTCGCCATTTCCGCTGAATTTTAGGATAAAATCCTTCTGGCTCAAGGGGTGTTTAAAAATGAATATATCACCTGAAGAGTTCACATCAAAACCCCAAATGTCGTTCAAGCCATAATTGACCAATTCATCGTTTTCCGTATCGATGGACAAAATTTGACTCAAGATGGGACTCTCCAATTCATTTTGAGGTGCAGGTAAGGGGGACTGTAAGAAAAACTGTGTAAACCTTTCCCTCTGGAAGGACGCTGACCCTGGGCTAGCTGAGGGTGAGGATGCAAGGAAGAGGCTGGCTGGGTTGAAAGGTTAGTAAATTTATGTAGTTTTATCTACCTAAGCTTTCAGAAACACCCTCCTTTATCCACAATTTCTGTGTACAAATAGTTGCCAGCTGTGGCAGCAAAGGCGACCGTTGACGGGAACCAAAAGATGGGAACTCTCTCCAGCCGGCACAAGAGAGTCAAGATAATTATTCTTCATAACGCTCAAGGTAAAAATTAGATACACTCTCATATGTGTGTAAGTATGTGATCCAGGACCAGGATTTTCTCCCCCTGAAGGATTTCCCGCCATTCCAGGAATTCATCAAACCCAAAGGATAAAAAAAGGGGTCGCCCCACTATAAAGCGAACAGGGCGATGATGGTATACAGTACAGCCCCTAAACCAGCCGCTAAAGTCGCCAGGGGCAATTGGGTAAATACATGATCCATCAAGTCTGTCCCCGTGGCTAACGAAGATAATATTGTGGTATCCGAGATGGGCGAACAATTGTCGCCGTAGACCGAGCCTCCTGTTACAGCGGCGAAACAGAGCAGGTTAAAGAAAGGGTCGGGGTTGACCGAATACGCCAAGGGCATCGCGATCGGAAACACGACAGCATAGGTACCCCAAGATGTCCCGATGGAAAAAGATATGATCATCGTCACGAATAAAAAGATCGCGGGCAGCAAAAAGGGAATGATCAATTTCCCGCTTGTCCGGATGATGTAATTCGCTGTCCCAAGTGAGCCCGATACATTTCCCAAAGTGACGGCCAGACCCAAGATAATGGCTCCGACCGTAACTCCTTTGCATCCGTTGACAAAGCCTTCGATGACAGTCTTCAATCGCATGCCTTGATACATGGCCAAGATCATGGCCGATAACGTGGCCAAAATAAACGCTTCGGATACGTACAGCTTACCGATGATCAAATAGGGCCCGATGGCGACGGCTAAGAGCACTCCGATGGGAACAAGAAATCCCAGAATGGATGGTTGGAAGCCCTCCGGGATTTTAAGCTCTGATAATTCCTTTGAAATAAGTGGTTGGGCCCCCCCTCTGTTCAAGGCGCCGGTGGATTTCACCCGTTCCATAGCCTTTTTCATCCGTTTGCCATACCAAGGCAACTTTTCCCAGCTCAGCAGCAACGTGAATAGTAGGGCGAACCAAGCATAAAAATTAAAGGGGATCGCTTTGAAAATATAGGCCTTGCTCACGTCCAAATCTGCAAAGATGGGGGAAGTGCCGACAACAAGACCTCCGATATAAATGGGCCAGACATTGAATGGCAGAACCGTGGCTACGGGTGATGCGGTGGAGTCGATGATGTAGGATAGCTCCTCATGGCTGACCTTTTTCTCGTCACACACGGGCCGGACCGTGGAACCTGCCAGAATCGTGCTGATGGTCCCTCCCTGATGAAAAAGCACACCCATAAGATAGGCAAAAAACTTGGCGGTCCGTCGATCTTTAGCGATTTTGGCTCCCGCCCATCGGGCAAAATATTGAGCCCCTCCGGTTTTACCCCAGATACCAATCAGGCCCCCCAGGCACCAAAGATAGACCAACAGGATCTCGCCGTATTTTGGACTTCCTATCGATGGGATCAAGAACTCCTGGACAATGTTGAACTTCCCGCTGATAAATCCTCCCAATAATATGCCGGCGAAGAGGGAAGGGATGACTTCGCGAGTAGCAAAACAAAGAACGAGGGTAACCAGTGCGGGCAAGATGGACCAGAAGCCGAAATCATTTAATGTGTCGTCGAATTTAATAAAATCGGTGTTCGTTCTTAAATAAAGGACAACCATAACCCCGATCAGCACAAACAGCCATTTCAGATATCTTTTCATTCTGCTTCGAATCATTAATCCTATGACAGTGATTTGGATTTGTCAATTTGTAAGAATTGGGGACGCCCCCATTAAGTTTTTTGATTGACCGATGTGCAACTCGCGTGCTACGTTGTTTCGTGCCGGATATGGAGAGTCGGCATGAATAAACGAAAAAAATCCTTTTGTGGATTTCTGATCTTGGTGATTGGATTTTCCTTTATCTGGATATCGGCGGCTCAGATAAGGGCACAAAACAAAACCTTGGTCGTCATAGGTTTCGATGTGGAAGATTATGTGACGCCTCCCGCAGAGGGTGTCGATGACATCCCGATGTGGCTGGCCGACATCATGACCGAAGAGGGAGTGTCGGGCACGTTTTTCGTTATTGGGGAAAAGGCCCGGTCCCTGGAGAAACGGGGTCGGAAGGATGTTATCCAAGCCATGGCCAAACACGACATCGGAAGCCACACGGATTTGGGCTCCATTCATCCGACCATCACCGAAATCCTGGAAAAAGCTGGTTGGGATGAAGGTATCGCACAGATGTTCAAGCAGGAATCCAGAGGTTTCAGGGAATTGGAGCGCATTTTTAAAAAGCCTGTGTCCACCTTGGGGAGGCATGGCGGATCTTACGGGCCTCAGCTTGTGGCTGCCCTGGCAGAAATGGGTGCCGGATTTGTCTATTCGCCCATCCGGTTGCCAGGTCACAACGTTGTCTGGTTCTGCAATACTTTGAATTTTTACGGATCCTACGGAGGCTTTGATGACAATTACTACAGAGATGACCTGTTCGATCCCCTGATCGAGGACTTGGAGAAGCGCTTTCCGAAGGATATTCAGGGAGTGGATGTACTGACCTTTTTTGCCTGTCATCCCTGCAAGATCCGCACCGTCCAATTTTGGGATTTCAACTATTACAAAGGAGCCAATCCCGGGCCCGAACTCTGGAAGATGCCTGAGCTTCGGCCTGCTGAAACCATGGTGACGGCTAGAAAAAACTTCCGCCGGTTGGTGCGGTTCTTGAAAAAACGTCAGGATATCGAGATTGCCACATTCAGCGAAGTGATGCCAAAATTCTCCTATCAAAAGGAGTCCATTACCCAGGCGAAACTCACTGAAATCGCCTCGAGGATTATGGCCGAAAAAAAAGTTATCATAGACGAGTACTACTCTCCGGCCGAAGTGTTTTCTGCCCTTGTCACCAGCATCGTCGAATGCCAAAACACAGGAATTCTCCCGGCGGAGGTGAAACGATTGGGCCCGTTTGGCCCGAGACAGATGCCTCCTGCCCGTCCAGAGATCGCTCTGGCCCTCAGAGCACAGGTGTTTGATTTAGCGCGGGAGGCTTTGACGAAAATCAAAGAATCAAAAACTCTGCCTCACCTTCTTTTACTCGATGATAAGGCTATCGGCACAGGTTCATTGCTGGCGCTTTTTTGCGAGATGTTTTTATCCCTTAGAGCGGAGTCGATTTCAAGAGAGTTTGTTATTCCCGTATTCGATGCCCATCCTGTCGATCATTTGGAAGCCATCGTGCAATCTGTCGAAGGCTGCAAATCCTGGCCTGTCCACAGAGAAGACCTGGATATGAGTCATCTTGTCGAAATGACCAAAATGCAGATGTGGACTTTAAAACCGGCACAGAGGATCGATGGATAAAGAGCATCTTGATCTGTACGATTTTTTCTTGATTTGTTTTGAGATTTTACCGAGATTGTGGTATTAATCTCCCGATGAATATCGCCACGAAGCGGATACTCGGAGCAGTCGCGGCCACGTTGTTCTGTTTTGTGGCTCTTGTCCTAGGCCGACCAGCCGATGCTGCCTCCATTAAGATTATCCAGACTCTTCTTTTTCTCGGGGCGACCGTTATCCTGTTTTTCACCACCCTCAGACGTACGGGAGTGGCCTCCCAGATCTTCGTGGGGCTTGTCCTGGGGGCTGTGGCCGGATTGATCTATGGGCCCGATGCAGCCATCATCCGCCCGATAGGCACGGCTTTCATCCGTCTGATTAAAATGGTCGTGATCCCGTTGATTTTTGCCTCTCTCCTGGTGGGTGTTGCCAGCCTGGGAGACATGCGGAAAATAGGCCGTATCGGCGGCAAAACACTGGCTTTTTACATCGCCTATTATATCTCGGCCGTTGCCCTGGGCCTTTTTCTGGCCAACACTCTTAAACCTGGCTCCAATATTCCCGAATCGGTCCAGGCCGACCTCAAAGCGAGCTACGGAGAGACGGCCGATGCCCAGGCCATCCGGGCTGAAGAAAGGCCGGGATTGGGAGAAGTCCTGATCAACATCATCCCCGACAACCCGGCCGACTCGTTTGTCAAAGCCAACATGCTCCAGATCATCTTCATTGCGATGTTCATGGGCGTTGTCATATCGCTTCTCGATAAAAAAAGGATGCAGCCGATCATCTCGTTTTTCGAAGCGATAAACGACATCATGGTCAAGATTGTCGAGATCGTGATCAAGATCGCACCGTATGCGGTTTTTGCCCTTATCGCGGCGGTCGTGGGGACGTTTGGCGTGGATATTCTGATGTCTCTCCTGCGCTACTGTGTCGTTACCATTGGGGGATTGTTCATCTTGGCCTTCACCTATCCTGCGGTTGTAACGCTCATCACAAAATATCCCTATTTCAAGTTTTGGAAGGGAATTTATGAGGCCCAATTGATCGCCTTCAGCACCTCCTCCAGCTCCGCCACGCTGCCCGTGACCATGGAGTGCGCTGAGGACAAAATCGGCGTTTCCAAAGAGATCTCCAGTTTTGTCCTCCCACTGGGCGCCACCATCAACATGAACGGCACAGCACTCTACCAGGGAGTAACGGCAATTTTCATCGCCCAGGTTTATGGGATGGACTTGGGGGTCGGAGACCAGTTGGCCATCGTCCTAACCGCAACCCTCGCTTCCATCGGAGCAGCTGGCGCGCCTGCCATGGGAGTTTTGATGCTGGTTATCGTGCTCAGGCAGGTCGGGATACCGATGGAGGGAATCGCTCTCGTTCTGGGTGTAGAACGAATCCTGGATATGTCCCGGACCGTGATCAACATCACTGGCGACATTGCAGCCGCCACCGTCATTGCCCATACCGAAAATGGACTCCATCCGGTGAAGGAAGCATAAAGATTTCCGGAGAGTAAGAAATACCTCGATATTTTATATGAATAATTCAGGAGGAAAAGAGGGTAAAATGGAAGAGCAAACTCAGGTCATAAAAGAACCAAGGACTCCGTTCCCAGGTGTTTTCTGGGCTGCCAATACTATCGAAGTCTTGGAGCGATTTGCGTATTACGGGATCTTCATTCCTTTCGGGATCTACATGCAGCAGCTGGGTTATTCCGCAGGAGAGTTGGGGATCGTCCAGAGCATTTTTCTTGCTTTTTCCTACGGGATACCGATCATCTCTGGCACATTTGCCGACAAGTATGGCTTCAAAAAAGTGCTTATCGTTTCATATCTGGCCTATCTGCCTTCGATATTGCTCCTGCTTCTCACAAAATCATTTTCAGGAATTGCCCTGACAATGCTCAGCATCGGACTGGCTGCAGGTATTTTCAAACCCCTCATCGCCGGCACTGTCCGGGCAGTCACCGATAAAACGAACAAAACGCTGGGATTCGGAATATTTTACCAGATGGTGAATTTGGGGGCCTCTTTTGGCCCGATCGTGATGGGGAAGCTTCGAGTGATCTCCTGGGACGTGGCATTCATGGCAGGAGCGATCGCCATAGGCGTGATGCTGCTTTTCACCATTTTCTTTTACAAAGAGCCCAAAAGAGAGATAGAAGGGGTAACACTGGGGCAAAAATTCAAAGATATTTTCATCGCCTTTTCCGATTGGAAGTTTGCCGTATTTATCGTATTGCTCGGCTTGTTTTTCTGGCTTCCTTTCTGGGCGTTTTTTAACTTATGTGCTCTTTATGTGGACAGCAATCTCGACACAGCTCGGCTCTATCTCGAGATAAAAAGCGTTTTTGGGACGGGATTCGCCAACTTCTTGGCCCACGATGTGGAAGGTGAGAAACGCATATTGGGAGAAACGATTGCACACTCAGGATACATCATCATGATTTTTCAGTTTTTCGTTTCTCAAATCGTTGAAAAATTTAAAGCTATTCCGGCCTTTCTCTCAGGCCTGCTTGTGGCTGCAGTGGGTTTCGGATTTTTGGGATATGCCCGCCTGGCGTCACCTTCCTTCCTGTTTCTCGGGCTTTTCCTTTTCGCTGTCGGTGAGATGGCATCATCACCACGGATCCAGGAATACATCACCTGGATAGCGCCCAAAGAAAAGGCCGGGCTTTACATGGGATGCAATTTCATTGCCCTCCTGATCGGCTCGGCTTTAAGCGGTGTGACCTTCACGTCACTCTACGGCGTCTATAACCGGATGGGCCATCCCGAGTACTTGTGGTGGACGGCTGGCGCTCACCTCCTTTTGGGTATGCTGTTGATTTCCTTGTTCGTTAAAAAAGCTGGCGAATTCAAAGAACGCTCCGAATAAGGAGGCGGTAATGCTGATTAAGGAAAAAGTCGAGCAGGCGGTTGGGATATTGAAAGAGAACAATGTGGATTGCTGGATCACATTCGTGAGGGAAAGCGGGATCGTGCATGATCCGATGCTGGATTATTTGATCAGTGCCGATGTCACCTGGCATTCGGCTTTTATCATCACCAAATCAGGAGAGACCTATGCTATCGTGGGGCAGATGGACACAGCCACAATCGAAGATCTGGGAGTTTACACGCAGGTTCTTGGTTATGTGGAAGGGATAAAAGAGCATTTGACCACCGCCATAAAAGATATCGATCCTTCATCGATCGCCATCAACTATTCCAAGGGCAGCGAGATCAGCGATGGGCTGACCCATGGGATGTACCTGACGCTTTATGAGATTCTTTCAGAGATCGGGTATGCGGAAAAGATCATTTCGGCCGAAAAGATTGCCTCCAGCCTCAAGGCCAGAAAAACGGACTACGAGCTAGAGCGCATGACAAGAGCCATCGAGCATACGCTGGATATCATTTCCAAAGTGACATCCTTCATAGCCCCAGGGAAAACAGAAAAAGAAATCGCTGCTTTCATGATACAGGAAGTCGAGAATAGAGGATTGGGTTTTGCCTGGGAAAAATCGCATTGTCCGGCTGTATTCACAGGACCGGAGACAGCCGAAGCCCACTACAAACCCACGGACCGGAAGGTGGAGCCAGGTCATGTCCTGAACATGGATTTTGGTGTCAAATTCGAAGACTACTGTTCGGATATCCAGAGGACCTTTTACATCCTCGAGGATGGGGAAACTCGGGCACCAGAAGATGTTCAAAAAGGATTTGATACGATTGTGACAGCCATTGAACTGGCACGGCAAGCGATCGGGCCTGGTATTCAGGGGGTGGAGATCGATAAAATTGCCAGAGAGCATATCGTCTCTCTGGGATATGAGGAGTTTCCGCATGGGCTGGGCCATCAGGTCGGCCGGTTTGCCCATGATGGAACTGCCCTTCTTGGACCGGCCTGGGAAAAATATGCCCAGAAGCCCTTTCAGCTTTTAGAGGAGGGGATGGTGTTTACGATCGAACCAAGGCTTAAAGTTCCAGACCGCGGGGTTGTCACTATCGAGGAGATGGTGGTTATCACGAAGGGCGGTGCGGAATTCCTGGCTGAACCCCAGAAAGAAATAATCTTAATTAATGCCGATTAGCCCAAGCTGGACATAACTTCTTTGTATTTTGTATCGGCTTCTTTAACGGCCGGGTCTTCAATATTCGAGATCACTTTGGCATAAGCCTTCATCATCTCTTGGAAGTCCTTGTCAATCCTTTGGAGAAGAGGTTTCAATTCCTCAGGATGTGTGTCCTCCTTATTCAGCTCCGGGTATTTTTCTCTTATTTCATTGATCTTAGGAAGAAGACCCTTCATGGAATCCGTGAATTTATTCAGAACATTGGCAATATCTTTAGGTTGATCTGCCTTATTCATGTTTTCGACAAAACCTTCAACCAAAACGGCCAGATCTGTGAGCACGATTTTTGCGTCTTCGTACTTCTCATTTTGCGTAATTTTATTTTCGCCATGAGATTGAATCCCGGTTGAAAACAGCAACCCCGCCAACAAAAAAATCAATATGGTTCGTTTCATTTGAAATCCTTTTATTGGATTCCGAGTCTCAGTGCTTCTTCCGGCTCTTGTTTCTTGAGAAGATCGAAATTGGCATACTGCGTGATGACGTTGAAGCTCATCACGATTTTGTGAAAGGCCCGATTCTGGAAATAGTGTTGCTGAAGCTCGTTGAAGCTCGCAAATACAGGATCATTATAGAAGGAGTTCATCTTCATTCTGATCTGACTGTCGACGGCAGATCTTCCTGCTTCATCCAGAGACTCCCGTTTTTTACCGAACTCAACCATCTTCACGACACACGCTTCTTTTAAAACCTCGACATTAGGCAAGGCTAGAGAAGCTTCAGGCTTGTCCTTGAGTAAGTCGACAAGTTCGCCCATTGTTTTGACATAAAGCTCACTTGCCTGTTGCCCGATCTCTGCGGGGGAGATTTTCTCTTTCTGCTCAGCCTTTTGTTCGACGGGCTTGTCAGCAGATTCAGTTATTCGACTCGTTTCCTCTCCTCCTCCACAGGCAAAAACGACCAGTGCCATGAGTAAACAAAGGGAGAAGATCTTGATTGTTTGTGTTTTCATGATATGCCTCCAAAAATAATCTATTATAACTATTGATTTTATATATATAGTAATAATTGAGTTATTTTAAATAGAGCTTAAGAAAATGTCAAGAAATTAGGTGAAATTTGACAAATTGTAAAAAAAAGTTACTAATGTACCAGACATAAATAATACAAAAGAACAGATAATCGGAAAAAAGGAGAATCAATATGATAAGTAGGATATTTGTACTATTAATTGTATTGCCTATTTTGGTTGCAGCTCAAACCGACCAAAAGGAAGATATTTGGAATCCTTTGAGATTCCTGGAGGGAACCTGGGAAGGAGAGGATCCTGGTGTGTCCAAAGTTACACAAGTGTACCAGTTTATCCTGAATGGAAATTTCCTCCACATGAAAACCCGATCTGTATTCGAGCCAACAGAGAAAAATCCCACAGGCGAGGTGCATGAGGATTTCGGGATTTTCAGTTATGATCAGGGCAGAAAGACGTTCATGATGCGGGGATTTTACGTGGAAGGATTCGTGAATACCTATGTGATGGAAAACATGTCGGAAGATGGAAAAGCCTTCACGTTCCTGACCGAACACGTCGAGAATGCCCCTAAGGGAACAAAGGCCAAATTGGAATTCAAGGTGATCAACGCCGATGAAATAGAACAGAGCTTTCATGCAGCGTTCCCCGGGCGGGAATTCAGCTGTTTATTTATCCACAACCTCAAAAAACAGAAATAATCTGATTTTATGTTTTCTTTCCTTATTTTCATTCAACTTTTTACGCATAAAACCAGTACTAAGAATTGAGGATGTTTAATGCCTACCGGTTTGCCGTTTTGGGAGGGATAACATGAAGCGACACGCATTATTACTTTTTATTGCATATGGCTTAGCATGTGCGCCATCCATGGTTGACAGCAGGGATGGGTATTGGGTGCCGGCTGATCCGCCCAAGTGCCATTATGAGATCGATGCAAAGGTCGATCTGGATGTCGGGTTTATCGAAGGGAAAGCCACGGTTACCCTTCCCAATGACTCGAATCGTTCGATCTTTGTGGTGGCCATCGATTGGCGCAAAAGTGCCGATTTTTCCATCGATGTTTCAGTTTTGGGCGAGGAGCTTCCTGTTTTGAACATGAAAACAGAGAATACGGCGGAATCCCCCTTATTTTATTCTTTGCCAGAACCTCTCAAGCCCGACGGACAAATCCAGTTCGACATCGCGTTCAAAAGGGCCTTCGAAGTTGACGAGAATAATACCTCATTTGGAAACACCTATTGGTATCCGCGGATCTGGTGGGATGGCCTTCCGGTGCATGATTCTTTTTCAGTGAAATTAGATAAACCTGAAGGGTGGGAGCTCGCCATAAGCGGCCAGCTGAACGATAACTCCGGGCGTTATGAGATCGACGGAGCGAGAACCTTCGGCATCCACATGGCAAAGGATCAAAAGTCCGAAACCCGTGAGGTCGATGGTATTCAAGTCACCGCTCTTTTCACGGAAAAGGGTGCCAAAGCCGCTCTCGTTTGTTTGGACACAGCTGTCGATGCCATCAAGTATTACAAGGATTGGCTGGGTTTTTATCCTCATGAATTCCTGTACATCATCCCAGGGGGTTCAGGACGCTGGGGAGGTTATCCTTTTGCGACAGGAATCGTCGTTATCCATGGAGAAGAGACCTTTAAAGAAGGGGAATCGCTCATGCACTGGCAGAGGATCACAGCCCATGAGATCGGTCATGAGTATTGGGGGGAGTGGGTTTTGGATCCAGAACGACCCGCTTGGGTCTGGATCGGAATGGGCATTTTTGCAGACACCGAATACATTTTGGCCCGCAATGTGGATCCAGAGCGGCGGCAGAACTGGATGAGCAATTATATCAACGGAATGGCCATGTACAACGACACAACCGTGGATATCCCTCCGGCGCAACTTTCCAAAATCCGCTACGACCACAATAACACCGTGATCCACAGCAAAGGATTCAGTATAGTCAGTGCTCTCGATTGTGCTTTGGGAAGGGAGCCTTTTGAACGCATGTACAAAAAATGCTTGCAAACGTATGGGGGAAAACGCCTGGGATGGCGGGAACTGCAGAAATTTTTCGAAAAAGAAAGCGGACAAAACCTGAATTGGTTCTTCGACCAGTGGGTGCGCTCCAACAAATATCTCTGCTACAAGATCGAAGCGCAGGAAAGCAACCCGGAAGGAGAGGAATACATCTCACACGTTAAAGTGAGACGGCTCGGCACGATGAAGATGCCGGTTCCGGTCAAGGCAGTATTCGAAGACGGTTCGGAGCTGGTGCAAAAGACAGACCGCAACTTGGAAATTCAAGAGCTGACCTTTGCGAGCAAATCCAAGTTAAAGGAAACCATCCTCGATCCTGAGCATAAGCTGGCCATGCTGGAAGAACCCTTAGCAGAGATCTCGGATGAGGCGGAAGAGATGCTGTCTTTGGGATGGAGTATGGATAATATCCCCGAACTTTACCAGAAGATCAAGGAAGAAAATATCAAAAACAGCGGCATGCTTTATAGAATTGGCATGGGATTGTATGAGGATGAGGATTATGTTCAAGCTATTGATTGCTTCCAGAAGATTTCGAAACTCGACATAGACCCGGAGACTAAATTCGCATCCTTTGGCTGGTTAGGGTTGCTGAAAGACATAATGGGAGAAAGAAGCGAGGCCCTCGGTTATTACAGACAAGCCCTCGATAATTACACCGGAGAGGGGATGTCGCACAGCTGGTTGCGGATCAATATGAACAAGGAGTGGTTGGAGGAAAGGCTGAAGATCCCATTCTCTTTTGAAACTCTGGTGGACATTCCGTTACAGCCCAATGCGGAGGAGCTCCGGAAAATCGTGGACGGGCTCAATTGGAAAAGGGAAGGAAAAACACCATTTATAGTCTATAAGAAAGCCAAAAGTTTGAACATCGATAACAGGAGCTTCTGGTTTAAGTTGGGGATGTTGTTGTTCGACAGCGGGTACTATCCTGAGGCGTTTGCCTGTATGGAAAAGGTATCCAAAATGGAAGCCTCAAAGTTGTATATCTTTACAGCCTTTACCTGGATGGGACAACTCAAAGATCTTATGGGGGAACGGGAAGCGGCCTTGAAATATTACAAACGTGCGCTCGACTATGACACGGGCGATACGATGACGCACAGTCAGTTCCGGATGAGGATCAATCGTGCCTGGGTGGAAAAACGGCTCGAAACACCCTTTACCTGGAAGAAACGCTAACCTGTTGGGGCTATCCCGAAATATAAAAAAAGAACTTTGAATTTATCGAAGTGATAGTGTATAATGTTTCTATCACTTCGAATAAATCGAAGTGCGCTTGGCTTGAGGAGTTAAAATGAAGAATTTAACCAGACGTGAGGAGCAAATTTTATTGGCCATCTTCCATTTGAAGGAAGAGGCTTATCTCATCCCGATCAGGGAAATGATAAAAAAATACTCGGGCAAATATTATTCTGTCGGCACGATCTATGCGCCTCTCAACAAATTACACATCGAAGGGTATTTGGAATCCTTTCTGAAAAAACCCAGATTGCCAGATCGAGGAAAACCCATCAAATACTACAAATTGACCAAAAAGGGTTTCAAGGCGCTAGAACAACTTAAAGAGCTACAAGCCCAGATGTGGGAGGGATTCAAAACTCCCATTATGGGGGAATAGGCACAACGATGGGAAAAAATAAAAAATACCCGCCCAAAATACCCATTTGGCTCCTGAAGAAGGTAATCCCCAGGTATGATTTCGATTTTGTGAAGGAAAACATTCAGGAGCTGTTCGAAACCATATTATTAGAAAACGGCCCAACTCGTGCCAATCTCTGGATCTGGGGAGAAGCCTTGAAGTCTCTGACAGGCTTTATTTCGGCGTTGCTGTACTGGAGATTAACGATGCTCGGAAGCTACATGAAGATTGCCCTGAGGCATCTCAAGAAACATAAGTTGTATGCTGTCTTGAATATCACCGGGCTTTCTCTGGGATTAGCGAGCTGCATTTTGATCTTTCTTTATGTGGATTTTGAATTCAGTTTTGACAAATTTCACCCACGTGCCGAACGCATTTTCCGTCCTGTCACCGAAGATTATGCAGGTTCTTCCTATCTCTTTGGGGAAAGATTGCTTGCAGACGTTCCAGAGATTGAGGAGGTGGTGCGCTTCAAGAGCGTCAGTGACTTCGAACTTCCGATCCTTTCCTACGGAGACAAGCATTATTTTGAAAAAAAGTTCGTCATGGCTGATCCCGAGATTTTTAGAGTTTTCCATCTCCCTTTTGTGTATGGAAATCCTGAGACGGCCTTGAATTCCCCGAACTCCCTTGTTTTGACACAAAACACAGCCCTCAAGTATTTTGGGCACACCAATCCTGTCGGGGAGATCTTGAATTACGAGAACGAAACGAATCTTGTCGTGACAGGAGTAATCGAGGATATCCCGAAAAATTCACATTTCGCGATCGATATCCTGGCTTCTACATCTGCCAATGAAATTCTAACAGGCCACAATGATCAAACTCGGTGGTCATCCGGGAATTATCGGACCTATTTATCTTTGAAGGAAGGACAATCGAAAGATTTTGTCGAACAGAAGATGACGGCCATTCTGCTTGATACGGATACGGTATATTTCTCAGAAAATCCCTATCATCTGCAGGCCTTAACCGATATTCACCTTTATTCCCACCTGCGAGGAGAGTTTAAGGATAATGGAGATATCCGTTTCATTTATTTTTATGCGGCGATCGGAATGATCATCCTGCTTGTCGCCTGCATAAATTTCGTCAACCTTGCTTCGGCTCATTCCCTGAACCGGAGCTTAGAAGTGGGCGTGAGAAAAGTTTTGGGGGCTGAACGGAAGCAGGTGATCAAACAGTTTCTTGGGGAGTCCCTTCTGTGTTCTTGGCTAGCTCTTCCCGTAGCTTTATTGCTTGTTAAATTTTTTTTACCGGTTTTTGATAACCTGACGAACACAAGCCTTTCTTTCGCTCGCGTGGGCAATCTCTCCATGATTATCGGTTTAGCCGGCATAACAACTGCGATCGGGATTTTATTGGGAAGTTATCCGGCTTTTTTCGGTTCGTCATTCAGTCCGATTGAGGCCATCAGAGGGAAAAAATTCTCACAGACAAAAAGATTATCATTCAGGAACATTCTTGTCCTTGTCCAATTTATGGTTTCAGCGGTTTTCATATGCTCTACTTTGATCATTTCAAGCCAGATGAGGTTTATACACAATAGAGATCTTGGGATCCATACCGGACAGATCATCAATATTCCTTTGAACAAGAGCACGTGTGAAAAAGCCGACTTGATCAAAAACGAAATTTTAAATCACTCCGGAGTTCAAAGTGTAACCGTATCGGATTTTTTACCTAGCCAAGAGCAGATGACCCATATGGGGGGAGAATGGGAAGGCATGGAGGAAGGCGATATCGGTACCTTCCGGTATCTTTTCGTCGATCACGATTTTATCGAAACCTTTGGCATTCAACTTCTCGAAGGGCGAAACTTTTCCAAAGATATTCAATCCGATATCGGAAGTGCTTATATCCTCAATGAGGCTGCGGTTAAGGCCATGGGTATGACCTCGGCGTTGGACAAGAGTTTCAAGATCAATGGGCTTGTCGATCATTTTGGGGAGATCATTGGAGTTATGAAAGACTTTCACTTCCGTTCGCTTTACCATGCCATCGATCCAATGGTGTTGTTTATCCCACCGGGACATCCCAAATGGGTTTTTTATGCGCCATCCAACATGTCCGTCAAAACCTATGGAGATGATATTCCAGGGATTTTAGGTAGCTTGAAAACTGCCTTCAATAAAATTGTGCCTTACCAGCCTTTCGATTATTATTTTTTTGATGAGGATTTCGATAAGGTTTACAGGGCTGAACAAAAGAGAAAATCCACTTACAGATATTTTGCCATATTCTCCATTTTGATTGCTTGTTTGGGCCTTTATGGGCTTGCCTCTTTCACTGCCCAACGGAGAACCAAGGAGATGGGCATTCGCAAGGTGGTGGGGGCATCGGATTGGCAGTTGGTTTATCTTCTTTTCAAGGAGTTCGGGAAATGGGTTCTAATAGCAAACGTCTTTGCCTGGCCAATCGCTTATTTCATCATGAATGCCTGGCTGCGAAATTTCGCCTTTCGTATACACATCGGAATAGATGTTTTTATTTTGTCTGCCTGCCTTGCTTTGGCCGTTGCATGTGTGACGGTCAGCTTTCAAGCGGTTAAGACTGCGCTGTCGGATCCAGTGGACAGCCTCCGCTACGAATAGCTATTCTCACTGGGTGGGGTGGAGGGCCTTGAGTCGTAAATAATCCAGGATAGATAATTTCGTTGAAGCGGGGGGTGAACTTAGGGTAAGATAGGCGGAATGAAAAAATACGTGTTCTGGAGCGTTATCCATAAAAATAGGTGCATCGCCCTGAATGAAGATCTATCCCGGTATGCCCAGGGGGAAACCTTCTGGAAAGCTATGTTGAGTTTGTGCGAAACAATCAAAGAATGGATACCTTCCCCAACAGAAGAAGAAAGCGATATCAACAAACGCCTCAAGATGTATTATGAAACCGGGATCAACATGGTGGAACTCTTTGTCGAAGAAGAAGGTAAACGTTATGCCGTAAAATGCGCGAACAGCAGGTCTTTTCTTGAAGCAGCCGATGAGATCGATGCCCTGATGAAATATGTGGAGACCCGGGCAAAAACCTCAGTTATCGATCCTGGCTTGAAAAAATTGGATTAAATCTAGAAAATCCTGTTCCAGTCTAATCCGTTATTTTTACATTTATGTAATTTGATGAAATCCAACTATGACAGACCTGAAGAATCATTTTGGGTTTAATGCAACGCGCCAGTTGTTCTGTGAGTTGAATTTTATAGACATGACCATTAGAATACAAAGGATTTATCGGAAGGCCCAGGTGAAAACAAACAAATATTTATCAATCATAGGGATGACTATCATCTGTGTTATGGCGTTTTCTTCCGACTTGCCCCCACTTTCAGAGCTTTATAAAACGGGAAAAGTCTGGTTCGAGCAGGAATTTGTATTGGATGATGATACCATGCCTAAGGATATTTTTTTCGAGAGCCCTAGCACTGTTACTTGTGATCCAAAAGGCAACATTTATGTTGTGGATTCTGGAGCGTTGAATATAAAAAAATTCGATGCTCAGGGGAAGTTCCTAAAAACTATCGGAAGAGAAGGGCAGGGTCCTGGCGAGTTTGGTGGAGTTTATTATTCCACTTTTGCCAAAGACCGGTTGATCGTCTGGGATTCTGGAAACAGGCGGTTGAACAGTTTCACACCTGAAGGAATGTTTGTCAATTCTACCAATATCGCTTATGAAACAGGGTCGGTGAGGAAACTGCGTGGATTTCCCACGGGCGAGGTTTTGGTCGAAATGGAAAAAAGTTATCGCAGAGAGCCGGACAAGCCTCAGATATGCACGATTGACTTGTACTCCCCTGACCTGAAACATCTGAGGACTATTTATAAGCGAGAACTGTGGCGAAAAAAATACATCCGAACTAAGGAATACGGAATCACCACTTTGTATTTTCCCTATTCAGCCGATGTTCAGTGGGATGTTACACCCAACGGCCGCATCGTCATCGGATTCTCCGAAAGTTATGAACTCGAGATATACGATCGGACAGGGGAAAAAATTTCCTCGATTTCACACACATTTGAACCGGTTGAAGTCTCAGAAAGGGATAAGAAAAACTATTTCGACAGTCTGGAATTTTACAGAATGGGGGAGAGGCTAAAGGAAGTTCCTGAATACATCACCAAGTACACAGAGTTTCCGAAGCACAAACCTGTATACGAAAACATCCTTGTCGATTCCGAGGGGAATTTCTGGGTTGTACTAAACAGGGGACAAAAGCGTGGAAACGGAATAATCTTCGATGCCTTTGATCCTGAAGGGAATCTTATTTCTCGAGTGCAGATTGAGGGGGATATTCTGTTCCCTTCCAATCGCCATGCCTATCTCATTCATGACAAATCGCTGTTGATTTTGAAAACCGGTGATGATGACCTATACAGTCTGATTAAAGGCCGAATTTCAAATTAATCAGTTATTTTTGTCTAATTTTCATACACATTTCCCATATTTCTGTCTTTGAACAGGGAAAGAGTCTTTATTTTATTATATTCACGTAAGTCCTATATCAGGGGGGATGGAAAATAATTAAAGTCAGAGCCATAGACGGAAACTGTGTGGATGGCATGAAAATTGCAAAATATCTGAGCACAGGGACAAAAGAGTTAAGGGTTGGGGAAGGAGGTAAAAGATGAAACATAACAGAGAATCTCATCTATAGCTCAATCAATTAAGAGGAGAAATCATGCGAAAACAAGTTTTAATTTTTTTCTCTATTATGACTCTGTTCTGTCTGTTGTCTTTTGCACAGACGGGTCAGACCGGCGCAATTAAAGGGACCGTTACCTTTGAAGATGGAGAGGCCCTTCCAAGCGTAGCCGTTACATTACAGTCTCCTGCAATGGTTATCGAGAGAATGACAACCATTACCAATGAGAAAGGCCAATTCCGTTTTCTCAATCTGGCACCGGGAAAATACGATTTGACTTTTGAACTGGGAGGAATGGCAACACTCATACGACGAGATATTGTTGTGAATGCCAACCTGACTTTTGATATCGATGTTGTGATGATCCCTGAGAGGATCGATGAAAGCCTTGAGGTTGTCGGAAAGGCGCCGACGATCGATCGACAATCTGTCACAAAGACAGCCATTATCGACAAGGTTTTTCTTGAATCGCTTCCTGCGTCACGCAATCTGAGCACATACTTCAATATGACGCCTGGGATTACCGGAAATTCTAGCCAGGGAGCTGCAATCAGGGATAATTCTTACAATCTGGATGGTATCCAGATGAATGATCCAGTAGTCGGTACTGCACCCGGAAAGATCTTCAGCGTGGATATCATGGAGGAGATTTCTGTTCAGTCAGGAGGTTTGAGTGCAGAACATGGTTCGGTGAAGGGAGCTGTTGTCAATGTGGTGACCAAATCGGGAGGCAACTCTTTCAGTGGAGAGCTCACTGGCTATTTGAATCATGAAAAACTGAAATCCGATAACACCAAAGGCACCCCGCTAGAGGGACATACCAGTGGGGCAAAATACGAGTTTGAACCCGGTCTCAGCTTCGGAGGACCGATTGTCAAAGACAGGCTGTGGTTTTTTATGAATGTGAGCACCTACAGGAGTGAGCACTATGTAGCCGGATTCCCTTATGACAAAGACGTGGAAACACCCAGAATGGATAACACGCTCTATCCCTATGCAAAGTTAACCTATCAACCGAGCCAAAGAGACAAATTTATTTTGGGCTTCAATTACTCTAACCGGAACATCAATCACGATGGAGCTTCCCAATACGAGACTGAAGACACCACAACTTCTTATAAATCCCCTTCATATGTTATAAGCGCTGTTTGGACACACACTTTCGGGTCGAATCTACTGACCAATTTAAAAATCGGTGCATCGAGCAAAGATTTGGATTGGACCGTCCATAACCAAGCGGAGAATTATTATGCATCCGATACATGGTTGAGTTCCAACAGTTATGGGTGGGATGACTTGAATCCGAGAAAGCGGATCCAAATGAATTTTGACGGGACTCTTTTTATCGACAATTTGGCAGGAAGTCACGAGATGAAATTCGGTCTTCAAGCCAATATGCTGTCTGGTAGAAGACAGGTGAAGACATATGGTCCTCCCGATAGCCAGGGTTTCCCGCGAGTATGGAACTATACTTGGGATGGCGAACTCTATTATTCTGAATGGTTTGCAGGACATGACCGTTATGTCAAATCGCTGAATGGAGGCGTTTTCTTCAATGATACATGGCTCGTCACCAAGAGCCTGTCTCTTAATCTTGGATTGCGATTTGATTACAACAGGAATTACTTTCCGGCACAAGATGGCTCCTTCGGAGATATCCCCAGTTCTGGAAATATGGCCCACATCGGTGTCCCAGAGGAAACCTGGGATTTGGTGCTCGATGAAGCGGTGACGGCATTTGAGTGGAAAAATCTGTCGCCAAGATTTGGCATTGTTTATGACCTTTTCAGCGATGGAAAAACTCTAATCAAGGCTAATTTATCCCGTTATCTCCAGGACAACTACACCACCATCAGTTTTGAATTACATCCCGTAAACTGGGTAGGTTATGGCGGATACACAGATGCAGATGGTAACTTGACATGGCTCGATTACACATGGGTTCCAGGCGTTAATACTCAAGTGGGGTACAAAACCCATGATCTAAAGGCTCCCATCACGACTGAATTTATTGTGGGTATAGAAAGAGAACTTTGGGAAGATTGGTCGGTAGGTCTGCGCTATATCAGGAGATGGGACAGGAACCTGATCGAGGATGTGGATGCGACGGTTGTGGACATCGATAAGCTGATGGAAGAAGGAGAACTTGTGTTCACCGACAGATGGCAGGCCGTTGAAACCGTAGATCCTTATGATGGTAAAACACTAACCTTTTACGATCAGCTTTGGTATGAACCTGCGAAAAAATACATGGTGAATCCCCCAGATCTAAAGAGAGACTATAATGGAATGGAGTTCACGATCAATAAACGCTATTCTCATGGATGGTCCATTTATGTGTCCTATGTGTATAACAAAGCCGAAGGTTCATTGGGCACCTCTTTTTGGCAATCTGAAGGAAGAACCGGGCTTTACAACAATCCCAACGCCCATACCAACGCTTTTGGCAGGGTTGATCTGGAACGAAGGCATCAGTTGAAGGTCCAAGGAGTGGTTAGAGGACCCTGGGGAATAAACGTCAGCACCTATTTCCGGTACTTGTCAGGTCGTCCGCACGATAGATGGGTCTACAGCAGAGATCTTGGCGTCCAGATGTTTAGTGACGCAACAATCAGGGCTGAGTCCCGCGGCGCCTATACTCTTCCTGGTTTGGCCATTTGGGATATCCGGCTGGAAAAGGATTTTCGATTCGGCGATCACTTTTCCACGAAGATTTTCTGTGATGTGTTCAATGCGCTCAACATTAATACAGCAACAAATGTGGTAGATTATTCCAGTTCGGCAAGCCAGACTTTTCGCGAGATGACCAGTATCCATCCTCCGCGAGTCTTCAGGTTCGGCGCGAAATTTGCTTTTGATCTCTAAGGCAGAGATGCGCATAAAGAAGAGAGAGGCTTGTGGCCGCCTCTCTCTTCCCTCCTTTTTCCTGAAATCCCTTTCAATCTTTACGCGGTTTTTTTTGAGCGAATCGATCAATCTCCTGATGGCGCCCGCAACAGGATATTCATGACAAACTAGAGGATTTCTTTTAGAGTATCCAAGCTGATTTTGGAGCCGCTCAAGATCAGGACCACATTTTTCCCTTTAAAACGATCTATCTGTTTGATAAAGGCAGCTACAGATAATGCTCCTGCTCCTTCCACCAGGAGGTAATGCTTTTCCAGCATGAGCTTCAGGGCGGATATGATTTCTTCTTCAGTCAGAAGGATAAAATCGTCCACCAATTCCTGGCATATAGGGAAAGTGATGGAATCCTGCTCGATGCCTCCGGCTGAACCGTCTGAGATGGTGGGCAAAGATTCAAGATCGAGAATCTGTCCGGCTTTCACGGATGCATGCATCACCGCCGAATTTTCCGGCTGGCAGCCTAAAATCTCAAAGTCTGGATTTTCAGATTTGTGATAGCCAGATATCCCGGCGATCAGGCCGCCTCCTCCGACTGGAACAACCACACAGTCGACACTAGGAACCTGTCTGGCCAATTCAATCCCTATTGTCCCTTGCCCGCCGATGATTTGGGGGTCATTGTAAGGTGGAATGTAGGATAATCCCTGAGCTTGGGCTGTCTGCCGGCCGAATCTTTCAGCTTTGATGCAGTCATCACCATGTTTTATGATGTCAACGCCATAGAGGAGCAAAGTATCGATCTTTGTCGGAGCTGTCGTATCTGGTAGGATAATCGTGCCGTTTAGGTCGAATTTATTCATCAACCAGGCGAAGGCTGCTCCATGATTTCCCGATGAGGCTGTCATCAATCCTCGGTCTAATTCCTCCTTACTGAACGAGAGGAGTTTGTTCAGCGCACCCCTCAACTTGAAAGAACCTGTCAGCTGGAGGTTTTCACACTTGAGAAAAACGTTACAGCCTCCCAGTCGACTGAGAAAAATAGAGTGCTCTATGGGTGTTTCGCGGATGTACTTGCGAATCTTTTCTTCGGCAATCAGGGTTTCCCTTCGGACTTCTTCGGCCAAAAACTTCATTTATTTTTCGCTCTTCAAACGCATTTTCCAGTAATAATATGCTGGGATTCCCAAGGCTGTCAACAACAATCCAGCCAGGGCTTCCACAGGTTTTTCCACTAGCGTGTTCAACAGGATTCCTGTCGAGGCGATGATAAAGATAGCCGGAATCACAGGATAACCCCAGGTTTTGTAAGGGCGGGGAAGTTCGGGGCGTTTTTTCCTGAGGGTGAATACCGATGCTGTGGCCACAATCCAGAAAAGAATACCGATGAACATGGTAAAGGTAAAAATCTGCTCGAATGTCCCCAAAAATGTTAGCAAAGAAGCCCAAATGGCCTGGATCAAGATGGAGAATCCTGGAGTTCTGAAACGGGGATGGACATGGGCGACTTTGCGGAAAAAAAGGCCATCTTTGGCCATGGCGTAGTAGACTCGAGGCCCCACCAGGATCGAACCATTGAGGGCCCCGAAAACAGAGATAATGACCAATGCGGAGATCATGGTTCCCGTCGATGCACCAAAAAGAGCCCCGGTTGCCTTTTCTGCGATCCGGACGACCCCGACAGTTTCTTGAATGGGAAGAGCGTACAGGTAGACATAGTTGACCAAAACATAAAGGAATGTGGTTCCCAGTGTTCCTACGACGAGAGCTAGGGGCAGGTTGCGTTTGGGATTTTTGATCTCTCCGGCCACAAAATTGACATTGTTCCAGCCGTCAAAAGCCCATGCAACAGCGACTAGCGAAACGCCAAACCCGATCATGATGCTGCCGAAGTCCATTCCCATCGGGTTCATCGAAAGATCCGGGGGAGTTCCTTTCCCGATGGCAAATCCGAGGGCGATGATGGCTACTAGGATACCGATTTTTATGACGGTAAAAACATTTTGGATGAATTTTCCCAATCCGACACCGATAAAATTGAAGATGGAAAGAAGGACAATTACGGCGACGCCGACGATCTGACCGGCTGAAAGGGAGTAGTGAAATGAACTCTGGAGAAGCGGTACATTCAAATCGAGGATGATGTGATCTGTCCCCAGGGATGGAACGAAATAACCTGTGTATTCGGCAAAGGCTAGGGCCAAACCTGCGATGCCCCCTGTCATATAAACGAGGAATAAAATCCACCCGAACAGGAAACCGGCCATCGGGCCGTAGGCTTCCCTCAGGTAGACGTACTGGCCTCCTGCCTCGGGCATGGCTGCACCCAGTTCTGCATATGTCAGGGCGCCTGCAAGGGTTAAAAGTCCACCGACAATCCAGGCAAGAAGGATCAAACCTCCAGAGGGGATACTTCTGGCCATGATCCCGGTTGTAAGGAATATACCGGACCCAATAATAATGCCGACCATGACCATGGTCGAGTCAAACAGGCCCAGCTTCCTAACTAATCCTATCTGAGACGCATTTTTATCGGTATTCATGGCCCGAATCCAAAAAGTTCAAATTTTCTTATTGTTCCGGTTCTATTTAATGGTGATCGTTTTTGTGTGTTTTCCGCCTTTTTTGGAATCGAATTTTACCGTCACATTGCCTTTTCCTTCGACCAAGAAGTGATATTCGGCCTCGCTTCTGCCGGGAATGCCGTTTTCAAGCTTCAGGTTTTTGGGATCTTTTTGATCGATCAGAGACACATCGCTGTCTGCTGCACCACGTCCGCGGAAATAGCGCATGAACCGCCGTGGAATGCCGGCTGGCATGCTCGTTCCTTGGGCTTGTCCGGCTGCCAACACCTTAACGTTGCCCTCTAAGGATAAAATATCCGGGTGTTGAACCTTGTTCTGGATGGCAGCGGCAGACAGAGTTGGCATCAGCCGTTCGTTGTAGAGCGTTACTTTGACCAGATGAAGCCCTGATCCCACTTTTTCTGTGCTCATCTTTTTTATTATGGGCAAAGGCATCTCCCAAGCATGCAGAAGACAAAAAGCCATGTTGCGATGGCACATTTCTTCGAGCAACCACAAGGGAGGGACTCTTCCGCTCAATTTTGTGGTATCCCTGTCGATAGTCACCTTGCCCAACTGGGGATGGTCGATCGTGTGCAGAGAGATGGCCTTGTTGTCCATGTCGATATACTTGTCGAAAAACTCCTCCTCTTCCTCTGTGATTTCCCCATCATTGTCGAGATCTGCCCGCGATGTCCACAGTTCATTCGAGAAGGAATAGATCCCATGCATATCATAGGTATAGTCGATAAAGCCGCCCCAGACAGTGTAAAGATCATCCCATATAACGACATAATCGTAGCCTTCGATGATCTTTTCACCTTTTTTCCCAATTTCATCCAACACGGCCAGGTCGCTCCGCGGCAGTTCCCCGTGAAGCTGGGCCCCGGGATTTCGCAGGATCATCCCGCCTGTGTTGTGGAAAGCCTGCACACCGGCTATATTCGGATGGGAGAAGAAGAAATCACGCGTGGCCTGGGATTCCTGCCAGTAAAAAGGATAATTGCCGGCTCCTCGCTGGATATAGTTGGGCTGCCAGTAGGAGCCCCAGTCGCGGTTGGCATCATAACCACCACCTGAATCCTCGTTGTACCGGCCGTCACCGTCATTGTCCACACCTTCGCTCCCGATGTATTTGTAGTCGCCGATCTCGTCCGGTTTGCCTTCGATGTTTTTCTTGATCGGAACCAACCGGTCACCGATGTCGCTCAAACGGTGCGTCCCCTTTCCGGGCTCCACCTTGATGTACATGGCACCGACCTCCCCATCACCGTCGAGGTCTTCTGCGAAATCCTCATCGTATAATCCGTCGCTGTCGTCATCCATTGGGGTCTGTCCCGTGCGGGCGCTCCCGCCTGTGTGAAGCCACAGGTCTCGGCCATCAGGATTGACTGAAGGAAAGATGTAAAAAACCCGCTCATCCACCAACTGTCGGATGTAATCGTTGTAATTGTAATTTTCCATCAAGTACCAGATAGTGTAAATGCCGATTTCACCACCCTGAACCTCGTTGCCGTGGATATTGGCATCCATGTACATAGCACACTTTTCCATTTCGCTCCCTGTGTCCGGGTTGTTGATTGTCATGTACCAGATTTCCCGTCCCTGATAGGATTTTCCGATAGAGCGCAGCTTCAGGAATTTGGGGTACGCTTTTTCCAGTTTGCGTAGGGCATCTTCCACTTCTTGCCAGTCATAATACTTGTTAAAGGCCAGCTCGACCTTGCGTGTGTTCCACTTCCTCGGAAAAAAATCCTGAGCCATAATCAGAGAAACACACATTGTGATCGAAAGGAGAACGAGCAATGTTTTTGTGAATTTTTTGTTTATCTTTATTTTCATTGTCTTACCCCTCATTTATTTAAGGACAACCGTTTTTTTAGAGGTGCCGCCACCGTTTTGTGCCCATACCGTGACATCGATCTTTTTTCCAGCAGGAGAGATGATAAGCCATTTGAATTCCTTTTCCGCTCCGGCTTCCAAGGTGGGCGTATCCATGCGTTTGGCTCCCCCGAAGAGTTTCATCTTATCATCGTCCTCGAATTTCATCCTCAGCATGATGGAGTTGATGTGACCTGTCCTTTGTCCCATGGCTGTGGCGTAAGGGAATTTTCCTTTATTGTGGATTTTAACCTTCAGCTCATACAGGTCAGACCCCAGTTTTTTGACTTCTGGCTCATCCAAAACGATCTCGGCAAACTGGGATGTCAAGTAAAGAGCGAATTCCGCATGGCTTTTGCTCAACTCGGGGATTTGGTCCGCTTTCGGATTTGTTCGCACGTGGGGCACAAAACCTCCAATCTCCACTTCCCCCAGCTGTTTGTGATCGAATTTTGTCCATGCGACAAAACCTTCCCCGTTGTTTTTTTCATCGATCCACTTCAACCATTTATCCTCGTTCCCGGAGGATTGGGTTGGAGTTGCGGTCGGGGAGGATCGTTGCATGAATTGACGCATCATCGCCTGGCGGTCCATCGTGCCCGTTCGCGCCGTGCCTGCCTGAGCGGGTTTTGATTGTGTTGAACCCGTTTGGACGTCCCGTTTCATTTTGGCTGCAGGTGCTTTTTCTTCTTCTCTCAAAGACCAGAGATTGGCAGAAAAGGTCGGGACACCATACTGAAAATAGGCCCATTCCAGCATCGAACCGGCTGGCTTCTCGGATACGGCACTTTTGATTCCAGTGATTTCCTTGTAGTTTTTGCTGACATTTTCGAAAAGGGGCGTATCCTGTGCATTTGTCTTTTTTAGTTGAGGGTCCGTAGGACGCGGCTGCTGTTGAGCGGGCTGTCCGCCCCTCCGACCCATAAAAAACATCATGCGGGGCATGCCAGCGGATTGGGCGACTCTGGGTGGTTCCGGAAAAGTGGGCGTACCCGACTCAATACCTGTTCCTGCGGCTAAGTTGTCGAATTTGGAAAACAGCAGAACGCCGCAGATATTTTTGTGAGGTTGTTTTTTGAACTCGGGGACATATCTTGTGAAAAAATCGATGATAGATTGGGTTTCGACTTCTGAGACCGGATACACACCCAGCCCTTTTGGCTTATATCCGAAATTATGCGGGAAATTCCGGTTGATGTTAAAGCCCCCAAGGCCATCTTCGTTGTAGAGCTCATCTCCATCGTTGTCGATTCCCTCAGGATAGATCTTGTAGAGTTTTGCGACCGGAGTCCCGGCTTCCTTTTTTTTCATCAGCCGGGAATCCTTTTCATCGATGAACCAATCCCCCTCTTTGTCCTTGACACGCATCAGGGTTATCATCCCGTCTCCGTTGAGATCCTCTGGTCCGTCTTCATCGATTTGCCAGTCGTAGTCTTCATCTCTGGGTTTCAAGTTTCCGGCGTGTTCCTGCAGAAGATCACCAAAAAAGAGCTCTGCGCCGTCGGGATTCAAACGAGGCATGATGTAGAAAGTGCGAGTGTCGAGCGCCTTTGTCACTTTTTCATCTTTGCCATAACCGTCAACAAGATATTCTGCGATACCCAGGGCGACTTCAGAGCCGATGACAAAATCACCTTCCAGGTTGCCGCAGATGAGGAGGGCCTGTTTTTCAAGAGGAGATAGGCCTTTAGTACCTGATATCTGCATCATCCAGATATCTCTGCCCTTCAGAGTTTTTCCGATGGATTTCAATTTTGCAATTTGGGGGTTTCTGCTGGCCAGTTGTTTCAATGCGGTCGTCATTGCGTCGTAATCGTGGTACCCCTCAGCAGGATTGCCTTCTGATGAAGAGGTCATCGGGAGAGAAATAATAGAAAGGAACAGAAATATGCATAGAGTTGTCCTGAATAAAGTCCTCATGACGCTATTCTCCTTGTTGAATTATTGTATATAGGAGATTTTGTAAAGATTGATTTAAATGATCTATTGTCGTGCATCGAGGTGACTAAGAACTCTACAAAATATATCAACTAATTTCAACCAATTTGTTTTCCTTGGAAACATCCCCAAACCCATTATATTCTTGCAGCAGTCAGTCAAGCTGATGAGGAAGTCATCCGGAGGCGAATGGGTATGGTTTGAGGGATTCCTACGTTGGCCTTGTTTTCGGGCCGCGAGTATGGGAAAATTTAAAAGGAATAAAGAGAAGGGGAAGAGCAATGAGCAAATCCTTCGTTAAACTCCTATGTTTCGTGGTTTTTTTCATTTTTGCCTCCACGTTGCTTGCCATAGATGTTCCTTTGAAGTACGTGAAATTCCCCGATAAACCGAAGACCTATTTCCCTACAGGTATAGCCAGTCTAAAATACAAACTCGATCCTCCCAAGGGGGATTGGAAATTGCCCCCATTTGTCAGTGCGCATCCGATCTATTCCTTGGTTAAGCTTGGTGATGAAGAAAAGCTCCTCGTCTTGGACCGTCAGAATGCCGAGGATGAATACTATAACCGGCTCTATTTTGATGCCAATGCGAACAGGGATTTGACCGATGATCCGGTTATCGACGGAAAGTCTGAATCTGTTCCCGGCAGGCAATATAAAAGGGTTGTGTTCCCGTCGGTCGACACCAAGATCAAAGTCCAAGGGAAATCTCTCCCTTTCAGTTTCCGCCCGGACTTTATGGGGCGGTTGGTCGCGTGGGATGAGGGAAAGATCTCAGAGGAACTGCTGAACAGAATGATCTACCTCTATCTGCGAGTTAATTGCATGTATCAGGGGAAATTCGAGATCGATGGAAAGGCTTATTATGTTTATTTGGGCGATGCCAACTGCAACGGATTGTTTTATGAGAAGTTCGCACTCCGAAAGCTCGGTACGCCGTTTCCAGGCCGCATGCCGATTTTTAGCACGGGAGATGATGTTTTCATCTCTCAGGACGAAGAGATCGATATGTATAACCGACAGGTTAGCGGGGATTGGCTCTTGGTTAAAAATAGACTGTTCGATGTGAGCATCAGCCAGGCAAAGAAAAAGATGACCTTGATCCCGGTCACACAAAACCTTGTGCCTTTGAAACTGGCCGTGCAAACGGAACATCTTTCCCTGTACACAGAAGGTGGCGAACACTTTCTGATGACCTATCAACCGGATAATAGAATCAATATCCCGAAGGGCAAATACCGGCTCTTCAACTACCGAGCCCTGAAAAAGGACAATCAAGGAGACCTATGGAGCCTCAGCGCACGGGCCACATCAGAGTGCCCGTGGATAACCATCGATGGAAGCGCTGAGGCCGTTCTGGCATTCGGCGAACCATACATCGTATCCGCTGAAGTGCCAGAGAACAGGCTGGTGAATGTTCAGGGGTCGACTTCAGACAAAAGCAGCGTTTATCTGTCATTTTCGATCCGCGGACAGGGCAATGAGGATGTCAGCGATCTCAGCCATGTCAAGGGCGAGCAAACAAAAATTCCTCTGAGCAAGACAGATGGGTTAACCCATCGTCCCAAAGAACCGACTTATACCATAGTCACAGCTGATGGGAAGATTGCAGCCCAGGGTTCCTTCGAGTATGGCTGAGGATTCAGCTGTCGGGCCACGTGGCTTGGCCCTCAAAAAGACACAGAATACCAAATCCTGTGCGAATATCAACCGGGTCCTTTCAAGACCGAGTTTAAAAAAACTACAGTTAAATTTTAGAAAGGCGTTCGGAAGCTCTTTTTTTTGCGAAACTCGGTCGTCTTTGAATAACTGATTTCACGTATATGTATATAAAGGTGTAGAATATCAACATTAAAATTTGGAGGTAAGGATGAACAAACAGAACGTACAAAAATGGATCCTGCTGGCCCCTTTTTTTCTGGCTATTTGTATGTTGGCCGGATGCGCGGCTAAAACGGCTCCTGTGTATGGAGATCCTCAGACTGGCGTCATACTGCAGTATCGGATGCCAGAGGGCCAAGTTCTGAAATATGACTCATGGGGAGAAACTCATCAGGTCTCAGATGTGATGGGCCAGACTATCGAAACCGACATATCTTCCACCAGTGTTTTCACCGTCAAATCCAACGGGCAAGAGGAGAACAATCATCAACTTACCATCACCATCGATGGGATGAGCCTTAAAATCCAGTCCACCCAAGCTGAATTAGAACCGGATATGAGCACTGTGATCGGGAAAAGTTTTGACATGGTCTTTTCATCTCTGGGCAAGGAGGTGGAACTCATCGGGGCAGATTCTATCGAGTATGATTTGGGGCCTGAGGGCACAAGAAACATATCATCAGGTTTCCAGGATGTTTTCCCGAACCTTGCAGACCGGCCGGTGAAGGTTGGGGACTCTTGGCCTGATGAATCGACCATCACCGAGGAAAGTGACAGGGGGGAAACCATCATTCATTTCACAGGGACAAATACCTTAGTGGGATTTGAAACGATCGAAGGTGTTGAATGTGCAAAGATAACGGCCGAGGGAACAGGTACGATCGAAAGCAAAGGAGAACAACAGGGAGTGGAATTGGTTACCACAGGAGAAATAAAAGGCACGGCCACTTGGTATTTTGCCTACAAAGAAGGTATTTTTATCAAACAGATAAATGAAGGCACAGTTGAAGGCACAGTCGATGTCCCAAGTCAGGGTGTGCAGATACCGTTTACACGGGAGGCATCAGCCGAAATCAAACTGGTAAAATAGGATTATATCATCAGATTGGCAGGAATTTTCAGGTTAAAAGGCCAAAATCCAAGCCGTAGTGTAGAAGGAGAGCTGCATATGATTTTTGCTTCCAGAGGAACTGTTTTATTTTTCGTTGTTCTAGTTTCTTTTGGGCTTATGCTAATTCAAGGTTGTCAAAAAAAACAAGAGCTAATCCAGGATCTGGAAATGGGGGCTGAATCACAGGATAATCCTGTTAAATATTTTGCGGAGACGATCACGATCGAAGAATTAAAAGATCACATCTCCTACCTTGCATCAGACGAAATGGAGGGAAGGGAATCGGGAACACCGGGCGCCAAGTTAGCTGCCCAGTACATCGCTGAACATATGCAGAATCTTCATTTGAAAGGGATACAGATGGAGACACAGACCTACTTGCAGAGATTTCCTATGGTCAAGAAAAAACCCGTGGATTGTTTTCTGGAGAGTGCGCATGGCCGCGTGGATAACTGGGATGAATTCATGGAGATGCACGGTGATTTTTATGGGGAGAAAGATGTCGATCTAGTCTTTGTCGGCTATGGACGAGACATGGACTATGAGGAGGTCGATGTAAAAAACAAATTGGTTGCCTTTTTTATGGGAAAACCTGATGCCGATGAAATCAGTAATGACTGGGAAAGGGAAAAAATAGTGTCCGCGATGAGTAGGGGAGCGGTCGGGACTTTGCTGATCGTGCATGACGATGAGAAAATCTTGGAATACATCCGTCAAATCAAGCCCTACTTTAACAAACCCCGGCACTATCAAGACAAAAGTCCACAGGAAGCATCCAATGTCGAAAGGAGTATTGTCATACCAACAACTGCTGTGGCGAAACTCTTCGGATTGAAGCCGGATGCACTTAGGGCGGAGAAGAAAAAAGCGAAAAACGGAAAAAGTGAAGCCGGCAAATTTCAGGTAAAAGTTCGCATGAAAACATCTTATAAGACGCTGGACACCATTCCTGCTGAAAACGTGCTCGGCTATATCGAAGGAAGTGATAAAAAAGAGGAATGTCTGATATTCACAGCACATTACGATCATCTAGGAAAATCAGGGGAAACCATATATAACGGTGCCTATGACAATGCCGCAGGTGTAGCTGCAGTGATGGAAATTGCCGAGGCCTTTGTGCTGGCTTCAGAAGGTGGGAATAATCCAAAGAGAAGCGTGTTGTTTCTAACACCGGACGCTGAGGAGATCGGAGGCGTAGGGTCCATTTATTACCTGGATCATCCTGTGTTTCCTCTTTCGGAAACAATTGTTGACATCAACATCGACGGGATCGGACGAGAGGACGCAAATCGCCCTGGGCTCAAAGATTTTGTCCATGTTTACCTTTCGAAAAACGGGAGAGCTGATCTGAAAATCATGAAGGATCGAGCTGTCGAACGCCTTGTATCAGATCTCCGTTTGGAATGGCGAGAGAGCTACTCAGGATCGGACAATGCCTTTTTCGAGAGGGATATGATTCCCGCCATTGCCTTGGGTACAGGACAGCCCAAAGACCACCATAAATCCTCAGACACTGCCGATAAAATAGATTACAAAAATGTGCAACAAATAGCTCAGCTGGCCTTTGCCATGGCTTGGGAAATTGCCAACAACGAGAACTCTATCCGAAGGATCATATCTGAATAGAGCGATAGAACAAGGGAGGGTTTTATGATGAGGAAAGGAAAATATTCGAGTAAGAATAAATATTCTTTTGTTGGTGTTATGATGTGTTTGTTGTTTATCCTGTGCGTGATGGATACAGCATCTTTTACTCGGCAGGAAAGTAAATTGGATCCCAAACTTTTGGATGAGCTGGTCGGCGGTTATGAATTCAAAATTCAAGGACAAACAGGAGCATTTGTTTTTATAGCTGAGGAGGGGAAATTGATGGGGGCTCCAGCAGGAGAGCATCCCTCTGTATTGGAGCCTGTGAAAGGAGAAGCCATGTCATTTGTGGGTTATTCACCGGATGGCACAAAACATTTTTTCAAATTCCTGAGGGATGAGGAAGGGAAAGTCGCAAAATGTATTCTCAGCATTCCCGCCATGGGATTAGTCGCCGATATGTTCAAGATAGAGGAATGACAGAATATCCAAAAGAACAAACAGAAAAGTATCGACGGGAATACATCAATCGGAAGCAGCGCTGGTGGCTTTCTCGGAATTCCGTTCAGTATTGCAGTCCCTGTTGCGTATGTGACTCTGTTGGCGACGGTCGTATTTCGTATCGTCGACTGGCGATGTCCTGCCTGCAATGGTTTCTTAGGCCTGGATGCCAATCCAAAATTCTGCAGCAAATGTGGATTCAAGTTTTGATATAGTGGTAGGAGATACCGATGAAAAAAGAGGCCCGTGTTTATGCGGTGATGATAATATTTCTCACCCTCCTTTTCTCTAGTTATGGATGTGCCAAGGAGATCGATAAAGAAAAATTGATCGCCGATGCCCGGCAATTGGCTGATATACTGGAAAAAGCCCATCCAGACCCCTATATTCGCGGCGGTGGGAAAATCGTTTTTCACCGCAGGCTGCAGAAAACAATCCTCTCCATACCTGAGGAAGGAATGTCCAACCTAGAATTTTACCGTTTGCTGAGGCCTTTTGTTGCGGCTGTCAACGATCCCCATACTCACTTACGGTCGCCCTATCCCCATCTTGCTGCTTTGGCCCGAGGTTTGCCGCTGCGGTTTGCCATCGTGGAACAATCCTTGTATGTCACTGGCGTGCCGAAAGAAGAGTGCAGGGATTTACTTGGGGCTCGTCTTGTAGCGGTCGAAGGAGTGCCCTTCGAGGAGATCAAGACACGGCAACAAAAACTCCAAGGGCATGATAATGAATACGATGTCCTCTCCACAATAGGCGGATATGGAGCTCTTTGGTATTGGTTTTATCTCGAACAGCTAATTCCGGAGTGGCTGGATAAAAACCAAATTCGATTGGTCCTCCTGCATCCCGATGGCCAAGAAAGGAAACACACCCTCCCCACCCTCAAACGCGTCCAATTTCCACTGCTCGGTTTTAAATCTGAATTTGATCTGCCATCGAGAGAAAAATGCGACTTTGTTTATTCCTTTCTGGATAATGAAAAAAGGACAGCCTTACTTTTGATCGACAATATGTCCACATACAAAGAGGCATTCGAAGCCTGGGATTCCTATGGATTTCCCTGGACTATGGACAGGGCCAAGCAGGTCTTTAAAAGATACCAGGGAAAAAATCCCCCAAAGGATAAAGACGCTTTGTTCGCCGGCCTGCCGTCGGTAACAGAGACTTTTAGGTCTTTGGTCAAAGATATGAAAGAAGCGGGAACGGAAACACTTATGATCGACCTGCGCAGGAACCAGGGCGGGAATTCTTTGATGTCCCAGATTTTGGTCTATTACCTGTATGGGAAGGAAGAGTTGTTGGGGAATCGGAGGGAGAAGGCCACAGAGATCAGAAAACTCTCTGAATACTTTTTCAAACAGTATGGAAAAACAATCCTCGAGGAACTCAACGAGGGAAGTCCGGTGCCGTTGACTCGGGAAGACTATAATCTTCAACATGACCGGGAGTTTCAAAGCGAAAGAAGCGACGAAGACGTCGCTAAAGAAATGGAAGAGTTTTTAGAAAGGGGCCCCACTTTTGCCGAAGAATACAGAGCCGGGCATTACAGCGGTTATTACCTCCCAAAAAATGTTTTGGTTCTCAGTTCGGCCAACACATTTAGTTCTGGTTGGACGTTGATGTATCGTTTGTATAAGGCTGGGGCAATACTGGTCGGAACACCATCCAGCCAAGCGGGAAATTGTTTCGGGGATACGCTCCAATTTCAGCTGGACAATTCCAAATTGAGCGGCTCGGTTTCGCACAAATATTTTGATATGTTTCCAGATGACCCGGAAATGGGCCGCGTCCTCAGGATGCACCACCAAATGACCTATGATAAACTCAAATCTTATGATTTTGACCCGAACGCCGAGATATTGTTTGCCCTGGAAGTGATCGAGTAAGGATTAAAGGTAATTGAAAATAAAAAAAGACACATTTGCAGTCGTCGTTTTTTTACTCATAGGACTTTTCGCAGGATTTGCACAGAATCAAGAGCATGCAGATCTTGTCATAAAAAACGGGAAGATCTTCACCGTTACGGGAGACGATTCTTTTGTCCAGGCCGTGGCTGTCAAAGATAAAAAGATCCTCGCTGTCGGAACAAGTGAGAAAATCGCGAAATATATCGGACAGACAACAAAAGTCATGGATCTAGAAGGGGAGCTGGTCATTCCTGGCTTTATCGATGCCCATTGTCATTTTTCCTCGGGCGGGCATTCGCTTTCGATGCTCGATGTCGGAAACGCAGGATCGATCGCATCGATCCAGAAACAGATTGCCGCAAAGATCGAGGAACTTCCGGAAGGGGCCGCTGTTTTTGGGTTTGCTTCGTTCCCGAACCCTGGATTGTACAAAGAATTAGGTTGGCCGACAAAAGACATTTTGGATAAGGTTTCACCGAACAATGCCGTTGTAATGCGGAGAAGAGGAGGGCATGCGGTTTGGATCAACAGCGTGGCCTTGCAAAAATCGAATATCACGAAGGATTCCGAAGTCCCCGAGGGAGGAGAAATCGTCCTGGATCCCGAGACCGGAGAACCCACCGGCATCTTGAAGGAAGCCGCCCAGAGTCTGTTGAAGATATGGGACCATCGGCGTTCGTTCGGCATTGATGTTCGAGCCCTTTGCCGAAGATCCAAGCAATACGGGTTTGGCCCAGTATGGAGAAGAAGAATTTTATGCTCTTGTGGATAAAGCGCATGCCCATGGCTACCAGGTGGGAGTTCATGCCATAGGGGATAAAGGCGTCCACTGGGTTCTGAATGCTATCGAGCGGGCACAGAAAAAGCATGGGAAAAAGGGCCTTCGCCATAGAGTGGAACATAATACGGTCACCACATTCGAAGATGTTAAAAGATACGGGAAGCTGGGAGTAGTGGCTTCGATGCAGCCCAACATCACAGGAGGGGAGATGTACAGGAGAACGCGTCTTGGCATAGAACGGGCCAGGCGGGTGGACATGTGGAAATCTTTGCTAAAAAACGGGGCCATGATTGCCTGGGGCTCGGATTGGCAGGTATCTCCGCTCAATCCGATGTTCAATCTCTTTCAGCTGGTGACGCGGTATTATAAAGAGGAACGGCTGACCATGGCAGAGGCGATCAAGTATTACACATACGGGCCGGCTTATGCCTCTTTCGAAGAAGATATCAAGGGAACTCTGGAGGTGGGAAAACTGGCCGACATGGTCGTTCTTTCCCAGGATCTTTTTTCAATAGATCCCAAAGACATCACCAAAACAGAGGTTTTATATACCATCCTGGGTGGTAAGATCGTCTACGATAATTCTTCAGGAGTGCAGTGATCCCTGCATTCAAATGGAATCCCCAATTCTTCAGCAACCGCTTTAAGTTCGCTGAGATGATCCCCCACTACAGTAATGGGATGGTTGGAGTTGATCGTCCATTCCACATGGCCACATAGTTTGATATACCAATGGGGCCAATCCGAACTGCATTTTTCCGACCTCTCTCGCCACTGTTCTTCGGTTGGAACATCGGTCAAGCCTCGGCCCGCTGCGAGGTAGAGCTGATGGTTGCGGTAGGAAAATCGGGCCCAGGTCACGACACCTGGAATGCGGACAACAACAGAGCTCGTTCCTCCGCCTTTTTTAAAGTACATATACGTCTGGCGTTCTGACCAGGCTCCCTCGAGTGAGTCATGGCTACCATAGGCAAAATAGGGGGCAAGCGCTCCTGAATTCACAAACCAATATAGCCCCTTTTGGGGATCCCAGTAACGAAAATCGTTAAAACCTACGGGATCGCCCCCATTGAGTTTTTTGAAAAGCTGCATGGTGATAGCTGCCCCGTCGTCCGCCTCAGTGGCCACGACAACGGTCTCTCCATCGGTTTCAGGCCTCAATCTGTTGTTCAGGATTCCCAGCGTAAGATCGGTCGCCGGATAGTGGTCGATCCAATCGAGTTGATCTTGAACTCCCAAAAAATCCAGACCATACTCCTTTTTGAGTTCCAGGAGTACAAAGTACACTTTCATCTGGGAAATCACCATGTCTTTGGTCAGGTGTTTGACGGGATCGTCACCCAGGTGAATTTCCATCCCTTTTTCGATCAAGAAGTTGAGGGCCTCCCCGGCTTTCTGATCCGGTACCTTCTGGGTCATTTTCAGCAACCGCAACCCGTCGAAACCTTCCCGGGCTATCCCGAAATATTTCAGAAAGTCTGCCTCTGATATCTTATTCCACATCTGCATCGAGCGGGGACCCACAGCACCGTAAACCGAACCCTTGAGCTCGTGAACGGCTTTTTTGGCTTTTTCCCTATCGGCCGCTGTTATAGGGATTTCGATGGCTTCGGGCAGAGCAGGGGTGAATTCTCCTTCTTGTAAAAATCTTTCCAATGATTCGATATACGAATCATGTTCCTCGAATTTCTCGACATACAAGCGGTCTGTTTCAATGCCCACATGCGCGGTCCCAGAAACGGCGGCTAACAAACCGACAGCACCAGGATAATCAGGGATAGAACTACCCAACATTAATTTGGGGACATTTTGGGGAAGCTGCCACATCGGACTCACAGAAAAATCAGGGAAGGCCCACCCTGATAGAAAATTGATGAAACGCGCTCCCTTGTTTTTTCGGATGATCTGGAGGCCTTCGGCAACGCTGGTGACAGGGCCGTTTGGATTGAGGACATGGGGTTCCCAACCGCATTTTATAATGACCTTGATAAGCTCTTCCAGCTGTCTCTTGGCCACAGGCCAAACTTCGGCATTGGGCCCATCCCGGCTGTCCAGAGGCATGAATATATCGGCGATCTTGTTCATTTCTCCTCTCCTTCCTCATCCAACCATTTACCTCCTTGGTCGATGTTATCTTTCGTGAAAACTCGGGATCTGAGAGTGATTTCTTTGGGGACGTTTTCACCGTTCAGGATCTTCAACGCCGTTTGGATGGCTTCCCGCCCTCCTGTGGGGTACTCGAAGCTGGCGTGGAGCACACCCTGTTTCACATAGACCTGACCTTCATGCGGCAGAGCATCTATTCCCACAAACATGATTTCTTTTTCCCGACCTGTCGCCTTGGCAGCAAGATAAGCTCCATGCGCACCAGGATCGTTGTGGGCATAGACCAGGTCGATGTTTTTGAACCGGGCAAGGGCTGATTCCATCTCTTTCCGTGCCTCGGGTTCCAGCCATTTCATGTCGGCTTCGAACATAATATCGAGATCGCTTCCCTCGGTTCCTTCGCGGAATCCAGTATGGCGGTCCTGGCCAGGCGTTGACGTCATAAGTCCTTTGAGTTCGACAACTTGGCCACTTCCCCCCAGTTGTCCGACGATCCACTGACCGGCAGCCCTGCCGATCTTTTTATTGTCGGCCCCGATAAAACATGTGTATTTATCGCCAAGGACCCGCCGGTCGAGAACGATTACAGGAATGCCCTTTTCAAAAGCCGCAGCAACTGGAGGAGTCAAGGGAGCCGCTTCTTTCGGTGAGACAATGATTAGGTCCACCCCAGCATTAACGTATTCCTCGATCTGGGACCTCTGCTTCAAGGAATCGTTTTGGGCATCTTTGTAGGTCACTCTGATCTCTGGATGTTTTTCCGCCTCATTTTTGATATCCAAATTCATCTGCACCCGCCAAGGTTCACCCAGGTTGCACTGGCTCATTCCGATCGTAAATTTGGGCGCATCTGTTTTTTGCTTTGTGCTGCAGCTGGTCAGAAGCAGGAAAGATAAAAGGAAAAAAACAATCAAACGACACGGAATCTTCATGTTTTATTCTCCTTAAACGTAAAACGATTGTCTTTTTTTTTGGCGGAGATGCGATAAAATTTGCCTAACACGATGGAGGTATGACATAAAAAGGAATGATATACGATTTCCTCTATTTTATCAATAAATTGCTGGAGCCGGATGGCTTCCTAACCAGGTTTCCTGACTGGGCTTTGACGCTCATAGATGTGAGGTTGCTTCCCAAGTGGTTTGCTAAATATTGGGATTTTATCGTAAGATAACTCCTTCCTCAAGGAGGGATATCATGCTGGCTGGAAAGTTCTTAAAATTTCTGGGATTGATTCTTATGCTTATCGTCGGTCTTATTTTCCATGCCTGCACACCAGAGGCATTGAACGAAGAGGTGACGAAAAAACTCCATAGCAATGCTCTCGTTTGGGATTGCCACAATGATCTGGCTTATCGTGTCCTTTATGAGGGATTGAATATCGGGGACCGCCTGCCTGCTGGACATGTGGATATTCCTCGCCTTCAGGAAGGGGAAGTCGATGTTCAGGTGGTGGCATTGTTCGTCCAGAACTACATGTATCCCGACCATGCGGCACGCCAGTGTTTCCAGTTGATCGAAGCCATGACCAAGGCTGTCGACAAAAATACAGAAGCTGTGGAAATTGCGCGGACAGGTGCGGATATCGAGCGGATCGTTAGCCAGGGGAAAATCGCCATGCCTTTGTCGATCGAGGGGGGCCATGCCATCGAGGATAGCCTGGATAACCTGCATCAATTCCAAAAGCTTGGCGTTTCTTCGATGACACTTGCCCACGGCATCAGTCACGGATGGGCAGATTCGAGCGGTGATAAACCACTCTGGGATGGGATCAATGACTTCGGGAGCTTGGTGGTCAAGGAAATGAATAATATCGGCATGGTGATTGATGTCTCTCATGTTTCAGATGCCGCCTTCTATGATGTTTTGGAAGTCAGCGAGGACCCGGTCATCTGCTCTCACTCAGGCTGCAGGGCCCTCAATCCCCACCATCGCAACATCACCGATGATATGCTGTGTGCCTTGGCAGAAAACGGTGGCGTGATCGGCATCGTGTTCGAATTGGGTTACCTATCGCCCGAGTACCTCAAAGCGAGAAGTGAACAGAGAGCAATAGCCAGGCCCGTCTTCAACAAGGTTCCCGTGATCGAGGACCTCGACCTCCGCATCGCTGTCGAACACCTCGATCAAGGCCGTGATTGGCCGTTGGAGGACCTCCCCACGATCGAAGATCTCTTGGATCACATCGATCATGCTGTGAATATTGCAGGCGTAGATCATGTCGGTTTGGGCGCAGACATGTATCCGCGGACACCTTCTCCGGTCGGCATCCGAGGGGTTCAGGATTATCCGAATATCACCAGAGGGCTTAAAAAGAGAGGTTATTCGGACGAGGATGTCAAAAAGATCATGGGAGGCAACTTCCTCCGTGTTTGGAAAAAAGTCACGGATAAATAAAAGAAGTTAAATGATAAATGATCGCTGCGGGGATCAGAACCGCCAGAGATAACTCACTTTGAAGAAATATCCCCTTTGCGTGTCATGGAAATTGTCGCTTTCGCGGTAATCGAATCCGTCCCACTCGATTTTTTCGAATGCCGACCCGTACCCAGCGTAAATAACGGTCCCGGGAATATAGGTGAAAGAAATCAGTGTGTCCAAAGTCAGTCTGTCCCGGAAGCTGTTGTACTCCAGGATGGCCCGGAGGAAGAGATACTTGTTGGCCTGGAAGGTGTTCCGGCTGCGGATGATGGCGTAGTCGTAGATCTTTTTTTTATCCGATTTCCTGAAAAAATCGACATAGGCAATGTTCAAACCGAAGTTCAGCTTTTCAATAGGTTGGAATTGAATATATCCCATTAACCTGTTTCCATATCCTTGATAGGGATCTTCTGGATCGTAGTAGACAGAGCCTGTGTGTCCATAGAATAGACGTAAGAAAACATGTTTTGTTATCTGGGATGTTGTCTGGAATCTAAGGCCGCCCCTCCCGAATCTTTCTCCTGCAAAGACTTCGTTGGCGAACAGCGCGTCCACACGGAACTGTGTGCTTCTGGGCAGCCAGAATCTCAGCGTGAACAGATTGACCGTCTCGAATGTTTTGTATTCGGTATCGTAGAGATGATAGCTCCAGTAAAAGGGCTCGATTCTCTGGAAAAATTTGGATTTTGGGTAAAACCGGTACGTGGCAAAAGCGGAAAGACGCCTTATGCCTGTCCGGGTGACATACCCAGTGTCAACTTGAAAGTTTTGTGATATGTCTTGGTAACCAAGGTCGATGATGACATTGCGCGTACCGTACTGATAGTGCAATCCCAAAGCGTGGTCGCTGGATATCTCTGTGCTGCCGTTTCTTTGTGTGAAGGCCCCGAAGATGTGGAAATCCGCTATGGATGTTTGGGTAAGACGAAATCTACCGTCTGCCCCCATAACTCGGTTGAATCCTTTGCCGTATTCCTTGCCTGTGTAGAATCCCCCGATATAGGAATCTTCTTTGAGCGCAAACTTGTACCGAGCTATCATGAAGTCCGGGTGGGTATCGATGGGATCGTCCGGCAAGTCGTCTAAAGCATAAATTGTGGCTAAGCTGCTCTTGCGACCGAGTTTACCTGTCAATTTCAATCCGAAGACAGGATTGATGATCGTCCGTGTGTGGACTACCGTGCCAAGAGGGCCTTCCTCCACATTCCCTGCAAACTGGAAAATGTCGTTCCCTTCGAGAAAAAAGGGCCTCTTTTCCGGGTAAAAAAGCTCGTACCGCAGGTTGATATCAATCTGCCCGGCATCCGCTTCTACCTGGCTGAAATCGGGATTATACGTGCCATCCAGGGTCAAGTCCGATGTCAAACCGACTTTACCTGTCAGGCTGAAATCCGTGTTTTTTTCGTCCGTCTGCATTTTCCCTTCTTTTGCAGACTGCCGGGTGCTGTGTGTCAATGCCGGGAGTATCTCCACCACCCGTTTGTATTTCCATCCAGTCACAGATAGGGGCTGTGATTGCTTGAGGATGCTTCCCTTTTCCGCGTACATCGGAGGGAAGCTGAGTTGTTCCGAGCTGCGGGTGATCTGCCTGAAAATGGCGACACGAATGGTGATGGTTTCTTTTCCCGGGAAACGGATGCTCTGGAGGGGGATGCGGCATTCGACAGCCCAGCCTTCATCATCGATGGTTCCTTTGCTGTACCAAACCATGTCATAGCTGGGATCTCCCTGCCCATCGGCGTTGATCATGGCGTCTCCCTGGATCCCTTCAGGATTCAGAAAAAACCCGAAGGCCTCCTGCATCGTGTTGAACGTGTCCAACATTATGATGACATAATCGTCCTGGAACATGTTGTCGCGATTGGAAACGGATGTTTTGATCTTGTCCGGTTCGCTGTCATAACAGCGGAACGCAACATAGAGGTTTTCTGCGTCATAGGTCATGAAAGCGATAGTTTTTTGGCCCGGTTCCTTCCCGTAGTCCGGTTTTATCGTTTTAAAATTTTCAAATTTTGTCGCCTTTTCCCAAGTGGTGTCGTCCAGAATTCCGTCGATCACAGGAGGTGTGTTTGTCTGAGGGACATGTACGACATCTTCTGAATAAACCGTTGCTGTCAAAATCAAAACAATACAAAGAACTGGAACTATTCGAATTGTCCGTGTCATCCTTTTTTTTCTCCTTTGTCTCATGTGCTGTTTGCATAATCCATCCTGACATTCATATATTTCTTACGGGAAAACGAGAGATAAGGTTTCCAAAAAAAAATATATAATTTTTGGGTAACTATTTTTACGGAAAATCCGTATAAATAGATAGGGAGAAAATGGTGAAAGATTTGACGTTGAACGAGACATCGGTATTATTGGCGATCCTGCGTCTGAAGAAAGAAGCATACGGTGTTGCCATCAAGGAGGACATTTCCAAATTTAGCGGCAAAAAAATCTCTTACGGCACCCTCTACAGCTATCTTGACCAGCTCTTCCGGAAGGGTTTCATATCCAAATCTATCGGGGGCCCCACGCCGGAGAGAGGGGGCAGACGAAAAATATTCTATAAGCTGACAAAAAAAGGAATTCATGCTTTAGAGTCAGCTTATAGGCTTCAAAAATTAATTTGGGAAAGAATGTCAGAGGTCTCATTTGATTGAATCGGGAACGGGAAGAGGCATGAACAGAAATTCTTCGGATCCTCCGCGTCTGGCTGAAAAAATCCTTTGTCGTATGAGAAGAAAAAACGGGGAAGAATTTTCCTTTTTGGGGGACATGAACGAGGAATATTCTACACTGTACAAGAAGAAGGGAAAAAGAAGGGCCCGATTGTGGTATTGGGGGCAAATCTTAATAAATCTGCCTGCTCATTTGAAAGACCAAGTGTATTGGAGTTGTCAAATGTTTAAAAACTACTTCCTCATCACTCTAAGAAACATCAGAAGAAACAAGGGATTTTCTTTTATCAACATCACCGGACTGGCTGTAGGGATGGCAGCTTGTTTGCTCATCCTTCTTTGGGTCCGGGACGAGCTCCGTTTCAACAGATTCCATGAGAATGTCGAAAACGTTTATTTGACAGTCGGTGAAAGAATCAACCATCGCGGTGAATTTTTCGATTCTACCCCCGTTCCGCTGGCAGAACCGTTGCGGAGTGATTATCCCGAAATTGCTAAAGTCGTCAGGTTCCAGTTCCGGGGAGAAATAATCGCTCGATACAAGGATATAATCTTTAACGATTGGGAAGGAGCCTATGTCGATCCGGAGGTTTTCGCAGTGTTCACTTTTCCTTTTACAAAAGGGGATGCAGAGTCCGCTTTTAAAGAGATGAACAGCATCGTCTTGACCGAGACAGCAGCCCAAAAACTTTTTGCCGGTGTCAATCCTGTGGGCCAGATGATGGAAATAGAAGGAGATCTTGTCGAGGTGACGGGGATTTTGCGGGATATTCCGAAAAATTCCGACATCCAGGTTGATTTTTTCAGGCCTTTCTTGTCCATGAAAGAAATCGCTGAATATCAGCATTTTATCTGGAACTGGTTTGCGTGCAAAACTTATGTTCAGCTCAAAGAGGGGATCGATCCGGCCACCGTCAATCCCAAGATTGCTGAATTACTCAATACCAATCGTCCCTGGTCCACCGATCCCCTGGAAGTATCCCTATTTCCTTTCACAGATCTGCATTTGCATTCGCTGGGAGGCGGCGGTCCGATCAAATACATTTATGTTTTCACTGTTGTTGCCGTGATGATCATGCTCATAGCATGCATCAATTTCATGAATCTTTCCACTGCCAGGTCCGCAAAGAGGGCCAAAGAAGTCGGGATGAGAAAAGTCGTCGGTTCGAGACGAATGCAGCTTGTCAAGCAGTTCTTTTTGGAATCTCTGTTCTTTACCATCTTATCGGCCATCATCGCCGTCTTTTTGTCCAGATTATGCATCCCTATATTCAATCGGCTGGCAGGGAAGCAAATGATTCTCAATCTGTCAGATGGCGGATTGATCATTGGACTTGTCGGGATGGCCATATTCACCGGGATCGTGGCAGGATCCTACCCCGCGTTGGTTCTCTCCTCTTTTCGACCCGTGGATGTGTTGAAGGGAAATCCCCTGCTCCATAAGGGAAGTCAAAGGAGAGTGTTAGTGACGGGGGCTAGATTCAGACAGGGTTTGGTCATCACACAGTTTGTCTTGTCCATCGGCCTTATGATATGCGCGCTGCTCGTTTTTAGACAACTGGACCACATGCGGAATGCCGATATGGGCTTCGATAAGGATAACCTGGTGAGGATTTCGCTTCCTGAAAAACACAGAGGAAAATGGGAAACCCTGAAGACAGCTCTTGCTCAGAGCTCGAATATTGGCGGTGTTACGGCCACCAGCTCCTTGAGTCATGGCGGGCGCATTGACTGGGATGGCGCTTCCGGGGATATGCAGTATCTCGGCACAAATACAGTGTATATGATGGTCGACTTCGATTACATCGATACCCACAAAACAGAAATTGTGGCAGGAAGGAATTTTTCCAAAGAATACCCTTCGGATTTAAACAGCGCCTATCTCATCAACGAGGAGGCCATCAAGAAGTGGGATTTCCAAGATCCTGTCGATAGGCGATTTTCCCTGAATGCGGCTGACGGGACGGTCATCGGCGTGTACAAAAATCAGCATTTCGGACTGAGATATGATCTCAAGCCCTGCATATTGTACTTGACGTCGAAAACGGATTGGGACAGCTATGATTATTTGTACGCCAGGCTTAAAGCCGATCACATCCCGGAAGCTCTGGAGGATATAGAAAAAATATGGAAAGCGCAAATTGCGGATATTCCGGTCGAATTTCATTTCGTGGATGACATGATCGATGTGCTCTATCAATCCGAAGAGCGTTTGAGCGGGTTGATCAATGCATTCACGATCCTGGCTATCGTCATCTCCTGTTTGGGGCTTTTTGGGATGGCCTCGTTTATGACCCAGCAGAGAACAAAGGAGATCGGCATCCGGAAGGTTCTGGGGGCTTCTGTGTCACGGATCATTTTTCTGCTGACCAGCGAGTTTGCCAAGTGGGTTCTTATCGCCAATATCGTTGCCTGGCCGATTGCCTTTTATGCCATGCGTTCGTGGTTGAATGACTACCCCTACCGCATCAAAATAGGGATCGAAATTTTTATCATCTCCGGGCTTGCCGCTTTGGCCATTGCGTTGATGACGGTCATCTATCAAGCCGTGAAGGCTGCTGCTTCCAGTCCTGCCGATTCTCTGAAGTATGAATAAAAGTCAGTTCAGACAAGATTAGGTCTTTCTAGCTGTCAGGAAGCATCCCCATTCCCTCACCGCCCCTCTCGGCGGCTGCGGAACTCCGCTCGTTAACTTTTGATCTACCTTTCTAGCCTCTTTTCCTCCGATAGTCCAGATCTCTTTCCCTTTAGCTTAATCGGCTCAATACATCCTCGCCGTCTGACTCTGTTTGTTCCTGGGGGGATGAACTGGACTTGGTTCCCCAAGCAGGGGACGGATTCATCCTGAAACAAGCTAAAATTGTCGGCCTGAAGTTCAAATTTGATAACGAAGGCAATGTCGTTGCGCGAGAGCTTTTCCAGCCCGACGGTGTTTATGAAACCAAGCGGATAAACGACTAAGTTTATATTATCCTAGCCCAGTTTTTTTCCTGACAAGGGTAAGGTGCGTTCCATCTCGTCGTAGGTTTGCAGGGAACAGCAAACCGTGTTGACACGCGGGTTGGTGAGCACGAACTTGATGGCGGCCGCTCGTATTTCCTCAGGACTTTTTAGATTATACTTGGCGATAAATTTTTTGGCCAGTTCTGTCTTTTGTTTGTATCGCGTCAGTCCTTCTTGGTAAAAGTCAGGGATTTCTTTCCCTTCCTTTTCCATCTTATCGACGCGATTCTTCACGATATAATATTTGGCAACCGGGGTTGTTTTCATCAATGTTGTCCCTATTTTTTTCTGTTGGCAAACCTCCAGCACTTTTTCGGCCTGGTCCATCTGGAGGAAATTATAGGCCATTAAAAAGACATCGAACCGGCCATCTTCTACCGCTGCCAATAACACTTTGTCCATGCTCTGTTTGGGGTCTCTGAACCAGAACGATCCGTGGTTGGATACACCCGTAAAGTGAATCCGGCCGTTGGCTTTGAGCTCCTGCATGGCGGCGTGGTAGCCTTCATGTTTGACCTCTTCTACCGTCTCAGGACAGTGGAGCATCATGCAGTCGATGTAGTCTGTGCCCAGGTCCTCGAGACATTTTTCCGTTCGTTTGATCAGGGCCTCTTTAGAGGTTTCTCCTTCCATCAACATTTTTGAGGTGATGAAAATCGCTTTGCGGTCTCTTTCTTTGATCACTTTGCCGATCAGTTGGTGGGCTCCGGGATAGCTTTCCCCTGTATCGATGTAGTTCATCCCCGCATCCAACATGGTTGCCATCACTCCTTCGTCGTTGACATAACCGATAGCAAGGTCAGAAACCTTGAATCCGGTTCTACCCAGGATGCGATAGTTTTCGATTTTCGTCGAAGGGCTTTCCTGGAATAATCCATTTTTAGCCCAATTGCTTCGCTTAGGTTGGATCAAACCTGTACTGGCTAATACACCGTATCCAAAAATACCGATGGTGGAACTCTTTAGAAATTCTCTTCGGTCCATTTTGTTTTTACTGTCCATTTTTTCTCCTGTACAAAACAAGTTGTTGATATGCCAATATATTTTGGATAGAAGGAGAAGTCAAATTTTATAGATTCTGATTTGACTGGACATTCTCTGTATGATATCAATGGTCCAGCTATCCAGAGGAGAAGTATGCTAAGACACAAAAACAGGGGAGTCATGATATGAAAGACGAATCTGCAAAACAAAATAAACATTGGTGGCGCTGGCTAATCCTTCTTGTGGTTAGCCTTGTGATGTTTGGATCTTATTATATTTATGATTCTTTGAGCCCGATCAATGAATTTATCCAGCAGGATATGGGCATTGACAATGCCAAGTTCGGGCTGTTGTTTTCCTTTTACTACATTGTTAACCTCTTGTTCGTACTTCTTATTGCAGGCTTCATTCTTGATCGTTTTGGAATAAGAAAAGCAGGTACAGTTTATGTTTTTCTGATACTTCTCGGGTCCGTTATTACTTCTCTCGGAGCAGGAAAATCATTCATTGTGATGCTCATCGGGAGAATGATTTTTGGAGTAGGCTCTGAGGCAACGCTGCTTGTTACAAATAAAGTCATAGCGCGTTGGTTTAAGGGGAAGGAGCTAGGTTTTGCCTATGGTTTGAATATCACTGTGATGAGGCTTGGTACGGTGTTGGCATTTAATACATCTGTTCCGATAGCTGATTGGACCGGTTCGTGGCGCTGGTCTGTGTGGAGCGGATCCATCGTGATGTTCGTATGTTTTGTCCTCTTTTTGGTCTACCTGCTTATCGACAAGGATGTAGATAAGGATATTCAAAGCGGAGTAGAGGAGAAGATCGTTGTTAGAGATGTATTCAAGCTCAGCTCTGCTTTCTGGTTCATTAGCATTTTATGTGTAACATTCTACTCGGCAATTTTCCCGTTTACCAATCATGCACCGCGATTCCTCCAGATGAAATTTGGGATGTCAGCTGCCCAAGGAGGACAGTACACCTCGTACATCATGGTTGCGTCCATGATAGCGACACCTCTCCTTGGTCTCCTCGTCGACAAATTCGGACGGAGGGGAAAGATCATGTTCATTGGGTCGCTCATGCTTGTTCCAGCACACCTTCTTTTAGGGCTCACTTTCCTCCCGCCAGTGATTTCTTTACTGATATTGGGGATTGCTTTTTCTCTTGTACCGGCCGCACTCTGGCCAGCGATCCCAATTTTAGTTAAAGAAAAGTTCCTCGGTACGGCTTTTGGCATCATTGCTTGGGTCCAGATGTCCGGACTTACTCTTTTTCCATGGCTTGCAGGGAAGATCGTCGATTGGTCAGGGGACACCTACACCAACATGGAATTGATGTTCGCCTCGCTCGGATTTTTAGGGCTTGTTTTTTCGATCCTTCTTCTCAGAGCAGATAGGAAGCAGAAGCTCGGGCTGGAGCTGCCGACCAAGGAAGCGCAAGCACGAGCCGATAACACCATATAAAAAAATTCTTTACAACAGCGTTATTTAGGCCTATATTATACATACCGACGGTCGGTATGTATTAATTGGAGAGAATGATGGCCATAAAAAAGCCCAAACAGGTTCGAACAGGAGAGATCATCCGAGCTGCTGTCGATGAGTTTCTGGAAAACGGTTATGAAAAGACATCCATGGAATCCATTGCTCGAAGGGCAGGAGTCAGCAAAGGCGGACTCTACCATCATTTCTCTAGCAAGGATGAAATCCTTCTTTTGGCTAACAAAAAACTCAACGAGCCCATATACACGATCATGCAACAAGCCTCTCAGCATCTCAGTGCCAGCGAAGGCCTGAACTCGTACATAAAACACTACCTGGAATACTGGATGGATCACAAAAGGGAGATGGTTTTTTACACTCTATCCTATGTGAAATTATTGGATAATCCTTCGCTCTGGGAAATGTACGAAAAATATACGGAGAATACCATAGCTTTTTTCCAAGACCTCTTTCAGCGAGGCATTGATTCCGGCGAATTTTATCCCCATTCTGCCTATGATAGCGCCATAGCTTTTATGGCAGCAGTCGACGGGATCGTTATGTATCTGATGATGGATTCGAACCTGGAACTGGAAAAAATTGTGTCTATTCTTCAAGAAAGATTTGTTCACGGATTGAAGGCCAATCGGGATAAACCTTATAGATCCGAGGAGAAATGATGATGCTGACGACAAAAGAAAATTGGATCATCAGGATTGACAGCTTGCGAAAATCTTATGGAGAGTTGGTGGCTGTTAAAGATCTTTCACTGGATATTCGCAGGGGTGAGATATTCGGATTCCTCGGCCCCAACGGGGCCGGCAAAACGACAACGATCAGCATGATCTGTGGTTTGTTGAAAAATGATGCGGGCGAAATTAAAATCGATGGCCATTCTCTTGAAGCAGATTATCAAAAATGCAAAAAATGGATGGGCTTATGTCCCCAAGAAATTGTCATTTGGGAATCATTGACATGCTTGGAACAAATGGAATTCACAGCCCGTTTGTACGATGTGCCAAGGAATCTCGCCCGGAATCGGTCTCTGGAATTGTTGAACCTATTCGGGCTGGAGGAGAAAAAGAACAAATTGTCCAAGACTCTTTCAGGCGGGATGAAACGCCGACTGAATATCGCCTTAGCCCTGGCCCATGATCCACAGATTTTGATACTTGACGAACCCCAGGCAGGCCTTGATCCACAAAGCAGGATCCTGGTAAGAGAGTACATCCGATCTTTAGCAGGGGAAAAGACCGTGATTCTGACGACTCATGATATGGATGAGGCAGATCGCCTGGCCGGGAGGATCGGAATTATCGACCATGGAGAGCTTCTGGTCCTCGATACTTCTGAAAATCTCAAAAACCAAGTGGGGGAAGGGGATATCCTGGAGATCAAGATTTCCGAGAGCCTGGAAGAAAAATTTGTCCAATTGCAGTATATTCTTCCGGAAAATTTACGTCATTTGGACTATCAGCATGGCAATTTGCGTTTCGTCGGCTTCAATATCCCTGATGTTCTGCCAAGTCTGCTGGAGAAATGCAAGCAGATAGGCCTGAAAATCGAGAACATGACCATCCGCAAAAAAACTCTGGAGGATGTGTTCATTTCCCTGACGGGAAGGAGGTTGCGAGAATGAGCTTGTATCCTCTTTTCAAAAAGGCCATGACTGAAAACTTCAGAGATTGGAAAATACTTATCATGGCCATCACATTTGCTCCCTTTTTCGTGGCCTTGATGCACTTTTATTTTGGGGAGGCCACAGAGACCTATCGTGTGGCTTTTGTCAATTATGATCGGGGGGCGACGTCAAGAGATGGCAATGTTTTTAACGGCGGACAGACATTGATTTCTGAGATAGAAAAATTTTCAGATCAGGATGGAGCGATTGTGCTAAAGGTCTCCTGGGAACAAGAAATAGCTGCAGCACTCAAACGTTTAAAGGACAAAACTCTAGACCTTATCGTCGAGATCGAGGAGAATTTTTCCCGAATCCTTATGGATTATAAAGAGGGGAGGAGGCCGGCTACGGCTGTCGTGAAGACGTACGGCGATCCTACCAATCCCAAGTACATCATGGCTGCGGCTTGGTCTGACTCCCTCACATATCAGTTTGCAGAGCAATGGTCAGGATTACAGGGACCTCTGAAGTTCGAGACAGAAAGCCTTTCGCCGTTGAAATCTTTGTCTGATTTTGATCTGTATGTGCCTGGATTGTTAGGATTGGCATTGATAATGTTGATGTTTACAGCCGCGGCCACGCTTATTAAAGAGAAGGATAAGGGAACCATTGTGCGTTTGAGAATCTCTAACATGACCACCACCGAGTGGATCATCGCCATGAGTTTGTCGCAAGTCATCATCGGTCTGCTGGCACTGGGATTGACGTATCTGACTGCTTTGGGATTTGGCTATCAGGCAACAGGTTCTCTGATGGCCATGTTGGTGGTGGGAGTTATATCTTGTTTGGCGATTATCTCCATCAGTGTGCTGGTGGCCGCTGTGTTGAGAACCATTTTTGACCTGATGACGATTGGCTGTTTTCCGTTCTTTATCCTGATGTTTTTCTCTGGCGGCATGTTCCCGATCCCGACCATCTCTCTGTTGACTCTTGGTGAGCGCTCTTTAAACGTGAATGATATACTGCCCACGACCCATTCGATCACGGCATTCGGAAAGATCCTGAATCAAAACGTTGGATTGGGTGATGTTGTTTATGAGATGGGCGCCATCGCTGTTTTGACAGTGCTGTATTTTGCTGTGGGGATATGGCTTTTCACTCGCCGCCATATGCGGGCGAAATAATTTTCTTCCTCCTGACCTACTGACTTGTTCCCCTTGCTTCGTTCAGAACTCTCAAAAACGTTCTGGAAAAAATGTTGGAAAGGTCGGCACGTTCATATTTGCCCTTGATGATCTCCGTGATGACTTTGAGCATCAGGTTCTTTCCTTCATCCTTCCAAAAGCAAGGCTCGTTGACCATCATCACATACTGCGATCCGATGGCCTCTTTTATGGCATCGATCTTCTTGAAATAGGCGGCAGGATCGGTATCGCTGGAAAGGATAAGCCCGATAGCCGATTCTTTGTCTTTGATGAGATCCAATACTTCCTTTTCAGGGATATCGTTCGTCACGAAGATGAAGGGTTTGTGGGCTGTTTTCAAAAGCACTTTAATCTGAGCCGTGTCTGCACCTTTGATGTAGGACAGGAGCCCGCTTTTATTTAAAGCTTTTATTGTCTTTTTTCCATCCTCGCTCAAGCCCGAGTCCCCGAAGAGAAAAGATACATCATCCAGGTACACAAAATAGAGGCCCTGCTTGGCAAGAATTTCGGCCCACCTAAGATCATCCTTTAGAGCCCTGATACCAACCAAGCCCGGTAGGACTGTCGTCCTTCCCAGCCTTGAGATCGAGGAAATACTTGTAGTGGGACTAAAAAGGGAAAGGCCTTTGGCTTTTTTGTATTTATCAAGCAGGTCTAAGAGTTTCTGGATGATATTGATCCGGAGTTGATCTCCGGAGAGGCCTTCGTCTCCTTCGAGAAAAGCCAACTGCACATCCACATGGGAATCTTTGGCGTCCTTCCTGTGCTCGACAACTTTCTCGACATTCGCCAGTTTGAAATTTATGAGATCCTGCTGCTTCAGGTGGTAGACTTCTTGCCGCTGGGGGAGGATGAAGTTTTGTTCTTCATTCGCCAAAATTTTCACGGTAGCATGGACTAGGTCTCCCACAGTTTTGAGAATCTCTGGTCTGATCAAGTCGCTGTGATCGTATGGCTGGTGGTATTTGACGGCCCCGCGTGTTCCTATGGAGAAAGCGGGCACCCCTTTTTGCAGGAACGGAGTGTGATCTGACCCCCCTGGTCCGCCGCGGCGCGGTGCAGTGGTATCGAGAATTTCTTTGGGCAGTTTTGCTTTGAGCACTTCCCAGATCTGTGGGCCATAGTATTCCCCATTAAAGGACGTTTTACCCTCCCCGTGACCCACCATATCCATGTTGATGTAGGCGATGGTTTTATCGATAGGATATTCTGGATTGTCTGCATAATAATAGGAACCGAGAAGACCCTGCTCTTCGCCTGCCCAGCCTGCAAAAATGACTGTGCGTTTAGGCTTGGCGTTGTTAAGCTTCATGATCCGGGCAACTTCCATTGCAACGGCCGTACCAGATGCGTTATCGTTGGCTCCGTAGTAGATATCCCCCAGGGGACTCACCCCTAGATGATCCATGTGGCCTCCGATAATGACGGATTCGTCTTTGAGCTTTGGGTCACTTCCTGTGATCTTGGCTAAAACATTCCGTGTGGCGCGTTTGGGATCATAGATGGAATTGATTCCTATATAAGCCTTGCTACCTGTATTGAACGAATTTGTTTTATTCTTGGTCGCGATATTTCGAGTTAGCTGGCGGGCATCGACAGGATGGTTTTTGAACATGAATTCTATGACCTGCCGCTCGGCTGATAGGATCACAAAATCGGGATTATACATCTCTTTGCTTACGCTTATGCCGTAGAATCTTGTTTGTCGAATCGTTGACGCTTGGAAAACTATCAATCCAAGAGCTCCATGTTTCTGGGCGGCTTCGACCCTCTTGTCCGTGCTGGCGGCCTCCCTGAATTTTTTCTGCAGGCTATCGGGCGGCTGGTCGGCCATAAGAATCACCTTTCCCTTGACATCCACACCCGCGTATTCATCGAAGCCTTTATCCGGGGCATGGATACCGTAGCCGACAAACACGATGTCCGCCATAAAATGACCAGATCCAGAGTACCTCCCCACACGCCAATCCTCGTTGTAATAAAGATCACGGCGGCCTGTATTTGAAATGATCTCGAATGTCGCACCCTGACCTATGTTGCGGTGTTCGATAGTGAAATTCTGGAAATAGGTGCCGTTGTCTCCTGCCGGTTCGAGACCCCATCCCTTAAACTTCGAAGCGATGTACTCTTCTCCCTTCGTTCCCCCCGGTTGTCCGCTTTTGCGTCCTTCCATCTCATCGGTACACATTGCCTTGATGTAGCTCCATGCAGCCTGGGCATCGAACTCGATCTTTTCTTTTTTAGCCTGACCAGGAGCAGTGATCAGAAACAAGATCAGAACAACACTCAAAACCCTTCGCATGATAAATCTCCTTTCCTTTTTTTTAAAGGTCATTATTATATCCGATTCCTTTCGTAAAATGAAAAATATATTTCCAGTTCCCGTTGGATAGTTAGAGGTGCGGTAATTAGAGGATCGAGTATCCTGTCACCGAATTAGAATTAGATTGGATGTTTGCGTTTGTCGAAGGCGATGACAAGGGCGCAAAAGGATAGGGAAATGAAGACGATGAACATCATTATCCCGAAAAAGGGCAGAATCATGGAGGTCATCCGGCTATCCAGGATGTTCCCGAATTTTTTGAAACCCCAGACCGTGGTGTAGATGATACCCGCTATGATCAGTCCATAAAATAACACCTGGGGAAAAATCAGCGGCCTTAGTGCCTTTCGCACAAGTTTTTTATCAGGCCTTGTTCTGGTATAGACTCTATTCCACATGCTTTCGGCATCGGGGAGAGTTTTTTCCGGCATGTCGGCATTCCATGCGCTTTCTTTAAATCGTTTCATCCAACCCTGCACAAGAGCGATATCCCGGCAAGCCGAACATCCAGCTATATGTTCTTGGAGTTCCGCGCTTATTTTTCCTTCACGGAGGCCTTTTGAGACTTCCTTTTCCAAGGGACAATGCTTTTTTTTCATGTTCATATCCTCCCTTCTTGCTCTTGGGCTTTCAGGATCTCTGTCAGCTTTTCTCTTGCACGGAAAAGTTGAACCTTGAGGCTGTTTTCCTTGGTATGCGTCATTTGGGCGATCTCGCGGTAGCTGTAACCTTCCACGTAAGCCAGCCAAAGTAGCATTCTCTGCTTCGGTTTGAGCCTTTTGAAGGTTTTTTCCATTTCCATTGATAACAAAACACCGGATTCCTGTCCGGAGTTATGCATATCTCTTTCGTACGTGTGGACTTTTTCTTCGAAGGATCTTTTCTCCACCTTGATCCGTCTTTTTTTATCCACGATGAGATGATAAGCAATCCTGTACAGGTAAACCTTCAGGTGTGTCTCGTTTGCGATGTCCGGTTTGGCTTTGAGGAACTTGACGAAAGATTCCTGATAGATGTCGTCGGCCATATTTTCGTCGCCGCAAATCTTGTATATGTAAAACCAGAAGGAACGGGAGTGATTTGTGTAGAATTTTTCCCAGAGTTCCTTCTGGTTTTTTCCCATAAAACGGTTTCCGTCTTGCTCTCTTGCGACGAGCGGCAGTTTCAACGCTTGGATTAAACTACTCAACACTGCTATCTATGTTCAGTCTTTCTCATCAATTATGCCCCATTTCTTGCTCAAAGTGTAGGAGATAAGTGTCGAAATGAGGAATCCAATACCAAGGGCGATGAATACAATCCCGAAGGCGATGAAATATTTCATTTCATCCGGGAATATTTGCCCGACGAGAATCAGAGCGATTCCCAATGTTACCAGAATCACTCCCTTGGTTAGAGAAGATAAAAGTTTCTCTTTGGGAGCCTGCCCGTTAAACTTGATAAAGTTGAGGAATTTGCTTCCTTCTTTGGACTGGAGAAAGTCATTAAACTCCTGAACGGATTGGAATTTGTCCAAAATTTTGTTATTGAGTTGGCTTTTGTGCCTCGTTTTTCGCCACTCCAGGATCGCCCAGACTACCCAGGCCCAAAACAAAATCGTCAGCGGTAAAACCATGATGAGCGTCATATCTTCAGAAGCAGTCATCTTGACCTCCAATAAATTTAAATCATAATAGTAACGTTTAACGCGGTTCGATAGTTAACAATCCCAAGAAAAAAATATCCCTATTTTTATAACTCCCAGTCATAAAAGTGGCAAAAAATGCGAATTGTATAACTGGGTGTTATAAAACGAATAAAACTTGATACAGCGGCTGGACTCAATGTATGATGGGAGCGAAAAATTGGAGAGGAAAATCATGAAAAAGTCATTTCTTTTTGCATTTTGTATATCTGTCATCGTTTTGGCCGGAATAGCCTGTCAGAAAGGAGTAAAAAGAGACTATCCGGTTCAGCCGGTGGAGTTCACAAAGGTGAAAGTTACGGATGACTTTTGGCTTCCCAGGATAGAAACCAATCAAAGGGTCACGATTCCGTTTGCTATGCAGCAGAATGTAGAAACGGGGCGGGTGGAAAATTTTGCAATTGCCGGCAGATTGATCGAAGGCGAGTACAAGGGCGAACGGTACAATGATACCGATGTCTACAAGGTGATGGAGGGAGCGGCCTACACACTGGCGACGGATCCCGATCTAAAATTGGAAAAATCCCTGGACAAGCTGATTTCTGTGATAGCAGCTGCCCAGGAGGAGGACGGCTATCTGTTTACACCTCGAACGGCCGCACCAAAAAAGCCCGTTGTCGGGATAGGGGAAGAGCGCTGGTCCAACCTGGCCGTCAGTCAC
>CP070750.1:1733714-1761516 GCA_020348385.1 Candidatus Aminicenantota bacterium | reverse complement strand
CATCATCGGAGAGGCCCTCATCGAGAATGGCCGCCGTCACGAGGTTCTCTTAGCCACCAAAGCACACTACCCAGTCGGTCCAGGACCAAATGATCAAGGCAACTCGCGTTTGCACTTGATAAAGGCCTGTGAGGACTCGCTCAATCGACTGAAGACAGATCACATCGATCTCTACCAGCTCCATCGTCCCTCCTTCGAGATTCCTATAGATGAAACACTGAGCGCACTGACAGATTTGGTAAGGCAGGGCAAAGTGCGCTACATCGGAAGTTCCACTGCACCTGCTTGGAAGGTCATGGAGGCAATATTAGTGAGCGAGCTAAAAGGCTATGCCAGCTTTATCTCAGAACAGCCTCCCTTCAATTTACTCGATCGGCGTATCGAGAATGAACTGGTTCCCATGTGTCAAGCTTACAACATAGGGATTCTCCCCTGGTCTCCACTGGCGATGGGAGTCCTTACCGGGCGCTATACCGATGCCGACGCCTTTCCTCCAGATTCGCGGGCAAAGCTGCGCGGCGGTATTTACGCTGAAAGAGTCACTGCTCCTGGGATTGAGGTAGGAAAAAAATTTGTACAGCTAGCCAATGAACACGGAATTCAGCCCGCACAACTAGCTATCCTGTGGGTCAAAGACCAGCCTGGAATTACTGCGCCGTTGATCGGCCCACGAACGCTGGAGCAGCTCGAACAGTTCTTGCCAGTCATGGATATGAAGCTTGATCAGTCTCTGCGGAGTGCCTGTGATAGCTTGGTTCCGCCAGGCAGTGCAGCGGCCAATTTTCATAATTCAGCGCCTTGGATGAAGATGAAGCTGCACTGGTGATCGGCTGTTTATTTCTCAATAAATTTTACAATCCGAATTATCTCTGATCAATATCAAGTCGTTACGATGCCCATGGGCTTGCGGACTTTCCATTTGCCCCTGGATTTTAATTTTGCATTCCCATGGAATTATGATAATATATCATTTACATTAAAAGGAACCCGGCTTCCTTCAAAACATTCATCACTCTGATTAACATGAGTTACGTGATTTTTGCCCGAAAATACCGGCCTATGACATTCGAGGGAATGATAGGCCAAAAACATGTCGTTCAAACCCTGATGAATGCGGTCAAAAACGATAGAGTCGCCCAGGCCTACATTTTTTCCGGTATGAGAGGGGTAGGAAAAACCACCACAGCACGTATTTTCGCCAAAGCATTGAATTGTCAACACGGCCCGATACCTAATCCTTGCAATAAATGCGAATTCTGCAAAGAGATCAATGAAGACCGATCCGTAGATGTATTGGAAATCGATGGGGCTTCCAATAGAGGGATAGATGAAGTGAGATCGCTCCGAGAGGGTGTGAAGTACAAACCTATCCACAGCCGGTATAAGGTTATCATCATCGATGAAGTCCACATGCTCACCCGGGAAGCCTTCAATGCATTGTTAAAAACTTTGGAAGAGCCTCCTCCCCACACTATTTTTATTTTTGCGACCACAGAGTTCCACAAAGTCCCGGCGACCATAATATCCCGCTGTCAACATTTTGAGTTCAAAAAAATATCTCAGAAGGATATCATCAACCATTTACTGGACATCACCAAACAGGAAAATATAACCATCTCGGCATACGGTCTCAACATGATTGCCGAGGCGGCAGATGGAAGTTTGCGTGATGCGCAAAGCCTTCTCGATCAATCTGTTTCCTATTCAGGAGAAAACATCTCCGATGAGGACCTCAAAGAAATCCTCGGCGCCATAAGCAGGGAAGTCCTGTTTGATTTCTCCAGTGCTATTCTTGATGAAGAGCCAGAGCGTACATTTCCGCTGGTAGAGAGTGTTATCGAGAAGGGCTATGACCTGAGATTTTTCTACAAAGAACTAATCCAGCAATTCCGGAATTTACTGCTGGTGAAGACAGCCAAAAATCCTCAGGATTTGCTGGCATTGAGTGAGGATGATTTGAAGGCTCTTGCAATGGAAGCGGAGAAATCCTCTGCCGACGATTTTCTTCGCTATCTTGTTGCTCTTCAGCAGGGAGAACAAGGGTTGAAATTCTCCTCCCATCCTCGTATTTATCTTGAGGCCTTGCTTGTGAAGTTGTGTCACTTTAAAAAAATCGTTCCTTTAGAAGATATTATTCAGGATATAAAAGCTCTAAAGAAGGGATTTAACAAACCAGTAGATTCCATTCCTGAGTACAAGAGCGAAGAAAAACCTCGTCGTCCAAAAACCCAGATTTTGGAAAAGGAGAATATCCGCCAGGAAGAAACCGAAATGACGCCTCCAACACCTGAAAATCATCAGGAGGAAACGAAGAGCCAGGAATTAAAAACGGCGCAGAAAGATACGGATTTTGCCACGAAGGATCCCACTGTTAAATATTTTTTAGATACATTCAAGGCCCAAGTTCTCACTGTTGAACCTCTTAAAAAAGGAAAAAAATAAGGATAAGATGAAACTGGATTATTCACGAGTCAAGATTGCTGTAGCGACGAGGAAGCGGCCCATGAAGCTGTATTGGTATACCGCGAATGGGCTACAACGAAGCCGATGCAGTGAGATTGGCTCGCCCGAAGGGTAAATAATGCCGATAAAATATATATAAATATATTGATTTTGGAATGGGAAATTGGTAACGGCATTATTTATAAATAAGCCAGGAGGAGGGAGAAGATGAAAGGCATGGGCAATATTCAAAAAATGATGAAACAAGCAAAGGAGATGCAAGACAGGCTGCAAAAAGAGATGGCTGAGATGCGCGTAGAGGGATCGAGCGGAGGCGGTATGGTGACGGCTGTTTTGGATGGATCAAAAAATTTGATCTCTTTGACAATAAATCCCGAAGTCGTCGACAAAGAGGATGCGGAAATGCTTCAGGATCTGATCATTGCTGCTTTTAATGATGCCAACACCAAGGTCGAAGAGGCTCTTTCTGAGAAAATGGGAGCTTTTGGTGCAGGCTTGAAGATTCCAGGACTTTTTTAATGCTCGATCAAGAACATCCCTTATCCCGGCTCATCGAAGAGCTGAAAAAAATACCTAGCATCGGTGGAAAAACAGCCCAGAGGATCGCATTCTATATCATCGGAATTCCACAAGGTGAGGCCGATCGATTGGCTGATGCCATTAAAGATGCCAAACAGAACATTTTTTACTGCTCCGTTTGCAACAGCCTGACGCATGTTGACCCCTGCATGTACTGTTCGAATCCCAAAAGAGATCAGGAGGTATTGTGTGTCGTCGAAGAGCCCTTTAACATCTCGTCCATCGAAAAAACTGGGATTTTTCGAGGAGTCTATCATGTACTTCATGGTGCGCTTTCCCCTTTAAAGGGTATTGGCCCGGATGAACTGAAGACGGATAAATTGATAGAAAGATTAAATAAAGGACAGTTCAAGGAGATAATATTGGCAACGAATCCTACGGCTGAGGGGGAGGCCACAGCCCTGTATTTGGTAAGATTGCTCAAAGATTTCCCTATAAAAAAGACTCGATTAGCCATGGGCCTTCCCGTAGGCTCAGACATCGATTTTGCCGACCAAGTGACGATTAAAAAATCGCTGGAGGGAAGGACAGAGCTAACAGAATAGCTAAATCATAATAAACCATTTCAGATAACCAGAAATCTCTTGAGTAAGGACGATGGAATTTGGATATCTGGAAACAAGGAGGATTAATGGATAAAGAAACTATCGAGATACGCTGGCATGGCCGGGCAGGTCAAGGTGTCGTGACAGCTGCTGTGACTCTGGCAGATGTCATATCTACCGAAAAAGACCTGTTTGTGCAGGCCTTTCCCGAATTTGGTGCTGAAAAACGGGGAGCCCCCATTTTGGCCTTTAATAGAATCAGCAAAAAACCCATCCGTACCCACAGTCAAGTTTATTATCCGGATATTGTTGTCGTGACCGACCCCTCTTTGCTCGGCACAGTGGATGTTACCAGTGGAGCTAAAGAAGATGCTCTGTTTCTTATGAACACGACATTTGACATCGAACTTGTGCGGAAAAGGCTTTCGTTAGAAGAGAAAAAGATCTATGCCCTAGATGCGTACACCATCGCCGAGGAAGAGCTGGGAAGAACCATCCCAAACGTCCCGATGGTTTCTGCGCTGGTAAAAGTCACCGGACTTATGGATTTGGATAAGTTTACCAAGAACATAAGATTTTCTTTGGGGAAAAAATTGAGAACAGAAGTCGTCGAGAAAAACATGAAAACCATCGATAGGGCATTCAAGGAGGTTTTTGAAGGATGAAAAAAGAAACCTGGAAGGAATTGACAATCGGGACTATCAATCTGGAGGCCGGTAACTCGGTCCAGAATTTAACCGGGACCTGGCGCTCTGGGCACAAACCAGAATTTATAGAAGAACATTGCATCCAGTGCTTTTTCTGCTGGTTGTATTGTCCTCACTTTGCCATCCTTGTGGAGGGCGATGAAGTCAAGGGCATCGACTATGACTACTGCACGGGATGTGGCATGTGTGCCGAAGAGTGCCCCTCGAAAGAAAAATCCATCGTGATGGTCAAAGAGGAAGTGAAATTAGCAGAAGGAGGGACAGAATGAGCACGCTAAAAACGCTTAACGGAAATCAGACCATAGCCGAGGCGGTCAGACAGGTCGATCCAGATGTTATGGCGGCCTATCCGATCACCCCTTCCACAGCGATCGTCGAAACCATTGCTAAATTCAAAGCGGATGGATTGATAAGCGGCGAATTTGTTTGCCCGGAGAGCGAACACAGCGCGATGAGCGTGTGCATAGGAGCAGCTTCTGCTGGAGGGCGGGTGATGACTGCCACGGCCTCCCAGGGCTTGGCTTTAATGTGGGAGATGCTGTTTATCGCGGCTGGACTGAGACTCCCCATCGTGGCGGGCATTGCCAACCGAGCTTTGAGCGCACCAATCAACATCCATGGCGATCACAGCGATACGATGGGCGCCAGGGATTCTGGATGGATCCAGATCTATTCGGAGAACTGTCAGGAGGCATACGATAATTTTATTCAGGCTTTCCGTATTGCCGAACATCTGGATGTCAGAACTCCAGTGCTTGTCGGTCTGGATGGATTCATTATCAGTCATTCGATGGAAGTCATCCAGGTGGAAGAAGATGAAAAAATTAAAGAGTTTGTCGGAGAATATCAGCCTGTGTATCCTCTTCTAGACACAAGCCGCAAGATCACCGTCGGCCCGTTGGATTTTACCGATTATTACTTCGAACACAAGAGAAGTCAGATGGAGGGCATCGAGAATGCCCCAGGAGTTATCCAGCAAGTGGGGAAAGAATACGGGGAAAAGTTCGGCCGGCCCTATGGTTTTTTCGAGGAATACAGAATGGAGGATGCCGAAACCTGCATCGTTGTGATGAGTTCGGCAGCAGGTACCTGCAAGGATGCCATCGATGAGCTTCGTAACGAAGGCAAAAAAATCGGGCTTTTGAAGCCCAGGATTTTCCGCCCCTTTCCTGATAAGGAAATAGCCGAGGCCTTGAAAGGCCTGAAAGCCGTCGCTGTGTTGGACCGTTCCACATGCCCAGGAGCTTTTGGAGCGCCTCTGTTCACGGAAGTCCGGAACGCCCTTTATGATTACGACCCGAGGCCCAAAGTCGTGAATTATGTGTACGGACTTGGCGGCAGAGACATCATGGTAGAGCATTTCAAAGAAGTGGCAGAAAAGTTGGACAAGATAGCCGAAACGGGAAAAGTCGAAGAAATGTACGGCTACCTGAATTTGAGGGAATAGGAGAAGAGAAATGGCGAAATTAAAAGACTTAGCCAAAATGGAAGATAGATTAGTAGCAGGCCATGGCATGTGTTTGGGCTGTGGCATTCCTTTGATCTTCAAAGTTGTACTACGAGCCACAGAGGATCCTCTTGTCATTGCCAATGCCACGGGGTGCCTGGAAGTTTGCACTACGATTTTTCCCCGTACAGCATGGAATGTCACATGGGTTCACAGTGCCTTCGAGAATGCCGCATCCACCATCGCGGGTGTGGAGGCTATGTACAAAGCCTTAAAACGTAGAGGAAAGATCCCCAAGGACAAAACGATAAAGTTCCTCGGAACAGGTGGGGATGGAGGAACCTATGATATCGGGCTTCAGGCCCTTTCCGGAACCATGGAGAGGGGACATGATGTTGTGTATCTGTGCTATGACAACAATGCCTACGCCAACACGGGCGGACAGCGATCCTCGGCCACGCCTCTGGGAGCTTCAGCGACAACCTCTCCGGCAGGGACACAAAGCCCCGGAAAATTGCAGTGGAGGAAGGATCTGACCAAGATACTGACCGCCCACAATATCCCGTATGTGGCCCAAGCCAGCCCTACTCGTTGGCAGGACTTGTATAACAAGGCCAAAAAGGCGTTCGAGGTCGAAGGCCCAGCCTTTCTGAACGTCCTGTGCTTGTGCCCGACAGAGTGGAAATACGAGGAATCCAAAGGTGTCGAGCTAGCAAAAATCGCCGTAGATACCTGTGTCTGGCCTCTTTATGAAGTGGAAAACGGGAAATACAAGCTCAATTACAAACCCAAGGAAAAGAAGTCCATATTGGAGTGGATCAAGCCGCAGGGAAGATTCCGCCACCTGTTCAGGGAAGAATATGCCTGGGTTCTCGAAGAGTTTCAGAAAAAAGTGGACGAAGAATGGGAGGAGCTGCAAAGGCTCTCTAGCCTCTAAGTTTCCTTTCATGCAGAAGCATTTCTATTTGATACCAAGAGGTTTTAGATCGGATTTTAGGAATGTTTTTGCTTCCGTGAAGATTTTTTAATGCTATCCCTCACAGTTCTCTTCGGTAGCTGTGGAACTCCGCACGTTAGCACCCTTTCTATATCTCTCTTGCCTCTGTTCCCATGATTGCCCGCATCTACAGACGTTAGGTAAAGTCGTGTCGAGTACATCCTCGCTGACAATATTGGAATGTCCCCATATTGTTACCCTCGAAGAACGGATCGTGATGACTAAATTTTCAATGGTCGCTTCAACCATCCCCAGAAGCCTCATAAAGTACGGAAATAGAAATGCTTATCTTTCCTGCTTTTTCGTTGAACTTTTTACTTATCTCCTATATTATCCTCCTGTGTTTTGCAGGAAATATTCATCTTTTAAAAAAAAGGGAGGAGTCAAGCCTAAAAAGGGAGAAAGAAGTTCATGATGAATAGGGAAAGAATCCTCGGGCGATGCCTCATTGGTCTTTCGGCATTTCTGTTCATTTCTGTGGCTTTTATTGGTGCGTTTTCTTCTGACGAGATAAAAGTAAAGAGTCCGGTTTATGCCCAACGTAGAACAAAACTTATGGATAAGATGCAAGAGGGAATTGCCATTTTCAAAAACACGGCAAGAGACAAGGATTTTTACTACCTGACCGGTTGCGAGGAACAGGATGCTGCATTTTTGCTGGTGCCGGATGCCCAGGAAAAGTTCATCCTTTTTATTCGACCCTACAGCGCAGTCCGTGAAATCTGGTCGGGGAAACAATTCACACTGGAGGAGACCAAAAGCATATATGGTGCTGACAAAGTCTATCCGATGGATCAATTCGAGAGGATTTTGTTCGAAAATCTCCGCGGGAAATCTAAGATTTACTACAGCTTGAACGATGAGGAGTTGAACCAGAGGATCTTGTCTGTATTTAAGAGATCAGGGAGAAATTTCCCTGGAAATATCGTCAATCCGTTGTCCTATGTCCATGAAATGCGCCTTATCAAGGGGCCTGAGGAAATCAGCTTGCTCCGCAAGGCGGTCGATATCACCTGCGATGCCCTGAACGAGGTGTACAAAGCCGTTCAGCCGGGAATGTTTGAATACGAAATTCAAGCCATCATCGAATACTTCTACCGAAAGAACGGCGCGACAGTGGGTTTTTCATCAATCGTGGGCTCGGGTCCAAATGCCACGATGCTCCACTACAACAAAAATGATCGTCAAATCCGGGAGGGAGATTTGCTGTTGATGGATGTAGGGGCTGCTTATGCAAAATACACGGCAGATATTACCCGTACCATCCCTGTTGGCGGCACATTTAGCCAAAGGCAAAAAGAGGTTTATGAAATTGTTTTGGATGCTCAGAAACAGGCTATTTCTGTTGCTAAACCCGGTGTTGGTATCCACAAAATCAATCAAAAAGGTGTGGAAGTGATCAACGAGGGTTTATTCCGGCTGGGATTGATCACGGATAAAAAGAGCGACTGGCAACACAGGGTTTCGCTGATGTACTACATCAGTCACTGGATCGGCCTGGCCGTCCATGATGTCGGGGGGAGGGGGCCGGATGATGGAGTTGGCCGGAAACTCGAGCCCGGTATGGTTTTGACTGTGGAGCCGGGCATTTATATCAGGAGAGAGTCGTTCGATAATCTAGAAGAAATGCTGGGACGAAATGCACCGGAAAAAAATGAGCTGGAGGATTTTCTTGAAGCTGTCAATCCGGCGGTTGAGAAGTATGCCGGAATCGGGATCCGCATCGAAGATGACATCCTGATAACAAAGAGTGGCCATGAGATCCTTTCCAAAAGTGTTCCCAAAGAAATAGATGAAATCCGAAAGCTGATGAAGAAAGACAGCTATTTGAACAAGAAATGATAGGAGGTTTGGGATGAAAATTGCAAAAATCGAAGTGTTTCAGGTCGACTATAAACTTTTAGACCAAGAGTATGCTTGGTCGCGGGGGCAGTCTGTTAGCTCCTTTGTGAGCACCATCATCAGGATAACGACAGACTTGGGGGTTAAAGGTTATGCCGAGGTCTGCCCTTTGGGTTCGGCATACATGGATGCCTATGCCAAGGGAGTTCCTGAAGGTGTGGGGGAGATCGGGGCACACATACTTGGCCAAGATCCGTGCCAGCTTAACATCATCAATCATCTGATGGACATGGCTTTGCTCGGCCACAATTATGTGAAATCGCCGTTGGATATTGCCTGTTGGGATATATTTGGACAGACGACAGGTGCTCCTGTCTGCACCCTTTTAGGCGGCCGGGCCATGGACAAATTTCCTCTTTATCGTGCTATTTCCCAGGGATCGCCTGAAAAGATGGCCGACGATGTGGCCAAATACCGAGATGAAGGGTATAGGCGGTTCCAGCTCAAAGTGGGGAGTGTTCCCGATGATGATATTCAGAGGACCAAAGCTGTCCTGAAAGTTATTCAAGCTGGGGATATCCTTGTGGCGGATGCCAACACGGGATGGATTCCCCATAAGGCTATCCGAGTAGTCAATGCCTTGGAGGGGGAGGATGTGTACATTGAGCAGCCCTGCGCAACTCTAGAGGAATGCTTGGTCGTTCGAGCGCACACACCGCAGCCCATGGTTCTTGATGAAGTAATCCGGGATGTGCAATCCCTGATGAGAGCGTATGAGCTGGGTGCCATGGACGTTGTCAACCTGAAAATATCTCGATTAGGTGGATTGACCAAGGCCAAGCAGATGAGAGACCTATGTGAGTCTCTCGGCATCGCCATGACGATCGAGGATAGCTGGGGAGGGGATATCACGACCGCCACCATTGCCCATCTGGTCGGGAGCACACGACAGGAATTCTATTTCACATCCACGGACTTCAACAGTTACAACGATGTGCATCTTGCCGAGGATGCTCCCTCACGAAAAGAAGGCTGGCTGGAAGTACCGACAGGGCCGGGACTGGGCATCCACGTAAAAGAAGAATTACTGGGCGAACCGGTAGTTTCTCTCGGGTAAAGCATAAACTTCTCATTTTTGAGTTGTTATTTGTGTGTGATATGTGATATATTAGATATCAGATTGGGATGAAGATGGCAGAAAAAGGCATCCTCAACGTAAAATCCTTAAAAGAACAGGTCTATGAATACTTGCAAGATCAGCTGGCAAAGGGAGAATTACGCCCGGGTTCATCGATCAATATGGATGAAACGAGCCAAAGGTTAGGTGTCAGTCGAACACCTCTCAGGGATGCGCTTTTGCAGCTGGAAATGGAAGGCTTCGTATCCATTCTTCCTCGGCGAGGTGTCGTTGTCAACCAACTTACTCTGAAGGATATTAAAAACTATTATGAGATAATCGGTGCCCTGGAGAGTATAGCCCTTTTGGCGAATTTCGATCGAGTAAAAGAGACTCAGATCCAAAAGATGCACACTCTAAATACTGAGATGAAACAAGCGATCGAAAAGGATGATTTCAACCTTTACTACCAAATAAATCTGCAGTTTCATAATATCTTTCTCGATCTCTGCAAAAATAAAAACCTTGTGCAAATTGTGAAAACACTCAAGAAAAGACTCTATGATTTTCCTAGGCAAGAAGGTTTTGTGAAGCAGTGGGAACAGGCCTCCATTCATGAACATCTCGAGCTGGTCAAATTGATTGAAGAGGGAAAAAAAGAGCGGGCAGCTAATTATATCCGGGATGTTCATTGGTCCTATCTGGTTCAGGAGAAATTCTTGAAGAAGTATTACAAGCATGCTACAATCGCCCCGGAAGAAAAGGATTAAGACGGGTGCACGGAACCATTTTTGATATCAAACGCTATGCTATCCATGACGGTCCAGGTATACGGACGACTGTTTTTTTTAAGGGGTGCACATTAAACTGCCAATGGTGTCACAATCCTGAAGGAATCAAATTCGAGCATGAGATCATGTTTCGTCCTGAGCTATGTGCCGCAGAATGTTGGGATTGTGTTCCACGTTGTCCCAAGAAGGCGATAAACGAAAACGGGACCATTATTTCCATCGAGCAAAAAAAATGTGATCTTTGCGGGATTTGTGGGGACGTTTGTGCGTATGAATCCGTCGAGATCGTCGGCCGGGATGTCACTGTCGCAGAAATCATGAAAGAGGTGGAGAAAGACAGAATATTTTACGATGAGTCAGGGGGAGGCGTGACCATTTCTGGAGGGGAACCGCTTGCTCAGGGAGATTTTTTATTATCCCTCCTAGAGAAACTAAACGAAAAAGGAATACACACAGCTGTCGATACCTCTGGATTTGTGCCCTATGAGATTTTAAGCCTTATCATCGAAAGAGCCGATCTTATCCTTTATGATCTTAAGGTTATGAATGAGCATAGGCACCGGATTTTTACAGGAGAGTCCAATACGATCATTCTTGAAAACTTGAGAAGACTGAGTGAAAAAGGCAGTAATTTGATCATTCGAATGCCGGTGCTGAAAGGTCTGAACGACGATCCGGAAAACATCCAGAGCATGGTGGATTTTCTTCTCCCCTTGAATAAATCACGGCAAATCAACCTCCTTCCTTTTCATCGAGGGGGAGAAGGTAAATTGATGCGATTGAACAAAAAAAGTCCTCTAGTCGAGTTCAAAACTCCATCTGAAAAAAAACTTAGAAAAATCAAGGGTGAATTATCTTCCCATGGATTTCACGTGAAAATCGGAGGCTAAGAATGAATGAACGCATAAAAAAACTCAGGGAACAGAGCTTGCAGGCAAAACCATCTATTTCTTCAGAGAGAGCTCGGCTAGTCACGGAGTTTTACAAGAGCAACGTGGCACAAAGGGTTTCTGCCCCTGTACAGAGAGCGTTGGCTTTTAAACACATCCTCGAAAATAAGGCCATATGCTTTAACGAGGGAGAACTCATTGTCGGGGAGCGGGGACCGAGCCCCAAGGCAACACCCACATATCCCGAAGTGACAGCCCACAGCCTGAAGGACTTAAGGATACTGGACACAAGGAAAAAGACATCATTTGCAGTGGATGAAGAAACAAGAGAGCTTTATAAAAATGAAATTATCCCGTATTGGCGGGGCAAGTCCATAAGGGATAGGATTTTTAGCGAGATGTCCCAGTCATGGATCGATGCCTATGAGGCAGGAATTTTTACAGAATTCATGGAACAAAGAGTACCAGGGCATACTGTTCTGGATGACAAGATTTACAGGAAAGGATTTGTCGATTTTCAGAAAGACATTGAGGAGAGCTTGGCCAAGTTAGATTTTTTGAAAGATCCTGAGGCTTATAAAAAAAGGGAACAACTGATTGCCATGGATATCTGTACTGATGTTCTTATCCATTATGCCAACCGCCATGCGGAAAAAGCGGCAAAGTTGGCAAACAAAGAAAAGGATCCCAAAAGGAAAAAGGAGCTAGAAACAATTGCGAGGGTGTGTTCGCGCGTACCTGCAAACGCTCCGCGCAATTTTTGGGAAGCCCTCCAGTATTATTGGTTTGTTCACCTTGGTGTGATCATCGAATTTAACACATGGGATTCCTTTAATCCCGGAAGACTGGACCAACATCTTTATCCTTTCTACAAAAAGGAACGGGCTGATAAAACTTTGTCCGAAGAAAGGGCTCGAGAACTACTGCAGGCCTTTTGGATCAAGTTTAACAATCAACCGGCCCCGCCCAAAGTGGGTGTAACAGCCCAAGAAAGCGGCACGTATACGGATTTTGCCCTGATCAACACTGGGGGAGTTAAACCTGATGGGTCGGACGCTGTGAATGAACTTTCCTATCTAATCCTGGATGTGGTGGAGGAGATGCGGATTCTCCAGCCCAGTTCTATGGTCCAGATTAGTAAAAAGAATCCAGATAGGTTCTTGAAAAGAGCTTTGAAGATCGTGAAAACGGGTTTCGGGCAACCATCGATTTTTAACACCGACGCCATTGTCCAGGAATTGGTGCGACAGGGAAAGTCGGTCGAGGATGCCCGGAACGGCGGGACCAGCGGATGCGTGGAGGCTGGGGCTTTCGGAAAAGAAAGTTATATCCTCACCGGATATTTCAATATGCCTAAAGTGCTGGAAATCACCTTGAATAATGGGTTGGATTCTCGAACAGATAAACTCATTGGTCTTCAGACCGGCAGCCCGGAAAGATTTTCAACATTTGATGATCTTTTTGATGCATTTAAAAAACAACTGAAGCATTTTGTTGATATCAAGGTTGCAGGCAACAACATCATAGAGCGGCTGTATGCTGAATATCTTCCCACTCCTTTTCTCTCTCTTTTGATCGATGACTGCATCGCCACAGGGAAGGACTACCATGATGGAGGAGCACGCTACAACACCAACTACATTCAGGGAGTAGGCCTCGGGACCATGACCGATATCCTGGCTTCGATAAAATACAATGTGTATGATCAAACACATGTCAGCATGCGTCGTCTGCTTACGGCTCTGAAGAGCAACTTTGAGGGACACGGGACGCTAAGACAGAGGCTTCTGAATAAAACTCCCAAATATGGAAACGATGAGGACTATGCCGATGATATCATGAAGTCCGTATTTGAAGCTTATTTCGATGCTGTGGACGGAAAACCCAACACCAAGGGAGGTAACTATCGGATCAACCTCCTTCCAACCACGGTTCATGTTTATTTTGGGAGCGTTATCGGCGCCACAGCTGACGGAAGAAAAGCCAATGAGCCTCTTTCCGAGGGAGTCTCTCCTGTTCAAGGGTCTGATAGACATGGCCCGACAGCTGTGGTGAAGTCTGTGGGAAAAATGGATCATGTACGCACAGGAGGTACACTCCTCAACCAGAAATTCACTCCCCAACTTTTAGCAGATGAAGAAGGGATCGATAAACTTTTGCATCTTGTCCGTTCCTATTTCAAGATGGATGGCCATCACATTCAATTCAACGTTATCAGCGCGGATACCCTGCGCGATGCCCAAAAACAACCGCATAAATACCGGGATTTAATCGTGAGAGTGGCAGGCTATAGCGATTACTTTGTGGACCTCAGCGTCGAACTCCAGAACGAGATCATCCAACGCACAGAACACCTGTCATTTTAAATTGGGGACAAGATAGGTTTTTGCTCATTTTTGTTTGCCCTAGAATGTTTTAATTATACGATATATTGCTGTTCTTTTCGTTCGATTAATGAGTGAAAACATATTTAGTCCCCAATTTCCAATTAAGTCATGTGTATCTAAATTAATTATTGAGTCAATGGAAGGGATTGGTATATCATGTTAATGAATTTTATGATGAAGGAGTTCGCACATGTTTGATTCCAAGATTTACACCGAACGCAGGACTCGATTGAAAGAACAAGTCGGTTCGGGACTGTTGCTTTTTCTCGGGAACGAAGAAAGCCCGATGAATTATCCAGCCAATCCCTATCATTTCCGCCAGGACAGTTCCTTTCTTTACTTCTTCGGGTTGGATACGCCTTCCTTGGCTGCCATCATGGATGTGGATGACGGAAAAGATGTAATTTTCGGAAATGATGTGGAAATGGAAGATATCATTTGGATGGGCCATCTTCCCACCATGAAAGAACGGGCTGATCTTGTGGGTGTTTCAGAGACAGCTCCACTTCCTCAGTTGAAAGAAACAATCAAGGAAGCTTTACAAAAGGGAAAGACCATTCACTACCTCCCTCCATACAGACCTGAAAGCGTTTTGAAAATTGCTCAACTTCTCGGAATCGAACATGATTCTGTGAAAAAGTATGCGTCAAAAGATTTCATCAAAGCTGTGGTAGCCCAAAGAAACATAAAAATACCGGAGGAAATCGCACAGATGGAGTTGGCTCATGAGGTGACCAATGATATGTACCTAGCGGCTATGAGGATGGCCAAACAGGGGGTTTTCGAGTATGAAATTGTCGGCAAGATGGAAGGAATCATTGGGGCCTCCGATTGCCATGTAGCCTTTCCAATCATCCTCACAAAAAACGGACAAATACTGCACAATCACTACCATGGGAACCAACTGGCAGAGGGAGACCTGCTGGTGATGGATTCTGGATCCGAATCGCCCATGAATTACGCCTCGGATATCACCCGGACAGTTCCGGTTGGGGGGAAATTCACAGAGAAACAAAGACAAATCTATGAGATCGTCCTTCAGGCTCAAGAAATGGCAATTCAAAACATTAAACCGGGGATCACATTCAAGGACATCCATCTCCTGTCCGCAGCGGTTATAGCCTCAGGACTGAAGGAAGCCGGATTGATGAAAGGGGATATGGCAGCGGCTGTGGATGAAGGGGCACACGCTCTGTTCTTTCCTCATGGATTGGGGCATATGATCGGCCTGGATGTGCACGATATGGAGGGCCTGGGCGAAGATTATGTGGGATATGACCATACGGTTGAGAGAAGTTCTCAGTTTGGTCTCGCTTATTTGCGACTTGCCAAGGAGCTCGAATCCGGTAATGTGGTCACAGTAGAACCAGGGATATATTTCATCCCGACTCTGATCGATCAATGGGCTTCAGAGAAAAAATTCGAACAGTTCATTGATTATGCAAAGGTGGAGGAATATCGAAATTTCGGGGGTATCCGGATTGAAGACGATATCCTCGTCACCCAAGACGGAAGTCAAGTTTTAGGGAAATCCATCCCTAAAAAAGTAGAGGATATAGAGAAAATCACGGCCACTGAGTAGGGCCGACCGTTATCATCACGGCATTTTCCGGGTTTAAAACATTGCGGATATAGGCGTTGAATTCTTCAAGAGTTGTTAAGTCTATTTCGATTAACATTCTGTTCAGGAAATCATATCCCAGCTCCAAAGCTTCCATAGTGGCAAGATTGAAAGCTTTCGTGTCTTTTGTTTCGTTTTCTCTGATAGCCTCTCCCTTGGAATGGATCTTTGTTATGCTCAGATCCTCCGGCGAGATTCCGTTTTGATAAAGATCCTGGATGGCCTCCTGCAATTCAGTGATGGCCATGTTTTTTTTTGTCTGGTCCGTTTCTAGGAATGCCTCGAGCATTCCTCCTTCCTTCATCAGGAATACCCTAGCGCCGACGATGTAGGCAAGTTTCTTTTCAGTCCTCAATGACCAGAGTTTTGAATTCACTCCCTTTCCCAAGAGATTCTGGAGCATTGTTGCAAGAACTAGATCCCTTTCCGAGATCTTAGGCAGCGGAAAGGCGGCATATACCAAGGTCTGCTGCGTGTCCTTTTCAAGGTTCAAGGTTTTTTCTTGTTTTGGCGATAAAGATATTGCTGCCGATTCGTTCGGCTCATCCTCTGAGAAATCCTCGAAGTGTTGCTGCACGATGCCGAGGGTTTTTTCCTTTTCCAGGTTGGTGGATATCGACACAATCATGTTTTTTGCCTTGACGGATTCTTTATAATGTCTTTCTATATCCTGCTTTTTGATTTTTTTCAGAGTTTCTTTTGTGCCGTAAGTTTGCCGGGCATAGGGTGTTTTATGAAAAAAGATATCCAAGGCTGCGCTGTGAGCAACATTTAGCGGCTGATCTTCTTCCAGTTTTTTGTAATGCTCCATATTCTCTTTTATCCTCCCAATCCGTATTCCGGAGAACAATGGCTCCTTCAGGATCTGGGTGCTGAGCTGTATGGCCTCTTCGAGGTTCTCGGATAGACAGGATATCTTGATGACCGAAAAATCGTGTTTGCAATAAAAGGATGTGTGAGTTGCTTGATTCATCAGTCGTTGCAGTACTTGTTGACTGGGCAGCTCCAAACATAGGCGAGTGGTCAAAAAGGCTACTCCTTCCTTTTCTTCCGGTTCCAGGCGTTTTCCCCCTTTCATCAAGATATGCACGAACGACGTGGGAGATAAGTCATCCTTGTGATAGATGAAGGTGAGGCCGTTGGATAAGATCTCCTTTTCCGGTTGATTTTTAAGGAGAACATTCAAAGATTCTGGAACCGATAAAAATCCGAAGCAAAGAGCACCCAGCAGCAATGCAGGGACTAGAAATATTTTTTGTTTTGTCATTGTTCGATCACGGTACTTGTTTTTTTGGAACGATGGAAAGCAGAACATATCCAGCTTTGCTTAGGAATTCTCCTGCTGCCTTTCTCATGTTTGGCGATGTTATGCTCTCGATATTGGCGATGTATGAACCTCGCTCTTCCCCATCGCTCCGCAGGGCATGGGCTGCCAAGGATAACGCGAGGTTTAAGCCTTTTTCCTGGGCTTGATGGAACCGGAATTTAATCTGATTTTTGGCGCTTTCCATATAATCAAGGGCATAAAATTGGGCATCACCCTGATAGTCAGATTTGGAAAAGTTGAGACTCCTGGCATTCCTCAAGAATTTGAGAGTTTCTCTTTTTGCAGCAGATGTCTTTTTAGGATCTAAGGTCAGGTATACGTATATGATTCCACCATATTTGTAGGCTCCGAATCCCATGGAGATGGTTTCGACCAGTTCTCTTCTCCCCCGTAATGGTTGATTCAACAATGGGATTACTCCTCGGCCAAGAACCTCGACCAAAACATCCACGACATATTGGTCTTCGTTGTTGTAGTCCGGACCCGCAATCCCTATAACCAAATATCCAGTGTTCACGTCCATCTCTTCTTCAATTTCGATATTCTTTTTAAGAGGTTGGACTTTTTCGAATTCCTGGGGTATGAATCCATTGTTTTCCAGCTCACCGAACATGCTTCTGATTTTCTGTTTCATCTGTTGCATGTCGAAATCGCCCACGACAGCTAGAGCACAGTTGGCAGGAACGAAATAGTTATTGTGGAATTGTTGAATTTGCTCCACGGTTGCAGCTTCGATGATATCCTTTTTTCCGAATATCGGCCTCTGATAAGGGTGGTTCTGGAATAAATTTTGATAGACAAGGGATGTCCCGTATTTTATCGGATCATCTAGAACTTGGCTCAGCTCTTCCAAGATGATCTGTTTTTCTATGTCCAACTCTTCCTGAGTGAGTTTAAGGTGGAATAAGATTTCCCTTTGGTTTTCCAAAGCAAAATCGGCAAATTCAGAAGGAAGAGACAACTCGAAAGTGGCTAAATCACGCCCTGTGTGCGCATTGAAGTAAGCCCCGTGAGACCGGATGTCTTTCCCGATCTCTTCTCCGGACCGCATTTCTGTCCCACGATATAGGATATAGTGTTCCAGTATATGGACCAATCCATTGTTTGCGTCGGTTTCATTCTTGGTTCCTACGTCAAAGGCGAATACGATATTGAGCAACGGAAGGGAATGTCTCTCGTACAGAAAAACTTTCATGCCGTTTTCCAGCTCGAAATTCTCGAACTTTGTGTCTTCTGTTTGATCTGCATACACGAAAGGAAACAAAAGAAGAGTCCCGACGAGAATAAAGAAAAAGGATTTCTTCCTGAGAATTTTCAATTGCCCTCCTCGATATAGGTTTTTTCGAAAAGATCGATATCTGCGTTTTCTCCCAGAACCAACAGCGTATCCCCGGACTCTATATCCACCCCAGGAGAGGGATTGAATACGATGTCTTCGCCGGGTTTCTTGATAGCGACCACGATGATATTGGCTTTTCGTCGTATATCACATTCTGCCAAGGTGCGTTCCACGATCTTGGAGTTCTTTTTAACGAGCAATTCTTCCATCGAGAGAGATAACTCACTGCGTCGGATGATCAAATCTAAAAAATCCACTAGGGTAGGACGAATCAGCGCTTGGGCCATTTTTAAGCCACTTAGCTTGTACGGGCTGACCACTTTATTGGCGCCAATTTGCAGGATTTTTCTTTCTGCTTCTTCCTCCATCACTTTGGATAAAACAAACAAAGAAGGATTGATCAACTTCACAGTCATCACGAGATAAAGATTGTCGGCGTCTGTGGCGAGAAGGGCAGCTAGAGCTTTGGCTCGTTTGATTCCCGCCTTGATCAGAACATCTTCGTTTGTGGCGTCTCCTTCCATGTGAAGACAGTCCTGTTTCCCCCTAAGTTCGACAAGTCCCTCTTCGCTGTTGTCGATCACCACATACGGGAGATTTTCTCCCTCCAGTCTTTCTCTGACAGTATTACCCATCCTCCCATGTCCACAGATGATGTAATGATCTTTGAGTTTTTGTATCTTTTTTTCCATCCTTCTTCTCCGCCAAAATTTGTTGATTGTTCCTTCATAAACGATTTCTGCCAATTTCGTGAAGGCGTACATGACCGATCCAACTCCACCCAATATGATGAAGATGGTGAACACTTGACCAGCCGGGCTCAAAGGTTCTTTGATCTCCCGAAATCCAACGGTAAAAACAGTGATGATAGTCATATACAGGGAATCGAGGAATGAGATGGTTTCTATCAGGTGAAAACCAATGGTGCCGATCAACAACAGGCTTAAAAACAAAACAATCGGTCTCCACATGCTCAAATCCATCTTACAATATGCCCAATCCCTTAGCAAGCCGTCCCAATCTTAATCGGGTTTTAGATCTGGCTGCAGCGACCTTGAAGATTTAGCCATGAAGTGTCGTTTTTCGAGGGAACCCGAAGAAGTCGGGCCTGAGGACTGTATGAGCACTGGAACAGCCTAGTAATGAAGCTGAGTAATGGCCCCAGATATTTGGGTGTTATATGAGGAATGTTGCGCAGTTCCGCAAGGCCGAGAAAGACGACTTGGGAATGGCGTTAAAAATCTCCATGGGAGCGAAGCCAGATCTAAAAGCCTTATTTGAAGTTTTGGGCTGGGTAGTATATCATCCTCTAGTAGATATCATTGAAGAGGAAATAGACCATGAGCAAGCATCGAAAAGAAAAGATATTGGTCGTCGACGACGAAGAAACCATCAGAAAATCCTTGAAGATGATCCTCGAATACGAGGGGTATCAATTCTATGAAGCAGCTGACGGCGAACAGGCTGTGAACACTATCGAAGAAACGGTGGGCTTGGATTTGGTCCTCCTGGATGTCAAGCTTCCTGGTATGAGCGGATTGGAAGTATTGAGCGAACTGGAGAAGAAACCATACTCGCCGGAAGTGATTATGATATCCGGCCATGGAACGGTCCAGACAGCTGTAGAAGCGACAAAGCTGGGAGCTTTCGATTTTCTGGAAAAGCCCCTCCATAGAGAAAGAGTGTTGATCAGTATAAGAAATGCTCTAAATCAAACAAAGCTTCTTAATGAATGCAAAGATCTGAGGAGAAAAGCCGATAAAAAGTATGAGCTAGTCGGGAATCATCCGTCTATGAAGCAGCTTTGGAATGAGATTTTGAAGATCGCGCCCACCAATGCCACTATCTTGATATTCGGCGAAAGCGGGACGGGAAAGGAACTCATTGCGCGCGCGATTCACAATAACAGCCTCCGAGCAAAGGATAAGTTTATCCAGGTGAACTGTGCGGCTATCCCGGAGGAATTGATCGAGAGTGAACTCTTCGGGCACGTGAAAGGGGCTTTTACGGGAGCGACAGAAAAAAAATTGGGGAAGTTCGAGCTGGCTGATGGCGGAACAATCTTTCTTGACGAAGTGGGGGACATGAGCCTCAAAACACAGGCCAAGGTGTTGCGTGTCCTTGAAGAAGGGGAAGTGCAAAAAGTTGGGTCGAGCAAAATCGGCAGAGTGGATGTTCGGGTGATTGCAGCGACAAATAAAGATCTTAAAAAGGAAATCCAGGAGAACAATTTCAGAGAAGACTTATATTTTCGTTTGAATGTTGTGCCTCTTTATTCCCCAGCGCTTCGAGAGAAAAAGGAGGATATTCCTCTTTTGATCGAGTATTTTGGCCAGCTCATGGCGGCGGACAACAACTTTAAGCCAAAGAAGTTCTCTGATGACGCAGTTCAGGCGATGATGAAGTTTCCTTGGAAGGGAAATGTCCGCCAACTTAAGAATGTGATAGAACGATTGATCATTTCCACGGATGGAAACACGATCGAGAAAAAACATCTTCCCGAAGAGATTCACGGAGAGATGCGCATCTATCTTCCCGATGCCAAGGGGATAAAAAATCTCAAAGAATTCAGAGATTTATCTGAAAAAGAGTTTATCCTTTCCAAGCTCAAGGAAAACAGCTGGAATATATCCCAAACCGCAAGGGCAATTGATACTCCCCGCAGCAACTTGTATAAAAAATTGGAACAATATGGTATAAAAATAAAGGCTGGGGTAGGTGAGGTGGTTGCTCCTTCTTCGCCTCAAGGCCCAGAAGGGGAGGAAAGTCCGAACTCCGAAGGGCAGGATGGTCGCTAACAGCGACTCCGAGCGATCGGAGGAAAGTGCCACAGAAAACAAACCGCCCTGTAGGATTGGTGTCCACCTTCTTTCAGAGTAAGGGTGAAAAGGTGAGGTAAGAGCTCACCGTTCTGATGGTGACATCAGGAGCACGGTAAACCCCATCCGGAGCAAGACCGAATTGGCCCCGGTTGAAACGGCCCGTTTCGAGGGGCGGGTAGGTTGCTCAGACAAATAACCGCCCTCGCTTCTGGCGGGAACAGAATTCGGCTTACGTCCTGCCCCAGCCATCAACCCTCCCCACCCAGCTTTTATGTGGGGCTAGGAAATGAATTTTTGTCCATCCCCATGAGCAATTGAAGCACAACTTAAAAGGGGGGAATTGGTGTGAAAAATTTTGATAGGTTTTGTCGTGCACTACAGAAACGGGAGAGCAGCAACAGCTTGCCGGATCAAAACCAGGATATTTCCCGGGAAGATACCGAGTTGTAGAACACCGTACAGGCATAAAAAAAGCGCAAGGAAGAGCGATGGATTATCATAATTGATGTCTACCTCGTATGCAGGTTCTCTCATGTACATATAAATGATGATCCGCAGATAGTAAAAAACAGAGACGAGACTGGCCAGAACGCCGATGATCACAAGAGACACGAGTCCCTGTCTGACGGCAGCAGAGAATACATAAAATTTGGCCAGGAATCCGCCAGTGGGAGGAAATCCTGCCAATGATATCAGGAAAACGGCAAATGTCGCTCCGATCCAGGGGTACCTGAATCCGATCCCCCTGTAGTCTTCCAGCTCCAGATACTCATGATCCTTTTTCCCCAGGGCGATGACTGCCGCAAAAGCACCGATATTCATGAACAGGTAAGCTGTCAGATAAAAGACCAAACCCAGTATATCCTTTGCGAGAATGGCCACCATCAAATAACCGGCATGGGCGATACTGGAATAGGCTAGGATTCTTTTGACATTGGTCTGTCTGAGGGCGATAAGGTTCCCGGCAATCATCGTGATGGCCGCGATAATCCAGAGCAATCCAAACAGCAACTGAGATTCGAGGGCGTCTTGGAAATAGGGAATAAAAATCCTGAGCAGAACAGCGAATCCGACAGCTTTGGGGCCGACCGAGAAAAAGGCTGTGATGGGCGTGGGAGCACCCTGATACACGTCTGGTGTCCACATGTGAAATGGGACAACCGCTACCTTGAATCCAAACCCGATAACGACAAGCCCCAAACCTACGAGGCCCAAAGTTCCAATGGAAGAGCCAGTTTTAAGTCCCTCGATGATAGAGGGGATGGCGGTTGCTTGTGTAGCTCCGTACAGAAAGGCAATACCAAAAACAAGGAAAGCCGAAGCAAAACTGCCGAGCAAGAAATATTTAATGGCGGCTTCGTTGGATTTTTCGTCCTCGCGGCGCAATCCGGCTAAAGCATAGCTGCTGAGTGATAACACCTCCAGTCCTAGGAAAATCACAATCAGGTCGCTGGAGGAGACCATGATGATCATACCAGACAAGGCAAACAGCAAAAGCGCATAATACTCGCCGTAGTTGGCGCTGTGGAGAGTGAGGTACTTCATCGAAATAAGGATCACGAGAAATGTTGCAACGATCAGGATAGAGCAGAAAAACAAGGAGAGATTACTCAGAGATAAATTCCCGTCGAAATAGGAATAACCTTTGTTCCAGAATTTTACGCATGCAGCTGCGCTGGCGATCAAGAAAAGGAGAGAGAGATAAGCAAGATAACTGCGATCTTCCCTTTTAAAAAAGACTTCCAGGATCATCACCAGAAGAGAAGCAGCAACGATGATCAATAACGGGAACAATGCGTAGAAAGTATTCATTGCGATTCTTTGTCCTCTTTTGCGATGGGATCCTTATCTTTTTCATTTTCTGTCAAGACGTGCATATTTACAGGAGGCTTATTCTCCTTTTTGGCTTCGGTGAATATCGCCTCTTTCCTGTTAACCTGATTCACCAGATTGGAAACAGACACATCCATTTTTCTCAGGAAAGTCTGGGGATAGATCCCCATCCAGAACATCAAGATCACGATTGGTGTCAAGTAAGCGATTTCCCTGAGATTCAGGTCTTTGAACGAGCGGACCTTGTCGTTTGTGATCGGGCCTTGCATCACTCTCTGGAACATCCAGAGTAGATAAGCGGCAGCCAAAATAACGGTGGTGACGCCCAGTATGGCCAAGACCTTGTTGGCCTTGAATACGCCAAACAGGCAGAGAATCTCACCGACAAAACCGTTGAGTCCGGGCAGACCGACCGAAGAGAGCATGCAAACCAAGAAAAATGCCGAAAATATTGGCATCTGTTTGCTGACTCCCCCAAAATCTTTTATCAATCGTGTGTGGGACCTTTCGTAGAGAATGCCAACACACAAGAATAGTGCGCCTGTGCTCAGCCCGTGGTTGAGCATCTGGTAGATACCTCCTTCTATACCTTCCAGGTTGAGGGCAAATATGGCCAGCATGATGAGTCCCATATGACTAACGCTGGAGTAGGCAACAAGGGATTTGACATCCTTTTGGATAAGGGCCATTAATCCCCCATAAATGATGCCTATGATACATAACACTCCCAGTACTGGGAGAAATTTTTGCAGTGCGTCTGGAAACATCGGGAAGGCGAATCGCAGAAAACCGTATGTTCCCATTTTTAGGAGGACTGCTGCCAGGACAACCGATCCCGCTGTGGGAGCTTCGACGTGAGCATCTGGTAGCCAGGTGTGAAAAGGAAACATGGGGACTTTTATGGCAAATGCCAACCCAAAAGCCAGAAACAGCCATACCTGGACGTTCGGGTTGAGGATCATGCGGTAGTAATCGAAGATGTTAAGAGAGTAGGTGCCAGTGGCTTTGTAAAAAAGGTTGTACATGTAGAATATGGCCACCAACATCAACAGGCTGCCCAACATGGTAAAAAGAACAAACTTTACAGTGGCATAGATCTTCCTTTTTCCTCCCCATATACCTATCAGAAAATACATCGGGATCAGCATGGCTTCCCAAAACACGTAAAACAGGAATAGATTCAGGGCGACAAAAACGCCGATAATCCCCGTCTGGAGCAGAAACATGAAGATCAGATATTCCTTGACACGATTCTGTATGTATGTCCAGGAGGATAGGATCACGATCGGCATCAGAAAGGTGGTCAAAAGCACCAGGTATAGGCTGATACCGTCTATCCCGACATGGTAGTTTATCCCGTATCCGATCCATGGCCCTTTTTCCACAAACTGCGGATCAGGCGTCTGGGCATTGAAGTTAAAATAAAGATATAGCGAGACGATAAAGGTGATAATCGAGATGAATAGGGCCAAATATCGCAGCAGGTTTTCTTTATCGCGGTTGATAAAGATAAACAGCAGAGCTCCCGCCAGGGGGAGAAACGTGACGATGCTTAAAATTGGGATTTCCATTTTTTTAAAACAATAAATATCCTAATAAGAGAATAGCGCCCAACAGGAAAATCAGGGCATAATCCTTTATAAAACCTGTCTGAAAATAACTCAAAATCTTTCCGAAGAAATTGGTGGCTTTTGCTGAGCCGTTGACAGCTCCGTCTATGACCTTGAGGTCGAAATGATCGTAAACGATCTCGGAGCCCTTAATCGTGGAATTAACGAACAGTGTGTTGTAGATTTCGTCCACGTAGTATTTGTTATACAGAATTTTGTAAAGACCAGGGAATCGTGCGACAAGGTTTGGGGGAATCTTGGGATTCTTGATGTAGAACACCCAGGCGATAAAAATGCCGGTCACAGCTACGGCTACCGAGATTAAAATCAGCATCCATTCCGTACCCAGGCTCAGGTGGACCTCATGAGCCTTGTGGATAACCGGTTCCAAAAAACGGCCGAAAAAGTCCAGATTTTTCCCGACGACAACAGGGAGGCCGACATAGCCGGCAACGATCGAAAAGAAAGCCAGGAGAACAAGGGGGATGGTCATCGCCGGAGGGGATTCATGCAGATGACTTTTAGCTGCAGGCTCTAGGCGTTCGTTGCCAAAAAAGGTGAGAAAAATCAGACGGAACATGTAAAAGGCGGTTAAAACCGCCCCGAATATGCCAAGCGCCCAAACCAGATATTGGCCGTTGGCATAGGCGCTGGTTAAGATCGCATCCTTGGAAAAAAATCCGGATAAGAAAGGAATCCCCGCAATCGCAATGGCACCGATCAGAAAAGTGGGATAGGTGAGGGGAAGGTATTTCCTCAACCCTCCCATCTTTTGCATGTTCAGCTCGCCAGATAAGGCATGCATCACGCTTCCAGCAGCCAAAAACAAAAGGCTTTTGAAAAAAGCGTGAGTGTATAGATGGAACATGCCTGCTGCATAGGCGCCAACTCCGCATCCGATAAACATGTATCCGATCTGGGATATTGTCGAATAGGCCAATACCCTTTTGATGTCGTTTTGTGTCAATGCCATGGTCGCGGCAAAAACCGCCGTTACTGCTCCAATTATTGCAACGACCGAGTTGGCAGAACCAGAGAATGTGAAAAGGACATTCATCCGGGCGACCATGTAAACACCGGCTGTGACCATGGTGGCCGCGTGAATGAGGGCGCTGACAGGTGTCGGACCCTCCATTGCGTCGGGAAGCCAGATGTAAAGAGGTATCTGAGCAGATTTTCCTGTGGCTCCGACAAAAAGAAGGATGGCGATCAAAGTCGCAAGACTCTGTGTGATCGCACCGCTGCCGATAGCTTGGTTAATGATGCTGAACTCTCCGCTTCCGATATTGATGAAGATAAAGAATATGCCCAGGAGAAAAGCGGCATCTCCGATCCTGTTCACGATAAAGGCCTTTTTACCGGCGTTAGCTGCCGAGTGTTTATCGAACCAGAATCCGATCAATAAATAGGAACAGAGACCGACTCCTTCCCATCCCACAAACATCACAACAAGATTGGATCCCATTACCAAAATGAGCATGGCGAAGGTAAAAAGATTCAAATAGGTGAAATATCGGGTGTAGCCCTCGTCATCGGCCATATATCCGACCGAATAGACATGGATGAGAAATCCCACGCCAGTGACAACCAGGGTCATTATCGAAGAGAGGGGATCCAGTTGAAGGGCAAGATCAGCCTGGAAGTTTCCAGCATAGATCCAGGAGAACAGATTTTTGATGATCGGGAGATGCTCATGGCTAGTTTGGAGCAAACCAATAAAAGAAATGACGGATATGGCAAAGGAGGCAAAGACAGCAAAACAGGCTTGAAAAGAAACATATTTCTTTGGGAGCTTCTGCCCAAACAAGACAAGAATGAGTGTACTCAAGGCGGGGATAAGCGGAATCAGCCAGAAGTAATCAGTCATTTTATCCTTTCATCAATTTAATATCTTCAGATTTTATGGTCTTTTTTTGTCTGAATATCAAAAGAATGATGGCCAAGCCCACAGCGGCCTCCGCAGCTGCCACGGTGATCACAAAAAAGACGATGATTTGACCATCCAGAGAAGTGGCTGCTTTCGCGAATGCGAGGATAGCCAGGTTTGCGGCACTGAACATGATTTCGATCGCCATAAATTGGGTAATCAGGTCCCGTTTCACAAAAAATGCAATGGCTCCCAGAACAAACAGGATGATGCTCAGGATCAAAAAATAACTTAACGGGATCATTCTTTGTCTCTCTTCTTAACTAGAACAATCGCACCGACCAAGGCTGCAATAATTAAAATGGATGTTATCTCGAATGGATACAGATATTTTGTGAAAAGCAGCCGGCCGAGATCAGTCGGGTTTCCTAATTTTTCCACGGCAGCAGAACTGATGGGTTCAAGAGTCCCTTTTACGGTCAAAACGAGCTCTGCGATAAGGACAAAAGCGATAACTACCGCAAAATACACTGTCCATCTCTTTTTTTCAGGTCCCACGCCTTTTCTCAGGTTGATCATCATGATAACAAAAATAAAGAGGATCATGATGGCCCCGGCGTATATGATGATTTGCACAGCCGCGATAAACGGTGCCTCGAGAAGGGCAAACAGGCCTCCCATACATACAAAGGCCACTATCAGGAAAAGGGCATTGTAGGCTTGGTCTTTGGATATAATCATCCCCAAGACTGATGCAATGCATATGATAGCGAGTAGAAAAAATAAAAAATGAGCCATTTTTTAAGTCATTCATTATATTTTTTGCCATCCAGCAATGTCAAGGTTTTTTTAAGATATAAAATCACTAGAGTGTTGGCATAGAAAAATGAGCTGAGCATATGAGGAACGCAGCAGTTTTCAACTTTTGTTTTGACAAAATAAATCAGAGTGTTATAATGAAAATCGGTACTGCGGGGTAGAGCAGTCTGGTAGCTCGTCGGGCTCATAACCCGGAGGTCGCTGGTTCAAATCCAGCCCCCGCTACCAATACTTTCATTCGTTATTACCCCATATTAGTTCATAGAAATGAGAGAATTCTTTGGAGGGTAGAGAAGTCCTTCCTTTTTCTTCGTGGGCCAAATACGGGATAAATCTTGCCCATTTTGGCTGTCTAGCAAGGCTACTGCTCCCCTCTTTTCTTGTTGGTTTGTCATGCAGTAAATCTGAGTGGTCTGAACGCTGGTGTGACCAGAAGATTCTGAACGGTGACGATATCGGTTCCAGCTTCCAAAAGCCGTGTAGCGAAGGTCATGGAGTATGAGGTTTTGGACATCTGCACGCTTACAAGCCCTCTCGAAAGACTTACGTATGCAGACATAGCCTTTTCATGTCTGTGGATTCACAAACACAAGACTGTTTCCCTTTCTTGTCTCATAAAGGTTTAGCAGTTCTCTGTAGAAGGACTGTAAGAAAAACTGTGTAAACCTTCTTAGTGATATAATTCACAAGGAGGTGACATGGTACTCGACCGAGCAAAACTAAAAAAGCTTCTCAAGGAAAAAGGCGTAAAATCACTCGATGATTTTAACGCCTTCATGAGAGATGTCAGCAAGGATGT
>CP070750.1:1629672-1733614 GCA_020348385.1 Candidatus Aminicenantota bacterium | reverse complement strand
GCCTGTCTCCTCCAGCGGATTCAAGACCGATCTTGTACATTGATGTATATGTGTCTATGGCCTCTTGCACTTTCATATTCTTTTTACCAGTGAAATTCTTGTGATGGCTGAAGGGAATTATAACAATATAGCTGCCATCCTCTTTGCTTCTGACAAATTGTGTGCCCTTGGGAATATGATCCATGCTTGTGATCAAGGGAAACCATTCATTTTTTGCAACAAGGTCTGCTACACAATGAAGGACTTGAATCCGCTTATAATCTAAACGCTGTCCAGTGTTTATGACGTTTCCTTTTCCGACCTCATACAGCACTTTTCCAAAACCTTTTTCGACAATACGTGCTCCTGCTTTTATTGCGTTCAGGAGCTTTCTGTCTCTTTTCTCAATCGCTGTTTCGTTCATTCATTCTCCTCAAGTGGTGGTGTTGCCCAAATCCTCGTTCCAGCCAAACCGAAACATAAATCTCGTATGAAAGCTTTCCCCTGCTTGGCTTCAATATATTTGAGCCTCTTCGGATAATCTCTTTTATCCAAATATCTGCCCTTTAGTATCCTTTTGCCGATTCTTCTTCCTTTCAGAATGACGATCTTTTTTAGCTGGCCGTCCCAGCCGAGTCGACAAATCACTTTCGTCTTAGATGATCGTTTCGATTTCCATTTAAGAACGTCTACAACAAGCATAATTAGACTCCTTCCAAGATTTCTTTGAGTTCGCTGATGGCTGGAAATTCGGCGAATTTCTTCAGTGCCGAAATGATTTTGTTTGGCTTATTTTTCTTTAAATGTTCTGTATACTCAGGTATGCCTGAGGCGAAGATTCATGTGGGAATTGGCCACTTTTTAAAAAAGGAATGAGGAACCTAGGGCTGCCGACTGGTTAGGAGAGGGGAGTCGTTTCTGAAAAGGTAATTCGCCAAAACCAGGATTCCCAATCCGACCAAGAATAGGAATGGGGAATTTATCCCAAAATTATCCGAGAGAAAGCCGGCAATAAGCACCACGACAGAGCCTGTGATCATTTTTATATTGGCGACGATACTGAATGCCAAGACCTGATTTTTTTCGGGGACTTTTTCGGCAACAAAGGATTGAAGGGCCGGGTAGATCAAAAAAAGGAATGCGCCAAAAAGGATAAGAACGATCGCAGCGATGCCTAATATCGAAGATATTCCCAGGATAAAAAGAAAAGTTGTCGAACCGATTAAACTGGCCAAAGACAGCCTCTCTCTGCTCCCTCGCTTGCTCAGATATCCATAAAAATAGGTCATCACAGTTCCCACTCCGATCCAAAGCGCCAGAAAAATTCCGGTGTTTCCAAGAGGGACATGAAACTTATGATTAAAAAGGGAAGGGGCATAATAAACAGTGGTTCCCCAACACGCCCCTCCAAATATGAATCCAGGGATGTAGGCTTTAATATCTTTGAGGGCTTCCATCCATGAGGAAAAATCGGGCCGGACAGGATTTTTTGCTCGCAGCGATGACTTCCGAACAGAAAAATAGCTCATTATCCCGAGAAAAACGCAGACTCCAGCACAAACATACAACGGCATTTTCCATCCGAAGTTTTGGGCAAGATAACCGGCCGAAATGAAGGCGATGAAAACGCCAAGGTTCCCCGATCCACTCTGGATTCCCATCGCAAAATCGAGGCCTTGGTCAGGGTGTGCCTTGGATACGGTGGCAATCCCGACCGGATGGTAGAAACTGGTGAAGCCTCGCATCACAAGGTAAAACAACAGCATCGAGACCACGTTGACAGAAAGAGTGATCAGCAAGACGGACACAGATATGCCCAAGGAGCTGAGCAAGAGAAAATGTTTGTATTCGTATTTGTGGGCGTGGTTGGCGATCGCAATTTGACAGAAAAATGTGGTCAACAGGCCGAGGTTGGACAAGATACCGATGTGGGAGTAATTTTTGATGATGAATTGTTGGCTGTAAAGAAGCGGAAATATCATCGGAACGATCACAGTGGAGGCATCGTTGAAAGCATGAAACAGGGATGCAGAAAAAAGGATTCTTTTTTTCATCGAAAGTCAGAATTTGGGTATATACCAAACAGATAATGTTGTCAATTTTAGGTTGAAGTCATGCAGGAGTTGGATTAAAGTAATGTGTTCAGAAAGTTTGTATAAATTTGGAGGAAAAATGCAAAATAAATTTTCGAGAAGAGATTTTCTGAAAGCCGGGATGGGCATCAGTGCGGCAGCGATGCTTGGAGAAGGAAAAATCGCCAGATCAAAATCGAATGAATCAGGAAAGATGGTCGTGATAGCAAGCGGCAACGGGCTGAGAACTGTGTACAAAGCCATGGAAATGCTCAAAAACGGAGATGACCCACTGGATGCCGTTGTTGCCGGTGTCAACATCGTCGAAGAAGATCCCGATGACATGTCCGTGGGATACGGAGGAATTCCGAACGAAGACATGGAAGTGGAGCTCGACGCCTCGGTGATGCACGGCCCGACCCACAATGCTGGGGCTGTAGCCGCCATGAAACATATCAAAACGCCCTCCAAGGTGGCTAAATTGGTGATGGAAAGATCAGACCACGCCCTCCTCATCGGCACAGGAGCACTGAAGTTCGCCAAGGCCCATGGATTTAAAGAGGAGAACCTTCTCACAGATAAGGCTAGGCAGAGGTGGTTGAGATGGAAAGAGAGGCTGTCGGATCGGGATGATTGGTTTCCTCCTCAAGAAGACCTGGATGAGGAACTCCAAGAAGCCCTGAGGAATTATGGAACGATCAATTGTTGTGCTGTGGACGCCAACGGTGATCTAGCTGGTGTTACAACAACCAGCGGATTGTCCTACAAGATTCCAGGCAGGGTCGGGGATTCCCCGATTATCGGGGCTGGCCTTTACGTTGACAACACAGTGGGAGCCGCTGGATCTACGGGTCGAGGAGAGGCGAATATTCTGAATTGCGGAAGTTTTACGGTCGTGGAATTTATGAGACAAGGGGTGTCTCCGGAAGAAGCTTGTCTCAGGACCTTGGAAAGAATAGCCGAAACATCAAAACGCCAGCCCCATCTCCTGGATGAAGAGGGGAAACCACGGTTTGGCCTGAGCTTTTATGCCATCAGCAAAAAAGGAGAATACGGATCGGCGAGGATGTGGAGCGGGGGCCGCTTTGTCCTCCATGATGGGACGACGAGCAGAAAAGAGGAGGCGGCTTATCTCTTCAAGCGAAAACAAAGAAGGTAGGTTTCTGCGATAAAAGCAATCATCATCACTGTTCTTCCAACACAATGGCTGAATATCCGGCTCTTGTCAAACGCCTTGCGATAGCTCTTGCCTTATCTTGGTCTTCAGCTTTGATCCTCACACGATAATAAACCTGATTCACTGTTTTGAAACGGACGATATAGACATTTTTATAATCTTTTTGTAGTTCGTTTTTTAATGACTTGGCATTTTTTTCCCAAGTAAAAGAGCCCACCTGCACAGAAAATTTCTGCGAGGATCTTTTGGGAGAAATACCTGTGAGAATTTCCAATTTGACAGGTGCTGTTCCTGAGCCGATCATGTCCACGGCCTTAGCAGCAGCATAGGAAAGATCGATTATCCTTCCCTTGACAAAGGGACCGCGGTCATTAATCCGCACAGTAACAGATTTCCCGTTATTCAAGTTCGTGACCACCACATAGGTTCCGAACGGCAAACTCTTATGGGCTGCAGTTAAATCATGCATGTCATAAACTTCTTTGTTGGAGGTGGTTTTACCATGGAAATTCGGCCCATACCAGGATGCTACACCGGTCTGGATAACCTCAGGAGGTGTATGTGCCACCCGGGCGCAGGAGACAAAAGAAAAGGCAACTAAAGCAAAGATGAAAAATAACCGGAAAACGAAAAAATTTGTCATTTTTTCCACATCCTACAGAAAATGGAGCAAGTTTTTTGTCAGGAAAGAAACGGCTTCTTCCGGGGACGAACAGGTGGCAAAAAGATGAGCGTCACCAGCATCTATGGCTTTGTGTTTGAGCAAGCCTTCAAAATCAATGATTTCATCCCAATATTCTTTTCCATACAAAAGAATGTAAAGCTGGTCTTTGTGAATTTTCCCTGTCTGTATCAAGGTCAATATCTCAAAAAGTTCATCCAAAGTTCCGAATCCTCCAGGCAAAGCCACGATCGCTTTGGCAAGATTGACAAGCCAGAATTTGCGCATGAAAAAATAGTGAAAAATAAATGAAAGTTCCGATGATATGTAGGCATTGGGAGACTGTTCTTCTGGAATAGAGATGTTCATCCCGATGGATTTTCCTCCCGCTCTGGCAGCACCACGATTTGCCGCCTCCATCAAACCCGGACCTCCTCCGGTGCAGACCACGAAGTTTTTCCCTTTGGGTTTGAGTTTGATTGCCCATTTTGCCAAACGGAAAGCAATCTCTTCGGTCTCCCAATAAAATTTACTCATTATAGAGCCGGTCTCATCGGGCTTGGCTTTGGATGAACCCAAAAAAAGTACCGTGCTGTTGACTTTGTGTTCGGTCAATCTGGCGAGGGGTTCTATATACTCGCTCAGTATACGTATGGTCCGAGCTTCATCTGAATTCAGGAATTCCAGGTTTTTGTATGCCTTGTCCGGGTGTTCGTTCTTTCTCATATCGGCCTCACTTCTCTCATGGTTTTGACCCTTATTATTTGTTCACGCGATGTAAAGAAAAAGTATAAGTATAAGGGAAATGAGCCGGAATGTCCAAAGTCAGGATCTGACCCCATATTCTCATTTTCGTTTTTTATTTGAACTTTGACTCCACCTATTATATTATCCATAAGTTCTCATTCATAAAGAGGGATTGGATAAAAACCAATGGACAAAAAAGCCACAGTGAAGAAAGAATATCCGGGACGCCTCCTCATCATCGGGCAAGAAAAATCGACGGAAAATGTTTTGGTTGTCTATGCCATCACAGGGCGATCCGACTCCAGTCAAGCTAGAAAAATGGAGCGAGAAAATGATGCGATTTGGGTGAAGCCTACCGATAAAGACCTCCTGAAAAAGGGAAACCTTGACCTGTTGATCTACCCGAGCGTTTTCTTCTTATCTAAAGGGATTGCCGTCAGCAACGGGAAACAAACCGTGGATATTATGGCCTGCCTAAGCCAGAGTGAAAGCCCGGCAGAGATTCTAGCTTTTGCGTTAAAAAATTGGGATTATGAACCTGATGAGCCAAATTTCACGCCAAGAATCAGCGGGTGTTTGCTATCGAACAAACGTGCCGCGCTCAGTCTGATAAAAAAAGCGCCTGATGGCTCATCCCAGAGAAACATTTATGAATTTTCTGTTGTTCCTGGTGAAGGCCGATTGATCATGACCTACGAAGGGGAAAACATAGATCCTCTCCCGTCTTTTGTGGGAGAACCGCAGGAAATGGAAATACTAGGCTCCACACCCCAAGAAGTGGCAGAGAAGGTTTATGAATTACTTGCGCCCAAACAAGGAGGCCAAGATTTTCGGGTGGCGGTGGCCTGTGTATTCGGGATCGACATGGTATCCCAAAATTTCGACACCTATATCATAAACAAATCGGAAAGGATGGAAGTTTCAAATGGAAAAATTCGATAAATCGACACGCAAACAATACCGGACCAAAGTGGAAGAAGAATTCCCGGATACTTTCCAGTTGGGCGAGGAACGGTTTGAGAAAAAACTTGCTATGAGGTATGGCGAGAATCCTGGATATCCTGCTGCCTTTTACCAGGAACCAGAAGCATCTGGTCCGAATATGGCATCATTGGAGGTTATTCAAGAAGGGAGCAAAGGCCTAAGTTACATCAACATCGGAGATATGGATCTGGGGCTTAGGCTGGTGAGAAAACTTTCTGGCATATATCCCGATCGACAAAGCTGCGTTTTGGTGAAACATGAAATGCCCAGTGGTGTAGCGATGGGGGAGGAGCCAGCGGATGTTTTTCAAAAGGCTTGGGGTTGCGATCCTCTTTCGAATTTTGGGAGTGTGGATGTATTCAATCATACCATTAATAAACCTTTGGCAGATATCATTGTGGAAAAGGGAAGGAACGTGGAGGTGGTATTCGCTCCCGAATATACTCCAGATGCCCTCGATGTTTTGGCGACAAGAAAACCATTACGTGTTGTGAAACTCAGGGCGTCCATCGATGAGCCCTCGTGGGATAACGGCCTGGAATTCAAGAGAGTTGAAGGAGGGCTTTTGATTCAAAAACGATTCGATTCCAGAATCGTATCACCGGAATCTGTGGAAGTTGTTTCCGAGAGAATCCCAGCAAAGAAGGAGATCGAAGCCGCTATCTTTTGCTGGACAGTTGCGTGTTTCACAAGGTCTAACGCTATAGTGATTGGTTCTGCTGACCGGATACACGGCATAGGTTCGGGACAGAGGAGCCGTATCGATGCGGCTGAGGATGCCATCAAGTTTTCTAAGAGAGGTTACGGTTCTGAAGGATGTATTATGGCATCGGATGCTTTTATGCCTTTCACGGATGTCGTCGAGCTTGCGGCCAAAAGCGGAATCACGGCCATCATCTATCCTTTGGGTTCGATCAGAGACGAGGAAGTCCTACAGAAAGCCAACGAATTAGGCCTAGCCATGATTATCACAAGAAAACCAGGTGAAACAGACAGCGAAAGGTGCTTTTTGCATAGATGATTTGCTTCCAAACATAAAAGGAATTTCCAAAACCATTGCTCTCCGTTAAGCCTGCAGGTAGTGTTATGGTTTAGGAAATATCTGGCCATAATTCAGCTTGACTAAAAAAATAGGAGGATTATAATAGAGTACTTTTATAACCTAATAATATTTATAAAATCGTGGCAACAAGTATTCGGATTCGATGATGCCACAAGGAGGAAGTTTTGAAAGAAGTTACAGTGGAAGAGTTGCTGGCTAAAGCAGAGCAACCTTCAAAAGATGCTTTGCGTCTTCATCCTTATTATAGGGGAAAAATTGAAGTCATACCCAAGTGTCGCATAAGAGATTTTAACGATTTTGCCATTTGGTACACACCTGGCGTCGCTACTCCATGTAAAAAAATCCATCAAGACATTGATAAAGCTTATGAGATGACCAATAAGTGGAACTTTGTGGCCGTTGTTTCCGATGGATCCCGTGTTTTGGGATTAGGCGACATCGGCCCTGAAGCAGGCCTCCCGGTTATGGAAGGCAAGGCCCTTTTATACAAGTATCTTGGTGGAGTGGATGCCTTCCCAATCTGTCTGGATACCAAAGAACCGGAGGAAATTATCAAGGCTGTGAAGTGGATTCAACCCACATTCGGCGGTATTAACCTGGAAGACATCGCCCATCCCAAATGTTTCCATATTCTGGATACGCTCCGGAAAGAAATGGAGATACCAGTTTGGCACGATGATCAACAGGGTACAGCCTGTGTGACAGTGGCGGGTTTGCTCAATGCAGTCAAGATCGTCGGGAAAGAGTTGAAGGATATTCGAGTGGCTCTGATAGGGGCAGGAGCAGCCAACATTGCTATAGCACGGCTCATCATCAAAGCGGGAGTCAAAGCAGGAAACATCATCGCTGTGGATTCCAGGGGCATTTTGCACAAAGACAGGGGCGATAAGGTGATGCTGAAGGCGAAATACAAAGAAAAGTGGCACGTGTGCGAAACGACCAATACAAAAGGCGTCAAAGGAGATATCAAAGAAGCTATGGAAGGCGCTGATGTGGTCATTTCTGCATCCAAGCCAGGACCTGGCGTCATAAAAAAAGAGTGGATTGAAACCATGGCAAATGATGCCATAGTGTTCGCCGAGGCCAATCCTATCCCCGAGATTTGGCCATGGGAAGCCAAAGAAGCTGGAGCAAGAATAGTCGCTACTGGCCGATCTGATTTTCCGAACCAAGTCAACAATTCCCTCGGATTTCCCGGCATTTTCAGGGGAGCTTTGGATATCCGTGCTACCAAAATCACAGATGAAATGTGCATTGAAGCTGCCAAAGAATTGGCGAAAGTCGCTGAAGATAAAGGAATCAACGAAGACTACATCGTGCCCAATATGGATGAATGGGAAGTATTTCCTAGAGAAGCTGTTGCTGTCGGCACAAAAGGCATTGAACAGGGTGTAGCGAGAATCAGGCATTCAGCCAAGGAAAGATTCAAACTGGCGGAAACCATTATAAAAAAAGCGAGGGAAGAAGTTCAGCTTATGATGAAAGAAGGATTTATCCAAGATCCTGATAGCTAAAAAGACAAGGCCTCTTTTATCTCGATTTTCAAGGGAAAACCAGCATTATCTTCGAAATATTTGAATATCATAAAAAAACTTGACAAAACAACACTCAGGTTTTATATTATAATTGTACTAAATATCATTTTGATTATTATTTGGAGGAAATAAATGGCAAAGATTATTGGTATCGATTTAGGAACGACAAATTCTGTCGTCGCTGTTACAGAAGGAGATAAACCCAAAATTATCCCGAATGAAGAGGGAGGGCGCACAACTCCATCTGTCGTTGCGTTCACTGAAAAAAGTGAACGTTTAGTAGGGCAAGTTGCCAAAAGGCAAAGGATCACAAATCCCGAGAATACTATCTATTCGATCAAAAGGTTCATGGGACGCCGTCAAAACGAAGTTCCTGAGGAAATCAAGCAGGTCCCGTTTAAAGTATCCAAGGACTCCAAGGGAAATGCGGTTGTCGAAGCATTGGGAAAAAAATATGCACCCCCTGAGATTTCGGCAATAGTTTTGCAAAAACTGAAAAAGGCTGCTGAAGATTATTTGGGCGAAAAGATTGACAAAGCCGTCATTACAGTACCGGCCTATTTTAACGATAGCCAGAGAAAAGCGACAAAAGACGCAGGAACGATCGCTGGTTTGGATGTGGTAAGGATCATCAACGAACCTACAGCAGCAGCCCTTGCCTACGGTATGGACAAAAAAAAGGACCAGACAATCGCCGTGTATGATTTTGGCGGCGGTACATTTGACATATCAATCTTGGAAGTGGGTGAAGGTGTTGTTGAGGTCAAATCGACAAACGGAGATACCCACCTAGGGGGAGATGATATCGACCAGAGAGTGCAAGATTGGCTGGTGAAGGAGTTCAAAAAAGATGCGGGAATCGACCTAACCCAAGATAAAATGGCCTTACAGCGGCTGAAAGAAGCAGCGGAAAAAGCAAAAATGGAGCTTTCCACCACCATGGAAACAGAAATCAACCTACCGTTTGTCACAGCCGATGCTTCCGGACCCAAACACCTACTGATGAAGCTTTCTCGGTCGAAACTGGAACAGCTCATGGAGGACCTAATCGAAAGGACCAAACAACCTTGTTTACAGGCCCTCGAAGATGCAGGCTTGAAGCCTGGAGAAATCAATGAAGTTATCCTTGTTGGTGGTTCTACACGCATCCCGATGGTCCAACAATCTGTCAAAGAGCTTTTCCAGAAAGAACCTCATAAGGGAGTCAATCCGGATGAGGTCGTAGCAGCCGGAGCAGCAATTCAGGGTGCTGTGTTGTCAGGAGATGTGAAGGACGTTCTTCTCCTGGATGTAACCCCTTTGACGCTCGGTATCGAAACTTTGGGCGGAGTGTTCACAAAGATGATTCCCCGGAACACAACCATCCCCACCAAAAAGACAGAAATTTTTTCGACGGCATCGGATAATCAGCCGAGCGTCGAGATTCATATTCTCCAGGGAGAAAGGGAGATGGCTTCGAACAACAGGTCATTGGGCCGGTTCCATCTCGATGGCATCCCTCCTGCACCTAGGGGGATCCCTAAGATCGAAGTGACTTTTGATATCGACGCCAACGGTATTCTTCATGTTTCGGCTAAAGACATGGGTACAGGAAAGCAACAAGCCATCACGATCACGGGGCATTCCGGCTTGGATGAACAGGAAATCGATCAAATGGTCAAAGATGCCGATGCTCATTCAGCAGAAGACAAAAAGAGACGAGAGATCATTGACATAAAAAATCAAGCTGATCAGATGGTATACAATTTGGAAAAATTGCTGCGGGAAAATAAGGATAAGATCCCCGCGGATGAGGCAAACAATGTCCAGGCTGAAATAGATAACACAAAAAAAGCGGCTGAAGGAGAAGACGTCGAGGCCATTAAGCAGGCTATGGAGAAGCTTTCCCAGGTATCGCACAAACTCACCGAAATGATGTACCAGCAAGCATCCCAGCAACAGCAAGCCCAGCAGCAAGCTGGCAGCGGCCCTCAGGATGCAGCAGGAGAACAAACCCAACCCCAAAATCAAGAGACAGCTGAGGATGCAGAAGAGGAAGTGATCGATGCCGAAGTGGTAGACGAAGAAAAGAAATAAATCGCTTTCCAGGATGAGGAAGGTCCGGGATGGCACGTGATTACTATCAAATTTTAGGCGTAAACAAAAAGGCTTCGACAGCTGAAATTAAAAAGGCTTACCGAAAGCTTGCCCGAAAATACCATCCCGACCTGAATCCTGGGGATAAGGCTGCTGAAACAAAATTCAAAGAGATTCAGGAAGCCTATGGGGTCTTGAGCGATTCCAAAAAACGCTCCCAATATGACCAATTTGGATTTGTCGGAGATCAACCGCCAGGCGGAGATCCCCATCAGCAGGCCTATACTTCCGGTTTTGAAGGATTCGATTTTTCCAGTTTTGGTTCCTCTCCATTCCAGGATGTTTTCAGCAATATTTTTGGAGCAAGAGCCCAAACAGCTCAAAGACATAAAAGGGGAGAGGATCTTCATTACACTATGAAAGTCGGATTCCAGGATGCAATAGATGGTGTGAAAACGCGGATCAAGCTCACGCGGATGGTCAACTGTTCATCCTGTCGGGGAAAAGGATATGTGGGGAGTGGGGGGCAAGGTGTGTGCCCTGCCTGCGGAGGGAGCGGTCAAACTTCCATGCAAAGAGGATTCATGAAGTTTGCCTCTCCATGTCCGACATGCGGAGGAACGGGTCAATCACCGGGAACACAATGTTCTGCTTGCCAGGGTTCAGGCCACATGCCCAAGTCGGACCTCATCAGCGTTCGTATCCCCGCTGGAGTTGACACGGGATCCAAAGTCCGGATCGCTGGGAAGGGAAATGCCGGCATCCAAGGAGGTCCCATCGGGGATCTCTTCATCACGATCGAAGTGGATGCTCATTCCTTTTTCAAACGGAAAGGTAAGAATATCTTTGTCAAAATCCCGATCACTGTGCCCGAAGCAACCCTTGGCGCCAAACTCGAAGTACCCACTCTCTACGGCAATACGACGATCCGGATTCCCCCCGGAACGAAATCAGGGCAAAAGTTCAGGCTGCGGGATAAAGGAGCCCCAGTGCCTGGAAAAAGGATAAAAGGTGACCAGTATGTGGAAGTCTCCATCGTTCCCCCTCCCTTCGAAGACGAGAGAATTCGAGAATTGATGAAAGAACTCCAAAAGATTGCGAAGGAAAATCCACGAGAAAAATTGGGAGTCCATTAAGATGAATGGCCGGGAAGGTTCAAAAAAATTCTACCACATCAGCGCCGTCTCCCAGATGTATGATATTCATCCCCAGACGCTGAGATTGTACGAGCGGGAAGGTCTGCTCAAGCCCTCACGAAGCGATGGCAACACGCGCCTTTACAGCGAAGATGACCTGAGACAGCTTGAGTTCATCCTCAACCTGACAAGAGATTTAGGGGTCAACCTCGCCGGTGTAGAGGTGGTGATTAACATGAAACAAAGGATGAATCAAATTGAATCAGAAGTGAATAAGTTCTTGGAATATATAAAAAGAGAATTCGTTGAGGGACAGGAGGAGGAATTCGAACTGAAGCGGCAATCCCTGATCCGAATCACTCCGGGCAAGATAGTGAAAATAGAGAGGATCAAGAAGAAAAAGGATGAGAAGTAAATTCAAAGATTCCCTTGATTCTAAGAATATTTCCCGCTACCTTAGACAAATCGCAAAGTTTTCTCAACTGACTCCGAAAGAAGAAAAGGATCTTGGGCACCTCATCCAAAAGGGAGATAAACAAGCGCTGGGAAAGCTTGTCGAGTCAAATTTAAGGTTTGTGGTCTCCTACGTGAAAAAGTACAGGGGCATGGGATTGAGCCTTCCGGATCTAATCAACGAGGGAAACCTTGGGCTGATCGAAGCAGCCAAACGATTTGATCCAGAAAAAAATGTCAAATTTATTTCGTATGCTGTCTGGTGGATCAGACAGGCCATCATCCACGCCTTGACCAAATATTCCCGCATTTATCACATCCCCCAAAAGCTTTCAGATCAAATCTCTGAGATGAAACGGGTAAAGGCTCAACTGAAAAAGGAATTGGGAAGAGAAGCGACAAGAGATGAAACAGCAAAACGCATGAGGATCCAGGTCGAGGATGTGGAAGATTTGGAAATCCTGACAGGGAAAGATGTATCTCTCAGCGATAGATTTTATGGTGATGATGTGGAAATCGGCGATAGGATCAAGGACAGCTTGTCTCCTTCTGTCGAATACCAGATCGTTAAAAACTCCGTGCAGGAAAACATCAGGGACATCCTGAATGAATTGGAAGAAAAGGAAGCAGATGTGCTAAAATTAAGATTCGGGATATATGATAAGGAATTAGAAGAAAAATATGGGATTGCTGAGAAAGATCAAAATCCGAACACACTCCAAGAAATCGGAGACAAACTTCATCTAACGAGAGAGAGAATAAGGCAGATAGAAAAAAAAGCGATGAGAAAGTTGGCTCATTCCCATAAACTCCAGCAATTGAGAGGATACTTAAATTGATGGCCTATGATCCCTGCTCTAATTGCAACGATACCGGCTGGATCCTGAAGGATACCAAAGGCAGGATAGTAGCGACCCGATGCCGTTGTTTTGAAGAAAGGAAAAGTCAAATCCTTTTGAAGGATGCTGAGATCCCCAAGAGATATGCCAACTGTTCGTTCAAAAACTTCGAGATTCATAACGATTCCCATAAACACGCCTTCAAAATCGCCAAGCAGTTTGTGAAAAACTATCCTGTCCAGGATGTGGGACTCCTGTTTATTGGTCCCTGTGGAGTGGGTAAGACTCACCTGTCTGTAGCTTTGATCAACGAGATAATCCAGCAGAAGAGCGTTCCGTGCTATTTCTGTGATTTTCGGGAACTTATCCGCAAAATCCAGAATACCTATTCTCCTGATTCACCGTTGACGGAATCGGAGATCCTGGAGCCCATCTTCAACAAGGATGTTCTTGTCCTTGATGAGTTGGGGGCCAAGAGGACGACAGCTTGGGTAGAGGAGATGGTTTTTTACATCGTCAATTACCGCTACAACAATAAAAAACTGACAATCTTCACATCCAACTACCTGGACCGTTCCGACGATGAGGAAGATTCCAGGAATTCCTTTTTTAAAAAGGGGGAGGAAACGTTGGTTGACAGGATCGGTGTCCGTCTGCGATCGCGACTTTATGAAATGTGCAAGATTGTCCGGATGGAAGGCGACGATTATCGGCAAAAAATCAAACAAGCTGGCTATCGTTTCTGATTGCACTTATCCCTAATTTTTGCTAATCTAATCTGAGCTGCTCCTCGGTAGCTCAATCGGCAGAGCGGGTGGCTGTTAACCACTAGGTTGTAGGTTCGAGTCCTACCCGAGGAGCCATCTTTTCCTTCCTATCTGTCTGAGTCTATATGTGTTCGAATGACAAAAATAATCCAAAAACAAACCGGAAAAATTGTTCTAGGTTGCGAACACTTCCTGGCCCATCATCTGGATATAGTAAAAAATAAAAAAGTCGGCTTGATCACTAATCCGACCGGAACAGATAGCCAGCTCAACAGCCTGATCGATCTTTTCCATAAAAATCCCGACATCGATCTTGTGGCCCTATACGGGCCAGAGCATGGCGTATACGGCGATGCCCAATCAGGGGAGTATGTTCCCTTTCACACCGATGAAAAATACGGTCTTCCTGTGTTTAGTCTGTACGGTCAATCCATGAGGTCTGTTTCCGAAGGGCCACAGGATATGGATGCATCTATGCGATCTTTCGACACGGTGGCAGATGGAAAGTTTCTAGAAGATTCGATGATCGAGAGTGTCGATGTTTTGGTCTTCGATATCCAGGATATCGGCACACGGATATACACCTATGTTACGACTATGGCTTATTGCATGCAGGTTTGTGCAAATAAGGGGATAGAATTTGTTGTTTTGGACAGGCCCAATCCGATAAACGGGGTAAACATGGAAGGCCCTGTGCTGGAGTATCCTGAATTCAGTTCTTTTGTCGGACTGTATCCTATTCCGGTCCGCCATGGAATGACCACAGGAGAGTTAGCTCATTTCTTCAATGATAGGTTTTTACCTGAAAAGGTCAACTTGAATGTCATTCCGATGAAAGGGTGGACAAGGAGCATGTGGTATGACCATACAGGTCTCCCCTGGATTTTTCCTTCCCCCAACATCCCCACGCTACAAACGGCCATTGTTTATCCGGGCCAAGTCTTTCTCGAAGGAACCAATATCTCGGAGGGACGCGGAACCACGAAACCTTTTGAACAATTCGGCGCTCCATGGATTAACGGACATGAGTTGATCCAAAGGCTTAACAATCTCGCTTTACTTGGAGTAAAGTTTCGGGAAACCTGGTTTTTGCCCAATTCTTCAAAATTCAGGGGTGAGTTGTGCAATGGAATACAAATGCATGTGTTTGACCGTGAATCATTCCAGCCATTCCAGGCAACTCTCCACATAATCAAAACGGTCAGAGAAATGTGCCCTCGTCAATTTCAATTTCACGCTCACTATTTCGATAAGATTATCGGATCGTCTGTCATACGACAAGCTATCGAAAAGGAAACAGAAATTTGTGAAATTGTGAGTACTTATTCCCCCAAAGTCGAGGAATTTGCTAAGCTTAGGGGAGAGTACCTATTGTATTAAACCTAAAAAAATGACCTAGACTGGAGTCGAAGAACATGAAGAAACTAAGTTTATTCCTGATGATTCCGATGGCCATCTCACTGCTTCCTAAATCTGGATTTACCGGCATACAATTAGGAGTGGGAGAGATCAAGGGATACATGGTTGGTGAATATTATTGGATCGTAAATCACCATGGCGAAACGGTCAAGGGAAGACACGGTTTCTGGTTTCGCAGGATTTATTTTACGTATGACAACAAGCTGTCTGAGGTTGTCAAGGTTCGTCTCAGATTGGAGATGGCTTCTGCTCCTAAATTTGAAACATACGCGCTGCTTACTCCTTGGGTGAAGGATGCCTATATCGATTTCAAAATCGCCAGCTTAGATTTAATAGCCGGCATCATGTCTCCTCCCAGTTTCGCTCAAGTCGAAGAAATTTGGGGATATAGGGTTCTGGAGAAAACACCCCTCGATCTGCACAGATGGACTTCTTCTCGCGACTTCGGCATCTCTCTGAGGGGAGGCAAAACTTTGCCTTTTCAAATCATGTATGCAAATGGTTCATCAAACAAATCTGAAACCAACCGTGGAAAAAAATTCTATGGCGCCTTGGGTTATTCAAAGAATGGATTTTTCATTGAAGCCATGGCTCAGTTTGAAAAAACAAGAAATGATTACGCAGAATACATTTTTCAAGGATTCGGCGGTTATAGCGGAGATTGGGGAAGAGTCGGATTGCAATACGCTTTCAGGAATTCCAAACATGTGGATGAAGAAGATTCTTTTAAATACAATGTGATTTCAGTTTTCGCGGTTATCTATGCAGGAAAAAATATCGAACTTATCGGACGGTTTGATAAATACTTTGGTGAGGGTTACAAGACCAATTATTCAGGTAGCCTAGTTGATTACATCCCTTTTGCAGAAAATGCAGAATCGAATTTTTTTATCGGAGCTTTTAGCTATCAAATACACAAGGATGTCTGGCTTATTCCTAATGTCAAATATGTTTATTATACTGAGATGGAGGAGGATGTCACCCCTTCAAGCGATGCTTACATCAATCTAACTCTCTGGTTTAAGTTTTGAAGTATGAATATTGTGCTATAATAGCGCGTTCGTTATTGGATTTTTAATATTTGGAGAAACAGATGCCAGAATTGGAAATCAAAGGAAAAAAGATCGATCTCAACGAGGATGGCTTTTTGCAAAATCCTGAAGAATGGGACGATGAAGTGGCTAAGGCCTTAGCGAAAGCTGAGGAAGGCATCGAAAACATGTCAGAAGACCACTGGGCCGTGGTCAATTATATACGCGAGTATTACCTCGATAAGAATCTGGCGCCCATGGTGCGCAAGGTCTGCAAGAATTCAGGCTTTACTCTTAAGTATATTTTTGAGCTCTTCCCATCAGGTCCGGCCAAAGGTGCTTGTAAAGTGGCCGGCCTTCCAAAACCCGATGGTTGTGTTTAAAGTGCTTTTTTTTAATCCATGAGCGATATCCTGTACTTTCTCGAAAACAAAGTCCAGATCGTAGCCCTTTCTTTTCTGCTGTTCGTGTACATCCTGAGGATTTTTTGGCTTTTCCGCTTCAAATCCAGAAAGGAACAATCCTATTCCGAAGGAAACGCCACAGCCTGCATCGCTCATTCCATGTTGAATGTGGCCATGCCCTGGGCCATGGAATCCATACGAAAAAAGCCTTTTTTTTACATTCAGTTCATCCTGTTCCACATGGGAGTCATATTTGCCATCGCTGCGACCTTCATTATCCCGTATGGACCACAACTGTTCAACATCCAGGCAGTCGTGTGGATTTTTCAATTCATCGTCGGGATGGCTTTTATCGTCGGTATGTTCAGGCTTTACCGGCGTTTCGCTAATCCCTCGATAAGACTCATCAGTTCTAGGGACGACTATTTTTCTCTGATTCTGATGATTTTTTATTTTGGCGTCGCTTTTTTAGCCATTCCCAACAACTACCACAGGTCCGAATGGCCGCTTATTCTCTTTTTTGCTCTAACCGCATTTTTTCTGATCTATGTTCCATTTTCAAAGATTGGACATTATCTTTACTACCCGTTCACCCGATTCTTCCTCGGAAGGACCATGGGGCACAGAGGAGTTTATGCCAAAAGGAAAAAATGCAGATACCCAGAAGGATTGTGAGGCATGTCCGACAAGAATATAAGCAAAAAAATAAAGATAGAGGACGTAACCAGCCTCCCCCTCGAGCTGGAGTCTCAACAGAAAGCCAGCAAAGAGAAGATCGGGTCTGTAACTGAAGGAAAACTGACACTCTATGACCGGCAAAAAAGGAATGTGGAAAGATTTCATGAACTTCTTCGCAAAAAAATGACACGTCAACTGGCCAGTTCTATGGTGGCATGTGTCCACTGTGGCATGTGCGCAGAATCCTGTCATTATTGCCTTTCTAGACCTGACGATCCCCAGATGACGCCGGTTTACAAAGCGGACCAAATCCGGCGGATTTTCAAAAAACATATCGATTGGACAGGACGTGTTTTTCCCAAATGGGTGAAAGCAGGTTCCCCAGTCACCGACGAAGATCTGAACCACTTGAAAAACATCGTGTTCGGCACCTGCAGCGCTTGCCGTCGATGTACGTTCAACTGTCCGATGGGAGTGGACACAGCTCTTCTTATCCGGTTTGCCCGCGGAATCCTCACGGATTTGGGTATCGTTCCAGAGGGTGTTTTTAATGTCAGCCGAGATCAGTGGGAAACAGGCAATCAAATGGCCGTTACAGAAGAGGATTATTTGGAGACTCTGGATTGGATGAAAGAGGAGCTCCAAGAGGAACTGGATAATCCGGATATCGATATTCCGATAGACACGGAAGACTGCGATTTTATGTACACGATCAATCCCCGGGAGATCAAGTTCGATCCGCGCTCCATCTCGCATGCCGCCAAAATATTCCATTTTGCCGATGAAAAATGGACCATGCCCAAATGGGGCTGGGATCAGACCAACTTCGGACTGTTCTCGGGTGATGACAAATTAGGGGCCTATGTGGCCAAAAACGTTTATGAGGCAGCTGAGAGGCTTCGCGCCAAGAGGATCGTTATTTCTGAGTGCGGCCACGGTTACCGTTCCACCCGATGGGAAGGGTACAACTGGGCCGAATACGATCAGAACATACCCGCTGAATCCGTAATTCTGACACTCATGCGGTACATCCAAAATGGAAGGATCAAGGTCAACCCAGCGAAAAATTCCGAACCTGTAACTTTCCACGATTCCTGCAACATCGCCCGATCGGGCGGCCTGCTGGAAGAACCGAGATGGGTGCTGAATAAAGTATGTTCAGATTATCGGGAAATGTCCCCTAACCGGCGTGAGAATTTCTGCTGTGCCGGAGGTGGGGGACTGCTTTCCATGGCAGAATACAAGCCTCTGAGAATGGAAGTGGCCAAGATAAAGGCCGATCAACTCAAAGCGACCGGTGCAAAACTGGTATGCACGATCTGTCACAACTGTGTGGATGGGCTGACCGACCTGATCAAACATTACGATTTGGATATGAAAGTGGTGCAGGTATTGGAGTTGGTTTCTCATGCCCTAGTAGTTTGATAAAATAGGTAGCAATAATAAGTCTTCTATGCTAAGTTATCACCCCGAGGAGCAGTGTAATGAGAATATATGACAATGTTTTAGAGCTGATAGGAAACACCCCGATAATCCGTTTCAGTCGTATCAAACACCCCCTCAAGGCTACCATCTTGGCAAAACTGGAATATTACAATCCAAGCGGCTCTGTGAAAGACCGTATAGCTCTATCTATGATCGAGGAAGCCGAACGCCAGGGATTGATAAAACCTGGATATTATATCGTTGAACCCACATCAGGAAACACAGGAACGAGTTTATCCTTGGTTTGTGCATTAAAGGGATATCATATGATTGCTGTCATGCCTGAACAGATGAGCCAGGAACGCAAGGACATGATGACAGCATTTGGGGCCCAACTCGTCCTTGTTCCAAGCCAAGGAGATGTAGAGCCAGGGACTTTCACCAAAGAAGATGTTGAAGCCACCATGGAAAAAGCTGAGGAACTGGCCGAAAAACCGAATCATTTTATGCCCAATCAGTTTGCCAACCCGGCAAACACATTAGCCCACGAAAAAACGACAGCAAATGAAATACTAGAAGCGACAAACGGAAAAATCGATGCCTTTGTTGCTGCAGTCGGCACTTCCGGTACAGCCATGGGAGTAAGCCGCGGTCTAAAAGAAAAGGCCCCTAACGTTAAAATCTACGTTGTGGAACCGGCAGAATCAGCTGTCATACTGGGAGAGTGTCCTGGTTACCACAGAATCCAGGGAATCGGAGAGGGATTCATCCCTGATCTGCTGGAACATGAAAACTATGACGGAATCATCAAGGTCACAGATGTGGAAGCCAAAGCCACAGCTTGCCGTTTGGCTCGCCTTGAAGGGATATTTGCGGGTTATTCTGCTGGAGCCAATGTCTTTGCCAGCCTGAAGGTTGCTGACGAGCTGGGAGAAGGGAAAACCATCGTCACGGTAATTCCCGATTCAGGCATGAAATACCTGAGCACCGAGCTTTTCCATCACAGCCCGGAGGTTTGTACCATTCATTGCTGCACCTTGACAAGTCCAAATGCGCGGGAGGAATGTCAAAAGGGGATTCCCAGTTGTTGTGTTCTCGAACCTTGTTAGATAATGACTACTTTCGAGATTCGTTGATTTCTTTGACAGCCTCTATTGCTGTTTTTATATGAGCTTCGCTGTTAAACGGTCCTATCCCAAACCTGACTGCTCCTCGTATTTTATCTGTTCCCAGCTGTTCATGGACCAACGGGGCACAGTGGAGTCCGGTTCGGGAAGCGATGTTATAATCCACATCCAGGATGGTTCCTGTGTTCAGAGCCTCGAATCCATCGACATTAAACAGGAATATGGCAATATGATTGGAAAGATCATCCTGGCAGTACAATGTCACGCCATCGATGTCCTTTAATCCATCTCTAAGCATCTCGGTCAACCGCATTTCTTGATCATGGAGGTTCTCCATGCCATGTTTTTCGATCCATTTGGCACCAGCATGTAACCCAGCAACTCCTATTGTGTTCAATGTCCCGTATTCCAACCGGTAGGGATATTCGTCTAAATGAGTGCGTACAGCTGACCGCACACCCGTCCCGCCGGCGCGCGTGTGTCTTATTTCAAGCCCATCTCTCACATACAACCCCCCGATTCCAGTCGGCCCCAAAAGGGATTTATGACCTGTGAAAACCACAACGTCAACGTTCAATTCTTGCATATCTATGGGGATTCTACCGGCTGATTGAGAGGCATCGATCACAAATGGGATGTTGTTTTCCTTACAATATTTCCCGATCTCTTTAACCGGTTGGATGGTGCCGATCACATTGGAGGCATGGTTGACAACGACAATTTTGGTGTTTTTCTTGAATTTTTTCGGGAATTCGTCAGGATCCACGAATCCTTTGCCGTCGAAGGGGATATAATCTAATTCGACACCGCTAAATTTATGCAGATGGTAGAGCGGCCGGAGCACGGAATTGTGCTCGACATTTGTCGTTATAGCATGATCTCCTTTCTCAAGCAGACCATAAATGATCAGGTTGAGAGCATCGGTGGAGTTGTACGAAAAGCAAAGGCGGTTGGGATCCTTGCCATTAAAAAGCTTTGTCAGCATGGCGCGCGTTTCTTCCACCAATTCCCCTGTTTCCATACACAGGTCATATCCCGAGCGTCCCGGATTGACACCAAAATTTCTATAAAAATGATCCATGAAGTTGTAAACTTCTTCAGGCTTGGGGTAGGAAGTGGCTCCGTTATCGAGAAAAATTAGGTCACTCATTTAAAAATTCTCCTCTATCCTAGGTTTAGGACACATAGGAATAAAGTCGATTTCTGCGGAAGATAGAATGTAACTCAAATTCCGCTTTAAAATCAAATTATTTATAAAATAAATAATTTAACGAGTTGATATCAATATAGTTACATGAATGCAAGGACTGACTGTTTTGTAAAAAAATTGACAGAATTTTCTTCTTGGCATAAAATGGGCACTTCCACAAAGGCATGATTAAGAGGCTCTTCCGCATATCCGCATATCTTACAGCTCTTTTTGTTTTCTTTTTTATCCTCAAAAGCTTCACCCCCCAACAAGATTTTTCCCTCCTGATCAAAGATGGTTTTATCCTGGACGGAACCGGGAATCCCTGGTTCAAAGGGGATATCGGGATTAATGGCAAAAAAATCGCTGAGATCGGAAACTTGTCCAATAAGAAAGCCGGGAAAACGATTGATGCATCGGGCCTTGTAATCAGTCCTGGATTTATCGATGTCCACACCCATTGCGATCGTGAGATTATCGAGGTTCCGACCGTCGACAACTATATTCTCCAAGGAGTCACTACAGTCGTGGGAGGAAATTGCGGCGGCCATTCCTATCCAATCGCAGACCTTTTTCTCAAACTGGAAGAAAACGGGATGTCCATCAATTTTGGATGCTTGGTGGGACACAACACCATACGCAGAGAAGTGATGGAACTCAAGATGGAACCACCCACTGCCCATGAGCTGGATAGGATGAAAGCCTTGATTCGACAGGAAATGGAAGCGGGTGCCCTGGGATTTTCAACAGGGTTATCCTACCTTCCAGGAGTCTATTCGGATATGACTGAGCTGGTTTTCCTTGCATCGGCCATCGTTCCTTTCGGCGGAATCTACATATCCCACATAAGAGATCAAGGGAAAAAAATCACCCAGGCCATACAAGAAGCGATCGAAGTGGGAGAAAAAAACAATATTCCTGTTTTGATCTCTCACATCAAACTTGCAGAAGATACAGTCTGGGGAAAACCAGAAATGATCACATTGCCTGTCGAGAAGGCGAGGGAAAGAGGAGTAGAAGTTTTCCTAGACCAGTATCCGTACTCAGCAACCAGTTCTGGCTTCACCAGCAGTCTCCCTTCCTGGTGTTTCGAGGGAGGGAGGGAAAAGTTTCGGGAAAGGCTGGAGGATAAAGAGAGTTACGAAAGAATCAAATCTTTTGTCATCGAGAGGCGGCTGACGTCGACAAAAAACATTGACAAACTCAAAACCATATACATCGGTAGCTCAAGAGAATTCGCTGAGTTTGAAGGGAAAAACCTCCGGGAGATTCTGATATTCCAGAAAAAGGAGCCCACGATAGATAACGCCGCAGATCTGATCATCAAAATTGAAAAAAATGGAGGTGCCAAGGGGATATTTTTCCAGATGGATGAAACGGATATCGAATATTTGATGGGACTGCCGTACACGATTCATGCTTCGGATGGCGGCGTTCAAGTTAAAGGAAAGGGTGTGCCCCATCCCAGAAACTACGGCACCTTTCCCCGAGTTATTGCTAATTATGTAAGAGAAAGAGGAGTCATAACCGTCGAGGAAGCTGTACGAAAGATGACCTCTCTACCAGCCCAGGTATTTCGCCTACGAGAAAGAGGGATGCTAAGAGAAGGGATGTATGCGGACATCACCGTATTTGATTACAATTCCTTCGAAGATCAGGCAACTTTTACTAAACCTCACCAATACGGTCGAGGGCTCAGGTGTGTTATTGTCAACGGACAGATCGTGGTCAGGAACGATACCCATACCGGAAAACTTCCTGGGATGGTGATTTATGGCCCTGGGAAAAAACAGGAGGCAGAGAATGATAGTCAAGATTGAACAGGAAATCCTTGAGGCGTTCGTGCAAGAAGAAGGCGTTCAAAATGTAACGAAAAGAATCCTGATAGGCCCAGAAGATGGATCATCCAACATCATCATGCGCTATTTCAAGGTTTTGCCAGGAGGGAACACACCGTTTCACAGCCATGACTTCGAGCATGTTGTGCGAGTGGAAAAAGGGAAAGGTTTTGTTGTTAATGCCTCCGAACAAGAGATCCCAATTGCTACTGGCCACAGCGTGTTCATCGCTGCAGGAGAAAAACATCAATTCAAAAACCCGAATGAAGAACCTTTTGAATTTTTATGCACAATTCTAAACCCAGATGCAATTTAACACCAACAAAGCCATCGAGTTCCTCCTTGCCAGGGGAAATCTTCCTATCCTGTACTGGCTCAAAAAGGATATTCTCGAGGTTCCCGTAGACAGAGAACACAAAAATCTACAAAAGTATGCTGCTCGCATTAGGATCTTTAAACGACAAAAAGCCAACGGCGGGTGGAGCAAAAAAAAATATGAGGGACATCCGAGGTGGGAAAAAACTTACTATATCGTCGATACGCTGCAGAGTGGGTATAAGCTTTACAACTTTGGGTGTACGCCAAAAGATAAAGGAATCCAAAAGGCTATCAAATTTTTGCTCTCAACACAAACCAAAGAAGGTGACTTCCGCGGGGCCTACTTGAATGAGTATGCCCCTACATACCATGCCTTGATTCTGGAATTACTCTGTATGTTTGGCAAAGATGATGAAGCGAGAGTGCAGAAAGGATTCCGCTGGCTCATCCGGAACAAACAAGATGATGGAGGATGGGTTATTCCCTACAGAACCATCGATAAAGAAGAACTCAGAAAACGATACAACTTGGATGCTCAGATGAAACTCAATCCCGTGAAACCTGATAAATCACGGCCTTTTTCCCATCTTGTCACAGGCATGGTGCTCCGCGCTTTTGCCGCTTCTCCCACTTGGAAAAAAAGCAAAGATGCGAAAAAAGCCGGAGAATTGATAATGAAACGGTTCTTCAAACCTGATGCCTACGAGGACCGAGTCTTGGCCTCCTTCTGGGAGGAAATAACTTACCCTTTTTGGGCCACCGAGATTCTCTCTTGTTTAGACTCTCTTGCGAAAATCGGATTTTCTCCTGAAGAGGAAGAAATTCACAAAGCTTTAAAATGGCTCCAAAAAATGCAAACCCCTCAAGGATACTGGAAATCCGGATTAACTAAATCCACCTTGGAAGATCACCTCTGGGTAACACTGGCAGTTTTGGGTGTAATCAAGAGGTTCGGTTTTATGGATATTTAGCTTCGCCAACCAACCCCACCCAGTTATATCTACATTTTCTACCCCACAGGCGTGTCTTTAGCGTTAGATGAAATGGGTTGGCATCAGTTGATAGATTCTGTCAATTTTTCTTCGATCGAGGCGAGAATTTCGAATAAGAGCCTTATGGCATTCCTGAATTCCCGATTCAGGATATCCATCTTTCTAGCATTTTCGTGAGTTAGAACCAAGTTGCGCAAAGAGCTGATGTGGTCAAAGCAGTTGACGATGTTTTGTGTGAGCCTTTTGAGCATATCCAAGTTGAATTTTTTGTGATCGGCGAGGCTTTGTGCTTCTTGGGCAAAATGAGAAAAAACATTCGCCCAATCGAAGTTATTGCCTTTACGTAACAACAGTGAAAGTCGATTCAACGCTTGTTCCAGCTCCCGGATACGCCACTTCTCGATTTTCTGAATCACTCTTTTATGATGGCAGATATGGTCTAATAAATCGAGAATTAACTTGTGATCGATTCGCTCGGTTGAACATTTTAAAACGCTGATATATCATTAATTAATGAAGTATTTTATTAGCCTTGGCAGCAATATTGGGGAAAGAGAACAAAATCTTGCCCAAGCCATTATGTTGTTGAAAAAAAATGGCGTGAATATCATAAAAAAATCCTCGATTTATGAAACATCTCCTGTTGGAAATACGGAACAACCTTGGTTTTTGAATCAGGTGCTGGAAGTCCAAACAGATTGGGAACCAAGGGCATTCTTGCGGTTAGTATTGGCCATTGAAAAAAGAATGGGGAGAACACGCACGGCACACAAAGGCCCAAGGTGCATGGATATCGATATTCTCCTTGCCGAGGATAAGATTGTTGATTCTGCAGATTTGAACATTCCTCATCCCGAGATGGCAAACAGAAATTTTGTGCTGATCCCACTCAAAGAAATTGCCTTTGATGCCATCCATCCCGTTCTGGAGGAAAAGATCGGGGATTTGTGGCGTGAGTCAAAAGATACATCGGCTGTAAGACCATTTAATCAGAGAAAGTGATTATCTACCGGCAGATAGATTAGAAGGCATCTTTGTAGTGCGTGATGGAATGGGTTCCTTTTTCATCAAAAACAACAGAGATCACATCGAAACGGCTTTCTACCTCGTCAAGATTATTCAAAGCTAGATAGCCCTCGGCGATTTTTTGTATCTGTCTTTGCTTCCGGATATTCACGGATTCTTCTGGAAGACCCAGCATCCCAGGATTCCGTGTCTTGACTTCGACAAAAACTAGCGTTTCCCTATCGTAAGCGACAAGATCGATCTCTCCCTTATAAAGGCGAAATCCTTTCTGGATGATCCTGAATTTTTTCTTCTCAAGGTAATTTTTGGCTATTTCTTCCCCCAGTATCCCGAGCTTGTGGGGAGATAACAATTTCACTTCTTGATGATCTTCCACCTTACGCCGTTTTTGGTATCTTCGAGCACAACGCCCTGTGCCATAAGATCATCCCTAATCTTATCGGCCAAGGCATAGTTCTTCTGTTGGCGAGCTTGTTCTCGCTCCTTTATTTTTTTATCGATTTTATGGGATAAAGATCTTTCCAGAAATTTAACTTGGGCATCTTTGCCAACTTTCATCCCGTCATTTACATGGATATTCGGTGGAAAACTCACGACACGCAAAATCTTGTTGATCGAGGCGATAGCTTTTATGAGATTCTCGGCATCCGTCTTAAGAATTTTTTCCTTGGCGATCAAGATGTTTACCTTTTTGATCATCTCGAAAACGGCGGTTAAGCTGGACGAAATATTCAGATCATTGCTTAAACCTTGGATGAATTTTTGCCTCATCTCATCAACGAGGGTGACTACTTCGGGATTTTCCCCTTCCTTTAATGACAAACTTCCCAATTTGGCCACAAATTCATTGATGCGCTCCAGGGATGATTTGGCTTGATCTAGAGCATCGAAGGTGAAATTGAGCATTTTACGGTAGTGAGTTGAGAGCAAAAGGAGTCGGATGGCCATAGGATCTGTCCCATGATTTTTGATCAGCTCTTGAATGGTGATGATATTTCCTCTGGACTTCGACATCTTTTCCCCATCCCTAATAAGATGCTGACAGTGGAGCCAGTAATTGACGAATTTTTTCCCGGAGAACGCCTCTGATTGGGCGATCTCATTTTCGTGGTGAGGAAATATGTTGTCCACTCCGCCGCAATGAATGTCAAAAGTGTCCCCCAAATATTTGGCACTCATAACAGAACACTCGATATGCCAACCGGGACGGCCGGGACCAATTTCGGTTTCCCAGAATGGTTCGTCCTCTTTTTGTGCTTTCCAAAGCGCAAAATCTTGAACACTTTCCTTTTCATATTCATCTGAATCGACGCGCACACCCTCTTTCAACTCCCTCTGGTCAATATTAGATAGTTTTCCATAGTTACTAAACTTTGCAATTTTGAAATAATAGCTTCCCTCTCTCTCGTATGCATATCCTTTCTCAAGCAATCCCTTCACCAACGCGGCCATTTCCTGGACGTTTTCTGTGGCTCTGGGATAATGGTCCGCTTTCATTATTCCTAAGGTCTCCAAACCATAAAAAAAAGCATGCACGTACTTTTCTGTGTATTCCGCTAAGGATACACCTTGCTCGATTGCTCCCTTTATCGTTTTGTCATCCACATCCGTGATATTCATCACATGGATAACGTCAAAGCCCATGAACAGAAGGAATCTTTTCAAGAGATCTTCGAACATGTAAGCGCGGTAATTTCCGATGTGCGCATAATCGTAAACCGTAGGTCCGCACGTGTACAACTTGACTGTGTCTTCTTGGAGCGGATGAAACGTTTCGATCTTTCCGCCCAATGTGTTAAAAAATTTGATCATGATAAGTTATTATGAAAATTTGTGAATCTCGAGTCAATCTTTTTTATCAGATCTTACTTGACCAGGATTAACGCGCCAAGATTGCCCGAAGGGTCAAAAATGTCATTGAATATAGAATGATTCATCGAGAAGAATTTTTGGCAATATCAGGACAAAAATTGTTAAGTGTACCTTAATGTTGGGGTGGGGTGGGGTGGCATCGGCATTTTTTTATGAATCATTCGGTCTAATTGACGGCATCGGGAATTTGTGCAATAATCTGTCTTCTTATCTGTGAATCTGACATATGAAAATCCGTTTCGGCATACGAAGAGAAGATAAAAACCCCTGGGAGAGACGAGTTCCCCTCATTCCTTCTCATGTCCGAGAAATAATCCAAAATTTTCCGTTGGAGTTGTGGATGCAGCCTTCGAGCATTCGCGTCTTTACCGATCAGGACTTTGTCTTGGAGGGAGCCAAGATTGAGGAAGACCTTTCATCCTGCTCTGTGGTTTTGGCCGTAAAAGAAATTCCCCTTGACTTTTTTCTTCCTGGGAAGATATACATGTTTTTTTCTCATACCATAAAAGGTCAGCGCGATAATATGCCCATGCTGAAAAAAATGATGGAATTGGGATGCACACTCATAGATTATGAAAGAGTAGTGGATGAGAAAGGACAACGGCTGGTGTTTTTTGGAACTCAGGCCGGCCAGGCCGGAATGATCGATATTTTATGGTCATTCGGGCATAGGTTGAAAAATCTGGGGATGAGTACCCCATTTGAGGGAGTGCGACTTGCCCATCAGTACGGAAGTCTTGTGGAAGCCAAAGAAAGCATAAAAAAATTGGGATGGGACATCCACACCTTGGGGCTCGATCCATCCCTTGTCCCGATGATATGTGGATTCGCGGGATATGGTCACGCATCTCAAGGAGCACAAGATATTTTTGACCTCCTACCTTTTGAAGAGATTTCGCCTTCAGATCTTGAGGATTTTTATAAACGAGGTAATTACACTTCGAATAGAGTTTACAAAGTCATATTTAAAGAAGAGCATATGGTGAAGCCTCGTACTGCTTCCCAGAAATTCCAACTCCAGGAGTATTATGATCATCCAGAAAGATATCAATCCATTTTTGAATCCTACATCCCCTTTTTATCGATCGTGGTGAACTGTGTGTATTGGGCACCCCAGTATCCCCATTTCGTGACGAAAGAATACCTGCGTGTACTTTGGGAAAAGGAGGGGTCTCCTCGTCTTAAAGTCATCGGCGACATCTCATGTGATATGGAAGGAGCCATGGAGTGTACATTGTACGCGACAAATCCTGGAGAACCAGTTTATGTGTATGATCCAATCGAAAAAAAAGCTCTGGATGATATAAAAGGAAGGGGAGTGGTGATGATGGCCACCGATAACTTACCTGCGGAATTATCTCTTGAATCATCGCTATTTTTCTCTGATGCGCTCTCGCCTTATGTGCCAGAAATATCCATGGCTGACTATTCTGTTGATTTCAAGGATTGTGATCTCCCTTACCCGATAAAAAAAGCGGTAATTCTGTATAAGGGAAAATTTACCCCTGAGTATGAATACATGAAAAGTTACATGACAAAATAATGCAAGGAAATTTTCTGGATTATTCACGCTTAGCGAGTGATCCAAGTTAATTGTAAGGAGTTATCATCATGAAAAAAGTTCTCATCCTGGGAGCCGGACTTGTGGCTAAGCCCTTGGTCAGGTATCTTCTCGATCAACCAGATTTTAAGGTGGAGGTAGCAAGCCGAACAGTGAGTAAGGCCATTAAACTTATCGACAACCACCCCGACGGAACGGCTAAGGAGTTGAATCTAAAGAATGAGGAAGGTCTGCGAGCTGAAGTGGCCAACGCGGATTTGGTTATCAGTTTGGTCCCGTATGCTTATCATCCGAAAGTCGCGAAATACTGTATCGATTTTCAAAAGCATATGGTGACCACTTCTTATGTCAGTGAAATCATGAAAAATCTCGATGCTGAAGCAAAAAGGGCGGGAATTCTCATACTCAATGAAATTGGGCTTGACCCTGGAATCGATCACATGGAAGCCATGCGCATTATCCATGAAGTCGAAGGAAAGGGGGGGGAAATCACAAGTTTTACCTCTTATTGTGGGGGATTGCCCGCACCGGAAGCCAACACAAATCCATTCGGGTATAAATTTTCCTGGAGCCCGATCGGTGTCCTTTTGGCTGGGAAAAACTCAGCTCACTACTTCAAAGACGGACAACAGGTATTCGTTCCATCCGAGAATCTTTTCGAGGATTTTAAAATTATTCCGATCGAGGGTTTGGGAGATTTTGAGGGATATCCCAACAGAAATTCCTTGCCGTACATAGATCTCTACAACATTGGATCGACCCGCACGATGTTTCGAGGAACTTTGAGAAATCTGGGTTGGTGCCAGACTATGAAAAAAATCGTGGATTTAGGCCTTCTTGACGAAGAAGTAAAGGAATGGAAAGGGATGACTTATGCAGGATTTTTTAGAAACCTGTTGAATGAACCGGCAGATACGGAACTGAAGAAAACGCTTGCTTCGAGAATGGATATGGAGAAAAACGAAGTTTCGGATGTCATTCAACGTTTGGAATGGCTAGGACTCCTGGATGAAAAACCTCTCCCAATCGAAAAAGGATCTGCTCTGGATATATTGGGTGCCTTGATGTTGGAGAAACTTCAATATGAAACAGGAGAGAGAGATATGATCATTCTTGAGCATACATTCGAGGCCTCTTATCCAGACGGAAAAAAAGAAAAGATCACCTCTACCCTTGTGGACTATGGGATCCCCGGAGGAGATTCTTCGATGGCGCGAACTGTCGGCCTGCCTGCGGCCATTGGGACCAAACTAATCCTCGAAGGCAAAATACAGGAGCTGGGCGTTCACATTCCTGTCACACCCGCAATCTATGTCCCAATTCTCGAAGAACTCAAAGGAATGGGCATTGCGTTCACTGAAAAAAAAGAGTGGATCGAGGGCTAATCACGGAAAAATTTGACAACACCCAAAGAAAAAATTATCTTTTAATATCATTGTTGATTATATTGTTGGATAGCTAATCTGTATTTTTGGAGGGTGAGTTTGAAGCGGAAACCGAGTGTGGCTGGTTATTTTTATCCCCGTGATTCTGAGGATCTCAAAGAAATGATCAAGGGGATGTTGGATCCTCAAGCGGATAAAGAAAAAGCTATCAGCGTGATATCCCCCCATGCAGGTTATCTCTATTCAGGAAAAGTCGCAGGAAGTGTGTTCTCTTCTATCACATTGCCCGAAAATTTCGTTATTTTGGGTCCCAATCACCAAGATGTATCCACAGGCATTTCCATTATGCGACAAGGTGTTTGGGAAACTCCACTGGGCGATATTTCGATAAACACCACGCTGGCCGATATGATCATGAAACAATCAGGTGCACTGAAGGAAAATGCCAAAAGCCACTCCCAGGAGCACTCATTGGAAGTTCAGGTGCCGTTCATCCAGTATTTGAAGGGAAATATCTCGTTTGTCCCGATCAGTATTGCCTATTTTGCCACGTATGATGACCTCGTAGAAGTGGGGAAGGCATTGGCAGGGGCAATTTTAGAGTTTGGTCAAGACACGCTGATCGTTGCCAGCACAGATATGAGTCATTATGTGAGTCAAGAAGTGGCAAAAGAAAAAGATTTTCTTGCCATCGAAAAAATCCTCGATTTGGATGCTCATGGGCTCTATGAAACCGTTGAAAGAGAAAACATCAGCATGTGTGGTTTCAAGCCCACTACCACCGCGATCATCGCTTCAAAAGAACTCAAAGCGACAAAAGCGGAACTCATAAAGTATCAGACATCAGGAGACGTATCCGGAGACTTTTTAAAGGTTGTTGGATATGCGGGAATACGCATTATCTAATCTGGATTATCTCTGAAGCCATTCATTGTTCCAGTGAGTGATATCCCTGTGGTTCTGATTTGAATTTTTTAAGGATTAATGCTATAAATTTTTTCGGAGAAATGAATTGAAAAAACCGATCTTAAGAGAAAAGGATGTCCACATTCTCAATCTTATTGTGGAGACCTATTTAAAGGTCGGAAAACCCGTCAGTTCTGGCCATATTTCCCATAAAATGAAGATTCCTGTCTCTTCAGCCACGGTAAGAAATATCATGGTCAAACTGGAGAAACTTGGATATCTAGATCAACCCCACACATCAGCCGGACGTATGCCCACGGATAAAGGCTTAAGATTCTACGTCAACAATCTGTTCGAGGAGGTCATTTATCCGGATAAGTCCATCGATTTACCAACAGAAGAATTTTATCGCAAAAGAGGGGATTTCAATTCTCTATTGGATAATGTATCTCATATTTTGTCCGAGTATTCGGATAATCTTGGTTTTGTCCTTTCTCCCAGAGTTTCCACCGTTAATTTTCGTCATCTCCGATTCATCAAAGTATCCGAAGAAAAAATTATGGTCATTCTGATAACGACTTTTAACTTGGTCCTCACAGAAATCGTGGAGACGAAAAATTATTTCACTCAGGTTGAGTTGGACAGGGCTTCCCATTATATCAATGAAAACTTTCGGGGGAAAAATTTGCAGTTTGTCCGCGACCTTCTTTTGCGAGAAATCCCTGCATATAAAATGCGATATGAAAGAATTATACAAAGCCTCATAACCCTTCTGAAAACCTGTTTTCTCCAGGAGGAAAAAGACAATCAAATATTTATTCAGGGCACATCAAAGCTTTTAGAAAAACCCGATCTGTTCGACATGAGTAGATTGAAATCACTGTTTCAGAGATTCGAAGAAAAGGCAAGATTAGCAAAGTTGCTTTCTGATGTCATAAGTCTGGATAGAGTAAAAGTCCTCATAGGAACGGAACTCAGTCTGCCGGATATTTCGGATTGTTCGCTTATTCTTTCACATTATGGCTATGACCGGCAAGTCCTGGGATCTTTGGGAATAATCGGGCCCAAACGGATTCCCTACCGGAGGATAATTCCATTGGTTGACTGTGTGGCAAAAAAATTGAGCGAGACCATTAGTTTTTCTCAATAGGGAGGATAAATGTCAGAGAAGTCCAAAAAAGAAAAAAAAGATAACGGAGAAGGCCTGGTGGAAGTGGAATACATCACCGAGAGCAGCAAAGGCCCGAGAGAATCGAGTCAAAAAGTAAATCAGATCAAATCATTGAAAGCTCGACTAAAAAAGAAAGAAACTGAAATCAAAAACCTAAAGAAAAAATTCGAGAAAATGCAAGAAGAGTTTTTGAGAAAAGCAGCCGAAATGGAAAATTTGAGAAAGAGACTGGAACGAGAAAAAAGCGACTTCCTGCAATATGCTTTGAGCGAACATTTAAAAGAGCTTTTGGGAGTCATGGACAATTTTGAAAGAGCTCTCGAGAGCAATAATCAGGGTGAAGAAGAGAGCCTTCATAAGGGAGTCGAAATGATACACAAACAGCTCTACGACCTGTTACTCAAGCAGGGAGTGAAGCAAATCGCAATCGAAGAGAACCGTTATGATCCTCATCTGCACCAAGCATTTCTCACCGAAGAATCAGATCAGGTGACCGAGCTTCAAGTGGCGGAAGAGTTGCAAAAAGGATACACGATCCATGACCGTCTATTGAGACCAAGCCTGGTGAAAGTTTACATTCCAAAAAAGGAAGAAAAATAATAATGGCAAAAGTCGTCGGCATTGACCTTGGTACCACATATTCCTGTATTGCTTATATGGAAGGGACGGATCCAAAAGTTATACCCAATTTGGATGGATTGCTGACCACTCCCTCAGTCGTCAGCATCACCAGCTCTGGAGAGAGGTTAATCGGCAACCTTGCCCAGAGACAAGCTTTCACAAATCCCAAAAATACGATTGTAGCCATAAAAAGACTCATGGGGAAAAAGTACGATTCCGAGGAAGCCCAAGAAACGATCCAGCGGATGCCTTATAAGCTTGCGGAAGCTGCGAACGGAGATTTGATGGTAGAATTGGGTTCGGAAAAAATTAGCCCTCCGGAAATATCTGCTATGATCTTGGAATACATGAAAAAATGTGCGGAATCCTTTTTTGGGGAAGAAGTAAATGAGGCTGTTATCACGGTTCCTGCTCATTTTAACGATCATCAGAGGCAGGCAACAAAGGATTCTGCAAGAATTGCGGGCTTAGAGGTGTTGCGGATCATAAACGAACCGACAGCGGCAAGCCTAGGCTATGGACTGAATACCAATGAAAACGCCACGATCGCCGTTTATGACATGGGAGGAGGGACGTTTGACATAACGCTTTTAGAGATTAATGACGGCGTGTTCCATGTTCTGGCCACAAACGGAAATACCTACTTGGGAGGAGAGGACTTTGATAACAGGATAGTCGATTGGTTGACAGATGAATTCAAACGGGAGAAAGAGATCGATCTCTCTCAAGATAAGCTGGCTCTGCAGCGGGTAAAAGAAGCCGCCGAGAAAGCCAAGCGGGAGCTTTCATTCACATCGGAAACAGAAATCAATCTTCCGTTCATATATTCCGTAGACTCTGGTTCTAAACACATCCAGAACAAACTGACGCGACAAAAACTCGAGGAATTGACCAAGGATCTCGTCGAGAAGTCTTTTCCGTTTATCGATCAGGCTCTTGAAGATGCTAATCTGGAACCAGAAAAAATTGATGATGTCATCCTTGTCGGAGGACAAACGCGCATGCCGTTAATCAGGAGCATGATCTCAGATTTTTTCCGGAAAGAGCCAAAAGAACAAATCAATCCGGACGAAATCGTGGCCATGGGTGCGGCCATCCAGTCTGGTATTCTGAAGGGGGAGATGAAAGATTTGATCCTCTTGCTCGATGTGACACCACTTTCCCTTGGTATCGAGACAGAAAAGGATCAATTCATCCAAATAATCGAAAAAAACACGACCATACCCACTAAAAAAACTAGAGCCTTTACGACAGTGGAACACGACCAGAGAAGAGTTCGTGTTCATGTTCTCCAGGGAGAGGAGGAGAGGGCATCGGAAAATATGTCGTTAGCTCGATTTGACTTGGTGGGTATCGAATCTGCTCCAGCAGGTGTTCCTCAGATTGACGTTACATTTGAAATTGATGCAGATGGCATTGTGAAGGTATCTGCTCGAGATGTGGCAACAGAGCGGGAACAGCACATAGAGGTCAAAGCTTCTTCGGGATTGTCAAGTGAACAAATTGATAAAATTATAAAGCGGCAAGAAACAGGCGAATTGTAGATACTGGAATGACAAAAAGGGATTATTACGAAATACTTGGAATTCCCAGGGATGCAGCCCCCGAAACCATTAAAAGATCCTATCGTCAGATGGCTTTGAAGTATCACCCGGATAGAAATCCTGGTGATAGGGAATCAGAAGAGAAGTTCAAAGAAGCCGCCGAAGCATACAGCGTTTTGATAGATTCTGAAAAAAGAAGTGTCTACGACCGATTCGGTCATGATGGTCTCAGAGGAGAGGGTTTTAGTGGATTTTCTGGGTTCAACTCTTCTATCTTTGCCGATTTTGAGGATATTTTGGGAAGTTTTTTTAACTTCGGATTCGACAGCCTATTCGGAACGTCAAGACAGCGGCGACCTAAGCATCCCAGCAGAGGAAGAGACCTCGCTTTAGAATTGGATCTACAGCTGGAGGATGTTGTTTTCGGAACAGAAAAGGAGATAAAAATAAACCGGACCGAACTCTGTCCCGAGTGTGATGGTTCCCGAATGAAATCGGGAACGGAAAAATCAGTCTGTCCGCATTGCCAAGGCAGAGGACAGGTCCGCTACCAACAGGGTTTTTTTGTCATATCCCGTACGTGTTCCGATTGCCACGGACACGGAGAAATCATCCCATTTCCCTGTAAGGATTGTCGAGGAACGGGTAGAATCAAGAAAAAAAAGACACTGACAGTCAAGATTCCCCCTGGCGTTGACAATGGTACAAAACTGAGATTGGAAGGAGAGGGAGAGACCGGTGACCCGGGAGCTGAAAGGGGCGACCTGTATGTCATCACCCATGTAAAAAGGCATAAATTTTTCCAGAGGGAAGGCAACAGCCTTTTCTGCGAGATATCCATCCCGTTTACAAAAGCCGCATTGGGATCAACCATCGAAATCCCCACGTTTGATGGTGCTGAGCCCCTTCGTATTCCAGAGGGAACCCAGACAGGACAGACCTTTCGTCTAAAAGGGAAAGGAATAAAAGACCTTTATAGCCACCGTAAGGGAGATATCTTCATCAAGGTATTGGTTAAAACACCAAAAAATTTGAGCAAGGAACAGAAAAAACACCTCAGGCTGTTTGCTGAGTCCAGGGGTGATAAGCTGGAAGGCGTGGACAAAAGCATTACAGATAAATTCAAAGATATCATTTAATAGAGCGAGTATTGACGACGCATAGGTTCTATATAAAAGGAAAACCTCAAGAATCCGCCTCCATTTTTCTTGAAGGAGAAGAACATCATCATCTGAGCAAAGTTGCCAGGATAAAGTCGGGAGAACACGTTTGGGTATTCGATGATAGCGGGAATCAGTATAAAGCTTGTGTGGAAGAGATCGGAAAAAGTAGGACGCGCCTTATTATCCTCGAAACAGAGCAAAAGCAAAGGCCAAAAGTCCGTATCACACTTGCCCAGGTTTTGTTGAAAACCAAGAATATGGACTTGGTAATCCAAAAGGCTACAGAATTGGGAACGCACTCTCTAGTCCCTGTCATCAGCGATCGGACCATTGCCAAGATTGAAGGCAAACAGGACAAAAAAATAGAGAGATGGAAACGCATTGCCATTGAGGCTTCCAAGCAATGCGGGCGTTCCACGGTGCCTGAAATACTGCTACCGGTAAGTTTGAAAACATTTATCCATAAAAAAGAAAATGCCAAAAAACTTTTCCTATCTGAGAGGGGGGGGGAATCTCTCCGAGAAATATTGATGTACCCTTTAACAGAGAAGATACAGATACCCGAGTCTATCATCTTGTTGGTCGGCCCTGAGGGAGGCTGGACAGAGAATGAAGAACAGGATATTATGGATAGCAATTACGACGCTGTGAGTCTCGGCTCACTCACGCTGAGGTCTGAAACCGCGGCCATTATAAGCTTGGCGATGGTCTCTCATTTTTGGAAAATCGAAAATGTTTCTTAAAGGACAAAAAGTCGGGAAGTACGAAATCGTCCGTTCACTGGGAAGTGGGGGATTTGGATCTGTTTTTCTCGCTAAGGACACCTGGCTGAACATATTGGTGGCCATCAAGGTGCCTCATAAACAGTCTACCGAGCTTTTTAAACTACTCAAAGAGCCCCGTCTCCAGGCTGCGCTGAATCACCCAAACATCGTTCGAATGCTTGCGGCTGAAAAGGAAAACAAGGTTTTTTTCATGGTGATGGAATATATCAGAGGCAAAACCATGGAAAAAATTCTGGATAAGGAAAAAATTCTCGATATTGAAACGGCAGCCGAATACGTCATCCAGATTGCTGACGCTGTCAATCATGCCCATAAAAACAAGATCGTCCACCGCGATTTGAGACCGTCGAACATCATCCTTTCTGAGGAGGGGAAAATAAAAATCACAGATTTTGGAACATCCGTTTGGCTGAACAATGTTCCGTATGCCTCTACCCGGATCGGGTCTCCACCTTATATGTCTCCTGAACAGTTTATGGGAAAGGCAACGTTCCGATCGGATATCTATTCCATCGGGTGTATTTTCTACGAGATGCTCATTGGAAGGCCTCCTATTTTTGACCCGGATCCTTTTAAAATCCTGGAGAAGGCACAAAAGGGGCAGATCACTCCTCCTCGGCTCAAAAACAACAAGATTCCAAAAGAAATCGAAAAAATAATCATGAAATGTCTTGCTGTAAAACTTGAAGACAGGTATGAGAAAGCCAACGGGATTATAAAAGACCTTGCTCTTTACAAAGGAAAAGATTCTGCCAAATCCGAACTGGACGAAATCAGAGCTAGGATTAAAGCACGCCAAAGAGCAAAGGCCGATCTATGCTGGAATTGCCGGAGGCCTCTTCCCCATAAGGAAAAAACTTGTCCCTACTGTGGAGAATCTGTCTGAGGTAGGATGATTGACTTGCTCAACCAATTGAGATAAGATGAATTCCCCGCATGTCAAAATGAAGAAATCGCACGAGGAGTAATGGATGAGTCCATTTAATCAAAATGGAAAAGTGTGGATGAACGGAAAGATCATCGCCTGGGATGAAGCCAATGTTCATGTTGCATCCCATGTCGTTCATTACGGATCGTCCCTATTCGAAGGATTCAGAGCCTATGACACTCCTAAAGGGAGCGCAATCCTCCAACTACACGCGCACACAAGAAGACTTTATAATTCATGTAAAATGTACCGATTAGAAATCCCCTATACTCAAGAGGAATTCAATTCTGCTGTGATCGACACAGTAAAAGCAAATAACCTTCTTTCCTGTTACATAAGACCGATCGTATACCGTGGCTATGGCACATTGGGAGTTGATCCTTTTCCTTGTCCGGTAGACTGTGCTATTCTTGTTTGGGAATGGGGACAATACCTGGGAAATGATGCGTTGGAAAAAGGGGTGGATGTAAGGATTTCTTCTTGGCAGAGAATGGCACCCAACACATTTCCAGCTTTAGCAAAATCTGGAGCAAACTATATGAATTCCCAGTTGATCAAAATGGAAGCCTTGACAGAAGGTTATATGGAGGGAATAGCCCTGAATGTGAGGGGCCATGTCAGTGAGGGGAGTGGAGAAAACATCTTTTTGGTTTATGATGGTATTGTTCATACTCCTCCGCTATCCTCTTCCATCCTCCTTGGAATAACGAGAGCGACTGTCATTCAACTTCTAAAAGATCTGGAAATTCCCGTCGTCGAAGACACCATTCCCAGAGAAATGCTGTATGTCGCAGAAGAGGTTTTTTTCACCGGATCCGCAGCCGAGATTACACCGATCAGGTCGATCGATAAAATAACCATCGGCTCCGGGGGAAGAGGTCCTATCACAAAAAAGCTCCAGGAAGAATTTTTTGCCTATATAAACGGAGAAAGAAAAGACAAATACAACTGGCTCACCTACGTAAAATAGGAAAATGATAGGGAGGTTATCATGGATATCGATGATTTTTTGAAAGTCGCAATCGAAAGCGATGCATCCGACCTGCATATTAAAGCTGGAAATTATCCCATCATACGTATTCACGGCAAGCTCCATCCTCTCACGCAGTTTCCTCGGCTCAGCCCAAACAACACATTTGAGCTGGCCAATCAGGTTTTGAATGAGCACCAAAAAGAAAAGTTGAATAGTGACCTAGACATCGATTTGGCCTACAGCCTTCCGGGTTTTGGCCGTTTCCGAGGAAGTGTGTACCACCAGCGGGGAAGTGTGGCCCTGGTCATGAGGATCATCCCCCTAGAAGTGAAAACGATCCGAGACCTCCTTCTTCCCGAGGTGATTGAAAAAATTGCGCTGGAACCTAGAGGTTTGGTCATGGTCACAGGGACCACAGGATCGGGAAAAACAACGACTCTTGCAGCAATGATCGACCATATCAACGTCCACAGGAAGGAAAACATCATCACCGTAGAAGATCCGATCGAGTACCTCCACAGAGACAAGAAAAGCACGATCAGCCAGAGAGAAGTGGGCGTTGACGTGATGAATTTTTCCCGTGGTTTGCGCGCATCTCTCCGTGAAGACCCCGATGTTATCCTTGTCGGAGAAATGCGGGATAGGGAGACGATCGAAACAGCCCTTTTAGCTTCTGAAACAGGCCACTTGGTCATGAGTACTCTTCATACATTGGATGCTCCTGAAACGATCAACCGAATCGTATCCGTCTTCGCTCCTCACCACCAGAGACAAATCAGGCTTCAATTGGCCAGTATCATCAAAGCTTGCATTTCGATGAGGCTTATTCCTAGGAAAGATGGGCAGGGACGAGTGCCGGCTTGTGAAGTCATGATCAACACTCCCTACATACAAGAGTGTATCAATGACAGGGAAAAAACGCTTCTTATCCGTGATGCTATCGCTACAGGCGTTTCCCAGTATGGCATGCAGACCTTTGACCAATCGATCTATCAACTGTACAAAGACGGTTATATTTCCTATGAACAGGGCTTGAGGTATTCTTCCAGCCCGGACAATTTCAAACTCCGTGTCATGGGAATACGCTCGACACTTGACGTGGCTCTCGAGGATATGGAAGGTGAGATGAGCACGATTGAAAGGCCTGCTGAAGAAGTCAAGGAAGAAGAAGAAGAGCTGGAAACTGCCGAAAAGGAAAGCAAAGAAGACAAAGAGGACAAAAAAAAGTCATAAATGCACGCCCAGGAAATCAGAGAGACTTTCCTCGATTTTTTCGCCGATAAAAATCATCGCACCGTCAAAAGCGCCTCGCTTTTACCTAAGGACGATCCCACACTTCTATTTACCAATGCGGGCATGAATCAATTTAAAAACATGTTTCTGGGATTAGAAAAAAGAAGCTATTTGAGGGCGGCCTCTGTCCAAAAATGCATGCGGGTTAGCGGGAAACACAATGATTTGGAGCAGGTTGGAAAAACAAACAAGCATCACACCTTTTTCGAGATGCTCGGGAATTTTTCATTCGGGGATTATTTCAAGAAAGAAGCCATTGAATACGCATGGGAATTGGTGACAGAGGGCTTCAAGATGGCCGAGGAGAAGCTTTATGTCACAGTATACCAGGAGGACGATGAGGCTTTTCAGATATGGAATAAGCATGTCGGGATTGCCGAGAGCAGGATTTTTCGGTACGGGAAAAAGGATAACTATTGGGCCATGGGAGACACAGGGCCCTGCGGGCCATGCTCAGAAATTCATTATGACCTGGACGAGGAGATGGAAGCTGGAGAGCCCTATGACCTTATAGGAAAGGGAAGTGATCGTTTTCTGGAATTATGGAATCTGGTCTTCATGCAGTACGAGCAGTCGGAACAAGGCAAACTCCTGTCCCTCCCATCTCCTTCCATCGATACAGGAATGGGATTGGAAAGAGTCGCCACAGTGCTCCAGGGAAAAAAGAACAATTACGATACCGATTTATTCATTCCCTTGATCGAGATGGTGTGTGATCTGGTTCGTCAAGAATATCCTTCGGACTCCAAAACAGATACATCCATCCGTATTATCGCTGACCATATCCGGGCTGTGACATTTTTAATCGGAGACGGCATTATGCCCTCTAATGACGGCCGCGGATATGTCTTGAGAAGGTTGATTCGAAGGGCTTACCGTCAGGGGAATTTCTTGGGTATTGAAAACCCATTCCTGTATAAACTCGTGGGTGGAGTGGTTGACATCATGAAAGATGCCTACCCAGAGCTTCTCTCCTCTGCGAACTACATTGCCAAAGTTTGTCTTTCCGAAGAAAGACGGTTTGCGATGACTTTAACTTCTGGTCTGAAGACTTTTGACCAGTTCATCGAGGAGGCGCGGAGTAGCTACCAGAATGTCCTTTCGGGGGACAAATTATTCAAGCTTTACGACACCTTTGGATTTCCTGTCGACCTTTCTAGAGAGCTTGCCGAAGAACAAGAGATGACCATCGATGAGAAGGGATTCCAGGAAGAGTTGGAAAAACAGCGCCAGAGAGCGCGGAGAGCTTGGAAAGGAGAGGCCCTCCAAAAAGAAAAAAAGGTCTATGAAAAGTTCAAAGATCTACCCAGCGAGTACGTGGGATACGAGCTCGACAAGACCGAAGCCGAAGTTGTTGCCATTATTAAGGGGAGCAAAACTTTAGAACAACTGGATGAAGGGGAGCAAGGAGAAATATTTCTCGATGTCACACCCTTTTATGCGGAAGCGGGAGGCCAAGTCGGAGATTCGGGGATTCTGAAAAATCCTCATTTCTCAGGCGTAATCGATTCCACCTATTTCCCGATTCCAGAAATCAGAGCACACAAGCTCAAAGTCATTTCGGGACAGATCCGAGTCCATGATAAGGTTGAAGCTGTGATCGATCTTCCTCTGAGAAATGCCCTGAGCAAGAATCACACAGCCACGCATCTTCTGCATTCATCTCTAAGGGCAATTTTAGGCGATCACGTGAAACAGGCAGGATCACTCGTATCACCGGATAGGCTGCGGTTTGACTTTACTCATTTTGCTCCCGTTAAGCCTCAGGAATTAAGGCAAATCGAAACACTGGTGAATGAGAAAATTAGAGATAACATCCCGGTTCAAACCAAGATCACAACGATGGAAAAAGGAATAGAGGAAGGGGCTGTTGCCATTTTTGAGGAAAAATATGGCGAAAGTGTAAGGATGGTGACTGTCGGTGATTTCAGCAAAGAGCTGTGTGGGGGAGTTCACGTCCACAATACAGGGGAGATCGGATTATTTAAAATTACCTCAGAGACAAGTATTGCAGCAGGAATGCGCAGGATCGAGGCGTTATCGGGCGAAGCAGCTCTTTTGCATGTCCAGGAAGAGGAGAGCATTCTTCAGGAAATCATCCATATGATGAATTCGCCAAAAAAAGAACTTCCGGAACAGATCAGCAGATTGAAGGCTTCTGTTAAAGATATGGAAAAGGAGAGCAAAGCCCTCCGTCAAAAAATGGCCAATATCCGATATCAAAAAGATACCCAGCAGATTCAAACAATCCAAAATATTTCTGTCCTGACCCAAGAGGTGGATGGGTTATCTATAAATGAATTGAGGGAATTGGCTGATTCTCTCAAACAAAAAATGGGTTCCGGGATTGTCGTTCTCGGCGAATCGGAAGGAAAAAAAGCGTTTATCGTCATCGCGGTGACAAAAGACCTAACCGATCGCATCAAGGCTAATGACCTTATCAAAAAAGTAGCTCCGATGGTGGGCGGTGGGGGAGGAGGACGGCCAGACTTTGCTCAAGCCGGTGGGACAAAACCTGAGCAAATCGCAGTCGTATTGAAAAGCATCGGTTCGATCCTCCAAGAGATTATCCCCCATAAAATCACCTCAAAAGAGGATTGATAAAGATTTTTTTTTCTGCCAATATATAAGGAAATATGCACAAAAAAACGAACCTCTTTTCCAGTATCCTCAACGTTTTTGTCATACTCCTGTGTGTTTTTTCCCTGGCAGCAACCGGAAAGACCGATATTCTATCCAGTTCCAAAAAACCCTATGACGACATCGTTGTGGATGTTGCGCAGAGATTAAGAGTCCCTATCGAGCTTGTTCATTCCATAATCAAAGCGGAATCCAACTACGACGCGTGGGCCATATCGTCAAAGGGGGCCATGGGATTGATGCAGCTCATGCCCATAACGGCTAAACAATACAAAGTGATGAATGTATTTGATCCCCGACAGAATATCGAAGGGGGAGTCAAGTATCTCGTTGACCTGATAAAGCTTTATGACGGAGATACTCAACGTGTTCTCGCTGCCTACAATGCCGGACAGGAAGCCATCAAAAGGTATGGGGGTATCCCTCCGTACCGGGAGACGAGAAATTATATCAAAAAAGTAATGGCTTCATATCCCAAGTCGAGAATTTCAACACGCACAAAAATTTACGCTTTCTACGATGAAAACGGGAAATATGTCCTGACTGATAACAAGGCTCTTTGGGAAAAGAATAAAAAGAGATCTACAAAATAAGGCTTTCCCCCTCTCAAACATATCCCTTAACAGATATACTCCTGGGAACAATCTCGAAGGTGGCAGGCAATTTTCCCACCTGTTCGCCGTCGATTTCTATCAGGATCTTTTCATCAGGGTCTTCGGGTAAAGCTTCGATCTTTTTTCCGCGTATAAAGGAAATTTTTGGGTGGGAAAGATGGGTGCCCGAATAAATTTTCCATACATTCCTGAGAAACTCCCAAACCTTCATTCCCTTGACCAGTATGATATCAAAATGCTCGTCGTCCAAGCGGGCGTTCGGGGCAATCTTCATGCCTTTCCCGAAAATTCGTCCGTTGGATATCGCGCCGATCAGGTATTCTCCTTGAGGGATTTCTTCTCCATCCACCTTTAGCTTTATTCGTTTGTTTTTGTAGTGGAAAAACGTGGCCAACGTACTTTTTAGGTAGGAAGCGGCTTTTCTCTTGGCGCGATTCTGATTCATGCGTTCCAGAACCTCGCCCCCAAATCCAAAATCAGCTACGTTCAGAAAATACCTTTCCTCATCAGACCCCGCATGAGTCTGAAAGCTCGCTCTCCCGACATCTATGAAGGGTGAGGGCGCTTGTGTGATCACTTGCATGGCCTTTTTCAGGTTAGAAGGGATATGCAGGCTTCGCATGAAATCACAGCCTGTTCCTGAAGGCACGATTCCCATCACGGTGTTGGGATTGATAATGGTCCTGCCATCGAAAAAACCGTTGGCGATCTCATTGATCGTTCCATCTCCTCCGACGCCGACGATCAGCTCCGATCCTTCCCGTATGGCCGCCCTGGAAATGTCGATGGCTTGGGCGGGCTTCTCCGTGAACTCGTATTTAAATTCTTTGAGAAACGCACTCAGGGCCTCTTTGATTTTTGCCCATCTTCTCCGTGTCCGGCCCTTGTTAGATTCAGGGTTGACGATCACTTGTGTCTTCAGGGGCATTCCCAACTCCTTCGGTTTTCTGAACGGCCTTTTTTTTCGCGAATAAGGAAATTCCGATAATGCCGCCTAGGGCACCCAGGGCCGAAAAAATGACAGCCGATACCACCAAACCGAGGATAGTCCAGACAATAGATCCCTCCATGCCCCCGTCCTCCAGCCATGATTCCCAACCTGATGGCATCTCTTCATAAAATTGAGAAAATCTGTCTATCATTCCCTGTATAAGTTTTTCGTTCATGGCACGGAAAGGAATCTCGACAAAAACCTCAACGAAAGCCGCTATAATTCCTGTAAAAACTCCAACAATAGCACCATCGCCCGCTGTCAAAGTCACGGAGGATTCCTTGGTGAGAAAATAGGCAGCCAATATGCCACCTCCGATAATCCCGAGGCAACAGAGACAATTGACTATAGGGATACCCGAAAGAACGCCGGCTGTAATGCCTCCGATCAATGCAGGGACAAACATTCTAGGTCTTTGATCGTTCATGTTGTCTCCTATCGGACCATTTTTCCTATTCTAGAGATTTTTGCATCTCCATTTCAAGATAAATTTGATGTCTACGGGGAAAGCTTTTTTCTTTTGTGGAGGAAAAAATCCGCCAAACCCGCAAAAAAATAAAAAGGGAGAATGAGGCCCCAGAGAACACCTGTGATAAAGCGCACCCAATCTGTGCTTGTCCATAATCCCAAAATATTTGCTGCTGTATCAGTTACAATAGGCAAGAATAGCGAAATGAAAATTTTGGCCTTTGGCATTGTTGGCATCGAAAATCCCTTCACAAAAGGAAAAATCAAGGTCCCTAGAAGAAATCCTAGGTATATCCCTAAACAACGGGCACACACTGCAGTAGGATACCCGAAAGCGTAAAAACAACGTGAGGGGATTTGGTGGCAGGTAGGCGAATACACCGCATAAAGGAATCCCGCTATAGGTGAGGATTGGCTTTTAAAGTAAGGAGCACAAAAAATTGCGGCGATCCATGAGATGATCCCGACCAAGGTGAAGGCATAAATAAGGACGATCTTGGTTTTTGCTGTCATGTTATGACACGAGAATAACAAAATCCTACAAAAAAAGAAAAAACAGTGTAGTCTCCGATCAGGACAAAGTCAACACCAACTCTCTTCTTGTTATAATTTGCCTTTTGCATTCAATTTTCAGGAAATATTTGACAGAGGTTACCTCAAAGTGTAAATTATTTTTTTAGAATCTGGGGACATTGGGTGCCTTAGATTTTTTCAAGGAGGTTACAATGCGAATTTATAAGATGTTAATGGTATTCATTCTTGTTTTACTCCTTGTCCCTTCCTCGACGCTTTTCTCCCAATCTGGGGAAACAGAACAGATTTTTGAGAAAAATTTGCCAAGCCTGATTTCTTTTGTAGCGTTTGGAGAGGACAAAGAAGAGATTTCTCAGGGAACTGGATTTATCATCGGCGAAAAAATCATGGCCACGAGTTATGAGCTGGTCAGTCAGGCTAAGTCTGCAGAAGGTCGTGATCATAAAGGGAAAAAGATAAAATTGGATGGAATCCTCGCTTTGGATAAGAATTTCGGTATTGCCCTCGTGCAGATCAACCGAAAAGATCCCATCCTTCCTATTGGAAATTCTGATGCAATAGAGAGAAACCAAAAAGTTTATGCCATAGGTGCGAATGAGGCGGGTGAATTTTCGCTCTCCGAAGGAGAAACTTTCAATTTTCATGAATACAAATCCCAAAGGATGATAGAAACATCGCTCTCTATCGCGGATACGTACAACGGTGGTCCGGTTCTGAATGCAGCGGGGGAGGTCATCGGGATTGTGGTTTTTTTAGATATAGGAAGAAAAATAATCATTCCTTCGAAAGTTCTGGACCTACTCCCAAGAACAGGCGCAGGAACGAAGTTCAAGAGTTGGCAGCCAGAGGACTATTTTGCCACTATTGAAGGGGTCAATCTAGCCGCCAGACTCTTTTATTCGATGAACAACACGAGCAAAGCCGAAAAATTCCTGAAGAAAGTCCTGGAATTCACGCCAGATGATCTTGAGATCCACGGCCTTATGGCAGAAATTTACACCAAACAGAGAAACTATTCCTCCGCGATATCTACCTATAATAAAATCATCGAACTGGATGCCAACAACGATGCAGCCCACTATGGTATGGGGAATGTGTACATCAAGATGATGAACTGGAAAGAAGCTATTCCTCCGTTGGAAAAAGCGGTTCAGCTCAACCTTGACTACAAGGACGCATATTTCCAAATCGCTTCAGCATTTCACGAACTCAGGGAATTTGATAATGCCGCAGACGCTTACAAAAAATACATCGCATCTGGTCCTCAACGAGCTTTTGATGCCTACAATCGTCTTGGTATGTGCCAGATGGAATTACAGCAATACACTGATGCTGTAATCTCATTCCAAGAAGCTTTGAAAGGAATGACAGATGACGTGAATATCACATACAAACTGGCGCAGTCTTACGAAAAAGCGGGGCAGTTGGAGCAGGCTGCAGAAACATACTATAAATTGGCAGACTTGAGCCCCAAAGATGCACGGATTTACTTCAATACTGTGATCAACATGTACAATGCGGCCAAGATGCCAGATAAGGCGGCTGAGGCGGCAAATAAAATGATCGAACTCAATCCCAATGATCCCGATGCCCTTTTCAATTTGGGCTTTATGCTCGTGCAGATGAAAAAATACGAGGAGGCCATCGAAGTTCTGGATAAAGTCATCGCATTGACTCCCGAAATGGAGTACGCCCATTTGAATAAAGGTTTTTCCTTCTACAATTTGAAACAATACAGCAAAGCCATCCAAGCCTACTCCAATACTGTCAAGCTTTTCCCAGAAAATGCCGATGCATGGATGTTCTTGGGAATGAGCCATATGCAGCTTAAGGGCTGGGCCAAAGCGGTGGACCCCCTTAGTAAATCCATAGAGCTGAGGCCAGAAAGCGGCAATGCCTATTACAATCTAGCCATATGTTATCTGAATCTGAAAGACAATTACAGCGCAAGGGATATTTACAACAAATTGCAGAGTGTGGATCCGAATCTTGCACAAAAGTTGAAAAAATACATCAAATAAATCTTACAAAACGATGTGTTTCCCGGTTCCCATTCAAAAGAACTGCACACTTAACTGCGTTTGATGGGAATGATGGATAAAGAAAAACTGTTTCAAGAGTTAATACAGGAATACACACGAACACACAAAAAATCTGAGGCCTTTTTTCAAAGGGCATCTCAGTTCCAAATCAGAGGAGGAAGTCACAATCTGCGGCTATTTATGCCTTTCCCGTTTTATGATGTTTTTTGTAAGGGCTCGACAGTCACCGATATCGACGGCAACTCCTACGTGGATTTTTGGCAGGGTCATTTTGGTAACATCTTGGGACATAATCCACAATTTGTGCTCGATGCTCTTATTGAGTTTTGTAAAGAGGGGAAAGGTTTATCTACAGGATTTCCAAGCACACTCCAACAGGAATTGGCAGAGCTCCTTCTTTCCCGAATATCGGCAGAGAAAATCAGATTTTCCACCAGCGGAACTCTTGCTACGATGTATGCGGTCATGCTTTCCAAAGCCAAAACGAACAGGGATTTGGTGATGAAGGTAGGAGGGGGATGGCACGGTTCTCATCCCTATGCCCTAAAAGGCATTTCTCTATATGAGGAAGGTTTGACCAAGGTGGAATCGGCTGGGCTCCCCTCGGGCATGGATGAAATGATCCTCGTCACAAGATTCAACGATGAGGAAGATCTCGAGGAAAAGTTCAGAAATTACGGAGAACAGATCGCATGTCTTATCCTTGAACCTTTTATCGGAGCAGGGGGTTTTATATTCGGAAGCGAAGAATATATTCATAAAGCCAGAAAATTGAGCACTCAATACGATTCTCAGCTGATATTTGATGAGGTCGTCTCAGGATTTCGTTTCCATGCAGGTGCCTTGCAGAACCTGTACGATGTGCAGCCTGATATGACTGTGTTCGGGAAAGCGATCGGAGGAGGGATGCCACTCAGTGCGGTTGCAGGGAAGGATGAGGTCATGGATCTTTGTGGTCCCGAGGCAATAAATGAAAAAAAGGTCAAAGTAGAGGGAGGTACCTTCTCCGCTCATCCTGCATCGATGCTGGCGGGTCTTATTTTTGTCAAATACCTGCAGGAGAATGAACAGGATATCTATCCTCGGCTAGGACATCTTGGGGAGCTTGTCCGAAGGGAAATCGAAAACATTTTCGCAACCTATGGAATTCACGTCAGAAGCACAGGGGAGGGTAGCCCTGTGGCGAATAACAGCTCTGTCATCGGCGTTCATTTTGTTCATGATCCTCATACCCAGATTGAATCACCGGAACAAGTCTGGAATCCTGAAGTTTGTGACATAGAAATGCGCGAAAAAATCTTCAAACTGGCTATGATTCAGGAAGGTTTTAATATCTTCCACGGCTATGGTTCTATTTCTGGGGCGCACACAGAAGATGAGATCCAAGCTTCATTGGATGCTGTGGAGAGAATCGCTAAAAAGTGGAAAGGAGAAAAATAATCATGGAACGTCATCGAAATCGAACAAACGTCATTATTTACGGCTGTGGAGTTATGGGGCTGAGATCTGCTGAAGCTCTTTCCAAAAAAAACAGTTTTTCCATTGTCGGCGCCATCGATATTGACCCAGAACTAGTTGGCAAAGATTTGGGATCTTTGCTCGATAGTGATCAAAATATGGGCATCCCCATTCAGGACGATCCGGATGAATTATTCAACAAGGTGGATGCTGATGCTGCCGTGCTCACCACCCTTTCCCACCTCGAGGAAGTATTCCCTCAAATCGATCAATGCATCGAGGCCGGTCTCAATGTTGTTTCAACTTGCGAAGAGCTATCCTATCCTTGGGATCGAGAACCCGATCTTGCACGGAAAATTGATGACCTGGCAAAAGATAAAGGCGTGACCGTTGTGGGAACCGGCATCAACCCTGGTTACCTGATGGATACATTGCCGTTGATCCTCACAGCTCCTTGTTTGGATGTCCAATCCATAAAAGTTACACGAATGATGGACTCCTCGAAAAGACGGATCCCTTTCCAGAAGAAAATAGGGACAGGTTTGTCCCTTGGAGCTTTTCGTGACAAAATCGACAATAAAATCATCACGGGACATGTGGGATTGCTTGAATCCATCAACATGATTGCCGATGGGTTGGGCTGGGCATTGGATGAAGCTGTGGAACTCCCTCCCGAACCAGTTGTCGCTGATAGGGAAGTGGAAACTGGATTGGGACTGGTTAAACCAGGAGATGCTCTTGGTCTCGTTAGCATCGCTTATGCCACGATGAGAGGAAACAAAGTCATCACTCTCGAGTTTAATGCCAATGCTGGTGTGGACGAGGAATACGATGAAGTCATAATCGAAGGCATCCCAAATGTCCACGAGCGTATCATCGGGGGAATCCATGGCGACGTGGGCACAGTAGCGGTCACCGTGAACACCATCCCACGCACAGTACAATCCGAACCAGGCTTGATCCTTATGAAGGATCTGCCCCCTGTTATCGCAACATCTTGATTAATTAGGGGCTCCCCGAAAGTTAAAATTGACATAAAAGGTTTTTTGTGGTAAAAAAATTTATCACACGAAGACGAAGATCCAGACCTTCAATTATAGAAAATCTTGTCACATAAATTAAAATCATAAGGGCAGGTGGCGAAATTGGCATACGCGCTAGGCTTAGGACCTAGTTCCTGTTGAAGGAGTGCGGGTTCGAGTCCCGCTCTGCCCATTTTTCAGGTAATAACTGGATTGGGATAAATTTAAATGACTGAAAACATGAAAAATCTCAGCGAATGCAAGAAGGAACTCCATCTCGAAATTCCTGCCTCAGAAGTGATGAAAGAGTGGGACCGAGTGGTTGATCAGTATGCTTCCAGAGCAAAAATTAAAGGATTTCGTCCTGGAAAAGCACCAAAAGACATGATCAAGCGCATGTACAGTCCTGATATCCGAGAAACACTTATCAATAACCTTGTTCCTCAAGCTTTGAATAAGGAATTGACCGATAAAAAAATCACGCCGGTTGGCCAACCTGTTATCAGTGATCTCCATCTTAAAGAAAATGAGCCTATCCGTTTTAATGTTACGGTAGAAGTTTGGCCTGAAATTCATCTTCCTGAGTACACAGGCATCAAAGTTGCGAAGAAAAAAGTATCTGTCACAGAAAAAGAGATTAAAGATTCCCTTGAAGAATTGCGTGCGAAATCAGCTGAATATATTCCTGCTGAGAAAAGGGGAGTGAAGGACGGGGATTATGTCGTGGCTGAGATCAAAGGAAAAAACACCCAAACGAAAAGATTCCTTCCTACCGAAAAAGTCGTCATACTTGCTGGACATCAGGACAACGAGGAGGCATTGAATAAAAATTTAATAGGCCTTAGCTCAGGTGAAATAGTTCATTTCACCATCCAATACAAAAAAAATCATGAAAATAAAAAATTGGCAGGCCAGGAAATCGCATATGAACTGAAGGTCGATTCCATCAAAGAAAAAAAACTTCCGGATATCAATGATGATTTTGCCAAAGACCTCGGCAATTACAAAAATCTCAAGGATCTGAAGACTAAATTAAAGGAACAGCTTCGTGCGTCGAAAGAAGGCGTACAGAGACGGGAGATGGCTGAAGAAATTATCGGGAAGATAACCGAGAAAATGTCCATGGCACTGCCAGAATCTGTGATCGAACAAGAATCCAATGCGCTTCTAAACCGGCAATTATCTTCGTTGCCGCAACAAAATTTATCTAAGGAAGCCATTGAATCTTTGAGGGAAGATGTGCGCAAACGGGCTGTTCGGAATATTCAAAATCATTTGATTCTTACCACGATAGCCGAGAAGGAGAAACTCAAGGTGTCGGAGGAGGAAATAAAAGAAGAAATGAAATCCATCGCGAAAATGCATAATGTCCCCGTGGCCAGAGTTATCGAGAGCATAGATCAGGAGGGACAGAAAGAAGAGCTGAAGGATAACCTGCTCATTCGTAAGACAGTTGACTTTCTTGTCAAATCCGCTATAATAGAATAACCAATCCTCATGACCCTAATCCCCTTTATTGTCGAACAAGATGGAAAGAGCGAGCGCGCTTATGATATTTATTCTCGTTTGCTCAAGGATAACATAATTTTTTTAAGTTCTGAGATTAATGATGATGTCGCGAATACTGTTATTGCGCAATTGCTGTATCTCGAGGCCGAAAACAAAGAAAGAGGCATATACCTTTACATCAATTCACCGGGGGGCAGTATCACTTCTGGATTAGCGATTTATGATACCATGCAATACATCAATACGGAAATCTCCACGATATGCGTAGGGCAAGCGGCAAGCATGGCAGCTGTATTGCTTGCGGCTGGAACACCGGGAAAGCGTGTTTCACTGCCCAACTCACGAATCATCCTTCATCAGCCTTTAGGCGGTTTTCAAGGTCAGGCTTCTGATATCGCCATCCAAGCGAAGGAGATACTTCGGCTCAGAGAGAATATCAGCCAAATATTGACAAAACACACAAAACAGCCGACCGAAAAAATACAGGCAGACATAGAACGGGATTTCATCATGACCCCAGATCTGGCTAAGGGATATGTAATAATAGACGCCATCATTACAAAGAGAGCCCCATCTAAGATTTAGGCTTTTAATTTCATTCCCGATAAGGATAAATAAGAGAAACCATGGATGACAGCAAACAGCAGGATTTAGACAATCAAACAAAGTGTAATTTCTGCCATAGAAATCAGAATCAGATCAGGAAATTGATCGCTGGTCCTGGAGATGTGTTCATTTGCGATGGATGCATCGATGTCGCCCATTCCATCTTGCATCCAGATAATGAGAAAGTTGTCAGAGACGCTCGAAAACCAGATTTTTTCACACCTGATAAGATCAAAAAGGCTCTGGATGAGTACGTTATCGGCCAGGATGAAGCCAAGAAAAAAATATCGGTCGCTGTATACAATCACTATAAGAGGATTCAATACGAGGGAGAGCTAGATGGAGTCGAATTATCCAAAAGCAACATCCTTTTGATAGGGCCTACAGGGACCGGGAAAACGCTCCTGGCAGAATCCCTCGCAAAAATACTTTCCGTTCCGTTCGCCATCGCCGATGCGACATGCTTGACTGAGGCAGGGTATGTCGGGGAAGACGTTGAAAACATCATTCTCAAGCTTTTTCAAGCCGCTGATGGAGATCTGAAAAGGACGCAAAAGGGGATTGTCTATATTGATGAAATCGATAAAATAAGCCGCAAAAATGACAGCCCTTCTATCACAAGGGATGTCTCCGGCGAGGGAGTGCAGCAAGCTCTCCTTAAAATAATCGAAGGGACTATTGCAAATGTTCCCCCTCATGGTGGACGGAAACATCCCCATGAAGATTTCATAAAAGTCGATACCTCCAATATCCTTTTTATCTTGGGAGGTACATTCATAGGCCTTGACAGGATCATTTCCAAGAGGCTAGGAAAATCCGTCGTTGGATTCCAATCCGATCTGAACAAGAATAAGAAAAAAGCTCTTGAAGATCTTTATGGCGAGCTAATCCCTCAGGATCTGATCATATACGGTATCATTCCTGAATTCATAGGCAGGATTCCTGTCATCGCCACATTATCTGATTTAGGGCTTGAGGATCTTGTCCATATTCTAAAGAAACCCAAGAATGCGTTGGTCAAGCAATATCAGAAACTGTTCGAACTTGAGGGGGTTTCGTTGGACTTTACGAGAGAGGCCCTGCGTACGATAGCCAAAAAAAGCCTGGAAAAGAAACTGGGAGCAAGAGGCTTAAAAAGCATCATAGAAGATTTAATGCTGGATATTATGTTTCATCTTCCATCTTCCAAAAAGAAAAAAACGATGAAAATCTCTAAGAAGATGGTAGAAACCACCGGAGTGTAAGCATGGATACCACTAGCAATTCCGAAGTTATTTTTAACGTGCCATTGATTCCATTGAGAGATTTGGTTGTCTTCCCCTCAACGCTCGTGCCTTTTATCATTGGACGGCCCTCCTCGATCCAGGCTCTTGAAAGGGCAACAGAGAAGGACAAGATGCTCTTTTTGGCTAGTCAAATCGATCCCTCTTTGGACAACCCTCATCAGCGCGACGTTCACTCGATGGGGGTTCTTGCCAAGATTGTACGAGCCATCAAAATGGATGACAACAACATCAAGGTGATCGTGGAAGGCAGAAAAAGAGCGAGAGTCATAGAATATTTAAGCACCTATCCTTTTTACCAAGTATTGGTAAAGGAAGTTAGAGAAGTGGAAAGTGATAGCCCCGAAATTCAAGAAACTCTCAAGAGGGTTTTGTCTTTGTTCGAAGATTATCTCAAGCTTAGTCAAAATGCAAATTTTGAATCTATCATACCAGCTCTTAAAGATAACAGTCCTGATAGAATTTCGGATATCATTGCCTCTCATATGCATTTGCCTCTTGAAGAAAAGCAAAACATCCTGGAGACGATCAACAGCTATGAGCGGTTGCGGAGATTGAATTTTGTGCTTGAAAACGAGTTGTTGAAGATCCATTCGAAGCTGAGAAAAGACGGCAAAAGATCCACCAGGAGGAAGATCCCCCCTCGGGATCCCCAACAGAAAATATTTCCCCCTGGATTGAACATGAGGAAAGAAGACCAACCGAATGAGATAGAAGAATTACGCAGAAAAGTGAAAGAAGCGCGGATGCCTCAAGACGCGGAAGAAAAAGCTTACAAAGAAATAGAACGGCTAGAGGCTATGCCACCCATGTCTGCCGAAGCAACCGTCTGTCGCAACTATCTGGACTGGCTAATTTCTTTACCCTGGACTAAGAAATCGAGAGAGAAAAGAGACATCAAAGAAGCCCAGAAAATTTTGGATGAAGACCACTATGGATTGACAAAAGTCAAAGAGAGAATTTTGGAGTATCTGTCAATCCGGCAGCTGGTAAAAAATCCCAGAGGTGTTATTTTGGGATTTATCGGTCCTCCCGGTGTGGGAAAAAGTTCTTTAGGTCAATCCATTGCCCGTGCTACCGGAAGAAAATTCGTGCGGCTTTCCCTAGGAGGTGTCAGAGATGAGGCAGAAATCAGAGGCCATCGCCGAACCTACATAGGCGCCTATCCAGGAAGGATCATTCAGATGATAAAGCGTGCAGGCACAAAAAATCCTGTTTTTCTTCTTGATGAAGTAGACAAGATGAGCATGGATTTTAGAGGCGATCCTGCATCAGCCTTGATGGAAGTTTTGGATCCCGAACAAAACAACTCTTTTCTAGATCATTATATCGACACAGATTATGACCTGTCGCAGGTTATGTTCATCGTGACTGCCAACATGCAGGAGCCCATTCCGAAGCCTTTGCAGGATCGGATGGAAATGATACGGCTACCTGGATACACAGAAGATGAAAAACTTCAAATCGGCAAACAATTTCTCCTTCCCAAGCAGAAAAAAGCTCATGGGCTCAAAGATTCCATGCTCAGGATCACAGATAAAGCCATTCAAAAAATCATTCGAGGATACACAAGAGAGGCCGGCGTCAGGAATCTGGAGCGGGAGCTTACAACTATTTGCCGAAAGGTGGTCAAAAAAGTTGTCTCTAAAGGGAGTGATTATACGGAAACAGTTACTCCGAAAAAGTTGGATAAATATTTGGGCATACCCCGGTTCAGGCGTTCAGAAATCGGCAAAAAAGACGAAGTTGGAGGAGCCATCGGAATGGCTTGGACAGAGTTTGGCGGAGAACTTCTCACATTCGAGGTGACCAAAGTTCATGGAAAAGGAAATTTCATGTTAACAGGCCAGCTAGGGGAGATCATGCAAGAGTCAGCGCAAGCCGCCTTCAGCTATGTGCGAGGAAAAATGTACGAGTTGAACATTGCAAAAGATCTTCACAAGAATTTCGATATACATATCCATGTTCCGGAGGGCGCGACTCCTAAAGAAGGCCCCTCGGCAGGAATCACGATAGGGACATCTATCATCTCGCTTTTGACAGGAATCCCTGTTTCCAAGAAAGTGGCCATGAGCGGAGAAATTACCCTTAAGGGGAAAGTTTTGCCTGTCGGAGGAATAAAGGAAAAATTATTGGCTGCGCACAGGGAAGGGATTAAAAATGCCATCCTTCCAGCGGATAACAGACCCGACCTTAAGGACATGCCGAAAAATATTAAGGATGACATGACCATCCATTTTGTCGAGACCATGGAAGAGGTCTTAAAGCTTGCCTTAGTTAAAGAGATGCCAAAAAAACTGAAAAAAGCGAAAGTATCAGACACATCTGAAGTCAAAGAGCCCCCTATCACTCACTAAGGGCAGATAGGTAAGATCGCATAAACTAAATTCGCATAGAGGTATAAAAATGAAAGAGTACAATTTAGCTGAACTCGACGAAAAAGAACTGGAGGAACTCTACAAGATTTCTTCCGAAGTAGGATTGACAAAAAAAGATGTTGAGGAATCTAGCAAGCAAAACCTCATTTTTAAAATTCTTGAGGCCCAGGCGAAAAAAAACGGCCTGCTATTCTCTGAAGGAGTGCTGGAATGCCTTGACGATGGATTCGGATTTCTCAGGGCTCCTGAATTCAGCTATTTGCCCAGTCAAGATGACATTTATGTTTCTCCTTCGCAGATTCGAAAATTTCAACTGCGTACTGGCGATACCATATCGGGGATTGTTCGTCCTCCTAAGGAAGGAGAAAAATACTTTGCGCTTATCAAGATAGAAGCTATCAATTTTGCTCACCCTGATGTCATCCTAAAATCCCGGAGAAATGTTCATTTTGAAGGTCTCACTCCACTCTATCCTTTTGAAAAAATCGACCTTGAAGATGGAAATCCCAAAAATCTCAATGCCAGAGTGATGAATATGTTGACTCCTATCGGGAAAGGCCAGAGGGGGTTGATCGTTTCACCTCCCAGAGCGGGAAAGACTACTTTGCTTAAGACCATTGCGAAGTCTATCGAGAGAAATCACCCAGAAGTATTTCTTATTGTTCTCCTGGTAGCTGAGAGGCCTGAAGAAGTGACAGATTTTCAGAGAACCATCCAGGGGGAAGTTGTGGCCTCCACGTTTGATGAACCGCCTGCACGGAACGCTCAGGTATCCCATATCGTTTTGGAAAAAGCCAAACGTCTTGTCGAGTTGAAAAGAGATGTGACAATCCTTCTCGACAGCATCACTCGTCTTGCCAGGGCGCATAATGCGATCATTCCACCCTCGGGTAAGGTTCTTTCCGGAGGTATCGACGCAAATGCTCTTAATAAACCGAAAAAATTCTTTGGCTCGGCAAGAAAGATCGAAGAAGGGGGGAGTTTAACCATCATGGCCACAGCTTTGGTTGACACCGGAAGCCGAATGGATGAGGTCATCTTCGAGGAGTTCAAGGGTACGGGAAATATGGAGATTAACCTGGACCGCAGACTGGTGGATAAAAGACTTTTTCCCGCCATCGATATCAACAGATCAGCCACACGAAAGGAAGAATTGTTGATCGAGGAAAAAGACCTGAATCGCATCTGGATATTGAGAAAAGTGCTGAGTCAGTTGAGCGAAGTTGAAGCCATGGAACTCTTGGTGGAAAAGATGTCTAAAACAAAAACAAACGCTCAATTCCTGGATGCCATGAGCAAGGGCTTGTGATTCTCTCTCTCCCGACATAATCGATCACCCATTCTCCTTATTTCGAAATGGTCCTACCCTTTTAGAGTTCAAATTATCCGAAACGCGTTTCTTTCAAGCTCAGGAAATGCTCCCTCTTTTTCTATGCGAGAAATAGTTCTGATTCGCCGGTTCGGCAGTGACTTGTGATGATGTTTCGCCATTTCAGATTGAATCCTGAATTGTTTGACGATCCGAAAAAGAGTATAGTGGACTATTCAATTTTCTGGAGAACAGATCGCATTGAAAAAGAGTATATTCGCTGTTATTGTCTTATTAAACCTCATTTGGCCTAGTTTCGCCGATAATCAATTGTTTATGGCCTTACCAAAAAAAATTCTGAGTCAGCCTCGAATAGATGGCCTTCTCGATGAGACAGCATGGTCTGAGGCCCCTTTGGTAACGGACTTCATTCAGTTCGAACCTCAAAAAGGAAATCCAGCTACAGTCCGAACTGAGGTTCGAATCGCCTATGATGATAATCACATTTACTTCGGATTCAAATGTTACGATCCGGAACCCGATAAGCTCGTGTTGGGAACGCGTCGGGATGGTTTGCTTATGGGAACAGATAGTGTGACCGTGATGTTGGATACATTTCACGATATGCGTACAGCCTACTATTTCCGCACAAATCCTCTCGGCGTTCAACATGACGGACGAGTGTCAGACAATGGCCGAGTGGCCGATACAAACTGGGATGGTATTTGGGAATCAGCCGGCATCCTTATCCCTGAGGGATGGAGCGCTGAAATAGCGATTCCATTGACGACAATTAAACACCGGGCGGGTTCCAACCAGACTTGGGGGTTCCAAACCAGCCGATATTTTCCCAGAAATCTGGAAAAAAGTTTCTGGACTGGACCTTTGGAAGATTATCGAAAGTTGGACGGGAACGGGACGCTGAATGGATTAGATCTCACACGTTCTGCCCTCCGTCTGCAATTCATTCCTTATGGTATCTCTCGATTTGAGGAAGGAAAAAAAACAGCTCTTGAAGCAGGTTTGGATGCCCGATACGATTTTACACCTTCCGTATCCAGTCATCTCACTGTCAATCCCGATTTCGCCACAGTTGAAGCTGATCAGGAGCAGGTTAACTTAACCCGGTTCGAACTCCACCTTCCCGAAAAACGGAATTTTTTCTTGGAGGGAAACGATATTTATAAACAGAGGATCCAACTCTTCTATTCACGGCGTATCGAGGATATCTACGGCGGTGCAAAAGTATACGGGAAGATAGCCAGCAGCGAATTCGCCGTCTTATCTGCCCAGGCTAAAGGGGGAGGATCGGAAGAGGAATCTGCCAATTTCACGGTATTCCGTCTGAAGCAAGATGTGTTGAATAATTCCACTTTTGGGATTTTGGCCGCCAACAAAATGAAAAACGGACGAAACCAGGGAACAGCAGGCCTGGATACAGCCCTCTATTTCACAAAGACTTTCAAGTTCACGGGCCAACTTGCCGTCAGTTATGGAGATGCTGGCAGGACCGATGTCGGGCTATTCCTTCGTCCGAGCTTCGACTCATCCTCCTTTCATATCCACCTTCGGTACACCTATCTAGGCAGGGATTTCGGGGATAATGCCAATGCCGTTGGATTTATCCGTGACGACAATCGTCATGAACTGGACTCCGCTATCAGAAAGATTTTTTGGCCGGGAGGATCTCTATTTGATCGTATCGAATACAGCTCAAATTACAATATTTACTGGGGAATGGATAAAACTCTCCGCAGTTGGGATATTTGGCAGGCCCTCATATTTGACCTTCGGAACAAACTCAGTTTCAAGCTTCGGCATGAAGAGGAATATAAACTTTATGAGAAGGGATTCCGCAACAGGGAAACTCAATTCACCGCCGGATACAACATGCGGGAATGGGAATCAATGGTTTTCAGCTACTCTTTCGGGAAAAATTTCGACTCGGATTTCTCTCTTCTCGGAGCCTCCATGAGCCATAAACTCACCAACGATCTCTCTCTTACGTACAGGCTTTCAAAGTTGTATTTAAATCCTGATCCCGATGGTCAAAGCACTTGGATTCATTCCTTGTATGCCACCCAGTACTTCCATAAGGACCTCTTCTTGAGGCTATTTTTCCAGACAAATTTGGCCATCGACAAGCGCAATATCCAAATTGTTTTTGCCTACCGCTTCCAGCCGCCTTTCGGACTTATCCAACTGGTTTACCAAAAGGGGACCGGCCGTTTCGGGGAGAAGGGGGATCAAGGCCACACATTGTTTTTTAAAATTGCCTACGTGTTTTAAGGGGCTCAATATTGTATAATTTTTGTGCGGGAAAAAATGCTCTATAGGAGGTGGTATCATGAAGATAAAAAAGCTTGAATTTTTGTTTATATTGCTATTGCTTTTGTCTTTCATCGTGATTTCTTCTCCTTACAACCGAAAAATCCACGCTGGAATAATTATCGATCAGGAACGTGCGTTTCAGATCGAAGCATGGGAGAAAGGTCTTAACGAACGTCAACCTCCGATCAAGATCATGGATGCTATCGGTCTTAAGCCGGGCATGATCATCGGCGAGGTCGGGGCAGGTACAGGAAGAATGACCATGTGGCTGGCAGACCGCGTGGGAGAATCTGGCAAGGTTTATGCAAACGACATCGATAGAAGTGCCCTAGACCATCTCAGAAGGCGATGCAAAAGAGATGGATTCAAAAACGTCGAGATCATTGTCGGAACCATGGAGAACCCAGGATTTCACACAGACTCACTGGATATCGCATTCATGATCAATGTGTACCACCACTTGGCCGATCCTGTTCCCATTCTCCAAAACCTCCGTCCCAGCTTGAAGCCCGATGGAAGGCTTGCTATTGTTGAGTGTGATCCGGACAAAGTGGAGTGGGGGGATGAGCACGGGTGTTCTCGAAAAGAAGATGTGACCGAGGTTCTCAAAAAAGCGGGATTTGAGGTTGTCCGGATCGAGACTTTTTTGGATGAAGACAGCCTTTATATCGCCAAGCCGATTAACTCCTTTTGATTTTTATTCGGCAAGAGGTGTTTTCGAAAGACAATTCGAGATCCAGACCACAATGTTTTGCCCGATGTTCCATGATAGTGGTTAATAGTCGGGTGTACTCAGCATACGAAAATTTTGGTACGGCATGTCCTCTTTTCAGCACTTCAAGCGCAGCTAACTGGGAACAAAAAACTTCGGCCTCGTCATAGTCAGCCTGTATCACTTCACATTCTGAGCCATAAAAATTGGATTCCATGATGACAAAATAATAGGCGAACTGCGCGGCACCCTCGAGAAAAGGAAGCCATGCATCCATGGCGACCTTATAGCCTGGCCCATCAAGAAAAAAATGGACGGCTTTTTCCTGGCCTTGTTGCTCTTTCAGAGTAAAATAAACCCGAGTCATGAAATTCAATTCTATTTCCGCGGTCATGAAGTTCTTTTTGTCCGTTGGAATCTCATAAACATCTTTGTAGGGAAGTTCGGGAACGGAGTATAGAGGAAAGCGTATGCTTTCGTTGTGGGAAATTTTCCACTGGTCGTTCTCTTTTTTTAGAGTGAAAATAAAGAGGTTTTTTGCTGGATTGATGTAAAGTTCGACTTTCGCCTTTCCGGATCTCAGGATTTTAAGATGACCGATCTCCATCGGAAATAATATCTTATATTGGCTATAGACTTTGGCCAAAGACTCGTAGAATCCTTTGAAAAATGGATAAAAATCCTCCGTCGTGATTTGAGGCCCTACTTCTAGATCTCCTTTTTCGATCCCTTCCTGAAAACGATCCAAGGTTTCCCTCACCATCTGTTCTTCCTGGGAGCTTGTTTGGGGATTATTGGGAAAAAGCCAAAAAGAATGAGAGAAAAAACAGAAAGATACAAGGAGACCGATACCGATAATACAGATTCTTTTAACCTCTTTGGTATTCAACTCCATAATTCCCCCTCATTGGATTGCTTCATCGCTTGAATATTTCCGTGTAAAGCCAGTACATGAACCCCAGGGTGTAAACTATGATCAAAACCCAGACGATGATCCCGATTGTTTCACTGATGTTTTTCAAGAGGGAAGAGCGCCCCCCCCTTTTTTTTCCCAGCTGTGAAAGGGCAAAGGCAACCGCGATGATCAACAGGAAATACAGCCACTTTCGCATGGGATCCTCATGCATTATTCGAGAAACATCGGTATTAGTCAAGCTTGCTGTTCCCATTCCGATTGACAGGCCAAAACGGGAGTGATACTGTTGAGATTTCATTGGCCATCTGATTTGAATGTCTAAAATAAAGGGATAAGAAGAGCAAATTTCGCTTCGGAGGACACCATGAAACGACTTAAAAATTTTGGGTTCTTTTTTTTACTCGTTTTGATCCTGATCTCGTCGAATCTCATCTATGGAGGAGAAAAGTTTCTCTTTTCGATCGATGATTACTTTTCTGTCGTATCCATGAATGTGGCGGACATGACAGCGGATGGACAATGGCTGGCTTGTACAGTTAGCACACGAGGGGACAGTCTCCCCCGAGACAATTATAGGTATGGCGATCCCTCCTATATAGCACCTTTCCAGCTCGATGTGATTGTTTTGGACACAAAAACCGGGGAGCAAATCAAGCTATTTGATCGAAAAAAACAGGTCCGGTCCCTAACCTGGTCGCAGGATGGGAAAATGCTGGCTTATTTCTTGTGCGATAATGGGGATTACCGATTATACATCTGGCATCGCGAGTCACAAGAGTTTGAAGCTATCGAGATTCCACAAAAATTTGTCGTTGCATCAAACACACAACTGGCATGGTCTCCCGATGGAAAAAAGCTTTTTTTTAACGTGAGAGATCCCGAATGGAAAAAGAAATGTGTCGATCTTTTTGAAAATACGACAAATGGCCCCATCATCGTTCATGACTCGGAGGAACCTTTCCTTTTATGGGACAAACTAAGGAGCAAGTACGGCAATCTCAGTATCCCTGTGATCTGGGATAGAGAAAGTAAAAATCTCACTCCTCTCTTAAAGGAAACTCCCCTTAATTCCGTCCGTATTTCCAGAGACGGAAGTCACATGATTTTTGAACGGGATGTGACGGAAAAAACAGATTATGATGTTATATTCGGAACAACAAATCAGCTGGAAATCATGGTTTTGCCAGATGGCCCTCCCCGGGTGTTGTTGAAAGATTACAAGCGGAGAAGATTGCACTGGAATCAAGAAAGCACAATGCTGGCATATACGGAAAAGGGCGACGTTTTTGTGATGGGAACGCAAGATGAAGAGCCACGGAATTTAACGGGAAAAAAGGAAGAAGATGCACAGCAAAATAAAAATGGTCTGGAACGGAAATCCAATGAGAAAAGCGAGGAAAAGGAAGAAAAAAAACAGAGATTCAATGTCCTTCGTTTTAGCCCGGATGGGAGACAATTGCTGTGCACAAGTTCCCGGACTATGCCGGAGGAAGAGCAGCCTTACCGTCAGACAACACCTCCGCGGCAATTCTGGTTGATCGATATCGAAACAGGTGACAAGCATGTGGTCTATGAGTCAGCGGAGGAGCCCGAGGCGCGTCCCTCTCTTCAGGTCGTTGATTGGAGTCCTGATGGCAGGTTTGTATATTTCAACTATTCGGCGCCTGATAAATACGATCGGGGGCTGGTGAAATTCGATCTTAAAAGCCGAGAATTTACTGATCTGTTGCGGAGCGGCCATGTTTACCAAAGATGGCGGATGTCGGAGGACGGGAAGATTTTTGTATATTCCGATTCTGATGGGGATTTTCCTGCCGACTGGTATTCGACAGATGCCAAATTCACCAGGATAAAAAAACTAACGGACCTGAATCCTCAGCTGAGGGAAAAGGCGTTGAGCCATACAGAGCTCATCTCGTACAGGGATATAGATGGCAAACAACTGTACGGGGTGCTATTTTATCCGGCAAACTATGAAAAAGGCAAAAAATATCCGCTGATAACCGAAGTTTATGAGAGATATTTCGACAATGGATTCAATTCAACCTTGAACATCTTTACTTCTGCCGGGTATGCAGTCCTTCATCCTTCAGTCCATTTCAATAGAGGATATCCCGGTGAAGCTTGGGCTAAGGGCGCGCTTTCGGCTATAAACAAAGTCATAGAAATGGGAATTGCTGATTCCGATCAGCTTGGAATCCAAGGAACAAGCTACGGAGGGTATGCAACAGTTCTCTTGATCACGCAGACAGATCGATTCAAAGCGGCCATTAACAACTCGGGCAAAGTCAATATGGTCAGTTTCTACACCCAAAGTCCTCGCCTGGGCATTCGCAATATCCATGCGCCCGAAAAAAGTCAGGATAGGATAGGGGGGACGATGTGGGAATACCCGGAACGTTATCTGGCCCATTCGGCCATCCTTGACGCCGACCGGATTACCACGCCTCTGCTTTGTATCACAGGCGATCAGGATCCTAACGTGGAGGCCCTCCAGTCACAGGAAATCTACTATGCTCTAAGGAGGTTGGGAAAAAAAGTTGTCTGGCTACGTTATCACAACGGGGCCCATGGCGGACCCCACACTATCGAAGAGCGTAAAGACATGTACCAGAGGATGCTCGACTGGTATGATAAATACTTGAAGGAGGACTAGCTGTCCCAGCGGACCGAGAATTTTTTGATGACATAAAAACCTTCCTCATTTTCATCGACAGCATAGGCTTTCCCATTTTTCCACACACTAACATTGATTTTGGATGTGAATTGAGCGATAAACCGTCCTTCAGAGTCGAAGATATCGTGAACGAATTCGTCTTTCTCCTCTCCTTTTTCCCAGGTGCGGACAATAATCCGATCCTCTTCATCCAACGTGAAAGTTTGGAATGGCGGAAACATCTTGGGAAACTCGAACATCTCCCTTAAATTGATAGGGCTCATGCTGGCCACGCTGTCCATTCTGCCCAATATTTCTTCCTTGTCTTCTTCGGTGATTTTTTGTGCCTGATACTGTTTGCGGATGGATTTTGCCTGTTTTCCCTCAGGAGTATACACATTGATTTCATAATCACGATTCCGGCCATAATAGATGTTTCCGTCACTGTCAATCTGATAGATGGAGATCATGTCCATCAAGTTTATCTTTGTCCCCGACCCGGGAACAGGAATCGCGAATCCAATCTTATCAAGCGAAAACTGAGTGTTCATTTCGGCATCCATTTTAACGATCTCGAAAAACATCTCCTGTCCGTCTAATTTCAATTCCCTTCCCATAAAATTCCCCTCAGAATCCATGATGAGAGTGGTCAGCTGCATGCGTGTGGCATAGGACACATGATCGATGTATTTGCCTTGTTTTGTATAAAAGACTATTTTCCGGGCTAAGGCATCATTGACTGCCAATCGATTTTCAGGAGCAAGAAAAACACCGGCCGGCATTTGCAGTTCGCCGGGTCCCTGTCCTTTTTCGCCAAAAGCACGAAGGAATTCACCTGAATCGTCGAACACTTTAATTTTTTGCTCTTTGAAATCGAGGGCATAGATGGTTCCGTCATCTTCCACGACAAAACTAGAAAGCTGAGAAAATGCCTTGCCAGGATCATCCGACTCCCCGATGACGGTTTCCAATTCCAATATCATTTTAGTAGGGGTGCCTTTGGGAGGATCGGGCTTTTTTTTATTCTGGATGATTTTGACATCTTCCCCAGTCTGGATATTTTTCCCGCCTGTGGATGAACTAAGAACCGCGATTAAAATTCCACATACGGCTATGCGCAATATGGCTTTCATGACATACCTCACTTTAACTATACGATTATACGAGAGTTTATGTCTACATTGAACCCGCTTATTTTGTTTTCAGTACAAAAGGATTACAATAGGTGGCATATACGTATGCAAAACCTTAGGGAATACGGGCGGGAACCTTTTGAAACAGTCGTTATCCATGGTGGACCTGGCGCACCAGGGGAAATGGCTCCTGTTGCCCTGGAACTTTCTTCGACAACGACAACAGGAATTCTGGAACCATTTCAGACTGCCAAAACAATCCGAGGACAGATTGAAGAGCTCAAGGATATCGTGACAAAAAAGGGCAATCCCCCCATGACATTGATCGGATGGTCCTGGGGAGCCTGGTTGAGTTTTCTATTTGCCGCTCAGAATCCGGCATTGGCAAAAAAACTCATCTTGATAGCCAGCGGTCCCTTCACGGAAAAAGATGCCCAAAACATCATGAAAACCCGACTAAATAGGATGAGTGAAGAAGAGCGGGCCAAAGTCCTACTTCTGATCAATGTTTTGGAAGGTTCTACCATGGCAAAAAAAGATGATGCCCTACTGCGCCTGGGGAAATTGATTTCTAGAGCGGACGCGTACAATCCCATTCCTTACAAAAATCAAATTCTAGAGTGCAGATACGACATCTATCAGAGCATATGGGATCAGGCCACAAAGCTTCGAAGCAAGGGGCTGCTTCTAGAATACGGGAAAAAAATCCAGTGTCCGGTCGTCGCTATCCATGGCGATTTTGATCCTCATCCTGCCGAAGGAATCAGGCGTCCTTTAGCCCGAACACTCAAGGATTTTCGGTTCATATTATTGGAAAGATGCGGCCACACTCCTTGGATCGAAATATCGGCAAAACAAAAATTTTATGAAACGCTCAAGAGGGAATTATGATCTGCCGCAAATGTCATACAAATAATCCTGAATCCTCTTTTTATTGTGATTCCTGCGGACAACCCTTAATCCGCAAACCAAAAGCGGAAAGGAAACCCATATTCTGGTATGTTCTAACTGCCTGCGTGGGTGTCCTGCTCGTCGGTGGGTATTTTCTTTTGAATATGATCCTGCAATCACCCAAAAAGGATATGCCATCTCATACTGCGGCCACCAAAGGTGTGGACACCCAGGCCATCCCTGCAGAAAAAACAGAAAGATCTTTAATTATTGGAGGAGTCGTTGTCAAAGATCTTGAGGGAAGAGAAATTTCTGGCCGGGCTTCAACAGTCTGCAGTGAAACTTGGGTCGCAGCGCCTGTGTGGTCCCTTCTTGGAGGAAAAAGCCTGGTTTTTCAGACGACGGAATCGGGAGAGAGCCCAGTTAAAAAAGGGACCTGGGCAAGCGGCGACCCTATTATACTCATGCAACTTCAAGACGCTTCTTTTGGGAATGTACCCGAGCTTTTTCCTTGGAAACAATACAAACCCTTGGAATGGCACCCTTATTTAAAGAAAGGCTCTGATTTTCAAGTGGACATTCCGCCTCCGAAAAAGAGAGGATCGTTCCTGAGCTTCCCGTTGCCTTATGAAATACAGGATGCAGGCGTGTTTATGCAGGAAGGCCATGTGGTGGGATGGGCATTTCCCTATTGGCTGGATTACGGGTATTTATGGGGAGGTCCTGCTGGAGTCGATCTTGTTCCAGATATTCAAATGGATCGGTTTTTTCAATCCGTCCTTACCGGTTGGCGAGAGACACATTTTTATAATGTTTTGAATAGGGGAGAGAGCGTTCCCTCTGTAAAAAGGTTGGAGGCTTTTGCCGAAGGACTTGGCATGGATTCTCGATTCTCACAGGAAGATGTCCCGCAGCAGCTCAGGTCTCAGTCTATCGTAAGAGAAATGCACGCCCTTTCCTCTGAATTGTTAAAAAATGGTTTGGCAACGGAGGTAGTTCGAATTCTAGACGAGCATGCCATCATCGAATCTCAGGATTTAGCGCTCGTGCAGGATTCTGTTTTAGCCAGGGTTGAAACCGCGGACTTCAATTTAGCCATACAATTTTTGGAGAAAATCAAAAATAACATCTATGATATTAAAGGGCAGGGGATATCCGGACTCGATCAATTCCATGCCAAACTTTACAAAGACTGGCTGAGGAATATCCTGGATAAAGGGGGTTACTATAGTGGCATGGTGGCCTTTGAAGAGGCAAAGCGCCATTTCCCCGATGATATAGAGCTCCACCTACTGGGAGTGGAAGTCGCGCTGGCAGACAAAAACTGGGCCAGAGCCAGAGAGTTGCTCCAGATGCGGGATTATCCGGAAACCATGAGGGACTGGATCGGAGAATTGGAGAACGAAATCCAGGATGTGCAGGAAAACGAAGGGGCGATCACGATTAGGTTCAATCCGGGAGCCAAGCATATTCCCGTCAAAGTCTTTCTTAACAGAACCCATTCCTTCCGATTTATCCTCGATACAGGTGCCACGTTGTGTTCCATCCCCTCAAGTGCTGTGGATAGGCTGAGAATAAATATCGACCATACAACGCCCATAAGGCTCATATCGACGGCGGGAGGATATGCCGAGACTTATGAGGTCAGACTCAAATCTGTTGAATTAGAAGGATATCGCGTTTCCGACGTGAAGGCTCTGATTATCGATATCCCCGGCTTTCGCGATTACGGTCTACTCGGGCAAAATTTTCTGAATAACTTCCACATCGAGATCGACAATCAAAAAGGCATTCTCCGGTTGAAAAAAAGGTGAATTCCCGAACGAAGCTTACTGTTCATCACGGATAATCTGACCTCCACGGATAACCATTCTTGGATTCAACAGGGCTTCAAGGTCATCCAGAGGATCCCCTTTTACGACTAATATATCCGCTATTTTTCCCTTTTCCAGGGTTCCGATACTGTCCTCGAGATTACAGACGCGAGATGCATTTTTTGTGGCCGCAACGATGATCTGCATCGGAGTCATGCCCGCCTCTTTCATCCATCTGACTTCTCGGATCGGCATGCCCAAGTCGAAGGGACAATTATATCCGTCAAAATCAGTACCCAGAGCTACCAATCCTTTCGCCATGACAAACCGGCGTAAATTATTGATCGCCACATCCCCCAGTCCATATCCGACCCCATGCCAAAGCTCCAGAGTCGGTACCCAATAGATACCTTGTCTGACGACCCTTTGGATAAGGTCATCGGACGGATCATCCGTAACCATATGAGCGATATCATCCACCCCCGCTTCTAGAGCGCGCTCAAGATCTTTCGCAACCAGCACATGAGCGGAAACGATCGTTCCCCTTCTATGAGCGACTTCAACAATCGCTTTTGCTTCTTCCAAAGAAAGTACAGGTATTTCACGCTGGAATCTTTCGCCGCTTTCTAAAGCAATTTTGATGATATCAGCACCTTCGTCTAAAAGTCTGATTGTTTGATCCCGTGCATCGTCCGGAGAAGTGATTGGCAATCCCGCGGGTGATCCCCAGGGGATTTTGGGATAACCACCAGGTACTGTGATCATAGGTCCAGCGGCGATCAGTCGTGCAAGTTGAGGATTTTTGAGCGCTTTGTCGCGAAAGGAAAACAAGTTGTTTTTTGGATCGCCTCCCAAATCTCGGACAGTAGTCACTCCATGGAATGCCCAAGTCTTGAGATTATGCTCGTTATACCCGTTATGAATATGGGCATTGATAAAACCGGGAAGAATGGTTTCACCTTTTAAGGGAATGACCATGGCACCCTCGGGAACTTCTGTGCTTTTCATGCTTCCCATATCAGTAATGTAGCCGTTTTTGATGATGAGCACAGCATCGAACACAGGAGCATCACCCGTCCCGTCAATGAGCGTCCCGCCTTCAAGTACAAGGATTTTATCGGTGGTGATGGATGTAGCATATTCTCCACTGACAAGAAAACAGATGAGGCACAGACCCACGATAATCGCAAAAAATGGAGTTTTTTTCATTTTCTTCCCCTTTCCTATCAGAAAGCTATTATCAAATAAATTTTGAACAAATGTCATGTTTAAGGCACGAGCAAAACCTTCCCTATACTTCGCCGTTCTTCTATATAGGTATGCGCTTCAGCGACCTTCTCAAGTGGAAAAACACGGTCCACACGAGGTTTCACCCATCCCTCATCAACGCCTTTAATGATATTCTCCAACCAGGTACGTATTTTTTCCTCGAAATCCCACATATGACCGATATTCACCCCGAATATCCCTTTGTTGGCATTCATCAACCTCACAGGATGGAACCGGCGCATTTTGAACACCGTTCTCACCAGGCTAAGCTTTGCGCTAAATCTTGTTTGTGCAGCTACCGCAAGCCCGAACAAACCCAATCGGCCGGTTCGAGCAAGAGCTCGATAGCTTATCCAGGTATTTTTGCCTCCGATCGGGTCTATGATCAAATCGAATCCTTGGCCATCAGTCATTTTTTGGGTTTCCTTGTGCCAATCATGCATTCGGTAATCCAGCACATTCTCAAAGCCTCTTTCCCTTAAAAAGGAATGTTTGTGGGCACTTGCTGTTCCGTAGGTGAATGCGCCGATATGTTTCGCAAGATCCAGAGCAGCCAATCCCACGCCACTCCCTGCGTTATGAATCAACAACCGATCGTTCTTTTTTAACCCCCCCATCACAACCAGGAGTTGATACGCAGTCAAATAATTAACCGGAATGGCTGCCCCCTGTTCAAAACTCAGCGATTCTGGTTTTTTAATTACATAGGAAACAGGCGTGATGACTTTTTCCGAATAGCCGCCAAATCGCATAACAGCAATAACCGGATCGCCCACCAAAGAGGAATCCATATCCTCACCGACGGATTCGATCAAGCCAGAGACTTCATAGCCCACAACACATGGCTTTTTCGGCGCGTCGGGATAGATCCCTTTGCGAGCCAGAATATCCGCAAAATTTATCCCGGCTGCTTTGACATTGATCTTCACCTCGCCTTTGCCCGGTTGAGGCTCGCCAGCTTCTTGGATCTTCAAAACCTCAACACCTCCCGCCTTTATCATCATGATTTGCCGCATTGTTTATTCCTCAGATTCCCATTAAGGTCGAGTCGGGAGCATAGCACAGGGAAATCGATGTCGTCAATGTTGATTATCCTTTACCTTCATTGAATATCGGGCGATCTGCAGATATAATGTCTAAGTTTTCAATCCTGGACGAATCTATTGTGAAAAAAGGGAGCCGTCGTATGATTCTAAAAAATATTTCTCTGTTTATCTTATTGTTATTATTTATCCTTTTCAACTCAAGCCCTGTTATTTGCCAGGTGACAATAAAAGTGGGCGGCGTAACCTGTTTGTCAGGAGAGTTGAGATCGGGATTCATCCATGTTCCTTCAGGTCAGGATGGACCTGAAATCCAGATACCGATAACCGTCGTGAATGGAAAAAAGAAAGGTCCGCTATTGGCTCTGACGGCCGGTATCCATGGTTGCGAATATCCTCCTGTGCTTGCTCTCCAGAGGCTCAAGGAACAGCTGGATCCTGCAAACATAAGCGGAACTGTGATATTGGTGCACATCGTGAATATTCCTTCATTCCTGAAACGGACGATCTATTATAATCCTCATGATTGGAAAAACCAGAATCGTGCCTTTCCGGGAAACATCGACGGGACCATGACCGAACGGATCGCTTTCCAGATTACAGAACAAGTATTGAGACAATGTGATTATCATCTGGATCTTCACTGCGGAGACGGTAATGAGGATCTTATGACATATCTTTATTACACGGAAACTGGTAATTCCGTATTGGATAATAAAACCATGGCATTGGCCACAAACTTCGGATTCAAAACGATCATTCATGTGACGGCCGATCCCAAAACACAGAAAGCTTCCATGTGCGCAAACGCCTCATTATTCATGGGGAAGCCTGCAATAACGGTAGAATGCGGTAAGCTTGGCCGGGCTGACGAAAAGGACATCGCTGCCATCATAGGTGGTTGTTTGAATATCCTTAAACACTTGAAGATGATCGATGGCAAGCCAAACCTGTTGTTCGACCCGATCTGGGTGAAAAAAACGACTTATATCAGATCAGAACATGAAGGAATATTCTATCCACTCAGCCAAGGCGGATCTCACGTCCAGAAGGGAGAATTGCTGGGTTATCTGACAGATTTTTTCGGGAACATCATTCAGAAAGCAGTTGCCCCTCACGACGGGATTATCATGTATATCATTGCCACACCGCCGATGAGCAAAGGGGAGCCAATGGTTAAAATCGGAAGCTTTTGATTTTTTTGTAAACATCGAAGCATAAAGGAGGATACTTCCATGAAGTGTGAAAAATGCAAAAAAGATTATCCTTCCGAACACTATTTTTCGACTGAATCAATTTGCAGGAAATGCTTTGCAAAAATGACACCGGAGGAGAAAACGCAAGCGAGGCAGCCGAAAGCAATTTATACCATGACCACCACAGCTTTCACTATTGATGGCTACAAAATCGTTAAGTCTCTTGGGGTCGTCCGAGGCGTGCTGGTTCGCTCTCGTTCAGTATTTGGGACGATTGGCGCTTCTCTACAGACATTGATCGGCGGGAATATCACACTTTTTACAGAGCTGTGTGAACAGACTAGAGCCGACGCTTTTGAGATGATGGCGTCCCATGCAGAGGAAATCGGTGCCAACGCCGTTATCGGAGTTAGATACGATACGACAGAGATCATGCAAGGAGTAACAGAAGTCCTTTGCTATGGAACAGCTGTTATAGTGAAACCTGTATCATCATGAATGGATGAGGAGGATGGGATGCATACAAACAAATCTTGGATTTCGCTAATTGTTTTTTTGATTGGATCGATTTGGGCAGGACTTTGTTGCTCGAACACACAATATCCTGAAGGACTTTATGCCGAACTCCATACCAATAAAGGCTTGATTGTTTTAGCTCTCGAATATGAAAAAACCCCGATGACCGTGGCCAGCTTTGTCGGCCTCGTTGAGGGGACCATAAAAAATGATGTTTTCCCTGAAGGAGTCCCGTTCTTTGATGGTTCCAAATTCCACAGGGTCGTCCCCGGTCATGTGATTCAAGCCGGGGCTCCCGATACAGAAGAAGAAGGCCGGTTGGGCTACATGTTTCCTAACGAGATCCATCCAGAACTTTCCCATAACCGTGCCGGCGTTTTAGGGATGGCCAACGGAGGGCCTCATACGAATGGCAACCAATTTTATATCACCCTGAGCGATCGGTCCTATCTTGATGGGGATTACACCGTTTTTGGCGAAGTCGTGGAAGGAATGGATGTTGTCAACTCAATCAGGCAAGATGATGTTATCCAAAACGTTAAAATCGTGCGAAGTGGTAAGAGTGCCAGACAATTCCGGGCCGATACCGAGGTGTTCTATAATCTTGTGGATCAGGTTGAAAAAAGGGTGGAGGCACAAGAAAAAGAGAAAAAGGCACGAGAATCTGCAACCATCCAAAATCAGTGGCCGGATGCGGTCGAGTCAGATTCAGGCTTGAAGTATGTGATAGTCAAAGAAGGCAAAGGCAAAGTCCCTGAGCTCGGATCCAAGGTCCGGATTCGCTACTCTGGAGAGGTTCTAAATGGGAAAATGTTTTTCAGCACGACTAACGGCAAACCGAACAATGAACCACCGGCTGAAGAATTTATCATGGAAATCGGCAAAAACCACGTCACAACCGGATTCGATCAGGCCGTTATGGAGATGCGATTGGGGGAGAAGAGGATACTCATCCTTCCATCCCCATTGGCATATGGAACCAGCGGGTTTTATGCCAAAGAAATACAGGGCAAAAAGCGTTTTGTAATTTCGCCCAATTCAACGCTGGTCTATGAAGTAGAGCTCCTCGAATTGATTTTCTGATCAATTGCCGATCAGGATATCCTTGGACAACACGCCTCCTCGCGTCGAAGTGTATCGGACGGTGCATTTTGTGCTTTCGATATCCTTCAGGCGAAGCTTGAATGTCACCTTGACCTTATCGTTTCCTGGAATGCGGCCAATGTCCACATATGGTTGACCTTTTTCCGGTGCGATGATCTCGACTTTAGGTTTTTCCGTCTGTTCTGCCTCCTGGCTCATCGGCCTTCCCCCAAACATGCCTCTGAAACGCCCCCTTCCCTGAGAACGCCTAGGGAGTACCCCTGGTGGGAATTCCAGTTCGATCCGATCCGGTCGGACGATTTTCACAAGGAGCGCTTGTTTGAGCGCCGTAGGGAGAAATCCCTTGTTTTCCAGTTCGACTTCCACGGTAAAATCTCCGTTTCTTTTTCTGATGATAGGATCACGCATCTCGACCATCGGAAGACTTCCAGCAAGCATCAGGTTAAAACGAGCTTCCTTTTCTGCCCACTCTTCCAGAAGCTCCGGCGGGGGATTCTGGCGATAAAATTTTCCATCCCATCCTCCCACCTCAACTTCTCCATATTCCGGATGGATCACCTTGGTCCAATCCTGGAAACGACTCACCAAAAGCTCCCTGTCGTTATACTGGAGTCGATCCCATTCATCCGTTTCTCCGTTTTCGTCATAATCCCCGATACGTCCACCATTCCACAGCTCGTCTCCGTACCATATGGACCCATAATACCAATACCCAAAATCCGGGCTGTGCCCGAACAAAGGCCTTCCTCTGCCGTAATCCTGATAAACATCTCCCGCCCGTTCATATCCTGTGATCTCTTTTCCTTTTTCATCAAGGTGCTTATACAAAGCGAGATCTTCGGGATACATGCGTTCTTCACTGGGAGAGGTTGATGGGGGTCTTAAGTGCATCGGAACAGTCGTATCCATCGTGTTCATCACAGAGATATTCGGATGTTCCAGCACAAAAACCACCAGAGAGCGTGTCTCCACCTCAGATAGGGGATAGGCTCCGGCACCCCGTTGTGTGAAACCACGACCAGTTGCCTCTTCCATCGGGCGCCAATTCTCAGGGTAGTTCCTGTGGAGGTCAAGGCCGCCGACGCCATCTTCGTTGATTCTGCCGTCCCCGTCGTTGTCAATGCCTTCGGACATGATGTTGTATTCGCCCTCCCCCTTTTCTGCAAACGTCATCAGACGACCTTTGGGATCGCGCGGGTCTATCACAAAACTCCCTTTTCCCTTTTCCACTTTGACACGCATCTGCCGGATTTTGCCATCCCCGTCCAGGTCTTCAGCCGGATCCTCGTCCAGAAGTCCGTCTCCATCATTGTCATAGGGACGAATCGTGCTCCGGAGCGTTTGGGCTGTCTCCAAATACAGCAAGCTTCCATCGGGATTATTCTTGGGACGAAAGTAAAAGGCGAAATGATCCAAAAGCCGAGTGATTTCTGGATCGCTGCCATAATGGGTGAGCATGTGGTACAACATCCAAAAGGCTGATTCTGCCGCTGTCACCTCGCCACTGTGACGATTCCCATCAATAAACATCGCCGGTTTATCCGTATCTTTCCCTGTCTTTTTATTGGTCAATGTGAGTTGATAGATGTCGCGTCCTCCAAAGCTTTTGGCCACGATGTAAAGATCGACGAGATCTGGATATTCACCCGCCCATTTTTTGAACCACCAAACCATTTCTGTATAGGTATGGTAGTGTTTAAAATCCATAACCTCTTTTTGGAGGGGTCTAGTCTCTTCATAAAAACTGCGGGGAAAAAAGCTGGGGCCATGGCGATATCCCGCGACCGTCCAATATTTCGATTCTTTTTCTTCCTGAGTCTGACCTTGTGCCAGGATCAGGCCTGAACAAAGCGCCAAAAAACCCGAAAGCACGATAAAAAAAGCGAGGACATTCTTTGTTTTGCTCATGGTTATCTCCTATTTTCACCCCATCCGTTCAATAATCGCTGGTCATGATAAAAAGGGGCTTGAGGTTAAAGCTTTTGTAATAGGGTCTCAATCTATCCGTATTGTAATATTTGACCACATCCACTACTTTTTTCATGCTGGTGACGGCCTCGATAGGAACATTATCGTATTTCCCATTCCTCAAGCTCACCAATCGCCCCGACGTCCCTCCCAAAACAAGATCTAAAGCCAAGTTCCCGAAAGCCATCGGGACAATGGAATCGATGGCATCCGGGTCTCCGCAACGGACAAGATAGCTCAATCTCTGGTTGATCAAGTTGATCTGGCGGCCATTGTTGAATTTTGGGGATAGTTTTTTTAGTTGGTTGGATACCAAGTCTCCGATGCCGCCAAGCTTCTTATGGCCAAACATATCCTTATCGCTCCCTTCGAAAACCATGTCGCCACCCTGGAACATCGCTCCTTCCGAAACAAGAACAACCGAATAGCGACTGGGATTCGTTTCCCGGTCTTCGGTCAGCAACTGGCACAACCGTTCTATGTTGAATTCGTGTTCTGGGATGACGCATCGGTTGGCAGCTCCTGCCATTGTCGGAAGAAGAGCGGTAAAACCCGCATACCGGCCAAAAACCTCGATGACGAGAAACCGCTCGTGTGATCCAGCTGTGGTCCGCAGGGCATGAGTCAAGGATATGGTGCGGGTCACACAGGTGCTGAAACCTATGCAATAATCTGTCCCAGGGACATCATTATCCATAGTTTTGGGAATGCCGATAACTTTTATCCCTTTCTCGTGAAGATGGACTCCGTAGCTCAGCGTGTCATCCCCTCCGATGGGAATAAGATAATCTATTCCGAGGGCATCCAAGTTTTTCAACACTTCAGGGGTCAGATCGTTGATTTTTTCCTTATAATTATCCCTGAAGTGTTCGGGGATATTGACATCAGGAACATGGCTGGGACGGGTGCGTGAGGAATGCAGAAAGGTTCCTCCAGTCCGGCCCACCTTATTGACGAGTTCTTCGGTCAAAACCTGGCAATTCACCATATCCGGACAGGCCAAGTCTCTGTTCATTTCAATCAAGCCGGCCCACCCTCTCCGAATTCCGATCACTTCGAAACCTTCCCTGATTGCTCTGATCGTAACCGCCCGGATCGCGGGATTCAATCCCGGGACATCGCCTCCACCGGTTAGGATCCCGATCCTGCCTCTGAGTTTTTTCACGTTGGCCATAAGAATCTCCTGAATCAAATACATTACGCTTAGAATGATGGATTGTCAATCAAGGTTTCATTTGTGCGGCATGGGGTATAAAATAAGAGTAGGACAACATGGAAATTTGGCGCTTCTTCAAGAGAAAACGGGCACGTACATGGGCGATGCTCGCTGTTTTTGTCTGTTTTTCTGTATTTATTGCCCATCTTTTTCTGATTCTTCCCGATGTTTCCGGTTTGAAAACAAACAATCCGAAAAGTACAGCATTGATGAAGACACGGATTAAACAGGCAAAAAGGGAAGGAACAGAATATGGTGTAAGACAGAATTGGGTGCCATTTTCACAGGTCCCTCAACTCCTGAAAGATACGGTACGAATTGCAGAGGATGCCGGATTTTACTGGCATAAAGGAATAGACTTCGAAGAACTCAAAGAGGCGATCAAAAAGAACATACAGGAGAAAAAGTTTGCCCGAGGGGGGAGCACCATCACCCAGCAGTTGGCCAAGAATTTATATTTATCTCCTAAAAAAAACCTCTTGCGGAAATTCAAAGAATATCTGATCGCGCGAAAATTGGAAAAGGTTCTTTCCAAGGACAGAATTTTTGAGCTTTACCTGAATGTGATCGAGCTGGGACCTGGTGTTTTTGGCGTCGATGCGGCCTCAAAATATTATTTTGGATATTCTGTCAGTTACCTCGATCTTGATGAGGTGGTTCGTTTGGTGGCAGTTCTGCCGCGTCCCCTGAGCATAGACCCCAAAGGAGATAGCCCGTGGCTCAAATGGCGGTGCCGTTGGCTCCTACACAAACTCCAGCTCTACGAATACATCAGCCAAGAATCCTATCAAGAAATAGCCAAAAAGTTTATGGACGCACCTGATTAATGTCCGTCAGCGTACATAGATTGTATCGTTTATGGACATTACACTCCACATCGTATCATCTTGTCCTGAAATACCACTAAAGATTATCGTTTGGCACAGATTTTGCTCAAATAACTTGGGAGATGTAGGAGAAAATGATGTATAAAAACTTCTTAAAAGTGGCATTTCGCAATCTGCTGAAAAACAAACTCAATACTCTCATCATAATCCTGGGCCTGGGTACAGGCATAACCTGCAGTATCCTTTCTTTTCTTTTTATCCATCATGAGCTGTCTTTTGACAGGTTCCACGAAAATATCGATACCATTTACGAGATGAAAATGGTACTCGTCCTGCCTATGGGGCGGGCAATCGCTGATCCCAAATCCCATTTGGCGCTGGATCTTGCACGCCAGTTCCCTGAAGTTATCCGTGCCGTTCGTGTGGAAAAACTAGATTTTGTGGTCAGTCTAAAGGATGATTTTTTTGAACAGCAAGCACTCGCCGCAGATCCTACCTTTTTCAGTGTATTCACATTCCCGTTTGAATACGGAGAGGGCACAAATGCACTGGATCATCCGGATGCGGTTGTTCTCAGCAAAGCGACGGCCAAAAAATATTTTGGAGAAGAAAATCCCTTGGGTGAGACTTTGTCTATCCGGATGACAGATGAATATTCAGATTTTATCGTCACAGGAGTATTGGAAGAAATTCCGAGCACATCCAGCTTTCAATTCGATCTTCTTATCAATCTGGAGAGGGTCCACGGTAGTTCCGTGAATGATCCTCAAAAAGCACGTTCCCTGGGTTGTTTCATCCAGCTGAACAATGCGGATCAAGTCCAACCGCTTATAGAAAAATTCAAGACGAGCATCGATGTTCCGCTTCAAGAGAGGTTCTCCAAGGAAAGTGGACATGATCTCAAATCCCTTGCTGCCTTTCATTTAAAGGGAGAGTATGGGTCCGAAGTGTTGTCCCAAAAAAGCACGATCAACTACTCCTATATTTTGGCAGGGATATCGCTCCTTGTCCTGGTTATTGCCTGCTTCAATTTCGTGAACCTTTCTATCGGGAAAGCTGCAACAAGAATAAAAGAGATCGGAGTCCGGAAAGTTCTCGGAGCCAAACGGAAACAGCTGATTCAGCAATTTTGGTTTGAATCCCTGTTTCTTAGTTTTCTCTCCCTCACAATCGCTTTGGTCATGGTCGAACTTTTTTTGCCTCCCTTCAATCGGCTCTCTCAAAAAAATCTCAGGCTGGATGCATTTTCCAATGAATGGGCCGTTGTGTTTTGTTTAGGAATCGTCTTTTTTGTGGGGATAGTTGCTGGGAGTTATCCCGCCTTTTTCCTGTCGAAATTCTCGTCCGTCGACCTTTTTCGTCGAAGGATGAGATGGTCTCGAAAAAATACGTTCAATAGGTCTTTGATCGTTTTCCAGTTCGCCATATCTATTTTCCTGATAATATCCACCGGCTTTATGTACAAACAGAAATCCTATATGCTGAATATCCATCTCGGATACAACACCGACCAAGTCGTAGTTCTGCCCATAAAAAATCTCAAGTCGCAAACAAGTTCAAATGTCATATTCCTATCAACTCTAAAAAATAATCTTCTATCCTATCCGATGATTCAGGGAGTTAGTGGTTCGACATACAACCTATCAGAGGGTTGGATGGGAACCTATTTTGAGAAAGCAAGCGGCGATCAGGAACTTGTCGTTTATAACTATGTGGATAAGGATTTCATTCCTACTCTAGGAATGCGGATTATCGCCGGGAGAAATTTCTCCGACAACTACCCATCGGATCTCGAGAGATCCATTCTCGTCAACGAATCCTTGGCAAAGTTGTTGGGTGGTCTGGAATCTCCTGTGGGACACAACCTTTCGGAGTTTTTCAAAATCGATTTGGATCGACAGGTCGATCGACAGGTCATAGGCGTTGTTGAAGATTTCCATTCCCAGTCCTTGCACGACCCGATTTATCCATCTTTCATGGGGTTGATCGGTATGGACTATAACTATGTTTTTGTCAAACTTAAAGGGGTTAGGAACCGGGAAGCGATTGCCAATATTGAGAAGGAATTCAAGACACTGGCTCCACACATCCCCTTCGAATATTCCTTTTTGGATACAGATGTCGCCAAACAATATGAGCGGGAGGAGCATTGGGTCCGCTTGGTTGAATACGCTTCTCTTTTTGCCATCCTGATCGCCTGTTCAGGCTTGTTTGGCTTGACCCTGCAGATCGTATTTCTCAGAATAAAAGAGATCGGGATCCGAAAGGTTTTGGGAGCTTCGGTCCAGAATATCCTCCTGCTTATCAATCGGGAATTCATGTGGCTTGTATTGCTCGCAAATCTGATTGCCTGGCCAAGCGCCTATTTGGCGATGTCAGTTGTTCTCAAAAACTATGCTTTTCGAATAACCTTAACGCCCTGGATTTTTATCGCTTCTGGATTCCTGGCACTTCTATTGGCTGCCGCCACGATCAGTATTCATGCTGTGCAAGCAGCCGTGACCAACCCCTCGGAAACATTGAGATACGAATAACAATAGCAATAACTATTCATACTTCAGAGAGTGGACGGGATCCGCCATGGCGGCTTTGACAGCCTGATAACTTATCGTGAGGATTGCGATCGATAGGGCAATGCCCCCCGATAGCATAAATAACCAAGGTTCCATGTTCACCCGATAGGCAAAATTCTGGAGCCATTTCCGCATGAGAAAGTAGGCCGTAGGCCAAGCGACCATATTGGCTATGAGTACAAGATAGGCAAATTCTTTCGAGACCAACAGAAATATGCTTCCGACCGATGCCCCGAGCACTTTTCGGATGCCTATCTCTTTGGTCCGCTGCTCAACCATAAAAAGGGCCAGGCCGAAAAGTCCCAGAGCAGCTATGCAAATGGCCAGCAGGGAAAATAGGCTGAATATTTGGCTGAGTTTTTCCTCGCTCCTGTACAATTTGTCAAAGGACTCGTCCATAAAAGAGTACTCGAACGGATGGGCAGGATCCAGTTCTCGCCATTTTTCTTCGATAAAAGCCAGCGTTTCCGGAATATCAATCGGACGGATTCTCATGGCAAAGACATACGTGTTGTGCGGCCATACATGAATGACAAGGGGATTGATGTCTTCCTTCAGGGATTGGAATTGGAAATCTTTGACGACACCTATGACCTTCCCCTTTTTTTCACCCCAGTCAAAGCGCGTGTTCAGCGGATTCTCCAATCCGAGGTGCCGGACGGCTGCCTCGTTGATGATAAAGGCTTCTGTCGCATCTGTGCTCATATCCTTGGCAAAATCCCTGCCTTGAATGATTTCTATCCCCATGGTCTTGATGTAGTCATGATCCGTGTAGATCATTCTCAATGTCAGTGTCTTTTTTCCTTCATCGGTGACCAGTTGAATGGCATCGCCAGCGACAATCCCCCCAGGGACGCCGATCGTGATCGTTGCATTCAGGATGTTGGGATTTTGCAAAAGGTCCGCCTTAATGGTCTCTGCATTTTTCCTGATCGCATTTTCTCTGATGGTAACAACAACAACATGTTCCTTCTCAAATCCCAATTTTCTGTTTCGTAAAAAATCGAGCTGGTCCAACACAATGGCGGTTGAAATGATCAGTATGATCGAGACGCTGAATTGCAGGATGACCAATCCTTTTCTCAACAAAGACTTTCCGGATCCAACGCTCGCAGAGCTCCTCAGGACATTCGCCGGTTGGAAACGAGAAATAAAAAATGCGGGATAACTTCCTGAGACAATCCCCACAAAAAAGAGGATGAACAGGATAGACCCGATCAAAACGACATCGACCAGATCATTCAGGGCTATGTCTTTGCTTGTTAACGCGTTGAAGAAGGGGAGAGCGATCTTCACGACGAGCAATGCCAGGATTAGGGAAAAAAAAGTCAACAGCATTGACTCCCCTAAAAACTGTTTCACAAGTTGCCCTCGGTTTGCTCCCACCACTTTTCTCAACCCGACTTCCTTGGAGCGGTTTGCCGATCGAGCTGCTGCCAGATTCATGAAATTGACGCACGCGATCAGCAGGATAAACAGGGCAATAACAGAAAAAATATACACATACTTGATATCGCCGTTCGGACTGATTTCAGCCTGGAGATGGGAATGGAGGTGGATACTTTTCAGAGGCTGCAGTCGAGGAGATAAAGTGCCCCCCAAGATGGTTTTGATTTGTACTGCGGCGTATTTTTCGATAAATCTTGGTAATTTTTTCTGTAATTCATCAGCCGAGGAACTTTCTCTGAGCAAAAGGTAAGTGTAAAACTCGTGCCGCGCCCAATTCTGGAAATATCGCTCTTGAACGGTTGGCAATTGCTCCAGTGTTATGAGAGAAGCGAACATGTCCGCTCGAAAATGGGAGTTTGCAGGAACATATTTCATGATTCCTGTCACAATATAATCTTGGTCATTGATGCTCAAAGTCCTGTTAATCGGCTCATGGTTCCCAAAATATTTGGTGGCGATGAATTCGGAAATAACGATCGTGTTGGGAGCGGTTAGGGCTGTGTCCGGGTTGCCTTGAACCAGGGGAAAAGTAAAGATTTCGAAAAGAGAAGGGTCCGCAAAATAAAGGCCATTTTCGTAGTATTTTTTTTCTCTGTACGACACCATTCGTCGTCTCCCAGGAAAAAGCCTTACCGCATCCTCCACCTCAGAGAATTCTTTTTTCAAGGCGGGAGCAAACGGTGCAGACGAGAGAGCAAAATCTCTGCTCATGTCTCCCTCAACATCGAAGCTATCGACTAACCGGTAAATCCTATCTGCTTTCTCGTGGTATCGATCGAAGCTCAGCTCGTCCTGAATGAACAGGATGATCAACACACAACAGGCCATACCTATGGCCAATCCGGCAATGTTGATAAAGGAGAAACTCTTGTATTTTTTGATGTTTCTGAAAGTGATCTTCAAATAGTTTTTTATCATCGTCATGCTCCAATACATATAATTTCTGAAATAAGAAGGGATTAATTTGCAGATCTGGAAGATGTACCATATTATGGCAACTGTTTTTCCTTTCTGAGTGGAAATCCGTTCAAACATTTCTTCAAAATCCCCAACTAGATTCTCCTGATCTTCAAAGGGAATGATATTTTCCAGCAGAATTTCCAGGATCTTCAAAGGACGATCATGTTTGCTCATGAACTAGTTCCTCGGAGTGGAAAACTTTGTGTAGCTTTCCCAGAGCGTGTCGGAAATTCGCTTGTATTCGGCCAACACCTCGAAACCCCATTTTGTGATTGTGTAGATTTTTTTTCTTCGGCCACCTCTGACAGCAGTTGACTCTCCCAACTGAGATTTGATCAATCCGGCTTTTTCGAGGCGCCCCAAAGGCAAATGGACAGATGTGAGCGAGACTTTTTTTCCTGTGATATTAGAGAGATGATCCACAATGGCGATCAAATACGCATCTTGCTCGAGACCTATAATGGAAAGCATGATCAGTTCTTCTTTTCGTGTCAGACTTTTCATCGTATCCCTCACAGTTTTTATTTCTTTCTAAATACTGGAAACATATTATTTAGTTATACGCAAAAAACAAAAAAGAGTTACCAAAAAATAAAATAAAACAGGAATTGTTCCAATATTATGCAAATGCTGGGATACAGAATTTAATAGTACTTTTCTTATAGTAATTATAAAGATTGTTTGATATCATAGCTTCAGAATCAGAATTAAGGAGATAACGATGCCAGAAAAAGCGCCCAAACCCGTACCCGAGGGCATGCACACTGTCACCATTCATCTTTGGTTTGATGGCAACTGCAAGGAAGCCATCGATTTTTATCAAAAAGCATTTGGGGCAGAACTTTCGGGACCTCCCGTCCCGACACCGGACGGCAGTGGCATTATGCATGCCATGCTGAAGCTGGGAGATTCGAATATCATGATGGCTGACGCAAATCCCGGACAATGGGAGCAAGGTCCCCAGGGAAGTGCGACGGCCGGTATGTGGTGTTATGTGGATGACTGCGATGCTCTGTTTAATCGAGCGGTCGAGGCCGGATGTGAAGTGATCTATCCGTTGATGGACGCTTTTTGGGGTGACCGGAACGGCAAGGTCAAAGATCCTTTCGGGCATTGCTGGGGGATCGCCAGCCATAAGTGGATCCTCACCGAAGAAGAAATGCAGGAACGTATGCAGGAGTGGTTGAAAAGCTTGGAACAGTAGAAATCTTTAGGATCGGGGAAGCTGTTTCGGTTTTTCGAGAAAATCCAGGATCTTTTGATTCACCATCTCTGCTTGTACGACAGGAAGGTCGTGGCCGGCCCCAGGAATGATTTCTGCCTTTATGCGGGGAGCCACATTCTTGATACGAGCCACTGCTTCCTCTGCTGAATAAATTTTTTCGTTCTCGCCGATCATCAAAAGCACGGGCATTTTAAGGGAGTTTAATTCTTCATCAGATAAAACGGTCGGACTGACCATCATTTTGGGCTTGAAACTCCGGAGACCCAGATCCATATGATCCACCCATTTTTCAGCTAATGTCCTGCCTGCTTCGTCTTTTTTCCAAAGATCTGTAAAAATCGGTTCTATCCCTTTTTTCACAAAGTAGCGATGCGGCAAAATGCTGATTAGTGCAGACCTGAGGAATCCCGGTCCCAGGGGGAGCACGGTTGCCGCTGGTGCCAAGAGCACGATGTTGTCCAGCTTTTCAGGATGTCGGAGTGCGTATTGACTGGTCAGCCATCCTCCATAGGACATTCCAATCATGTTGATGCCGTTGCCAAGATCGAGTTCCAAGAGTAACTCATCCATCCAAGTCATGTAGTCGTCTGTAACTTTGAGTATTTTTGTGAATACGCTGCGGCCGGGATCATAAATTGTGTCCACCGCATAGGTTCTGTAGTTTTGAGATAAAGCTTCGATATTCGGGATCCAAGAAAGCGATGTGGCATTGGCTCCGTGCATGAGCACAAGGGAAGGGGCATCGACCGGACCGCTGATCCGCACATAGGTTTTTCCGTAGGACGTATCGACCATCCTGGCCTCCGATTTGACAGGCCAGTCCTTGGCGAATTCATCATAAAACGCCAGGTATTGCTTCTTCGCTGTCTCTGAACGAAAAGGATGATATGGGGTCATTTCTCTCAGGGCATATCTTGCTATCAAGAGGGGAAAGGCCACATTCATCACCAAAAATACAACGGTCACAAGCACATAAAAAAAAGATTTGTTGTAACTTTTTATTGCGTAATCTGTGCCCAATCGGCGGGATTGGATAAAAGCTTGAACCATAGAATACAGCTTTAATGCAATAAAGGAGATGATCACAAACAACCACAATAAAAGCTCCTTGGGACTTTTAAAAACGAGGATGGCAAACAGACAAAGGGAAAACAACAATCCGGCCTTTAATATCACTCCCTTGAGCAGCTCACCGTTGTAAATCTGGCCCAGTCCCATCGAAATCAGGCTCAAAAAAGCGGACAGAACCGGTTTTCTTTTTTTCCTGACCTTATTTGGTGTCATTTCCACCTCAGTATGAGCATGAGTATATTACATAAGCAGGATATCAAGAAAAAAAAACGATTACAAATCGAATCCTTGACAAATGAAAAAGTCATTTTTATATTAAGGGAGCTAGGGGCTAAGTTGAAATCTAGAAACAAAAGAAACAAATCCATGTAAGGGGGTATTTTATGCGCAAATATTTTTCTTTTTTGGGTATTATTGCCGTTTTGTGGGTTGGATTATCCTTTCCAGCACAAGCGGAAGAGCTTGTGATCCTGCACACCAACGACACGCATTCCAACCTGTTCCCATTCGGGCCGCATGGCCAGTATGGAGGCATCGCGAGGATGTCATCGAAAATCAAACACCTTCGGGATAAGAACTCGAATGTGCTCGCTTTGCACGCCGGCGATATGTATGTCGGCACATTCGCATTCAACAAGTACTTAGGCTATCCAGAGTTCAAGATTATGGAAGGTCTTTATGATGCCATGTGTCTCGGGAACCACGAGCTAGATCTGGGACCGGATATCTTGGGCGCTGTGCTGGGCGGATTCAATCCCATAGAAGGTGTGCCCTTTGGTCCCGATATGAGTTTGCCGATCCTGAGTGCCAATATTGATCTTTCCGGATTTCCCGTGACAGATTTTTTTGTCCATCCGTGGCTGATCAAGGATATCGGTGGGCTGAAGATCGGAGTGCTCGGTGTGGTCACTAACGATCCGATCTATTATACAAGTTCGACCGCTCCATTGATCTCTAATCCATATCTTAGCGCAGAAAAGGCGGCACTGGATCTGCGGAACAGGGGATGCCATGTTGTGATAGCCGTTTCCCATCTTGGTATGACGTTTGATAAGATGTTTCTTTCTGGCGTTCCTGAAATCGATATCATCGTGGGTGGACATTCTCATGACGAAATGTTAGCTCAAATCATAGGCGGAAAGATCATCGTCCAAGCTGGCGAGTTCGGCAAAAACCTGGGTGAACTCAAGGTCGATGTCGACACTACCTCAGGTGCTGTCTCGTTATTATCCCATGAGTTGCATCCCATCGATCGGAAAGTCCGGAAGGACCCGGCACTGTTGAATTATCTGAACGAGCTCAGGGTAGGCATTTATCAGGATCCCCGCTTCGGCCAAGTCTATTCCCGACATGTGGCCAAGGCCATGTGGGATCATGAGGAAAGATGGCTGCCAAACGATCCTTTCAGGGATCCCAGCCACATGGACACGCCGCTGGGAAACCTGGTGGCCGATGCCATCCGTGCAGGAGTCGAGGAAGCCGGATATCCCGTGGACATCGCTTTGGAGGCCAATGGCTACATAGGTCATAAAATCTATGAGGGCAAAGTCGTGGGCAACGATGTGATGAGATCTCTACCCTATGGCTTCGATCCGGATACAGGCCTGGGCTTCAAGATTAAGATCGTCAATCTATATGGTGCGGAGTTATATGGAGGGCTGGAATACACTGTATCTATGATCGAATTAGCAGATGACATTTCGCTCCAGGTCTCGGGTTTAAAATTCGAGTTTTCTTCAGCTCGAATGCCACCAAACCGCGTCGATCCTGATTCTATACGGATTAATGGCTCGCCGCTTATTCCGTTTGAATTGTACACGATCGCGATGAACGAAAAATTGATGGAGTTTCTTGGTGGACTTCCTGGAATGGACTTGACAGGACGCGTTGTGGATCCTGCGCCTGACCTTTTGGAATTCAATCTGATCAAAGATCACATGAAAAAACTCAATCATCTGAGATATACGTCGGAAGGACGCATTATCGATAAGTCGAAATAAAGTATCCCGCACATCTAACAGTTTCCTTGCGGTTCCCAAAGTTGTTCCCAAAGGGCACAAGTCTGTCTCGTTTGTTTTTGAAAATTTAGGTTGAAAATGCATACCAAACCAAGATATTAAATAGGGGAGGAGGGCGTTTATGAAAAAAAACACACCATACCAACACATTATCAACGTATTATTTCTCATCCTGCTGACTGTGGGATTTCTTGCCCGGATCGGCGAAGCACAAAAAAAGGTCACATCGCCGGAAGAATTCTTTGGTTTCCAACTGGGCACGGATAAAAAAATCGCACGCTGGGACAAAATTATCCACTATTTCGAAGTTCTGGAGAGAGAAAGCCACAAGATCAAAGTCATCGATATGGGGCCATCCACAATGGGTAATCCTTTTCTGTTGGTCATCATCTCTTCCGAAGAGAACCTGGCCAACTTGGATCGTCTACAGGAAGTGAACGCAACGCTGTCCGATCCTCGGGGAGTAACGGAAGCAGAAATTAAAAAATTGGTCAAAGAAGGAAAGGCGGTGATGTGCCAATCCATGAGCCTTCACGCCACAGAGATCGGCGGCACCCAGATGGCACCCGAGCTGGCCTACGACCTTTTGTCCCAAGAAAATGAGGAAACCCAGCGTATCCTAAACAATGTGCTCTTTTTTATGATTCCCAGCTTCAACCCGGATGGCCAAATCATGGTCACCGATTGGTATAACAAGACCCTGGGAACCGAATATGAGGGTGCAGGCCTTCCCTGGCTCTATCATAAGTATGTGGGCCATGATAATAACCGAGACGGAGATTTTCTGAACATGATCGAATCGGTTTATGCGGCCAAAATTATGTACAGGGATTGGGTCCCTCAGGCTTACATCGATCATCACCACATGGGAAGTTCCGGCGCCCGTTTTTACATCCCCCCTTATTGTGAACCCATTCGCCCGTATGCCGATCCTCTCATCTGGCGGGAACACAGCTGGTACGGGGCCCATATAGCCTACAAGCTTGAGGAAAACGGGAAATCGGGCATCCTGAATGCCGCCCAATTTCCCGGTTGGGGCCATTTTGGCTGGCACTGGATAACGCCCTTCCACAACATCGCCGGGATGCTCACTGAGTCGGCCAGCGCCCGGTTGGCCTCTCCGTTGTATATCCATCCAGAGCAGCTCCAGGGAGGATCTCGGCAGTTCCCAAGATACGAAGCCCAGACTACCTTCCCCAATCCTTGGCCGGGTGGCTGGTGGCGGTTACGGGATATCGTCGAGCAAAAGAAAATTTCGGCCTGGGCTTTGCTGGACCTGGCTGCTAGAAACAAAGAAACCGTACTCTGGAATGCCTATCTCAAGGCAAAACGTCAAACAGAACGGGGGGCTCAAGGCAAGACCAAAGCCTATGTCGTTCCGATCAATCAGCATGATCCCCTAACTGTGATCAAAATGATCAATACCCTTCTTTTGTCTGGTATTGAGATCAAACAAGCCAATAATGAATTCCGTGTCGGAAACGCCGTTTATCCCGAGGGATCGTTTTTCATCACGCTGGCTCAGCCTAAAATGGGTCTTATCAGAAACTTGCTCGGACAAACCTTTTACCCGGAGAACGAGTGGACCAAACGTGAGGATGGAACTCCACTCCGGCCGTATGACCTGGCCACACACACCATGAATGAATTTATGGGAATCCAAGTCGATCCCATGGATCAGGAAGCTGAAGGAGATTTCCATATACTCTCCGATCAAATACAGGTTTCTGGAAAAGTCGTAGCTGGGGGAGTGGGGTATGTGCTTGATGGACGTTTGAATGCCAGCTTCAAAGCTGTGAATCTACTGCTTGAAAAAGGCATAACTGTGCACAGGATCGACAATCCCACCTCCAACCTTAACCCGGGTGATTTTGTCGTTTATAAGGAATCTGAAGCCGTTATTCAGGACATTGCCAAACAAACCGGTGTGGACTTTATGGCTGTAGACAACAAGATTGACCAGGGAAGCCATGAGGTGCGAAAACCCCGTGTCGGCATGTACCAGCGGTACTATGGGGGGAATATGGACGAGGGTTGGACCCGTTTTCTCCTCGAAATGTTCTCTTTCCCCTATACATCCTTGATGGATGGAGAGATTAAAAAAGGGAATCTCAACGCCAAATACGATACGATCATACTGCCTCAAGATTCCCCGGGTATGATCATGGGTGAAATCCCTCTACGATACCGTCGCTATATTTCAGCCGTTCCGCCCGAGTATCAGAGTGGAATAGGCCAGGAAGGCATCGCTGCATTAAAGGAATTCGTGGAAAAGGGCGGCATGCTGGTTACCCTTGGTGAGGCCAGTAGCTTTGCGATCGACAAATTCGGATTGGGTGTCCGGAATATCGTGGAAAATCTGGACTCCAAAGAGTTCTTTTGCCCCGGTTCTACCCTGAAAGTGAAATTCGATAACTCGCATCCATTGGCATACGGGATGCCCTCAGAAGGATTCGTGGTGTATTATTCCAGTGAAGCTTTTGCTATAACTACCAGCTCGAACAGTGAGCAGTATGAGTCCGTGGTGCGTTACCAGGATAAGAATCTCCTGCAGAGCGGCTGGTTGATAGGGGAAGACCACATTGCCGACATGCCAGCCATGGTCAATGTCAAACACGGCAAAGGCCAGGTGGTTCTGATCGGATTCCGGACTCAGCATCGATGCCAGACTCACGGCACATTCAAACTCCTGTTCAATACCATGTTGCCCTAACGTCAGAGCGCGAAGATTGATGATTATTGGCTCATCATCATATAAACTGACCTTCCTGATCATTCTTTTGCCATTCATTATGTTTATCGGATCTCGAAGTTTCCAAATAAATAGAACAATTCGCGTAGCTATGTGCCAGATTTTTTGCCTAGATGGCGATCGTTCCGGCAATTTCGCACGGATTAAAAATGCCCTCAGTGAAGCAAAACAGGCCGATGCGGATATAGCCTGTTTTCCCGAAACGGCTCTGCTTGGCTGGGTGAATCCCGAGGCCTATGAGAGGTCACACCCCATTCCTGGAAAAGATTCCGACTATCTCTGTCGATTGGCCGCAAAACACAGAATCCACCTCTGTATAGGTTTAGCCGAGAAGGAAGAAGATAGACTGTATGATTCGGTGATCCTGATCGATGATAAAGGACAGATATTACTCAAACACAGAAAAATGAATATCCTGACTGAGCTGATGACGCCTCCCTATGCACAAGGCAAAGATGTTGGGACTGTCGAGACAAAATTCGGCAAAATTGGTCTGCTGATTTGCGCTGACACCTTTAAAACTGACATTTTGAAGCAAATGACAAACCTAAAACCTGATCTAGTTCTAGTCCCTTACGGTTGGGCAGCTAAACAGGCGCAATGGCCTGAGCACGGAAAGAAGCTTCAAAAAACAGTTACCAAAGCGGCTCGCATGATCGGAGCTCCGGTCGTGGGCGTGGATCTTGTGGGTGAGATCACCCATGGTCCCTGGACAGGTATGACATACGGGGGACAAAGTGTAACGACTGACGCCAACGGCAGAATACTCGCAATTGCCAAGGACCGTGATCGTGATGTGATGATTATCCAGATTCCCATATATTGATCGTGGAGGGAAAAATCATGAAAATCAAACGGAGAGATTTTTTAAAAATGGCTGGGAGTGCTGCCATAGGATCAACGGCTTTGACCGGATATTCTGCCGAGAGAATCCAAGAAAGCTTTGATCCATTGAACGAAAAGGGGATCCACCCGAGCTTGGAAAAGGATCATCCATTTATTTTTATCGATTCTTGTATGCAGATCTGGCCGGATGCACAATTTCAGGATGCCCATCGTTATGGAGCGACCTCCTATGCCGTTACGGCTTGGGATCCTCATCTCGATTTGGATCTAGCCCTTGAAGGGCTGATGTTTTGGCATCTCATCGCACGAAAATATCCAGACCTGTCCATCGTATACACAGTTGAAGATATTACAAAAGCAAAAAATGATAAAAAAGCCACTCTTCTTTTGGTTTCCCAATGTGGTGACTTCATCGGCTATAAAATTCACCGCATCGCAGTATTCTACCGACTGGGATTGCGCATGATGATTCCAGCTTACAGCCTATCTAACAGGATCTGTGGAGGATGCCTGGATAGGACCGATCAGGGCTTGACATCATTCGGAAAATTGGTCGTCGCAGAATGCAATCGCATAGGACTTTTGCTGGACTGCTCCCACCTAGGGAAACGTTCGAGCTTCGATATCATCGGACACAGCCAGGATCCTGTGGTTTTCAGTCACTCTTGCACCAAAGCACTGGCAGAGAATCCCCGTAATATCACAGATGAGCAGATTAAAGCCTGCGCTGCAAAAAACGGAATCATCGGCCTTTCTCCTTGGGGGCCGATGGTGATGAAAACAGGCCAGATCAAACGGCCGACTGTCGATGACTTTATCGATCATATCGATCATGCGGCCCAGATACTTGGTTCTACCGACAATATCGGAGTGGGAACAGATATGAGTTTGGGGACCTACCCAGACCACGAGTATGATCCTTGGGGATCTCCTGTATACAAAGATGTAACAGGAACATACGATAAATACGTAACATCGAATATCCGCTCACCCTTGCGCATGGTCGAAGGTTTCAGCAACTACGCCGAAGTCTTAAATTTTGTCGAGAAACTCGAAAAACGGGGATACAGCAATTCAGATGTTCAAAAGATCCTCGGTTTAAACTACTTGCGTGTATTCGGCCAAGTTTGGAAATAAAAAGGAAAAGGAGGGGTCCCATGAATCGACAACCCATCCGGCATTTCACCGATCTTGAGGGAGGTGTCAGCAGGAGAACCATCCTCAAAGGAATGTTCAGCAGCGCTGCGGCTGGAATCTTGCTTCCGTATATTTCCCTAGAACAACAAATCTCCCGATCCGAATCTTTACAGGAAACTGTAAAAAGAATAGGGGAAAAGGACATCGGTGATGAGCGGTTCTGGGGGCTCGTCAAAAGGCAATTCATGCTCAGAGAAGGGCTGATCATGCTCAATGCAGCGAACCTCTGCCCCTCGCCGCTGAGTGTACAGAAAAAGCTGTTCGAGTTGACAAAAGATGTGGACAGCGATCCATCGTTCTCCAATCGTGCTAAATATGCAGGCATCAAAGAAGAAGTCCGTGAAGGGATCGCTAAGTATGTCAATGTCGATCCGGATGAGATTGCCCTAACCCGGAATACGAGTGAAGGGAATAATATCGTGATCAACGGTCTTCAACTGGGAAAAGGTGATGAAGTTATCTTTTGGGATCAGAATCATCCGACGGCCAATATTGCATGGGATGTTCGAGCCGAACGATACGGCTATCGCGTTGTCAGAGTCCAGACTCCGGAGAATCCTAAAGATTCTAAAGACTTGATGAAACCGTTTGAACAGGCGATAACTTCGCGAACAAAGGCATTGTGTTTTTCCCACGTTTCCAATGTTTCCGGAATACGGCTTCCGGCCAAAGACCTGTGCCAAATGGCCCGTTCCAAGGGAATCTTGACCCTGGTCGATGGCGCTCAAACCTTCGGGACATATCCGTTGTTCCTTCATGACATAGGGTGTGATTTTTACACGGCCAGTTCGCATAAGTGGTTTTGCGGGCCGAGAGAGATGGGAGTGCTGTATGTCCGAAGGGGAATGGCAGATTCCGTGTATCCCAGTATCGTCGGTGTAGGATGGGAAAATGCTCGTGCCAGCGGGGCCATAAAGTTCGAAACCCTTGGACAACAGGCTGTTGCACGGTTCGGCGCCATGATGGAAGCGATCAAGTTTCATAACACACTCCAGATGCTCAGGATTTCCACGCGTGCCCGCATGCTGGTTGATGCTGTTCGGGAAGGAGTGAAGAAAAGGATCCCTGATGCACGGTTCATCACGCCCATTGAGCACCAAAGAAGTTGGTGCGTCGTCATTTTCCACATCCCCGGCATCGACACATCCCAAGTTTTAGAAATCCTGTACCGGAAATACAATATCGGATGCGCGGTCATGGGCACCAATATCCGGTTTTCGCCCCATTTTTACAACACGTTGGAAGACCTAGATAAAGCTGTCCAAGCGGTAGCGCAAATTTCCGCGGCCCTAAAGGCTTGAATCCGCCACAAAACAGGCAATGCTATCGGGAGGAAAGGTCCATTTTCCGTCGACCCCTGAATAGCGGGCACCTAATTCCAAATGGAGCATGGCGATCCCGCAGTCTAGGCGACGGGCGATCTTGTACGTATCCCGACCCTTATTAAGCTTAACAGAAATAGTATTATCACCAAGCAAAAACCTCCAGGGTTGTCTATTGACGGCAGAAGGGGCTAGCCGGGCCGCTTCCAAGGCTGTTTTCATCCACTCTTTTTTCGGTGATCCTGTCATCAATTCACTCAGCTGTTTTCTCCTGTGAAAGTATCCAAATCCGGTCATGAGTTTTTCCTTGAAGGAAAAAGAATCATGGGGGATTCCGACCGGCGTTATGGCCAGAACCCGCTCATTTTTTGCGATAGGAATCTGTAGCTCAACCTCTTCGGGGTAGAAAAAACCTCCCACCCAGCAAGTCCCCAGCTCCAATCCCGTAGCTTCCAGAATGATCCCTTGACCGGTGTAGCCCACAGCTTCTTGAACCCGAGGTGAATCCATGTTCCCGATAAAGGCGACATATACGGGCGCATTTTCTATCTTGCCGTACAAACCTAGGAATCCCCGATAAACCTGGCCAGCTGGTTCCCTGACTAGAACAGATCTAGCTTCTGGAAATGGTCGGAAGTTATCACAAACAGAAGAAAGTTGGCCTAATTTATCCACGTCCAGCATAATTTTTTTGAATTTTCGGTATGACCGACGTCTAAAAATAGCTTCATACCAGGCCTGAACGGGTATTTCCATAAATTTTTCCCTGTTGAAATACTAACTCAAGTACCGTAAAAGCAGGATTCATGTCAAGCCCCCATGTCGCTCTTGGGAGATGTTTGTTATACTTATCCTATCACTGGAGAAAACCTTGAGGAGATTATGAAAAAAGCTCACCCGCTCATTTTATTTTCTTTCTTTTTTGTTTGTGTTTCAGTAGTTGCCCAAATAAAAAAAGAACCATTCAACATTGGTGAAAAAATCCGGCTTCACTCGGATGTTCTGGATGAGGATCGGGATATTCTGGTCTATCTTCCCCAGGATTATGAGCGCTCGGGAGAAAAATATCCTGTCCTGTATCTTTTGGATGGGGAGTGGCACTTCATCCACGCATCCGGCATCGTTCAGTTTCTTGCAAGACCGAGAGTTGAAAAGACGCCTAAAATGATGGTCGTCGCCGTTATCAATACGTCCAGAGGACGCGATTTCAGCCCCAGCACATGGCCTGGGTACAGATCATACACAGGAGGCGCGGAGAATTTCATTCGGTGCCTCGAAAAAGATATCATGCCGTTTATCGAAAAAAATTACCGCGCAAGTTCGACAAAAATCCTTGCTGGCCATTCTTTGGCCGGGACATTCACTCTTTACACCCTTTTGACCCGACCAGGAATATTTAATGCCTATATTGCGCTGAGCCCCTGTCTTTTTTGGCATGACCGGTTTATGCTGAAAAAATCCGAAGAATTCATGAACAAACATGATAAACTTGACAAAACACTTTATATCGCCCACGAATACACCGGAGGTGATGAAGCCTCCACAATGCAAGAGTTTGTGGATTTAATACAGGCCAATGCACCTCGAAACCTTAGGTGGAAATCCGTTTTAATGGACAAAGACACACACTTCACATATGTCCATAAAGCGATCTACGAGGGGCTGGAATATATATTTGCTACGGATAAAGACTAGGACGAGGGCTTTTTTTCAAGATCTTTCAGTTTTTCCCTGAGTGATGTGCGGGAGGGATCGAGATTCACCGCTTTCTGATAATACTCTATTGCTTTTTCCTTCATCCCTTTGTGTTCAAAGGCCTCTCCTAAGCCTTCATTAGCCTCAGCCGAATTCGGATAGAGAGCCAAGCAGAACTCGAAAAGACGGATGGCTTCATCGGGGGCATTATGACGGCGCAAACCGTGGAAAGCATGACCATTGAGGAATTCTTCGGTTATAGGCACAGGAAAGCCGAAGCGATCGCTCAAAAGTTGAAAATGGGCTTTCACCTTTTCAGGCCCCATCTCCCAAGCTTCCCCCGGAAAACGCCAGCCCCGGAAGAGCTGCTTCAGATTCGAATATAGGCCCGGCAAGGCAACAGATCCATGATCTTCTTCTGGGAGACATCGGTATTCATAGGAAAAGTCTTTCGGCGCCTTTTCATCGACCAATTCCATAAAATTATCCAAATAAGCTGTTTCTTCTTCATCCTTTGGCTCTCCAGTGATGAAGAGGTAATGTTTGAGAACATCATGTTTTGACAGGAAAGATTCCGCCTTTTTGAGCCATTCAAACTGATTCCAGTAAAGGCTTGGGCTCAGGGCAATCGTGGCTTGAAAAAGATAAGGATTTCGCGATAGGGTTTCTACGGCAAAGAGGCCTGCCAGCGAATGTCCCACAAGGATCCTGAATGGGTGGGTTCGGTAAGCGGCATCGATATGAGGAATCAATTCTTCCGAGAGGAATTTTCGGAAAGATTCTGCCCCTCCGCTTGTCGGCCAGTTCCCGGTTGTTGTATCGGCCTTTGTGTATGTGAATTCCCGTAATCGGTCCCCATGGGCAATGGCTACGACAATCATCTCAGGGATCATGTCGAAAAGAGTCAAATATTTCACCATGCCGGCAAAAGATTCAAAATAATCCCCTCCATCGAGAACATACAGGACTGGATAATGTTTTGATCCCTCATTATAGTTATCAGGAACATAGATGAATATGGTTTTTTCACCCTCCAGCATTTCAGATTCGAATGGAAAAGACTGTCCGAAAACATGGTCCTCTTTGATCATGGTCTTCAAGCCCGTATCGTTATCGGTGGCAGGTAAACCCGCGTCTTTTGCGCAATGCTGTAAAAGTGTTGCGGCTAATATTAAAAAAAATGAAATCATCTTGGAAGGTTTTTTCTTTTTCATGTTCAAACTCTCCCTTTTCCCTTTTTATATCGATCTCAATCCGATAAAAGTTGTCGATTTATTAAACACACACCAGACTTTTTTTTCCACTTGAACAGCCTATTCATACCGCAAGCTTTCAACCGGATCGGCACGGGCAGCCCAAAAAGACTGGACAAGAATCGGAACCACCGCACAAAGCAGGGCTGATGCCCCAGCAGCAGCAAATATTCCCCAGTCAGGTTGAATGCGAAAAGCAAAATCCTGCAGCCATAGGGACAGAGTGTAGAGTGCAAGGGGCACGGAGATGATGTTGGCCAAGAGAACGAGAATCACGAACTGTTGGGAGAGCAATCCCATCAGGCTTGGAATCGATGCGCCCAGCACCTTCCGTATCCCGATCTCTTTTGTACGATGTTGAACTAGAAAAGAAGCCAAGCCCAATAGACCTAAACAGGCTACAACCAATCCCATGGTAGTCAGGATGCCCAACAGTTTTCCCATCTGCGCCTCTTTTCTGTACAACTTGTCAAAATCATCATCCAGGAAAAAGCCATCGAACGGGATAGTCGGAAAAAGTCCTGACCATTTGGTCTCGAGAGAGCGCAAAGTTTCGGAAAGGTTCGCGGATGCCAGTGTCAAAGTGATCATGTTGTAGCGGGAGGAAGAAACTTCCATGTACATCGGTTCTATCTCACGTCTCATGCCTTGGTAATGAAAATCTTTGACCACGCCGACGATGGTCTTCCATCTGCCGTAAAAACTTTCATGAAGTCGGTCTCCCAAGGCTTCTTCGATCGAAGCGTAACCCAAGTGAGGGATAGCTGCTTCGTTGATGATGAATGCTCGGTTCTCATCATTGAGTTTTTCATCGAAGGCACGTCCTGCCACCATGTCGATCTTGTATTGGGAAAGGAAATCGTCATCGCAAGACAAAAAAATGAGACGTAGAGGCTTGTCGAGTTTGTCGTCCGACCATTTAAGATAACCCTTGCGCATAGGCCTGCCGGGTACACTGGAGGAAGCGGTTGCACCAAGAACACCGGGATTTCTTAGAAATTCCGTTTTCATGGTTTTCACCTGTTTTCTGATTTGAGCATTGCTTCGCAAATGAATCACGTACTTGTGTTCTTTGTCAAAACCAAGATCCTGACTCCGCATATAGTTCAGCTGTTTATACACGGTGATGGATCCAGATGCTAGAAAGATGGAAATAGCGAACTGACCAACAACAAGGATCTTCAGTGCAAAGGATCCGCGCGTGCCCATTCTCGATCCTCTCAGTATTTGATCTGGCCGAAAGGCTGTCAGTACAAAAGCTGGGTAGAGACCTGAGAGCGTACCGACAAAAAGAATCAAACCGAGTATGGAAAAAAACACCTGGGGATGGAGGGAATCTTGTATGCGGAGGGTCGTTCCCGCAAATTGGTTGAAGAAGGGGAGGAGGCCATTTGTGAGAAGGATGGCACAGGTTGCAGCCAAAAAAGTAATGATAATCGATTCGCTCAAAAACTGCCGGATAAGTTGCCAGCGTCCTGCGCCTATCACCTTGCGAAGGCCGACCTCTTTGATGCGGTACACACCCCTTGCATTCGAGAGATTGATAAAATTCATGCAGCCTATGAGTAGAATGAGCATAGCGATCATGCCGTAAATGTAAAGATAGATCCGATTGCCCGGCGCTTCGAGATCATCTCGGATAGCAAGCCCGTCAAAATCGCGGCGGAAATGAATATCCGTCACGGCTTGGAGAAAGTAATGCCGGATTTGCCCCCATGCGGATAGCTCTTTGTTAACATAATCGTAGGCCATTTTTTCGATCTTTTTTTCGAATTCGGGAACGGTAACTCCAGATGCGAGTTTCAGATAGGTCAGAGTGGGGCCGGCATGCCATTCCCGTAAAAGCCATGTGTTCGCGAATTGTTGGAGGGGGAGAAAAATATCATACTTGAAGTGGGTGTTGGAGGGAGGATCAGCAACAACTCCAGTAACGACATAATCCGTAAATTGGTTATTCCGGGTCAACCTGTTCCATGCCGGATCTTTGATGGCAACTCTTTGCCCCAAAGGATCTTCATCGCCAAAATATTTGATCGCCATCCGCCTGGTCAGCACTAAGCTGTTCATATCATCCAGGGCACTGTTAGGGTTTCCGCGTAAAAAAGGGATTGTCAGGACATCAAAAAGCTCCGATTCCGAGTAGACGACTCGATCTTCGAAGACCTTCACGTTGTCATGCTTGATAAGAGCATTGCTGACCGGGAACACCCTGGCTATCTTTTCTACCTCACCCTCATACTCCTTGAGAACGGTAGCAACCATTGCGCTGATCCGGGCTGTGCAAAACTCTAAAGCCGGTACCTTTCTGCACTCCAGAACCCGATACAACCTATCCCCACCCCTATGATATTGATCATAACTGGATTCGTTGGAAACATACAAAAGGATAACCATGCAGCATGCTAAACCAGCGGCCAATCCACCAATATTGATCAGGGCGTATGCTTTTCTTCTCGTCAGGTTTCGGATCGCAATTTTCAGGTAATTACGAATCATAACCTCTCCTCAAATGTACTTCACCTATGCAATAAAAAGATCATAAGCAAAAAATATACCAAAACATCATTGGGTATGACTTGGTTTCCGTATAAAATCTTATATCCATTTTTGAACAAAATATGTCCGCTTTCGAACACACCAATCTTAAAGGAAATTTTAATTGACCTCGATGAGAGATTTTATTTAGACTCTAGTTTATGAGACCTTACAGTTTGAGGATGAAATCATGAAAAAAAGATTTGTCTTGAGTGTATTTTTTATTTGCCTTTTGATGATGTCTTCATTTTATGCCTTTTCCGCCCAACAAGAAAAACCACTCACGAAAGCAGAGGCCAGCGGATATACAGCAACTTCCCTGTATGAAGATGTCGTGGATTTTATCCAAACACTTCAAAAACAGAGTCTTCGTATGCGGGTCGAAACTATGGGGGTAAGTGCCGAAGGCCGCAAGATTCCGCTCCTCGTTTTCGGAAATCCAACCCCCCCGGCTTCTCCTCAGGATCTGGCGTATGATGACCGAATGGTCGTTTACATCCAGGCAAACATCCATGCCGGAGAAGTGGAAGGAAAGGAGGCCTCGCTGATGCTGGCCAGGGATTTGGCGCTGGACGATAATCCCCCCTACTTGGATGAAATCGTCGTTCTGATCGCGCCCGTTTTCAATCCTGATGGCAATGAAAAGATCAACCCGAACAACCGAAGAAATCAAGTCGGCCCGGAGCAAGGGGTAGGCATCCGCACCAACGGTTTGGGCCTCGATCTGAACAGGGACGGGATGAAGCTGGAAAGTCCTGAAGTTTTGGGGTTGGTCCAGAATGTCATGCTGCGCTGGGATCCGGCCGTTCTCTTGGACAGTCATACCCATAACGGCTCCTATCATGAGGAGGTTGTGACATGGGTGTGGTCTTTGAATCCCAACGGAGATACCTCCCTGATCCGATACATGAGTGATCAAGTCCGTCCTGGCGTCAACAAAATCTTGAAAGAAAAATACGACACTCTGTGCATTCCCCATGGCGACTTCATGGACTTCCGCGAGCCGGAAAAAGGCTGGAGACCGCTGGGACCACAGCCGCGTTATCTCAGCAATTATTTCGGCCTCCGAAACCGTTTGGGCATACTGAACGAAAATTATCCCTATGCGGATTTCAAATCGCGAGTTATCGGAGCCTATCACCTTTTCCATGCGTTGCTGGAATATTGTCAGGAACATAAGCAGGAAATAACAAAACTCATCCAGGAAGCGGATCAAAACACAGTACAAAGCGGGTTGAAACCTACTGCTGAAAACCAATTCGGTGTCGAGTACGATGTCCGGCCCATCAAGGATAAAATCACTGTCCATGGTTATGTGATGGAACCCTATGAGACCGAAAGCGGGCGGAGACGGGTTCGAAGAACAGAAAAGACACAAACATACACCATGCCGTTTTTTGCGGAATTTTTTGCGAAAAGATCGGTGAAGCTTCCCTTTGGATATCTCATTCCCTTACCGGTTCCAGAGGTGAAAACCAAGCTTCGTCAGCACGGAATAACAGTAGAGTCTCTCACACAGCCTGTGACGTTAACAGTCGAATCTTTTAAGGTGACAGAACTTCAAGGGCAGGAGCGGCCGTATCAGGGCCACCGCCTCAACAGAGTCAAAGGGGAATATACTGAGGAGGAAAAGGAATTCCCGATAGGTACCTTATTTATTCCGATGGCCCAACCTCTCGGCAAGTTGGCGGCATATCTTCTGGAACCGGAGAGCGATGACGGCCTTCTGGTTTGGAATTTTTTTGACCGCCATCTTGTCCCGCAGTGGGGCAGAGGTCAACAGGTTTACCCTGTATATAAATTATTCCAACCCACACCTTTGATCAAAGAGGTCGCGGGAAAAAATTAAGAGGGGAAAAAGAATGAAAAAATATTTATCTCTATTGATTTGCCTGGTGTTCGTTTTCGGTTTTGGCGATCGGGCAGTAGCGGAGGAAGGGACATTTACGTTGGAACAGATTTTGAGTCCACCTTATCCCTGGAGCCTGGTCTCGGCCAAAAATGCCGACCGGATCGCCTGGGTTTTTTATTCGAAAGGCGAAAGGAATGTCTGGACAGCAGCAGCACCTGATTTCAAACCGATAAACCTGACAGGATTTGTCCGAGATGAAGTTTTCGAGATCCCTGATGTCTATATCACAGACGACGGAAAAACAGTGGTGTTCGTCAAAGGAGGTCGGCCCAATAGCGAGGGCTGGGTCACCAATTCCCGGAGCGACCCGGACGGCATGGAACAGGCCATCTGGGCTGTCAGGACAGACACGGGTCAGATCTGGAGGGTTGCAGCTGGAAGCAATCCCACCCTTTCTCCAGACGGTCAATGGATCTTGCTCGTGAAAGAAGGATTGGTTTACAGTGCTCCCTTGATCCCGCCTGCTGTCCCTTCGGCTATTCCTGAGCCGGAGCTTTTATTCAGGGCAGCAGGGCAGAACGGTTCACCCCGTTGGTCTCCTGAAAGTACCCGCATTGCTTTTGTCAGCCGCAGGAACGATCATAGCTTCATCGGCGTGTTCGACACCATAAAAAGAAAAATAACATGGATCGCTCCCAATGTAGACAGAGATAGCGATCCTATTTGGTCTTCCGACGGCACCAAGATCCTTTTCCAGAGACGACCAGGATTACAGTACGGTGCGGCCCCATTCAGAGGATATTGGAGACGCGGACCGGTAACCAATGTCGCTTTTTGGTTGGCCGATGCACAAACGGGAGAAGCAGAAGAGATCTGGCGATTCCCCAAAGATGAACCTCGGTTTTATTCCTTCCGGAATTTTAAACTGACTGCCAACGACCGTATTCTTTTTACAGCAGAACGGGATAACTGGAACCACGTGTTTTCCATGCCACTTGCCGGAGGAGATCCTGTGGACCTAACGCCGGGAGAAGCATTCGTGGAACACGTGGGGCTATCCAGCGATGGGGAGACGCTTTTCTTCAGCAGCAACCTGACCGATATCCACGGACGCCACATATGGAGGGTTCCCACAGATGGCAGCGGCGAGGCAGTTCAGTTGACAGAAGAGGCAACGATCGGCACTTATCCCGTTGCTTTGGCATCTGGGGACAAAGTCGCTTTCCTATATGCCACGGCTTTTCATCCTACATCTATCGCCACTGTGCCTGCCGATGGCGGGGAAATCGAGGTGCTCGCTCCGGAAACGCTTCCAGCGGAATATCCGATGGATGAACTGGTCATCCCTGAGCTTGTTATCGTCAAAGCCCCGGATGGATTGGAAATTCCCTGCCAGCTGTTTTTGCCCAAAGATGCCAAACCAGGCGAAAAGCGTCCCGGTGTGGTTTACACTCATGGCGGTCCTATTCGTCAGATGCTGTTGGGTTGGCACTACATGGAGTTTTATTCGGAAGCCTATGGCATCAATCAGTATTTTGCCAACAACGGCTACGTGGTTATCTCAATCAACTACCGAAGCGGAATCGGCTACGGCCGATCATTCCGCAATGCTCCCGATACCGGCATGCGTGGAGCTGCCGAATATCAGGATATCCTGGCTGGAGTCAAGTATCTCCAGGAACGTCCTGAAGTCGATCCTGAACGAATCGGCAAATGGGGCCTCTCTTATGGTGGACTCCTGACTGCCATGGCTCTAGCCCGCAATTCGGATATTTTCAAGGTCGGTGTCGATATGGCCGGAGTCCATGACTGGTCGCAACGGGGAAGAAGTATGTCCGAGAACCAACGAAAACTCGCTCGTGAATCATCCCCGGTCGCCGACATCAAAACATGGACTTCGCCAGTGCTATTCATCCATGGTGACGATGATCGCAACGTGGACTTTCAGCAAACCACGGACATCGTGCAGAAACTGAGGGCAAAAGGGGATGTTCACATAGAACTTATGATCGTTCCGGACGAACCCCATGAATTCATGCTATTCAAAAACCGCATGGAGGCCTACAATCGAACATTTGAGTTCATCGATCGTTTTATCGGCGAGAAATAATCTGATATCTCATGATCGGCCTAGTTGCAGAGCGGCGCGCACATTCAATAAATCCAGCTTGCCTAAATGCCGATGCTAATCCTGTGGATGCAAACACATCAGGCATTCGGTCCTTTTTAGGTTCGATAGGATAACCTTCGACAACCTGGCCTCCTTGCTGTTTAACGTATTCGATGGCTTTGCTCAGAAGTTTTATGCTCAATCCCTGATTGCGGAAACTCTTCTTTATGAACAAACACACGATGGACCAAACAGGTTTCTCATCGATTTGCTTTAGAATTCGAGAGCGACTCAGCATTGAAAATTGACTCCGAGAAGCCACGGAACACCAAGCTACCGGCATTCCCTCCATATAGGCCAATACGCCTGGGATATCACCTTTGTCCACGATGGCCTTCATGGCTTTTCTGTTTCCTTCTCCTTTTTGTTTCTTAAACTCGGAGTGTCTCAAACGCCACCACATACACCAGCAGCCACCACAGGCGCCGCGCTCACCAAACAATTCTTCAAAATCTGACCACCGCTCTTTTGTTAGGGGATGATAATCAAACATCTGAATTCCTAAACCAGAATATCCTTCTTTTTGTACCGGAGAAAGGTGAGGGCGAAAAATACGAGGGACATACCCAGAAAGTACATCACTCGCCAACCGACAAGCGCATAGTCGTATCGGAGAACTCCCGGGTCAACGAATTTAAACGGGCTTAAATAACCGAATTTATCGGCAGCCGGGGTTACTCTGGACAAAATATCGATGAAGTATGCTCCAACAATAATGCCGATCGATAGGTTCGTGATCGGGCGTCCTCTTTTTATCAAAAGGGAAAGGAAAAGACCGATAGCTCCAAATACCAGCATGAGCAACAAGGCATAAAACCAATGGATAATAAAAGCTTTCAAGCTGTATCGGGAGTCACCCTTGAATAATTCCAAACTTAAAAATCCGATGATCAAGATGACGATGTTCAGAAGGACCAAATAAGTGAGATAAACCGCCAATTTGCTCCGGACAACTTCCAGCCTTGTAACCGGTTTGGCGAGAAGAAATTCGGCGGTTTTTTCCTGTTCTTCCCGAGCCAGGATTTTGCCGGCCAGAAGGATGGAATAAAAGCTCCCAATGAGCATGATAATCATTGCATTCCGGGTGGAATAGAATCCCAAAACATTGGTCCAAATTTCTATGCTGGCGCCAAAGGCCGTCATCATGTTCTTCATAAAAGGATTCTCGAGAAAAGCTGTTATTTGCTTGAGCATGTCTTCTTGCATCAAGAGGGGATAAAAGGCCATTCCTAAGATGACAAAAACAATGATGGATATACTCCATCCGATGAAGGAATTCCGGTAGCGTTTCAGCTCTATCCTGTATAGGTTAGTGTTTACCATTTTCTTCTGAGTAGTAATGCATGAAGATTTCTTCTAAGGTTGGTTCTTCGATGATCAAGTCTTTGATATCTTTCCCGCCCAAAGAATTGAGGAAATCCTTCATGCTTCCCGAGTATAAGAAAAAGATGTTGCCTCCCTCGACTTTCGGAGCGATGACGCCTGGGCACTCGATGTCGCTGATCTTTGCGGGCTGAGAAAATTCGACCTGAATCTTGCGGAGCTGCTTTTTCCTCAAAGTTTCTATATCTTCCACCGCGATAATCTTACCTTCCTTTATAATCCCGACCCTTCGGCACATTTTTTGGACCTCGCTAAGGGTGTGGGAGGAGAAAAAAATGGTCGTACCCTTGTTGTTTTCTTCCTTTAAAATATCGAAGAACTTTGCCTGCATCAAAGGATCCAAACCGCTGGTCGGTTCATCCAGGATCAATAATCCGGGCTCATGAATCAGGCTTTGTAAGATCGAAACTTTTTTCTGATTCCCTCTGGATAGGTCGATTATCTTCCTTTCGAGGTCCAGGTCAAAGGTTTCAGCCAGCTCTGTTATCCTGGGCGCACAATCTGTTCCATAAAAATTGGCAGAAAACCTGAGAAGCTCGAGCACATCCATTTTTTCATAATAATGGATCTCCGAAGGCATGAATCCTATTTGTTTTTTGATTTCTTTCGAATCTCTAACGATGTCCAGGCCGAATATTCTGCCGCTTCCGGAGGTGGGAAAAATCAATCCGAGCAGTGTGCGGATAGTGGTGGATTTACCCGCACCGTTAGGTCCGATGAATCCGAATATTTCGCCCGGTTCAATTTTGAGATCGAGGTCGATTATTCCCCTAGATTTTCCGTAATACTTGGTAAGACCATGGGTCTCGATCACATACATTTTCCCCATCATAAAACATTTGGATCGATTTATTCAACGGTTTTCAAATGTGTGTTCCGGAAAGTGGGAAATTGACCATATGTTTTCGGGTGTGATATGTTCATTCCTTATCTTGTTGTCAAAAAGGAGAACATCATGAAAAATAAAATTATTCGCTCCCTGTTTGTTTTTCTTTTCCCCTTAATGTTATTGGCCCAGAATGTTAAGTTTTCCCCAGAAACACGCAGATATATTCTCCATCAGGCTCCCATAATTGCCTTAACAAACGTCAATGTGATCGATGGCAGCGGCAATCCAGAACAATCGAATCAAACCATCATCATTCAAGAAGGCCGCATAGCGGATATCCAAGCTGCGGATAAAATTCAAATTCCTGAAAGGGCACAACTCATCGATCTTACAGGAAAAACTCTATTGCCTGGATTCATCATGTTCCATGAACACCTGTTTTATCCGGCCGGAGGAGGACAATACAATCAGCAGTTGGAAAGCTTCCCGAAGCTCTATTTGGCCGGCGGTGTCACCACGATACGAACAGCGGGCAGTCTTGAGGCCTACACAGACTTGAGTCTGAAACTTGCCATCAATTCAGGCCAGCTTCCCGGCCCAAAGATGTACGTGACGAGTCCTTACTTCAACGGTCCAGGACTTGGCCTTCTCCAAGAAAAGCCTCTTGAAGGATCTGAACATGCCCGGAAAATGGTGGCTTATTGGGATTATGAGGGCGTGGATGATTTCAAAGTGTATGCTCAAATCTCGAGAGAGCTTCTTAAGGTTGTCGTTGAGGAGGCACATAAAATCGGCAAAAAGGTTACCGGTCACCTCGGTGCCGTTACCTACAGAGAAGCGGCGGATCTCGGAATCGATAACCTGGAACATGGATTTTTTGTGTCCACGGATTTTGTTCCCGAAAAGATCGAAGATAAAAATCCCAGCAGCCGAGTCCAGCGGGAATCTTTGTTGAAATTGGATCCTGAAGGTCCGGAAGCGACTTCTTTGATACAGCATCTTGTTCAAAAAGGCGTGGCCATAACATCGACACTGACTGTGTTCGAGGTCATAACTCCCGGACGGCCGCCTCTTCCGAATGCTGTCCTGGATGCTATGCTGCCCGAGGCCCGCGATCGGTTCTTGCGAACATGGTCCCGGATCGCCAATAATCCCAAATCAGAGTGGACTGCTCTATTCAAAAAGGGGATGGAATTGGAAAGGAAATTTTTCGAGGCAGGTGGCCTGT
>CP070750.1:1558614-1629572 GCA_020348385.1 Candidatus Aminicenantota bacterium | reverse complement strand
TAGATTTAATGGCACTATTCAAGAAAAAAAAGAAAAACCGTGTTTTTGTCCTCGGACTGGACGGAGTCCCCTACTCGCTCCTGCGGGATTTAGCCGGTCGAGATATCATGCCCACTGTGAAGGGCCTTATCGAATCAGGCCATCTTCACAAGATGAAAGCGAGCCTTCCGGAAATTTCTGCCGTTAGCTGGACCGACTTCATGACTGGCTCTGACTCAGGAACACACGGAATTTTCGGATTCACAGACGTAAAACCCGATTCTTATGACATGCGCTTTCCGAATTTTCTCGATCTTAAAACCGAGACGTTTTGGGACACTCTCGGTAAGCGGAAAAAACGTTCCATCGTCATCAATCAACCCTCGACTTATCCGGCACGGGAGATCAACGGGATCCTAGTCTCCGGATTCGTGGCTATTGAGCTGGCAAAGGCTGTTTTTCCGTCAACATTTCGTTCTTCACTGGAAAAACTGGATTACCAGATCGATATTGACACGATGAAGTCAAGAGAAGATCCGGAATTTCTCTGGAAAGACTTATACAGAACACTGGACAAACGCATAAATACCCTGAATCTTCTCTGGAACCAGGATTGGGACTATTTCGAATTTGTGATCACCGGGACGGATAGACTCCAGCATTTTTTATGGAACGCCTACGCAGATACCGAACATCCTCACCACAAAAATTTTCTGGATTATTACCGACAGATCGATCAAGTTATTGCGTATGTTACCAAATCTTTCCGGAAGTTGAATGATAGCGATGAAGGGCTCTTCCTCTTATCCGATCATGGATTCACAGGAATCGAACAGGAAGTCTATCTCAATGTTTGGCTCGAAAAACAGGGATATCTTCAGTTCGACTCCTCCCCACCTGAAAATCTAGCAGATATCTCCTTAGCCTCCCGCGCCTTTGCCATGGATCCTAACCGAATCTACCTCAATCTAAAAGACAAATTTCCTAAAGGCAGCGTCGACCCGTCCGATAAAAATGCGATCAAGCAGGAAATCGCGGATAAAATGGAAAAAATGGAATGGAACGGGAAAAAAGTCGTACGGAAAGTATTCGACGCCCAGGAGGTTTATGAAGGTCCGCATGCCAGCCAAGGCCCAGATCTCATCGTTCTTTCCGAATACGGATTCGACATGAAGGGCTCGATCAAGAAAAAAGATATTTTCGGGCGTACCAATCTCCAGGGCATGCACACCTGGGATGACGCTTTTTTCTGGGCGCACAAGGATTTTGGTCAAGATCTCGCCATATCCAATCTTTCGGAAATACTCATGGATAAGCTATTATGAACACAAAACGGATTTTTTTTCTCATGCTTTTCACTGCTTTAGCCCTTCCTCTCAGCGCGTACATCGGTCCCGGGGCGGGCTTTGCCTTTTTGTCGTCGTTTCTCGTGCTTTTTCTGACATTTTTCCTGGCTATTTTTTCTTTCCTATCCTGGCCCTTTCGTTTTCTCTTACGGTTGATCAGAGGCCAAAAGGCTTACAAAAAAAGCCACATCAACCGACTCGTCATCCTCGGCCTGGACGGGATGGATCCTATTCTCGTCGATAGATACATGACCCAAGGAAAACTACCTCACCTTGCCCAATTGGCCGACAAGGGAAGTTATCACGAATTGGAAACCACAACACCTTCCATCTCTCCTGTGGCTTGGTCGTCATTCATGACGGGCTGCAACCCCGCCAAACACAACATCTTCGATTTTCTGAGCCGTGATCCCAAAACCTATTTACCCGACTTATCCTCGGCACACATTGGAATCCCTAAAAGAGTTCTTCCTTTGGGAAAATACAACATTCCCCTATCCAAACCCGAGATCAGAGGCATGCGAAAAAGTGTGCCGTTTTGGAAGATTCTGGGAGATAACGGCATCTTCAGCACGATCCTCAGAATCCCTGTAACATTTCCGCCGGAAAAATTCCGTGGGCATCTTCTCTCGGGAATGTGCGCACCGGATTTAAAAGGGAGCCAGGGCACGTTTTCTTTTTATACTTCTGACAAGGACAGAATCAAAAAACGTGAAGGGGGAATGAATATCCCGGTCACCGTAAACGGAGACAAGATCGAAACCTACATTTCCGGTCCTGAAAATACCATGCTCAAGAAACCTGAGGAGATGAAGCTCCCCCTGACTATCACCATCGACAAAGGAAGTAAAGAGGCGATCCTCGATGTTTCGGGGCAAACGATCCGACTTAAAGAAAAGACATTCTCAGACTGGATACAGATTACCTTCCGACCTGGTTTGTGGATCAAAATTAGGGCGATCTGCCGTTTTTACATAAATCAAATTGATCCCGATTTTGAAATGTATGTTACTCCGCTGAATATTGACCCTGAAAAGCCGGCTCTTCCGATCTCCCAGCCTTTTATCTATTCCGTTTATCTATCCAAATTGTTGGGAAGCTTCATCACATTGGGCGAAGCGAACGATACCTGGGCACTGAATGAAGGCATTCTGTCTGAAGAGGCCTTCTTGAAGCTGAGTTACTTCAACCATCAAGAATGGGAAAACATGCTTTTTAATGCCATGGACAAGACCAAGAAAGGTGCGGTTGTCAGCTGGTTCGAGACCACAGACAGCATCCAGCACATGTTCTACAGGTATCTCGATGAAAAGCACCCGGCGCTACACACAGACCAGGCTAACATGGGGCCTGAGGTCATGGAAGAGCTTTACACCAAAATGGATGGCCTTGTGGGCAAGGTAATGGAAAAACTGAGCAAAAATGATGTCCTTATCATCATGTCCGATCACGGGATCAAATCATTCCGTCGAGGAATCAACATGAATTCCTGGCTTTACCGGAATGGGTATCTTTCTCTCAAAGAAGGAAAACGACAGAGCGAAGAATGGTTTAAAGATGTCGACTGGGAAAAAACCAAAGCCTACGGGCTTGGCCTTGGGGGCATTTATCTCAACATTAAAAACAGAGAAGCCCAAGGCACGGTTTCTCCAGATGACGAGGGAAAAGCTTTAAAAAAAGAGATTATCGCAAAGCTCAACGGCCTGAAAGATGAGGAAAATGGCCAGACTGCCATCAACACTGTTTTCGACAGGGATGATCTTCCCCCGGGCCCTTATAAAGAAAACTGCCCTGATCTGATCGTCGGTTATAACGATGGATACCGCGTTTCCTGGGATTCTGTCACCGGGAAGGTCAACGACACACTTTTCGACGACAACACCAAGGCGTGGAGCGGAGACCACTGCATCGATCCCAGAATCGTCCCGGGCATATTTTTCTGCAACCACAAAATCAACACAAAATCTCCGGCCATCATCGATATCGCGCCGACAGTTCTGAACCTGTTCGGGATGGATATTCCCAATCACATGGATGGCCATAACTTGATCGATACGGAAGATTTATCCTCAAAACCGGAGAAAAGAGGAAAAAAAAATGCCTAACATAAATCGGAGAGAATTCCTCAAACTGGGGCTATCCGCAGGATCGCTCCTTGCGCTTGGAAGTCCTTCTGACCTCGTGACAAAGGTCTTCGGCAAAGCCGACACCCATACAAAAGTTCTCATCCTCGGATTCGACGGGATGGACGCTCACCTGACAAACATCTGGATGAATCAGGGAAAGCTGCCCGCTTTCGAACGGCTGCGAAACCGGGGAGGATTCACCCCGCTTCAAACCAGTCTCCCTCCCCAAAGCCCTGTGGCATGGTCGAATTTTATCACCGGACTGAATCCCGGCGGTCACGGCATTTTTGATTTTATCCATAGAACTCCCGAATATTACCTGCCCACCTTCTCCAGTACAAAAACATCCGATTCGACCAAGACGATTTCCATCGGAAATCTCGTTCTCCCTCTTTCCGGAGGGACCATCGAAAACATGATGCAGGGCAGGGCCTTCTGGCAGATCCTGGAGGATCACGACATCCCTGCCACAATTTTTAAGATGCCTTCCAACTTTCCGCCTGTCGAAACCAAACAAAAAACCCTGTCCGGGATGGGGACACCGGATATCACGGGCTCTTTGGGAGAATTCAACTACTACACAACAGAAGTCACTGAACTCCAAGAGGATCTCGGAGGCGGAGAGATCCACGAGGTTTATGTCATCGGCAACAGGGTTGAAGCCAAACTTCCAGGGCCTGAGAATGCATTCAAAAAGAATCAGCCCGAATCTTCCATCGATTTCAAAGTCTTTATTGACCCCGTCCATCCCCTGGCCAAGATAGTGATCCAGGACCAGGAGTTTATCCTCCAAGAAAAAGAATGGAGCAGATGGAGAAGAGTCCGGTTTCCGATGATCCCGACACAGAGTGTCAGCGGAATCTGCATGTTTTACCTCAAGCAGGTCCGTCCCGACTTCAAACTTTACATCTCCCCGATCAACATCGATCCGGCCGCACCCGCTATGCCGATATCCACTCCGGCAAGCTATGCCAAAGAACTGGAAAAGGAATTCGGACCCTTCTACACAAAAGGACTCCCGGCCGATTTTAAAGCCATGTCCAACGGTATTCTGGATGAGGAAGAATATCTGGCGCAGGATGATACGATCCTGGAAGAAAGAAAAGCAATGTTCGAGTATGAGCTTTCGCGGTTCGACTCGGGCCTTCTATTCTATTATGTCTCGAGCACCGACCAGCGGCAGCACATGTTCTGGCGATTCCTCGATCCACAGAGCCCGATGTATGACCCTGCCCTCGTACACAAACATGGCACTGCAATCGAAGACATATACAGGGAAGCCGACAACATGCTGGATATGGCAATGAGCAAGGCCGATAAAGACACCATCATTATGGTGATGTCAGACCATGGTTTCACCCCCTTCCGCAGAACCTTCAACATAAATTCCTGGCTTAAAGAAAACGGGTATATCCGGCTGATCAACAACCGGCGACAAGGACAGGAAGAGGCCTTCATGAACACGGATTGGTCCAGGACCAAAGCCTATTCCTATGGGTTGAATAGCCTCTATATAAACTTGAGAGGACGTGAAGGAGAGGGCATCGTCAATCCTGGGGCTGAAAAAGAAGCCCTGGTTCGAGAGATCGTCCAAAAACTGGAAAAGGTAGCAGACCCAAAAACAGGAGAGCGGGTGATCACGAAGGCTTACATCACGCAGGAAGATTACCTCGGCTCACAAAAGGAAAAGGCGCCGGAAATCATCGTTGGGTATAATCGTGGCTTTCGCACTTCCTGGTCAGCACCCTTGGGGAGGATCACCAAAGAAGTGTTTGCCGATAACATGGATAAATGGAGCGGGGATCACTGCATGGACCCAGCTGTCTGCCCGGGAATTCTTTTTTCCAGTGAGAAAATCAGGTCCGACTCCCCTGCTCTTTTTGATTTAACGCCGACAATCCTCTCGCTTTTCGGGATCGAAAAACCTGATAATATGGTCGGTAAAAAGATTTTTTAGGAGATGGAGATGGGAAAGGCAAAAGTCAAACTCGATAAAGCTCTTCTGGAAAAGGTAAAAAAGTTTGCGGAACTTTCGGGCTACTCTTCGGCCGAGGAATTCGTGACCCACTGTTTGGAAAAGGAAATTGCCAAACTGGAAGAATCGGACTCAGAAGAAGAAATCAAGAAAAAATTGAAAGGACTGGGTTACATCTCGTAAACCTTGTTCAGGCATCTGAAAATGTGGATATTTAATTCTGCCTTCGGCAAAATATTCGATGCTCTATTTCTGCCTTTTCGTGACATGAGTCCCTGGGTCGGAATGATCCTTGTCTCCTTTCTCACCGGCCTTTTGATGCTTTTTGTATTCAAGTGGACATCCAACCAACAGGGAATCCAAAAGGTCAAAAACAGGATAAAAGCCCATTTACTGGAACTGCGTCTTTTTAAGGACAGCCTCAGCCAGTCCCTCCGCTCCCAGGGTAATATTCTGCGCTGTAATCTCAAATACATCAGCTATTCCGCCAAACCCATGTTGGTGATGATTTTGCCGCTCATCCTGATCATCATTCAGCTCAATTTTTGGTTCGGGTATGAATCACTTACCCCGAACGAGTCAACCATTCTGAAAATCAAACTTGCGGAAGATCAAAATCCTTTGGAAGCACAGATCGCAGTCCAACCCTCTTCCGGTCTTGTGATGGAAACTCTTCCTCTCAGGATTGAAGAATCCCAAGAAATCAACTGGAGATTTTCTGCCACCCAGGGAGGAATGCAAGAATTCACTGTGACGATCGATGGAGAGACTGTCACAAAAAAAGTGGCGGTAGCCCAGAAACCTCTCAGCAAAATATCACCGCAAAAACCGGATAATAATTTTCTCGATCAGGTCCTGTATCCTGTCGAAGCTCCGATCAAAAGCCAGGTTCCGATCAAAACCATAGAAATTCAATATCCCAGCAAGAGCATGAATCTTTTCGGATGGGAGATCCACTGGATAATCGCGTATTTTGTATTATCGATAATCTTCGGATTTGCTTTCAAAGGGGTCTTCAAAGTCCAAATCTAGATTTAAATAATATCTTCAACCTCTCTTCATGTAGTCTGCATTTTTTCCCGCCAGGAAGACTCATTTGTCGACCTGCTGACTTTCCCGCTAGGAAAAGAGGACAAATGAATGTTTGTCTTGAAAAATTTAAAAAAAACCTTTATGAAAAGAGAGTACGAATAACCAAAAAAGGAATAGGCAATGAAAATCGATTATTTTAAGATGGAGCGGATGCAATCCCAATGGGAATTTTTAGTCGATTATAATCTTTCGGAAAGCGGTGTCCATCCGCTATCGTTCAAGGAACTTCTTCCGCAGGAACAGCTGGATGAGATCCTGCAGACATCTTTAGGTTATCTCCAAACCAACGGAACGACTGAACTCAGAGAAAAGGTGTGTGCCCTGTATCCCGGCACAAATATCGAAAACGTCTTGATCACTACCGGATCGGCCGAAGCCAACTATCTTTTGGCCTGGAGCCAGATCGAACCCGGAGACGAAGTTCTGTTCATGATTCCGAATTACATGCAATTATGGGGATTGATGCGGGCTTTTGGGGCGAATGTGAAGACATTTGCGCTCAAAGAAGACCTGGATTGGAATCCTGATCCAGATGAATTGCAAAATCTGGTTACACCCAACACAAAAATCATTTGTGTCACAAATCCCAACAATCCGACAGGTAGTAGGCTGAGCCAAGAAACCCGAGATACAATCCTGCACCTTGCGAAAAAAAACGATGCATGGATCTTTGCCGATGAGGTATACCAAGGGGCTGAACTGGACAAACAGACGACTCCAAGCTTTTTTGGGGATTATGAAAAAGTCGTTGTTTCCAACGGTCTTTCTAAAGCTTATGGTCTTCCGGGATTGAGGATGGGATGGATCATGGGCCCCGAAGGTTTCGCCAACAAAGTCTGGCCTTATCATGATTACACCACCATATCTATCAGTGCCGTGAGCGATCGCCTAGCAAGAATTGCGTTGACGCCGGGAAATAGAGACAAAATCCTCGAAAGAACACGAACGATTTTGAATGAGAACATTGGTATCGTAAAATCTTGGCTGAAAAAACACGAGGAATCATTCCATTGCATTCCTCCAGAAGCAGGGGCGATCGTATTCCCCCGTTATAATCTGGACATAAACTCAACAGAACTCGTCGACAGGATTCGTGAGAAAAAAAGTGTGTTGATCGTTCCAGGAGATCATTTTGAGATGGATCGTTATCTCCGCATCGGGTATGGTGAAGAAAAACAGAGACTGGAAAAAGCCCTAGCTCTTATTGAAGAGATGATACATGAAATCAGAGGCTGAGTCTCAACCTCAGCCACCTATCGAAAACACCGAAACAAAAATGGTCTGGTGGGAAAATCAATTCCTTCGTATTAAACGGGGAAAACTATACCTAGGCGATAAAGAATCGTCTCAAATTGCCAATGAACATGGCACTCCTCTTTTTGTTTACAGCAAAGACCAGATCCTTTCCCATTTCCATAGAATACAGAGGCTTTTGCGAAGGAACTCTTCTTTGGAAACTCGGATTTACTACGCCATGAAGGCCAATGCCCATCCTCAGATCCTCAAAACCCTCAGAAAAGAGGGGGCTTGGATTGATGCTGTCTCTCCTGGCGAGGTCGAGAGGGCTCGGGAACTAGGTTTTCCTGGGAAAAATATTCTGTTCACAGGAACAAGCGTGAGCAAAAAAGACCTCGTGCGCGTTTTTGAGCAAGAAGATGTGACAGTCACCATCGACGCCTGCGAGCAGTTGGAACTGATGAAAGAGGTCAAAGAGCAGCATTTCAAACACAAAACCATCAAAGTCGCCATCCGATGGAATCCAGGGGTCGGTAGAGGATTCAGCCCCAAGACCACTACGGCTGGGACAAAATCACCAGATGGTACTCCTGTCAAATTCGGAATCGAGGAAAGTAAAGTCATCCCCGTTCTTGCAAGGGCATCAGCATATGGCTTTGTTCCCAATGGACTTCACCAACACTTGGGTTCAGGATGGATTGCTGGGGACTACGATATGGTTAAGTTGGCTGTGGTGAAAATGATACAGAAAGCCCACGAAGCCCAAAAACACGGTTTCAATCTTGAATTTCTGGATTTTGGAGGAGGATTTGGGCCCCGTTATTCTACAGATGAGAAAGCTTTTCCTTTAGAAAGATACATAAAGTTAATCACAAAAAAGATCCATCAATCTGACCTCAAAGTAAAAGCCATTGCCCTAGAACCGGGAAAATATCTAGTCGCAGATGCAGGCATCCTGCTTTTGAGTGTTATGTACATGAAAGAAAGCCATGGCAACCTTTTTGCCTGTGTCAATGGAGGAACATTCACATCGATTCCAAGGCCAGCCCTTTATCCCCAAGCTGAACATCCGATTATCAATTGTTCTCGACTCAATGCAAAAAAAAGAGTCAAGATTACAGTGGCCGGCAATCTCTGTGAAACTGGGGATGTTTTTGGAAAGGAGATTTTGATGTCACCTCCTCAAAGAGGTGATGTCCTGGCAGTTCTAATAGCAGGCGCTTATTGTCGCAGCATGGCCTCTCACTTCAACTTGAGAGACATCCCGAAAGAAATATTCATCTAGTCAATCGATTTTGTTGAACCAGGCGATATCTTCCAGCGCCTTTCGTTTCTTTTCCTTATGGGGCCTTTTTTCATAATACCCGATCGATAGAAGAGAAACGATTTTGTACTTTTTCGGTATATTCAGGACTTTTCTGGCTTTTCGGGAATTGAACCACCCAATCCAGCAGGTCCCGAGCCCCAATTCTTCTGCTTGAAGCACGATGTGCTCGCCAGCAATACCCACATCGATCAGATAAAAGTTCACTCCCTGGATTTGTTTGCCGATCCGATTGGCGATGATATCCAGACGGGCCAGAATCACGATCAGAATGGGTGCTTTTGCTGCAAACTTCGACACAGAATAGATCCCGGAAAAAACCGCCTTCGAAAACTTATCTTTAATCTCTGGATCATCTATGACAAGGAATCGCCAGGGTTGGACATTGTCTGCCGAAGGAGCCAGGCGGGCGGCTTCCAAACACTCCAGGATTTTCTTCCGTTCGACAGGGTTCTTTAGATACCGGCGGATGCTCCTCCTCTGTGAGATGAGCTTATTCACAGACATTTTATTTCTTAAAAGTAAGCAATTCAGCTTTTTCGAGAATTTTAAAGAACGCCAAAACTGTATTCGGGTCGACCGGCCCATACTCTGCAGATACGGCTTTGGCAATATCCAGGACGCTTCGCCTGCCGTCCACAAAATTCAGGGCTTCGTATGTTCCGTAACGGCCTAAATCAATCCCAGAAAAAACCCCCTTTCCGAGTTTATCCTCAACATAATCTGTCTCGAGGGGACATACGAAGTCCTTATTTCTCATGGGTATGATCTTGTCCCATTTTTGCTGATCTTCGGACAAGGATACTTTTTTGGTTTTTACACCGATTTTTTGACAAAGCCGCCCATACTTGGTCTGCGCATCATTCGTGAACGACGCACTCATGTTTTTAATGTTACCGATAGAATTGCGTATCTCTTCTTTCGTCGAGGCATCATCTGCAAACAAAAGAGTGGACAAAACAGAATCCAGCTCCCTTTGGGTAGAATGTTGGATTACGTTCAAAACTTGGGCATAGGACGTATGGACTTCTTCTGGAACTTGAGTTTTCTCCATAGTCAAAAGACTGTCGTAATAATCCTCAGCCAGTCGAGATAGGCCATTTCTTGCGATAAGCTGGGCCATATTCTTGGCCTCCATCTCAGAGGCACAGGCCAAATAATAAGTGGATCCCAAGGCTATAAAACAGACACGGCGCAACTCTGTTGGATCCACCTTATCCGGTGTATCGAGACTGGTGTGATGGAAAATATCGTCACGATTGAACATCACAGAAGGAACCTTTAATGCACCATCATTGAAAATATAGTGGTCGCTTCCACCACTAAAGGGCAATATCCTGTAGGCAAAGGGATGACTGCTTCCATTCGTGCTACGCAGACTCATTCTTTCAGCCAGCTTGGTAAAATTCACCACAACATCGTTAAGATAAGAGGGCATCGAATCTGGTGTGCAAATGATATTAAAAATGCCACCTGTAAGATGGAAGTCTTCACCGATCATGTCACAGTTGATGACAGCTAGCGTATTTCGCATCCTTTCTAGATGAGCCTTAATGTAAGGCACAGTGCCGGCAAACTCAGGCACCCAAAGAAATCGGATGGTTCGTTTGGGAGCATCAATCTGACCCTTGTCAACCATTTCCATCAAAGCCCTGGCCATCTCGAGCATGCCGCCGCTCCCGCTGGCATTGTCATTGGCACTCGGTGTTGGATGGCAGAGGTGACCAATGATCATGACTTCTTTTTCTGGCTCCTCAGACCCAGGAAATGCCGCCGACAACACTTCGACCTGGCCATCATAATACTCGGCTTCCACTTTGGCTTTTAAAACGACTTTTTTGCCTTCATCCAAAGCCTTTTTCAAATTCCATCCCTGGAGTTTGCTGACATTAAACCCAAAACCCACATTATCCTTTTCTTCCCAAGTCGGCCAGATGGCGGTGTAACGGATCATGTTCGGGTATCCTGGCCGGGTTTCGGGAGAATACCATGTCACAACACCCAAGGCCCCACGTTTGAACACAGCTTCTCTCATCACTGTACCGGTATAAGCTGTTGCCAGGACAATCTTTCCTGCTACATCCTTTCCTTCATATGCTTTTTCACCGACTCCAGTGCCCACATCTACGAGTTCCGCTTCCACATCTGCCGAATTGCTGTGCTTGACCAATGTCAGCGGTATTTCTTCATAGGAACATAACCTCTCATTTTCTGGCGAAACCATCCAAAGCTCGGCATTTTTAGCCCTCCATCCGATAGGGGTTCTGTATGTGTAATAATATCTGGACCCGTTTGACGGCCATCCTTCTATCTCCACATCCTTATAACCGATCCTCTCCAATTCCGTTTTGATCATCTCCGCTGCATCTCGCCACCCCTCACAGGCCTGGATTCGATCATAGAGGGAGATCAAAACCGTGTAGTTGAATGCTCTCTCACCAGAAACCTCTTGCGTGAGCGCCTGGACTAGCTTTTTCGATGCCAACGGTTCTTCTGACTGCATAAATCCTGAAAGTAAAACGACCATGAAACATCCCAAGAAAATTTTTCTGCTAAATCTCATAATCACTCCTTGTTATATTATTTTTTTTTGAAGTCTTCATAGGTGGATAATCTGATACAAAGGCCATCCGGAAGCGAGCGGGCATGGTTCCTCTATTTTCCTCGCTGAAGCAAGGCGGAAAATTCACAGGATGATGTACCAGATTGTCCAACTGCTCTTTTGCTTGCGAAAAAAAGACATCTTTAATAATATGGAAAAAATCACGGATTAAGGAGGCAATATTGCCTAAGAAAATTTTGGGATTGCTGCTTTTCTCGCTCCTCTTTCTCGCCACTTTCCTCTCGTTTTCCGATGAACCTTTTTGCAAGCAGGTCGCCAATTATACCATGAATGTTGTGCTGGATACAGAAAGGAAAACGATAACCGGTGAAGAGTTCCTAACCTGGACAAACGAAACAGAACACCCGACAGATGAACTTTGGTTTCATTTGTATTGGAACGCCTTCAAGAACAACATGAGTACATTTTTTTCTGAGCAACGCCAAAGGGGTAGAGGTTTGACAGGTTTCAGACTGGAAGATTGGGGATATTGTCGTGTCGATTCCATCCGCATGATCGATAAAGAGAACTTCGCAGAGATCGACTTATCCCCAACCATGGCATTCCAGCAACCGGACAACGATAATCCCCATGACCAGACTGTATTCTTCGTGAAACTTCCTCAACCTGTTGAGCCAGGACAAACCATCGAACTTCGTATCGAATTCTTGTCCAAAGTTCCTCGTCCGATAAGCCGTACAGGCGTTTACAAAGACAATTATTTTATTGCCCAGTGGTTCCCGAAAATCGGCGTGTTCGAGAATGGGGAATGGAACTGTCATCAATATCACTCACCTGGAGAATTTTATGCTGACTACGGAACCTACGATGTCAAAATCACACTCCCCGCCGCTATGATCGTTGGGGCCACGGGCGAACACCGTGAAAAAACCGATAACGGCGACGGGACCACAACTCACCATTTCTTCCAGCGCAGTGTCCATGACTTTGCTTGGACTGCCAGTCCTCATCTGCTCGAATTCACAGAAGATTTTGAGTTTGCGCCAGGGAAAACGACGGAAATCACCCTTCTCCTCCAACCCTACCACAAAAATCTTAAGGACCGGTACATGAACGCGGTCAAAAATGCGATCAAATACTGCAGTCTATTCTACGGTGATTATCCCTACACCACAGCCACATGTGTGGATCCGGCCTACAACAGCCGATCAGGCGGGATGGAGTACCCCACCTTTTTCACGGGTGGGGCTTATTTCATCACCCGGAAGGGGATCTCCAGTCCGGAACGTGTAACCATCCATGAGTTCGGCCACGGTTATTTTTTCGGGCTGGTCGGAAGCAACGAATTCGAAAACGCTTGGATGGACGAGGGCTTCACCTCCTTCCTCGATACCGAGGTATACTACACCGCCTACGGGGCCCCTGTATATTCCAAAACATATTTTGGGATTCCGTTCACTTTTAGGGATGTGAACATCCCTATCGAATCGGACGGAATTTCCAGGCACCGCCAGACCTCGGACAGGGACGACATGCAACGGTTTGCCTGGCAATTCATGGAAGGAAGCTACGGTGCCAACTCCTATGCCAAAGGAGAGCTTATGCTGAGAACCCTCAAGAGATACTTGGGAGAGAATCTCTTTGGCAATATGATCAAATCCTACTCCCAACGCTGGTGGTTCAAACATCCAAAGCCGCAGGATTTTTATGATATCGTTTCCGAATTCGCCGCCCAGGACATGAGCTGGTTCCTGGATCAATTTGTGTATGGATCAGGGAAACTGGACTATGCCATTGGAAGCATATCGAGCATAAGACCGAGACAGCAGACAGGTTGGTTCAACGGGGAATACAGGGAATCTCGCTCCAATAAAGAGAACGCCAAGACCTACGAGTCTGATGTTCTTGTGCGCCGGCTGGGAGAGGTCAAAACCCCTGTCGAAATTATGGTTGTTTTCGAAGATGGTTCCGAGATCCGGGAAAAATGGGACGGTGATTACAGATGGAAAAAATTCCGGTATTCTGGGCCCAGCAGGATCGTCAAAGCCGTCGTTGATCCTGAATTCAAACTGGTGATCGATGTGAACCGCTCCAACAACAGCATGGTACGAGAACCCAACAAAATCGCCCCCTACAAATGGGCTTCCCAATGGCTGATATGGCTTCAGCATGCCATGGAGTTTTTCACCTTATTCGGCGGTTGAACCACTGAACTGGAGGAAATACATGAAAGTTTTTATAAATTTTTTCAAGGGATTCCAAAACACGGGCAGATTAATGCGAATGATCATTCTCCTTCTTGTGGTCAACCTCGCCTTCTCCCTGATACTCGCGATCCCGATGTATCACTCCTTGAAAGACTCTTTCGGCAACAGCCTTGTCGGAGAAAGGATGGCCGAGGGCTTCGACTATTTATGGTGGGAGGAATACAGGGATGATGCTCAAGGCTTAGAGCGGACGTTTACACCTTCGATAATCGGAAAGGGAGCCATCCTTAACAACCTGGAAGGCCTGATTCAATTGCGGGTTTTCGATCTTCCCCCTATTATCCTGATCTATGGATTTCTGTACATTATCCTTCATACTTTTTTTGCCGGCGGTATCCTATCCCTTTTCAAAAAAAGAGAAGCTAAATTTTCTTTGGGGTCTTTTTTCCGAGGAGCCGGTTCTTATTTTTTCCGATTTTTTCTTCTGATGCTGATCTCCTGGGTCATTTTTCTGATGATCGACCAGGTTGTAAAGGGCAGCCTGGATTCCATTTTGAGCGGTATGAGAGAGACCGCTATCTCTGAGGTTACCCCGTTCTATTGGGGATTGGTATTCAACGCGGTCGTATTTTTCCTTTTTTTGTTCATCCAGATGGTTTTCGACTACGGCCGTATCAAGATCGTCGAGGAAGATAGCCCGAATGTCCTGACATCTGCAGCAGGCGCATTCGGATTCGTTGGCCGGCATCTCGGCTCCACTCTCGGCCTTTTTTATCTTCTGTTCCTCGTGCAGGTCGTATTCACCTTGATCTATGTCCTGATCCAGGGGCTCATCTCCCAATCTTCCTTTTTGGGTATCGCTCTTGCGTTCCTGTTCCAACAAATTTTCATCTTCGGCCTTATCTGGATCCGCTGCTGGCTCTACTCCTCACAAATGGAGCTTTACAGATATTTGAAGTAAGGATTTTTTTCTTGCTCTTTGGTCGACTTTTCTGATATAGTCACTTCGAAATCCATTGTATTTTGCGATTAGGAGGCGATACGTATGAAAAGAATCACAGTAATGGGTTTAGTTTTATGTTTGGCTTTATTCTGTTTTGTGTCTTGCAAAAAGGACGCCGATGTTCCCAAAGCAGGAACAGCCAAAGCGACAGATATTCTCAACCTTATCCCTGCCGATGTCCAGGGAGTCTTTTTTGTGGATGTCAATAACGCCATGTCCACAGAGTTTGCTGACAAAATGATTAAGGATGACGAAAACTATCAGAAATACCTGGAATTCGTGGAAAAATCAGGCATCGATCCTCAAAAAGATATCTACTACGTCGCCATCGGCATAGCTGGAGATTTAGAAGGTGAGGACCAAGAGGGAGTCGCTGTTATCAACATGAAATACGATCCTGAGATCGTTCTGGGATTGATAAAGGAAAAAACAGCCGAAGAGGGGCAGGAAATCCAAGAGGAACAATACGGAGATTACACCCTCTACAAGATATGGCAAGAAGGAAATCCTGTCGAGTTTTCGTTCATCGACGAATCGAACATCGTCGCTGGTAACGAGATCCATGTGAAATCCGTGCTGGATGTATTGGATAAAAAGAAAGACAATGTCTTCAAAAATGAAGACCTTTCGGCGATCATCGACAAAACCAATAAAGACGCCATGCTCTGGGGTGCCATTCTTCTTCCACCAGAGACCATGGAAAAGGCAGCATCATCCAATCCGATGATGGGGGCTTTGAAGTCCATCAGCGCCATTGCCTTGTATTTCGACTACAAAAATCAGAACATCATCGCAGAAATCTTGGCTATGGGCCCGGACACAGACAGCAACAAGCAGGTAGCCGAAGCATTGACTGGGATAAAATCTTTCGGTGCTATGGCTGCTGGTGAAAAACCTGAAATCGGTGAGTTGCTGAACGCTATTCAGATCAGTTCTGGTGATGATCATGTCAAAATCTTCGCTGAGATACCAGAAGAATTGATCAATAAGCTCCAGGCGGATAAACCTGAAGAGGAAAAAGAGATCAACTGATTCCAAATATTGAATAAACATCTCCAATAACTAAGTTATAGCTTTCATTAAATACTACGATTCTACTAAGATCATTTGCGGATTGAACCACATCTCTCCCCAACATTTTTGTATGGGTGGGGTGGGTTGGCGGTGGGGTGGGTTGGCCAGGAGGGAACAATCGCGGGCCTGTTTTCGTATACACAAAAGAAGGATGAATAACGCCCATAGGAAGAAGAATATCATGACAAAAAAATTTTTAGCTCTTTTTATCCTTTCTCTGCTGATCTTTTCTGTACATGGCGGGACGGCTTTAGCCAAAGACATCAATAAAGATTTCCATCAGACCTTCGATGTCAAGCGGGGAGATTCCCTGCGTCTCCGGCATGGCGATGGAAATGTGCGGTTGACTCCATGGGATAAAGACATCATCGATGTGAAAGTACGCTATAGGGCAGCTATCGATGCCGTAGGGATCCGGTTGGGCAGCAAGGATGACTTCAACGTTGATTTCCGACAAACCGGCAACACCGTATATGTCACTGGGAAGGAAACATCCAGGGGAACTATCGGTTTTTATAACAAAAAACAATACGAGTATGTCTACGAAATTCACGCTCCCAATTACATCCGATTGGACCTAGGTGGGGATGATGGCAATGTGGATATATCAGGTTGGGCAGCGGAAATCAATTGCCGAATCGACGACGGCGACATCACATTGCAGAATCTCAGCGGGGATAAAACCGAAATCCGAGGAGATGACGGCGATATCGAAATCGATAACCTCAAAGGGGAGCTCATGATCGAAGTGGACGACGGTGATATCTTTCTAACAGCGTGTGATTTGACTCGCTGCCGAATGGAGGCTAATGATGGAGATATCACTATGACTACATCAAAAGGAACCTTCGATATCACCGTGGATGATGGGAACATTGACACGAAGCAAATCACAGCAACTGGATTGATCATACGAGCCGAAGACGGGGATATAGGCCTAGATCTTTTGGCCAGTGAAATCCTTGATGCCGATATCCGGACGGATGATGGGAATGTTGCTGTCAACCTCGAAGAAGGTTTTTCCCTGTCTTTTCACATCTCTGCCGATGATACGGATTATATCCGAATAGACCTGGATGATATAGAGGATTATAGGGAAGACCGGGTGAGTAAGTCAGGTCGCATAAACGAAGGAAATGGCCGGCTGAGAATCCGGACTGCAGACGGAGATATCCATATCAGATAAAAATCCTGCTTCTTCTTCCTCCCATCGAACTGACCTGACCAACCCACCCTACTCCAACCATATTGGACTGCCCAATTCCTTTGCAAAAATACTATTCCTCAAGTTCATACATCCTTATATGTGGGGTGGGGTAGGTTGGCTAGGTTAATCTTTCAGGATGTATTCTTTGTATGTGAAAAGTACACAGGCGAGGACGATAAACACGGCGGCAATCAGGAAAAGCATAAAGATGGAAGTTCCTGTGGAACTCGGTTCGAGCCGAAAGAGCAGGAAAGAAAATCGCCCCCGCGAAACCGATGGCAACAGCGACTTGAGATAGTGGACGATCGTGAATTTCTGGGTAGAGCCTGGAAAATATTGGATCACATTTTCCCAGCCAAAGCTGAAAATCAGCCCGAACATGATCGATTTCTTGAGGATCGTGCCGACGAACGTGAAAAACGCCGTGTAACACATCAATCCCAGAGCAAGGACTGCCACATCCCTGAACAGGATTTTGTATAAAGAAACACTGCGCAATTCGCTCAGGTTTAAAACCAGAAAAGAAAACACGACTCCCAGAGTGACCATGAATATGATAAGCGCCGTATAAGCCAAATATTTCCCGACGATAATGGCCGATTTCGAAACAGGGCGGGTGGTCAAATAGGTCAGTGTTTTCCCCTCTAATTCCTCTGATGTAACCGAGGACCCATAGAATAACGCCAAGATCAGGATCAAGAATTGCAGGTAAAAAGCAATGATCATGTTGTTGAAGATGTAGATGCCCTCGATATCTCGGCTCAGCTGGAATATCTGGGAGAATTTCACGACAAATGCCATGAATACAGGAAGAAAACTCAAGATAAAAAAGATTTTTGTCCTACGTGATTTTTTAGCCAGGGAAAAGAAAAAGGAAAACACATCTTTTGTCGATTTGGCGAAAAACCCGATCTTACGTTTAAAACTCGGACTCATCTCATTTCCCTATCAAATAATCAAAAACGGCCTGAAGGTTGTCATCGGGGGAGGTAATCTCCTCCACTTCTATTTGATTCTCCACAAAAAGCGAAGGCAAAAGGCCAAAAAACTTATCCCGGCTGTTGGTCTCGACAAGAAGAACTCCTTTTTTCAGACCGAAATTGACCTTCAACACAAAATCGTGATGGATAAACTTCTGGGCGAGCTGCCGGGGATCGCTGCACCTGATCGAGATGATGTGGGGGTGAGTTTCGATCAGGTCACGGATGTAGTGGATGTCGCCCTGGGCAAAAATCTTTCCCTGGTGAATTAGGATGATCTGATTTGTCATGGCTTCGATCTCTGGGAGCACGTGGCTGGAAACGACAATGGTCCTCCCCTCCCCTTTGTACTCCTTGATCAGCCGTATGATCTTGCGTCGTCCTAAAGGATCCAAACCGTTCAAAGGCTCATCCAGGATGATGATCTTGGGGTCGTGAGCGATGGATTGGGCAACCTTGAGTCTCTGCCGCATCCCCCGGCTGTAAGATCGAACGGCACGATTTTTGTCCTCGCTCAGTTCGACGATTTCCAGGGCCTTATCCGCTTTTTTTTCGATCTCTGTCGACGAGAGGTGATAAAGCCGCAAAAGGCTTGTGAGAAATTGCCAGCCTGTCATCTCCCCATAAAAAGAATCCTGTTCAGGGCAAAATCCGATCTCCGAAAATTGAGGATAATTATTCCAGACCGGTTGGCCCATTATGGTGACCGAGCCGATGTTGGATTTAATCTGTCCGGTTATCAACTTGAGGAACGTCGATTTTCCTGCACCGTTGGGCCCCAGAATTCCTGTGATACCTTGTTCTATCTCTAGAGTCACATCGCTTAATCCCAGGACATTTCCGTACCATTTGGATAGATTTTGAGTTTGGATAATGGCCGTCATTTGATGATCTCCACTCCCCTGACCCTCTGTTTGAGAATGTAGGCAGAAAACAAGCAGATGGCGATGATAACCGTAAGCGAATAATACCAGGGAATGTTCCAAGGAGTTCGTTGATCGAATAAAACCGCACCGACCTGCTGAAGGTTGGATTTGATCGATAGGAGATAAAAGTAATGGCTCCGGAAAATTTCCTTAAATATTGCAGAAAAAATATCAGAGAAGATATAGACGCCGAAGATAAGGATCGACACGTATCTCCGGTTTTTCCCGATGGAGGAAAGAAGCAGGGTATAAAAAGCGAAAAAGGTCGTTATCAGCACTGAGTAGGCAATGACAGACAGAATCAACCAGGGATAAGAGGCGAAAAATTGAAAATTGCCGGCGAATATCAGCTTGAAGAGAATGAACACAATCCCTGGGATCAACGTCACGATAAACAGGAAGAAAAAGATGACGGCCGCCTTGCCCGTCAGATAATCCCGCTTTTTGAGAGGACGGGCGAAGTAGAGTTGGAGAGCATTGTGCCTGAGGTCATCGGCGATCAGGCCAGCCCCGCAGAAAACCAGGATCATGACGACCATGAACAGCAAAAAATCATTGGTAAAATACGTTTTGAAATACAGGGGATTCACGTTTAAAAAATCCGTTTCCCCTTCCATCATAAACTTAAAATCTTCTAGCCTCTCGGACACATAAATCCCCACAAGCCAAACTAAAGCAGGAATCAGTGTGAACCCAAAGAAAAATTTAAAAAACTTTCTCTTGAACGTCAATCTGATGCCAATCCGAGTTATCGGCCACCAGGGAAACCTTCCGTCCTGAAGCTCACCGTCCCAGTGGGCATACCCTCTCTCTTTGATCGTCATCAATCCACTCCCACCACTTTGGCGAACAGATCCTCCAGCGATGTCTGGCTTTTGACAAAATGTCGAATCTGAACCTTTTCCTCGACCGCAATCTTAAAAATGTCTTGGGGATCCGTGCCTGGGGAAAGATAAACCTTCAATAGCTTATCCTCAGTCTGTTCCACCTGGCTGTCCATGCTTGCCAATCTATCCAGAAATGCCTGTTCCTCCCCTTTGATTTTCAGTTCATAAAGACTGTATTGGACCTGCTTGAGTTCGCTGATCTGACCTTCAGCCGCCATTTCTCCTTTGTTCAGGATCACCACGTATGAACAGGTTTGTTCGATGTCGGGGAGGATGTGGGAAGAGATCAGAACCTGGATGTCCTTTTTGGAGGAGATATCCATTATCAGCTCCAAGATTTCCTTTCTCCCTTGAGGATCCAGTCCGCTGGTGGGTTCATCCAGAAAAATAAGTTTGGGATCGTGCACGATGGATTGGGCCAGTTTGAGACGCTGTCGCATTCCGGCCGAATAGGTCTCCAGCATGCGGTAGCGGCTTTCTTCCAGTCCGACATAATAAAGAACTTCATGGGATCGCTTCATGGCCTCCTGGCGGGGCATTCCGGAGAGCTCTCCCATATAAGATGTGAAGGAAACCGCATCCATTCCTGGAATGAAACAGTCGTCCTCGGGCATGTATCCCACATAACGCCGGATCATGGCTTGCTGACTCCTGATATCATATCCCAGGACACTCCCCTCGCCGCTGTCCGGAACGAGGAAACCCAGCAAAATACGCAGAAGAGTGCTTTTTCCCGCGCCATTGGGGCCTAAAAGACCGATGGCACCCTGGGGTAAGCGGATGTCTATCCCATTCAGGGCTTTGATTTTCCCGTAGCTAAAATGGATTTGTTGGATTTCTACGCTCATCGATTCAGCAGTTTCTTATCAAGGTATTCTTAAACAAAATACGTATATTCCGAAAAAAAGTTCCCTCTTAACGAGGCACTGGCGTTCCCTCTCCTTGGATCAAGGCTCTGTAGGTTTTCTCAACCCGGTCCCAATTGAATTCCCGATCCAAGGCCCAGAAACGTCCGATTACTGTGACTACTTCCCCCAAGCCAAGTTCCCGGCACATATCTGACACTTTGGCCACATAGATCGCTCCGCTTTCCGGCCTCTCCCCTCGTCGCCCGAGTAAAGCATGAACGAACACCTTATTTACGCCTAATTTTTTTGCCATACGCAACAAGGCAAACAGATGATCAATCGTGCCATGAGAGCTGTAGTGGGAAACGATCCCCAAAAGATGCAAGGCGTTATTTGACTCTTTCGCTTTTTCCATGGCCCAGATAATTGAAGGATTTTGAAAAAAGCTTTTGTCTTCGATCGCTTTGTCGATTTTGACTCTATCCAAAAAAATACGTCGGCCTGCGCCGATGTGGAGATGGCCTGATTCAGAATTCCCAACCGTGCCGGGAGGCATACCCACCGACTCTCCCGCAGCTTCCAGTTGGGTATGAGGAAACTGGGCCCAGATGCGATCGAAGGTTTCAGTTTGGGCCTTTTGTATAAGATTGCCCTGTTCTTCTTCCCTCATTCCCCATCCGTCCAATATCAAAAGGAGAATCTTTCTTCCGGATAATTCAGACTTTGGGAAATTTTCGATCAAACTGAACCCGGTCATCTCTTCAGGCTTTTGAAGACCGAGTAATTCCAGAACAGTCGGGGCAACATCTGTTAATTCCCCCTTTTTTCTCAAGGTCCATCGAGAGGGATTTTCCGAGGAAAAATCGGCTAGGATAAAGGGAACTGGATTTTTGGTGTGCCCGGTGTTAACCGCGCCGTCAGGATATAACCATTCCTCCACGGTGCCATGATCGGCCGTGACGATGAGCGTTATTTCCTTCTGTTCACAGGCTTCCAATATTTTCTTTAGGGCTTGATCCACAGCTTGCACAGCTTTCAGGATCGCTTCTTGGTCCTCAATATGCCCTACAACATCCACATTGGACATGTTGGCCACAATCACAGGAAAGTCGGGATTATCGAGACTTGAACAAATTTCATCGGCAACTTCTGGCGCGCTCATCTCCGGAGTCAAAGCATAATTCGCCACGCCTTCCGGAGATGGGATAACAACCATTTTTTCTCCAGGAAATTTTTTCTCCTTTTTCCCGTTCAGAAAATACCCCACGTGGATGACTTTTTCAGATTCTGTTATCTTCAGGAGTTTCATCCCAGCTTTTGTTATCATTTCTGCCAAGGTATTCCGGATTTCTTTGTCCGGCTTGAAGGCAACCTTGACGTCCAGGGCAGAATTGTACTCGATCATGGTCACAAAATGGAGCCGAATATCTTTGCCGGTCTGGAAGTGATCGAACTGAGGATCTGTCAGGCTCTCGGTTATTTCAATCTCTCTTTCTCCGCGAATATCATAAAAGATTACGGAATCACCATCTTGAAAACGACCTGTGGGATGGCCAGCGGAATCGACAGCGACAAGTGGTTCCAAAGCCTCATCTTCCTGGCCTTCTTTGTAGGCTTGTCGGATCGCTTCCACCATCGGGATATCCTTGTTGAAATCTATCTTGTCACTCATCAGGCACCCATTTTTTTTAAGCCTATACTATAGAGACCCCAAACCCCGTTGTCAATGATTGGAATGGGGACAGGATACGTTTTCATCAATTAAGGTTTATTAATGTCTTTGTTTCAAAACCAGTCATGAATATGACTCCTGTTCAGTGGCTGTATAATTGGTGAAAACGTATCTTGTCCCCAATTAATTAAGGCTGAGGAGGGAATAGGGATCGATTCGGCTTCCTGATACTTTCACTCCCCAGTGAAGATGTGGGCCGGTTACACGGCCTGTTGCCCCGACCTCCCCGATGATATCTCCTTTCCTGACCATTTCTCCTCTTTCGACCAAGATATTGGAAATATGAAGGTAGGATGTAAAAACGCCCAAGCCGTGGTCGAGGATGATCGTATTTCCCGCGAAATACAGATTCTTAGCCAACACGACTCTTCCGGAATTGGACGCCTTAACGGGGGTTCCGTGCGGAGAGGATATATCCACTCCGCTGTGTGGGGATCGGGGTTCGTTGTTGAAAATTCTTCTCTCTCCAAAATTGTCATTGGGTTCCCCATCTGACGGGATGATAAACGGACCTTCCCCATACCATTGAAGCGTGAAGATGTCATAGATTTGGCCCAAGAGTTCGGATTCCCATTGAATTCTATCCAACGCATCCTGTGGTGGTGTCACATAATCTTGTTCTACCCAGAGCTTTTTTGTCGTGAATTCCCTGTTCTTGACAAGAATTTCTCTACGGATATTGCGGTGATGTCCATCATTAAAAAGAAGGGAAACTTCTATCGTGTATGTTCCGCTCTTTATTCCGAGGTCAAGCCCGAGAAACGCCAGCCAATGGCCAGATTCTTCCCCTCTCCCCATGATGTATGTTTCACCCAGAAACAGAACTTCCGCTTTCCTTATGATCCCCTTTCCTTCTACTGAAACACGGACGATATCTCCCTGTTGAAGGGATCGAAAATCCAGGGTCACATCGCTATCGGCAAAGCCTGAACCGTCGGTATCCTGGAGCGAGAAAAGGCAAGAGAAACCAGCGATAAAAAAGACGATCTTGAACAAGATTATTTTTCGCATCCTTTTGATTATACCCAATCAAAATCCCAAAACCAATCCCTGAATTATTCGGTAGGCATGTTTATTTTTCGGCATAAAATCGGTTAGAATTGGAGAGTAAAATTTTGGAGGGGAAAATGCCATTTTCTAGAAGAGAATTTTTAATCGCCTCAGGCCTCGGTCTCCCAACTTGCCTCGCAATGGAAAAATCTCTTAAACCTTATGTTTCCGTTCATCCAAAAAAGTCAAATGAACCTGTCCAAGACACATGGATTGAATTGAATCTGCCGAACATGGCATGGAATCTCAATACAATCAAACAACGTGTCAGTGTCCCGGTTATGGCAGTGATTAAAGCCAATGCCTACGGACATGGGTTGCAGGAAGTGGGACGATTCTTGGATAAATCAGGTATCGATGCCTTGATGGTTTGCAAGCTTTCCGAAGCCATCCAACTCCGGGAATCGGGGGTGAGGTGTCCGATCTTGAATTTTGGCCCAATGTATACGGAGGATGCCGATCTCATGGTAAAACACGGGATATCCCAGTCCATATTCACGGATGATGTCCAAATCCTCAGCCAGAATGCCCAAAAAGCGAGTAAAAAGATCGAAGCCCATATCCACATCGATACGGGCATGGGACGGATGGGCCTCCCCTATCATAAAGCCGGGGGTTATATCGAAAAAGTTGCCTCTCTAGAAGGCATCCGGATCCAGGGAATATCAACGACTCTAACGGAAGATCCGCAATTCGACAAAGTCCAGATGGAGCGATTCCTTTCCGTTTGCCAAAAAGCCGAACAAAATGGTATCCGAATCGGCTTGAAACACGCTTACAGCAGCGCGGGCATTTTCACGGCCGGATCATCCTTTCTAGACATGGTCAGACCAGGTATCCTCCTGTACGGCTATTACCCAAACCAAAAAACACAAAAAGAAGACCATCTATCCCTCAAGCCTATCCTCCAATTCAAAAGCCGAGTGGCGGCCGTTAAGATACTCCGTCCCGGTGATTCTGTTTCTTACCACCGGGCCTACACAGCAAAAACAAAGGAAAAAATGGCTGTCATCCCGGTCGGGTATTCCGATGGCTATCCATACAGTATCGTGGGAAAGGGGTGGGTACTGATCAAAGGACAGAAATATCCGCTCATCGGTGACATCACAGCCAATCATTTGGAGGTTCGTCTGGATCTCGATTCCCCAGTTGGTGTCGGAGATGAAGTGATCTTGATCGGATCACAAGGACCACATACTATATTCGCGAATCAATTGGCTGATTGGGAATCTATTTCGACCTATAAAATATTGTTGAGACTCAATCCCCTCCTGCCTAGAAGAACCCTTGAATCCAACTATGAGTTATAAGGAATTTGAGCCTATAACATAGAGTCAGATTCCTTAATGAATAGCCAATCGAAGGATTTGGCTGAGACGGGCACTGCAGTGGTTTAGAAGGAAAATTTTATGGTTATCCCCTTGGCATTCGGGCTCAGGTTGAGTCCCAGCTGAAAATTTTCCGAATCTTTATCCCGATGCAAAGAGCATATCTTTTTTCCTATAAAATACCCGATGGCAGCTCCGATAAAAATATCCGAAGCCCAGTGCTTGCTCTGATGAACTCGGGATACGGCCACCAAAGTCGACAACGAATACGCCAATACATCAGCCAGTATGAAATCTGTTTGGTCGGCGATAACCGTGGCCACAGCAAAGGCAGAGGCAGCGTGACCTGAGGGAAAGGAATAGTATCTTGAACTGAAAGAAAATGGCTCAAAATGGTGGGATCCCAAACCAGTATATGGCCTGGCACGCCCTAAGACAGCTTTTAGGCTGAGCACTACAGCTCCCGCAGTCAGCCAACTTTCCAAACTCAGAAGCGCTGTTTTCCGCAAGCTCTTTTCGTCGAAAATCTCCCCACCCAAATAAAGAGAGGTAATCAATCCTCCCAAAAATAGGCCATTGCCAAAGGTGGAGCCAAAACGAGCCCAATCTTCAGTTTCCGAAGTGCGGCGGTCTTGGGACCAGTCATGGATTTTTTGGTCAAAGGCATACAACAGGGCTCCGGTTCCCAACACTGCCGTCAGGCGCCACCAATCCTTCCCTTCCCAATTTCCTGGAGCCGTAACGACATTATAAACATCGTTGCCAAAGCCAATTAAAAATTCTTTGTTTAATCTGTAATCTTTGGGCCTTGTCTCTTCACAGATCAATTTTTGAGGAAAAACAATCGAAAAAACAAAGACCAGGACGATCATAAAAGCGAGATAGCGTTTGAGCGAAATAACTTTAATCATCTTTTTATTGAGTGTCCATTAAAGAATCAATAGCTTGAAGGGTTTTATCAGTGGCTCCCTGCAAAGATAGCAAGGTTGATTTGGCCTTCTGCCCCATCTCAAGGTATTCCGTTTCATCCTGCAAAGAAAACATCCTTACCAGGTCAGCCTTGTTTTTGACAATCCGTGCGGCCCCGGCTTCGACGAAGATCTCGCTAAGATGGGCAAAATTATCCATATGAGGGCCAAAAAATATAGGTTTCGCATAGTAAGCTGGCTCAAGTAAATTATGGCCTCCCCAAGGTACTAGACTCCCTCCCACGAATGCCACATCCGACAAAGCATAAAATTTGGCCAGCTCCCCCAGCGTGTCCAAAATTAGAACATCCCATTCTGCTCCTGAATAGACTCCTGTCCTTCTTAGGATCCCCAACGGATATTTCTGGCATATTTTTTCCACTTCGTTTGTTCTATCGGGGTGCCTGGGAGCAAGGATCAACAAAAGTTCCTGATTTTCCTCCCGTGCACAGGAAAAAGCTTTAAGCAACAGTTCCTCTTCTCCCTTTCGGACACTGCCGGCAACGATAACCTTTGCTCCCTCTGGTATGTTTACGCTTCCTTGCAATTTTTCTATTTCCTGTTGTTCAAGGATTGGGAGTTCGATCTCAGCTTTTAAGTTGCCGGCAACTCGGATAACATTGGGATCAACGCCAATTTCCTCCAGCATTTTTTTGTCTCTTTTGGTCTGGACCAAAAAGAGACTGATGTGGGATAAGATGCGATTTATCAAAAACCGCACCTTTTGATAACGTCTGAACGAACGGGAGGAAATCCGGCCATTGATAAGAAGAACTCCATTTGTTTTCCTGTCTGCTTCGCGCAAAAGGTTCGGCCAGAATTCTGATTCGGCCAAAATAAATACATCCGGTTTCAGATAGCGAAAGAATTTACTGACGATGAGCCGGAAGTCCAACGGCACAAAAAAAATATCATCGACATCCTTCAGCTTTTCCTTTGCTATACGGAAACCTGTATCTGTAAGACAGGAAAATTGGATGATCCAATCGGGATGTTTTTGTTTGATCAGCACGATCAAATGCTGGAGCGAAAGAACCTCCCCGACGGAAACCGCATGTATCCAGATGGATCTTTTTTGTGAAGACTTCTTTTTTAATAAGAACCCACACCTTTGGCGAAACCGGAGGCCCTCTCGTCTTATTATACAGGACCTTACGAAATAAATAGGGAAATACACAATCAACGAAAATAAAAGAAGGATCGAATAGAGTCCGTACATGTTTCCCAGACTATACTAAATTCATATTCCAAGTGCAAGGAGAGCTCTTTCATCTCCTCAAATGTGTGCACAAACTTGACAAGGGTAAAGAGAAGCTTCACCTTAGTGTTTATTTTTAGAGGAATTTTTGGTAAGCTAATTAACTAAATTTTTCCATTTGAATAGAATCCGGATTATTCATAAAAAAGTCGATGATTTAATTCAGGATTAAGATCGGAAGGAAAGAACAATGGCTGAAAATAAAAAAGAAGAACAAAAAGACAAGACCAAACAAAGCGAAGTCTCTCAAGAAGAAAAGGGAAAAAAACCAGAGAAGAAAACCAAGCCGAAAAAAGAGGGAAAAAAGGAAGTACCGAAAAAGGCAGAAAAGCCAAAAAAAGAAGAAGCAGAGGTAGAAAAAGAGGAAAAGGAACTTGAAGACAAAGAAACAAAAGAAGAAATAAAAGAACCCGAAGAAAAAACGGAAAAGCCGGAAAAGAAACCGGAAGAAGAAGAAAAAGAAGAAGAAAAAAAAGAAGAAAAAGAAGCCAAGGCTGAAACTGAACCCGAAGAAAAGGCTGAACCCGATAAAAAGCCAGAAGAAGAAAAAAAAGAAGAGAAAGAAGAAGAAAAAACAGAGATGGAGAAACCAGCAGAAGAGCCTGAAGAAAAAAGGGAAGAGGTAAAGGAAGCTCCGCCCGTAGCTGAAGAGGTTGCCCCTGCCAAAAAGAAAAAAATCAACAGGATGACATTAGAAGAAGTAGAGGCAAAGCTAAAAGAAGTAAAGGAGAAAATGGGCGGTCTGGATTCTAAGTATGCCCAGGAACTGTTAAAAAGGAAACGTTTTCTCGAAAATTAGACATTTCGTAATGCCCTTAACCGCATGCGGTAGTACGGGATAAGGATCAGAATGATCCCAAAAACAGAGTAAAAATAATAAGGCCGTATGCCCCTCCCCACTCCATGAGCCAGAAGAATCAGACTTCTCTGAACATGAATAAATATCAGTTGAAAAAAAATCGATACCAACAAAATAATTTCCTTCTGCAAACTCTGAACAGCAAAAGACTGGGCTGACCGAACTTTTCGATGTTTGACTCGAACCAAATACAGAAAAACAACAAACAGAAGCGTTTGAACCAAAACATAGACGAAAAAAGCGGGTGATTTGTCAGAGATAATCGGCTCCTGGCCGAAAAAATTAAGCCACAGAGGCATCCTCGCGGGGAGCCTGGAATAGGCATAAAAAGCCATGATCCAAGATATGGTTAAAAGAATCAAGTTAAATGACAGAAGTATTTTATGTGCTCGGTTTTTCACACGCATTCTCAATAAAGCAAAACCGTTTTTATAATAATACAAAAGCCCTGACACCTCAATGCCTCAAGCCAAGCCGCCCTAACATCATGGTGAATATGAAATTATTTCCTGAAATGAAAGATAGCATCGGCGGCTTTTACCTTACAGGCACGTTGATCCTACTGCATCAACTTCGTTGCAGCCTAATCGCAGTATACAAATACAACTCATGAGATACATCCTTGCCACCTTAATGATGGGATGGGGCGGGTTGGCGGTGGAGTGGGTTGGCCGTTAACTTTTTGAGATTTACATCAGTATACTTTTATGATAGGATAAGTTCTAATTCTACTAGAATTATATCAACACTACCTAAGGAGACTATTTTAGTGCTGGATAAAGAAGAAAAAGAAAAAATTATCAAGTCTTTTAAAGTGCATCCAAAAGATACAGGCTCGCCAGAAGTACAAATTGCTATTCTTACCAATAGAATCAATTACTTAACCCAACATTTCTCAACCCATAAAAAGGACCATCACTCCCGGACAGGCCTTTTGAAAATGGTTGGACGAAGGAAAAGACTTCTGGAATACCTGAAGAATGAAGATATCAAACGCTACGAAGCCGTGATTAAAAAGCTTAAACTCAGAAAATAGGCTGAGGCCCCGGGGGAATAATGTCAGATCAAAAAATCAATATTGATATCAACAACCGAACTCTGTCCATAGAAATACATAAAATCGGGAAGCAAGCAGATGGATCGGCCTTGATTCGTTATGGAGATACCATCATGTTTGTCTCCGCTACGTCAAAGAAGGAAGTCAAAGAAAAAAAAGCATTTCTTCCCCTGATCGTGGATTATCGTGAAAACACCTATGCAGCAGGAAAAATTCCTGGGGGTTTTTTCAAACGCGAAGGAAGACCTTCGGAGAGAGAAATTCTCATAAGTCGCATGATCGACAGGCCCGTCCGGTCCCTTTTTCCTGAAGGATATTATTTCGACACACAGATCGTTGCCCTTCTTCTTTCTGCAGATTTGGAGAACGAGTCGGACACGCTGGGGATAATAGGGGCCTCGGCAGCTTTGTATTTTTCAGATATCCCGTTCACAACCCCGATGGGAGCTGTCAAAGTTGGCTATATCAACAATGAATATGTCATAAATCCGACGAAAAGCCAACTGGATCAAAGCCCTCTCAACATGGTCGTAGCGGGTACTGAAGATGGAATCGTCATGATGGAAGCCGGAGGTAAGGAGATCGAAGAGGAGAAAATCCTGGAAGCTGTATTTCATGCTCAGGAACCGATAAAAAAAATCATACAGGCCCAAAAAGATCTTTATCAGGAAATGAATATACAAAAGAGGGAATACGAGATCCCTAAGATAGATCAGGCAAAATTAGAAAAAATCGAAAGCCAAATCACGGCAGAACTCCTGGAATCTTTCCAGATTAAGTTGAAAAAGGAAAGAGATATTAAGACCAAACAAATCTTGGAGAACCTCAAGTCAGACATCCCGGAAGAAAATGAAGAAGAAATAGATGAAACCACACAGATTTTCTATGAGATCCAAAAAAAACTAGTCAGGAGTCTGATCCTCGACAAAGGAAAAAGAGCGGATGGGAGGGATTTTGACGATATAAGGCCCATTTCCATCGAAGTAGGTATGCTTCCTCGCACCCATGGTTCAGCCCTTTTCACAAGAGGCGAAACACAATGTTTGGCCACTGTAACTCTCGGGACCTTCGAAGATGTCCAGAGGATCGACGGCTTGGGAGAAGAAGGGGAAAAGAGGTTTATGCTTCACTATAATTTCCCTCCTTTCAGTGTGGGCGAAGTTTCTTTTTTGAGAGGTCCCGGTCGGAGAGAAATCGGCCACGGGGCATTGGCAGAAAAATCCATTCTTCCTTCTATTCCAGACGAGGAAGACTTCCCCTACACAGTCCGCATTGTTTCAGATATTCTAGAGTCAAACGGATCTTCCTCCATGGCAACAGTCTGTGGGGGCATCCTCTCATTAATGGATGCCGGAGTCCCTCTATCCATGATAGTGGCAGGGATGGCCATTGGCCTTATTAAGGAAGATGAGCGGTATGCTATCCTCACCGATATTGCCGGGCTGGAGGATCACATCGGAGACATGGATCTTAAAGTGGCCGGCACAGAAAAAGGAATCACAGCCATCCAACTCGATCTCAAGATCACATCGATCAATCTTGATATTCTCAGAGAAGGTCTACACAAAGCGCGTGTTGCGCGACTAAATGTTTTGGAAAAGATGAAACAAGCCATACCTGCACCTCGTCCTGACATCTCCCCCTTTGCGCCACGAATTCTGTATCTAGTTATCAATCCGGAAAAAGTTTCCGAGGTCATCGGGCCCGCCGGCAAGAACATCAAAAAAATCCTTGCTCAGACTGGGGCAAAGATAGACATCGATGAAACTGGAAAAATCACCATCGCGTCAACAGATGTAGAAGCTGCCGAGAAGGCCAGGGAAATGATCCGAGAGATAACTGTCGAAGCAGAAGTGGGAAAGACCTACACAGGAAAAGTCGTGCGTATCGAAGAATACGGCGCTTTTGTGGAAATTCTTCCCAACATTGTTGGGCTGCTCCACATTTCAGAAATCGCCCATCACAGGATCAGGCACACCCGAGATGTCATGAAGCTGGGACAAACAGTCAAGGTGAAAGTTTTAGCCGTCGACGAAGACAATAAAATCAAATTGAGCAAAAAAGTTCTGGAGCCCCGCCCCTCTGGGTCCACGGATAATAACCGACCTTATAAAAAGAGAAATTTTAGTCACGACGACCGCAGAAATAAAAATCGATTTTAACGGTGAGCTATGGCTAAGCTCGAAAAAAATCAGAAGGGATTCACTCTAATCGAGATGATCGTCACCTTTACCATTCTTGCTATCTTGGCTGCCGTCGCTATCCCACTGGCTAAAACCGCCATCAAAAGAGAAAAGGAAATCGAATTGAGAAGAAATTTGAGGACTATAAGAGAAGCGATCGACGCCTACAAAAAGCTTGCCGACGAAAACAGAATCGAGTTCGAAGACAACACCGAGGGGTACCCACCTGATCTTGAAACACTCGTTGAAGGTGTGGAAGTAAGTGGCGGGGCGCAACCTGGAAGAGAGTTGGCAGGAGGTTCGCAACGAAGCAGCTCACGACGAGACCAGGCTGACGATACAAAAATCATTAAATTTTTGAGAAGAATTCCAAAAGACCCAATGACCAATTCTTATGATTGGGGGCTGAGATCTTACCAGGATGACCCAGACAGCCAAAGCTGGGGAGGTGAAAACGTCTATGACGTCTATACCAAAAGTCTGGGCATTGCCCTTGACGGGACAAAATACAAGGAGTGGTAAATCTGATGAACAGCGAATTAAGGGAAAAAGGATTCACTCTGATCGAACTGATTATTGTCGTTACTCTGATCGGGATACTGGTTGGTTTAGGCCTGCCTCAGTTTAAAAATGCTACCAAAAGAACCCGCGAGGCGACTTTGAAAGAAAACCTGTTCATAATGAGAAAACTAATCAACCAGTACCTAGTGGACAAGGGAAAATACCCCCAATCCCTCCAAACGCTCGTGGAGGAAGAATATTTATTCCGCATCCCGATCGACCCGATGACAAAATCGGCCGAAACCTGGGTAGAAATTCCCCAAGTTATGACCATGGAGGAAATGACTGCAGGTACCATGCCAGGAATCATGGATGTTCAATCTGGCTCAGATGACATCAGCACAGAAGGAACAATTTACAACACCTGGTAAGGTTTTGCTCAGGAGTTCGATAAAGATGAAAAAATCGGACGGGTACACAATACTCCTTTTGATGTTCGCGGTATTTGTGATGAGCATCGGTTTGATGATCGCTGTCCCTGTGTGGCAAACTCAAATTCAGAGGGAAAAAGAAGAGGAGTTGATTTTCAGGGGAAAACAATACGTGGAGGCCATCCGCCTCTTCCAAAGCAAAAAACCGGGAGCATTTCCCAGAGATTTCGAAGAACTGATCGAGGAGAAATGCTTGCGGAAACTGTTTGAGGACCCGATGTCTCCAGATGGTAAATGGAACCTTATCCTCATGTCTCAGGCGCCAGCATCTAGCAGAACGCGTCAACCAACAAGGCGGACAACCAGAGGCTCCAGGACAAGAGATCAAGCAACGACACAAAGAAGTGCGAGGTCAGCTTTATCAGTCCAGAGGGTGCTTATCGCTCCACAAGCAGCGCTTTCCGCAATAGACTTCCCTCAGATCATAGGCGTGGTAAGCGCATCAACCCAGAATTCAATCAAAATCTATTATGAACAAAAAAGCTACGACAAGTGGCTTTTTTTCTACGGACAGGATCCAAATAAAATGCCTGAGATCATCTATTACGGTCAAAAAGAAAACAATTAATGAGATCGATTCTGATCGTAGCGGGGGAAAACTCAGGAGAAAAATACGGCGCAAACCTAATACGCCAGTTCAAGCATCTCCAGTCATCTTTCACTTTCTTCGGTATCGGGGGGAAAAATATGGCCGAGCAAGACGTAACCCTTCTCTACTCTGTTGAAGATCTTGCGGTCGTCGGTTTTTTTGAAATCATCTCCCATCTCCCCCGTATAAAGGCAATTTTTCGCCGAATAAAAAAGGAAACTATCCAACATCGGCCTGTTGCGGCCGTTTTGATCGATTCTCCCGATTTTAACCTTCGGCTGGCCAAACATCTCAAAAGGGCATCTATTCCTGTTTTGTATTACATCAGCCCCACTGTTTGGGCATGGCGGAAGAGAAGGCTAAAAAGCATAAAAAAAGCCGTGGATAAAATGCTTTTGATTTTTCCCTTTGAAGAAAAAATATACGCAGAATGCGGGATCCCGGCAGCGTATGTTGGCCATCCCTTGAAAGAGAGAACGAAAGTCACTATACCTAAGGAAGAATTCTTCCATAAATACCGGCTGGATCCGGAGAATAAATTAATAGCTATTCTTCCCGGTAGTAGAAAAAGCGAAATAAAATTCCACATGGCTGTTCTAGCTGAAGCCATGAAAAAAATCGAAAAGGAATGGAAAACCCAGTTTCTTCTTCCTCTTGCAGAAAATCTTAGTCAAGACTTTGTGACCTCATTCCTAAGTAAACCATCCCCTGATGTTCGAATCCTTTCCCAGGATGGATACGAAGCCATGGCCTACAGTGATATCACGCTTTCCTCCTGCGGCACAGCAAACTTAGAAGCCGCCCTGCTGGGGACTCCTCAAGTAGCCTTTTACCGCATCTCCCCCCTTTCTTATTACGCAGGAATTAGACTCATGAAAATAAAAAATTTCAGTATCGTGAATATTCTTGCGGGCAAAAAGATTATCCCCGAATTGATCCAGAGGGATTTCACGGTTGAAAACATCTTGGGTGAAACGCGAAAAATCCTTGGATCAGAAAGAGTGAGATCCGCAATAAAATTTGAGTACGAAAAAATCCGCCAAACTCTCGGAGAAAAAACGGCCTCAGAAAATGCAGCTCGAGAATTGGAAGAAATTGTCAAAAATCAGGAAATTTTGAAGGAGGCAACATGAAAAAAGGATTATGTCTGGTTATTGTGACTTTAATCATTTTTGGGTGGGCTTTCGCCCAAGAAGATGAAATTTTAAAACTGAAGGAAAAAATCATAGATCTTCAAAACAATGGGAAGTTGGGGTATACCAATTTTACCATGTGTTCAAAAATCATGGGGTTTGCTTCCTATGTCCCTCTACCGACACCCATCCTCGACAAGAATGGAACGCTGTTGATTTACTATGAGCCCGTCAATGTTTTCACAAATAGGAAGGATGGGCTTTACGAAATCTGGTACACGCAGGATATGACTCTTCTCAAGGATAACGGAGAGGTCGTCTCCCACTGGAATGATATCCTCACCTTTCATTACACAACCCAAAAACCTGTCATGGACCTGTTTGCACAAAACAGCATTGAACTCAAGGGAATGCTCCCTTCGGGGAAATACAAATTCAAGGCAACCTTAAAGGACAGACTGACTGAAAAATCAGCCACCCACATCATCGATTTCGAAATCCGCTAACCGTAGGCCAACCCTCCCCGCCCCACTTTATCGGACCTGTCTCCTATTGTATATTGGGGAGGATAAAGTCAAGACGGTCAAACATCTTCAGTTTCCTTTTTTCGACACTACCAGCTATTAGCTCCAAAACAAACAAGGCAGGAACTTTCGATGTATATGTAGGACAGGGCTCCTGTTTGCATGGCAGGACATCCTGTTCGAAATGAACAATTCTTTTTTCCTTATCTAACCAGATGAAATCGAGAGAGATTATCATATTTTTCATCCAGAATGAATGAAAGCCTTCTTCGTCAAAAATAAAGAGCATCCCCTGGTCGAATCCCATATTTTTACGGTACATAAGGCCTCGCGCTCTTTCTTCCGGAGTAACACTTAGTTCAGCCGTAACGGAATCGCCATCAGGGAAATAGATTTTGACAAACTTTTTGGACACTGGATGGGCTCCTATTAAAGAAAATAGCACTAGAATAAAAGCCGATAATGCAAATACTTTTCGTGCCAATTATATCCTTCCAGTCTTACTCAATGAGTTGTTACTAGGGGAACAAAACGAACGGGAAGCAATTTTTTCCTTTTGAATTTATTCTTCCCCCGTGTAACAAAAACCAACTCTTGGATGGCCGTGCCCACGGGTATGATCATTCTTCCGCCGATTTTCAACTGTTCCTTGAGAGATTTCGGAACCTCATCTGGTGCCGCAGTAACCATAATGGCATCGAAAGGAGCTTGCTCTTCCCAACCAAAGGTCCCATCTCCTATTTTAAAAAGGATATTCGTGTATTTTAATCTTTTTAAAGCCTCCTGAGCTCTATGTGACAGAGCCCCTACCAACTCCACTGTGAAAACTTGTTGAGCAATTTCGGCAAGGATAGCTGTTTGGTATCCGGAACCTGTCCCAATCTCGAGAACACGCTCTCCCCCTTGTAATGCAAGAACTTCCGTCATATAGGCCACGATGTATGGTTGGGAAATCGTCTGGCCCTCTCCTATTGGAAGAGGTTCATCGCTGTATGAAAGAGAGAGCATACTCTCCGGAACAAACAGATGACGGGGGACTTTTTTCATCGTATCCAAGACTTTCGCATCTTTTATACCACGGGCAGCGAGCTGCGAACGGACCATCCTTTCTCTTTCTTTTTTAAAATCCCTCATCGACATAGACTCGCAAAGTGCACATCAAAGAAGTCGGACTTCTTAAAAAATGATATAACAGGCGGGAAAAAAGTTCAATCTCAGTAGGCTCTGGCAAAATATACCCATTGGTTCGCATCAGATTGGCAAAGGACACATTTGCCCTTTTCTTTTAGTTCAAGGGGGACCACACGGATTGTAGCCATTGTCTCTTCCTTTATCTTGTCTTCACATTCCTGGTTTCCACACCAAAAGGTTTTTAAAAATCCTCTTTTCGATTCCAGGGTAGACTTAAAATCTTGATAGTTGTCAACCTCATGGGTGTTTTCGGCTTGGAATATCCGGGCTTTTGCCAACATAGAATCCTGGATATCAGATAAAATCTGCGGGATTTTTTCATAAAGGGAATCCAGATCTATGGACTCCTTAGTCATAGTATCTCTCCTGACTACAACCGCTTGGTTGTTTTGGATGTCCCTCGGTCCGATTTCAATCCTTAGTGGAATCCCTCTCATTTCGTATTCTGAAAATTTCCATCCTGGCGTAAACTCCTCCCTGGCGTCCAATTTAACCCTCCACCCCTTCTTCTTCAGCCCCTGTTCCAATTCCTGTGCTATCGGAAGAACTTCTTTTTTCCAGTTGCCAAGAGAAATCGGGATGATCACTATTTGGACAGGTGCAATCCTCGGAGGAAACTTCAGACCAGAATCATCTCCGTGAGACATGATGACAGCTCCAACCAATCGGGTGGATACTCCCCAGGACGTTTGCCAAGCATACCGGAGTTTTTGGTCCCTGTCCTCGAAACGGATGTTGAAAACTTTGGAGAAATGCTGGCCAAGGTTGTGAGATGTCCCCATTTGGAGTGCCTTTCCATCTGACATCAAAGCTTCGATGGCATATGTCTCCAGCGCCCCGGCAAACCGTTCTCTAGCTGTTTTCCTTCCTAATAGTACAGGAATGGCCAGCTCAGCTTCGACAAACTCTCTGTAAAGATCGAGGATCATCAGCGTTTCTTTTTCCGCTTCCTCGGCAGTCTCATGAGCTGTATGACCTTCTTGCCAGAGGAATTCCGTCGTTCTCAAAAAAGGCCTGGTGACCTTTTCCCATCTGACTATATTCGCCCATTGATTGATCAACACAGGCAAATCTCTCCATGATTTGATCCACTTAGAGTACATATTGCCGATGATAGCCTCAGAAGTCGGGCGCACCGCCAGCCTTTCCTCCAGCTCCTCTTCTCCTCCATGGGTCACCCATGCCACCTCGGGCGAAAATCCCTCAAGGTGTTCGGTCTCCTTTTGGAGAAATGTCTCAGGTATAAACAGAGGAAAATAGGCATTCATATGCCCGGACTCTTTAATCCGGCCATCGAGAAGCCGCTGTATGTTTTCCCATATGGCATACCCATATGGTCTTATAACCATCATCCCCTTCATCGGTGCATAGTCGGCTAATTCGGCTCTCCGGATTATCTCCGTGTACCATCGCGAGAAATCTTCGCTTTTTGGCGTTATCGCCGTGACAAATCGTTCCTCTTTGTTCACTTCTCACTCCACTTGTAAATCTTTTGCCATTCTATCCGCAGATAGTTTTTTTGTCAATTTGCACCACCGGTAATGCTTCAAAGACAAGGGTGAGAGGATGAGGAGAAAAATGTTGTCAAATTCACCCCGTAAATCATCCAAAGGGGTGATTGACCACCCAAATAAATTGTGGCAATTTAACTTTGCCATACTAAAGAAAAGGAAGCAAACATGGCAAAAAAATCAACAGCATTTGATTTCCGCCAACTGGGAGATGGAGAGCAGGGATTCAGCATCCCGCTAAACACCCAGATTCAGGGCAAAGATACTAAAGGGAAGGATTTCGATGAAAAAACGGTGCTTACCTACATCAGCCACAGCGGATCGTCCTTTTGGATGGCGAATTCTGTGGTTGAGGGAAGCGAACTAAGGCTCATCATAGATCTCCCGCCTAAGCTCTCCGATGAAAAAAACCTGAAGCTCATTATCAAAGGAAAAGTAGTCTTTGTCGAAGCACCAAAGAATGAAGACCCACGACATAGGGTCTCTTTGAAATTCGAGAATAAATATATCATCAAAGACGACGAGAAAATACGTACATAAGGGACGAAAAACTGAGTATGCAGCTAGTCACAGGCTTAACCTCTTTCGATGATAAAAAACAAAAAAAAATCACCCCGTAATTCATCTGGAGAAGCGATTGAACATGTTTGAAACATCTGCCACAATCCAAACGAAAATGAGAACAGAAAGACTATCACATAAACCCTCCATCCAAGGCGCTGCCAAAGTCTCGAAGAGAGAGCGGTCTTTTGAGCTCTCTCTTCCTGCTTTGGTGTCCGGGAATGATGTCAAGGGTAAAAAATTCGAAGAAAACACCAAAGTCCTATCAATCAGTGCACAAAACGCTCTTTTTTGGCTCAATTCCAAAGTTTTAATCGGAACACCTCTATGCATAAGTCTTCACATACCCAAAACCATCATCCTTGAAAATCGACTCAACTTGATGATTTCCGGAACCGTCAAATTGGTGCAAGCTAACACGAACAAAAAAAACAGCCAACTCATTTCCATTCAGTTGGATAGGACTTTCAAAATACGACCCACCGACTAACTCTCCATATAATCCAATTTAGGGGGGGGTTAGATTTTATCACCCTCTTTCAAGTCTTCCCTTGACAATGAATTTCTGTTTTATTAACATACCGTTGCGCCAAACATAAATGAGAAATTTAACAGAAACGGGGGAATTTAAGAAGGACAGCAATGAATAAAAAGAAAGCTTCGGAAGCAACCGAAAAAAAGATCAAGGTTCTCATCTATTGCCCTTCAGACCTCATTCTTTCTGGTATTTTAAAAGCGATGGAGTCTTCTCCAGATATCGAAGTGATAAACATCGAAAAGAGCACGATCGAATCTTTTCTCGAATCCATCAAAGCATTAAAACCAGATGTCATTCTTTTTGCCAAATCCGAACCTTTGCCCAACATTCGCGAGATCTGCAAAGCGATAAGAGAGCTATTGAAAGGACATCCAGCATCTCAATTAATGCTTTTAGGCAACATCCCCTCTCAGGAAGAAATTGTGAGCTTGATGAACACAGGCGTGAGAGGATATTTCGATTTGAACGATCCTTCGAATCAGCTATCAGATGCCATCCAGATCATCCACAAAGGGGAAATTTGGCTGCCTCGTGACAAAATGAGTAGCATTATGGACCGTATCATATCGGTTGTCGGCCGAGATCTCAAAGAAAAAACACTCGATCAACTCACTCCCACAGAATTTCAAGTCCTCAGGCTGATTGGCCAGGGAAAAAGCAATGATGAAATCGCGGAAGCCATGTTCATCAGCAAAAATACGGTTCGATCTCACATCAAAAGCATATATGCAAAACTTGATACACACAGCAGACTTCAGCTCGCACTTTATGCTATTAACTCCGCTCTGTTTTAACCCATGAGGTAAACATGACAAAAACATCATCATCAAAACCAAAAGCCAAAAAAAGCGTGCAAAAAAAAGTCAAACCTCCCTCCGATGTTGCCATAGACCGCCGTCGGGAGTGGCGCTTTGATCTTCCCCTTCCTGCTATTGTAGAAGGCAAGGGCGGCGAGGGTAAAAACTTCAAAGAAAAAACCATCCTGGAAAACATAAGCTCAACAGGAGCTTACTTTTGTCTAGACTCAGGCGTAACCGTCGGATCCAAGCTGAATCTCGTTATCGAAGTCCCCAGTGAATTAAGCCCAGACAAGAAAGTCAAACTCCAGCTGGGAGGACTTACAGTCCGTCTTGAAAAAGCAGATAAAAAAGGGAAAAAACAGGGCGTAGCTCTCCGATTCAGCAAGAAGTTCAAATTCATCACAGAAGACAAAGAAGACGTCGATCAGTAAAAACCTCTTCCAATTTTACTTGATATGCTAGTTGTTGCTTTAACTGGGGGAATTGCCACAGGAAAATCCGTCATTGCCCAGGTATGGGAACAATTGGGCTGCTACATACATGAGTCGGATATTCTCGCCCACGAACTCCAAGCTCCAAACCAGCCAGCCTGGAAAGCTATCATTTCGCATTTTGGGGAAAAAATCCTCAATCCGGACAAAACCATAAATCGGGATGCTCTGGGTGCGATCGTTTTTGCCGACAGGCAAGAGCTACAATTTCTCAACGATCTTCTTCATCCCATGGTGATGGCAAAAAAAACAGAACTCATCGAAAAGATAGATCAAGAAGGGCATTACAAAATTTTTGTGTCTGTGGCCGCATTAACGATAGAAGCCGGATATGCAGGATTCTTCGATAAAATCATCGTTGTCCACTGTAATAAACAGACACAACTCAAAAGACTGATTGAAAGAGACGCCATAGATAGGAAAAAAGCTTTGGAAAAAATCAACAGCCAGATGTCACCCGAAGAAAAACTCGGATTTGCCGATTACAGCATCGATACTTCTGGTTCCCTCAAGCAGACATTGGAACAGGCTGAAAAGGTTTACAGGAATCTCATGATCGACTTTGAGCTCAAGTCCTTTGAAGAAACAAAAGAATAAACAAACACACGTTTGCCTTAATCCTTGTGTGGGGAGAAAGATCGAAGGGAAGACGCCAAAAGGGGAATCATGATCTCATGATGGCCGATAAAATAAAAACCTCTCCCCTTTTTTCCCAAGGGTCTTTTCACAACATTTTCGAAGGGTCTGTATTGGTGGTGAAAGTCAAACACAGCGGTCGAAAAATCCTCGAGAGCCACTCCCCTATTCCTTACATAAGTAACAGCTTTAAGGAAGATTTCTGGAAGAATCACTGCGGAACCGATGTTGATAAAAATTCCTCCACCCTCAAGATTTTCACAGAGAGAACAAAACAAGAAAAAATCCCGCATTGAGGCATTCCCCAAGGCTTCTCCATCAGCTTTTTGGTGGAAATGAATGATATCGGTCCCGATGGCCACATGCACAGTCGTCGGGATGTTAAGCTTGTAGGCCACCGCAAGGATGCTGAGGTCCTTATGCGCAAAATCAGAGTTCTCTATAAACTCACCAACGGCTTCTCCCAGACCCAGTTCATTTTCTTTCGCAGAGTTTATGGCATTGTTCAATAATTCCCCGGTTTCCTCAGCCATTCCAAATCGGCCTTCCTTAATTTGAGTTGCCACATCTTCAGAAGTATGCCCTGCTAGGGCAATCTCGAAATCATGGATGATTCCTGCTCCATTCATAGCCAAAGCCGTAATCCATCCTTCCTCCATCAGTTTCAGGATCAGAGGATTCAAACCCACCTTCATGACATGGGCGCCCAACGCAAAAATTGTGGTTTTTTGCCTGATTTTTGCCTTTTCCATCAGCTGGAGAAAATCCTTGAAATCCTTTCCAGCCAAGATATTCGGCAAGCTTTCGACAAAACGAGAGAAAGATCTATCCGGTGAAAATGCCTCAGCGAAATCAGCGATTTGCACTTTGCTTTTCCTCGATTTGATGGGATAGGTCTTCAATCCATCTCTGGCAAAAGGTTTAAACTTGTATTTGCTCATGGAATGGAAAAGAAAACAATCCCCATATGGTCGGGTTAGATATTTTTAAGTTCCTGCCCTGGTCTGAACTTAATTCGCTTTCCTCTCTTAATCTTGATTTGTTTTTTTCTTCTTATATCTCTGCCAAATCCTGTTTTCTTGGAAACCACTTTAAAACTGGCAAATCCTCGAATTTCGATTTTTTCCTCATTTTCAAGAGCGTCCTTTAAAGACTCCAGGATAGATTCCACGATTTGCAGGGCTTTAGCTCTATTGAACTCCGAATTCTTTTCGATACTGAGGGCGATATCGTTTTTGATCATTGAGGTCTCCTCTCGGATTTGGTGTTAAATGACAAATAATAAATAAATTATTGAAAATAAAAAGTCAAGATAAAATATTGACTTGCCTTTGGGCCACTTCTATAATGAACTTAAAGTGAAAAGATTCATCTTTATTCTTTTTATCGTCGCTCTCATTCCTCTATCCGGCTATTCCACTATCCTGAAAATCATCATCGATGCACCCATTCATCCGGTAACATCCGAATACATCCAAAACGCCATCGAAAAAGCAGAAGACGAAAATGCACCTTTGGTCATCATGGTATTAAACACTCCTGGAGGACTGGACTCTTCGATGAGGGATATCATCGAACGCATCTTGAGTTCCGAGGTTCCCATAGCTGCCTATATCAGTCCTAACGGAGCCAGAGCTGCTTCAGCAGGCTTTTTTATTTCCATCGCATGCGACCTTTTTATCATGTCCCCTGGAACAAACACAGGAGCGGCTCATCCTGTGGGCGTGTCCATCACAGGTCAGCAGATGGACGAGACCATGTCGGATAAGATCACAAACGATGCCGTCTCTTACATCAAATCCATCGCAGACAAAAGAGGAAGGAACACAACGATGGCCGAGGATGCTGTCCGGAAAAGCGCCTCTTACACGGAAACAGAAGCCCTCGAGGGAAATCTGATCGATCTTATCGCTCAGGATGTGACGGATATCATCGATTTTTTTGACGGGAGAACCATCAAGCGATTCGATGGAAAAGAACAGATGCTTGATCTTAAAGGGGAACAGGTCATAGAACTCCCCATGACTGCTCGCCAAAAATTCCTTTTGACCATCTCCAACCCTAATCTGGCCTACATCCTCTTAATGCTTGGACTGCTAGGACTTTACTTCGAATTCTCCAATCCAGGAGCTATCCTTCCTGGCGTGTTGGGAGGCATTTCCCTTCTTTTGGCTATTTTTTCGTTTCAAATTCTCCCGATCAACTACGTCGGCTTGATCCTGATTCTCCTGGCGATTGGGCTATTTATCCTTGAAATAAAAATTCAGAGTTATGGAATTTTATCAGTAGGAGGAATCATTGCCATGGTCATCGGATCCATAATGCTCATAGATGCCCCTATACCGGAACTCAGGCCAAGCTTGAAATTCATCATCCCTGTAGCCGTCGGTCTATCTTTGATCTTTCTTTTCTTGATTTTTATCGCTGTCCGAGCTCTTGCCAACAGAGTCCATACTGGAAAAGAAGGGCTGATCGGAGAGATTGGTGTGGCCCAGAGCGATTTAACCCCAAGAGGCAAAGTATTCGTACACGGCGAACTTTGGAATGCAGAAGCAGACCAGGAAATACTCAAAGGAGAAGAAGTCCAAGTCGTCGAAGTCCTAAAAAACTTGAAAATCAAGGTCACCAAAGCCTGAAATAAAGAAAATTGAAGCTTTGCTGGTAAAAATCGGAATTTTCATACTATAATAGGACAAACCTTGGAATGAGGAGGTGAAGGATGTATACAGGGATAATAATCGTTTCCTTAATTGTCCTTTACTTGTTGAATGCCATCAAAGTCTTAAGAGAATACGAAAGGGGTGTGATTTTTCGACTTGGCCGGGTTCTTGAAAAGCCAAAAGGACCGGGTCTGATCTTGGTCTTCCCCCCCATCGATCGGATTGTCCGTGTGAGCCTACGGATCGTAGTCATGGATATTCCTCCTCAGGATGTCATCACCAAAGACAATGTTTCCGTTAAGGTCAATGCTGTGGTCTACTTTCGCGTGATGGATCCTCAAAAAGCGGTCCTGGAAGTCCAAGACTTTTTATTCGCCACATCTCAACTTGCCCAGACAACCTTGAGAAGTGTACTCGGTGAAGTTGAACTGGATGAGCTCCTATCTGAAAGGGAAAAACTCAACGCCCAGCTTCAAGAGATTATCGACAAACACACCGATCCATGGGGTATCAAAGTTCAACTCGTCGAAATGAAGCATGTGGATCTTCCGGAAAACATGGTCAGAGCCATTGCCAGACAGGCTGAAGCAGAAAGGGAAAGAAGAGCCAAGGTCATTCATGCTGACGGTGAGTTCCAGGCTGCTGACAAACTCAAACAGGCAGCAGATATCATCTCCACCAATCCCCAGGCGCTTCAGTTGAGATTTTTGGGAACACTTGCAGAAATTGCGACGGAAAAAAATTCCACGATTGTTTTTCCCCTTCCGATCGACATGTTGAAAGCCTTTTTAACAGGAAATAAAGAGATAAAATAAGGAAGAGCGTGATATGAGTAACAAAGATTACAGAGAACTTCAGCTTTCCAGTTCCCAGCTTATTCTGATATTTATCGCGATTCTGGTTCTGGGCATCGTGGTCTTCCTCCTCGGAGTGTCAGTGGGAAAAAAACAAGGAAAAATCGTGGAAGAGACACAACTGGCAGGAAAACCTGCAGAACAAATCATTGAACAGAAACCCGTCCCCCAAAAAGAATCAGGTGATCCGATCGGCCAGGAGTTGGAATCTCACAAAAAAGCAGGAGAGGACAAAGTCCAACAGGAAAAAATCGAGGCTGAACCGATCGTTAAACCCAAAGTGGAACCCCCCAAGCCTACCGTATCATCCCCGAGCCAAAATGCCTACTGGATCCAGATCGGAGCTTACAGCAACCAGCAAAATGCAAATAAGCTCGCAGAAGAGTACAAACAGAAAGGATACAATGCCGTTGTTATCGAGCCTTCTCCCTCGGATAGAAGGAAGCTCTACCGTGTGCGTTTAGGTGGATATGCAACCAGGGCTCTGGCCGAAGATGCACGGGATAAGCTTGCCCAACAAGAGAACAAAAAAGAGACTGATTACCTGATAATCCGATAGAAAACAAACTGGACATCGAAAAGCGATCTGACCGAAATTAAAGAGGCGCTTTTTGAAAATAAGATGGATCCACATACTTCTGGTGGTCATTTCCGGTGCTTTGACAGCACTGTCTTTCCCCAAGTTCAATCTTTCCTTTTTATGCTGGATATCCCTTATCCCCCTTTTCCTTGCTCTGCACAATAAATCATCGAAACAATCCTTTTTACTCGGATTTCTTGGGGGCATCACGTTCAATGCCATCTTGATTTATTGGATTCCCGCAGTACCTAACCATTACGGAAATCTTTCCATCGGGATAAGCCTTTTGATCTACGCCGTGTTTGCTTTTTTTCTTGCCCTTTTTTGGGCCCTTTTTGCCTGGTTTTTTGCCAAAATTCAACGCTCATTTCCCCGGCTGATTTTTCTACTGGCTCCCTGCATATGGATTGGATTCGAGTACATCCTCACCCACTTTTTAACGGGTTTTCCTTGGGGACTTCTAGGATACAGCCAGCACAACAATCTCTGGTTTCTTCAAATGGCATCTCTTACTGGAATTTATGGACTCTCACTCATTTTGGTGCTCTTCCAGAGTTTGTTTGTCTATTCGATGATTCATGGGCGCAGAACTCCATTTTTTCTGGGCCTCATCCTTGTGGTGCTCCTCCATTTCGGAGGGTGGATGGTCATGAAAAACAATCCACCCATGGAAGAATCCTTCCAGGCATCTGTCATCCAAGGCAATGTTTCTTCCGAGATCCAATGGGATCAAATCTCTGACTTTCAGATAAGAGACATCTTCAACCAACATTTGCATTTATCCTTTGAGGCCAACAAACAGGGATCCCGTCTTATAATATGGCCGGAATTTTCTGTGCCTTTATGCTTTAGCTGTTCCCACAATATCTATCCAGAATTGAAGTACGAGCTTTCACGATTTGTCCAGGAATCCGGAGCCACTCTTCTTCTCGGCACGAACGAAACGGTTATATCCCAACAGCTCCCACATTATTACAACACAGCCTTATGCTTGCATCCGGATCTCTCTATGAGTCAATATTACAAAATACACCTTGTCCCCTTTGGGGAATACACACCCTACAAAAAAATCTTTTTTTTCATCGAAAAAATGACTCATGCAATCGGGGAGCTCTCGTCAGGAAACGCCTTTGTACTTCATCAATTCGAAGGAAAAAAGTTTGGAACACCTATCTGTTATGAAATCATTTTTCCAAATTTAGTCAGAAAATTTGTCAAAAATGGCGCAGATTTCCTTGTCACCATTACCAATGACGGCTGGTATGGAACATCCTCAGCTCCCTTCCAACATTTTGCGATCGCCGTGGTTAGGGCTGTGGAGAACAGACGTTTTCTACTCAGATCCGCAACGACAGGTGTTAGTGGAATCATCGATCCCTATGGCCGCGTTCTTTCTCGGGCCGAGATGATGACCCAAACCTATCTCACAGAAACGATTGCCCCAATGGACATCCTCACCCCCTACACACGTTACGGAGATTTCATCCCTCTATCGAGCTTGACTTTGGGCTCCGTATTCCTTATTCTAGCACTAGCTTCTAGAAAAAATGACGACAAAAAGTCAAGATCCTAAAAAAAGCGCCTCAGAATTTCTGATAAAGATCAGAGAGGCTCTGTCTGAATTCGATGAAGTTCGAGGTTTTCTTTGACCTCCCTCAGAAAAAATCAGAACTGCAGGAACTCGACAAACAGCTAGCCTCCCCAGAAATATGGAAAGATCAGGATAGCTTACAGTCCCTCCAAAAAAATAAAAAAGCTTTAGAAAGGGAAATTCATCTCTATTCACGGATAATGGAAGGAAAAGAGGAGCTGGAAGTTCTGGTTGAACTGATGGAAGAAGGAGAAAATGTTCAAGAAGAGATAACAAAAAATCTCATCAATTTCCATAAGGAGATGGAAGAAGCCAAGCTGCAAGCCCTGTTTGACGATACCGATGATCCGCGCAATGCCCTTTTGACAATACATCCTGGAGCGGGGGGGACGGAATCCCAGGACTGGGCCCAAATGCTGCTCCGTATGTACCTGAGATATGCTGAGAGAAAAGGATTCAAAGCCGAAGTGCTTGATTTGCAGCCCGGAGAAGAAGCGGGGCTCAAGAGCGCGACAGTCCGTGTCGTGGGAGACCATGCTTATGGTAACTTAAGCCAGGAATCCGGTGTTCATCGCCTGGTCAGGATTTCCCCTTTTGATGCAAACAAAAGACGGCACACATCCTTTGCTGCGGTTTTTGTTTATCCAGAAGTCGAAGACAACATCGAAATCAACATCAATCCAGAGGACATGCGAATCGACACTTACAGAGCATCGGGACGTGGAGGACAACACGTGAATGTCACGGATTCGGCTGTGAGAATTACCCACCTGCCCACAGGAATAGTCGTCCAATGTCAAAATGAAAGGTCGCAACACAAAAACAAGGCTACTGCCATGAAGGTGTTGATGGCTAGGTTGTATGAGCTCGAAAAGAAAAAAAAGATGGAAAAAAAAGAAAAATTGGAAGACGCCAAATCAGAAATCGCTTGGGGGAATCAGATTCGTTCCTATGTTCTTCATCCCTACCGGATGATCAAAGACTTGAGGACAAACGTGGAAATCGGAGATGTGGAACGTGTTTTGGATGGCGATATCGAGGAGTTTATCAAATCCAACCTCCTTCTCAGGAAAGAAAACAAATCCTAACGACTATTCTTGTTCCTTCGCCTCTTCCCAAATTCTATCCATTTCCTCCAAACTGACCTGTCCCCAATCTCTGTCTTCCTGTTTTATTTTTTTTTCGACATATTGAAATCTTCGCATGAATTTCTTGTTGGCTTCTCTTAAGGCGATCTCAGGATTCACATCAAAGTGCCGGGACAGATTGGCCAGGGAAAATAGAATATCTCCGATTTCGTCAAAGATCTCTTCTTCCTGTTTCCTTTGGATCGCTTTCTCAAGCTCAGCCACCTCTTCTTTGACCTTTTGAAGGACATCCATCGGATGGCTCCAGTCGAATCCGAAGGAAGAGACACGCATACCCACCTGAAAAGCGGTAAGAAGGGCAGGATTGGATTTTGTTATCCCATCCAACGCCGACTCTCTCTCCTTTTCCGCTTGTTTTTGTTCGTTCCAAACTTGCCTTACTCTTGCTGAATCCTTCTGATTTGCATTCCCGAAGACATGAGGATGTCGTCGGATCATTTTGTTATTGATGCCTTCCAGGATATCTGATATCGTGAATTTCTTTTTTTCCCTGGCGATCCTGGCTAAAAAAACGACCTCCATCATAACATCCCCCAACTCTTCTGCGAGAGAGGCATAATCCTGTGAGTACAACGCTTCAACAGCTTCATAAACCTCTTCCAAAAAAAAGTTTGTGATGGTCTTTTCATCCTGTTCCCTATCCCAGGGACAGCCCTCTTCGCTACGGAGGACATCCAAGATTTCGACCAATCGAGCAAATTTTTCACCGGCGATTCCGGAATCTTCCATGATTCTACTTCCTTGAATAAATTATATTTATGGGTTATTATTTTTTTTCCAGCTCAATCAAAGTTGCCGGATAATTCACGAGCCGAGTAAGCTGAAGATGCGAGACGTAATCCATGCAAGTGTGGTGTTCCAGCGCAAATAGGTCACAACAAAGAAGCCGACCTTCCCAGCCCAGCAAAGTTGGCTCGTTCAAAGGGAAAAAACATTGATGAAAAATTCAGGATAGCGTAAGCTGGGATAAATTTCAATCCTGATATTTCACCCGAGACTCTTTAAAACGGAGAAAAGCATGAGCGAAAACAAAAAGGAAAAAACTGACGATGCTCCGTTTGTTCTTCCCCCCTTAGAATTCAGTTCTCTTGTGCTCCCATTTTTCAGCCAGGGATTGATCTTGCTCGGACAAATCGAGGAAGGCAAAGAGAAAAAAGAAGACAATAATCTTGATCTTGCAAAGAGATTGATCGAACTTCTGGACTTGCTCAAAGAAAAAACCAAAGGGAATTTGCAAACGGATGAGGAACAATTTATAGACGCGAGTCTTCATCAGCTTAAGCTGGTATACATGGAAAAAGCCAATATAATAAAATTATAACTTCATGTATTTCATGACTTCATGCAAGGAATAAAAAGTCTTAAAGACATCCCCTCTCCCCCAGATAACTGTGCTGTTGCCATAGGGAATTTTGACGGTGTTCATCTGGGCCACCAAAAAATAGTGCGCGTTCTCATCGAGGATGCAAAAAAAAGCAATCTCTTTCCCCTTTTGCTCACCTTCCACCCCCACCCTGCCAAAATCCTTGCCAAAAGAAAGATTGAGCTACTCCAGACAATCGAGCAACGGCTGGATGAGATCAAAAAATCCGGTGTTCAAATGACTATCGTTTTATCCTTTGATCAAAACCTCTCCCAGATCACTGCAGAAGAATTTATCAGGACGATCATCGTCCAAAAACTCAAAGCAAAAAAAGTCATAGTCGGAGATAATTTTAGATTTGGAAAAGACAGAGATGGGGATGTTGTAAAACTCCGAGAATGGGCTTCCCATTGCGGATTTTCTGTCCAATCCATACCTCCCGTGACAATTCAAGGATCTGTGGTCAGCAGCAGTTTGATTCGAAAGCTCCTCCACTTGGGTGAGATCGAAAAGGCCAACCTGTTCCTCGGAAGACCGTACGAAATCGAGGGAACCGTCATCAGAGGAAAATCCCGTGGAAAAAGGCTTGGTTTTCCGACCGCCAACATTCACCCCTCAAATGATATCTCACCTCCGGGTGTTTTTATTTCCAAAGTGCGTATCGGGTCCAGAGCATATCCATCCATCACTCATGTGGGAAGCAAACCCACCTTCAACGAAAAAGACATCATGATCGAATCTTATGTCATCGATTACAATAAAAGTCTGTACAAAAAAAAGCTACGTGTGTTTTTTTTGAAAAAGATCAGGGAGGAAAAAAAATTTGAGACGTCTGAGGCCCTTTCCCTCCGGATAAAAGAAGACCTTGAAATAACCCAAGCCTTTTTCCAGAAACAAAATTCCCCATCTTGACTTTTTAAACAATATGTTGCATTTTTTTAATGAATGTATGAGCCTTTTCACCGCAGTTTTGCGAACTTTATTTCCCCCTTGTTTTTTGAACGAGCATGGACGTTTATCCCATGTTAATAATTCGGCATGATAGGGAGTCATAATGGCAGAAAAAATTAAAGCCAGAGTCATGGATGCACGCAAAATCAAAAGAGCTCTTCATCGCATGGCCACAGAAATCATCGAACGCAACCGGGATCTGAGTTCCCTCGTCATCGTGGGAATACGAACTAGAGGCATATATCTCGGAAAGCGAGTATCTAGTATGATAAAAGAATTGGAAAACATTAAAATTCCCGTGGGAGTGCTAGATATCACACTTTACAGAGATGATTTTTCGGAGCTTGAAGCCCAACACATGGTTAAAAAAACAGAAATCGACTTTTCGGTAGTCGATAAAGATATTCTTCTTGTGGATGATGTTCTTTTCACGGGAAGAACCATACGCGCAGCCATGGACAGCCTGATCGACCTGGGACGCCCAAAAAGCATACAACTTTTTATCTTGATCGATCGAGGCCACCGTGAACTTCCTATCAGGGCCGATTATGTGGGAAAATTTCTTCCCACATCCAAGCGAGAGATCGTGCAGGTTCATCTCAAAGAAATTGATGAAACCGATGAGGTCCTGATAACCGAACCCGTCGATACCACATAGGAGGACACCTGTGCCTTTTGACCACAAACACCTTCTCGGCATAGAATTCTTACCTAAAAAGGACATCCTGACGATCCTGGATACCGCAGAATCCTTTGTTGAGATATCAACTCGAGAGGTGAAAAAAGTCCCTATACTCAGGGGGAAAACAATTATCAACTTGTTTTTTGAACCAAGCACCCGAACAAGAAGTTCTTTTGAGTTGGCAGCAAAAAGACTGAGTGCCGATATCATCAATTTCAACAGGCAATTCAGCAGTGTGGTCAAAGGAGAAACGCTAAAGGATACAGTGCTCAACTTAGAGTCAATGCAGTCGGATGCCCTCATCATCAGGCATAACTGTCCTGGCGTACCACACTATATCAGCACCTTTTGCAGATCTCATGTCATCAATGCGGGAGACGGAGCACACGAACACCCAACACAAGCACTCCTGGATGCTTTTACGATCAGACAACAGAAAAAAAAACTTGAAGGCTTAAAAATACTAATCGTTGGAGATATCCTCCACAGCCGCGTAGCCCGGTCTAACATCTTTCTCCTGAGTAAAATGGGCGCTGAAATCGCCTGTGTTGGCCCCCCTGCTCTTCTCCCTGAAGAATTCAAAGAATTCGGTATCGCATGTGATTACGATCTCGACCGAGCGATCCAAGGGGCGGATGTCATCATGATGTTGCGAATTCAATCGGAGAGACAACAAAAGAACCTGTTTCCTTCACTCAGGGAATACAAAGACATTTTCAGTTTAACTCCAAAAAGGTTTCGTCGGGCAAAAAGGAATGCGATCATAATGCATCCAGGTCCGATAAACAGAGGAGTGGAAATTTCGGCCGATTTGGCTGATTCGGCAAAATCTGTCATTCTTAGACAAGTAGAAAACGGTATTGCTGTCAGGATGGCTGTTTTATACCTTTTGCTAGGAGGAAAAGAGCGTGAGACTACTGATTAAAAACGGAAGGGTCATCGATCCCGCTTCCCATGTTGACGAAACTCTAGATATTCTGATCGACCGAGGAAAAATCACAGAGATTAAACCTAAGATCGAAGGAGATGGCACAAAAATCATTGACGCATCTCGATTGGTTGTGGCACCTGGTTTCATCGATATGCATGCCCACCTACGAGAACCAGGCCAAGAAGAAAAAGAAACAATAAAAACAGGCTCTCTCGCTGCGGCAAAAGGGGGCTTTACCTCCATTGCATGCATGCCGAACACAGCTCCTGTGAACGATTCTCGCGGAGTCACGGAATTAATCATTTCAGAAGCCAAGCGGAATGCTGTGGTCAATATATTGCCGATCGCAGCCGTCACACGGGGACTTCGCGGAGAAGAAATCACGGATATGGCTGATTTGCGAGATGCCGGGGCGATTGCATTTTCCGATGATGGACATCCGATCGAAAATAGCCTTGTAATGCGGAGAGCTCTGGAATATTCCCGACTCCTCGATGTTCCAATCATCGATCATTGTGAGGATAGGAACCTGAGTGCAGAGGGAATTATGCATGAAGGAAAAACATCTCTCAAATTGGGAATCAAGGCTATTCCTGCCTCATCCGAAGAAATTTTGGTTGCCCGAGATATCATACTTGCGAAGGAAACCAGAGCGAAGGTCCACATAGCCCACCTCAGTGTCAAGGGAGCGGTGGATCTCCTTAAATTTGCCAAACAACAAGACACCAAGATAACAGCTGAGATCACTCCCCATCATCTTTTCCTTACCGATGCCTCGTTGGAGAGCTTTGACACCAACCTGAAAGTTAATCCCCCTCTTCGCAGTGAGCAGGATGTCGAAGCTCTCATCGATGCTATCAGGGAAGGATGGATCGATACTTTTGCTACGGATCATGCCCCTCATACTCCCGATGAAAAAGATGTCGAACTGGATAAGGCTCCGTTCGGTATCAATGGTTTGGAGACGGCTGTTCCCCTCTTGTTGGATAAACTGGTAAATAAAAACATCCTTCCGTTGGATAAATTTATTGCGATGATTTCTACCATTCCGGCAAAGATTCTTGGACTTAAGAATAAAGGGAAGATCAGCGTTGGCGCCGATGCTGATTTGACCATTCTCAAGCTTCAGAAGGAAGTCATTATCGATACCAGCCGGTTCCTCTCCAAAAGCCGGAATAGTCCCTTTCATGGATGGAAATTAAAAGGAGCTCCAGTCATGACTATTGTCGGTGGAAAAATAGTCTATTCGTGAATACCCGATGAAAAAAAAATGGGACTCCTTCGAAAAGAAAATCAGGTACAGATTCCAAAACAGAGAATTGCTTCAAATCGCCTTGACCCATCGTTCTTTTGCTTACGAGAGCCAAGAAGAGGACCTCGCGGATAACGAGGTTTTCGAATTTTTAGGAGATTCTGTTTTGGGTTTGGTGGTGGCGGATTTTCTTGTGACAGCTTACCCGGGAGTTTCAGAGGGAGAACTCTCAAAGCTGAAATCCACGGTTGCCAGCACATCCTCCCTCTCCTCCTTTGCCCAACAGATAAAGCTGGATAAATCCATTTTACTGGGGAAAGGTGAGGAAAAGAGTGGAGGGAGGAATAAAAAGACAATCCTGGCGGGGGCATTTGAGGCTGTGATTGCTGCTATCTATTTGGATGGCGGATTTCACCAATCCAAAGATTTTGTCATGGGCCATCTTAAGCCTTTTTTTAAAAAAATCAACGTGAACAAGTTTTTGATCAACAATTACAAATCTGCACTTCAAGAGTATTTCCAGAAAGAGAGCCTTCCTGCGCCGAATTACAAAATGGTTACATCAAGAGGACCAGATCATAAAAAACAGTTTACCGTGGAAGTTTTCCTGAAGAAAAAATCCCTGGCGAAAGCCACGGGGAGTTCCAAAAAAGAAGCAGAGCAAAAAGCGGCGCAAAAAGCTCTCAAGAGTCTTTTAGGTAGAAAAATGAGGGTATTCACGGCTGACACATTCCTATTGAAGAAAAAACGTGGTTGATTCTTATTCCTTTGGACGAATGGAAATTTCCGGAGAGATCTATACTTCTGATTTGATTGTTTTTCCGAACAGAATAGACGCATCCTGGTGGAGAAAAGCAGGTCATCATCTCTGTTTGGATGATCTTCATGAAATTCTCAAAGAAAAATTCGATGTGCTCATTGTCGGAACCGGGTATTGGGGACTGATGGAAGTGGATAAAGAGGTCGTTCTGCACGCTAAATCCGCAAAATTCGACCTTATCATCGAAAAAACCCAAAAAGCTGTGGAACTGTTTAACACCCTGTCCAATCAGAAAAAAATCGTCGCCGCTTTCCATCTCACTTGTTAAAATCATGAAAAAATGTTCCCGATGCAACAACCGCAAAGCCAAAAGACTCTGTCCGGCATTGGATGAATCGATATGCAGCTTATGCTGTGGCCAGGTTCGAGAAAAAGAGGTCCATTGTCCAACGAACTGTTCATTCCTATCCAAACATAAATCCTATCAGGAAAAACGGATCGTCGAAAAACAACACTTATCTCAGCGGCTCCCAAGCTCAGAGGAAGAGGATCTTCTCAAAGACGAACGGATGGCCTGGTTAGCTTTTCATATTGAAACCCCAGTAAAAGAATTTGCAGAAAGAAGTCCCTCCTTAAATGACAGGGAAGCTTTGCTTGCATTGGAATATGCTAGAGATAAAATAGAGAAAGGTAGAGGCCTCGTTCTCTTGCCTGATGAAACCTTGAAACCTCAAAACGATTTGGGCGAAGCCATGTACCACATGATTGAGCAATGTCGTTTCGAAGGGCGGATCATCATGACCGGAAAACCTCTAAATTACTCCCAGCAAGAAAAGCTGAAAGTGCTGGATAGAATTATTGGTGCCGTGAAATATCTGGCAAGGGGCAACCTGGAAGGGAGCACCTACATTCAGGCAGTTACAGAGAGATTTGCGAAAATGAAAGATCTTAGCCGACAAAAAAAAGTTCTTACGATAACTTAGGTTCCTTTCCCTTGCTCATGAATACAGCAATAAATTCAAGTTCTGGAATATTGCTTGTTACGATTTTAACGATAGCCGCGATCGGGACAGCCAATATCATGCCAGGTATTCCCCACAACCACCCCCAGAAAAACAGAAAAAAAAGTATGACAAGAGGACTGATGTCTAATCCTTCGCCAATCAGCCTTGGTTCAACAATCGTTCCCATTATCTGCTGTATCAATACAAGAATCCCGAGGATCCAGATTGCCGGCCATATGGTTTCAAACTGAAAAATAGCGATAAAAACCGGAAAGGCAGTCGCAATAAAGGATCCGATATTTGGGATATAGTTTAGAATAAACGTTAACAATCCAAACAGGATGGCAAAATCTACCCCGAATAGTATTAAAACAATCAGAGCAAAAACACCTGTAAAAAAGCTCACGACAGTTTTAATCGCAAGATAACGTTGAATCTGGCTGTCGATATTTTGGATAACCCCGCAAACTTTCGAAGCTCTCTCTTTGGTAAAAGCATGGTTGATTTTTGGAACGATCTGGCCTCTCCCTGCCAAAATAAAAATCATGAACAATAAAACCAGAAAAAGATTCGAGACAAAGGCAAAAAAGGGACCCAAAGCTTCCAGTAGGAATCCGCCTACTTTGCTCAAATCGAACTGGTTGGCCCAATCAAACGGCTGCCATTCGGCTCCCGAAATGTTGTACCGTTCCTGGATAGATGTAAGCACAGAACTGACTTTTTGGCTGTATTTGGGAAGTTCAGCAGCAAAGGCTTTCCCTGTTGTGTAGATAAGAGATGCCAACAGATAAAGGATGAAAAAAGTTAAGATCAAGATAAAAATGATGGAGACAGCACGAGGAATCCTGAGGCGGGTTAAATAATCCTCTAAAGGAGCAAACACAAACGAGAGAAAAACGGCAAGACAAAACGGAAAAAGCACTGGCTTGGCCAACCGGAGCACCACTCCGCCAATAAAAATGACGATTATCAACAACGAGGCCGTAACAACTTTGTTGCCCTGCATATTAGGAACCTATGGGCATTATTATAGTCCATTGCCAGTCGAAACAAAAGTCATATTTTGCCTAGTCTCAATCCTATCACCTCAGATGGAATAGCCCCTCCCCAGAGGTGACCGCAGGAGAGAGAATATCACCCCTCTATTCACCTTGAAAGGCGATTGACCCTCATTTTCTCCTGTATAAAATCATGGAGAAGTGGAAAAGATAAGCACAAATTTGTAGAAGAAAGGCAATATATAAAGCAAAATGAAAATATTAATAGCCGAAGATGATTTTATTTCATGTAAAGCCCTCGAGAACAACCTCAAGGAATGGGGCTATGATGTGGTTTCCGCCAGAGATGGCAACGAAGCATGGGAACTTGCCAGAGCGAACAATATCCGTTTAGCCATTCTCGATTGGAATATGCCAGGGATAGATGGGATTGAGCTCTCACAAAAGATCCGTAATGAGTATCAGAAGGAGGCCTCAAAGTACATATATATCATTCTGCTTACAGGAAGGGGGGGGCAGGACGATATCATCCAAGGCTTGTCAACTGGAGCCGATGATTACATGACCAAGCCTTACAGCTTCGTGGAACTCAAATACCGTGTCCAGAACGGAGAACGAATCATCAAGAACGAGGATAAGCGGATCAGGCTTGCCAGCTTAGATAACTTGACAAAATTGTGGAATAGGAACAAAATTTTTGATTTCCTAGACACAGAACTAAAAAGAGGAGAGAGAGAGAACACACCAACCGGTGTCGTGATGATCGATATCGATCATTTCAAACGAATAAATGACCGTTACGGGCACCTGATTGGAGATGAAGTCCTAGTCGAAGTGGCAGGCCGACTAAAAAATGCCATTAGGCCTTACGATAGGATCGGCCGCTATGGAGGAGACGAAATTCTTGTCGTCCTCCCTAACTGTGGAAACAAGGAGGCTAAAAATATCGCTAAACGACTTTACGACTCTGTGGTTAAAACAAAAATTCCCACAGAGGTCGGCTCTCTGAAAATCAACATCAGTATCGGGTGTGTATCCAATGAGATGTCTCTTCAATTCTCCAGAATGGAGCTAATTCAGGCAAGTGATAAAGCCCTACTGTTAGCAAAAAAGAAAGGTCGAGATAGAATCATTCTTTCCAAGGGCCTTTAGTTCAGAAATAAAATGCGAGACAAAAAAGACATTTTTTTAGAAAATATTGAAAAGGAGTTGCGCTCTCCTTCTGCACAAAATACTTCTATAGACCTGGAAAAAAAGCTGCAGATCGAAAAAGCTTATGTCGACCAATTATTCGAAAGCGCTCAAGAAGCTATAGTTCTGGCTAATAAACAAGGAAATGTCATACGAGTTAACAGCGAGTTCCTGAGAATGTTCGGATACTCTGATGAGGAAATAATCGGGCAGCATATCGACACATTGGTCGCTCCCAGCGATGCTCAAGATCAGGCTCTTTTCATCACGCAACGGACAATCCGCGGCGAAAAATTGAGATTGGAAACGATCCGTCGGCGGAAAGACGGCCGGCTGATCAATGTGTCCATTCTCACCTCTCCCATAATCGTCGATGGAAAATTGGAAGCGGTCTATGGGATTTATCGAGATATCTCGGAACAGAAAAAAATGATAGAAGTCCTTAGAAATTCTGAAAAAAGATTTCAGGATATTGCCCTCAGCTCTGCTGACTGGATCTGGGAAGTGGACAAAGAGGGAAAATATACCTTTGCATCAGGAAGAGTTAAACAAATTCTTGGGTACGAACCGGAAGAAATTATCGGGAAATTCCCTTTTGATCTGATGCCGCCAGAAGAGGCTATTCGAGTAAGAGAAATCTTTTCACATCTCTTCCAAGAAAAAAAACCGATTGTCGAATTGGAAAACTGGAATCTAACCAAAGAGGGGAAAAAAGTTCTTCTTGTTACGAACGGGGTTCCCATATTGAGTGACCAGGGAGAGATATTTGGATACCGGGGAGTGGATAAGGACATAACCGATAAGAAATGGGTAGAAGACCAACTCAAGGAGAATGCCGAAAAGTACAGGTTGATTTTTGAATCCTTCCACGATGTCTATTACCGAACAGACAGGGATGGCCTAATCACAGAAATAAGCCCTTCTGTTTTAAACCAGGCCGGGTATTCTCCCGAAGAGGTTATCGGGCATCCGGTAACGGATTTTTATAAAAGTCCTCATGATCGCGATGCTCTAGTAGCCAAGTTAAAAGAAGAAGGATTCGCAAACGACTACGAATTAAGTCTCGTGTCCAAGGACGGGAGGAGAATACACACATCGGTCAATGCAAGGGTGCTATTCGATGAGAACAGCCAATCCATCGGTGTGGAGGGGGTGCTCCGTGATATCACAGAACGCAAGAAGGCGGAAGAATCGCTTAAAAAAAGCGAAGAACACTTCCGGAATATATTCGAAGAGTCTCCGATTGGTATCGAACTTTATGATTCTGCGGGGAACCTGTTCAATTCCAATAAAGCTAGCTTGGAAATATTCGGAATCCAGGCCATCGAGGCATCGAATCGGCTGAATCTTTTTCAAAATCCCAACTTGCCGGAGGAAGCAAGGAACAAGCTGATTAGGGGGGAAATTGCCCGATACGAGACCTTGTATGATTTTGAGCGGATCAAGGAACTCAATATATATGAAACCTCAAAAAGTGGTTCGATCTATCTCGATGTTCTCATAACTCCGATCGGAAAAGACGAAAAAAACAATCCTGGTGGATATCTGCTTCAACACCAAGACATCACCGAACGAAAAAAAACGGAAGAAGCCCTTCAGAAAGAAACCGCCAAACTTGGAGCCATGATATCCGGCATGGAAGAAGGCGTTGTATTTGCTGATCGGGACAACATTGTCGTGGAGGTGAATGATTATTTCCTCCGTCTAGCTAAGAGAGAAAAAGCAGATGTCATCGGAAAAAGTCTATGGGATTTCCACACAGGGATACCTTCAGATACATTAAAAAACCACATTGAAAGCTTTCGGACATCACCGAATTCTCAACCAATAATCATACAAAGGCCCATATTTGGGCTGGAAACAATCCTCCGTCTCCAACCGATTTATTTCAAAAACAGTTACGAGGGCATCATCGTGAACCTCATAGATGTGACTCAGCTTGTAACAGCTCAAAAAAAGGCTCAAGGCGCTGATCAAGCCAAAAGTGAGTTTCTTGCCAATATTAGCCATGAGATCCGCACACCAATGAACGGGATCCTGGGGATGACTGATCTCGTTCTCGAAACAAATTTAACTCCTGAACAGGAAGAATACATAACGGGTATAAAAAAATCGGCAGAATCCATGATGACCCTCATCAATGATCTGTTGGACTTCACAAAAGTGGAAGCGCAAAAAGTGGAATTGGAAACGATCGAGTTCAATGTCCATGATTTTGTTTATGATACGGTTACTCCGCTTGTTCTTGATGCTTTTAAGAAAAAACTAGATTTGATTTGTGACGTTCCTCTCGGAATGAATCTTGATGTCATCGGCGATCCAGCTCGTTTGAAACAAATTCTCGTGAACCTCATTTCTAATGCGATAAAGTTCACCAATGAAGGTGAAGTGGTTGTGTCGGTCAAAAAGGAACTTAAAACGGCTAAGAACATTTCCCTGCAATTCACAGTCAGAGATACAGGAATAGGGATTGCGAAGGATAAACAAAAGATCATATTTGATGCGTTTGCTCAGGCTGACGGTTCGATGACACGTAAATTTGGCGGGACAGGATTAGGCCTTTCCATTTCCCGACAGTTTTCTGAGTTGATGGGCGGACGTATCTGGGTAGAAAGTGAGCCCAATCAAGGGAGTCAATTTCATTTTACAGTCAAATTGGGCCTGGCTCTGCGGGCTTCAGAATCACAAGAGAAAGCCGAGACCATCCTTTTCGACCATGAGCCCGTGCTTGTTGTTGACGACAACGCCTCCACCAGGCGAATCCTCGAAGAAATGCTAAAACGTTGGAACTTGAACGTTGTGAAGGCGGAAAGTGCCGAGGAAGCTCTAACCCTCATAGATAGAGCCGATAAAGATAACTCCCCTTACTCTATGCATTTATTCGATGCTTATCTACCAGGCATGGAGAGCTTCATCTTGCAGGACCATATGAGACACAACCCGAATATGGCCAAAACCACGGTAATGTTGCTTGCCTCGCCCAATCACAAAGGAGACGCAGCCCCTTGGCAAAGGCTTGGCTCTCCAGCCTTTGTGACTAAACCCATCAAGAGTTCCACTCTCTTGGAAGTGGTCAAGACAGTTCTTGAAGTTTCTGTTGAGGGGAAACCGAAAGAAGCAGAAGCTCCGAGTCCAGAGCAAAAAACCACAAGCCAGTCACCTATTCCTTCTTCCGGAACAACACCGGACAAAACTACCGTAGAACCTCTCGAAAAAGAGAAAGCGCCAGATGGTCCTCTTAATTCCTATCGCGTGCTCATCGCCGAGGATAACATCGTGAATCAAAAAGTGGCCTATTTTATGCTCGAGAAACAAGGCCACCTAGTGACAGGTGTGAGGGACGGGAAAGAAGCGGTGAAAGCGATGAATAAAGGTATATTTGATGTGATCCTTATGGACATCCAAATGCCCAACATGAATGGATTCGAAGCCACTGCAGCCATCAGAGAAAAGGAAAAAAAATCAGACAAGTATACCCCGATCATTGCCATGACAGCCCATGTCATGAAGGGAGATAGAGAGATGTGTCTCGAAGCAGGCATGGACGATTATATCCCGAAGCCCCTCAAGGCAGACGAACTTCTCACTAAAATAGAACGGGTTGTCCAAAAATTCGGTAAAGAACAATAGCAAAACGATGAATATGGCAAAGTTATCCCATCAACAAAATGGAAAGATCATAAAGGTTTTGATCGCAGAAGATAATTCTGTTTCGGCGAAAATTTTACAAAAAAATATACGTGATTGGGGGTACGAAGTGATCTTGACAAAAGACGGAAGGGAGGCTTGGCTAGCTTTACAAAGTAATGAAATAAATCTCGCAATCCTAGATTGGATGATGCCAGAGATTAACGGTATCCAATTGTGCCAAAAAATCCGGAACAAAGATCACCAGAAAAAAGATCAGGAATACACCTATGTCATTCTTTTAACGGCTAAAGATGAACAAAAAGACCTTATCAAAGGCTTTTCTGCCGGCGCGGATGATTACATCACAAAACCCTTCCATCACCTCGAATTGAAAGCTCGACTAAAAACAGGAAAACGGATCGTCGATTTGCAAAATCAACTCCAGGAACAGGCATCCCGAGATCATCTGACAGGGCTTTGGAATCGGAAGAGGATGTTTCGCATCCTTGATAAAGAAATCAATCGAGCCCAGAGGGATAACCATCCGTTGGCAATTGTCATGATCGATATCGATAAATTCAAAACCATCAATGATACTCATGGCCATCATGTCGGGGATTTGGTTCTCCAAGAGGCTGCCAGACTCTTGAAGAAGAATGTTCGCAATTATGATGAGATCTGTCGATACGGAGGGGATGAACTCTTGGTTATTCTCCCCAATTGCAATTTAACTGAAGTGGAAACTATCGCAGAACGGTTCAGGGAAATGGTGCACATGTATAGGATATCAGACAATTCCGTTTCGCTGAATATTACTTTCAGTCTTGGAGGCACATCAATAGAGAACCATACGAAGGATGTCACAGCAGAAGCGCTCATCCTGGCTGCAGATGAAGCTCTTCTCGAAGCAAAAAATAAAGGACGTAATTGTGTCGTCATAAATAAAAAAATAGGATAAAAGGTGAGGCAGAATGTCAGACATGCATAATTTAAAAAATTCGGAATCCATTGATATGGAATCTGTCTTGGAAAGAGTGGGCGGGGATGAATCCTTTCTCCAAGAACTACTCGATATATACATCGAGGACTTCATGGAAAAATACGCCTTGCTCGAACAGGCTATAGCAGGGGGTGATTTTAACAACATCAAAGAAATTGGGCACAGTCTCAAAGGAGCCTCCGGCAACCTAAGCTTAACCTACCTTCATGAAACAGCCTATAGGATTGAACTATCAGGGAAAGAAAATAATATCGACCAGGCCAAACTCATGTTGGTTCGACTGAAAGAAGAATTCATTAAACTCAAAGACCTTCTCCCTCTCGAAAAGAGACAGATCATCGAGCAAAAAATGCCGAGCATGAAATAAAATGTCCGAGGAAAAGAGCCGGAAAGATACGATCCCAATCGATTTGCCGTCCGTAATGGAGAGGATCGGTGGAGATGAGAATCTTCTCCAAGAACTGATCGATATCTACATCGAAGATTTTATCGAAAAATATTCCAAACTCAAAAATGCGATTGAACGGAGTGATTTTATCGCGATAAAAGAAATTGCCCACAGTCTAAGAGGATCCTCCGGAAATATGAGCTTGAACGGACTACATCGCACCTCCGAGGAAATCGAACTATCGGGAAGAGAAGAAAATATCCAGAAATCGAAACTTTTGTTCATTCAACTCAATAAAGAATTCGAAAAATTTAAAAACATTCTTCCTTCTGGAAAACGTTTGTCTATAGATCAAAAATGGGAAGGAATCCCTAGCGAAACTCAACCTGTCCTTTCCCGGGTAAATTCGGACAAAAACTCCGACGTGACGATACTCGCGGCAGACGATTCGATGCCCAATCAAGTTTTGATGAAATTTTATGCCAGTCAAGCTGGATTTTATCTCGACATGGCCAGGAACGGAAGAGAAGCTGTGGACTTCTTCCGAAAAAAAACCTATTCGATCGTCTTTTTAGATATCCATATGCCTGAACTCGATGGATTCGAAGCTCTCAACCAGATGCGTCAGATCGAAATCGAAAATATCCTTCCGGAGACTCCGATCATCGCTCTCACTGGCTCCACATTTAAAGAAAAAGGAACGACTTGTCTTGATGCGGGATTCGACGATTTTGTCGAAAAATCCACAATTCAAGAAACACTGGGCACAATTATCCAGAAGCATGTGAAAACATCACATGAACAGAATGACACAATTCACCTCGATAAATCCATCCAGCCCTTGGTTCCCGGGTATCTCGAAAACAGAAAAGAAGATATCCGCAGGATCAGACATGCCTTGGAAAAGAAAAACTTTAGTGCAATCGAAGACCTGGGACACAAAATGAAAGGATCAGGAAAGTGTTATGGATTCGAGAAGATCAGTAGGCTTGGCCACCAGATCGAAACTTTTGCCAAGGAACAAAAAGCTGAGGAAATTGAAGATTTTATTGGTCAGATGCAGGACTATCTATCCAATCTCCGTCTCAAATAACCTGAATTTATAGTCGGCTTTTTACAGAGTGGACCAATTGCTCGAGATAGCTTTCCCCAACATCTTCTAAATCATCGGTGATTTTCATCACACCACACAGGATGTTATTTACCTGTGCAAGGTAAATGTTATTGTAATACCGGTCTTTTACCCGGAATCCTATAGAAATTTTTTCTACCGAATCAGCCCCTTTTGCATCCAAATATTTTTTCAACATACTTGTGGCTTCCTCTGGATCTTTTCCCTCGATCAAAAAACAATCGAAGGAGAGCTCCTTCATCTTATAGCTGACGACATAGCCATCATGGAGAAATTTATATCCCATGACGTTTCTCAGGATGAACTTCTCTGTATTCGGGATCAATCCATCTTTCGGGAAAGTTTGTAGATAAGCGGGAAATCCCTTTTTGTTTTCCACTCGATTCACGATCTCTTCAGAGAAAGCGTGGAGCCACTGATCGCTCCTCTCTCCGCAATCATAACAGAGAAGCTTGACGTAATATCTCCCTACTAAAAAATTCAAGGCACCTTTTTCCATGTATCCTTGAGTTCCCAAATCCATAAATTCGTTGTCAGGGTATCGTTCGGCGCTGTAGATGCCAAAAGAGTTCTTATGGTTGCCCATATCATAGATTTCCACAGAGACAGATTCGGAGGAATCGCTTTTTGTGTACTCGGCTACGATCAACTCTTTAAAATCATACGCGAGGTAAATCTCAGCCGCACCATTAATGTATTCAAATAGAGATTCTGGAAAATAAATATCAGGAGACGCACTGGATTTCATTCCTTCCACACTTGGAAGAAGAGATTTAAGGACAACGGGAGTTTCTTGGTCCGCGCGATTGTTGGGAGCACACAACAAAAAGGATAAAATCAGCAAGAGATTTAGCCATTTTATTGTTTGTCCTTTATTAAGCCTTTTCATAACAATCACTCCTTTTGAAAATATTCCAAACATCTTTTTATACCATTTTGCCAGATTCTCAAGGAAAAATAAATGGGGACGCCTCCTATTGACAGAGATTAGCGGAAAGAGTACCTTGGAATCAGAGAAAACAGGCCAGATTGAGAAGATAAAAATGTCAACCGTGGTCATTGCGAGAGGAAATAATCTCTTCTCCCCAAGCTTTGAAATGAATGACAAATCCCTCGCACAAATGTATACACAGGGTCTCTTTACATTGACGGGACAATCCAAATGGAAAGACTGCCTCCACAGTTTTCTCCCCACAAAGGAAAAGGTCGGCATCAAAATCAACACTATCGGAGGAAAAAGCATCTCCACCCGCCCCAATGTCGCTTTATGTCTTGCCCAATTCTTATCAGACAACCATGATCAGAATGGGGATGTTGTCGTGTGGGACCGCACCAACCGTGAACTTCAGGATGCCGGATACAAGCTGAACTGGAATCGAAGAGGTATCAAGGTTTTCGGAACGGACACACAGGGTATCGGCTACAATCAGAATCTTATTTCTCATCTCAACATCGGCAGTCTTTTTTCTAGGATTCAATCAAACCACATCTCCTCCTCCATCAGTCTCGCCATCCTCAAAGATCATGGATTGGCAGGGGTGACGGCGGGGATGAAAAACTATTTTGGTGCCATCCATAATCCCAACAAATATCATGACACGAATTGCGATCCTTATGTGGCAGAAGTCTTTGCCTCTTCTCTCATCAAGAAAAAACACAGGCTTACTATCCTGGATGGGTTGATCGTCCAGTACCACCGAGGACCATCTTACCACTCCCGCTGGGCGGAAAAACAGGGAATGCTGATTTTCAGTTTTGATCCCGTTGCCGCTGACACGATTGGATGGCAGATCATCGAAAAATTGAGAGCCAAAAAGGGACTTCCTTCCCTGAGCGAAGAAGACAGAGAACCAAGGTATTTAAAATCGGCCGAAAAAATGGGATTGGGAACAGCCAATTTTGACAAGATAAAAATCAAGGAAGTGGTAGTGTAAGATGAATAGAAGGAGCTTCCTAAAGACCACTGGAGCTGCCGGTTTGTTGACCTGCTCTGGGTTGGCTCCCATGCTTATCGAGATGCAGGCATTCACCCAAAATTCCAATCTATCCAAGGTCGAAGCCCGATTTTACAAAAAACATCCCGATCGAGAAATCGAATGCATTCTTTGTCCACGCCTATGCAAACTGGGGGATAAGGAACGGGGTTACTGTGGTGTCAGAGAGAACATCGGAGGGACCTATTACACGCTTGTCTACGGTAAGGCATGCTCCATGCATATCGATCCGATTGAAAAAAAACCTCTGTTCCATTTTTTACCTTCCAGCAGCGCGTTGTCCATTGCCACAGCCGGGTGCAATGTAAACTGCAAATTCTGTCAAAATTGGGAAATATCTCAAGTGAGGCCCGAACAGATTCGCCACGTCGATTTCCCGCCCGAGGCTGTCGTTTTTACGGCTGAAAAAAACAGCTGTCCCGTCATAGCTTATACCTATTCCGAGCCAGTAGTATTCTATGAATATATGTTCGACACAGCCCAAATGGCGCGTAAAAAAAACATCAAAAGCGTCGTAATTACAGGAGGACACATCAAGCCCGAGCCCCTAGTGGAACTGATAAAGGTTGTGGATGCCATCAAGGTAGATCTGAAGGCATTTTCCCAAGATTTTTATACCCAATACGTACGCGGTGAGCTCCAACCTGTGCTCGATGCGATAAAAATAATATCCAAAAGCAACGTCTGGCTGGAAATTGTCTACCTTGTTATCCCCACGCTTAACGACAAACCCTCAGAAATCCGGAAATTGTCCCGATGGATACTCCGGGAAATCGGTCCGGATGTTCCCATTCACTTTTCCCGATTCCAACCTATGTATCTTTTAAAAAATCTTCCTCCTACACCCATCTCAACACTGGTCGAAGCTCACAAAGTTGCATTACAAGAGGGGCTTCGGTATGTCTATATCGGAAACGTGCCCGGCCATAAATCTGAAAACACTTACTGTCCCAAATGCCAGAATACCATCATCGAAAGAATCCAGTATCATATCCGAAAAATCGAAATGCTGGATGGTAAGTGCAAATTCTGTGAAAATCCCATTCCTGGAGTTTGGGCCTAGATTTCACATATGAAAAAATATCTACCTCCTTTTCTATTGGGCTTTCTCGCCCTCTCTTTTCAAATCTACCTGCTTAGAGAATTCTCAGTTCATTTTTATGGAAATGAAATAACCTTTGGTTTTATTCTCGCATCATGGCTCCTCTGGGGAGGGGTGGGAAGCCTTTTTGCTTCAAGAATCACATGGGATTTTTCCCGTATTCCCTATATATATTATCTTGTTATCCTTCTTTTCCCGATATGTTTGGTCCTCTTGCGATTCTCTCGCTTTATCCTCAACACTCTCCCTGGGGAAATAACAGGAATAACTCCGATGCTTCTCTTTTCGCTAGCTCTTTCGTTGATCGTCAGCCTTCCACTCGGTGTTTTATTCGTGTTCAACGCCATATTTCTGAAAGGAAATGTCACCCAAGTTTACCTGATGGAATCGTTGGGATCCGCATTGGCAGGAATAACTGTTTATTTTTTCTTCATCCCTATTTTTTCAAACTGGCAGGCGACCGCAATCATTGGGGCTATTGTATCGCTGACTATATATCTTACCATGCACCACAGAAAGAAAAAAATCTGTTTTCTCTTCGCTCTCCTCTTCCTGGCCGCTTTTGGGATATTTGATCTCCCCAGTCAAAAAATCCATTGGAAACCGTTTGAAATGATCGAGAGCATTGATACTCCCTTTGGTAAATTACAAGTCATTCAAACAAAAGAAATGCTCTCCTTGTATAACAACACTCTTTTGGTCTATTCCTATCCGAATCTTGCTTCATCTGAAGAATCCGTACATTTTGCACTGTTGCAGAGACCTCAAGCGGAAAGAGTCCTTTTGATCGGAGGCGGAGCCGGTGGAAGCCTTGGACAAGTTCTCAAATACCCAAAAGCCCAGGTGGAATATGTCGAGCTCGATCCGGAAATAATCCGTTTGTCTCTCAAATACCTACCTCAGCAAGAAATTGCTAATCTCAAAAACCCAAGAATTCATATATATTTCCAGGATGGACGGGCCTTCCTTAATAAAACTCAAGACACCTATGACGCCATCATACTCAATCTTCCCGACCCGTCCACTGCTCAGATCAATCGATTTTATACTAAGGAGTTTTTTTCCCAAGTTAAAAAGAAACTCGCTCCAGACGGAATTTTCTCTTTCCGTGTTTCCTCGGCCGAGAATTACATCAGCGACGAACTTCAGAATTTTCTTGCCTCTCTTTACTTCACGTTGAAAGATATTTTCCCTGAAATGGGTATCGTTCCTGGGGATTCCAACATTTTCCTTGCCAGTTCGGCCCCGATATCGCTCGATCACCAAATACTGGCTCGAAAAATCGATCAACTAAGTCTCAAAAACACTTACATCCGTTCCCATTCTCTGTTCTCCCGTCTCAGCCCATTCAGGCTAAGTTTGCTGAAAGAAACCCTCGATCAAGGCAAAAAATCCCTAAATCTCGATCTTGTTCCTATCAGCTATTATTACAATTCCGTTTTGTGGAACTCTCAGTTTCATGGGCTGGAATCCTCTCTGTTTCGGCTTACATCCAGACTGGGAAGATTTGGGCTGCTCGATGTCCCGCTTATCGGATTGCTGCTCATAATGGTCTTTTTGGGATGGAGGCACAAAAAATCATCATTTTATCTTCTTCCCCTGGCAGTGATGGGTCTAACAACCATAACCATCGAAATCATCATGCTCATCGCTTTCCAAACCCTATATGGATATCTCTATCAAAAAGTAGCCTTGCTTTTTGCTTCTTTCATGATTGGCCTTTTTTTAGGGGCTCTTCGAGGAAAAAAAAGAAAGAAAAAAGGATATCTTGAACTTCTCATTATACAGTTTGGGTTCATCCTGCTCATTTTCTTGCTGATTTTGTGGCTGGAATCTCAACCTCCTGAAATTTTCTTTTTCCTGTACCTGGCATTCTTGGGTTATCTCGCAGGAGATTTATTCGTCGTGTCCAATCATTTGTACTTGAAGGAGAAAAAAAACTATGGGGCCGGCTATGGAGTGGATTTATTAGGCTCCTTTTTAGGCGCGCTGGCTGTCTCCTCCTTTCTTATCCCACTTTTCGGACTACCCCTTTTGACAAAGTATATCTTGTTGCTCAATTCCTTTTGTTTTCTCTTTCTTTTGTGGGGACGAAAATTCTAATGCAACCCTCCCCACCCCTGCGGCCAACCCTCCCCACCCCTGCGTTTAAAGTAAGTATTAAGCTATAAGATTGTATTCTTGAAAATGAACGATTTTATCGGCATTTTTTATAAATAATTCAGGCTATAATTCTTGACAGGTATGGCTTATTGTGCTTTACTGTAATGTTTTTATTTCTATCTATAATACATAATAAAAACTATAGGTTATAAGAATTACTTTGTACGCGAGTCATCCAAATGCGCATTAATCTTTCTCGTAAAAAAATTAGGGATTCTTTCGTCGACAAGGTTCAGGAACTCAGTGGACAAAATCTCCTCGCCTGTTATCAGTGTGGCAAATGTTCCGCAGGATGTCCTGCCGTCATGGATATGGATATACTCCCGAATCAGATCATCCGATTTGCTCAGCTGGGTTTTAAAGACGAGCTTCTTGCTTCCAAGGCAATTTGGATCTGTGCTTCTTGTTTGACATGCAATGCCCGCTGTCCTAAGGGAATCAACATTGCCGAAGTCATCGAAGCCTTACGCCAGATTTTGCTCCGTAACAGAGAAGATCATCTCAAAGTCGAAAACCTATCCGATAAAGAAAAAGAAGATATTCCTCCCATCGCTCTCATCTGCAGCATGAGGAAATTCACATCATAAGCATCTGCAATGACAGATAAACCCTATAATCCTAATAATTTAAGGAATTATAATGAAAATAAGCTACTACCCCGGCTGTACACTAAAAAATCACGCAAAAAACTTTGAAGACTCAACCATATGCTCTTTGAATGCCATCGGAGTAGAGGTCGAAGAGCTGAACAGATGGAACTGCTGCGGGACCGTCTTTTCTCTCACTACAGATGATTTAATCCATCACGTTGCCCCGATCCGAAACCTTATTCGTGTCAAGGAAGCCAATTACGAAAAAGTCATGACTGTCTGTGCCATGTGCTACAACACACTCAAAAGAGCGAATGAACGTGTAAAATCCGATCCCGAAAGCCTGGATATACTGAACGACTTCATGGACAGAGAAGAAGTCCAATATGATGGTGATGTCCAGATCTTTCATTTGTTGGAGTTCTTAAGGGATGAGATAGGATTCGCAAACCTTGCGCAAAAAGTCGTCAAGCCGCTAAAAAAACTCAAAATAGCCAGCTATTACGGGTGTCTTTTGGTCCGGCCTAAAGAAATCGGATTCGACGATATGGAAAATCCGACAATCCTCGACGACCTGATGTCTGTATTGGGTGCCGATTCTGTGGATTTCCCTTTCAAAACAGAATGTTGTGGAGCCTATCAGACAGTCGATAAGCCGGATATCATTGCAGACAGAACCAACCAGATTCTCACTTCTACCATGGACCAAGGAGCGGAAATGGTGGTTGTCAGCTGCCCGCTGTGTGCCTTCAACTTGGACCAGAGACAGAAACAAACAGTCGAAAAATATCCGGAGTTCAAACACATGCCGGTGATGTATTTCACGCAAGCATTGGCCATTGCCCTTGGTTGCCCTGAGGAGACTCTAAGGTTCGACCTTAATTTTATAGATCCTAAACCTATCTTGAAGGAAAAAGGATTAATTTGAGGAACAAATGGTTTATTTTGGCGATGTAAAACCAATAAAAGGCAAAATTCACATCAAAAAAGACAGATGTAAAGGATGTGCATTTTGTGTGGAATACTGTCCCAAAGATGTCCTCGAAATGTCCGAGGAGTTCAATGTCAAGGGCTATCATCCTCCTTTTGTGAAGGATGAGGACGCATGTGTGTATTGCCAGCTTTGCGAATCCATATGCCCTGAATTTGCCATTTTTGTGACCATCAAGGAAGAGGAGGAAGAAGGTGAAAAAGGTGAAAGCAGACCCTAAAGGAGTTTTAACAGGTTCCCATTATCTTGACGGAGACTACGCGATCGCAGAAGGAGGATTCGCTGCAGGATGCCGATTCTTTGCGGGTTATCCGATCACACCATCAACAGAGACAGCGGAAAGATTCGCAGAAAGGATTCCCTCAGTGGGAGGTGTGTTTATCCAGATGGAAGACGAAATCGGCTCCATCGCTGCCTTGATCGGTGCTGTATGGGGAGGCAAGAAAGCCATGACTGTGACATCTGGCCCAGGGTTTTCCCTGATGATGGAAAATATCGGGCTAGCCTGCATGATGGAAGCCCCGCTGGTGATAGCCAATGTGCAGCGAGGTGGACCATCTACAGGGCTCCCTACATTGACCGGCCAGCAGGACATGATGCAGGTTAGATGGGGATCTCATGGCGACTACAAAATCATCGCTCTTTCCCCTGATTCTCCACAGGAATGCTTTGATCTGACCGTAGAAGCATTCAATCTTTCTGAAATCTACCGAGTCCCAGTGTTCGTGATGACAGACGAATGCGTGGGGCACATGCACGAAAAAGTGGTTATCCCCCCTGCTGAAGAGATCAAGGTCGTGGAAAGGAAATGGTACTCGGGACCTAAGGATGAATATCTGCCCTACAAATTGGATAAAGATGGGATCCCTTTCATGGTTAAAGCCGGGGACGGCTACCGCTTTCATACCACAGGACTGACCCATGATGAACGCGGTTACCCTGTCATTAACGCTGAATGTCAGGCCGAGACGATCCCTCGTCTGTCCGACAAAATCACGGATAATGCAGATAAAATTATCATGATAGAGGAAGATCAGATCGAAAATGCCGAGATAGTTGTGGTTTCCTACGGAATCACATCCCGTGTCGCTATCCGTGCTGTTCAATTAGCACGGAAGGCGGGTATGAAGATCGGAACGATGAGGCTGAAAACTGTGTGGCCCTTTCCAGAAAAACGGATAAAGCAGTTGGCAAAAAAGATCAAAGCTTTTGTCGTTCCTGAGATCAACTATGGACAGGTCGTGCTGGAAGTGGAACGATGCACAGCGGGGAAAGCTGCCACTTATCATGTTCCCCATATGGGTGGTTGGGTTCATGATCCCAATGATATTTTAAACGTCATCAAGGAGGCCGCAAAATGATTAAAGAAGATCGCCGCGAAGCAGAGAGCCCATCGGAAAAATTTCTGAGAATGGACAGGATTCCTCACATCTGGTGTCCTGGCTGTGGAATTGGGACAGTTGTCACGTCTTTTAATGAAGCCTTGAAAAAGAGCAAGATTGATTTGGATCAGGTTTCTGTTGTTTCGGGTATTGGATGCACAGGTCGTGTGGCAGGATATGTCAAACTGGACTCATTCCACACAACTCATGGCAGAGCTGTACCGTTTGCCACTGGATTGAAGTTGGCAAATCCTGATCTAAAAGTCGTCGTATTCAGCGGAGATGGAGATATCTTCGGGATCGGGGGGAATCACTTCATCCATGCCGCTAGGCGCAATATGGATATCACGATTATCTGTGTCAACAATTTCAACTACGCCATGACAGGAGGGCAAGTCGCTGCCACAACCCCGATAGACGCTAATGCTTCCACCGCCCCCTATGGAA
>CP070750.1:1524750-1558514 GCA_020348385.1 Candidatus Aminicenantota bacterium | reverse complement strand
TGGGGTTGACGATATTCGGATTGGTTATGCTGGGATTGACGATATTGGGATTGACGATATTCGGGTTCACTATGTTGGGATTCACAATGTTGGGGTTGACGATATTCGGATTCACAATGTTGGGATTCACAATGTTGGGATTCACGATATTGGGATTGACCAAAGTCCAGTTCACGATATTCGGAGAGGATATATCTGGGTCATGAGTCTCGGTATTGGCCAGATCTCCTGTGACATCCGGGTTTGTTTTATCCGGGTTTATGATGATCGTGCTACTGGCCCCACCCGCAATTGGACTTCCGCCGAGCTCGTCGATCTCAAAGACTTCGACCGTTACCGTATCATTTTCGTCAGACGATGTGACAAACAAGGGCCTAGATATGGACGAAAAGGGAGCGATGGACACATCGATCTCCTCCAGTATGTCGAACTCGAGGAATGACGCTGTGCCGTGGGCAGGTCCCTCCGTTATTTCCATGCGGTAATGCCTTATATCTTCGGTGGGATTTTTGACAAAAATGACAAAAGCCCGGGGAATCAATTCCCCAGTAGCGGGGTTGGTACCGAGTGTTCCCAAAGGTTTGTTGTTTCCGGGAGATCCCGCTTCCATCACGGATGTAATCAAAGATGTGTAGATATTTTGGTTGCGCATTCCTGTATTTTCCGCAACTGTACATGGAGTCTGTATCAAAAACTGGGATTGGGAAAAAGACTGAGAAGATTCCGGAGGATTATATGCCGTCCATAATCCATCATCAGGTGGACGCACATCCCGGTTATCCGTCCAGGCAAGGTGGAATTGCTGGGAATCGGTAGGTTTGGTGTTAAAACGCCATTTGCCATTCGGGGTTAGGACAAGCGGTGGGGATGGAGCAATATCGATATAATCGCCATGAAACGGAACAATCCCTCCCTTGAACAGCGGGTAGTTGGGAGGATTGAACTGAACCTGACTAAAATAATAATTTCCTGGGCTGCTTTCCCACATCGCCCAGAGATACCGGGAGACTTGGACAGATGGCTGAAATACAGGAAATTCTCCCGTCATCCCTTGAGCAACACGCACATCGATGGTGTGGCGGATATTGCCAGAATCACTGATATAATCGGGAGGAATGTAGTCATCACAATAATCGTACCGTGTGTCATACCAAGCAAGGATTAATCTGCTGCCAGCAAAAGTGATGGACGGCATGAACTGATAGCATTCACTATTTATGGCAGCAAGTATTGAAGTTTCTATCGTCATAGGAGTCGTCCAAACAAATCCATCTTTCGATGTGGCGATCAACACACGGGAATCATTTAAAAAAGCCGGGTCCATTCCACGCTGGGCCCAAGCGATGTAGATTCTCCCCTTGTGGTCAATAGTCATGGAAGGATAGCTGTTCGTGCGAAAAGATGTGCCCAATGGAGAAGTAACATGATCTGTTGTGGGCTGATCGAAGGGGCCAGGCAATTCCGTGACTTCGACGACATCGGGGAATTCTTTCCCTTCGTTGGTCGATCTGGCGAGGACAATGGCATTGGACTGTGCTGATTGCCCTGCTCCAGAGGTGAAGCGCCGCCAAGCCACAAAAACGTGCCCATTACCTCGAGGATCCACAGCGATCGTGGCTCCTTGATTCAAATTATGGCCTGTGCTGAGGATAATAGGTTCTTCCCAGGTGTTTCCGCAGTCGGTGGACCTGCAGAAAAGGATTTCGCTCTGTTGTTCTCCCTCCACTTCTTTGAACACGCTGTAAACAATATAGACATTGCTCTTCGGGATTTTCTGTCCGTCAATAGTGATGTTTTTGGCCTTATTCTCCGGAATATCGACAGCGATCCAGGGCTTGTCTTTGAATCGGCCTCCCTCCAAAGCATCGATAATTGTCGTATCGATGCGCTGGATGGGATCGCCTTCTTCATCGTTGTTGTTGTCGATGAACCGGGCCACAAACACCGCACTGTTTATCGGCTCCGACCGGTTGAAAACAATCCCGCTGTAAAAAAACAGACCGTTGGTCCCGGCACGGACCACAGGATCGGCCGCAGCTTCATAACCATCTAAAGGACTGCTGCTGTTGTTTTGCTGGGGGTACCCATCGAGAAGTGTGGATGTCCATGACTCACCTCCGTCCAACGACTTGAAAACGCCCAACCAAGCATCTCCAGTTGCCTGGTTCTGCATTTGGCCGGGCAATTCACCTTCCGAGAATGGAATGTCGACTGTTCTGTAATCATTGGCCCCTGCCAGAAGATGCAGAGGATTTCGTGTGGAAACAGCGATGGACGGCTCGTTTTGACGCTGAAGATAGGGATCTCCATCTGGCAATATCGTGCCCGAGACCATGTTCACATTGCGACCCGCTATGAGATCCGGGTCCCCATTGGCATTTATTTCGTAAAGTTGAGATTTTGTCGGAATTCCCGCAATCGCTACGACTGCGATAACCAACAACGAAAAAAAGAGTATCTGTTTTCCCCTCATTTTACTCCCCCTATCCTCACCTAATCGGCGATGGATTTACATCTTTGCTCCAAATACTTCCCTTATTATTAATTAAAAAAAGGCAACACAAAGAAATAAAGATAGCATTTTCCCTATAAATATTGCCCCGCACTTATTTAAACCTTGCAAACCCGTTCAAACAATTATATCCTAACCGACAGGTATTATTTATCAAGAGGAGTGATTTATTGTCAAGAAACTTATTGTCAAAATTTTGGCGATTTCAGTGACAATTTTTGCCGCAGATTTAATCGGAGACCTATCCCCAATTTGTACTATTTTTTTTCTTTGAATTTCTTTTTAAGGAAGGGGATGCCGTGGATCATCCAGTCCGGGGCTGGTGTTCCCTTGAGGTAGTGGTCGAAATACTGTTTCATCCGGAGTTGAAAATCTTTTTGGTTTTCCTCTTTTCTCAGATGATGCGGCTCGCCCGGATAGGACAGCAGGATGACCTCTTTGCCCAGCCGCCTGGCAGATGTGTAAAATTCTAAACCCTGGTTCCAGTCCACCGCCCCATCCTCGGTCCCATGAAGGATCATGAAGGGTGTAGAGATCTTTGCGGCATGGTGCATCGGTGACTGGCTGACATAGAGCTCCAGGTCCTTCATCGGATACACATCCTTCCCGAACCTTCCCTGGCTGGTCTCGATGATTCCCTGGTTTGTGTTCCCCGTGCTCTTATACAGGATGTTGTACATACTGGGAAGATTGGTCAAAGGCGCACCGGTCACCACACAAGCAAAAATATCAGTCTGGGTCACGATAAAAGAAGATTGATATCCTCCCCAACTATGGCCTTGGAGGCCGATATGGTCGGGATCAGCATATCCCAGGTCGATGACCTTTTGAACGGCAGCGCTGACACAATCCAAAGCATTGGATCCGGGTGTCCCGACTGTATAGACGATATCCGGCATCAACACGAGATAGCCGTCACTGGCATAGGCAGACATATGCGGCCGGTCATCATATGTTGGCATCGAATAATCGTGGTGACGCTGGGACATCTTTTCATAAAAATAAACCAGCATCGGGTATTTTTTACCCTCCACATATCCTGCCGGCAGCGTCAGTGTTGCCTGAAGCTTCACTCCCCGGCTGTTTTCATAATCGATCAGTATCCGGCGTCCCCAAGCATATTCCTTCTGGTGGGGATTGGCATCGGTCACCTTGACAGGATTCTGAAACCGGGTGTCGCTCACATAATAATCCGGAAAATCCACAAAAGTCTCCCGCGTGTACAAAATCTTGTCTGCTTTTTTTGCCTTGGTGACCCGGCGACTGAACATCACATCTTCATAGACCAGTTCTTTCAGGTTGCCGTCGAGATTCAAATGAAAGTACCCGGCATTTTTTGTCCACTCTCCGTAGGCGGAAAGAAGAAGCGGTTCCGATGTATCGATATGACGTTCCTCTGTATCCAAGCGCACATACCGGAAACGGATTTCCTGTTCATCCCCCCGTCCCTTTGTGAGATTGGCTGCTTGACTGCCATCCAAGCTCAAGCTCCAGACATCGTACTTATGATACACAATCAGGCTCTTCCTATCCTTGGTCCAACCGGCAATCCCCCACGGCCGCTTATCCGTCGGCGTATCCATATCCACGTTTACGAAACTGACAGGGGCTGATTCGGAAATGTTCGTGTGTTGCTCTCCAGCCATATCGTATATCCAGAGGTGATCCCCCTTAAAATAAAGAAAATATTTCCCATCAGGATCAAGCCCCATCCTCACGGGTAATTCTTCGATGATCAGAGTGCGTTTGCCCGTATCCAGATCGATGCGATAATAATCAGCCGTAGACCGTCCCCTGTTGACATCGGCCCTGTATTTTTTGTTTTCCCTTCCCACTCCATACTTTCCGTTTCGAGGAATGCTGACTGTCGGCATGGCTTCATTGGTCAATTGAATTAATCGCTTCGATTTCAAAAGAAAAACCGATCGATAGGTGAAGCGTTTGTCCCTGTCAGCTCGAACCATCTGGACAGACTGGAGGCGTTCATCCTTCCAGTGCCACACATCCACATTGGCCACTGGATCTTCGCTCTTTTCAAGCTCAGCCTCCTGTTCTTTGATCCCGCAATAAATGCGGGAGTTATCCTCGCTCCAGGTCAGCTCCCCTTTCTCGCTCAGGACCATTCCCTCGGGGAAAACTTTGTCATCGGAAGGAGCATATATGATTTTTGCAGATGCATCGGTACCCAAACCCATAAAAACCAGCAGCTCATTTTCCTTCTGGACGAACTTTTCTGGTTTTTTACCTTTGAGTACAGCCAAGGCTTTGCCTTTTTGAAAGCCTTCCAGAGCTTTTCTCCCGTTGTCGTCCCAGGTGAGCTGCGCATAATCCGCCTCACCTGAATCGAGCGGCCGTATTGCGCCGCTTTCTAAAACCAGGGCATACACGCCGTTGCCGGCCTTTTTGTCCGCATCGATCGTATAGGCCAGCATCGTCCCATCATGATTAAAACGAAAACTTCCCACATTGCCGATATTCAAATCCAATCCCGTTTTTAAATTTCTCAGCACGAGATCGGTGCCATCATGTTTGGCCTCTTTGTCCGATTTATCTTTTTTGACCGCAAAGAATCCTGAATCATTCGAAAACACAAAGGATGATGCATTGGCATAAGTCACTTTATCACCCGATCTCAGATCCAACAGCTCCACCTTCGTCGTCACCGGCTTTTTCTCTTTCCGTAATTTTTTCGCTTCCTCTTTCGAGAGATTGATCTTGTAGGCCGCCCAGCGGGAATCACTGGATATTTTTGGATCAGAGCCGACAGTTGTATCATAAATCTTCTCGGTCTCCAGACTCTTAATATATAAGGTGACATCTCCCCCGTTGGGCCGATACCCGTAAGTGATCCAATCTCCGTTGTCTGAAATCGTCACTTCCTGGATATGTTTCCATTTCGGATAATCTTCCAATGTCAGAACCTTTTTTTCCGCCTGTTCGGCCTGCAGCATAACAGGTATCACGATCAGCAAAACTAGTACCCAAGTTCCGATATGTTTTTTCATTTCTGTCTCCTTTCCAATACATGCATTTTTTTTCACTCTTTAACTTGAACTACAGTATTTAACACACACAAATCGTGGAGTCAAAAAAGTGAAGCTCACTTAATCACCTTAATTTCAGTAATAAACGGTGCTTTTGGGGATGGTTGAGCGATATTGAAGATTCAGCCATGACACTCGTCTTTCGAGGGAATCCGACGAAGTCGGAGCCGAGGATTGTTTGAGCACTGGTACAGTCTTGAAATGAAGCTGAGTAATGGACCAAACTTCAGTATGATGTGAAATAAAAGTCGCGCAGTTCCGGAAGGCCGAGAAAGACGAAGAGGGAATGGCGTCAAGAATCTTCACCTAAGCGAAACCACCCTAAAAGCCGAAATCGAGCTTACTTACGCTCAGTGAGTCCTATGAGGCCGGAGAGGCCCAAAACTGTTGTCAAGAAACAAGCCCCCACGCCCAGAAAAAGCGCGCCTCCCAAGTGACCGAATCCCCGCCAAATGGAAAAAACCAACGATCCGAAGGCGAGCATGGTCGTCAAAGAAGTCAAAAGAATAGCCTTGCCTGTGCTGGCAAACACGATCCCGATCTTTCCCTTTCCTTCATGTTTCCACCGGTGGACAATGTGGACACCGTCATCGATACCGATCCCGACAATAAGCGGCAACCCCATGACATTCATCACCGTAAGCTGCATGCCCACGATGTGCATCAGTCCCACCATCCAGAAAATGCCGAAAGCCAATGGGATCATGGCCATCAATGCCATTCGGGGGCTGCGAAAATCGAAAATCAGAAGAACAAAAACGATGACCAAGGTCAACAGGACCGCATTTCGCCCATCCCGACCGATGATCTCGACCAGAGCTCTAAAAACCGGAGGCATCCCCGTCGCCCTATCACTGACACCTTCTAGATCTTGGACAAACCTGTCCAAAAAATTCTTATCCTGCCAGATATTGCCCGCAGGGAACACCGTCACCAGAAACTGATCGCGGTTCGCATTGCCGTAACGGTCAACGATTGAAGCAGGCAAATCTTCAAGACGAATGGGATCCGTGGTCCCCATCTGTACAACGGCCTGCCTGAAATAGGGGGCGAACTTTTGATGAAAATCCGAAAATCCTTCCACTACGGGCAGCTCGTCTGCCTCCAGTATTTCAAGCAAATCCTGAAACATGTTTTCTGAGTCCGGATCGTCAGGATCCCCGACGATTTCCTTGCATTTGTTATCGACCTTATCCTGTCCACCGATAAAAGCCATGTCCTGCATTTCCATCACGTTCATCTCTAAGCGTGCGATTTCTTCTTTTAGCTTTTCCATATCACTCTGAACAATGGAATTTTTAATTTCTGCAGCCTGGATTTTTTCTTGAATCTCCAGAATATGAGGGATTCGTTTCTCCTGCTCATCTTGAGAGGGAAGATAGACCGAGATGTCCTCGGTTACGGCCACCGAACCCAATTCCCGGTATTCCTTTGCCAAGGAGCGGGATAAATCGACATCGTCCGTCAATATCAGGGCATAATCCATGCTCAGATCGAATTTTTCCAATACCGTATCCTGCAAAGTGATGGATGTCAGCCCCTTGGGCTCGATGTTCATGTAATTGTGGTCGAATGTGATTTTGGAGGCAGTCCAAACGAGCAAAACGGTTATAACCACCGTCGTCAGTATGGTAAATACAAAATGTTTGCCCAGCCACACGGTTAGGTTTCCCAAAAAACGGAAAGAAATGTCTCTCTGGACAAAAGCCTTTTTCTCGATTCCTTTATCCCGTTTTTTATCCAACTGGCGTTCTCTGAACACGAGCAAGATCGGCAAAAAAAGCATTGTTGCCAATAGGATAGCCAGTAAACCCGTCCCCGTGACAAGTCCCATCTCTTTCATCCCACGCGAATGGCTGATAACCAATGTGAGGAAAGCACAGGCAGTGGTGAAAGCCCCTGTGATAATACCTTTTCCACTCTTGAGAAATGTTGCTTCCATCGATTGGGCAATGCTATCCCCTGCGGCCCGCCTTTCGGTGAATCCAGAGATAAGATGGATGGAAAAATCGATCCCCAAGCCCAGAAGGATCACCGCCATCATTATTGTCATGATGTTCAGCTGTCCGACCACAAGAGCTGCAATCCCAACTGCCCATACCAGACCGACTAGAAGACTTGCCAGAGCCAGCACAGGAGCCACCCACATCCGGAAAGAAAGGATCAAAAGGATCAATATGGCAATGAGGGCTATCAATGTGGTATAACCCAGGCTTTGCTCCGAATAAACCATCTCGTCCCGTCCCACAGCGATGAATCCAGTCAAACCGGCCCGGACATCAGGGAACTCGATCAATAATCCATCGACCAATTCCTGCGCGGCATCGGTTCCCTCCTCCAGGTAATGTGTGTCCAACATAGTGAAATTGGGAATGACATTTAAAATCAGGGCTTTCTCATCGTAGGAGAGAAGATAGGGTTCGCCGATCAAAAGTTTATCCGCCACCTTTTGGACATTCTCTGCGGTTAAGTCGTTTCTTGATGCTGCGCTTTTCAGGGCCACAACGAGTTCTTGGATTCCATCCAGAAAATAAACAGCCCCATCTTCCTTCTCGCGTGTGGAAATAGACTCCTCTTTGCCGACATATTCTTTTTCCATCGAATTGTTCAAATTGAACAACAGGCCGTCCAGGTTAGGATCTGTAAAAACATCTTTGAGATTTTCCAAGTCGTCTTCTTTAATCAACATCAAGCCGTGGTTTTTTAAAAAATCGACCTCAGTTTTGTAATCCACACGCTTGAATAGCTTTTTAGCACTGTCATCCGGATCCTTGAGTGCTATAATTTTCGGGGCGAGGATATCGGCAAAGGCCTTGATCCTGTTCTCCTCTCCTTGGACGACAACAACGAGACTGGTGGCGGAGACAAACTCATCGATGATCTTGTTAAACTGGATGGTCCTCTGATCTCCAGAAGGCAGCAGATCCGACCAGCGCATGGTTACGCTCAACTGCATGGCAAATGCGGCAAATAGGACTGTGAGCAGCAACACGATCAAAAGCATTCGCCATGGATGGTTAGTATGCAAGTTAGCTAACTTTATCAGGATTTTTTCTCTCATCGTTTTCCTCTAAAATCGATCCATCTTAAATGACCTTATCACACGCGAAACGAACGGGTCAACTCCAGCATCTTGACCTTTTCCCGTTCGTTCTATATTGTAATCATTGCCTCGTTCTTGGGTGAGGAGAGAGAAATGGGTGGATCGAAGTAAAAAATGATTATTACAAAAAAATGGTTCCTCCTGTGTTTATTTATTCCTATTGTGGTGAGTTGTTCCACTTCCTACGATGTGATCATAAAAGGGGGAATGATCTACGACGGCATGGGAGGCACACCCTATGTGGCTGATATCGGAGTTTTAGACGGCGCCATAAAAAACATCGGCAAAATAAATACGACTGCTGGTTTGACCATCGATGCAAATGGATCGATCGTCTCGCCCGGATTCATCGATATGCACACCCACTGTGAGAGTGGCCTTGGAACAGAGAAGGGGAAAAATGCGAAGAACTACCTGATGCAGGGGGTAACAACGGTCGTTACCGGAAATTGTGGCGGGGGCACATACCGCGTCGAAGAATTCTTCAACAAACTCGAATCCCAGGGGATCGGATTGAACGTCATCCATTTGGTCGGGCATGCGATGATCAGAGGAAACGTGATGGGCCAGGAAGCTCGGGAACCCACAGACGAAGAACTGGAACAGATGAAACAGCACTTGGCCCAGGGAATGGAAGAAGGCGCTGCTGGTTTTTCCACAGGTCTTTTTTATGCGCCCGGAAGTTTCGCAAAAACAGATGAGATCGTCGAGCTGGCCAAAGTGGTCAAAACATACGATGGGATCTATGCCTCCCATATCCGGGACGAAAGCAACTACAACATCGGATTAAAGGAGGCGGTCAAAGAAGCCATAACCGTGGGAGAACAAGCAGGTATTCCGGTCGAGATATCGCACATAAAAGCTCTTGGGAAACCGGTATGGGGGATGGCAGAGGATGTGTGCGAAATCATCGAAAATGCCAGAGAAAGAGACGTCCGAGTTTACGCCGATCAGTATCCTTACATGGCCTCGAGTACCGGGCTCTCGGCTGCAGTGATCCCCAGGTGGGTACAGGCAGGCGGAAAGATGAGAGACCGTTTGGAAAATCCGGAATTACTGTCGAAAATAAAAAAAGAAATCAGCGAAAATATCGACCGACGGGGCGGGGCAGAAAGCTTGGTTATTGTTTCCTTTTCCAAAAACAGAGATTTCGACGGCAAGAGTCTCCTGGAAATCAGCCGGATGATGGAAATGACGCTTGTCGATACAGCCATCTATTTGGTGCTGAATGGCAGCCCCAGTATTATCTCCTTCAACATGCAGGAAGCAGACCTCGAGTATTTCATGAAAAAACCCTATGTCATGACAGGATCTGATGGAAACATCCAAATTCCGGACAAAAGCTTTCCTCATCCCCGCAGCTATGGCACCTTTCCACGGAAAATCCGCAAATACGTGTTGAAGAACAAATGGATCAGCATGGAACAGGCCATCCGCGCAGCTACTTCCCTACCTGCAGAAATCCTGGGTCTCGACGACCGGGGCATTCTGAAAGAAGAGGGCGTTGCAGATATCCTGGTTTTCGATCCTGAAAGAATATCGGATAAGGCGACTTACGATGCTCCTCACCAATACAGTGAGGGTGTCCTGTATCTCATGATTGGAGGCGAACTGGTCATCGAAAACGGAAGCTACAAAGGTGTCCTCGCTGGTAGCCCCATAAGAAGGAATAAAAAATAAGTTTGCCTAAAGTTTCGATAAAATTTTCAGCACTTTGAGCAAAAACATCACGTGCTTTTTTTCATATCCCATCTGATTGAAAGTCCCGATGACATAGGCATCGAACTCGGGGACATAATACATAAACGATCCGATCGAGCCGGAATTTCCCCACATGTTGTATTTATTCGGTAGAAGAAAAAACAAATCCCTGAAGCGAAAACTCATCAGACCATAGCCGTAATCGATTCCTTTCGCAAATCTCGCCCAGTTTTTCATCCTGTCGAATGTTGCTTCTTTCAGCAGGGCACTGTTTTTAAGTGCCCGGATGAACAAAAGTAAATCCTCTGTGGTGGAAACGAGACCTCCACCGGCCCAGTCCACGCTTAGACTTTTAAAGGGGGCCACATCCTTTTCGCCGATATACACATTGGCCATCGGAAAGGGACTGGCTTGGGTTGGATCTGAATAAAACAGTTGGTAGGTGTGTTTCATCCCAAGTGGGTCAAATATCTCCTGATGCAAACTTAGGTGAAGAGGATTCCCCGTGATCTCTTCCAATATCAATCCCAGCATTTGGTACCCTGTATCCGAATAGAAGAAACCCTCCCCCGGGGGAAAGTGCGGTTCCAGGTTTTCCTTGGTCCATTGAATGGTCTCTTGCGGAGTCCAAAATCTGGAGGGCTCATCGATGGCGAGCTCGATTATCGATTTACCTTGCTTGGGCTTCTCTGTAAAATAGTCGGCGGTACCCGAAGTGTGATTCAATAAATGGCGGACCAAAACATTGCCCGCATAATCAAATCCCTGAAACACAAACAGCCCATCCAACAGATCTTTAGGCAGAAACTTGGAAATGGGGTCTTCGTAATCGATCCGGCCTTGTTCAAACAATTTGGCAATGAGGGCCGATGTGATTGTTTTACCGGTGCTCGCCACATGGAACGTGTGATCCACACCCACGCCGCAGGCAAATTTCCAATGAATCCCGTATTTTTCAGAATGCACAAGCAGAATGGCATTGCGCAAACTTTTATCCTTTTGCACTTTTTTATCCAAAAGAGCACGGACTTTCTGCTCTGCCTGATCTTTTTTCCTCTGGTTCATTTTTCCTCCAGATTTTGATTCATTCAAAAATCAAGATTGACCTTACCACAAGAAAATTCTCTAGGTCAATTCTACCCCATTGCAAAACGTTGGTTGACACACCCTCTTATTCCTTGCTATCCTTTTTTCGAACTTAAAAGGGGACAGCATGTCTATCGATTGCCCGAAATGTCACACCCAAAATCTCGATACGGTCAAGTTTTGTGGAGAATGTGGAACCAAACTCTCCTTGACCAAAGATGCGGACGTTACGGAAACCTTGGAAACACACAAAGAAGAACTCAGCACAGGCTCCACCTTTGCCGGAAGATACCAGATCATCGAGGAACTGGGAAAGGGAGGGATGGGCAAAGTCTACAAAGTCCACGACACAGAGATAAAAGAAAAAGTGGCACTAAAGCTCCTGAAAGCAGAGATCGCATCGGATGAAAAAACCATCGAGAGATTCCGGAACGAGATAAGATTAGCCCGCAAGATCGCCCACAAAAATGTAGGCAAGATGTTCGATCTGGGGAAATCCGGAGAAACCTATTTCATCACCATGGAGTTTGTCCCAGGGCAGGACTTAAAAGGCTTGATACGCCAAACAGGAAAACTGGCAATAGACACGACCCTATCCATTGCCAAACAGGTCTGTGAGGGATTGGAAGAAGCCCACAAACAAGGCGTTGTCCACCGGGATTTAAAGCCCAGTAACGTCATGGTCGATAAAGAGGGCAGCGTCAGGATCATGGATTTCGGAATAGCCCGGTCCTTGAAAACCAAAGGCTTAACAGGAGACGGTGTGATGATCGGCACACCCGAGTACATGAGCCCCGAGCAGGCAGAAGCAAAAGATGTAGATCACCGCTCGGACATCTATTCTCTGGGAATCATCCTGTATGAAATGGTGACCGGTCAGCTTCCCTTCGAAGGAGACACACCCTTAAGCATCGCCATGCAGCACAAAAGCGGTGATTTCAAACCTCCCAAATTTTTGAATCCTCGCACTCCCGATGATCTAAATGAATTGATCCTTAAATGTCTTGAGAAGGACAAAGGGAGCAGATATCAAACTGTCGAGGAAGTCTCGAAAGATATATTCGGGATCGAGAAAAAAATCCCTCTCCCCCAAAGAGTAGTCCTCAAGAAAAAACCGGTCACATCCAAAGAAATAACTGTTAAATTTCGTCTGAAAAAAGCGGCTGTATCTGCTTTCCTTATTCTTATTCTTGTAGCTGTTGCAGGATATTTTATCCTCCGTAATGGCGGAAAAAATTCTATTTTTACACCAGGAACGACGGCTCGAATAACCCACGAACCAGGTCTGGAATTGGACCCAGCTATTTCGCCAGATGGGAAAATGGTGGCCTTTGTAACAGGACCGTTAGGAAAAACGCATCTCGTTGTTCGACAGGTAGCCGGCAGGCGCGCAATCGATGTCACACAGGATTTTCCTGGTAATCAGCGTTGGCCGCAATGGTCCCCCGACGGAACAGAGCTGACATTTTATTCTGAAGGATCGATTTATCTAGTTGCAGCCTTGGGAGGAGTTCCCAGACGAATTATTGATAGCAATTCCAACGGATCGGCTTATAGCCCGGTATGGTCTCCTGATGGAAAAAAGATTGCCTATGTACAGAATAATGCCATCCATGTTTTCTCTTTGGATACAAAAACATCGAAAAAAATCATAGAGGTAATGGATGCCCATTGCTTGAGTTGGTCACCTGACGGATCTGAGATCGCCTGTGTTTCGGGGAATATTGCCTTTGTATTCAGTGCACTTGACCTCCCAGAGGCGAGGTTCTCCATAATCGGGAATAAAGCCCAAAGTTCTATTTATGTTGTTTCTCTCTCAGCAGGAAACAAAATTCAAGTGACAGAAAACGAGTATCTGGATGTGAGTCCAGTATGGACTCCGGATGGCAAACATCTTTTATTCGTTTCAGACCGGGGAGGAGTTCGAGACATCTATTCAATTCCTTTAGCTTTATCAGGAAGGTCTCCTCGTTTGCCCCAAAGGCTAACCACAGGACTTGATGCTCACACAATAAGCATCTCTCAAAATGGCAAAAAGTTGGCATATTCGGTTTTCAACTATTCAGCAAATATTTGGTCCATTAGGATCCCCGAGGGTGAGGCGGATTCCGTTTCAAATGCGGAACAAATCACAAAAGGATACCAAATAGTGGAATCTGTGGATGTTTCTCATGACGGAATGTGGTTGGTTTACGACTCAGATATCAGCGGAAATATGGATATATATAAAATCCCGGCAGAAGGAGGAGAGCCCATCCAGCTCACTACTCATCCAAGCGACGACTTTGCTCCTTCTTGGTCTCCTGATGGAGAAAAAATCGCATTCCATTCTTTCAGGAATGGGAACAGAGACATTTATTGGATGACAAAAGACGGGGGGTCCATTCAGTCCATAACAAAAGATCTTTCTCAAGAATTCGGACCGAGCTTCTCTCCGGATGGCTCGAAAATCGCTTTTTTTTCAAATAAAACAGGTCGCGATGAGATCTTTGTCATCTCACAAAATGATACAGGATGGGGAGAACCGGAACAGATAACAACCGATGGAGGTGTTTTTCCCCGTTGGTCTCCTCAAAGTGACATGATCACATACATATTGGAGGACAGTTTAAGAATAATTTCCTACAAAGACAAAATTAAAAAAATACTTGTCGAAGGCCACGATTCCCTAAACTTCCCGAGACCTAAGTTCCCAGGTTGGTCTAAAGATGGCAAAAATATTTATTATTTGGCTCTGGATAGATTGGGAATAGGGATGATCTTATCCGTGCCTGTAGAAGGCGGGAATCCTCAACCGATGGTTATCAGTTATGATCCACACATTATGCTTGGACAGGTGAGTTTATCTTTAGACGACAGGAATTTTTACTTCGCACGGCGTGTGAACGAGAGCAATCTGTGGGTCATGGATCTCTTGATGCAAAAATAATTGGTTGATAATTTGCCCTTATTGCTTCTCGTCAATCCGGAAGATATAGATATACAAATTATTTTTCTCAAGAAAAGTTTCGGTGCGTTCCAGTTTATAGCCTGCCGCTTTCATTTGCGCTTCGACCTGATCGGGGGATGTGGCATTCAGCCACTCTCCTATCGCTAATACACCGTCAGGCTTGAGTGAAGGTCTGGCATTGCGCATCAGCGCTACCGGATCCTGGAAATGATGGTAAGCGGAGATGACAAATATCACGTCCAGTTCACCCTCTGGTAATTTGGGATCTTTGACATCCCCAAGAATCGCCTCAACATGGTCCAAGCCCCACTTTTCACACCGCTTTTCCAGGTGCTTGAGGGACGCCGCATCGATGTCCTCTGCATACACTTTGCCGGCTTCTCCTACTCTGACAGCTATCTGGACCACATACCGGCCACGCCCAGCCCCGATCTCTGCCACCACCATCCCCGGCTTTATGCCGATGGCATCCATCACTTGATCTGGCGGCTGCAGGCCATTAAGCCGGGCTTCGTTGGCACTTTCTGGCGTGAGGACGCTCTGCTGCTCCTGAGAAATACCGGCATCTGACAGGGCGAAAAAGAAAACGTAAAGAATTATTACGATGATAAAGGTTTTGCTAAACATCGATCCCTCCTCGACTTCTCATAAAAATTAATCTATTCAATTTGTATAACGTTTGATTCAGCAAAAATTATGCCATTTTTCTATAAGAGGAACTAATGCATCTTCAGCACTTGGCCGTTCGCTTTCGAACGGTTCTTATCCATTTCCGGACAAGTCCCATTTTTAATGTAGGTTCTCTTCCTTTTTGTGTGGCTAAACATAAGTAGGAAAAGCCATCAGGTATGTCCGTAGCACCATTGAGGATCTAGCCTTCATGAATCGTTCTTCGAGGGAATCTGACGGAGTCAGACGGCGATGTTGTATTGAGCACGACTTTGCTAAAGGATTAGAGATAAGGACGAGCACGGGAACTGAGGCTGGAGTGTTAGAGATTGGGTGTTAACGTGCGCAGTTCAGAGCCGCCGAGAAGGACGCTCCAGACATGCATGATGGTAATGGCATATAACCCTTAGGTTCAACTCTTAGGTTGGATGGCCTTTAACTTGTTCATGAGCCGCTTGGCCGATATGGGATGGGCAGTCTTGAGTTCCGGGGCAAAAAGCGACACCTTGAATTCTTCCACCATCCAGCGGTATTCCTCGATATCGGTCTTTTTTTCAAACGATGTATCGGCAGTGATTTCTTCAGCTAGGTTTTCGAGAGCCTGAATAAAGCGGGAGGCTTGCTCTGCCTTGGTTCTATCCTTTGCAGGATCATGCCTGGCCCGTTCAACTCTCAACCGTAATGCTTCCAGATAACGGGGAATGTGCTTTAGCCTCTCCAGAGAATTTTGTGTTAAAAAATCTCTTGGCACCAGAGTTTCCAATTCCTGTCTGCTCTCCTCGATCAGACTTTTAATTGCCTGATTGTCCCCCATGGCTTCCAGGATATCACTCATAGTCATCCGCACTCTTTGGTAAGCCGATAAAATTTCCTGGACGACCTCCCTTAGGGTATGGCTTATATCGAATAAATTCCGAGTTAAGCTCTCTGCACAGGCATTGAACTCTTCTTCGCTCCGGATATCCCTTTCAAAGGCTTCCTTTTGGAGGGAATTCATCATGGCCTTTTCCAAGAATTCTTTGCCCCCCAAATATAGGGCTTGCGTCTGCATCTCTTCCGGCAATAAGACGTACTGTCTAACGAATCCCAGATCCTTTTCGAAAAGCAGGAAAAAAAGGGCACGAACTCCCTTCCGGTGGGATTCCCGGGCCAATTCCTCGGATGGAAACAACCTGATGTTAGCTCCGCTTTCAACCGGTTCAAGGGCAGGATAGGCCGTAACAAAAGGCCCAACGGATATTTTTTCCGGAAGGATCCCGAAATCCCATTCCGTTATCCCTTCCCTCTCCCATTCTTCTTTTGCTCGGGCCCAGCGATCAGAGGATGGTGACACACCCACGGGCCATCTCTTTTTCTTCAGGAATTGAAGATCCCGATTGGCTGCCAGTTCTTTGCCATCAGGCCCGATCACAGCGACCCGCATCCGCAAATGCGGTGGGATTTCTGCCTCGGCCCAGGCCGAAGCTGGAATATCTACATGAAAACGACGCCGCACAAACTCTGCCAGAGTTTTAAAAAGCGACTGTTCCTGCAGCTGAAGCTCTTCGCAAATGATGGCCACCTTCTCAGCTATTGGGACAAGATGTTTCCTGTAACGTTTGGGAAGAGCTTTGACCAAGGCAGCGATCTTTTCTGCGAACTGCCCGGGTATGCCCCATTCCAAAGCTTGTTCGGAAACATCGGCGATTCTCGTGACCGGCACTTCAAGGGTTACCCCATCGTCAGCTTCCCCGGGAGCGAAATGGTAGACCAAAGGAAGCCGCAGCTCGCCGACTTCCAGATGACCGGGATAGTCGGCAAGCTCCTTTTCATCGGGAAAAATACGGAGCAGGTCCTCCTCTTTCACCTTCAGGAAATCATCTCCTCTTTTGTCTTTGATGTATTTCCTCAGCCTCCGTTCATCGGATATCCCGGGAAGACGCTGGGAGTAGAAATCAGCCAATTTTTCTTCCCCGGCTAAATACCCGCGCCGCCTCAATTTTTCCTCGATAGTGGCGAGTTGTTCGACAAGCGCCAAATTATGTGCCAGAAATCCCGGAGGATCGCTGATATTCCCTTCCACCAGTGCCGAGCGGACAAAAATCTGGTGAGCTTCGTCCGGTTGAACGCGGCCAAACGAGACAGACCGCCCCTCTATGATCGTCAGGCCATAAAGGGTAACCCGTTCCTGAGCAATGACTTCTCCTCTGTTCTTTTCCCAATGGGCTTCCGTGTAGGAATACCGGCAGAGGGAACCGCCCAGTTCTTCCAGCCATTTCGGGTTGATGCGAGACACCGTTCGGGCAAAAAGGCGTGACGTTCGGACCATCTCGGCCGCCACTATCCAGGGACGGGATTTGCCGAAAATCGTTGAACCGGGAAAGACCATGACTTCGCGGCCTTTTGCAGCGCTGTACATATTTCTCTCTTTGAGCACCGCGATGTTGGAAAGATAACCGCTGAGGATGGATCGGTGGATCCCATCACTTAGGGCATCGGAGATGTCGATACGATCTCGGCGCCCAAGAGGAATTTTCTGTTCTTCACAAATGGCCAGGATCTGGTCGTGGACATGCCCCCATTCCCGCATCCGCGAAAAGGAGAGGAAGTGGTCATGGCAAAAGCGGCGCCTTTTGTTCCGTGAGGTCAGCTTTTCCAGTTTATCATGATAGCGGTTCCAGATATTGAGCAAGGTCAAAAAATCCGAATCCGGATGTCGGAAGGGCGCGTGGATGGCATCGGCCCGTTCGGCCTTTTCCGGGGGACGTTCACGAGGATCCCGGATACTCAAGGCTGCTGCTATGATGGCTATCTCCCGGAGGCATCCTTCTCTGCTGGCTTCCAACAGGATGCAAGAGATTTTGGGATCCAGCGGCATGCGGGCCATGATTCTTCCCTTGTCCGTTAAAAAATATTTGCGATCCTTACGGAAAATCGCTCCCAGCTCGAGGAGTGTATCGTACCCGTCCTTGATGTGTTTGGATTTCGGCCGGTCCACAAACGGGAAATCTGCCGGGTGACCCAGCTTCAGGTCGATCATCCGGAGTATGACTTCTGCCAGGTTCGAACGCAGGATTTCGGGCGGCGTGAAAGCCTGGCGAATCTCGAATTCCTTTTCAGAATAGAGGCGGATGCAGACCCCGTGCTCCACCCGGCCGCATCGGCCTTTTCTTTGATCAGCACTGCTTTGGGAGATGGGGCTTATGGGCAGACTATTGATCTGGGTTCCAGGCTGGTATTGAGAAATACGGGCCAAGCCCGTATCGACGACATATCGGATTCCCGGGATGGTGAGGGACGTCTCAGCCACATTGGTGGCGACCACGATCTTGGGCCCTTTCACGTGATACACCTTGCCCTGTTGGGTGCCAGGAAGGCGGGCATAAAGAGGAAGGATGGCTGTTCCAACATATTTCCGTCCCTCCAAGCGTTCGCATGTCTCGAGGATATCCTGCTCTGTGGGCATGAAGACCAGGATGTCGCCGGGCTTTTTTTTCTGTTTGATATAATGGACGGCTTCGACGGCCAAGTCCACATAGTCCAAACCTTCGGACTTTTTGGAAAAAGTTTCGGCCGGGCGGTATTCCACATCCACCGGATACTGGCGGCCGCTCACTTCGATCAACGGGGCATTTGGAAAGGCGCGGCAAAACTTTTCCGTGTCCAGTGTGGCCGAGGTTATAATGAGCTTCAAATCAGGACGGGTTTCCAGCAAAGTGCGGGTGATGCCCAAGAGAAAATCGATGTTCAGGCTGCGTTCGTGCGCCTCGTCGATAATCAGGGTGTCGTAAGACATAAGCCGAGAGTCGGACTGCGTCTCTGCCAATAACATCCCGTCTGTCAAGATTTTGATATGGCCGTCGGGTGATGTTCGATCCCGGAAACGGATCTTGTAACCCACGGAGCGGCCCAGACTCTCTTTGATTTCCGAAGCGATGCGGTGGGCGATGGTGATGGCGGCGATGCGCCGAGGTTGGGTGCAGGCGATCATTCCGGCCACGCCGCGGCCGGCCTTGAGGCACATCTTGGGAATCTGCGTGCTCTTACCGCAGCCGGTCTCTCCGGATATGATGACCACCGGGTTCTCCTGGATGGCTTTAATAATCTCTTTAGAACGAGCGCTTATGGGCAACTCTTCAGGAAAAGAAACCCGGGGAGCATTCCGGGCACGGAACTCTTTTTTCTCGACCGAGGCAGCCAGCTTCTTTTCCAGCTTCTCCAGTTCCCGCAAAACCGCGTCTTTTTTTATGCGGGGTTGGCTTTGCTGCAGCCGGCTCAGCCTGCGGCGGACATAGGATTGATCCTTCAACAGGGCATTCGGCAAAAGAGAACGGAGCCTGTTTATTATCGTTCTCGCCGAAGCTTCCGCGATGTATCTTTCCATCCTGGGTCCTCTGCAAGCAATGGGCTCGCCCCCTTATCATAGCCCAATCGAACCATCGTAATCTATCTATTTGAGCCATTTGATTGACTCCGCTAAGACTCCTTGTTATTCTTTAATCAAGAATGAAAAGGGATAAGTAAAGGTCAGGAGGGATAATGAAAAAAATCGAGCGACGCGAATTCATAAAAAACATGTCTATCGCCACTGTAGGAACTGCCATTTATCCCGTGTTCCCTAATTTGTCACGGGAAAAAGCCATCGAACCGGCGCCAAAAAGTAGAGTGGCAATCGTGCGTGATCCAAAGGCTGCAACGAACAAAGGCCAGACTATCAATCCTGATATTGTCCATAAAATGATGAATACAGGGATAAAGAGTTTGACCGGCCAAAAGAATGTGGCGGATGCCTATGCATCCCTTTTCCCAAAACACGAGAAAAACGACATTATTGCCATCAAAGTAAACTGCATGCAAACCCACCCATTAGCAGAAAGCTGCCGCAAAATCATCGACTCCATCGTGAATGGTTTGAAAAGCGCTGGTGTCGCCGAAAACAATATCATCCTTTACGACTGGAGAACTGAGGATCTCACTTCTTGCGGATACACACACAACACGGATTCCAGAGGAGTGCGCTGTTTCGGAAATGACGAAAAAGGTTGGGGCTACGAAGAGGCCGCTGTTACACCGGGCGGGGCATCCGTTCACCTGAGCAAAATCTTGACTAGATGTACCCATCTCGTCAACATCCCTGTCCTCCGAGATCATCACACTGTTGGTGTCAGCTTGAGCTTGAAGAATCACTATGGATCTGTAGACAGCCCCGTTTCTTTGCATGGGCCAAATTTCAAGTGCGAACCTCATTTGGCGGAATTGAATACGCTGGATCCCATCAGGAAAAAGACACGGCTGATTGTGCTGCCAGCCTTGGTTGGAGTTTATCAGGGGCACCACTCTCCGCCCCAATTCGAATACAATGGTTTGATCGCCAGCCAAGATCCCGTGGCTGTCGATTATCACGGCTACAAGATGATCGATGAACAACGGATAAAGCATGACCTGAGACCGTTGGCGAAAACAGGGAGATATCCCACCTATATCGAGACCTCGGCAAAGCTAGGTCTGGGCACAAACGATCCGAACAAAATGGATATAATTTCAATCGGGGTTTAGATCATTTTTCTCGAACAAAAACGCAGGATACAACGCCTCCGTCACGTTCCGCTTCTCCTATCATGATTCCATCTTCCTCGGCCAGATTCAGATAGCAGGTAGAATCATCCGTCATTTCGAACCAACAACTCAACTGGTTGTTCTCGACTTGTAATTCCTGCATGGGCGTATCTTCAGCGATATACCCCATGGTGTCGGAAACGGTTCCTTCATAACCCGAATCCGTTTTTTCCAGGACCATGGTCATTTCATAAGGGCCAAAATTGGGGATGTGCATCTTCCCGTTCCAAGTTCCAGATAAGTTTTCGGTTTGTATTGCCAGGAGAGAAAGGATGGTTATCCCGAATAAAGCGATTGCGCTCAAAAAGGCTCTTTTGGACTTCATAATGACTCCTCCAACTCAAATGACGCAAAAGGAGGAGAAATAGTTCCCTAAAACCGGACGGCTGCCTGCAGAGCGAGGAGATTTTTATTTATATCTGCTTCCCTTTCTCCCGGAAAATAAAAATCATACTCGAACTTGAATACGATGGATTTCGTGAGATAATAGTTGAATCCAAGCGCCAGAATCATCCGGTCAAAATCGGTGGATTTTCGACCCAACTGGTTTCCCAAGTCCAGATAGTCCAGGTTTCCGTACCGGACAGAAGTCCTGAATTTTCCTAAAAACAAATAGGATCCCTGGATAAAATAACCATCCATGTTTCCCTTATCCTGCGGTTCCGGATTTTCTGACAATGCTTTGGCATACTCCGCGTACAGACTGAATTCGTCCAGTCTGCCCAGGAAATGAAAACCCAACATATTTACATCATATTTGCCGTCATCATCCCAGGCTCCGTGGTAGAATGAAGTCCCCAGTTCCCACCGGTCCTGGAAAACACCGCTCACACGGTAACCCAAACTCTTGGCATCGTTGTTGTCCCGATACTGCCGGCTTCCTCGTAACCGGCTGCCGCTTCCCAAGCCGTTAATCACATAAGCATCATAATTCAGGTATAAATCCTTGGTAATAATGAAGTTTCCATGGAGGTTGATCCCCACTTCCTTCCAGGCGCTGACGCTGATCTCCCGTGACATCTGAGGCCGGGTGACCATCATGTTTTCCAAAGGAGCATGAAAGTCATCGAAACGGTTGAACGGAGCCAGGATCGCACCGATCCGGAGTGCCATGTTACGTTTGAACCAAACATCCATGTAGGCTTGTTCGATGAAAGGGGGTTCTGCCTCTCCTCCCCCATGTTCGAACTCGAATTCGGCTCTGTAAGAAACCCGCTCGTGCAGGCGGCCTGTCAGGTTGACATTCAGGTAGTGGATATCGAAAGTATCCTTGGATGCTTTGGAAGAAAAAAACTCGGTATAAATGTATCCTCCCAGAACCGGAGCTGTGGGGAGACCGCCAATTTTTTTCTCACCTGCGTTCTCCTCCAGATAGGTCATGATGGATCCTTCGGTCTCCTCGGTCAATCCCGACAGGGGGCCCATTTCTTTCATGACAGTTTTCCACTCATCGGCGGAAAACTTCTGGGGAGCATAGGCCATGTGGCATCGGCCGCACTTCAGCTCATAGAGCTTCTCTCCCTGATAAGCTTTGCTCTGTGCCTGTGTTATCAAAGGTAGCAGAATCATCAGAAATACAGTGCTGATAAATAATCTAGTTTTCATCATAACATTCTCCTCTTTATCCTATAAATTCTATATATTCTATAGTGTTAATATTTTGACAAATTTTTTGGATTTATTCAAGCCTTTTTTCCCCAACTCTCATCTGAATCTCAGAACAGACCAGGGGGCTTGGAGAAATTTTATTCATATCTCAAGCAGTCGGCAGGGTTGGCGGAAGCGGCCCTAACGGCTTGATAGCCCACAGTCAAAAGAGTGATCCCCAATGCAATCAGACCGCTCAGGATAAAAATCATGATGCTGGGATCGATGTGGTAGGCGAAGCTTTTCAGCCAATTGTTGAGGATATAATAGGCAATCGGCCAGGATATGAGATTAGCAACAAGCACCCACTTGGCAAAATTTTTCGACAGCAGAACAAAGATGCCTGTGTTGGACAAACCCAGCACCTTCCGGATCCCGATCTCCTTGGTTTTTTGTTCTGCGATAAAAGCTGTCAAAGCAAAAAGCCCCAAACACGAAATGAAAATCGCGATGCTGACAAAATACTGCAATAACTGTTTCAGACGTTTTTCCGCTTCGTATTGCCTTGCAAAAGATTCATCCAGAAAACCATATTCCATGGCGAATCCGGGACAAAATTCCCTATACACATTTTCGATGTGTTTTATCGTATCGGCTATGTTGGTGCCAGCGATCTTGATGCAGGCTCTCCTCGTCCAGTGATCCCAGGATATGGCCATCGGTCCGATCTTATTGTGTAATGAGTTGAAGTGAAAATCCTTGACGATTCCTATAATCGTGTTCCTTCCTGAGTTGGTTGTGCTGCCCACAGGCTCTTCAAATCCGAATTGCCTTACGGCCTCTTCATTAAGCAGGTACTTCTGATCAAGGTCGGTTCGGGTATCATACGAAAAATTCCGCCCCTCTATTACCTCAAGCTCCATTAAATCGATAAAATCAGGATCAGCGTTTATGACTTTCAGCGGTATGCCGCCATCTCTATCCGGAATAGGCCACGTATTCGTGTTTGTGATTTTCCCCGGCAACTGATTCAGATACGTGACGCCCCGCACAGCTGGGTTAGTGAACAACCGATCCTTAAAAGCACGCTTGCTGCTCAATATTTGTTCCGCCTCTCCTCTGAATCTGTCTCCTCTCAAAGTGCAAGTCAGCATTTGTTCATAGTTCATTCCCAGATCCGCATTCTGCATGAAGTTCAATTGCCGCACCACCGTGATGGTGGCTATGATAAGGGATATCGAAATAACGAACTGGAAGGCTATCAGGAGTTTGCTCAATAGGGAGCCTTTCCTCCCCTTACCGGATTTCCCTTTCAACACCAGAACCGGCTCCAAAACAGATAAATAAAATGAAGGGTAAATGCCCGAAATAAAAGCCGTGAACAATATAATCCCGACGATCACGAATAATATCCTCATATCGAACGGCGCTAGAGTTATGACCTCTCCTGTCAGAGTGTTGAAATTGGGAAGGAGCAACCTTGCTAAAAACAACGCTAAAAGAAACGCGATAAAAACAATGATAAACGTCTCCCCGAAAAACTGTTTTTGGATAGAACTCTTCCGGGCTCCGACCACTTTCCGGACGGCAATCTCTTTTTCTCTGGTTTTTGTTTTGGCGATAGTGAGATTGATGAAATTTATACAGGCAATACCCAATATAAAAAGGGCGATTATGGAAAAAACTATGATTAAGTGAATATTCCCATGTTTGGTGTTTTTCTCGTGCTGCAGATGATTGGCAAAATAGATGTTTTTGAAGGGCCGGAGAATCAGGCGATCTCCTTGGTATCGGTCCACTTCCGTGGCGCGGTCATTGATTTTTTGTGCAAGAGTAGAGATGTCGGCTTGAGGTTTGACAAGCAAATATATCGAATGGTTGTAGTTGCGGGAGGTCAGAAAGTTGTCGTTCCCATCTATTCTGGTCATATCATTGGCAGAGATAAAGGCATTGATATTCATGTGGAAATTTTTGATATCCTCAACAATACCCGTAACTGTATAATCATATCGGTTATTCATCTCAACCATTTTCCCCATAGGATTGTCATTCCCGAAAAGTTTTTTGGCTATCGACTCTGTCAGGATGAGGGAAAAGGGATTCGCAAGTGCCTTTTCGGGATCCCCAGCGATGAAATTAAAATTGAACACCTCGAAAACTTTGTCGTCGACAAGGGCAAATTCCGTGACCGTGAATATTTTTTCATTGTGTTTTAAGGTAGGTTCCAACCAAAAATAAAACCGAATGGCCTGTTCAACCTCCGGAAAAACAATTGCTGTTTCCCGTAGATAGGGCGGCATCACGACCCAGGTCTGATTTTCGAGCCTGTAAATCCGGTCTTTGTTGACCTGCCCAGAATCATAGCTCAACTGAACTTGAACCCAAAGAATAATCAAAATGGCACAGGTCATGCCGACAGCAAGTCCGAAAATGTTTATAAACGATATCCCCTTGTGTTTGATAATATTTCTTAAGGCAACTTTCAGATAATTGGCTATCATTGTAAGACCTCTTGTCCTGTTTATACATATGGACTACATTTCTGAGGGAAAGGTTGTCTCGATGAAGCAACTTCATGTAGGGGAAGGGCCGAAGCCCCATACATCACATTGGATTGATTTGAAAATAGGAGGAAGCTGGCTGTCTTGTAATTATAAGACAATCTATCGAGGGGCCTCTGCCCAGCCAGCTAAACAGAGTTTTACTATTATATATATAATTACTATGAGCTTTGTCAAGTATGAAAATGAAAAATATATCAGCCTATTTTCTATTCCAATTCCTTTTCTTTTTCCATCAGACGGCGCCATTTTTCCATAAGCTCTTTGTTCAAGTCTAACGGCGGTTGGGCATCTTCAGGAAGGAACGGCTTGTAGGGATGTTCAGCCGAATAGGCCTCGAATTCATCCCGGAGTTTCTGCAGCTCCTTCGGTTTGGTCATCAGATCGATAGCAGAAGCAGCCATGGCTTTGGCTCCGGCATTCAATCCTTTCCAGGCTGTCGTGCCGTAGTTACATGAAACGGATGACCAGTGATGCCCGATGGAGCCCGGAATTTGGCCTGGAAACCGTATGGTCGCTGTCGGCGCAATCAGCGTGACATCGCCAACATCCGAGGATCCTCCCCCGACGAAAAATCCACTCCTGTCTTTGAGTTTGCCAATTTCTGTCGGCATTCCCTTCTCCTCACGACCCAGCTCCTTTTGCAAAGCCTTGGCATAGGCCTGCTCTTCCTCGGTCCATTCGGGCATTCCAACGAGTTCGATGTTTTTCTGGAATAGTTCAGCAGCAGCTTTATTGGCATGGCGCTGGTGAACGGCAGACAAAACTCTGACCTCGGACAACTCTGTCCCCGTGGCAAGAGCGCCGGCTTTGGCACAGTTGAGAACTCTTTCGTACATTTCCTCCAGTCTCTCATCGGAGTTTCGGATAAAATACCAGACGCTGGCCTTATCCGGAACCACATTAGGGGCCTCTCCTCCTCTGACAATGACGTAATGCATCCGATATGTGTAGAAAAGATGCTCGCGGAGATAGTTGGTCGCCACGTTCATGATATCCACGGCATCGAGGGCACTCCGTCCTCCCCAAGGGGAAGCTCCATGGGCGGTCTTTCCCGTAAATGTGAAAATGACAGAAAAAAGGGCGTTACCGCCGATGCCGTAGCTTGTGCCAAAACCGCTGCCGCTGTGGTTGTCGATAACAGCATCCACATCATCGAAAAGCCCAGCCCGGATCATGTAGGGGCGACTGATCAAAGTCTCCTCAGCCGGAGAACCAAAAACCTTGATCGTTCCCTGGAATCCATGCTTGTCCATGGCCTCTTTAACGGCGATCGCCGCAGCCGCCGCAGCGGTGCACATGGTATTGTGGCCGCAGCCATGACCGGGAGCCCCCTCGACCAGGGGATCTTGAGTCGTTTCTCTCCCCTTTTGAGAAATCATCGGCAAGGCGTCGTATTCTCCGAGGATGCCGATCACAGGTTTCCCTGAACCGTAACTGGCCACAAAACTGGTGGGCATTCCAGCTACACCTCGTTCGACAGTAAATCCCACCTCTTCCAGCGTATCGGCCAGGAGTTTGGACGACTTGAACTCCTGCATCCCCAATTCTGCATACTCCCAAATGGCATCGGAAATCTTACCGAACTTCTCGACAACTTCAGGTTGGCTCAACCATTCCAACACGAGTTTTTTTTCTTTCGAGACCTTCTCCTTTGCCAGCCCAGATGAACTAACGACCGACAACAACAGAAAGATACACAACAAGGAATAGCCTCTCCATTTAAACAGTTGAAACATCATTCTCCCTCCAATTATCAATACTTACCATTTCGTCTATTCAGTCTATTCTCTGATTTCGATTTGTCAAGGTGAAAAGGAAAAACAGGTGGGATAGCAGAGCAACAAGGACAAAAAGCAGGAAAGTAGTGGATAGATACACAAAAGAAAGCGCTGTTTATTCCTGTTCTTTTGTTATTTTTTCCCATATCGACTCGATATTGTACTGGGTAATATCGATGTCCCGCCTTTTGGTAATTCTATCCTTGAAATAAGGGAAGTCCTTCTCTACGGTGTATTTTTTCTTAGCCTCTTCCAATGTTTTGCCCTTTTTAAACATCTCCGACACACCCTTCCACAAGGTAGACAAATATTTGTACTGCTCCTTGTAAGTTTCTACAGAGATAAACATATCGGAATGGGCCATGTTGACATACTTTATCTCCCGACCGCTATCGACAATACGGCCCCAGTTTTCCAATGTCACAGAAAAATCCGATTTCAGCTCTTTTCGGATATAAGGCAATATTTGATCCGGGGGCACATCGCCTAGGGCTACAAGTCCTTCTTCCGGCACGAAGATCGCGATGTCGCTGTCCGTGTGCATTCCCCCGATCGAATACAGCTCGATGGTCATATCCCCCATGTCAAGTATCAGGTTTTTCTCGAACAACACAGTCGGATAGGTGGGAATGAAGCCGTTCTGTAACTCCGGGATAGCCAATTTAAGACAGGCAATGAATTCCTCTGTAAATTTATAATCTCTGGATCCCGGATCCAAATGTTTCAGAGCTTCTTCCCGGTCTTTTTGCATGCCCTTGAATTTATCGACAAGTTTGACCAGCCCTTCCCCGGTGAGTTCCTCTCTCATCCCTGCTGGGGTGTTTTTATGCCCGATGATCGTAGCGTCGGCATAAATCTGGTTCCCGGCCGTGTGATCATGGTGGAAGTGTGTGTTTATCAGATACTTGATATCTTTTCTTCCAAACTCTTTCTCGATCGCCTGCCGGATCCTGGCATCATGGACACGGATCAAACTCGCTTCGATCACGACAATGCCTTTTTCTGTGGCAAGGGCAACTGTGGCAATCTGTTGCATGTAGTCGCAAATCCAAACGATGAGGACCTTGTCGCTCAGCCTTTTTGTGTGCAAAGGCATTTCCATTCCCGCCTGCAAAAACCCGCAAATAACAGCAAGCAACACGATGAATGCTGCGATTTTATTCGTTGATCGCATGATTCTCCCCTCCATTCAAATTGAATTTCACATACATTAATACGAAATTTGAATTTTATAGTTTTTGGACAGAAATATCCAATCACACGGATGAATTGACACGCTGCGTATGAATTGTTAATAACTATACCTGAACATTTCAGGATCTAGGATGAAAAAAGTCCAAATCTCCCAAGTCGATGCGTTGTTTTCCAATGGGATTTACCCGGTAGAGTTTCTATTTTATTTTAAGGAAGGACTCGACACAAAAAAAATCCGGAGCGCCTTGAAAAAACTCTCAGAGGCTTTCTGGCCGATGTTCGGGGAATACAAAGAAGGGATTATATCTTTTGATAAATATATCGAAGAAGATTGCTATGACGAAGAAGTCATCAACCAAGAATTTGCAATCCCCAGATCCGAGAAAGAAAGATTGGAAGCCTATTCTCTCTATAGCTTTTCAGATACAAAAAAATTGTTTCAAGTGAAAATCACGCAATTCAAGAACGGCATGATTATGGTTCCCAACATGAAACATTTGGCGGGAGATGGATACAGCTATTTTTACTTTTTGTCCTCCCTTGCCGTGTTATCTCAACATACCCTGCTCCCATCCAAATCGACCTTGATGCAGCTGCTATCCAAACCTCATCACCGCAGGACAGCGCTCAAAAATTTCTCTTACAAGGGAATCAATTTAAATCCTGTGCAGCAATCCAGCCAATTTGCGATCGCGGTCGATAAGATTTCCCGAAGAGATGTGCAGTCTATGATCCGTGAAGTTTTCGTATCGAAAAATTTTCGGATTTCAACAAATGATGTTTTATCCGCCATGGCCATCAAAAAACTGGTTGGGATCCAAAAGGGCCTCGCAGATGAATTTGCCGAGCTTACCATACCCATCGACGTACGAAGACGGGTTAAAGAGTATGGAAGAGGATTTTTCGGGAATGGAATCATGCTACATAAGATGAAGTTAAAAAAAGTTGATATCGACAATTTGCCTGTAGATGAATTGGCCATTCAGATTCGAAAATCTATGCCGTCATTATCCAATCAATCCTACACGAATTATTTATCTCAGTTGGAAGATATCATTTCCGAGGGGAAAACAGAAAAATTCCGACCTTTCGACCCGGCATCAGGTTACCTCGTGACCAACATATCAAGACTTCCTGTGGACAAAATGAACTTCGGGACCGGCCCCCCTGATTTGATCTTTCCTTTAACTATAGAGAAAAATGCAGCGGCAGTGTTGGCAAAGGACGAAAATTTCATCTTGAGATTTGCCTATTGATCGTCTGACATCTTAGCTACACATCAATAATTTATAAGAAGGTGCAACGATCACAGGAGGAAAAGTTCGAGATCCGGTCCGAGATCAAGAGGGGACGAGAATGAATCATTAGGGAGATCTTATCTCTCTCTTGTTGCTTTTTCTCATAGGAAAATCAGCGCTTGAAACCTTAAACGGGGAAATTATCCCGGTTTTGTTCCGCTCGCCGTAAAGTATTCTTTTGCTATTCAACATCGGCCACCAGTTTCCATGTTCTGCTCGGATGCTCTCTTTCGAAATCAGGATATATGCCGTAGGATGGGCAAAATAGGCAGCGGGTAAAAGATCGATCCAAATGAGGAGACAGTTGTCATCAATTTTGAACAGTTGTTCAGCAGGGCCATCCGTCAGTTGATCTTGAGAAGTGAGCTCGTGGGGGTATACATGTATGTCGATTCTTTCATCGATGAATCCATTTGCGGAAATGAGAGGCAATTCAAACGGACTGACGAGGGCATATTTGTCATGCTCGTTATGGAGAATCATCTTGCCGTTGAGGACCGGCCACCAATCGCCCCTCTCTATCCTGATATCTCCCTTCGAGATCAAAATGTAGGCGGTTTTATGGGCAAAGAACATCCCAGGAAACATATCGACCCATACCAAGAACGTGTCTTCTCGAATGTCAAAATTTTTACCAAAGGGACCGTCCTGAAGGCTGTCCTGGGAAGTAAGCGAATGGGGATAAAGGTGGACATCAATGTGTTGCTCCCCCACCTGTGAGTACAATAACAGAGGAAAAAGAACGAAAATAAAAATGCATAATTTTTTCATTGCTCATTTCTCCTTTTCCATTAACAAATCCAATGCCCACCCCCTTCTCTATAGAGCAAAAATCATGCCAGACACTCTCCATTCCATTTATTATTTAGAATTATTCTGATAGACTGACTGATGAGCAAAAAAAACATGAAAAAAATAGTAATAATTTTATTGGCAATTATGGCTTTTATGCTATTTCTATCCGATCGATCAAAAGCAGAACTGGCGCTAAATCCACGGCCGGCGACCATCGATGACCTCATGCGGATCAAAAACATTCACGATGTCCAGATATCTCCTGATGGAACACAAGTTCTGTACGTGATCTCTGAGCCTGATGTCGAAAATAATCGCTACGACAGAGATGTCTGGTTGGCACAAACAGACGGCCAAAAAGCCTTCAAGCTGGCTAGCAGTCCCCAACGAGACGACAATCCCCTCTGGTCCCCCGATGGCAAAACGGTCGCCTTCATTTCTGATCGAGGAGGGAGTAATCAGATATGGCTGATTTCCCCTTCAGGGGGAGAAGCTTTGCAATTATCCGATGTCCATGGGGGTATCGGTTCGTTTTATTGGTCTCCTGATAGCAAAAAAATCGCTTTTCTTCTTCCCGACCTACAGCCAGAAGAAAAAAAGAAACGTCAGGAAGAGAGGGGCAGCCCGATCATAGTCGACGACGAGCCGAGGATGGTCCACATCCATCTTATCGAAGTGACCTCAAAAAAGACCTGGCAGTTGACCAGCGGGAAATTTTTTGTGGATACTCTCTCTTGGTCTCCAGATGCAAAGAATATCGTTTTTTCTGCCCGGCCTTCCCCGAGTATCCCGGATCTATTCAACACCGATATCTACACCGTCGACGTTCAAGGCCAAAAAATTCGAAAAATAGTCGAAAAAGAAGGTGCAGATACCTCTCCCCAATGGTCTCCTGACGGGAGGATGATCGCCTTTGTATCGAACGACGGCCTGAATGAGTGGATTGCGAATTGGTACATCTGTGTTGTCTCTACAGAAGGGGGAGAGCCCAGCAATATCAGTCGAGATTTCAAAGAATTCGTCACCTCCTGTCAGTGGTCTTCAGACAGCCGTACTCTCTATTTTCAGAGCAGTAAAGGATTGACCACTCAGCTTTTTGCTGTTTCCGTAAAAACAGGTAAAGTCAGGCAAGTCAGTCAGGGAATTCGCGTCCATCGGGATTTTAGCTTCTCGCATGAATCGAACCGAATGGCATTCCTTGTATCCACATCAACGACACCTTCCGAGGTTTTTGTCTCACCAATGGATGAATTCAAGCCTTTGTGCCTGACAAGAACGAACTCCTTTGTCGATGACATTGATTTGGGTAAGACCGAGGTCATCCGTTGGAAAAGTCACGACGGTCTAGAGATTGAAGGATTGCTGATAAAACCGGTCGGATTCAGGCCGGGAGAAAGTTATCCGCTACTCACCTATGTCCATGGGGGACCATCGGGGAAATTCGAGGTCTCTTTCTCTCCGCAGATAGGTGGATCATCTCCTATCCAAGGAGAAAGCTATCCCCTCCATGTTCTGGCAGGACAGGGATTTGCCATCTTCATGCCCAACCCCAGGGGGAGCTATGGATACGGAGAGCCCTTTCGTAGGGCCAACGTCAACGACTGGGGTCACGGAGACTATTTCGACATCATCTCTGGAATCGACTACTTGATAGAAAAGGGAGTAGCCGATCCGCTGAGACTTGGCATCATGGGCAGAAGCTATGGTGGCTACATGACATCATGGATCATCACCCAGACTACCAGGTTCAAGGCGGCATCTTTAGGGGCAGGGATGTCGAACCTTGTCAGTTTTTATGGGCAAACCGACATCCCAGGCTATATGGAGTTTTATTTCTCCGGCGATCCTTGGACACGAGCAGATGAATACACAAAACGTTCACCCTGATACTGCACGGAGAAAAGGATTCCAGGGTTCCTCTTCCTCAAGCCTGGGAATTATACAGAGCCCTGAAGAAAACAGGTGTCCCCGTGGAATTTATCATTTATCCCGGGCAGAGTCATTCCATACAAAAGCCCAAATTTCAAGTGGATATGATGCGACGAAACCTGGAATGGTTCACGCGATGGCTGAAAGATCAAAGGCCTCGGTAATGGAGACTCTGGATAACATAAAACTGGATATCCCCCTGGATATCGGCAGAGATTTCCTGGAAAAGGTCATGGGGGCTGCACTCAATGCTCCCATGGAAAGGCTGCTTGAAGAGAAAGCTTCCAAGTGTATCGATAGCATTGCCCCCAAAGCGATATTTGACCGTTTCGAAATAGAAAAAGTGGATGGAGACCTGGTATATTTTACATCAGCAGATTTGTTTAACGGCCCCCATATTTCTAAGATCCTGACGGGGTCAAAAACCGCTATCCTCTACATTTACACTCTGGGAAACAACGTAGACAGGATTATAAACGAGGAAAGCCTGGCCGGGGATACGCTGGCCACCATCATTATGGATGCTATCACGACCAGCTTGCTGGAGCTTCTGGGCGATTTCGTCGGTGAAAAGATAAAGAAACAAGGCATCGAAGAACAAAATTGGAGTTCAACCTGCACATATTCACCAGGACAGTACAAATGGACAATTGAAGAACAAAAGATATTATTTAAAATGGTGGACGGTAAAAGGATCGGAGTAGAATTAAATCAAAGCTATCTGATGGTCCCTTTCAAGTCTGTTTCAGGAGTTTATGGTTTTGGCCCTGAAGATAGGATAGATAAGACCCGAGTAGCCTGTGACCTATGCCCTAGGGAAAATTGTATCGGCAGAAGATAAAAATCATCAGAATCTATCTTAATAAATTGTCATGAAGACTTAAGTTGTTGCTCGAACAGCCTTCTAGTATGCTTGAATCGAAAAGAGTTTGAATAGGAGGCCGACATGTTGCAAACAAAAAAGAAGCTGATTTCAAAATTTCTGTTGGTGTTCCTGCTTCCGGTATCTGCATTGTCCAATACAGGAGTCGTTAAAAAAGTACTCAGCGGGGATCTCGTTCAGATAGGAGACACATTTGTGGCCCGGCTTACCGGAATCAAGGCCCCCCCCCGGGATGATACACTGGGATACAAAATCTACGACTTCACCAAAAGAGAACTGGAAGGCAAAACAGTGAAATTTTTCACCTGGACGACGGACAATACAGCAGCTGGCATCGTCCATGACAAAAACGGATATCCTTTTGTCGAGATCGAATATGGCAAGGGAGAATCCCTGAGTTTTAACGAAGTTCTTCTCAAAAAAGGGTATGCCCGCGTCGTTCCAAAATACCTGCCGGATTACCTAAAGCATTATTATGACCTCGAAAAGGAAGCCCGAGAGAAAGGATTGGGATTCTGGAAAAAAGACCCTTATATTTGATTCAAAAGATTTTTGACTTCTTTTGGATAATTTTTCACAAGACGATTTTTCTTTAAATTTTCTTTTATTATTTTATCAATCAGTTTATCCTTTCCAATCCATTCTTTTAAAAATCTGAAACCAAGATTTGGATTTACTGCCACAAATACGCTGATCGTAAAATTCATCCCTTTTTGTAAAACATCAAAATTATTATCTTCTCCCATTTGTTCAAAGACATCTCGCGTGATCTCGAAACAAAATTTAGCCCGTTCCTCATCAAGAAATTGGGGATGGGCTAATGAAACAAGAATGGCTCTTTTTTCAAGATTATTCGATTTTTTGATCCATTCTGAAAAAAGTGATTTTATTTCGTCAAAATCACTTTCTCCTATATGTTGAAATCCAAAGGCAACCGCTTCCCTCATCCTCCATCTTCCATCGTTTGCCAAATTTTTTAAAACGGCCAGAATTCTCCCCTCTTTCTTTGTCGTAAAAATTTTTCCTAAACAGACCGCGGCGCAAAATGCCAAAAACGACCTTGGATGATCAACATC
>CP070750.1:1514449-1524650 GCA_020348385.1 Candidatus Aminicenantota bacterium | reverse complement strand
ACGACAGGGGCGCGAGGGTGGTGAGCCGTGCTGGACTCGAACCAGCGACACCCGGCTTAAAAGGCCGGTGCTCTCCCTCTGAGCTAACGGCCCTAACTAAGTAAATCAGTATTTATAAAGGAATTTGCAAAAAGAGTCAATATCAACCGATAGATTCAATCTTTACGATGATCCATCTTCCCCTGTGAGTTAGATTGAGCGTTTCATCCTCAAGAACATACCTTCTTAAGTAAAACCTGTAATCCTTGCTTCCTGCCTGCCCTTCTGCTCGTAGGTCCACTTCTTTGGAGAATACTTCTCCTGTTAAGGTTCTGATATTCGGGAGATTGCCTGCTCCAAGCGAAAATTCAGCGATTTCCTCTTCCTTTCGTGAAGTAGCTTGAGCTTCGTTCACTTCTTTTTGCATTTCGCTGTGTATTGCTCGCTCTTCATCGAACTTAACCTGGGCTTCATCCACTCTTTTTTGAGCTGCTCTCCTTGCAGCTCCCGTTCTTGCTGCCTTGAGATCCTCCTTTGCTGCCCATAATTCATCATCCAATTCCTGAACAGGTCCTACATGGTCTGTAAGTTTTTTCTGCAGCTCTCTTTCGACTGCATCCATCTCGGCTAATTTAAACGCCTCGATAACTTCTTCTGTTACATTGGTAATTTCCCAGTTTTGAGCATCGATAGAGATCGGTTCGATGGCCATGGTTGATAGGGTCATCCTATCGTTCATTGTAAGCGCGCTAAAATATCTTTTTAAAAGGCCTTCTTCGGGGTGGGTGCCACAGCTGTTCAGGACACTCAAAAGAAGAATTATTCCGATAGCAGAACAAATTTTTCTAGTCATCCTTCCTCCTTTTTGTTCATTGGTATTTTTGTGTTTTAAATTTTACTTTTTTTTCAAATAAAAAAGCAAGCCCAAAAAGTCCTGATTCATGAAAAAATTTTCTAGCAGTTTATCGACCGAAAAAAGGGGTAGTTTTCGGCACGAGTTAAGGGAGATGGTTTTGTTGATATCAATTTCTTTTTTTTTACTTTTTCTATTGACAAACGCTTGTTTTCCACATAGAATACAACGTAATTATAAGGCAAATCTTACCTATCCTATAATTACAGTATATTTAATTTCCGCAAGCTAAATTTATATGCAAAATAAGAATAATTTTTGTCACTCCAAGAATCAACCAAACCAAAAGCATTATATTTGGACATACGTCTAATGAAAAAAATCTATATTTATCTAGGAGGTAAAAGATGGCAGTTAGAGTAGCGGAAGAGTGGTTTACTATCTGTGCGGGATGTGAGGTAACCATCCTCGACATCGGAGAACCACTCCTTGACATTTTGCCAAAGCTGGAGTTTGTCCATATGCCGGTCATCATGGATCATAAATTATTTGGACAGACTGGTGATCAGCCAGGCCCAGAAATTCCTGAAGCCGATGTGGGAATTATTTCTGGCGGAATCAGGGTAGAAGAAAACAAAGAATTAGCCGAGGAGATGAGGAAAAAATGTAATACACTCATCGCCTTGGGATCTTGCGCCTGCTATGGCGGTCTTCCCGCCCTGGCAAATCAGTTTACGGTCGAGGAACTCCAGGATAAGGTTTTTCGCGGATCTGTTTCCACTGATTCGGCAGATACCCCCTCTCAAGCAGTATCCCCATTTACGGATAGAGTTTATGCACTACATGAAGTCGTCAATGTTGACCTCAAGTTGCCCGGTTGTCCAACAACACCAGAAATGGTCGTAGAGGCCCTAACAGCTCTTTTAGAAGGAAGAGATATCAGCCTTCCGTCGAAGAGTGTGTGTGATGAATGCCCCACCATTAGAAAAGAAAAAGCAGTGGCCGATTTGAAAAGACCCCTAGAACCAATGGAATTTGAACCCGGGAAACCTTTGGATACTGTTCGTTGTTACATGGAACAGGGTTTTCTTTGCAATGGGCCTGCCACAAGATCAGGCTGTGGAGGATCAGAGAAAACACCTAGATGCATCAAAGCCTACATGCCCTGCCGGGGCTGTTTCGGGCCTCTCTCAGATACAGCCAACCCGATGGTCGATATGATGGGAGCGCTATCCAGCATAGGTCTTGATCTCAAACAAATACCAGATCGTGCAGCAACGTTCAACAGATTTTCTGGGGCCGGTCGTTTGCGCCCCCTGCCAAAAAGGAGTTAATCATGGGAAAAACACTAACAATTCAACCCGTCACAAGAATAGAAGGGCATGCCAAGATCACTATCAATCTCGATGATGCAGGGAATGTTGACGATACTCAGGTCAATGTCCTAGAATTGAGAGGTTTCGAGCAATTCTGTATCGGCAAACCTGTCGAAGAGATGCCAAGAATCACCACACGGATTTGTGGAGTTTGCCCCTGGTCTCATCATAACGCTTCCGCGAAAGCGACAGATGCGGTCTTTGGGGTCGATCCGCCACCTGCGGGAAAAAAATTAAGAGAATTATGCAACAGCATTGCCTACATGGAAGAACACATCCTTCATTTTTATTTCCTCGCTGGAGCTGATTTTGTCCTTGGCCCGGGTGCAGATTATTCAGTAAGGAACGTCATCGGTATTTTAGGTGAAGCCCCTGACCTGGCTAAACAAGTGGTTAGAGTCCGACATTTGGCAGCCCATATGCTTGAGATAATCGCCGGAAAGGCCATCCATCCGGCCGCTGCCGTTCCCGGCGGATTCAGCAAACCCCTTCTCGAGGAAGAAAGACAAGAACTGAGAAAGATGGCGGATGAATGCTTCGAACTGGCCAAATTCTCGATTTCTTTTGCCAAAGAAAACCTCTTCCCCAAGTATCTGGATGTCGTTAATTCTCTGGCTGTATTCAACACCGGATTTTTAGGCACGGTAAAAGAAGATGGAGCCATGGATCTTTATGACGGAAAGCTGAGAATGATGAATGCCGACGGCTCATACGAAGATTTCACCTACGAGGAATACACCGACTATATTCGCGAACATGTCGAACCCTGGTCCTACTTGAAGTTCCCCTATATGAAAAAAGCGGGCGAATTTTCGATGGACCTGGATAGCTCGAATGGGATCTATCGGACCAATACACTGGCAAGGCTGAATGTCTGTGATAAGATACCCACCCCATTAGCTCAAGCTGAGTTTGAAGAATTCAGAGAAAAGTTCGGCCGCCCTGCTCAACAAACGTTACTTTTTCACTGGGCAAGGTTGATCGAGCTCCTGTATAACGCAGAAAACACCATTCGACTGCTCGAGGATCCTGAGATCACAAGCACAGATATCAGGAAAAAAGTGGAACCAAGAGCTGCCAGAGGAATCGGCTGTGTAGAAGCACCCAGAGGGACACTGATCCACGACTACACAACGGATGAAAACGGAATCCTTACCAATGTAAACTTGATCGTTGGAACCACGCACAACAATGCGGCCATCAATATGTCTGTCAAAAGTGCTGCGAAAGACTTGATCAAGGATGGCAACTACAACGAAGAACTTCTGAATACAGTCGAGATGACGATCAGGGCTTATGATCCCTGCCTTTCTTGTGCAACGCACAAGTTGGACGGAAAGCTCGGTGTGAAAATCGACATCGTCGATGCTGAAGGAAATCACATAGACACGGTTTCGAATATCTCAAGCTAGCCCCACTTCTTCAGAGATTTACTGGTGGTCTGTTTTAAACAGACCACCAGTTTTTTTCAACAGTCCTCCATCTTCGGAAGCGGATGTGGTGTTTCGAGCTCAAAATGGAACAAGTCCCTGTTTACTGTCGAAAAGAAATATTGATCGCTGGCGTAGGGAACATCCTTTTTGGTGACGATGGATTCGGACCGGAAGTTATCCAATATCTGAAAAACCACTTCAGCATCCCGGAAAATGTGTGTTTAGCAGACGCAGGCACAGGTATAAGAAAACTTCTGTTTACGATTTCCTTAAGTGAAGTTCGGCCAAAAGTTATCGTGATTATCGATGCTGTGGATAAAGGAAAAAAACCCGGCGAAATTTTTGATATCCCCCTTGATGAACTCCCAGCAGAAAAAATAGATGATTTTTCCATCCATCAAGTTCCATCCTCCAATCTTCTAAAAGAATTGCAAGATTTATGCAACGTGAAAGTGGTTATAAAAGTCTGCCAGATCAAAGAAATCCCGGAAACGATTCAGTCGGGCTTAACTGATCCCCTAAAAAAGGCCGTCCCTTTGTTGGCTAAAAAGCTAGCCGAAGAATATTTCTGACCTGTGCTCTGCATTTTGCAGATTGACTTCTGGATACCTGAATAGTTAAGATATTTTTCGAGGAAAAATTTAAAAACAAATACTTAGGGATACAACAATGACCTTAAAAGAAATCAAAGAAATACTTCGGGCAGACGTCATCACCGGAGAGGACAAACTTGACATAGAAATCACATTCGCTGGCGGATCTGACCTGATGAGTGACGTTCTTGCCTTTGGTAAACCCGGAATCCTCCTTCTAACGGGTTTATCCAATTCTCAATCTGTTCGGACGGCCAATATTATCGATGCCAAAGCCATTGTGTATGTTCGGGGCAAACGGCCAGATGATGAGGGTGTCAAGCTGGCCAAAGAACATGGCATTCCGCTTCTTTCAACCAAGTTCATGATGTACGCCACCTGCGGTCTTCTTTTCAGTCAAGGCCTTCCCGGAGTAAGTGATCTTTCCTAAAAAAAACAATGAACGACGAGTATGTCTTATCTCAAAAATTTAAAATCAAAGGTGGTGATTTTAGCAACGCTGGGAGGACATCCACCAGCATCAAAGAAATTCTCAAGGAAATCGGCATCGATCCGTCGATTGTCATCCGGGCATCCATCGCCGTATACGAGGCAGAAATGAATGTGGTGATGTACGCAAATAAAGGGATGGTCACACTTAACATCACTCCCGTAAAATTACATCTTAAATTGGAAGATGAGGGTCAAGGAATTGCAGATATCGATCAAGCCATGAAAGAGGGATTCTCGACCGCCACGCATGAAATGCGCGAAATGGGATTCGGCGCGGGTATGGGACTTCCCAACATCAAAAAAAACGCCGATCGATTCAAAATCGCATCTAGACTTGGAGAAGGAACGACATTGGATATAATATTTTGCTTGAATAAAACAGGAAACAAATGAGCCAATATTTCCATTCTATCCGGATCGATACAGAAAAGTGTGAAGGCCGGATGAAATGCATGCGGGTGTGTCCTACCCGAGCTATCAGAGTTAGAAATGGAAAAGCTACAATTATCGAAGAAAAATGCATCGATTGTGGCGAGTGTATCACAGCTTGTCCACACAATGCTATCGTCCCACTGACCGACCCATTCGGAGAACTTTCCAAATTTCAGTACACGGTCGCCATCCCTTCTCCTGCTCTTTATGCCCAGTTCGGGAGAGAAATCTTACCGGAGAAGATTCTCTCCGGGATAAAAAAATTGGGATTCGACAGTGCTTTTGATCTGGCGCTGACATGCGGAGAAGTGAGCTTCGCCATCCAAGAATACCTGAGAGATTACAAAGGTCCGAAGCCGCTCATCTCCAACGCCTGTCCCGCTGTTGTGCGTTTAATCCAGGTTAATTATCCTGAACTCATCGACCAACTCATTCCGATCGAACTGCCCAGAGAATTGGCTGGGCGTGAAATCAAAAAGAAGTTGTCCAAAAAACTCAAGATCGATGAAAATAAAATCGGAGCATTTTATCTCACTCCTTGCCCTGTGAAAATGATTTCCATCAAACAGCCCGCTGAAAAAGGAAAATCTTTTCTGGATGGGGCCATTTCGATCGCCGACATTTACGGCCCTCTTCTCTCTGCTATGGAAGGAATCGAAAAAAGCAGCTACCGGAAAGCACTGGAAAGCATCTGTATTCTTGGGGTGGGATGGGCAATGGTCGGCGGTATCTGCCGGACCTTGAGGCTTAAAAACTCTATGGCTGTCTCGGGGTTAAACGAAATCATCAAGGTTTTTGATGACATTGAGAGAGGAAAACTCAGAAACATCGACTTTATCGAGGCCTATTCCTGCCTCCAAGGATGCGTCGGAGGCTCCCTAACGGTAGAAAACCTTTATACATCATACAATAAAATTCTCAATTTGATCGAAACCTTGGAGTTTGAACAAATTAAAGCCTGTCCGGACATCAGAGAGGTCAGGAAGCTCTACAGCCAAAACTATTTTCTTATCAAAGGGAAATTCGAACCCCGCCCTCTTAAGCCTCTCGATAAAGATTTAGCCAAAGCCATTAAAAAGAGAAAATTGAAAGAGGAAATAAATGAATCATTGCCCAAAATCGACTGCGGAGTATGCGGGGCCCCAACATGCCTTGCCTTTGCGGAAGACGTTGTATTGGGAGATGCCAGCCTAACAGACTGTATTTTTGACCTTCCCAATATTATAGAAAAAATATCCAAAGAGTTATCAGGTTCGCATAACGAATCTGTTTCTTTAAATCTAGATAGGTCTAAAATTAATAAACCACAGAAAAAGAAGGAATAATAAATGAAAATTAAAGAAATTATCGAAAAATTACAACTCAAAGCTCTTGCAGGCCAAGCGAATCTGGATGTGGACGTCTCGGGCGGGTACACAAGTGACTTGCTAAGCGATGTGATTGCCAACAGTAAGGAAGGCAACCTTTGGATCACGCTTCAGATCCATCAAAATACAATTGCCGTTGCTAGATTAAAAGACCTGGCAGGGATAATCATCGTGAACAATCGCGAGCCGGATGACGATACCCTTAAAAAAGCAAATAAGGAAAACGTGCCTGTTCTTTGCTCCCAGGAAATGGCCTTCGAGATCTCGGGAAAACTGTATGAATTGCTAAAAGCTTAGGGTTATTTCGTGCTGAGGCTGTTTAAAGCGGACTTGCATATTCACACATGCCTTTCTCCCTGCACAGAACTCAACATGTCTCCCAAGGGTATACTCACTGCTGCAAAAAAAAGGGGAATAGATATCCTGGGCATCTGTGATCACAATTCATCCGAAAATTCCCTGGCAATCATAAAAGCTGCCAAAAAAATGCATATCCATATTCTTCCTGGCCTGGAAGTGACCACTGAAGAAGAGGTCCATGTGTTGGCGCTTTTTGATGACATCGACAATGCGCTCAAACTTCAGGAGCATGTCTATCAAAACCTACCAGGAAAAAATGATGAAGAAACCTTTGGCATGCAAGTCATCGTGAATGATAAAGAGGAAGTGCTGGGTTTTAACGACAGATTGCTGATCGGGGCTACAACTATTCGTCTCGATGAAGCCCTCAGGCTGATACACGCCTTCGAAGGACTAGCTATCGCATCACACATCAACAGAGAAGCTTTCAGCATAATCGGTCAATTGGGATTTATTCCGGACGATTTGGAATTGGATGCTTTAGAAATTTCTCCTTCTATCACCATCGAAGAAGCAAAACAAAAATTCCCATTTAATTACCCAATCACTTGCTCTTCCGATGCCCACTATCCCGATGACATAGGGAAAAGTTACACATCATTTCTGCTCCAGGACGGCACTGTGACCGAGATAAAAAAAGCTCTAAAAAATGAAGATGGAAGAAAATTGATTCATTAACATGAATGATTCAGGCTGAGGTTTTTATGGAAGATTTGTCTCTTCATATTCTAGACATAGCCGAAAATTCTGTTACGGCTAAAGCAGATAAAATTGAAATCAGAATAACGGAAGATAAGGAGAAGGATTTACTGTCCCTTGAAGTCATTGACAACGGAGAGGGAATGGACAAAGAAACTCAGAACAAAGCTTTGGATCCTTTTTACACTTCCAAGTCAGTACGACGCTTCGGATTTGGATTATCTATTTTGTCCGAAGCTGCCAAAGCGGCAAACGGCCATCTTTCCATACAATCCAAAAAAGGAAAAGGAACAAGAATCAAAGCCGATTTCCAGCACAGCCATATCGACAGACAGCCCTTGGGTGATATCGGTCAAACCATCATCACTCTCATTATCGGAAATCCTGAAATTGACTTTATTTTTGAACATAAAAGAAATGGACACACCTATCATCTTGATACCAGAAAAATTAAAGCACAACTCAAGGATATGCCGATAAATTCTCTTGCGGGGATGAGATTTCTCCGAGAGAACATAAATAAAGCACAAACGTACTAAAAACATCTCAATCATTCCTGAGCAAAGGGGGAACTCAAATTTTATTATCTTTACTAAAGAAAGGGTTTCCATATAATAATAATACCGAATAGGAGAAACGACATTGGCAAAGGAAAATGACATTACCAAAGAATTTTTAAATATTATCCTACAAAGCATGGAGGGAGGGGTCTTAGCTATTGACAAAAATCTCAAAATCACATTTTTTAACCAGTCTGCCGAGGAAATAACGGGCTACAAGAAGGAAGAAGTGCTGGATAGAGAATGTTGTGAAATCCTTAAGAGTGAACTCTGCCAAGATTTCTGTCCACTTGAGGAGGTCTTACAGACAGGTAAACCTGCATATAATTATGAGATCTTGATCACCAATAAAAAAGGGGAGGAAGTTCCTGTAAACATAACTGCCTCACCGCTGCTATCCAGTAATAATGAGATAATCGGAATCGTCGAAAACTTCAGGGATTTAACCAAACATAGGGGATTATGGGGGAGACTGCGTGAAGAAAGAAACAAAGCACAATTATACCTCAATATCGCGGGAGTTATTATTATCGCGATCAACGAAGAGGGGATTGTCTCCTTAATAAATAAGAAGGGGTGCGCAGTTTTGGGCTTCCAAGAAGACGAGATCATCGGTAAAAACTGGTTCGATTTGTGCGTCCCGGAAGATGTCAGGGAAGAAAGAAAGCAGGTCTTCAAAAAAGTGATGGCAGGAGAACAGCAGGAAGTCGAAGACTACGAAAACATCATCTTGACCAAATCCGGCGAAGAAAGGATCATCGCCTGGCATAACACAACACTCATCGATGAAAACAGCCATATCTTCGGCACGCTTAGTTCGGGCGAAGACATCACCAAGCGCAAGCAAACTGAAGAAGAGTTAATACAATCGGAAAAAATGGTCTCCTTGGGGCAATTGGCGGCAAGCGTTGTTCATGAGGTTAATAATCCTTTAGCCGGTATCATGGTCTACGTGAAACTCCTCCAAAAGAAATTCAAAGAAAATAATATACAGGTTGAATCGACCGAGAAACAACTGCAAAAGATGGAACAGGAGCTGGATAGAACCACCCGTATCATCAGAAATCTTCTCACTTTCGCACGTCAATCCGAACCAAGCATGAATCCCATCGATATCAACAAGGCCCTAGATGCTGCATTGCTTTTGGTCGGGAATCAGATCAATCTCGAAAATATTGCCCTGGAGAAGAATTTTGATCCGGATCTCCCCCAAGTTCTTGCGGATTTTGACAAGATTCAGCAGGTCTTACTCAATATCACCCTTAACGCAATTCAGGCGATGCCAGATGGTGGGAACTTGACAATCACTAGTTCGGTCGCCAAAAACGTCAAAATCGGCGACTCATGGACAGATGCTGTCAGGATCGATATCCAGGATACAGGAATCGGTATTCCCAAAGAGAACCTGAAAAAACTCTTCACACCATTTTTTACGACAAAAGAAAAGGGTAAAGGAGTTGGTCTAGGGCTCTCGGTTGTCCATGGGATCATAGGAAAACATAAAGGTAAGCTTGATGTTGAGAGCGAAATCGGCGTCGGGACAACATTCTCGATCTATCTGGAGGTCATGAATGAAAAAAATGACTGAAATCCTTGTCGTTGACGACGAAGATATAGTCAGAGAATCACTTAAGGACTGGTTGGATGGGGTGGGTTATGACGTGGCAATCGCTGCGTCAGGCGAAGAAGCATTGGAAACACTCAAAAAGAAAAAATTTAACATCATGATTGCGGATTTGGTCATGCCTGGCATAAACGGCATCGAGCTGATGAAAGAGGCAAAAAAAATATATCCCACCCTCGCGGCTGTCATCATCACGGCCCATGCAACTATCCAAACAGCCATTACGGCTATCAGAGAAGGCGCTTTCGATTACATCGAAAAACCATTCTGTCCTGAAAAGGTTGAACTTTTGATCGAAAAATTGGTGGAACATCAAGATTTGATCGAGGAAAATATAGCACTACGGCGGCAGATCAAGGAAAAGTTTCGGTTCGAAGGCATCATTGCCAAGAGCTCTAAGATGTTGAAGATATTCGAATTGATCAAAACCGTC
>CP070750.1:1481657-1514349 GCA_020348385.1 Candidatus Aminicenantota bacterium | reverse complement strand
ATCATAAATTGTGGCTTCCCAGAACCTGAACATATTACGGCTGTCGCCATTGCCATTTATCACAAATTTGCATCAACTGTCGGATTCAAATGGGCTGGGAGTTTGGCTATAGGCGGAGGAGAGATGTTGCAGGGAACGAGCGGGAAAAAGCTGGATGAGCTGGGCAAGGTGGCCGGGAAAGTAAAAAATACATTGGAGCGAATTGCGGATGCACTTGCTGCAGATAGCAGTTTTCCGGATACGTCAATGCGAGTAGTCCCGGATTTCTTTTACAAACCATTCATAAAAAGAGTCATCACATGGATGAACAACTACGGCTGGAAATCTCGAGCAAAAAAGAATGGCGGAGTCGTAGACGCTCGGCCGTATTCACAATAAAATTCGAGCTATTTTTCAATGTTGGCATATGAATTGACTTACCTATTCTCCATGATATAGACTGCGGTTTATCGACGACACAAAATGAGCTCACAGCTAAAATTATAAGGACTATTCTCATGATGAAAAAGACTTCGTCAACGTTGAATGCAGAGGATGATAAGAAAAATTCTGAATTTCGCTCGGTTCTGAATGAGGCGCTCAAAGTATTTTTTACGGATGCCCTAAAAACTACCCTCCGAAATCCCATTCAAGCTTTCCATTTTTTCCGTACGATCAGATGGCAGATGAAGGCGGCTCGGGTTCGTTCTCGGTGGGAGAAACAAGGTGTTCCTGTACCGCCGATCCTGATATTCAGCATAACCAACAAATGCAATTTGGATTGCAAAGGCTGTTACCAGAAGGAGTTTCATCCTTCAACTGAACAAGAATTAAGTGGCGCTAAACTGAGAGAAATTACACACGAAGCGCACAAACTGGGTATATATTTTTTCGTTATAGCTGGCGGTGAGCCTCTCATTCGACCCGAAATGCTGGAAATCACACAGGAATATCCCGAAATTATTTTCCTCGTGTTCACCAACGGCACGTTGATAGATGACGCTATGGTCAAACAACTCAAGAAGCAGAAAAACGTTGTTCCCCTTATAAGCCTGGAAGGAGATGCAGAGGATACAAACGAACGGAGAGGTGAGGGAACCTACCAGCATGTTCTCAAAATAATGGGACAATTACGAAAGAATAGCACTTTCTTCGGCACTTCCATAATCCTCACAAGGCCCAATTTTGCAACGGTTACAGCACCCCAATTTATCCAAGACCTGGCAGAGGTGGGCTGCAAATTTTTTCTTTTTCTCGATTACACTCCTACTCAAGAGGGAACGGAAGATTGGGTGCTTCTGGACGATCAAAGAATGCAGGTGATGAGTCTGATAAAATCATTCCGCGAGCAATTCTCAGCCCTGTTTATCGGTGTGCCTTGGGACGAAATGGATGTTGGCGGTTGTCTTTCAGCAGGGCGGGGTTTTGTGCATGTCAACGCGGAGGGTGATGTTGAGCCGTGCCCTTTTGCACCGATTTCCGATAAAAACCTCAAGGATGTATCATTAAAAGAAGCTCTGCAATCAGAGTTTTTGCAGCGAATTCGGGAAATTCCTGAGCTATCTAAATACACTGGCGGTGGTTGCGCTCTGTGGAAAAATCGTGAACGAGTGCGCTCTCTATTTCAGCAACGGTGATTAAAGGAGGAATAATATGAAAGTGAATTCCTTTATCAAACGCTGGAATTTCCTGCTCTTGTGGGTACTCAGACTTATGTTGGTGTGTTTTGTTCTGGCCGTTATGATGGGAATAAAATTTCCCTTTGCTCCGGGAGAAAAATCCAACTTTATTGCTCTCATTCACATGGGGGTTGCTGTGGGTATCGGCAGCAACTGGCGTTTCATCATCGGGTTGAACTGGAAAGATCCCATCAACATTATCGGAACCATTCTGGGGATTGCTGCAACACTGGTTATTGTCTATGCCCTCAAGGATATGAAGATGCCGTTTATTTCTGGATTCACAGCAGCATTTCAGGTGCTTGCTGTGCTTCTCATCTTGAAAATCGGGCTCAAAATAATACAAGACAGGAAAGAAAAACAGTCATAAACCATTCTTTCCGGAATCACGTTGATTTCATCCTTTTTTTCATGCTAAATTGAAATCAAAAAAGCCTACAAGATCTCAACAAAAGAAGGTTAATATGGGTTTTATCTCGAAAAAAGTCCTCGCAACACCACCCTCTGCCACCGTGTCGATTGCGGATCGAGTAACAGAAATGAGGCATCAGGGTTTGGCTGTCATTGACTTCTCGGCAGGGAGAGCCGTGGAGAACACTCCCGAAGATATCTGCCAAGTCGCAGCCCAATCCATGCTCGATGGCGACACCCACCAAACGATGGCCCAGGGGAAACACGAATACAGGGAGGCCTGCGCAGCCAAGCTGAAGCGGGATAACGGAATCGATGCCGATCCAAACAAGTCGATCATTGCCACCATGGGCATCAAACAAGGCTTGACCCTCTCTCTGCTGGCCACAATCAACCCAGGAGATGAGGTGATCGTTGAAGACCCCTGTTTTGTGAGCTACAGGCCTTTGATCCATCTTTGTGGCGGTATCCCTGTGGATGTTCCCCTTAAGCGAGAAAACCGATACCGTTGGACCCAATTCGATCTGGAGGCTGCTGTAACCGATAGAACGAAAGCAATCCTCTTCTGTTCGCCCCACAATCCAACGGGAACGGTTCACACGGAAAAAGATCTGGACATAATTTCCCAGGTAGCCCAAAAATACGACCTAGCCGTTCTCTCAGACGAGGTTTACGAGAGGGCCACATGGGGGAGCCGCAAGCACATCTGTATAGCCACCCGACCGGGAATGAAGGATAGAACCATCACACTCATGGGTCTCACAAAATCTTATGCCATGGGAGGCTGGAGGATCGGTTTTATCTATGCACCGGAGGAGACTATTTCTGCGATGTTGGTTATTCAGCAGCACCTCATAACCTGTGCAGCATCATTCACGCAAACCGGCGCCACAAAAGCTCTTGCCGACACTCCGTCTTCCACACTCAAATCCATATGGAAGGATTGGGAAGAGCGGTGCCTGTTCGCTGCCTCAGAGATCAACACAATTCCCAAACTTTCCTGCGATACGCCTGAAGGGGGATTCTACGCTTGGATCGATATTTCCCGAACCGGTGAAACATCTGTGGAATTCGGAGAGAGACTTCTGGAAGAACAGCAGATAGCCTTGATCCCGGGCTCTGCATTCGGACCGAACGGGGAGGGGTTCATGAGGATGACCTGTGTCCGGTCTTGGGACGATCTGCGGATCGGTCTTTCGCGCCTCAAGAAGTGCTTGATTTAAATATCATGGGCAAAATTATACGAGGATGACATTCATGACCAGACCGAAGAGTGTTTGTGTATTTTGTTTTATTATTATCCTGTTTCTGTTCTGCCATAGCATTCCGATCCCACCTAATACAGGTGCGGATTCTCGTGAGGACAGGGAAGCCCTCTTTGAATATATTCTGGCTAAAACTCTTGAGAGGGAATCCTTTTCACCCATTAAGAACCGCAAACTTCAGCTGGATGTCCTCAAGGAGATGCACAAATACAGGGATGAATTAATCCAAGCGGATACGGACGAAAAGCTGTTCTACGCTTTGTTGAAAATCAGCAATGCCCGTAAGGACCGGCATCTCAACATCAGCCTTGTCAAGGGAGGGATTATGCTGCCTCAGACAGCGGGTGTCTCATTGGATAGAGGTGTTGGGGAAGCTGAACCGATCCTGCATGCGCCCATCCGATTTTCTGTGGATTATGGAAAACCCGGCCAATACTTTGTCTTTGTCAGTGACTTTGCCAAAAACATCAAGGAATTCACGCAAGCTGTTCTTCCGGAGATCGGTGACAAGTTGTCGGCCATCAATGGCCAGGGAATCTTAGAATATCGCCAGCTCATCGAGCCCTATCATCGCTATTCGACGATCGAAGGATTCTGGTGGAAGTTCGCTCTTTGGATCCCGCAGAAAAGCTATCAGTTCCCTCCGAGTTTTTATCGTGAGAAGATCACCATTTCTCTCGAAAAAAAGGATGGCAGGCGTTACGATCTCGTATTGCCCTACCTATCTCCGGAAAAAATGGAATGGGAAGGAATTGGGGAACAACATTATCCCGGGTTCAAGCATCTGTTCTCTACCCAAACATACAATCTTTACAGGAACACGGATAATAAAAAAATCCTTTTGCTGGACTGGTATGGATTCAGGGAGAATTTGGTCAAAGATATGGATCGGTTGATGGATTATGCAACCGAACACCAACTCCTGGATTATGCGGTTATCTTCGATGGGACGCGCAGCAGAGGCGGATCCAAGGGGGCCTATGCGATCCATCGCTTGTCGCCCAAATCCTTTAAAACAACTTTCGGAAACCTGCGATTGAGCGATATCATTCCCACCTTTATCGATCAAAAGCGCCAGCAATATGAACGAAGGCGAATCCTTGATAGCGGTGTCGCAGAAACCATAGACGATGGGACATGGTTGATGGAATGGTTGGAAGATGATGTTTTGAAAGGTATGCACGCCGGCCAGGAGTATTCGAACAATGTTCCTTTTAAACTGGCGCATCTTCCCAAATATTCGGATGGGATCATAAACCCAGCAAAGGTTCATTTCAAAGGGCCACTCATCTGTTGGTTCAGTCCTTATGGGGGTTCCCATCTTGATCAGTTCGCCTCGATCATCGTGGACAACGACCTCGGTCACTCCATAGGTATGCCGGCGGGTGGCTACAGCAACACATGGGAGTGGGATGAGATTCTCGTTTTCCCCAAAAGCAAAAGACCTGTTGTCCGTTACATGTGGTCGATCGGTCATACCATCCGCCCGAACGGCGAAATCTTGGAAGGGAATCCGGCAAAAGTCAAAGAGCATATTCCGATCACAAAAGAAAATTATGCGGACTATTACAATATTTTGCTGCAAAAAACCTACGAATATCTAGGTTTAGAGTAATGAGCACAGAAATGTCGCCGGCCAAAATCTACCAACGATATCGCAAACTTTCTTTAGGAACAAAAATTCTCGTTTTCATGGTAATCGGTGTTATAGCCGGAGTTGTATTCGGGGAGAAGGCGACGGTCGTTCAGCCATTGGGGGATCTTTTTATCCGCCTCCTGACCATGGCTGCTTTTCCCCTTATATTTTTCAATCTCCTGGCTGGTATGACAAGCCTGACTGATGTCCGACGGTTGGGCCGGATCTCCTTAAAGATCTTTATTTATTTTTTTCTGACAACAGCAGCGGCAATGATACTGGGGATCGCTTCGATGAGCCTGCTCAAACCTGGCGTGGGTATGAAATTGACGGGCCAGGTGGAAAAGAACATCGGAGAGATTCCGAAGTTTACAGACATTTTTCTCAATCTTGTACCGGAAAATATCTTCCAATCTTTCAGTTCCGGGCTGATTATCCAGGTCGTTGTTTTTGCCGTTCTTTTGGGAGTGGCGGCGATATTGCTGCCCAAATCGTATCGTGAGCCATTGCAAAAAATATTCGATGTGTTGGCACGATTATTCCGCCAGTTGGTGATTGTTCTGATGTATTTCGGGCCTATCGGAATCGGGGCGTTGATGGCGAGCACCATCGGCCAATACGGCACGGCTGTGTTCGGACCATTAGCCGTTTTCATCGGAGGCGTTTATGGTGCTATTCTCCTTATGATCGTTATCTATATGGCTCTGCTTCCCTTACTGGCCCGAAAATCTCCGTTCGCTTTTCTCAAGGAGACGGCCCCTCTTTATGCAACGACAACCGCAACCTGCAGCAGCTTGGCCAGCCTTACAGTGGGGTTGGAGGTCGCTGAGGAAAGGGTTAAGCTTCCCCGAAGTATCTATTCTTTTACGTTGCCTTTAGGAGCACAACTCAATAAGGACGGCACTGCCGCAATGCTTGCCGCCGTTCTTGTGTTCACAGCACAGGCTGCAGGAATCGAATTCAGCCTTGCTTCTCTCATAACGGTCGTGCTGTTCGGCATTCTCCTCACAACAGGTGTCGGAGGCATCCCGGGCGGGGGAATCGTCATGGCCCTCATGTTCGTGAAGGCCTTTCAGCTACCGCCCGAGATAGCCGTCATAGTCGGGGGCATTTATCGACTGATAGACATGGGCATCACCACATCGAACATCATGGGCGATATGGTCGGGACCGTGATCGTTTGCCATTCGGAAGAGGCGTAAAAGCATCAGAAAGGAAAAATCCCGGATCTCACATATATCCTTATCCGGTTTCCCCCTCTCCCTCCGATTCGGATGGGACAGGCATGAGCAAGGCCACCTCCCCTTTCCCGAGCATCGTGAATACGATGAAAGCCAAAACGAATAGAGCATAGATGATGAAAGATAACTGGGGATTGACAAAAGCGAAACCGATAGCCGGCACCATGATCAAGGTGTAGACAAATCCCATCAGCTTTCCGCCCTTGATAACTTTTGGGTCGTAATCTTCCCCCAATAACCGGCGCTTCCCTGTGGTGAATGCAAAGGTTGCCCAGCCCAGATTGAAAAGCAACAGCATATTGATTCCATAGATAATTGCCGTTACTGTAATAAATCCGTTCTTTCCGACGAGTGCCGTAGAAAACGGAATCAAAGACACAAACATCAAAAATAGAATATTTAACCACACAAGGGTGGTATCGTACCGTTTGACATCTGCATAAATCGAGTGATGAATAACCCAGAAAACCCCCAGTATCATAAAACTCAGCCCGTATATCAGAAATTCGGGCCACATCTCCACCAGCTTATGAAGTAATTCTGAATTGCTCGACAATCCCTTAACTACCGGCACACTGAGCTCCAACACCAAAAGGGTCATTACGATGGCAAACACACCATCGGCCAAGGTGCTGAGTCGTTCTGGAGAAATTACAGCACCAGAAATATCCACCTTTTTTAATTTCATATCCATTTCTCCTCCAGAATCCGCAGGCTATTTTGGTTTTTTCTTGAGAAATGGCTCGAGGACAACGCTCAAACCCCAGATAATTATTAGGATGGGAAAGATAGGAAGATCCACGCCAAAAAGAGCACCGATCCCGATGCACAAGGCCACGATCCCCAAGAAAATCGTGAACCCGCTCATCTTGATGCCATAAAGATATCGGACGCCGTTAAGCCCGAGCATAATAATACCCACTCCGAGAAGCCATGTACCCTCTGGCACTGTCTCTGGCATCATCCAAAGTCCTCCGATCATGATGAGGAACAGCCCCCAGGCAATAGCCTCCAGTCGTTTGTTAAGATGCATTTTTTGCGGATCTTGTTCCGTCAAGTTTTCCTCCTATCACATTCGTAAGAATGCCATAATCATATGAAAAAAAATATTGGGGTTCAAGTTCCATTGCATCCTTCAAAACTTTTGACCCCATCTTTTTGCATGTGATATATTCTTTCAGGACTCCAAAGGACGGAGACAAACATGGAAAATCAGCATGTTAATCCATGCACGATTGAAAAGTGTGACATTTTCGATTTTATGGCAAAATACGTCGGCCTATCAGTCCTTCATCCTGGGGGATTCCCTGCAACGAAAAAACTGGCACAGGCATGCGGAATAGACAGAGAAAAAAAGGTACTGGATATCGCCTGCGGAAAAGGCACCTCTGCTATTTTTCTCGCCAAGGAATACGGCTGTCAGGTGGAAGGAGTGGATATTTCCGGGGATTTGATCGATGAGGCCAAGGTATTTGCGAGACAAAAAGGCGTTGCTGAGAGGGTAAGTTTTCAGGTAGGCGATGCACTTAATTTAGCCTATTCCGACAATGAATTCGATGTTGCAGTCTCCCAGGCGATGCTCATTCTAGTCAGTGACAAAAACAAAGCCATACAAGAGGCCAAACGGGTTGTGAAACCTGGTGGATATGCAGGGTGGTTGGAGCTAAGTTGGAAAAAACAGCCACCAAAAGAATTTATGGACGCCGTTTCGAACGAAATCTGCGCATATTGTATGACAAACGTTTTGACATATGAGGATTGGGAAAACCTCTTTCGGGATTCTGGATTCTCTCAGATTGAAATTACTAGGTCCTCGATGAATATGTCAGGCGTGAGGGGGATGATCCGGGATGAAGGATTCGGAAATGTTATCAAAGTGATGTCGAAATATCTATTCAATTCGCGTGTAAGAATGAGGATGAAAAATTTGAATGTATTCATGAACTCAAATTCCGAATATTTTGGTTACGGCATTTACACCGCAAGGAAATAGATAGGTCCCAAAATTTAGCAGACTGGAATTGTCAATATTAGGGCTTGAAATATATTATTTTTTTTTATAGGATAAGGAAAATTTTAGCCGGGAAGGAGAGGTTAGAATGAAATTATGTTTCTGTCGCTTTTTGTTGGCCGCAGCTATCGTGGTGATAGCCATTTTCTTTCTGGATGCGACGTGGGCAAAATTGGTTCTCATCATAGCAGGTGCGCTGCTTGCCATCATGAGCCTTTTTTACAAGACGTGTTGCTGCGCCAGCAAAGTAAAAAAAGCAGAATAAAGTTCTATTCTGCTCCCAATCCATCTAAAAATGTCACGTTACAAACAGAGGTCGGAGTCCAAATAGAGGAATTCAAGCAAAATTTATAGGTTTGTGTCGGTTTTCCTTTTTTTCTCGAATAGGGTGGAAACCCAATAACCCCGAATATAGGCAAGTCCCATTGCCACAGGAATGAGACAAGCAAGAAGGATCGCTTTTACCAATCCATATTTATTCAACAGAAGCGGAAAAAGGAAGGCCAGAAGGCCTATGGTGATGATTGCCGTCACAGTCACCCAGAATTTGTTGAACAGCTTTGTTGACATTATATAAATCCTTCTATTCAATATACTCTTGAAAGCTCAGAAAAAGTCTACAAAATTGGAAAAATAATAAGGGAGGGCTAGAAATGTCCATAGGAATGCCTAAATGCAAGATCACCATACTCAAAAGGACGGTCAACCAGGATTTGATCGATGAATATCTGGACGATGCATACAAAGATCATGGCGCATGTGAATGTTTTCAAGATGGCCAGGAATTTGTGATAGATCCGTCCATCATGCCAGAGGAATTCTGTGCACTCTGTCCTTGGGCTTGGGCAGACATACGCCAAGACATCATGATTGTGGCGAGCGGGGGCAATATTCCAGGGATTAAGACTGAAGGGACTATAATCACCGCCTGCAGGGATTGGTTTCGGCCTGTATATTTCAAAGTGGAGAGAATGGAAAATGGCTGATTCTAACTCTTACATAACCATGGCATTAAAGGCAAATCCCATAAGGGAGCCCATGCTCCGTGAAGCGATCGAGACACTGAAACTTGCTCCAGGGAGCATGGGATTGGATGCGGGTTGTGGAATCGGACTTCAGGCCTTGCTGCTGGCTGAGGCCGTGGGCCCATCTGGACATGTCACAGGCCTGGATACTTCGAGAGAGTTCCTCCAATATGCTCAAAAAATCGTGGAGAGTTCTCCCTTATCCGGACGTATCACATATAAAGAAGGAGATGTGAATAAGCTTCCCTTCGACAATAACACCTTTGACTGGGTATGGAGCGTGGACTGTGTAGGATATCCGACCGAAGAAAATCCATTATTAAAACTGAAGGAGCTCACCAGAGTCGTAAAGCCTGGTGGCAGCGTAGCTATTCTAGGCTGGTCTTCCCAAATGCTGCTTCCCGGGCATCCTCTTCTCGAGGCCAGGTTGAATGCGACATGCTCATCATATCTTCCCTACATCAAAGAAAAAAAGCCAAAATCTAACTTTTTGAACGCATTGGGATGGTTTCGTGAGTTGGGCCTGGAAGATTCCAAATCCCGAACCTTTGTGAACGAGATTAATGCTCCATTAAGCGATGAGATGCGCACGGCATTGATCTCATTCTTCGAGATGCTCTGGGGAGAACCACAACCAGAGGTGTCAGAGGATGATTGGGCAGAATACCAACGCCTCTGCTACCCTGATTCACCGGACTTCATCCTAGATCGCCCAGATTATTATGCATTCTATACCTATTCCATGTTTCAGGGAAAAATTCCCGAATAAGCCATTTAATCGTTTCATTAACGCAATAATCTGACGTTATTTTCGTCTCTATAATGTGAAGAAGAATGAACACAGAAAAATCTCCCGGCCGTCACGGGGAACACCCACATGGAGACCTGGGACAGATCATTATTCTGCTCGGATTTCTGGCCATATGGATACTGGATTCTTTTGTCTTTCGATATTCGACATTTTTAGCTCCTCATGTTCCGATTTATCTCCGACTGGTTTTCGCAGGTTTGATTCTCCTGTCGGCTATTTATCTTATCTACTCAGGACACAGAGCCATTTCCGATGAAGTGCTCTCCTCCCCTCGCCTCCTAACAGACGGCGCCTTTTCCCGCGTGAGACATCCCATCTACTTAGCAGCACTCTTGTTTTATGTTTTCCTGATTGCCCTAACTCTGTCCATGATCTCTGTTTTTGTTTTTGTGGGTATTTTTTTCTTTTACAACACCATCGCCACATATGAAGAAAAATTTCTCGAACAAAAATTCGGCCAAGTTTATCACGATTACAAAAAAAACACCCCCAAATGGATCCCTCGCTTTAAGTAGAGAGGACAATTTTCGAGGAATATTGATCCGCTGCTTTGGATGTGATAATGTCATCCCTAGGGGAATTTCATGAGAAAAATAATTTTGAATATTGCGGCTAGTCTAGATGGTTTTATCGAAGGACCAAAAGGAGAATTCGACTGGTGTTTCATTGACCAAGACTATGGCATGAGCGATTTTTTGAACAGAATAGATACCATATTTTTTGGCCGCAAAAGTTATGAATTGATACTGAAAATGAGCAAGAATCCTTTTCCTGATAAGACCAAGTATGTTTTTTCAAAAACAAAAAAATACGCTGAAGACAAGACACGGACCATAGACCAGGATTTTAAAAAAGAAATTGACTTGATTAAAAATCAAGCGGGCAAGGATATCTGGTTATTTGGGGGAACGGAACTCATAACAACTCTCATAAACTATAGGCTGGTGGACGAACTGCATTTGGCAGTCCATCCCTTACTGCTTGGACTGGGAAAACCTTTATTCAAAGATATAAATGGGAAAATTGAATTTGCTCTGACCGATACAAAAACCTACTCGACAGGCCTTGTTCAATTGTTTTATGAACTTATTGGAAAATAGGCTGCTCTTCAAACACGGCAGATAATCCCCCTTTTTAAGTCATTCAAATAAATTTTGTAACCTTTTTCATCCTTTCTGCGTCTAATTAATTGAAGTTTGAATTATTCAAAGTCCTATGCTATAATTAACACTTTGAAGAATTCAAAGTTGTCGCAATGAGGAGCTAGCATGAAAGTTTTCACCAAAAAAGAGGAACAAATCCTGTTGGCCATCTACCATCTGAAAGATGAGGCCTACCTGATTCCGATAAGAGAGAAGATCAAAGAGTACACCGGCAAATACTTTTCTGTGGGCACGATCTATGTTCCGTTAAACCGGCTGCACGTCTATGGATACTTGGAAGCGCAAGTGAAAAAATCCAACACATCAACGGGAGGTAAGGCTATCAAATATTACAAGCTGACAAAGAGAGGGCTTGCTGCGTTGGCCGCCCTTGAGAAACAGAATAGATTGATGTGGGAAGGATTCAAAGCGCCCGCATTCGAAGAGTGATCCCAAAATGAAAAAAAATCAGACAAAAATACCCGGATTGGCCTTATGGCTGCTGAGACATGTCTTGCCCAAGCAGGATTTTATCTTTCTGAACGGCAATTTCGAAGACATGTACAAACACAGGATTCACACGGAAGGCCGTTTCAAGACGGGAATCTGGATCTGGAGCGAGATCATCAAATCTCTACCGGGATTTCTGTATGTTTCGTTCTATTGGAGGATGATGATGTTTAAAAATTATTTCATTATGACCCTGAGAAACATACGTAAACACACGCTCCATTCGGTCATCAACATCGTGGGGCTTTCTATCGGGATGGCCGTCTGCCTTATTATCTTCCTGTGGGTTCAGGATGAACTCGGGTATGACCGGTTCCATACGAACAAGGATGAAATCGTACAGGTTTATTCCGAAATGTTGTACTCGAGCGGAGATAGTCGGATTTTCATGGGTTCTTACTATCCGTTGGCCAGAATCCTGAAGGAGGAGTGCCCTGAGGTTCGAGAGGCTATCCGATATGAATCTGCATCGGGTTTGCTGCTAAGTCACGGTGAAAAACAATACACGAACGATGCAGTCGGTTTGGCTGATACTTCCTTTTTCGATATTTTTTCCTTTTCCTTCACGCAGGGGAATCCAACGACAGCACTAGCAGAAAATTACTCCATCGTCTTGACAGAAAATATGGCAAAAAAATATTTCGGGGGTGAGGATCCGATCGGGAAAACGATCACTTTGCTCAATAATTTCGATCTCCAGGTCACTGGCGTTATAAAGGATGTCCCGACGCAGTCCTCTTTTCAGTTTGACTGTATCATACCCTATGCCCTTAAGTATGCTCCGGATTTTAAGGAACCCGAGCACTGGGGTGGAAATCCGCTGAATACCTATGTCCTGTTGTATCAGGATGTTGACCGTCTTGAAGTGGAGCAAAAAATCACCGCGATCGTGGAGAAACACGCACAGTGGGAAACGGCTAAGGTCACATTTCACCTGCATCCCCTGACAAAAAAACATCTGTATTCCACCCAAGGAGGGGGCTTGATCCAACCTCTTTTGATTTTTTCAGCCATAGCCCTGTTTATTCTGCTCATCGCCTGCATCAACTTCATGAACCTGAGCACTGCCAAGGCGGCTACCCGAGCCAAGGAAGTCGGTGTGCGCAAGGTGATCGGTGCAAGGAAGACCGACCTTGTCAGCCAGTTCATCGGCGAGTCCCTGATGATTTCCCTCATCACTTTGCTAATAGCAATCATTCTCTTGGCGACTTTTCTACCGACGTTAAATGAATTCTTGGAAAAACAATTTTCGCTGCGTCTCCTGCTCAAACCTGTGGTTGCCCTGGGATTTTTGGGTATCGCCCTGTTCACAGGAGCTCTCGCCGGCGCCTATCCAGCTCTGTATCTATCTGCCTTTCAACCCGGGAACATCCTCAAAGGTCTGATCCGGAGCGGAGCAAAGAGTTCTCTGCGGAAAGTCCTCGTCGTCGTACAGTTTTCGCTCACAATCATCATGATCATCGCCACAGTCGTCCTTTTCAGGCAACTGGGATTTGTGATGAGTACAGACCTGGGATTCGACAGAGAAAACCTAGCCGTTATCCAGATGAGTCAGCAGCTTCAGGAGCGATTCGATCCATTCAAAATTGACCTGCTGAATAATCCCCAAGTTCAAGGTGTGACGAGAAGTCTCCAGGGGCCATGGCATATCGGATCAACGGTCAGCGCTGTGGAGTGGGACGGGAAGCCGCCGGATGAGACTGTCAGCATGCACTGGGATTATGTGTCTTATGATTATTTTGCGACTTTTGGAATGGATATCATCGAAGGGCGCGCGTTTTCTCAAGAGTATTCCACAGATCAAAAAGAGGCCTATATCGTGAACGAGGAGGCGGTGAAGATGATGGGAATGGAATCACCTGTCGGGGAGCGGCTTTCGGTTTTCCGGAATGAAGGGAAAATCATCGGGATCGTGAAGAACTTCCACTTCCAGCCCCTTTATCACGAGGTCAAACCCTTTGTTTTTATGCTGAGGCCCAACTCTGGTTCCCTGGCATTTGCCAGGATAAGACCGGAATACATTTCCGGGGCTCTGGATCACATCACAACCACCATGAAAAAAATCGATCCAAATTCTCAGGTAGATCTTCTTTTCTTCAATGATGTTCTCACCAATTATATATACACCACAGAGAGACGAGCGAGAAAAATCGCAGGATATTTCACGCTGCTCGCTCTGTTGATATCCAGTCTTGGGCTTTTTGGCCTTGCGGCGTTTATGGCGGAACGGCGGACCAAGGAGATTGGCATCCGCAAGGTCGTGGGCGCCTCGGTCAAGGATGTGGTACTCATGCTATCCAAAGACTTCACCAAATGGGTGCTGCTGTCCAATATCATCGCCTGGCCGGTGGCATATTTTGTGATGAAAAAGCTTCTCGAGCGCTATGCCTACAGAACGCATATTGGATGGGAAATATTCGTGCTTTCCGGCCTAGCAGCCCTCCTCATCGCGCTGCTGACAGTCAGCTGTCAAGCCTTCAAATCCGCAAGAACCAATCCCGCCGACTCCCTCCGCTACGAATAATCTCCTAGATTGGGGATAGGTACCGAATTAGCTGGGTATGCCTATTACACTAAAATATGAACGAGTTTACCGTTTTCTAAACTTTTCCTTTGTGCTATAAACTATAAGGGGAATGGAGGCGATCATGAAACATTTGCGTTTTCCCATAATCATTGGGCTGGCCTTTCTATTCACGTTTATTTCATGTCAGATGAAGCCTGGCATAAACCAACTTTTGGTCGAAGAAGGCGATGCCACATCGGCTGACGGCATCCCTATTCATTACAAACTTTACGGCGAAGGAGAGGTATCGCTGGTATTTGTCCACGACTGGTGCACCCACATGAAATATTGGGATGAGCAGATCCCTTCTTTCGGTGTGAATTTCAAGGTTGTGACTCTCGACTTGGCTGGACATGGACAGTCAGGAATCGGCCGGACAACATGGACCATGGAAGCATTCGGACAGGATGTGGCTTCAATCGTGAAGAAACTCAGCCTTCAAAACGTGGTTCTAATCGGCCACGGCATGGGAGGGCCGGTGATCCTGGAAGCAGCCAAGCTGATTCCGGACAAAGCCAAAGGATTAGTGGGGGCAGACTCCTTCAACGACCTCTATATGAAAGGCACGAGTGAGGAGCAAATCCGACTCGCCTTGTTACCCTATCAGGAGAATCACCAAGAACAAATAAGAGAACACGTCAGATTGTCTTGGTTCGCACCCCTATCCGACCACGACCTGATGAGTGAAATCATTCTCGATATGGTAAAGACTCCAAAGGAAGTGGTTCTAGGTTCCCTGGAGGAGCTATTACGATATGACGCCGCCGAATCCTTCAAACAAGTCCAACTGGATGTACGGGGCGTCCAAACAACCCACATGGATGTATCCTATGACGTAACCCAAATACACGCTAAATCTATTTGGGTGGAATATCTGGATGGATTGGGCCATTTCATCATGATGGAGGATCCCCAGGCCTTCAACCGCCACCTGGCCAACTACATCAATGAATTCGTCACCGGCACCTATTCCTACGAAAAATAAAAAAGGGACGGTCCTATTTTTTTCTTACCATTGCATTTTTCGTTATGAATTGATAATTTATTGGCGCCGGAATCAAGGGATGGAGAGAAGATGAAGTGCGCAAATTGTCAGGCAGATAATCCCGAGAATGCCCACTTCTGCTGGAACTGCGGGACCCAACTCAAAGAGCCCACTCCCCCACCCGAAACACCCAAAGGAGACGAAGAGGCTACAAGACCTCTTCCCACGCCCATCAGAGAATTGCGCCGAGGCGCTGTCTTTGCAAAAAGATACGAGATCATCGAAGAGCTGGGACGGGGCGGCATGGGCCGCCTCTACCGCGTGCTCGACACAAAAATAAGCCAGGAAGTGGCCTTAAAAATCCTCCGCCCCGAAATCTCCCGCGATCAACAGACCATTGGTCGTTTCAGCAACGAACTCCGTCTCGCAAGACAGGTCGCCCATAAAAACGTTTGTCGGATGTACCACCTGGGAGAGGCCGAAGGAACACACTTTATCATCATGGAATACATTCCAGGCCAAGATCTCCAGAGCATGATCAAGATGACAAAACAGCTCAGCATGGAAACAGCCGTTTCCATAGCGAAACAAATCTGTGAAGGATTAGCCGAAGCTCACAGGCTAGGCGTTATTCACCGCGACCTCAAACCCGGCAATATAATGATCGACAGGGAGGGAAATGCCCGGATCTTGGATTTTGGGATCGCCCGCTCCCTCGAATCTAAAGGACTTACAAAATCAGGGCTCCTGATCGGAACGCCTGAATACATGTCTCCTGAGCAAGCCCAGGATACCGGTGTCGATCAGCGATCGGACATCTATTCTCTGGGCGTAATTCTTTATGAAATGGTCACCGGGAAGGTTCCTTTCACTGGCGAAACCCCGATCAGCATCACCATCAAGCATATTGAGGAGATGCCAAAAAGCCCCAAAACTTTGGCCCCTCAAATTCCGGACATCCTGAACCAACTCATCATGAAATGCTTGGCGAAAAATAAGGAATTCAGGCCCAAGCAAGTTGGAGAGATTCTTTCGGGTTTGACAGAAATCGAGGCTAGCATCAAAGACACAAAAAAAATCCCGAAGATGCGAAAATCCATCTCCCTCAAAGAATTCCCCCGTCCCTTTGGATTTCCTGCGTTTTTCTTCCCTCTCCTGGTCTTGATTTTAGCCGTCGCTCTTGTTCTCATCATCTGGAAACCTTGGTCAAGGGAGGATGCAGCTCCAGTGCCCACAGACAAGCCATCTCTCGCCATCCTGTACTTCAAAAACAACACAGGCGATGCCACCCTCAACCATTGGAGGACTGCACTTTCTGACCTTTTGATCACCGATCTCTCCCAATCCCAATATCTCCGTGTCCTGAGCGCCGAGAATATGTTCGACATTTTGAACCAGCTAAACCAACTGGACACACAAACCTACTCATCCGATGTATTGAGGGATCTGGCCAGAAGAGGAGGCGTGGAAAATGTCCTGGTCGGAAACTACACAAGAGCCGGCGATATGTTCCGGATAAATACAACCCTCCAAGATGCTCAACTGGGGGAACTCATCGGTTCGGAAATGGTACAGGGAACCGGTGAACAGAGTTTCTATTCGATGGTGGACGAACTGACAAGGAGAATCAAGGAGAACTTCCAGATTCCCGATGAAGTGATCGCCGCCGATATCGATGAACAAGTCGGTCAAATAACCACATCTTCCCCCGAAGCGTTGAGACATTTTACAGAAGGAACGGAATATATCCGTCAGGCAGATTATGGAAATGCGCTGGAGTCTCTTGATAGAGCGATAGAGATCGATGCCGAATTTGCCATGGCATACGAAGCCATAGCCACAGCTTACAACAATCTGGGTTACACTTCCGAGGCGAAAGAGTACTTTGAAAAGGCCTTCGAATTCAGCGACCGCGTGTCGGAGAGAGAGCTCTACCAGATCCAGGGAGAGTACTACAGGTCAACTGAAGAGACTTTCGACAAGGCCATCGAAGCCTATGAAAGATTGTTGGTTCTGTATCCAGAGGATGGAGATGCCAACAATCGCCTGGGATTGATATACAAAAGCATCGAAGAATGGGACAAAGCCATCGAACGATACGAGGTCTGCATACAGAACAGATACGACAGGTTCTTTTTTTATGTGAATGCAGCCGAAGTCTTCATGGCGAAAGGCATGTACGAGAGAGCGGGGCATATTCTGGAACTCTATTTGGATGAATTTGACGAATCGGCCTGGATTCATGGAAGTTATGCTGTGAACTATCTTTGCCAAAGACAATACGAGTTTGCCCACATCGAAGCAGATAGGGCTTTGGCGGTCGATCCAACCCACTTCCATGCCCACTGGATAAAGGGAGACATCTACCATGCCCAGGAAGATTTCTTTCACGCCGAGGCCGAGTACCAGAAGCTTCCGAGAGAAGCCGAGGAAGTGGCACGCCTGTACGGATGGGATTGTCTGGGCGACCTGTATATGCTTCAGGGAAGATGGGATGAGGCGATTGTGCAAATCTTGCAGGCCTTCAAGCTGGCAGAAAGTGTTGGGGACCGGCCTTGGCAAGCATGGCTTTCCTCACGTCTGGCTTACATGTATATGAGGCAGGGCAACTACCAGGAGGCATTGGACGTATGCAACAATGCCCTGCAGATCGATATGGGCGGAGCGAGACTGGATCTTCAGAGGCGAGTGATGTACTTTAAAGGGCTGGCCGAGGTAGCCATGAATTCGCTGCCCGAAGCGAGGAAGACAGCAACTGCACTTCGACAATCGATCGAGGGTGGCCTGAACCAGAAGGAGATCCGGTTCTTCTATCACCTTGCAGGCATGATACAACTCGCAATAGACCGATATCCGCAGGCCATCGAAAACTTCAACCAAGCGATTTCGCTCTTGCCTCACCAGTATTACAGACATCCATGGATCGTGGGAAACGATCGGGCCATGTTCCTGGATTCCCTAGCATTAGCTTATGCCAGGTCGGGGAATCAAGACGAGGCCTTAGAGGAATACGGAAAGATACACACACTGACTCTAGCAAGATTGGATTACGGGGACATCTACGCCAAGAGCTATTATCAGTTGGCCAAAATCTTCGAACAAAAAGGATGGGATCAGCTGGCCAAACAGAATTACCAGAGATTTCTATCCCTCTGGCAGAATGCCGATCCCGGAATCCCCGAACTGGATGATGCCCGCCAAAGGCTCACCACTCTCCAGTAGCGAGGTCATGTAAGGAGCTTGCGACGAAGCAATCTCCTGTTGCATTTTTTCGTCTGAATTGATAATCTTTTGCCGATGGCCACAAGGGGAAAATCAGCATGAAATGTCCCAGTTGTGAAACGGACAATCCTTCTGAGAGCCTATTCTGCAGCAAATGTGGCACCCAATTGGGGCTTTCCAAAGACGCTCCTCTCCCGACAAAGACAATAGAAACCCCAAGAAAGGAGTTGACCACAGGCTCCACTTTTGCGGGGCGATACCAGATCATCGAAGAACTGGGCCGAGGAGGGATGGGACGAGTCTATAAAGCTATAGATACTGAAGTTGACGAAAAAATTGCCTTAAAATTGATAAAACCTGAAATCGCCGCAGACAAAAAAACCATCGAACGTTTTCGAAACGAGCTGAAATATGCACGGAAGATCCGTCACAAGAATGTCTGCCAGATGTACGATCTCAGCAGGGAAGAAGGCAGCTATTACATTACGATGGAGTTTGTGCCTGGAGATGACTTGAAAAGCCTGATCCGGAGAATGGGACGGTTAAGTCCGGGACAAGCCATAACGATAACCAAACAGGTATGTGATGGTCTGGCAGAAGCCCATAAATTGGGAGTTGTGCATCGCGATCTCAAACCTCAGAACATCATGATCGACCAGGATGGGAATGCGCGAATCATGGATTTCGGGATCGCCCGCTCGCTCGAAGGAAAGGGCATCACCGGGGCAGGGGTGATGATCGGAACGCCGGACTACATGTCCCCTGAGCAAGTCGAAGGGAAAGAGACAGACCAGAGATCAGACATCTATTCCTTGGGAGTGATTCTGTATGAGATGGTGACAGGTCAAGCGCCTTTCGAAGGAGACACTCCTTTCACCATAGGCGTCAAACACAAAAGTGAAGCCCCCAAAGATCCGAAGGAATTGAACTCCCAGATTCCTGACGATCTCAGCCGAATCATCCTAAACTGCCTGGAGAAGGAGAAAGACAAAAGATACCAGAGCGCCGAGGAATTACGGTCTGAACTGAAGGCCTTAGACCAAGGGATGCCCACGACGGAGAAAATAATCCCCAAACGAAAGCCACTCACTTCGCGCGAAATCACGGTCACTTTTGGTGTGAAGAGGCTTATTGTCCCAGCCCTCATTTTCCTCGCCATTATAATCACAGGAATCATTCTCTGGCGCACTGTTTTCGACAAAGGAGCGCCCCTCCTCCCCACAGAGAAGCACTCCATTGCTGTAATCAGCTTCAGGAACCAGACCGGAGACCAGGCCTATGACTATTTGCAGGATACCATACCCAATCTTCTGATCACGAGCCTGGAACAATCGGGATATTTCCAGGTGACGACATGGGAACGCCTCCACGACCTCCTCAAGCAATTGGGGAAGGAAGACACAACAGTCATCGACCAGGATTTGGGATTCGAGCTGTGCCGGATGGAAGACGTCGATGCCATCGTCCTCGGCTTTTTCACCAAAGCCGGGAATATGTTTGCCACAGACGTAAAAGTTCTGGACATCAACACCAAAAACCTGCTCAAAACAGCCAACTCCAAAGGCGAAGGAGAGGGCAGCATTCTGAGGAGTCAAATCGATGAGTTGAGCGCAGAGATTTCGCGAGGCATAGGAATATCCGAGAGTAAAATCAATGCCTCCCAAATCCCGATCACAGAAGTCACCACATCTTCGATGGAGGCTTATGAATATTACATTAGAGGAAAGACCGAAAACGAAAAATTTCAATTCGAGAGATCCAGGCTCTCTCTGGAGAAAGCTGTCGAACTCGATCCAAACTTCGCCATGGCTTTTTTCTGGCTGGCCATTACCTATGACCATCTTGGAGATACAAAGACCCGAGATGAAGCGGTTCGAAAGGCTAAACTCTTTTCGGACAATGTCACAGAAAGAGAAAGACTTATGATCGATGGTGTTTATGCGATATTCGCCGAAAATGACATGGATAAATGGGGAAATATTATCAAGATGTACATGCAAAAATTCCCCAAGGAAAAATTAGGGCATTACTGGATGGGCTTATATTTTTATTTGAATGCTAAGTTTGATGAAGCCATCGAATGTTTTAACAGAGCTCTGGAACTCGATCCTAATTATGGAGAGGCCATCAACCAGATTGCCTATAGCTACAGCGACTTAGAAGATTTCGATAAGGCCATCGAGTATTTTGAAAGATATGCTGAGGTCTCTCCCGGGGATCCCAATCCCTATGACTCCCTGGGCGAAGTCTATTTCAGCATGGGAAGGCTTGATGAGTCCATGGCAAAATACAAAAAAGCCTTGGAAGTCGATGAAGACTTCTTTTTGGCGATTCATGCCCTCGGATATGTTTTAGCCTTCAAGGAAAATTCTGCTGAAGCCATGGAGTGGTGCAATCGATTTTTGGAACAATCGCCCTCTACCGGGACCAAAGCTGAAGCTTACATGTGGCGGGGATTTTATCATTACTGGCTGGGCCAAGCCGGTCAGGCTCTAAGTGACCTTCAGGTGGCAACCGAGCTTGCGAAATCCGTCGCGAACGAACGATGGATCGGAAACATCCATCGGCTCCTGGGATGGATATATTATGACAGAGGGGAGCTGGAGCTCAGCCGGGAATCCTTTAAAAAATGGTTGGATATGAGGCACGAGATATTCCCTTTTCGAGCTCCATACAATGCGGCTTATACAGATTTTTGTCTTGGACTTGTGGATGTGAAAGAAGGACAAATAGCCTCAGCCAGAGAGAGGTTAGAAAAATTAAAGTCCCTTTTGCCCGATATGGATATCTACATAGAGGACATAAAATTTGGGCATGATTTTCTTCTCGGTGAGATCCTCCTTGCCGAGGATTCCATCGACGAGGCCATTGCCATCAATGAAAATGCGTCTCCATTAGGTTCATTCAGCTCGATGTATGTGCAATCTATTCTGGCTCACAACTATCCGTTCCAGAAAGATGTCTTGGCAAGGGCTTATGTCAAAAAGGGAGAAACCGAAGCGGCAATAGCAGAGTATGAACGCTTGATCACCTTTGATCCCAGCACCAAAGAGCGTTACCTGATCCATCCTTTGTACCACTTCCGGTTAGCCAAGCTGTATGAAGCGAAAGGCTGGCAGGGAAAAGCCATAGAGCAACACGAAAAATTCCTCGAACTCTGGAAAGATGCCGATCCAGGCACTCCAGAAGTCGAAGACGCCAAAGCCCGCCTCGCCTCCTTACAGTAATGGGGGTTACTTTTTGTAAATTGAATAACCTTATGCTTGTACAACTTGGTGTTTTTATCCTGTCACTTTCCGAGTTCCCCTGAAGCTTCTACTGTTGGGAATTTCTGCTGGATAAATGCCTGTACCAGGTGAAGTAGAGGCCGATGCTGCTCAGGATAAACACGGCGAGAAAAAGAGCAAATCGATCCCACTGGTGGATCACGACGTGAATCGGAGTCAGAAACAGGGAAAGCTGCCAGGGGATGGCAAATACCAGAGCGAAAAGGTCGCGGTGATTCTCTCTCTTGACAGAACTTACAGTCTGGGAATCCATCTCATCCGTTACCGGTTTCCAAAATCCCATCGGTTTGGTTATGGTGAAGAACTTGCATAGAACCTCCTTTTCCGTCACCGGAAATCCGTAAGTCCCGCAAAGCATCCCGATAACAGCGGCTCCCCCAACAATTAAAAAGGCTATCCATTCGGGCAACGCAGGGAAAAAGATCTTTTGCAAGATAGCGCCGAAAGTACCAACAGCCGTTCCGATGGCATAGCCGTATCCGTTGAACCGCCACCAATACCATCGCAGCAAAAGGGGCAGCATCATCCCGGCTCCCAAACTCATGGTGATCCAGCCCCAAATGGCATTGATAGAAGGTGTGGCAGCCCCGATAATAACTCCGCAAACCACGATGAAAACCGAAGAAATATAGCTGGCTCTGATCAAACGTTTCTCGGATGCTTTGGGAGCGATGAACTTTTGGTAGATGTCTTTAACAAGGTAGGAAGCCCCGGCATTGATCGTCGAATCGAATGTGGACATGGCGGCCGCGATAAGGGCAGCGATAACAAGCCCCTTGATCCCGGCCGGAATGAGAGTAGCCAAAACATTGGGCAGGACCATCTCGGGCTCGCTGACTTTGTTCCCCAAGTAGAGTCCGAAAACGGCAATACCCATGATAAACGGCCAGCGAAATGAAAGGCATAACGTCCAAAGGGCTGCCAGCCGGCCGCTGTCCCGGTCCGACGGGGAGGCAAAGTACCGCTGGGCCACCATGGCCTGCTGACCGGCAAACCCTTCTATCATGACCTTCAGGAAGAAAAACGTCACGGACAGACCGAACAGGTTATAGATCTGGTATCCCGGCGGCATTTCGATGAACCACTGGGGAGTGATGTCGGTCCAGCCCGCTGGTGCGATGGATTGCAGGGTTGAAGCATCGATGGTCAAAAAAGCTTTGACCGACACATAAACTGTGGCAAAAACTATCAAAACAGCCTGCAAGAGATCGGTGTAGACAACCCCATACAAACCGCTGACGGCTGTGTAGAAAAGGCAAACAGAAATCATGATCAAGGAGCAGACTATGGGCGAAAAAGGGAGGAACAACGAAAGAAATTTTCCGGTCCCTACAAAAAAATATCCGACCATGGCCACGGTGTTGACGATATTGACAACAGCATTGAGAAGCCGTGCCGCATCGCCCTGCTTCCCCGGCCCGAACCGGAACTCCATCCACTCGGCCGTTGTCATGACTTTGGATCGGCTGTACCACTTGCCCATAAAGATCATCAGGAATGCCAGGATCAGGGCTACGCCTCCACGTAGCTCAACCAACAATCCTTTAACACCCACGATATAAAAGAATGAGGCGATCACCATGGTGCCGGTCATATCAAGAAACGAAGTCGTCCCGGATATCCCTAGCACCCACCAAGGGATCCTCCGCCCCCCCAAAAAGTAATTATCGATACTCTGGCTTGCCCGCTTCTTCAGAAAAATCCCCAAAGTAACCAGAGCACATAAATAAAAAAGGATTATGCCTTGATCGACACCGCTCATGATTCACATTTCTAATACCATTTTTATTCATCGAAAAAAAGGGACGGTTCTATTTTAAAAAAAAAAAAATAGAACCGTCCCTTTTTTAGTTGTCTTGCATTTTTCGGTATGAATTGCTAAGCTTTGAACAACGCAAGCAAGGAGGGAAATACCATGTTTGCAAGAACACTCAGGTTTCAAACCCACCTCGACAGAATAGATGAAGCATCCAAACTTTTCGAAGAACAAGTCGTCCCTTCAGTCAAGTCAATAAAAGGATACATAGGAGCCAGATTTATGGCAGACCGCAAAATGGGAAACTGCATCGTCATGACATTTTGGGAAACCGAAAAAGATCTTCTCGAAACAGAAAACAGCCGTTTTTTTCAAGAACAACTGGTCAAATTCATTAAGTTTTTCACCACAGCCCCGGTCCGCGAGGTCTACGAAGTTCTCTATACAGAATAATTTTTGAGATCTTGGAATTTTTTGAGACGAAATCGTAAAGGAGGAATAAATGGAAACCCTGTTACCTGCCGTTAAGCTTATGACTTACATCGGAATCGGTTTGGTAGCTATCGGAATTCTTGCTATTCGCGGGATTTTCCGTGGGAGTCGGAGCAAATTCAACTATTTTTTGGGCTCCCTCATATGTTTTGCACTGGGAATATTCTTCCTTACCATGAAGTCATCAGGTTCAATCAAAGTCACGGAAGACAGGTTGACTCTGAAGGTCATGTTAACAAAAACGCAGGTTATTGAAACAGATAAAATCAAGCGAGCTTGGGTGGAAAATCTTCAGGATACCGACTGGCGTCCGATCAGCAGAAGTTCCGGCGCGTCGCTCGGCAAACTTCGTACCGGATGGTTCAGGCTCCAAAACGGACAAAGAGCATTTCTCGCTCTCCAAGGAGAGCGGGCCCTTTTTATCGAAGCGGAAAACGACCGCGTTTTTTTGATAGGTGTTGAGGACTTCGAGACATTTATCAGACAAGTCAAATATAATTCATCCAGGCTGAGAAAGTTGCTGCAATAATATGTCTGGAATAGAGAAATAACTTAACTTACTAATTAAATTATTTTCAACCTTTTAACACAGAGTCATCTCGTGAACTTGCCCACTTTTCCTATATAATCTATAATATTTATAGATATTAGAGCTAGTAGGATTGATAGAAAAATGAGAAGGCAAAAGAATAAATTTTTTACTATTGTGGTTGGCTTAATAATTCTGTTTGGTTCCCAATTCAATACGCACGCTCAAACCTGCAGCTGTGCTGCCGCTCCCCTGTTCGATCCAATCGAATATTCAACGCTCAAGGATCGCAAATGGCGTTTCGAACTGAGCTTTAAGTATCACGCTCTTAACGATCTTGTAGAAGGAACGGAAAAGGTCGTGGACGACACAGACCGTACACGGACCTCTCAATTCTTAATGCTTGATGTTCGCTATTCTCTCTCTCGCAATGTTACCCTTCGTGCTGTATTTAGCTTTGCCCGTCAATATCGGGATGTCGGTATCAGCTCAGCAGCCCCAGTGAGCACGAATGGCCTGGGAGACAGTATGCTATCCATTCAGTATTCGCCCATACATTATTCCCCTAAAAACCTGACAGAAGTCGCCTTAGGCGGAGGAATTAAATTCCCGGTGGGTCACAATGATGCAAGAATTATCGGGATCGCTTCTGAAGACATGCAACCGGGCTCAGGCTCCTGGGACACACTCATCTGGGGTTACGCCTCCCATCTTTTGCTTCCTGGAAATGGATTTGAAGTTTTTGGCGGTGTTTCAGCCAGGTTTAACGGGACCAATTCCCGAGATTACAGGTTCGGAAACGAAGTCATCGCCTCTCTCGGTTCCCGATTGCTGACGAAAAACAATTTGGGTATTGCCCTCTATGGAAGATACCGTTGGGCAGATTATGACAAACGATTCAATGGAAACGTCCCGAACACAGGAGGGCAATGGATTTATATCGTGCCCTCTATCACTATAAACATTCAAAGAGACTGGGGTATAAAAGCGGAAGTGGAACTTCCTGTTTATCGAAAACTCAACGGATTTCGTCAATTCACAACCACTTATTTAGCCTCTGTTTCTGTGTTTTATCTCATATAAATCGGAGGATATTATGTTTAGAACAAAATATCTCAAACTCCTGCTCATCGTGATGCTTGTGTTTTTGCCATTCTGTGATGAGGAAGCCGTTGAGACCATCCCATCGAATGAATGGCTCATTCCAAAAGATCAGATAAGAGACGGCGGACCGGGAAAGGACGGCATTCCATCTATCGACAACCCGAAATTCATCCCGATCAAAGATGCCCCCACTCTTAATATCGACTTGGTCATCGGGATCAAGATAGGTTCTTTTGTCAGGGCTTTTCCCCATCCCATCCTTGATCAGCATGAGATAGTCAATCATACCATCAACTCCACCTCTTTTGCATTGACATATTGTCCATTAACAGGTTCGGGAATTGCATGGGATACAAGCGCATTCTCCTTGAATAAAACGGTTGGTGTCTCAGGACAACTCTACAACTCCAATCTCATCCCCTATGATAGGGGCACAGACAGCAACTGGTCACAGATGATGAACATGTGTGTAAATGGTCAGCTCATCGGTCAGGAAGCCAAACAGATCCATGTCGTTGAAACAACATGGGGCACTTGGAAAATGATGTACCCGGATTCATTGGTCCTCTCTAGAGACACAGGATTCAATAGAAATTATGATGTCTACCCTTATGACGATTACAAATTCAGCGACAGGCTTATCTTCCCTGTAAGCAACGAAGATAACAGGCTGTCTAAAAAGGCCCGCATTCATGGCGTCATTGTCGGAGAGGAAACCAAAGCCTATCCTATCGGATCATTTTCACCTGTCATCACCGTGCTCAATGAAGATTTCAATGGATTGGAATTCGTCATCGTGGGCGATTCGCTGAAAAATTTCGCTGTTTCTTTTAAAAGAAAACTCTCTGATGGGACTCTCCTTGAGTTCGAGCCGGTCGAAAACGAACTTCCTGTGATCATGAAAGACAAGGGAGGATCGAAATGGGATATATTCGGGAACGCTGTTTCTGGCCCAAGAGTTGGAGCTAAGTTGGAGCCCACCAACTCTTTCATCTCTTATTGGTTCGCATGGGCTGCCTTTTATCCAGGAGCAGAAATTTATTCCGGAGGATTAGGAACAGGATTGATACACACTCTGAGTGCGGATTTTCTTGAGCCGATCAGAAGCGACTCTGACCTACTGCCTTATCATGAAATAAAGAAAAAAGAATTGGACCGGTTTCAAATTTCAGAAATGCTCACACAAAAATGGCCAGAGATCGTAACCAATACAGAAATTGCACCTCATATCGTGGATGGACAAATTCAAGGATTCGAGATTCGAAACAGAACACCACTATCGCCCTTAAGCAGATTGGGAATTCTTGATGGCGATATCATAACGGAAGTCAACAGTATCAAACTGAAAGATGTGTATTCTCTCTTTCAGGCATTTCAGATTGTTCAAAAAAAAGGAAAATTCATCATCGGTTTGGAAAGAAATAGGCGTCTGATTCGGCTTTTGTATACGCTAGAGTAGACTTCCTTTCCAATGTTTCCCGCCCTGTCGGTTCGCCTCTATCGGCAGGTCATGCGTTTCATTGTATTGGTATTGCATTTTTCACTCTGAATTGATATTCTTATCCAAACATGACCTGTTCGATTTTTGGTCACAAGCCCCAACAATGGATAAAAAAATGAAGCAGGAGCATGCTAACGTCATAAAAAAGCAGCTTTTGAGGGAATTATAAAAAGCAGTTCCTGCTTCATCACTTTTTTTTAAAATAGACAATGGAATTCCTGATCGTTCTCGGCGTCATTTTTATTATCATAGGAATCATCGGTTGCATCATTCCAGGAGTCGCTGGCCCTCCATTCAGTTTTTTGGCTCTTATATGCTTATCCATCGCAAAAAAATGGGAACCCTTTTCGGTCAGACTTCTTATCATACTGGGTGTCTTGACGGTTGTCGTACAGGCATTCGATTATCTTCTTCCTGCTGTGGGAGCAAAAAAATTCGGTGCCTCAAAGTACGGTTTTTGGGGTGCCATCATCGGGCTGATCTTAGGAATTATTTTCGTTCCGCCTCTCGGCATAATCATCGGCGCATTCCTCGGCGCGATAGCTGGAGAAATCATTTCCGGCAAAGAAGCATCCAAAGCACTCAAAGCGGGTTGGGGAGTTTTTGTGGGAGTGATGGTCGGCATGCTTTTGAAGCTGATCCTCGCCGGCGTCATGACCTTCTATTTCATCAAAGCTCTTTTCTAAATAGGGGATAGGATACGTTTTCACCAATATCAGGTAGAGAAATTGGTGAAAACGTATCCTATCCCCTATTAAAAACGGAAGAATTCCAGGCTAGCAGAGTCTAAAGATATGAAGAACGGAGGAAAAAATGAAGATATTAGGCACGCAGCTCATTCCGATCTTGTTCCTGACGGCCACAATACTTTTGATCATTCCCCTATCGAGCGCGTCGGTTAAGGTAGATACAGAGGACCTCGATGCCCGGGTTAAAAAATTCCTCGACGCCCACAGCTGGGGGTGGGGCGATGCAAATGTTCCGGCTGTCGACGGGCAGACACTTCACGACATCGTTCTCAAGAATAAATTCACGAGGGCCCTGGAGATCGGGACATCCACCGGCCACTCCGGGATCTGGATCGCTTGGGCACTCAGCAAAACCGGTGGCAAACTGATTACCATAGAAATCAATGAGCGGCGGCATCGAGAGGCCTTGGAAAACTTCGAAGAGGCCGGTCTCTCTGAATACATTGATGCCCGTCTTGGGGATGCGCATGAGATCGTTCCCGCCCTGGAAGGTCCATTCGACTTCGTGTTCAGTGATGCAGACAAGGGTTGGTACAAAAATTATCTGGATGCCGTACTCCCAAAGCTCGAAGTCGGTGGCTGCTTCACGACCCACAATGTGTCGATGGGTAGAAGGAGAAGGGGCCGCGGTGGGAGCGGAGGATATCTGGAATATCTGCTCAGCCTCCCGAGCCTAGAGACCACGGTGGATAACCGCGGTAGCGGCCTTTCGATCAGCTACAAGAAGGCTGAGTAATTCCTAACTCTATTTTTGATTTTCTGCCTGAAAATACTGAACCAAGGGGCCGGGTATCACGCCACTAAATTATCCAAGATAGGGATTTCTGGTCCGACAGGGATGTAACCCTTTAAAAAAGCCTCGAGGACAATCTTTCCTTCTTGATTTCGACAGACAGCTTTAGCCTCGGTCAATCCTTTCCCCGCCATACAGGAAATCGTCAAAGAACATGCAACGGTGTCCCCAATGTAAACGGGCCTTATGAACCGGAGGTCCAACTTAGAGGCAAGCCACCCGATCTGCCCCCCGATTTCTGTCACCAAACTCCCAACCAGCAAACCCGGGCAGACCTTCCCCTTTAAATTTTTCGCTTTAATGAAATTCTCATCAAAATAAACAGGATTGTAGTTGTTGGTCATATTGGAAAATTCCCGCACATCTTGTTCATCAAATGTCCGCGAGATATTAAACGTATCCCCTACCTTAAGGCCCTCTATTGTCTTTTTTCGAATTTCAGACATGACACACATCCCTTCAATTTTATGGCAAGTATTGTAGCGATTATGAGAAATCCAAGTATACTAAGGAAATGAAGCATGTCAAATGCAAAAAAAACCGATTTTGTACTCTTGAATTTTTTCCTTCAGAGATATATTTTGAATGGAGACGAGGTAAATTTCATGAAAAATAAAATATGGTTGTACATTCTCATAACCTTCAGCGTGGCTTCAATTATCGCCTGTGGGAGGCCGGCGCCGGCTGATTTGGTTCTGCATGGGGGAAAAGTTGCGACAGTGGACGAAGAATTTTCTGTCCATGAAGCCGTGGCTGTCCGGGGAGATAAGATTGTGTTTGTCGGCAGCAACCAAGATGTCGAAAAATACATCCTTCCCAGCACGACAGTGATCGATTTAAAAGGAGATCTGGTTCTCCCGGGATTGATAGACGCACATGCCCATCTCCACAGCTTGGGTGACGAACTCACATCCTTAAGTGTCACAGGAACCGAGAGCTTCCAGGAAATCATTGACGCAGTTGCAACCCGAATCCAATCCACAAAACCCGGGGAATGGATCGTCGGCGGACGATGGGATCAAAACGATTGGGAGGATAAAGCTTTCCCCGTGCATGATCCTCTGAGTGAAGTCTCATCGGATAATCCCGTCTTTTTATCAAGAATCGACGGCAACGCCGCCTTCGCCAATCAAAAAGCTCTGGAACTTGCCGGCATCACAAAGGATACCCCCGACCCGGTTGGCGGTTTCATCATCCGAAAAGAAAACGGCGAACCCACAGGTGTTCTGGTCAACAGAGCCATGAATCTGGTAACGGGTAACATCCCTTCGGATTCCGATGAGCAATTCAAACAAAAATTCCTCAAAGCTGTCAGAAGCTGCCTTTCAGTCGGTTTAACGGGCGTCCATGAGGCGGGAATCGGGCCCCGACACATAAATCTCTACAAAAACCTCATAGACAACGGCCAGCTCAACATGCGCGTTTATGCCATGCTGGGAGAAGAAAAGGACCTTCCGTTGGATATGGATTTGGCAGCCTATTTCAAGAAACTCCGCATCGAACAGTACGGCCATCACCTGCTTGCCGTCCGCAGCATCAAACTGTATTTTGATGGAGCGCTCGGCTCCCGAGGGGCTGCATTTTATGCTCCCTATGTGGATGATCCAGACAACAACGGCTTACTCAGGATCACGCCCGAATACATTACTGCCATCTCCCAAGCTGCTCTGGAAGCCGACATGGGAGTGAACACCCACTGCATCGGAATCCGGGGAAATCGCCTTTGTATCGATGCATATGAAAAGGCATTCAAAGAGAACCCCAAACCAGATCACCGTTTCCGTATCGAACACGCCCAGATCCTTGAACAAAAGGATGTCGAAAAGTTTGTATCTCTCGGAATCATCCCAGCCATGCAGCCCACCCACTGTACCTCGGATATGTACTTTGTGGAAGATAGGGTCGGAACGGAACGGGCTAAAGGAGCCTATGCCTGGCGGTGGTTTATCGATGCCGGCTTGGTTATCCCCTGCGGGTCTGACTTCCCTGTCGAATCGAACAATCCCCTGCTGGGGATTTATGCGGCTGTGACCCGGCAGGATCCCGAAGGTTGGCCCGAAGACGGATGGCATCCCGAACAGCGGATGACGATCGAAGAAGCCATCAAAGGGTTTACCATATGGGCTGCCTATTCGGCCTTCCAGGAAGATGTTTTAGGCTCGATAGAAGTGGGCAAATATGCGGACTTCACTATCCTGGACAAAAACATTCTGGAAATCGACCCGAAAGAAATTCTTGCAACGAAAACAGTCTACACCATTGTTGCAGGCCAAATCCGCTACCGCGCCAAATAAAATTTGAGGTTACGGACCCGACCAGAACTTAAGCGAAATCCCGAGATTTGCTTCTCTGCATCAAAGATGAACTGAATCGTCCAACCTCGAACCTTGAATTTATCTTTCTCATAAGCCTGCATGAGAAGGTTTTGACCTCCTTGGCGGCGTAGATACAGATTTCCATCCTCGAAAAGGATCTGAAAAATTACTTGCAACTCCTGGCTGCGAAAATTTCCTGTGTATTTCCTAAGTGTATTTTCAGAGATGTCTATAGTTGCACGTTTTTCAACAGTCCTCTTTTTCGGTTTTGGCTTATCCTGTTTAAAATCTTTTACCAAGTACAAATCAGCAACTTGCCGCGCAAGTCGACTGGGCACAACGCTGGCAAGGTTGGAAAGGATGATCACAGAGAATCGTTGATCGGGGAATCTGAGGAGTTCAGTTCTGTATCCACCAAGGCTTCCCCCGTGTTCGACAATTTTCAATCCTCTGTATGTTCTTATTTCCAGCCCAAACGCATATTCAAGCTTATTTCCGTTGTTCAGAGTCCCCTGTGTATGCATAAGCTCCATTACATTTTTACCTCCGACCTTGTGATGTGTGAAGTTTTGATCCCAGAGATACAGATCTTCCACAGAGGTGAATAATCCGCCGGAACCCACACAATCAAAGGTCGAAATAAAATTCTTGTATCTCCCTTGCCCACCATCATAATAGCCGGTGGCTCTATTCTTTAAAAGTTCCTCGTAGTCATCATGAAAACGGGAATTTTTCATCCTGAGAGGCTTGAAGATATTTTTATCTGCAAATTCCCTGAGACTCTGCCCGCTGGCTCTTCCGACAATAACGCCCAGCAGAAAATAACCTGAATTGCTATACGTGTATTCTTCCCCGGGCACAAAATTTAATTCTTTTTGCCGGGAAATGAGATTTATAACATCTTCCTCATGATAAAAACCAAAAGGAATACCTGCAATAGACTCAAGCTCAAGATAATCACGGATCCCACCCGAATGATGGACGAGATGGCGTATGGTGATGGGCGTCCCGTAGTCAGGAATTTCCGGAATGAATCTTCGGATATCATCATCCAGGGAAATCATCCCCCTCTCCACCAGAAGAGCAATGCACATCGCCACAAACTGCTTGGATACAGATCCGATGTAAAAGACCGATTCCGGAGAAATCGGAACACCAAGCTCCAAATTCGCCATCCCATATCCCTTTTTGTAGACAATTTTGCCATCTTTAACAACGGCCAATGCACATCCCGGCGAATCAGCTTTATTCCACTTTGAAAACAAGCTGTCAACCTTGACATCGAGATCAATTGCTTCAGCTGATGAGATGATGAAAAAGAATATTAGGAGTTGAATCAATAATTTTAATTTACTTTGGTGCTTCATTTTTTATAATCCTTGAGAGGTTTAAAAAAAAATTATAGGTTTCTTTTCCTCACAATGCTACATTTTTCTTCCTTCCTAACTCCGAGTAGTTTGATTCTCGCTCCTAAAAATTGCTCCAATTTCCTACGTTCCAATTGCATGACAGAAAAAACCATAACAGATATCTTCTTTCCGGATGTCACCTCGCAAAAAATGTCCACTCAAAATACAGAGTTTCCCAGCATTTATTTGTTTGCCCTTACTGGAGGAATCATTTTCATTATCGTCAGGATTTCTGTTCTATATCTCACCTATCAACGACTAGATTTGACATGGC
>CP070750.1:1437140-1481557 GCA_020348385.1 Candidatus Aminicenantota bacterium | reverse complement strand
GGACATGCTGTGGCAATCCCATCGGGATCTATGGAGAGAGCATCTTCCAACCTCTGGATGTTGATCCTTTTACCGATTTTCTCGTCCATCCACATCCATCCCCCTCCCGCGCCGCAACAAAAGGATTTCTTTCCAGAGCGCTCCATTTCTCGGATATCCAAGGATGGTATGGCCTGGAGCACTTCTCGAGGCGCTTTGTACATTCCGTTATATCTTCCCAAATAACAAGGATCGTGATAGGTCAATTTTTTGGGGATGGCCCGATCAATTTTCAATCGGCCCGATCCTATGAGTTCGGAAAAAAATTCTGCATGATGTTTCACCTCGCAAGAATATCCCATTTGGGGATATTCATTTTTGATGGTGTTGTAACAGTGGGGGCAGGTTGTCAATATTTTGTCGATTTTATACCTGTTAAATGTCTCGATGTTAGTCTGGGCCAGAATCTGGTAAAGGTATTCGTTGCCGACGCGCCTTGCCGGATCTCCGCAACATCCCTCCTCCATCCCGAGGATGGCGAAATTTATGCCGAGATGGTTGAGAATCCGAGCCATGGCCTTAGCTACTTTTTTATTGCGGTCATCATAGGAACGGATGCACCCCACAAAAAATAGATAGTCGATCTCTATTCCCTCCATCTCGGATAGTACCGGTACATCCAGCTCTTCAATCCAATCCATACGGGCGTCGAAACCTAAGCCCCAAGGATTTGAATTTTTCTCCAAGCCTCGGAATGCTTCCATCAACTCTTCGGGAAATTTGCTCTCCATCAGGATCTGGTATCGTCTCAAGTCGATGATTTTATCCACATGTTCCACGTACACAGGGCAGTGTTCCATGCAGTTACGACAGGTTGTGCAAGCCCAAAGCGTGTCTTCCTGGATAACATTACCGACCAGAGCTGGGGATTCATCAGCTTTTTTCCGTTGTTTGTGCAGGTGGTTTTTTAAATCCAGGATGATATCTTTGGGGGAGAGCGGTTTTTCTGTGAGATGAGCAGGACAATGGTCCTGGCATCTCCCGCATCTTGTACAGGCATCCAAATCGAGGAGCTGTTTCCAAGTGAATTCATTTATCTTCATAACCCCAAAACTTTCCGCTTCCTCATCTTCCAAATCCATATGGGAAAGTGCCCCTTTAGATTTCAACGATCTGAAGATCATGTTCAACGGAGAGCTGACAATGTGAAAAAGTTTGGAATACGGGATATAAGCGATGAAGCTGAGGACAAGAAAAAAGTGGATGCGAAAAAAAAACATCGTCAGAAAACCTTTGGTTGCAACACTCATACCGAATGTATGGATCAGCGAGGCCAGTCCTTTTCCTATCGGGGCCCATGTTTGGATGTCTTTTCCGATGACCGAAAGACGAAAACTCTCCATGATTAAGCCCGTGCTGAAAATAAGCAAAAGCGAAGCCAGGCAAATGAAATCGTCGAGCTGGTTATCCAATCGGGATGGCCGGGTTATATATCTGCGGTAAAAGGCAAGGATCACCGAGCCTATTCCGAAAAGAGCCACAAGGTCCAAAAAGAGAGAGAGAAACTTGGCTAGGGGAGTGGGGAGGGTGAACATGAACTGGACGATCGCAATGATCACAAAGGGAACGATAAAACCGATAAATATAAACAAATGGATAAGACCGGGATAAAAATCTTTCAAGATCCTGCCATGGAAAATCCCTTCCGAAAGAAAAGATTTGAGTCTTTTTCCGAAGTTGTCCGACCTGGAGTCCTGTTGGCCGATTTTCCACAAGCGAAACCGTTTTTTAGCTCCGTAGGCGAAAACAGCGAGAGAAAGGAGGACGAACAGGATGTCAAAGGCTTTAATCATTCTTCCACATCCTCCCCGGAGCCAGCATCACCTGATGACAGTTAAGACATTCTTGGTTTTTTGGCGGGCCGTCGAACTCTTTCAGGTGACACGGGATACATTCTGAAATCGTAGGTCTGTTTGTCCCTCCTGATAGATATTCATGTCCCGCATAACGGTGACATTCGACACATTCCAATCCTTCCTGTCGGTGTATCCTGTGATTGTATTGTATAATTTTCTTTTTGATGTTATACCCCAGTTCCAGCACATCTTCGTGACAGTCCAAACACCTCTGTGAAGTGAGGGAATCGTCGGCTAAATACTCGGGAGGAACGAAATGTTTAGAGTGGCACTGGAAACATGATGTCGAATGGGATGGATGGCCTTTTGAATTTTCCCACAACTGGACAAGTTCAGGATGGCATTGGGCACATACCCGTTGGTTAGTTGCGGAATAATGCACAAAATACCCGATGCCCCCACCTCCGACTATCAGGGCGACCAAAAACAAAACAGAAAGCATCATCCAGAATCGTTTTTTGTATTTGAATCTTGCCATGTGTTTTTTTTAATTCGTTTCGAAACTCAAAAGAAAAAACTCCGGGCTTTTCTTTCCTTCAGGTATTCCTGCGAGCAGGATCTTGGTTCCATCATCACTCATGATATGAGGCCCCCAGAAGGCAGGAAACCTCGGAAAATCCATCGGAACCAAACCAGAGACGTAACCCTGTGTGTTTTTGTCAAAGGCGATTCCTTCTTCGCCCGTTTCGAGATTGAGAATGATACCATCGTAAATATGTTTATAAAGGATATACTTACCGTTCCCGGTCAAATCGAAAAATTCAACCTTCGGAGAGATAGAAGAATGGAGATAGGCGATCTCACCCCCATCCAAATTGACGATGTATGTCCCGATTCCTTGCTTTTTCTTCCCTGTGTAGTAAAACACGACTTTTTTGCCATCTTGGCTTAATTCAGCAAGGCTGACCCAGCGGTCATGAAAATTGGTTAGCTGTTTGACTTGGGTTCCTTCCCGATCTGCCAGATACAGGTCGTAATCGAGATTATCATCCGAAGATTGGGCGCCAAACAGGATCCTGTCTCCTGAACCATTTATGCCAAAGGCCCAGCCCCCTCCAAGAAGTGGCCGGGAGGGATGACTCGTCCATTCCCATTGCTTCCCAGTGAATTCTGGCGCAAAGATCGTTTTTTTCTCTTCATTTCGGGTGTTGATCATGATAATGGCGCTCGCATTTCCATAGCGAACAGGCCCTAAATGTCCCTTCATCACACAAGCCACATGGCCTCCATCGAAACTCACAGCAAATTGGGAAATCCTTTCCCATTCATTTCCTTTAAAATCAAGAGTTTTCCAGTCTTTTCCTTGAAGATCTTCTATCGGGAAAGAAAAAACTCTGAATCCAGTGCCGTCCGTGTTGATCATAGCCAGATAGTGATCCAGGATGTTTTCGGGCTTATCCAAGCTCAGGACAAAGAAGGCCACACGGCCATCGCCCGATAATACCGGAGGTTTTGTACCGATAAGGAGTGATATGTTTTCGTAGGGTTCTTGGGCCATCTTGCTTTTATCTCGAAAAAGTTCAGTTTCTTTTCCCGTATCGATGTTCATCAGCCTGATGGACTTGGTGATTTCCTCACCGTTGCTGATCTCCAACACATACAGCATCCATTTTCCATCCTCACTCAAACAGGGATAGTGAACGGTATTATTTCCAGAGTGAGTGAGCCTTTTGATGCGGCCTTGATTAGGAAAAACATCAGAATAAACAGGTCCCGTCATCAAAACAATGACAATCAGCACGATGGAAATCATTCCTATTTTCTTTCTCATATTACCAATCCTCAAGTTTATTCCCCTAACTTTTCGATGTGGACCACTGTATCTTTGGATGCTAGTCCTCTTCCCATAGGGTCCACACGGTCCGCTATGATGGAAAAAGGATTCACCCCTTTTCCTTTTTTACCCCACCAAATAAGTTCTGTATCTCTATCTTTGCTTTTTGATTTCCGAGCTTGGGCCATGCTCCCGAATGCTGTGTGTCCCAATCCTTCAGCTAGGGCTACCGATTCCGGATGTATGCGATTCGTGGTTAAAACGTGCAGAATCACACTCCCAACAGACGAGGATACACGGACCTTATCTCCGTTTTGAATTCCCAGTTGTGCGGCTTTTTGTTTGTTCAGCCACAGCCGGTTTTCATGAAATATTTCTCTGGCCCATTTGCTGTTCTCCATCCCTTTTGTCCCTAAATTTGTTTTAAATGTAGTCAGGATAAATTGGTTGGGTTTTGTTTTTTCTTGATAGTTTACGGGCATGTAGTCGGGCAACCGAAGCTGCCGTTCTATCGCAAGGGATTCCTCTATGATCGCGTTGGATTTTGGGTTTGTCCAAAATCCCTTTTGTTTTAAATCCTGAAAGGCCCCTTTGCTCTGTGTGGCTAATGAGACCATTTGGGAAGCGTAGTCTTGTGTGTCTTTATATGGCAGAGTTTTCACTACGTTCCCGTCCAAATCTTTGGCCAGTTTCAAGAAGACATTCCCGACTTCTTTGGCTTCTCCAAGAGGTTGGAAAGTAGGGTCGGTCAATTTCCCCACATCGAAGGAAGGAGACCTCAAGGCTTCAGCCGGGCTGAGCAGGGAGACCGCGGGCTGACGCAGGTTGAGCATGGAGATTCCGTCCAGTGGTGGGCCAGGCTCCACGCCCCAGCTTTCTAGGTAAGTTGCTGCGGGCAAGACCAAATCCGCCAGCATGGCTGTTTCGGTCATATGCGTATCCATCACAACCAAAAAACGCGTGGTTTTTTCATCCTTCAGAAGGACGGCGCTTTTATCACATTCCGGATCCTCATACGCAGGATTGGAAAGATAGCAGAAGTAGGTGTCGATAGACGTGTTGTTGTTTTTCAAGCGGGAGATTGTTCGCGTTTTTGTTGTATAGGATAATTGGCTTAAGGGTAAACCAGAGAAAAATATTCCTCCCTCCTTTCCCACATTTCCGACCAGCCAGTTCAGCAGGGAAATGCATCTTGTCGTTTGATAGCCGTTTTCGTGGTCGTACGCGCCTCCTCCCAGGATGGCCACAGATGGCTTTTGGGATGCAAACTGAATTGCCATTCGTTCGATATCTTTTGCAGCTACACCGCTTTCCCGCTGGGTCCATTCGGGAGTGTAGCGAGACAGATGTTCCTGTAAGACTTCATAGGACATGTCCGCTCGGTTTTCGAGGAATGGCTTGTCAACCAACCCCTTGTTCACGATCACATTGGCCATCGCCAGTGCAATGCTTCCGTCAGTACCAGGTTTCACGGGATACCACTCGTCACTTTTGGCGGCGGTTTCGGACATGCGCACGTCAAAAGTGATCAGTTTTGCTCCCTTTTCGATCCTGGCAAGGGCAAGCCGGCGGGCTATCCCGACAAAGTAATCGTGATTTGCGAACGGATTGGCCCCAAAGTTCAGGATGGTACGACTTCGGGTGACGTCTGGGATAAAACTGGAATGGCCAGTCAAATATGCGAATGCTGACGAACGGTTCACGTTTTTAAGATAAGGTCGATGGATCACAGTAGCCTGGCCGAGAGCCAGGATGAATTCTTCCAGAATGAAATCCGGATAACCCAAGTCCACGATGAATCTTTCGGTCTGCTCTTCATCTATCAGTCGACTAACGCGGGTGCTCAAGGTGTGATAAGCTTCATCCCAGGTGATTCTGCTCCAACGATTTTCTCCTCTCTGACCGAGTCTTTTGACAGGATACAAAAGTCTTTCCGGATCGTTGACCAAATTGATTCCGGCAACGCCTTTAGCGCAGATGCCTCCCTTGTTGATGGGGTGTTCGGGATTCCCGAGTATCTGGACAAGGCGGTCCCCGTTCAAGTAGGCGATAACACCACATCCGGCAGAACACTGCTGGCAGGTTGTGGGGATAGCCGTTAGAGATTTTAAAGAGGTTCTGGATACGGAGACCCCGATCTTTTTTTTGTCCTGATCTGGCCGAGATAAAGCTCTGAGGGATAGGGATGTGCCAGACATCAGAGAAAAGCCGTCCTTCATGAATCTTCTTCTGGAAATTCCGTTTTTTCTCATTTTTTTCCTTACATCAACGGAATAAATTCTCCGCCCACAACGACGACATATCTCATGAAAAATATCCCTATGACTACCAGTAAAGAGGCGATGATCATGGTTGCCAAGTTTCTGAGCCGTGGAACGGAAAGCAGTGTAAAAGGAACTATTTTTCCTAAGAGATTTTCAACGATCAAGAACAAAGGAAAAAACTTACCGGATATTAGCAAATGGGCCACCTCCTGTGCCTCGGAATGCGAGATCAATAGGACGAGAATGTCGCATCCTACAAGAAAAAGATCGAACACGATGACCCAAGCTAACATTTTCCCGAGATTTTCAAGTAGGGGATAGTCTATTTTTTTTAGCTTGGAGAAGAAGCGGTCTTTAATTATGCAAACCAGAATCATCAGGGCTATTCCCGAAACAATGGCAGAGACGAGAAACAATATGGGCATCAAAGCTGTATTCCACAAAGCCCTCGCTTTGCCAAAAGCTAAAATGAAGCCCGTGTACCCATGAACCGAAATGGCCAAAGGAATGCCTATAAGCCCAAAAAGACGTGTTTGCTTTTTTTTCTCCTTGAACATGAAATAGCCGTAAATGATGCAGTTGATCGGATAGAGAATCAGCAGAAAAGAACCCCATGTTATCGGAGACTCGAAGTTCAAGTACACGAATAAGTGCCAGGCTCGATGAGGCACGCCTATATGAAGCAGAAGGAAAAGGGGAGCAATGATCAGTAAGACCGTTGCTAAGATAACCCCAACTCTGCCCAGAGATTTGTACCTTTCCATCCCAAAACCGTAGGCAAGAGTGGAAAGGATAAAAGATCCTGCGCTCAAACCTGTCAGGTAAAAATACACAGCGATAAAGACGCCGAAAGCTTCTTGTTGCGTGATGTTGTAAAGGAGTTGACTATCCATCACTCTCCCTCGGATTCCTTTGTGTCCACGACTTCCTGGTCTAGTCCTATGTAATAAGTTTGGGGATCCGTTCCCAGTTCTGCTTTGATGACCTGAACAGCATTCTCTGCAAGGGCTTTGGCTATTTGGCTTTCTGGATCGCTGCTATCACCGAAAAAGATGGCCCCTGTTGGGCAGGAAAGAACACACGCTGGATCGAGCCCCGCATCCACACGGTGAAAACACCAAAAGCATTTTTCGACAATCTTTGTCAGCGGATTGATGTGCCGCACGCCGTACGGACAGGAGGCCATGCAGTAGCGGCATCCGATGCACCGATGAGGATCGACATAAACGATCCCATCAGGGCGCTGTATCGAAGCTTTGACAGGACACACAGTCACACAAATGGGTTTGGCGCAATTGTTGCAAACAATGGGAAGGAAATATTCTTTGACGTGGGGAAAGGTCCCTTTTTCAACCCTTTTTACCCAGCTCCTCCATACGCTAAGAGGAACATTGTTTTCACTTTTGCAGACCACAGCGCAGGTGTTGCATCCGATACACTTACGTAGATCAATCAACATGGCATAACGTTTTTTATTCGCTTTCATGATTTTCCTGTTTTTCTGCGGTTTCGGTTGCTTGAGGTGTCGACTCTTCCGGCACAACGGGTATTTTCATGTTTTCCTGCCAAGATGAGATTCTTGACACAATTCTCTTCCGGGATCTGAACAATAGCAGTGTGCCAGATATCAAAAACAGAAGGAAGAGGAGACCATTCCCGACAAAATTGAGGCTTGCCCACCTGGATGCATCCAGATGGGTCGGTCCCATAACGAGGTTGCCTTTTGAACGGACATCATGACAGCGGGTACAAAAATCTTTATAGACACGTTTGGTGCCGTGGGCCGAGTCTTGGTAGTGGCAGCTTGTACAGACATTCATGTCGAATTTTTCGGATATGTCTCCTTTCCGGTGTCCCGAGATTTTTCCCAGAGATGTCCCATCCAAGATTCCTTTAACCATGACTTCGGGATGGCATGCCCCGCAGGTTTCCCCGATATGGGATTCATGGACAGAAGAATCGGGATCATCATGCCGCAAAATGTCGTGTTTAGTGTGGCAATGATAACAAAGGGGTAGTTCTTTTCCAGGAGTGATCGTCCTGAAGGTCTGATGTATGTTTTTTTGATATTCCTCGGCTTCAATCGGATGGCAACGGGCGCAATCCACATCGATGAATCCCTCTCTAAAATGAAGCAGAGGGTTGGCATTCGTGTGGCAGTCTACACAGGTCAACCGGCCCAAGAAGTGAATATCTTGGGACCACTTTTCAGGGTCAACATACAATGTCCGCAAATTCCCATCATGCATGATCTGGGAAATTTCAGGTTTGCCGTGACATGCCAAACAATCTTGATCAGTGAAGGTCGGCGATTGAGCATCCACAAACGAGAATGGGAGCAAAGCGGTTAAGGTGATAGCAATTAGATATTTTAAATGCATACCTAGCCGAGTGTGATGACAATCATCCAGAGGTAAGATTTGGTAGCACAATGATCAGCGGTTGTCAAGCTCTGAGCCAATTCAGTCAAGCTTGCTGATTCGTCTGGCTGTGTATTTTCCGCCTTGTTTCAGCGAAGAAAATGGAGGAACCCCGCCCGCTCGCCTCCGGATGCTTTCCAGGCCTGATAATCTTAGAGCTTAGCTCGAATTATCAAGTTTTGTTTGTTTGCTCCCATTATCATGTGTCACAAGTTGAGCAAGAAAAGAGATGTATTCTGCGAAAAATAAGGTCATTCGAAAGCTATTCGGAAAGGCTGGGTTCATCAACTCATGCTTTTTAGGCGATTCAATAGGAAGCGAAGGAATGGAGTTTAAACGAGCGGTACAAAAAGGTATAATACGAGGGAGTTTTGTGAAGGGTAAGAAAAATGAACAATAAATACGATCTAGCCATAATCGGAGGAGGCCCAGGTGGGTATGTTGCTGCCTTGAGAGGGGCGCAATTGAAGCAAAAAGTTGTGTTGTTCGAGAAGGATAGGGTTGGCGGTACATGCATGAATCGGGGATGTATTCCTGCGAAGTTTCTTCTTCATCAGACCAAAATTTTCGAAGAAACCAAAAATAACAAATATCTTGATGGTCCTCTGGAAGCCTTGACATGCAATTGGGAGAAAGTTCAAGAGCAGAGGAAAAAAATTGTGGAAAGATTTGTTAGAGGAATAGAATTCCTGTTGAAAAAAAATGGGATTCAACTTGTCCTTGGTGATGCAAAATTACGGAATGAAAAGCAAATCGAGGTTCAAGGAGAAGATAATAAAGGTCTTTATGAAGCGGAAAGGATAATTCTTGCAACGGGATCTAAACCTGCAACTCTGCCGTTTCTCCAGCCTGACAGCAATAAAATCATAACCAGCAAAGAAGGCTTGGAATTGGCAGAGATCCCCGATCATTTAGTCATCGTTGGCGCCGGTGCCATTGGTCTGGAAATGGGAGTCATTTATCATAGACTCGGTAGTCAAGTCACCATTATCGAGATCATGCCTGATATTCTGCCTGGAAGCGACCAAGAAATGACAAAACGCTTGGAAAGGATACTCAAATCACAAGGATTGAACATTCACACAGAAATGGAAATTCAAAAGGTTTCTGCGGGTAAAGAAAAAATGACCCTGGAGTCTTTTTGTTTAAAGGAGAATAAGAACCGAACATATGATGCCCAAAAGGTTTTATTAGCGGTAGGACGCGTCCCCAATTCTGAGGATTTTCTTCAGTTCGGGACGTCTTTCGTCGATGAAAAAGGATTTGTTAAAGTGAATGCGTATCTCGAAACAAAAATGCCGGGAGTCTATGCCATAGGTGATTTGAACGGAGGAAAACTTCTTGCTCACAAAGCTTCGCATGAAGGTGTATGGGCAGCTGAAAATGCCTCTGGGTTGAAGAAAACAGCCCGTTATCATGCCCTTCCGATGGCAGTATATACAGAACCGGAATTTTCTTCAGTGGGATTGACGGAACAACAGGCAAGGGAAAGGGGGCTCAGCATTCACACAGGAGTGTTTTCTTTTCAAGCGAATGGCAGAGCTCTTACAATGGGAAAACCAGAAGGTATGGCCAAGGTCATTGCCGATGATCAGGACACCATTATCGGAGCCCACATTCTCGGCCCGAGTGCCAGTGAACTATTGGCAGAGCTGACTCTTTGTATGGAGAAAGGGATGAAACTCCAAGATGTATCTTCTGTCTATCACATTCATCCAACCCTATCTGAAACAGTGATGGAAGCCGCATTGAGTGCCAAAGGAGAAGCCCTCCACATATTGAACACTTGAGGATTCTTGCGGTTGAGCCACCCGTTCTGCCCTAACATTAAGATGTACGTGAACACTTAAAAGTAAAATCTACTGAGTAAGCGGTGTTTTCAGCATTCTTATGAATGATTTAAGTTATTTTATATAACCAAGAGCTTTGAGCCTTTCGCGTAAGCTCTGGTCTAACATGACTTCGTCTCTTCCCTTTTCCATTTTTTTCGTCTGCTCATACAATCGGTTGATATTGTCGAGGAGTTGGAAGCACAAATCTCTGTAAGCGATGTTAGCCGCCAAATTTTTCGTTTCCTTGGGGTCCTTTCCTAAATCATACAGTTCGATCTGAGAACCATCAAAGTTGCGGACCAAACGTTCGATATAAGGAGAAGATATTTTTTTATTGAGGATGAATTTAAAGTTGTCTTTGTTGATCGAAATTACCGAGGGAGCCATCGTAAACTCCCGCAAGGCGATGTCGCTCACAAATGTACGTGACATTTTTTCCTTGCCTTTGATAAGGGGAAAAAGGGAAATGCCATCGAATTGCTTTTCGTTTGTTTTTATCCTCAGCTGATCCAGGATTGTTGGGACGATGTCAGTGATTCGAACGATATTTTCAATCTGACTTCCTTTATACTCAGCATCAGGAAATTTAACGGTCAATGGGATTCTTATTCCTTCCTCATAAACGGAATGATCATGGAGCCATGCTTCGTGGTCAAAAAATTCTTCTCCGTGATCACTGGTGAGGATGATTAGCGATTTTTTGTACAAGCCCAACTCTTTCAATTTATCTATAATGGGTAGAACAAAAAATGTATCCGTGTGCTTTATATCTCCATCATAGAGAGCGATAATGTTTTGTTTCTCTTCCTCAGAAAATTGGGCATAAAATCGTCCTCCTCTTTCATCTAAAAGGCTCCCCAATTTTACTTGTTCCCATTCGGCTTTCTTTTCCAAAAATTCTTTTCCGATAGAAGAATGGTTTGCATAAGGATCATGAGGTTGGTACGTGTGGAGAAACAAGAAAAATTTCTTTTCTTCGTTATCCTCTAGCCATCGAGTTGCCAGCTGCGCTAATCGTTCTGCTTCATCGAGACGGATCGCTTGATCGCCGTGAAGTCTTATCTCTTGATAAGAATCGAATCCCTTGGAAAATCCGTATGTTTCACTTAAGTATCCTCCACCTGTAAAGGCAGCGCAGTAGAATTGTTGGGCTCGCAGGATGTCGGCGAGCGTAGGCGTATCCGGGTTCATTTTTTGTAGAGGAAAGTACACTTGATGATTGCGACAATCCAACGATGTTAGAAGAGAGACATGTCCGGGCAATGTCCACGATGTCGTGCTGTAGGCGTTTTCGAAAAGAACGCTATCGGATGCAAGGCGATCGATGGCTGGACTCGTATTTCTCTGGTATCCGTAACAGCCCAGATGGTCAGGCCTGACGGTATCCAGCGAAATCAGGATAATGTTGGTATGATCGGTCTCCTGAACTTGATAGATCACGGGATTTGCCCATACAGGCATGATCGGAGGGGAATTTTCCTTTTCGTCGCCTTGATTGGTATTTTTGGTTTGGAAAGACAATCGAACCATGCTCCCTGCATACGGACCGAGATCGATTTTTTCCTGGATGATATCTTTTGTCGTTTCCCAATCGATTGTTTTACTGAAAAGCGTCTTCTCTTCGTTCGACTGTTCCACGAGCAATCGGAAATGGATGGGTCGATCCGAAACTCTGTTCTTGAATTCGTTCAGGATCCCGTACCCGAATTCGAGAACGTACTTCGCATCATGAGGAATGCTCAAATCCATTTTGAATTCACTTTCCGGGGGGGCAATCAAACAATTGTAAGCATATTCGTTAAACGTGATTTTCTTTTTTAGGGAAAACGGATTAGATTCTGTCCCGGAATCGTACAAAGGAAATTTATTCCTTATGTTATACAAGTATCGTATCTCTGGCTTTACTACTCTAATTTTTTTCTTGGGTAGCGCGACGTAAGTATAGTATTGGAAAGTGAATTCCCCCTGAGGGTCCAATCGCTCCTGTTGTCGGGGTTGGGTTAAAAGCAGGATATCAGACGAACCGGTCATTTTTACAAGACCGAGTGCTATGGATGATTTTGAAAAGTCTTGTTCGTTTTTTTCGGAAAATTTTATCTCGATTGAGTACCTTCCCATATCAAGTTTTTTCCGGATTCGAAAATATTGTTTTCTCGTAATGACCAACTCTTCAGCATCAGAGTCATTAAAAGTTACCGTAAGGCTTGGACGGATGTTTTCCCAATCAGGATTGACGAGATGGAGATCAAGGATAAGCTCCCCTTCCGGAAAGAGTTTTTCGAATTTAAAAGAGTTCTCGTTATTCAGGATTATGCCTCTCCTTGTTTTGTCGTATCCGTCATATTTTCTCAAATCCAAAGACTCGCTTGTCCCGATCCATCGCCAGCCAGTTTTTTGTTTTTTATTGCCGCTCAAATATTTCACTTCTTGACCGTTATTCAAAAGTTTCATTCCTTCTGGAAATTCCGATTCATGATTCCCGAGAATGGGACAGCCGCTGGATGTGCCCCAAATTTCCTGGTCTTGGCTTGATAGATCAGGCAGATAGGCCCATTTTGCTGTGATGTCTTCTTCGACGAAATTGAATTTTTCGATGATTTTTTTTAGAGGTGATTGGACAATGTTTTCTTCAGATATATAATCGATTACTCTGATAAGTCGAGGTTCTTTTTTTCTTGATGAATCGCAACATATGGAACCCATGAGCAAAACAAGCAGGAGAAAACAAGAGGAAAATTTTTTTGGAATTTGTTTGTTTATCATTGGTTTCGTGTAATCTTGTTGTCTACCTAAATCAATTGGAATCAGTCATTTTTTCCTTGAGGTGAGATGTTCGGAAAATTCATTATGAAAGATAAAAAAAAATTTGTCAAAAATGTTTGCATCTTTCGATTGTTTTTTATAAAATCTATGCCTTTATAAAAACAGATGATAGAGTTATTTTTAGTATTTGTCGTATTCGGACTCCTTGGAGGCATTCTTGTTATTGTGAATAAGATCTTAGGACCAAGGAGAACCAATCCTACAAAAGAAACCCAGTTTGAGTGTGGAAGCCCCTTCCTTCAAGAGGAAATCAATCCATTTCCAGTCAAATATTATCTGGTTGCGTTTTTGTTTTTGTTGTTCGATATAGAAGTAATCTTTTTTTTCCCTTGGGCATTAATATTCAAACAATTCAAACGTGAGGGAATGGGATTGACCGCATTGATAGTCATGTTTGCGTACATCTTTATTCTTCTGGTTGGTTTTATCTATGCATGGAAAAAGGGAGCCTTTGAGTGGGAACGATGAAACACAAAAAAGACGGAAAAGGCGGATTCATCACAACCACGTTCAATTCAATGCTGGGTTGGGGGCGGAAGTTTTCGTTGTTTCAGTATCCTTTTATCACTGCCTGTTGCGGGATGGAATACATGTCGGTGGCTTGTGCGCATTATGACCTGGATCGTTTTGGCATGGGATGGACGAGATTCACGCCTCGACAGGCTGATATGCTTTTGGTGGTCGGCACAATCACGCACAAAGAAGCCCCAGTTCTTAAAACTGTATATGACCAGATGACCGAACCCAAATGGGTTGTTGCCTTTGGAGCCTGTGCCGTGAGTGGAGGCATTTACGACAATTACGCTGTTGTCCAAGGGATAGACCGGATCATACCGGTGGATGTTTATATTCCTGGATGTCCTCCGCGGCCAGAAACGATCATAAATGCTTTGATAAAACTTCAAGAAAAAATACAAAAAGAAGGGCATGAATGGCGATTTCAAAAGAGAAAGTCTTAGAAGATCTCAAGCAGAAATTTTCCGACAATATTCTGGAAATAACTGCCCAATTCGGAGATGACATCATTTGCATCAAAAAAGAGGCCCTTCTTGATATTGTTAATTTCCTTAGAGAGGAACCCTATGCTTTTACCATGCTCCTCGATCTCACCTGTGTGGATTACATGGGAGAGGAAGAGCGTTTTGAAATGGTCTATCACCTTTTTTCTCTTTCTAATAAACTACGATTGAGGTTCAAGACTCGATTGTCAGAAGATGATTGTAAGATCGATTCTTTGACCCCCATTTTCAAAAACGCCAATTGGTTAGAAAGAGAAGCTTACGATATGTTTGGTGTTCATTTTGAGGGCCATCCCTATCTAAGACGGCTCTTTATGTATGATGGATTTGAAGGGCATCCCTTGCGGAAGGATTATCCTCTGCATAAACATCAACCAAAAATTCCGTTGAGAAAATAAATGAAATACAGGATACAACAGGAAGCCAGAGAAGGAACTATGCTTCTCAACATGGGCCCCTCACATCCTGCGATGCATGGCACAACAAGGATCATGTTGGAATTGGACGGAGAGAAGGTCGTTAACTGTGAACTGGAGATGGGCTACTTGCATAGAGGGTTCGAGAAGATCTGCGAGAGCAAGACCTATTTCAACATGCTGATCTATACAGACAGGATGAATTATGTCTCTCCTCTGATCAACAACACCGGGTATGTCATGGCCCTCGAAAAGATGCTGGGAATCGAAGTCCCTGAAAGGTCTCAGTACATCCGAGTCATCCTGAACGAGTTTTCACGGGTTTGTGATCATCTCACAGCCTTGGCTGCTATGTGCATGGAGTGTGGGGCTTTCACAGTATTCCTTTATATGATGAAAGCCCGTGAGTACATATGGGATTTGATGGAGCAAACGACCGGGGCTCGCATGACCACATCTTTTATCCGGGTCGGAGGAGTCAGGTCAGACTTTCCGGCTGATTGGAAAGAAACAACACAAATTGCCATCGATGAAACACGCAAGGTGCTTAAGGATTGTCATGGGTTGATGAGCAAAAATAAGATCTTTCTCAACCGAACAAGGGATGTGGCCGTTGTTACTCCAGAACTGGCGATAAATTACGGATGGACAGGGCCTTGTCTTCGTTCAACAGGCGTTAATTACGATGTGCGCAAAGCTTTCCCGTATCTCGTGTATGATCAGTTGGATTTTGAAATTCCATTAGGAGAGCGAGGCGATAACTTCGACCGTTACATGGTCCGCATGCAGGAAATGGAGCAAAGTTTGAGAATGGTCGAGCAGTGTATGGCAAAAATCCCAAAGCCCTCTTCTCCGTACTCATCTGATGGAAGAGGTTTGGATCCGGCTGAAGCGATAAGCGCTTCCAGAACAAAAAAACCTGGCCAGGGGATCAGACTGTCTCCCAACCTGGAGGGAACCGAAAAAGGAAAATATCCGGGAATTCTTGCTGGGAAAAAATATATCGTTCCGCCCAAAGAGGACACCTACACAAACATCGAAGGTCTTATCAATCATTTTAAGTTTTTTATGAGGGGTCATGGGATTCGGCCACCAAAGGGGGAGGTTTATTTTTCCGTTGAAGGCGGAAGCGGCGAACTCGGATTTTATATCATTTCGAATGGAACGGATAAACCGTATCGTCTCCATTTGCGCGCACCTTGCTTTCACATCGTAGCAGCGCTCGAAGAGTTAGTCCGTGGGCATTTTGTGGCAGATATCATTCCAACATTTGGATCGATGAACATGATAGGTGGAGAATTAGATAGATGAATCCAGAATTGACTGATCAAACAAAGAAAAAAATCGAAGAGATTGCTTCTCACTATGCAACCAAAGATGCGGCACTCCTCCCTGTCTTGCACCTGGTTCAACGTGAAAAGGGTTTCATATCCCAACAGGAAGAAAAAGAGGTGGCCGATTTATTGAATATAAAACCGATCAAAGTAAAAGAAGTGGTGACATTCTATACCATGTTCAACCAGGAACAGGTTGGAAAATATCACATCCAAGTCTGCTCCAACTTGAGTTGCAGTCTTTTGGGAGCAGATTCTCTTATCGAGCACCTGAAGAGTAAATTGGGAATCGGAGTAGGGGAGACAACTTCGGATAAAAAATTCACACTAAAGACCGTTGAATGTTTGGGTGCCTGTGAACAGGCTCCTTGTATGATGGTCAATTTCGATTATTTTGGTAATCTGGATAGGGAAAAAATCGATAACATTTTGGATAGCTTAGAGTAGAAAAAGTGGCAGATAAAATTTTAACCGAACATTTTGGCCTTGAGAATCTCTTCAAAATAGGCGTGTATATGAAAAACAAGGGGTACGAAGCTGTAAAAAAAGTTCTTTCAGAAAAGAAGCCGGATGAGATCTTGGCGGAAGTCAAGGCAGCCAACTTGAGGGGAAGAGGGGGAGCTGGATTTCCAGCCGGTGTGAAGTGGGGTTTCGTTCCCAAAGATATTGAAAAATCCAAATACTTATGTGTGAACGCTGATGAAGGTGAGCCTGGGACATTCAAAGACAGGTACATCATGACCCATAACCCACATCTTCTTATTGAAGGAATAATCATCACGTCCTTTTGCGTGGGCATCCATACGGCGTTCATATATATCCGAGGTGAGTATGAAGCCGTGGCCCTCCGCCTCGAGCAAGCCATTTCTGAAGCATACGATAAAGGATTCCTCGGAAAAGATATATTGGGAACCAGATTTAAGCTGGACGTATATGTCCATAGAGGAGCAGGCGCCTATATATGCGGAGAGGAGACCGCACTTTTGGAATCTCTCGAAGGGAAGAGAGGAAATCCGCGTTTGAAACCTCCTTTTCCCGCATCCATAGGATTATTTGGATGCCCGACTGTGATAAATAATGTGGAGACTATTTCGAATATTCCTTCTATCGTTCTCAACGGAGCAACTTGGTTTTGTCAGATGGGCCTGCCGAAGGACGGTGGGACCAGGATTTTTGGCGTCAGCGGATTGGTGAAAAAGCCTGGAATTTATGAATTGCCTGTGGGAACGAACCTGAAAGAAATAATCGTCCAACACGCGGGCGGAATGAAGGATGGTAAAAAAATGAAAGCTGTCATTCCAGGAGGTATGTCAGCCCCGATTTTGACTGAGGAAGAGATCGATATCAACATGGATTTCGATTCTTTAGTCGAAGCCAAGTCTATGCTGGGATCGGCCGCGATTATTGTGATTGATGAGGAAACTTCCATGCTGGATGTCCTGATGCGTGTCACAAAATTCTATTCCCATGAGTCATGTGGACAGTGCACTCCCTGCCGGATTGGAAATTCTTGGATAAACAAGATCGTCAAACGGATATCCGATGGCAACGGAAAAAGGGGAGATTTGGATAAGATAATCCAATTGGCAAATAACATGTTGGGCAAAACTCTGTGTCCCTTGGGGGATGCAGCGGCTATGCCGGTGATGTCCATCATACAGAAATTTCGCGAGGAACTGGAATCTTATATTCCTTTAGGAAACTGAAGGCAGGAGAAATACACTCGATGGCGAAGATTTATATCGATGAGAGAGAACTTGAAGTTGCAGAAGGTACAACTATACTGAAAGCAGCGGAAAGCGCAGGACTTCAGATTCCCCATCTCTGTTATCACAAAGCATTTATCCCCGAGGGCTCATGCCGGATGTGTTTGGTAGAGATCGAAGGGCTACCCAAACTGGAATTGGCCTGTTCCACCCAGGTGCGGGATGGAATGAAGATAACCACCACAAGCGAAAGCGTCGTCGAAGCGCGAAAAGGGGTTTTGGAATGTCTACTAGCTGAGCATCCGATAGATTGCCCGATCTGCGACAAGGCAGGAGAGTGCAAGCTTCAAGATTATTATGATGAGTATGGATTATTTGATAGCGAATTCGATGAGAATAAAGAAAAACGACAAAAAAGGATCGAAATCGGAAAAAATCTCCTTCATGACCAAGAACGCTGTGTGTTATGCCGCCGATGCGTTCGTTTCCTAGGCGAAGTAACAAAAACGCATGAATTGGGGGTTTTCCAGCGGGGTGTTCGTGCGGAGGTATCCATTTATGATGGGATTTTGGTAGACAATAATTATTCCGGGAATCTGGCTGAAATCTGCCCTGTTGGTGCTATCACAGATAAAGATTTCAGATTCAAGGCTCGAACCTGGTTTTTGCAAAGCCGCGAGTCCATTTGCCCTCTTTGCAGCAGAGGATGCAATATTTATGTGGAGTCCCATCAAGGATTTTCTCGGTTTTCGCTTCCCAAGAGGGTTTATAGGATACGTACTCGAGAAAATCAGATGATCAACGGATTTTGGATTTGCGATAAAGGCCGTTATGATTATGCCTATCTTGACCAGGAACGACTTGATGAAATCAGGATGCGTAACTCTCAGGGATCTGTAACATGGCCCGAAATCACATCACATATTGCTGGGGAAATCGGGCGCTTGTATCACATGAAACGAGCTGCTCATATCGGCCTTATTCTCCAAACGTGGCTTACTAACGAAGAGTTCTTCCTTTTGGATAAAATATTCAGAAATGACGTCAACATCGATAAAATCAGTTTCCTCGATCCAGCAGAGGAAGCTTCAGACGATTTCCTCTTGACTTCTGAAAGAACGCCAAATAAACGAGGCGCAAAAGAACTTGGGTTTGATTTGCAGCCTGCTGATTGGAAAAAATTCTTTGAGGATGTGGATTTACTGTTTGTATTTGCTTCTCCTATTCAAGATGGGTTGGATGTTGGTCCACTTAAGGAAGCCTTAGAAAAGATAGACACAAAAATTTTATTTGCGACCCATAATCATGAAATCAACTCCTCGTTCGATATTGTTTTACCGATGTCATTGATCGCTGAAAAGGGAGGCTCGTTGACCAATATTGTCGGCAGCGTGCAGAACTTCTCACCTGCGTTGGATGCCCCAGGTGAATGCAGGCCTGCATGGCAATTTTTCATAGAGTTAGCCAAAAAATTAGCGATAAATTTCGATTTTTATAACCAATTTTCATCTATGGATGACGTTCGAGAGATGATGAAAAAAGAAAATCCATTTTTCCGAGAAGTACATTGAGCGATTGGATTATTATACTGATTAAGATTATCTGCGCACTGGTCTGGTTTCTTGTGATAGCCCTGTATTTGACCTGGGTTGAAAGAAAAGAAAGTGCTGTCATCCAAGATAGGATCGGAGCCAATAGGGCCAATATCTGGAAGTTTCGTGTTATCGGGCTTTTCCAGCCCTTTGCCGATGCTATAAAAATGCTTTTTAAAGAAGATTTCACGCCGCGATTCTCGAGAAAATTTTTGCATAATCTAGCCCCTTTTGTTTCCTTTTTCTTCGTGGCCATCACCGTCTCAGCTATTCCTTTCGGGGATGTTCTCCGGATTGGGGGACGCGAAATCAAATTGCAGATCGTTGATTTCAATGTGAGCCTGCTTTTTGTGATGGCGATGTTATCTTTAGGGATTTATGGCATCATTCTTGCCGGTTGGAGTTCGAACAACCGATACACATTGCTCGGAGGGATGAGGGGAGCAGCTCAGCTCATTTCTTACGAAGTAGCATTGGGCCTTTCTTTGATCGGCCTGATTATGGTTTATCCCTCTTTGAAGTTATCCGCGATCGTTCACTATCAGGGTGAATTGTTATGGGGTTGGATTCCCAAGTGGGGCGTGTTTCTCCAGCCATTAGGATTATTGATCTTTTTCTTTGCGGCGCTCGCCGAGACAAAAAGGGTGCCGTTTGATCTTCCGGAAGGAGAGAACGAGATCGTCGGATTTTTCACCGAGTACTCTGGTCTCAAGTGGGGACTCTTCATGTTCACGGACTTCATGGAAGTGTTGATAATTGCGTGTCTTTTAACCACACTTTTCTTCGGCGGATGGCAAGTTCCTTGGTTGTATGCCGATGGGTTTCATTTTCCTTGGGGAGGCCAGTGGCTATTACCCCATGGGATTGTGGTGGCCTTCCAAGTGCTTGCGTTTAACTTGAAGGTATTCTTCTTCTGCTGGCTTCAGGTTTTGATTCGGTGGACATACCCAAGATTTCGGTATGATCAAGTCATGGATTTGGGTTGGAAGCTGCTCGTGCCTCTTAGCCTGATCAACATAGCCGGAACGGCAATTTTATTGAGTTTGTTAGGATGATTAAAGCATTAGGTAATTTTATCGCGATCATAAAAGGAAGTCTTCTCACAACGCGCCATTTTATGGTGAACATGTGGTTCCACACTCTGAAACTTTTGAGGATAAAGACAAAAAGGAAGGGGGCTGTTACAATCCAGTACCCTGAGGAGAAAAGAGAAATTGCATCCAGGCATAGAAGTTTGCACAGACTCCTCAAAAGGGATGATGGCAAACCGCGTTGTGTGGCTTGCATGCTTTGTGTGACCGTATGTCCTTCGGAGTGCATCTTTGTAGAAGCCACTGAAGACCCTGATCCTGAGATCCAAAAGTCTCCCTCCTCGTTTATCATTGACCTCAGCCGGTGTTGTTTTTGCGGATTTTGTGTCGAGGCTTGTCCAGAAGATGCGATCCGAATGGATACAGGACAGATCGAGTTTGCCGAATACACGCGCGACCGATTGATTTATGATCTCGAAAAACTCACCGAATGACTATCGATAAAATATCTCTGGGGAAACTCACTATTTACGGATTGCGCGATGGATATTTCTATCTCGATGGGGGATCCATGTTCGGTGTGGTTCCCAAGGTGTTATGGGAAAAAATTTACGCTCCTGATGAACAAAACCGGATAAAGATGGGGCTCAATTCTCTCCTCGTCAAGACGGAGCAAGCATTGGTTCTTATCGAAACAGGTATTGGTCCAGGGCTCGATCAAAAATTCTCCCGTTTTTACTCTGTAGAAAGAGAACCCGGTCTTTTAGGAGATATCAAAAATCTTGGCTTTAATCCCGAGGACATCGATTATGTAATCAACACTCACCTTCATTTTGACCATTGTGGTGGAAATACATTCCAGAATAAAGAAGGCGAGTGGATGCCGGCTTTCCCGAAGGCCCGGTATATCATCCAAAAGGGCGAATGGGAGTATGCGCTGGAGCCCTGTTTTAGGGACAAACCGAGCTACATACAAAACAACTTCCTCCCTCTGGAAGAGCATGGTTGTCTTTGGCTTGTGGAGGGGAACACACAGATCACGCAAGGAGTGGAGGTTCTGTTGGCGCCCGGACATACATCCCATCATCAATGCGTAAAAATATCATCCGGTAATGAGGTGGTGTTTTTTTTAGGAGATATGGTACCGATGTCCGCACATGCGAGCCTATCCTACATCATGAGTTATGACCTTTATCCATTGGAAACTCTTGCAAATAAAAAAAAGTACTTCGAATGTGCCATAGCTGAACATTGGATCGTAGCTTTTGTTCATGACGCCCAGCTTTTTTTTGGAAGGATTAATAAGAAGGACAACAAATATTCCTTTGTTGCTTTGACCTGAAATATTAAAAAAACGGCCTTGACTCGTGAATAATCTTGATTAGATGGACTAATCTGATAGTTTTAAAATCCTAATGGATTTAGGTATTCTTTGCTATAATAAATGGGAAAGGATTTGAAATGAGTGAGAATGAAGAAAAAATTGCTTGTCATGTGTGCAAAACCATGATTCCTAAGGCTACAGCTGTGCATGCAGAAGGGGAGGAGTATGTCCTCCACTTTTGTAAATTAGACTGTATGGACTACTGGAAAAAAGAAAAAAAAGACGAAAAAGGACAAACAGAAACGGAGCCCGAATAATAATCTCTTTTTCCCAACGAAATACCGAAATATCATGATATTTCGATAATCAGAACCTGTCGCTATTTACTTAAAACTAATCATATCAATGGATTACGATGGGAAGGGAAGTTGGCACAAATATAGCAACTATTAGAACAAAATTAATTTAAAAGGAGTGAACCATGTCGTGTGAAGAAGATCTTTTTTGTGGTCTGAATAAAGCCAAGTCTGACAATATCGAGGAGATGACAGATCTGGAGAAGAAACACACCCCCATCATCGAGGCACCGGCTAAAGTTAAAAAAGGAGAGCCTTTCGAAGTGAAGATTGAAGTCGGAAAATTGATGGCCCATCCTAACGAAAACGCACACTTTATCGAGTGGATAGAGCTTTTTTCAGGAGATACCTTTTTAGCGAGAGCCAATTTAGAGCCGAGATTAACTGCTCCTCGGGTGAAGTTTGTTGTGGCTCTTGATCATGGCCACGAGCTGGTTGCCAAAGAAAGATGCAATCTTCATGGTGTTTGGGAAAGTCAGCCATTTGTCATTGAACTGGTAGATTAAAATAACGGAATTTCTCTTCGCCTTCCCAATATCTCGGTGCAGGTGCAGACAGAGATCATTTCTCATTTTTTGACCTTTTTTATCCACGTGATGATATCATCGATCACCACCTTGTCCACATGACCAGCCTTTTGGTATTCTGCAGGGGTGCACTTACCTTTTCCAGAGATAAGCAAGTGATTGTGTGCGGGATACAATTTGAATACGACATTTTTTTTATTTGATAGTGCAGTTTTCCAACCATTAAAATCTTCGATCGTGACTTGATAGTCCCGTCCTCCTTGGAGAATGAGAATTGGACGATGCATATTTTTAGCTTTTTCAACCGGATCATATCCCTTCAGATCAATCCAGTAATCTGCTCCCGCTCCTATAAATCTCTCCGTCATTTGTGAAGAGTTTTCTGGCGTTAGGCTTTTAATTTTTTGAACAGATGACTTGATCTGCTCGAGGTTGGTTTTTTCCTCATCGGACAACCTCCCATCGAGAAGAGATAGGTATTCTATCTGTTCAACAAAAAGATCTTCTATCGGCCGAGTTGGTCCCGCCATAACGATAAAACCCGTGTTTTTTGAATCCGCGTTGGCAATTCTTGGAATGAGCATTCCCCCCAGACTGTGCCCGAGAATATAAATGTTTTGGGCGTCGATCCTATCTGTTTTCCGTAGCAGATCTGCGGCAGCAAGGACATCTTGGATGGTTTCCTCATAAACCGTCAGTTTGTTATTCTTGTCCGCAATCATCTTCTGGCCGTAGACCTTAGACCGCTTATCATAGCGGAGAACAGCTATATTTTGTGAGGCCAATCCCCAAGCCAAGTCCCGAAAAGGCTTATTCGGTCCCAGAGACTCATCCCGGTCATTCGGACCCGAGCCATGAACCAGAACCAGAGCCGGGAAAGGGCCATTCCCCTTGGGAAGGCTCAAAGTTCCTGGCAGTAACCAGCCTTCTACACCCACTTCAACCTCTGTTTCCGAAAATGTGTCTTTGTCACTGTATTCAGGAGGGGTGTATTCTTTCGTGGATTTGGGGGGGGCAAAAAACTGCCCGGCGATTTTTTTATTTTTATCGAAAACCACTTTGATGTCCAATATTGCCTTTTCGAACTCGCAGGTCACATACACGATGTCATATTTTGGGATTGATTCTGTCCAAACGCTTTTCTGTCCTTTAAATTGACCGACCTGTTTGATAACCATTTCCCAGACTTCTTTCATTTTCTCTGGAGGTGCGAGTTTGGTCATGGTTTCATCGAAGTGTTTGACAGATTGGTCATAATGGCCGTTTTCAAGGGCTGAGACAAGTTCCTTTGCCATGGTTATCAATTCATCGAAATGAGGGGTGATTGATTGTTGCGAATGAATAAAAATTGTTGCTAACGGGATTATCAATAAAGCTAAAACCAAAATTTTCATAAGGAACTCCTTTCTGGATTATTCATAAATATTGTCGGCAATAGTATCTATTATACATCAATCTTTCCAAGGACCACTGAGGACATACATATTACGGGTGCCTATTCAGTCTTATTCAATGTAGCCTTATCAATAATTTGTCAGTTGGAAAAGAATGTCATATACTGCAGGAGAATTCTTTGGAGGAAAACATGGAATACACTCAGGATTTGAAAAGAGCTTATAAAACTTCGGCAATCCTTTATATCGCTTTTATGCTGTCACTGGTCATCTATCTTGTCGTGTTCGAGATTCTCAAAGCACAGATCACAGACTTCCAAGGATTTTTGGAAAAAATCGACTTTCCATGGCTTCGATATGCGTTTTTTACTCTGGGATTGATCCAGATATTCCTGATAAAATTCATTAGGGAGACGGCAACAAAAAGCCTAACGACGGTTGATGTTCGCATCCTCACCAATCACCTTCAAAGGATGTCGATGCTAAGCGCTGCCCTTTGTGAAGTGCCAGTGATATTGGGTTGGGTGCTTTTCTTTCTAAGTGGCAATTCCAACGATTTTTATGTTTTGCTGATTATGTCTTTTGTTCTTTTTGTGATGTATTTTCCACGATACGCAAACTGGGAGGACTGGATTAAATCCAAGATAAGTCATTGATGAACAAAAAAGTGACAATAAAAAGGAGAAATAGGGATATGCTGATTCCAACCATTATTATGGGTGCTTTGGCAATTTTTCTTTTGACGATTGGCTATTCAAAAGGAGAAGGACATCACATTCAAGGTTTGAATTCAGGCTTGAAGATGATCGTGGAGATCATTCCACTTTTGCTGTTCGCCTTTATCGTAGCCGGGATGATTCAGGTCCTATTGCCCCAAGAGTTGTTGTCCAAGTGGATAGGGGAAGAATCGGGCATAAAAGGGATCCTCATCGGGACTCTGGCTGGCGGTTTAACGCCTGGAGGCCCGTACGTCAGCCTGCCAGTCGTTGCCGGGCTCCTCAAAGCGGGAGCAGGAGTGGGAACTTTGGTGGCTTTCTTGACAGCATGGTCTCTGTGGGCAGTGGCGAGATTGCCGATGGAAATCGGGATCCTGGGATGGAAATTCACCTTTGTCCGTTTGGCATGCACTTTTTTCTTCCCACCGATTGCCGGTTTTATTGCGCAAATTGCCTTCTCAGGGGTCAAATAGGTGAGAATAACATTCCTCGGCGCCAACCGACAGGTGACGGGATCCTGCTCTCTGCTCGAGACAGAAACGGCTCGGGTCCTCGTGGATTGCGGCCTTTATCAAGAAAGAGAATATTTGGCGCGGAATTGGGATCCTTTTCCTGTTGCTCCCGATTCTATCGATATGCTTTTGTTGACCCATGTTCATCTTGATCACTGCGGACTCATCCCAAAATTTGTACGAGAAGGCTTTACAGGGTCTATTTTGCTCACATCTCCGTCAGAGGCTTTGCTGCCGATTGTTCTGCTGGATTCCGCACGCATCCATGAAGAAGATGCATCCTACAAGAAAAAACGGCATAAAAAAGAGAGACGAAAAGGCCCTTATCCGGAAATCCCGTTGTACACGGTGAAGGACGCCGAGCGTGCTTTGCCCCTAGCTCAGGGAGTTCCCTACAATAAATCCATCCCACTCAAAGACCAATGGGAAGTGCGCTTCCATGATGCGGGGCATATCTTGGGATCGGCAATCATTGAGGTGGTTTTGCGGGAAAAGGGTCGACAGGAAACCGTGCTGTTTTCTGGAGATATAGGCCAGTGGAATCGGCCTCTGATGAAAGATCCAACAGTGTTCGATCGTGCAGACTTCATCGTTATGGAGACCACTTACGGTAATCGCGACCATGAAGACCCAGAAGATGTAGATAGATTGTTATGTAAAATTATCAATGAGACGGCAGAACGGGGAGGGAATGTGGTTATTCCTACCTTTGCCATAGAGAGGGCTCAGGAACTGCTGTTCCATTTGGGTCGGTTGGGCAGACAGAACAGGATCCCCTATATGATGACATTTCTCGATAGCCCGATGGCCTTGGATGTCACGCAAGTTTTTGTGCGATACCAAGACTCCTTGGATAAAGATGTTTTAAAGCTTTTGAAAGAAGGGAAAAAACCCTTTGAATTCCCTGGCCTCAGACTAACACGTACAACTGTCGAATCAAAATCCATCAATTCCATCCGAGGTTCCACGATCATTTTGGCAGGCTCAGGAATGTGTACAGGGGGTCGTATCAAACATCATTTGGTTCACAACATCTCCCGTCCCGAATCTACTGTTCTTTTTGTGGGTTATCAAGCTCGCGGGACATTGGGCCGCCAAATTTTGGATGGAAAATCCGAGGTTCGCATACATGGGCAGAGTTATCCTGTGAAAGCTAAAATTGAGCAGATCCAAGGATTTTCTGCCCATGCAGGACAACAGGATCTCTTCAAATGGCTGGATGCCTTTCGATCTCCGCCAGCGCGTCTTTTTTTGACCCATGGGGAAAAAGAATCTGCCTACTGTCTATCCGACTTGATCCGCAAGAAAAAAAAGTGGAAGGTTACCACGCCCCGCTATATGGAAGAATGGGACCTCTAAGGGTTAAAATCTCAGAGTGAAGGTTGTCTGCTTTTTGGGTTCGGATTGGACTGTGATGGAACCGTGGTGAAGGCGCATTATCTGCCGTGAAAGGCTGAGACCGATACCTGATCCTTTGTCTTTTGTCGAAAAAAACGGGATGAAGATCTTTTCGAGATTTTCCTGATCGATCCCGGGGCCGTTGTCTTTGACTTGGATGCGAATCCTTCCCCTCCCGTCCAGTTGTGCGATCAAGTCGATCTTCGCTTTTTTCTGTCCCCCGACAGATTGGAGGGCATTCAAGAGAAGATTGATCAAGACCTGTTCGATGAGTTCAGGGTCTGCGGTGAGTTCCAATGTTTTGGGATCGACATTTATACGGAGGCGAATGGCCTTTTCTTTGATATTAGCTTGCATGAGTTTTTCCACTCGTAAGAAAAGCTCTTTGACAGAGAATAACTGAAAGTTGGGTTTTTGGATAAGGGTCAGGTTCCTATAAGCATCGACAAAATGAAGCAGTCCTTGACTTCGTTTTTGGATGGTTTGAGCAGCTTCGTGAATATCTGTCAATGATTCGGAATCAATTTTTTGATTTTCTGTGGGGATTAGGTAATTGTCCTTGAGCATCTCATTGATTGTCGAGGCTAACGAGGAAATGGGAGTGATGGAATTCATGATTTCATGCGTGATCACACGGATGAGTTTCTGCCAGGCTTCAATCTCCCTTTCCTCCAATTCGCTGTGTATGTTTTGGATAGACACGAGAGAAAAAATTTGTCCTCTCAATTTGAATTCCGTGGCATACAGGGCTAGATGAAGCAGCTCGTTTTGGTCTTCGACCTTGATCAACGCACGTCCTTTGGGTTTTATCTTGAAAAGCGTGTCCACCAGTGGCTTGCTGAATGATTCGAGAGACTGGATGTTTTTTAAAGAAGGGATGCCGAGAAGACGTTTGGCAGCTGTATTGATCAATTCCACATTTCCGTTGGATTGATAGGCGATCAATCCGATCCCTATATGTTGGACAACGGTCTGCAGATACCGATAATGTTCTTCTTTTTCTGTTCTTGTCTTCCGGAACACATTCATGACTTCCGTGAAAGCTTTTCTTAGCCCGTCAAAGGAAGGCCCAAGTCCGGCATCTTTAAATGTCTGGGAAAAATCACTGTATCGGATGGATGTGAAAAAACGTGTCAGGTCCCTGTTGGTTTTCTCAACATAGTGAATTAAAGCGTAGGTTTGATAAATGATGAATACGCCAACGATAAACAAAGCGGCATACAGAGAGGTTTGAAATAGGATGAAGAAAAATCCAAAGATGGTAAAGCCTAGAAGGATAACCCGGATGATGCAGTTAGGTCGAAATCTATTATAGGCCATACTTTTCCAATCTGCGGTACAATGATGCTCTGGATAATCCCAGTTCTTCGGCCGCGTGCGTTATGTTACCCCCATGTTTGCTGATGGCACGATGAATGACCAATTTTTCGATTTCTTCTAGATTATAATCATCAAAACTCATGGAATCCCCTTTGACCTCCTGCGCGGGAAAAAAGAAATCTGTTGGTTGTAGCACTTGGGAATCGCTCATGATGATGGCCCGTTCGATGGCATGCTGAAGTTCTCTCACATTCCCAGGCCAGTGGTACTTCTCTAATCTTTTTAATGTGGCAGAACTCAAGCGTCGTAATGGCTTGTTGTACTTTTTGCAGTAGATCTTTAAAAAATGATCCACAAGAGCAGGAATATCGCCGATACGTTCTTGAAGAGGAGGGATCCGGATTTCCACTGTATTGATGCGATAGAGCAAATCTTGGCGGAATTTGTTTTGACTGACCATTTCATGAATCGGCATGTTTGTGGCACAGATCAGGCGCACATTCACTTCGATGGGTTTATTCGAACCCAGCCGGATAACCTTCCTGTTTTCTATCACCGTCAAAAGTTTTGCTTGGAGCGTTAGGGGGAGATTCCCGATTTCATCGAGAAAAAGTGTTCCCCCTGAAGCGATCTCGAAGCGGCCGGCCCTGTCACCCTTTGCGTCGGTGAAGGCCCCCTTGACATGGCCGAAAAGTTCACTTTCAAAAAGGGTTTCACTCAATGCCCCCATATCAACGCTTATGAAAACTTCCTCGGATCGCGAAGATTGGCGATGAAGATCTCTGGCTACCAATTCTTTGCCCGTTCCATTTTCCCCCAGTATCAAAACATTGGCCTCGGTTTTGGCAACTTTTTGAATGGCATCAAATACGGTCTCCATAGCAGAGCTTTTGCCGATGAAATCATGGAAGGGCTGATCGAGATCGGCGCTTAACTGTTTTTGTTTGGATCGAAGTCTGGTTGCTTCTGTTCGTGTTTTCCTGAGGTTCATGGCCGTGGTGAGGGTTGCGATGAGCCTTTCATTCTGCCAAGGTTTGAGAATAAAATTCGAAGCTCCTTCTTTGATTGCCCGGACAGCCATGTCTACATCACCGAAGGCTGTGATCAGGATAACGACCGCATTAGGATCGATTTCATGAATTTTATCCAGCCAATAAAATCCTTCCTTGCCGCTTGTGGCACCTTTAGCGAAGTTCATATCCAAAAAGATGACATCGTATGCTTCGTTTTTAAGCAACTTGGGAAGGACTTCTGGCGTTTTTTCTGTGTGGATGTGAGTGACGTGTTGTTTGAGTAGCAGCCGTGCAGCTTGGAGGATGTCTTCGTCATCATCGATGATAAGTATTTTACCCGTCTTTTTATTCATATGAATATCTCCATGTTGCCATCATTATATTTTTTTCGTAGAGAGCGAAAACTGCAAGATATGTGCCGTTCGCATGATCTCTTAGTTCCTCAGACATTCCGTAGATTTTTGAATCGGTTCCTATTATAATATAACTGTTCGATTATGGACAGCCCGTGTTATGCAATCGAACACTTTTACTGAGAATTTGGGCTGCTGTCAGAATGTCTCCTCCAGGTTTGTGAGACTGGCACAATTATTGCAAAACGTTAGACCTGATGAACAGCCCAATCGAATAAGGAGACCTCAAATGGGAATGGATAGACAGATCAAAAAAAAGAAATGGCCTCCAAAAAAAATTGCAATGTTTGCTGGGTCGGGGCTATTTATAATCTTTGTTATATACATTTTTGTTTTTGGAATGAGCAAATCCTCCCTCAACGTCAAAGCAGAACGCCTCACCGTTTCTGAGGTAAGCCGGGGGCCATTTCAGGAATTTATCCCGGTTATGGGGAACGTACTCCCGTATTACCACTATCTGACGGCTGTCGAGGGGGGAACGGTCGAGGAGATTTATTTGGAAGCTGGTGCCAGCGTGGAGAAGGGAGATCCGATTTTGAAATTGGCCAACACCACTCTTCTTATAAACTTGATGTGGCGAGAGTCTGAATTGTTTCAGCAGATCAACAACCTTCGCAACACAAGACTGGATATGGAGCGATACCGCCTGAATTTGAATCAACAGCTTGCACTCGTGGAAAACAATCTTCAGCAGCAGAAGCGGGTTTTTGTGCGCTATCAGGAGTTGATAAAGGACGATTTGATCGCACAACATGAGTACGAGTTGGCAAAGGACCAGTATGAGTATCTGGTGAGGAACAAGGAGTTGACCATCGAGAGTCAGACAAAGGATATAGAATTCCGGGAGAGGCAAGTCGATGCTTTAGAGGGTCAGGTAACTCGAATGCAGAACAACCTGGAGATCATTAGATCTCGCCTCGAAAACTTGACCATCAGGGCACCTGTTTCCGGTTATCTGACATCTTTGGACGCAGAAATAGGGCAATCCAAACAAGCGGGAGTGGACTTGGGGCAAATCGATACGCTTGAAGGGTACAGGATCATGGCAGGGATCGATGAGCACTACCTGGCCCGGGTGGAAATCGGGAGAAAAGGGACATTCGAATTTGCGGGAAATAATTACGACATCAGCGTCACCAAGAAATATCCCACTGTCGTTGAGGGGCGGTTCAGAGTGGACATGGAGTTCGTGGATGAAACACCTGATGGTATTACAGCCGGACAAACGTATCACATCCGATTGGAACTGGGAGATATCTCCGAAGCGATTCTTTTAGCGCGTGGAGGATTTTCCCAGACAACCGGAGGAAATTGGGCCTATGTTTTGGACTCCTCCGGCGATGTGGCGCTAAAGAGAAGGATAAGACTCGGACGGCAAAATCCTGATTTTTTTGAAGTGCTCGAAGGGTTGGATCCGGGCGAAAAAGTTATCACATCATCCTACGAGAGCTTCGGGAATATGGACAGATTGGTTTTAAAGTAAACTAAATATGTGTATTTTACGTCTATAGATAAAGACAGCGTGCATAATAAAGACTTTTTTCGGAGGAAAATATGATTAAAACCAAAGACTTGAAAAAAATCTACAGAACAGAAGAAGTCGAAACGACGGCGTTGAACAATGTGAACCTGGAAGTAAAAGAGGGGGAGTATGTTGCCGTCATGGGACCCTCTGGGTGCGGAAAGTCCACCCTGCTAAATGTGCTCGGGATGATCGATAAGCCATCTGAGGGAGAATATCTCTTCATGGGTGAAGAGGTGGGCGGTTATTCTGAGCGGCAGCGAGCGAATCTACGGAAAAACAACATCGGATTTGTTTTCCAGAGCTTTAATCTGATCGATGAGCTAACCGTGTACGAAAATGCTGAGCTTCCATTGCTTTACCTGGGATATTCTGCAGCAGAGAGAAAAAAAAGAGTATCCGAAGTCCTTGAGCAGATGGAGATTATGGCGAGGAAAAATCATTTTCCCCAGCAATTATCGGGAGGCCAACAGCAGAGAGTGGCTGTGGCTAGAGCGATCGTTGCACGGCCGAAATTGATCTTGGCAGATGAGCCCACAGGAAATCTTGATTCTGCACATGGAGAGGAAGTGATGAGGATAGTCGGGGAGCTTCATGAAGCGGGAACTACGATCGTCATGGTGACTCACTCTCCGGCTTATGCGGAGTACAGCCATCGGACCATTCACTTGTTCGATGGGCACATCGTTTCGGAGAATATTCAGGAGGAATTCAGAATCTGAGTTTTTTTCATTTCGAAAAAATTTGGATTATTTTTCGGATTTAAGTAACCAAATGGTGAAAAAATTCGTCTTATATAAGTAGAGGTCATATTTGAAAAGAGAGGCAGACATGAGCCTACGAGACATACTGGAAAAGCTGGTTGAAAAAGGAGCCCCGATTTTATTGAGCGACCGCAATAACAAAGATTGGGAAGCGGGCGTGCTTTTAGAAAGACTTTCCGAGCCAATGCTCAAGAGACGTGCCCATTTTCAGCCTGGATTGTACATTGCAGAGATCAACGATGGCGGATATCTGGGTACCGTCCTTTTCAAAGTCAAGCAAAAAGCATAATTTGTGTAACATCTCTTCTTTGTTTGGTCCTCCGAAATAATTTCTAATAATTAGAAAAAGGGAGCCTGTTTTGTTTATTTCGCGTATTCTAATATGAAGAATATGCTTAGTTGAAAAGAGAGGTGCGCCATGGAGATGCTGACAAAATTGGAGGAGTTGATCCTTCTTTCGGTTTGGAGATTGAAAGAGAATGCCTACGGCACAACCATCTATAACTACATTGCAGACGTCACAGGGAAGAAGTTATCCCTGGGTGGGATTTATTTTCCGCTGGATAGGCTAGCAAAAAAGGGCTACCTAACAGCCTATATAGGCGAGGCTACACCAGAGAGAAAGGGATTGAGCAAAAGATATTACCATCTTACCGATAGGGGTATCCAAGCGTTGGGTGAAATCAAAAGGGTTAATGAGATTATGTGGGCCGATTTCCCAGAAATAGCCTTATCGATCTAAAGTTCCGGATGAGAAAGCATTTTACGACACCGCCAAAACTCGGGCATTGGTTGCTTTCCAGAATTTATGGCGGGGGCGATCATTTCACTCTAGTAGGAGATTTTGGCGAGGTCTATACAGAGATCGCGAAGGATAGGGGAGTAGGTGCAGCATCCCTGTGGTATTGGGGTCAAATTGCGAAACTCATTCCTCTTTTTCTTTCCAATTCACTTTATTGGAGTTTTCAGATGATAAAAAACTATCTCAAGGTTGCTTTGAGGAATATAAAGAGACACAAAGGATTTTCTATTATCAACATCGCAGGATTGGCCATCGGCTTGGCCTGTTGTCTTCTTATAACGATATGGGTGTTGGATGAATTGAGTTATGACAAATTCCATGAGAATGCCGCCAATCTATATCGAGTGGAGGAGAACCAACACTACTCTGGCAGAATTTTTTATGTTTATGTCACTCCCTATCCGCTGGGGCCCGCACTCAAGACAGAGATCGCGGATATCATCGATGCCACACGAGTGGTTTGGACAGGCGGGGTGCTTTTCAAATACGAAGACAATACATTTTTCGAAGATAACGGAAGGGCTGTCGATCCTTCTTTTTTAAAAATGTTCACATATCCTCTAGTCAAGGGGGATAAAAATACGGCGTTGGACTCTCCTTTTTCTGCGGTTCTCTCCGAGGATCTAGCGGAGAAATACTTCGGGGATGATGATCCGATAGGAAAAGTGATCACTCTCAATAACAAGTATGATTTTACCGTGACCGGCGTGATGGAAAATATTCCGCACAATACCTATCTTCAATTCGATTTTCTCGTGCCATATGAAATACTAAAAAGAACGGGCCAAACACAGGAAGAGGATTTTGGGAGCAATTCCATCTTCACCTTTGTTCAGCTTGCCGATGGAATTGCTGCCGAACAAGTGAATCAGCAGATATCCGGGTTCATAAAAACTAAACTTCCTGAAAGCCGAACAGAGCTACGGCTGATGCCGTTTGTCAAACTCCATCTCCACGAATTTTTCGGGTATGAGAAAGGCGCTGGAGCCATTCAATATGTCTACATTTTTTCCGTTATTGCCTTTATCGTACTCCTGATCGCTTGCATCAATTTTATGAACCTTTCCACGGCACGATCTGCCAACCGAGCCAAAGAGGTTGGATTGCGAAAGGTGGTAGGAGCGGTGAAAGGACACCTAGTTCGACAGTTTTATGGGGAATCGGTCGTGTATGCATTTATAGCTTTGATATTCGCAGTCGGGATAGTTACGATTTTACTCCCTGCCTTTAGCCGATTGTCATCCAAGGAGCTATCCTGGGGTGTGGCCGGCATCGAGACCATTTTGCTCGGTCTATTGGGAATCACGCTGTTCACTGGATTGGTTGCCGGCAGCTATCCCGCCATGTTTCTGTCCGCCTTCCAACCAGCGAGGGTTCTCAAAGGAAGCCTTTTTTCTGGTTCAGGAGGTTCCCTGTTCCGCCGGACCCTTGTGGTTATACAGTTTGCTCTCTCGATCCTTTTAATAATTGGGACGGCTGTCGTTTACCAACAGCAGAGTTACATCAAAAACATGCGTTTGGGCTGGGATAAAGAACACTTGGTTTATATTCCTTTGAGAGCGGACACTCGGAAATCCTATAATGCTCTCAAACAGGAGTTGGTCCAAATTCCCCAAGTCCTGAATGTCACCGGCACATCCCAACTCCCCACACATATCGGAAGCAACTCTGCTGGTGCCCAATGGGAAGGAAAGGACCCTGAGTTTTCGATATTGATTGGTTTCAATTCCGTGGATTATGATTTCACTGAGACATTGAAGATCGAGATGGCTGAGGGAAGGAGTTTTGATAAAGAATACATATCCGATCAATCCCAAGCGTGGATAGTCAATGAAGAAGTGGCCAAACTGATGGATAAGGATTCTATCATAGGAGAGAGGTTTAGCCATGTGGGTAAAAATGGCACGATCGTCGGGGTAATGAAAAATTTTCATTATCAAACGCTCAAGAATGAGATCGAACCCCTAGCAATCGCGGTTAATCCCGATGACCTCAATTATATGATCGCCCGGATTCCACCGGAAGAAGTCTCAACCTCCCTAGGGCTTATAGAAAACACTTGGAAACGGGTAATACCTACCTATCCCTTTGAATACCGATTTATGGATGAACGGTATGACAGGATGTACAGAACGGAACAGAGGATCGGGACTTTGCTTAGATATTTTGCTATCCTTGCGGTGTTTGTGGCATGTCTCGGCTTATTTGGTTTGGCATCCTTTATGGCTGAAAAACGAACCAAAGAAATAGGGATACGAAAAGTTTTGGGCGCGAGCATTGCACAGATCACCAGACTTTTATGCAAGGAATTTTTTCTGCTCGTGATCGTGGCCAATATTATTGCCTGGCCTGCGGCCTATTTTGTCATGAAAAAGTGGCTGCAGAGCTATGCTTACCGGGCAGAGCTGGGCATTTTTGTGTTTTTCGGGGCCATGTTGTTGGCTTTGCTCGTTGCCATTTTGTCGGTAGGTTATCAGGCCGTCCGAGCGGCACGAGCAAATCCCTCTGACTCCCTCCGATATGAATAATGAATAAAAAAAAGGGGTGATTCTTTGAAACACCCCCGGATCTTACCCCTTCATCTAGTGCTTAGATGAGGAATAAGGAAGAATTTTTTTTGTATATGGTGCAGGACGATTTAAACATATAAATAATTATGAAATGTCCCTTTTCTTCCCTTTTTGAACAATATTTTCCCATATTATTCATGGTGGTTGTCTTTTTTCCTCTTGGCAGGAATTATGTTCGATAAAGATATTTTCAGCGGAGATATCTTTATTTTAAACTTTTTTTTAGATTTCTTGACCTTTTGTGAAGATGACTCGATCCATAGATCCAGCTCGTCTTGGTATGCAAAAACCCGGGCTTTTGGAGAGTCTTCGAGGCGATGGATAGGGAGGCCGAGTTCATGTTCCCAGCGCCGACAGGTCTTCACAGAGCGTCCAAGATAATCAGCAATTTCCTTCCAAGAATCTAGAATCCGCCTTTCTTCCATGTTTTCCCATCTAATTTCGATTTGGGAATCAGCCCTTTCGTGGGTAATTCTATGAATTTTATCAGTCGGTGTCAACTTTGATGTAGCCCTCCGTTCGAATGAACGAAAAACTGGGGAAAAACTTGGAAAAGAAAGTGATTCCTAGCTTTTGTCCTTATCTATGCTGAGCTTAATTTTTCCCTTTTGAGCGAGTTTTGTCAGGAAGTAATAAGCGCTGTCTTTAGAAATTTTAAAGTGGCTGGCGATGTCCTTCACATCGACCGTTTTTTTGTCCTGGAGATAATCCTGGAGCTCTTTTTTTATCTGCTCTACCCAATCTTCGAAAAGGCCTTGAACTTCAGGCGTAACTAAGGTTGCAATCTGGTGGGTTTGGCGGATTGAGGAAACCATATCTTTGCACATATCCCAGGGTGCATGTCCTTTCACAGCTCTTCCATGCATTTTTCCGATAATCGCACCCATCATAGGGCCGCTGCATTCTTTTATGTTGTGCATCATATTGTGCATGTCTTTTGACCATTTTTGCCTTTCTTCATCCGTCATGTCCGAGCAGCAGCATTCCATCATCTTCCCCCACATCTGTTCTTTGGATTCTTCTGGCATATTGTTTTTCGTCGGATCTGATGTTTTTTCGTCAAAACAACACATGATTTTATCCTCCTTTTTTTTTATGGGATCTTGTTCTCCACCGAGGTGGACAGCAAAACATAGGATCGCAGCGCCCTTTGCTTTTTGTGGAACTGGCTATTTCCAAAGACAATCCTAAAGCATCGAGCAATTTCCCATTTTTTAATTTGTAGTAAATAAATGGCCCGTTTCTTTTTGTATGGAGAATCTCTCTCTCTCGGAGAATTCTCAGATGATGGGATACCAGTGGTTGGGATAATCCTAAGGCTTCCACGATTTCAGAAACGGATTTTTCTTTGTTTCCGATGAATTTGATAATCTTTAATCTGTTGACATCTCCCAGGGTCTGGAAGAGGTGTTGAAGTTTGTGAGCATCATCCATTTCGGTTTCTCTTGATATAAACGATCATTTATATAAGCCGCTATTTATAAAATACGCTAAAAAAAAGTTTTGTCAAGTTTTTTTAATAAATTTTCTTTTTTTGACAACTTTTTTGTCGCAAATGGCGTCTATAGAAATGACAATCCTAAAAAATTGAAACAAATGGTGTGTTGGAGGAAATTTTGAAACTGATAACGCGGGCAGAAGAATTGATTCTATTGGCTGTATGGAAGTTGGGAGGCAATGCCTATTGTGTCCCCATCAGGGCACAGATATCTGAAATAACTGGGGAAAATTGGTCGTTGGGTTCGATCTACATGCCCCTGGATCGGCTTGTTAAAAAAGGATATTTGTTATCTTATTTATCGGACTCAACTCCTGAAAGGGGAGGGAGGCACAAACGGATTTATAAACTGACAGATATCGGCGTGAAGGCCTTGCTCCATGTGAGGCAGGTTCAGGCTGAAATGTGGCGTGATGTACCCGAATCATTCAGAAAAGCCTAGATGAAACAATTCAAGCGATTAGATCACCCTCCCAGATTCGCAGAGTGTATTTTGCGGATGATTCTACCAGATGGCGGATGGGATACACCTCTCGGAGATTTTGAGGAATTGTATAAAAATATATCCATGGAAAAAGGATATATTTTCGCCCGTTTCTGGTACTGGTCCCAGGTCGTTAAGTTGATTCCTGTAAAAATTGTGAATTCTTTGTATTGGAGAAAAATCATGATTTCTAATTATCTAAAAATGGCACTCCGGAACTTTCGAAGACATAAAATCTATTCATTTATCAACATCATGGGCCTGGCCATCGGGATGGCATGTTGTATTCTGGTTTTTTTGTACGTTAATCACGAGTTGAGTTATGACAAGTATCATATGGATGGAGACAGGATATACCGTATCGCACAAAATATCAGGAAGGATGTGGCGGAATTGGATACAGCCAGAGTGGCCACACCTTTGATACCTGCCGTAAGAGAAAGTATCCTGGAAGTAGAGAGCGCAGCACGGTTTCAGCTGGCGACATGGGATAGCCTGGTAGAGCGAGGGGAAAAAAAATATTATGAAGACTGGGTGATGATCGCGGAGAATGATCTTTTTGATGTTTTCACCATCCCATTTCTACGAGGAAATCCCGAAAAAGCACTCGACAGGCCAAGAACTGTTGTCATTACGGAGAGAGTGGCTCAAAGGTATTTCGGTCAGGATGATCCTGTCGGCCAAACGCTTAGACTTTGGGGAAATCAGGTCGAGGTCACGGGCGTTATCTCTGATTGTCCTAAAAATACGCATCTGAAGTATGACATAATCATCTCCCTGAACGGCTTCGAGAGAATCTGGAATCTCGATAACTGGGGATGGACAGGATTTTATGCGTACGTTAAGCTGAGACCTAACGTCGAACCGAAAAATTTTGAAGATAAAATCCGTCACATCGCAGACATCTATGCCAAAAAAAAATTGGAGGAGTGGAGAGAGGATTTTACATTTTACCTTCAGCCTATTTCTTCCATCCACCTCCGTTCCAACCTGGTTTTAGAGATCGGTTCGTCAGGAAACCCGCGGGATATTTATATATTTTCGGTCATAGGGATATTGATTTTGCTCATTTCCTGTATCAATTTCACCAATCTGGCAACTGCCCGTTCGACGGATAGAGCCAAGGAAGTCGGTGTACGAAAAGTCATGGGTGCCCATCGCTCACAATTGACCCGCCAGTTCCTTCTGGAGAGCATACTGGCATCCTTTGTTTCGTTAATGGCTTCTGTCATCATTGTAGTTCTGGCCTTGCCCTATTTCAACATGTTGACCGGCCACAGCTTTGAACGATACCAATTATTCAATCCTAAGATTATTTTGATGTTATTGGGTTTTTCCGTATTTATCGGTGTTATGGCTGGAAGTTATCCCGCTTTTCTGCTTTCCCGATTCATGACTGTGAGAGTTCTGAAAGGGCTAAAAGGGCTAACTTCTAAAGGGAACCTGATGCGGAAGGTCCTTGTCGTGGCCCAGTTTTCCATTACGATTTTAATGGCTATCGGAACTCTTTCCGTTTACAAACAAATTGGTTTCATGAAAAACAAGCATCTCGGATTCGATAAACATCAAAAATTGATAATCCCTACAGATATGAGTGACAGGTATGAGTCGATCAAAAATGAATTCTTGAACTATCCTACCATCACAGGAGCCACGGCATGCTGGAATGTGCCCGGTCGACTGACCAACTTGATCGAAGCGCGCCTTGTTGGCGAGATTGAGGAAAAAACCCAAAGCATGAACTTTTATTACGTGGATAGTGATTTTATCCCCGAGTACAAAATCGAAATAATTGCCGGGAGGTCGTTTCAGAAGGATATTCAAACAGATATCGAGGGCACATTCATCTTGAACAAAACCGCATACGAAGCGTTCGGTTTTTCTTTTCCAGAAGAGGCTATTGGGAAAAAAATGTACGAGGGAGGATCAGGAGGCATAGGGACTATCATAGGCGTAACAGAAGATTTCCATTACAAGGGCCTTCAGACAAAGGTGGAGCCGCTCGTGCTGCAATGGCGCCCTGATTATTTTTCTTATCTCAGTTTGACCGTCAAAACAGAGAACCTTTCTGGAACTCTTTCCTTTGTGAGGAAGAAATGGAATGAACTCCAGTTGGGAGGATTGTTCTCTTATTTTTTTCTCGATGAGGATTTTAATCGCCACTATCAATCGGAGGAGAGTCTGGGGCGACTTTATGCCGCACTCACGGCATTAGCTATATTTCTGTCCTGTTTGGGATTGGCCGGATTGTCATCCTTTACAGCAGAGCAGAGAACCAAGGAAATCGGTATCAGAAAAATCCTTGGTGCTTCGGTTCCGAACATTCTAATCCTATTGGTGAGTGAGTTTATGAAATGGGTGATGGTTGCCTGCGTCATCGCCTGGCCAGCGGCCTATTTTATCATTAACAGATGGCTTCAGGGATTCGCCTATCGAACTAGCCTTAGTTTTTGGCTGTTTGGATTGTCGGCTGCTTTTGCCCTTTTTGTTGCGATCCTAACGGTGGGATACCAATCCCTGAAAGCAGCGGTCGCCAACCCTGTTGATTCACTCCGATACGAGTAGTTTCATCTCGAATACATAAGGCCACATCTTCCCGGTTACCAAGAATCTATTTTTTTCAGAATCATAGGCTATGCCGTTTAGAACATAATCGCTGTGGCCTCTAAACTGTTTGGGGACTATGTTGCTGAGGTCAATAACGCCTGTTACCTTTCCGGAATCCACGTTAATTTTGATAATTTTCGGCAACTGCCATATATTTGCGTAAATAGCGCCATCGACATATTCCAGTTCATTGATTTTTTGGACAGATCCCAGGTGGTTTTGCACATTTAATTGGTTAATCACTTCGAATGATTCCGGATCCAGGAAATAGAGTATGTTCGAACCATCGCTCAAGATGAGGTGATTTCCGTCAGTGGTGATTCCCCATCCCTCTATCGAGACTGGATACCGGAAAGTTTTAATTTGACGGAAGCTCGTTTTATCGTACACGAACCCGATTTGAGAAAACCAGGTCAGTTGAATGATTCTATTCTTGTGGATCGTTATACCTTCCCCGAAGATTTCTCGAGGAAGTCCTATTTCTTTTAGAATTTCCCCTGTTTCCAGTTTAATTTTGCGTAAACTCGAGGACCCGTATTGGCCTGTCCCTTCGTACAAAAAGCCGTCCTCGAAAACCAAACCTTGGGTGAAAGATCCTGGAGGATGAGGATATGTTCTGGTAATTTTATATGGAATTTTAACAGGGGGCTTTTCAGGAATATCTTTTTGGACTGACAAACCGAATAGCAGGGAAAAAATAAAACAACTAGCCAGAATAACAGCCAAAAGTTTATTCATATTGTGTTCCACTTTCATTCTATCTTATTTTAGGGGTAATGTCGCATATTTCTTGGATTTGTCCGATTACGGACATTCGATGTCGCCAAAGTGAACAGTAAAGGCCTAGATGAATTCTTGCAACTTTTGACTCACCCAAGAGTCTTTACTTATGAATATGGTGGCATATTTTTTGCATACATAGAGTTGTTATGTATCTAGCGATGAGAGGTATAAAATGATTTCAAAGGCGTTGGTTGCTGCTTCCACAAAACCGATGATCCTGTCCATTCTTATAGGAGGCGAAAATTACGGTTATCAAATCATCCAGAAAGTGAAGGAGCTCTCCGGTGGAAGGCTGGAGTGGTCGGATGGCATGCTTTATCCAGTGCTGCACAGGCTGGAAAAGGACGGATTTATACGGTCACAATGGAAGACGTCTGATGGGGGAAGGCTTCGGAAGTATTACAAACTGACGGACAAGGGGAGAGAAGAGCTGGAAAAGGAGCGCAAACAGTGGCTTAGCGTACACGAGGCGCTCTCCAAACTTTGGAAGCCGATACCGGTATAAAGTTTGCAAACCCGGTGAAGCAATCTGAGAAGGAGAATAAAATGTTCGATCGGGAAAAAGCAATAAAACAATGGCGGAAAAAGCTGATGAAGAACGCATCTATGGAGGATGGATACATCGAGGAAATGGAATCTCATCTAAGGGATGTTATCGAGGATAAAATCAAGCTTGGCATGATAGATGAACAAGCCTTCATTGCATCCATAAAAGAGATGGGATACGCTGACCCAATTGGTAGAGAGTATCACAAAACCGATACGCGCCAACCTCGATTTATGCCTGAACTCTTTTGGAATTATGTTAAGGTCGCTATGCGGAGGATAAAGCGAGAAAAGGGCTATACATCTGTCAACACTGCTGGATTGGCCATCGGGATGGCCTGCACCATCCTCATTTTTCTCTGGGTTCAACACCAGAGGAGTTTTGACCGGTTCCATGAAAATAGGGACAAGATTTGCCGGGTGTATTACACGAATGAAGCGTTTGAAGGATCTGCGATATATCTGCCAGGCCCTCTGACAGACTATTTAAAAAACAATTATCCAGAAATCATCGGTGCGACGAATTACAAGCATTGGAAAAGAAAGGTCGCTGTCGGAGACAAAAGTTATTTGAGCACAGGAAGTTATGTGGACCCATCATTTTTCGCGATGTTCACCTTCCCTTTCATCAAGGGAAACCCTCAAACAGCTCTCGATAATCCCAATTCAATCGTGATAACCGAGGACTTGGCCGCTAAATTTTTTGGCGATGATGACCCACTCGGTAAAACGATCAGTTATTATGTCTTCTCACAGAAAATAGATCTGGAGGTCACCGGCGTCATCCAAAATGTGCCCCAAAATTCTCACTTGCAATTTGATTTTCTGATTCCATATGAGATCGGTTACGACTGGATGAAAACATGGAACAACAATTCCGGATGGATCTATGTCATGCTAAATCCGAATAGTTCCTATCGGGAATTGGGTGAAAAGATCTCTGGAGTCCTACAAATTCACAGACCAGAGAGCGCAGATGTCCTGCACCTGCAGCCTTTAGAGAAAATCCACTTATTTGCACCTAGAGGAGTGGGCCAAATCGTTTACGTTTATATTTTCTCCATTATGGCTTTGATCGTGTTGATGATCGCCTGTGTCAATTTCATGAACCTGTCGACAGCTCGTTCGGAGAAACGATGCAAAGAGATCGGGATAAAAAAAATTGTCGGATCCAGCCGGGCACAACTCATCAGACAGTTCTTAACAGAATCCATAGTGATGGCTTTCATGGCCCTTATGATAGCGCTGTTACTCGTTCAAGTCGTTCTTCCATCGATAAATGCCATGCTCGGGACACAACTAGAATTGAATTTAACAGTGAAATTTATCCTGGCGCTGATGGCTATTGTTTTATTTACAGGTATTATCGCCGGGAGTTATCCGGCATTTTATCTTTCAGCCATTCGTCCTGTTGCCATAATAAAGGGCCAGGTTTCATTCAGGAGCATTTTTAAAAGCACGGCAAAGGGAAAGACATCAGACAGCATAAAAGGAGCGTCACTGCGAAAAATCCTTGTTGTTACACAGTTCACTTTATCAATTTTTTTTGTGATTTGTGTCGTGGTTATCCACCAACAGCTGGATTACATCAGAAATAGAGACTTGGGATTTGATAAAGATCATATTGTTGTTGTTGAATCCATGGGAGAACTGAAACAGAGAAACCAGATCGTGAAAAACGAACTCCTCCAATTTCCAGAAATCCAGGGTGTGACCTATGGGGCGTACAGTCCCTTTGATTGGGAAAGTGCAGCGAGCACCATAGCTATGTCCTGGACAGGAAAAACCACAGAGCTTGAATTTGGTATCGGAGAAAATTATGTGGATTATGATTATGCCAGTACCTTGGGATTGGAAATGGTCCAAGGACGGTTTTTATCTGATGACTTTCCGACCGACGCTTCGGAAGGATGTATTATTAACGAAGCCGCTGTCAAGGCCATGGATATGGAAAACCCGATCGGCAAAAAAATAATATGGCATCCTGGCACACAGCGAGAAAGCTCGAGAACCATCGTCGGAGTTGTGAGGGATTTTAACACCCAATCCCTTCATCGCGAGATCAAGCCCTTTGTGTTGATGCCGATAGAGCCTATGAGCCAGGGGATGAGCAATTATTTGTATATCAAGTTAGGGTCGGAGACTATTTCCAAGAGCATCAGTCTAATCGGTGCTAAGATCAGGGAACTGGTTCCGAATGATCCCTTCGTCCATTATTTTCTGGATGAAGAAATGAATAAACTCTATTCAGTTGAACAACTCACCGGAAATCTAACGCGATATGTTTCCTTTCTGGCTATATTCATTTCCTGTCTCGGATTGCTGGCGTTGGCTTCATTTTCTGTTGAACGACGCACCAAAGAAATCGGCATCCGGAAAGTTTTGGGTTCATCGGTTTCTCAGATCATCTTCATGCTCATAAAAGATTTCACCAAATGGGTGATGTTGGCCAACATTTTTGCCTGGCCGTTGGCTTATTTTGTCTTGACCAAGTGGCTGGCAAATTTTGCCTTCCGGATTGGAATCCAATGGTGGATATTTCTGTTGGCCGGAACAACTGCGCTTTTTATCGCGATGGTCGTTGTCAGTTATCAAACCATAAGAGCAGCCACGGCCAATCCTGTGAAAGCCTTGCGTTATGAATAGAAAAAGAGAAAAAGGGGACGGTTCTATTTTTTCTTTTAAAAATAGAACCGTCCCCTTTTTGTTAAGGAGAAAAACATGTTTGACTTGGAAAAAGCCATAAAGCAGTGGCGGAAGTCACTGAGAAAAAACCAGGCGATTGAAGATGGGATCTTAGTAGAACTGGAATCCCATCTGCGGGATGAATTCGAGCGCCAGATAAATCTTGGGATGGGTGCAAAGGAGGCGTTTCAAGCAGCAAGCCGAAGCATAGGCTCTTCTGATGAAATAGGGACTGAGTTCCACAAACACAAGACAAGACAAGGATTCATGCCGGACTTAATCTGGAATTATTTCAAACTCGCCTCGAGGAGGATCAAACGGCATAAGGGTTTTTCGTTCATAAACATTGCTGGGCTGGCTATAGGGATGGCTTGTGCGATTATCATCCTGTTGTGGGTTCAGAATGAACTCAGCTACGACAAATTTCACGAGAAAGGGAACTCGCTCTTCAGGGTAGCAGCGTTTGCGTCTTTTCCGAACAGGTCTGGTCACAGCGTTATAGGACCTCCCCCTCTAGCACCGGCATTAAAAGAGGAGTTTCCGGAAATTATCCAGTCCACACGAGTAGATGACTGCCCAAGGCTTGTTTTTAAGAATCAGGATAAAGTTTTTTACGAACAAAAGGGCTTGCTTGCCGACCCATCCTTTTTGGAAATGTTCACTTTCCCGCTCATCCAGGGCAATCCCCAAACCGCGTTATCCGATCCATTCAATATTATTATCACAGAAAATACTGCCCTGAAATATTTTGGCGATATCAATCCTTTGGCCAAAACTATGCTGGTGGAAGGGATCCCGGTAACGGTGACAGGAATTATGAAAAATATCCCCGAGAACTCGCACATGCAGTTCGATTTTGTGATGCCGTTCGAGATAAGAAGAGAAATGGGGGACAACCTGGACTACTGGGGCAACTCCAACACCTATGCTTATGTGCAACTCCATAACCAAGCAATCCCTTCTGATGTCGATACAAAAATAGAGAACTACTTGAAAGATAAGCTGGCCACAGTTTTTCGAATGGAAAACCCTTTTGACGTCAGATTGTATCTGCAGCCTATTACAGATATTCACTTG
>CP070750.1:1288737-1437040 GCA_020348385.1 Candidatus Aminicenantota bacterium | reverse complement strand
GCCGGAGGAGGGAGTCGAACCCACACTCACCGTGAAGTGAACTGGATTTTGAGTCCAGTGTGTCCTTAATAACACAGATTTGCCACTCATTTGCTATTTTGGCCTAAAAATGGCTAAAAATAACTAATTCCGGCTAAACTGTCCTAATGAGAAAAGTGTTGATTTTAAAGGAGTTTATGGCGCGCCAGGGAGGACTCGAACCCCCGACCCGCTGCTTAGAAGGCAGCTGCTCTATCCTGCTGAGCTACTGGCGCGTGGATGATGTAAGCTTTCCAACTATAACGTAAAGCCCGCTGATTTTCAATCCGTCATCAGAGGTGACAATCGGGGAGAGCGGATTCGAACCGCCGACCTCCTGCTCCCAAGGCAGGCGCGCTAACCAGGCTGCGCCACTCCCCGAAAAGAATAATCGATGACCTGATGCAGGCTCGGGAAATCATTATATTACAATTTTTAGGGGAAAATGGAAATATATTGGGATTTTCCTATTTTCTCTTGATCTCCTTCTCTATCTGGCCTCTGCCGATTTTGAGGATGATCGGTCTCCCGTGCGGACACAGGGAGGGATTCGTCGTTTGGAACAATTCTTCCACGAGATAGTTCATCTTTTCGAAAACCAGGGGTTGGCCCGCCTTGACAGCACTTTTGCAAGCGAGAGTGGCAATCATAGATCCCTTTTTGTCCAGAACTTTTTCTTCTTTGATCCCTTCGAGCAGGGAAAGGAAAATCTGCTTGGCTTCCTCTTCCTTGAAAATATCCGGGTATTCTTTTAGGGCAAAGCTCCGCCCTCCCATGTTCTCCACCAGAAAACCGACCTCTTCCAACAGTGCCCGGTTGTGCTCAAAATTCAAGACCTGAGAAGCTGAAAGGTCAAAAACCATCGGGAGAAGCGACATCTTTCGGGGCCACCCTTCTTTTTGGTCGATCTCCATGTATCTCTCGTACAAAACCCTCTCGTGCGCGTTGTGTTGATCGATGATCAGGACCCCATCCTCAGCCGTCGCCACAATATAGGTGTCCAGATACTGCCCTAAAACTCGAGGATATCCCGGTTCTCTTTTTATTTCGCGCTTGAACGATTTTTCCATTCGAACATCCACATTATCGGGAAACGCCATCAAGGATGGTTGATATTTCTCGTCGATTCGTCGGGATTCCCGGATCTCCGGCTGAGCTGGATAAACCTCTTTGATCCCCAATTCCTTGGTTATCGCCTTAGCTATTCCCGCCTGAATCAAATAAAAGATCGGTTGGGACTCCTTGAAGCGAACCTCGGCCTTGGTAGGATGGACATTGACATCAACCTCGGGATAGGGAAGGGTCAGGAACAAAAAAGCCTCGGCAAACCTATCTTTCTCGAGATATCCCCTGAAACCCTGATTCAAGGCAGCCTGTAGCATCCGGTCTTTGACGAGGCGGTTATTCACATAAAATAACTGATGGCTTCGATCCTTGCGGCCTGAGGGGGGACGGGAAACAAAACCGAGTATCCCTCGTCCATCCTCTTCATGATCGACGGCCATGAGCCTTTCCAGGACCGATTTCCCATAGACCTGATAAAGCCTTTCCTTGATGCTGGTTACTGCCGGATAATCAAACACGCGCCGATTCCCGTGCTGGACGGAAAACCTCACCTCCGGGAATGCCAGGGCGATGTGCGTTATATATCTAACGATCTGGGATAGTTCGGCTCTGTCCGAGCGGAGAAACTTTTGCCTCGCCGGGAGGTTGAAGAAAAGGTCTTTCACTTCAATGCTCGTCCCTCTTGGAAATGCCACGTCTTCGCATCGGAGCATTTCCTCTCCTTCTCTCACAACCTGGGTTCCCTTCTCGCCGATTCCATCGGAAGTCTTCAGGGAAACGCGGGATACGGCCGAAATGCTGGGAAGGGCTTCACCACGAAAACCCATAGTAGAAATCTTATCCAGGTCCTCTTCTTGCTTGAGTTTGCTGGTGGAATGCCTCTCAAAACTGATCGAGGCATCTTCCCGACTCATCCCTTGGCCATTATCCGACACCCTTATGAGCCGTTTCCCACCTTCAATCACTTCCACTTTAATTTCCGTGGAACCTGCATCAAGCGAATTCTCCACCAACTCTTTGACCACAGAAAAAGGCCTTTCGATAACCTCCCCGGCTGCGATCTTCTGGGCGATTTTTGAGGGAAGAAGGATTATCTTTTTCATCCGCCCTCAATCGATGATCTGTCCTCGGGTTTTAATTCCCTCGGATTGAGTGATCTTGACTTGCACACGCTCCCTTTCTACGGCCACACAAGGGGAAACATGAACCGACACATAGTTCGACGTCAAAATCTGGGCAGTTCCCTCTTTTTTCTTTATGATGATACCTTCCCAAACACCCCCGACCATTCCCTTGCGAAATTGACCGCTTTTTCTTTCTGATAGCTCTCTCAAACGGGCTGCCCTCTCCTTTTTCGTCCTCTCTCCCACCTGTTTCCATCGGGCTGCTGGCGTCCCAGGTCGTTGAGAGTAAGTGAACACGTGAAAATAGGTCAAAGGGGATTTTTCCACAAAACCAACCAAGCTCTCAAAATCATTCTCTGTTTCTCCGGGAAAACCGACAATCAGGTCAGCTCCCAAGGCAGCATACGGGCTTTTTTGACGCAAGTCGTCCAGGATAAGCCTGTAATCCTCCACCTTGATCTTGCGTCCCATGCGGCGGAGAATATCTTCAGAACCGTGCTGTAGGGAAATATGGAAATGAGGACAAACGATCGGGCTGTGCGTGATGACATCACGCAATTTCCGATTGAGGAAACGGGGATCTAATGAACTGAGCCTTATCCGGCCCAATCCCTCTATTTTTTCCATACGCTGGAGCAAGCTGACAAGAGAATCCTCCTCCGGCCGATCAGTACCGTAGGAACAGAGATGGATCCCGGTTAACACAATTTCCCTGTATCCCTGCTTGGTGTAATTGCGGACCTGCTCCATGATTTTTTCTTCCGGCAAACTCACGCTTTTGCCCCGCACAGCAGGGATGATGCAAAAACTGCACCGAAAGTCACATCCGTCTTGTATCTTAATCAGAGCACGGGATCGGAAGGGTTTAATAGCCGTTTCGGCTCTGAATCCCAACTCAGCCAGTATCCTATAGGGCAGATTTTCTTTCTCATCATTCCGAAAAACCTGCCAAACTCGAGGATTTTTCTGAAAATCATCAAGAAATCGTTCGGAATAACACCCTGTCAGGATCACACGCGCTTCGGGATTTTTCCGGCCGATTTTATTCAAAAAGTGCCGCACATCTCTATCGGCACGACTGGTCAGGGTGCAGGTGTTCACCAAAACGATATCGCTTCGCCAGGAATCGGATCGGTAAACTAGCCCATGGCTTTGAAGCGTGTCCGCCCATTCAAAAGCTTCGGCTTGGTTGACCCTGCATCCAAAACTCTGGATGGAAAAAGAGGTCATAGTTTGTCCTGGATCTTTTGCGAGGCAGCCTCCACATTTGCGGCCATCTGTGATCTGTTGGCCTTCAGCTTTTCCTCCAAGGAGAGATCTGATAATGCCAAGATCTGGATGGCCAAAAGAGCCGCATTCGAGGCGCCCGACTTTCCGATCCCCATGCAGGCCACCGGTATCCCCTTGGGCATCTGCGAGGTGGAAAGCAGGGCATCCAAACCACCAAGTTCCGATCCCCCGACTGGAACGCCTATGACGGGACGTGTGGTGTGAGAGGCCACAACTCCTGCCAGGTGAGCTGCTTTCCCTGCTATCGCAATAAAAACGCTGACACCGCTTTCTTCATATTTTTTAATCAGTGTCCTTGTCCGTTCGGGCGAACGGTGGGCTGAGGTCACTTCCAGCCCGAATTTCACATCGAATTTTTTCATCAAATGGATGGCTCCCTCCACGATTGGAAAGTCTGAATCACTCCCTATAAAAATGCCTACTTTCATTCTTCCTCCCTTAGAGCTCCGATATCCCGGCGCCAGTGCATAGCTTCGAAATAGATCCGGGAAATGGCCCGATATATCTTGTCCATAGTTTCTGCCAATGTCTTCTCGGATGCGCAAATATTGAGCACTCTTCCCCCGTTTGTGTAATACTGCCCCTCCCTGACTGTCGTTCCTGCATGGAAGACCTCGATGCCAGGAAAGGATGCGGCCTCATCCAGGCCCTCGATCACTTTGCCCTTCTCATACTTAATCGGATATCCCCCAGAGGCAGCGACGACACACCCCGATGCATTGGGGCTCCATTCGATTTCCTTTTCGAGCACATTCCCCTCCACCGCCGCAAGAAGCACTTCCAACAAATCCCCTTTCATTCTCAACACCTGTGGCTGGGTTTCCGGATCTCCGAAACGGCAGTTATATTCCAGCACTTTCGGACCCTCTGCCGTCAACATCAGCCCCACATACAGGATCCCCTTGAACTTTCGCCCTTCCTCCAGCATTCGGGTAATCGTCGGGAACACGATCTTATTTATGATTTCGTCAAACATTTTTTGATCAATATAGGGGGAAGGAGAGATCGCTCCCATCCCTCCGGTATTGGGTCCTTTATCTCCATCGTAAACAGCCTTGTGGTCCATGGTGGTCACAAGGGGGAGGATCTTAACGCCATCGGAAATAACGATGAACGAGGCTTCTTTTCCGACCAGGAATTCTTCAATGATGGTTCTGTTTCCCGCTTCACCGAATTCTTTCTTCACCATGATGGTATCGATAGCCTCCTCTGCCCGTTTTTGATTGCGGCAGAGTATTACGCCTTTCCCTGCAGCCAGTCCATCAGCTTTAACTACCAGAGGAAAGGAAAATCTCTCCGAGCCCACGATTTTTTTTGCCTGCTCGGCAGAGTCGGCGATCTCGAATTTTCCGGTAGGAATCCTATGGCGCTCCATAAACTGTTTGGCAAAAATTTTGCTTCCTTCCAGTTCCGCAGCGTTTTTGTTTGGCCCGAATATCTTAAGGCTTTGTTTTTCGAATTCATCCACGATCCCCAAAGTCAGAGGCACTTCCGGCCCGACAACGGTCAAATCTACCTTTTCCCTGGCTGCAAAATCCACAAGCCCCGCGATATCCTCTGGACTGATCGGGATATTTTCGGCGATATTTCCTGTCCCGGCATTACCCGGAGCACAATAGAGTTTTTCGAGCAAAGGACTCTGGGAAATTTTCCATCCGAGGGCATGCTCACGGCCTCCCGATCCTACGATTAATATTTTCATGTTACCTCACTTCTTTGGAGTTCTTTATGTTGTTTTCGAGAGATTTGATGAATAATTCGCCAAATCCAGGATAGGAAAAAATGCTCTGGAATATTTCGGCGGCAACCTGGATGGACTCCTTCGCTGGAAGACAGAACTTCATATCCAGAAAATTTTGTCGGAATTCTCTCACCTTTTCTTTAACATCTCGGTTTTCCAAAATCACATCGGCAACAAACCCCGAGAGAACATCAAAATCTTTTTCTTTCATGCCAAACCGGGTCATCTCCTGCACTCCCGTACGGATTCCGCTGGGCTCAAGGAATGTTTCATCATCAGGCAGGGCTTGGTAATTGGTCAATATGTTGTTCTCCTCCAATTTTCGGGCGATATCCATTCCGTTTCCGTATTTTTTAATTCGTATCAGAACTTGATGGGTTTGGGTATACCCATCTTTCTCGTCTCCCTCGACGGGAACTCCCCTTTTCTTCAATGCTCTTGCATAGGCTTTGGCATTCTTTTGAACTTGCGTCTGGTACTCTTGCTTGAATTGATTCATCTCGTAGGTAGCCGTCAAAAGAGCGAGCAATGTTCCCAGGTGGTGATTACTGGTCGACCCGGGAAAAGCACGGCTCTTGATATCCAGCCACAACTTACGAAAGCGGGAGCCTTTAGGAAAGTTGCCGGCCACAAGGCCTCGCTGGGGGCCAAAAAACGTTTTATGTGTGCTCCCGGTGATGACATCGGCTCCCTCGGCCAGCGGTTCTTGAAAAATCCCATACAAGCCTAAAACATGGGCCATATCGTACATGATAACAGGGCGGTCATCCCAATCTTTGACCATATCGGAAACAAACCGGATCGGTTCTTGATAAATAAACATGCTCTTTCCGAAAACGACGAGTTCAGGCTTATGCTGGGACATAAGTTCGCCCAGTTTTTCAGGATCGGGTTTATAAGGATTCTCCGCCAGGACAGGGAAATTGACAACCTTTTCTTTCCCTGTCTCCGGGTCCTCATCCACAAAGTTGAATAGGGCCCCCATAGGCTGGGAGCTTAGGTGCCCGCCCCTGTTCAGAGCATTATTCATGACCAATCTCATCTTGCGCATGGGTTGACCATTGGGACGGTCGCGGTTGAGGAAACGAACCATGGCTTTGAAAACAACTTCATTGGCCATCTGGCCGCTGACCGGTCGAAGCTCCACCTCCGAACAGCCGAAAAGGCGACCCAGTTCCTGTTGGGTTTCTATTTCGATTTCTCGGATGAAGTCCGTCCCTTGATAAAAATAAACCTCCTGCCCTTTCATGGTCCTGTGTTCGGCATACCTTCCAGCGGGATCGGATATTTCACACATCTTGACCAACAGGGACGGAGTCGACTCAGACGGAATCAGATTGATGGATTCCCGCTGCCTCCACATATTGTTCCGTATAATTTTCTGGGCTAAGGACTGAATTTTTTCATTGAAAGAAGACATGATGTATTCCCCTCTTTATGGCTCAATCTTAAAATTTTTTTCCTCTATTATCATTATCTTATCGATCCTCTGCTGATGCCTCCCTCCCTCATACTCTGTTTCCAACCAGATATCGACATAATGACAAGCCTCATCCAACGGTAAAACTCTCCCCCCCAAAGTCAGGCAATTGGAATCGTTATGGCTTCGGCTAACTTCTGCAACATACTCGTCCCAGCAGGGAGTGGCACGTATCCCTTTGTGTTTGTTGGCCACTATAGCCATTCCCAATCCTGTCCCACAAATAAGTATAGCCCGATCACACACTCCGGATAATATAGACTGTATAGCTTTTTCTCCGTAATCCACATAATCCACCCTCTCATCTGGACCACAGCCAAAATCTTCACACTCTATTCCTCTCCGATCAAGATAGTTCAAAACTCCCTTTTTCAGATCAAAACCAGCATGATCAGAAGCCAATGCAATCTTCATATCCATATCCTCCTGAAGATTTGAGTCGTTCCATTATATCAACATTTCCCATACTATTAAACAGCCACTCCACCCATACTTCAAAGGAGGGATAAAGAAGTGGTCTGTAAAGCTGTAGTAGACTAAAGAGAATGGGCCACAACGAACCCGATGCCGATCCAAAATACCTTAATGTTGGGGTGGGGTGGGTCGGCGTTGGGGTGGGGTGGGTCGGCGTTGACCTAGTTAAGGGATTTTGTCTTTGACGAGGGCCACAGCTTCAGGAAAGACTTCGAGGGCTTTCAGCACGGCCGGGTCTGTTTTTTGGTAAGCCTTAGCTCCCATTTCAATGCCCCAAAGTGCAGAATGGATTTCCCTTTCAAGCCATCTCTTCAATTCGTGTTTGGCGGCTGGGAATTTTTCCTCTTCGAATTCGAATTTTTCATCCTGAATATAAGCCTTGAAGTCCTCGATAATATCTTGGTCAACCACAAAGTTCTGGTCGACAGCCTTTTTTGGGGAAGCCGCATCTTTGTTTCGGTTATCACCGGGAAACAAATAGTTTTCCGATACCGGTCTTTTCTTCTCTATGAATTTTTTGGCGTAGGTGAAAACATTTCCTTTTAACAAAAGATCATAGACAAGCCTGTTGAATGGGAATTCGACTTCGTAATCCGGCGTGATTCCCCCTTGTCCGAGAACCTTCCTTCCTCCCGTGGTGTACGAGACTTCCCTCTGATCCTCTGGCGTTTCTTTTCTGTAGATATAGTAATCTTCAAAACTGGAATAATCCCTCTGGATGGAACGACCGCTGGGCGTGTAGTACTTGGCAGTCGTCAGGGCCACAGCCGCATTCGGTGCCAGCGGAACGATGGTCTGCACCAAGCCTTTTCCCCAGGAGTCTTGCCCCACGATCAATCCTCGGTCATTATCCTTGACTGCTCCACTCAGGATCTCAGGAGCGCTGGCACTTGCTCCATCGATAAGAATCACCAACGGGATCTTTTCGTGTTGGCCATTTTTTTTGGCAAAATACTTCCTGTCCAGATAACGATTTCTACCTTTGATAGAAACCACCAAGGTTCCCTCCGGTAGAAATTCATCGGACAACTCAATTGATTGCAGGAAGGTTCCTCCGCCATTGTTACGAAGATCGAGAATGAGTTTCTTCATTCCTTGCTTGCTTAACAAGGCCATTTTTTCTTCGAATTCTCTTGTTGTGGTCTCGGCAAAATTCCGGATACGAATATAACCGATATCGTCTTGGAGAATGAAGGCATACTGAACGCTGTGGAGAGCGATCTCCTCCCGCACGATTGTCACATCAAAGGGATCTTCCCAGCCCTCACGGGCTATCGTGATGGTTACTTTTGTATCTTTCGGGCCGCGCAATCTCATCATGGCTTCGGTGGAAGTGATGGGTTCAGTTGTTTCTCCTTCGATGTGAGAAATGACATCCCCCGAACGTATTCCCAATCGGTAGGCTGGACCGCCTTCGGTGGGAGAAATCACGACCAACCGCTTATCCTGTTTCTGGATTAAAATCCCTAAACCGTAATACTTCCCCTTGTATTCCTCTCGCACTCTGTCAAAGTGGCGAGGATCTAAAAAATAGGAATGGGGATCCAATGTCTGGAGCATTCCCTTTATCGAGGAAAAGGCAAGCTCTTCATGATCCACCGCCTCGAAATAATTCTGGTCGATCAAGTCGACAATCGCTGAAATCTTGTTCATGGAAAGGTTCCAGATATCTTCTTCCCAAGCAGGGGCAGAGACCAACGTAAAAAATAATAAAACAAAGATAAATCCCTTGTATCTCATGACTCTTGTTGAAGTATTATGATAGCAAAGCCTGGGGAGAATGTCTACTATTGACTTATTGCCATCAAGAAGCTATAGTTTCTTATCATTCTCGTATCAAGTGAAATAAGATAATGTTCGGAAATATCGGATTCCCGGAACTGTTAGTTATTTTAGTCATAGCCCTTCTTGTGTTCGGCCCCAAAAAATTACCCGAAGTCGGAAGGTCCATCGGCAAAGCCCTTCGAGAATTCCGCAAGACTTCCGATGAAATCAAAGAAAAAATCGAAGAAGAGATCCATGCCGAGGAATTCAAAGACATAAAAGAAGAGATCAACAAACAAGTGGGAGAGGATGAGGAAGGGAAGAAAGTCTCCTGACGAGATGACCTTCCTCGAACATCTCGAAGATCTCAGGAAGCGTCTTTTTTACTCCTTCATCGCTTTATTCGTCGGCCTCGTCCCTGCCTGGTTCTTTCACAAAGAACTGTTCGACATTCTTTCACGGCCTGTCACCCAGTATCTCCCCGAGGGAACAGAACTTGCCTTCACCAAACTCACGGCCCCCTTCATGATGTACATCAAAGTCTCATTTCTTGCGTCTCTTTTCCTCAGTTCGCCGTTTATTTTTTATCAGCTTTGGATGTTCATCGCCCCGGGTCTGTATAAAAAAGAAAAAAAATACGTCGTCCCCTTCGTGCTTTTCACCACCATCTTCTTTTCAGCCGGAGCAATTTTCGGTTATTTTGTCGTTTTTCCGTTTGCCTGCCGGTTTTTCCTGAGCATGGGATCGGAATTCCAACCGGTTATCACAATCGATGATTACTTCAGCCTGGCACTTCGGGTACTCCTGGGAATTGCCCTCGTGTTCGAACTCCCCACTCTCACTTTTTTTCTTTCACGGATGGGAATTCTCACAGCCAGATGGATGGTGAAGAATTTCAAGTACGCTGTACTTTTTGTCTTTGTGATAGCGGCCATCATAACGCCTACGCCAGATTGGATGACCCAAAGCATCATCGCATTCCCGATGCTCGCTCTATATGGCCTGAGTATTCTCATTGCCCTCATCTTCGGCAAGAAAAGAGAGAAAAAGAAAAAAGAGGACACAGAGAACGATCTCGCTGGATAGGATGGGTAGAGAGAAGGTTTACATACGCGCAGTCCCGGATTATGATCCATCCCGCATCAAACAGGTTATCCAAGATGGCCTTGCCGAATTTGGTTTATCCGGAGCGCATCCTTCCGACATCACCATCAAGCCCAATGTGGTCATGGCACACAACAAGATCGCTCCTTCCGCCTTTACCAGGTCAGAATTCATGGGCGGCTTGATCCAAGCTCTTCAGGATGGCCGGAATCCTGCACCCAAAATCACGGTTACAGAAAAATGCGGGGCAGGTATTCCCACATCCCGAATGTTCAGGAGAGCAGGCTATTTTTCACTTAAAAAAAGACACAAAATCAAACTTCAGACGATAGAAGAATCCAGAAAGAAAACAGTCAGCCTCAAAAAGGGGGAAATCCACAACCGGATCACCACGGATCGGAAAATAGTCGACAACGACTTCCTGATCTATACCCCCAAGCTCAAAAGCAACTCCCTAACCCATGGTCTGACAGCCGCCATCAAACTCAATGTGGGAATCCTGTGCGACAGGGAGAGGATGTGGAACCACAACTGCCATCTCGATGAGAAAATCGTGGATCTATTGGAGGTGGGGTATCCTGATTTCATCGTCACCGATGCCGTGGAAATATCTATGGGAGGAAATCATCTCACACAACAGGGATATCCGTTGGGCATTATCATCATGGCCACAAATCCCGTTGCTCATGATTCGGTTTGTGCCCGCATGTTTCACTTGGATCCGCACAAGATCCCTCATCTGCGTCTGGCACACGAAAGAGGATACGGCCCCATCGATCCATCCACGATAGACATCCAAGGAGACATATCTCTCTCCGCCATTCAAGAAAAAACAAAAGAATGGAAAACCGGATTCATCCGGGTGGATGCTGTGGACTGCAACATCCAGGTCCTTACAGGGGAGCCCTACTGCACAGGGGGCTGTCACGGGGTTTTTCTGGACTGGCTGTACATGATAAAAGACAGAAAACCAAAACTCTGGAAAAAGCTGCCCCCATGGACAGTGGTCATCGGGAAATACCCTGGAGATGTCAAAGCGGATCGCGTGTTGATCATCGGAACATGTTCCTCGGTCCAAGACCGCTTGGAAGCCAAGAAAATCCGCCGAATAAAGGGATGTCCCCCAAGACACAAGGATCTAGTTCTCTGGATGTTTTTCAAAACAGGAATCCTCAATCCGATGTTTCGGCTGGATCTGATTATCGACGCTTATCCCTGTCTTTTCTTTTGTTGGATGAGGAGAGTATTCAAAGGAAGGTTCAAATGACCTTGGATGGAAAGCTGATTATCAACGGAAAAAGAGTCGAGACTCCCCATAAAAAAGATTCCCTGAATCCCGCGACACTGGAACCTGTCGGAAAAATTTCGCTGGCATCCAGCCGAGACTGTCATTCAGCCGTTCGGGTCGCTAAAGAAGCATTCCCTGGATGGAAAATTTTGCCTGTTTCCGCCAGACAAAAAATCTTTCGCAACGCCAAAGAAATCCTTTTACAAAAAGACGAAGAAGCAGCCCGCTTGATAACAGTTGAAAAGGGCTCTCCCTATCCAGAATCCTATTCCAGCGAGGTCTTCGCCAGTCTCGGAGCTTTGGATTATTATGCACGGAAACTGAAAAGATTGCTTCGCCCTCATCCGGTGAAACACACGGTTTCCCTGTTTTTGAATAAAAAAAGCTCTTTTCGGTTCGATCCTTTAGGACCGACAATGATCATCTCCCCTTGGAATTTTCCTTTTCTCATCGCCATGTACGATGTGTTGAGTGCCCTCTCAGCCGGCAACACGGTCATCCTCAGACCATCATCATCGACCCCTTTCACCGGCTTGATGGTGGGTGAAATTTTAACCGAAGCCGGCCTTCCCCCCGGTGTGCTCAACATCATCAACTGCAAAATCCCCCAAGCCGAAGAAATGATCTGTCATCCAGACATCCAGTCAGTGATGTTCACGGGAAGTGTATCCACCGGGAAAAGAATAATGGAGCTGGCTAGCCGGAACTTGACCAATCTCGCCCTCGAATTAGGGGGAAAAGATCCGATGGTGGTCTGCACCGATGCTGACGTCGAAAGGGCTGCACAAGGGGCTGTATGGGCCGGTTTCATGAACTGCGGCCAGAGCTGTGGGTCGATCGAGCGAGTGTATGTCGCCAAGGAGATCGCTGAGGAATTCACTCAACGAGTGGTGGATTTCGTCAAAAAAATCAAGGTAGGCAATCCGATCGATCCAGGGATTGAAATGGGACCTATGGCTACACTCTCCCAGTTGAAAACTGTCAAGGAACACATTCGGGACGCCCAAGAAAAAGGCGCCAAAATCCTTTATGGAGGAAAAAATAACACGGGCCTTCCCGGCTACTTCATCAACCCCACCGTGCTCTCCGAAGTCGACCACACGATGAAGATTATGACAGAAGAAACTTTCGGCCCAACCCTGCCGATCATGACATTTTCCGATCCTGAAGAAGCCATCTCCTTGGCAAACGACAGCTCTCTTGGACTTACGGCTTCCGTATGGACGAGAAGCAAAAAGAGGGCATCTTGGATGGCCGAAAGGATAGAAACCGGGACCATAACAATAAACGACCACATGTTTTCTTTTATCGAGCCGGCAGCCATATGGGGAGGCATAAAACAAACAGGGATGGGCCGATCCCACGGCCCCTTCGGGCTTCAGGAATTGGTGAACATAAAGTTCGTGAGCTTCGACTTCCTCAAAAAAAAGAAACAATTATGGTGGTTTCCGTACGACAGCGGATTGATGCCTCTGCTCAAGAAATCCGCGATCCTTTTTCACCACAGTCTCATCAGAAAACGATTGAAAGCTCTCCTTTCACTAACTCCCTTTCTAAAACGCATTAAGGAAGGAAGCTCTTTGATCAACTTTATCAAAAGCGTTTCCCATTATTTCCGGAAATAGGGACAAATCTTTTCATTGATATCTTGAATCGTTTTTTCACGCTAGATTCTCCTTTAAGTCAGAAATGGTGGCACACAATTATTGTGTCAAGAAGTTAAGGAAGGGATTCCCGGATCCGGGCTAGACATTATCATGCCATGTTTTTTCGCGAGGGGAAGATCCACGCTTTTTCTCATTAAACGGGGCGTTATTATAGCCTTCCGGGAGTGTTTGTCAAGCCCAAACAAGCAAAAATTATTCCAACCTATTTTATTGACCAACCCTTTTGGGATATGGTATGTTCACCGCACGATTCCAGGAAAAAATGAAAAAAAAGGCAACTATCATCGGATTAACTGGAACTAACGGCGCAGGGAAAGGGGAAGTGGCTTCCTTTTTTGTGGAGAAAGGCTACGCATACTTCTCCTTATCCGATGTTATTCGAGAGGAACTGCAGAAGGAAAATCAAGAGATCACGCGCGATAATTTGATCAGGATGGGAAATTTCATGCGCCGGCAATTTTCCCCTGACATCTTGGCACGCAGGTTAGCCAAAAAGATCCAAGGAAAAACCGTGATAGACAGCATCCGCAATCCTAAAGAGGTGGAGTTTTTTCGTAATCAAAAAAATTTCATGCTTCTCGCTATCGATGCTCCCGTTGAGTTGCGATTCAAAAGGGTCAAAAGGAGGGGAAGGATGGAATCGGTCTCCAACCTTCAGGAATTTTTGGCCAAGGAAGCTGAAGAGATGGGCACAGAGAAGAACAACCAACAGCTTCTGATCTGCATGGATATGGCGGACCACACGATCATCAATGGCGGCACTCTAGAGGATCTGCGAAATAAATTGGAGGAATTCCTATGACGTCCAGGAAACTGTCCAAGGATGAATACTATCTGAACATCGCAATGGAGGTGTCTCGCAAAAGCACCTGCTTCAGGCGAATCATCGGGGCTATCATCATCCGTGATGATCAAATCATCAGCACAGGATATGCCGGGGCTCCTAGAAAGACAAAAGACAGCATCGAACATGGTTTTTGCCTCCGAGATAAGCTGAAAATTCCTCATGGCCAGCGCTATGAGTTGTGCCGGAGCGTTCATGCCGAACAGAATGCCATTATCAACGCGGCTCGGGCAGGCGTCAGTTTGCTGGGAGGGGATATGTATCTCTACGGCAGCGTACCGGGAAAAGAGGGACCCATCAATGCTTTTCCCTGTTTTATCTGCAAAAAAATGATTATCAACGCAGGACTCAAACGCGTGATCTGCTCGACTGCGGAAGGAAAATTTGCTATTTTTAACGTGGCTGATTGGATCAACGAGTGGCAAAAAAATGATATCATCGACGATAAGCACCAATACGGATGATAATCGGCGAAAAAAGCATTTCATCCCGCTTTTTATCCTTCATTTCACCTTAGTCGCCCTTCCTGCTTTTCTTCTCGCCTCCCATCAAATAACATCTCAAGAAAGCCAGGCCGCTACCGAAAAAAAGACCTCACTGCTCCAACTCCTAGATCTTATTCCATCGCCAGAATCCATAGACTACGTGCAGACAAAAATCCCCTTCCAATTGCACAACTTGCTCACAGAGCAGCGTCACCCCAAAACCTGGAATTTGAGTGAACGGATTACTCAAGACATGGAAGCCGGACTACGGATGCTGTTCGCGGTAGACGAAGATATAGAAGCCCGATTCAAGGCCCTCGGTCAAAACAGCCAAGTTCTGGAACGAGCCGTACAGGCTGTCGAGGAAGCCATCCTGAATGGACACAAGATCTACCTGTTCGGGTGTCAAGAAACCGGGCGATGGACCAAATGGGTGGAGAGTTCCATTTGGCGTCCTTTCTGGAAAGACATTCAGGATAGGAAAAAGATCTGGGCAAAGGTAAGTCCCAAACTGGGAGATGCGATCGAAGACCGCCTGATCGGAGAAATGCCCGGTGCAGACCGATCGCTCATCAACATGTTGGAAGGGTGGGAAGACTTGATGATCACCGGCCGACTCCAGCTCGAAGAGAGAGGGATTGATCCAGGAGATGTGGTCTTTTGTGTATCAGCCAGTGGAGAATCTCCCGCAGTCATCGGTACCATTTACGAAGCTCTAGACCAATGGACGAGACGGTATCCTTATGATGTCCCAAAGATCCAGAAAAAACTTTTCTTTTTTTTCAACAATCCCGAGGAAGTGCTTCTCCCGTTAGATCGCTGTCAAGCTGTGCTGGAGGAACCTGGCATCACAAAAATCAATCTCACGACAGGACCTCAAGCCCTAGCCGGCTCCTCACGGATGCAAGCGTCCACGATTGACGTCTTCCTGATCGCCCAGATTCTGCAGACTGCCATCGACCGTGCCTTGCGTCCGATTCTATCGAACAAAGAAATGACCACTCTGGGATTCAAAACCCCCGTGGTATTCGCAGAGAAGTTGGGAGAATTCTCTGAAATCCTGAAAGATGTAAAAAAGATCATCCCGACTATTGCCCATCTCACCACATTGACAGAAAAAACTATCGGGAATGAACATTATGTTACTTATTCGGCCCTCCGGGGATTTAACACTGTATTCAACGATTGTGCAGAACGGGGGGTGGCGTTTCATGATTACCCTCTCGATACGGTTGAAACTATGCCAAGGAAATCCCGAATACAGGTTTGGGCGCCTGTAGCCAGTCAGGAAGAAGCTTGGTCGACTTTGCTGGGACGCCCCTTTCGCGGACTCTCCCCGTTATCATACAAAAACCGACTGGAGAAGGAAGTCACAAATCGCGATCTTACCCAAACATTATCGGAAAACTTAAATATGGCAGAAGACGACCAGCAGTTTCTTTTCGATTTTTCCCTTTCGGATTTCAACCTCCAAAATCGAAGACCGGAGAAGGGAGACTTGGGAATTCTCGTGGTAATCAGCCCGGAAGAAACACTGTTGAAGGACAAAGAATCCTTGGTATTCCGATTCGTTACCCAGTTTCTTGATAAAGGGGCCAGAACAGCTATCCTGTTTATCACGGAAAAAAAGGAAAAGGACATAAAAAAATTGGCCCGGAAAATTCCAGGATTCGATCCGGATGGCAAAGACATCTTGGCCATACTGCCTTGGGATTCCCCAAATGACCCCATGTTAATAAATCGACTGACGGCTCTGAAAATCATCTTGAATGCCCACTCCACTGCTGTTATGTCAAAATCCGGCAGAGTTGTCGGGAACTCGGTGACTGCTGTGGACTCGAATAACCTGAAATCCATCGGACGAGGGACCTTTTTGATTCTTTCCCATGTGAATGACATCCTCAAAAGGCCCGATTGGGTGAAGCGGCATGGGATCCGGGAGCCCATCTCATACGGTGAGGCCAATGCCGTCCTGTACGATGCCATCGGTTTCATGAATGGTAAAAGGGATGGGATCGATCAATCCTATGAGGTAGCCTTCTCTATCATCCGCATTCTCGAGTCTCTCCGGAAGAATGAAGCCATTTCCCATGAAGAGGCTTGGGGCATCATCAGGGACATGGGTCTCCAGCAATATTTGAAAGATGTCACATCCTAAGACAAACAGACCGGGTTCCGTTTTCCTGTTACTCCTTCTTATTTTGGGTTTTTTTTTGACAACATGGGTTCACGCGTCAAAAGAAAGAACAAAACTGGGTAACGAAATCTTTATCCAAACCCTCTGCCCACAACTGGATCAGAAAAAACTGGGTCTCGTATGCAATCATACTTCGGTTCTCCATGATGGGAAGTCCTTGATCGAAGCTCTGTTGGAAATAGGCGTGCATGTCGAAGCTGTTTTCGCTCCAGAGCATGGATTCCAAGGAGAATTGGAGGCAGGAGCCGAGATCCAAGATAGCCTTTTGGAGGAGATCAAAATCTTCAGCCTTTATGGAAAAAACAAAAAGCCTACCCAAGAGCAAGCCCGATCGATAGACGCTTTCGTCTATGATATTCAGGACGTGGGCACACGTTTCTATACCTACATCACGACATTAAAGCATGTCATGGAAGCGGCGGCGGATTTTGGGAAAGCTGTGTATGTGCTCGACCGGCCCAATCCAGCAGGGGGACATATCGTGGAGGGGCCTCTCCTCCGTTCCGCATACGAATCTTTTATCGGAGCGACCCCCATCCCGGTCCGATACGGTTTGACAGTCGGAGAATTGGCACTGATGATGAAAGGAGAAGGATGGGTTCCGCCCCAAGTCGAACTCCATGTGGTCCGGATGATGAACTGGAGCCGCCGTTATTTCTGGAAAGAAACCGGACTCCCTTGGATTCCAACCTCTCCAAACATTCCTTTATCTGAAACAGCCATCATCTATCCCGGCACGGGTTTGCTCGGAGCTCTCACGGTCAACCAAGGCCTCGGAACGATGAATCCGTTTCTTCAGTTTGGTGCCCCATGGTTCGATTCAAAGGCCATCATCCAGATTCTGGGTGGAGGAGCCCGTTATGGTGCTGAACTGGAACCTCTAATCTATACCCCCAAGTCTCTGTCAGGCAAAACGCTCCACCCCCCTTACGAAAACATAGAATGCCAGGGAATCAACGTTCGTATCCATGAAAAGGACAAATTTTATTCTCTCCATTTTACGCTCGCGCTCATCAAGGCCATCCGAGAAACTCACCCGGGCAAAATCCGGCTCCATCGGGAAAGCCTTAACCGGATGTTCGGTAACGATCTTCTCGAAAGATACATCAAGGACACTCTGAGTTATGAAGATTTGTTAACGGAAATGGAAAAAGATGAAAAGGCGTTTCTCCAGATGCGCCAAAAATACCTCCTCTACGATTAATCCTAACCTGGCCTTCCCATCTCACTCAGCAATGCTGGCTGTCCGACGGGAAAAATATGTCAATATAAATCCCTATTTTATATATGTTCGTTTAAGATTTTGCTGAAATATCAGGAATCTCTAGACCTTGCGACAATTGACATAAATACATTCTTATAATTACCTTAATGTTGGGGTGGGGCGGGTTGGCGTTGGGGTGGGGCGGGTTGGCGTTGGGGTGGGGCGGCAGGTTAGTGAGAGCGGACGATCTCTTTGACGCGCATGAGCTGAACTTGGTAGGACCGTTCCATCTCTTCTAGCCGGTTGGAAATGTAGAGGATTGTTTCTTTGATGTTGGGAATCAAGATGTGCTCCAAAGCATTAACTCGGCGACGGGTTACCTCGATTTCTCGACTCAAAAGTTCCACAGCCTTCCAGAGTCTCGCCATTTCCAAAAGGTCCTCCATCAATTCCTGCATCTTTTTTATACCGACGTCCAACTCGCTTTCTGTGTTCAAAAGGTCATAATCAGAGATAGTCCAGTCTTCGATGGAAAATTTCGGTATGGAAAGGTTGAAGACTTTTTCTTTTTTGACACCCAAAGAAAGCTCCCCTTCTGGAAGCAGGCGTTCCAGTTCTTTTCGGGCGTTTCGTCCCCGCACAAACCCGAAGGAGAGAAGGACTCTGTTCCACTTTGCGCTGATGCCCGATTGAATATCGTACAAACGCCGCATGATCTCCAAAAAACGCCGCATAATCTCTTCCAGTTTATCCTTGAGGAGTTTGTGCCCTCGCTCAGCCAGCACGAGACGCCTGCGCAGGCGCAAGAGCTCCATCCGGTTGGGATTAACGTTGAGTCTCATTTTCCCTCAGGATAGTATTTTTCCAGATATTCGGGCCGTATCCTTTTGAGCTCGGCCCGAGGTATGGTGCGCAACAGCTTCCATCCCAAATCCAGAGTCTCCAGGATAGACCGGGATTCAAATTCGCCCTGTCTGACAAACTCATCCTCATAACGGTCCGCAAACTGCAAATACACCCTGTCGATATCCGTGAGAGCCGCCTCTCCTAAGATCAGGGCCAATTCTCTGGCTTCCTTTCCTCTGGCATAACAGGCAAAAAGCTGGTTAAGCACGTCAGCATGATCCAACCGCGTCTTTTCCTCTCCGATCCCTTTATCCTTAAGCCGGGAGAGACTGGGGAGAACATCGATCGGGGGATAGATTCCTTTCCGGTGCAATTCCCGGCTGAGCATGATCTGTCCTTCTGTGATGTAACCGGTTAAATCCGCTATCGGATGGGTCTTGTCATCCTCGGGCATGGTCAGGATCGGAATCATGGTGATCGATCCTATTTTCCCCTTGATCCGTCCGGCTCTTTCATACATGGAGGCCAAATCCGTGTAGAGATAGCCGGGGTATCCTCTTCTTCCCGGAATTTCTTTCCGGGCTGCAGAAATTTCTCGCAACGCCTCGGCATAAAAGGTCATATCCACAAGAACCACAAGAACATGCATGTCCAGCTCAAAGGCCAAGTATTCTGCACAGGTCAATGCCAGGCGAGGTGTGGCGATTCTTTCGATCGGCGGCTCGTTGGCCAGGTTCAAAAACAGAACAGCCCTTTCTAAAGCTCCGGTATTCCGGAAATCTTCGATGAAAAAATTGGCCTCTTCAAAAGTGATTCCCATGGCCGCAAAAACCACGGCGAACCGTTCCTCCTTCCCCAAAACAGCTGCCTGGCGGGCAATCTGAGCCGCAATCCTTGGATGGGGGAGCCCGCTGCCGGAGAAAAGAGGGAGTTTTTGCCCCCTCACCAGGGGATTCATGCCGTCGATGGAAGAAATCCCGGTTTGGATGAATTCGGAAGGGTAATCTCGGGCTTGAGGATTTATCGGTTCTCCCGTGATATCCAGCATTTTATCCGCAATAATCTGCGGCCCTCGGTCTTTGGGCTTACCGGAACCATCAAAAACGCGGCCGATTATTTCTTCAGAAACGCCCAAATGTTGGGATCGACCGAGGAATCTCACACGAGATTTGTCCACGTCAAGGCCCACTGTCCCCTCAAAAACCTGGACAACGGCTCTCTCTGTCGAGATATCCAAAACCGTGCCCCGCCGCAACAATCCATCTCCTGTCTCTATCTCGACCAGCTCCCCGTATTTCACATCCCGAATTTTCTCGACGATGACCAACGGACCAACGATATTGGAGACCGTCAAATATTCTTTATACATTTGTTTTCCTCATTCTTTGGGCTTCAAAATATTTTTGAAGGTTTTGTCAATCTGTATGTAAATCTCGAGGAGTTCGGCATCATCTTCCGGTAGAAATTTCATCTTTGATATTTGTTCTCGGACTCCTAAAACCTGGATTTCCTCGAGACTCACCCCATCCTCCAGGGCCTGGCTTGCAGAATTGTGAAAGTGGATGATGGTGCGGAGCATCAAGTATTGTTTTCGAAGGGATGTGTAAGTGTCCTGCGGATGAAAGGCATTCTGATGGAGAAAATCCTCACGGATGGATCGTGCCGATTCCAGGACAAGCCGTTCTCTCATCGCAAGGGACTCCACTCCCACAAGCCGTGCGATTTCCTGGAGTTCCGACTCCTCCTCCAAGAGCTGCATGGTTGTTTGGCGGAGATCGGCAAAATCCTCTGCGACCTGGTCTTTCCAAAAACTCTTGATGTTTTCGACATACAAGGAGTAGCTAAGGAGCCAATTGATGGCCGGAAAATGCCTCATGTTGGCCAGACGATCATCCAAAGCCCAAAAGACCTTGACCACCTTCAGAGTGGATTGGACAACGGGATCGGAAAGATCTCCCCCAGGTGGCGAAACAGCCCCGATAACGCTCAAGGCCCCTTTGCGCCCTTCAGATCCCAGGCAGATAACATTGCCAGCCCTTTCGTAGAATTCTGCAATTCGGCTAGCCAAATAGGCGGGGTAGCCTTCTTCTCCGGGCATTTCTTCCATTCGTCCTGAAATCTCCCGGAGAGCCTCCGCCCAACGGCTGGATGAATCGGCCATCAGAGCAACAGAATATCCCATATCCCGGAAATACTCCGCGATGGTCATCCCTGTGTAGATAGAAGCTTCCCTGGCCGCCACCGGCATATTCGAGGTGTTGGCGATGATGATCGTCCGCTCGAGAAGAGGGCGCCCTGTATGGGGATCGATCAACTCCGGGAAGCTCAGCAAAAGGTCTGCCACTTCATTGCCCCGCTCACCACAAGCCACAAACACGATGATCTGGGCATCTGACCACTTAGCCAACTGGTGCTGAACCACCGTCTTCCCGCTTCCAAACGGGCCGGGAACACAAGCTGTGCCGCCCTTTGTCAATGGAAACAGAGTGTCCAAAACTCTCTGGCCTGTGGATAAGGGATCCACAGGCATCAATCGCTCTCGGACTTCCCTATTCTTGCGTATGGACCAAGTCTGAAACATCTTGATGTCAAGGATACGCTCTTCAGTTTGGATCTTGGCCACAATTTCCTCGACAGAGAACTTGCCTTTTTTGATTTCGACAATCTTTCCCTCAGATCCGATCGGCACCATGATTTTATGCTTGATCAAAGGAGTCTCTTCGATTTCCCCAAGAATATCTCCTGTTTGGACAGACTGTCCTTTTTCGACCTTTGGCAAAAATTCCCATTTCTTCTTCCGATCGAGGGCAGGAACCTCGATCCCTCTGGTCACAAAATCTCCCTCTTTATCTCTGATAATATCCAAAGGCCTTTGGATACCATCATAAATCGAACTGACCAATCCAGGTCCTAATTCCACACTGAGCGGCTGACCGGTCAAATAGATAGGCTCATCCGGGCCGATTCCGGTTGTATCCTCGTATACTTGGATAAAAGCACGGTCCTCTCTTAGCTCGATAATCTCCCCGATCAACCCAAGTGCACCTATCTTGACCATATCGTACATCTTAGCGCCAAGACATCCGGATGCCACAACAAGAGGTCCGGCAACGCGTATGATTTTACCTTGTTCCATGATTTCCTCTTCTCTTCACCAATGCATCAGATCCCGTGGCTTTAACTGCCATTTCTTTCATCATGTTTTCCAGGTGGTCGGCGATTTTTCTGTAATCGGAAAATCCCACGACCACGGGAACAAATTTTTTCCCCAGGGCTTCCCTCTCCTCTTGGAGAGTTTTGAAATAACTTTGGTGCAAAAAACACAGAGCGACATTATCCTGCTCCAGGCCATTCAAGATATCCCTCGCTTCATCTAAATGGCGGGGGGAATAGGTTTTGAAGCCAAGCGCTCTAAAGGCAAACACCAGGTCTTTTTCCCCGATCACAGCCACTTTTGCCCGTTTATCAAACATAGGTCTCACTCATTCTTTGTTTCAATATCTCTGCGGGAATCTGGTTGAGTATTCCCACCCCCAGAAGTCTGAGGAGCTGCAACTCCTTTTTTTTAGCCTGGGCATAAGCAAAAACAGGCTCCGGGCCAAAAACGATATACTTTGCTTTTCTAAGGTAGATCATCAGAAAATTCTCGAATTCCCGCTCGAGGACAATAAACGTTTCATTCTCAACCAACTCATCTGTTGCCAGGATCCAGGCCGAATGGAAGGCTGAAGCCAGAAGCTTCTCTCCGATTTCGCCGTAGGAGAGGTCAAAGCTTTCCAGAAAAAAATTCACATCTAGAAATCCGCCCTCCAGGAACAATCCTACCAATCTATCCAGCGAAAGCTCCAGATATTTGGCCCGGCAGAGCATTTTCAAATTCCCCAGATCGATTTTGTACCGCAAATACTTTGTTATAAACGGAACTTTCAATTCTTGAGATATTTCCAGAGCTTTGTCCGGCTGATCGACATCAAGAACAATCCTTTCAATCTCTTTTTCATGGAGTATACTGGAAACCAAGCCCAGCAATGCAGACTCTTCTTTCTCCAGAAATCCATCCAGCTGTTCCGAATCTTCGATTTCGATTTTTTCCTGATGGAATTGTCCCGCATCAAAAATGATCTTGAGAGCCGAAGAGAGATTTTTTTCCTCTGCAGCCTCCATGAAGAAGGGTTTGGCCACAAGTAAATTTTCCAGCGCACGAACCCGGCCCACAGCATAGGCATAGTCCAAGCGGGAAATTCTACTCATATTTTCAAAACCTCGGCAATATCCTTTTCCAGCTTCGGTCGTAGTTCTTGCTTCAATTTCTCTTGATCGACAAACTCTTCAACTTCCCCGTCTTTTCGTATGATTTTTCGTTTCAGCTCTATTTTATCGCCCTTTTGTTTCTGGAACGCTTTTTCTAAAACCTCGTCGATCAAATCTTTCTTGCAGCTGAGAATCTTGATTCTTTTTTCAAGACGGGCTTGGGTAACCAATCGGCTGGCCTCAAGATTTCCCAGTCGTTCTGCCTGTTCAAGGAGGGCATTTGCCTGTATTTCACCCTGTTTCCGGGCATTTTGTGTTATTTCTTCAGCTTTTTGACGGCTCTCCAGGAGAATCCGTTCGGCTTCATTCCGGGCCTCCTCCAGGATTTTATCTAATATTTTTTCCAAGCTCATGGTTATTGATTCGCACCTTTTTTCCGTTCACAAGGAGATGCCGTTAAGAAGAAGAATGGTGATGAGCAAACCAAGGACAGCATATGTTTCCACCAACGCGGCCATGATCACAGGCTTCATAAGATCCTTGGGTTGTTTGGCCACCATATAAACGCCTGAAGCACAGACTTTTCCCTGATGTATTCCAGAAACGAGACCGGTAAACGCCACCGGAAGGGCAGCAATTAAAATTTGCCATCCCTGGAAAACAGATGGAGAAGCCACGCTTCCTCCTGTCAATCCCAATTTCAATATGATCAAAAAAGCGCTTAAAAACCCGTAGATTCCTTGCGTACCAGGTAATGCAACAAGCAGAAGAAGGCTTCCAAACTTTTCAGGGTCTTCGCTCATGACCCCACTGGATGCCTGTCCGGCAAGTCCGACGCCAATGGCTGAACCCACTCCTCCGAGTATCACGGCAAAAGCGCCTCCCAGTATAGCTATAGTTAATCCTAGCGTCATATCATCCACCTCCTATTTTCTGGATTATTCAAAGAAACTGTCGATACCATCACCCATTTTATAAATACCTTTCTTTCGAGTTTATGCACGCCTAAATGCTGGGAAAGGTGTGTCGGCCCGTGAATAATCCAAGCATTAAATAAATTCGACATATTTGCTTTCCAATGCGAATGGTTTGAACGGCTTTCCTCCGGACTTAAAAAATTTGCTGAAAAATTCCACGAATTGTAGCCTCATGGAATGGACAAATCCTCCGAGAAAACTTATTCCCAAATTAAAAAGATGCCCTCCCACAAAAATGAGCGCAGCAAAAAGCCACCCGACCCAGGGGATGTCCAGAGCCGTCTGACAGAGGGTATTCACCACCATGGCGATGACACTGGTGGCCAATCCCAGTGCCAGAAGCCGAGAGTAGGAAAGGACATCTGCCAAATAACGAGATACATCGTACAAACTATAAAGCCCGCCGAAAAAACGGGCGATTGGATTTCGACTGGGTGCGGCAAAAAACACGATCCCTGCAGCTCCCACTAGGGCGAGGATCCCCCAAACGGATTGTTTCATCAATGCGTACAGCACCAAAGAAGGGAGAAGGATCAACCACCCTCCCTGGACAAAGATGGCCTGAAGATACTCTTTGCTCTTGATCCTTGATATCATGTTTAGGAGCGTTCCGAACCACACTTGGATGAATCCCAGGGCCAAAGACAGGATCAGGAAGGAAACGGGATCCTTTAGTGGGTCCAAAATCATCAGTTTCCGAATCGGGAATCCGAACCATCCTCCGACCAATGTCCCAAGAATGACAGTGGCCACGCCCAAAATGGCCATTAGAGTCAAAAATTGACGCAATCCGCCCCGAGGCTTGGCAAATTTTAAAAAAAGGAAACTCGATAGTGCGACCAGAAGCCCATACCCGGCTTCACTCACAGTCAATCCCACAAAAAGGAAGAAAAAAGGAGCCAGATAAAGCGTGGGATCCAAAGTGCCACGCTGAGGAAGGCCGTAGAGTTTTGTTATGATTTCGAAAGGCCTGCCAATCCTGGGATTCTCCAGAATGATCGGGGGATCTTCCTCGGGGAGGGGTGGACGAAAATAACATTGGACGAGTTCAGAAAAAGGCAAAAGCTTGGCCTCAAGTCGGGGGATATCCACGGTTTTTATCCAGCCTTCCAAAAAAATGGCCCTGGTGGTTTCCCCGAGATTTCGGGAAGAAAGCCGTTTTTCTCGCTCATTGAGCAAAACATCGTGGATCCTCATCAGTTGTTCTCGCGATGAGGCCAACTCTTTCCCTTTTTCTTCCAGCAGCTCCCGTTTTCCCTTTTCGAGGTCTTTTTCCTTTGATAACGCTTGGATAACATCCATGACCTTACCTTGGTCACCTGCCTCCTTCAGCATGGTTTCGGTGAAGTACAGAGGGCTAAAATTATTGTCCTTCAGAATTTGCCTGTAATGCTCCTTTTGGCTTTTCAAATAAACCAGTAAAAGATGAACATGTCTCTTTCCCTGAGAAATGACATGACTCCAAAACGCTTCCTCTCCAGTTTCTGCTGATAATTCTCTGAACGATGCCAGGGGCATGATGCCCATAACCACTTCGGTAGTCTCTGTATCAGCCACCGACTTGATAGGTAATTGAAGACTTTGAAGAGAACGCAAAAATTCCTCTTCTTTTTCCAAAAACCGGAGATGGGAGTCGATATCATTTTTTTCCTTTTCGCAATTTTCAACCTGGTCCAACAGAGGAATAAAATCTTCGCTGAGGATCTCCTCCCTTTCCCGGCTGGTAACTTGAAGCTTTTGCGCAAAAAGTTTCTCGGCCAATCCCCTTTCTTCCCATTGGGAGAGATAATCCAGGGCATGCGACAATCGGTGAAGCTGATGTTCAACAGTGGTGACCTCTGTAAAAGGAGTACTCAGACCTAGAGTATCGAAATCAGCTTTCTCTATCTGAAGGAGCCCCTCTTCCTGAAGTGAGTTGATAAAGGTTTTTTTCAAACCTGAGTAGGCAACGATATGTACTTTTTGGACATCGGCAACAGACATGGACTAGAAGGCTCCCCTATTTAAAGATTCTTCCACCTTTATTTTTATTTTTTTCACAGCATCAGACATCCGGGATTGGGCTTTCTGACGGAGATCGGCTATTTCCTCAACGGATTCCTTTCCGATCCTGTTCCTTTCTTTTTCCGCCCTGTCGATGATTTCCTTTTTCTGTTTATCAGCCTTTTTTCTGGCTTCTGCTAGAAATTCTGCCCTGATCTTTTCAGCTTTCTCATAGGCATCTTGGACAATTTGGGCAGCCGTTTTTTCCCGTGCTTCCTGGATAATCTCCCGTGCTTTTTCCTCGGCCTGTTTTATTTTTTGAAGGGCACCATAGGCCTCATGATCTGGGGTTTTCTTTTCCATTGCCAAAACCTCTCTTAATCCTATGGCAGGACTGAGGGATGGAGATAATAGGCCCTAAAATCCAGTCTCTTCCTTCTTATCCCCTTCTCTAACACTTTCAACGGGGACTTGTAATCAAACAAGGGTGATTTGAACAAAACCACAGCACCCGCTTTAACAATATCATCCAGTAAAGCAAAATTGTTTCCACCATCCCAATGCAGAACCACATTGCTGCCAGAAGATCGAGTGGAAAGGACGATATCCCTCACCATATCCTGACCTGCCTCTTCTTCTAGACTCTGGTCGGTCATGTGTATCCAAGCGCCGTTACGTCCCAATTCCATAAGCGATTCTTCTAAAGGACCATGATGGTAATAGACCAGCCAACTTCCACCTTGCGCACAATTGTAGGCCAATCGAGCAACCTGCTGGATGTCTCGTGGTTGTTGCCTGTTGGTTAAATGGAGATACACCCCGCATCTTCCAACGTTCAATAAATCAGAGAAGATGAGATCATCCTTTCCTCCGTCCTCCCAGTTCCGATTTATCAAATAGGACACAAAAGCATTCCCCCTCTTTGATGCAGCGCTGATGAGCTCCAGATCATGTACTTGGGTACGGGCTTCATCAGAAGTAAATAGATCTGCACCATGACCGGTGATCCATTCCAAATCAAAAGGATCAAACCTGCCGGTGTCGATCACACGAAAGCGATACCGTCTGCCTCGGAATTGACGGACTGCATCCAAAAGCGTGGAAAAATCATACTGATCATCCCGTACCGTGATATTTTGTTTTTTCTTCAAAAGGGAAAAAAGCTCAACGGTTATTATGGGAGAATCAGGCTCCCTTTTTTCTAGTCTATCGCTATCCATCCGACTCTATTTGTTTAATTGAATATTGGGTTAAATTTGAGTCCCATAGTATGGCATGAAACCATTGACAAGTAAAGCGTCTTGCAAAAAAAAGCCCCTTCTTTTATCATCACTTTGGGATCGATCGAAATGGAAAAAAACTTGGTCCTTTTCTCTGGCGGAATCGACTCGACAACAGCCTTGTATTGGGTTCTTGATTTTGACAAACAGACCACAGCTTTAACTTTCGATTACGGGCAAAAAAACAGGATTGAAATCCAAGCCGCGCAAAGAATAGCGAGCATGCTCGAAATACCTCACAAGATTCTCCACGTGGACCTTGAACAAATCGGGGGATCTTGCCTGACTGATTCTTCCTTTCCCCTCTCTCAAATGGCAAATATTTCACAGATCCATGAGGGGTTACCCACGACCTATGTCCCTTTCCGGAACGGCATTTTTTTGGCCTTGGCAGCTGCCTGGGCCGAGACAATGGATATCACCGGGATAGTCTGTGGATTCAACGTGATCGATTCTCCCAACTATCCAGATACTCGGGAGACGTTTGTAAAAGCCATGGAAAAGGCCATAAATTCAGGAACAGGGGCAGCTTTGGGAAGGAAAAAGATCGGCATCTTCGCTCCATTCCTGAACATGAGCAAATCGGCCATCATCCAGCAAGGCCTAGCTCTCGGAGCTGATTATTCTTATTCCATTTCTTGCTACAGAGGCGAGGAAATTCCATGCCTTCAGTGCTCCTCCTGTTTGCTTCGTCAGAAAGCATGGGAGGAGACCGGGATGAAAGACCCCCTTATCGCAAGGTTGGAGAAGGAAGGAAGATTATGAGTTGGATACTGAAAGTCCGGGATAAATTCCAGGCAGCACACTACTTGAGAGAATACAGAGGCAAGTGCGAACACATGCACGGTCACACCTTCCATGTGGAGGTCCAGATTCAAGTGCAGGATTTGAATAACACAGGCATCGGAATCGATTTCACAGAGATCAAACAGAAACTTACAAAAATTCTTCCCGACCACGTTCTTCTCAACGATGTGTATGATTTCAATCCCTCGGCAGAAAATCTCTCCCGCCAATTTTTCCAGGAATTGAAAAAAGAATTTCCGGTCAAATCCGTCACTGTTTGGGAATCCGAGGATGCATCAGCCACTTACTCTGAAGATTAATGAAATCTTCCCTTCGATCCAAGGGGAAGGACTTCGACTGGGAGAGCCCACTCTGTTCATCCGACTCTCCGAATGCAACCTGAAATGCGATTTCTGCGACACAAAGTATGCTTGGAAGACAGGGCAAGAGATGACGGTTGAATCCATCCTCAAAAAGATCCAAAAGATTCACACCGCTTTTCCCACCGAGTGGGTGTGCCTAACAGGAGGAGAGCCTCTTTTTCAGAATATTGGAAGACTGGTCGAACGGCTTAAGGCAGAAAACTTCAAAATCCAGGTGGAAACCAATGCCACTATCTTCCGGCAACTGAGTGTGGACTGGTACACCATATCCCCCAAACCTCCCGACTATTTTTACCAACCTGAGTACGTAAAAAAGGCCAAGGAAGTAAAAATCGTGGTGACCAAAGGATTGGATCTCGGTATTTTGGAAAAACTCAGGCAGGATTTCCCCGAAAAAATCCCTCTCCTCCTTCAACCGCGATCCAACAGCAAATCAAGCGGCAAACACGCACTTGAGCTCATAAAGCAAGCACTCAGCAAAGGGATGAATAATGTCCGGTTGACCGCCCAAATTCACAAATTTTTTGGATGGCGCTAGTTACAATCTAGCCGACCTTTCCCCCAGGCGAAAAAACCCGGTGCCCAGATCGCGTCAAGTAAACCCCGACTAAAATGATGATGGCCCCCAAAGCTTGCCAGCGGCCGATTCTCTCGGCGATAAAAATGGAGGCGAAAATGACTGTAAAAATAGGGACGATATTGCCGTATATAACCGTTTTGGTGTTGCCGATTCTCTTGACAGAAGAATACCAGACAACATAGCCGAATGACAAGGCAAATACACCGGAAAATGCAAGCATGGACCAAGCTTTGATGGAAATCTGCCCAAAGTCCTGTCTTGCAAAGGCAAAAAAACAAAAAGGGAGATAAAAGACTGTTCCGACGGCCAAGGTGAGTGAGGACCATTTAAGGGGGGAAATGCGACTCAACAAGGGCTTGGAAAATACTGTGTAGACAGCCCAAACCAGGTTTCCGCCAAAAATCATCAAATCCCCTTTCAGATTTTCCCAAGAAAACACGAATGATCCTGGTTGTTTGGAAATGACCAGATAAAAACCAACAAAAGAGATCGCGATACCGAACCAGCCGGCCCAAGGGATTTTTTCATGTTTGAAAAGCGAACTCAATAGGGCGACAGATGCCGGAGTCATAGCCATGATGATGGATGTATTCGACGCAGTGGTCAGGTTGATCCCATGAATGAACAACAACTGATAGACAGTATTGCCGATGATCCCCAAGATCACAAGCTTCCAGATATCCTTTTTTGCAACGCCAAGGCCTTCTTTGACGATGAACAAAACAAGAACCAGAATGAGAGAGGCAAAGGCCATCCGGATGCCGTTGAAGGCCAGCGGACTAAATTCAAAAAGTGCGATCTTTACAAAGCTAAAATTGATGGCCCACATCAACGTAAGCAACAACATATAAAGATCTGTGACGCCGAATGTTTCTTGATTTTTCATGATGAGTCGAACAGACAGGTTACCCGATTATTTCCTGCTTTTGGGATAATGAGCCTCTATGGTGGACATCATCCCTCCTCTCGGATTGAATTCACCAATAACGGACGCTCGAACCGGTCGGCAGGCCTTGACAATATCATCCAGGATACGATTCACGGCATTTTCATAAAAAATCCCGAGGTTTCTGTATCCCAACAGATACAATTTGAGAGATTTTAGCTCGAGGCAATATTTGTCAGGTGTGTACCGGATCTCGAGAACGCCAAAATCTGGAAAAGCTGTTTTGGGACATACGGATGTGAATTCAGGAATCTCGATTTTAATCTCATAATCAGGGAACTGATTGGGAAACGTTTCGATCGGAGGAAGCTTTTTTCTCAGCCCAGCTTTGGCCTCCTTTTCCATAGAGGAAGATACAGTTGGTTTTGCATTTTTTTTCTTTGGCATTTTGTCCAGTATAGAACATAACGTAAGCCAGGGCAATCGCAACCTCAGACATAGTTTCAAACTTTCTCTAAACAAGACCTCGCGCATAATTTTTGGTATAATGCCCACTCAAATGCGCTCAAGAGCTTCAACAGAGTGCACCCTTCGACGGAGTAAACCATGAAAGAATGCCAAGAAAACAAAAATCTCCAAATTTGCAACTGTTCATATGAACCTTGCAACCGCAAGGGCATCTGCTGCGAATGCCTCCAATATCATTGGAGTATGAAACAGCTCCCGGCTTGCCTATTTCCAGACGAGGTGGAAAGAACTTATGACCGGTCGTTGAGACGGTTCATCCAAATCTACAAAGACACGGTTTGATGCACATTTATGGCCCAGTCCCATCCAGGCGCTTGGGCTATTCTCTGGGCGTCGACATCCTGCCGTCCAAAACATGTTCCTTGGATTGCATCTATTGTCAGCTGGGCCATACTGATAAGAAAACGGTCCAACGGAAAAAATATTTTGATGTTGATTCGATACTTTCCCAAATAAAAAACGCTATCGCTGCGGGGCATCGTATCGACTACATCACGTTTTCCGGCTCAGGAGACCCCCCCCTCAATGTGTTCATCGGAAAACTCATCCAGGAAATTAAAAAAAACACCTCGATTCCTGTCGCTGTTCTAACCAACGGTACTCTCCTATTGCACCAAAGTGTCCGACACGCTCTATCCAATGCAGACTTGGTCGTCCCCTCTTTGGATGCGGCTACCCAAGAAATTTTTGAACGCGTGAACAGACCTCATCCATCCCTTAAAATCCGGCAGGTTCTCGAAGGCTTGAAAAATTTTCGCCAAGAATTCTGTGGTAAGATTTGGTTGGAGATTCTTTTTGTCAAAGGCATGAACGATTCCCCTGCCCATCTAAAAAAACTCAAAAAAGCCGTCGCCGAAATCAATCCCGACAAGATCCAACTCAACACAGTTATCCGCCCCCCCGTAGAAAAATCTGCCCTCGCGCTCAATTACCAAGAACTGGAGAAAATCCGCGAATTTTTCGGCACAAAGGCCGAAATTGTTGCAGAATTCGATAAAATTCGACATAGACCAGAATCCCGTGATCTCAAAGACGCAATCCTTGCGATGGTGGCCAGAAGGCCTGTCACCCTTGCGGATATGAGCAAATCTTTGGGGAAACACAAAAACGAACTGAATAAATATTGCGATATCCTCCTCATGGAGGGCAAAATTAGAATCGTCATCCACGAAGGCAAAAAATTCTTTAAATCACAAAAGCAAAAAAACAAACGAGCCATGAAGGACAAAAAATGAAAAACATCAACGGGTTGGATCCCCAGGAGCTTCAAGAACTTTTGTTCGATGCGGCTAAAAATTGGCTCGCCCATGACGGTCTCTGGTTTAGAGCCGTGGAGGAAAAATTCGGGATGGAAGCAGCCATGGAATTGGACAAAAAAGCCTGGGAAAAGTTTACCGTGATCGAAGCCAAGAGGATCATGAAAAGACTCAACATGCCAACGGGAGGAGGCATCCCTGCCCTCATTGAAGCTCTCAAATTCAGGCTTTATGCTTTTATCAATGTACAAGAGGTCCTGGAGGCAAGTGATAACAGGTGTGTCTTCCGGATGAACCGATGCCGTGTGCAAGAAGCACGAAAACGCCAGGGATTGCCGGACTTTCCGTGCAAGTCCGTGGGCATAGTGGAATACAGCGGTTTTGCCAGTACCATCGATCCCAGGATCCAAACGCGCTGTCTTACGTGCCCGCCCGATCCACATCCCCCCAATGTTTGGTGCGCATGGGAATTTTTCATTCCAACGTAAAATATTGAACAGGATTCTTTCCATTTTTTTTCAATTGTGATAACGTAATGTTTCTCCAACAATCCCAAAAAAAATAGACCCCTACATGCGGAGAATTCCGAAAAAACCGGTGAGAAAAAATTCTCTCCTTTCTTCCAAAAAGATTTCCTTTGTCAGATGCCATTATCCAAAAGTCACTTTATGGACAAGACAAACATAGTCAATGTTAATGCTTTAAAGGAGTCATAATGTTCGATAACTCGAATTTCCCAAGAGCAAAAAAATTTTGGCACATGGGAAAATTCCACGATTGGACGGAATCCAACGTCCACGTCATGAGTCATGCACTCCATTACGGGACCTCCGTTTTCGAGGGCATCCGGGCATATCAAGCGGCCAATGGACCGGCCATTTTTCGTCTTCCTGACCACATCGAACGGTTTTTCTACTCCGCATCATTGCTGAGGATGAACATCCCCTACACCAAAAAAGAAATAGCAGAAGCCATCAAACAGGTTGTTAGGGAAAATCGACTGGACTCGGCGTACATCCGTCCTCTTCTGTATTATTCCTACGGGAATTTGGGCCTTGTTCCCAAGCATTCGCCCGTTGAACTCATGATTGCAGCCTGGAAGTGGGGGGCCTATTTAGGGGATAAAGCCAAGCAAGGCATCCATGCTTACTTGCTTCCCTGGCGACGGATCCATCACTCCCAGTTCGATATGAAGGCAAAACTGGGCGGATTGTACATTCTTTCAACAATTTATGGTGTCATGGCCCGGGAAAAAGGATATGATGAGGCGATCTTCCTGAATCTGGAAGGGAATGTCGCAGAAGGTCCCGGCGAAAACATCCTGATCATCAAAGATGGTGTGGTGAAAACCAACGATGTGAACGAATCGGTTCTGGAGGGAATTACCCGCACGAGCATCCTCAAAATAGCAGAAGACATGGGCATCCCCACGTCCATTGGCCCGATTACCAAGCAAGACCTTTTCACGGCGGACGAAGCCTTTTTCTCAGGGACAGCCGTCGAAATCGCGCCGATCACACAGGTTCTGGACGATTCCGAAAGCGAGAAATCTCCCAAAGAATACACGATCGGATCGGGGACAGCCGGGGAAATTACCACAAAGATAATCGAGGCTTTTAAAAAAATCGTTTCGGGCGAGAATAATAACTACGTAACGTGGCTGACATACGCCAACGAGTAAAACCTCACTGTGTTACATAATCCCTGCATGAAACCTCTCGGGGAAAAAAGACGTGAGCGGAAAAGAACAAGATAACGGCATGTACGTTTTGTTCATCAGTTTGGCTGAGACACAAAAAATAAAACCAGGGAAGCTTCCGGCGGTCGATTATAAAAATGGGACCTACCTTTATATCGGAAGGGCACGGACCGGACTTCAAGCAAGGATTAAACGCCACCTCCGGAATCAAAAAAAGTTATTCTGGCATATCGATTACCTGTTACAGAAGGCAAAAATCGTGGACATTTGGATCCGCCAAGATTATTTCGCCGAATGCAAAATCGCTCGTGAGATAGAAAATTTCCGCCCCGCAGCGCCAAAAACCATACAAGGATTTGGCTCATCCGATTGCGGCTGCCGGGGTCATCTTTTTTATTTCCCTCAAAACACAAAAGGGCTAAGAGCCTTGAAAAAGAAAATTGGATTTGAAAAGGTGAAGATCAATGGAAATAATCTTTAATCCAATCGGGATGGTTCACTCTCCTTTCCAAGAAAAAAAAGATATCAAAAAATCTCGGAATATCGATCCGAAAGGATTCGAGGCAATCCAGGGAGAACTGGAGATTTTCGGAGAATTCGCCGATGGATTGCATGATCTCGATGGGTTCTCCCATATCATCCTGATATTCTTTTTTCACAAATCCATGGAGAGAAAACTATACGCCTATCCCCCGTTCGATAAAAAGCGGAGAGGCATTTTTTCCACCCGAAGCCCAAACCGGCCCAATCCCATCGGGTTTACGGTGCTTCGGCTCCTCAACCGGGACAAAAATAAATTGCGTGTCCAAGGGTTAGATATGATCGAGGGAACTCCAATCCTGGATATCAAACCATACACGCCCAGAGATCAAAAACCTGAGGCCAGATTCGGCTGGCTTCAAAAATGGCTTGGCTAGGTGCCATCCTTGTTTTGTGGTGAGGTTTTTGGTATATATTTTCTGCTTATTTGATGGATTTTCAGCAAAACTCTCATTAGCTGGATGATGCACGAACCTAGGCCAATCCCCCGCACCAAGCAGTATTGGTTCGCCCGAAGGGTAAAAAACGTCTACGAGTATGAATAGATACTTCTTGAAAAGTTTTTTCAAGAATGTCAGGATAAGTTCCTGACATTTTTAACGCAGAAAAGAATAGACGTTTTTTATGAATAATTCAGGTTAAAAAGGAGGACAAAAAAATGCACAAATATCTTTTTTCTACCCTGGGTCTGCTACTTCTTCTGTTTTCCCCGATAATTCTGCAAGCCTCTGAAATATTTCCCTACGATTATAAAGTCGTTGAACTGGAAAACGGCTTCAAAGTTGTCTCCATCCCTCTTCCCAATCCCAATATAATCTCCTATTACACCATCGTTCGCTCCGGATCCCGAAACGAGGTCGAGCCGGGAAAATCCGGTTTTGCCCACTTCTTCGAACACATGATGTTCAAGGGCACCGAAAACATGTCTCCCGAAGAATACGATAATTTCCTTAGTGAGATCGGGGCGGGGACCAATGCTTACACCACGGATGATTACACCTGCTATTACGTCGTGTTCGCCGGAAGGGAAAACCTTGAAAGCGTGGTCAAAGCCGAAGCAGACAGGTTCATCAACCTTTTTTATGACGAAGAGATGCTCAAAACCGAAGCAACGGTGATCGAGGGCGAGTATTATGCCAGCGTTTCCAGTCCAACCAGGAGACTGTTCGAACTTCTCAGGGATACGGCATACGAAAAACACTCCTATAAACACACCACTCTCGGTTATCTGGAAGACATCCTGGACATGCCTAACCAATTTGAATACAGCCAGTTATATAAAAAACGATTTTATGCGCCGGATAACGCGATACTTCTTGTCGCTGGAGATTTCGACCATGATCAAATGATGGCCTACGTGAACCAGTATTATGGAGGATGGCAAAAATCAGATTACACCCTGGTCACTCCAGAAGAACCCGCCCAAACCCAACCCAAACGAGCCCATTACGATTGGCCGACCCGTACACTCCCGATGCTGGTCATCGGATTTCACGGGCCAGCCTATTCGGATGAGAACATCGATAAAGCCGCTCTCGACTTGATGGCAGAAATCGCTTTTTCCCGCTCATCCGAGCTCTATCAGAGACTTGTCATCGAAGAACAAAAATGCCAATCCCTGGGCGCCAGCTTCGCGGACCGGCGAGACCCTTATCTCCTGACCTTTAATTCCGTGGTTAAAAACGAGAAGGACCTTGCGTATGTGGAAGAGGAGATACTCAAAGAACTTGAAAGGCTCAAAACAAAGTCTGTTTCCGAAGCAAAACTGGCTGATATCAAATCCAACCTCAAATACTCATTCGCCAATTCATTGGGAACCACAGACGGTGTGGCAGGATCACTTGCCTTTTACATCAGCCTGACAACAGATCCGGGAAGCGTGAATAAAATGTTTCAGCTCTTCGAAAAAGTCACCCCTCAGGATATCATGGCCATGGCCAATAAGTATTTCAAAAAATCAAACAGCACAGTCGTGACCCTAACTGGAGGGAAGAGCCAATGAAAAAAACAAAAATACTCATGCTTAGCCTTTTTTTAACTGTGGCTTTATTCATGGCAGCTTCTTGCACCAAAAAGACAGCAGGAAAAATGGGATCAGAGCTATTGCCCGTCGAGGGAAGCCCTTTGATCAGTTTCCGGATTTTGCTCAACTTCGGTTCTGCCTCTGACCCGGCAGGAAAAAAGGGGATCTGTCAGCTCACCATGAGGTTGCTGGCCAACGGAGGGACAAAAACCTTGACATACAAGGAAATCCAGCAAAAATTCTACCCGATGGCTGCCCGTGTGGGCCTCCGGGTCGAAAAAGAAATGTCCGTTTTTATCGGCACCATCCATATCGATAATCTGGATGAGTTTTATGCCATCTTCAAGGACATGCTACTCGACCCTGGATTCCGCGAAGAGGACTTTATCCGGCTGAAGACAAACCAGCTTAACTTCTTAGAGAAAACCCTGGTTGGTAACATGGACGAACAATTCGGAAAAGAAATCCTGAACTTGATGATGTACGAGAATCATCCTTATGGCCACCACGATTCAGGTACCGTAGAAAGCGTCAGAAGCCTGACCCTCGATGATGTCAAAGCCTTCTACCAGGGACACTTCAGACAGGGCAATATCACCATCGGATTGGCCGGAGGTTACCCGGCTGACTTCCCGACAAAAGTCGCGGATGATTTTGCCGTTCTTCCGGAAGGTTTCGATCCTCTGTTGGAACTACCTGCTCAAAGGATGCCAGATGGATTGGAAATCGTGATCGCCGACAAACAAACCCCAGCCACGAATATCTCTATGGGATTTCCCCACACCATCGGGAAGTCTTCCGACGACTTTTTTGCGCTCTGGATCGCCTGTTCTCACTTCGGGGAACACCGGCAAAGCCTTTCCCATCTCTACCAGAAAATCCGGGAAGAACGGGGACAGAACTACGGAGACTATGCCTATGCCGACCATTTTATCCAAGGACGCCGCAAGTTTCCCGGGACCAATTATTGCCGCCAACAGCAGTATTTCTCGATATGGATACGAGCATTGGCTAACTCAAACCGCCACTTTGTCCTGCGGCAGGCTCTCCTGGAGCTGAAAAAACTGGTGGAAGAGGGAATCTCCGAGGAAAGATTCCAGCTCGTTCGCAAATATCTCCTGAACTACACCCGGCTTTATGCCCAGACTCTCGGCGAACGGCTGGGCTGGCAGATGGACTCTCGTTATTACGGTTACAAGGACTTTCTGGCAGAAGTCCAGGAACGCTTGCCCAAGATCACACACAAGGATGTGAACAACGCCATCCAAACCTATCTGAATTCCGACAATGTATATATCGCCATCATCACCCAGGATGCTGAAGCCTTGAAAAATGATCTGATTGCCAACACTCCATCTCCGATAAGCTACGCCAATCCGAACATGCCCCAAAAAATCTTGGATGAGGATTTGGTATACCAAACTTTTCCTCTGGATATCATTCCGGAGAAAATCCGCATCGCCAAAGCATCGGACTTCTTCCAGAAAACCGGCATACCGAATACAGAATGAAGTGCCGACCTGGATTAACCAGCTAAAAAAGAAAATGCACAAGACATTGAGGTAAAGGGGGCAAGTATGCATACAAACCAAACAAAAAGGCTTGGCAAAAAACTCGTGACAAGCGGGATCCTTTTTTTGCTTTTATCCCTAATTCCATCCTTGTGCAAGGCCCAAGATTGGCTCCGCAATCTCGGACAGCACAAAAACTTCACCAGCAAACGCATCTCTTCCTTTGATAGAACAGGGGGAAACAAAGACAGGCTGAATATCCTTCCGGGTGAAACAGTGACCCTTGCTGAGATCAATGGGCCCGGAGCCATTCATCACATATGGGTTACCATAGCGGCCGAATCCTTTTACGGCAGAAAGATCATCGTGAAGATGTATTGGGATGGAGAGGATTCTCCATCTGTGGAATCTCCGATCGGCGATTTTTTTGGGGTGGGACACGGGCTCAACAGGAATCTTAGTTCTCTTCCAATAAGCTGTTCTTCCGAAGGAAGGGCTCGTAATTGTTACTGGTACATGCCTTTTAGTCATTCCGCCCGCATCACCGCCACCAACGAAGGCACACAGCCCGTCGGAGCCTTCTACTATTATATCGACTACAGAGAGCTTCCCGAACTTCCCCAGGATACACCCTATTTCCATGCCCGATACCTTCAGGAAATGCCCTGCCAGCCCGGTAAAAACTATCTGATCTGTGAAGCTTCCGGCCGAGGCCATTATGTGGGCTGCAATCTCAGCATCCTCCAGACAACCATGGGATGGTGGGGAGAGGGAGATGACATGATCTATGTGGATGGGGAAGAGTTCCCTTCACTTTACGGGACAGGATCGGAAGATTACTTCTCCGATGCTTGGGGTATGAGGGAGGACGAGAATCTGTTTTACGGATGTCCTCTCCAGGAATCCGATTTTCTGGCGGGCTCCAAGGCTACTGTTTATCGCTTTCATATCTCCGATCCGATCCCGTTCAAAAAGTCTATCCGGGTCACCATTGAGCATGGCCATGCCAACAATCGCTCAGATCTCTTTTCCTCGGTGGCCTACTGGTATCAAAGCGAACCGCATAAACCTTACCCTCGGTTGCCATCTGCCGAAAAAAGGCTGCCGTTTGCTCTCCCATCGCCGGGAGGTCTTGTCTTCCCCAAATGGGAAAAAATCAAAGGGACAAAGCTCGCAACCTATAAGGACAAATTCTCAGGAATGAGAGTCCAGGCACAAAGCCTTTCTCTCTCTATCTCTTCTTATTACAACCAAACTGGCTCCAGGTATCCGGTGCTCACGACAGAAAACTCCAAGGCCGGAACCACCGCCGAGATTTCATTTGCTGTGGACATCGGAGAACGGTACGATCTCGATTTATTTCTGTTTCGAGGCCCAAATATGGGCAAAATCACGGCCAAAGAGATAAGGGTTGGTTCCCATACCATAAAACTGGAACCGAATATGTTTGAAGGGTACTCTCCATCTAAAGAGATAGCCAGGTTGACCCTCAAAAACGTTCGTCTATACTCCGGCGAAAACCACCTGAAACTGGAAGTGATCGGAAAATCTCCACAGGCTCACGGATCCGAACTGGCCTTTGTCAACATAAGCAGGATTCCCTCTGACCAGAGATTCATCACCGATTGGAATCTGATCGGCCCCTTCAATGCTCCGGATATGAGTTTCCTCCAGACGGCCTATCCTCCGGAAAGAGAAATCGATACAAAAAAAACATACCGAGGCAAAGGAAATATTCCTCTCCGCTGGGAAAAAATCCAGGCAGAACCCTCAGGATACATGAGACTGGAAAACCGCATCACTCCCAGTGAAAGAGGAATCGTGTACGGGCTGGTTTATGTCTTTTCACCTGATAAAAGAGATGCGTTCATGCAGGTAGGAAGCGACGATGGGGTCCGCCTCTGGCTCAACAAAGAGTTGATCCACACCAATCCGGCCTATCGGGGAGCCTATCCAGATCAGGATCGCATTCCTGTCTCTCTGAAAAAAGGCTGGAACACACTGCTGATAAAAGTCCTCCAGGGAGGCGGGGGTTGGGGTTATTACGTGCGTTTCGTGGATCCGGAGGGCCAACTCCGGTGGAAAACAGAGATCGAATGAATACCTGGAAATCCCGCCTCCAGGCCGACGCCACCCCCTGGCTTTTAGAGGATAATAATCCTTCCGTCCAATACCTGACACTGACAGAAATTGAGGGGGTTCCAGTGTCTCAACCGAATGTCCAAGCATCTCGCAATAACATCATGAAAACAGGAGTGATCCCAAAAATTCTGGCCAAACAATCTCCTGGAGGATATTGGGAAAAAGCAGAGGACTTTTATATCCGGACCAAGTACAAGGGATCGGTCTGGACATTTATCATCCTTGCTGAGCTGATGGCTGATCCCCAAGACCAGCATGTGCAAAAGACATGTGAATTTATCCTGGATTGGTCTCAGGACAGGAAAAGCGGTGGTTTTTCCTATCGAGGGAGCTTAAAAGGGGGAGGATACCATAGCGGGATTATCCCCTGTCTTACGGGCAACATGACTTGGGGACTGATCAGGTTTGGGTATCTGGATGATCCCCGAGTACGCCAGGCCATCGACTGGATCACCACATACCAAAGGTTCGACGACGGTGTATCCATCGCTCCCCAGGGTTGGCCCTATGACCGGTTCGAACAGTGCTGGGGAAAACACACATGCACTCTGGGCGTGGTAAAGGGACTGAAAGCTCTTGCAGAAATCTCTCCACGAAGAAGGACAAAAAGTGTCAAGCTCTTCATCCAGAATGCGTCAGAATTCCTCCTAAAACATCACGTGTTCAGGCAAAGTCACAACCTCGATCGAGTGTCCAAATACAAATGGACGAAACTCTGGTTTCCCTGGATGTGGGATACGGATGTGCTGGAGCAACTGCTCATCCTTACAAGGCTGGAGATTCGAGATAAAAGAATGCGAGAGGCCGTGGATCTGGTTTTCTCCAAACAGGGCAAAAACGGAAAGTGGCCTCTTGAAGACACCTATAACGGCCGTTTCCAAGTCAACATAGAGCGTAAAGGAAAACCCAGCAAATGGGTTACGTTGAATGCGCTGAGGGTACTGAAGAAGTATTATGGATAAAAGCGGCCTTAAAATCGCCTTTTTGGGAGACAGCCTGACCGAGGGAATTACCGGAGCCTCATATTTTGAGATCCTCCGGCAAAAATTACCTCAACACGAACTGATCAACTACGGCAAGGGTGGAGACACGGTGATAAGCCTGTATCGACGTCTCCATCAGATCGATATGGATCCCGGGTTGGATTTAGGCTTTCTCTGGATAGGCGTGAATGACGTTTTCGTCAAGACCAGTTGGCGATTCCTGTTGGCCAAACGCCTGCGGGGACAGCCTTGGGCGAAAAACCACACGCAATTCCAGGAGTACTACAATTCTCAATTGGAATTTTTGCTGGACAGGATCACCCATATTTTCACACTTCCGCCTCTATTGATAGGAGAGGATATCAACAATGACTGGAACAAAGAATTGACCGTTCTCTCAAAAATCATCCGGGCCCTATCCGATTTCTACCCGAATGTTGAATTTGTCGACTTGCGAGAAGCTTTTATCTCCCAGTTGGCCTCAAAAATTACCTCTCCCTACGTCTCTAAGAGCGTTTATCGTGTGATCTTGGATGCTTTATTCGCCAAAACCCCAGAAAAAACAGAAAAAAAAGCAGCTAAAAGAGGCCTGCATTTCACGATAGATGGGGTGCATCTCAACAGGGCAGGAGCCGAAAAGGTTGCGGATGTTCTGTTAGAAAAAGTCCGATCAAAGTTGCGATTCATTGATGGTGACCCCTAAAACGCTAAGGCTAGTTTCTCCACCGCAGTATTCTTGCACCATTCGGCTCAAATCGGTGACAATGAGTTTAATTTCTTCTGCTGTGACCGGAGGGAGACCTTCCGATACCAGCAGCGCATCCTTTGTTTCTTCTGTCATCTTCGTTTTTTCACTCTCCCGCCAGTTCCACCGCCGGCAAAGAACCTCCCTCTCGTCCGCGTAGACAACCTCTCCCTCCCGAGCTGTTTGTAACTCGTCAGACCCCAGCGGAAAAAAAGGTTCATCTCCCTTCGCGAACCGAAGAACGATATCCCCTTGCACCTGTGTCAGGTCATCCCCGCCAACCGGGATCATATGCATGAGTGACACATAATTGTAGATGTCCACAAGCCGATTGATCGAACGCAAATCTCTTCCCTCCAAGGTCATCCGATAAAGACTTTCCACAGAACTCCGGTGTTTTTTCGGCTTGGCACCAAAAAGAGTGTATGCGTTCCTCCAGTTTTGAATCTTTGGACATTCAGCCAGAGTCCCCTCATCGAAATTATCCCTGATTTTCCCCTGGACATTTTTGATCTTTTCCTGCAGGTCGGGACAATCCCCGTGATTATTCACTCCCTTAGCCCTCACGATTCCAACATTAAGCCCCGGAAAAGTTTCAAAAATTGTGGGATCGATCATAAATTTCATGATAACACCTCGCCTGCAGTCGATCGGATCAGCTCCCAGGCTTCACGTACATGCTTCTCTTCGGTCAGCCTAGCAGCTGTTGACATTCTCAACACATATTTTCCCCTGAGGGATGTTTGGGTCAGGAGCAATTTTCCTGTCCGGTTCAATCTTTCGAGGAATTCTTTATTCAGTTCATTCAGTTGGTCCTCATCACGGCCATCGTTCAGACGAAAACAGACCAAACTCACAGGCACAGGCGCCATGAGTTCAAACCGCTCATCCTGCTTCACCCAATCCTTGACCATCTCGGCCAGACGGTTATGCTCCCTGACAATTTTTTGCAATCCTTTCACCCCGTAGTATCGGATTACGAACCAAAGCTTGAGCGCCCGAAAACGCCGACCCAACTGGATGCCCCAGTCGCGATAATTTTTCACCTCGGCATCCACGCCCGTTTTTAAATACTCAGGATGCACTGCGAAAGTCTGGATCAGGGTCCCCGAGTCCTTGACAAAATAGGCCGAACAATCAAAATTGGTCAACATCCACTTGTGCGGATTGAACACGAAAGAATCAACATATTCCACTCCCTCGAACATCCACTTTTTCTCGGGAAGCATGGCGGCTGTCCCGGAAAAAGCGGCATCCACATGGAACCACATGTCATGGCGACGACATATTTTGCCGATTGAAGCTAACGGGTCCACAGCAGTGGAAGAGGTGGTCCCTACGGTTCCGACCACACAGGCAGGCTGGAATCCTTTGTTTTTGTCCTCGACAATAGACTCCTCGAGTTTTTCCGGGATCATAGCAAACTTATCATCCGTCGGAATATACCGAAGGTTTTCTTTGCCATACCCAGCAATTTTCACTCCTTTTTCGATGCTGGAATGCGTTTCTTCCGAGGCATAAACCCTCAGAGTATTCTGGATTCCCTTTAAATTCGCGTGAAAATTTGTCGCCCTTTCCCTTGCGGAAAGAAGAGCGACCAGCGTGGAAGTGGAAGCAGTATCCTGGATGACACCAGCCATTCCCTCGGGCAACCCCAGCATCTGGCGCAACCATTCCATAACTACTTCTTCCAATTCTGCGGCGGCAGGAGAAGTCTGCCAGACCATACATTGTGCGCCGATTCCGGCAGTGAGCATTTCCGCCAGTATGGAAGGCGGACTGTTATTGGCAGGAAAGTAGGCAAACCAAGAAGGATGCTGCCAATGGGAGATCCCCGGGAGGATGATGTCTTGAAAATCTTTAAAAACACTATCCATGGATTCCCCCTGGGCCGGAGGTTTTTCCGGAAGCTTCTTGCGTACTTCCCCAGGCCGCAAATGAAGTTTCACAGGGAGTGCCTCGATTTGCGCAAAATAATCCACCATCCAATCCACAAATTGATACCCATACTGTCGAAAAGATTCCTTATCCATGGCCAATCTCCTTGGATGTCTCGCCTCATCCAACCTAGGCTATTCAAGAAAAGTCGATGCTTTTATCCCTCGGCAAGTCAGGAACTTATCCTGACATTGCTGCAATTTGAATAAAATCATTTTCAAGATTACCATTCTTTCGAATTTATGTACATTTTTATGCTGGGTGGGTCGGGTTGGCCTTGACTCGTGAATAATCTAGGCAAAAATTCATCCTTGCTAGTCAAAGATGTTTTTTTCATTCCCTTTAAAAATGGGGAAAAACCGTCAATTTTCATACGTAATCCATGTCATTATTCTCACAAACGTAACACTTTTAAAAATTTTAAAAAAAATCGTTGCATATTGCTTTTTTTTTGTGGTATAATAATAAAAAGGTTTTCAAAGGGGGAAAAACAAATTCAGAAAAAAAGTCTTTTTTCGCCTATTTTTTGTTTTTTCAGATAATTACACTCAATCTCATCCCTAAAGGTTTGATTCTGTCCTGAATTATTTTTGTCAAAATATGTTTCCAGCCGCCTTATCCGGCCCCGTTTTTTTGCCTTTCGGTAAAATCGGAAAAATTAGGGGAGATTTTTTTCAAATTCAGCAACTTTTTATCCAAAACAAGCGTATATATATATAGAATGACGAAAACGATGAGAAAAAAAAGAGAACAGGAAGCAAGAAACTCCCTCCTTTTTTACCCTCCTTTTAGCGAAGGATTTCACATAGATCCCTTAACCTCTTAATCCATCCCCTCAAAGGCTGCCGATTCCACCATTAGGTAGAAGGCAGCCTCTCTATTTAAGTAAAAGGGGACGGTTCTATTTTTACAGGAATGATAAAAACGATTATTTCTTTAAGAATGAAAAAATAGAACCGTCCCTTTTTAAATCGTCCCTTTATTCATGGGAAAAAATGTGTTATGCTGCATCCGTCTTCATCTTTGACAATGTAATTCAACGGTTTACTGGGGAGGGAAGTCCGTGAAAGGCGGACACAGCCCCCGCTACTGTAATCGGGGACGATTTCCAGGATAAGCCACTGTTCTCTCAACAAGAGAATGGGAAGGCCTGGGAGGAGGACGATCCGAAAGTCAGGAGACCTTCCCTAAACCGACCATAACCCATCTTCGGGAGGAAGATCGGGTTGATTTTTTTTGGTGAACTAACCGGGGGCAAAAGTTCAAGGAGGATTTCCATGAGAAATAAATCCCTAGCCGTTGTCCTCGTTTCAATATTGCTTCCGTTTGCCCTTTTTGCCGCACAAGAAGAGACAGAAAAAACCGATCTCCGGCATGAGATCGTCGTCACGGCCAGTCGTATCGCAACCCCCGTAAAAGAAATCGCGACCTCTGTGACAGTCATCACTAAACAAGAATTGGAGCAGACGAAAAAAACGTTCGTTATCGAGGCTCTCCAAGAAGTCTTGGGTTTATCCATCCTCCAGTCTGGACCTGTTGGTGGCTCGGCATCCGTTATGCTTCGGGGAGCCAACTCTGAACACACGCTTGTGATGATAGATGGGATTGAGGTCAATGATCCCGTCACACCCAGCCGGACGTATGATTTCTCCCACCTCACAGTGGAGGGCATCGAGCGCGTCGAGATCCTCCGGGGCCCCCAAAGCCCCCTATATGGTTCTGATGCCATGGCCGGGGTAATCAACATCATCACCCAAAAAGGTCAGGGAAAGCCTCGGCTTCATCTCTCCTCCCTCGGAGGATCTTACGGGACGCTATCCGGCTCCGCGGGATTGACGGGGAATATGGAAAAATTCCACTATTCCATTTGGGCATCAACCCAAACATCCCAGGGCTTTTCGGCGGCCAATGCTGCCCTCGAGGGGAACACCGAGGCAGACGGGTACAAGAATCTCTCCCTGTCCGCCAGGGCGAGCTACAAAGCTTCTGGTAATATTGATCTGGATTTTTCAGCAAGGTTTATCGACACCAAGTCCGATATCGACAATTACGGCAGCGCTTTCGGAGACGATCCGAACAATATCCAGACATATGACTCGCTCTATTTAAAGGGACACATCCGAGGGATTTTCCTCAAAAACAGATGGGAACAAAAATGGACGCTCTCCCATGTTCATTCTAACAGAGATACGGATAATCCCACAGATGAACAACACCCGTTTGACGCGGACCGTTCCCAGTATAAGAGCAGTCTGATTAAGCTGGACTGGCAGAACAACCTTTTTCTGCACAAATCCAACACCTTGACACTCGGGGCAGAATACCAGCAGGAGCAAGGAGAATCTAGCTATCACTCAGAGAGCGTTTGGGGACCATCCACGAGCCGTTTTCCGCTGAAAAAAGCCCATAACACAGGAATCTACATCCAGGATCAAATGAGGTTAGAGGGAGTGTTTTTTTTAACAACAGGAATTCGGCTGGATTCACACAGCCAATCCGGACGTACAGCAACCTACCGCGTCGCACCAGCTTTTTTCATCCAAAAGTCAAACACAAAGCTGAAGGCAACCTATGGCACAGGTTTCAAATCCCCCTCTCTCTACCAGCTCTATGCTCCGGGAAACGCCTGGGGATCCATCGGGAACGAAAACCTCGAGCCCGAAGAGACTACCAGTTGGGATGTGGGAATCGAGCAGGACCTCTGGGATGGGAAAGTCCACCTGGGAGGTACATACTTTTCCAGCCATTTTAAAAATCTGGTGGAGTATGACTACACACAGGGATACATCAACATTGCCAACGCGTCCTCGAAGGGAGTGGAATTCCTTTGCGCATTTGACCCTACCGAAAATTTCGCCCTTTCTGCATCCTACTCTTACACTCTGGCAAAGGACCTGAATACGGGAGAGGCACTCCTGAGAAGGCCAAAGAATAAATTCACGGCCCGCGTGAATTTCCGTTTTTTGATCAAAGGACACGTCGTCCTCTCCTTGACACACATCGGTTCAAGGGATGATCAGGAATGGATCGATTGGGTATCGACTAGAGTTCAGATGTCCCCCTTCACACTGATTAACGCAGCCATATCCTGGGACATTCTCCCGAATATGCAACTTTACCTCCGCATGGACAACATCCTGGATCAACAATACGAATTGATAAAAGGATACGGAACACCAAGGCTCTCTGCCTATGCAGGATTTAAATTCCAGCTTTGATCCCATCGTCTCGATCATATACACGTATATGTACACGTACATGTAAACGTAAACGGTTTTGCAGAATCATGAAATGTTTCCCGACAGATTTGACATTGTCCCCCTAATTCCCTTATATTAGAGCCGCTAGGGATTCGATGGTTAGGCCATACAGAAAACGTTTCAACATAGCCTTCCTGTTCCTCTTTCTGTTTCTCACCCTTACAATCAACTATTTTCATACTGAAGTTACGATCAAACGGAGCGAAAACTGCCCGGCCTGCCAGTTTCAATACTCCACAATGATGACTGCTCAGATCCATTCGCTCCATCTCCCACAGCTTTTGCCGCTAGAATCGCTCAGAATTTTCGAATCCTTCACTCTCTTTCATCTCTATTTCATCAATCCTTCATCTCGGTCACCTCCTCAAGCCTGATTCACTCTCCTTTTCATGCCGAGAAGCCTCTCCTTCTCCGGCAATCCCAACCATTACGCGAGGAGGACGAATGAGAACAAGAAAAAAAACAATAATCTTAATATTCATCAGCTTATACCTTCCGATTCGCTTTATGGCCCAAACATCCGAGGTAGACGCGCTCACTTTAGACCAATGTATATCCATTGCGATACAACAAAATCCCCTCGTTTTGTCTTCGATACATCAGTACGACGCTTCCCTGGCCAGGGTCAATCGGGCAAAGGCGTTTGCTCAGCCATCCCTCAATTGGGATTCGGATCTTCAGCCAAAACTCTTTCAATTCGGAAAATCGGGGGAATGGTATTTTGGGATCAGTCAAGAGATCGAGTTCCCCGGAAAGAGAAGCCTTCGGGGAAAAATTGCATCTCGAGAAGCCGGAGAATATCTCCAAGATGTCGAGCTCCTCAAATTGGACATTGTTTTTCAGGTGAAACAAGCATTTTTCAGTCTTCTCCTTTCCCAGGAAAAGCTCAAGTATGCCCAGCAAAATATGGAGCTCGCTCAAGATTACTTGCAAAAAGCTGAGTTGAAATACGAGGCAGGAGATGTGGCTAAAGTCGAAGCCCTAAGGGCAAGAGTGGAAGCCTCGAAAGCTACCAACGAAGTGCGCTCAGCCTCGAACGATGTTCGATTGGCCAAAGCCATGTTGAACTTTTTGCTCGCACGAAAAAAATATTCTCCCCTTGAAATACAGGGCAATCTCAAACGGACTCCGATCGGGCTGAACGAGGATGAGCTGATTGCAAGGGCTTTATCCTTTCGCCCAGAGGTCAAAAGAATCAACTTGGGACTGGAAAGAGAAAATCTCACCAAAAAACAGGGATACATGAGTTATCTTCCCGATTTTGAATTGGGAGTCAACAAGCATCGGATCATCGGGGAAGGAGACTTTTGGGATTTCACCCTATCCTTCCCGATTCCCCTCTTTTTTTGGCAACCCAAAAAGGGAGAGATCGCCGAAGCGGAAGCAAACATTCGCGCCCTGACCAAAGAAGCGGAATACTTAAGAAACGCAATAACCCTGGAGGTGGAAGAAGCAACAATGAATGCGGTCACAACGAGCAACCAAATTCGCCTATTCGAGGAGGAAATACTGACCCAAGCGGAAGAAGTTTATAATATGTTTCTTTTCAGCTATCAGGAAGGCGAAATCGGAGGCATCGAACTGATCGAGGCACGACGCACGCTGGTTGAGGCAAGGACTTCCTATGCCGATGCTCTTTTCAATTATGGTGTGGCCATTGCAGCACTTGAAAAATCCATCGGACAAAAACTCGAAGGAGACGGACAATGAGAAAAGAGACCATCAGTGTTTTACTGATTTTTACAATAATCTCTCTCGGGATATCCTGTCGAGGAGGGCGGCACCGCGCAGACAATTCCTCACAAGAGATATCCCAAGAGCTCCAGCCCCAGGGCAAGGGGAGAGGACAGCAAAAAAGACGAGCTGTGGGACAAGGATTCGGAAAAAGAAGCCCGAATAGAAACGCTGGAAGAGTTTGGGGCCCTGATGACGTCGTGGAGTTATCCGAAGAAGAAATCACAGCTATCCAGGTAGAGACGGTCAAGGCTTCGGTCAAACCCTTGAGATCCCAGCTGCAGGCGCTGGGAAAAGTGTTCGCCCATCCAAGAAGAAAGGCTATTGTCAGTTACGCATTCTCTGCCAGGGTCTCTGAAATCCATATCCAATTAGGAGACTGGGCTAAAATCGGACAAAAACTCGTGACTTTACAGAGTGAAGAGGTGGGCTCGGCTAAATCAGAATTCTATAAAGCGCAGGCCGATTACGAGCTGGCCAAAGTGAATTATGAACGACAAAAAAGGCTATTCGACCGAGGAGTAGGCGCGCAAAAAGATTATCTTTCCAGCGAAGCAGAGTACAAAGTGGCAGGGGCCAACCTCAACGCTGCCGAGAAAAAACTCCACGTGATGGGTTTTTCTGAGGAGCAAGTGAAATCAATCTCAGAGACTCATCAGATAAGCCCGGTCATCACCCTGTATGCGCCGATAAGCGGCAAAATCATCGAACACAATGCTATCCTTGGCGCCATGGTCGATCAGGAAACAGAAATCCTGACCATCATGGATCCCTCGGTGGTCTGCATTCATGCCGACATCTATGAAAGAGATATCGCGAAGATCCGGATCGGACAGGGGGTGGAAGCCACAGTTCCTGCCTATCCGGGAGAAACCTTCGAAGGAAAAATCAGTTTTATCAGCGATGTGTTGAACGAGGAAACTCGGACTATCACCGTTCGTTCTGAAGTCAGGAACAGAGATTATAAACTCAAACCCGGGATGTTTGCCGATATCAACATCTTCCTCAACCACCAGAGCGATGCTCTTGTTATTCCCCTGGAAGCAGTCTTGGACGAGGGAGATGATCAAATCGTGTTTCTCAAGATCGATGGGAAATTCATTCCACGGATCATCAAAATCGGAATCCGCAACAAAGGTTTTGTGGAGGTCTTGGCGGGAATCGAGGAAGGAGCCGAGGTTGTGACTGTGGGGAATTTCCAGCTCAAATCCAAACTGTATGACGAGATCCTGAAAAAAGCCGGCATCCACTGATGTATCTCCCCTCTGAACAACGGAGAAAAAAGAATGATAGATAAAATTATCGACTTTGCGCTAAAACACCGGCTTCTCACTATCCTGCTGATTGTTATCGTTTCCATCTGGGGGATTATCGCCTACACCAAAATGCCGAAGGATATCTACCCGGACCTTAATGCTCCTCTGGTAAAGATCATCACCGAAAATCCCGGCATGGCTGCCGAAGATGTCGAAAGGTTGATCTCCTTCCCTCTCGAGAGCCTTCTCAACGGAGCACCCCAGGTGATCCGTGTCAGGTCTGAATCCACAACAGGCGATTCTGTGGTCACGGTGGAGTTCGATTGGGGAACAGATATCTATCTCGCCCGGCAGATCGTGTCCAGCAAACTGGAACTCATTGCCGGACGGCTTCCTATTGGAACCACCCGTCCCATCCTAGGGCCGGTCTCATCCCGTATGGGGGAAATATTCGAGTTCGCCGTCACAGGAGAGGGTGTGGATCCGATGGAACTTCGGTCCATTGCCGACTGGACGATCCGTTACAGGCTTCAGGGCGTATCAGGCGTGTCCTTCGTCATCAACCTTGGCGGTTTCATCAAGCAGTTCCAGGTTTATCTCAAGCCCGAAATGCTCAAGCACTACGACATCACTATCGGCGAAGTCCAGGAGGCCATCGAGAACAGCAACCGCAATTTCTCCGGCGGCATCATCATGAAAGGCTCTCAAGAAATGTTGATCAAGGGGATGGGACGCATAGAAACGCTGGATCACATCAAAAACACGGTAATTACCTCCCGCAACAATGTGCCTATATATGTCCAGGATGTTGCAGAGGTTAAAATCGGACCCAAATTCAGAAGGGAAGCCGGGAGTCACAACGCCCAGGAATCCGTGTATGTGACCGTCGAAAAACAATACGGTGGAGACACGTTGGCGGCCATCCGGAACATCAAAAACGCCCTAGCCCAGATCGCCAAGGACCTTCCGGAAAAAATCAAGATCAAACACTTTTACGACCAATCCAAGCTGATCCTGAAATCCATCAATCATGTGGAAACTTCCATCCTGGAAGGGGCTATTCTCATCGTCCTGGTGATGATCTTTTTCATGTGGAATTTACGGAGTTCCTTGATTGCTTCTTTGACCATACCTTTTTCCATCCTCATTGCACTGGTGTTCATGGCCATATTCGGGATAGATTTGACAGTGATGTCCATCGGCGGATTAGCCATCGGCATAGGCAAGATCGCTAACGGGTCCATCATCATGGTGGAGAATATCTACCGGGTGCTCCAGGAAAAAAAGGGACAGGCTTCGACCCTTGCCCTTACTTCTGAAGCGGCTAAGGACGTGGGTAAATTTCTCTTCTCAGCCAATATCATCATCATTTTGGTCTTTATTCCTCTCCTGACCCTCCAAGATATCGAGGGGGCCATGTTTAAACCAACAGCTTTTGCCGTGGCGGCAGCCTTGTTCGGATCTCTCATCCTAAACATCACCCTCAAACCTGTGCTGGCGTCTATTTTCCTAACAGAAAAACATCTGAAGGACCGGAAAAATCCCGTGACCGAGTTCTTGAACAAAAAATACCGCAAAATTCTCACCGTAACCCTGGGCCACAAAAAAACCATTCTGGTTCTGTTTTTAATCTTGATCATCGGCGCGGCCATTTCATACACATTCCTGGGCAAAGAATTCGTCCCTCCACTGGATGAAGGTGCGATTATGGCATCGACCGTGATGCTCCCCGAAACATCGCTCGAGGAATCGGTGGAAATGGCTATGCGTATCGAAAACATTTTCCTCTCTTTTCCTGAAGTCCTATCGGTATCCCGGACTACAGGTACGGCCGAGGCATCCGAGCACCTCCATCCTGTCAACCACAGTCACTATTGTATCGAACTTTTGCCACTGGAAGAACGAAAGAGAGGATTCGAAGAGATCACCCAGGCCATGCGGGAAGAATTGGACAAACTGCCTGGCGTCGCCTACATATTCGAGCAACCTATCGCCAACAAATTGGCGGAAATGCTCACCGGAACCGAAGGAGAACTCTCCGTGAAACTTTTCGGGCAGGATTTAGGCCTCCTGAATGACAAAATCGAAGAAATCCATAATGTCATGACCACAATCGAGGGGGTGGCTGACCTGCAGATCGAACAAACAACCGGGATCCCACAACTGGTGGTGAATCTCGACAGAACGAGACTCGCCCGATTCGGCATATCGGTGGGAGCCGTGGCCGATATCATCGAGACCGCACTCAACGGAATAGAAGCCACCGACATCTACGAAGCAGATCGGATCACCTCCCTCTTGATTCGACTTCCCGATGAATACCGGAATGATGAAGAGGCAGTGAAAAACCTGCTGGTGGACGCACCGAACGGGGAAAGGATCCCCCTTTCCGAGTTGGCAGAGATCAAAAGGGGCAAAGGCCCTCAAACCATATTCCGCGAAAATTTGCTGCGCCGCAAGATCATCCTCTGCAACGTAGTGGAGCGCGATATCAACGGATTCGTTAAGGAAACCCAGCAAAAGATCGCAGAAGAAGTCTCTCTTCCTGCCGGCTATTTTGTCACATTCGGGGGGCAGTTCGAAAGTCAGCAAAGAGCATTGCACCACCTCACGACTCTGATGCTCATCGTGATTTTGATCATTTTTGTGATCCTTTTTTCCTCCTTCGGGTCCATTTGGCAGGCCTTCTTGATCATCATGAACATTCCAACGACCCTAATCGGAGGAATACTGGGTCTTCTGATCGCAGGGCAAACTCTCAATGTTTCTTCCACCATCGGGCTGATCGCCCTCTTCGGCATATGCGTGCAGAACGATGTTATCCTGGTGGCCAAGATCAATGACTACAGAAAACAGGGCCTTTCGCTGCACAAAGCTGTTGTGGAAGGAGCGCTGACAAAGTTCCGACCGATCCTGATGACAGACATGGTGATGATCGTCGGCGTTCTGCCTCTAGCATTGATAGTCACTACCGGTGCCGAACTTCACAGACCACTGGCTGTCGTCTATATCGGTGGATTTTTCTTTGCCATCCTGTTACGGCTGATCGTCGTTCCTGTCATGTACGAATTTCTTGGGGGCTTGGAAGAAAAACGGAAACTCAAGTCCACCTGATTCTTTTCTGGTAGACTTGTCGTCCTCGCCATGATACACTCAACCCCGACATTAAGCGTATAAGAACTCTGGACATTGTCGATGATGTCGAATTTCTCTCCCAAGAAGATATTCCGATTAAGGGGCATTAAGTGAAAAAATTCAACGTGATCCTTTGTGCGGCCATGATCCCTCTTTTTTCTTTCCCTTTCTTTTTTAGAATTCTCCAGAACTCACAACAGCAAAATCCCATTATTATTGATCATCTCTGTACGGATATCGATCAGATCCCAGAACAGTGGATTGTTAAGGCAAAGGATGATTTCAGAATTGCATATGGTCACACATCTCATGGGAGCCAGATTATAAGCGGAATGGAGGTATTATTCTCCTTATCGGAGCTGTATACCTTCAACCATGATGGAAGCGATGGTGCTCTTTCCCTACATAATCGGGTCCCTTCGGGCGATTTGGGCAATCCGAATCGGACAGAATGGTACTATAGAACACGAAATTTGCTGAATGATCCAGAATGTGACAGAAATTTAATCATGTGGTCTTGGTGCGGTCAGGTTTCAGGCGCAAGCATAAACGATATCAACACCTATCTCAACCTCATGAATCAACTTGAACTGGAATTCCCTCAAGTCCTGTTTGTCTACATGACAGGTCACCTTAATGGTACAGGAGAAGAGGGTAATCTTCACCAAAGGAACAATCAAATTCGAGAATTTTGCCGGATAAATAACAAGGTGCTTTTCGACTTCGCGGACATCGAAAGTTATGATCCTGATGGCAACTATTTCCTAGATAAATATGCAGATGATCATTGTAACTACGACAGCGACGGAAATGGCACGCGGGATGCAAACTGGGCCGAGGAATGGGTCGCAGCGAATCCTGGCAAATGCTCCTTTTGCTCCTGTGCCCATTCCCACTCATTGAATTGCGACCTCAAAGGACGGGCTTTCTGGTGGATGATGGCCAGGCTTGCAGGCTGGGATGGAGAAACATGTGATTATAACAGAGACGGTTACGTAGACAGGCTGGATTTGATCAAAAAACAAGAAGACGTGTTCCAAGAGTTGGAAGACTGGAAAAGAGACTGCTGGAATCCGATGGATGATTGTGCGGACATCAACAGTGATGGCGTCGTCGATTCGATTGATCTGCAGGAAAAACAAAAACAGGTTTCTCAAAAACTCAGGGATTGGATGGAATCCTGCGGATTTCAGAAAAAGGGTCGGATCAAGCGCTGATTTTTAGGTTATTTCCCCGAGATAATCCGGGAGGTGGTAGTAAGCAAAAATGCAGCTGCCAGCTCCAAATCGATGACATGTCTTCTCTTGCCCAAGATTTTTTTCCTGAGTTTTTTTTGTAACTTTTTCAGACTGGAGAACCGGATTGGGAAATGTCTCTCCATGTTATTTAAATATTCCCGGCTATAACAACCCTTGTTTTTACCGATGGCCTCCAGGATGAGGAGGGTGCAATTCCTGAGAATCAGCTCCTTTAAGGACATGGCGTTGGAATTCTGTTCATCCAGCTTCACATCCACTGTTTCGGCAATAAAATTCATCAGTTTATTGGCGAGATTATCCAGGCTATACCTACCAGCAGGAAGGGAGAAAATTGTGGCATGATCATTTTGCTGGTCCACAATCAGATCCTGGATGTCATCGGCAAGCTGAAGGAATGCCCCGAATCCGAAACAGAAGTTCGCCTGATGTTCTTCCAGCGTCCCGCTGACAAGATACCCATCCGCCAAAACAGAGGTTCCTCCCTTCTCAAAACTGAGATCCAGGATATCGCCCTCGAATGGTAAAGTGTGACCCTTTTGTTGGGTAAGACTGCGTAATTGCGCGTTAAAGATGGCGAGCAAGCTTTGGTATACTCCGGGAAATTTTTTCCTATCATACTCTGACTCAATCATTTTGATCAGTTGCAATATCTTTTCCTCGTTCCTGTTTTCGGGAGCAAAAGCCCAGCCCTCCAACCCATCTCTCAACTTTTTGATCAGCACCAGTTTTTCTTCCAAGGATAACGATACATCGTCTAAATAATTATCCATGTAGGGATAAATCATGCTATAGGCAAAAAGGGAATCATGATACTTCACATCCAGGTTCAAATACATCTGAAGCGAGTTCATGATCCAGGCATTCCTCAACGCCTGGTAAAGGTCTTCAATCTGAAGCGTGGGGTCGAACGTTTTGGCTTTATCAACAAACATCCGTGTCGAGCGGACAGCGTCATCTTGAAATACAGAATCTAGATACAGATCGGACATTTCCAGGAATTTCCTGCCGAAATCCCTGACTTCTGCGATAAACTTCTCCATCCAGGCTTTCTGTTCTGTCTTAGTATCCGGATAATCATCGAGTTTAAGGGCTGTGCGATCGAGGAAGCGAAAAAGCTCTGTTTCGATCGTTTTCTGTTCTGTCTCTGGGTATGTGTTCCCTAACTCTGGAAAGGCAGTCGGCGTTTGCCACCACATCTGAAGATACTCTCTTTTGAACCTTTCTACGTCTCCTTCCAGCTTGCCCAGCTTATCTGAGTAGGGAAGCGAGTTTTTTCTCTGTTTTGCCATATCTCTATGAATCTATACGAAAAATGAGACGCTTCAGATTATCCTCAATCAGGATTATCTCATTTCTTTTTAAAATCCCAATCGATCGCGTGCAAAAAACTCTGGAATTCGATGGATCTGCCGTCGGGATCGCGGGAATAAAAATGATAAATCCGATATTTTTTGTTTTCTTTAGGTGGAGCTTTGGCAATCGACTTGAATTTCCGATATTGCAAGTCCACCTCTTCCCGGGTTCTGTAAAAAAAGGTGATAACGGCCTCCGGTTCACTTTTTTCCCCCACACAGAAGCCAACAAGAAGATTCCCATATCTCAATATCGCACAGCTTCCTTGATCTATCCACAACTGGCATCCAATCCGGTCGATATAAAAATCCTTTATCTCTTCCAGTCGAGTTGTCGTCAAAAACACGATACCGCTTCCGTCTTTATTTTCTCCCTCTCCGTTCATTTTAACGATTCCCAGAAGAAAAACACAAAGCCCTAATATTATTATCCTTCTCATGTCCGGAACTCCTTTCGTCAGATCATAAATGTTCAACCAAGATTTTCACACCGATAAGAATCAAGACAATCCCTCCTAAAAGTTCTGCCCTTTTACCTGCAACCGTACCTACCAAGGGCCCTAATTTTGTTCCAATAAATGTCATCACAAAAGCCACCAATCCTATGATTAAGGAGGGATACAGGATCTCCTGTTGAATGGCGGCAAAACTCAAACCCACGGCAAGGGCATCGATGCTGGTTGCGACTGAAAGCAAAATCAGAGTCACACCCATGGTGGGATCACCGGATCCTTTTTTTTTCATGTCCTGGTTCCGGAAAGACTCCACCACCATTTTTCCCCCGACAATAAAAAGCAGCCCAAAAGCCACCCAGTGATCCACATCGCGCAGGTAATGCAGGACTTCCTGCCCAACCACCCATCCGACTAGTGGCATCAGGAATTGGAAAAGCCCGAAAAAAACAGCCAGACGCAAACTCTGTCTGTTTTTTAGGCCTCCAGGAAGGGCGCTCAACCCGATCGATACGGCAAAGGCATCCATAGCCAACGCCAGAGCAACGGGAATAACCAGAAAAAGACTCATCAAGAATTTTTTTCCAAATACGCCAGAGCAAGAGCGGTCATCAAAAGCGTTGCCTGAGGGAGAGCTTTTTCATCGATATCAAACGCTGGGTGGTGATGGGGATATTCCATCCTGTCTCCCATTCCTAAAAACAAAAATGCCCCTGGAACCTCCTTGAGAAAATAGGCAAAATCTTCTCCGCCCATCACAGGATCGATTTCCTTCACTTTTCCTTTTCCAAAAACTTCATCCGCGATTTTAGCCACAAAATCCACCATGGTTTCATCGTTGACAACAGGGGGATATCCCTTCTCGTACTGAAAATCAGCCGTTGCCCCGAAGGCTGCACAGGTGGCATCGATTATCTCCTTCAAACGATTCTCGGACAGTTCTTGTACATCGGTATCAAAGCTGCGTACCGTTCCTGTCAAGACCACTTCCTCAGGGATGATGTTGTAAATCGTGCCTCCCTCGATGGTTCCAAAGGATATAACAACAGGCTTCAACGGATCCACATTCCGGCTGACAATACTCTGAATATTCACGACCAGATGGGAGGCAACCAAGATAGGGTCCACCGTTTGGTGAGGCATAGATCCGTGTCCGCCTTTTCCCTGGATGCGGATCGTGAATTTGTCTGGTTGAGCCATCATGGCACCCTTCACGAGTCCGACATCACCCGTGGCAAGGAGCTGCCAGAGGTGAAGTCCGAAGATGGCATCCACACCCTCCAAGGCGCCTTCTTCTATCATCAGTTTTGCCCCTCCGGGAATCCTCTCCTCGGATGGCTGGAATAGAAACACCACACTGCCTTGGAAAACTTCTTTTCTTCGGCAGAGAAGCTCGATCACCCCCATCAGGATCGCCATGTGCCCGTCGTGACCACAGGCGTGGGCAGCTCCGGGATTCTCGGAAATATACTCTTTATCCCCATCTTCCTTTAGAGGAAGGGCGTCGATGTCGGCCCTCAACGCAACGGTTTTGCCCCCAGGCTTTCCCTTCAATAGACCACGGAGCCCCGTTTTAGCCATAACCTGGACAGGGATGTCATGGTCCTCAAGAAATTTCCGCAAAACCGAAGCAGTCCAGTGCTCCTCGAATGCGGTTTCCGGGTGCCGATGAAAATCGCGGCGCCAGGCAACGAGCTTGCTGGTCAATGCTTCGGTTTCCTTTTTTAACTCATCGATCATGCCTGTCCTCCGATTCAAGTTTTTTCACATTCATTGGTTTTGTGCCAAGACTAACAACCAAGGTTACAACACTGTTGATGGCCAATCCCACAAATCCCGCATTCATTCCGAGAAATGGGTCATGACCGCTAGCAATAAGCCCTACCACAACAGCGATCCCCACGATCAGACCGCTGAAAACCCCTGTTTTTGTAACCCGCCTCCAAAAAAGTCCCAAGACGACTCCCGGAAAAAACTGGCACACGCCGTCATACCCGAAGATCAACAGATTGACCAGCTCCTCCGGAAAAGCTATCGCAAATACCAGCGCTATGGTCGTTATGACAAGAACCAGAAACCGAGAAAGTCTCATCACCGTTTCCTCACTGGCTTTCGGCTTAAACCCTGCTTTGTACACGTTCTTGGCGAGCAGCGTCGAGGCAAACAAAACGAGGATTGATGCGGGAACCATGGCCGTCACAGCCCCAGCTGCTCCGACAAATCCCATAAACCAGGAAGGATAGGTCTTGTTGACCAATTCCAGGAAGGCCATGTCTCCGTTTGCCAAACCGGGGATAACCAGAAGGGCAGTGAATCCCACCATGAAAATGAGCAAGATCGGGATCTGGTAAAGGGGCATGATGATGGCGTTTCTCTTGATGACGTTGGCGCTTTTGGCAGAAAAGACCGAGCCGAACACATGGGGCCACATGTAAAATCCCAATCCTGTCAGGAGGAGGGTGGACATCACCCAAACAACGCCCATATGGGATGTTCCCCCCGGAAGAACAAGATATTGTGGTTTCTGCTCGATCAGGGTGCGGAACATGTTGCCGAATCCCCCGAAATAGATCATCGGCACGCCGATCCCAACAACAAGCACGGCCACGATCATCATGATATCCTTGACGATGGATACCCAAGCGGTTCCCCGGATTCCGCTGGTGTAGACAAAAACACAGGTCAAAACAAAAGAGATGGCGATGGCCACATGGGAGGAGATGGTTTCGTTGCTGGCAACCTCAACGATCAATCCCAATCCTGTTAGCTGCAGCTGCAGATAAGGAATGATCGAAAAAACACCGATCAAGGCCACAAAAATTCCCAAAGCACGGCTGTCATACCGAGTGATGAAATAATCAGGTTGGGTGTGAAGACCGTATTTCTTGCCTACCTTCCATAGGGCAGGAAGTATAAAAAAGGACAGCGTGTAAGCCAGAGCTCCGTAGACCAAGATGTAAAATGTCGGCGCTCCTTTGGAATAAGCCCAGCCGCTGGCCCCGAGAAAGGTAAACGTCGTGTAGATTTCCCCTGCCATCAACAACCAGATGATAATGATCCCGAACCGTCGCCCTCCCACCGTCCAGTTCTCCAGATTCATCTTGACACGTCGACCAGCATAAATACCCAGTAGGGCAGAGAACAGGATGGTGCCTAGGATGATGAATAAAGCCGCGTTCACTGGTCTTCCTCTTCTTCGGGTGGGTTGTATTTTTTCTCCAGTTTATAAGCCAAGGCAAGGATGACAGGCGTCAACACCACCCAAGCCAATAGCCAAAACAACAAAAACGGTAAACCTAGTAAAATCGGTTCGATCCGGTTGACCAACGGAAGGGCAAAAACCATGGTGACAAACGGGATAGCTCCCAGGATCAGGGCGATTCTTGTCCCTTTTTTCATCCCAACCTCCTTAAGGCCTGCCATTATATCAAAATTTATCCACGCCGTCTGTCCTATCAAATAATTAAAGGCAAGGATTTTGCATACGGGAAAACATATGTTCGTGTATAATAGGAACTCATGAAACAGACCATCGCCCTCAGAGGTGTCAGGGTTCACAACTTGAAAAACATCGATCTGGATATTCCGCTCGATGAATTTATCATCGTCACAGGGGTGTCCGGATCAGGAAAGTCCTCTTTGGCTTTCGACACCCTTTACGCCGAGGGGCAGCGCCGGTATATCGAATCCCTGTCCTCTTATGCCCGCCAATTTCTAGAGAGGATGGAAAAACCTGCGGCAGAACGTATTGAAGGCATCCCTCCTGCAATCGCCATCCAACAAAAAGCCGTCACCAAAAATCCTCGCTCCACGGTGGCTACCGTGACAGAAATTTACGATTTTATGCGGGTCCTTTTTGCCCGAATCGGGCTGGTTCACTGCCAAAAATGTGGAATGCCTGTCCAAAGGGACACGATCGACGCTATGGTGGAAAAACTCCACACTCTCCCTCTCCAGACCAAGATCTGGATATCCTTCCCTTGGCCCCGAAGCAAAGGGCTCTCAGATTTGCAGAAGGACGGGTATCACCGTGTCATTCACAATAGTGAAATAATTCCTCTCGACAAAGCCAAAGACAAAAAGCAAGAAACCCTGGATGTTCTGGTGGATCGCCTGACCCTGGATGAGGAGGAAAGGGAAAGATTGGTGGACTCGCTGGAGATGGGGATGAAAAAGGGTGACGGCAAGGTCAAAGTCCAAACAGAGGAGGGCAAGGCCTTCTTGTTTTCTATAAGACTCGAGTGCAAAAAATGCCAGATCCTGTACGAAGACCCATTCCCCAATCTCTTCTCCTTCAACAGCCCTCAAGGAGCCTGTCCCAAGTGTCACGGATTCGGGGACCTAGCAGTCCTGGACGAAGACAAAGTCGTTCCCGATAAGAGCAAATCGCTGGAAGAAGGCGCTGTCGAGCCATGGACCAAGCCTGTTTCCCGCAGGAGGATGAGAAGATTGCTTGCGGAGGCCCAGGAACACGGCATCCCGACGGATCTTCCCTACAAGGATCTTAAAAAAGAATGGCAGATATTGATTTTTGCGGGCGGCTCTGGGTTCCATGGGATTCAGGACTTTTTCGACCGGCTCCAACGGAAAAAATATAAGGTTCAGGTTCGAGTTTTTATCAGCCGCTACAGAAAATATATTCCCTGCCCGGGCTGTAATCAAATGCGACTCAACCCCCAGGCTTTGAGTGTCAAGATTGCAGGACTCCATATCGGTGACTTGGTTCAAAAAACGGTCCGGCAGGCTTACGACTTTTTCCAGGATCTTTCTCTCTCTCGTTTCCAAAAACAGGTAGCTGAAAAATTGATCGCAGAAATCCAGAACAGGCTTAAATTTTTGTTAGAAGTCGGGCTGGATTACATCACATTGGATCGAATGACTTTCACTCTGAGCGGCGGCGAAGCGCAGCGGATCAACCTGGCCGCGGCTTTGAGCGCGTCCCTGGTAGGAACCCTTTTTGTGCTGGACGAACCCAGCATCGGACTCCACGCCCGAGATAACCAACGGCTGGTCACCATCCTCAAATCCCTCAAGGAGATCGGAAACACGGTTTTGGTGGTAGAACACGACCCCGAAATCATAAAATCTGCCGAGTATCTTATCGATTTGGGCCCTCTGGCTGGAGAGGCGGGAGGGGAAATTGTGTATTCGGGCCCTATGAAGGACATTTTTGCCTATTCCGGTTCTCTTACCGCGGATTACTTGAAAGGGGAAAAAAAGATAAAAATCCCCGATAAACGACGCGTACCCGATTCTTTTTTATGCATACGGGATGCCCACAAACACAACCTTCGCCATCTCGACATCCCCATTCCTCTGAATGTTTTCACGTGTATCACCGGGGTTTCCGGGTCAGGCAAGAGCACCCTCCTTCACGATGTCCTTTATTTGGGCTGGCAGCAGAAAGCTTACGACGGATTCGGCGAAATTGCCGGACGAGAGCAGTTGGATAAAATCCTGATGGTCGATCAATCTCCGTTGAGCACATCTCCCCGCTCCATCCCGGCCACGTACACAAAAGCCATGGACGACATCCGGCAGGTGTTCAGCCAGACTCGGGAAGCCAAAGCTATGGGATACAAACCCGGCCATTTTTCCTTCAACACCCCTGGAGGCCGTTGTGAAGAATGCAAAGGTGCCGGCCAGCAAATCGTGGAAATGCAGTTTCTCTCAGACATCATCCTAACCTGTGAAGCATGCAAAGGACGAAGGTTCCAGGATGAAATCCTGGATATCAAATACAAAGACAAGAATATCAGCGATGTTTTGAAGATGAGCATTGCTGACGCCTGCAATTTTTTTGTGGAAAATCCAAAAATCCTAAAAAAATTAGCACCTCTTATCGAAGTGGGACTGAGTTACCTCAGGCTGGGACAACCCACCACTACCCTGTCTGGCGGTGAACTGCAGCGGATCAAATTGGCCTATAATCTCATCCATCAGAGAGCCAAAAGAATCTTGTATTTGTTCGACGAGCCTACCATAGGCCTTCACCCGAACGACATCTCAGTCCTGCTGGAAACTTTCCAGAACCTCGTGGACCACGGACACACCGTCGTGGTTATCGAACACAACCTGGATGTGATCAAGTGCGCCGACCACATCATCGACCTGGGACCAGACGGAGGAGAAAACGGAGGTCGGTTGGTTGTCGCAGGCACCCCGGAACAGGTCGTCCGGTCCAAAAAATCTCACACTGCCCGCTTCCTGCGCCAATATCTCCCTCCGATCTAATTCAACAACTTCCAACAAGTTGACATAAGAGGGTAGCGGTGATATTGTCTCTTGGGTAACAGACGGCTTATGGACACATTAGGTTGGATTTCTATCCTTCCCCCTCTTTTGGCCATTTTTCTGGCCATCAAAACAAAACACGTATACATATCCCTCATTTTGGGGATCTGGCTAGGGTGGACTATTATTCACGGATGGAATCCCCTGATCGGACTTATCCAGACGATAAATGCCCTGGTTGCTGTGTTCAAGGATGCTGACAATACTCGAGTGGTGCTTTTCAGCGCCATGATCGGCGCCATCATCACCTTCACTCAGCGCTCGGGAGGGATGAAGGGATTCGTGAACTGGGTGGTCGGCAAAGGGCTGGTCCGGACACCCAAATCCGCCGGCCTTCTCGCCTGGTTTTTGGGATTTATCATCTTCATCGAGTCCAGCATCTGTGTTCTTGTCTCTGGGGCTGTCTGCCGCCCGATATTCGACAAACTCAAAGTATCAAGAGAGAAGCTGAGTTACATCCTTGACTCCACCTCAGCCCCTAAATGCATCCTCATCCCGCTGAATGCGTGGGGAGCTTTTATCATCGGCCTTCTGGCTATCCAGGGTATGGAGAATCCTGTCCGAACGATCATCTCCTCGATGCCTTTCAATTTTTACGCCATTATCGCGCTTCTGTTGGTCCTTTTTGTGGTAATTACACAGAAGGACATTGGGCCTATGAGAAAAGCCGAGATTCGGGTGAAGGAAGAAAACAAGCTCCTGCGAGATGGAGCCGAGCCGTTGATCGCAGACGATGTGGTGATGATGGAAGAAAAGCCCGGCGTCGAACCTAGGGCCATAAACATGATCATTCCCGTGGTCACCATGGTATTGGCTATGCCCATCGTCCTGATTATCACCGGAGAAGGAAACCTGATGGATGGATCGGGATCCCTGTCTGTCCTCTGGGCTGTGATCCTCGGGCTTATGGCGGGAGCCATCGCCTACAGGGTGCAAAGGATTATGAGAACCAAAGAAATAACGGATATTTTCATGAAAGGAGTGGGAGGGCTCGTACCTCTGGCCAGCTTGATGATCCTGGCTTTTGCGATCGGCGACACCTGCGATGCCCTGGGTACAGGTCCATTTGTCGCCCAAGCCGCCAAGGCCTCTCTCAATCCTGGGATCGTTCCGGCCGTGCTCTTCTTGATATCCTGCTTCATCGCATTCTCGACCGGAACATCCTGGGGAACTTTCGCTATCATGATACCGATCGCCGTGCCGATCATCCGCATCATCGGTCTTCATCCCGGTCTGATCATTGCGGCTGTTTTAGGAGGGGGTGTTTTCGGCGACCATTGCTCGCCGATCTCCGATACCACGATAATCTCTTCGATGGCTTCGGCCACCGACCATATCGATCATGTCCGCACACAAATTCCCTATGCCCTAACCGCCGCCGCAATCTCTTTAATCCTGTTTATCGTGTTCGGGTATGCATTATCTTAGACTAAACAAACAACTATCCCGATCCAAGCTGATCATCAAGGCCTTTTTGTTGCTTTTTGGCCTTTATTCAGGCCTCTTTTCCCAACAAGTAAAACCGGCCGGCCTCCTTATGAACCGGCTATAAGAGATTTTGAACAATTCGTCATAGAACAGATGATTTTGTACGACGTCAAAGAAGCCATGAAGCACGACCAGAACCTCAGGGATGTCCGAGACAAAATCAAAAATCTCGAGAAAGTGAGGAAAAAATGAAAGAAACGATCGGCGATCTTTTCCAGAAAGAAACGAAATATATCCGAGGAAAACTGTCCGGCCGCCCGTTGCTCTGGCACAAAAAGCCGAAGGCTTATAAAAAATACCCGAAAGCCCCGAAGATCTCACTTGAAATCCCATCCGCCGAAGGTGGGGCTCCTATTTGGACAACGATCGCCAAACGCCGGAGCGTCCGGAATTTCAAGGACGCCTCCCTTACCAAACAGGATCTCTCCCGACTCCTCTGGGCTACCCAAGGCATCACCAAAAGAGATATGGGTTTCGCATTCAGGGCCTGTCCATCGGCAGGAGCCCTGTATCCTGTGGAGACCTATCTTGTTCTCAACAACGTGGAAAGAATCGATGCCGGGATTTATCATTACAATATCCAGGATCACAGCTTGGAGCAGCTCAAAAAAGGGGATTTTCGTTCACAGATCGCTCAAGCCGCACTCGATCAAGATATGGCTTACGCCGCCAATGCTGTTTTTGTGTGGACAGCGGTTTTCGGGAGAGCCAAATGGAAATATGAACAACGAGCCTACCGGTATGTTTACCTGGATGCCGGACACATCGCCCAAAATCTCGCATTGGCCGCTATCGCTCTAATCTTGGGAACCTGCCAGATCGCTGCCCTGTATGATGAGGAGGTCAATTCTCTCCTCGCTATCGACGGAAAAGAGGAGAGCGTTTTATACATGAGTGTTGTCGGGCATCCCCGGTGAGGCTTATGCATAGGAGAAATAAATGAAAAAATGTCTATGGCTTCCTATTAGTCTTTCGGCTGTGTTGGTCTTTTCAGTTTGCTGCAAAAATACACCGACCCAGGAGCAAAAACCATGGGAATGGAGTCTTGAAAAAGTCCGAGCCGAAGTCAATAGAATCCGAGCCGGAAAGGATCTTACGCCGGAAAGCTGGCCGGATGGCGCGAGAGTCGCTGTCGCCCTTTCTTTTGATTTTGACGCAGAAACCAATGCCCTCCGTGATCTGAATCTGTCTCCTGGTACTTTTTCCCAGGGAGAGTATGCCGCTCGCGTGGCTGTTCCTCGAATACTCGATCTGCTGGATAAGTACGATATACCAGCCTCCTTTTTTGTCCCTGCGGTTTCGGCCCTGCTTCACAAGGAGCAGATCCAAGCTATCCTATCGAAAAAAAAGCACGAAATCGGCCTCCATGGCTGGATCCACGAAAGAAATTCCCTCCTCAGCGAACAGGAGGAAAGAGAGCTCATGCAAAGATCATTCGACACCCTCAAAGAGCTCACGGGCAAGGCACCAATTGGAATCCGAACCCCCTCTTGGGATTTCAGCCTTCACACACTGGCCATCATCAAAGAACTGGGTCTCCTGTATGACAGCAGCTTGATGGCCGACGACCGGCCTTACGAGATAATGGCAGAGGGCAAACCCACAGGAGTTATCGAACTGCCGGTGGAGTGGCTCCTGGACGATTATCCCTATTTTGGGTTTTCACGGTATTCCAGCGTTCGTCCGCATATCAAAACGATGGATGTGTTTGCTGTCTGGGCAGCGGAATTCGAGCAGGCCTATGAGGAAGGAACCCTGTTTGTGTTGACCATGCACCCCAAATACATCGGCCACAGAAGCCGAATGGCCATGTTGGAAACCCTGATCCAATACATGCAGACCCATGCCGATGTCTGGTTCGCCACGCATGAAGAAATCGCCCGTTTTGTGAAGGAAGGGAGCGAAGTGCTGGATTTGCCCTGATTATTTATTATTTGTCATTTATCCTGTTCGGGGGGTGTTCCTTTTTCCTTCGTTTTTTCCTCGGGCAAAAGTCCCACAATTTTGCGGATCTCCTTATCCAGTTGGCCGGCCAGCTCCGTGTTTTCTTTCAGGAGTTTTTTGACGTTTTCCCGACCTTGGCCCAATCTTTCCCCTTTGTAGGAGTACCAGGTCCCAGTCTTTTCTACTATTCCTGTATCGACCCCACAGTCGACTAGATCACCTTCACTGGATATTCCTTCCCCGTAGATGATGTCGAATTGGGCCTCTCGGAATGGCGGGGCCATCTTATTTTTAACGATTTTCACCTTGACCCTGTTCCCGATGACCTGGTCACCATCTTTCAGAGCAGCGATCCGGCGCACATCGATCCGCAGCGAGGAGTAGAACTTCAAAGCCCGGCCGCCTGAGGTAGTTTCGGGGCTTCCGAGGAAAAATCCGATCTTCTGACGAATTTGATTGACAAAAACAAAGCAAGTCTTGGAACGACTGACGATCGCGGTAAGTTTCCTCAAGGCTTGGGACATCAGTCGAGCCTGGAGTCCCATGTGGGCATCCCCCATTTCTCCTTCCAGCTCTGCTTTGGGAACAAGAGCTGCCACCGAGTCCACGATAACGACATCTACGGCGCCGCTGCGCACAAGAACCTCGGCAATCTCCAGGGCTTGTTCTCCATAATCGGGTTGAGAGATCAAAAGATCGTCGACATTCACTCCCACACTGGCAGCATAAGTCGGATCGAGGGCATGTTCAGCATCGATAAATGCCGCTTGTCCTCCCTGTTTCTGGGCCTCGGCAATGACATGGAGAGCCAGAGTGGATTTTCCAGTCGCCTCCGGACCAAAGACCTCCACGACCCTTCCTCGGGGAAAGCCTCCTATGCCCAGACTCAGATCAAACGCGATGGACCCGGTCGGGATGGCCGGGATCTTCATGGCGGCATCTTTTTGACCTAGCTTCATCACAGAGCCTTTACCGAATTGTTTTTCTATCTGCAGGACGGCCGCTTCGATTGCTTTATTTCTCGATCCTTGCTTTTCGTTGGTGTCGTTTTGTTTCATATTATCCTCCTGGGCTTTCTAAGCAAAGCCCTTGCAAGTCACATGCCTGTATTTTAAGGCCAAAAAATGACCTTATTAGTATTTTTAACTGTGTTATGAACTGTAGTCGTAAAATCCCTTTCCAGACTTCCGTCCCAAATATCCGGCATCCACCATCTTCCGCAACAGCGGGCAGGGCCTGTACTTGGGATCCTTGAACCCATCGTACAGAACCTCCATGATATGTAGGCAAACGTCCAATCCGATCAGGTCCGCCAGCGCCAGGGGCCCCATCGGGTGGTTCATCCCTAGCTTCATCACGGTATCGATGGCTTCCACACTGCCCACTCCTTCCATTGTGGCATAAACTGCCTCGTTGATCATCGGTAAAAGGATGCGGTTAGCAATAAATCCCGGGAAATCATTGGATTCCACAGGAACCTTTCCCAGAGCCTCTGTCAAGGATTTCACCTGGTCAAAGGTTTCCTGATCGGTGGCGATTCCCTTGATCAGCTCCACAAGCTTCATCAGCGGCACAGGATTCATGAAATGCATCCCCATAAACTGTGCAGGCCGGCTTGTCAAGGCTGCCAGGCGTGTTATGGAGATGGAGGATGTATTGGAGGTCAAGATGATGCCCGGAGGCAGGATCTTATCCAGCTTTTTCAAGACTTTTGTTTTGACTCCAAAATCTTCAAAAACCGCCTCCACCGCAAAATCCACATCCTTGAAGTTATCCAGATCTGTTGTCGTTTGGATCCGGCCCAAAATTGCGTCTTTGTCGCCTTCTATTTTTCCCTTTTCGATAAGCTTGGACAGGCTTTTGTCCAATCTTACGAGCGACTTTTGCAGGAAATCTTCTTCCACATCATGCAAAAGCACATCAAAACCCGCAGTGGCCGCCACCTGGGCAATGCCCGTTCCCATGGTTCCCGCACCGATAATGCCAATCTTTTTTATGCCCATCGTTCCTCCCTAGTCCATCACTTCAACAGCCATGGCAATGGCATCTCCTCCGCCCAAACAGAGGGAAGCCACGCCCTTTTTCAAACCTCGATGCTTCAAGGCGTATATTAGGGTCGTCAGAATCCGGGCACCAGTGGCTCCTATCGGATGTCCCAATGCCACAGCTCCTCCGTGCACATTGACCTTCTCCCTGTCCAAACCAAGCTCTTTGATCAAAACCACAAGTTGTGAAGAAAAGGCTTCGTTGATCTCGAAAAGATCCACATCACCGACGCTCCACCCCACATTGGCCAGAAGTTTCTCTATGGCTCCTTTGGGCGCATACATGACCAATTTTGGTTCGAGAGCATTGGACGTGACCGCAAGAATACGCGCCATCGGTGTCAATCCTTTCTCTTTAACAGCATCGGCCGAAGCCACCACCACGGCAGCAGCCCCGTCATTTAAACTAGACGCATTTCCCGCCGTAACTGTCCCATCTTTTTGAAAAACCGGCCGAAGTTTGGCTAATTTTTCGATAGTGGCATCCTTCCGTGGCCCTTCGTCTACAGAGAATAAAATCGGGTCCTTTTTTCTCTGGGGAACTTCGACCGGGATGATCTCTTCTTCCAGATACCCCCTTTCGATGGCATGGGTGGCCTTCTGGTGACTGCTCACAGCATAAGCATCCTGCTCTTCTCGGCTGGCGCCGAATTTCTCTGCCACAACCTCCCCAGTCATCCCCATGTGCTGGTTGTCGAAAGCGCACCAGAGCCCATCATAAATCATGGCATCCTTCATCTGGATGTCGCCCATTTTAACGCCATTCCGTATACCCCAAGCCATATGGGGCGTTTGGCTCATGCTTTCCATTCCGCCAGCCACGACGATCTCGTTCTCCTCCAGCCAGATGGATTGGGCAGCCAGATGAACGGCTTTCAGACCGGAACCGCAGACCTTGTTCACCGCAAAGCTGTTCACGGTGTGGGGAATGCCCCCTTTCATCAAGGCTTGCTTGGCGGGCGCCTGTCCAACCCCAGCAGAAACCACGTTTCCCATAACAACTTCATCGACATCTTCCCCCGTAATTCCAGCGCGTTTTATCGCCTCCTTGATCGCAATGCCTCCCAAATCTGTGGCTTTGAAATCCTTGATCGTTCCGAGAAAACTGCCGATGGGCGTCCGGGCTGCACCGACGACAAAAACATCCCTTAATTCACACATGTATTATTCCTTTCTTGTTGGATTGATATCAAGACTCCCATTATTTATCACAATTGAAAAACAGTGTAAACCCGCACTAAGAAAGGCCGGTTATTTTGTTATCCTCAGCAATATCGATCTTTTCCGCAGAGGGCGTTTTTGGCAAACCTGGCATGGTCATGATGTCTCCGCAATAAACCACCACAAAACCTGCACCAGCACTCAAAGATGCATCCGTGACGATAAGCGTGAAATCCCTTGGTCTACCTAAGGCCTCATCATCATCGGAAAGAGAATATTGTGTTTTTGCGATACACACAGGAAGATTACCGAATCCTCTTTTCTCGATTCGCCGGATCTTCCTTCTTATTTTCCCTTCCATGGCTATGTTCGACGCCCCGTAAATTTTCTTGGCAACCGCTTCGATTTTATCGATTAGAGGCACATCCAACTCATACAGAAACTGGAACGTATTTTTGTCTTCATCGATGGCTTTGAGGATCTCGTTGGCGAGCTCTTCCCCACCTTCTCCACCCCGGCTGTACACCTCTGATAGAGCCACTCTCGCTTTTTTATCCTGGCAGAGTATTTTTACTTTTTCGATCTCTGCCGGTGTGTCGGAAGGAAACCGGTTCACAGCCACCACGAACGGAACACCGAAAGTCCGCATGTTTTCCATGTGTTTTTCGAGGTTTTCAAACCCTTTTTCCACCGCTTCAAGATTTTCTTGGTCGATATCCTCCAGTTTGACACCTCCGTGGAACTTCAGCGCCCGGATGGTCGCCACCAGGACACAGGCATCGGGTGGGGGCACATGACCGGTCCTGACAACGATATCGAAAAATTTCTCTGCTCCCAGGTCCGAACCGAATCCCGACTCTGTTATAACAAAATCGGACAAACTGAGAGCCAACCGAGTGGCTAAAATCGAATTTGTCCCGTGCGCGATGTTGGCAAAAGGGCCGCCATGGATTAGAGCCGGAGTCCCCTCCAAAGTCTGCACAAGATTGGGTTTGAGAGCATCCTTCAGCAGGGCTGCCATGGCGCCTTGAGCGTTGATAGAACGGGCAAACACAGGTTGCCGATCCGGTGAGTATCCAATTAAAATATTCCCAAGCCGTTCCTTAAGGTCGGACAATCCCTCTGAGAGGCAAAATATGGCCATGATCTCTGAGGCAGCCGTGATGTCGAATCCGGTTTCCCGGGCGATCCCCCGCAGAGGCCCGCCGATGCCGACCACGATCTCACGGAGAACTCGGTCATCCATATCCATAACACGCTTCCAAGTAATCCGCCGGCAGTCCAAAAGCCCGCAGGATCCGTCAAAATGCAGCCGGTTATCGACCATGGCGGCCAGAAGGTTGTGGGCAGCGGTGATGGCATGGATATCGCCGGTAAAATGGAGATTTATTTCCTCGCTGGGCACCACCTGGGCATATCCTCCGCCGGTGGCACCCCCTTTCATTCCAAAAACGGGCCCGAGAGAAGGTTCCCTCAGCGCCACAGTCGTTTTTTTCCCCAAACGGTTCATGGCGTCGGCCAATCCGATGGATGTCGTGGTTTTGCCTTCTCCTGCAGGTGTCGGGCTCATGGCTGTAGCCATGATCAATTTCCCTCTTTTTTCGCCTTCGGCTAACACTCTTTCCGGAGAGATCTTGGCCTTGTATTTCCCGAATTTTTCTAACGAATCAAGATCCAATCCTAATTTTTCAGCGATTTCTTCTATCGGTTTTATGCCGGCATTTTCCGCAATTTCTTTTTCATCCAACATATCGGTCTCCTCGGTATGAGTTTACCTTTCACAAAGGTGTTTGACAATCTTTTCTTTTCATTCCTCCCTCCCAGCATTGAAGTCAGGCAAGCTGAATAGGAAGCCATCCGGAGACGAGCGGGCAAGGGGCACAATAACCGGGCTGACGCTTCAGCTTGCTTGACTGATATCAGATCCTTCTTTTCAAATCCTGGAGGAGAAATTCGTAGTCCTCGATGAAGCCACGGTCGGCAAAGCTGAAATATCGGTTGTTGCCGATGATGATGTGATCCAGCACCTTCAGCTGCATTGTGCTCGCCGCAAACACCAGCTCCTTGGTGATCTCCCGGTCGCTTTCAGAAGGCTGAGGATCGCCCGAGGGATGATTGTGGACAAAGATAACGGCAGATGCATTGTATCGAAGGGCATTTTTCAGAATTTCCCGAGGATAGACCACGCTCGTGTCCACCGTCCCCTCGAAAAATGTCTCCTCCTCAATGATCCGATTTTTCGCATCCAAAAAAATGGTTTTGAACTTTTCTTTTTTTGCATCCCTTAGAGAATGGTACAAATAGTCGAATACTTCCCGCGAAGACTGACAGATCGGCTGGTTCATCATCTTTTCTCGAAGAAAACGCCGTGAAACCTCTTGAACGAGTTTAATACCAAAAATGTTCTTCGGGCCGATACCTTTGATCTCCTGGAGTTCGTCCTCGCCCGCCTCCAGCACATGTCTCAACATCTTGAACTTGCCCATGGCCTGTTTGGCCAGCTTTTTGCAATCCCTCCTCGGGGTGCCAAGAGTGAGCAGCAGCTCCACAACCTCATAATCCAAAAATCCATTCAGGCCCCCCTTAAGAAATCTCTTTTGCAATCTCTGGCGGTGTCCCTGCGTTTGATCCTGGCTTTTATCCATTTCCTTCAAGCGCAAAATATTGCTCACCTATACACAGGACGAAATAACCGGGGAAATTTTCACACAATCCAAGCTTTAAAAAGAAAAAAGTCGGATCTCCCACCCTTTGGTACAGTCGGGCTCAATACAACCTCGCCGTCCTCCGTCCTACTTTGTCGGATTCCCTGGAAGGACATCTCGAGAAGACAAGATCCACAATGACGCTGCGGATATACCTGATGACTTTTTTCGATAAAGCAAGTTTTCCCAGAAGGAAAAAACCAAAAGGATCTGATGAAAGGGAAGTTAGTCTTTTTTGGCTGAAAAAAACCGGAGTTGACACAATCTGTCGACTTCTTTGATCTTCAGTCGCAGGAAAAAGATAAGCACAAGAACAGAAATCCACATCCAGCCAACAAACACCCAAATGCCCATCTTCTGTTTGGCGTCCTGGGGAGCCCCAATGATCTTTTCCGGTTCCTGTTTTTCCTGAGGATTGCTCGTCACCGATTGTTCTGCTTCCTGCTGGCTGAGGCAAATGGGAGTACCGACCCACGCCAAAAAGACCAGAAAAAAGCAGACAATGAAAAGAAAAGAAGGCTTTTTCAAAATCACAGCAAACTCCAGACAGACATGATGAGGGCGTAAAGGATAAAGACATAAGCGAGAAGCGTGATGACTTTCCCCTTGGTTCCGGTCGGTTTGTTGTCGAAAAACGGGAGAAAAAAGAACATAACAACGGCAAAAAGCATCAGCAGAACGGCCAACGTCTCTCCGCTCACGAAAAGCACATGGGCGGGAAAGATCTTCAGGGTCTGGAACAGAAACAAAAAATACCACTCAGGTTTTATTCCCTCAGGAGCTGGGGCCATCACATCGGCGGCCTTCTCAAGGGAAGGAGGGAAAAATATGGCCACCGAAAAAAGGATCCCGATCAGCAAAAGCCAGACGATCATCTCGCGGAAAACAAAATTAGGCCAAAAGGGAATTTCTTTTACCTTTTCCTGATTGTCCTCGGCCTCGAGGGGAAGACTCATCCCCTGTTTTTGCACCAGGTAGATGTGGACAGCTAGAAGGATAAAAAGGAAAACAGGGAGCATGCACACATGGATGCCAAAAAAACGTGTCAGGGTATCTCCGGTCACATCCTCTCCGCCCCGCAACAGTTTGGTCACCCAAGCTCCCACCACAGGAATGGCACGCGGGATGTCCGTGCCCACCTTTGTGGCGGAAAAGGACAGGTCATCCCAGGGAAGAAGGTATCCCGTGAATCCAAAAAACAGGGATATGAACAAGAGCAAAACACCGCTCATCCAGGTCAATTCCCTGGGTCTTCTGTAGGACTTGGCGATCCAAATGCTCAACAGATGAACAAAAACAAAAGCGATCATGAAGGAGGAGGCCCAGCTGTGGACAGACCGGATGATCCAACCAAGGGGAATTTCCGTCATGATCCGCGCAACACTGGCATTCGCCATCTCCAGCGTTGGTTTGTAATACAGGATCAGCATGAATCCGGTGACAACCTGGATGGCAAAAAACAACAGAATGGCACTTCCCGTGTAATACCAAACGGTGTGCTTGTGCAGGGGAACTGTCTTTTTTGTCATAAAATCCGTGATCCCGGACAATCCGAACCGTTCATCCAACCAGGTCTGGAGTCCCTTTTTCATGAGGTTTCCTCCGGGCTCTCTTTTTTGACGATCATCTCCTCTTCAGTAATAACAAGAGTAAGCCTCCGGAGCGGTGTGGGGGGAGGCCCGCCGATATTGATCCCGTTTTCATCATACCAACCGTCATGGCAGGCGCAAAAAAACTTCCTCTGATCGTCCATATAGGCCACGTTGCAATCCAGATGGGTGCAGACACCGACAAAAGCGAAATGCGTGCCGTCGTCGTTTTTTTTCACCAAGCCCAATTTGCTTCCCCAAGCAAAGTTTTTTACCGAATTGGGGGGCATATCTTGGAAATCCGAAAGGGGAAGAATCACCTCATCCGGTTCCTTGTAAGGGGGAAAAATAAATTTCACGACCGGGTAGACCAATGAAGCTAAAAAAGCCCCCACCCATCCGCCGATCAGTCCGTTGAGAAATTGACGCCTGGTAAAAAGCGAATGTTTTAATTTCATCTTCCCAACCGAAAAAGACTTTTGATTTTTTCCACCACCATTTTTCTTCTTAGGGCTTCTATGCCATCGGCAGGCCGGACATCCTTCGGGCAAGCCTCATTGCATGCGAATATGGTGTCACATCCCCACACACCGGCCTCGGTGTTCACTCGAGACCAGTTGGCAAAGGGCCTGATGTCCCTGGGATCCCTGACGAAACGAAAAAGCTTGGCTAAGGCTGCCGGCCCCAGATATCTTTCATCCCGTGAGGCAACCGGGCATGCGGCATAACAACTCCCGCACATGATGCAGTTGACGAACTGGAATATCCGGTCCATATCATGATCATCGACCAGATGACCCTCGGTTGACTCTATTTTTTCGCCGTGGAGATAGGGCTCGATCTTCTGGAGCGCTTCCCAGAACGGGTCCATATCGACCACCAAGTCTTTCTGTATATCCAGATTGGGCAATGGTTCGACCACGACCAGGGAAGACTTCAGCGAATCCAGGTTGGTGCGGCAGGCCAGGTCAAAATTCCCGTTGATCACCATAGCGCATGACCCGCAAATGGCTTCCCGGCAGCTGTACCTGAGGGAAAGGGCACCATCTTGGTCGTTCCGGATATCCATCAACGCTTCCAGCACAGACGTTTTTTCCACACTTTCGTAGGAAAAATCCTGGAAATACGGAGATTCGTCCTTTTTGGGGTCGAATCTCAATATGCGAAAAATATATTCCATTTTTCTAGTCAATACTTTCTTTCTTTCGGTTCGTATTTATCGATTTTGACATCGGCATAGCTGATGCAAGGTTTGCCACCCTCATATTTGACCATCGTGTGTTTTAGCCAGTCCTTATCGTTCCGTTTGGGAAAGTCTGTCCGAAAATGAGATCCGCGCGTCTCCTCCCGGTTAAAGCCTCCGAGGGTGATAACTTCTGCCAGGTCCAGCATGGAGGCGAACTCGATGATGTTCACCAGCTCCTGGCTGTACCGGAGGCAATCGCCCGAAATATAGGCTTCCTTGTAATCATCGCGCACCATCGCAATCTCCTGCAGGGCTGCAGCCAGTTCCTTTTTATTGCGGAAGATGCCGACTCTATCACTCATGATGTTTTTCAAACGATCCAAAAGGCGATGGACTTTTATGCCCGAATCTCGGCTCTGCCAAGCGGTGATCCGGCTTTTTAATTTTACGACTTCATCCTGGAGGAGTTTTTCAGCCTTTTTGCTCCCGCTCAGATTCTTCATCCTCCGGGAGGCCTCCTCGCCGGCGACTTTACCGAACACGACGGTATCCAGAAGAGAATTTCCTCCTAACCGGTTAGCCCCATGCACACTCACACAGGCACACTCCCCCGCTGCAAAAAAACCCTCCACTGTGGAGGCACAGGACTCATCCACATCGATCCCCCCCATCGAATAGTGTTGTGCCGGCTGGATCGGGATGGGCGTGTCGATCGGATCCAAGGAGGCAAAATTATGGCAGATCTCGCGGATGCCTGGCAATCTCTTTTTTATCTTTTCGGCTCCGATATGCCGGAGGTCCAGGTGCACATATTCCTTTTCATAACCCCGCCCCTCGTCCACTTCTGTCTGAATGGCACGGGCCACGATATCCCGCGGGGCAAGTTCCAAGGCCACAGGCGCATAATCTTCCATGAACCGTTTTCCCTGGTTGTTCACCAGATACCCGCCTTCTCCCCTGGCACCCTCTGTGATCAAAATATTCTTCCCGAAAAGGGATGTGGGATGGAACTGCACAAACTCCAGGTCCTGGAGCGGCACACCGGCTCGATAGGCTATCCCGATACCACTTCCATGATTGATGAAGGCATTGGTCGTTTTCAAATACACCCGGCCATAACCCCCGGTGGCAAAAATCACTGCTCGCGCTTTGACTGGGATGATCTCCCCTGAAGCCAGGTCGTATACCACCACCCCCAAACATTTCCCGTCATCCACGACAAGCTTGGTCACGAACCATTCGTTATAAAATTGAACGTTTTTTCGGATGGAATGTTCATACAGCGTGTGTAAGATCACCAGTCCCGTTCGATCCGCTGCATAGCATGTCCGAGGAAAACCGGCCCCTCCAAAGGGTCTCTGAGCGATGACTCCGCCCGGAAACCTGCTGAAAGGCACTCCCAGTGTATCCAGCTGGTAAATAGTGGGAGCGGCCAAACGGCACATCATTTCAGCCGAGTCCTGGTCGGCCAGATAATCGCTCCCCTTTATGGTGTCGAAGGCATGCTTTTCCCAGGTGTCATCCTTGGCATCGGGATTGTTTCCCAAAGGCGCGTTGATCCCTCCCTGTGCGGCCACAGAATGGGAGCGCAGAGGGTGGACTTTGGACACAACGGCCACCGAAAGCGCAGGATCGCTGTTGAGGGCAGCCGCCAGTCCGGCCAATCCGCCCCCGACAACAAGGATGTCATGGCTGATCATCAATAATTCCTGGTGAAGTAAAGGATAAGAAGGGCTGTGCTGGCCAGTATGCTGAGAGAAGTGAACACCCAAAAAAGCTGTTTCTCTTTCCGGACTCCCAGGTCGATAATAACGGTCCTCAATCCATAAAAGGCATGAAACACGATGGAGACGATCAAAATAGTGTCGATAAAGGGATTGGTGTGAAGGACAAGAGCCCAGTCAGGCTTTTGATCCTTGGTCATCAGGAAAAAGGATGTGAGAAACTTGATCCCCAGCAGAAATATGAGCAGCAACCCTGAAACACGATGAAAAACCCATATAAACATGAAAAGTGCTCCTTTTCTGGAGGATATATTAAATTAAAGTGAGCCCCCATTGTCAAGAAGTCAAAAACAATTTCCCTTACCATCAGAGGAACATGCAAATATCATGAGGAGATGTGGAATGAATGAGACTTTTTAATGGTCCAATAATAAAAGAAAACAATTTTTGTGAAGGAAGAAAATCCGAGTCTTTTCGTCTAAATTTTGTGATTTCACAAAATAACTTTGGATGGAGGAAAAAATGAAAAAAATGTACTCAGTGATCGCACTATTTTCCCTTATGATGATTCCCTTCCTGTTGAATGCCCAGGACGTCAATGTAACAGGAGATTGGGAAATAACCACGCAGTCTCCCAGAGGCGAGAGGACCTCGGATATCCATTTTGAGCAAGAGGGCGAAAAACTGACGGTGACCATGCAAATGATGGGCGAAGAGGTTACAGCGGAAGGAACCGTGAAAGGCAATAAAATCGAATGGTCGATTACACGGAGCACACCAAGAGGAGAATTCACCATATCCTATAGCGGAACTGTTGAAGGCGACTCGATGTCGGGTGAAGCCCAGATGGGAGATTTCGGCACGATGGAGTGGACGGCCAAAAAGAAATAACTCTAAAATAGATATATTTCAAGATTTTCTGGTTAGAAACATCAGAAGTATATCTGTTCAAATTCAGTTCCTTCACTTCCTAAAAGCCCGACCATCGCGTAAAATAGGAAACGGAAGATTTCCCCGCCTCCTCCGTCTAAATAATGTACGTACACGGAGGAGAAGGAAAGATGGATTTTCATGGAAGAAAACCGGCTGATCGAAAAGAGCAAGCAGGGAGACGAAGAGGCCTTTGGCCTCCTCGTCCAAAAATACAAAACAAAGGTGTTTAACTTGGCTTACAGTTTCACAAGAGATCGAGAGACCGCTGATGACCTGGCTCAGGAAGTCTTCATCAAGGTGTATTATGCACTGGAAAGGTTCAAGTTCCAATCGGGTCTCGGAACATGGCTCTACCGGATAGCTGTCAATCACTTCAAAGACTATCTGCGGAAACACGCAAAAGAACGGCACGTCTCCATCGATGCACTGGGCAGGGAGATCTCATCTTCCCTATCGGAAGATGAGATTAAAAAAAAGGAAAAAGCGCAGGAAGCAGCCGACAGAAAAAAGCTCTTGCACCAAGCCTTACAATCGCTTCCCGAAAAATATCAGGTCATTTTAACCCTGAGAGATATCCAGGGGCATTCCTATGAAGAGATCGCGGGATTTCTGAAGCTTTCCGCAGGAACGGTGGATTCCCGCCTACACAGGGCCAGAAAAATGCTCCGGAAAAAAATCGCACCTTTCTTATCCCAGGAAGGAGGCAACCATGAAATGTAAATGTAAAAAAGCGGAAACATTTCTTTCCAAGTCCTTGGATGGTCTTTTAACAAGCGAGGAAAAGGACGCGCTGGGAGAACACCTCGCAGGCTGCTCTTCTTGCAAGAAAAAAAGGGATGAGTACGTTTTCATCGCCGAAACCTTAGGGAGAGAGGATTTTCCCGAAGCCAGCCCTTATTTTTGGGAGCGTCTCCAACCTCGCTTGAAAGAAAGCAGAAAATACGCATTCTGGTCGGAATGGAAACAATGGAGCCTGCGGGCGGTTCCGATTTCCATCTTCGTTGTCTTTACCCTTGCTCTCGGCTTGGCTCTTTTCCTTCCTCAACCAGCCGATGAGCTGAGCCAGACAGGAGATCTTCTTCTCCGCAACAGCCCTTCTCTTCCTGAAACAGTCACCATACTCGAAGCAGAAACCGGAGAAAATAAAAGTATGCAGCTTATATTCATGGCCGTGGAAGAAAAGCCCGATATAAGGAGATATTTCCCATGAAAAACAGAAATAAATTTTGGATCATTATTTCTTTTATCATCGTTTTCGCCGCCGGAATCGCTGCCGGCATCCTGTTCGAGAATAATTTTCTGGACAAAAAACCTCGGAGAGATGCGGAAAGACGGAGTTCTGTCCGGTTTCCGACTTTAGACATGATGGCCGATGAACTCGACCTCACTGCAGAACAACAGGAACAACTTCAAGAGATTTTCAAGAATAACGAGGAAAGGTTGAAAGCCTACCGAAATCAAATCCATGATCAGTATAGGACATTGCGAACTCAACTAAAAGAAGAGATGGACAATGTTTTTACGGAGGAGCAAAAGGCCAAGCTTGAAGCTATGATCGAAAAGCACCGATCGGAAAGAAAAAGGAGGCCCAGGAGTAGCACCAACAGTAAAGGAGAAAAAAGATGAACAAGAAAATCCTCATCGGAGTTATCGTCCTTGTCGTTGCCGCAGGAATCGTTTTTGGATTCACTTATTTCAAAAGGAACAACAACGGGCTGCAATACGAACTAGCGGCTATCGACAAAGGAACCGTCACAGCACTTGTGGACACAACAGGAACCCTCAATCCCGTGACCATCGTGGATATCGGAAGCCAAGTATCTGGAAACATCGAAAACATCTATGTCGACTTCAACTCCCAGGTCAAGGCCGGCCAGGTTTTGGCCGAATTGGAGCAATTGAATTTCCAGACAAAAGTCCAGCAGAATGAGGCGAACTATTCGAGCTCTGTGGCTGCTCTGGAGAAGTCAAAAGTTTCCCTGGAAAATTCCAAAAAAAAATACGACCGGGCCAAGAGTTTGTTTGAAAAAGAGCTGCTCTCGTTTGAAGAATTCGAAGCAACGGAAACGCAATATTTCAGCGCCAAGGCCGACCTTCAATCTTCAGAGGCACGGCTGGAGCAAGCCAAAGCCCAGCTGGATACGAGCAAGGTGGACCTGACCTATACCATCATCAAATCTCCAATAGATGGGGTAGTGATCAATCGAAACGTCAACGTCGGGCAAACAGTGGCGGCTAGCTTCCAAGCCCCGGTTCTTTTTCAGGTAGCCAATGATCTGACCAAGATGCAGGTGGAATGCAGCGTCGACGAAGCGGATATCGGCAGGGTCAAAGAGGGCCAGACCGCCCGGTTCACGGTGGATGCCTTCCCCGACGACAACTTCTCAGGTGTCGTCAAACAGGTGAGGTATTCCCCGGAAGTCATCCAGAATGTTGTCACCTACACCACCATCGTCGATGTGGAAAATCCGGAAATGAAACTCCGGCCCGGGATGACAGCCACCATATCCATCGTAGTGGGAGAAGCAAAAAATGCCCTTCGTGTGCCAAACTCAGCGCTCCGATTCCAACCATCCCCAGAGGTGTTACAGGCTCTGTTTGAAGAGATGCGCAGAGAAATGCAGGCAAAAAGAGGTCAGGCCTCCCAAACCGATGGGCAATCGGAAAAGCGGAGGCCTCAGGGCAATTTCCAAATGGGCCATGGCTCAGGCGGTATGGGGTCCAGAATGAGGAACAGAGCGCGGGTATGGATACAGGATGAAACAGGAAAACTCCGGATGGTCTCTATCCGGACGGGCGTCACGGATAATGCCTTTACAGAAATCACCGGTGGAGATTTAAAAGAGGGACAGGAAGTCATAACAGGGAAGAGCACGCAAGCCACATCCTCCAACCGCAGTTCAAGCAACTTGAGACGAGGCATGATGTTCATGAGGTGATAAACGCCGTCTAGCTCATCACACAAAGGATTTATAAAAATGGAAAACAACAATCTCATCCAGTTGGATAATGTAGAAAGAATCTACACAGTTGGGGAAACACAGGTCAAAGCCCTGAAGGGAATTTCCCACAATATCCATAAAGGAGACCTGTTGGCCATTATGGGGCCTTCGGGTTCGGGAAAATCCACGTTGATGAACATCATCGGCTGTCTGGATAAGCCTACGTCTGGAGAATATTTTCTCGAGGGTCAGGAAGTCTCCAAAATGAATAAAAATCAATTGGCCCGAATCAGGAATAAGAATATAGGATTCGTCTTCCAGAACTTTAACTTGCTTTCTCGCACAACAGCCCTGGAAAATACGGAACTCCCCTTACTCTATTCCGATGTGCCGAGCAAAAAAACAAGAGAGATGGCTCTAAAAGCTCTTGCTCAAGTCGGATTGGAAGGGCGGGAACTGCATAAGACCAACCAGCTCTCCGGCGGAGAAATGCAGAGAGTGGCTATTGCTAGAGCTCTGGTCAACAACCCTTCGTTGCTTCTCGCTGACGAGCCGACCGGAAACCTGGATACCAAGACAGGAAACGACATCATGGCCGTGCTCAAAAAACTCAACAGGGACAACAACATCACCATCGTGCTGGTCACACACGACCCGGAAGTCGCCGAAATAGCAAGGAAAACGATCTTTCTCAGAGATGGCCTGATCGAAAAAGTAAAAGTCAACGGAGAATAAGCCGATGAATATAATCAAAACATCTAAAGTGGCTTTAAGAGCTCTCGGGCGGAACAAAATGCGGTCGTTTTTAACTGCCTTGGGTATTATCATCGGCGTCGGGGCTGTGATCGCGATGGTTAGCATCGGCCAAGGAGCCAAGGTGGAAGTGGAAGGCCGCTTCGAATCCATGGGCACTAACTTGCTTTTTGTCCGGCCTGGTAGCCGCTCATACATGGGCAGGCATGGGGGCGGAGGAACCTACACCAATCTGAAGGAAGCAGACGCCCAGGCCATCCTGGAAAACTGCGATGCCGTCAAATATGTTTCCCCGAATGTGAATGGGCGGGCACAGGTTGTCTATCAAAACAAAAACTGGAACACTTCCATTTATGGAGTCGGTTCCAGTTATCCCGAAATCCGAAATTGGGCAGTCGAAGAGGGGACCTTCTTCGCCGAAAGTCAGGTCAGATCTTCCCAAAAAGTCGCCGTATTGGGTAGCGAAGTGAGCGAAAACCTTTTCGAAGGCGAAGACCCGATCGGGCAGGTCATCCGGATCAACAAGAACCCCTTCCGTGTACTGGGTGTGTTGGAATCCAAAGGGGAGAGCGGTGGATTTTTCAACAGAGACGACATGATCGCCATCCCGTACACAACGGCTCAAAAGAGACTTCTGGGGATCGATCACATCCAATCCATTGATGTTTCTGCCATATCAACCACACGCACCAACGAAGCAATGGCGCAGATCGAAGAGTTGCTAAGGATTCGACACAAGATCGCACCCGGTGCAGAGGATGACTTCAACGTTCGTGACATGGCCGATATCGCCGAGAGCGCTTCGGAAGCCACTCAGATCCTTACCATTCTTCTCGGGGGAATCGCCTCGATTTCACTGCTTGTGGGCGGGATAGGCATCATGAACATCATGCTGGTGTCTGTGACCGAGCGAATCCGGGAGATCGGCATACGCATGTCTGTCGGTGCCAAGGAACGGGATATTCTCCTCCAATTTCTAACAGAGGCTATCGTGCTGAGCGTGCTGGGAGGAATTCTGGGGGTTGTATTAGGCGTGGGAAGCTCGAGGTTGATCTCCCACTTTGCCAACATGAAAACACTGGTATCCCTCGGCGCTATCGCATTGGCTTTTATTTTTTCGGGTTCTGTCGGGATCTTTTTCGGGTTCTACCCGGCACGTAAAGCATCCAAACTGGATCCCATCGAAGCATTGAGGTATGAATAACGAATAAACCATAATGAATACAATTTTAATTGACATATAGAGGAAAAAAATGGGATATTGGAACACTTTCCCGAATTTTTCCGTATTAGTATCCGTAGTTAATTGCGAGGAGGTCTTTAAATGTGGAAAAAAGTACTCAGTACTCTAATTATTTTTATGTTCGCAACATTTTTGCCGGCACAGCAACAGGAATCATCCCTCAATCTCTCCCTGGAGGATTGTATCGTCAAAGCCATGAAGTATAACCTTGGTGTGGCCATCGACGTGTTAACCCCAGAAAACAGACAATACGCCCTGGGTGTAGCCAACGAAAAATTTCTGCCCTCTTTTTCCATCAATTTCTATCTAGCCGATCAACAACAGGCTTCTTACTCCTTCCTCGATGCTGCAGACACCTTGATAACAAAGCAAAACCAGTATGCCTTAGATATCACGCAGGAGATCCCCTTCGGAGGTAATTTTTCTTTGTCCTTGGATACCAGCAAATACGACACCAACCGGACCGGAATAACTATAAATCCCAGTTATCGGGCAACGCTGAGATTGGATTATACCCAGCCCCTTCTCCGGAATTTTGGGTACAACATATCCCGAAGAGAAATCATCGTTGCCCAAAACAACCTGGAAATATCGGACAAAGACTTACAGAGATCCCTCCAGGACACCGTTTACAGCGTGGAGGAGGCCTACTGGGGTCTGGTCGCAAGCATCGAAAACCTCAAGGTGATGCAGCAATCCCTGCAATTGGCCGAGGATTTCCTGGAAAGACAAAAAAGAGCCGTTGAGGTCGGGACCGAGGCCCCGATCGAGATCCTCTCTGCACGATCGGAAGTGGCCACACGTGAAGCGGATATTTTGGCTGCCGAGGCGAATGTCAAAAACGCCGAGGACAACCTCAAACTGATCCTCAATCTCACGGCTGAAAACCCCAATTTCGAGTTCAGCCAAATCATCCCCCAGGAGATGCCGGAATTCGAGAAAAAAGAGATCAGCCTGGATCAAGCTTTTGCCACGGCCCTCCAAAGACGGCCAGACCTGGAGTCATCGAGGATCGGTATCCAAAATAGTGAGATCAACCTGGACTATGCCAAAAACCAGCAGCTTCCGGGGCTAAACCTAAGCGCTTCCTATTGGAGTCCGGGTGTATCCGGAACGCAACTTATCTATGACCGAAACGATCCTTGGGGGCCTCCGATAGATGAGATACCCGGTGGGCGTGAAGATGCCTTCAAAGATGTTTTCGGATTCTCATACAAAAACTGGTCCGTTCGGCTTACCCTGGATATCCCGCTGAACACCTTCATCTCAAGGGCATATCTGGCTCAAGCAAGAGTAGACTTACAACAGGCAACACTTATGCTGAAACAGCAGGAACAGAATATCTACCTGGAGATCAAGCGGGCTGTAAGGGCCGTGGAAACCAATTACCAGCGGGTCGAGGCCTATAAGGTCGCAAGAGAACTCAGGGAACAGCAGCTGGAGGCAGAAGAAGAGAAACTCAAGGTCGGGCTAACAACCCCCTACTTTGTCCTTCAGTACCAGAGAGACCTGGCCAACGCTCAGACAACAGAGCTTCAAGCGATCATCGATTACAATCTATCGCTTGCGGATCTGAGCAGAGCGATGGGCATCAGCTTGGAGGAAAAAAACATCTCGATGGTGGATGTTTACAATAAATAAGCTTTGAAAATAGACGCAAGGAGTTTATAATAAGGGTTAATTCATCCCGCGGGTTTCCCAGCCCATGATCGGATTAAGAAATTGAAAAAAAAGTTAATCTACATCCCAATCTTCCTGATTGCAGTTCCTCTGTTTTTTCTGTCCGTTCAATCTTATGCTGATGATAAAGACAACGACAACGCCAATGGGGGGAATTTCCGCGTCACTGCCCCTCAATTTTCCTCCTCCCCAAAAATCGACGGAACACTGGAGAGCCCTATATGGGAAGAGGGAATCATCATCGACAATTTCACCCAGTATGAACCTCAGGAAGGATCGGAGCCTTCAGAAAAAACGGTGGCCTATATCGGTTACGACAGCAAAAATCTTTACATCGCCGTGCGGGCCTATGATTCCGATCCTGACGCGGTTCGGGCTTGCCTGACAAAAAGGGACAGTGTTTTTGGAGACGACGTTATTACCGTGTATCTCGACACTTTCAACGATAAAAAAAGGGCTTTCGTCTTCCAGGTCAATCCCTGCGGCGTCCAAGTGGACGGCATTTACACCGAGACAAGACGACGGGGCAGAGGCCGAGGGGGGGGCGGCGGATTTTTCGGATTCGACAGAAACTTCGATACCTTCTTTACTACCGAAGCCAACATCGACGAAAAAGGCTACACAGTGGAAATGGCCATCCCGTTCAAGAGCCTCCGTTTTCCGAACACGCCCAACCAGGTATGGGGACTCCAGATCATGCGGAATATCCAGAGGAAAAACGAAGAGATCTACTGGCACCCCCGGTCGCGTGATGTGAACGGTTTTCTGATCCAAGCAGGGACATTGGAGGTTCAGGGGCAGATCGAAAAAGGAAAAAACTTCGAGATCATGCCCGTATTGACCGGCCTGAAGGCTTTGGACACCAAGGTCGATGCGGATCCCGGCATAAACCTCAAGTACGGTATCACATCCGACTTGACCGCCGATGTCACCATCAACCCGGACTTCAGCCAGATCGAAGCCGACATGCCCCAGATTGACGTCAACCAGCGGTATGCCCTGTATTACCCGGAAAAACGGCCGTTTTTCCTGGAAGGCAAGGACTTTTTCGATACCCCATTCGAGCTGGTTTACACCCGGAATATCGTAAATCCCCTCTGGGGGACCAAGCTCACCGGTAAAGTGGGAAAAATCACGATGGGATTCATGAGCGCCTACGATGAGACTCCCCCGGAAATCAAAAACCCCTGGGAGGACGATCCCGACATCGAAGATTACAGGGGCCTGATGAACGTCTTCCGCATAAAACGGGATCTGTATTCCGAGTCCCACTTGGGATTCATCCTGACAGACAAGGAAATGGGCTCTTCATGGAAAAATCTCACCCACAACTACAACAGGGTTGCCGGATTCGACGGGCACTTCAAATTATGGAACTATTACCGGCTATCCTTTCAGGTCGTGGGATCCCAAACCAAATGGGGAGACAATAAAACGGACATCGTTCCAGCCATGTCCTTCAATTTCAGCCGCAGAGCCCGCCATCTGACCTTTTCACTGGATTACAATCAGATCCCTGAGGATTTCTCTGCTGCCCTAGGATTTTTCCGCCGGAAAGATATCCGCTCCCTCAGCACACGCGTGGGGTACGCTTTTCTCCCGATGAACGAATACATCGTGGACATCCGGCCGTCGCTCGAATACAGAAGAATCTATGATTTCAGCAACACCTTGACCGATGAAGAGGTTCAGCTGGGATTTTTTATCACCGGCTGGAGAAATTCCTTTATTTACGCAAGTTACTCGATAGAGATGGAACGATACGAGGGCATCGATTTTCACCGAAAATCGTTCCGAGGGTGGATCCGATCCGAACCCCTCGCCTGGTTAAACGCAAGTTTCAATTTTTCCTTCGGAGACTCGATCTACTATGATGAAAATCCTTATCTGGGATACAAAACGTCTTTTGGTTTCACGTTGACTTTAAAGCCCCTGACAAACCTCCGCGCCTACTACACCTTTCGCAACGACAATTTCTACGAAAACAAGGGCGGGGAAAGGGTGTACAAAGTCAACATCATCAGCCAGCGCATATCCTATCAGCTGACACGACACCTATCTCTACGACTGATCACGGATTACAATGATTATTACAAGAAAATTTACACCAGCCTTCTTTTCAGCTATGAACTCCGGCCGGGCACGGTTTTTTATTTTGGGATCGATGACAACCAGGAACAGGACGACGCGGGCATCTACAAGATAGAAGGCCGGTTCGTCTTCGTCAAGTTCTCCTATTGGTGGCGAATCTAGCCTCCTTTTTCGTGTTGAATCTTCTCTCTCACAGAAGCATCTCCAGACCATTTCTGTGATTCTCTCAATGTATCAGTCAAATCAACTGTGTCGGCAGCCAAACATAAATTTTCTTTTTTGGCCAAATACGCTAGAATAGTGGACAAATGAAAAAAACCAAGGTTATTCTTTTCCTGGTTTTCCTGTTCCTAATCTCATCCCTTATCCATCCAACCGAAAAAAAGGTTTTCGACCTTTCGGAAATACTCAACTTGGTCTTGGAAACAAATCCCCTCCTATCCGCTAAAAAAAGCGAGGTCGAAGCCCGAAAGGCCTCCTATCACGCGGCCAAACATTTCGCCAATCCCGAACTGGAATTAAACATCGGGCGAGCCAAATCCTTCGATGAAGACTTGGAACAAAATACCGGGGGTCTTTCGCTCTGCCAGCATGTGGAAAATCCGTTCAAACGTCATCACAGGCTCCAGGTTTACGCCAAAGACATGGAAGCAGCCAAATTCAGTCAAGACATTTTGATCGTGCTTCCGCTCGTCTTCCAGACCCTAAAAAAGATCAAAAAATAGAAGTGCTCAAAACCATCACTTTTTGGACAAAAACCGGATCGATTCTCATTATTATTGCCCTGTTTTTTTCTTGCTCTTCGCCTCCTCCCAATTACATCATCCTTTGTGCTGGCGACAGCATCACCGAAGAGGGCTACCCTCCGTTTCTGGTCCGGATTCTTAAGGGAGAAGGTATCCAAGCCAAGGTCTTGAATTATGGCAAAAGCGGTCATACTTCAGGAGAGTATCTGCGATTCCTGCTGGAAAAGAAAACAGAGTGGGAAGAGAACCATCCGGATTTCATCTTTCTTCAACTTGGAACCAATGACGTCAGGACTGACCACGATCACACATCAGCTGATGAGTTTTCCGCCAACATGAGACAGATCATTCAACTGTTTCGGGATTTCACGACCCGCTCGGGAAAAGATTCACATATCCTTCTGGCGACGATCCCGCCTATCCCTGACAGCATGCCTTTCCCCTTTTCTTCTCAATCGGCAAAAAGAGTCACCAAGGAAATCAATCCCCTTATCCAAAAAATAGCACTGGAAGAAAAATTGATACTTGTGGATAATTTTTCTGTTTTCCTCAAATCTCCCCACCTCCTTCCCGACGTCCATCCATCGGATCAAGGTTATGAAGCATTGGCCCAAAACTGGTACACCGCTTTAAAAAAAGAGGGTGTTCGACCTACCGGGAATACTTGATATTTGCCTGCATAAATGTTATTATGAAAGACAAAGATATTCTCCAATTTTACCTCTTAGCCTGACGCTTGGAGTATAATTATGAATAGAAAACTTATCCGACCGAGCCTCACTGATTACAAAGAGCAACGAAGCAAAGATTCCGCCAAAAAAAAGCAACATCCTTCCTACGATACGCATGCAGAAAATTACTATTACCTCAAACAGATGAACAAAAAAACGCCCATGGCCCTTGTGCTTACTGAGGGAGAAACAGTCGAGGGATACATCGAATGGTATGACAAAAACTGCATCAAGCTCAACAGAAACCAGAAGCCCAACCTGTTGCTCTACAAACGCAGCATCAAATACATGTATAAGCTCGAAGATAAAAAGAAAGAAAGTAAACCCGCAAAAAAGAAAAAATGACCCGTCCCAAGATCGGCATCACTCTTGGGGATCCCGGAGGAATCGGCCCGGAAGTCACGCTTAAATCGTTATCTTCTTTTTCTTCTCTTCCCGATGCTCATTTCGTCCTGTTTGGATCGCAACGGGTTATTGATTATGAAAGAGCCGGCCTGAATCTTGATCTCTCCTTGCCTCGTGATTCCATCTCTTTTCATGAGGTCGAGGGTTTAAACGACCCTGTAATCAGGGGAAAACCCACACCTCCCAACGGTACAGCATCCTTCCGCTATTTCGAACAAGCCGTGCAGCAAGCCCAGAAAGGAAACATCCAGGCCCTTGTCACGGGCCCTGTTTCTAAACAATCCTGGGATCTTGCGGGTATACCTTGGGCAGGCCATACCGAGTATCTCAGCCGATTCTATCCTGAAGCGATCATGTTTTTCTGGTCGGACGACCTTAAGGTCGCTTTGTACACCCATCATATTCCTTTGCAGCAAGCCATCGCAAGGGTCAAAGAAAAACCCTTGTTTGAATTTTTCATGCGCCTAGACGAAAACTTGAATTCGATCCTATCCCCCGGCTTTGAATTCCTTGTATCTGGGATGAACCCACACGCCGGAGAAAATGGGCTGTTGGGATCGGAAGAAAAAGAGGATATCCTACCCTCGATCGAAAGGGCTCGTTCGAAGGGCATTCAAATCCACGGCCCTTTCCCTCCGGATGTTGTCTTTCGCCATGTTTTGAACAAGCCGGATAAAATTGCGATCGCCATGTACCATGACCAAGGCCTCATTCCATTCAAGCTACTCGCTTTCGACCGGGGAGTCAACCTCACCCTAGGCCTTCCGTTTATCCGGACATCTCCCGACCATGGCACGGCTTTTGATATCGCGGGAAAGGGAACCGCCGATCCCAGAAGCATGATCGAAGCCATCCGACTTGCCCATCGATTGATATCGGCCCGAGAGCTCGATAAGAGGATGCGATGAAAATTTGTACGTATAATGTCAATTCCATTCGGGTCCGGAAGGATCTGATCGGCGAATGGTTGAGTCACAGGAATCAGGATGTGGATGTGTTTTGTTTTCAGGAACTTAAGACTGTAGCAGAAAATTTTCCGTTTGAAGAATTCGAAAAAATGGGTTATGCGTGTGAAGTGTTCGGACAAAAAGCCTACAACGGTGTCGCCATCTGCTCCCGGTTCCCTATGGAAGAGACCCAAAAAGGTTTCGGAGATGCCCAATGGGATGAACAGCGTCGATTCATCGCAACAAAAATAAGAGGTATCGATATCATCAACATCTATGCTCCTCACGGGGGCTTGAGAGGGGAAAAAAAATATGCATACAAACAGGGTTGGTACGCAAAACTCATATCCTTCCTCGATGTTTCATTCTCCCCAAAAGATCCGCTTCTCATCGTCGGGGATTTAAATGTCGCCCGCGCAGATCAGGATGTATTCGATCCTTCTGCCCTTGAAGGAGCAATCGGCACCTTGCCTGAAGAGCGGAAGGTATTTCATGATCTTCTCGACTGGGGATTGACAGATATCTTCCGGAATCTTTATCCGGAACGCAGCCAGTTCACTTGGTGGGATTACATCGGCGGAGCCATATGGAAAAACGAAGGGATGAGAATCGATTATGTGCTGTGCACGGAATCTTTGATAGACCAGATCAAAGATGTGGAAGTGGATCTCTGGCCCCGGCGACGTCGAACCCCAAAGCCTTCAGACCATGCCCCCGTGATCGTCACCGCCACTTTTTGAGTTCGGCCCTCATCTCTCTGTCACGGTCCCTTTCCTTGATAACTTCCTTTTTTTGATAGGCTCTTTTCCCTTTGGCTAAAGAAATTTCAACCTTGACTTTTCCTTTGGCGTTGATCAAGACTTTGGTCGGCACGAGGGTCAAACCCTTTTCCTTGATTTTTCCGGCTAAACGTTTGATCTCACGACTGTGGAGGAGAAGCTTCCGATCCCGTGTTGGATCGTGATTGAACCGATTGGCCGCCTCATAGGGACTGATATGACAATGGAGGAGGAAAACCTCCCCATCCTTTACCTCAGCGTAGCTTTCTTTCAGGCTGATCCGCCCTTCTCTTATGGATTTAACCTCGCTCCCCAGGAGGGAAATCCCTGCTTCGAACGTTTCCAGGAGTTCGTAGTTGAAAAAAGCTTTTTTATTCTTGGCAATAACTTTTGCTTGAGGTTTTTTTCCCATAACAGGGGGATCTCCATCCCGAAAAGAGGGGCGTAACCTAGACAATACGACCAGTACGGAAGAGCAAAAGGAAAAAGGTCAGGAATCTACGCGGGTAACCCTGTCTTCAAAACAGCTGGAGAGCATTTCCAGAACTTGAATCTCGATCTCCTTGAACGGACTACAAGAAACCTCCGAAATCTCAGTAACGAGCAGCTCTTTCGCCTTTTCCATCATTTTTTTCTCGCGGAAGGATAAGGGCTTTATCAACTGGAGATAGTACAGGCTTTTTAGAACAAGAGCCATATCCTGAATGGTCCCGGACTTCATCAGATCGACATGTTCTTTGTATCTTCCTTTCCAGTTCATGGTTACATCAACGCCGCCATTCCGAATAAAATCAAAGATATCCTGGATGGAGTCTTCTGAGATAGGCTTGCGGATTCCGATTTCTTCGGCGTTAGAAGACGGGACTAACACCAACGTGTCATTGGCCAAAATTCTTACATGGTAGATCTGAAAGTCTTGCCCGAAATAGTTCTCATCCTGGATATTCTCAATGATTCCGAGCCCCTGATTGGGATAAATCACCTTATCGCCAATCTTTAATGCTTTCATGGTGTTCGAGTATTATAAGAAATAATTACCAAAGAGTCAACTTGTGGGTGCCGTCCTTCCTTCCTTTTTCGCTTGACAGATCACAACAGGTTTATTAACATACTGTTTTCAAACAAGAAAGACAGAACGAAAGATGAAAAGAACGTTTCAACCTAACAAAAGAAAACGAAAGAAGAACCACGGTTTTCTCGTCCGGATGAGAAGTAAAGGTGGCCAGCACATCATCAAGAACCGCAGACGTAAAGGCAGAAAAAAACTTGCCGCTTGATGGATGAAAATTTCACACCACAAGAAAGAATAAGAAAGAAAAAAGATTTTTTGCATCTTTATAAAAAGGGCAAGCGTTACAGAGGAAAATATTTCATCCTTATTTACCTCTCCAACGAGCTCACTTTTTCCAGAGTGGCCGTCGTTGCCAGCAAAAAACTTGGAAATGCCGTCCAACGAAACAGGACAAAGAGGTGGTTACGCACTCTTTTCCGGAGGAACAAAGAATTGCTCGAAAAATCATTCGACATGATTTTCATCCCTCGAAAAGAGATTCACGAGGCAAAATGGCAGAATCTCGCAAACGACTACCTTGCTGCGCTAAAATTTATACACCGGGAAAGCTAAATCCAATGAAAAAAGTCGTTCTTTTCCTAATCCGTGGATACAAATCCGTTTTTTCTCCGATTCTGGGACAAAACTGTCGATACCACCCAACCTGTTCGCTATACACCTATGAGGCCATTGAAAAATATGGTTTACTCAAAGGACTGATCTTAGGAACCAAAAGGCTCCTCCGTTGCCATCCATTTCGTCCAGGAGGAGTCGATCCCGTTCCTTAAAGGACCTTCCCATGGAAAAAAGATTATTATTGGCCATTGTCCTCTCCTTCGGGGTGTTATTTCTGTATAATCTCCTTTTTTTAAAAAAAGAACCCCCTCAACAACCTGTGTCCGAACCTGTCGTTGAGATAGAAAAAGCGCTCGAACAAACACCAGAACCAGAGATTCAGGCTAAACCTCCAGAGGCCCCCGCCGAACAAGAATTTCAGGCAGCTGAAGCCGAAGAAGAACAGGATGTCATCGTGGACACACCTTTATACCGTGCTGTTTGGAACAACAGAGGAGCACAACTCAAGAGCTGGAGATTAAAAGAATACAGCGACGATCAAGAAGAAAACCTCGAACTGATTTCATCCCGGTCTGCCGATTTGGGCAGATATCCCTTCCTCCTGCTCACAGACGATGCGGAATTCGATAACATGATCAATACCGTCCGTTATGCCTTTTCCCGTACGAATCTGGAATTGACAGGAAGAGAAGAAGCGGAGTTGCGTTTCGAGTTTGCCACAGAAACAGGAACACGAGTGGAGAAAATTTTCACATTTCACGGGAACGCATACGATTTTGATATCCAGATCAACCTTTGGAGAAATGGGCAAAAAATTACCCCCCGCATTATCTGGGGCCCGAGCTTTGGCAATATCTCTGCCGAGGAAATGAAAAGACGCATAGGCGGCGGAGGAGCCGGAGTGACCGTTTATGCTGGCAACAAGGTTTTGCGGCACGAGGAGAGGAAATACAAGCTGGAAAACAGCTTATACAATTTTGCCGACTGGGTGGCCTATGACAGTAACTATTTCGCCGCTTTGTTTCTCGCCCCTCAGCAAAAAATGGGCGCGGCATTCCTGAGAGAAGACATCGACCAAATCCCTAGTTATTTTCTCGCATTGGATCTCCCGGAAAGAGCTTTTATCGGTCCAAAAGATGTCGACCGATTGATAGAGTTCGAGCCGAGCACAAAAAAGATCATCCGATTCGGTTTTTTTGGATGGATGGCTGAAATCCTGCATACGGCCATCAAATACATCCATACGGCCGTTCCCAACTGGGGATTTTCCATCATCATTCTGACAATCATCATCAAAATTTTGTTTTTCCCTTTGACCTACAGCAGCACCAAATCCATGGCGAAAATGCAGGAGTTGCAGCCCAAAATGAAAGCTATCAGAGCCAAATACAAGAAGGCCAAACAGGACATCGGCCAGCGGCGCAAAATGAACGAAGAGATCATGAAGCTGTACAAAGAACATGGGGTGAATCCTGCTGGGGGATGTCTCCCAATGCTGATCCAGTTGCCGATTTTTTGGGGATTTTTCAGGATGTTGGCCATATCTTTAGAATTCCGGAAGAGTCCCTTCATTTTTTGGATCAAAGATCTTTCCGTGCATGATCCCGTTTATGTGACGCCCATCCTGATGGGGATCACTCAGTATATCAGCCAAAAGATGACGCCTACTTCTGCCGACCCCACGCAACAGAGAATGATGATGATCATGCCGGTGGTTATGACCATCTTTTTCATGAATTTCTCCAGTGGGCTTGTCCTATACTGGCTCACGAATAATGTCCTGCAAATAGGCCAACAATACATCATGAACAGGCTCAGAAAAAAACAAAAGAGTGAAGCGCATGGAAAAAAAAGAAAAAAATAAGAACACAGATAACGATATCGACCAAGAGTTCAAAGGGAGAAATTTAGAAGATGCCATCAGTCTGGCCGAGCTCACCCTCAAGCTCCAACGAACCCAGTTCAACTATGAAGTCGTAACCGAAAAGACAAAACTTTTCGGGATAGGAAGCAAAGAAATCGTCATCCGCACCTGGCCGAAAAGACCCGCAGGAGATTATCCGGCAGCCCGGTTCCTGGAACAATTTCTCTCCTTGTACCCCCTGGAAATCCGTTACCAAATCAAAGAAAAAAATGACATGCTTTACTTCATCTTCGATGGAATGGATAAGTATCTGCTGCTCCGGAAGGATGGATCCTTGCTTTTGGCTCTGCAACATCTTCTCAATAAGATGTCGACAAAAAAGGTGCAGACCGATTGCGATTTTTTCCGGAAAAGAAAAGAGAGGGAGATCAAGGAAAAAACCCAGGAGGTCGCTCACAAAGTCCAAGAGACCGGGGAAAAGGAAATCCTGGATTTCATGAATCCTTACGAAAGACGCATCGTTCACATCGCGGCCAATCAAGTCCCTGGCATCACATCGGAAAGTATCGGAGATGGATTCCTGAAGCAGGTGAAAATCTTCCCCTCGAAAGAATAGACAGACCAAAACCAAGGATGGGCATTAAATACTATACTCCCATCGTATTTATAAATATACTAGTTATTAGAGCACGATTGCTGAGGCCTTTTACAGATCAGCCCGCTCCGTATAACAGAGAGTAGCCATGTTGGATGACACCATCATCGCTGTTTCCACGCCTTTAGGATTTGGCGGCTTGGGAGTGGTACGGATAAGCGGGCATAGTGCTCTCCCGATCGCAAAGAAAATATTCCATCCAAAAAAAACCCGGCAAAAAATACCTTCTCGCCACCCGGTCCTCGGATATCTTCTTGATTCCTCGAGCAACGAGAGGTTTGAAGAAGCTTACCTCACGTTTTTCCCAAAACCCCATACATACACGCGGGAGAATCTGGTTGAAATCAGCTGCCATGGGAGCCCTGTCATTCTCGAGGAAGTTGTCCGCCTAGGCATCAAAGCTGGTGCAAGGCACGCCAATCCGGGGGAGTTTACTCTCCGTGCTTACTTGCATGGACGTTTAGACATCCTCCAAGCCGAAGCCATCAACGATTTGATCACGGCTGCTTCCTTCAAACAAGCAAAAATTTCCTTTCGACAACTGGACGGCAGCCTCTCCAAAACCACAACCGTTCTGCGTCAACACATCATACAGCTTTTATCCCAGATAGAGGCCTCTATAGAGTTCCCCGATGAGGGTCTTTCCATTTCCCCCAAAATGATCGCCAAAACCCTCCAACGGGCCGAAAATACAGTCACTAAGCTTATCTCCAGCTACGACCTGGGGAAATCTCTTTCTGAAGGTCTTCTGCTGACCATAACCGGAAGGGCAAACGTGGGTAAATCCACTCTTTTTAACACCCTTCTGGAGAAAGACCGGGCGATTGTAACCCCCTTTCCCGGCACTACCCGGGATTACCTCCAAGAGACCATCAAAATCAGGGATGCCTTGTTTACTCTGACCGATATGGCCGGGATAGACACGCCAGCCCATCCTGTCGAAAAGGAAGGCATAAAACGAGGAAAAAAATTGGCCTCTGCAGGGGATGGGATCCTCCTCGTATTCGACGCCTCTCGAAAAGAGTCACACGAAGACCTCATACTCCTCGAAAAATTCCAGGATAAAAAGGTTTTGCTTTTGTTCAACAAGAGCGACCTTCCTGTGAAAATGGACCGCAAGAAAATAAAACATTTGCACAAAAATATTCCATCTTTAACAATCTCCGCTCTGAAAGGAACTAACCTCGATCGGCTGAAGGAAATGATTTTCACTCAATTTGTGCCCACTCAAACGGGGAGCGAAGAGGTCGTACTCCACCTCCGGCAAAAACTCCTGTTCGAGGACATCCTTTCCTGCCTGAAAAAAACAAAACGTATGTTGGAGGAGGGCTATTCAGAGGAGATTTATGTCGAAGAAATACGCAAAATCATCCCCATTGTCGGGCAGCTGACGGGGGAGATCCAAGATGAAGACGTCCTGACCAGAATTTTCAACAGGTTCTGTGTCGGGAAATAGACTATAAAAAATAAAAACACATAGAGAATGGCAACAAATTCGCAAGTTGATATGCTGTTGGTTTAATAAAGCACTTTGAACATGGATTATGATGTTATCGTCGTTGGCGCCGGTCACGCAGGTTGTGAAGCGGCCTACGTGGCCAGCACGATCGGGCTGAAAACATGCCTCGTGACCATCCACCTGGAAACGATCGCTCAGATGTCCTGCAATCCGGCCATAGGGGGACTCGCCAAGGGACAGCTGGTGAGAGAGATAGATGCTCTAGGAGGACTGATGGGGCGTTTGGCTGACGAAACAGGCATCCAATTCCGCCTTTTAAACAGCAGCCGCGGTGGAGCTGTTCAGGCTCCCCGTGCCCAATCGGATAAGGCCCTATACCGACTAACTATGAAAAAATGGCTGGAGGACACGCCGAATCTGACCCTTTTCCAAGGAATCGTTTCCAAAATTCTGACCAAATCCAACGCGGCTGTGGGCATCGAAACCTTGGATGGATACAAACTGCGATCCAGGGCTGTTATCGTGACGCCAGGCACATTTTTGAACGGCCTCATCCATATCGGTCTCCAGAGCTACCCCGCTGGACGGGCTAACGAACCGCCGTCCATCCTGCTGAGCCAGAACATGAAAAGCCTGGGTCTCGAAACATTCCGGCTGAAAACCGGAACCCCTATGCGGCTCCATAAAAATTCTATCGATTGGACTGGATTTACACCCCAGCCAGGGGATAAAATTCCTGTTCCTTTTTCCTATCGCACAAAAAAGCCTCTCAAAAACCGGGTTGTCTGTCACATCGGTTACACAAACTCCAAAACACACGAAATCATCCGCCAAAATCTCTCTTTTTCTCCTCTTTACGGAGGGAAAATCACAGGGATCGGCCCCCGTTATTGCCCGTCTATCGAGGATAAAGTGGTCAAATTCCCTCAGCGCCATAGACATCAATTTTTCCTGGAGCCAGAGGGATTGGACACAAGCGAGATATACGTAAACGGCCTCTCGTCCAGTCTGCCGCTGGATGTCCAAGAGAAACTTTTGGCCAGCATTCCTGGGTTAGATAAGGCCAAAATACTCAGGCCAGCATATGGCATCGAGTACGACGCGATTCTCCCTACCCAGCTTTTGCCCACATTAGAAACCCGATCCATCGCTAATCTGTATCTGGCAGGGCAGATCAACGGAACATCCGGATACGAGGAGGCGTCTGCTCAGGGCTTGATGGCCGGGATAAACGCTGCATTAAAAATCCAAGAAAAATCGCCGTTTATCCTCTGCAGAAACGAGGCTTATATTGCCGTGCTGATTGATGACCTCATCTCTAGAGGGATTGAAGAACCCTATCGACTGTTCACTTCCCGTGCAGAATATCGGCTGAACCTCAGGATGGACAATGCGGACAAACGACTCACAGAGTATGGGTATGCACTCGGGCTGGTAAATTCCGAAGATTATAAAGACTATCAGGAAAAACAAGCACGATTGAAACGGGTGATGTTTTTTCTCGAAAAGAAAAAATTCCCGGTAGAAAATGGGGAAAGCATCTCTCTCAAGGATTTTTTGAAAAAGCCTGAAGGAAAATGGGAAAATGTGATAGAATATGTCCCATCGGATATGTTCCTGACAGACGAAGAAAAGCGGTTCTGCGAATCAGAAATCAAATACGAGGGATACATCAAAAAACAGGAAAAGGAAATTGCCCGGATCACCAAACTGGATGGTGAAAAAATCCCCAGGGGTATAGCTTACACAAATGTTCCGGGCTTAACCAGAGAAGTGATAGAAAAACTGGAAATATCCTCCCCCCGAACGATAGGGGAGGCAAAAAAAATACCGGGCGTAACTCCGGCCTCTATCATCAACCTGCATGTAGCCATTTCCATCCACAGGAAACAAAAAGCAAAAAACGTTTCACGTGGAACACAAAAACGAAACCGAAACCAAAAACGGAAATAGAAATGGGCAAAGTTATCGCTGTCGCTAACCAAAAGGGTGGAGTCGGCAAGACAACCACCGCCGTCAACCTTGCTGCATCCCTGGCCATGAACAACAAACGGGTTTTGCTCATCGATTTTGATCCCCAGGGAATGGCTACGATCGGGTTGGGAAAACTCAAGGAAGAAAAAAAGGGGGTCTATCAGGCATTGATGAACGGCATATACCTGATGGATCTTGTCCAGCCGACAGAATTGGATAACCTTTATATTTGTCCATGCTCTCCAGAATTGGCAGGATTCGAAGCCGAGATCTTTTCAGAAGATAAACGGGAGGCGCGGCTCAAAAATGCCCTCATGGATATTAGGAAATTATTCAATTTCATCCTTATCGACTGCCCCCCGTCACTTAGTTTTTTAACGATCAACGCCCTTGCATGTGCTGATTCGGTCTTGATACCTATCCAAACAGAATTTTTCTGCATGGAAGGGCTCCCTGACCTTCTCCGAACTCTTGATGAGGTGAGGTCTTATCTCAATCCTTCCCTTCACGTCGAGGGCATCGTCCTTACCATGTTTGATGAACGCACAAATCTATCCAAACAAGTTGCCCAGGAGGTCCGGCAATCTTTAGGCGAAACCATCTTCACAGAGATGATTCCCCGTACTGTAAGGCTGGCCGAAGCCCCCAGTTTTGGTAAACCTGTCCTGTTGTATGATATAAAATCAAAAGGCGCTCAATCCTATTTAAATTTAGCCAGGGAGTTAATAAACAGATGAAAAAAAGAGCATTGGGAAAGGGCTTGAAAGCCTTTTTACCCGAAGATTACAGCATTCTGAAGGATGAGAAATTTGTGGATGTGGATGTCGATGACCTCCAGCCAAATCCCCTCCAACCCCGACAGGATTTTGACCAGGATGCCATTGCGGAATTGGCCCAATCTATCGAGGAAACCGGAATCCTACAACCCCTTGTCGTGGTGCCCGAGGGAAACCATTACAAGATCGTTGTGGGAGAGAGACGATGGCGTGCAGCTCAAAAAATAGGCCTGACCAAGGTTCCGGCTATCGTGCGCCACATGACCGAAGAAGAACAAATCGAGGCTTCTCTTGTGGAAAACCTGCAAAGAAAAGACCTCAATCCGATCGAAGTCGCTCTTGCTTACCAAAAGCTCATCCAGGAATCACACTATACCCAAGATGCTGTAGCAGAAAAAGTCGGCAAAGACCGTACATCCGTGGCCAATACCATCCGTCTTCTCAAACTCCCTCTTGAAATCCAAAAGATGGTCGCCGAGGGAAAAATTTCCATGGGCCATGCACGTGCCCTCATCCCGCTGGAAAAACCGGACCAACAGATTTTTCTCTCTAGGCTTATCGTAGAGAAGAATTTGTCTGTACGCGATGTAGAAAAAATGATATCGGAAAAAAGGCAATCGCCTTCCTCCACGCCGAAACCGGAACTGGATCCGGACTTGCAGGCTCTCCAGGAGAATCTGGTCGAAGCCCTAGGGACAAAGGTCATCATCTCGGGGAATTCGGATAAAGGCATTGTCAAACTTTTCTATTTCTCCATGGAGGACTTGAACAGGATATTCGATAAAATTAAAGGAGTAATCGAATGAAAGAAAAGAAAAGAGATGCGGAAGAAAGCAAAATCACCGGTTTTTTTGATAAAGACACAGAAATCAAAGGCGATTTGCATTTTAAAGGAACCTTCCGCGTGGATGGCCGGTTCAAGGGAAAGGTTGATTCGGAATCGGTCCTGATCATCGGGGACAGCGGCAAAGTCGAGGCAGACATCAAGATCGGTCACCTGATCATCAATGGAGAAGTCAAAGGGAACATACAGGCCTCTGAAAAAGTGGAAGTGAATTCCAACGGCCGCATTTTTGGGACCATCATATCGCCGAAATTGATTGTTGAAGAGGGAGCGTATCTTGAAGCCACCTGTCAAACAACCGATAAAATCTCTCTCGAAAAGCCGGCTGCAGCTGTTTTACCAGAGAAAAAACAGGAGATAGAACCAAAGCCGTGAGAAAAGCTACGGGAATCATTCCGGCCCGATATGGCGCAACCCGATTTCCTGGCAAACCGCTGGCCATAATCGCCGGAAAGCCCATGATCCAACGGGTCTATGAACAAGCGCAAAAAGCCAAGCTCCTCGAGCAGATTATCATCGCTACCGATGACGACCGGATTTATTCCGCTTCCCGAGCTTTTGCGGCAGACGTGCGGATGACTTCGTCAGATCACCAATCGGGGACAGAACGAGTGGCTGAAGTGGCTGCAGGACTGGAAAGCCCAATCATCATAAACATCCAGGGGGACGAGCCTCTTCTCCAGGGCCAAATGATAGACGATCTTGTCCAAGCTCTTCAAGACCTTTCCATTACCATGGCCACGTTGGCTTCCAAAGTGACGGATTTGGACCGGATCCACGATCAGGATATCGTGAAAGTGGTGGCAGATAATAACGGGAATGCCCTGTATTTCTCACGTTCCCCGCTTCCTTTTCGACCATCCGACCACTTCTTTCAGCATATCGGGATATACGGCTATCAAAAAGAATTTTTGCTGAAATTCCACACCCTCCCTGTTTCTCGACTTGCAGTGACCGAAGGACTGGAGCAGCTACGCGTTTTAGAAAACGGATATAAGATAAAAATCGTCTCCACTCCTTTTCCAGCCTTGAGTGTGGATAATCCTCAAGATATAATGGCAGTGGAAAAATATATTCTGAAAGTGCACAAATGACTAAATTCATATTTGTAACTGGGGGAGTCCTTTCTGCCCTAGGGAAGGGAATCGCCGCAGCCTCTCTCGGCATGCTGCTTGAAAGTCATGGATACAAAATCACCCTCCAGAAGTTTGATCCCTACCTCAACGTTGATCCCGGCACCATGAGCCCCTTCCAGCATGGTGAGGTTTATGTCACGGATGACGGGGCAGAAACAGACCTGGATTTAGGGCACTATGAACGTTTCACTTCAACAAAAACAACCAAATCCCACAACTGGACTGCCGGGAAGATCTACGAGGCCATACTCCGGAAGGAACGGAAGGGGGAATATCTGGGGAAAACCGTCCAGGTCATTCCTCATTTGACGGACGAAATCAAAAAAGCCTTTCACGCGGCAGCCAACAGCAATGACATCGTCATTGCAGAAATAGGGGGGACCGTCGGCGACATCGAAAGCCTTCCCTTTTTGGAAGCCATCCGCCAGATGAGGTTATCCCTAGGGAAAGAAAACACCCTGTTTGTCCATCTGACGCTCGTCCCGTATATGAAAACCTCTGGGGAACTCAAAACAAAACCTACACAGCACAGCGTCAAAGAGCTGCGGTCCATCGGGATTCAACCGGACATCATCCTCTGCCGGACAGACCGTTTTCTCGACGAGAATATCAAAGCCAAAATATCGATGTTCACAAACGTTCCTCTTGAAGCGGTCATCACAGCCAAAGATGTCCCTAATGTTTATGAAATCCCGCTGATCTTTGCCCAGGAGGGATTCGATAGCATCGTTCTCAAGGAATTGCAGCTTCCTTTGAGAAGGCGCCGGCTGACAGAGTGGAAAAAGATGCTGGACAGGATGAAAGATCCGAAAGACGAGGTGAACATCGCTTTGATCGGCAAATACGCAGGACTTCAGGATTCCTACATGAGTTTGAATCAGGCACTTCATCATGCAGGAACAGCCCATCAATTGAAAGTCAATATCTCCTGGATAGAGGCCGAAGAATTCGAAGACAAAAAATCAGAGGTTGTGCTTAAATCCTTCGATGGGATTCTGGTTCCTGGGGGATTCGGCGTCAGGGGCATAGAGGGAAAAATCAACGCTGTCAGCTATGCGAGGACAAAAAAAGTGCCGTTTTTCGGCATTTGCTTGGGTATGCAGTGCGCGACAATCGAATTTGCCCGGAATATCGCTTTTTTAGATCACGCCAACAGCACAGAATTCGACACCAAAACACCCCATAAAATTTTCTTCAAATGGAGGGAGCTGAAGGGCGTTCAGGATCTGGGTGGCACGATGAGATTGGGAAGTTACCTTTGCCGGCTGAAAAAAGGATCTATTGCCGAAAAAGCCTACCGCAAAACCAACATATGGGAACGACACAGACACCGGTTCGAGTTCAATCCTGAATATGAGGAACCGCTGCGCAAAGCCGGCCTGTTAATTTCCGGAAAAAATCCCAAGCACAACCTGGTGGAAATCGTAGAACTCAAGGATCATCCCTGGTTTTTAGGCTGCCAGTTCCATCCCGAATTCAAATCCAAACCGATAAAGCCCCATCCCCTATTTAAAGCTTTTATCGGAGCGAGCTATGAATACAAAACCAAAAGAAATAAACATAAGCGACAAAGTTAAAATCGGGGGATCCCAACCTCTTTTTTTGATCGGCGGACCTTGTGTGATCGAAAATGAAGAACATGCACTTTTTCTGGCAACGCAGATCAATTTAGTGTGCAATAATCTGGGTATCCCGTATATTTTCAAAGCTTCCTACGACAAGGCGAACCGTTCATCAGTGACATCCTACAGAGGACCTGGATATCCGGCCGGCCTGCAAGTTCTTGATAATATTAAAAATACGTTGAATATCCCCGTTCTTTCGGACGTTCATGAAACGTCACAAGTCGATAAAGCTGCCCAAGTCCTGGACATTCTCCAGATTCCCGCTTTTCTTTGCCGCCAAACAGACCTTCTAATCGAGGCAGCCCGCACAGGCAAACCGGTCAACATCAAAAAAGGGCCATTTCTTGCTCCGCACGACATGAAAAACATCGTGGAAAAAGTTTTGAGCCAGGAAAATGCCAATATCATCCTTACAGAAAGAGGCACATCTTTCGGCTATAACAATCTCGTCTTTGATGTCCGATCCATACCTATCATGAAAAATTTGGGATTTCCTGTGGTCATCGATGCCTCCCACAGTGTGCAAAAACCTGGGGGAAAAGGCACCTATTCAGGCGGAGATGCTGAATTTATTCCGCACGTTGCAGCCGCCGGAATCGCCGCAGGCGCAGACGGAATTTTCCTGGAAATCCATGATGCCCCTCTCAAAGCTCTCTCAGATGGTCCTAACTCATTGATATTAAATAATTTAGAAAGCTTTCTGCGCACGCTCATGCGGGTGAAAAATGCAATACAGAACAAAGAAAGCCCGGCATAAAACATCAGGAAGATGGCAATGACAAAAAAAGAAATCATCCATATCGGAAAACAAGTCCTCGAGTTGGAGGCAAAAGCTGTGCAGGCTCTTATCCCCAGGCTCGATGAAAACTTTGCCAATACCGTCGAGGCTCTTTCACGAACAAAATCCCGTGTCATCATAACAGGAATGGGGAAATCTGGCTTGGTGGGGCGGAAAATCGCTTCTACTCTGGCAAGCTGCGGAACTCCGGCACTTTATATCCACCCAGCCGAAGCAGGCCATGGGGACCTGGGAATGATCGTCAAGGATGATATTCTTGTGGTTATCTCCCATAGCGGAGAAACTCGGGAGATCAGCTACCTTCTGGAATTCGTGAAAAGGATCGGGATCAAGCTGATAGGAATCACCGGAGACAAAAAATCCAAACTGGCTCAATACAGCGATATCGTCCTTGAAACGAAAGTGGAGAAGGAGGCTGGGCCTGCCGGGGTGATCCCGACAGCAAGCTCCACAGCAGCTCTCGCAATGGGGGATGCCTTGGCCATAGCCCTGATGAAAAAAAAGGCCTTCGGGATCAAGGATTTTGTTTTTTATCATCCCAAAGGGGAAGCGGGAAAAAAATTGCTCAAGATCAGAAACTTGATGCACAAAGGCAGGGAAATCCCAACGGTTTTGCAAAACGCACCCATGAAAGATGTTCTTGCCGAAGTCTCGGATAAAAAACTGGGGATGACATGTGTGATCGATAAGGACAAAAACCTCAAAGGTATCATCACGGATGGCGATCTGAGGAGGGCTATCCAAAAACATGGCAGCGCTTTTCTCCGTAAAAAAGCCAAAGATTGTATGTCCGACTCCCCTCTGACCATTGATAAAAACGACTTGGCCACAAAGGCCCTTCATCTTATGGAGGAGAACAAAATCACTTCGCTGGTCATCAAAAGCAAAAAGGGGACAATCGAGGGGATTATACATCTTCATGACCTCTGGCGAACGGAGATGTTCTGATGACAAATCAAGATCGGGCTTTGAATATCACATGGATTCTGATGGACGTGGATGGCACACTCACCGACGGTACCCTGTTGGTTCTTCCCGATGGCGAAGAGCTCAAAACATACAACGTACGAGACGGCTTGGGAATCCTTCTTGCCCATCTTGCAGGCTTGAAAACAGGGATTATCACGGGGAAAACATCCAAATCGCTTGAAATCCGGTCTGAAAAGCTGAAAATCACTGAACTCCACCAGGGAATATTGGATAAAAAACCGGTTTTGGTTGAAATTCTCGAACGAAACGGATTGACCGCCCAAGAAGTGGCCTATATCGGAGATGACCTGGGAGATCTGGAGGTCGTAAAATCCGTCGGGTTTTCGGCGGCCGTGGCCGATGCCCACTCCGAGATCAAAAAACACAGCCACTTCATTTGCCAAAATCCTGGTGGGAAGGGCGCCGTCCGCGAGTTTATCGAATTTATCCTCTCGACCCAGGAGAAATGGGAAACGATTCAGGAGAATGTGAAAAATCTTACTCCCAAAAAAGATTTGGGCTGAGGGAAACGGTCACGGGTATATGAATCATCGGGAAGGAGAAGAGCATGAGACTCAAGCCAGAAATATTTCGGCAGTATGATATTCGGGGAATCGTGGACAAAGACCTTACCCAAGATACTGTCGAAATCCTGGGAAAGGCCATCGGCACCTATTTCCGCCAGCATAACCGATCCCATGTAGCTGTCGGGATGGACTGCCGGCTGAGTTCTCCAGCCTTTTCTGAATCCCTGAGTCAAGGACTGCTTTCTACCGGATGCGATGTCACAGCGCTGGGAACCATCCCCACGCCTCTTCTTTATTTCACCATTTTTTACAAAAAAATGGACATGGATCCAGACGTAGACGCCGGGGTTATGATCACCGGCTCGCACAATCCTCCTGAATACAACGGATTCAAGATGATGTCCGGAGAGGATACTCTGTATGGCCCGGATATCCAAGACATTTACCAAATCATCGAGTCCGAGGCGTTCATCCAAGATGAGATGGGCACGAAAAAAAACTACGACATCGTACCGGAATATTCCGATTATGTGGTGGAAAACATCAATATGGGCAAACGTCCTAAAGTCGTCGTGGATGCGGGAAACGGGACCGGGGGTGTCGTGGCTGTTCCTATTCTCAAGAAGCTGGGATGTGACGTTATAGATCTGTTTTGCGAAATGGACGGGAATTTCCCGAATCATCACCCAGACCCTACACTTCCCGAAGCTTTGGAAACCCTGATCACAAAAGTCAAGGAGTCCGGAGCCGACGTAGGAATCGCCTATGATGGAGATGCAGACCGCATTGGAGCTATCGACGACATGGGGAATATCATCTGGGGTGATCAGCTCATGATCCTGTTCTCTCGGGATATCCTCCCATCCTATCCTGGCGCTGCGGTCATCAGTGAGGTCAAGGCCTCCAAACTCTTGTACGAGGAAATCGCAAAGCTGGGGGGCCGGCCTATCATGTGGAAAACGGGGCACTCCTTCATCAAGAAAAAAATCAAACAGGAAAAGGCTTTGATTGCGGGAGAGATGAGCGGGCACATCTTTTTCGCCGACAGGTTTTTTGGATTCGATGACGCTATCTATTCCTCGGCCAGACTCCTGGAGATTCTATCCCGGTCCGAACAAAAACTTTCCGCAATGCTTGCCGATCTTCCCCAGACCTTTCACACGCCCGAAATCAGGATATATGCATCGGATGCCGTCAAGTTTAAAATCGTCGAGAACGTAAAAAAAGATTTGGCAGAAAAATACCCCATTGTGGATATCGACGGAGTCAGGGCACAATTCCCGACCGGATGGGGGCTTGTTCGGGCCTCCAACACGCAAGAAGTCCTTGTTTTGCGGTTCGAGGCGGATACAGAAAAAGACCTGCATGCTATCCGAAAAGAAATGGAAAAATCTGTGGAACGTGCCATTCAAAGGTTGGAGAATACTTGAGTCTTATCGCGATAATTATTTTAGGTATCATCCAGGGTCTGACAGAATTTTTCCCCGTCAGCAGCTCAGGGCATCTTGTGCTCTTCCAGAACCTGTTTGGATTAAAAGAACCGCAGATCCTGGCGGATGTGATGCTCCACGTGGGCACTCTCATTTCCCTCTTCGTGTTTCTTCGACGAGAGCTTCTCCAATTGTTCAAAGGAGCCTTGGAGTTTTTGAAGAATCCTCAAAGGCATCACGCCGATCCACGTGTCAAACAAATCTTCGCCCTTGTTGTGGCTTCCATTCCCACCTTTTTTATCGGATACTTTTTCAGTGACTTCTTCGAATCCCTTTTTGCCTCTCTTCGAACAGTCGGTCTGGCTCTTGTTTTCACCGCTTGTTTTCTCTTCTTGACAAGATGGGCAAAGACAGGACAGAAGAATTTCTTGCTACACCCTTTCATCATAGGCATTCTTCAAGGCGCAGCCATCGTACCGGGATTCTCCCGCTCGGGTTTGACCATCGGGGGGGCCATGTTTTTGGGCTGGAAGAGGGAGGACGCCGCGCGATTTTCTTTTCTTCTTTCGATCCCGGCCATTCTCGGGGCTGCTGTTTTTCAGTTGGGAAAGATCGACATCAGTTCTCAGTCTTGGCCGATCATTATCACAGGAATTGTGGTATCAGCCATCGTCGGCTATATCGCTCTTGCTGTGCTTGTGTCTGTCATCAACAGGGGGAAATTTTATGTTTTTTCCTATTATTGTTTTTTGGCAGGGCTTGCAGCCATCGTCTTTTCTTTTGTTTTATAATTCAGAATGGAGAGGAATAAATGGATATTCGGGCCGTGATCATGGCAGGTGGGGTCGGGACCCGTTTCTGGCCCTTGAGTCGAATTAAAAAACCCAAGCAATTCCTTCCGATCATAAGTGACAAAACCATGATCGAGGAAACCGTTTTCCGCCTGTTGCCCCTTATTGATCCTTCACAGATCTACACCATTGCCAACCGCTCTCAGACAAATACGATCACAAAACTCTTGCCCCAAATTCCAGAGGAGAATTTTCTTGCCGAACCAAAGGGAAAAAACACTGCCCCATCATTAATGCTGGCCACAGCCGTCATCTATCTCCAAAATCCTGAAGCAGTCGTGATCGCTCTGCCTGCCGATCACTTGATAAAGGACGCCGCACTATTTTTACAGAAACTGGAAGCTGCAGGGCGAGGAATTTCTACCCTCGAAGACGTTATCATTACCTTCGGGATCCCTCCTTCCTTTCCTTCCACAGGATACGGATACATTCAAATCTCCCCGCAGGAATCAACCGAACTGGCGGGAGAGACCTTTTTTGCCGTCGAAAAATTCAAGGAAAAACCCGGCATTGAGCAAGCCAAGGAATTCCTGGACGCCGGAAACCACTTCTGGAACTCCGGGATGTTTCTTTGGCAAGCCAAAACCTTTCCGCTTAAGCTGGAAAAATACTCTCCTGAATTGTTTCCGTTTTGGAAAAAAATGATTAAAGCGCTCGAGACAAAGCAGGAATCTCTCCTGATCTCGGCGTTCGAAGACATCCCTTCTATTTCGATCGATTTCGCCCTGATGGAGAGAGCTCAGCCTGTCTGGATGTGCCGGGGAGATTTCGGCTGGTCGGATGTGGGAGCTTGGTCTTCACTTTCCGACTTATGGGCCAAGGACGACCGGAGGAACGCCTTTCGTGGCGATGGCATATTTTTGGACTCGGCCAATTGTCTGGTGCATAATCCAGACAAAATTACCGCTCTTGTTGGCGTGGAAGATCTAATCATCGTCGACACAGAAGACGCTCTTCTGGTATGCCGGAAGGATTGCGATCAACAGGTCAAACAGGTCGTTGAATACCTGAACAAAAAAGGGAAAAAAGAGCATCTCTGAATCCAGATCGACAGAGCTCAAACCATTTTCCTTTAAAAACAAGCATGAAGATGAATTTCGAAAACAAATCCGTTTCGGGTTTCAAAAACACAGACCTGTTCTTTCATCGATCTTGTTAAGGTAAGCGTTGACAAAAGTAGAAAGACTTCTTTTAATGACTGGGGAGGGTGGATGAGGATTTGGGATATTCCGGCTAAAGGACTATGCCGCAACCACCTGCTGGGAGAACACAGGGAGTTGCACGCCATTTGGAGTATTTTAACAACAGGAAAAAAGGGATATGCTTTTCATCCCGAAACACAAAGATGGAAAGGCCGTTTGAGAGCCCTGTACCTGCGCCATCAGGATCTGGTTCAAGAAATGAATCAACGCGGGTACAAACACCAGAGCCCCCTGGATGTGAGGTTGGCCACTGGTGAAGCGGGACAAACGGAATTTGTGGATTCTCCCGAAATCCAGAGGAAAATTCTGGGGAAAAAGAAATGCGGCTGTCGCGTGTGACGTGTAACGTGCAACCTGTTGCTGTTTTCTTATAGCTCAGAGATTAGTTTAGCCATCCCCTTTTTTTTGAAGACCGAGTTCATGAAGCTGCTTGTCTGAAACGTCTGAAGGTGAGCCAGTCAACAAGCAAAGGGAGCTGGTCGTTTTGGGGAACGGAATAACATCCCTGATCGAGCCTTCGCCGGCCAACAGCATCACGAGACGATCAAATCCCAGGGCAATCCCTCCATGAGGAGGAGCACCGAAACGCAGAGCCTCCAAAAAAAATCCGAACTTGGCTTCAATCTCTTCCGGTTTCAGGCCGAGAATCCGGAATATCCGCTCTTGCACCTCAAGGTCGTGGATTCGGATCGACCCCCCCCCGATTTCGACTCCGTTGAGCACCACATCGTAAGCTTTAGCTTTAACCTGCAGCGGCTTTTCCTCCAGAAATCTCAAATCTTCATCCTGTGGAGAGGTAAATGGATGGTGCATGGAAAACAACCGTTTTTCCTCTGCATCCCATTCGAAGAGAGGAAAGTCCGTAACCCAGGCAAACCTAAAAACTCCTGATTTTTTGGCCTCTTCGGGAATAAGTTCCAGGCGTAGCTCGCCCAATATCTTAAGGGCCGTGTCTGTTTCGCCGGCCACCAACAGAGCCAGATCCTGTTCAGAGCCCCCAAGATTCTCCCAAAGTGTTTTGAAATCACGATCTTGAAGTTTTAAGCTCGACTTGAATCCTTGCTGTTTTTTTATCCATATGATCCCTTTTCCACCCAGATCCCTGGCTTTTTGACCGAGGTTGTCCAGTTGAGAACGGGATAAACTAGCTCCCTGAGGCACCAAGAGGGCCTTCACAGCCCCGCCGGAGGATAATGCTCCTTGTATGATCGGGGAGTCCACCGATGAGCTGATTTCTGTCAGATCAACGATTTCCATTCCAAAGCGTAAATCCGGCTTGTCTGTTCCGTATTTGGCCATGCTTTCCTGGTAAGTAAACTGGGGAAACGGGCGGTCAATCTTCACATCTATCACTGCAAAAGCCGCTGCCAACATGGCTTCTACCAAGTCATACACTTCATGTTTGGAAACAAAGCTCATCTCGATGTCAATCTGGGTAAATTCAGGCTGCCGCTCGGCCCGCAAATCCTCATCCCGGAAACAACGAACGATTTGAAAGTATCGATCAAACCCGGAGATCATCAACAACTGCTTGAAGATCTGAGGGGATTGGGGAAGGGCAAAAAATCTTCCCTTGTACATCCGGCTGGGAACAAGGTAATCCCTGGCCCCTTCGGGAGTTGATTTTGTCAAAAACGGTGTCTCGATCTCATAAAAACCATTCTGACTCATAAAGTTGCGGACGGCAAGAGCTGCCTGATGGCGGAGCTTGAAATTTTGCTGCATGGAAGGACGTCTTAAATCCAGATATCTATGTTTGAACCGCAATTCTTCTGTCGCTTGTGGCGGGTCCGACACAACAAATGGGGGAACCGCTGAAGCGTTCAAGATTTTCAATTCCTTGGCCTGGACCTCGACATCTCCGGTCGATAACTGGGGATTGCGTAATTTATCCCCGCGTGCATCTACCGTTCCCTTTATGCCCAAAACAAATTCCATTCGGAGCTTTTTGGCTTTTTCAAGGAGCGCTTTTTTCTCGGATCCCACCACAACCTGGATCACCCCCTGTCGATCTCTCAGGTCGATAAAAACAAGATTTCCCATATCTCTGTGTTTTTGGACCCACCCGAAAAGAATCACATCTTGACCGACATCATCGATGCGGAGGTCTCCGCAATAGGCGGTTCTATTCCAATCAGATAAATTGTCGAATGCCATTACGTCGACTCCGAAAAAATTTTGAGGATTTCCTCCCGGGAGCACGTTTTTTGCTCCCCCGACTCCATTCTTTTCAACTGGTATACCCCTTGATCTACTTCATCTTCACCTAGGATCAATACCCAAGTCGCTCCCAATTTATCTGCTCGGCTCATCTGATTGCGGAGGCTACGGTCTTTGTATTCTATCAAACACTCCACTCCGACTCTCCGAATAGCACGCGCCAGTTCCATCCCAGCCCTCCTGGCTTCCTCTCCCATGGTAACAAAATAGACAAAAACATCCGGTTTTTCCTCAGAAGGAACTAGGGAAAGCAAGCGTTCCATCCCTACAGCAAACCCAGTACCACAGATATCCGGCCCTCCAAAATCCTTCATCATATCGTCGTATCTTCCCCCTCCCAGGATGGAGTCTTGGGCTCCCAGTTTGGACGAGATGATCTCGAACGTGGTTTTGGTGTAATAATCTAAACCTCTGACCAAAAGCGGCTCGAGACGGTATTTTATTCCATACAGATCCAGATAAGAACGAAACTTGCGGAAATGTTCGTCACATTCTGGACAAAGATAGCCCGTGATTTTCGGGAATTCCTGTGCAATCTCCTGGCAGGCCTCGATTTTGCAATCAAAAAGCCTCAAAGGATTTGTCTCGATCTTTCGCTGACAATCCGAACATAACTCGTCTCTGCGGCTTTCGGCAGAGGCTTTCAAGTCCCGATGATAAGCAGGGCGGCATAGACGGCAGCCTACCGAGTTCACGAGTATTCTTTTGTCCGTTATATTGAGGGAGTCACAGAGAAAATCGGCCATTTCCACAATTTCTGCATCGATGGCTGGATTTTTCTCTCCAAAGACTTCGATGTCGATCTGATGGAATTGCCGGTACCGGCCTTTCTGGGGCTTATCATACCGGAACATAGGACCGATGAAGTAGAAACGCAACGGCTGTGGCTGCAGATGAAGCCCGTTCTCGATGATCGAACGCGCGATGGAAGGGGTGTACTCGGGACGGAGAGTCAGGGAACGGCCGCCCTTGTCCACGAATGAATACATCTCCTTGGTGACGATATCAGAGGTTTGACCCGTTCCTTTCTCGAAGAGTTCGGTGGCTTCAAAAATCGGCGTTCTGATTTCCCGGTATCCGTAAAGCTCAAATATCCCCTTGGCTTTGGCCTCCACTCTCTGCCACTTTCTGACTTCCTGTGGAAGGATATCCTTTGTGCCCTTGATCGCGGCAATTTGTTTTTTTTTCGAACTCATTTTTCGGTGAAAACCCCGATCTTGCGGAATTTCTGGTACCGCTCCTGTATCCTTACTTCCGGAGTTTTTTCCTCCAGCTTTTTGAGCGTTGCGTGCAGGTTTTTATCCACAGTTTTGAACGTAAACTCATAGTCCACGTGGGCCCCTCCCGGGGGTTCGGGAATGACCGTATCGACAACGCCAAATTCAATCAAATCCTTGGATAAAAATCTCAAGTTCTCGGCGGCTAAGTCCACCGCACTTTGATCCTTCCAAAGAATGGCGGCACAACCCTCCGGAGAGATCACCGAGTAGAAGGAGTGCTCCAGCATCAAAATCGCATCCCCTACGCCGACGGCCAGGGCACCTCCGCTTCCCCCCTCTCCGATCACAACGTTGATCACGGGCACGCGGAGTTTTGCGATTTCCTTAAGATTAAAAGCGATGGCCTCGGCTTGTCCCTTTTCCTCTGCTTGAATTCCCGGGTAAGCTCCAGGCGTATCGATTAGGGTGATCACAGGAAAGCCGAATTTTTCTGCCAGCTTCATCACCCTCAGGGCTTTTCGATATCCCTCCGGGTTGGGTTGCCCGAAGTTTCGTGCCAGTCTCTCTCTTGTGGTCCGTCCCTTCTGGTGACCGATGAATGCGGCTGTTCGCCCATGGTAAAATCCAAACCCTGCTATGAGTGCAGGATCGTCACCCGCCCGGCGATCACCATGAAGCTCGGTAAAATCAGTCGTCAGGGATTCCAGATAGTCCAGCGTGTAGGGTCTTTTCGGATGGCGGGCTAGCTGCACGATATGAATAGGGGAGAGACTGGCGCTTATCCGGATCCATTCTTCCTTGATTTTTGCTCTCAGATCCTCGATTTTCTTCCTTTTGTCCGGCTCCTCGGATTCCTGAAGTCTGTCTATCTCCGCTTTAAAAGCGACGATGCCCTTTTCCATTTGGTAAAAATCTTTTGTTTCTTTCATCGGCAAAAAAGTATGGTGCGATGGAATGACCTCGATTATTCTATAGAAAAAATCGGGACCTGGCAACTCTTTCTGTACTCGAGCTACAATCTGCTTTAACAAAGCGACTAGCTTCCCAGTCAGGCAGCGATGAAAACCTAATGGAAAATCGAAGAAGAGAGAGAAGGAGTTAATGGATGGGCACACCTACCTGGGTACGCAGGATCCTCAGATTTTGGGAGGATATAGCCAGACTTTTCAAAACTCCCTCCTCATCCGTCGCAATCTCGATTTCTGTCGTCCCCATTCGCAGAATAAGATGACAAGGAGAATCTTGTTTTGGTTCGAGGGCAGAGGGGATTTCCATTTGGGGAATGATATATGCAGAAATCTGCGCTGTCTCTTGAAGGCCACAACGGAATTTTTTTGTCAAAACCATGTAAGGAGAGAATATGGGATTGGGCAAAAGGACGGCATCTCTCTTAACATTCATGGTTTCTGTCCGTTCTTGGCCGGCCACCTGTTTGGTGTTCACGACCTTTCCTTCCGAAAAAAAGCTCTGGATATCTTGTGTCACTCCACTGACCTGTCCCATAAATGTATATCTTTCGGGAATAAAGCTTTTATCCAGACGGATAACCAATCGCTCGATCTCGATAGCAATCGGTTTTGTCATCCTCCCTCGCACCGTCAAGGTGAAGCCCGTATCATCTTCTTCCCATGAATACTCTTCATATCCCACCTGTTCCTGCATGAAGTAGATGGACAGGGTTCCTGTCTCCGAAGTATATGGATATACACCTGCCGTACGGGAGGGAAAGGCAATGACAAGAAAAAGAAGGGCACAAAAACCGATGTGTTTTCGAATTTTTTTCTATTCCACTACAACAGCTGTCCCGTAAGCCAGGATCTCTGAGGCGCTCTGCATGATCATCGATGTGGTGAACCGAACATTGATGACGGCATTGGCGCCCATTCCCTCTGCCTCTTCTATCATGCGATCGAGCGCTTGTTCACGCGACTCTGCCATCATTTTGGTGTAGTCGCGAATCTCGCCTCCAACGACATTTTTGAGTGCTGCCGATATATCTCGTCCGATATGACGGGCTCGGATTGTATTTCCCCGACACAACCCCAGCGTTTTTTTGATGGTTTTTCCGGGGACAAAATCTGTGTTAACGATGATCATTTCTCAACCTCCTTGTACCTTTCTCTTTTGTGAACAAACAACTGCTCTCTGAGAAGGGACACCAAAAGTACAACCACCCCACCGAGAGCGGTAAGAATTCCGACCTTCAACAGTAGCGAAGTGGAAGAGTCCTGGATGATTCCTTCAACGACTTTATAGCCGCCAAAAAACAATAAGATCATACCACCTATCGAGAGAAGAATCCACCCAAACCTTCGCTCCAGGCGATTGTAGATTGTGCTCCAGTAGACTTCCCACATTTCTTTCCGGGGTTTTTTCAGTTTCATTTTTCCCATCACCTCCTCAAATTTGCCCATTTCTTCGAATTCTCTCCGGCACTCCGCGCACTGCTCGAAGTGTTCTTCCAGCAACTGCTTATCGCTTTTGCCCAATTCCCCGTCATGGTAGGAAGAAATGAGTTCTTTTATTTTCTGATGGTCCATGATTTTCTCCTGATTGATCCCCTATTCAAAACCCATGTATTTTCCGACGATCCCCTTAAGCTTTTTCTTTGCATAAAACAAGGAAGACATCACGGTCCCGATCGGTTTCCCGATGAGCTCGGCTATCTCTGCGTAGGAATACTGCCGAAAATAACGAAGAATGACGATTTCCCTTTGTTCGAAGGAAAGCTTTTCTATGCCCTTCCATAGCGTTTCCTTCAGTTCCCGGTCTTCCTTTTCCTCTGAAAAAACGGGAACATCCTCTAGGGGAATCTCACGCATCCTGCGTTTGCGCTTTAGCTGATCGATGCAGAGATTTCTCAGCAAACGATAGAACCAGGGAAAAAACGGCTTGCTTGTATCGAACATCTTGATCTTACGGAAGGCTTTGATAAAGGCATCTTGGGAAACATCCAGGGCATCCTGCTGATTGTGGACAAATCCTAAAGCGATATAATAGGCCGAATGCATGTACCTTTTTACTATCGCCCCATAAGCTTCCTTATCTCCCTTCTGCACCACCTCCAATATCTCCCTCTCCGACATCTCTCTGTCCAACAAGGTATGGACTTTGCCACCAGAAAAAACCTGGTCCTTGTTTAATGCCACTTCTTTTGACATTTCTTTTTTCCTATTTTTATATACGCTGTTGTCTTTGGATTTATTCATCGGCAAATACACTTTCTTTGACGGACGACCTCATACATAAAAATAGCGGCGGCCGCGGCCACGTTGAGGGAGGTTATTCTCCCGAGGAGAGGGATGGAAAGAACCTTGTCACATTTCTGGCGGACCAAACGTCTCATTCCTTTGCCTTCAGAGCCAAAAACGAGTCCGACGGGAAAGGTATAGTCAAAGTCATGCCACAGTCCCTCTCCCCCCCCTTCAGCCCCTACCAACCACACCTCTTTTTTTCGCAATTCATCCATGGTCCGGGCCAAATTTTTCGTGCGCGCCACTTTCACATGCTCCAGAGCCCCTGATGCCACCACGGCAACCGTTTTAGTCAGCAGCACGGACCGTCGCTCTGGAATGACGATACCATCCACGCCTGCGCCTTCTGCCGTCCGGATGATGGCGCCCAAATTTTGCGGATCTCCGATGCCGTCCAGAAGTACCAAGAAGGGGAGTTCCGACGACGACAGGATCGCATCCAGAGAGGCGTATTCCTTGGCCGCCAAAAGGCCAATCGCACCTTGATGATGAGGATCTATGCTGTTCAATTTTTTTGGGGGTAAGAAAAAAAACGGGATTCGGTTTTTTTTTGCCCATCCGATAATTTCGGCTATTTTGGCCCTTCCTGTTCCCTCTTGGATGAGGATCTTATTCACTCGCTCCGGTGAATGCTTTACCGCTTCCAACAGAGAATTGAGGCGGCTAATTTTTTCCTTCTCTTGAATCCCTTCCCCCTTTGATGTCCTATGAAGATTTTTTCTTTTGGGCCTTTTCGATTCTGGCCCAAGTGTCTCGAAGGGTTGCAGTCCGGTTGAACACAGGTTTTCCCGGTGAAGAATCTCCGGAATCCTTGCAAAAATACCCCTTTCTCAAGAATTGATACCGATCTCCCGGTTTTGCATCGGCAAGGCTCGGCTCGACCTGGCAGGGGTGCAAAATCTCCAGGGATTTGGGATTCAGGGCGGTGAGCCAATCTCCCCCTTCTTCATCAGTCGGATCTTCTCTTAAAAACAGATGATCATAAAGCCGGACTTCAGCCGGGATTGCCTGAGGCACAGAAACCCAATGGAGGGTTCCCCTGACCATCCGGCCATCCTTTGACCAGCCTCCCTTCGTTTCCGGATCATAGGTGCAATGAAGCCGGACAATCTCCCCTGTTTGAGAATCTTTTATCACCTTCTCACATTTTATGTAATAGGCATGTTTTAGACGAACTTCTCGGCCAGGAGCCAGGCGGAAAAACTTTTTCGGCGGATCTTCCCGGAAATCATCCTGTTCGATATACAGTTCGTGGCAAAACGGGATCTTCCGACTTCCTGCGCTCGGGTCCTCGGGATTGTTTTCTGCATCCAGCATCTCGACCTGGCTCTCAGGATAGTTATCGATGATCACTCGTAAAGGCCGTAATACCGCCATCACCCGCGGGGCATTTTTGTTCAGGTCCTCTCGCAAACAGTGCTCCAGCAGAGCGATGTCCACCGTGCTTTCTCTTTTGGCTAAACCAATACGGTCGCAAAAATTCCTGATGGATTCTGGCGTATATCCTCGTTTTCGCAGACCCGATATGGTCGGCATCCGGGGATCATCCCAACCGCTCACATGACCCTCCTCAACCAGTTGCAAGAGTTTCCGTTTGCTCATCACCGTGTAGGTAAGATTGAGGCGGGCAAATTCGATCTGTTGGGGATGATGCACCGCCAACTGTTCGAGGAACCAATTATACAAAGGACGATGGTCCTCAAATTCTAGGGTGCAGATAGAATGGGTAATCCCCTCGATGGAATCGGACTGCCCATGGGCCCAATCGTAGGTGGGATAGAGGCACCATTCATCACCGGTCCTGTGATGCGTTGCCCGGAGGATCCGGTACATCACTGGGTCCCGCATGTTCAAGTTCGGAGAGGCCATATCGATCTTTGCACGAAGAGTCCGGGAACCATCCGGGAATTCCCCGTTGCGCATGCGCTCCAGAAGATCCCCATTCTCCTCGACTGATCTATCCCGATAAGGGCTGTTTTTTCCAGGTTCTGTCAGCGTCCCCCTGTATTCCCGGATTTCATCCGCACTCAGGTCGCAAACATAGGCTTTGCCCTTCCGAACAAGTTGCACGGCATAGGCATACAGTGTCTCAAAATAATCAGAGGCGAAAAAAAGACGATCTTCCCAATCGAACCCGAGCCAACGGATGTCCTGTTTGATGGACTCCACGTATTCCATTTCTTCTTTGATAGGATTGGTGTCATCGAACCGCAGATTACAAAGTCCTCGATACTCGGCAGCAAGACCGAAGTTCAAGCAGATGGACTTGGCATGCCCGATATGAAGATAACCATTCGGTTCAGGAGGAAAACGGGTATGGACTCGCCCCTGGTTTTTGTTCGCCTCCAAGTCCTGGTCGATGATAGCCCGGATGAAGTCTTTGATAATAGCTAGCTTGCTGTCATTCTGATCGTTCTTCATGACTCGGTCTCCTCGTTCTGTATCGATCCGCGCTGCTGTAAATAGCCCAACATTTCATAAATCCGCTGGCAACAATTTTTCAGGGACCGGGGCAGATCCAATCTGGCTCCCTCCTCCACAAGCGGTATGAATTTGTCCAAATCCAAGCCTGAACTTCGCGTCGTGAGTGCAATGCGCAGAGGGTGGTAAAGGTCTTTCCCTTTGCAGCCCGTATCCTGCTTTATTTCCTGCGTGATGGTTACAAATTGTGCATAGTCGAAATGTTCGATGTTTGCGATCTTTTGCCCGAACAGGCTAACGACCCGGGATGCACAATCGCCTTCCATTTCCTTTTTCGTTTCCTCGTCCATCTCCACAGGAGAGTATCGGAACAACGAGTCCACTTGTAAGGGGAAATCCGCGAATCGGTCCACGCGTTCGATGAATACTTCCATCACCTTTTCCAGCCAATCCCAATGGGCTTCTGTCATTATATCCGGTAAAAGTTCGGCCGATTTCATATGAGGAAAGGCCATCTCTGCCATTTGCCGCACAGACAAGGTTTTGGTATGTTGCCGATTGATCCAATAGAGTTTATCATAATCAAAAATGGCGGCTGACCGGCTTACCTTTTTCAAATCGAAAAGCCCTATCATTTCCTCGGGGGATAAGACCTCCTGATCCTCAGGGGGAGCCCACCCCAACAGAGCCAGATAATTGAAAAGAGCCGGAGAGAGCACTCCGTCCTTCTGGAACTGGTCAACGGCTGTGGCCCCATGGCGTTTGCTCAACCGTGTTCCATCCCTACCCATCACCATCGAAAGGTGAGCAAAATGAGGTGGGACCAAAGATAAAGCCTGGTAAACGAGAATCTGGCGAGGCGTGTTGGAAATATGATCTTCTCCCCTTATCACGTGGGTTATTTCCATCAGGGAATCATCTACTACAACAGCAAAATTATAGGCCGGATGCCCAGTGGACCGGACAATGATCGGGTCTCCGATCAAGCTCAAATCAAACTTGAGCTCCCCTCTCACAAGATCTGGGAAGGCCAGTGCTCCTCGACCCGGAGTACGCAACCTTACGGAGGCTTTTTCTCCATCTTGAATCCGCTGGAGGGCTTCTGTCGCGGAAATATTAGCGCATTTCCCACTGTAGATGGCCACCCCACTTTTTGCCTGAGCTTCTTTTCTTTCCGTCTCCAAGTCTTCCGTCGTACAAAAACAGCGGTAAGCTTTCCCCGAATCCAAGAGTTTATGTGTGTAATCTTTGTAGATATCCAGACGGAGAGATTGTCTGTACGGGCCAAAAGCCCCCCCCGCATCCGGTCCTTCATCCCAATCCAATCCGAGCCACAGCAGGTCCTCTTTCAGTTTCTCCTCATACTCCAAAGCAGACCGCTCGATATCCGTGTCCTCTATTCTCAGGACAAAGGTCCCTTTTTGCTGGCGGGCGAACAGCCAATTGAACAGAGCGGTCCGCGCATTTCCCACATGCAGAAATCCCGTAGGACTGGGGGCAAACCGTACTCTGATGTTTTTCATCGAAGATAATATTAATACATTTTGTCTAAAAACCCAAATCCCTATTAGGCAAAAGCATGTCTCCAATCCTTATATTCCTACTAATCCTATAAAAATAATTATTTTTAGGAATAAAAAGGCAACTTTTTTGGTTTTGTCTACGTATATATGACGTTACGAAATGACAATAATGATAAAGGAGAATACAGATGAAATTCAAGACAAAGGCAGTCATCCTTGTTGTGGCGGTCCTGCTGACTTTTTTCGGTTTTAACCTGATCACATCTCCGGCAGCTGTGGAGATGGTCAAAATCGGGAAACTGAACACGGAAGACCCCCCGGTTCATCCCATTATAGGATAAATCTTCATGATGAAAAAACTGATGAGCCAAATCATCAGGATCTGGGGTCGTCAAGTCGGAAAAGGCTTCCGATTCCAGGCTATTCCTATAAACTAGAAAGGCCGTAGTTTTTTCCTGGTCCGGATGGAACTGCAGCCTTTTTTTACAATTCAATAAGCGCTTGTGCAAAGGCGGCTATCGCTTCCCCTTGTCCGACTGGTCCGATTCCCTCATGGGTTTTGGCCTTGATACCGAGGTCGTTAGTCTGAATTTGCAGAAGGGGACATAAAACCTGTTTCATCCTGTCGATGTGGGGAGCGATCTTGGGGGATTCAGCGATTACGATGCAGTCTACATGATGGATGCTCCCGTTTTTCTCTCGAATCCGTTCCATGATGATTTCCAATAGCCTCGTGCTCTGGATGTTTCGATATTGGGGGTCGGTATCCGGAAAGACCTGCCCGATATCTCCCCCTCCAATGGCTCCCAACAGGGCATCGATGATGGCGTGTATCAAACAATCTCCGTCTGAATGCCCCATCAATCCTTTGGCGAAAGGAATTTCTGCGCCACCAAGAATGAGTTTCCTATTCTCCTGAAGCCTGTGGATATCATATCCAATCCCAATTTTAATCCTCAATCAACGCCTCCGCAATTTTCATGTCTTCCGCCGTCGTTATTTTGATGTTCCTCCGATCGCCGGGGATAACAAAAACCTCTTTTCCGAGCCTTTCCACAAGAACGGCCTCATCCGTTCCCTCAAATTTATCACGAAGGGCATGAGAAAAAGCTTCCTTGAGCAATGAACAGGAGAAGCCCTGCGGTGTTTGCCCCCTGAAAAGCTGTCTTCTATCTTCTGTCTGTAGGATTTTTTGTCCCTCCACACGTTTGACCGTATCTTCTAGAGGAAGAACCGGTATAACAGCCCCTTTTTCTATTGTTGTGCTGATTGTTCTGGCGATCAGATCCTTCCCGACCAAAGGTCGTGCACCATCGTGGACGAGGATGATCCCGGTCTCCTGTGCATCCACACAGCATAATCCCGAGTAAACAGAATCCTGCCTTTTTTCTCCTCCATTCGCAATAGCGGTGATTTTTGAGTACTTGGCAAGGTACTCGTCCCCCGACCGGTCACGTCCAAGCACAAGGATAATGCTGTCGATCGTTCCATGTTCTTCAAATTTTTCCAAGCTCCAGTCCAAGACTGTTTTTCCCTTCAAAAGAGCGAACTGTTTGGCCGAACCAAATCGTTTTCCTTCGCCGGCGGCAACGATGATTACCGAAACCTTTTTCATTCCGATTCTTCTTGGTTATAACGGCCAAAGATCATTTTTCCCACGGTGGTCTGGAGAACAGAGGTCACGGTGATCTCGACATTTTGTCCGATCATCTTACGGGAGTTGTCGACGACAACCATGGTTCCGTCATCCAAATAAGCCACACCTTGATCCTTCTCTTTCCCTTCTTTAAGGATAAACACATTGATCATCTCGCCTGGAAGCACAACCGGTTTCAAAGCATTGGCCAGCTCGTTGATGTTAAGGACTGCGACACCTTGGAGTTGGGCGATCTTATTCAGGTTAAAATCATTGGTGACGATTTTTGCATCCATGTGTTTGGCCAATTCGATCAACTTGGAATCCACATCCTGAATATCAGGAAAATCCAATTCGGAAATCACGACGGAAACCCTGGAAGATTTTTGGAGCTGGTCCAAAACATCCAGGCCGCGTCTTCCTCTCTGCCTCTTGACGCTATCGGCAGAATCTGCCACAAGCTGCAGTTCTTTGAGGATAAATTGGGGAACGATCAAATCGCCATCAATGAATGCTGTGTCGCAAATATCGGAGATCCGGCCATCGATGATCACACTCGTATCGAGAATCTTGAAACTCTTTCCGGTCTTTTCCTCTCTAAAAAACCGGTTTAGATAGGTAGGATCGAGCCATTCATGTTTACGTGTACCGACCAAAAATCCGATGTAGGGCATAATGACAAGGAAAAAAACCTTGATAAACGTTGAGGTCGAATCTTCCTCTGTTATGTTCTGGTAGATGACTCCCAGCCCCCAGCCGATCAACACGCCGGCAAAAGTTCCGAGAGTGCTGCTCCATATGACCTTGAACTGACTCTTTCTGATCCGAGTCTCCAGATAAATGAAAAGAACACTCAAAAGAAAACCCGCTAGAAAGCCATAATAGGGGGAAATTTGAAAGGGCGGGAAGAAATATCCCGCAGCAGATATTATGGCGACAATAAATAAACGAAATATTAAGACACTCATGTTATTAACCTATATGATAAATATTAAAATATAATACCCAATGCTTCTTTAATATTACCCACTCCAGCCAAATCCACATCCGCGATGTTCTCTTTCTCCAACTGAGAGAGATTTCCTTTGGGAAGGACGATCGTTTTAAAGCCCAAGGAAAGGGCTTCTTTGATCCTGGCTAAAGGTTGGTTGACAGAGCGAACTTCTCCACTCAACCCAACTTCACCGAACAAGGCAAAATCCGAAGGAATGGCTTTGTTTTTCAAGCAGGAGACAACAGCCATGATGGCGGCCAAATCCACCGCCGGTTCATCCAGCGACAATCCCCCTGCCACATTCAAATAGATATCTTCTCCGGCAAATCCAAACCCCAGCTTTCTCTCGATAACGGCCAACAACATGGCAGTCCGGAAATGATCCAGCCCAATGGTCATCCGTCTGGGATTCCCAGAAAACAGGGTAGGAGAAACCAAAGCTTGGATCTCGGCCAACAGAGGCCGTGATCCTTTGATCGTGCAGACCACCACACTGCCGGTCTCATCCTTGGGTCTTTCTTTCAGGAAAAAGGCCGATGGATTGGAAATGGCTTGAAGCCCGCTGGTCTCCATTTCAAAAATGGCAAGTTCAGATATGGGGCCATACCTGTTCTTCAGCGCCCGCAACACCCTGTGGCTATGGTCCCGTTCTCCCTCAAAATAGAGCACCACATCCACCATGTGTTCCAGCGATTTGGGACCGGCCAGAGATCCTTCTTTGGTTATATGTCCAATCAAGAAACTGGAAATTTGGTTTTTCTTTGCAAACCGAAAAACCTGGTTGGTAACTTCCCTCACTTGGCTGATCGTCCCTGGGCTTGAAGAGAGCTTCGCCGAATAGATGGTCTGGACTGAATCCATCACAAATATTTGTGGTTTCAGTTTTTCAGCCTGGGAAATGATCCTCTCAAGATTCGTCTCTGCCAACAGATACAGGTCGCCGTTTGAAACGCCGAGACGCTCCCCTCGCAGCTTGATCTGTTCCAGGGATTCCTCTCCGGAAACGTACAGCACTTTTTCCCCTTTTAGACAAAAATCTCGACTCACTTGGAGAAGCAGGGTGGACTTGCCTATTCCCGGCTCCCCGCCGATCAGAACCAGCGAACCCAGGACAACACCCCCTCCCATAACACGGTCGAGCTCTTTGATGCCCGTTTCTGCCCTCTTCTTTTCCGCCCCTTTGACATCTTTATAAAGAAGTGGCTCCGTTGGGACAAAGGAATATTCCGCTTGGGATTCCTCTGCAACCTCCTCGATAAAAGAATTCCACTCCCCGCAACCGGGACACCGGCCAAGCCATTTGGGCGAATGGGCCCCGCAATGTTGGCAGATAAAGACTGTTTTATTCTTCATTAAAATCCGAACCTCATTCCCAGATAAAACTCTCTATTTTCCGACAGCGCGAAATCATCCCATCCCAAAAGGATGTGAACATATTTGGAGGCTATGAAGCTTGTCCAGACCCGAAAGCGAGGGCGAGGATTACGGTTGAAATCAAAGCCCTCGAGCGTGAATATCACCCTATCCTTAAACGTATACAAATCCAACCCAACACCGAATTTTGATTCCAAAATCCCTGCTCGAGGAGCAAAAACACCCCAGCGGATTCCCCCTTGAGCAGAATAGGTGAATTTGTCCTGCCAGGGATCGCTTACGATTTGGGCTAACAAAAACTTGTCGGACGTTGGCCAAAACCCAAGAGAAAGGATTCCTCTGAACAATTCGCTCTTGGCAAAATATTCAGCCCTCAATCCCAGGTCCGTTTGCACACCAGAAAACGGGGAAACAATATCTTGCGCTTTGTTTACTATGCTCTCTGTCTTTTCGTATAAACTTGGGTCCTCGATTAATTTTCCCAGTGTGCCTTCCCCTTTATTGATCTTTTCCAAGGACTCATTCAGGGTTTTTAAAGCCTCTTCCATCTTGGATATCAATTCCTTGATTCCTTCCAAATTTCCTTTCAGGCTATCCCTGTTTTCCTCAACCGTATCCTTAAGAAGAAGAATGAGCTCGTCCAGATTTTCTGAAATAGAATGGACATTCTGATCAAAGGTATCTATCGCCAATGATGCCTTATCCAGGCTCTGGGTGAGGTGGGGCCTGCTTTCCCCGATAAATTCCTTCAGCTCTGCTGATACCATGGAAAGGTTTTGGAGAATTTCCTTGATATTCACGCGAGCTTCACCCTCCCCCAACAATTCTCTCATGGCTCTGCTCGTGCTTTTGATGTCATCACCGACAGAAGAGAGGATTATTCCCAGCTGATCAAAACTAACAGGAGGAAGGCTTCCGATCGTTCCTCCAGGTTGTACGACCTCCTCTTCTATGCCTGGTGTTATTTCGATATACTTTTCTCCTAAAAGCCCAAGGGAGGCCAGGGTGGCTCTAGAATCCCGGCTGATCTCGATATCCGGTTGTATGTCCATGGCTACTTCCGCCTTGCTCCCCTTGAGGGTTATGGCCTCGACAGCCCCCACTTTCACACCAGCCATGCGAACCACGGTCTTTCTTTCCAAGCCGGCCACCGAATCAAAATAGGTATACAGAGTATACCCTTTTTTTTCGAACATAGTGCTGATATCCCCCACCACAAAAATAAACACCGCAAGAATGATCAGGCCAATTGATAGGAATAGCCCGATCTTTATTTCCTGTCGCAAACCTGCACGCTTGCTTTCATCGAGAGGCCCCGTTTCTTCCTTTTTCCCTTTTTTGAATATTCCCATTTAAATTTCTCTTATGTAAAGTTTTATTAATAAGCTACCAGTTTTCTATCGGTCCTTCAGCTGCCCCGGTGATAAACTGTCGGATGATAGGATTTTTGGATTCCCGGATCTCATCAGGTGGCCCGGTGGCGATGATCTTTCCTTGATAGAGCATGGCAACTCGGTCCGCCACCTTGTACGTGCTGACTATGTCATGCGTGATAACGATAGACGTTACCTTTAGGTCATTTTTCATCTGAATGATTAAATCATTTATGGCATCCGCTCTTATCGGATCGATACCGGTCGATGGTTCATCATACAGGATGATTTCGGGATCATAGGCGATCGCCCTAGCAAGGCCGACCCTTTTCCTCATCCCTCCGCTCAATTCAAAAGGCATCAGGTTTTCAATTCCTCTCAAGCCCACACGACTAAGAGCCTTTCGGGCCAACGCCGTCTTTTTTTCCTGGGAATGATCCGTGTACCTATCCAGTCCAAAGCTGACATTCTGCAAAACCGTCAATGAATCGAAGAGGGCTGCTCCCTGGAAAAGCATGGCAAACTTGCGTCGGACTTTGTAACGATCCTCTTCACTTAAGCGAGTGGTCTCCACGCCATCTACATAAATCTCTCCCTTATCCGGCATGATGAGGCCGATCAAGTGTTTGATCAAAATGCTTTTCCCAGAACCGCTTTGCCCTATTATGACCAAAATTTCACCTCTGTCGACCTCCAAGTTTATGCCTTGAAGGACCTTTTTTCCTCCAAAAGATTTATGCAGATCAACAATACGTATCATTTTCACAAATCCGCAGGCAAGGCCTTGCTGAGAAAAAAGTTGAATATGAGAACTAGGATACTGGAAATAACCACTGCCCGGGTTGTGGCTCTGCCCACGCCCGCAGCACCCGCCTCGGTCTTTAAGCCCTGCCAGCACCCGATGATAGCTATAATACCTCCAAAAAAGGCGGCCTTAATCAAGCCGCTTCCCACATCCCAAAACTCCATATAAAGAAGGGTGTTTCTTATGTAGATGTACCGATTGACACCCATGGCAAAGACATTATAAAAATAGCCTCCCATCATACCGATGATGTCCCCATAAAGGGTTAAACAGGGAAGCATGAGGATACAAGCCAAGGTCCTCGGCACCACAAGATACCGAACCGGATCCGCTCCAAGACTGACGAGGGCATCCACTTGCTCTGTGATCCGCATGGTCCCTATTTCGGCGGCCATCGAAGAGCCCACCCTTCCGGAAACCATCAGGCCTACCAGAATCGGAATCAATTCTTTGGAAAGGCCCAATGAAATAATCGGGCCTCCGTATGCCTCGGATCCAGGCCCGATGTAGCGGTGAAACCCGATATAGGTCTGAAGTCCGAAAACAAGCCCACCGAACGCTGCGGTGAGCGATACAACAGGCAAGGAACGAACCCCGACCTCTTCGAGCTGATCGATGAAATTTTTCCATTCCCATGGTTTTTTAAAGGTTCTCCATATCGTTTTACCTAGGAGACTCCCCAATTCTCCTATCTGCTGCAAAAAAAACAAAAAAAACGCTTGTCTTTGATGAGAACGCATTTTATGCTTCGAAAGATTGGAATTCCATATCCGCAAACCGCGCGTACTCTCGGATGAAGGCCAGGTTGACCATTCCAGTCGGACCGTTACGTTGCTTGGCAACATTGATTTTAGCGATGCCCCTCAGGTTCTCGTCTTCAGGGCGATAAAATTCCGGCCGATAAACAAATATGACAACATCGGCATCCTGCTCGATCGCTCCCGATTCTCTCAAATCTGAGAGCTGAGGAATAGGCTCACGACGGCCTTTTTCTGGAGCGCGGCTCAACTGAGAAATGCCGACGACAGGAATCTGAAGTTCTTTGGCCAACTCTTTCAATGACCGAGATATATAGGATATTTCCTGCGTCCTGTTTTCGAACCGACTGCCGGGGCGCATGAGCTGCATGTAATCGATAAAAACCAAGTCTAGGTTGTGCTCCATTTTCAAGCGCCTGGCTTTGGCTTTCATCTCCACAACAGTAAGAGCGGGGGTTTCATCGATAAAAACTTTTGCCTTGGAGAGTTCTTCTGCACTCAGCTTGAGTCTTTCGAATTCTCGCTCCCCGATAAATCCTGTTCTCACTTTTTTTATATCCAGCTGGGCTTCGGCACACATTAGACGTATGGCTATTTGTTCTTTGGCCATTTCAAGAGAGAAAAAGCCCACAGAAAAATCTGTCCGGAGCCCGATATACAAAGAAGTGTTCAAACAAAGGGCTGTTTTTCCCATAGAGGGCCGCCCGGCCACAACGATGAACTCAGAGTTGTGGTAGCCAGATGTCAGGCTGTCCAGGTCTCGGAATCCGGTGGGTATGCCGGTTACAGCATCCTGTCGGTCACGAAGAGACTCAATAACGTCGAGCGCGGGTGTTGTCAAAGCCCCGACTGGTACAAAACCAGGTTTGATCCTTTGTTCTGCGACTTCGATGATAGAGGCCTGCGCTTCATCTAAAAGCTGGTCTGCATCCTCTCTCTGTTCATAACTGGAAGAGATGATCTTGGCTGAGGAAAGGATGAGGCGCCTCAGGAGGGCTTTTTCTTTGATGATCTGAGCATAGTATTCCACATTGAGGCTTTTGGGCACACCATCCATTAGGGAAGAAAGATAGGAGGCCCCTCCGATCTCATCCAAGTCGCCAGCCTTTTTCAGCTCTTCGCTTAAAGAAAGCACATCGACCGGAAGCCCCCTGTCAACCAACTGGGCAATTTTCTCCAGAATCTTTCGGTTTCCCTCTTTGTAAAAATCTTCGATGGCAATGATGGACAAAACGACATTGAGGTTTTTGTTATTGACAAGGATCCCTCCCAATACAGTTTTTTCCGCTTCCGGACTGTGGGGTGGCGTTTTTTTCAAAAACATCAAGTCCAGTTCCATCTTTCCCCCTTATGATTCTTTTGTCTCTTTTGTCTCTTTTGTCTCTTTTGTGCTATCTTCCTTCGCCTCCTCCGGTTTTTTTTCGGGAACAACCTCTTGCTCTTCCTCGGGTTCCTCTATCTTCTCCTCCAGGACCTCTTGCTCCGGGACTTCTTCTTCCTCCGGAATATCTTGTATTTTTTCATCCTGTTTTTCCTCATCCAGGTCAGCTTTTTCTTTTTCTTCTAGTTCCGGTTCTACTGGACTTTCTTGTTTTTCTTCCGTTCCCAAGCTTTCTTTTTCTTCAATGACCTTCTCTTCGCTCACGGCTGGTTTCTCTTGCTCGTCTTCTGCCCCCTCTTTTTTCACTTCGACTTTAATCTCTGCCTGTTCATCATGGAACACCCTGATCGGGACCGTGTAATTTCCCAGCCGTTTTATGGGCTCCGCCAGCAATATCTTCTTTTTTTCGACTTCTATTCCCAACTTCCCAAGAGCTTCTTTGATATCTGTGCTGCTGACTGACCCGAATATCACATCCTTGTCCCCGGCTTTCCTCTCAAAAGAGAGAGACGCTTGATTGAGCTGATCGATCACACTTTGAAAGGATTTGACTTCCTGTTCCAACTTCTTCCGCAGAGCCTTTTGCTCCATCTCGACCATTTTCATGTTAGAAGGCGTGACCTGGAGGGCCAGTTTTCTTGGAATGAGATAGTTCCTTCCGTAGCCGTCAGCAACGTCGATGACGTCCCCTCTTTTTCCCAGATTTTCTATATTCTCCTTCAGGATAATCTTCATTTTTCTCAGTCCTCGATATAAGGGAGTAAAGCTAGCAACCGGGCTCTCTTAATGGCTGTGGAAAGCTTTCGCTGATGGAAAGAGCAGGTCCCTGTCACCCGCCTGGGGGCGATTTTCCCTCTTTCTGGGACATACCTCTTCAGAATGTCCACATTTTTATAGTCGATGTCCTTGATGTTTCTTTCACAAAAACGGCAATATTTTCGCTTCGGTGGAAAGTATCTTCTGTAAGAACTTCTTTCTCGCTGTTCTCTTGCCATCATTCTTTCTCCTCGGCCAAAATTTCGGGTTCAGGTTCTGTCACCTCCGGCGGAACTTCAGGCAGTTCTTCTGGTGGTTCTTTTTTGCTTTCTTCTTTCTTTTCGGGTTCCAATATCGGCTCTTCCGCAATTTTTCCCTTTTCTTCAGCTTTTTTCGCTTTTCCTCTTTTGCCCGGTTTCGCCTTTTTTCTCAGTTGGGTTTGTTCATCCTTCTTCAGGGTCAAATAACGAAGGACCGTCTCTGTTTGTCGGAATCTTCTTTGAAGTTCGTGCGGAATATCCGGGCTTCCTTCGTAATGGAAAAACACATAAATCGCTTCATCAAGTTTGTCGATAGGATAGGCCAACTTTCTTTTTCCCCACTTTTCGATGTTGACCATCTTCCCCTTTTTTTTCTTCACCACCTCAGCCATTTTTTCGATAAGCTTCTCCGTTTCTTCTTCTTCAAGCTTAGGGGTGATGAGGAAGGCTGTTTCGTATTGTCTCATGAAGACCTCCTTATGGATTTAAAGCTCCTTCTATAATAGAAGGAACAAGGAGCTTTATTAAACTCTATTCCAGGACAATAAGACAGGATAGTATATTCATCCGTTTCTGTCCATCTTTTTATCCTAGATTATTCATAAAAAAAGCCGCAAGTCTTATTCTTCAGTCTCAGATATACCTTGAAGTTGGGGCGGGGCGGGTCGGCGGTTGAACCTGTTCATGGCCTCGTCTACACCGCTTTTCATAATCAAATCCACTGCTTCTTCCGCCATAATCAGGCAATCCTCCAAGATCGGATTCTCTTCCTTTTGGAAATCATCAAGCACATAATCTGTTGCGTCAACCCCGGGGGGCAAAGGCCCAATCCCGATTCGGATTCTCGGAAATTCGGTGGAGCCGATTTCCTGAACGATGGAAACCATCCCCTTGTGGGTTCCCGGACCGCCCGCCTTCCTGATCCTTACCTCACCCAGGGGGATGTCAAGATCATCATACACCACTAACACCCGATCCAGGTTTACGCCCATCCCTTCGATAATCCCGGTGACGGCCACGCCACTTCTATTCATATAGGTCCAGGGTTTTACGAGAAGAGCGGGGCTGTTTGCCAGCTCCACCTGGGCCGCTTTTGCCGAATACTTCCGTTTCTTCAGTTTGACGCTGTTCTTATCCGCCAATCTCTGGATAAGGGCAAATCCCACGTTATGACGTGAAAAGGCATACTTTTTCCCAGGATTTCCCAGCCCGACGATAATCCACAATTATCACTCCTTTTTTTCCTCTTGCGGGGCTTCCTGAGTTTTTTCCTTTTGCTTTTCCTTTTCCTCTTCCTCTTCTTTTTCCTTCTTGATAACTTCGGGTTGCTCCCCTTCGGCCATGATTTCCACTTCTTCCTCTTCCTCTTCTTCCTTCACGATTTCCTCTTCTTTAGTGGGGGCCTCGATCAAAACAACCAGGGTTTGAGGATCGCTCACAATTTCCACGCCTGTGGGAAACGTCATCTCCTCGATCTTGATGGATTGGTGGAGGTGGAGATCGCTGATGTCCACCTCGATGTACTCGGGGATATCTCCCGGAAGGCATTCGACCTCGACCTCTCGTGTGATCAGATCGACAAATCCTCCCTCGGCTTTAACTCCCACAGCTTCTCCGACCACGATAACGGGCACAGACACCCTCACAGCCTTGTCCATAGAAATCAAAATCAAATCGATGTGAAGAATTTCATCTGTGACAGGATCCGTTTGCAATTCCTTGATCATCGTATCTTTGGACTCCGAATCGAAAGAGGCCTTGAATATCGTGTTTTCTCCCGATTCAGACCTCAGGATTCCGAAAACATCCTTTTTTTGTATCGCCAGATGTGTGCTGGGTTCTAATCCGCCATACAGCACCGCCGGCACTTTGCCTTCTCGCCTAAGTCGGCGGGATGCATTTTTTCCGAAAACGTCTCTTTTCTCACATATGATCGTTAAACTCATCGCTAATCCTCCTTAAACAAACAGGGAACTCACAGAATGTCCACGATTTATTCTTCGAATGGCTTCTCCGAAAAGCTCGGCCACCGATATCACCAAGATTTTCTCTGAAGCTTGTGCTTTTTCATTCAGAGGAATCGTGTTGGTCACAATTAATTTTTCCAGCTGAGAATTCTCGATCCTATCCAGGGCTTCACCGGATAAAACAGGATGGGTGCAGGCCGCAAAAACCTTGCGGGCCCCCTCTTTGATCAAAGCCTCTGCACTCTGGACAAGAGTTCCTGCTGTATCCACCATGTCATCGACGATCACAACGTCCCGGTCTTTTACATCCCCGATAACATGAAGGACACGAGCTACATTGGCCGCCGGGCGTCTTTTATCTATGATCGCCAAGTTGGCCTTTAGTCTTTTGGCAAAAACCCTGGCTCTTCCCACACCTCCTGCGTCGGGAGACACGATGGTTAAGTCTTTAAGATTGAGATTCTTGATGTGCCGGGTCAAGACAGGAGCCGCTGTGAGGTTATCCACAGGGATGGCAAAAAAGCCTTGGATCTGAGGGGAATGAAGATCCATGGTCAGGACTCTATTCGAACCAGCCGCTTCGAGCAAATCAGCCACCAATCTGGCCGAAATTGCAACGCGCGGCCGGTCCTTCCAATCCTGCCGAGCATACGGGTAATAGGGGATGACAGCTGTAATCCTCTCTGCGGATGCCCGCTTGAAAGCGTCGATCATCACAAATATTTCCATGAGATGGAAATTGGCGTCGGACGCCCCGGACTGAAGAATAAATACATCCTCTCCGCGGACGTTTTCGTCGATGAAAAAGTGGATTTCGCCATCGCTAAAGCGCTCCAGCACGGATTGGCCGAGGTCGATGTAAAGATAATCCACAACCTCTTTGGCTAAGGCAGCATTGGAAGAACCTGCAAATACTTTCATCCTATTCTCATCCTTCACTGCTTCTCCTCCTTAAAAATCTCTCCAATCGAGGATTTGTCCACCACAATGTGGCTGGGGTGGGAGGATTCGAACCTCCGAATGGCGGATCCAAAGTCCGCTGCCTTACCGCTTGGCTACACCCCAGTTTGTCTCGATACTCCTATCCGTATACGTTCCTGATACTCTGTTTGTGACAATGTTGTCGTAAGCACAGCCGTATACTCGTTTGAAAGCACCCTCAGAGCATTCATCGCCTTATTCCTTTGATCGAAAAGGCCAAAAACAGCAGAGCCGCTGCCACTCATCAAAGTCAGCTCTGACCCCTGTTCCTGGATTAGGCTCTTTATAGCTTTTATCTGAGGATATGTACGAAATACAATCTCTTCTAAATCGTTTTCCAAAAAACCAAGATCATGGCTGTTTAAAAACTTGATAATTTTACTTTCTTTACTCTGCGAAGTCAAGGAAGCTCGAAACCTTTCATACGCAGATTCTGTTGAGACAGAAACCGACGGAAAGACCAATAAGCATAACAAGGGACTTGGATCCTCCTGTTGAAAAAGGATGTCTCCTTTCCCTTGTCCCAAACACAAGCCTCCTTCGAAAAAAAACGGAACATCCGCTCCAATCTGGGCCCCCAAGTCCTTGAGAGCATTTTTCTCCAGATTAATCTGCCACATTTTGTTCAAAGCCAACAGTGTCATGGCTGCATTACTGCTTCCTCCTCCCAGGCCTTTACCAGCGGGGATGTTTTTCTTCACGTGAATTTCCATCCCCTTTTTGATGGCGTGCCGTTCCTTCAGAAGGGTGGCAGCCTGGTTAACAAGATTAGATTCATCCCAAAGGATGGAATCATCATCCCCTATCAGGATAATTTCATCTTGTGTGCAGGGAAAAAAGTCCAAAAGATCAAACAGGTCTACCGACTGGAACAAAGTCCTGATTTCATGATAGCCATCATCTCTTTTTCCCAGAACTTCGATCCCAAGGTTGATTTTGGCAAAGGACTTAATGCGCATGATTGAGCAATTCTTGAATTTCTGCCCATGTTTTGGGCTGGTATTTTTCGATGAATTTTGTGGAAAAAACATTTGGTTTGATCGGACGGTTGAGGTCGACGCTCAGGACCTTCACCTGACCCGTGCTCTCGGGGTGTTTGAATCGGAGACGCCGGGCAAATGGCGTATCCCCGATAAACTCTTCGACACTAAACCAGAGGTCTTCCCTTTGCCCGGATATGATGCGGCCATCCTGGTCTTCCGCAAAAGACCAATCTCTCAAACCCTCGTTATGCAACATTTCCAATTCCCTCCAGTTCCCGCTCAAAAGATTGATCATTTCGGTTAGGCTCAACCGGAAGCCCATGAATTTATCGATTATTTCTTCTTCCTGGCCTTTCCAATACACTTTTTTTGAAGGGACAACAAAGTAGGCTTCCCCCTCATGGATGACTATGCGATAAAGGACTCTCCCCAAAGCCCCTGTGACATCGATCCGCCCGCGGTCGGGCAGCTCGAAAAGAAAGGAAAACTTCGATCTTGCCGTTCCTTGATCTCCGGAGATCACCAAGGAAGCATGTCCCTCCATCCGGTCAATCTGGGAAGGGATCGGGGATAGAGATAAAGGGGGAGGCTGACAGCACGCAAGAACTGCCAGCACAAAACAGATGACAAATGTCTGGGCCTTCCGCAAAACGCATCCTCTCAATCAGCCTGATTTTTTTCTCTGCTTTTTCCTCCCAGATCAAACCCATAATCCTCAGTCGCAATGCTTGGTCTTCTGCTCGGGCTTTCCGTTGGAGCTTGTTTTTGTGTGCGGGCTCCTTGGGGTTTTTTATCTCCGGGACCACCAAGATTAAAACCGTAGTCGATGGTTTCCCTCTTTTTCTGCTTCATCTTCCTCTTGCGCGTTACGGGATAAAACGGAGATTTCAACTTCCTTCCGAAACAGGATAGATTGGGATTAAATGCCATAAGAACGATGAATAAAGCGAGAATGACCAGGAGTCCATATAATGCAAGCGTCATTCGGTTCCTCAGAAATTAAATTCTTTTCTATTTTCTTAAAATTCATTATACGGCGCACCCATTGTTTCGTCAACCATCCTGCACTACTCATAAAAATTATCGACCTCATCATTCCTTTACAATATTAAAACCTCGTGTATTTTTAATTCCTTAAATGTAGGGTGGGGCGGGTTGGCTAGGGTGGGGCGGGTTGGCTCGACTGGTAAATAATCCGGCCTGCCTGGATGATTACGAAGGCTGGGAAATAGCATTTCAAATTCAGGGGAAAGGCAGTATCCAAAGCAGGGAGGGAAGGCTCGGAGCAAAAAAATGCGTTATTATCCCTAAGGGAGTTTTTCCTCTGATTCTTCTTGAAAGTCAGGGATCTGGGACATAACACTCTCTTTGCCCATATAGAAGCCAAGATAAAATGCTGAAGATGCCAGTATTAGGACAAACAGGGATTTAAAAATATCTCTCATGGTCTTTCCTTCCCATTTTTATCCAAATATGGATAAAAGTCAACCCATTGATTTTTCTGTTTTTTCGGCGTATATTTTTGTTGGTGAGAAAAAAAATCGTGCCTTTTGTCCTGTTGATCCTGTTTTCTGTATTGGTTTCTTGGCCACAAGGTTTACGAAAGGCCCAGCTGGCTGGATCCTGGTATCCTAAAGATCCAGAGGCTCTTGCTAGGCTCATCGATCATTTCCTCAAAAACGTGCCGCTTTCCTCAATCCCTTCAGGCGACATCCTGGCGATAATCGCCCCCCATGCGGGGTATGTTTATTCTGGTCAAGTGGCTGCTTACGCTTACAAGTCTATCCAGAAAAAAAATTACGAGTCCGTTGTTATCCTTGCGCCCTCCCACCAATGGGGATTCGAAGGCTGTTCTATCTATCCAAACGGAGGATATGAAACACCTTTTGGCATCTCCCAAGTCGATGCGTTTCTTGCTGCTGAAATTTCCAAAGCCACAGGATTCGGTTTTATCGCTCAAGCCCATCAGGCCGAACATTCCATAGAGATTCAGGTCCCGTTTGTGCAAAGGATCCTGCCAAAAGCCAAAATAGTACCCATCGTGATAGGGGTTCCCAAAAGGGCCACGATAACAAGCCTTGCAGAAGGGCTGAAAAAGGCCACGGCGGGAAAAAACGTCCTTGTCATCGCTTCGACCGACCTTTCCCATTACCTTACGAAAAAAGAAGCCAACAAAAAAGATAATGAGACTATCACTCTAATCCGCCAGTTCAAAACAAGCGAACTCATCAGGAAATGCGAGAGACGAGAAAACATCATGTGTGGAGGAGGCCCGGTCGTTGCCGCCCTTCTCTTTGCAAAGGATAAAGCGGGTGTAGAAATCTTACGGTATTCAGACTCCTCGGAGGCTAGCCAGGATGAATCCCGGGTTGTCGGATATCTCGCTGCGGCTCTTTTTGCCAAGCCTGTCTCTAAAGAATTTCGTCTGTCCGAACAGGAAAAAAAGGAACTCTTGCAGTTGGCCTATTCCACAGTCAATCTGTATGTCAAGGAGAATAAAGTGCAGGAATACAAACCTCAAGGCCGCAATCTTTTACAGAATTGCGGGGCTTTCGTGACTCTTAAAAAACACGGGCAACTACGGGGCTGCATCGGATTCATCGAACCCGTTTTGCCGCTTCACCAGGCTGTCATGCAAGCCAGTGTCTATGCGGCCTGCCGAGATTCCCGATTCCTTCCGGTTACACGAGACGAGCTGGATGATCTGAAGGTGGAAATCTCCGTGCTAACTCCCCTTAAGAAAATAGTCGATCCCAAAAGGATTACTGTGGGAAGACATGGTCTCGTGATTGCAAAGGATGGAAAAAGGGGCCTTCTTCTTCCCCAGGTCGCCCTCGAACAAAAATGGAACCGGGAATCGTTCTTGGAAAACACCTGCCTCAAAGCGGGCCTGCCAAAAGATGCGTGGCGAACTGGCGCCGAAATATTCGTGTTCGAAGCCATTATTTTTCACTGAGCCCACTTTCTGACTCCCTTTTCCTAATCATAAAAAACTTCGCTTTTTATCCCGGCATGAGTCTGGTATAATGGCCTTTCCATTTAGAGGAAAACGATGCCTTTATACGAATACAAATGTACGAAGTGTGGATCTGTTTTTGAAGTTTTGCAAAAAGTCAATGATCTCCCGCTTAAAAAATGCATTCACTGCCAAGGGGCCGTTAAAAAAGTTCTTTCCCCACCTGCCATCCAATTCAAAGGAAGTGGATGGTATGTTACTGATTATGCCTCGAAAGGAACCAGAGCATCGGATCCCGAGCTTAAAGAAAAGCCAAAAAAAGATAAAGATAAGGACAAGGATACGAATACCGACACCTTTCCAAAAAAGATAAGTTCGCCCTCCTCTTCCTCTGAAAAAAAATAACGATTCGCCCCTCTCTCGCATTCAAAACGTGCGTCCTTTCCCAGGCCCCGCGCAATAAGAGCCAGTCAAGAAGATACGGAGGTCATCTGGAGATGAGAGATGATTGCGAACAGCGCTTGGTGACCGTTTATCGCCTGTGTGATGAAACCGCTTCCCCGGTTTTTTGACAAGTTTCCAGTTACCGAATACAATGGATTCCATGAAAATTTTGGTCCGCATGCCCAATTGGATAGGGGATTCTGTCCTTGCCCTTCCGGCGATGAAAACCATAAAAAGAAACTATCCCGAGTCCGAGGTTTGGGCAGGTACTCAAGAGTGGGTAAAAGATCTTTTTGCAATGGATGATATGTTTGCAGGCGCCATCTCTCTCCTCGAACATAAAAGTCTGAAAAATCTCCAGGAATCAGCCAAGATTCTCCGCAAATCACGTTTTGACTTGGGTATTCTGTTCACGAATTCTTTCGCATCCGCGCTTGTGTTCGCCATGGCAAGGATACCCCAAAGATGGGGATACAAAAAAGACGGGCGAGGACTCCTGCTCACCAAAGGAATCCCTATCCAGTCAAGAGAAAACCGGGCGCACCAAGTCCACTACTACCTCGATCTCCTCTTAGGTCTGGGATTAAAAGAATTTCCCGAAGAGCACTCTCTCCCGATTGACCGACAGGAAAAGACGCGGGCAGAAGAGTGGTTAGGATCTCAGAATATTCAAATCCAAAGGCCTCTCATTATCATCAGCCCTGGAGCATACTACGGAAGCGCCAAAAGGTGGCCGGCAAAAAAATACGCTGAATTGGCCACCCTCCTTCAAAGCAGGATGCGGGCACAGGTTTTGGTCATCGGCTCCGCTGATGAAACGCCTCTTGCCGAAGCCATCTCTTCCCTAATGAGCGAACGCCCGCATATTCTGACAGGAAACACCAGCCTTCCTCGATTGGCCGCCTTGCTGAGCCTCGCTGACCTTCTTGTGACGAATGATTCAGGCCCCATGCATCTGGCAAATATCCTGAAGGTTCCTCTGGTTGCTCTGTTCGGCCCGACAGAACCCGCCCGGACGGGCCCCTATCAGCAACCCGCCATGGTTATCCACAAAGGAGCCCCATGTTGGCCCTGTTCTTACAGGCAGTGCCCGTTTGACCACCGGTGTATGATGGACATATCTCCCGAGGAGGTTTTCCAGGCCTGTCAAAAATTATTATGATGAAAAAACGCGCCGTTTTTCTCGACAGAGATGGGACCATCAACCGAGATGTGGGATATCCCAACTCCTATAACATGGTGGAAATTTTTCCCTACAGCTTCGCTGCCGTCAGGAAAATAAACAGGGCCGGATTTCTATCCGTCATCGTGACCAACCAATCGGGGGTCGGGAAAGGATTCATCGAGGAAAAGAACCTTCGTGACATCCATCGGAATCTGCGGCTCGACTTTGCCAAACAAAAAGCCACCATTGATGCCATCTATTACTGTCCCCATTATGAGTACGCCGAGATTCCGGAATACAGGAAAGCCTGCGCCTGTAGAAAGCCCAACCCTGGGATGGCCCAGCAAGCCGTTTGTGATTTCAATATCGACACAGCGAAATCCTACATGATCGGAGATAAAGCGGAAGACATCCTTTTTGGAATGAACATCCAGGCTACCTCGATACTCTTGTTAACAGGCTTTGGTCAAAAATCTATATCCAAGCTCAAGGAGAAGGGCGTCGAACCGGCCTACGTAGCAGAAACCCTGAAAGAGGCGGTGGACTGGATACTCAGAAGGGAAAAAGAGAACCCTTAATCAAAAATAGAAGCGAGATGATCAGATTCGATGATATCTTGGAGAAAGCATCCTCTCTTTACTCAGAAAAAGACATCACCACCCTGAAAAAGGCATATGTGTTTGCAGCCCGAGCACACAAGGGACAGATTCGCCGGTCAGGAGAGCCCTATCTGAGCCACCCTCTAGAAGTTGCCATGATGCTTTCGGAGATGAAGCTCGATAGGGTCACTCTTGCTGCGGGACTTTTGCATGATGTCTTAGAAGACACGGATGTGACAGCCGCCGACCTGAAAAAAAACTTCGGGAAAGAAATTGCCGATCTTGTCGAAGGAGTCACAAAGATCACACGTGTTCAAGACACTTCCCCAGAGGCAAGGCAGGCCGAGAGTATACGGAAAATTATCCTGGCCATGACCGATGACCTACGAGTGATCTTTATCAAGCTGGCCGACCGGGTTCATAACCTTAAAACATTAAAATTTCTTCCTGAAGACAAACAAAAACAGATCGCCCAGGAAACACTAGAGATCTATGTTCCCATCGCGAATCGGCTAGGGATGGGGCGGATGAAGGCAGAGTTGGAAGACCTCTCTTTCCGGTATGTTTCTTCAGAAGAATACTTCAAGATGGTTTCATTTGTCGAGCCTCAGAAGAAAAAGGCAGAGAAAGAAATCAAAAAAATCAAAAAAACACTCCAAGATTTGATGAAAGAAAACAATATCTCCGCTGAAATTTTTGCGCGTATAAAGCGTCTTTACAGCATTTATAACAAGATGAAGCACCAAAATATCGATTTCGATCAGGTCTATGACTTCATGGCCATCCGTATCATCACAGACTCGGTTAAGAATTGCTATGCCGCTCTGGGTATCATCCACCAAAACTGGCCTCATTTCCCACACCGCTTCCGAGACCTCATCTCCATGCCCAAGCCCAACCTGTACCAAGCCCTCCACACCACGATTATCACAGAGAATAAACAAACCATTGAAATCCAGGTTCGCACACAGGCAATGCACAACATGGCCGAAAACGGAATTTCTGCACACTGGAAATACAAAGAAAAATCCCCTCGCTCCATCATGAAAGAGGATGCACGACTCCACTGGTTGCGTGAAATGGTTGAACTCTACAAAGAACAAAAAAGCCCTAAGGAATTCCTGAAAAATCTAAAAATCCATCTTATCCCGGAAGAAATTTACGTGTTTACCCCCAAAGGCAAAGTCGTCACGTTACCCACAGGTGCTTCGGTTTTGGACTTTGCCTTCAAAATTCACTCAGAAATCGGGCTCCATGCCAAGGAGGCCATTGTTAACAGCAAAAAAACCCCATTAAAAACCATCCTGAAAACAGGAGACATCATCGAAATTCTCACTTCCTCTGAAAAGCAGCCTCGTCGAGACTGGCTCAACAAGGCCTTCACTTCAAGGGCAAGATATCACATCAAGCACTGGTTCAACCAACAGGACAAAATAAAAAACTCTGCTATGGGAAAAAAATTGTGGGAGAAAAAAATCAAGGAATACAAATTGCCCTCGCCGTGGTTGAAGAAAGAGAATCTTTTGAAAAGACTATCCGAGGAAATCCCTTTTAGGCTTCCGGATATCGATGCTTTTTATGCTCTGATCGGCTCGGGAAAAGTGGTGCTCAACAATAAGTTCATGGAAAAGCTCTTCCAAGAAGAACAATTGGCGGATAAAAAAGAGACCCTTCTCGAAAAAGTGGTCGCAAAGGTTGCCAAAAGGCCCAAGCCCTTGATCGAAGTAAAACAGGCAGATGAGGCTATCATAAACCTGGCCAAATGTTGCGCTCCCATTCGTGGAGAACCCATCATCGGCTACATCACGTCGGGGAAAGGGATGACGGTTCACGCCCAACGATGTGCGCTGGTCAAAAAAGAAATCCTTAATCCCCAGCGGTTCGTGGATGCATCCTGGTCTTCCTCCTCTGCAGAGGGCTCATACCAAAGCAAACTTCTGGTCAAAAGCCAAGATTCCCCAGGCGTTTTGGCCAAACTCACAACCGCTATAGCCGAGCTGGGAGGGAATATTACCAAAGCTCAGGTCGACACCTTTGCCGACCAAAAGGCACAAATCAAGCTAACAATCATTATTCGGGATATCAAACACCTTGAGCAGATAGTCAAAAAGATACTAGGAATAAAAGAAGTTTCTTTTGTCGAAAGAGTCTAGGCTGCCTTTGTGACTTTCCCGGATCGAAGGCATCTCGTGCAAACCCATATGCGTTTTGTCCCTGCTGGTGTTTGGGCTTTGACCTTCTGCAGGTTTGGCTTCCATTTTTTCTTGGAAGCCTTATGTGAATGACTAAGACTTTGCCCAAATACTGGGCCCTTTCCACAAATTTCGCAAGCTTTAGGCATCTTTTATTCTCAACTATTAACGTAATAATTCAAGAAAAAGGCATTTATACCATAATTGGGATCAAAAACCAACCCATTTGATGTTTTCTTTATGCCCGGCCTTGCTCGATTGTAAAGATTTTTTCTGTTAACAGTGCCTCCATGCCAATAATTGACGTCCATAAAACACATGTCCTCTTTTATGCGCACTTTTCCCCAGAAGAATAAGATCTTCTTCCCAGGGTGTTTTTGGTACAAATATTGCTAATATTTTTCATCTGTTATAATCACTGTAAGCAAATTTGCAAAACATTTGCAAAACAAGTATCTTAGTTAATGAGAGAGATGGATAAAAAAACTTTATCATTCTTGCTTCTGTTATCTTTTCTTTTTCTTATGCTATTCGCCCGCTGTTCGCCACCCCCTCCGCAGTCCCAGCTTCATTTCGGAGTCCTTGCGGCGCAACGCGATCTTTGGGATGAAGCCATTTTCCGGTGGAAAAAAGCTGTTGTGCTCGAGCCGGAGTCCTCTTCCGCTCATAACAACCTAGCTGTGGCATACGAAAAAAAAGGGCTCTGGGAGGAAGCGAGAAAAGAATATGAGGCTGCAATCAAACTGAATCCTAAAAACGAATACATCCAATCCAACTATGAAAAATTCAAACGGCGTATGGAAGAAGGCGCCACAGATGAGGAAGATGAAAACAAAGATAAAAAAAAGAAAAAGCAATAGCTTCATTTTATTTATCTGCCTTTTGTTTCTTCTTTCCTGCGGCACGGGAGAACACGTACGGGTGAGAATCGAGATGCCGCGAAAACCCTCGCTAAACCTTGACGATTATGAAGAGATCGCTATCACGAATTTTCTGGTGAAGGAAGAGGCCAAGGATTTTAATATCAACAAAGAATTGACAGAATATTTCACTATAGAGTTTGAGCAAAAAATAAAAAACAACATCTCGTCCACAGAAGTTGCGCTGCAGAACGAAGAGGCCTTCCAGGATAAAACATTCTGGCAGAAAGTCTTGCCAGACAAAAACGGAATCATTTTTTTCACGGGGAGCCTGGAATACACAGAAGAAATCCGGAAAGCGATCAAGTCTGCGAGTAAAAGACGGTTCGAAGAGCCCTTCCCTGAAGAATCCCGTATCGAGGAGCGCAGGTTTTACTCCCTTTCTCTTGATCTCTATCTCATCGACAGGAAGACAGGAGAGGCCCTCTACAAGAGAACCTTTAAGGAGAGCAAGGCGTATAAAAACCCGAACCAAACCGCCTATTTTGCCTTTTATGACATGATGATCAACATAAGAGACAAACTCTTTCGCCAGATTGTTGGCGGAGAGCAAATCCAAGAAAGATATCTTATCAAGTAAACAGCAAGGAGAAAACATGAGAGTTTTCAAAAAATGCTTTTTCCTTTTTTCCCTATTTTTAATCGGCGCTAATTTGAGTTTTTCTCAAATTATCTATTTTCCGTATTACGGAAAAAACAAAGTTCTCTACACAAAGTTTGACTGGAAGGTGTATAAAACCGAGCACTTCGACATTTTTTACTATGGGGATGACACTCGCGACCTTAAAAAAATCGCCGACCTCGCAGAGAGCGCTTACAAATCCATCAGCGAGGAGATCAAACACCAACTTTCCGCCTCCGTTCCTCTCCTTTATTACCGAACCTCAACGGAATTCTACCAGACCAATTTGTTTCAACTCCCGGAGGGGGTTCTCGGTGTGGCAGAACCTCTCCTGTACCGAATCGCGATTCAGGGAGATATGCCCATCGATGAAATCCATAACCTCATCGAGCACGAAGTGACCCATGTTTTCGAGTATGACCTCCTTTGGGGATCTCCAGGAGGGGTACTGTACGCTTTGTCCCAGCCCCCCGGATGGATATTCGAAGGCTTCTGCGAATACAACACCCGGACTTGGGCACCCTGGTCAGCCATGATTGTCCGAGATGCCGCCCTTAATGATCGTATTCCTGATCTCGTCGGGAATGGCCACCTCTACTCCCGTTATCCGCTTCCACGGGTGCCAGATTACGATTTCGGTCATGCCCTGTTTGATTTTATCGAACACAAATATGGCAAAAACGGAATCCGAGATTTCTGGCATTCCATGAAGAACTCACCCCTAATCGGGAATCAGAATCCCATCCGCAGAGCTTTCGACACGCCTGTCAAAGAATTCGGCTTTGAGTTCAAAAAATATCTCCGCGCAAAATACAAGCCCTTCCTGACACGAGAAAATCCCGAAGATTACAGTATTCCACTCGGACCTGAATTCCCTTTGAATCCCTACTATCATGCTTGGTCGATTTCGCTATCTCCCTCAGGTGATATTGTCGCTGCCCTGCTCGCAAACTACAAGGAATTGGATTACGACATCATCTTATTCTCCACGAAAGACGGCAAGGCGATAAAAAATATTACCAAAGGCTATACCCTTAAATACGAATTCATCCGGTTTGACGTAGAGCCATCCAAAGGCAGGGATATTGCTTGGTCTGCCGACGGAGACCGGATCGCCTTTTTCGGACGAGCAGGAAAAAAACATTCTCTTTTCATCGTCAATCCCCTTTCAGGGAAAATAGTACAAAATATTAAAATCAACCAAGACCAACCCTCCTCTCCTTGTTTTTTTCCCGATAAAAACGAGCTTCTTTTCACGGCCTTCGAGAATGGGATCCATGATATTTTCAAAGTCAATCTTGCCAATGGAGAAGTTCTCAATCTGACCTCCAACGATCTTTTCGAAAAAGCCCCGGTTATATCTCACGATGGAAAATATATCGCTTACACCATCCGTTTGGATGCCTTCGATAAGCTTTTCATCTCCCCGAGCGACAACCTAAAAAAAAGAACACAGTTGACCTTTGGGAAGGGGAACACGATCGTGCCGATCTTTTCGCCGGACGATAAAGAGCTTTACTTCTCCGGAGACATAAGAGAGGCCTATAACATTTATTCCCTTAACCTGGAAACAGGGGAGCTCTTGCGGTACACAGATGTGAGAACAGGCAATTTATTCCCGCATCCCATGCCTAATGAATCCGATACGATCCTTTTCTCCTCCTTCAACAAAGGGGCGTTTCAGATTTTCAAGAGCGAATTTGAAGGCCAAAAGGAAGAATCCGTGACATTTGCCGACATGGATTACGATGAGGAATTCGAAAGGTTCGAACCTATCGTCAGTGTGGATATCGACGAGAAAAAGATTGCACCCTACAAAGGATTGGGCAAGCTTTACCTGAACAACAGGCCTCCGGTCGGCGCAATCATTTCTACCGACGGCTCAATTTATGGAGGCACGGCTCTCTCATTCTCCGATCTTTTGGGAGATCACAATTTCACATTGCTCGCTTATCAGGTTAGAAGCTTTCGATCTTATCTTTTTTCATATGTAAACCTGAAAAGAAGATTCCAGTTTGCTGCCGAGGCCTTTCAGTACACCATGTTCTACTACACTCCTTACAACTATGTGGATCCGCTTTATTATGACCAGCTTAGCTACAGAGATGCCATGGCAACAAGAACGATGATGGGCGCCAGTTTCACCGGCTACTACCCGTTCAATCGGTATTACAGAGCCCAAGTGGGCCTCAGCTTCCTCAATTACGAGGAAGACTTTTACGACCCTTACTTGATGAATCAGGCGCGCGGCCAGCAAAATCAGGGCTACGGCTATTTCTACAACGGAAACGCCCTCACGGCTTCCGCCTCGCTGATCGGCGAAACGACGAATTTCAGAATGTATGGTCCTTATTCGGGAAATACATTCATGCTTGGTCTTTCTCAAACAATTCCAGTGACCAACCGTTTTATCCGGAACACAACAGTTCAGGCTGATCTGCGTCAATACCTGCCCATCGGTGGAAATACGCTTTTTGCTTTCCGTCTCAATGTGATGGCCAGCATGGGAAGGAATCCCTATGTATTCTACTGGGGTGGCAACAACCAGGTTCGTTCATCGTATTACTACAATATCGTGGGAAATGAGGGATGGTACGCAAATCTGGAGCTCCGGATCCCTCTGGTGAATGCGGCAAACACGATCCTCGGCCTGATTGGGCCCATTCGTGGTGTTTTCTTTCTTGATTTGACACGGGCAAAACTCAAAGGTTATCCTGCTAAGATCTTTGATATTGGCTATGATGAGCGGGGAATTCCAATATTGAGAGCTGCGGATGCTATCGGGTCGTATGGATTCGGATTCCAATTTTTCTTCCTCGGGCTTCCGCTGCATTTCGACTGGGCAAAAAGGCTAGAAATAGTAGATATTTCCAGCCCATTCAGCATTACGTCTTTCGGAAAATACGAGCTCAAATTCTGGATCGGATTCGATTTCTAGCTTTGCTCCCCCGCGGGAAATTTCAAAAAAAAACATTTTTTTCTTGAATTTGAAAATCGGGAGTGCTATGATGTCCGCGCCTTCTCCACAGAAGTTATTCAGCAAATCTGAAGGTTTTCCACAGATGTGGAAATATCTGTGGAAATCTAAAGCTATCACATGGAAGATAAACAAAACTCTAACCCTTGGCTTCTTATCAAAGACGCTGTCAAACAAGAGATTGACAGGAATAGCTATGAGACATGGTTCGGACCGACAATTTACATCGGACAAGAAAGCAACTGTCTCTACATAAAAGTCCCCAATTCCTATTTTAAGGATTGGCTCTCGTTTCATTATCTGAGCCTGATAAACAAATGTTCGATTGAACTTTTTGGTAAATCTTTCGAGATAAAGTATATTTTTGAAGATACCCCCAATCAATTCATCAGGCGCTCTCCACATGAGCGTCGCTCCAAACACGGTGGCCTTCTCAACCCCAACCTGAATCCCAACTACACATTCGAAAACTTCGTTGTCGGTTCATGCAATCAATTCGCCCACGCGGCCGCCTCTGCCGTTGTGAATAATCCAGCAAAATCTTACAATCCTCTGTATGTTTACGGCGGCGCTGGATTGGGAAAAACCCACTTGATGAATGCCATTGGTCACAGCATCCTCAATAACAATCAGGGTCTCAAAATCCTGTACATCACAACGGAAAAATTCATGAATGATTTGATCAATCATCTCCAATACGGGAAGGTATTGGATTTTCGTCAAAAATACCGAAGTGTCGACGTCCTGTTGATAGACGACATACACTATCTTTCTGGAAGAGAAAGAACCAAGGAAGAATTTTTTCACACCTTCAACCACCTTTATGACAGCCAGAAACAAATCGTCATATCCAGCGATTGTCCTCCCAAAGAAATACCCAATCTTGAAGAAAGATTCAGCTCCCGGTTTGAGTGGGGACTTATTGCCGACCTCAAACCTCCTGATATAGAAACAAGGATCGCCATTCTGAAAAAGAAATCAGAGCTGGAAGAGATTTCCCTTCCTGAGAGCGTAGCCCTGTATATCGCCGATAAAGTCCATTCCAACATCCGTGAGCTCGAAGGATACTTGAGGAGAGTTATCGCTTATTCTTCCCTGAAGGGTGAGCCCATCGATCTTGATTTGACAAAAGAGGCTCTGAAAACCCTGTTGGATTCATCCATGACGATCGTCACGGTGGAAAAGATCCAAAAAGCCATCAGCCACGAATTCAAGATCAAGATATCCCAGCTGAAATCAAAGAATAATTCTCCGAAAATTGCCTTTCCTCGCCAAATCGCTATGTATCTTTCCAAGCAAATGACCAAAACTTCCCTTCCTGAGATTGGAAAAAAATTCGGTGGAAAACATCATACAACGGTTCTCCACAGCATAAGGAAAATAGAGAAATTAAGAGCAAGAGACGCAGAATTCGACAAAAAAATAAACACTTTGTCCAACCAGATCCAATAGGGAAATCAATAGATTAGATGAGTTTTGCACATTTTCATTTGATTTTATTATTCTTATTATTTAATCTAATTTATATCAATAATAAATAATAATAAGAAATAAGTTTGTGGAAAGGTGGAAAAATGAACTTCACAATCAATAAAGAAGATATACTCCGAGAATTACAACTTCTCCAAGGGATAGTCGAAAAAAGGAATACGATGCCTATTCTGGCGAACATTTTGATCAATGCGACCGAAAGCGAGGTGGAACTTATCGGGACAGACCTCGAGGTCGGCTTGAAAACACATTTTCCTGCTCAGATTGATGGAACGGGGTCCATAACAATTTCGGGAAAGAAGGTTTTTGAAATCGTGAGATCTCTTGCCGAAGAAAAGCAGGTTGCTTTCAACGAGGGGAAAGATCTCATGATGGAAATCACATCCGGGGAGAGTGAGTTCAAGGTTTTGTGTTTACCCAAGGAAGACTATCCGCCAATACCAGAAGCCAAATTTGAAAAAAACATCGTGCTGCCATTGGATAAATTCAAGGAGATGATCGATCGAGTTTATTATGCGATCACCCAAGAGCAAAGGTATTATCTTAATGGCGCGTTGATGCTTTTGCGAGATGAACAGATGGAGCTGGTGAGCACGGATGGTCACAGATTAGCCTACACCAGCCTTGCCGTTGAAGGATTGAAAATGGAAAAGGAGATAAAGGCGATTGTTTCCAAAAAGACATTAAACGAACTGAGAAAGTTTGAGGATGAAAGCGTCGAATTCGATCTTGACGAGAACAATCTCTTTTTCCGCGTGCGGAACAGGACGTTGATTTCACGGATAATCGAGGGGAAGTTCCCCAATTACGAAGCTGTCATCCCGAAGGACAATCAAGAAAATCTGGAGATTTCGCGAGAAAAGATTGCTGATGCGATAAGGCGTGTGTCTCTCCTTTCTACCGAAAGATCAAGGGGAATCCGGTTTAACATCGAGCCGAACCAAATCAAGTTGTATTCCTCAAATCCAGAGATAGGGGAAGCGAGAGACAAAGTGGACGTGGATTACAGCGGGAACGAGATAGAAATCGGGTTCAATTCTCAATATTTATTGGATTTTCTGACAGTCATAAAATCAGAAAAAATACGGTTTGAGTTAAAAGACGAGAACAGCGCTGTGTTGATGAGGCCAGCAACGGCTGCGGATACGGATTCCGATGATGACATCAAGTATCTTTATGTCTTGATGCCGATGAAAATATAATCCCTATTCTTTTAGACGAATTGGGAATGCTTTTCCGATAAGGAAAAACGTTCCTTCCGAATCAATAATTATCGCTCCATAATCGGAGAATTTCTTGATGATTCTCTCCGGCTGGTCAGAAACGAACAGAGCTGTGGAAAGGGCATCACAAACCAGCGTTTCAGGACCCACAACCGTCACACTTTGTTTGCCTTCTGAGGGATAACCTGATTTTGGGTTGAACACATGATGATACCGGGTCCCCTCTTGGATGAAAAACCTTTGATAATCACCGGTGGTGGCCGCCCCGGTATCTGCAATAGAGAGGATCGCTGAAACGCCTTTGTCTCGAGGGTGTTTAATGCCTATGCGCCAGGATTGTTGATCGGGATTCGTTCCCCAACAGTATAAGTCTCCACCCGCATTGATGAAACCGTTTTTAACGCCCTTTTTAATCATGGCCTGGGATGCCAGGTCGATGCCGAAACCCTTGGCAATGCCTCCCCAATCGAGCTCCATTCCGGGCATGAGAATAAGCTCTTCGGACGTAAGCGTGATTTTGTCCATCCCGATTTTTTCCAAAGCCCGGTTGATTTCCTCAGAGGATGGTACACGATGGGAGTGTTCTCGGAATCCCCAAATGCGGGATAAGGGAGCCACGGTGATATCGAAACATCCTTCTGAATCGTGATAGATGGCTAAAGCTCTTAGGTAAAGGGTAATCACCGAGACGGAGGAGTAAGCTTCGGCGCCGGGTGAAAAGAGGGCTTCGATGTCCTGAAAGATCTCTTTTATTTCTTTTTTGGCGGACTCAAATTCCGATGGAGAACAGAACAGATTGATTTCGCAAACGGTATCGAAAAAAAGAAACGTAGCCGTCTGCCACTTTTCCGAAACTTGACGGCAGGACACGCACAGGAGAAAAATGACGGGTAAAAGGAGGGTCTTTTTCGACATCGAAAATCTTCCCCAAAAGGGGATTCCATTTTTTAGGAACAGAGACAAAAAGTCAACGGAAACCTTTGCGTGGCGTTTTCTGTTTTGTGTTGACAGGCCAATAAAATATATATATTTTGTTTTTATTCTAGAAATGGAATTTTTTGCTGTGACGGCAGTGTTTTTGTGGATGAGGACCATGCTTGGAATTACTGGAAAAAGAGAGGCTTCATAATCATGGGAGTGAGATTTCGCCTCTGTGTGATGATGTTCCTGCAATACGCGATATGGGGCGCATGGAGTCCTGTATTATCGGATTATTTGTTGAATGAACTGGGATTCAGCGGAACGCAGGTCGGAATCATCTACAGCTTATTGCCTCTTGCAACGATCGTGGCGCCTTTTATCGGCGGGCAAATAGCCGACCGGTATTTTGCCAGCCAAAAGGTCATTGCCATCCTTCAATTGGTCGGGGGAGGGCTGCTTCTATTTATATCCAAGATATCCGATTATAGCACCATGATGTGGTTGATGCTGTTCTATTGCCTTTTGTATGCTCCCACTCTCGCTTTGACAAATTCTGTGGCCTTTATCAACCTGAAAAACTCGGAAAAAGAATTCGGGATTGTCCGTGTCTGGGGGACGATCGGCTGGATTGTGGCGGGCCTCGCGCTGATGGGATGGCGGTATTTTGCTCAAACCGCAGAGGTTTTCGCTCTTCAAGGGGACACGCTTTTGCTGGCCGGGGCTTTTTCCATCATCATGGGATTCCTTGCCTTTGGTCTGCCGCATACCCCGCCAAAAAAAGAAGGCACAAAACCCTGGGCTTTTTTGGAAGCCATCAAGATGATGAAAGACAAAAATTTCCTGGCGTTTGTGATCATATCCTTTGTGGTCGCCACAGAGTTGATGTTTTACTATGTGTTGACAGCCCCGTTTCTCACATCCGATAAGATCGGGCTTTCCAGCGCCAACGTCCCCGGAGTGATGGTGATTGCCCAGGTGGCTGAAATTTTTGTCCTGGCCATACTCTTGCCTTATTTCATCTCCAGAATCGGCATCAGGAACATCCTCGTCCTCGGTGTGTTGGCCTGGCCCGTTCGGTATATCATCTTTGCCATCGGCCAACCCTCCGAGCTGGTGATCGCCTCATTGAGCCTCCATGGTTTCTGTTTTGTGTTTTTCTTTGCGGCGGCGTTTATCTATGTGGACACGATCGCCCCGAGGGATATTCGACACTCGGCGCAAAGCCTCATCATGCTGGTCACCTATGGCATCGGGAGTTACATCGGAAGCCTGTTTGCCGGATGGATACGGGATCTTTTCACGACAGATGGTTTCACGAATTGGACCTATGTTTTTATCGTGCCTTGCTTCTTGACCGTTCTGTGTGCCGCGGCGTTTCTGCTTTTTGTGAAAGAGGATCGTCCGGTACAAACAAAGGAAAGCGGATAAAAGGGGAGAATATCATAAAATAAGAAACGAATACGAATACGAATACGAAAACGAAATCGGAAAGCGTCATGGGATATTCTGCAACATTAACATGAGAAAGAGAGAGAAAAAATGGGAAAAAAAAGAATTGGCGTAGGAATTGTTGGGGGCGGATTCATCGCACGGTTCCATATCCGCTCTTGGGTCGGAGTGCGGGATGCCGATATCTTGGGCATCGTCGGCAAGGATGACACAGCGGAGGAGGCGGCAGCCCTGGCCAGAGAAGTGAATGTCGGGGAGGCCAGAAGCTATGGAACGATTACGGACATGATCGCCGACCCCAGAATCGATGCCCTTTGGATTTGTGCACCAAATTTCACCCGTATAGAAGTGATGGAAGAAATCGTCCACGCTTTGGAATCCGGGAAGGGCGAGCTGATGGGGATAGCCTGTGAAAAACCGCTCGGGAGGAACGTGGCTGAGGCCAAAAAGGTGTTGGAGTTTGCGCAAAAAGCGCAACTTCTGGATGGTTATCTGGAGAATCAGGTGTTCGCACCGGCCATCGTACGGGGAAAGGAAATCGCTTGGGCACGGGGCGCGAGTCTGACCGGACGCCCCTATTTGGCTCGGGCGGCAGAGGAGCACAGCGGCCCCCACATGCCGTGGTTCTGGGAAGGTGAGCTCCAGGGTGGGGGCGTTCTCAACGACATGATGTGTCACTCGGTGGAAGAAGCTCGTTTTATGCTGACGCCACCGGGTGCAGACCGGAGCGTGCTTACGCCGACAAAGGTAACAGCCCACACCGATTGTTTGAAATGGCAAAACC
>CP070750.1:1226966-1288637 GCA_020348385.1 Candidatus Aminicenantota bacterium | reverse complement strand
GTGGAATATTCCTACTGGTCTGTCATCGGCTTCCTGGAAACCGGCGCAATACACAGAGAAAAATATCTCATGAACATGTACCGAATGGCCAGAAACTCTATTGAGAAGGGCAAAAACGAAGCGCCTTATGCCTATGTCATTCCCCAAGCCCAAAAAGATCCCAACACTGTAGCTAAAATGATCGATATCCTCATTTCCGGCGGGATAGAGATCCATCAATCAAAAAATTCCTTTACCGCACAAAATCGTGAATATCCAAAGGGGACTTATGTTGCCTTGATGTCCCAGGCGTACCGGCCCTATCTCATTGATATCCTGGGACCACAAATCTACCCGGATCGAAGACAGTACGATGGCGGTCCGCCTGAAAGCACTTTTGACCTGACAGGATGGACTCTCCCTTACCAAATGGGAGTGGAGGCTATTAAAGTGGCCCTCCCATTTGATGCCCAGCTGACGCTGATCCAACAGGCAGATCCTCCCATGGGGAAGGTCGCTGGGAGTGCGAAAAGTTATATCCTTGATCATAATATTCTGGATAGTTACAGGGCTGTTAACCGACTTTTGAAGGAGGGCGTCCGTGTGGCCTGGGCCACACAATCCTTCACGTCCGGAGGGAAAAAATACCCGGCCGGGGCCATCATCGTTTTTAGCGCTGACACAGAAAAAAAAGTCCAATCCTTAGCCAAAGAATTTGGTCTCCAAATTCAAGCTGGCAGCGCGCCCAGTGAACGCTTGTCACTAAAGCCTCTCCGTTTGGGACTCTATAAGCCCTGGGTCGCTAATATGGACGAGGGCTGGACGCGTTGGATTTTTGATACCTGGGAGTTTCCCTATACCACCCTTCATGATGCGGAGATCCGCAGTGGCCAGCTTAAACAAAAATACGATGTCATTGTCCTGACAAATGTCTCATCCTCGCGCATTGTCAACGGTCATGCAGAAGGAGCGGTTCCTCCTCAATATGCGGGGGGAATCGGAACTCAAGGTTTGTCCGCTCTATATCAGTTTGTGCAAGATGGAGGAACTTTGGTCACCCTCAATTCCTCATGCCAACTGCCCGTAGATCATTTTAAGGTGCCCCTGCGGAATGTCTCCCGAGACTTTTCGTCCTCAGAATTTTTCTGTCCTAGCGCCATTCTAAAAGTTGAAGTGGACAACACTCATCCTATCGCTTATGGAATGGAGAAAACCGCTAATATCCTCTCTTATGGAAGCCCGTTCTTTGAATTTCTCGATGGGGAGAAGACCAAGTCAGACAAGCAACAGACATGGTTGAAAGATGTTAAAGTTGTGGCCCGTTATCCCAACAGCAATCCCTTTAAAAGCGGCCGTCTGATCGGGGACCATATTCTCCACAATAAACCGGCACTAATAGAAGTTTGTCGCGGAGAAGGGCGGATTATTTTATTTGGATTCCGGCCCCAGAACCGAGCCCAAACCCATGGAACGTTTATGCTGTTTTTTAATTCTCTCTATTACGGCCCGGCCGTGAAGGATTCTCAATAAACAAACAGGAAAGTACGAACACAAAGGACTCGACAGTCGAGTCCAAGGAGTGAATGGATATATTTTGGATTATATCGCTGCTTTGGCGAGGGAGGTAAAAATCGATGAATGTTAAAACATTGCTGGTAGGTATATTTTTATCTCTTGTGATCGGGAGTTCTTTTTTTGTTGGTGCACAGGAGTCCAGAAGCCCGCTTTTGGATTCGTGGGAGCAGTACTTAAGGATGAAAAAAGACTCCCTGTTCGGTCTTGAATGGATATCATTGGGGCCTGTCATCAATTCAGCCAGGGTAGAGGCTATCCAGTGTGATCCTTCGCGGCCAGGAACGTGGTTTGTTGCTTTCGGCTCGGGCAACCTTTGGAAGACGACCAACCATGGTTTGACCTGGAAGCCGATTTTCGAAAACCAGTCGGCCCTCGGTATCGGGGACATCGCTCTGGCCTCTTCGAATCCTGATATCATCTGGCTCGGGACGGGTGAAAGCCTCAAAAAGCCGAGAAACTTCACGATGCCGGGTACGGGTGTGTTTCGGTCTGACGATGGGGGGGAGACTTGGCGAAATATGGGACTTCCCGATTCTTATCACATCGGGGAAGTGGCCGTTCATCCGGAAAATCCCGATATCGTGTTTGTCGCCGTTCTAGGCCATTTCTGGTCCAAAAATGAGAATCGCGGTCTTTACAGAACGGTAGATGGAGGGAAGACCTGGGAGCATGTTCTGTATGTGAACGAACGGACAGGGGCTAACGATGTCGTGATCTCACCATCCAATCCCGATGTCATCTATGTGTCGATGTGGGAAAACAACTTGGATTTTGTCTATGGTTCCTTGTTTAGAGAAAATCCGGGCGTATGGGGAAAGGAAAGTGGGGTATACCGCAGCGGTGATGGGGGAAAGACCTGGAACAGGTTGGCAGGGGGGCTTCCCGATGGGCCGCAAACCGGGCGGATCGGTTTGGCCGTATCTTGGAGTAATCCGGATAAAGCCTATGCTTTGGTGGATAACCTCAACAAAAAAAACAGGTTTTATGCCGAAGTTTACCGCACAGTAGATGGGGGGCAATCTTGGGTTAGAACACATGAGGATGAACTTCATATATTCTCGAGGATCGGCTGGTATTTTGCCGATTGTTATGTGAATCCTCAGGATGACGATGAGGTGTTTGCACTAGGGGTGCGGGTGGCGCACAGCACCGATGGCGGCAAGACTTTCGATCTGATGGGTGGGGATGTTTTCCATCTTTTTCCCAACCAAGCTGAGGTGCTGCATCTGGATCACTGCGAGATGTGGATAGATCCGGCCAATCCGAATCATTTGGCATTGGGTAACGATGGGGGACTGTATGTCAGCTATGACAAGGGGAAATCTTGGATGCATCACAACAATATCCCGGCTGGCGAGTTTTATGATATCTCTGTCGACGATCAGGATCCCTATTATGTGTACGGGGGGACACAGGACGACGCGTCTGTTTACGGGCCGGCAAAGGAATGGAATCCCAGGTTTCAGGATGAGTGGCGGTATGTCTGGATCGATGCCTGGGCAGGGGGCGACGGGTGCTACACCATGGCCGATCCGCAGGATCCCAACATCGTGTACACATCGAGCCAGGAAGGGGGTATATTCCGGAAGGATATGAGGGCCGATCGGTCAGTGAGGATTAGGCCGCGGCTCCCCAAGGGTCATGAGGGAAAGCAAGCTTATAATTTTATTGCTCCGTATATCATTTCTTCCCACGATCCATCCGTGCTGTATCATGCCGGCAACTACATCTTCAAGAGTTTGAACAAGGGGGATTCTTGGGATTTGATCAGTCCGGATCTATCCGTGTCGAAATATCCCGAGAAAAAATCGGTGGCAGCGGGGGCCATTGCCGAGTCACCGCATGAGCCAGGTGTTTTGTATGTCGGAACGGATAGAGGTGCTTTCTGGATCACGCAGGATGACGGGAATAATTGGACCGAGTGTTCTGAAGGACTTTCCAACGGGTATATTCGGAGTATCTATCCGTCGCGCTTCGATAAAGCCCGGATTTATGTTTCTGTCACAGGAATAAATTACGATGATCTGAAAAACTATCTGTATGTCTCAGAAGATCATGGGAAAACCTGGCGATCGATCGTGGCCAACCTTCCCGATGAGGTTGCCTATGTCATCCTGGAAGATCCGGTGAATAAAAATATTCTGTATGCCGGATTATACAGGGGGGTGTACATCTCAGTGGATCGTGGTGAGAACTGGTCCCTGTTGGGTCCGGGCATGGCTGCGACGGCCATTTCCGATCTTGTCATCCAGGACAGGGAGATGGACCTTGTGGTCGGAACCCATGGACGGGGGATCTATAAAATGAATATCCGAGCGATCCATGAGGCATTTAATGATGGTATCCCTCAGGCAGACATGATTTTTACGGCACCGGTCGCTCGGTTGCCATGGATCAACGATAGCCATCGGGATCCGAGGATGAGAACAGCGGAGAAGGTCCCCATCACTTTTTATTTGATGAACGATGGGGGTGTTGAGTTACGCGTGGTCGATGACAAGGGTAACATGATCTGGACCAAAATATTAAAAGGTAAAAAGGGTTTCAACCAGTTCAGGTGGGATCTTGTTACAAAAAGGAATGATAGCCCGCAGCCTTATTTTACGCGTTATTTGGAATTTGCTCCTGCCGGGACATATGAAATTCAGATCGTCGGCGATGGAATCGACCTGAAAACCGAGCTGACCATCTCCGACCGCCAATCTCCACCTAAAATTCGGGGACAGGTGCCGAATTAAAGGCAGTAGTAGAAGGTTTTAAGTTCTTCGGTTTCAGGGCTGTCTGTGACAAAGGATGGGGGTGGAAGATCCTTTAATTCGGCCGCCATCGATTCGGCCTGTTGAAAATAGGCATCCCGTTTTGTTTCGATCTGGGAATTATCCACTTTTTTTGTTTGATAGATGCCATCTACCCCAAAATCGACAGCTGCCCGCAAGAATCCATGATGCCTCCACTCCCCTGTCTGCATGTTGAATCCATATTTCGGCAGGAAGAGATGTCCATTTTCTGCCACGAATGCGATGGCTCTCGCAAGAAAATCAACGTCCGTTTGTCTGAAGGTGTAATGGATGTTGATCCTCACCCAGCCTGCTTCAATCCCAATAGACCCTTTCGAATAGAATCCCTGTGCTTGCTTGATTGTTCATCGTCGATGTCGAGAAGGAGATGGCCGTATGGACCGGCGCAGCTGCAACCGGCTCGAGATTGGATCCCGAAAAGATCGTTCAAAAGCTTGGTGACAAACTTGGGGTGGAGGATCCGATCCTTGTGTTGGATGTTAAACGAAATGATCGGAATTTTTTCTTCCGGATCTACCCGGCCCACCAACTCCAGATTCGGTATCCGCTTCATTTTTGCCAGGAAATCCTTGGTGTATTCTGCTTCGATTTGCTCGATCTTGTGGACGCCGATTCTTTCCTTCAAATCCATGACCAATGCGGCTTTTATCGTCTGGAGAATGGGAGGAGTGCCTGCCATCTCTTGGGTTTCGATATCATCGGCAAAGTCATGGGAGCTGAATCCGACAAAATCCACAGTGCCTCCTCCTTCTGTTGTTGGAGGCAAGTCTCTTCGATAAAGCTCTTCTCGAAAGACAAGGATGCCGCTCGCCCCCGGTCCGCCCAAGAATTTATGGGGAGAGAAAAATATAGCATCGAAGTAGGAGTCTATGCCTTTGTTCATGTCGATTTCCACATAGGGTGCTACAGCGGCAAAATCAAAGAAAATAAGGCAATCATTGTCATGACAGATCCTTGCTATGTCGTAGACATTGGTCCGGATACCCGTGATGTTGGAGCCGGCAGAAAAGGAGGCGATTTTGAAACGGTTTGCGAATCCGTTGTCCTTGATTTTTTCTGCCAGATCTTGCGTGTCGATTCTTCCGGAGGAGTCCAATCCGATGACCACGACCTCCACGAAGGCCTCCCTCCACATAAGCTCGTTCGTGTGGTGCTCGTAAGGGCCGATAAACACGACAGGCCGATTCGGTTTTATCCTTTTTTGGATATCCTCACAGCGGGCTCCTATTTTTTCGATGGAAAGGAAAATCCTTTCTTTGGTAACGGGAGGAATATAAATCCCGATGATCTCCTGGAGCTTCTTCAAGGCTCCAGTTGACCCGGATCCCACACTGATGATTTTACCGTTTTCACCGGCATTGACATGTTTTCTTATTGTTTTCAGGGCGTTATGAAACAGCTGAGTCAGATATTTACCTGAATAGTCATCCTCTGTGTGTGTGTTGGCATAGGAACACAATATGTTCTGTATTTATCTTCGATGAATTTGACGCCGCTTCCGGATGCTGTATAGTCCGCGTAAAGTATGTTTCGTTCGCCAAACGGCGTGTCGAAAACCAGGTCGCTGCCGATGATCTGACTCCGAATATTTGCAATGTCGTATGTTGCCATTTTTCTCTCCTGCCGCCTTCATTTTATGACAAAAGAGGGGACGGTTCTATTTTTTTTAGGGTCTCCCTTGTTTCTATGTTTTCAAGAATAACAAAAATAGAACCGTCCCCTTTTTTTATTGCTTGTCATCTTTTTTTCTTTTTTTGGCGTATACGTATATTAATCTTCGGGTTTACAGAAAAAATCATTGACGCCCGGATGTGATATCTTCTATAATACCGAAGATATCAAGGAGATACCGATGACGATGAAATTTCTATCCAGGCAGGAAGAGTTGATGCTTCTCTCCATCTGGAAGCTTGACGACAACGCCTACGGTGTGACTATCCGCAACAAAGTCACTGATGTGACCGGTAAATACTGGTCGATCGGCGCCGTCTATGATGTCCTCGACAGATTGACAAGAAAAGGACTGGTTTCCACAGCCGTAGGCGATCCTATCAAAGCCCGAGGCGGGAAAAGCAAGCGTTTTTACAGGATAACCAAATCGGGTTTCAAAGCATTAGAGGAGGTCAGAACCCTTCAGCAGAAGGCCTGGATCGATCTTCCTGAGCCTGTATTGAGAAAGAAGTAAGTGCCATGACCATTAAAAAATACTCTTCTACGTACTGGGCCATAAAACTACTCAAAATCATTGCCAGTGCAAAAGATTACGACTATGCCATCGGGGATCTTGAGGAAACCTATGACTATATTGCCGAAGACGAAAGTCCCCAAAAGGCCAATCGCTGGTTCTGGCGGGAAGTTCTCAAATCCTTTCCCGGTTTCGTGAAAAATGGTGTCTACAGGAGATCAGCTATGATCCGCAACTATTTTAAGATCGCATTCCGTAACATCATCAGAAACAAGGTTTTTGCTCTGATCAACATTTTAGGATTGGCCGTGGGTATGGCCTGTTTCATCTTGATCACACTCTGGATCCAGGATGAGCTGAGTTATGATAAGTTTCATGCCAACAAGGATAACCTCTACCTTCTCACCATCATCCATCCAGACGATGTCGTGGACCCCAATGTCCCTTATGCCTTGGCCCCACGACTCGCCGATGAATTCCCTGAATTCAGCCAGTACACAAGGATTTATGAATACGGCCTTCTCGCAACTTGCACTTTCAAACACCAACCTAAGGATGGACTCCCTGTGATGTTCTACGAAGACAATGTGAACTTTGTGGATATCTCCTTTTTTTCCATGTTCTCCTTTCCTTTTGTTTTCGGCAGTCCTGAAACAGCCTTCCGGAATCCCAATTCTCTTGTCATCACGGATAAAATGGCGACCAAGTATTTCGGCCATGATAATCCATTGGGAAAGGTTTTGACTTTGAATAACAGGGATGACTTCGTTGTCTCGGGGGTGATCCATATCCCCTCCAATTCCCATCTTCAATTGGATTTTCTAACGCCTTTGCCCGACCGCTTGATCGATGACTGGAACTGGCGGGATCCTTCTTATATCCTGCTGGATAAAAATGCTTCGGTCGCAGAAGTCAAACAAAAAATTGCGGGAGCCTTGATCAAGCACAGCCCGTACAAGTTTGCCAGCACCATCAAAGTCGATCTTTTGCCCTTGACCAAAGTCCATCTGAATTTCGGGCGCAGGACCTATGTGTATATCTTTTCTTTGATCTCGACTTTTATTCTTCTCATCGCCTGTATCAATTATATGAATTTGGCAACGGCCTGTTCGGCCAATCGATCTCGCGAAGTGGGATTGAGGAAAGTCATGGGAGCCAAACGTCCGGAGCTCGTCCAACAATTTCTGGGAGAATCCATTTTGATGTCGGCGATTGGCCTTGGCTTATCCCTCGTTTTGGTAAGAATAGGCCTTCCTCTGCTGAACAGCCTCACATCCAAGCAGTTGGCATTTTCTCTACTCAGCAGTCATGCGATGTATTTGTATTTATTCGGGCTGATTTTTGTTGTGGGCCTTGCGTCGGGAGCCTACCCAGCCTTTTTCCTCTCCTCCAACAGACCTGCCGATACGCTTAAATCTTCCTCGCATTTCAAATCCAAAAGATCCTCCTTCCGCGTTGTGACAGTAGTCGGACAGTTCGCCATTTCTATATTGCTGATAGCCTGCACAGCCGTTGTTTTTCAACAACTGGGCTATGTTCAGAACAGGCCATTGGGCCTGAACACAGATTATGTCATCAAAGTCCCGATCAACCGGATGTTGCTGGGTCGACTTCGGAGTTTTAAAGACAAATTGCTCCAAAATCCCAATATCTTGAATGTTACGGCCGGCCAGAGCGTTCCATACAATGAAGATTATAAAACTCAGGGCTTGGAATGGGACGGAAAAGATCCCGACTTTTCCCCCAATGTTCGCTACACCATCTCCTATTTCGATTACCTTGAAACATTCGAGATGGAGGTGGTGCAAGGCCGCAGCTTTAACAGTGGTTCCTCGGCAGATACGACCAATTTTGTCATCAATGAGGAGGCTGTCAAATACTTAGGGATGGTTGATCCTGTCGGGCAAAGGCTTAAATTCTGGCAAAACGAGGGGACGATCATCGGGGTGGCTAAAAATTATCACCATGTCTCCTTGCACAGGGAGATTATGCCCCATGTTTTTTGTATAAATCCCCGACACTATGGGACTTTGAGATTCATTTTTATCAAAATTTCGTCGGAAAATATCCAGGATTCTCTGAAATATATACGCGAGACAGCCACGACTTTTGCCCCCGATTTCCCGTATGAATACGCTTTTCTCGATCAGGACGTTGAGGACCTCTACCAGGCTGAGCAGAAGTTGGGGAAAATTTTCAGCTCCTTCGCATTTCTTGCTGTTTTCATCTCCTGTCTGGGAATTTTTGGGTTGGCCTCTTTTACGGCCGAAAGAAGGACCAAGGAGATCGGGATTCGTAAAGTATTGGGAGCGTCTGTATCCCAAATCGTGATGTTGCTCTCCAAGGAATTTTCCAGGTGGATTTTGTTGGCCAACCTTATTGCCTGGCCTATCGGTTGGTACGCCATGCACAAATGGCTGCAGAACTTTGCCTATCGCTCGAGCCTGAATCCATTGTTGTTCCTGTTGGCTGGAGTACTTTCGCTCGTTATCGCTGCGCTTCCTGTCGGTTACCAGGCCATCAAGGCAGCCATCGCCGATCCGATCTCCTCCCTCCGCTACGAATGAGAATAAAATTGGGGACGTAGTCCGGATACGTATTCACCGATTTTTAATCTTGTTGACCTTCTCATTGCGTGTGTGATATTCCCATATCGAATAACAGGTTGAAAATGAATTCATGAATAGGAGGTTTCGCATGCGAAAAGGTTCGTTGATAATCATTTTTATTTTTGCGTTGGCTTTAGTTGCCAAAGGACAGCCCGAACAGGCTCCTGTCCCTAACTTCGAAGATGTTTTGAGCTTGAAATCCGTGGGAAGCCCAGTGATTTCTCCTAATGGTGTTAGCATCCTTTACACGGTCCGCGAAGCGGATTGGGAGAAAAATCGGTACGATACCGAGATCTGGCTTTTTAAACAGGGAAAAGAGCCTTTTCAACTGACCCAGACAGCAGATGGAAGCAGCACATCGCCCGCATGGTCGCCTGACGGAAAATGGATTTCATTCACATCCAGCCGCGATAAGGAAACCCAGATTTATCTCATCCGTCCCGATGGAGGCGAGGCGTTTAAACTGACTGATCATAAGGTAGGAATCAACTCATATCGCTGGTCGCCTGACGGGAAAAAAATCGCCTTTACCTCTACGGAACCGGAAACCGAGACGGCCAAATCCCGGGAGAAACAGTATGGCCGGTTCGCTGTCGAGGACGCCGAATACCGTCTAACGCATCTCTGGGTATTCGATTTCGATCCCGAGGATCCCGGTGAACCCCAGCGTCTCACAGAAGGGGATGAGTTCACGGTCGGGAGTTTCCGCTGGTCTCCCGACAGCGTCAAGATCGCCTTTGACCACCGGCCGGATCCCTTGATCAACAGCTACACAAAGTCGGATATCTCCGTGCTGGATCTCGATTCTGGCAAGATCTCCCCCCTGGTCACTCAAGCTGGTTCGGATGGCGGGCCCAAGTGGTCTCCTGATGGAAAATGGATCCTGTTCAACACCAAGATGGGCGACAACCGTTATTACACTCTCTCCAAGATAGCGCGCATTCCTTCTTCTGGCGGTGAGATCACGGTCCTGACAGAATCGTTCGATGAGAATCTGAGCACCATCGAATGGACAGAGGCAGGCATTTACTGCCTGGCTAGCCAGGGGGTGTTCCGTCAGATCTTTCTCCTCAATCCTGGGAGTGGAAAAATAAAAAAGATCGCCGATACACCGGAAAATATCTATAGTTGCGATTTTGCTTCAGACGGGCGAACCATAGCATTTTACGGCTTTAACCGGACCTCTCGCCCCGAGATCTACCATGCCCACATCGATAACTACAATCCCAAGGCTGTCACCCGCATGACAGACGAGGTCAGGACATGGAAGACGGGAAGCCGTGAGGTTATCCACTGGAGGAGCAAGGACGGCACTTCGATCGAGGGCATTCTCTGGAAACCGTCCGGCTTTGATGCCACCAAAAAATACCCCTTGCTGGTTATTATCCACGGTGGACCATCGGCCACGTCCAGGCCAGTTCTGGTGTCGGGCGGGGTATATCCTTACCTTCAGTGGCTAAACAAAGGAGCATTGATCCTCCAACCGAACTACCGTGGCTCAGCCGGCTACGGCGCAAAATTCCTGGCCCTTAATGTGCGTAATTTAGGAGTGGGAGACATGTGGGATGTGGAATCCGGAGTCGATTACCTGATTAAACAGGGGATGGTCGATCCAGATCGAGTGGGAGCCATGGGTTGGAGCCAGGGGGGATATATCTCGGCCTTTCTGACGACCAATTCGAAAAAATTCAAAGCTATTTCCGTGGGAGCCGGAATATCCAACTGGGTGACCTATTACGTTAACACCGATATCCATCCTTTTACGAGACATTATTTAGCGGCGACTCCTTGGGATGATATGGATATATACCTGAAAACATCTCCGATGACTAACATCAAGAAGGCCAGCACCCCCACGTTGATCCAGCATGGCGAGTTCGACCGCAGGGTTCCCATTCCCAACGCTTACGAGCTGTTCCAAGGTCTCCAGGATGTGGGTGTAAAAGTGAAGCTCATCGTCTACAAGGATTTTGGACACGGAATTTCCCGGCCGAAAGAACAACTTGCCGCTCAATGGCATAACTGGCAGTGGTTCGCCAAATACATCTGGGACGAAGCGGTCGAAATTCCCATCGAAATCGAGAATGAGAAAAAGAAAAAATAAGGGGACGGTTCTATTTACATCTAGCTTCCTCGGATGGAACTTTTTTACCATATGAAACGTATGGTAGGCGGACAGGGATCCACATAAGGGAAATAATGAGAGGAAACAGATGAAAAAAATCGAACCATTTCTAACAAAGGTCTTGATTCTTTTAGTTCTCTTTTCCCATGCCGGCGGAGAGTATCCAAATATGTTCAGCAATATTGCCTCAGCTCAGGAACTTGATGCAACAAAGAAGGGAATAATTATAGAAGAGATGACACAATTGATCGAAGAAAAGTATGTCTTTCCGGATGTTGCAGAAAAAATTGCAGAAGGCATCCGCAACAGATATGAAAATGCAGCTTACAACCCAATAGCAACGCTTCCGGAGTTTCTCGAACAACTCACGAAAGACTTACAGTCAGTCAACAATGATTCTCATCTCGGCGTTATCCCCAGAAGAGGGCCTGTTAAACAGGGCGTTTCTCCCGAGGAAATGTACAAAGCTGTCTTTCTTAAGCGGGGGCCATTCCTGAACTATGGATTTAAAAAAGTGGAGCGTCTTTTGGGTAATATCGGATGCCTCGTTCTGGATGAGTTTTCTTATGTGGAAATGGACGGGAAGAATATAGGTGGTGAGACGGCAAGAGCAGCCATGCAAGTGTTATCCAACTGCGATGCTCTCATAATCGATCTGCGTGACAACTTCGGCGGCCGTGAAGAGATGGCCCTGCTTTTACTGGATTATTTTTTTGAGGAGCCCGTCCATCTCCTGAATAATCGCTACAGAAATCGGGAAGAAACAGAGATCTGGACCCCAGGAGAGAAGACGGGAGGCAACCTGGCGAAAATTCCTCTGTACGTTTTAACAAGTCGGCATACAGTGTCGGGCGGGGAGATGTTTGCCTATGTGTTGAAAAACAGAAAACGTGCCACGATAATCGGTGAAAAAACGCGGGGATCAGCCCATCGCACCCACCTGTTCAGCCTAAAATCTATTAAGGTCGATGTAGCCATTCCTGTGGGCACAACGATCGATCCTGAAACGGATACCGATTGGGAGGGAAAAGGTGTGGAACCGGATGTCGATGTGCCCTCTGGCAAAGCAATAGATATAGCATATAAAGAAGCTCTCGAGACAATCCTGCAGTCGGATAAAAATGCATCAAAACGGTATGAGAGAGAGTGGGCCTTAATGGAAGCAGACGCCAGGTTGAATCCCGTTTCGCTCGATGAGGCTTCCCTCCAAGAGTTTGTCGGTGCGTTTGGCCCACGGAAGATCTTCTTGGAAAACGGGGTGCTGATGTACCATCGGGAGGGACAGCCAGTTTACGAATTGGAACCCATGAAAAAAGACCTGTTCTCGTTCGTTGACAACAGCATGTTTTATGTCCGTATAAAATTTGGCCGCAACCAATCAGGTGCAGTGGATAAAATGATCCTGGTCTATGATACTGGCCAGAAAAACGAAGTCCCGAAAAAATAATCCCTTGAGAAAATGAGAGATTTCCTATACTAGTACTGTGGGGTGAAAACTCACAATACAATCATAAAAAGCGAAGATCCCCTCATCCGGCAGCTGGGTCTTTTCGACTCGACCATGATGATGATGGGGATCGTCATAGGCTCGGGTATTTTCCTGACGACCGGTATCATGGCCCAGGCAGTCCCGTCGACGCTGCTGATTTTGCTGGCCTGGTTTCTGGGGGGCCTTCTGATTCTTGCTGGAGCGCTGACCTATGCCGAGCTTGGCGTTTCCCTTCCTGAGGCAGGAGGTCAATATGTCTATCTCCGGGAGGCCTACGGCCACCTGTTCGGATTCCTCTTCGGATGGAAGATGTTCCTTGTCAACATGACGGGATCTATTGCTGCCTTGGGTGTAGCTTTTGCCGAATATTTCGGCTCCTTTTTCCCTTCTTTATCCACCAGGGAAATCATCTTTTCTTTCCCAATCGGAGGCTTCGATTATACTCTGTCCAGAGGACAATTGGTCGCTGTCGCGGTAATTCTCCTTCTGACGGCCATCAATTATGTCGGAGTCTCTTTTGGCAAAACGGTTCAGAATGTTCTGACGGTCATCAAAATCGGGACCATCCTGGTTTTTGTCATTCTGGGATTTGTATTCGCAAACGGGATATCCATCGATCTGACTTTCAATCCTGAAGGATGGAGCTTTGCCCAGCTTTTGACCGGATTCGGACTCGCTTTTGTTTCGGTGTTCTGGGCCTTCGATGGGTGGAATAATATCAATTATGTGGCCGGTGAGATAAAAGATCCCAAGCGAAACCTGAAGTTTGCCCTGATCATGGGAACACTGGGCATAACACTGCTCTACTTTTTCACCAATGTCATCTATTTTCTTGCCCTCCCGGTCGGGGAAATGAAGGGAGTGGTAACAGTAGCCGAAAGAGCATCCGTCTCCCTTTTCGGGGCCACGGCGGCAGGACTTATATCTGCCATGATCCTTATCTCCATCCTTGGCGCTTTAAACGGAGCCATCTTTGTCGGTCCCCGCGTTTACTACGCCATGGCCCGGGATGGATTGTTTTTCAAAAAAGTGGGGGGTGTGCATCCCCGTTTCAAAACGCCGGGCTTTTCCCTTGTCCTTCAGGCGATCTGGGCCTCCTTGCTTGCCTTAACAGGTACATTCGAGCAGTTGTTCACCTTTGCCATGTTTGCCGGCATCCTATTTTGGGTTCTGGCGGCAGCTGCCATTTACACGCTCCGGAAAAAACGCCCCGACCTTCCTCGACCATACAAAGCATGGGGCTATCCAATTGTCCCGATGATCTTTATCCTTGCCCTGTCAGGAATACTGCTGAACACTGTGATCAGAAGACCCGTCGAATCTTTGGCAGGCATTGCCCTTATGTTGGCGGGAATCCCAGTATATTTCCTGTGGGATAAGAATAAAAGTTCTTAATCCAGACTGCCGATAGGTTCCCGTTTGAGGGTGGTGGTCATGCAGTGGAGAGAACCCCATCCCTTGCGAAGTTCTGAAATCTCCACTTCGTGGACGGCAATCCCCCGGGATTGGAGTAACTCTTTTGTTTCCGGAAAGCCAGCCGCCATCAGAATCCTACCTGGGTTCAAAGCGACAAAATTGAGGGCAAGATCCTTTGTTTCCTGAAGAGATGGAGCTTCGAAAAGTTTAAAGCCCCTATTTTTGAGCGCTGTCCAAATATCCCAGGGAATGCGAACAGGATCGAACACGGCCGTTTTTTTGTCCACAAAGCTGATGATGCTGTCTATATGGGCATAACCGTGTGGGATTTGGAGGTGAAGGAAATGCTCCACACCCATCGAGCGCAAGGTTTGTTCGACCTGCAGAGCTCCTTCTTTGTTGGCACGGTTCCCTGTTCCGATGATGACGGTCCCGGCATCCACCCAAAGGCAGCAGGCTGTTTCAAAAATGCCCATTCCGGAAATCGTCCGGACGATTGGGACGCCCAACCTTGCCAAGGCCTCAGCCGCATATCTCTCCTCCCCCCTTCTGCAAGCCATGGCTTGTCTTCCAACAATAGCACCTTGGGGGGTCATCAGCACATTATCCCTCATAAATAGAGCATTGGGCCTGTCATCGCGCATCTTTTCCACATAATGGACTTCCACACCTTGAGACCGGTAGGCCTCGGCAAAAGCATCATGCTGCTCTCTGGCGATCTCGACATCCATGGCTTCCAGCCACCGGAACTCTTCGGGATCTGTGACGGCCTCGATTTCTTTTCCCGGGCGCCTCAAAAGCACAGCTCGCAATTTCCCCACTTCGGAGTCGCACCCCCAATTCCCGCCCCAATATTCCGAAAAATCCTCTGAGATCGAAGTTTTAAGCGATAACCATTCTTTTTTCGTTTTTGTCGGTTCCATCGGTCCCTCACATCATGGTCAATCCTTTTTTTTCCAGTGCACGCGATTCATCAAAGGTGTATTTAATTTTATGGCCCCCGGTTTGGGACAAATCGCTACGCAACAACCGCCATACCAACACTCTCCCGGATAGACCACCACAGGAGGATTGCCTTTTTTTGGATCGGGAACAAGGATGTCGACCTGACACACCTCAACGCATCTGTTGCAGCCGTCACATATCCCCGCATCAAACGTAAGCGGCTGTAAGGCGGCTGCTTCTGGATGGACATAGATCTTTTTTCCCTTCATGATTTGTGTTCTTCCAAATAGTCGACGTTATGAGATTCGTAATTTTCTTCCAGAGAAACGTAATAATCCAAAGGCTTTTTGCCGATTGCGACCTCGTTATTCTCAAGCTTTATCGTGACGAGCTTATTCCACTCGGGAGGGTCCATTTCTGGATAATCTGACCTGCGGAAATGCAGCGGTTTTGAACTTGCTTTGCGAGCCAAACAGGCATTCAGGACGATTTCTGCATTGGTGAGGACATTTAATACCTCCAATGTCCGGACCAGCTCATGCGGGTTTCGAGCGGCGAGCTGAGGAACCTCTAATTTCTGAATATCCTTCAACAGGTCCAATCCGGTTGTCAGAAGTTCTTCGCTTTTTATCTCGCCGCAATAATGCTGCATGAGTCGTGTTATGCGCATGTTCAGTTCTTGCCATCCGATCCCGCCGTCTTTTTTTAGCGGTGCATAAACCCTTATCCGCTCCTTTTCTACCTGCTTGTTGTCGATTGTTGATAGGGCCGCCACCCTTGCGTAATTGGCGGCGTGTCGGCCGGCGTAGTGTCCGGTGGCGGCGGCATGCCCGTGACAATTCGCAGCAAAAAGCTGGTCTCCGGCTGCGTAAAGCCCCTCCAGGTTTGTCTGCAGGTTCCAGTCATTCACCATCCCCCCAGGTAGGCCAAAAAGCTGCCGTTCCTGGGGAAGAAATCCGCCTGATTGCCATCCTTCGCCGTAGCTCTGTATCAGGTGTTTTTCAGGATCGAAACCGACTTCGGTGTAGGCCTTCAATATGGGGATTTTTGTTTTTCCTTCCTCCCCGACCATCAAGCCCCAAATGGCCTTTCTTTCCTGTTCCGGCATGCCGGCCAAATCCGCATAAAAAGGCAATTTGAAGCCCTCTGCCAAAAGCTCTTCTGTGGGGAGAATATCCGGTCCTTGGAATTCATAGGAAGGAACGTCCGGTTCGCCTCCACCCTTTAAAAAAAGTTTTTGCCCAGGGGCAGGTCGGTGCCGCTGGGAAATATCCGTGAGGACCCGTCTGTCTCTATCAACCCAGGGAATCTCTCTGCCATCGGCATCGACCATGTTGCAGGCATACCATGTGTTGTGGGTGTTTCCTACCCCATAAGGAGGAAAACTGCGGTCGCCCGACCATTCGCCTTTCACCGATTTTTCCATCATCGCAAATTCCACCCCCGCCTTCCAGCCCATGGCATGGCCATCGCCTGTGCACTGGGGCGGCCGGAACTCGGATATTCCCGGCAATCCCGGAGAGAACAGCCAGATCCGTGTGGGGCGGGACATGCAGAGGACCGTGGCCTTTGCCATGAAGGTGATAAATTCACCTGTGCGGCCGTTTATACCGGTTGCTCCCACAACTCTTGCCCCTTGTTGATTTCCTTCCGTTAAAAGGGAAGTGGCCATGGTTCTGTCGAATACATCGACTCCCAAACGCCGACATTCTCTGGCAAGGGCCGGTTTGAATGTCGTTCCCCAGACACGCAGGGTGAATTTATTTTCATAATCATAGGCGAATAAAAATTTCGTTTTTTCATCCCGGAATTCGGCCCCTTGGAATTTGTCCTCTGTGTCCCGGATTTTTCCTCCGAATTTCTCCAGGTCCAAAAGGCGGTCATAACCCTCCCGACATTCGATATAATGCGAAATGCCGTTGTTGTAACGATGGTGGGCTTGGATCATGGCTTGAGTGAGTTCCTCAGGCGTGATGCGTGAGCAGGGATTTGTGGCGGCCGATTCCCAATGGTCACATCCTGAACCGCCAGCCCCGCTTCGGATTATAGCTCCCTTTTCCACGAGCGCCACCCGAACACCTTTTTGAGCAGCGGCTATGGCAGCCCAACAGCCTGCGATTCCTCCTCCCAGGATCAGGACATCGGTTGATATTTTTTGGACTTGGTCATCCAGGAGGGGATAGGGCCATTCCAGGCAATGGCATGGATTATCTTTCTCTTTCACTTTAGCTCTCTTTCCTTAGAATCTTAATCTATGTCTATTGTACCAGACGTTTCAAACAGAATAGTTTTTTGGGGTAGAGCGATAACCCTGATCTGGAGTCAACAGGCTAACCGACACAAAAACGATGGTGGAAACAGCATAAGCTGCGAGCAGGCCTAAATCGATATTAAACAGACCCTGCAAAGGTCCGGGTATTCCGGCAACAAAGGAAGCCACGCCTATGGCTCCCCCCGCAAACAGGGCCGCGATGGCCCCTTTGGTTGTGGCTCCCTTCCAGAGGACGCCTCCGAGAAGAGGCACTAGCAAGCTTGCCATGTAAGGATAATTAAAAATGATAATCGTATACAAAATTCCCTTAGCGTAAAAGGCTATGGCTACCCCGACGAAAAGCGTCCCCACGACAACTATTCTTGATATTGTTTTGGAATATTTTAATTCATCAAGCTTTGCTGAGGGATTCAGCACTTTGTTGTACAGATCTCTCGAAAAACATCCCGCTAGAGAGATAAGCAGACAATTGCCCGTCGACATTGCTGCAGCGAGAAGTGCAGACACGACGAATCCTGCGAGGACGGGCGGAAGAGTCGTCTGAATCATTTTGGGCAGGATTTCGGCATTTTCAAGAGTGGGATAAATGGCTTTGCCGGATGCTCCCACAAGCCCTACACAAAAACTGATAAGAATAACAATTATCCCTCCCAGGATGCATCCCCATTTTGCCACTCGCTCGGATTTTGCAGATTGGTATCTCATAAAGGCATCGTAAGAAACGGAAATGGCCAGCAGGAATGGGACGATGATAAACACGGCTTGGGAAAGCATGCTCGAAGGAATAAACGGAGTGGAAAGTGTGCGGGCGGCAGTATCGGAAAATGTGCTACCCGACTGGTTCAGAGACATGACGGCCACGAGGGGAATACCCAGGACGATTATGCCCAGTTGCACAAAATTCACAACAGCAACGCTGATCATTCCCCCCAGGACGCTGTAGAGCATGATCACCACACCGCTGATGATGATCCCGATTTTGTAATCGATCCCGAATAGGGAAAAAATGGTTCCTGCTGCCATGACTTGTGCCACAAAAATGCCAAGGAGGCTCGGGATATTGGAGAGCCATCCCCAGAAGCGAACCCATTTTTTTTCTCCGTAACGGGCGGCAAAAAAATCCAGCGGCACATAACCGCCTCGCCTTCTCAATTTGGCCGCCACGAGGAGCCCGGCCAAGATCAAGCCGCCACCGCACCCTATGCCATACCACATTCCGGGCCAAATACCGCTTTGTGCCCCCAGTTCAGCTCCCCCTAAGATCACGCCTGCGCCCAACTGGATGGCAGCCAAGGTGGCCGTCGTCAGGAGCAATCCCAGCTTTCTTCCAGCTATCAGGAAATCTGTGGTAGATTTGACCCTCTTGCTGAGGTAAAAACTGATGCCGACGGTTATGAGAAGGTAAAGAATGACGACAGATAACAACATAACGAAAAAATCCTATCTCTAATTCTATATATGAAATAGAGGAAAGACTCAATGAGTCTTTTTCATGTCCAGATATTGCGTATCCAATTCCGCACGAGCCGAATGAAATCTGTGACTGGTCTCAATGGACAGAGGTAGCTGCACCAAGGCCTGCGGATGAAAAGAGCTGCAACGAGTACAATCCCCAGCAGCACAAAATGAAAGTTGGTCCCGATCAGGTGGAAAAAGGCGCCGAAAACCTCATAGCTGGAGATGCTCGGATTACGGTAGAAGAGGGCTATCGAGATCGCGCCAAGGGCTAATACCCTCTGGAACCAGCGCAGAACGGTGTGGACATTTTTTGGTGGCCGCTTCTTGCCTCCCCCAATAACCGCCAGGCATTCCTGGGCGGATCCGAAAGGGCAGAACCATTCGCAGTAAGGATTTTTGTTGTCCACCAAGGTGATGAACAGAATTCCAGCCAGCAGAACGTAAGAATAGAGGTGAAGCTGCCATTGGGGCCAAAATCCCAGGAGTGCCTTATTGACCAGGACCAGGGTGAGCGGTTTGTTGAAAACAAATCCCAGGATAAAAAGTCCTGTCAGCATCGAAATCCAGCGAGCTGTTTTTTTGTGTTTAAAACGAAGACAGCGGAGTCGTCCGATAATTCCAAACAGAAAAAGTCCGACTAGAACGGCTTCTGGGATTCCGAATCGGATTTTCGGGGCGGATTCAGGAGAAACAGAATAGTCCAGGTTTCTGGAGGCTATCCTGCGACTTGCCTTCCGGGTTGCGTCCACCAGCGCTTGGGTGCTGTAGGTCGCCCCGGTTACGCTGTCCACATCCTGATCGAGAATAAACGGATCGGAAAATTTTTTCCCCGTCAGGTCGTCGAGCACTCCCCGTCTTAAAACAAAGCCAAAAAAAGCTGCGGTTTCTTTGTGGTCCACCACCGCTATGCCTTTTACCGATCCATCGAGGGCCAGAGCCACAGCCAAATGCAGGTCTCCTCCGTAACCGTGGCTTGAATCCACAGCAACGTATCCGATCAATTCCTCCTTGTCGGAACCTTTCCACGCGGCGTAGTTACCACCGGGGCTGGGCGTGAAATGGGCCGCTTCGGGCAAGGCCTTTTTGAGAAACGGATGCAGATCCGCCTGGGCTCTGAATGTCCCGGCCAACCAGACGCAAACCAGAAAAATCAAGGCGAGAACAGCTAGGATGCGGTCCCATTTTTGGGCAGAAGTTATTTTCCTCACATGGATTCCCGGGCGGTGATGGTTTTGTGTCCATCCATTTTCCAGAATTCCGTATCTTGAAGTTGATGCCCGTACCCGCTGGCCTGGTCGAGGCGAACCATCAGTTTGTTCAGAGGCGAGATTTTAGTTTCGATGATCTTGCGGATCATCTGGTGCAGCCAGGAGTTGTTGGGTTTGGTAAACGGGCACACCCGCTTGCAGTTGGAACAGCTGAAGCCATTGAAATCGTAACACTTTTCGGATTCAACGTACCATTTGAACGCACCGGGATTGTTCGATGGAGATTTCCCTTCCCATGTTTGAGGACCTTCGGTTATGGCTGCGCCCGGGCAGTGTTCGGCACACAACATGCACGCTTTGCAGAATTCGGTTACGCCGAATTTGATGGGAGAATCGGGAACGAGAGGCATATCCGTAATAACTTTGGCCAGGCGGATGCGGGGGCCATATTTTGGTGTCATCAGCAAGCCCAAACGTCCCAATTCCCCCAAGCCCGCATCTATGGCCATCGGGATACTGAGGCCTGTGCCGTTTCCCGCTGGGATGGCCCGGTAGCCGAGCGCTCTGATGAATTCGGCAAGGGTGCAAGCCGTGAATGCCATCCGGGAGTATCCGTCGCCTACTGCGGCCGATGCCAATCTTCCAGGAGAATTGGCGATACCATGATAATTTTCCTCGAAGGCCAGAGCAACAACCCTGTTCATCGAGCAGGGGATGTAAAGAGACTCATCTGTCCGCTCGAACCGCTCTCCCTCGGATAACACAGGGATGGCGCGCGCCCGATCCTTCCGTGTGGGAGAGAAACTGTCGGAGTAAAGCCAAAGGGGATTCAATATGGCAATACCTGCTTGAGATGCACCAAAAAACAGCGAGGCATGTTTAACGGCGAAAGATACCTCCTCCCAGTTCATGTCTAGGTCAGAAGGATTCCAGGGGCCGAGCTTGTCCATCCCTTCTCTTCTGACGCCGGATTGAGCCCTCCATCGGTAGGAGAGTCCACCGCCCGATCGTGCTCCATGCCAGGCTGCTGTCATCAGAGCATAGTCGAGTCGCGTTTGGTTGGGAACTTTTCCTTCCCCTTCCACAAGATTGATATACGTGAGGTTTTCCTTCTTTCCGGGACGATTCTGTCGGTTCGGATCCCAAACGTTCCGGCTGAAGGTTGTGGATTTTTCACTCATTCGTTTGATTCTATCTTTATCGTATTCGTACGGAAAATTTTGCGCTTTGAGTTTTTCCACGAGGAAGTCACCATATTCACCCGGGGATTCGACCAGCGTCCCATGCCTTGTTTTGACAATCGGTTTGGGCCCTACAATCCCGAGGCCCAGTGTAGAGGCGCCGATTCCTATGAGTTTTAAAAAGTCGCGTCGGTTGAAGGATGGATTAGACATATGGTTTCTCCATATTTTAAGACTAAAGAATAGTTGGGGGGAATCATGATTTGGTTTTGTGTGCGAAGACAAATCGGCCGAGCAGCACGGCCCATACGATGGCGATGAAACCGAGAAAAAGCCCCATGACCAGGGCCGCTCTTTCTGCCCCCTCTTCCAGGAAGCTAACGATTACCTCGAGGACAAAACCCGCATACAGCAGTCCCAGTACTGTCAACATCCATTGCCACCAGGTAATTCGCAGGTGCTTCTTGCGGGCATGAAGAATGAGAGAGATAAAGACAGCCGTCAATATGGCCCCGATGATTAAATGCGCCATGGTCCGTCTCCCAGAAAAGGGATTTTTTAGACTATATCATATACCAGATGAAGCCTCCCCGGTCAACGCGCAATTCCCGTAATTCGGGGACAGGATATGTTTTCACCAATTTCTTTAGGGGAAGGAAAAAAAGGGCCATTTCACATTTTGTAGAAATACGTGAAAACGTATCCGTACTTCGTCCCCAATTAAAAAAAAGAAATTTTTTTGGGGTTAGATTGTATATAGGATTGGAGACCATGATGGAAGTTGAGGAAAAAAATTTCAAACAGGAGGAAAAAATGAAAAAAACAAGGTTAGGAACAATGGCAGTCGGGATTGTTTTGGGACTGACCCTTTTCCTAGGGATCAGTGTGGCAAAAAATGTTGCATCCCTGGAAGGAGTGGTTTTGGACACAAAAGGCGTGGCCGTCCCTGGTGTCGAGGTTATCGCCAAAAACACCGCTACGCAGGTCATTCACCGGACCAAGACCGATAAGAACGGGAAGTACACATTCGAAAATCTCCCAGTCGGGATTTACGAAGTGTGGGTCATGGTGCCCGGTTTCAAAACAGTCAAACAGACTGGGGTGAACATCCGAAGCAGCAAAAGGGCAGTGGTCAATTTCTCGCTTCAATTTGAAGGAAACCTAGTTTCTCCGGCCAAGCTAACAGAGCTAGAGGTTGCCGAGGAAAAGATGGCTGACAAAATGATGCGGACCATGGCGCCTGGTGTGCAAGGAGTCGTTTATGGAGGCGTGCGCAAAGAGGCACCCTACCAGCAGCGACCGGAATGGAACACCGAGGAGTACAGTAGGATCTACGAGAATCGATTTCTATTGGCTCTGCAAAACCCCCTTTCCACATTTTCCATCGATGTGGACACCGCTTCTTACTCCAATGTCCGGAGATTCATCAATGGCAACCAATTTCCTTATAAGGATGCGGTTCGGATCGAAGAGATGATCAACTACTTTTCCTATGATTACCCCCAACCCCAAACAGATCATCCTTTTTCCATCACCACTGAAATTTCCGCATGCCCATGGAATATATCCCACAGGCTGATTCACATCGGGCTTCAGGGAAAATCTCTGGAAACCAAAAAACTTCCTGAGAGTAACCTGGTGTTCCTGCTGGATGTTTCTGGCTCGATGGGTCAGCCAAACAAACTCCCTCTCTTGCAAAAGGCATTCAGATTGCTGGTCAATGAACTGGGACCCAAGGACCGCGTTTCCATCGTGGTCTATGCCGGAGCTGCCGGGTTGGTTCTGCCATCTACAGCCGCCTCAAAAAAAGAGACGATCGCTTCAGCGATCGAGCGCTTGAGTGCAGGCGGATCGACCGCAGGCGGAGCGGGAATCAAACTGGCTTACAAAGTGGCGCAAGAGAATTTCATCCCAGAAGGAAACAACCGCATCATCCTGGCCACAGATGGTGATTTCAACGTGGGTGTTTCCAGCACATCCGAGTTGGTGCGCATGATCGAGGATTATCGAAAAAAGGGGATATTCCTCACGATTCTCGGCTTTGGCATGGGTAACTACAAGGATGGGCGTATGGAACAACTGGCGGACAAAGGGAACGGGAACTATTTCTATATCGACAATTTGATGGAAGCCAAAAAAGTCTTTGTCAACGATATGCGAGGGACCCTGTTTACCATTGCCAAGGATGTTAAGCTTCAGCTGGAGTTCAATCCGGCCAAGGTTAAAGCCTACCGGCTGATCGGTTATGAAAACCGTATGCTCAGAAAAGAAGATTTTGCCGACGACACAAAGGATGCGGGAGAACTGGGCGCAGGTCACACCGTGACAGCTCTTTACGAGATCATCCCTTTTGGCTCAGAGGAAGAAGTTCCGGGTGTGGATGAACTCAAATACCAGGATAACGAGATCAGCCCCAAAGCTTTCAAAAACAAGGAAATTCTTACGCTCAAGCTGCGGTACAAAAAGCCGGATGGCAAAAAGAGCAAACTGATCGTGCATCCTTTACTGGACAAAAATATTGTCCTTACCAAGACTTCCGACAACTTCAAGTTTTCAGCAGCTGTGGCAGCTTTCGGAATGCTGCTTAGGGATTCCGAGTTCAAGGGAAATGCCAACTACAAAAGCGTTTTGGAACTCGCTCGTGATGGTAAAGGCAAGGATTTTTTCGGCTACAGAGCTGAATTTATCCAGCTGGTTGATAAGTGCAGCTTATTGGATAGCATCCGCTCCAAAGACAACTAACCTCCTTTCATCCCGGGACAGCCCTCTTTAAAAGGGGGCTGTCCCTTTTTTTCTGCAAATGAATTTGGCGGCTGTGTATCCTGTGTGGACGGCTGTGGGAACTCCCCCGAGAAATAACTCCGAAGCGGCATAAATTCCGGCCATCAGAAGATTGGGTATGGGCGTCTGGATCAACAGTCTACTGCCAGTTGTGCTTTTGTTTTTAACACCCCATGCCCATCCCGCTATGGATCCTTGATACCTGTTACCCCAATCTTTATATGTCAAGGGTGTGGCAGCTTCAATAACTTCGATCGAGGAACCCAAACCCGGCAAGATCTTTTCTGCTGTCTGCACAACTGCTTTTGCCAGGTGTTTCTTGTATTCCTGGTATTCCGGTTTCCTTTTTTTCTCCCCCACCCAGAAATCAGAAAAATGACCAAAAGGAAAACCGACTCGAAGTACCAGAGATTTTTTTTGGGGTGGAGCCAAATTCTCCAAGTTATCCGACCAAAGAGTGATCGCTATCTCGCGGTTTGCAAAGTCCGTGAGCCCAAACCGCTTTCTGAGATCTAATTTATGGCGGTAGAAAAGATGCCTAGTCTTCATGGCCTTCCAGTCCACTTTGCTGGGATCGAGCCCGAGATACACACACAACTCAGATTCTGAATAGGGGGCGTTCCGGATATTCTTTAAGTAGGATGACGATACATTCTTCTCATCGATGAGTTCAAGAAATGTTTTTTTTGTGTCGGCGTTAGAAACGACCCAGTTCGATTCCAAAACATCCCCATCTGCTGTCTTGACACCTGCAGCTTTTCCCCCCTTTAGCAAAATCTCTTGAACAGCCTGGCCAAGGCGGAGTTCGCCTCCAAAAGCAAGGAAACTGCTTTCAATCGATTGGATGAGGCCATGAATGCCGCAGGATGGAAACCATATGCCGATCTCTGCCATAAGATGCCACATGACAGAAAGATTCAACAGCGACATCCGGGAAGGATGTGTTCCCATCGAGCCTAGAAAATTTTTTAGCGTGACATCGGAAAAATAACTATCAAGGATCTCATTCCCTGGAGTATGGGCATATTGGGCGATGGAGTTCATTTTTTTATTATCCATGTGCCATTTGTCGAGATCCTTGATTTTGGACATTGTGGATCGCAGTTTGTCGAAAAAATCATCTATCCTGGACTCTTTTGGATAGATATGCCGCAGCTTTTCCCGGAGTTCCTCAAAGGGAACAGAGTAGATACATTCCAAGGCCGGGCTTTTCAGTTGATAATGAGTTCGTTTGAAGGTCGGTTTTTGGGAAATGCCGATTTCCTCCATGAAGTTCAGAATTCTTTGGGGTTGACTGAAACCCAGAGGCCCCATCGGGAAAAGATACCCTTTTCGTGAAAATACCGAGCTGGTTCCTCCTGAATGAAGAGATTTTTCCAGCAGAAGGACCTTTTTTCCTTTTTTTGCGAGGAGAGAGGCGCAGCTCAGGCCTCCGAAGCCTGCTCCGATGATTATCACATCATATTTCATAGATATTCTGTGTTTAATTCTAGGTTTTGTTCGATTTATTATCAACGACCAAAAAAATAACCCCTGGATTCATCCCTAAAGGCGATTGATTCCTTTTTAGCGATCCTGCTAATTTTTAGCTATTAAGTGAATAAAGAGGGTTGCCATGTTTATAATCATTCCGGTCGGCCATGAAAGCAATGAAGTACGCCGTCTGCCATGGATCACATTCGGAATAATGGCTGTTTGTCTTGTCGTGCACATATTCCTGTCCATGGATGTAGGCGCAAAAGAAAATCAATTAGGGAACTCAGCTGAAGAGCTCGTTAGGTATTACTTCAACCACCCCTATCTTGAACTGAATCCTGAGATAAGGGAGCTAATGTTCAGCGGAGGCAACGAAGAGAGGCTCGAAGCCATGCTTGCTGCCTACCGTCAAATGGTTCCGCGTCCTGACAGATATACTGTTGCTGCCGAGCAGGAAGAATTGGATCGATTGGGAACGGTGCTACTCAGCTCCTTGGATGATGTGCCCTACAGAAAATGGGGCTACATTCCAGCAGATCGGTCCCTCCTTGCCCTTTTGACATACATGTTTATTCATGGTGGCTGGTTGCATCTTTTCGGAAATCTACTTCTCCTTTATATAACAGGTCCCTTCATCGAAGACCTGTGGGGTAGACCGATATATGCTGCCTTTTACTTGACGATAGGTGCACTTTCCGCCCTGATGTACGCGTCCCACTATCCCAACTTTACCGGTCCTTTAATCGGCGCCTCTGGGGCTATAGCCGGTGTCATGGGAGCCTTCCTCGTCAATTTTTACAAAACAAAAATCAATTTTTTCTACTGGATCGGTTTTTTCTTCCGTGGGACTTTCGAAGCTCCGGCTTTTGTGATGCTTCCGATCTGGGTACTGCTTGAATTTTTCAATGCCAATGTTATCGACTCCATCCAGGCAGAGGGCAGCGGTGGAGGTGGCGTAGCTCATTGGGCGCATGTCTGGGGATTTGTTTTCGGCGTGCTTGTGGCCGTTGGTTTAAAGTATCTCAAGATAGAAGAGAAGTATATCCACCCCAAAATCGAGGCCAAAATCCAAAACGGAGAAGGAGCCGTCGATGTCGTTATCACTGCCATGCACAAAAAGAATATGGGAAGAATAGATGAGGCTTATGATATTTTGCTGGAAGAAGCGAAAAAGAATCCGATGCGCAAAGATGTGGTGGATGCATTGTGGGATGTGGGTATCGAGATGGGAAACGGGGAAGAGGCGGCTACCTTTTTTATCAAATTGATCGAAAACGAGGTCAGGCATGATCAATTTGATGTGGCCTTAAAGCGTTTTATGGATCTCAAGTCGAAATTTCCACAGGCCTCCATTAGCCCGACTTACAAACTGGCTCTTCTTCAACACATGATAGAGAGCAATGAGAGGGAGGAAGCCCACAAGCTGGCCACAGAACTTCTTGATGAAGTGAATCCAAGTTCTTCTTCTGTGATGCTGCAGAACTTTGCGGGAATCGCAAAAAAACTCAATCCATCCATTGCGAAAAAAACGATCGAGCTCTGCCTAGACCATCCTGAGATCCCGCCGGATCAAAAAGAGCTGCTAAGGACTGATTTAAAGAATCTGTATGAGGGAACAGAAGTACCCGTAAAATTTTAGTCCTATCAATCCTGCTCAATCCTTACATGCCGATTTGGCGTGATTCTATTTTCATCTGGAATATGTTATACCCGTATTGAATGCTTTTATGATTTTGTGTTTGCGATGAACAGAATAATATTTGTTTTGTTGTTATTTCTCGTTTTTATTCATCCTTCATGCCAGAAAGTGCAGGATGATCTAGATGTCGTCAAGCAATTTAAACCGGATGACAAATATTTTAAAGCCAGTCTGGTGAGTCTTCATTTTATTATGGAGACATCTCCCATTTCTAGGGTAGATCAGACCTTTAGCCATCTCATAAAAAGCCATGATTTGCCTATAAGTGCTCAGGGCTGCAAAGATGGAGTTTACACCGGGGAATCTCCTTTTGATGCCTACGATTACAAACATGTCGTAAAAATTGAGATTACGGATGAAAAGATAGTATCGGTCGATTATAACGAGATCAAAAAAGATGGCATAGGCAAACAAGAAGATGAAGAATATTGCCGGGAGATGAGCGTGACTGGAACGACTCCTGCCAAAGCCTATCCAAAATTGGAGTCACAGCTCATCGAGAAACAGAACATATTAAAAGTGGATGCTGTCACCGGAGCGACCTATTCCCTCTATCGCTTCCGTTATGCCGTGATGATCGCTCTGATAAAGGCCAAGCTTGCATCCTGAAAAGCCAACCGATTTTATTAACAGACAAGCATGGTCCTATCCACCATAGATACTTTAATTGATAATTGACACTTATTTTGAATAAAATGGGCGGATAATAAAACTGGAGGTCGATAGTTTATGAGTTATCATATACATACTCCTCGAATAAGTGTCACCAGGCGTGGATTTTCGATCATTACCCTCTGTCTGATTGGGCTTGCGCTTTTCATGACGGCTTTTAGCTGTTCTGAGCAGGTAGACCTGACGATCGAGGAACTCCTCGAGAAATCTCACGAGGCGTACCGTCGCCTTTCACCTTTCGAGGTCAACTTTTCCACAGTTGTCGAGTTTCCCGGATCGGATCCAGGGATGCGCTCGCTTCGCTATCGTCTGGGTAATGGTAATCAGATCATGATTGAGATCGGCACCCAAATGCGTGTCGTCACGACAGAAAACAAGCTCTTCATCGAAAACAAAAGTGTAGCCGATCGCTACCTAGAGGTGTCCTACGGAGGAAACCTTGCTAAAACCCTGGCTTCAGTGCGGGGGAGAAGCATTCTGGCTGGGATTTGGGAACCGCCTCAAGCCGCATTACAAAAAAGCTCTTCGATCGATGCGCTGGCCGGTGCCCTGAGCTATTCCAACTCCATGGGCGATCTTGAATTTGTCGAAATGGCGAGACTCTCTGATTCCTTTTACGAGCTAACTTTCAGCGCCGCTAATGGCAGCTGTAAGGCGCGCTTCGACTCCTTCTCCCACCTGCTCGAGGAGATCGAATACTTAGTCCGACCTGCAGATGCGCCGGAGGATTACGCGATGCTGCTGAAAGGGAGCTATACGACCACCCCCCTAGCTTCGACTGAGGGATTGTTTTCTTTTGATCCGGGAGAACGGGCAATGGTAAAAACGCTTCGAGAATTGGCGGCACCCGCTCCAGGCATCAGCCAACCACCCGAATCTGTGCTTTCACCACAAGATCTCACGGTGAATCAGATCACGATGAAAGAACTCGCGAAAGCGCTTCAAGACAAGAGAGTTCTGCTCGTCGGTGAAGATCATCTCTACAACGAGCCTCCATTATACCTTTGTAAGCTACTGGAAGAAATGGAAGAAAGATCCACAAGCCTTCTGCTTGAGCTTCCAAATGACATCCAACAGGAAATCGATACCTACATGCAGGAAGGGAGCGAGTCTGCCCTGAAGGCCATATTCTCAGGAAGGCAGGTTCTTCAGCTACAGAGCTTGCTGCGCTGGTCTTTTGAGAACCGCCATCAAATGAGGGAGGTTTTGGCTGTCGATGAACCATTGTACGAGATATTGCTGAGGCGGTCCTATCTGGAGGATACCCGAAATGCAACCATGGCAGGTGCTATCGCTCGGACGTGGCGGAAGCACCCCAATAATCGGCTCGTTGTATACGGAGGCCAGCTTCACATGATGAAAGCGGGACGCTACCGTGTTGACAGTCCGAGCCGAGAGACAGCCGGCATGAGACTAACTCGTCTCGGGATCCCTGAGAACCAGATCGTGAGTATCATGTTAAACGGTGACGAGAATTTCCACCTGCATTCGATATGGGGTCAGCCTGGAGTCCTTCCTCTTAAAGATCAGAATTTCAGGATTCCCATTCCCTACTTGATCGACTACCCGATCTTCGGCGGAACCTACGCTGATGAATTTTTCGACTACTTCGTCAACCTAGGAAAGCTGACAAAAGTAGAGTTGGAGTAGCTGTCCGTAAGAGCAGACTGTTTGCCATTTGGATCGACAGCCGGAAAGGCTTATCTAGCCCTATTCGTCGTGTAAGTTCTTGATGGGATCGATAAGAGCAGTCCTGACGGAGTGGAAGCTCACGGTTGCTATGGCTATCAGGATCGTTAGCGTTCCGGCGATAACAAATATGTCGATGCCGATGCTTACACGATAGGCAAAATTCTGCAGCCATCCCTGCATCAGGAAATAGGCACAGGGGAGCGCGACAGCGGAAGCGATTCCGATCCATTTCAGGAAATCTTTGACGAGCAGTATGACGATGCCGGTCATAGGAGCGCCAAGTACTTTCCGGATGCCGATCTCCTTCGTTCGCCTCTCTGCCGTGAAGGCAGCCAGTCCAAGCAAGCCAAGACAGGCGATGAAGATAGCGACAAAAGTAAACGCATAGAACAACTGCTTCAATCGAACCTCGGAGCGGTAGAGGGCATCGAAATCTTCATCCAGGAAGGAATAAGTGAAAGGCATACTCGGAGCAAATTCTTTCCACGTTCCCTTCAGGATGGCCAGAACCTGAGGGATATTTTCCGACTGGATCTGTACGCTCACGAATTGCTGATTGGGCCTGAAGAAGAGAGCGAGTGGCCTTATTTCCTGGTGAAGGGACTTGAAATGAAAATCTTTCATCACGCCCACAACGGTCCAGACGTTCTGGCCGGATCCCTGTGCTAGGCGTTTTCCGACAGGGTCATCCCATCCAAAGGCATCGACGGCCTTTTGGTTGAGCAGGACAGCGTATTCATCGGTCGTATATTCTGACGAAAAATCTCTTCCTTCGAGAATTTCAATCCCGAGCGTTTCGACGAAGTCCTCGTCCACCCACGTGTAGTTCAACTGGCGGTCCATATCAGCGGTTGATCCAAAGGGCCGATACAAGGAGGAAACAAAAAAGGAGCCAGGCAGCGAATAGGATCCGGACGCCGATAGGATATCTGATTCCCTTAGGATCTCCTGCTTGAATGCTCCCTGCTGCTCCTTCAATACATTCGCTTTTTTTATCACCAAAATATGTTCTTTCTGGAATCCAAGGCTCTTCGACTGCATGTAATCCAGTTGCCGCTGGACAACTAAAGTCCCTGCGATCAAAGAAATGGATATGACGAATTGAAAAACGACAAGCCCTTTGCGAAGCAAACCGCTCCCGAAACTCGCGGTCATTCTTTTCACCACCCGAGATGGCTCGAACCGGCTGAGCACAAGAGATGGATAGACTCCGGATAATAATCCGACTAGAACAGCCAGGCCTAACCAGACCAGTAGATCGGAACTGCTGAAAAGTATGCGGAGCTTTTTTCCGGACAGTTGGTTGAAGGCGGGAAGAATGAGAAGAACAGTCCCGATGGCCAAAGGCATGGCTGTCAGGCTCATCATGACCGACTCTCCCATGAACTGGAACACGAGCTGACGGCGGCTGGCTCCGATGGTTTTGCGCAGCCCGACTTCACGGGCCCGTTCCGCAGCGCGGGCCGTAGTCAGATTGATGAAATTGATGCAGGCCAGCAAAAGGATGAAGAATGCCAGGAGGGAAAAAAGCTTTACGTAATTCAGGCTGCCCCGGCTGCCTATTTTGACCGGGAGGCCCTGGCCGAGATGAACGCCAGCGATCGGCTGAAGATAAAAAGCCTGCTCTTCGGGCCCGAGTTTTTTTCCGAGGGCCCTTTCATACCCGGGAGCTATTTTATCCTGGACGAGCTGAGGGAGTTTCGTCTCGAGAGATTTCGCTTGCCCTCTGTCCTTGACTTCGACATAGGTTGTGACATTGTTATAGCTCCAGGATATCTCTTCGCCCTGCCGCATTCCGACTAGTGATGCCACAAAATCGAAGGGAAGATGTGTATTGTCCGGAACATCCGCAATGACACCGGTGATCCGGTACAGCTTTTCTCCAGCCTGAATGGTCAGGCCAACAGGATTCTTACCGGAGAAATATTTCTCTCCCATGGACTGAGTTATCACGAGTGAATCAGGTTCGGCAAGGGATACATCCCCCTCAATCGATGGATAGGGAAACATGCTGAAAAAGCCTGAATCGGCCCAGAGGAATTGTAGCTCAAGGTAACTGTTCGTTTCATGGTTTACAGCCACGGCCCTCGGGCCCAAAACACGCACAGCATTCCTGACCTCAGGGTAGGTATCCCTGAGTGTTTTGGCAAAAGGGGCTGGTGTGTTAGGTATAGTGGTATGTACGTCAGGAAGATCGAAACGGAGGGCCACACGAAACACACGCTCATTGTTTTCAAGAAAACGATCATAGGAAAGTTCATGCCGTACCCAGAGGCCTATCAGCATACAGGCTGTTATCCCGATAGCGAGACCCGATAAGTTGATAAGAGAAAAAGCTTTGCGTTTCCTCAAACTCCGCAGCGCTGATTTTATGTAACTTTTGATCACGATTTCCTCCTGGCATAAAATCTAATTGTGCGTTTTTGAGCACTCATCTTACTCTTTTATATTAAAAACAGCGGAGAAAGGTTACATTTAAAAAATGGCCGAGTTATCAAGAAAGCTTTATATTTTTGTAGAAGTTTAAATTGATCGGCAACGTCGAGCTTGTAAATCCTTTCATCTTTGTCAACGGAAATCCTCCTTGTTCGAGAGAATTAATATTCTTCTCTTTCATGATCATTTGAACATAAAAAGATATCTTCTTTAGGAATTTTTAGCTTGACAGACAAAATTCACTATTGCATTTATTAGGGATGAATAATCCCGACTGGATGGTTAAGATGTCTCTTGTCCGCTGCATAATAAATGAAGAATATCCGGATATAATACAAAAAATTGTATAAAGATTGGGAACTCAGCAAAGGAGGTAAAAATGAAAAAGTGTTTCAGAATTTCGGTTGCGTTGATCATGGCCGTTGCATTTTTTGGGCCCTACTTACAAACGCAGCTGGATTTAGAACTGACTGACGATCCCGCTGAAATTCGGCTGATTGATGACGATGTCAAAAATTTTCTGCGAGCGATGGATAAACTCAAGGCAAAAGGTGATTGGGCAGAAGTTATTCAAACAGAATATATGGATAAAGCTTCCCCAGGATTGAAAGAGTTTATCAGGGAAAAGGGAGTCAAAGTCGAAGACTTTATCGAGGCAATTAAAGAACGAAAAGAAGCGTATGATTCGCTTATTGATTTGCCAAAACAACTGGCTCGGCAGGAGAAAAAGATACGAGAGGCGTTTGCAGAACTAAAAAAGATCATCCCAAATGCTATGTTTATGCATGTCTATTATCTTGTTGGGCCTAATCCCGGTTCTTTGGGAGAACCTTCTGAATACGGGTTGATGATCTCGATGTCCGAGTTGGATAAGGATATTGAAAATATCCATCTTCTTCTCGTGCATGAGACGATTCATGTCCAGCAGGCATTGACAATCGGAATGGAGGAATTCCAGGCCATATTTGGCCCGAAGATGAGTCTATTGGCGTTATCGATAAGAGAGGGGACTGCGTACTTTCTAACACTTCTCTCCGCAGGCGGTCACACCCATAAAGAAAGTTGGGATTACTGCGTTCAGAACGAAAAGCGTCTTTGGCAGCGATTCCAAGTAGAGATGAACGATCGGAATCCCGGTGATTGGATGTGGGGAAAACCTGCTGATCCGGAGCAGCCGCCTCACCTCGGCTATATCATCGGGGCCAGGATTGCCGAGGCCTACTACAATCGTATGGAGAATAAGGAAAAAGCCGTTCAGGACATTTTAGCGATTACCGATTACAAAGAATTTTTAAAGAAAAGCGGTTATCAAGATAAATTTTGAAAAGTTTACTCATACCGCAAAGAATCCACAGGATCGCCGGAGGCAGCTTTGATGGTCTGAGAAAAGATAATCAGAAAACCCAGCGCAAACATGATCAACAATCCCTGGGCAAAAATCCCGAATCCCAGTGTGATATGGTTAGCGATACTCTGTAATAACATATAATTCGCAAACCAGGCCACAGGAATGGCCAGTGTGGTGGCCAACAGCAATAGGAATATAAAGCTTTTCGATGTAACCTTGATGATATCCCATACCGAGGCTCCCATAACTTTCCGGATGCCGATTTCTTTAACTCTTGCTTCGGTGTCATATATGACCATACCCAACAGACCGAAAAAGGCGATCAAAACGGCTAAAAACGTGACAAAGCTTATGCCCTGCAGCGCATTATCTGTCCCTGTATAATAGTCTTCCAGTTGGTCCTCGAGGAAGGCAAACCGAAATGGACGATAGGGCTGAAGTTCTTTCCACTTTGTTTCAAGAAATAGGAGGATTGGTTCCACATCATCTGTCCTTATCTTCAAGTTGGCATACTCGAAATACTCGGGAACCACCCTCAACACCATTGGAGTAGCCTGATTCTGTGTAATTCTTGAAAGAAAATTATTGACCACGCCGATGACTTCCAGTTGGTTCTTTTCATCGAAGATGACGGTTTGGCCGATCGCATCCACAGGAGAAATAAATCCGAATCGCTCCACGGCCAACTCATTGAGAATGACGAACTTTTCTTTGTTGGGATCTGTGGTCACCGGAAAATTTCTACCAGCAACAAGTTCTAGCCCTAGATTTGGAATATAATGACGATCGATGGACATGAAATCGATAGCAAAGTATTCTGCGCTTTCCGAACATTTGGCCCTCTCCAACCATGCCATTCCGGTGCAAGGGATGAATGCGCTGGCTGAAACCGCTGATATTCCCGGGTGATTGGCAATTTCCTGTCTGAAAATATCATAGTCCGTTCCTTGGAGTTCGACATTCAGAATGTTTTCCGTTTGGAATCCAAGATCGATATTTTTTTGAAAATGAATCTGCTTGAACAAAACGAACGTGGTGATGATGAAAATAAAAGAAATGAAGAACTGGATAACCACAAGGGCCCGGCGCAGATTGACCCTGGAAAATATCTTTGTTTTGGTGATATCTTTCAGGACTTCTGTGGGATTGAATTTCGATATGAGTATAGCTGGAACAATCCCTGCAACAAAACCGATGAACAGGGAAAACAGAATAAAGGACAAGACCAATGTGAATCCGAGGTTTTCCAAATCGACATGCAGGAGAATCGATTGGAAAAATTGAGGGAGCAGGAGTTTGTACAGAAAAATGGCCACTACAAGGGCAAACAGGGCATAGGTGATGGATTCTCCGATGAATTGAGTGATGAGCTTGAATCGGTTGGCTCCGATGGTTTTCCGGATACCCACCTCTTTGGCCCGGGAAAGGGCCTTTGCCAGAGATAAATTGGTGTAGTTGAAACAGGCGATGACCATGATGACCAAGGCGATGAGCGATAGAAACAAAGGAGCTTCGGTCGGAATGGGCATAGTCGAGAGATTATTTCCCAGATTTTTCCCTGGTGAGATCTTGGTGAGAGCCTGCAGGTAGTACCTGAATTCTTCTTCCGTATCTCCATAATGTTTTCCCGCGATTCCTGGGAGGAGCTCCTCGATCCGTTGGGGTGAGGCGTTTTCGCGAAGAAGAAAATATACGTAGTTGTCATTGAGGTTTTTCCAGTTAGTCAGGCTGGCATAGATTTTCTTTTGGTTCTCCAGTGAAGTCAGTGTCGATAGAGATGCCAAACTTTCGAATTTCATGTGGGTGTTGAGTTTGGCAACATTTTTCATGACTCCAGTGACTGTGAAATCCCCCAAGTCCTGGATGTGGAGAATTTCGCCTGTGGGGTCGATGTCTCCGAAAAACTTCTGCGCGACCTCTTGAGTTAGCACAACAGAATAGGGCTCGACAAGCGCCGTTTGCGGATCTCCCCGCTCCATCTCGTAACTGAAGACATGAAAAAAATCTTTTTCGGCATAAAGACCGTGCATCAAGAATCCTTTTTCTTTGTATACCGTCGCTCCCCCGAAATTCTTTTTGACACGGACAACCGTCTCTATGCCCGGAATCTGTTCCAGCTCGGTCGCCAGCGGCAGCGGGGCGGTCGCTCGGTCATGGATGGCGTGTTCTGTGATGGTCTGTGAAATGACCCTGTATATCCTGTCTTTTTTTGTGTGGAAACGGTCGCTGCCATACATGAAAAAGATCAAACTTATGACAAAAAGACACAATGAGATGCCGATGGCCAATCCCATGATGTTGATTAAGGAAAAAATCTTGTGTTTGCGGATATTGCGCAGGGCGATCGTCGTGTAATTCTTGAACATCACCAAATTCCTGTACAGAGCATAAAGCAGGATGGAAGGAATGGTCCGAAATGCCTGAAACCAATACCAGAGACCAGCAGATTTATTTCTGGGGTCCAGCCGTTTTTTGCAGAATTCTTGTTCCAGGTCATCGAGTAGGGAATGTTTGTCTACCCAAAAGGATATTTTTGAGAGGATCCATTCGGGAAATTTCGGTGGATGAGGCGGGTTTTTTTTCATGCCGATTCTCCGTTTGTCCGCTTGATGGCGGCTACGTCGCCCCAGAGTGCGACATTCAGTTTGTACGCCTCTTCCAGTGCACGATGGCCTCCTCTGGATATGGTGTAAAAGATTTTTCGGCGTCCTCCCCGTTCAGGCATGGGTTTCCCTTCCTTTTTGATAAGCAGCCCTTTTTTGACCAACTGATCCAATGTGGCATACAGGAGGCCATAATTCCAGTCATCTCCGGTGAGTTCTGTGATTTGATTTTTGATGCTGACACCGTAGGCGTTATCTTCGATCCTCATAATTGAAAGCAAGATAATCTCTTCGTTTTTTGTCAGATGATTCATGTTCGCCTCGCGTGTTCTTTTGTATAGGAAAACTATACATATATATTTGTATAGCAAACCTATAGAAATGTCAAGGAAATATTTATCAGCGGATTAGCCCCACTTCACCATGTGCTTTTATCTACTTCTTCTTTACTTTGCTTGGGTCCTCGGTCATCTGTTGGGCTTTCCAGTTGTAATCCCCGAACTGCACCTCCGTGTATTCATCCGGGGGGAAGCATTCCTCTATGCGCTGAATAGAAATGTTGTTCCCTAAAGAATTGCTGATGACATAGCCATTCCCCAATGATATGGCCACATGGGTATAATTCCCTCTAGTGCGTTGCATCGCGCCCCTATCATCGTAGGGGGGTTGTCCCCAACCGCACACTATTTTTCCTCGAGGAATCGGCGTCACTCCATCCCATTTCTGCTGGGTTCCCTCCGTGATAATCGAGGCTTTGTTGAAGCTCACTTTGGGGCTTCCTCCTAGTCTGAGAGTTTCCTGGGGTCCTGCAATCCAAGCACAATAATCCACAAATTCAAAACAGGAGAGTATTCTGGTATTCATCATATCATCGACTGTCGCTATGCCTGTTGGATTCCCTTCATTCGACCATCTGAACTCCTTCCCATGATTATTGAGTAAATCTTCTGCAACCCCTGCGATGTCTCCTGTCCCTTTCCATTTCGGCAGTAGATCATCGACTTTTTTCGGCCCGATGTATGTATCTGGTGTGATCGGAGCGATGTCGCTCGGACCAGAAATAGCTTCGCATGGACAAAAATCCAGCTCCAATTGATAGGAAATGTCAAAATCTCCCCGTTTTAGGCCTTTGACCATTCTCTCGATTTTGTTTTCTTCCCCACCTGAAGTGGCTATCAATTGTTGATTTCCTCCTTCTAGAGAAATGATACCGGGAGTATTATTGGTGATTTCGATCTGGACGATTTCGTCCGTTCCCTCCAACCAGAGGTGTAAAGGTGTGGATTGACCTCTCATCAGGACATTCTGGTCAATAGAGCCATTGACTTGAACAACATTGAATGAGAGTTGGTTCTCTTTATAAAAGCCTGTATCGGGATTCCCTCCAATAAATTGTGTGCCGGGATTTATTTCATAAGGCAAATTCAAAACCACCACATGGCTGGATGATGAGACTGGCTGGAGCATGGGTTGGTCGTTTAGATTCAGGCCATAACGCGAGGTTATATCAGGAAATATCCCACAGACACAAATGGGATCTCCTGGAAATGCCATTTTTGTGATTCCTGTTATGAATGGACGATTTTCTATAAGCGGAGGGAAAATCTGAAGATCAGGAAGAGAATCAACTTCATAAAGTGTCAACCCATAAGGATCGGTATAGGAGAGAGGAAAAGATGTCTCTTCAGTCAAAATCTTCGGCAAAGTTACTGACCAGCAATTCTTTTCCAATGCTCTCAATGCAATTTCACCAGCCACCGTCCAGCTGCCTTCGATGGGTGTTTTTTTGGGATCAAGGGGTTTGAATTCGATCGTATCTCCAGGGGAGACTATGGGAGGAAATGCTAAAACATCGTCGAGAACATTTGAAACACGGAGAGCGGGACGCTCGTTCACCTTGATTGACTTTTTATAAAAAAGCCTTTGATTTTCGAGAAGGACCTCAATATCAACCTTTTTTGGAGGCTTTGAATCTCCTAGATCAACCCTCAAATGAAGAGGAGCCTCAATCTTCGGGCCAAAAATCCTGAGGAGGTTATCTTCAGGATTGAGATCCCAGCCCTCTGGCAAAAAGCCGGATGAGGCTTGCATCAAGTTCTTTTTTGGGAGTTTGACGAAAACTTCATCCAGGTGGACTCCGGGAGCCATCCCAATTTTCATCATCATGGATTGACTGGTTTCAATGAACCTGGTTTCTATCATGACCTGTCTGATGACTGTGTCTTGGCCTGCACTTCCATAGGAAGCAGCAAAACATAATAGAATAAATAATCCCATCAACACTCTTTGAGGTTTTAAAATATTGCTTTTAAGGTATATCATTATATCTCCTTTCTTTTGAAACATGGGGATGTTTTCTAGAGTGATAAAGATGGTAGGCCTGGCGGACATGGCCGGCGGTGGCGTCGCCGCGATGGATGTAAACTCTGTAACGCAGAGTGACCTTCTCTCCCGGTTGTAGGGTGGTGGGCTTCAAGCCGGGCCATGAGGCGTTGATGAATCCGGCGTAGCTGTTGCGGATTAGCCAGGTAGTGGGGAATCCGTGGTGGTCCGGCGAAACAAAAATGGCCACGCCGAGCTCCTGGGTAGAGATGTCTGCCCATCGGAATGCCATATTGGTCGAATCTTTTTCTAGCGGTCCCTGATCGGTTGTCATGCCAGCTCCTTTAAACATGGGTGCGCCGCGCAGAGAAAAACCTCCATAGCCCTTGTTTTGGTCCGGCGTTCCCTGCAATGTGAGCGGTCCTCCGACGGCCTCTATCCTGATCTCCACATCGATCGCCCGTCCTTCATCGGCAGCAGGATGAACGTGCAAGGTCACAATTTCTCTGGCCACAACTTCTCGCCCATCCAGCTTCCAGGCGTTTTCTACTCTGAGCGTAGCCTCGTTGTCTTTGGCTTCGCGCTCATGCCAGCGGACAAAATATTGACGCAGATTGGCGGGATGCCATGTCTGGGTGTCCTGTCCTCGGGTTCTGACGATCGGCCACGTCCAGGACACGCCATGGTGATGCAAATGATCCTGGGGGAAATCCTCTGTGAGTGCCTTGCCGTCCAGTGAATAGAGCGGATGGATGTAGCACGACCGTGTTTGTTTGGGATCGACGCCTTTCTTGAGCTGGTCCCCGAAACGATACGTTAAAACCTCGACCTGTCCGTCCCTCACAGTCAGCGTGCCTTTTTCTGCATCCTCGACAAAAGTCATCTGCGAAGCAAATGCTGATAAAATCATTCCGATTATAAATATAATAAGGACTATTGGTTTCATTTTAATTCTCCATCTGGATGTTTTCTCTATTTCATAAACATGGACTCAGTAATCAATGATATTGACAATGCGCCATTTGCCCTCGATTTTAAGCATGTGAAGGAAATCGGTCACCAGTTGCTCTGAATCGACGAGGAACGATATTTTAACCTGCGCAGCAGAACCCTCCCTGTCGATTTTCACGATACATGAATCGAGATGTTTGAAGGGGGGATTTTCAGGGTCGAAACGTTTAGACCATCTTTCCAATGTCGTGACATGCAGTTTCCCTTCCTTATCGGCGCTCATCAGGAGCGTTTGTGGGATACAGATTTCGGTTATCATGTCAAAATTGCGTGATTCAAGTCCTTTTATGTACAGATCTTCAACAGCGGATTTGATGAGAACCTCCTCTTCGAATGCGCCTGTGTTCTCATCCTGGCCCGGGTTTATGCGGGAAGGGGCGCCGTTATGCGAGTTGGCCGATGAAACCGACGCAAAAAACAGAAAAAGGGCGATAAAACAATTGCAAAAAATTGCCTTCATGATATCCTCCATTTTTGGCCCCCGCTTTGTTTCATCAGCTCTACGACTTTTTCTTCGCTAACTTGGATACCCAAACCAGGTCCATCTGGCAAATAAGCTATGCCGTTTTTGATACGGAGAGGTTTTTTCAATACATCCGCGGTGAGAAATTGGGGACCGTTGAGCGCTGCGGGCTTTTTCAATCCGAATGCTCCGTATAGGCCCAGCGTGGCTGCCAACGATATTTCCGGGTCGGTCAGGCCGCTTCCTAACCATATGAGATTGCACCTTTGACAGAGCTCGATCTGGCGCTTATTCGAGACCAGTCCTCCGCATCGGGCAGGTTTCATGGCCACTCCATCCAGCATGCCCAGCTTGAAGAACTCCTCCAAGTCAATTGGTGAGACCACTCCCTCGTCCATAAGGATCGGCAGAGCGCCTTGTTTTTTCAAAGCCTGGTAGCCGCTGATCTGGTTGGGCCGGAGCGGAGCTTCCAATACGTCCACACCGGCATCGGCCAATCGGGGGGCGGCTTTCAACGCTTTTTCGGTATCATAGCCGCCGTTGGCATCAGCCCAAAGGAATGATTTCGGTAAAAACCGCCGAACTTCTTTTGCCAGCGCCACATCGAAGTCAGGATCTGGAGCCACTTTGATGTTGAAATGACGGTATCCGCGCTTTTTCCCCAAGTCCATCACGCTTCCGATGTCATCCAGGCTTGTGACGTTGACGGTCCAGCTGAGCGTTATCGGGCCGCCCTTGGGTTTGTCCCACATTTGCGCCAGAGATTTGCCCGACAATTTACCGGTCAGATCATGCAAGGCCAGATCGATCCCAGCACGGCTGATGGGCATGCCGGTAGTGAAACCCGGAGCAATCGCCCGGTCCATCTCGGCATGGGCTCCTTGGATATCTGTCGGATCACGCCCGATGAGGACAGGAGCGAAGTAATCACGCATAACAACCGTTGCTGTTTCCAGGGTCTCGTAACTCCATTTGGCGATCGGGACCGATTGGCCCCAACCCACTGTCCCGTCATCGGTCATGATTTTCACGATTACCGCGGCTCGACCGGCCGATCCATGTGGTCCTGAAAAAAATTTGAAATAACCCGTCATCGGATAACGCATCGGGAACAGGTCGATGCGGTCAATCTTAACTTTCGATCGATCGGCCTTTTTGGGAGATCTCGAGCCAAGGGCGGATCGGGATTCATCTTCAGAAAAAACGGCAGGAATAAGCGCCAGTGCCAAGGTGGCGGTTGATGCAACTCCGAGAAACTCGCGCCGATCCATCACTTCCATTTGCCTTGGGTATACTGCTTGTATCTCTTCCCGACCCGGCCGGTCTTCACATCACCTTTGTGGACGAGTATTCCCACACGTTGAGTGATCGACTTGCCCTTTTCGAGCATAAAAGGCTTGCCGCTCTTTTCATCCGGTCGTCTAGGGCCGAAAATGCCGTACTCGCGGGTAAGCCAGCGATGCTCCTTCCCATCTGGAAACTGGAAAACTGCCAGGCCTTCTGTGACTCCTTCAACGGTGTTGGAATAATCGATCCATAGCGCTGTTTTCATATTGGTGGCTTTTTCACCCATGGCGTTGTTGTCTGCTGTGATAGTGCCTCCGCTTTCTCCGCTGAAACGGGGGTGCATCCGGACGAAAGGCCAGGCATAATGCACATCGTCGCTGACGAACTCCACGTCCCCGTAGGCAGCAATCAGCTCAAATCTCATGTCGATCAGATACTCACCCTTTCCCAGAGAATGGATTGAGATCTGCCGTTGTTCTTCCAACACCCTTTTGTCACCATCCATTTCCCAAATGAGTATTATGCCGATCACCGCTCGGTTACTTTCCGCTTCCAGACTTGTGAACTTGTCGTGGCAGATGTGATCGCGATAGGGCGGTCCGTAACTGTTCATTCCGATCGATTGACCGGAGCGAAGGGCATAATATGTGCTGACCTCTCTTTCGCCGGTCAGTTTGATGGTATCGGCCACATAAAATGAGCGGTGATGGGGATAGGGTTCAGTCTGCTGCACCAGCATGTTTTTTCCCGAAGGGCTATACAGGGGCCAGATGTGCGGGATGTCGAGCCAACGAGTATAACGATAGATGAAAGCCTCATGTCCCTCGATGATCACATGGAGGACTCCGGCTGTATCGTCTTGATGAAGCTCGATAGGTCCTTGAGCAAATAGAGGATTCAGAAGCGGGGAAATGCAGAAAAGGAAACAAATGAGCTTTTGAAATTTAAAAAAAAGTCGCATTATTTTTCGAGAGATCAAGATATTATCAAACCGACCATGGTTCCCGGTGAGGGTAATCCAACCAGCGGTTAGCCTCCTCATCATTGACGAAATGTTCGGCATCGGGATCCCATTCCAGTTTGCGCTCGAGCTTCATCGCGATGTGTGTCATCACGCATATGGTATTCGAGCGATGTCCCGCTTCGACCGGTGCCACCGGGTCCTTCCGGCTGCGCATGCATTCAAGGAAGTTTCTCATGTGGTTGGAGCTCTGGTAAAGTTTGATTTCGTCACCCCCGACTTTCTGACGGAGAATATCCCTGTCAGATGCATCGATAGCGCCTCTCTTTACGAATATCCATCCTTTATCGCCCTCGAACCTGACTCCTGCCGGATCTCCTGTTTCCTGGATCAGGCGGACTCCGTTGGCGTATTTCGCTTCCGAACGATACGTGGTGTGGACATCAAAAAGCCCTCTATCGGGAAATGAGGCTTTGGCCTGGATCTCGACGGGACCTGTATCCTCCGTGTCGTTACCCCACTGCGCGATGTCGTTCATGTGGGAGCCCCATCCTGTGATCATGCCATGGCAATATTGTTGGATCTGGAGCCAACCCGGCCGGCTGTAGTTTCTCTGCGGATGCACGCGGTGCTCGGTGAATGGAGCTTGAGGCGCAGGGCCAAGCCAAAAATCGTAGTCGAGATTTTTTGGCACAGGAGCCGGCTGCGGATCCCCAGCGCCCTGGTCCTCTGGAAGCCAGACTTTTATCGTGTGCAGTTTGCCGATGCGCTGATTGCGCACCAGTTCGCAGGCCATCAGGAAGTAAGTAGAGGAGCGCTGCTGAGAACCTACTTGAAGGATCCGTTTGTTGTTGCGTACCGCTTTGACGAGTTTCCTCCCTTCAGCGATGGAATATGTCAGCGGTTTTTCCAGGTAAATGTCCTTTCTGGCGTTTGCGGCGGCAATGGCGTGTGCCGCATGCCAGTGGTCAGGAGTGACAATCAAAACGCCATCGATATCCTCTCGTCCAAGCAATTCCCGGAAATCGGCGTAGGCAGCACATCCCTTGTAGCTTCCCTTGTCTAGCTCTGTGGCATAAATCTTTTCTGCCAGCCACTGAGCATCCTCCATGCGGTGCCGGTCCACATCACTCACAGCCACGACACGTGCTCCGACGTCTAAACCACGGTAGATCAATTCCTGCATATCGCCCTGGCCCTGCCGGCCCATACCGATGCATCCCATCTGGAGGGTGTTGCTCGGGGCATATCGCCCAAAAACAGTGGATGGGACAATGGCTGGCGCCATCATTGTTACAGCAGCAGATTTGAGAAAGCGGCGTCGTGTAATTTTGTACTTTTTTTTGTGCTGTGACATAACTCCTCCCTCACCACAAACCTATCATGAGGAATCAAATGATGTCAATGACAAGGAAAAAAACGAAAATAGTGCTTGACAAATAGGAATAATTCCTATTTAATAGTCATGTGCAAAAACAAAGCGTGTCCGATTGCCTCGATCCATTCATCGAGCTCTGCAAGAAATTCGATCTGAAAATCACGCCGCAGCGTTGCGCGATATATAAAGAACTCACCCAGGCAAAAAATCATCCCACAGCCGATGAAATGTTCACTATCGTGAAAAAAGAATTTCCCAACATATCCTATGATACGGTGAACAGGACACTGTTGACGTTTGCGGAGATCGGATTGGTCGATGTCATCCTGACCAAGGGCGGACCGAGACGTTTTGATCCGGACATGGAGAACCATCACCATTTTCACTGTATCCATTGCGGAAAGATCGTGGATTTTTATAGCGATGAATTCGATAACCTCGGGATCCCGGATCATATCCAGGATGACTTCACGGTGTACACCAAAAGAGTCGTCCTGAATGGCGTTTGCCAGAAGTGCCGAAAGAAAAAGGGATTCAGGGATCACGGCATCGCAATACAAAATAAAAAATAAAATATCAAGGAGAATCAAATGAGCAAAACCGAGGAAAACATCAAGGCTGCCTTTGCAGGGGAGTCACAGGCGAGGAACAAGTATACCTATTTTGCCGAGAAAGCACGAGAAGAAGGGTATCACTACATCGCTAAAATTTTCGAGGAAACCGCATTGAATGAAATGAATCATGCCAAAGACCATTTTAAATTATTGGGTGGCATCGGGACCACTGCGGAGAACCTGGAAGCGGCCATGAGCGGCGAAAATTACGAGACTGTGGATATGTATCCCCAGTTTGCCGAAGAGGCGGAAGCAGAGGGCAACACTGAAGCGGCTATATTGTTCAAAATGATCGGTAAGATCGAGGCCCATCACAGGGAACGATACAAAAAGTTGTTGGAGATGGTCCAGAACGGCACAGTTTTCAGCAGGGAAGAGCCGATCAAGTGGAAATGCAGCGTGTGCGGCTATACCGTCGAGGGAACAGAACCCCCTCCGAAGTGCCCGGCCTGCAAAAATCCCAGAGAATTCTACGAGCCGGCCGATTTGGATTTCTAAGAGGATCAAATGGCAGTTTACAAATGTTCCGTATGCGACACCATTTTTGATGAAGACAAAGAAGGAAAAAAATGGGAGGAGCTATCCGGGGATTGGAATTGCCATGTCTGTGAATCGGACAAATCCGTTTGGAAAAAAGTAGAGGAAGATACGAGCCCGGATGTGTCTGCGGGAATTCCTGAGGACACATCCGGGTCTCCCGATGAATATCGGAGGCTGGAAGACGAGCTGGAAGTCCACATGGCCGATATCCATCAGATGGCGGAAACGGGAAAACCGATCATCGAACCCATGCGGACGAAAAAGCCCGTTCCTTCATGGGATGATATCCTTATCAAAGGGGCACAAATGGCCAAACTGCCCCTCAACCGCGAAGTTCCTGTTAACACACAGACCATTATTGGGCCTAAGGCTAAAGTGCCTTTGGTTTTGGAAACTCCCGTGTATGTCACCCATATGTCCTTCGGTGCTCTTTCCAGGGAGGCGAAGATTTCCTTGGCAACGGGGAGTGCGGCTGTAAAGACAGCAATGTGTTCGGGAGAAGGGGGAATCCTGCCGGAATCCATGGAACGTGCGCACAAGTACATTTTTGAGTTTGTGCCCAATCAATACAGTGTGACGGATCAGAATCTGCAACGTGTCGATGCCGTCGAGATCAAGATCGGGCAGTCCGCTAAGCCGGGGATGGGAGGCCATCTGCCCGGAAAAAAGGTGACCAGAGAGGTGGCGGAAATCAGAGGATTCCAAGAGGGGGAGGATATCATCAGTCCCGCCCATTTTGAAGAAATCAAAAACAGGGATGACCTGAAAAAAAAGTTGGATTGGCTTCGCGAAGTTTCCAGAGGAAAGCCAATCGGCGTCAAGTTCGCAGCAGGAAATATCGAGGCCGACATGGAAGCGGTGTTGTATGCTCAGCCGGATTTTATCACCATCGATGGAAGAGCCGGTGCCACTGGGGCTTCCCCAAAATTCGTCAAAGCGGCCACATCGGTTCCTTCGATGTTTGCCCTTTACAGGGCTCGGAAGTTTCTCAGGGAGAAAGAAATTGAAGATGTGTCTCTCGTGATCACTGGAGGGCTGAGGGTATCCTCTGATTTTGCCAAAGCACTAGCCCTAGGAGCGGATGCCATTGCCATAGGAACCTCGGCATTGATGGCCATCGGATGTCAGCAATATCGCATCTGCGACACTGGGAGGTGCCCGAAAGGGATCACAACACAGGATCCGGAATTGAGAGCGAGGCTCAACATCGAAGGGGCAGCCAAGGGATTGGAAAATTACCTGAAAGCGTCAATCGAAGAACTGGAGGATTTTGCTCGCCTCACCGGAAATGATGATGTTCACAAACTTGCGATGGGAGACTTGTGTACGACCAATTCCGAGATCTCCGATCACACGGATATCGAACATATCTAACTATTTTTTCAAGTTCTCGTAGATAAGCTGCAATAGATTCTTGACAAATTCAACCTTTTCACTTTTTGAAGGATTCGTTTTTTCAAATGTGAGATGAGGCAAGAATTCGATCGTTAAGGTCGGTCTTTTGTAGCTTTTGATCTTGAAAAATTTCAACGTCTGTCTGAAGAGCCTGTAAAAAATAATCCTATCCGAAACATAGCGCCAATATGTGCTCTGATCGATGACCGGCCGCTCTTTTATTATGCTCGGCACGATCTTAACAGCTTTGCCTTTCTTGTACAGACGGCTGGCGAGGGTCGGGATTGTCGTGTTGTAAACGGGATTTTCGAATTCCTCGTATGTTTTTCCTCCGCTTGGCGCGATAGCGATCGGGATATCTTTTTCCAGGCATCGAACACACTTTTTCAGCGCTTTAAGATTCGTTTTGAATTTGTTGGATATTTCTTCCTTTTCCGTCGGATAGTCCAGATTGGCGATGATCACATCAAATCTGTTAGTCTGGGCGATAATATATCGTGCCAAGCCGTCGACGACTTTTTCCAAAGCTGCCTTTGTCCAACGGAATCGGCCTGCTTTTTCCTGGAATTTCTTTGTGAAGACGGAAGCCTGAAGATCCTTTTTTAATATCGGTAGGTTCTTGGGATCTGCCAGCTTGAAATCGGTAAAAAATCTGACCTCTGGCTTGGCCGGAGCACCGATGGCCAGCCATACCGGTTCGGCTCGCAGAACGATGTGATTGTAGACAAAAATAACAGGTTCGTTTTTCGGGATATTTTCCCATCCTTTACTTTTTGGCTTTGGACAAAGAGGGATCGTCCTTAAAAATTTTACGGCCGAACTATAAGAAAGAGTTAGCACCAGATTTTCACTTTTCCGGACAGGCAGAACGGATGAAATTAGCCAGGTCCTGTTTGGCTTTTATAAGGGAAGGAAAATGGATGTACATCATGTGTCCTGATTCATAAAAGCCGAAAGAGATCCGATCCTTGAGTTTTCCTGTGAGATCCAAGTGATTCATTGTGTATTGGGCTGTGAAATAATCACAGGCTGCATCGTAATAACCCTCGAGAATGAAAACCCTGAGAAAGGGATTGGCGGTCATTGCCTGGCGCAGCATCTCGCCAGTGTTAACGTCCCCTCGTCCCTTCCAGGGGCGGACACTGCCAAAAATATTGTAGGTCAGATCGGTATTAATCTTAAGTTCATCTTTCAAATAGCGATTAACGGCTCCTGTGAAGGGCCCGTTCCAATTGGCCATGGCCGGGTCGAATTCGAAAGATTCACCCCCTGAGTCGCGATCCGTACCGGTGTAGCGGCTGTCCAGTCGGCCCACGGTCAAACCTCTGGAACGGAGCAGCTCCTTCCAAAAACGTTGTCTTTCCACCCGTAGATTGCAATTCTTAATGAAATCAACCGATAATCCGGTAAAATGCGCAATTTTGTCGGCGATGTTGTCTCGCTCAGTATCAGAAAGCCATCCGCCTTTGTTCAGAGCCAAGGCATACTCTTCGAGTGTAAAGGCTTCCGCCTCGTCCAAAACCTCGCGGAGAGGCTTAGCCTGAAGATCGGGTGGGAGGGCTTTATGATACCAGGCTGTGGCTGTGAAGTGGGGGAGGATCAGCATGCAGGACAAGTCCTGGGCAGGATCGGATCCCAGTTCTGTCATCGAAACCAGGATGGTGCCGTTGGTGTACATGCGGTGCGAACTCATCAGGTATCCTGTCAGGCCCGCGGCGCGGGTGGTGCCATAACTTTCGCCGATGATGAATTTTGGCGAGCCCCATCGGTCGTTGCGTGTGACATAAAGTCGGATAAACTCGGCAACCGATTGGATGTCTTCCATCACGCCATGGTATTTATGGAGGGATTTTTTCGGCAGCATACGGCTGTATCCGGTGGCCACGGGGTCGATGAATACCAGGTCGGCGATATCTAGGATTGAATATTCATTGTCGACCACCTCGTAAGGCGGTTGGAGCTGGAAACCATCCGTGTTGTAAAGCACTTTGCGGGGACCTAAAAAGCCCATGTGCATCCAGACCGATGAGGATCCCGGCCCACCGTTGAAAGAAAACATAAGGGGTCGCTTTGTTTTGTCTTTTACACCGTCCTTTGTGTAGGCGATGTAGAAAATGTAAGCGTCCTGTTCCCCCTTGATATCCCGGAGTGGCATGGTTCCGGTGGTGACGGTGTAATCGACGACTTGACCCCCGATGGTCACCGAATGTTTGGTTACAGAATGGAGTTGTTCTTCTGATATGGACTCATCGGCGGCGGCAAAAAACACAAAAACACAAAGTAAACAAACAAAAATACCCAACTCTTTTTTTAGCCCCATTCATCCCTCCTTTTTGGGTTTTGATGCTTCATGTTTTCTCAATTTATGCAATTCCGATGTATACCACAACCTTTTTCTTCGGTCAAATTCCCAGAGGGGATTCACTTCTGGACGATCGGGGAGGCGTTGGGATTCAGAGGATTGATACGTGCCGCTAAAGAAAAAAGAAAAGGATACCTACTTTTTAAGTGTTCCGTGTAAACGATCCATTCGGATACGATCCTGGAATAAGCTCTTCGAAGATCTGTTTTTAAGTGGGCAATATCAGTATCAGGGAGATTTTGCAAGGAATCCCGAAAATTTAGTTCCTCCGAGAGATGAAAAACGGCCCAAAGAAGATCGGTAAAACGCTGATTATCAAGAAGGATAGGATTCTCCAAAAGACGCACAAGAAAAGAGTGTTTGCTTTTGAGAAAATCGCGAAGCTTTTCCAATCTCTCCACATCGAACACAATGCTGTACTTGAAGGAAATGGCCTTGGATTGCGCTTCTTGGAAGTTTTTATTATCCCATTGGGGATTGATCAACACTTCACTCTCCAGTTGGTCTGCATTTTCCACAAAATCACTGAAGCGGTGCAGAAGCTCCATCCCGACTTCGCTGAAAAATGTACCGATGACCATATTCAGCTTGTGAAGGATGGACTTTTTTTCTCTGCTGGCCAGAAGTCTCTCGATGATTAGCAGGACCAAAAGGACATCGAGAAACAGGAATCCAAAATCTCCGATCATGTAAATAAAGATGTGGTGGGCATCATGGAAAATGAAATAATGAATCGTGTAAGAGAGAGCGGAAGCCATAAAGAGAAACAAAGCAATCCGGAATGTCCAGCTTTTCATTATTTTTTTCATGCTTGAATCCTCTTCTTTGTGAATTTTGAGAATAAATACTTTACGCAAAAAATGTGAATAGGGCAAGAGTGGAGAGTTGACATATTGTCCTGAGAATCCGGTCCATCTCCAAACGTCCCCTAATGTGAAACGTCGTTCATGGATTGGTAGCCAGTCGATTTGGGAGTTGAATGTGTATATACATATCTACACTTGGTATATATAGTATAATCCTGTATATAAGATTGGGTGATCAATTCTATTGAAATTTTAAGGGGTGTCATGAAAACAGTCAATGCTTTAAAGATCAGGAATCATTTAGGCGAGGTATTGGAAGAGTTGAACAAGACTGGGAGGCCTATCCTGGTCAGCAAAGGGAGGAAAATTCAAGCGGTCCTCATTACTCCCGATCAGTTCAAAAAAAGATTTCTCGACTATCAAGCTGAGGAAGAAAAAAAGCGCTTGTTGGAAGTTATCAAAGCCTCCAGAGCGAAAAGAAAAGGGACCAAAGACAGCGTCGATGTGCTTCGTGAATTGCGGGGATATGAAACATGATTTGGGTGGTCGATGCCTCTGTTGCAGTGCGTTGGTTTATCGAGCAAGAAAGCCATCCCCAAGCTGATCTTATCCTCGAAAAGATGCTCTCTCAACCTGAAAGATTTGCCATCCCTGAACTTTTTGCTTTTGAGGTATTTTCTGTCTTGATTCGGCTTCATCCCAGAGGCACTGAGGTATTCCTCAATGGCATGATTCCTGTTCTTCAATGTGACATATTACACTATCCTATGACTGAAGGCCTTGCCCGCCAAGCATCGGCTTTTGCCGATAGGGGGCTCACCGGCTACGACGCTTTTTATGCGGCATTGGCTAAAGAATTAAATGGAATGTGGCTAACATTCGATAACAAAGCTCACAAGCGTATTCAAAGAAATAAGCTTTCACATGTGATATCAAAAAGCCTTCCAGAAAATTGGGATGGCTAGTATCACCGTTTGCTTTTTATGATTTGGATGAGAGCCTGAAGCGCGCGGGGATCACTACTATCCCCGAGGCAATATATCGCAGCCTTGCGGATGGTCAATTTGCGGTGGGTTTTGGCGATATCCACGAGGTAAGGGATCCCTTCATCATCGGGAAGGTCTTCCAAAGCATAAACAGCCCGTTTCTGTATATCCGTGTCCTTATCGTTTTCGACAACATCCTTGAGGGCGGCCGCCGTTTTTTTTGAGGCGATATCGGCCAAACAATCGATGGCCTTTTTGCGTATCTCCCCGTCTTTGCCATTTTGAGCGATATCGATCATAGCATCGGCTGCACTGGGTAGGTTGATATCTTCCAATCCGTAGACAGACCTTTTACGCACGTCAAAAGAGCGGTCATCTTTGGCGGTTTGATGGAGGAGCCTTACGGCTCGTTCATGATCTTGATCTCCAAGTTCTGAGGCAGCCCTCGCTCTCAAGCTGTCAGGCTCTCGGCTTTGGAGTATTTTTTCCAGAAAAGCCACCGCATTCTCCGATGTTCCATGCAGGCCGGCAATGGTCAAAATCCTTTTTTTCTGCTTCTCCAAGCTGGAACTTGTGTAGAGGCTGTCCAAAATCGTGAGGCTTTGGGCATCTTCTGCCTGACCCAGCCAGAATATGGGCAATCCCTCGGGATCGAACGGAATGTATTGGTTGCTAGCACGAATAGCGACCGGAACATTCGAAGAAATCGAACCGAACTTGTAAAGGATAGCGACATCTTTCCAAACCTTATTTCCCGACTTTTCCGGATTCTCCAGACGATCGAGAGCTCCTTTGGTTTCGCTTTTAACCTGGTCTTCACCGGAAAGCAGAGGGGTAGTGATTTTACTTGATAAAATTGCTTCGAGAGGGTCACCTTTGGGTAAGTGGGTGAAATGAGAACCGCTTATGGTGTGTTTATCGGTCGAATAGATGTATTGGTCCTCTCTCATCAGGCGCTTGATACTGTACCCGATCCAAAATCCGTTCTTGAGGAGTTTTTTTTGTTTCCCCGCCTCTTGTTTAGCCCAATCCCAACGCGCATTGAGGTCAACATTTGGATCGGGGTGATGAACAACTTGAGAGAAAATCGATGCGGAAAAGGCAGCTATCACGAAGATCAATACCGAAACGAAACTGAAACTGATTTTTTTAACATCGCCCATGGCTTCCTCCGTCGTTTGCTTGCCCATCGATCCTATTTTTTGATGATTCTCAGCAGTGCTGCCCGGGCTTTTGATGTGTCGATTTCTTCCAGAGCATCGACTGCTTCGAGGCGGACTTTTTTGTCCGCATCTTCAAGGGCTAACTTTTCCAGAACCGGGACAGCGTCATCGCTTCCCGTCTCGCCCATCACTCGGACGATCATCCTTCTCATCTCCGCATCTTTTTCTGCTTTCAACATCTCAGTAAGAGGGCCGACAGCATTTTTTCCTGCCATGTCTTCGATAGCGTACAGGGCTGCCTTTCGAACGACGGAGGATGTGGACTTTTTATAGATGTCGGAGAGCATGCCCAGGTTTTTTTCATCCAGCCTATCCTCGAGCACAAAGACGGCATTTTTTGCCAGTTCAACGTTTTTCGCATCCAGGGCTATGTCATAGACGACTGCGGTTGTCTCAGGGATTTCGAAATCTTCCACAGCAAAAAGCACGGCCTTCTGGAGTTCCGGCTCTTTGACGACTGCCAAAACTTCCTTGAGCGCTGCAAGGGCGGCTGCCTGGCTCTCGATGTCTCCCAAAGTGGCGATGGCGGACCTGCGCATTTCAATATTCGCTTCATTTATGGCCACATCTTTCAAGACGGAAACGGCAGCGGGGTCCTCGACATCTTCCAATTCCATCAGTGCTGCTTTCCGGACTTCCAAAGATTTGGATTCGTTCATGATTTTCCCGAGGGCAGGAATGAGTTCGTTAGGTTCTCTGTTCTCCAAAGCATAAACGGCGGCTTTGGCCAGGTTGATATCGGATTCACGGATAGCAATATCGGCAAGAACCGGGATAACCCTTGGATCTTCCACATCTTCCAGTCCGTAGATTGCGACTTTTCTCATTTTGGGATCAGGATCGGAACGGGCGACATTTATCAAGATTTCCATGACCTCTTTTTTGTCCATGTCTTCGAGCACATCCAGGGCTTTGCGACGCAGATCAGAATCGGGATTGTTAAGGGCGATATCCTTCACTTTGGCGAATGCATCGGGATGATCGAAATCCTCCAGGATGGAGATTATTCTTGCCTGGATCTTTTTGTCAGCGGTGCTGTCGTAAATGGCTATGACTGCTTCCAGAGCCCGCTCATCCCCCATATCTTCGAGGGCATACAGGGCCGTCATTTTAATTTCCATATCCTCGTCCGTTTTCATGGTTTCGATGATGGCTTCGTATTTGGGTTTGCCTTCTTTTGCCAATCGATGAGCGACCCTGACCATGTTGGATTTTGCATCATCAACCCATTTGCTCTCATGGTGAGCTTTGATAAATCGATCGTAGCATTGGAAAACTTCCTCGAGAGGATAATCCAGTTTTTCTCGGGTGTAGCACTGCCAGAATCGGGCATCATCGACCCAGGTGCTGCGGCGATATTCCTGAATGAATTTTGAAAGGGAAGTATGGGCATCTTCCCATTTTTCCTCGAGCACAAGGTTATAGGCTTGCTTGTAGGCTATGGCGTCTTTATCCTGAGTATTGTTGGCCATTGTAACCATTGAGAGAAAGGAGAGGCAAAACAGAAAAACAATGGCCGTACTTAAGAAATGCGTGATTTTTTTATTCATCTTATACTCCTTTTAGATTGTTTTTGGTTTATGTTTGGGCTGCTGGCGAGCCTCTGACCCTTTTTCTCTTTCCATAGACAGGCGGAGGTCGGTGAGGTTGATCTCCATCAGAATCCCCCGTCTGTTTATGCCATCTCTGACAAGCTCGATGGCATCCAGGTCATTCTCAGATTCGAGGTTGGCGATCTGGAGAAGGATTACCTCCAGGCTGGCGATGAGATTTTCCAGGCGTTCCTGGTCGGATTCGGCAAGTTCTTTTTTGAGAAAACTCGCCTCTTGAACCAATTCTTTGGAAACCTGTTTCTGAAAGGGCAAATCCAACGCATAAGGATCTTCTACGGAAGGGTCAAAATTGACGAGAGCCAGAAGGATCAGTTTTGAACGTTCGATGTAATCCTGACTCCTGCTCGTTAGGATCGTTTCCGGTTGTTGCGGGGTTGAGATTTCTGGTTGTCGGGAAGCGTGCTGGACTCCTTTGATGGATGGTGAAAACAGGGCCCTGCCGATGAACACACCGATGATAATAAGTGCAACGCCGGCTGCGGCTTGATAGGCCCATTTCGGTGCAATAGGGAATCGTCTTCCCGGTTTTTCTTTTATGGATTCGCGTTCTCTGTCTGAAACTTCTTCCGTTTCAATCCTTCTTGTCAACTTTTTTTCGTATGAGTCCCAGAATTCCTCCGGGGGCTCGGGCCGGACTCTTTTGCCCGTGAACTGGAGGACGGCTTCCATTTTGGAGAATCGAGATCGGCATTTTTCGCAGACCGACATGTGGTTGTCGAAGAATTTTTTCTTCGGTGTATCCAATTCTCCGTAGAAATGTTCCAGAAAAAGCGATCGGCATTTTTTGCATTTATTCATGGGGAATCTCCATCGGATATTCATTCATAAAGGGCGACAGCTCTTTTCGGAGCTTTCGGATGGCCCTGAAGAGAAGGCTTTTTACCGTGCCTATGGTGACATTCAGGATTTCGGCGGTTTCATTCAATTTGAGGCCGTTGTAATGGCACATGACAAAAACGGTTCTTTCCTTTGGGGATATCTTCTGAAGAGCCTGGGAGATGTGGTTTTGGATTTGAGCGGATTCTGTACTCTGCACAGGATCAAAATCGTGAGCGCTGCTGGCAACAAGATTCTCCTGGGTGCTCACATGATCCAGTTCACCTGTTGATTTCGCATGCCTGACAGATTTTTTTCGGAGGGAGTCGATACTGGTGTTGACCGTGATCTGGTGGAGCCAAGAGCTCATTTTGGCATCCCGGCGGAATGTCTTCAGTGCGCGATAGACTTTCATGAACACCTCCTGGGAGATGTCTTCAGCCTCATGATGGTCTCCGGTGATGTCGTATGCGAGGTGATAAATCTTTTTTTTGTACCGGCCGACCAAATCATAGAAGGCTGTTTGGTCTCCGCTGCATAGGCGGTCGATAAGCATTTGATCATTTTGTGCCATCTCTTTTTACCCCTATTAGACGAGTTACTCCCTGGATTGGTTTACAAAATTCAGTTTTTCCGAATCGTATTGGCCGATAATTATTCACTATTAAATTTTATTTTATCATTAAACGAAATGACTTCTATTTTCTCAAATGGGGATCAATCCTTTTTTGTCGGAAAATCTGTTTTTGTCCAGTCGATCGGGCCATCTACGAAACGGATTCCCAACCTCTTCAAGACAGCATCCCATGCATCGGTAAAATAGTCAAAAGCCCTGTCCCATTCATCTCCTTCTCCCCATCCGGTATGGCACATAACTATCCTGGTTTTATCCTCCCCCAATTTTTCAAATTTCAAAACGACCGACGTACGCTGCTTTCGAACCTCAGGCATGGTTGCCGGTGCATCCCATGTGAAAGAGAACATCTTGTTAGGTTCGACAGCCAATATTTTATTATCTTCGGCACCTTTGTTTCCCTTCTCGGCATCTGGGACAAAAAATATCTCATACCGCCCCCATAGTTCCAATTCGATGTGACATTCCGGAGCAAAAAATGACTCCAATCCTTGTTTTGTAGTCCAAGCGTTCCATGCTTCATCGATGCTAGCTGGAATAGAGACTTCTTTGATGATAGATCTGTTAATGATGAGATTTTCCGACATCCTACTATCCTCCTTTGAAATTTGCATCGCTCACATACATGCGTTTATTCACACAACACAAGATTCCTTATTCTTCAATTCCTCGATTCGAAAAATTACTTTGGCTAAAGGATCCGGGCACTGCCATTCTTCCAGAAGATCGAGGATTCCTTCGCCCTCCTGCGACCGTATGATCGCGGCGGTTATCGGCTGCAATATGCTTCCCAATGCAAAGATACAAACATCTTGGCCGGCAGGAATTTCCAATCTTGCGTTTTTAATGAAAAAAGTAGTTTCAACCTTGGAGCGGCTGCAGGGACCTTCCACTTTCACGATGGTGACCTTGATATCTTTAAAAGCCATTTTAATCTCCTTTTTTTTCGAAGAGCTCAGATTTTTATCCCTCTTGTGTACTTCACCAACCTGGAAATGCTCCCTTCATTATAAGAATTCCCGTCTTTTGATGCCAGCAGCACTTCGAAGTGCTTAACATGTGGTTCTAATTCAAGGAGATATTTTTTATCATCTGGATAATAGACGGCTTTTTCAATGTCCTGCCCTGCGAACTTTTTTATGTCCTCAAAAGAATCCCACAATGTTATAAATAGAAACTCTGAGATACCATCCTCTACACGCCTCAACACATACACTCCCCTGTTTCCCTCTGTGGATGAGGAATCTTTGATTCCGGTTTTTTCGAGGTAGTCGAAGTATTCATCGCTTGCAGAGTCTTTTGTTTTCCCAAACCATATCCTGGCGATCATGTGACCTCCTTATGTCGGGCTCTTTAGCCCTGTAAAATTTGTATTTATGATTCTGATTCCTCACAATGGCCCCAACACCGATAACCATCATAAGGGCTGCTATCAGGATTCTCGGATTGATCAGCTCTCCTCCTGCGAACCAGCCTACAAATATTGCCACGACCGGGTTCACGAATGAATGAGTGGCGACTCGGGATGGAGAAGTTGATCTTAATAGCCAAAAATAGGCAGTAAAAGTGAAAATCGAACCGAAGACGATCAAATACGCCAAAGAAACAAGAGATTGGAGTGAGATCGATGTGAGTATCACTGTTTCTTTGTAAAGGCTTGCGAAAAGGAGCCCTCCTCCACCGGTTATGAGGTTCATCCCTGCTGCAAGCATAGAATTTTTAGGCAAGTTGGCCTTTTTTGAATAGACAGCTCCGATGGACCACGATAAGGTACCCGCCAGAAGAACCATGGCCCCAGTCAGATTCAACGAGGGGCCATCCAGCAGCATGGAGGGTTCTATCAATAGGGCTACACCACACAGACCCATAATGAGACCGAAAACAACACGAGGGGTAAGAGGATTATCTCGGTGAAAAAAAGCCTGCAGGAGGATTATCCAAATCGGGGAAGTGGCACAGATGAGCGCGGCGATTCCGGAGGGAAGAAACTGCTCACTCCACGCAAGAGTCCCATGTCCAATCGTAAACAGCAGGATCCCCAGGATTACCGCTGTCAACCATTGTGCTGGCTGGGGGCGATCTACTCCTCTCAATCGAGCCCAAGCATAGAGGATACCTCCTGCCACGAGACACCGGAATCCCATCATGAAGAATGGCGGTATGGTCGTGATCGAAAAGCGGATGGCGAGAAAGGTCGAACCCCAAATAAAATAGATGGCGGCAAAAGCGATGGCTAACTTGACGGATTTTGTGTTTAAAGTCGGCATCTATAACCACCTAAAAACATATAGATGGTTATATTTTAAAAGATAGAAGCTAACCTGTCAAGTGATTTTTGGTGGTTATTATATTTTTATTTTTTTTGTTTTCGTATGTAAAATCGCTTGGCTTTGGCTCTGTTCCCACAATCTTTCATATCGCACCATCTCCTGCTTCTGTTCCTGCTTCTGTCCATGAAGAGCCAACCACAACCTTTATCATCGGCGCACTCTTTTACTCTATCCAACTCATTTGAGGTCAAAAGATCGGCAGCTGATCGAACGATAGGTTTCAACATCCAATCTAGTTCCTCTTTATTCCCGTTTATGTCCCACGTAAAACCGTCTTTTGTCGGAGTTATTCTCGATTGAGCCATGGTTTTGGCAAGATCTCTGTTTAGAATGGAAAGGTCTCCAGCTTCGGGATGAGCACCAGCAGCAACAGCTGAAAAAATCCGGTAGATGGCCTCACGAAGCTCTATGGCACGCTTCAACACTTTCTCTGAAGCGTCAGGTTTCCTCCTGGCTTCTCTGTTCAATTTTTGAATATCTATTTCTGAGAGAATGCCTTTTTTATGTCCCCAATCCATAAGATCTTTGTAGGAATTTAGATGTTCCTGAGGATTTTCGCTGGCATGCCATTGAAGGGTGTTTGCGAAATCCAGGCAAAGTTTTTTCATCTCTTTTTCCATTTTTACAATAACCCCCACTAATATAATAGCTGGTTATAATTTTGTCAACTCCTTCTATTCCAATGTAAACATATCAATTTCTGTAATAAATGGGGCTTTTAGGATGGTTGAAGCGACATTGGAGATTTAGCCATTACGACCCGTTCTTCGAGGGAATCTGATAGAGTCAGACGGCGAGGACGTATTGAGCACGACTTTGTTAAAGGATTAACGATCCAGGCAATCACGGGAACAGAAGTTTGAGCGGTAGAGATTGGGAGTATAAAAGCTGAGTTCCGGAGCCGCCGAGGAGAGAGATGAAGGAATAGCGTTAAAAATCTTCACAGGAGCAAAACCATACCTGAAAGCCTATAGGATGCCTTATGGTATCACGGAAATCGATATGCTTGCTATTCCGATTTTGCTTTTCTGTCTATTCTTATATGAACTGGCTGGGCACCATGAAGCTATGGGTTATGCTCCTTTGGCCTCATAGGAGGCCTTGGATTAGGCGCCTATATCGATAGGAGAAAGCGTAGGAAACAACCGAAGAATCAATCGATGAGAAGATCGGCTATTACTCATAGCGAAGGGAGTCGATCGGGTTGGCTGTGGCGGATTTGAGAGTCTGGAAGCCCACGGTGAGAGCGGCAATAATAAGTGCCAACAGGGAAGATAAAAGAAAGAGTTCCACAGATAAGCGCGTCCGGTATGCGAAGTTTTCCAGCCATTTGTTCATGGCGAAGTACCCGATGGGCCAGGCGATAAGGTTGGCCAACAAAACCCATTTGAGAAGTTCCCGCCCAAGGAGAATGATGATTCCAGGAACCGAAGCCCCCAAGACCTTGCGGATGCCGATTTCTTTTGTACGTTGTTCTGTGGAGAAAGATGAAAGCCCGAATAGTCCCAAACAGGCGATCAAGATGGCGATCAAAGCGAAAGTCCTGAAAAGACTTGCCATTTTCTGGTCTGTCCTGAACGTTTGGTCAAACACATCGTCGAAAAAGGAATACTCGAACGGATAACCGGGAGCAAAACGATTTATCGTTTTTTGGATATCGTTCAATGTGCCCTGAATATTTCCGGGGAGGATTTTGATTGCGAGGTATCGCCTGTGCCAATTCTGCGTGTGCGGTTTAAGATAGAGCGCAAGAAGCCCGATAGGTTGTGACATCGACTGAATATGAAAATCACTGACAACGCCGACAATACTCCCCCTTCGTTTGCCGATCAAGCTAAACTCCTTTCCTATAGGATTTTCCCACCCCAGGGCTTTCCTGCCCGTTTCGTTGATCACGAAGGCGCCGGTTTGATCGGAGGGGAAATCGGGAGAGAAGTTACGACCCATAATGATATTCATATCATACAGGTCGATGAATTCGCGATCTGTATCTATGGTATAAAATGATAGTTTTTGGTCTTCTGTTCTTCCCGGCCAATCAGCATCCAGCCTGGTCCGGACATTGTTCAGCAACGAGGATGAGCTGGATGCGTGCAGGATGCGAGGATTTCTTTTGAGCTCGGTGCGAAGGGTTTCGATATTGGCATCCAGTCGGGCATCCAGGATGGGAAGAACCACGATGTGTTCCCGGTTATACCCCATGTCTTTGTGTCTTAGGAGGTGGAGTTGATTCCGCGCAACCAGGGTGCAGATGATCAGAACGATGGATACGGCGAATTGAAATATAACCAGGAGGTTTCTCAAAGAAAGGCCTTTTGTGCGCACGGAGCCGGTCTTCCGGAACAGGGATACGGGCCGGAAAGAAGACAAGGCAAAAGCCGGATATCCTCCTGAGAGCACTCCTGTCAACAATACCAAGGAGATCAGCATGCCCAGCAAGGGAAGGTTGGAGAGGGGATGGAAATGAATTGACCTTTCGACAAAAGTTCCGAACGCCGGAAGAGCGATAAGAACAATGGCCAAAGCCGCGAATAAGGCCAAAATTGTAAAAACAAGGGATTCACCAAGGAACTGCCGGATGATCTGTGATCTCTGGGCTCCGATGACTTTACGCAGGCCGACTTCTTTCACACGGAATGCTGCGCGTGCCGTGGCCAGGTTCATCGCATTGATGCAAGCTATTATCAAAATGAGAAGGGCAATGAAGGAGAAGAGCATGACCGTTTTGATGTCGCCATTCGCCTCCATCCCAAGCGAGAGATTGGACCGCAAATGAATATCCAATATGGGTTGCAGAAAATAATCGTGGAGGGAGTATCCTCCGCTGTACTTGGTGAAGTCGGTCGTTGCGAACTTGGCTTCCAGGGCTTGCGGATCGGCATCTTGGTGGAGAAGAGCGTAGGTGTTATAAGCATTGTTGCCCCATACCAAAATCCCTTCGAAAATTTTTTCTTGAGTTTCGAAAGGGACCATCAAATCTGCAAAAAAATGAGAATTCGGGGGCATGTTTTTGTAGACTCCGGTGATGACCATTTCCAAATCCCTAGCGCGGATATTGCACGTCAAAACTTTTCCGATGGGATCTGCCCGGCCAAAATATTTTTCGGCTGTCCGTTCGGAGATTACGATGGAGAAGGGATCGATCAAAGCTTCTTTGGGATCTCCCCTCAAAAAATCGAAGGAAAAGAGGTCGAAGATCTGGGGATCGGCCCAGATTATCTTCTTTTCTAAAAAACCCCTATCCTCCAAACGGACGATGCATTCATCGATGTTTCTCATGCGTACAGCCGATTGGATTTCGGGAAACTCTGTGATCATCGCCTCTGCCAAGGGGGCTGAGGTCGCCGCTGTCCGAGCATTGAGGTACGCAATTTCTTGGCCTATCCTGTAAACCTGTTCGGCATTGGCGTGGTAGCGGTCATAGCTCAATTCGAACTGGACATACAGAAAAATCAGGATACAAGCTGCAATTCCGATAGAGAGCCCCATCACATTGAGAAAAGAAACCCCTTTGTGTTTGATGATATTCCTCACGGCGATTTTAAGGTAATTTCCGAACATGACAAATCTCCATTTGATGACTAATAGAAAGTAAGACGGAAAGGAACGCAGTACTTGTGACCAGTACCACTGGATCGCTCTTCTCCTACCTTCGTCCCGGGCTTTGTTGTTGAAGTATTCTTCAAAATCCCCCAGAGATGAGAAACTCTCATCGTATTCTGACATGAGGGAGAGAAGCCAATGAGCCAGCCGGGGCGGTTTTGGAATTTTATTTTTGTCCATTTTTTTTCGATTGCGCCACAATATCCGGAATCCACTCCCATAATGTTTGATGGAATTTTTGGGTTTGATTTAGAGCGGTTTTTCCCTTTTTTGTGAGGGTGTAGTAGACCTTCCGCCTTCCGCCCCTTTCCGGAGTTGGCTCTCCAGTCGTCGGGACAACGTAGCCTTTTTTGACCAGCTTGTCCAGCGAATTGTACAGCGTGCCGAATACGATTTTTTTGGGTGAGATCTCCCTTATTTTTGCCATGATCGTCACACCATAGGCATTGTCTTCCAGGTGCACGATGGCAGTGAGGAGCATTTCTTCGCTTAAAGTCAGGATGTTCATGAGTCTATCCTTCCTATATCCACGATTTAATCGTACATATATACATACGGCACATGCAAAAAAAAGGTTACGCAAAAGATCCAAATAAACCAAAATTTTCGAGAAAATTAGGGATTCCTATGTGTTATATATTATGGAGACTTATAATATGAATTTATGGTGCTACCGTGGATTAGAATGTGTTCTCATGTCGGGAGGCTTGAATGAAAAAAATCATGATGGCCGCGTTGTGTATCTTGGTATTTGTGTCATTGCACGGCATGGATTTCCAGAAATCCCAAAATTTTGGTCGGGATCGACAACCATGGGCCGGGGTGTCTCGAAGCGATTTGCAAAACAATAGAGGGAGATTCATCAGCACAGGACCCCCTCAGGCCGTTCAAATAGGAAATGACATTTTGGACCGGGGTGGAAGTGCTATCGATGCAGCTCTGGCCAGCGCTCTCTACCGTATCGCCCTGGATATGGGCTACATCGTGAGTTTTGCCGGTATTTATATGATGGTCTATTACGAGGCGAGCACCGGGAAGGTTTATTCCATGAACGCCTGTTTCAAAACGCCGTTGGAGGAATTCGATCCCCTCACTATCCCCGATGGGAGCATCCCCAATGCCAGGGGAGTTATGGTCCCAGGATTCATGGCAGGTATCCAAGCAGCCCATGACCGGTTCGGAAGACTTCCTTTCCAAGAGGTGTTTCAGCCGGCCATTGACCTGGCAGAAAATGGATTCCCTCTTTCAACCGGAAGTTTGAATCTGATTCGTGATAACTGGGATGTGCTGGGTGTTCTTCAGGAAACAAGGAATGTCTTCCTGAAAAGAAGGTACGGCCTATTTCGGGGTTATCAAGCAGGGGATCTTTTCAAACAGCCC
>CP070750.1:1225707-1226866 GCA_020348385.1 Candidatus Aminicenantota bacterium | reverse complement strand
CGATAGAAAAGGTCTGGAAAAAGCATTCCGACGGGTATCCTTTTGAATACTACTTTCTGGACGAAGCCTATGACAACCTGTATAAATCCGAACTCAGGTTGAACACATTCTTCAGACTGTTTACCCTGATTGCCATTTTTATTTCCAGCCTCGGCCTTTTCGGATTGGCCTCTTTCACGGCAGAGAGGCGTACCAAGGAGATCGGAATTCGAAAGGTCTTGGGAGCTTCCATCCCCAGCATCGTGTTTTATATTTCCAAGGGATTTACAAAATGGGTGCTCCTGGCCAACATTATCGCTTGGCCTGTGGCGTATTCTTTTATGAATAAGTGGCTTCAGAATTTTGCCTACCGGATCGATCTGAATGTGTGGATTTTCATTCTTTCAGGTCTGGCGATTTTCTGCATCGCTCTTCTGACTGTCAGCTATCAATCCATAAAAGCAGCGACGGCCAATCCGGTCGATTCGCTGCGGTATGAGTGAGTAAACCTTTTGGTGCAAACTGGAGTATATATATTTGTAATACACAAATAAATGGAAAGGGGAAAGATTCGAGAGATGAAGATGAAAGAGATAAGCAGAGCAGAAGAGATGGTGCTTCTGTCTATCTGGCGTTTGGGGGATGAGGCCTACGGAGTCTCTGTCAGGAGGCAGATCCGCAAAGACACGCGAAAGGACTACACCTACGGAACGCTTTACGGCCTCTTGAGGCAAATGGACCACAAGGGCTACATCCAAAAGATCAAAGGAAATCCCCTGCCCAAAAAGGGCGGCCGGGGCAAAACCTATTTCAAGCTCACGCCTTCAGGGATCCGAGCCTTGAAAGACGCCATCGCGCTTCACAGGCGCATGTGGAAAGATCTCGATGAATTTTCCCTGGACGAATCATGAATTCTGAAAGAAAAAATGATCCTAATCCTCCTCGTTTTCCTGAATGGATCATCCGGAGGCTGGCATGGGACGAGGATCGGTTTGTCATCCGGGAGAATCTCCGCGAAGAATACATGTACATTGCAGAAACGAAGGGGCCCCGGTCGGCTGATCTTTGGTATTGGGGACACATGATCCGGTCCCTATTTCCGTTTCTCAGATTTACCTTGTATTGGAGGGTTGTCATGTTTAAAAATTATCTGAAAATAGCGCTCAGGAATTTTGTCAAG
>CP070750.1:1224442-1225607 GCA_020348385.1 Candidatus Aminicenantota bacterium | reverse complement strand
CATACATGTTATATTTTTTCACTCTTTCTGTGATAATCTTCTGCAAGAGAGAGGAATCTTTAATATTGGCCTTCTCAAAGGAGGGCTGAATGATTCCCCCTGAAACAGGAAGGACAAAATGATTCTTTAGTTTCCTATCCTTCACAGAGAGCTGAATGCCGCTGATGTAGGTAGACGTCACCTGGATGGCAGAATGGGGAAGGGGATGTGCGGTAAAGAAATTTTTGAATTTAGCAGAGATCAAATTCATGCGTCCTCTCCCCGATCATTCCACGAACGTCACCTTATTCAACTCTCTAAGGCTTGTCATTCCTTTCAAGACTTTCTCCATCCCGACTTCCCTCAGGAAGACCATTCCCTCCACTTTAGCCCTTTTTCTGACCTCAGAAAGCGGTTTTTTATCCAGAATCATCTCACGAATTTCATCGGAAAGTTCCAGCACCTCTGCAATGGCTGTTCTTCCTTTGTACCCTGTAAATCCGCACTCAGGACAACCCTGACTTTCATAAAAGACAGTGTCCTTGTAAACTTTGGGATCGAGCCCTGATTCCAGCAATATTTCTTTATCGTATGACAGGGACTGCCTGCAGGTATTGCAGAGAACCCTTACCAATCGCTGGGCAAGAATGCAATTCAGCGCAGAAATAAAACTGTAGGGATCAACTTGCATGTGCAAGAATCGCCCGATCACATCAAACACATTGTTCGCGTGCACGGTCGTAAAAACCAGATGTCCCGTTAGTGCCGATTGGATAGCAATCTGCGCCGTTTCCGGATCCCTGATTTCACCGACCATTATTTTGTCTGGATCATGCCTCAGGATGGATCTTAAGCCTCGTGCAAACGTCAACCCTTTTTTCTCGTTTATCGGAATCTGGGTGATGCCTTCTATTTGATATTCAACAGGGTCTTCAATCGTGATGATCTTATCCTCTGGACTCTTTATCTCTGTCAATGCTGCGTACAAAGTTGTGGTCTTGCCACTGCCCGTTGGCCCGGTTACAAGTACCATCCCGTAGGGCTGGACGATATACCTGTTGAATTTACCGAGAACACCTTCTGAGAAACCTAGCAAGTCCAACCTCAATTCTGATAAAGCCTCGGTGATCATTTCTTTGTCGAGAATACGAATAACGGCATCTTCTCCGTATATGCTCGGCATGAT
>CP070750.1:1223098-1224342 GCA_020348385.1 Candidatus Aminicenantota bacterium | reverse complement strand
GCTATCGTTGTTTTGAAATCCCCGACCGAACCTTCGATGTTTTCGATTTTGGTTTCTGTATACACGTGGATCTTTTCATGCCCTCTGACCTGTTCGATGACCTTTTGCAATCCCTCTTGGGGATCCGCCCCATCCAAAAGATATCGGAGACGTTTCACGTTTCCACCCAGTTCTTTTTCTTTCTCCACTAAAAAGACATCATATCCCTGATCTGCCAGTTCGATGGCAGATGACATGCCGGATAGCCCCCCACCGATGACCAAAGCTGACTTGATGATCGGGACATATCTTTTCTGGAGGGGTTCCAGCAATCGTGATTTAGCTATGGCCATCCTCAACAAGTCCTTGGATTTCAAGGAAGCCTTTTCCGGCTCCAGCATATGCACCCATGAGCATTGATCTCTGATGTTGGCCATTTCAAACAGATACGGGTTTAATCCGGCCTCCCGGATCGTGTTTCGGAATAGAGGTTCGTGAGTCCTCGGCGTGCAAGAGGCAACAACGACACGATTCAACTGGTGTTCCTTGATGATCTCTTTGATGATCTCTTGTGTGTCGTTGGAGCAGGTATACAAATTATTATTGGCGTATACAACATTGGGAAGTGTTTTGGCGTATTCGACCACATCGGGAACATTGACCACTCCGGCAATGTTTGTTCCGCAATGACAAACGAATACACCGATTCTGGGTTCTTGCCCACTCACATCGATCTCCGGCGGGAATTCTTTTTTCTTGATCAAGCTTCCTCTTTCTTCCTTCAACAGGGACAAAACCTTGGATGATGCCCCTGATGCCTGCATGATGGTTTCAGGAATATCTTTGGGTTCTGTAAACGGGCCAGCCACAAAAACTCCCTCTCGAGCCGATTCAACCGGTTTGAACGTATCGGTTTTGCAGAAATTGTATTCATTCAGCTCGACGCCAAATTTTTGTGCGATCTCTTGCGCGGCTTCTGGGGGTATCATACCGACAGATAAAACAACCATGTCATATTCCCGGGATTTTTTTTGATCATTTTCATCCACATATTGAATCATAAGATTTTTTGTTTCAGGGATCTCTTCGACCATCGGAGGCCGACATCGGATATAATTGACTCCCAGTTCCTTGCCCTTTTCATAATACTCATCAAATCCTTTGCTAAAGGCGCGCATATCCATGATGTAAATATCACATTCCAAGTCTTCACCCGCATGTTCTTTGGCTATGATGGCTTCCTTTGTGGCATACATACAGCAAAC
>CP070750.1:1221214-1222998 GCA_020348385.1 Candidatus Aminicenantota bacterium | reverse complement strand
AGGTTATGACGGGATTGCTTTATGCTGATGACCGTCATCAATATCAATATGATGGAAAAGGTGAACTGAACGACAACCAATAATTTGCGGAACCGGCCTCCTTTTTTTCCTGTCACCAGTCTTTTTTGAAAAACCAGAACCGGTTGAGAAGCCGACAAATACAACGCCGGGTAGCTACCTGCAAAAATACCCGTCAGGATTGTCACCCCGATAACCAAGAAAAGCACGTGGGGCCTATCCGTTATGGAAATATCGAAGATTTCTCCGAGGTTTGCAGCAATCATCGGACGCAAAAATTCATACAGAAATATTGCAGCAGGCATTGCGATCAAAGCCATAAGCAAAGATTCACCCAAAAACTGTTTGATCAACTGACCTCTGCTCGCCCCAACAACCTTTCGCATTCCGACTTCTTGGGCACGCGTGATATACCGGGCTGTGGAAATATTCATAAAATTAATACATGCGATGATCAGCAACAGAACAGCGACAGCCCATATCGTCACATAACTGATTCTTCCGCTCCCCCAGTAGTTTTCTATCCCTTCCGATCCCAGGAAAAAATCGAGCAATGAATGAAGATACAGACGTTTCGGGGATTCTTGAGTGTTGGGGTAATATTTGTCGATGAAAAGGGGAAATTTCTCCTCCAGATTAACGGGTTCAGATCCCTCAGAAAGGAGCAAAAAGGCTGCCTGATTGTTCGTGCTCCAATCATCTATCCCATCGTACAGAGCCCGGGCCGTATCCATCGAGACCAGGAAATCATAAACAACGGATGAATTGTTGGGGGGATTTTCGGTGATCCCGGTCACAATAACATTGACCTTGTTATCCAGAGTTAAGGTTTTCCCCATCGGATCTCCATCCCCAAAATATTTAAGAGCCGTATCTTCGGTCATAACCACAGAATTCACTGTTGATAAAGCTGACTCCTTTTCCCCTGTCTTCATCCTGAATGTGAAAATCGATAAAAAATCGGTATCGACGAACCGGACTCCGGTTTCATAAAAAACTTGGTCTCGACATTTGACGACTATCCGGCCAGGAGGATAAAATCTGGATGCTTTTTCAATCTCCGGAAATTCGCTTAGCAGGGCAGGGACTATCGGTGACGGTGTGATGGCAGAATGCTGTTCTCCTTCCTGGGGGCTGGAAAGCACTTTAACAACAGCGTGGATTCTGCTCGCTTTCTCATGACATGAGTCGAAATTCGAAGTGAGATCGGACAAAAGGGCAAACATGATAAACACACTCAGACCTAAAATGAGGCCTGACATCGTGATCAAGGAATAGATTTTTTGTCTTTTTATATTCCGCAAAGCAATTTTAATGTAATTTTTAATCATGATATCTCCTGACTGCCATAATCACATATATAGACGAAAATGAAGGCCAGAAAGTTAACACCGATTAACTATCGGTAATGGATTGATATCTTCGAGAAAGAACAAAGGAGTGGGACGTTATATATGGTGCAGAAAAAAATGAGCATTCTGGAATGGAGGTATTGACATTAATATGAATAAAAGTAATACTATCGGTATGAAAACCGCGATCTCTATACCTGATGAATTATTCAAAGAGGTGGACAAACTTGCCCAGGAGAACAAGACTTCAAGAAGTCATATTTTTCGTATCGCCGTGGAGGCCTATTTAGCACAAATCAAATCTCACAAACTTCTCGAGGCATTAAACACTGCCTACGCAGATGAAGAAACTTCCGAAGAAAAGCTTCTCCGGAAAAGAAGCATCGAACACTATAGCAGAACGATTTTGAAGAG
>CP070750.1:1219029-1221114 GCA_020348385.1 Candidatus Aminicenantota bacterium | reverse complement strand
GCTCAAAAATCGGACGCAGGTTTAAATACTCATACCAACGTGACCGTCGGCAAGTTGTGGCCTCGATGATCTCGTTCCCATGACAAAGAAAAACGTCTCGGACATTATTCACGCCGTGCTGGTTGAGCTGGGTCCAGTCCGGTGTTGAGACCGGTCGCCTATCTTTCATCGCAGGATGAATCTCCACCCGATCCACAGTAATGCCTCGTTTCTCCATGATCTTCACAAAATTGTCCATCTGCTCGTTGGCCATATCCAACATCTCTTGCGGGAAAGGCCCATATGAACCCAAGGGGTACCCCCCATCAGGAAGATCATACCACCATGCAGGTTCAGGAGCAGGAATATTCGTGCCTTCGGGCCTTCCGACGATAACCCGCTTCAGCGGATCCCATTCGTTCCAGGAATTAACTATCTTCGCCATCGACTGTTCTCCTCTATGAAGCTGTAAATAAAAAAAATTATAAGCTCTGTCGTCATATTGTCAAGGAATCCCTCAATTCACGTAAAAAACCTATGTTTGCATCTTTGTTTCAAACTCTTTAAACTGGAACGCTATGATCGACGAAAAAGGGCCTCTCACATACAAAAAAATATTCATTTTCTGGGTTCCGTTGGCCGCCACGTGGCTGATGATGGCCACAGAAGGACCCTTTTTGGCCGCTGTTATCGCACGACTGGCAGATCCCAAATTCAATCTGGCCGCTTATGGCGTCGCCTACTCCTTTGGCATCCTGATCGAAGCCCCGATCATCATGATCATGAGCGCCTCCACAGCTCTAGTGCACAACAGGGATTCCTACTATAAACTGAGAAACTTCACCTTTGCCCTTAACGGGATTTGCACGTTGATCATGGTTATTTTCGTCATCCCTCCTATTTTTTATTTCATCGTGCAAAAAATGATCGGACTGCCTCCAAACGTTGCCGCCATAACACATCAAGCAAGCATCGCTCTCCTTGTATGGCCAGGATCCATCGGCTATCGCCGCTTTTATCAGGGTTTGCTCATTCGAAGCAATCTGACTCGCCGAGTGGCCTACGGGACAATTGTCCGGCTATCCACCATGGCTTCTACCTCTTTGATCTGTTATTTCTTCTTCCAACTGAACGGAGCTCTGGTGGGAACGCTTTCCCTCTCCCTATCCGTTTTGGCAGAAGCCATCGCCATCAGGTTAATGTCGCGCTCAACGTTGAATAGATTTAAATCGATGGAAGCGGACAGCAAAAAGGGACAGAAACTGAACTATCGATATATCTCTAAATTTTATTTTCCTCTTGCTCTGACATCCATACTCAGCCTTGGAGTTCATCCCCTTGTCACCTTTTTTATGGGCCAAAGTCGAATGCCCATCGAATCCCTGGCTGTGCTTCCTGTTATCAACTCCTTGGTGTTTATTTTTAGGAGCATGGGTCTTTCCTTTCAGGAAGTTGGGATCGCGCTGTTAGGAACACAGAACAAAAATTTTAAAATCTTACGAAACTTTGCCTTGATTCTCGGTTTTTCGGTCGTAGCTGGCCTCTTCTTGATAACTTTTACCCCTCTGTCTTTTGTCTGGTTCAACAAAGTCTCCGGCCTCTCGTTGGAACTTACAAATTTTGCCCGTATTCCAGCACGCATACTCAGCGCGCTCCCGGGATTGACTGTTCTTATCTCTTTCCAAAGAGCTATTCTTGTCAAAAAAGAAAAGACCACACCCATCACCATCGCCACTTCAATCGAAGTCCTTACGATTTTTTTGCTGCTTGCTGTATCTACTGTTGCATTCAATGTGATCGGAGCTATAGCAGCAGCCCTAGCCATTATGACAGGTCGTCTGGCCGCTAATGGTTACCTCTTTTTCCCGTGCAAAAAAGTCTTGCGTAAAGGATAAAAACGGATGTACGTTTGACAAGGTATATGCCCTGTGTTATACAATTTGACCATAAATATTCGGTAAAACAAGATGTTATGATGAAAATATTCGCTTTTGCTGGAATTTCCGATACAGGGAAAACCCATCTCATTCAGGAATTGATACGAGAGCTTAAAAACAGGGAGTACACGGTATCCGTCATCAAACATTGCCCCCATGGTTTCGAACT
>CP070750.1:1216821-1218929 GCA_020348385.1 Candidatus Aminicenantota bacterium | reverse complement strand
CCCACCGCCCAGATGGCCGATCGCAATTGCCCCAATCCGATCAACGGCGCCGCCACGGCCCTGACACCCAGAATGTATTCCTCGTCGTCAACGGCATACCCTTTTTCCCTGACCTGCGCTAACTCTTTATCATACAATTTCATATCGACAATGGAATTGTCAGTATACCGGGGCAATCCCTTTGATTTGATGATGTTGGACGCCTGTTCGGTTTCCATGGATGCCAGAAAGACCTTTCCAACCGCCCCGGCAAACAGGGGTATGGTTGAACCCACCGGGGCAGTAATTTTAAGGTCCTGTTTTGATTCAACAATATCCAGGATTGTCACGTGGCCCCAATTTAGGATACCCAGAAATACCGATGTCTGGGTCTTTTCCATCAGTTTTTCGATGACCGGTCTGGCGGATGTTTTCAGATCAATCTGGGAATAGGCCGACCGACCGATTTCAAGAAGCGTGAAGCCCAGCTTATATTTTTTGGTTAGCGGATCCCGCATAACGGCCCCCAGCTCTTCCAGGGCTGATGTCATGCCATGAACCGTGCTTTTGGCCATTTTGAGATTCTTTGCCAGTTCACTCACTCCCAATCCTTCTTTGGATGCAGAAATGGCACTAAGAATCGCAAAAGCCTTTTTTACCGAAGGTGCACCATACTTTTTCATCGTTTTTGTTCACCATTGTAAACTTTTTTGTAGGATACAATCCATTGTCTGGCTTTGTCAACAAACATTTTAAATTATTCTTAAAATAGAGATGTTAGGTGAAGTTATGAAATAAAGAAAAAGACATTTTGGGAAAAGAAGCCACAAACTTTATGTACTATTAGCGGGAAAAATTCATAATAATGAACAAATGGTTTTATCCATCGCCTCTAACAGACAACATTTGGTGTTGAATTCGATGATTATTGTTCATCCAAATGAACCCAATGTTTGGTTTTTTTATCATTTGGCCAGTGATATTATTCTGATTTATGTTCTTAGTTCAGCCAAATCGCACGAATTATTTTGTATAAAAGTACAAAAAATAGATATTTTCACTTGATCAAAGAGATGCGTCGTGATATGAATTCTGCTAAATAAAATGGTTCATAATGATGAACTCAAAGATAGAAAGAAGAAACAAAGGAGACGATCATGGCAACCAAAACCAAAGGCAAATCAACAGCCGAAAGCCTGCGCAAAACAAGGACTTATGGCAAGTTTCGATGCCACAATCCCAGTTGCATGGAAAGGATTCAGCCGGAGAAGGGAAGCAAGACCGCTAAATGCCCGACATGCGGTATGGAATACCGGATCCATTGGGTTAATCCCACGTTGCCTCGCATTCGAGGACCGGTATGGGATGTAAACCGCAAATTGGCGGAAGAAAAATTAAAAGAGAAGGGAGTACTGTAACATGGCGCTGAACAGGAAAATAGCATATATCGATCTCACCACGGGTGATGTCCAGACAAAAGCGATCCCGCTTGAGGTCAGAAAGAAGTTTTTGGGCGGCCGGGGCCTGGATGCATATCTGCTTTACAACCACACCAAGAAGGGTTGTGATCCTCTGGGGCCTGATAATGCGCTGATCATCAGCGGTGGTATCCTGACGGCCACGTGTGCTTCGGCCACTGCAAGAACGCACGTCATGGCCAAATCACCCCTGACCGGCATGCTCGGCAGTGCGAATATGGGTGGTTTTTTTGCTCCTGAATTGGCCTGGGCCGGTTTTCATCACCTTGTCATTAAGGGCAAGGCCAAACATCCCGTTTACATTTATATCCACAACGGCGAGATCGAGATTCGGGATGCGCGCGATCTCTGGGGTCAATCCGTAACCGATGTCCAATGGTCAATCCGGCAGGAGCTGGGAGATGAGGAAGTCAAAAGTTGCGTCTGCGGACCGGCCGGAGAAAATCTGGTCACATTTGCCAACGTGATGACGGGCATAAAAAATTCCGCCGGCCGCACGGGAATGGGCTGTGTCATGGGATCCAAGAATCTCAAGGCTGTGTCGGCCCGCGGCACCATGGATATCCAGATCGCCCACCCGGTGGAAGCCCTGGAATACAACAAACAATTTATCGACCAGATCACCAGCGCCAAAGTGAGTCAAACCCAGGG
>CP070750.1:1214555-1216721 GCA_020348385.1 Candidatus Aminicenantota bacterium | reverse complement strand
CTGGTTTTGAAGACCAGGAGGCCCACCGGGACCAATACCTTCCCGAGAGTTATCTTAATATATGCACGTCTTTGTCGCGTTTTGTCAACCCGATATTGTCGAAATATTCCAAAATCGCAGTGGCATATTTCCGCGAAAGCTGGAGAATATCGCGTAACTCAGCAACCGTTATGCTCGGGTATTTTTCGAGATACTGCAGGACAATCCGCCTAGCCTTTTCGACAGCGTCCCTGTGGTAAACGACTTTGTCACTGAGGCGCACCAAAATTCCTCTCTCAAAAAGATTGTACATGAGATTTTTGAATTCCTTTTTGCTGAGCCCCACTTTCTGTCTCAGCTCTTCCTCGACCGGAGAAGCGAATCCTTTCCTCTGGAAATCTAGTTCGATCCGCCGGAGAATCTCTTGATCTTTTGGTTTGAGCTTGGATTCGTGCCCCACCAGGGCCACATCCGAATTCTTTCGTATAAAAACGCCATCTTCCACCAATCCATCGACAACCGCTTTGAACGTCACGCTATCGGTTAATCGGAGAATCTTGGACCTGAGCTCTTCGTAAGGCATAGCCAAGCGGTGAGGGTTTTTCCTCAAATACTCCTTGACTATGGATTTTGATGTGTTCTCCAGCTCTTCATAAAAGTTCGCATGCAAATATCTGGCTTCTTTGCGACCTGATATTTTTATGATTTTTTGCGATTCTTCCAGGCTCTTGAGAGAATCCTCGATGGCTCCTTCCGTTTCCCCTGTCTTTTTTCGTACCTCTGCGAGCGCAAGCGGCACGGTATTGGCATCCAACAAGACCTGATTAACCCTTTCTGTAAGGTCTCCGCCTAGTCTCTTTAAGCCTTCCACTGTTTTGACATCGAATCTTTTGTGCTTCGTTGGAGTCGCATCGAGGATTTCCCCTCCTCCGATCGTCATCAGGGGAGAAAATGTCCGTATCACAAAACGATCCCCAGGCATAGCGACCGTAGATGATTCAAGGACAAACTGAACTAAGGCCTCCTGGCCAGGAATTACCACATCCCCCTCGAGGAGGACAAGCCGGGAAATGATTTCGGCTGTCCCCACATGAAGCCTTATCCGTGTTCTGTTTTTAAGACTCTTCCCGTAGCTTTTCAATAACCTGAGGCTGGCATCTAAACGGAAGGTCGGAGAAAGTGAACCGGGCTCCCCGGCGCACTGCCCCCGTTTCAACGCCTCCTTTTTGACATCCTGAAGGTTCAAAGCCGTGCGTTTACCCAAGATAGATCTCTCAACTTTCCGATGATGGACTTGAATCCCACGGACTTTTCCTGTTATCCCATCCGGGAATATTTCCACCGTATCTCCCTCCACGACTTTGCCCGAAAGGATTGTTCCGGCGATCACCGTCCCGAACCCGCGCATGGTGAAGACCCGATCGACCGGCATCCGGAATATGCCGCTGTCATGCCTTGATCCGACTTCATCACCAAGGGCCATCAAGCCTTCTTTCAGGTCCTCTATGCCGTTTCCATCCACTGCGGATACCGGAATGATCCGGGCATTTCCAAGGAAAGAACTCTCAACGAAATGTCTCACCTGACCGGTCACTTCGAGGATCCGATCATCTGTCACAAGGTCTGATTTTGTGAGGGCGACAATCCCCCTCTTGATCCCAAGAAGCTTGAGGATATCAAAATGTTCCCTGGTCTGTAGGGAAATTCCCTCGTCTGCCGCGACGACCAACAGGGCGGCATCGATGTTGCTCGCGCCTGCCACCATGGTCTTGACAAGCTTTTCGTGGCCGGGGACATCGATGAACACGATCTGTTTGCCATACCCGGGAGTTTCCAGAAAAACGAATCCCAGTTCGATCGTGATTCCGCGGCGCTTTTCCTCGGCCAGGGTGTCGGCATCGATCCCTGTCAGGGCTTTAATAAGGAGGGTTTTGCCGTGATCGATATGGCCAGCTGTTCCAACGATGACATGTTCGATTTCTGCCATGGCTTTGGATGCCTTTCCCTAGGGAGGATTATAGAATAGCAAAATATCCGTGGCTTGAAAAGAAATCAGAGTTTCCCGCACAGGCGTTTCAAATCACTCTTCAGCAACAAAAGTTTGGCTCCGGAGTATTCGGCAGTCAGTGTATCCTCAAGGGCCTGAATTTCATCCGCAACCTTCTGGCGGAGATTTTTGCCTTCTCC
>CP070750.1:1212267-1214455 GCA_020348385.1 Candidatus Aminicenantota bacterium | reverse complement strand
CAGCCGTTGAAGTGGATAAAATGCTATGCTTTTACTGCCATAAGTGTGAAAAGGTTTGTCCATATGATGCGATTAAGGTTGTTTGCTCAAGAGATGGTATCGTTATCTTTTCACCTGGGAATTGTCCGGTAGGGTGTTATGCCTGCACACAGATCTGTCCATCGGATGCTTTACACTTGGAAGATGGGCAGGTTAAATTGGATGAAACCACTTGTATCTTTTGCCGCGCATGTCAAAACGTGTGTCCGGTCGATAGTGCCTTGGAGATCAAACGAGAGAAAATACGACACAACCTGGTTCGTTCCCAACTTTGGGTAGAAATACAGGGAAAATTGGTTTCAAAATCAGCCAAGGCGCGGCTTATGGAAGAAGTAGCATCTCGTAAAAGAGATAGAGCATTTCGAACCCGTATTGATTGAGAAAAAGAACATTATGGCCAGAAAAAAAGTCATTATTTGTGATCGTCATCGATGCTTTGGTTGTCACATTTGCGAAATGGTCTGTTCAGGCACCAAGGAAGGTGTATTTGATCCACGAGTGTCCAGGATTCGGGTACTGGAAACAGAAGACGGAAAATCAAAGTCTTATACCTGTGTACTCTGTGAGGGAGATCCGTCCTGTATCCTCTCCTGTCCACGTCAAGCTCTGACAAGAGATCCGGAGACCATGGTTATAAAGGTTGATGATGACAAATGCGATGCCTGTGGCAGATGTTTGGAAGCCTGCCCCTATGGCGCCTTTTCCATGGGATTAGAAGGAGATAAAGTCGTCGTTTGTGATCTCTGTCCCGATTGTGAGGAACCCCGCTGCGTTACTTTTTGCCCTTCAGGGGCGATAAGCTTTAGCGCGATCATGCCTATTCCCAAAAAAGTAGCCAAAAATCAGATCAACATCAGCCTGGGTTGTAACAACTGCGGACAATGCATGCCCACATGTTCATCGGAGATTTTGAAGGTTCAGGATGGATGGCTTGTGCCGACAGACCCGACCCGGTGCCAAGTTTGTGAACATTGCGCCACCAACTGCCCCATCCGGGCGATCAAAATTAACCGCCGCAGCAAGATCCCATTTTAAACACCGGTAGAATGCAAACAGCGGGTCTTTGAACCGGCGAAGATAGAAGCTTAGACAACAAAGCGCTTCTATTAGACACCCTTTTAGGAGAGACAGTCATGAGGACATGGAAGACATGGGATGAGTTATTAGCCCAACTGGAAGAAAAGGAAAAATTGGCTAAGATTGCCGGTGGCCTCGAGAAGCAAAAGATCCAAAAAGAAAAAGGAAAACTTTTGTGTCGGGAGAGAGTGGAGGCCTTGGTGGATTCAGGATCCTTCGTAGAAGTTAATATGCTGGCCGAAACACAGACCTTTGAGTTTGATATGCAGAAAAAAAAGATCATGGGAGACGGTGTAGTCACTGGGTTTGCCACCGTGGATGGTCGCAAGGTTTTTGTTTACTCCCAGGACGTCACTGTCTTTGGGGGGTCTGCGGGAAAGGCTCACGGGGAACAGATTAACTACATCCTGAAGATGGCGAGAAAAGCGGGAGCTCCTGTTGTCGGTCTTTATGAGTCGGCTGGAGGGCGCCTTCAGGACGGCATGCAAAACGAATCTGGATACGGACAGATGTTTTTCGAAAATACCCAGTGTTCCGGTGTGGTGCCCCAGGTGGCTGCGATTATGGGGGCATGCACTGGTGGTGGAGTTTATTCACCGGCCATTATGGACTTTATCGTTCAAGTGGAAAAAACCGCCCATTTGTTCATCACCGGCCCGAAAGTCATCGAGGAAGTCACCGGTGCCAAAATGTCCTTTGAGGAATTGGGAGGTACGGGGGTTCACACCAAAGAATCGGGAGTAGTTCACCTGGTGGCCAAAGACGATCGGCACTGTATGGAACTGATTCAAAAACTCCTTTCCTATCTCCCCCAGAACAACCGGGAAGCTCCGGCTATAGTTTTCACGGACGACGATCCTTTCAGGCCCAACGATGTTCTCACAGACATCGTCCCGGCGGATCCTAAAAAGACTTACGATGTAAAAGGGGTTATAAAGGAGATCCTTGACAATTCCGAGTTTTTTGAAATCCAGCCTTTTTATGCGCGCAACATTGTCATCGGCTTCGGGCGCATCGATGGCCGCAGCGTAGGCGTGGTGGCCAATCAGCCGCGTTTTTTGGGAGGAACCAT
>CP070750.1:1209866-1212167 GCA_020348385.1 Candidatus Aminicenantota bacterium | reverse complement strand
AAATGGTTTCGATGCCTTTTTCGGCAGCCTTGTCGAGCATGCTGTTGACTGTGTTATCGATACTTTTTTTATCCATAGTCTTCTCTTTCCAACGTAGAATCATACACAGAATGAGTGAAAAATCTCATCCTCCGTGTTCAGATTTTTCTCTCCCATATTCGGGTTGAGTATTAGCTTCTCAGAATTTTACTGACTTCAGAAAGCTGCCCGAAGATATTTTCGGCCAAGTTCACTGTCAAAGAGCCAGTCCCGCAACTGGGCGTGACTAAACATCTTTCCCAAATCAAACTCTTCTCTACACCTTTTTTGGCCAGGTTGTCCACACCGGCTTTCAGTTTTTCGACCAGAGATTCCGGTGTTTCGGAGTTGATTTTTTCCGAAGTGGGGACGATCCCCCAGGCCAGGATACCGCCTTTTTCAAGAAATGTTCTGACATGGTCGGCGTAATAGGCAATGGTGTCGGCATATTCATAAGCATCGAAACTTATGATGTCGACTTCCGCATCGATGAGGATCGTCCATTCGGTGTTGCCGCAGCAGTGAGTTCCGGCTAAGGCTTCTGCTTTATGGATCTTTTGTACGACTTCATTCAGGTACTGGACGACGTCTTGTCGATGAAGACTGACATATGTCGAGGAACCGAATCCAGAAAGTATAGGCTCGTCGATGAAGCAGATCTGTTTGCATCCAAGAAATTTGAATTTGTCCAGCATCCAGAGAGCCTTCATTTCTGTTCCCTTGACAATGATATCCCGAAACATTTCGTTGTAATAAATAGCGCGTTTGTTTTCATCGACACGGCCCAGCCCGACGGTGATAGGTCCTGTCACATGATTCTTGAACATTTTCATATCCGGAAGTTCTTTTTCTTTCAGTTTCTTTTCCATTTCGTATATACCACGGCTGTATTCCGGGCTGATTTTGAAATAGTCGAGATTTCCGGCCATGTAGTTTTCGTAAAAGCTTTCAAAGTCGAATGTGACATCGGCAGCTGTATTGAAATACATGCGCTTTTTTTCTTCGTCCAAGACGACGCTCGGAAAGCCTTCGCTGTACTGGATTTCCATTTCTTCACGGAAATCTGTATTGGGCAGCTGCGGCCAAATGGGAATGTCAGGTATGGTGTCTAATATGATATCGCAGGCGACCGAGGGGTCGTCATGCGGCATGCTGCCAATCGCTGTCGCCAAACATTCAGGATTAAATACCATTTTCAACCTCCTTTCAGGATTCTACAATTCTAAAATAGCCAATATGATTCTTGGCATATAGGAAATTCCTTTTATTTTTTGTACAATCCTGCTATTTTTTAGAGGAAGAATGGGGTATAAGCGTCAAGCTGTATTTGTAGACGTTTTAGGGGATTTTAATGGTCCATACATTTTCAAGAAATGTCACTGGAAAGAAGGGTCTTTACAAGAGTCACTGCTGATTCCGCTTCTTGAGCATATCCGTCAGCACCGATCTCATCGGCAAAGGATTGGGTGATAGGAGCTCCCCCGATAATTATTTTGACGTCTTTATTTAAATGAGCGGATTTGATCGTATCTATGACATCTCTCATGTAAGTCATCGTCGTCGTGAGAAGCGCTGACATTCCCAGTATATCTGGATTCTCTTTCTGGATGGTTTCGAGAAAGGTTTCCTTGGGAACATCGATGCCGAGGTCAATGATATCATAACCTTCCCTTTCCAAAGCGATACTCACAACCATTTTCCCGATGTCATGAAGATCCCCTTTCACCGTGCCCAGGACAATTTTACCCAACGAGCGTTCTTCAACGTCGCTCATATATGGTTTGATGACATCCATCGCCGATTTCATGGCTCTCGATGCGATCAGAACTTCTGGAATAAATATTTCATTCTTCTTGAATTTTTTCCCGACAGCTTCCATTCCCTTGATAAGGCCAGAGTTCAGAAGTTGCTCAGGAGTAATATTCATGGAAAGGGCTTTTCTCACCAGTTCTTTGACTGCAGCAGAATCCCCTATTTCCACGTTTTTTGATATCTCGGTAAGTATCTCCATTTCCACAGCCTCACGAGGAAATTCTCGCTGATCTGTCCTGATATTTTCTTCAATCTTGAATAATCTAGCATTTGTTGAACAGTTCGTCTAGCGTTTTGCAACAATATTTTGTAAAATTATGCTAACCTAATACATATAAAAAGAAATAATCATGCAGCTTCAGAGAATAGTATCCGAGACACAGCTCAGAATGCTAACAGGAAAATATGCGGCAAAAACGGGATTGCCCCTGGTTCTCATAAATGCGAGCGGAGAAATCATAAACAGCAGCA
>CP070750.1:1207334-1209766 GCA_020348385.1 Candidatus Aminicenantota bacterium | reverse complement strand
AAATCCACCCTCTACTCTGCATGTGGCCTTACCGTTTTGACTGCCGCGACCCTCTGCTGTTATCGAATATTTTGTCCCGGGCAAAAGCCCTTCAAGTTTCGTCTGGTGTGTAAAATCCTTATTTTGCAAGACCCATTCCCAGGCGGTTATTTTTTTTTGTTTTTTGCTTCCAGTCGGCCAGTATGAAATCCGCACCTGACCCTTTGCGCCCGGCACAGCCGCTTCCATTTTTTCAATGTCGTATACATATTCTCCGCGATTTTTTGCATCCAAGGGATTTTTTCGATCTGGAAAAGGCGTACCGTTACTATTGCGTTCGGGAAGTTTTGTCAGGCGTACCCAGACAATGGCTGAAGTAGAATCCACCTCGCCAATTTTAATGCCGTTAGCCATATGAACATTTTCTGTTTTCGTTTGCCCTGATTCATCACACAAACATCCGATGACAACCAGCCCGATTACACAAATCGCAATCAAAACTCTTTTAAATTTCCTTTCCATAAGGCCTCGTATTTTTATTTGTCCATTGTGATTCGCTTGAGCATGGCTAAAGCTGTTTCATCTTTGTGTTTCTCGGCGAAGGCCAAAAGAAACCTGCGGTGTAGCTTCAGGATATCTTTGGTATCTGATTTTACGGCGAGATTTTCTGTTTCCAGGCGGTCTTTTTTCATATCGAAGAGTTCTTCGCGTTGTTGACCATGGTCATAGAGGCAGTATTTGTATGAGTTCGATCTTACCATTCTGCCCTTTACTTGCGGGATATTGCCATTGACAGGACCGCCTTGTGTCATGTAGTTCTGCACGACAACATAATCCCTCCATTGTTTGGATTCTTTACCAAGAGTGATCTCTTTGAGACTTCGGCCGGGCAGTTTTTTGGGCTGTTCAATCCCTGCGAAATCAAGTATGGTTGGCAAAATATCTACACCTGTGTTTACGAGTATATCGCTGGTACCGTGTTTAATGACATTTTTATAACTGAGGATAAAAGGAATTCTCGCCGACTCTTCGTAGAATACGGTCTTCTGGTTGAACCGGTGTGCGCCATGGCAGTCGCCATGGTCGCTAGTAAAGACGATGAGGGTATTTTCCAACTGACCCGATTCTTTCAGCCCATCAAGAACTTTCCCGATAAGAGCATCAACCTTTTCCACCAGACGGTAGTATCCCCATCTCAATCGTCTCCATTTATCTTCGTTGTAATCGCCAACAGGGAAAAGCTTGGTGTTGTGGTAGGATTTTCGCATGAGCGTTATAGCGTCAGATTCGTATATCGGCGGTTCCATGTTTTTCTTCAGCGGTGGCCTTTGGTCTATAGGCGGTAGGGGAGGAATCGGTCCGCTTGGCAGTTTTTCGTGTCTTGCCAACTGACACACATCGTGCGGGTTGCTCAGTGAAACCACCAGCAGGAACGGATTTGCTCTGTCCTTTTGCATGAAGTCGATGGAAGGGGCGGGTATTTCGTCGTCATGTCCATTGCTGTGGAGAAAAGCGGTCATGTCGAATCCATGGCTTTTTTTGTCTTCGGTTTTGTACCACTTGTGCCATTTGCCCACATAGCCTGTGTCGTAGCCGGCGTCTTTGAAATATGTGCCCATATTGGGAAATTTGGAAGGATCAAGTTGGCCCCCGCCATTTTTCTGACATCCGGTTTCGTGTGGATATCTGCCTGTAAAGATAGAATTTCGCGCGGGCATGCACAGCGGATTTGGCGAGTAGGCATCGGTAAAAAGCATACCGTTTTTTGCAAGAGAGTCCATCGCTGGGGTGTTTATAAATTTTGTTCCCATTCGACAGCTCATGATATCAGCGAACTGCTGGTCGGTCATGATGAAGAGGATGTTGGGCATTCTCCCCACCGGTCGGCACGAAAAGCATCCCGGCGCCAGAAATGCGGCTGCCGTCCATCCGGTGGCCTTCAGGAAATCTCTCCGACTGTATCTAATCATTTTTATGTCCCCTCTAAAGGTTCTTGTCATTATCACATGTTTAAAGGTGCTTCTGATTTATTATTGCGTGATGTCAACATGGAATAAAGACCTTCCATATTTAGCTTCTTTTTAGTTGTTTTTATCGAGATATTCAGGGTTCGGATTTGTCGGAACCGGAGCCTTGATGTTTTTTTGCCAATCCATAAGTTCTTTGAGTAACTCATCTCTTTTCATGGTGTTGATTTGTGCTAAGTTATTTTGTTCTGCAATATCGTCTTTGAGATTGTATAATTCGATGGAATTGTTTTCATCTAAATTTTCACTTCCACTATCCAATACCCATTCTTCGTGAAACATCAATAACTTCCAGTCTCTTTTCAGGATTACACTTACAGGCCGTATTCTGAAAAGTGGATCTCTCGATTCATCGGTCATGCCTTCGTACGCCTGAAGGTAACAGGGAAAATGCCAGAACAAGGATTCTCTGCTCAGCTTTTTTTC
>CP070750.1:1204664-1207234 GCA_020348385.1 Candidatus Aminicenantota bacterium | reverse complement strand
ATTACCTAAAATAAGAACTACGGCAAAATATTTGAATTGATGATAGCTTTCAGGTTCCATGTTTAAATTAATTCATAAAACAGCCCCAAAAACTGCATATGAGAGCCATAAAGAAACCTTTTTGATCGGAAGATCAGAGGAGTGTGAAATTGTTTTAAAAGATCCGCATGTTTCCCGTAATCAGGCCGAAGTGCGAATCGAAAACGGACGTTATGTCATCGAAAATCTGGGACGAAACCCGATTTTTGTTAACGGTGCCTCTATTCAATCTCAAATCCTCAATGACGGTGATGAAATCAAATTCGGGAAGACAGATTTGCTTTTTCAGGAGGCCAGAAGCGATGCTAAGATCGCGGAAAAACCCTCCTTTTCTGCAAAAACGGTTGTGCTTACCTCTCCACAAGAATTAACAAGTGGTCCGCGATTGGTCTGCACCACCCCATCCGGTGACAGTAAAATTTATCCCTTGGACAAAGAAAAGATTCTCATCGGAAGATCGCCGGAAACTGATATCCAATTGCAAGATCCTTCCGTTTCGCGCGAGCACGGTCAGATCGAAAAAAAGGATGATTGTTATGTTGCCGTAAGTTTCAGTGAGACCAATCCACTTTTGCTAAACGCTCAGGCGATCTCTGAAGCACGCATTTATTCGGGCGCCCAACTTAGCCTTGGATCCTTCGTATTGACGTTTATCTCCGAACGTCCTGAAGATCAACAGCCAGCTGCAAAAGAGATGGTTGGCGAAAGCAAGAGATCGGAGTGGATACTAGGGCTCGCTGCCGCCTGTCTGCTGCTCAGTTTCGGAAGCTATATGGCTTATATACATATCTATCGTCCGTGGCGAGTTGACCGGACTTTAACATCTGTTTCAAAAAAAATCTCGGCGGGCAACCCTCAGACAGCCCTGGATACGCTCAAGTCCCTGTTGGAATCTGATCTTTCCCACGGGCAAACCCACAAGACAAAGGAACTGCTTTCCCAAACCGTCCTGGCGATCACTCAAAAAATGGCAGGCGATGGGAAATTGGAGGAAGCCAAAGAATATTTAATGGCTCACCTTAAACATTACGGGACGGGAGAAGAGGCAGATGTCCTGTGGGATCAGCTTGACTTTTATCGTTTGAATATTGGTAACTATCTGGAATCTTTAGAAGAATATCGAACGGCCCTCAGACAATATTCGGCAGTTAGAGAAGACAGTCCTTATTTTGAAGAAGCCCAAACCTCCATCAGGCGTATTTGGCTGGCCTATCAACAGCAGCAGCGCAAAGATCAGACCCTTTCGCAACTGCTCAAAGAAGCTGAAACCCATTTTTTCGCCAAAAGATACCTTACTCCTGTAAATCAGAATGCTTATTCCGTCTATCAAGCCGTGCTGGCCCTCGAGCCCGAAAATAAACTTGCCCTTAAACGAATTGATCAGATGAAAGAATTCTATCGGGTTCACGGTGAACAGCGGTTTGACCAGAAGAATTGGAGCAGGGCATTGACATATTTTGAGCGTTACAACTTGATTGATCCGGAAAGCATTGAAATTAAGGAAAAAATTAGAGTATGCCGGCAAAATATGGCTTTGACCGGTACCCATTCCGGAAATTCTGCACCCGGTCACTCCGCACCCAATAAAAAGCGTGAACAGATCAAACGCTTACTAGAAGAATCGGGAGCCGAAAGTTCCTGGATCATGGAATACCTTTTTGAAGAAAAGAGTGGCGAAAAGGATTCCGAAACACCCTGGTAAACTCAATCCAGCAGAACATGAAGCTGAAATCCATTTTCTTAATGACTGTTTTAGGATTTTTGATCGCCACGGGACTATCTTCCTGTGCGAATTATGGTATCTTTGACCCTCCTGTCCCGGATGTACTCGAAGAAGATCAGCTTCCACACAAAGTCGCTATCCTCCCATTTGTTAACGCAACCTCCAATCCCGAAGCTGCCACCATTGTCCGTAAGATGTTTTATAATTTTTTCAGTTCTCTAAACTATCGCGATCTTGAGACTGCTTTAATTGATTCTGAGCTGAAAAGAAAAAAGCTGTATAAAAAGATTATATCCGGAGAAAACGTATCACCTCAGTACCTGGGTCAATTCCTGGGGACCGAAGCGGTTATCACCGGTGAAGTCCTCAGCCTCGGGAAATTATATGCCCTGGTTTATTCTGATAATCAGGCCGGGCTTAGAGCCCGGATGGTCAATTGCAGTACCGGACAGATCATCTGGGAGTTGGAGCACACCATACACCTGCAGGAAGGTGATGTGCCGTTGAGCCTGACCGGTCTGGCTGCAGCCCTTGTCAAGACAGCCGTCAGCCATCAAAAGGCCACTCACATGAAAGCGGCTTCCGAGCTTTGTATGCAAATGGTTGCCACTATTCCAAATCCTGTTGAACTCGTCGAATCACCGCCCAGAATTCAGGCTCTGGTCCATAACGGCGCCGGAAGAATGCTGCGCCCGGGAAATGTATTAAAAGTGGTGATGATCGGAGACAGGGGGCAAACCGCCGCCTGGAGTATTCCCCCGATAATTGATAAAATACCGATGCAGGAAAAAGAGCCGGGTGTCTATGC
>CP070750.1:1201784-1204564 GCA_020348385.1 Candidatus Aminicenantota bacterium | reverse complement strand
AGTGATATCCCTGTTGCTGGCTCTCACGCCCATGTATTTTCCTGCATCATCGGTTACAGGATGACAAAAATGTTCGATCCATTGGACTTTTCCCTCTTTGTTTTTAATCCGGAATTGAATCTGGCCAGTGCCTTTTTTTTCGTGCATATCGATTACATGCCGATCCCACGAAGATTTATCCTCTGGATGGATGATTTCGTTGATGAGACGGGGATTGTTCATAAATTCCTCTGCGCTGTAACCGGTGATCCTTTCGACTGAGGGTGAGATATAAATGAAGGGCGCGTCGGGTGCTGCCCTCCAATACTCCCAGTCATAAGTAAAGTCAGCAACCGTTCGGAACTTCATCTCCGATTCTTTGATGTGTGTGATATCCCGAGTGATCTCGGCCACTTCGACGACCTCATCGCCGGAATAAATCGGAGCAGCCTCCAGCTCGTAATAATGCGTCTTGCCATCAGGCTCAATGTATTGAAACTCAGATTTTATTGTTTCCCCTCCAAAAACTCGCTTATAGAGAGGGATAAAAACTTCTTTAAGCCGTTCACGTTGTGCCGGATCAAGAAAATCTGACGTTTGCATCCCGACATAAGGGTCAACTCCAGTTAAGTATTTGATGGAGTCAGCAAAAGCCTTGTTCCAGGATAAAATGGCATTATTGCGGTCCCGGGAACAGATCCTATCGGATGTACTATCCAGTAGTCTGGAGAATTTAAACTCGGTTTTGGCCAGTTTTTTTTCACTTTCTTCTTTTTGACTTTTAAGGAACAGAGCAAAAGGTTGTTTGATGCCGATGATGACAACGGCCCTGTAGATGAAGTAAAAAGCAATAATCTTAAGAATGTGTCCCAGGAAATTGAAAATTCCATAAACATCGGCATACAGAGTAAAGGCCAATTCCGAGAGAATCGTTGTCACGATGGAAGCCCCGAATAGCCAGGCAATATTTTTTTCGAAAACCTTGCGCTTTTTGAAGAGAAGAAAAAAGGCAAAGATAAGAATACCAGAAATCACGTACTCACTGATAATTTTGAAGGGAGTCAATCCCATCCCCTCAACATAACAAACGGGAAAAATATTCCATACGAATAAGGAGCTTAAAATTACAGCCGTAATAAAAGTATAGACTGCTACAAGAACTTTTGTGTCAAGTTTATTGCCTATAAAAACCGTCGCTAGCAAGAAGGAAAGGCTTTGCATATAGCGTCCTGCAATCCAAAGTTGGGTAGCCAGATTCGATCCGTTCCCGAATATTCCCATTCCTTTATAGGAAAGAGTATGAAGGATATCGATAAACCCAACGAAAAGGAAAGCTGTACCTATAAACACAAGAAAATTATTCTTGATATGGTCTTTCAGGTTCCAGACTAAAACAAATATGGTGATGGCGATCACAATGCTGAATAGTTCGGCGATACTATGGAAGAGTAGATAATGCTGAAGACTTGATAAATACAGGCCCCCCAACATCGCTATGCCTGCAATAAGAGGAAGTAGATTTTTTTTTGTAAATTGGATTTTCACAATAATAAAGCAATTATAGGCAAGAAGAGTATTTGCGTCAATTTGTCAATATGAGCAGGAAACATGATTTTTTGGCAGGGTTTTATTCACTCGATTCAAGGGCCGAATGGATGCCGTCCAAAAGGTCCTTATCATTTAATGGTTTTTGAAGGAAGGCTATGGCTCCATTGACCAGAGCTTTTTTTCTGTCTTGAGGAGTCTCGTAGGCAGTTATGAATATGATGGGGAGTTTCCATCCTGAAGAATTGAGTTTTTCCTGGAGTTCCAGTCCATCCATCCCAGACATTTTGACATCCAAGATAAGGCAGCCCTGCGCATCAGGCGAGACGGAGTCCAGGAATTCTTGTGCGGAGGAAAAGGTCAATACATGGAATCCGCATGAGCGCAACAAACGGCTCAATGCATGACGCACTGGCTCATCATCATCCACGATGTAGATATTGACCTTTTCCTTGTCCATTAGAATCCTTGATTGATGTATAGTACGGGAATAAGGAAAAGTGCGTCAATTGGACTTTGGTCCAATACAGAAAGATAGGTGGAGATTATGTGGATTCGGCGCCCTTTTTTTTGGTCCTTTTGCTGCGGATCATCGTGATCACGGTCAGGATCATGTTGGCCGGAATCATAAGGGAAGCGAAGGCTACGAGTGGGTATTCCAGACCTGCCTCTGGAAAGCTGCGCACGGAAATAGCAAGGCCCAGTGCCACAAATCGCATGCTGCTGGCGGTGGCGAGAAGCGGACGTGTTTCTTTCCGGGGCCCGCCCAGGAGCCATCCGATAAACATCGCAAACAGGATGAACACCAGCATCCCCAAAATACCCCATTTTCCGACAGTGGCTTTGGCTTCCTTTGCCATGCTCAGAGTCATCACGATAACGACCACAAAGGCGAGCGTGCCGATGAGAGCTATGATTTTTGCCAGTTTGGGAGCGATGGTTCTCGCTTTTTGATTCACAAATACACCCAGCAGCAGAGGAGCGAGCAGAAAAACCAGGAGGAACACAAAAGCCCGTGCATAGGGAGTTGTCAGTGACATCTCCTGGGGAAGGACCAATGCCATCATGGCCGGCGAAATGAAAATCGCCAGAAGCGACATCACGATCACGATGCCTCCCACGTAGGAAAGCGATTCTTCATCCTTGGCTTTGGTCAGGAACTGGAGGGCGCTCAGTCCTCCCGGAGCGCAGGCCAGCATCACGAGCGTCATGGCTATCTCGGGCTTCATCGGTATGATCCGGGCGCACAATATCCC
>CP070750.1:1198783-1201684 GCA_020348385.1 Candidatus Aminicenantota bacterium | reverse complement strand
TTTCCAGGTTGGAATGAAGGTGAATATCCCGGATAGGTTGGAAGAAGTAGTTATATCCGTTCCCGGCAGCTACATATTCCCTGAACGAAAGCCCGGTTTGGGCCTGGATCTGGCCTGCGGCGTATTGTTCGACAAGGGCAGGCATTTTGGCTTCGACCTCGTAAGGCGCCACCCCTTCTTTAAGTATCACATAGGTGTGGACGGAAAAACCCACATAGTTGGGGCGGTTCTGTAAACCCGTCAGATTCAAGGAGACGAGAAAATCGAACTCCATATGGGAGTTTTCAGGGATATTTTCACAAACGCCAGAGACTAATGCTGGTCCCTGGGGAGTGGTGAGGAATTTCCCAACTGGGTCCTCTTCTCCGAAGTACTTCAGGGCCGTTTCTTCTGTCATAACTATAGAATTTGGCGTCGCAAAAATGTTTTCCGGATTTCCTTTGATCAAAGAAATAGAGAACATCTCGAAAAAATTCTGTTCCACGAAAAAAATATCTTGTTCTTCGTACGATTTATCCTTGTAACCCAGCATAACAACACCCTGGTTATCCAGAACACGGGTCATTTTTTCGACTTCGGGGAAGTCCGCTTTCATGGCATCGCCGATGGAATAGGGGATAACGGCATAGGAAATGACCTTTTCCGGATAAATCCTTTCCAATGCGACCCGGTAGATCCTATCGCCGTTCTTCTGGAATTTGTCGTAGGAAGATTCGTGCCGTACATTGATGATGATCAGGAAAAAACAGGCGATCCCGACCGAAAGCCCGACAATATTGATCAAAGAAAACAATTTCTTTTTCCATATGTTCCGGAATGCCACCTTTATCAAGTTTTTAAACATGATAATTCTCCTGTTTATATACGAACATGTTGTAATACCTATTATATGCATACAAATTTTGTACCAACACCATCTCTTCGGATGATCTCCTAATTCTGGAAATTATGAATGTTCGTTCCCGAACATAACACGTACGTATCTGAACAGATTTATTGGGGTCAGACCGACCTATCGTATTGATTTCAGGTGAAAAAAACAGAAATTCAGGGCAATTTTTTAGCTTAAAGTGTGGTTTTTGGGTCCAAAAACATGTCTCTAAGAGACTTTTGTCTATAGCTACTGAATGAGACAAATTTTCTTAAAACGCGCATTTTGGTGCCAAAAAGGCATTTTAAGAGGTGGTTTTGGGCAATTATTTTGACTAAATGATTTCTTTTCAATAGTTTAAGTCGGTCTGACCCCTATTCGAAGCGGAGGGCATCGGCGGGATCGGTGTTTGCCGCTTTTAAGGCTTGGAAGCTGATGGTGAGTTGGGCGATGAGGACTGCGGCCATCCCGGCCAGCAGGAATATCCACACGTGAACAGGGGATCTAAAGGCAAAATTCTGGAGCCACCGGGTCATGGCATAGTAGGCGATCGGTGTGGCGATAACAAAGGCCAAGGCTACTAGCTTGGCAAAATCCTTGGAAAGGAGAACCACGATCTTCGATGCGGTGGACCCTAAAACCTTCCGGATCCCGATCTCTTTGGTCCTCAACTCGGCCATATAGGCAGACAGGCCAAAAAGGCCGATACAGGCGATCACGATGGCCAGCAGAGAAAAAAGGCTGAATATCTGGCCGGAAGTTTTCTCGTTGCCGTACATCTCCTCCAGCTTGCTGTCGAGAAAGTAGTAGCTGAACTGTTCCTGGGGGTTGAATTCCTTCCATTTCTGCTCGATTGCCCCGATCGTTTCGCCTACGTTATCGGGTTTGATTTTTATCTGCATGTTTGCGAGAATCCTCTGCTCCTGGGGAAATCCAAGAAGAACAAAAGAATTGATGGGACTGTGGAGAGAATTGTAATGAAAATCCTTGACCACTCCGATGATGGTGTATTCTCCGGTCGGCTCCCTCTCTCCACCAAGATACTGGATCTTCATGCCCACCGGTTCGTTCCAGCCGAATTCTTTGATGGTCGACTCGTTGATGATCACACTCCTTGTTTCGTTGAACTCACGAGAAAACCCGCGGCCTTGAACGATCTCCAGGCCCATGGTGTCGATGAAATCCTCGTCGATGTTTATTCCTCTTGATGTTTTGGGCTCTGGATCTCCTCCTGCCTGGAACATGATGCCGAAATAGCCTCTCCCCGTAAAAATAGTACCCGATCCCGCAGCATTCACCACACCAGGTAGATTGCGAAGCTCTTGCTTGAATGCCTCACCCCGGTTTTGAAGGGTGTAGGCCCTATCGATGACCACCACGTTTTCTTTGTCGAACCCCAGATCCTTTTTTTGCATGAAATCCATTTGACGGTAAACGAGGATGGTCATGGCAATGCAGATGATGGAGATGGCGAACTGGAGCACGACCAGTGCATTCCTCATGCGTGTCCCTGAGCGGGAGGTGGTGAATCTTCCCTTTAAAATGGTCACGGGCCGGAATGAGGATAGGACAAAGGCCGGATAAAGCCCGGCCAGCAACCCGACAAACAGTCCGATAGCCAGGAGAAATACGAGGTTGAAAGGATCTTGTAAATAGTTGATCTCCAATTGTTTCTGAGTAAGCCGGTTAAAAACGGGGAGAAGGAGCTGAACCCAGGTTGCGGCCACCAAGACACTGATCAAGCTTGTGACCAAAGCTTCGAACAGGAATTGACGTACGAGCAGGCTCTTTGTCGAACCGACGATCTTCCGGATGCCCACTTCTCTTGCTCGGGATGCAGACCTGGCTGTTGCCAGGTTCATGAAGTTGACACAGGCGATGATGATCAGGAAAGCCGCGATGGCGATCAGAACATACACGTATGTGATGTTTCCGTTGGCTTTGATCTCGCTTTCCAGGTTGGAATGAAGGTGAATATCCCGGATAGGTTGGAAGAAGTAGTTATATCCGTTCCCGGCAGCTACATATTC
>CP070750.1:1195557-1198683 GCA_020348385.1 Candidatus Aminicenantota bacterium | reverse complement strand
CGATAAGCAAGATCCCCTGTATCCCAATCCACGTAAGACAGATATTTGCCATCCGGTGAAGGCGAACCTTCAATATCCCATTTAGCCTCTGACCAAACTGGCCGAATCCCAAACTCCATCTCCCCCTTTTCCACGACTGATTTTGCCTTTATAAGGATGGACAGCTTTTCTTTTGCGACTTTGACAGATTCAGTCTGGCTAGGATAATTATCCACGACTTTTTGGAAAGCCTTTTGTGCTTCGCTCAATCCCAATTTTTCATAACAAAAACCGATCCGCAATTGGGCCTTAGCAGCTAGGGCTTCATCCTTAGCTTCGGCAATCACCTTTTTGTACAAAGCGATGGCTTCTTCCAGATTGCCCTCCGCACGTTCTTTGGCCAGAGCCTTCTGAAACAAATCATATCCGTTTTGCATGGCAAGAGTTGAAAAGCTAAATACGAATATTATTAATACCACTGCCAGGAAAGCTGATTTTCTCATTTCTGCCCTCCTTTTCCCTTTTTCTCATCGGGCAGAAAATTCTCCAGCACCCAGATTTCCGGCGCTTTTCTCTCCAGCCCAATAGATGTAAAGGCAATCTGTCTGCCATCGGGATGAGGGCTTATTGTTGAGGTCCCGGTCATGGATATGCCCATTTTTTGCGGTTGTCCACCATCAAACGGCACACGCCACAGCTCCCATAATTTATCTCCCTTCTGAATCCTGGAAAAGATGATGAAACGTCCGTCAGCACTCCACCTCGGGATCACCCGGGCATTTCTGCTGTTCTCGTACCGGCACAGCTCCCGGGGCTCCCCGCCTTCTACCGGGATGATCTTAATAACTCTTTCAAACCTACCGGTTGAGGACTTAATCGGTTGATTGATTATAGCCAGCCATTTTCCGTCGGGAGAGATCGAGAAAAGTGGTGTGTTTTTTATTTCGAGCTGATGTATCGTTTTCGTTTGGCCTGTTTCAAGGTTTCGACACACGATAGGACAGACGAAATTGATTCTGTCATAGTTGAGAAAAAAGAGGCCCTTCCCATCATCGGTCCATTCAGGAGAATTCGCGTGAATTTTCGCTGGATTATCGTTCTGTATGACAACCGAAAGCTCTCCCGTATATACATCGACTCTATAGAATCCGGCGTGACTCTCTCGATCCGTTCCAAAAACAAGGACCGATGAAGAATCGGGCACCCAATCCAAATCAAAGACCCTTTTATTGAGCGGGAAAACCTTTTCATTGCTATCTTTTAGCGACCGAACACACAGAAAATTGGGGCCCTCAAGTCCTCCGGGAGGAGGGGGTAACGAACTCCTGATAAATGCGATCTGTTTGCCATCGGGTGAAAATGTCGGCCAATGATTGCGTCCCTCATAAGGCAAAGGCATTTTTTTGACCGGCGCGTCGCTTGTGCACGTCTCAGGATTTACAGCAGCAATGTAAACATTGTTGATATTACGGGAAAAGCCGTAATAGAAGTCTCCGTTTTTCGTGATACCCATGGGATCGACATTGCCGAGATTTTTTCGGACCATTACCGGTTCACCATCGGGCTTCCCATCGGAAACGGGGAGGAGCCAAGCGTCAAAGGTTCCTGTGCGGTCGCTGGAAAACAGAAGATGTTTTCCATCCGGCGTCCAGCCTAAGAAACAATCATGAGCAGGATGCTCAATTAAAGGGACCTCGGTTTTCCCATCGACTGAGAGCAGGTAGATATCACTGTCAGATCCATCTCCGGATAGAAAATTGAAAGCAATATACTTGCCGTCTGGGGAAAATCTCATCGTGCTGTCGGCCCTTATCTTTTTCTTTAAAGTTTTAATGGAGCCATCTGCAACAGATACAAGTGAAATACCACTGATACTCGCCCTTCCATAAACTGCGGCAAGGATGTATTTTCCATCTGGGGACCAGTCTGAGCAGCGAATCCAACCATGGGGGCCAGTCAGGATTCTGGATTCCGAGCCATCGAGTCCTATGATTCTCAAGTCGTTTTTGTTGTCATCGATCCACCAGCTGTAGGCCATTTTTTTACCGTCAGGAGACCAGCGGGAATTTTCGCACCAGCCTTTATCCTTCCAGTCTTTTTTATCAGTAAGAGGCCGTTTCTTTTTCGTGGCAATCTCATAGATAGCGAGGTTGCCTGTGTCCCAATCAGTGAATGAGACATAACGCCCGTCAGGGGAAGGGGCCCCCATCATTTCTAAAGCGTCAGGGTCGGTCCCCTCCATGACCAAGTGCAAATTTTCTCCTCGATCACTTTTTCCGACAATAGGCTCTGCCTGGAGGAGGTTGGACAATTTTTCCTTTGCGACATTAACAGAATCAACCTGTTGAGGATAATTATCGATGACCATTTGGTAAGCTTTCTTCGCTTGTTTTTCCTTTTCCTCCCCTAACTTCTCAAAACAAATGCCGATGCGCAGTTGAGCTTTTGCTGCCAAGGCTTTATCTTTTGCCTCTTTAATCACCTGCTGGTACAGAGTGATGGCTTCTTCGAGATTTCCTTCAGCGCGCTCCTTAGCCAGTGCCTTTTGAAACAGATCATAACCGTTTTGCACGCCAAAACTTCCGAAGCTGAAAGCCAATACGATGAGGACTCCGAGCACGACCGATGTTCTTTTCATTCTTCCCCTCCGATTAAGTTTTTTGACATCGAATAAAACTTAATGCTTCCAGCTTCCTTTTGTGTCATGAAGTTGTTGGGACAATGTCATTTGTTTGCAAAATTTATTTCATAAAATTGTCTGAGTCTTGTCATGAAAATGTCATGGCTCGAGAACCAACTTGTAGCCCACTCCATGAACAGTAAGTAGGTGTCGGGGTTTCGAAGGATCATCCTCGAGTTTCGTGCGAAGCAAGGCTATATGATTATCCACAGTCCGGGTTGTCGGATACTGGTCGTATCCCCACACATCATCCAGGAGTTCATCTCGCGTAATCACTTCACCTGCCCGCGCAGCCAAAAGCCGAAGAACGCCGAATTCCTTACGTGACATATCCAAAACTTCGTCTCCTTTTCGAGCTTCAAAACACTTGAAATCAACAGAGACCTCTCCAAATTTCAGATCGTTTGGCAGATCGCCGGTTTTGGCCTTTTGAATCCTCCGGATGATGGCCCGAATTCTTGCCAATA
>CP070750.1:1192288-1195457 GCA_020348385.1 Candidatus Aminicenantota bacterium | reverse complement strand
TCACTGGCTTCTTTTGTTTGTGCTTTGGGCATTTTTTACCTCCAACCCTATTTTTTTGATTTAAATTGACTCAACAACCGGCCTAAACTTTCCATAGGGGCTTGCCAAGTCCGCAATAATTTCATTAAAGGATGTGCCATCAGAAAGCCCAGTTTGGCTATCAAATCTTCCCTAGAGGTCAGACTGGCCACATCATCAAACTGGGATTCAGGAAGAAATTGGCCTTCCAGCAATCCCGCCTTATATTTCAAAACTTTATGTTGTTTAGAAAAGTCCCTGATCATCCTGGCCAGCTGCAATGGATTTTCGGATGCAAAAGCAATCGCTGTGGGACCCCTAAAATGTTCTTTTAGATTTTCGGGAAGATCATCCGTCAGTGCTCTCAGGGCTAACCGATTTTTGACGACCCTTATCGGGAAAGAATTCTCATGCAACTGTCTCCTCAATTCCATGGTTTGGGCAACAGGCATATTGATGAAGTCAAGAAGATAAAAAGAGTCATGTTTGGCAAAATTGGCGCTGATCTCTTTTACTAGGTCTTCTTTTTTTTCTCTGTTAACATTCATCTTTCAATCTCCTATCGTTCAAGGACAGCCTCTGATATCTTTACAGAGGGTCCCATGGTCGATGATACATGGATGTTTCGGACATATTTGCCTTTGGCAGCGGGGGGTTTGGCTTGGAGCACGGCATGAATAAATGCCCTGACGTTATCAACGAGTTTTTCTTCCGAAAAAGACACTTTTCCTACGGCAGAATGAATGATGGCTGTTTTGTCGACACGAAACTCCACACGTCCTGATTTGATTTCGCTCACAGCTCTTTTAATTTCAAAAGTGACAGTCCCCGTTTTAGGATTAGGCATCAGGCCTCTCGGACCGAGAATTCGACCGAGTTTGCCCACACTCTTCATCATATCAGGAGTAGCGATAACAGAATCGAAATCTGCCCAACCTTTGGCTATTTTTTCCACCAGCTCTTCTGCTCCCACATGGTCAGCTCCCGCTTCCTCGGCTTCCTTAACTTTTTCTCCCGATGCGATAACACAAATGGTTTTTGTTTTTCCGGTTCCATGAGGCAACACAATCGTTCCTCTGACCATTTGATCTGAGTGCTTGGGATCCACGCCTAATCGCAGAGAAATATCCACCGACTCATCGAATTTCACATAACTCAGTTTCTTGACAAGGCCGATCGCTTCCTCTAATGAGTATTCCGGTTGGTCTACCAATTCATTTGATTTTTTATAGTTTTTCCCTCTTTTAGCCACTGACAATCTCCAATCCCATATTTTTTGCCGTGCCGATGATGATTTTCTTCGCTGCATCGATATCGTATGCATTGAGATCCTGCATTTTTTGTTTTGCGATTTCTTCGATTTGTTTATCTGTTACTTTGCCAACCTTCTCTTTATTCGGCTCACCGGATCCTTTGGCTATTCCTGCCGCTTTCTTGAGCAGAAAGGATGCCGGAGGTGTTTTCATGGTGAAATTAAAAGTCCTGTCTTTGAAAACAGAGATGACGACAGGAATGATGGTTCCGGCTTCCATTTTATTTGTCTTGTCGTTGAACTGGCGAACAAAATCCATGATGTTAACATTGTGTTGCCCTAAAGCGGGGCCTACAGGAGGAGCTGGGCTAGCTTGTCCTGCCTCTATTTGAAGTTTTATTTTTGCCGTTACTTCTTTCGCCATTTTTCCTCTCCTATATTTTCTCGACCTGCAAAAATTCCAATTCGACTGGGGTTGAACGCCCGAATATCGTCACGAGGACTTTTAACGTATTCCTTTCTTGGTTGACTTCCTCAACGATTCCGTTGAAATTGAAAAAAGGGCCATCAATGATCCGTACCGCTTCTCCTTTTTCGAAAGAATGTTTCGGCTTAGGCTTCTCCGAAGTCGTTTCCATGTGCTCGACAATTTGCTTTACTTCATCTTTGTTTAGAGGTGTGGGCTGTTTCCCCGAACCCACAAAGCCCGTTACTTTCGGCGTTTCCCGAATGATATGCCAGTTTTCGTCATTCATTTCCATTTCTACCAGAATGTATCCGGGATAAGATCTTTTAGTGGAGACCACCTTCTTGCCGCCTTTGATTTCAACTATTCCTTCGGTCGGTATGATGATCTTTCCGATTTGGTCTTGGATGTTCAATTCCAGCGCTCTTTGCTGGATGGACTCGGCGACAAATTTCTCGAACCCGGAATACGTATGGACAACAAACCAATCTTTTGCCATTTTTTTATCTCAACTTATCCAAAAAAATCTTTAACTTTCGTTATTAGCCAAGAGAAAACGACATCCATGAGGAACAAATAGAAGCCAAAAAAGACCGTTGCAAAAATAACAACGATGGTTGTGCTGTAAACTTCGTTCCTTGAAGGCCAAGTCACTTTTTTCAGTTCTGCTCGGACTTCTCTCAAGAAAGAGACGAAACGCCTATACCATTTCACTTTTTGACTCATTTTAGTTCCTTTTTATGTAGATGTAATGACAGGGATCCCTTCCAAGATCCTCTCTCAAAATAATTATAATCATCTGGCAGGTGAGGCAGGACTCGAACCCGCAACCTCCGGTTTTGGAGACCGATGCTCTACCAATTGAGCTACTCACCTACCTATCTCTTCTCTCCTCCTTACATCTCTTTGTCACTTTTTTCCCTATTTACACTTTTACTTTGTTTCCTTATGCAAGGTATGTTTTCGGCAAAACTTACAATACTTTTTCTGCTGGATCTTTTCCTGCTGCTGTTTTTTATTTCGGGTTGTGGTGTAGTTGCGTCGCTTGCATTCTGTACACTGGAGTGTAACAATATCTCTCATCCTCTTCTCGCTTAGTTTAAGTGTCTTGTTTCTGGTGTCGCTATTCGATGATATCGGTGACAGAACCGGCCCCGACTGTGCGGCCGCCCTCTCGAATCGCAAACCGCATTCCCTTCTCCATCGCCACGTTCGTGATCAAGCTGATCTCCAAATTCACATTGTCCCCAGGCATCACCATCTCCACACCCTGCGGCAATTTCACCGTTCCCGTCACATCCGTCGTACTAAAATAAAACTGCGGCCTGTATCCCGTGAAAAACGGCGTGTGCCTCCCGCCTTCCTCCTTCTTCAACGCGTATATCGATGCCTTGCACTTCGTGTGCGGCGTTATCGACCCAGGATGCGCCAAC
>CP070750.1:1188985-1192188 GCA_020348385.1 Candidatus Aminicenantota bacterium | reverse complement strand
AATAAGACATAACCTTTAGTTTGAATCAAACCATTTGATGAATAAGGAAGAAATGTCGTTAAATGTAATATTTAGCGACATCCCCTTTTCAGAAAGCTGACCTGGATTTACAAATAAATCGATTTTAAAGTTGCATTAACTGGCTGAAGAGAGGCGGCGGCGGAAAAGTTTTTTCTGTCATCGTGAACTGCGCTTTTCCCGAAGAACACCATACGGAAACGGTCATCAGGATTTACAAGAAATTTGCCGAGGCTGTCGGATTTACCTGGGGGGGAAGCCTTTCGATCAGGGCAGGCGAGGCTCTCCAAGGAAGAGCGGGAAAAACTCTCGAGGAACTCGGTTCTATGGCCAAAAAGGTGAAGCAGGCGCTGGGGCAGCTGGCTGAAAACCTTTCGAGCGGATCGCCTGGCGAGGATGAAACCATGAGCGTGATCCCGGGCTCCTTTTCCCGCGGCCGTTTGTCTTTCATCGGCTCATTTTTTATATGGATTACCAACATCGGTTGGGCCCGTCTGGCCAAGAAAAAAGGTAAAGACGTCGGCGCCCGCCCTTACGTGCCGTGAATATGGATCGATCACGCATCTGTCATTCGCCAATTCTGTGAAGTTCGCTGTCCTTCTATTCCATGTGGTTTTCGATTTCTCTGCGGGTAAACTCCATCTTAACCTTGACAAAATACCTGCCTTGCCCTTTGAATCGCTTGAATATTTTCGACCGACAGCTTTTTCGATACAATACTCAGGAAGATCTGCAGATTTATTTTAGCTAGTCTAGGTCATTTGTCCCTCAAAAATGGAGTTTGTACTGCTCCATCGTAACTTTTTTTTGTTATCGGAGGTTTAATCAAAGAAAAGGATGAATAAAATGATTCATTTGAAAAAAAATATGCCTTTTTCTTGTTCTATCGGGATTGCGGTTATGGTCCTTGCACTTGCTTCCTTCTCTGGACAGGATGTCGCTGAAATCAAAAACGGAAGCGTGGGACTCTGGAAAAAGAATCCGAAGATTTCTCTAGAATTCGTGCGGACTATCGGCGAACTCGACTCGGATGATGAAAATTTGCTTTTTTATAAGCCTGCGGATATCGTTTTTGATACGGAAGGAAACATATATGTTCTGGATGCAGGAAATCACCGCGTCCAAAAATTTTCCCCGGAGGGAGAATTCATCTCCTCGTTCGGCCGGAAAGGCCAGGGGCCGGGCGAATTCCAGATGCCCTTATCCATAGATTTCGACGAAAAAGGCCGTATCTATATCCCGGATGCCCACAACCAGAGAATCGGGATCTTTAACTCGGAAGGAACCCTGGTCGAGAGTTTGAGTATGCATGAACACATGGCTGGTCCCATCCGGGTCTTTCAAGATGGCCGCATTTTGATGGGAACAGGCGGGATCCGCTCCATCTCCTTGGGCGATCCCAAAGGCTCGAACGAACTCCCGAAGTACTTGAAAATATTGGATTCAGCCGGGACTTTGCAGTCCAGCATCGGAGAGAAATTCAATTATAAGGATATGATATTGAACTCCGTCGGAAACGATTATGACTTTGACGTCGATCAAGATGGGAATATCTATTCTGCATTCAAATACCAGAACCGTATCGAAAAGTTCGATCACGTCGGAAATCTTCACTGGCAGGCCAGCCGCGAACTCGGTTACAGCACCAAGCCTCCCAAGGAGCGAAGCGATACCAAGGTTTCTGGGAACCAGGTATCCGTCTCCATCCCGCGAATGAACCGGTGCTCGAACGGGATAGCAGTGGATGAAAATGGATATGTGTGGGTTGTCGGGCTGAAGCGCCAGGTTATCGAATCCGAACCTTCTGGGGCTCCGGGTTCCAACGAAAGACAGGATGAGGAGCCTTCGAAAACGGATATTTTTCAGCTGGAATTGTATGATGGCGATGGCATGCTTCTCTATAAATTCCCTTTAACCCAATACGTCGATGGAATCCGTTGTCATAAAGATAGGATTTATCTCCTCGATGCAGACCACACAGCCCAATTTTTCGAATACCGTATTATCGAAAAATAGCCGAAAAAATTCTCCTCCTTCGATCTTCTTAGGATTGAAGTTTTTTCGTGGGAGACTTCCTCGATCGTTAAATTCTGACCTTTCGAGGAAATGATCTTTTGTGAACCTTTTAGCAGCATGAAGAGTCCTTTTGATTGAGAGAGGAAAGGCCATGTTAAAAAACTTCTTTAAGATCGCCATCAGAAACATCAAGAAATCCAAACTTCTATCGATCATTAACATCCTGGGTCTGGCCGTGGGCATGGGATGTGCTCTTCTCATTGCCCTTCATGTGATGGATGAATTGGGCTATGAAGGTCTCCATAATAAGGCCGACAGAATCTACAGGATAGTTCAGGAGGATTACATCGGATCACCCGCTCCCTTGGGTTCTGCCTTGAAGCGGAATCTTCCGGAGATCGAGGAAACAGTCATCGTCGAAAACTACACCCGCCGCTCGAAAAAGCTTTTCTCCACAGCTGAAAAGCGATTTTACGAAGAACGTGTTATCCTCGCAGAACCCTCTTTTTTCGATGTTTTTTCATTCCCCTTGATCCGGGGTAATCCTGAAACGGCCCTAAACGATCCGTATGCCCTCCTTTTGACAGAAACGACAGCTCGGAAATATTTCGGGGATGATGATCCCATCGGCCAAACCATTACCCTGGAGAACACCTGGGATCTCACAGTCACAGGAATCCTGGAAGACATCCCGCAGAGCACCCACCTCAAGTTCGACATGCTGGCCCCTTTTCCATTCAGTATCGACGAAAATCGTCCAGGACATGTGGTGTATCAGAAATGGGGTCAGGCCAATTATATCACCTATATTCTTCTATCCGAGAATGTCCCATTCGATGAGACCGAGTTGGAGGCCAGGATCAACCGTGTCAAAAACGAATCGGGAGGATTGAAATACAGCCGCCTTTACTCCCTCCAGCCCATTAAGGATATCCACCTCGGCTCCAACCTCAGGGCGGAATTCGAAACAAACAGCAGCACACGGAGTGTGGTCTTCTATGCGGTTATCGGGATCATAATACTGCTTATTGCTTGCATCAATTCCATGAATCTCTCCACAGCACGCTCCATCAAAAGAGCCAAAGAAGTGGGGATCCGGAAGGTCGTGGGCGCCAACCGGTCTCAGCTCATCCTGCAGTTTTTCGGAGAATCCTTCATGACGGCAATCG
>CP070750.1:1185627-1188885 GCA_020348385.1 Candidatus Aminicenantota bacterium | reverse complement strand
ACCTTTGTGTATGGGTGGGGGGGGGATTGCTGGATTGGAATGGAGAGGATTGACCAAGTTGTATGTTACATATTGAGGCGCCATAGGAAAAAATTAAGTATTGCCGCAAAGTTCACCCACAGGATGTATGGCAAAAGCAAATAGACGGATGCTTTTGATACCCTTGAAGATTTTATCATGGTCAGCAGAATAAAAATCCAGAGGATGATAATTTCTATGAACGCCACCATCGGCAATTTGAGCCCAAAAAAAATCACAGACCAGAAAATATTCAAAACCAGCTGAAAAGCAAAAAACCACAGAGCTATCTTAGCCTCGGTTTTGGGCAAATTCTGCCAGAGAATATATAGCGTCATCCCCATCAGCAAATAAAGAAAAATCCAGACCGGAGAAAAAATCCAATTGGGGGGATTGAATGTCGGCTTTTCCAGTGATGCATACCAGCCTGAAATCGCCGGGGTTGTGAAAACCGAGCCGATAAAACCAGCCAGTTGGCAGATGACCAAACTGGCGATCAATCGAAAATAATGGAGACGCATCGATACCTCCCTCTTTAATCGTTTTTTAATGCTAATTGATCAATTTCCCGGAGGGTAAATCGAACACTGACGATATAGGGCTGTTCTCCTTTTGTCCAATGGCCATAAGTTGTGGCCACAACAGTACCATCGGGAAGTACCTCTACGCCAGGATAAGCACAATCCCAATCTTTGTTGTTATCCATCAGCCGCAAGCGGTACTGGCCTTTTCGGCCTTGCATAATATCTGCGTATGTTCCGATCCACCCCACCCAATCTCCTTCGGTTAGGCTATTGTTTTCGGGTGTCCTATCACGGAATGAGATAAAAAGTCTTCCGTCCGGAGCGTATTTCCCCGTATGGCGATCTCCAGTTAGAACAAGGGGCAGCTCGTTGGGAAGAGACCATGTTTTCCCCTCATCATTTGAGAAAATAACATGCGAGTTTCGCTTCCGTCTGTTTTCTCTCAAGAGGGCTGCAAGCTGTTTTCCATCAGGAGAACGGATGATCCCCGGTTCACAAAGGTGGACATCGGAGGATTTGAAAATTTCTTCTGGTTTGGACCAACTCAGCCCTCCATCTGTGGAAAATATTTTGTAAAGTGTCATGGTGTCGGATAGCTCCCCTTCCCCATGTATGAATCTCCCATCGTCATGGAACATCGCCAAGTAATGACCTTCTCCTGTCTGCAATTCAACGACAGAGGACATGGCTACGATACCGCCGTATTTTCCGATGGGTTGAAGCTCAGTCCAGGATGTCCCATCATCCTCGGACACGGCCATCCTAATGGGAAACAATCCAGAGAACAGAATGAGCCGTTTTTTGCCCTGGGAGTCGACAACGCGGTGCAATGTCGGGACTTCTTGAGATGTCGCCCAAGATTCAGGGACAGGAAGGCGTTCGCTCCACGTTTTCCCTCCATTGTCACTGCGTTTCATAACGATAGCACCCTTTCCGTGTCCCATGGGATACGCAGCGATCATGGTTTGCCCATCTTCCAGGAGGACAGTTGTGGGGTGACCCAAGTACTGCCCTCCTTGTCTATCCACGATGACCTGGCGGTGCTGTTGAGCGGCAAGATCTATCCACACTGGGAACTCATCTCGAGGTTTACACACAAAAAACGAAAGACAAATCCATCCCAAAATTAATACGACTCCCAACCATGAATCGAATGAACGGCGCATGTTAGGACCTCATGAATGGTCCGCTCGATAACAGTATCGAACTAGCTCTCTAGTTTTCTTGTTTCTTACCAGGGAAAAATCTATCGATAACCTCTTTGGAAGGAGGTTTGGTCACGAAGGAAAGGACCACCAAACTCAAAACAGAAACAGCTAATCCCCAATAGATGATCGGAATCCCGAACGGATCGGCATTGGGGTCTCCGACGGGTTTCATAATCGATGGCCAGAATGACCCTGCCAATTTCAGCCCCAAGGTCACGATCGTCCCCAAAATGATCGAGACGACTCCAGCAACCTTTGTCACTTTTTTCCATATCAAAGCAGCCAAAAGAGCGGGGGTGATAACAACGCCGTACAGCGTGTAGGCGAAAAAGGCCTGTTCGAGAACAGAAGTCATTTTCCATGCCAAGGTCACGGCAACACAACCCACCACTATAATCAATATTCTCTGGGGCCAAACCATTTTCCGCTCGGGTTTGTCCTTTCTCCTGAATCGCAAATAAATATCATGCAGCATTGTGGTCGTCGGGGACAGCAAGTAATTCATCCCTGTGGATATGACTACGGCCGTGGCTGCTCCCAATAACAAAACACCGACAGGCAGCCATATCATCCTCTTGGCTGCCATGATGATAACAGAGGCATGTTCCATGGTCCCAGCCTGTAGTTCTGGCCAGAAATGAGCTGCTGCAAAAACCGCTATTACGATGGCCACTCCTTCGACGATGATGGTTCCCACCACCCAAATGCCTGCTGCCTTTTTGGCTTCCCGAGGATTGCGTGCGCTGTAAAACTTTTGGTACATGCTTTGAACGCCAAGAAGCAGCAGCAAGGTGGACAGGCCGATAGCCGGGATCTTCAAATAGGGATTGGCTCCAAACTCCTGACTGAAAACTTGGAAATGGGATGCGGGAAGAATCCCTTTGATCCTGTCCCAGCCGCCTGCTGCGATGATGGTCAATGGCGTAGCCAGGATTGTCGACGACAAGATAATGATACCGTTGGGAAGGTCTGTGTTGGCAACGGCAATCATGCCTCCTATCGCTGTGAAAACGGTCACAAAAACAAAGGACATGAACATTCCCTGTTCCACAGTAATGGCCCCATCCGAAATGGCATTCAGGATGTATCCTCCAGCCTTGAACTGATAACTGACGATGACAGTAAAACTGATGATAATGGCAATAGCACCAAAAATTCTCGCCACTGGACCATACCGGACTTCCAGGATATCTCCGACTGTATACTGACCGAATGTTCTAATCTTGGCAGCCAGAAAATAGATGATGACAATACCCACCCAAGCACCCACAGGAAACCACAAAGAGCTCCAACCCGCTTTTGCGGCAAATTCCGCTCCAGCAATAAATGTACCGCTGCCGATCCAGGTGCAGATAAGAGTAAACACCATTTTGGTCATGGAGATCTGGCGGCTTGCGACCATCATATCGTCTTTACTTTTGACGCGGCTGGAGCGCCAAAAATTCATGATGGTAAGCACAGCCAGATAACACAGGATGATAATGATGTAAATGTTCATGTCGACTCCT
>CP070750.1:1182218-1185527 GCA_020348385.1 Candidatus Aminicenantota bacterium | reverse complement strand
ATATCAAAAAAAGACGGATCGGTCAGAATCAGGTCATCCGTGTAAAATGATTTTTCTCCGAATTTAATGATATTTCTGGAATTCCCCGTTAACCAGCTACTACAAACCGTGGTTGACTCCTGTATTTCGGGGAAATTATTTTTGAGAAACGGCGCGACAGGAGCGGGTGTTTGAGCGCCGTAAATTTCATTTCCCTCGTTGTCGAATAGTGTTGCTACTCTGAAAATATTGTCCTTATTCTCATGAAATCTGTCATAACTCAATTCATCCTGCACCCACAATAGAATAAAAATAGCGCATGCCATTCCGATAGCAAGCCCGGTAATGTTAATGAAGGAATAACCTTTTTGTCTTGTTAGATTTCGAAAAGCGATCTTAAGATTGTATTTAATCATGATAATGCTCCATTTAAGGTTGAATAGGGTGTTTTTGATAGTGGAGTCTAAACACTGGCCCCAGTACCAGAAGCAGGCAATAAGATAGCTCCGTTCTCTGTCTATCCTCGTGAAAACCTCCTGCATGTCATCGATGATGGCATGGTCTGTTTGATATCGTTCAAGGTGCTTGACCAGCCAAACCGCCAGCCGGGGAGGAGACGGATCTTTAGATGGCTTCATTTTTTTCTCAGAAAGCTTGCTTTCCGAGGCCTTTCCAGACGGATTCTTGGAGTTCTCGGGCCTTGCGTAAAGCTTCAAGACCCGCTTTGGTGATGGTGTAGTAAACCCTCTTGTTTCCTCCTGTTTGATTGAGAATTTGTACAGCCCGGGAGGTCACATATCCTTTTTTTGCTAGGTTATCCAGGGTATTGTACAAGGTGCCGAACGTGAATGTTCTTCCGGTCATCTCTTTGATCTTATCCCGGATCCTGACACCGTAAGCTTCGTCTTTGAGCCACCACATCGCTATTAGAAAAATTTGCTCATTGACCGATAAGTTTTTCAATCTAGATCTCCTCAAAACTTTGTCTCAACAATACGAATTATTCGTACTGTTAGATAATATTAAACGCAATTTTTGTAAAAAAGGATGACAAAAATCAGATATCCTACTCACAGCAGGATTCAAACCCATGGGCCTATTGATTCGTTGCTAGGCGCTATATTTAACCTAAATGGCTTATAATCAACAGTTAGCCCCTATTCTGATTTGTCCTTTTGGCCATATTTTAACTACTTTTTCTCACAAATTCTCAAATGGAATAAAGAAAATCTGTAACTCTGCCAGCACATCTTTATACATGGATTTTTGCAGGGATGTGGTTCCAACTTGATGCTGCATGTTGACTCTATCTGACCATATATGATAAGAAAGCCTTTCTTTTACTCTAGTCCGAGTGATAAACGTGAAGAAAAATTCCTCAGCTTTCATTCTTGTACTCCTTGCTATCGGTTTCAATCTGTTCCTTTTCCATTCCTGCCGAAAAGCTCCCCCACCGCTCAATATCATCCTTATGATCTCGGACGGTTGCGGCTACAACTGTTTCGACATGGCCAGCTTCTACCAGCATGGCCGGAGCGGAGCCCAGGTATACGATTCCTTTCCTGTTCGATTCGCTGTCAGTACACATTCTGCCTCGAGCACTCCTTACGACCCTCTGAAAGCCTGGGCCTCCTTTGACTTTGTCCTTTCTTATCCCACCGATTCTGCGGCGGCCGCTACAGCTATGGCAACAGGAGTTAAAACCAATGATGACATGGTCTGCCTAGATCCTGATGGGACCAGGCTTACAAGCATCATCGAACTGGCTGAAGTCCTGGGCAAAAAAACAGGTGCGATCACCTCGGTGAATTTCTGCCACGCCACGCCGGCTTCGTTTCTTGCCCATGCGGACGACCGCTACAAGTATGGAGACATCGCACGACAGATCATCCACGAGAGCCCGACCGATGTGGTCATGGGATGCGGCCATCCTTACTATGATATGTCCGGGAGGCCAATCGAAGAGCCGAACTTTCGCTATGTGGGAGACCAGGAAACATGGGAGGCTCTTCTTCGAGGCGAAGCAGGAGCCGATGCCGACGCAGACGGCCGTCCCGATCCCTGGACAGTGATCCAGACCGCTGAAGCACTCCGGTCCTTGATTGAAGGTCCAACCCCTAGCCGAGTGTTCGGAATAGTCCCCATTTATAGAACACTCCAACAGGAACGGGAAGGCGATGCACAAGCTGATCCATTCGAAGTCCCCTTTGTCCAGACCGTCCCGACTCTGATTGAAATGGCCCTGGCAGCACTCAATGTCTTGGATGATGATCCGGACGGTTTTTTTCTGATGATCGAAGGAGGAGCTGTGGATTGGGCGTGTGAGGAAAACCAGACAGGCCGTTTGATTGAAGAGCAGGTTTCCTTTAACCAGACAGTGGAGGCAGTGGTGGAATGGATCGAAACCCACTGCCGCTGGGAAGATACCCTGCTTATTGTCACGAGCGACCACGAGGCTGGTTACATAACAGGTCCGGGATCGGGATTGGAATTGCCGGATGGCGACATGGCCAAAACCTGGAAGCCCCTGGAAAACCGAGGGAAGGGAAAAGTGCCTGGTATGGAGTGGCATACAGATGAGCACACCAATTCTCTCGTGCCTCTGTATGCCAAGGGTTACGGCAGCGAACGGTTTGCTACTTTGGCGGACGAGACAGATCCTGTGCGCGGGCTCTACCTCGACAATACCGAGATCGGCCTTCTGATGATCGAGTTGCTGAAAGAACGAAGTCCCGGAACTAATTGAAAGGCTCTTTTCCCCAAATTCCCAACCTTTCTCTCGGGTTTCTTTTTCGAGGGCCCGCTAAAATAATAAATCAAATGCTGAATCGATATGAGGGAGTCAGGTCAAGTATAAGACTTTGTCTTCGCCGTACTTCTTGATGCGTTCATCGATATCCTTGAGAATCAAGTTTCTCCGGATGAGGACGGCATTGATTTCCCTCTCTGTTAGATATTCTCCAACTGTATTCTTGATAATTTCAAAGTTCAAGGACTTCAACTTTTCGACAAAAGCCCGGGGAAGTTCTTTCATAATCTTCGGGCCATCTCTGTGTGTCTCGGTGTAAATGAGATTTGTTACAAATTTACTGGATGTCCGGAATGAGCGGGAATGATCTGGTAGAATTATCCGCCAGTCCTTTGTTATGAAAATATTCCCTGGATGTCGGTCATCATTAGCAATCAAGTTATCAAAAGCACATAGCAAGAAGCATGCTCTATTGTAAAGGAATACTTTGTTAGGAGGGACTTCGATTTGTTGCGCATCTTTTTGCCTGCCTTTTATCCAATAATCCACCCAAAGTTGACAGGAGCCTCTCTCTCCTCTAA
>CP070750.1:1178676-1182118 GCA_020348385.1 Candidatus Aminicenantota bacterium | reverse complement strand
TATTCACTAAGGCTTTAAAGGGTCAGGTATGCCTTATAAGACTCTTCATTTTTAAGAAACGCAGCAACGCTTCCTTCGTAACGCACCTCTCCTTTTTCCAGGATATATAGGCGGTCACTTAAATCTAAAGAAAATCGGGTATTCTGTTCGCAAAGAAGAATCGTCATTCCTTCTTCTTTCAGCTTGGAGATCTGCTGCGCAAGATGCGTGATCACAACAGGAGCTAAACCTTCGGAGGGCTCGTCAAGAAGAAGAAGCTGCGGGTTGCCCATGAGAGCTCGCGCAATGGCAAGCATCTGCTGCTCCCCACCACTGAGAAATCCTCCCCGGCGATTCCGAAGGGGCTCAAGCGCGGGAAAGAGTTCAAAAACTCTCTCCATCGTCCAAGCGGTTTCCCTGTTTCCCGAGGATTTGATGGCTACATCCAGGTTCTCCCAAACCGTCAGGTCAGAGAAAATTCGCCGATCTTCCCAAACGAACCCGATCCCCATCTGGGCGATCTGGTGGGAAGCTTTGCCGGCAATTTCCTCACCTTTCCATTTGATGGATCCGGTGTGCGGAGGGGTTAGGCCCATAATAGACCTCAAGGTAGTGGTTTTCCCCACTCCATTTCTCCCCAGAAGAGAAACAATCTCGCCTTCATCAACTTGCATGGAGATCCCAAACAAAATCTTGCTCAACCCGTAAGAACTGTAAATGTTGTTCACTTCTAAAATCATCGAACCTCTCCGAGGTAGGCCTTTTGGACATCAGGATTCTGCCGAACTTCCTCTGGTGCTCCCTCGCAGATGATCTCCCCTTGGTGTAGAACCAGAATCCTTTCTGAAATGGAAAAGACCACCGCCATGTCGTGCTCTGTAAATAAAAGCGTGAGCCCTTTTTCGCGGGCGATTCGTCCAATAAACTCGATGGTAGAATTCGTTTCTGTGGCGGACATCCCCGAAGTGGGCTCATCCAAAAGCAGCATGTTGGGCTCGCTGGCCAAGGCGATCCCCAACTCGAGCTGCTTTTGAAATCCATAGGAAAGGGAGCCGCTCATCTCCTGGCTGTGGTCCTGCAAACCAACTTTCTCCAGAATCTCCTCGCTCTCCTGCCGGAAAAAAGATTCCACCGGTGTGAAGAAATTGAAACCTTTCCCTCGGTGGGCCAGGAGGGCCGCCTGAATATTTTCAAAAACCGTCAGGCGCGGAAAGATATTGCTTCGCTGAAAGGAGCGACCCATTCCTAGTCGGCATATTTGGTAGGCACGCATGAGGGTGATGTCGGTACCGTTGAACATCACCTTGCCTTCATCTAAGAGGAGGTGACCGGTGATAAGGTTGAAAAGTGTGCTTTTCCCTGCCCCGTTGGGACCGATGATGGCGCATAGCTCCTTTTTCTCAACCGAAAAACTGACCCCGTTTACGGCCATAAATCCATCAAAAGATTTTTTCACGTTTTCCACACTCAGAATCATCACTTCCCCTTCAGGCGTGTGAGTTGACTTTTCAAAGAGCCCACAATTCCTCCCGGAAAGAAAAAAAGGAGCACTGCCAGAATCGTCCCTAAAATAAGAGGCCAATATTGGGTTTGCGAGCCAACCTGCATTCTCAAATACAGCAAAACTGCCGCCCCTACTACAGGGCCGAAGAAGCTGTACATCCCCCCCAGAAGGGTCATGATGAGCACTTCTGCTGACGCCGGCCAAAAAAGGAGATCCGGAAAAATACTGTGGTTGAAAATGCCAAAGAGCGCCCCGGCAATAGCCGAGAAGAATCCGGAGATCATAAAGGCTACCAGCTGAAAAAGTTTCACGTTGATCCCGATAAACTCGGTCCGTTCGGGGTTTTCCCTAATCGTCGTGAGTATCCGGCCGAAGGGGGCATTGACCAACTTGCGGAGAATGTACAAGGAAAGCGCCACCACTGCAAAAGTAAAATAATAAAATCGTGTAGGTGAATCCAAATGCCGGGGGAAGTCAATTCCGATGAAACCCGTGTCTCCCCCGGTGAGAGAATTCCATTTGAAGACAATCGCCCAGACAATCTGAGAAAAGGCAAGGGTCAGCATGGCAAAATAAATTTTAGTGAGGCGGATGCAAAAAAAGCCGATAAACAGAGCGGCAACTGCCCCAAAGATACCCGCGGTGGCAAAGGCCATCGCAAAGGCAACGGATGCCTTCTTCATCAGCAGGGCACAAGTGTAGGCCCCGATCCCAAAGAAGGCGGCATGCCCGAAGGACACCAATCCCGTATAGCCTAATAACAGGTTGAGACTCACGGCAAAAAGCCCGACAATTAGAATATCGGTTCCTAAAAAAACATAGAATCGCGACCCTGATAGAGGCATAAGGAGAATAACCAGAATTATGGGAATCAAATACCAGTCTTGTTTGGCCATTTTTCTTTACCGTTGCAAAGGCCTTCCCAAAAGCCCCCAGGGGCGAATGATCAACACCAAAGCCATTAAGATGTAAATAAAAACCAGAGAAAGCCTGGGAAGAACCAGAATACCCAGAGCATACACCTGGCCTACAATGAGTGACCCGAGAAAAGTTCCCCAAAAGCTTCCCAGACCACCGATGACAACCACGATGAAGGCATTCACAATGATTTCTACATCCATCCCCGGCACAATGGCAGAGACTGGGGAAACCAGGGCCCCTCCAAGACCGGCCAGCCAGGCACCGATAAAAAAAACAATCGTAAACAGCCGGCTTACATTTACCCCGAGAGAACCCAGTGCTTCCCGGTCCAGGGCCGCTGCCCGAATCATTCTTCCCCAGCGTGTACGCAGCAAGATAAACCAGAAAAGAAACGCTATACAGGGGCCCAGCAGGATAATGAAAATGTTATATTTCGGAAAATAAATTCCCAAGATCTCAACTGCTCCCTTGAGGATGGCCGGCCGGGAGACGGAAAGCTGACCGGTTCCCCATAAGATCTTGGCAAAATCGCCGATGATGAGAACCAGCGCATAGGTAAAAAGAAGCTGATAGAGTTCTTCGCGTATATACAGATGGCGGAGAAAAAAAGTTTCAATGATCACGCCGATGACGGCCACGATCATGGATCCCAAAATCACGGCAAGCCAAAAGTGACCGGGAGTATCGATGAAATGGGAAACAAAATGATGGGTGAGATAGGCCCCCACCATATAAAGGGAGCCGTGAGCAAAATTCAAAATCCCCAGGACCCCTAATATCAGCGAAAGGCCGGATGCGATCAAAAAAAGAAACATCGCATAAGTGAGGCCGTTCAAAGACTGAATGAGAAGAAAAGAAGGATCGGGAAGGCTCATACTTGCAAATCCCCGCAGATCTCGACCAAACCGCCTTAACCGGAGTTATAAGACGTCTTAAGCAGCCAAGATCAACCTGCCTGCTCTCCGTTATGAGAAAGCAGGCAGGCTATTGCATCCGTTTTTTTGTGGAATTAATCCATCAGGTCATCTGCGGGAATAT
>CP070750.1:1174775-1178576 GCA_020348385.1 Candidatus Aminicenantota bacterium | reverse complement strand
GCCTACCCTCCCCACCCAACGCCTACCCTCCCCACCCAACTTTATAAGGTATGTTGGTTGGGATGGATGATATTTTTGTATATGAATGATTTGACAATGATTCCCTGTTCCTTGATTATATATTCTTAAAAACCGATGAAGAAATTTTTAGGGTATTTCCCCAAAGACACGGTATTCTTTGTGTGGTTTTTCATTGCCCTTTATCTGCTTTTTTCCATGGTCTCTATATCTCTTATTCAGATCGCTTTATCACTGGCTTTCCTCTGCTGGTTAATTCTTCATATAAAACAAAAAAAATGGCCTCGATTTCCTCCCTTTTTTTGGCCTCTTTTGATCTATTGCGTGCTTTCCCTGTTGTCCTCTTTTAGATCTGTAAACCCAAAAATCAGTTTGACCGACAGCAGAGAACTGCTGCTTTTTTTTATCGTTCCGATAACTTTCACAGCCATAACTTCAGAAAAGGGCCTCAAAAAAGCCAATTATTTCCTTCTCATTTCTGCTTGTGCTAATGCTTTGTATGCCTTATTTACTTACTTCTTCCTCGCAGAACCAGGCGAAAGAATCACTGGTTTTATGGGACATTGGATGACGCAGGCTGGCCTTTTGCTCCTTTTCTGTTCGTTTGCGCTGAGTCTATTTTTGCTCTCGAAAAATAGGCTAAGATTTCTTTGGGCTTGTGGCGGTGTTCTGGGCACAATAGCACTGATGCTAACACTCACCAGGAGTGCCTGGATCGGGCTCGCCTTCGCTGCAACACTGGTTCTTGCTTTTTACAAACCCAAAACCTTGATTCTCATCCCCGTCGCTATCTCCCTGTTTTTTCTTTTAAGTCCTCAGCATGTCAAAAGGAGAGCCCTCAGCATCTTCAGCACAAGACAATATTCCAATGCCCAGAGAATCGAGTACTTTCGTGCAGGCATTCAAATTATCAAAGAAAATCCCATTTTCGGGACAGGGCCCTCAACTGTTGACATGGTATTCCAGAATCCAAAATATGGGCTCTCGGAATTGGCCAAACGAAACGTTCACCTCCACAACAACATCATACAGATCGGTGCAGAAAGGGGCATCCCCACATTGCTAGCCTGGTTGGTTTTCATCGGATGGGCATTTCTATCTCTGCTCAAACTTTTGCGTGATAAAAACCCGATTCTCCGTCCGGTTACAGTCGGAGCCCTGGCAGCTCTTGTGGGCTTGTTCGTGGCAGGCTTATTTGAATACAATTTCGGAGATTCCGAGATCACCGTGCTGTTTCTTTTCCTAATAACTATCCCATTCACCTTGGTCAAAATAAATAGGATAGGATCCAGAGAAAATTGAGAAAGAAAAAAATCCTGTTCCTGCTGCTCGGTCTTGCTGTAATCTATTCCTTTTGGCTGGGCGTCCAACTTGTCCGTTTCAGGACCTACACAAACCCAGCTCTTGATAAAACTCCCCTGGAAATCCAAGGCTCATATCATATCCATACCACCCATTCAGACGGAAAGAAGACACCGGAAAAAATTGCGGAGCTAGCTTCCCGTTCTTCCCTCGACTTTATCATCTTGACCGACCACGGAGATCCCAATCTCGAGTCCATGGCAGCGGCTGGCTGGAATAAAGGGATTCTCGTTCTGACCGGATCAGAGCTTTCTGTAAGCCGTGGTCATCTCGTTGCCTTGGGTTTCGCCCCTCCCTCCATGCCTTTTTCACAGAATGCAGAGCAGGCTGCCTACCAGATAAAATCTCTCAAAGGATTCTCGATCATCGCACATCCCTATTCCAAGGTAGCCTGGTCCTGGGGAGAACCTATTGGTTATAACGGAATAGAGATCATCAACGCCAATACGTTGTTGAAATACGACTTTTTGCGCTCTATTCCTTTTTTGCCATCCATTTTGGTTAAACCTGACTATGCGTTGCTCAAAATGCTCAAGCGGCCGGTCAAAAATCTAAAGAAATGGGATGAACTCAACCGAACCCATCCTACATTGGGATTCTACAGCGTAGATGCCCATCTTCTGTATAAACCTCTTCTGTCATTTCTTCAGCTCCATGTCCTTCTCAAAAATCCTCTTTCAAAAGAATTCGAGCAGGCTTCCCATCAAGTTTTATCAGCCCTGCATCAGGGTCGGTTTTACAACGCTGTGGACTATGCTGCCCAATCTCACGGATTTCGATTCTGGGCCCAAAAAGGCCAAAAAAGCGTACAAATGGGAGAAAAATCCATCTTCGATTCTCATGTGACTCTCCATGTCCGAGCAGAATTCCCGTTTACTTGCGAAGTTCACCTTATCCATAACGGAAAAAAAATCATGGCGTCGAGAGAAAAAAGAATTGTTCATAAACCCACACATCCAGGCTTCTACAGGGTCGAAGTATACCTCAAAGAACGAACCCCAATGCGCAAAGATATCCCATGGATACTATCCAATCCCATTTTTTTCCGGGAGAAAAGCTAATGATAAAAATAAATCCACAAAAAAAGATAAAAATTGTCAAAGGTTTTAGAAACAAGCGGATTCTCGTACTCGGCGACTTGATGATGGACAAATACATCTGGGGTGATGTTTCCCGCATTTCTCCTGAAGCGCCTATTCCCGTAGTGGCTGCCAAAAACGACACATCCTGTTTGGGTGGAGCTGGAAATGTCGGTCACAATCTCCAAAGTCTTGGAGCCTTCCCGATACTTACCGGGGTAGTAGGAAAGGATAAAGAAGGGGATTGGATCAGAAAAAACGTTGCTGACAATCGAGGCATTTATGTCAGCAAAACAAGGCCAACTACGGTTAAAACACGCATTATAGCCCATCATCAACACGTTGTGCGTGTAGACATGGAAGAAAAAAAGCCCATCTCTCCTCAGCTAACAGATAAAGTCTTTAGGTTCATCCAACAGGAAAAATTCGATGCTTTGATTATTTCTGATTATAACAAGGGCCTTGTTACGGATTTTCTGCTCCATAAACTCCTGTCTTTCACGCAAAAAGAAAAAATCCCCGTGTGTGTAGACCCAAAGGTCGAACATTTTCTCTCATTCTCCCCGGTTACACTGATTACCCCAAATCATCTGGAAGCGGAACGAATAGTTCACCATGCATGTCTTAGCGACCAAGATGTGGAAAAGGCAGGAAAAACCATCCTTTCCAAAATCTCCGCCAAGTATCTGATTCTCAAGCGCGGGGAACAGGGACTCAGTGTTTTTGAAAGAGAGAAAAAGGCCCTGCATGTTCCCACTCTCGCCAAAGAAGTCTACGATGTTACTGGTGCAGGAGATACGGTCATCGCTGTCTCCAGCCTAGCTCTCCTTGCCGGAGCATCGATCCAGGAGGCTGCCTTGCTAGCCAACATTGCTGCAGGCATCGTCGTCGGGAAACTGGGAACTGCGACTCTAACTCAAGCTGAGCTTATCGCGACACTCCAAGTTTGATAATTTCACTTGCTGTCCAGATAATTCAATTCCCGAGATATTCATTTTTTGCCTGGCCTACCCACCCCACCCCTGGCCTACCCACCCCACCCCTGCGTTAAATGCGTGTGTTAATTTTTATCCTGCCTGTTACAATTTCAGAGGGTAGAGTAAGGTCTGCGCTAAATTTCCTTTGTAGGACCATATACAATTACCGCTCTGCCCTCTGACTCTCCTGGGATGGCCCATAGGATATAGCATCCTGATGCGATAGCACGCATTTGCCGCCAGGAAACGATATTTAGTAAGGAGGTTTTATCAAAATGCTTAAACAGGATTTAGAGGAATCAAATGGGGGGAGAACCGTCGTCGGAATCGATCCGTGCAGCGAATTCCTCCAACTGGCAATCCTC
>CP070750.1:1170818-1174675 GCA_020348385.1 Candidatus Aminicenantota bacterium | reverse complement strand
TGAAAATGATGTTTTTTCGACAGAAAATTTTAAAAATATTTTACCCCTGCGTGAACAGGCAGAAATCATCGAGAAGATGTTATGGTGGAAGAAGGAAAATTTCTTACCTGAAATGATGCAGGACAAAGGCGCAGATATGTGGATTGTGACAGAGGAGGACAGGTATATCTACATGAGTTTGGTGCCCGCTTTTGATGATGGACTCATCAGGCGATTCCCTTATTTTCTGGTTTTTTCTTTAAGTGAAGAGCAAGGCGAGCTTGAGCAGATATCCATCGGTAACATGGATGACATCGAAGAATGGGGGGCTCTTTTTCCCGGCCAATTGTTTTCTTATGAGGAAAGTTTAGAAAGTCTCGTGAGCCTTATTGAAAAACGCGACCCCCAAAAGATCGCGATGAACACAGAAAATATGCCTGAGTTGGTAAAAGCTTTGGGTGAGTATGCTTCTCGGTTGGTTTCTGGGAAAGACATGCAGAATCGATGGATCGAATACAGAACACCCCAGCAAATCGATGTCTATGAGACAATTGTTGGCTTAACTCATGATATCCTTGCCGAGGCTTTTTCAAACAAGGCGATTACTCCGGATACTACGACCACAACGGATGTGGACTGGTGGGTGAAGCAGAAACTCCACGATCTCGGCTTCGAAGATGTTTTTGGGCCCACGGTGATGGTCTGGCGGAGTCTCGAGGAAAACGAAAAATATGGCGATCCGGAAAGTATCTTCAACATCGATATCCCGCCATACTGCGGAACCGATACCGTAATCCGGAGGGGGGATGTGCTTTCCTGTGATTTTGGAATTCAGTACTTGGGTATAGAGACGGACATACAGCAAGTTGGGTATGTGTTGAAGGAAGAAGAGTCGGATGTTCCGGAAGGACTAAAAGAGGCATTAAGACGGGGTAACAGGCTTCAGGATATTTTGGCAGCAGAATTCATTCAAGGAAGAACAGGAAACGAAATCCTTTTTGCCGCTTTAGAAAAGGCTAAGGCCGAGGATTTGAGGCCGGAAATATACTGCCATCCCATGGGATCTTATGTTTACCGTTATGGAATAAAAGGGGGAGTTTTCCCGAAATATTCTTCTGATTTTGGCCCATCGATCGGCCGAGAGGGTCATTTTGATGAACAAGGAAATCAACTTCCGACCCGCAGCGGAAAGATCCCCCTGAATTTAAACACGGCTTATGCTATGGAATTGGATGTCACCTATGCAGTTCCCGAATGGGATGGACAGGATATACGGATCGTGCTTGAGGAAAAGGTTGTGTACACCAAAGAGGGTTTGATCTTTCCTGGGGGGCGTCAGACCAAGTTTCACGTCATCAAGTAAATCCAACCAAAGATTTAAAATGACTGGATAGGAGGCTAAGAAATGAAAAAAACACGAATTCTGTTCGTTTTTTTTGTAGCCGCTTTTATTACACCAAGGACTGATATTCGAGCTCAGGAAGCGCGGGTCCGTTGGGAGATGTTGAATCTGATTCGCAACGAGAAGTTCGATTTGGTCCTACCAAAAGTTATGCGGGAGAACGCAATAGATATGTGGATCGTCGTGGTGAAAAGGGGACACAAAGATCCTCTCCATGTCGACTTGGGGGGCGGAAGTCCCGATGATTGGTGGAGTAGGGGGAATTTCCTAGGTTATTATATTTTTACAGATCGAGGTGGGGACAGAATCGAACGCACGGTGCTGGGCATTCATGGATATACACTCCGATATTGTGGTGCTTACGACATCTTTGGTTCAGCAAAAGATTTGAAGAAATTTGTGGAAGAACGTGATCCCATGCGTATCGGCATCAATATGTCAAAATACATCGGAGCCGCAGATGGTCTTTCTCATACGTGTTTCATGCACTTGGTCGAGACGCTCGGCGGTGAATATGCAAAAAGGCTGGTATCGGCTGAGAAACTCGTGGCTGGATTTCGTTCCCAAAGAGTAACCTCAGAGATTGTGGCCTTCGGAAAGGCAGCTGAATTGACAAGACAGATTATGGAGCGAGCTTTATCAAATGAAGTGATAACTCCGGGTGTGACTACTAGGGATGAGGTAGGATGGTGGATACAGGATCAGCTTCTTGCCATGGGATTGTTACCTCAAGCCAGTTTGCCTGGGGTTATCTATCCGGTGGAGGGCCGCTCAAAGGACTACATCATTCAGCGCGGCCACCTCTTAAGCCTTGATTGGGGAATCGAGATGCTTAACTTTACCTGTGATATAAAACGAGCAGCCTATGTACTAAGGGAAGGAGAGACTGCTCCTCCTCCAAGCATTCAAGATGCTTATAACCAGGGATTAAAGGTTCGGAAGATAATCCGCAAGCATGTGAAACCGGGAATCACTGGAGAGGAAATGCTGGAACTCTTGTATCGAAAGACTGAAGAGGCCGGCTTTCAACGTCAGGAAGTCGAGGATGAGGTTACTACCAGCAATAAAACTGAGGTGAATATAGGATGGCATTCAGTCGGAAACCTGGGGCATGGCGTTGGGCCCGCAATCTGGTTCGAGAAGCCATTACGCTACAAGATGAAAATCAGACCAACTCAGCTGTACGCGTTTGAATTTTTCGTTTATGTCCCCCTGCCTGAGTGGGAAGGCAAAAAATTGCGTCTCGGTATCGAAGATGATGTCGTGATCACCGAAAATGGGGTGGAATGGTTGTATCCTATGACCGAGCGGATCCTTTTGATACACTAGATATCTCTCCGATATATTATGTTATGAAATAGGAGGTTCCCATGGGAAGATTCTATGTCCTGTTCGCTTCGATTCTTATCCTGTTTTTTATGGGTTGTAGTCCTGAAAAAGAAGACATTGAACAGGAAACAGAAACATCTGTTTTCACCAAGCAGATAGAGGTTTTCGGCATCCATGTGTATGCGACACCTACTGTCGCTGATGAAAAAATGATCCATGCTGCCAATGTATTGGCAGAATACCTGGATAATGATGAAGATGGCATCCCGGACAATCAACTTGTGGTTGATGCATTGGTGAAACACAACACTTCCCTTGTGATGGCCAAAGACGAGGAAGAATTGCATTCACTGGACCGAAGTGTTTTGCCTGCAGGCGAAACACAAGGGCTTTGGGATGAGGAAACGATTCCGGGAGGAGCTGAAAGGGGTGTGTTCGATGCCGCACTGGAAGAGATCATCCATCCGATCACCTATGTGGGCTACGGCAATGCCTACCCGGAAGTTTTCGGGACTGTGCCCGGTTCTGAAGTTGGCAAGATCATGGATGAGGCCAGAGGAGGGCATTTTTTGGAAGTTCCAGAGAAATATCCTGACAATGCATGGTATACCTATTATGATGAAACATGCGATTACGAATGCCAGATCACAGAATATATTTACTGGGCCCTCACTTCCATCCTGGGCGGACAGGATTTTCCCGGGAGGTTAGAGCGAATCCAGGAGGAGTGGAGATACAATACCCGGGAAAAAGTGGAGAAGGGGGATCCCCAAATATATGACTTGCTGACCGATCCCCAATACAAATTCCCGACGCTTTTGCCCGACGGGGTCTATAAGGCAAAAACATTCACGATCGAAAAGTATTAGATCACCCGCCTCCGCTTATCGGGATAAGGGCTATCACATCGTCGTCTTTGAGTTGAACACCGCTTTTGATGAAGGCATCGGAAAATTTTTTATTGATGAATATCCGTGTGCTTTTTTCCACGTTGCCCTTCCAGGGAATCTGGAACTTGGCAATTATGGTCTCGATGGCCTGGCTGGGATCTGCGGGAAGTTCCATCCAGATATCCCTTTGTCCCGAATACTTTTGCATCCGGGTGACAAATCGGACTTTTACTTTGACCATGATGAACCTTATCTAG
>CP070750.1:1166681-1170718 GCA_020348385.1 Candidatus Aminicenantota bacterium | reverse complement strand
CATTTCTTCTTGATTGCGTTATCCAATCATTGGCTGTCTGTATAATTTAAGCAACAAATCCGGTATTAGCTCAGGCCGTCCTTGACATATTTTTTGGCCGTGAGTTATACTCTCGAAGGATGTTTGGGGAGGGAAATTTCATTTCTCATTTTGAAAAATAATGACTTTTTAATCAAAAAGCAGGAGGGACACAATGAGAGGCGCAGATTTCTTCAAGGACACGCCGAGAAAAACTTTGGATATGGATGGAGAGTCGGTCGAGTTTCCGGTCCTGTATTACGACTTCCGTTTCATGACATGTATTTTTACCGCTAAGATGAACCGGTTGAAAAACATACTTCCCCATCCCCAATTCATGCCTATTCAGATATGGCCAGGAACCGGTATGCTGGCCGTCACGGCTTTCGAATACCGAGACACCTCGATCGGGCCCTACAACGAAGTGGCTATAAGCGTCCCCATCAACTTTCCTCAGGCAACATTTTTGGGTAAACATTCTGCTTTCTCTACGCTGCGCAAGAATATTTTTTCTGTCTACATCCATCAACTTCCCGTAACGACAGAAATTGCGCGAGCGGGCGGGGTCTATTTCTTCCACTATCCCAAGTTTATAGCTGGGATCGTCTTCGAGGAGCGACAGGATTATCTAGAGATCACTCTAAAAGAGGGTGATGATTTGATCCTGAAATTGCTGGCGAAAAAACTCCCTCTAAAAAAATCAGCGCCATTGGAATTCCACACCTTTTCTGTGGGAGAGAAAACGATCATGCATGCTCTGGCCGAAGGAAGGGCTGGCAAATATGGTAAAACAATGTGGGGGAAATGCGGGGAACTGGAGCTCGGTTCCCACAGGATCAGCGAAGAGCTCAAGAATCTCGGGTTGAGCAAATCGGCGCGGAGTGGATTCAGTGGTGAAAGCACAATGAGCAAACTTCACGATCCCGATATGCAGTGGGACAAAGTCACTCTGGACCTTATTTCCTGATAGTCTTCGTTATCTCAGGAAATTCACACAAAATGGGACCGCCATTCATTCTACTTCATCAGGCCCAAGACATAAAGGACAGCCAGGATCACCGGTTGATGGAGGATGTAAATCAGCAATGAATGGCGTCCGGCGGCGTTGACGAATGTCTGAGGCAGGTGCCATGGCAGAAGACTCCGCCTGGGGGCATAAACCGACCTGCCCAGAGCGGCCCCTATCAAAAAAATCCCGAACCAGGGGATCAAGGGAAAATAATCGAACGAGGAGAATTCCGGGCTGTGGATCCCGAACGGCAGCAGCCAATCGAAACGGATCGTCATGCCCTTTTTAACAAAGTGAAGCACGGCGCCGAGCCCGAGAATGGACACTCCCCAAGCCGCGTATGCGGCAGGTTTGGCTTTCTCGAACGCTGCACCGAAGATCAGGATCGAGACTGCGAGCAATTGGAGGATGCCGAACCAAATGGCCGAGGGCGGATCATAAATGTAGGTGATCGCAGTGACGGCGATCGATACAGCCAGGAGCTTCAAGCCTCGGCGTACGTTGCTCCGGGACAACGTGCTGCTCGTCCCCGACAGGACGATGAAAAGCCCGGCGAAGAAATGCTGGGCCACCGTCCAGGCAACCGTGGTCAGGTCTGTCGACCACCCCAAAAATCTCTTGACGCCGACATAGGCCCCAAGATCGTATAGCAAATGGTAGCAAACCACCAGGATGATGGATAGGCCGCGTAGGAAGTCAATCTCCCAGATACGTCGAGACAAACTCTTTTGGGTCATAGAGCGAGGATATTATGGTCGACCCTCCGACGTCAAGGGTTAGTCAAACGTTTTCCGTCCGGTCCCGTATCTACTATATATGCACATTCCGTATATCTATTTAGGGATTATTATCACAGGAGGAATCCCATGAAGCATCTAGCATTTTTGCTCGTCATCATTTTATTATTCGCCTCTGCTAACCCAGCCGGGGGATGCACGATCGTCATGGTCGCTAAAGGGAACATCGTTCTGGCTGGAAACAATGAGGACTGGAGAAATCCAAAAACCAAGATCTGGTTCGTCCCTGCATCGGAAGATAATTACGGAAGAGTCTGTGTGGGGTTCGACAATCTGTTTGCCCAGGGTGGTATGAACGATCAGGGATTGTTTCTCGATGCCAATGCCCTCAGTCAGACAGGTTGGGAACCGATCGAGGGCAAACCCACCTTCGAGGGAACCCTTGACACAATTCTGGCTAAATGTGCCACGGTGGAGGAGGCCATCGCTTTATTGGATAAACATAATTTTCCCGGATTGGTCAGAGCCAGGTTTCCGATAGCTGACAGGACCGGGGCGTCTGTCGTGATCGAATACGGGCAGGGAAAAGTGCAGTATGTGAGAAAGACGGGCATCTATCAGATAGCGACAAACTTTGTGATCTCCAATGTGAAAAACGAGAGATACCCATGCACAAGATACAGAGTCGCCGACAAGATGCTGAAAAATGCCGATAATGTATCGCTGGACCTTGTCCGAGCCGTTCTCTCTGCCACCCATCAAGAAGGCCAGTACCCCACAGTCTATTCGAACATCTGTGACTTGAAAAACGGAATCCTCTATCTTTACAACTTCCACAATTTCGAAGAGGTCGTCCAGTTCAACCTGGAAGAGGAGCTGAAAAAAGGGAGAAAGGTTTATGACATCCCTTCATTATTTTCGGTCAAAACGCATATGGCTTATGTCTTCGACGGACAGAGGACCATCCCTGCATCGGAGGAGCTGATAAGGGTAATCAAACGCTCGGGTGTTGAAAAAGCTGTCGAAAGATATCACAAAATGAAAAATCAGTTCAGGAAGATCTACCGGTATAATGTCAGCGAACAGGAGATCAACACCCTTGGCTACATGCTTCTGAGGGACGACAAGATCGAGGAGGCGATCGCAATCTTCAAGCTCAACGTCTCCGAACACCCCAAATCCTGGAATGTATACGACAGTCTGGGGGAAGTCTACATGAAACAGGGAGAGAATGAACTGGCCGTCGAAAACTATCAAAAATCTATGGAGCTGAATCCGGACAATCAGAATGGCAAGGAGATGTTGAAAAAATTGGAAAAAAAATAGCTACAATATGAAGATTCTATTTCTCTTCTTTGGGCTTCAATTCATATCCGATTTGCTGATAGAAGTTTAAAAAATTTACTTCCTCCCAAGCCTCGACAATTTTTCCGTTTTCTATTCGTACTATTTCAATACCTTTAATTACAAACTCCTTGCCTGTAGCAGGGAAACCTTCAGCGTCCCCAGTATGAGTGCCACTGAAGGCATACCTCGCTAGTACCTTGTCTCCCTTAGGGATTATATCTTCAATACTAAAAGCCCTATCTGAAATCATTGCAATTTGTTGTTTTAATGTTTCTATCGTCACCTCTAGGGATAAATCTTGTCCTGTGGTTGTGTGCCAAACATAGTCGGGAGATAAGATTTCCTTTATATCCTCAAAATCTCCACTTTCCCATACATCAAAGAAACGCATGACAAGCGCCTTATTCTCTTCCTCAAGCGCTGCCTGAGCTTTGAACTCTTCAAGCTCTGCCATGGCTTCCTTGTCCTGGCAGCCAACCATGAAGCATACAACCAAAACCAAAGGTAAAATAAAAAGGTGTTTTTTCACAACGCCCTCCTTGCTTTAGATAGTAGTATTAAACTTAACTTGACAGCGATTGTCAATTCAGATGCTTAATATTCCTGCAATTAAACACAGAATGCCATAAACACTACTAAATCAATAAAAAAAATAGTATAATTTGTGTTTTATGTCCAAAGGAGAGAATGGATGAACAGGACACGATTGTTAATGAGCTCTTTGCTCTTTATTTTGCTGCTGATCCTGGAAGTCAGCGGCAGTTTTTCTCCTCCCTTTCAAAACCAAATTGATCGCACAAAAAAATGGCTGGGCGTCAAAGGCTGGATGTTTCGTTTCATCTAAATTCGGACCACTCATGATATTTTTTAAGCGATGGTTTGCGTATAATAAAATCGCACAAGGAGATATGCATGAGTACCAAGAA
>CP070750.1:1162311-1166581 GCA_020348385.1 Candidatus Aminicenantota bacterium | reverse complement strand
ATAGAGCTTGAGGAAGAGAACTATACAAAGGCCATAGAGTATTTTAAGAAAGCGATATCTCTGCTTCCATTCCAATCTTCTCCTTGGTTTGATAGCCATGCGGTATTTATTGATCCATTAGCCCTAGCCTATTATAAGTCAGGAGACATCAAAGCGGCTCAATTAGAATACGAAAAGATAATCCATCTTACATCAGGCCGGATAAGTTATGGCGACATCTATGCCAAGAGCTTCTTCATGCTCGGCAAGATCTACGAGCAGCAAGGGGATACAGCCCAAGCCATCAAGAACTACGAGAAATTCCTCGACCTCTGGAAGGATGCTGACCCTGGTATTGCAGAAGTTGAGGATGCAAGGAAGAGGCTGGCTGGGTTGAAGATCCCAAAATCCTTGTGATTCCAACACAGTATTCCTATTCTGCGGGCTTGATCATTGATCTAACTTGGTCTTCGGTCATCTTCCATTCTGGATGCTTTTTGTTGCCGTGGGCTATTGCCATTTCAATGAGTTCCTCTTCATCATGACTCCGTACCATAAAACCGCACATCGGATCGCAAGCGATTGATTTTAATTTCTTCTCCATAATTTTCACCTCCTTTCTCCCTTTTGGGAATACGCAGGGAATGATCTTAGGCATTATACTCTTTAAATACCTACTAACCAAATAAAATTTATAGGAATTTGTTCAATTGGGAGAATGATCTGATCCATCCTCTGATGCACGTTGAAGTTCTCCGAGCGATTGATCTCGTAAAACCAGAAATTCCTCGATCTCTGGAAGGACGCTGATCCGAGGATAGCTGAGGTGGATGATGCCAGGAAGAAGCTAGCTAGCGTTTTGAGTGTGTCTTCAATCAAAACCACTTGGAAATTTGGTACTGGTGGGAGTGGTTTGAGACTGTAGAATCGGTGATGGTCACAGTCTGTCCGTTGTTGACATTCTGGAGCTGCTGCTGACTCATTGAAAAAGTGTGAGTATGGCCACCTCCGGATGTCGTTGGAATAGAGATTCCTCCGGCTGGAGGATTTTCCACCTGGCTTCGTGTGATAGTTACACTATGAGTATGGCCAGAACTCGATGACGATGTGAAGACTTTCTGATTTGTGTTGGGAGTCTCAGGTTCGGTTGGACTTGAACAGTTGGCCAATCCCAAATAAACAAATGCTCCAAGAAAACCTCCAAAAGCCGTTTTTAAGAAATCTTTTCTAGTCATTTCGATATCTCTTAATAATTTTTTCCAACTGATATTGGATTGGATGGCCGCATAATTCTATTTGTCATCGCTTCCCATCGCCTTCACGATCTCATCAGTCGTTAGGACAGCGTTGGCCATAAATCCGAAGTTTATAAGCGCCGCCTCATAACCATCACCGAGCTGGGGATGCTGGGCAGCTGCTGTCGCATCCTTAACGACGGTGACATCGAAGCCTTGTTCGAGAAGCTCACGCATATGCGCCTCGACACAAAGATTGGCCGACATCCCCAAAAGAATAACCTTGCGGATGTTACGTTTGCGGAGTTGTAGGACCAGGTCATTGGTTTCAGGCCCATAGACCTTGTGAGGACTAACCACCACAGTCTTTCCATCCTCGATGTAAGGCTTGAAACGTTCGAGCCAATCGGCCCCCGACCCCGAGAAACCGTCAAGATTTAGAGCTCCCCTTCGATCGAACATTTTGATTTCATGCATCATTTTCTCGACAGTTCCGCCGAACTGCCAAGAGTGATCTGAAGGATAGTAATAATGAGGCGAAATGAAGACATCGAACCCGCTGGCTTTTGCCGCCTTGAAGATCCTCTCGATGTTCTCGACGGTCTTATTCTCCTTAACGCTCTTCCCAACTAGCTCCCAGGTGACTCCCTTCTCGCTCAGGAAATCGTTCTGTGGATCGATAACCACTACCGCAGTGTTGTTTTTGCTAATGTCCATCATATTTCTCCTTAAATTTTCTTTGTCTTCTAAAGATAACACATCCACAATTAAATTTCTTTGACTTAAGTCAAAAAAATCCCTCTATACTAGATGAGAAATTCCTCGACCTCTGGAAGGATGCTGACCCTGGTATTGTAGAGGTTGAAGATGCGGAAAAGAGGCTGGCTGTTCTTAAATAGTAGCTTAGTTCTTATAAGATGCAAGAATACCTTCTATCTTCCTGTCTCACCCTGACAGATATGATATAAATATCCAATTCAATTATTCTATGCATACACGAAAGCCAATATGGAAATATCGGCTATCAGGTTTAGCTGATATCCGAAAAGAGGTTCCAAGGCAATGAGAGCTTCCATACCAGCTTCCACCGCGTAACACGCGATAAGTCCCCCTTTTTGGTCCACGAGGATTCTTTTTAATATATGAAGATGAGTTGGCTGAGCTGTACCAGTCTAGGCACCATTCATAAACATTTCCTGCCATATCTAGAACGCCATAAGGTGAAGAACCTTCAGGGTAACTTCCGACCGGGGTCGTATGTTTTACAAAATTTGCACTTCCTTCGTTAAAGTTGGCTCTATCATCTGATGGTAATGACTCCCCCCAGGGATATGTTCGGCCATCCGTCCCTTTAGCCGCTTTTTCCCACTGCGCTTCCGTCGGAAGCATAAAGTCATAACCGATTTCCTTAGAGAGCCATCGGCAGTATGCCATCGCGTCTTCCCATGAAATATTAATGACTGGATATCTATCTCTTCCCCATCCCTCATCCTCTGGCTTAGCAATCCCTCGATCCTCACAAAACCTATCATACTGATCGAATGTAATTTCAAATTTGCCGATCCAATATCCATCCAAATAAACCGAATGCAAGGGCTTTTCAATATTGTTTCCAGTATACAATCCCATTTGAAATTTTCCCGATGGGATATAGATCATGATAATGCCATATTCAAATTCCGCTTCCCAAAATCCCCTGTCATTTTTGTACACTTTTTTTGCGTTGGAACTTTTGGCTTTGACAAAATCCGGATAGTCTTGAGGAGGATTTATGTTCTCGGTTTGTACCTTTATATCTAGATCTATGCGCTTTTGGGACGAATTCGTTTCGATTCCATAGAAAAAAGTATATGCACAAAAAATCAGCAGAACAAAAGCCATAAAGCTTATTGCTTTCTTCATTATTTACCCCATTCAATCCAACTTAGATCATTACATTGGATCCTTAATCCAAACCACGGAGTCTTCTCTTTTTATTTGTCCGCCTGTGTTTACTCTGGCAAAAATTCCCCGTTTTGGCATGATACATCTCCCTGTGAGCTTCTGTATTTCACACCCAGCATGGCATTCTTTTCCAATCTGAGTGACCTCAAGAATGACATTACCGCTGATGATGATCTTATCCCCAGTCTTTATATGTTTTGTGTTTAACCCTTGAATGATGATATTTTCGGCAAAATCTCCTGGTTTTAAAGACGGAATAATCTCTTTCATAAAGTCGAAGTCTGCCATTGAAAGAAGACTTACCTGGCGGTGCCACTGGGCCGCGTGGGCATCTCCTTCTATTCCCCAACCTTCCATCAATCTGGCAGAATCGACTTCGTACTTTTTTGTGCCCTTATTATCACTGATACAGAGAGAGTAAACAGATCCTTTCATGCTTCTCATTTCCAAGGAAGGAGTTGAATCTTGATCTTTTCTCCAATCTCAAAGACTGTCCTGTTTTTTTCGAGCAGAATCAGACAATTTGCTCTGGAAAATGATTCAAGGATGTGAGAATTCTGTTTGCCTGCAGATCGGACAGTCGTAACACCATTTTTTTCCTGAAAATATCCTTTCAAAAAATGAGCTCTATCAGGTTTTTTCCGCACAACATGTTCCAAATATGCCTGCTTTTCTTCCAAAAATACATCTTGATACCCCATCATTTTTAACAAAGTTGGGCGCACAAACTCCAAGAAGGTCACCAACACAGAAGCCGGATTCCCAGGAAGTCCAAATACCAGTTTTTCTCCTTTTTTCCCGAAATATGTGGGCTTTCCGGGTTTTATAGCCACTCGCCAAAAAATCTTTTTAACCTCTAATTTTTCAAGGACTTTTTGGACTAAATCATAATCTCCGACAGATATGCCCCCACTCACAATAAGAACATCAGAGGAATTCAAACCCTTATCCATTCGGCTCTCCAGATCTTCCGTCTTATCCTTGGCAATACCTAGAAAACGAGGTTTAAAACCAGCCTCGTATAATGAATTTCTAAGCAATGCAGAATTGGATTCCCATATTTGCCCAGGATCAAGCTTGGAACCGGGAGCCATCAGTTCATTTCCTGTAAC
>CP070750.1:1157142-1162211 GCA_020348385.1 Candidatus Aminicenantota bacterium | reverse complement strand
GTATTTGCGATCTCGATGCCGTCTGGAGGGCTGAGAAACACCGTGGGATGCCAACCGCTCTCAAGGCCGAGGGTGTGTCGCTTTTCCTCCAGCCACCAACAAACATCGTTCATGGTGGTTTTTCCGGGAGTGATGACCTCGTTCGAAAGAGCCCGTTCTATCAGCTCACGCGTGATGTTAGCGATTTTGGAAAATTCGATGGTCTCCCCGGCAACTCGCTCTGACCGGAAGTCCGCTATCAACTTTTCTGCCGACACCAAACGGGATGCATACGGTGCGCCCAGCGCTTTTTTGAGGTTGATGTAATCCGTATGGGAAAGGCCGTCGGAAAGATGCCGTCCTTCGGGATAAAACAAGTCTTCGGCTGTCGACATATTGACGCCGATCCTTTGCGGATCACGTTCGGTCACAAACGCCCTCAATTTCCGGGGATCCTCAAAAATGTCATATGTCCCGCTTTGTACAAGAAGTTCCGGTTCGCCGCCGAAGATTGCTCTTTCTATCCGTTCCTTTCCCCTATCTGTAAAAATAAAGATCCCGTTCCCGTTGCTGGTGGCATCACCGAAATCCCGGAAAAGCGGTTCAGTCCCTCGTCCCCTGTCGATCACGATCCACATATCGATGTCATTGCTTCTCATCGCCCTGGGCAGGACGAAATCCATTTTATCGCTCCTGATCATGCTCGTGATTTCCCAGGTATCGTGGGCGTCCTGACCTAATCCGGAAGAGATCATCCAACCGGCCATAATCACGATGACCCAAGCTTTTTTTGTTTTAGACATGTGAGAGCCTCCTTCTTTTTTTGTTTTAATTTGTAGTCTATATTTTATGAAATAAGATCAAATTTGTAAAAAATCAAATCTATGATTGGTAAATTCCTTTACCGAAGAAAAAAAAGTTGATATTATCGAAATTTCCATTAAAGGAGGAATCGCACATGAAAAAATCGATTTTTCTCCTATCGATCATCTTCGTGTTTTCTTTATTGTCATGCGGAACAAAAACGGAGGAGCCCGCCCAGCAGAATGATAAGCCAGAACAGACTTCCCAGGATGATAGAAGAGCCAGGATGAAAAAGGCGATAGCAGAGGTCAAGTATGATGTGCCCGATGAAATCGACATCGATTACGATGTGCTGGACAACATCGACATATCTTCGTCCCCTCTCGGAGTCGTTTCTTTACCCATGGAACTGGGCAAAACCTTGAACGGCTTGTTTGCTAAATACACCAAACACATGGCTCCCAACGGCAAACCCATTCACATTTTTGCCCAAGCCGCAGTGAGTGACCTTCAGGTCGTGAGAGCACGGGAGATCCTGAAATACCATCTCACCGATGCACCCGGCACCCAATACGGTTCTGACAAAACTGCAATCGCCAATAGGATGGCCGATGTCCGCGCCACCCTGATGTACACAGACACAGAAATAAAATCCTTTGCCATGCGTCCCATATTGAGGGATTCAAAACTCAGGCTTCAGGACCTGTATGCCACAGAATCGCCTATAGAAGGAAGTTATGAATACATCCACAACGAAGGAAAGCCCGGGGAAAGATTCACGCGGGATGCATCGTATGAAGAGATCATGCATCTTGTCCATGATAAAGGCCTGGAGGATATAATACCCGAGTATCACCAGGAGATTGTCGAGGCCGAAAAAGCAGCGGTCGCCGCTGATATCTATCACTACGGCCGCCTTGCCCCTCATGAATACATCATCACTGGTTTCGATGTCTATTTCGGCTTGTGGGAACACAATCCCCAGGGTGATGGGACATCTTTTGGAGATGAATACCCCTTTCACACCAAGGAGGAGATGAAAGAAGGAGACCGGGCGTTGTACGATCTTGTCGAAAAATTCTGGCCCAAGTACCTGACTTATGATGCCTATATCGACCCCACCTTCGAAGGGACTTTTTCCCTCGTGCGGGATGAAAACGCGGATTATACGTATAAGTCCCGCTATCTCATCAACATCATTTTAACGGGAAACAAAAACACAAACGTTCTCGGGAATGACCAAGACAACCGGTTAACAGGCAATACCGGCACCAACTTCCTTACCGGTGGAAAAGGAAACGATGTCATCGCCGGCGGGCAAGGCGAAGACACGGCTGAGTTTGCCGGGGATTTTGAAGAATACGATGTGACCCATGCAGAAAACAAAACGATCGTCACCGACAAGGTTCCGGGTCGTGATGGGATAGATGAGTTGATGGATATTGAATTCCTTAAGTTCAAAGACAAAAAAGTTAGAGTGAAATAAGGAGGTTTCGTCATGAAAATCCGATTTGTCATATGCTTTGTCCTCTGTTTGACCCTAGTTTTGGGTTCCTGCGGCCCCGGCGAAGAGGAAAGAGACAAGATCGAACCGGCAGAAACAGAACAAGAACCCACAGAAATGACAAGAAGCCATATAGGCGGTTGTATTCTCGCAGCTCCAGCGGCTGAAGTCCCCGCAGATTTATACCAAATAACCGACGTCGTTCCGACAGAGGAGTACAAACCGTTCACGAAAAAACTCTCTGTCTACGGCTTTACTTTGATAGGGAGGGAAGATATCACCGACGATTTTATGCGGAAGGTTGCTAAAACCATCAAAGAAATGTTTCCTCAAAACGAGGTTATCGAAGCCGAACTGCAAAAAGAGGTTTTGAGAAACCTGTACAGATACCGCACTGTGATCCCTCTTTTTAGAGGACATGACTACGATTTCTCTCCCGGGGATCAGGAGGCATGGGATCTTACGACGAGCCAAAACAGCATCTGCGACATCATCATGGAAGGTGTGTCCGGCCAGGTGAATGAAGTCGTCGAACACATCCTGCATTGGGTGAGCGATGTGGGATTGCACTACACATTTCCCGATGAATGGGGCTGCACATCGAAAACATCCAAGATATATCATGCCATGCAGGAGGCGATCGACAAGGGACACTACAATATCGAACAATATGATGAAGCTGGTGTGGATGAAGAGGAACGAATCAGGGTGCTGATCCAGGAATACGCTTATTGGGTCATCTTTACCGCATGGGATCTTTATGAGCCCTATGGCCCGGAGGCTGAGTGGACAGGGATCAAGAATCCCAATGATTTGAGGGAAAAATTGCCTTTGTCGTATGATCTTTTCCAGCAGACCATTCCCCGAGTTATGGCTCCTCCCAGCCGTTCCACGCTTGAAGAATTCACTAAATAGCGCGCCACAGCAAGCCACGTATTGCGGCTATCCTCCCACTCTGCTACACTGATATTGTGTTTATGAAGAATTACGGAAATATTTTATCCCTCCTCCTTGCCTGCTGGCTTTTAAGTGTATTCGGTTGTCGTCTGCACAACCTGGAAAAAAAACTGAGTCCAGAATATCAAGAATTTCTCTCAAAAGTCCGCTACATTGTCACAAAAGAGGAGAGAAAAATATTTTTAGAACAACCCGATTCCGAAAAAAAAGAATTCATCAGAGAATTTTGGGAAAGACGGGATCCCGATCCTTACACCGAAGAAAATGAATTCAAAGAAGAGTACTTCCGGAGAATCGAAGATGCCAATAGGATGTTTCATGGACATCGTCCTGGATGGCTTCAGGACAGAGGAAGAATTTATATTCTTTTCGGACAGCCCTCAGAGAGGCACACCTATTCCTCGGCACCCCAGCCCAGGGAGGTGTGGTATTATGGAAATTTTCCAGTGATATTCATCGACCACATGGGAGTGGGAGATTACAAGCTCGAGCCCATAAACTTGGCCCATCTCTCCGAACTGAACAAAGCGCAAAGTAGGTCACAAGTTCTCGCAAAGCCAGAGGAATATTTTTTCGATTTCGAGCTAAAAACTCATATCAATGAAAATAATGAATATATAGTGACCATAGGATTAGATTTCAGGAAAATTTGGTTCACGGGTGTCGAGGATCGTCTGGAAACGACTATCCTTTTAACAGTGGAAGTTTTGGATGAGGAAAACAAAATCATTCTATCGAAGACAAAAGAATATCCAATTTCCCTGCAAAAGGAGGACATAGGGAAGAATTACAAAATTACCATCGAGTACCCCTTGAAATTGGAAAAAGGGACCTATACATTGAATTTGGAACTAGAAAATAGAGCGGGAAAAGAAAAGCGGAAAAAAACCTTAAAAATAAAGAAAGATTCTCTCCCCTTCCTTACTTAATCTTTCCTCTATTGAAACCTGCTGCCTCCTCTGCATCTGCCAGATAGCCTCTTTTGACCTTATCGGTGACATAATAATCCCAGTAACTGGCCGTTCCCTGGGGCTGCTTCAGATCGACCATAACACCGTCCAGGAAGACCATCTTCGTTTTTCGGATGTTGGATATGTTTTCCAGAGGATTTTCTGCAACGATCAATAGATCGGCTATCTTGCCCTTTTCCACGGTCCCCAAACTGTCCAGAACACCACAAAGATCTGCACAATTACGAGTGGCAGCGATGAGAGTATCCATCTCGTTGATACCGGAAAGAACAAATTGCTCGATCTCCAGGATACCGATTTCTCCGATGGGGGTGGAATCTGATCCTATGCATACTTTCACTCCGGCTTTGACCGCTTTTTGCAGTGCCTGTCTCTGATAATGGGCATGATCCTGGGATCTTTCGTCCGCATACGCGACAAGAGTACGTCCCCAGGCCACTTTTTTGTCTTTGGAATAACCTAACCTGTCCAACCGTGAGTCCCTCTCCTTGATATACTGGTCACTGAGGTTACAGATGATCGTGGGAACATAAAAAGTCCCTTTTTCGGCCATTAGCTGTATAGTTTCATCTTTCAATCCATACCCGTGTTCGATACAATCCACTCCCAATTTAACGGATCTCCATGTCGCCGGCTCTCTCGAATGGGAGGCAACACGCAGCCCATTGTGGTGGGCCACTTCCACAGCGGCCTTGACTTCATCATCCAGCATCTCCACTTCCATGATTTTGATCCAGTCGACACCGTTTTGGATCTGCGTGCGCACCGCTTTTCTGACCTTGGCTGGCCCATCGGCTCCTCCTGCGATGTCACCACGATGTCCCCCTGTTGGGGAAATGGCATCGCCTGAGGCA
>CP070750.1:1151820-1157042 GCA_020348385.1 Candidatus Aminicenantota bacterium | reverse complement strand
GATACGGATGGCCTTGGTTGGTTCTTTTTTCTTTTTTTCCGATGGCTTGTCTTTTTTTTGCGTTTCCATGTTAAACCTATTTGATTTCAATTTTCCAGCCTACGAGTTTAGACGCAAGCCTGACATTTATTCCTTTTTTTCCGATAGCTAAAGAAAGCTGATCCTTCGCAACTATAGCCTGCATTTTTTTATCTGGCTTGTTGAGAATAAATACTTTCTCAATTTTTGCAGGACTTAAGGCGGCTTTTGCATAATCTAAAGTATTATTCGACCATTCGATCACGTCGATTTTTTCCCCGTTTAATTCTTTGCTTATGGCGAGAATCCTGTTCCCCTTGACACCGATGCATGCCCCAATCGGATCGATATCTTCTTCTTCTGTATGGACGGCCACTTTGGCTCTCTCGCCAGGCTGCCGGATTATGTCTTTTATTTCTATATTCCCATTGGCGATTTCTGGAATTTCAGTCTCCAAAAGTTTTTTTAAAAATTGAGTATGCGCTCTTGAAACAGTAACTTGAGGGCCCTTGTTTTCTTTATAGACATTCAAGATGACTGCCTTTATTCTGTCTCCCCGTTTGAATTCTTCTTCAGGAAGCTTCTCTCTATAGGGGAAAAGGATTTCAGTTTTATCGACTTCGACGATCATGTTTTTATTCGGTTCGATTCTGCGCACAACACCGGTGACAATATCCCCAATCCGAGGGGCGAATGTGTTATAAATTTTTTCCTGTTCTGCATCACGCACTTTTTGGAATATGACTTGCTTGGCTGCCTGGGCAGCGATTCGACCCAAAGTCTCCGAAGGAAGTTCGATTTCAATATATTTTCCGATCGTAGCCGTCGGATCCATTTGTCGAGCCGCTCGCAGGGATATTTCTTGTGCTTCATCCTGAGGCTTTTCACAAATTTTTTTAATGGTATAAACTCGCAGGAGTCCTTTTTCCGGAGTGAACTGGATATGAATATCTTCATTGTGGGAAAAAAATTGGGCAGATGCCACTTTCAAGGATTCCTTAATGGCATTGACAATGACTACAGGCTCGACACTCCTCTCCTTGCTGAGTTGGAGAATCGTGTTCCACACGTTTACTTTCATCCTAATCTGCCTCGTTCCAGTCTTAAATATTAATAAAAGGTGCCCATGATATATTCAAGGGCTACTTCCTCGCTGCCTCCCTAATGGTGGAGGGAGCATGTCGGCTCGTGAATCATTCTGGCCTGTTTCTATCAGGGTAATGAAGAGGAGGAATTATATCGGAAATGTCAAGGAATATCAAACTGGCTTTTCTACATAATCAAGGGGGCGAATACCAGACTCACAACAGCCATGAGCTTGATCAGAATATTCATCGAAGGGCCAGCAGTATCCTTCAGCGGATCCCCGACAGTATCACCGACCACAGCTGCAGCATGCACTTCGGTCCCTTTCCCTCCCAAATGGCCCTCTTCAATCCATTTTTTGGCATTATCCCATGCAGCTCCTGTATTGGCCATGAAAATACCAAGAAGGACGCCGCATGCTGTCGCTCCTGCTAGAAAACCACCCAGAGCTTCTGGTCCCATCAGAAATCCAACAAGAAGTGGAGCGATAACGGCCAAAATGCCCGGCAGCGTCATCTCGATCAAGGCTCCTCTGGTGACAATATCGATGCATCTGTCAGAATCCGGTTTTGCTTGGCCCTCCATCAATCCCGCGATTTCCTTGAATTGCCTTCGGATTTCGATCACCATTTTATTTCCTGTACGACCCACAGCCTGCATGGTCAGGGAGGCCATGATAAACGGCATGAGTGCCCCAAGCAGCAATCCGACGACCGTTCCCACATCGGTTAGGCTGATATTGAGCAGCTCCTGCCCTGCTTCTTTAAGATATTTGTTAACAGTTCCCTGGTAAGCAGAGAATAGTGCCAACGCAGTGAGTGCCGCTGAACCTATAGCAAAGCCTTTCCCTATGGCTGCTGTAGTATTCCCCAAAGAATCCAGCTTATCCGTGATCTTTCTGATCTTTTCGCCAGCGTTTGTCATCTCCGCAATGCCTCCGGCGTTATCCGCTATCGGACCGTAGGAATCTGTGGACATAACGATGCCTATCGTTGCCAGCATTCCTACTGATGAGATGGCAATCCCGTACAGGTTATACAGTTTGAAGGATACAAAAATGGCAGCTGCGATGGTTACCAAAGGAAGGATCGTGCTTTGGAAACCCACAGCTAAACCGGTGATCAATGTGGGTGCGCTGCCGGTTTGGGCAGTCCTGGCAATGGTTTTCACAGGAGGACCAGACGTAAAATACTCACTTTCCAAACCTATCAAAACGCCAGCCATCATCCCGATCAACACAGCCCAGAATATATTCATATGACCTTCGATAGAACCCAGAAGACCTTTTATGCAGAAATAGGCACCAGCGATAAAAAGGAGCCCGCTGATGTAGTAGGAATTTCTGAGGGCCGATTGAGGACTGATGTTCTTTAGCCAATTGATGGAAAAAACTCCTATGATGGAACACACAAGTCCCACCACGATCAACAACAGAGGAAGAGACATATGTTGGATGGACGATTGAAGTGTTGCCCCGATGGCTAGAGATGCAATCACCGAACCGACATAGGACTCGAACAGGTCGGCACCCATGCCCGCTGTGTCTCCGACGTTATCCCCGACATTGTCGGCGATCACACCGGGATTTCTTGGATCATCTTCTGGGATTCCCGCTTCGACTTTTCCCACGAGATCAGCGCCAACATCTGCACTTTTTGTGTAGATCCCTCCGCCGACACGAGCAAACAGGGCCACAGAACTGGCCCCCATGGCAAATCCATTGATAATCTCCATATTTTTCGTAAAGAAGTAGAAGATACCGATGCCAGCAACGCCTAGTGCTGCCACTGAAATTCCCATTATGGCCCCACCCTGAAAAGCAATGGTCAGAGCCTTTGGGGTTCCCCCTTCTATGGCGCCCTGGGTGGCACGCACTGCTGATCGAGTGGAACCTTTCAGACCGATGAAGCCAGCCAGCATGGAGCAGCTGGCTCCGGTCAGGAAGGCCAAACTTGTGTATACCGAAAATAGCTGCCAAAGGACAACGAACATAACTGCCACAAAAATAAAAATGTATGTGTACTCGCGTCTCAAAAAAACCATGGCTCCTGAATGCACAGCTTCTGAGATCTCCATCATCCTCTCGTTTCCCTGTGGGTACTTCTTGATCAAGAAATATAGGGCAAGCGCAAAAACGAGTCCTAGAAAACCGATAATAAACGAATACGGTATCAGATTGAGCAATGCCATTTTTTTTACCTTTATTCTGGGATTAGGTCTTCGATGTATAGCACAATTTTTGCCAAATTTCAATTATTGCGAGAAGAAAATTCTTTCACCTCGCCGAATAAGCTGTAGGGCCCGCAGGAATGGATTTTGACCCAGACAAATCGGTTGCGAACGTCGTTTGGAGACGTGAAATTAACGACCTGATAACCGGCATTCCGGCCCGCATAGACATGCGGATCTTTTCTGCTGATTCCGGTACACAGGATTTTTTGAGTCTGGCCTATAAAAGATTTGTTTTTTTCCAGTTGTATTTTTTTTTGGAGAGATTGAACTTGGATCAATCGGTTTTTTTTCTCCACAAGAGCTACATTATCTTCTTTTTTGGCGGCCGCTGTAAGAGGGCGGGGGGAGTATCGGAAGGAAAAAATGTTCGAGTATCGGACGTCTGCGAGAAGCCCGAGTGTCTCCTGGAATTCAGCCTGGGTTTCATCCGGGAATCCGACGATAATATCCGTGCTCAGATGGATATCCGGCATCATTTCACGAAGAAGATCGATCTTTTCGAGATAGTCTTCTCTTGTGTATCCTCTATTCATCCGCTGGAGGACGGATGAGGATCCAGATTGTATCGGCAGATGAAGTTGGTGGCAGACTTTGTTAGATTCTTTCATGACAAAGGCAATTTCATCGGTGAAATTTTTAGGATGAGATGTGATGAATCTGATCCACTCGATGTTGCCGATATTGTTGATTTCTTTCAATAGAGCGGCAAAATTTTTTCCCGTTTCGGGATCGGTATAAGAATTGACATTTTGCCCTAAAAGCTGAATCTCTTTGTAGCCCCTGGATGCCAAATCTTCCGCCTCATCCTTAATGCTGGGGATTGGCCTGTACTTCTCTCTTCCTCTTGTGAAAGGCACGACGCAGTAGGCACAGAAATTGTTACATCCCTCCATTATGGTGATGTAAGCGCACACCTTGCTGTCTCTCTCGATTTGTTGAATTGGCTGGTCAGTCCAATCAGAGCTCCAATCTGTGAAGAGGACTTTTTCGCTGGGTAGATTAGGAAGGATCTTTGGGATTTTTCCGTAGTTGTCTGGCCCTATGATGAAATCCAGAGAAGGTTTTTTATCCCACAACTTGGACCTGTGAAGCTGAGCGACACAACCGACAATTCCGACTATCGTTCCCTTATCCTTTTTAAGGGATTCCAACCGGCCAAGTAATGAATAGAGTTTTTCTTCGGATTTTTCTCTCACAGCGCATGTGTTGACTATGATCAAATCGCTCTCTTCTGGAATAGGGGAGGCTGTCATGCCTGAAGCCAACAACATGCCAGCGATGTGTTCTGAATCGCTTGCGTTCATCTGGCAACCGAAGGTGTGGATATAAAATTTCATGTGTTCATATCATATCTGTGAGAATATCTGCTGCATTTTGGACAAATTTGGGACAGAGGGTTTCAAACAAACCTTCTTTTTCAACTTTTTTGTATTCTTCTTCCGAGCCAAGATCATAACCTAGCAAATCCTTACAGATGATGGAACCATGAAGGTTTTCAAATTCCCGGATAAAATGTACGACGGATTCGTAGGTTCTTTCTCTAGCCGGAGTGTCTTCGGCCTGTGTTCGTCCTAGTTTTAGGCCTATAACCATGAGTGCTCCGGATACGGCTCCGCAAATTTCACCTCGATGGGCTATTCCACCTCCGAATGGTTGGGAAATTTTAAGTGCCAAGTTCATGTCAAGACCGAACGCATCGGAAAAAGCCGAGAGCACAGCTTGAGAACAGCTAAAACCTTGTTTGAACCTCTCAACAGCAGTTTGGATCCTCTCATTTTTCATTCTCTTTTTATTCCTTTCTTTGTGTTGTACCTGAGCTGTAACTGAATAAAAATCGCAGCTTTTTCTAGAGTACCATTTTTCCATTCTTTAATATACCTTAAATG
>CP070750.1:1146398-1151720 GCA_020348385.1 Candidatus Aminicenantota bacterium | reverse complement strand
CGCTAGCTTTCAAACATAAGCTTGCAACCAAACTTGTATTCTCCAAAATCCAGGCCCTTTTGGGAGGCAACATCGTGTATGCCGTTTCGGGAGCCGCCCCGTTGAATAAAGCCATCGCCGAGTTTTTCTATGCCTGTGGAATTCTTATTCTGGAAGCCATCGGTATGACAGAAAACACCTCCTTCTCCAATCTTAACAGGTATGACAACAACAAGTTCGGCACGGTAGGCCAACCAGGCCCGGGGATCGAGCAGAAAATTGCGCCGGACGGTGAGGTCCTGTTCAGGGGAAAAAATGTCATGCTCGGTTACTATAAAGATCCCGAAGAGACGGCAGAGACCATCGACAAAGACGGCTGGCTGCATACAGGAGATATTGGAGAAATAGACGAAGATGGTTTTTTACGGATAACCGACCGCAAGAAGGCCATCATCGTGACTGCGGGCGGGAAAAATGTCGCCCCACAAAGAGTGGAAAAAATGATGCGCACATCACGCTACATCGATCAAGCTGTTGCCTATGGCGACCGCAAAAAGTATCTGACAGGCGTTGTCTCGCTCGATCAGGAGCAGGTCATGGAATGGGCAACAAAACATGGCCTTTCCTTCACTGGTTGGGAGGAGCTCCCCCAGCACCCCAAAGTCGTAGAATTGATCGATAATGAAGTCCAGGAGAAGAATAAATCGCTTGCTTCTTTTGAGACCTTGAAAAAGGTCATCATCGCGCCCAATGAATTCACTGTGTCCAGCGGCGAATTAACGCCCTCCTTGAAGGTCAAAAACAAAGTCGTTTTAGAAAAATACCGAGCACGGTTAGATGGTCTGTATGAAGACTAGGTATTAATCACTCATACTTCAAGGAATCGACAGGATTTGCGACAGCAGCTCTCACGGCCTGGTAAACAACGGTTATTATCGCAATCACCAGAGCGAGCACAGCTGAGAGTAAAAAAGTGTCCACTCCCAGGCCGATCCGGTAGGCGAAGTTCCGCAGCCATGTATTCATGATGTAGTACCCAACCGGCCAGGCTATCAAAACGGCTAACAACACCCATTTTGTGAATTCTCTGACTAGAAGCATGGTTACATTCGAGGTTGTGGCTCCCAGTACCTTGCGGATGCCGATTTCTTTTGTCCTCTGTTCAGCACTGTAGGAGCTCAAGCCGAACAGGCCCAAGCAGCCGATAAGAATAGCCAGAGCTGTGAAATAACCGAAGAGTTTTCCCAGCCGTTCCTCTGCGCGGTACAGGGCGTCATACTGGTCGTCCAAAAAAACAAACTCCAGGGGATACTGAGAATCGAATCCTCTCCAAGTCGATCTGAGAAATCCTATGGTATCCTGGATGTTTTCCGGCCTAACGCGCAAAGACATCCGGTAGTAATCGCCGCCATAAGGACTGGTATTATATAAAACAAGGGGTTGTATCTCTTCATGCAGCGATAGAAAATGGTAGTCCTTTATGACTCCGATAACCCTGTATTTTTTCATCTCTGTCATAGACATCAGCGCTTCGATTTCTTTGCCCAAAGGATCGTCCTGCCATCCAAGTTTTTTCGCTGTCGCTTCATTGATGATGATGGCTTCATCAGGATCTGTAGGGAAGTCCTTGGAAAAATTCCGGCCTTGGACGATTTCCATTTTGTAGGTGTCGATGAAGTGTTCATCAACGATCTGTGTGTGAAGCATGATCATTTCATCAGCAGGTTGTCCAGCGATGTGATGAGCGCTGAAGCTGTTCTGGCCCAATGGCAGACTGGATGAAGCTGAGACGCTCAGGATGTTGGGATTGGTCAGCAATGCGGTTCTAATAGCCTCGTGTCTTTTTTGGGTATCTTCGTTCCGGATTCTGAGCGCTATAACGTGCTCTTTTTCGTATCCCAAGTTTTTGTTGCGGACATAGTTCAGTTGTTTGTTCACGATGAGAGTTCCTATAATAAGAACGATGGATACGGTAAATTGGAGCGACACCAGAGCGATTCTCAAAACCGAGCTTTTTGCTCCCCTCCGGAGTCTCCCCTGCAAAACCTCGACCGGTCGAAACGCCGATAGGAAGAAGGCCGGGTAGCTCCCTCCGATTAGGCTGACGACGATGAAAAAACCTAAAAGTCCCAAAATGAGCATGGGATTGGAAAGATAACTCATCGCCAGGTTCTTTCCAGAAATACTGTTAAAAATCGGCAATGTGAAGAACACGAGAAGCAACGATAAAAGGATAGCGATGAATGTCAGGATCATGGATTCGCCGATAAATTGTTTGATGAGCTGGAGTCTTTGGGCCCCGACAACTTTTCGCAATCCCACTTCTTTTGCTCTGTTGGCCGAACGGGCAGTGGAAAGGTTCATGAAATTCAAGCAGGCAAGAAGAAGAATAAAAAGCCCAATTCCTGAGAAAAGCCAAACATAAGCCATTTCCCCAGTACGCTCCAATTCATTTTCCAAGTTGGAGTACAGGTAAATGCTCGTGAGAGGTTGAAGCTCATATCTTGCCGAACCCCCGATACTTTTGATCAGAGGACCTAGATATTTTTCGACAAATCCATCTAACTTTTGCTCCAAAGCCTTATAATCCGCTCCCTCCTCGAGAAGGAGGTAGGTGTAATAATCGACGTTGTTGACCAAATCAGCTGTCGCATTCCCGGTGGGCTGCAGGTCGAGAGTTACGAAAGAGGCTAAAAAATCGGGCCGGATGTGAGAATTGGTTGGGATATTCTCCACAACACCCGTAACCATGAATAATTCGTCATTGTGTACCCTGAGGTTTTTCCCGATAGGATCCAGATCCCCAAAATATTTTTCTGCAATCTCTTCTGTGATAACGACTGTGTTGGGTTTGGTGAGGGCCTCTTTAGGATTGCCCTTTATCAGGTTGAAGGAGAAGACGTCGAATACAGAGTTGTCTACCCAGATGAATCTTTCCTCGGCGTATGTTACGTCTTCATACCGGATCATTCTGCGGGATCCGTAGTCGTTGAACCGGACATAGTTTTCGACCTCAGGGAATTCTTCTTTGAACATGGGCCCCTGGACGTGGGCTGAGGATGCAAAATTCATAACCCGATCCTTAAGGACAAAGTGAGATGATATTCTGTAAATTCTGTCTGCTTTTTCGTGGAATCTGTCAAAGCTGAGTTCGTCCTGCACGTACAGCAAGATCAAAATACAACACGTTATGCCGATGGCAAGTCCAGCTATGTTAAGAAAGGAATACAATTTATTGCGTCGAAGGTTCCTTAGGGCTATTTTAATATAATTGTTTAACATGCGCTTCTCCCGAAACTTCTCGTTTCAATCACATATACGAAATCTTTAAGGGAAAGGTTCCAGCGGGAAAAATGCGGTGAAATTAATATTGGATAATCTGTAAAGAAGCTTTTTCCTTCAATTGACCCAAGAGTTCTTGATAGACTTTATTTTGCTGTTTTTGTCTGACATTTGTTTCTATTTCGGTCCGAACTTCGTCCAGTGGCCGGGTTTCTTTTGTTCTTTCTATAACCTTGATGATATGATAACCGAATGTTGTTTCGACGATATCGCTGATTTCACCGACAGGAACGGAAAAGGCGGCCTCTTCGAAAGGTGGCACCATCTTTCCCCGTCCAAAATTTTCGTACAGACCTCCATTATCCTTTGAACCGGGATCTTCCGTATACGTCTTTGCAAGCTCGGCAAAATCCTCCCCACTTTTTGCACGGGAGAGAATTTCTTCCATCTTTTTCCGGATTGTCTGCTTTTCAGTATCTGTCTTATTTTGCGTGGACAAGAGGATATGACGCACCGAAGCGGTTTTGTCTTCTCCATAAATTTTTTGCACTTCCTCTTCAGAAACAGGAATTTTTTCCATGAAATAACCATTGAGGTAATTTTCGATCAACAGGTCCTTTTCGATGCTCGTCTTCACAATAGCGACATCGATTCCGTTTTCCTCGAGAAATTGGAGGAATTTTTCCTCACCACCTGAGCGACGGTATTGGAGATCCAAAATATTGTCGATCTCCTCCTGTGTGACCGAACTCTTGGCCTTATTGGCTGCAGCCAATAATAATTTTCTTTCTGCAAGCCTTTTTGCGTTTTCGTCGATAATCGACCGCAAACGTTCCGCATCGAATGTTTTGAGCTGCTCTGTGCGTTTGCCCATGTTTGAGTACAAGGTCTGGATGATTTCACCGGTTGTTACGGTGAAAGTGTTAGTTCTGATCAACACAGCATTCACTTCTGGGTCAAGCATGGGTAATATGGGAACAAGATCTTTGGCCAGTTGGTACCCGGGTGTTCCTTGTTCCATTTTCACTTCTTTTTGTTCCTTGGAGCATCCTAAGAGTACTAACGCAGGCAAAAGCACAAAAATAATATAACGTTTCATTTCTTTCTCCTTGATAGGGCCACCTGAGATACAAAGGGGGATACTAACACAGTCGTGGAGATGTCGCAATGATTGACTGTTTTGTTTAGAGTGTGATAAGTTACAAATCGTGAGATTTTTGGGGCAGGCGAAGAGTCAGCTTTGTAGAAAATTCTGATGGGAAAAAATCGATTAAACAGGCTTTTATCCCGCCTCGTCGATCTCAGGCCGGGTGAAGAAAAGCTGGTACTTTTGCTTTTTGTTTACTTCTTCTTGGTCGCCAGTCCTCACACGATCATCAAAGCTCTTCGGTATGCCGATCTTTTAGTGAAGATGGGACCAGGGGGATTGCCTTACGCTTATGTCGCTGCCGCGGTTGTCACCGGATTGGTCGTGGTATTCCACACCCGGATTCATTCTAGAGTATCCGGCCAGCTTATGGTCACAGCAAGCCTCGGCTTTTTTGTCCTTACGGGGATTCTCCTGCATCTTGTTTTACTGACACCTTATGGTGCAGCAAGCGCAATCCTGTCCTATTTGTATTGGGTTTGGGCTAGTGTCCTGACCATAGTCCTGATGACCCAGTTCTGGATGATTATCAACGAAGTGTTCAATCCGAGAGAAGCAAAAAGACTGATTGGATTTTGTGGCAGCGGAGGAATTCTGGGAGGGATTGTAGGGGGATTGCTGGCGAGATTTTTAACAGATGCCAATCTAGCAGACTACTTACTCCCTGTCGCGTGCGTTCTTCTTTTTGCCTGCATATTTGTTGTCAAAGCCATATATGCTGTGAGCAAAAAAAAGATTCCATCTGCCGAAACCATAAAGCCCAAACATGAAAAATCAGAAGCCCCAAGATTTGGTTTCCGAGACAATTTTAATGCTGTCCGAAAAAATAGCTATCTCCGGCTCATCTCGAGCTTGGTCATAATCACTGTCATTGTCTCCACCTTCATCGATTTCCAATTCAGTTCAGCCGTTGA
>CP070750.1:1140706-1146298 GCA_020348385.1 Candidatus Aminicenantota bacterium | reverse complement strand
CCTTATCTTTTCCGATCTTGTGACATTCAAGGTCGGTTATTTTCTGCCTCGTGGCGCCAGTTATAACCTTAATGATCCCAGGCCGAATGATCTGTGGTGGATCGAATTCGATCAGATGACTTTGACACCCAGCACCTATCAGACAACAAATTTTGGATTCAGCTACGAATATTTCTTTTCCAACCACCTGAGTCTAGTGCTCAATGTCGACAGTTATACCAAAAACAAGCTGGGACAATACCTGGATTATGTGGGCTACGTATTTGACGATGGAGATTTCGCTTTTCCGGCTGAATTCGATGGGGATTTTTATCCAAGCCACACTTTCAGTGTGACGATAACTCCTTTCCAGCTTTCGGTAAAAATCGCTCCCTTAGGAAGGCGCATGAAAGTGATTCCCTACATAGGGGGAGGTGTAGGAGTTTATCTCTGGAGTGTCAGGTTATTTGGGGATATTATCGACTTCAGCGACGAAAGATTTTTTTATGAAGATGAGGAAATCATCGTTGATCCCATTTATCCCATTTACTCCGACGATTGGAGAGAGGAAAACAAACTCAAAGTAGGGTTTCAGGGGTTTGCGGGCATCATGATTCCTCTGGCAAACCGGATAAGCATCGAAGTCGAATTCAAGTACAACCATTGCATGGCTGATTTCCAAGAAGCTTTTATTGGATTTGATCGGTTTGACCTTAGCGGTTATCAGATCTCCCTCGGTATGAACTACTGGTTTTAATTATTAGGGACGGTTCTATTTTACAGACAAAATAGAACCGTCCCCTTTTTTTTAATAGGAATTATAAGAAACGATATCCTCCAGGCTTTTCCGACCCCTGGGCATAGGATTTTCGTCCGGATAGCCCAAGGGGGTTAAGGCCAAAACTTTCACTCCCTCTGGAACGTTTAAAATGGATTTGACATCTTTTTCTTCAAAAGCACCTATCCAACATGTGCCAAGCCCTTCCTCTTGGGCCTGCAGTACCAAATGTTCGAAAGCGATGGCAACATCGACAGCCCATGATTTCATGTAGTTGCCCATCCGAGAATAACATTGGTCGGGAAAACCGCATGCCACGACGACAACCGGGGCTTCAGCGATAAAAGTTTGTGTGACGGAGGCATCGACAAGACGTTTTTTCAAGAATTCATCGTGGACGAGGATAAATTTCCATGGCTGGAGATTTTTTCCAGAAGGTGAAAACCGAGCAGCTTCCAGCACACGTTGGAGAACATCATCGGGAATCGCGTCGGATTTGTATTTGCGCACGCTTCGCCTCTCTTTGATGACTTTCAAGATGCTCATCTCCCCTCCTTTTTGTCTTGATATTCCCGAACAAGCGAAAGATATTTCTGTTCTTCCTGAAGCTTATTTCTTTTCCGGAAGCCCTGGATCAGTATGCGGCATTTTTTCACTATTTCGCGTCTAACCACGTATTCCTGTTCAGGCGTCAGGTCCATTTTCAAAGCCTTTTCCAAAGCGTACACGCGAAACCTATCCATCCCCCAAAACTGTCGGGAAAGCTGGTCTGCATGCCCTCCGCGTTTGACGATCAAAGGCAAATCGATCAAATGGATCGGAAACTTGCGCGCCAACCGGATGCCTAGATCATAATCCTCACAGGCAGGCATGTTCTCATCAAAAGAGCCGACAACCTCGAAAACTTCCCTCCTGAATAGGGCGGATGAGAGACTCAATAGACATAAGGGCAAAACTTTTTGGAAAATCCACCCTGAATATTTCTTGTGTTTCTTTCTTGGATTGACAAACACACCATTGCGCACCCATACCTCTTCGGTATAACTGATCATGGCCTTCGGGTATGCCTCCATGTAACTCATTTGGGATCTCATCTTATTGGCCATCCACAGATCATCAGAATCTAAAAACGCGATAAAATTTCCGGAAGACAGATGGAGCCCTTGATTTCTGGCAGCACTGACTCCCCGGTGAGGCTGATAGAAATATCCCACTTTCCCACCAAAGGATCGCACAATTTCTTTTGTCTCATCGGTTGAGCCATCATCGATCACCCAAAATTCAAAACAAGGATCGGTCGGACAATTCTGAAAATAGTCCTGCTCGAGTACAGATTGGATAGCTTCCGATAAATAGGATGCTCGGTTATAGGTCGGAATGATAACGGAAATCCTGATCATTTTTTAAGCTTGACTGTTAACCATAATCTCTTGATTTTTTTTATAAAAAAGCCCGCAAGAATAATCCAGGGAAATTAGGGGATTCGTGTTATGGCAAGTACTTCCTGCTTATCGAACGGAATGGTCAACCGTCCCCATACAGTCTGCACCTCCACATCACCAGTAAAGCGGCTCTGGGTGGAGGATTTATCGAGAACATTATATACTTCTTTTCCTAGCTCAAAAAAATCCAACAGCAGTGGCAAGGAAAAAAGCTTTTCCCCTTGTTTGTCGATGTTTTTATCCCCAGGGATGGTTCCCTTTTCAATTTCATAACCTGCCAGGGTCAAAGTGTAGCTTATCCGGTTTATCATCAGTTCGAATCTATTCTTATTTTTGAATTTCAGCTCGAAATTGATATCCGCGCCTCCTAAAGTGAGAGTATTCACTCGAAGTTGGTCGAGCTCAAGCTCTGGCTCCCAAAATATCGGAAAATCTCCTGTAAAAGCCAGAGCGAGCTTTCCCTTTTTTCTCCGCCCATCCGAAAACCTTGCCCAGCCCACAAGATTACATGTGGCATGAAGCTCATCTTTCATCTCTGGAATAGTCTGAAAAAGATTCTCATACGTGATCTTGACGGGAAACGCCACAAGGGTTTCTCCTTTCGATTCAATCCTGAGCCCGTCATCCAAGCCTGTTTGTAGCTGGAGATAATCGGCCTGATTGACGATAAAGCGATACTCATAACCGGAGAGAAAATAGTCCTTAGAAGAGGAATTTGCGATGTTCACATAAAAGACGAGGGTTAGGCCATCCAGGCTGAAGTCCCGAATCCTTTTTTCCATTACTTTGATTTTCACGTCTTTTGTCAAAGAAGCGGATAAGGAAAAATGAACAGAAGCCAGGAGAAGGGCAATCAGAAAGATCGCTTTCTTTTTCATTCTTTGACTCCACTAAATACCGATGCCTAGCATACAATATTGCGGCTCAGAGCTCAAGAGGGGTCAGGCTTTCATAACTTTCCCAATTCCTGTAAAATGAACAAAACTTGAAAAAAGAGCACGCTGAAATTAACCTGGATTATTCACGAGCCAAGCCGACCCACCCCACCCAACATCAAGATGTACATAAACTTGAAAGAATGATATTCTTAAAAACGTCTTTGTTGATACTGGAGGCCATGTCTGGATAACTTCCGGATGTCGCTGAGGCTAAAAATTGCATCGGCATTTTTTTTGAATTGTTCAGGTTAGGAAAGTTATGAAGGCTTAGTCCCATGCATTTTAGAGAAAACAGAATATTCATCGACCTTTTCGGTCAGGAGGTCTACGCAGTGGGCGGCTTTGTACGGGATCAGATACGGGGAGATCCATCGGAAGATGTCGACATTTTGATCACACATCACACGGTTGACGAAATTATCGAAAAATTGGAATCCTATGGCAAAGTTGACGTTGTCGGGAAAAGTTTCGGAGTTATCAAATTCACGGTAGAGGGAAAAACTTACGACATTGCGCTGCCAAGAAAAGACAGACCTAAACGGGCAAAAATTCGCAAACATAAGGATTTCACCATCTTGACCGACCCGAATTTGCCTCTCGAAAAGGATCTAGAGCGTAGGGATTTTAGATGCAATAGCATTGCGGTTCGACTTTCTGACGGAAAAATTATAGATCCCTTCAAAGGGCAAGATGACATCAGGGACAAGGTCTTAAAGCTGACAAATCCCCTGGCGTTTCCTGACGATCCTCTCCGTGTTCTTCGGGCTGCCCGTTTTGCATCGGTCCTCGATTTTTCAGTGGATCCCGGGATCTATGAGATCGCAAAGGGCATCGATCTCAGTGGGATAAGCGAGGAAAGGATAAAGGAAGAACTGTTCAAACTCATGCTCCTTTCCGCACAACCCTCCTTTGGTTTGAACGAATTGTTAAAGCTGGATGCCTTGCGCCAGCTTTTCCCAGAACTCTACAGGTTGACACTCTGTCTCCAGGATTCCGTTTTCCATCCGGAAAAAGATGCTTTCGGTCATCATACCGTTTGGGCCCATACATTGATCACGGTCGACCAAGCTAAAAGATTGACGGAACAATTTCGTCTGGATGAACAAAAATCTCTCACCCTGCTCCTGGCCGCGCTTTTCCATGATGTGGGAAAGCCCGATACGACCCAATGGGAATATAAGAGGGGTCGGATGGTGATCACCAGCAACGGACATGACATTGCCAGTGCAAAGGTTGCTAAAAAAACTCTCAGTCGATTGAAAATCTTCTCTTGGAACAATTGCAACCTGAGAAAGATGGTTCCTTCTTTGATCAAATGCCACCACCGAGCATCAGAGCTATGGCAGAATCGCAACGTTGTCACCAAAAAGGCCTTCAATCGCCTGGCCGCCGATGTGGATGGAGAGATTGAGCTTCTTGTCTATCTGGATGCAGCTGACAGAGCAGGGAGAAAAAGGAAGCCCGTTCAGAGCCTTGACCGCGAGGGCCGATGGTTGCTCGAAAAATTCGAAGAACTGAATGTATCCAAAGAAACCATTCAACCCCTCATTATGGGAAGGGACTTGATCAAAATGGGCGTTTCTCCTGGCCCGTTGATGGGAAAATATCTCAAGAAGTTGTATCAAATGCAGCTGGATAATGAATTCGACTCCAAGGAAAAAGGATTGATTTTTGCTAAAAAAATAATAAAGGAAGGACATCCATGAAAGTTCTCGTCGTCGGAGGAGCAGGATACATCGGTTCCCACACTGTCCAAGAGTTGATCAAGCAGGGATTCGAAGTCGTTATTTACGACAACTTCTCCACAGGAAAGCGAGAACTAGTCCCTGACGGAAAAGTGGTTGAAGGAGACCTGAGGGATGTTGCAGACCTTGAAAGGATCTTTCTTTTGCACAAAATTCATGGCGTGCTCCATTTTGCTTCTCTTATTCAAGTCGGGGAATCCTACATCAATCCTCAAAAATATTATCAACACAACCTGATTACCAGTTTGAATCTTCTCCACGCTATGCTCCAAGCCAATGTAAAGTTTTTCATATTTTCCTCCAGTGCAGCGGTTTACGGGATCCCAGAACAAACCCCTATCCGTGAGTCCCATCCTTTGAATCCAACAAATCCTTATGGGTGGACAAAGTTATTTGTCGAAAAAATCCTTTTGGATTACGAGCGGGCGTACGGCATGAAGTTTATTTCGCTGCGGTATTTTAACGCGGCAGGAGCAGATCCTGACGGCCGAATGGGAGAGATGCATGAACCGGAAACACATCTTATCCCCAACATCCTGTTGTCTCTTCTCGGCAAAAAGGAGGATTTCAGTCTCTTTGGAAAAGACTATTCCACTCCAGATGGAACAGCCATCCGCGACTATATCCATGTTACGGATCTAGCCAATGCCCATGTATTGGCTCTTAAAAAACTCCCTGCGCTAAAAAACAGTGAGTTTATCAACCTGGGG
>CP070750.1:1134951-1140606 GCA_020348385.1 Candidatus Aminicenantota bacterium | reverse complement strand
GATATATGAGAAATGCCGAAATCGGGTTTGAAAAAGAAAATGTCATAACTCTTCCGGTCGGCGGCATTATGGAAAATATTGCCGAATCGTTCAAAAATGAACTTAAACAGAACCCTGATATCGTTAGTGTCTCTTTAAAAAGCAGCAGCCCTTTAAGGTCGGGACCAACATCAGGGACGATATCGTGGGAGGGAAAAAATCCTGATCAGCAGATAAACTGGTGTCATCCGATGATCGATCATGATTATTTTAAAACATTGAATATGAAAATAGTCGAAGGAAGGGATTTTTCAACAGAGATCCAATCGGATCTGCAGGAGGGTTTTATTCTGAATGAAGAAGCGGTGAAACAGGGAAATATTGAGAATCCGGTCGGAAAACAAATGACCGTTAACAGCGGGAACGGAGTGATTATCGGCGTGGTAAAAAATGCCCAATTGAACTCGCTAAGGTTTACGATTCAGCCTGAGGTCTTTCATCTGTCTAAAACATTTCGAGAACAATTTCAGACCATGTTTATAAAAATCGACTCAGGCGAAGATGACCATCGAATCACTAAAATGACAGTAGCTTTAGCTCATATTGAAAGTGTCTGGAAGAAATTCATGCCCGACTCTCCATTTGAATACAGCTTCCTGGATGAGACGTTGGAAAATCAATACAGAACCGAAATAAGAATAAGCAGGATTTTGAATACCTTCACATTCTTAGCCATATTTTTATCCTGTCTCGGGCTGCTGGGATTAACTTCTTTCATGGCGGAACAACGCACCAAGGAGATCGGAGTGCGAAAGGTGCTCGGGGCTTCAATAACAGGAATAGTGATCCTGCTTTCCAAAGAATTCGCCAAATGGGTGCTGCTTGCCAATGTCATTGCCTGGCCGCTGGCTTATTATTTTATGCACAAATGGCTTCAGGAATTCACAAATCGCATAACTATCGGGATTGGAACTTTTATCGCTTCCGCTATCATGGCATTAATCATAGCTCTTCTAACGGTAAGCTTCCTGACAACAAAAGCGGCGCTGGCGAACCCGATTAAATCGCTACGTTATGAATAAATAGAGGATTTTATTTGCAATCCAGAGAATATTTTTCTTGACAAATCGCTCTATTTTCTCTATTATCCAGAGATAATGGGTAAAACAAAAATGAAATTCCTATCAAGACCCGAAGAATTGGTCCTGCTTGCCGTTTGGAGACTTAAAGAAAACGCCTACTGTGTCCCGATCAAAAAACAGCTTGTCCAATCCACCGGCCATGACTGGTCCTTCGGAGCTGTCTATGATCCTTTGGATCGGTTAGAAAAAAAAGGATTTCTGGAGTCTTATCTTAGCGATCCGACAGCCAAGAGAGGGGGAAAACGAAAACGCATCTACAGACTGACTCCCAATGGGATATTGGCTTTGATCGAAATCAAGAAAATCACGGATGAGATTTGGGACGGGATCCCACTTAAAACTCTGAAGGACGAACTTTGACCATAGAAAAATTTGAGAGCCCTCCAAGATTTGCCGAATGGATTCTGCGACGCATCTATCCTGACCGTGGAGAATTCACATCTGTGGAGGACTTCAGGGAAGAATACCTCGACGTTTATCATTCATTGGGTCCTTTTAAAGCAAAGCTCTGGTACTGGAAACAAATCGCTAAATCCCTACCTGACTTTTTAAGGAACAAATTCCATTGGAACATAGTCATGGTTTACAATTATCTAAAAATCGCCCTTCGAAACATCAAACGACACAAAACATTTTCCATCATTAACATCACGGGCTTGGTTATCGGAATGACCTGTTCGATCCTCATCCTGCTTTTTATTCATTACGAACTAAGCCATGACAGGTATCACGAAAATGCCGACAGAATATACAGGATATTGATACGGCAACCGAACGATATCTATCAGGGGATAGATATGTATAGTATATCTCCTCCACCTTTAAAAGCTGCACTGATGAATGATTTTCCCGAGATCCAAAATGCCGCCAGAATATTAAAAACGGAAAGATTGATAAATTATAAAAACAATCATTATTTTGAGAGAAGATTTTTCACCGTTGATCCGGCATTTCTGAAGATTTTCACCTTCCCTTTAAAAACTGGAGATTGGGAAACGGCCTTGAATGAACCGTTTTCCATCCTTTTGACCGAGGAGATGGCGGAAAAATATTTCGGTGATGAAGATCCGATGGACAAAATATTATCTGTTGACAATAAATACGATTACAAAGTAACCGGGATCTTGAGGAATGTTCCCGGCAATTCCCATTTCCAATTTGATTTTCTTGGATCTTTTAACAGCTTATATCCTATCTACGGAGATTACGGAAAGCGCTTTTTTGAAGATTGGAATGCGTATCAGGTAAAAACTTATATCCAGTTACATAGTAGCAGCGATTCCGTCGAGTTTAACCGCAAATTTCCTGTGAGGCTAGAAAAATATAGAGGCAGGCCAACAAACGACGAGATACATATTCAACCCTTGACAGATATCCATTTGGGTGGAAACGTCAATGATGAAATCGAAGCGAACAGCGATATCAGGTACGTGTATTTCTTCTCGGCCATAGCTTTGTTAATAATGCTTGTCGCGTGTTTCAATTATATGAATCTTTCTACAGCGGGTGCTGTTCAACGCATGAAAGAAGTGGGAATCAGAAAAGTGGTGGGAGCTGGTAGAAACAACCTTGTCCGCCAGTTCCTGGGCGAATCGCTCCTTTTTGCATTTATAGCTTTGCTCGTTTCTGTATTGCTTGTCAAACTGCTCCTCCCAGTATTCAGCACTCTTTTAGAAAAAGAATTGAGTTTTTTAGTTTTCAATAACATAAAAACCTATTCAAGCCTGATCGGTATATCTGTTTTCGTCGGGATATTGGCAGGCAGTTATCCCGCATTTTTCCTTTCGTCGTTTTTGCCGGTCTCCATCATCAAGGGAAAATGGATTTCTCGCAAAAGCCTGAATAGATCCTCCGGATTTAGAAATACCCTTGTTGTGGCTCAATTCGCTATTTCTACGGCTTTGGTTATATGTACGATTTTCATCCATAACCAATTGGAATATATCAGAACTAAAGAGTTGGGATTTAAAAAAGAGTATATCGTTACGGTTCCCATACAGGATGAGAATCTGAAAAAGGACTATGAACCATTGAAACATAAGCTTAGCCAGTATTCAAAAATTCTGGATGTGACGGTTTCCAATTTTTTACCTTTCACCGTTGAGAACAGTCAAGCGGTGGATTGGGATGGAAGACCGGATGATGGCCCAGATTTTCGCTATCTTTGTGTCGATCATAACTTTTTAGATTTTTACGGAATTGAATTGGCTGAGGGTCGTAATTTTTCTAAGGAAATTGGGACAGATGCCGAACAAGCCTATATTCTGAACGAATCGGCTGTCAGCCTGATCGGATGGGAAGATCCGGTCGGGAAACGCTTTAATTGCCAGAGGAATGTCGACGGACAGGTGATTGGGGTTGTGAGTAATTTTCACTGCCACTCGTTTCACCGGCAGATAGAGCCGCTCGTGATTTTTCTTTTGGAAGATTCCAGGTGGTGGGATGTCCGGTATTTCTCGATTAAAATCAGTTCTGCAGATATTTCCGGGATTCTGGCTATGATTGAAAAAAAGTTTAAGAGCTTCTCGCCGTATCCCCTCAGTTATTCTTTCCTGGATGACAGGATTGATATTCTGTACAAGCGGGAGCAAAAACTGGGGCAAAATTTTAGATATTTCACATTTGTGGCTATATTTATTGCTTGCATAGGGCTATTCGGACTAGCCTTTTTGACTTCTGGGCAGAGGACAAAGGAAATCGGGATAAGGAAAACTCTCGGCGCAAGTGTGAATTCCATAAGTATCCTTCTCACAAAAGAGTTTATGAAATTGACATCCATCGGGATAATCATCGCATTTCCCGTTTCCTATTTTGCAATGTTTAAATGGCTTAAGAATTTCGCTTACAGAATAGATATAACATGGATCCCATTTATTGGTGCGGTCGTCATCACCATTTTGCTGTCTCTTGGAACAGTATCCTACCAAGTATTCAAAGCCGCGTGTGCAAACCCTGTAGACAGCCTGCGGTATGAATGAATAGAGGATTCAAATCCCCTAGGTTGCTTATGCGAAGCGTTCAGGACACGCTTGTGTCCATTTTGTATCCATTTTAAGTCAAAAAATCTGTTACAAGCCATTCTCATTAGGCTCACAAACCTCTGGCCCAAGTTTCTTATGCCTCAATGAATTGTGAGGTTGGCACTAAGCCCATCCTATTGAAATTATAGGGAAAGTAGATTATAGTATACCCTGATATTCAGGAGGAAGTTGTGTACAGAAATCTGATTATAGTAATTGTCGTAATACTGGGATTTGCTGCCTCATTACCAGCTCAGGTGTGTGGTCCAGGCTGTCCAGTTTGTTCTGGATCTGGCCAAAGCACTGGTGCACTCCTGCCTCCTGGAACTTTCGTTTCAACTGGCATGGCCATCCCCGGCGGTGAAGAAGAAACGGGAGTATTCAATCTACGCGCCGGAGTGAATTCCTGGCTAGATCTAGGCTTAGGTTATACCTTTAAATCAGATAAATTCATCTGGAGCCTCCGTTTGCAGCCGATATCCGAAAATGAAGAGTCTTGGAGACCTGCTGTTATTGTTGGGACAGGCAGCGTACAAACCGGAAGAAGCGATCAATCAGCATTCATACAAGTGACTAAATCCTTTGAATTCAGCGAAATTATTTCCGCTCGATTTTCTATAGGAATTGCTAGCCTTTTGCCCGACTTCGATAAAGAGTATTTCCTTGCAGGAATAACCCTGACCGTGACTGAACAATGGAGTCCGTTCTTCAGCTATGACGGCATCAATTATCATGTTGGGCTTTCCTGGATACCAAAAGATTGGCTTTTTGTCACTGGGATAATGGTGGAAATGAAAAATCCCGCTATTTTAGTTGGCTTTAGATGGGGTTTCGATAAAAAAACTTCCCTGGTTGAATAACGAGATGTGGGATAACTCAGTTTCCGTGTGAACTTTTGTATTCGGAAGGTGTCATTCCTGTATGCTGCTTGAAAACACTATTGAATGCCGATTTGGTGTTAAAACCTGAATCAAACAGCACATCAAGAATATTTCTTTGATTGGAGGAGGCGTCCGTTAATATGCGCTTCGCCTCTGAAACGCGGAAATCGTTCACATAATCGAAAAAATTCACACCAAGCGATTCATTGATGACCTGAGATAGATACCGAGATGAGATCGACAATCTTTTTGCCAGAATATCGATCGTCAAGGACGGGCTTAAATAAGGTCTTTCGGATTCCATGTATGCCTGTAACCGCTGGAGATATTCCTCTTTCTCCTGTTTGGTTAAAGGCGATCCTTGATATTTCGGTTTTTCTTCGATACCTGCAAATATCTCCGGCTGCCTCAGCCCTTTGAATACAATAAGATTGGCAAACACCATTACCATGGCCAACGTAATTGTGCTCAATAACATATGAGAGATGTTCAAAAAAGACAAAAATCGGCCAACTAATTCAATAAACCAAATGGTTATGTACCCGAACAGAATAAAATTCATCCAGGACAAATTTTTTTCTTCCACACTCGAGTATATTTCCTTCAAATTTTTTCTGTAGCCCTTTAGACTCA
>CP070750.1:1129076-1134851 GCA_020348385.1 Candidatus Aminicenantota bacterium | reverse complement strand
CCTGATCTGGATATCACATCCATGTCGTCACCCACGACTGCAAGCCCGGGATCCAGTATCACCATAACCGATACAACTATTAACATCGGAGGAGGAGTTGCAGATGAGTCTATTACCCAGTTTTATCTTTCCGATGATAATACGATCGATACTTCCGATACCGTACTGGGGAGTCGGAGTGTGCCTGCGCTGGCAAGCGGAGTGAGCAGTACAGGATCGATAACAGTCACGATTCCTGAGACCACACCTGGCGGAACCTGGTATATCATTGCTGAGGCTGACAGTGAACAGGTTATTCTCGAAGATTCGGAGGGCAACAATAACTTTTCCAGGACAATCGGGATCGGGCCTGATCTGGACATCACTTCCTTGTCCGTACCTGCGACAGCAAGCCCAGGGGAGAGCATCGTCGTTACCGATACGACCATGAACAAGGGAGCGGGAATTGTGGAACCCTCTGTGACCCATTTCTATCTGTCAACCAACAGCACGATCGACGCATCCGATACCCTGCTGGGAAGCCGGAATGTGCCGTCTCTGGTCGGCGGAGCCAGCAGTGCGGGAACGACAACGGTCACGATACCAGAGGATACAACTATCGGAAAGTGGTACATCATTGCCAAAGCTGATGGTGAAGAGGTGATTCTTGAGACCGTAGAGACCAACAATACATATGTCCGGTCGACTGATATCGGCTCCAATATGGATCTGAACATCCCATCCATGTCTGCTCCCATGGCTGCAGGGGCAGGGCAGAGCTTTGTCGTTAACGATACAACCAAAAATGTTGGAACAGGGGTTGTGGATCCTTCTGTGACCCAGTTTTATCTGTCAACTAACAGCACGATCGATGCATCCGATATCCTGCTGGGAAGCCGGAGTGTGCCATCGCTTGCAGCTGGAGCGAGCAGTACGGGATCGACAACAGTTACGATTCCAGAGAATACATCTATAGGCAGTTGGTGGATCATCGCCAAGGCCGATGGGGAGGAAACTGTATCCGAGACGTCTGAGACCAACAACATATATACCAGGACGATCGGGATCGGGCCTGACCTGGATATCACATCCATGTCAGCACCTACAACAGCAGGAGCAGGACAGAGTATCATCATTACAGATACAATCCAGAACATAGGAGGAGATGTAGATCCGACGGTGACACAATTCTACCTGTCCTCTGACAATGCGATCGATACGTCCGATACCCTGTTGGGAAGCCGGAGTGTGCCAGCGATTGTAGCCGGTGCCAGCAGCACGGGATCGACAACGGTTACGGTTCCAGAGAGTGTGGTAGCCGGGACTTGGTATATCATCGCCAAGGCTGATGCCGATGAAACTGTACCCGAGATCTCAGAGACCAACAACACGTATGCCCGAACGATAGGCATCGGTCCTGATTTGGACATCACGTCCATGTCAGCGCCCGCAACGGCAAGCCCAGGGCAGAGTATAGTCATAACCGATACAACCATGAACAAAGGATCGGGCGTTGTGGCTCCTTCTGTGACCCAGTTCTATCTATCCTTGGATAACGCGATCGACGCATCCGATACCCTGGTAGGAAGCCGGAGCGTGCCGGAGCTCGCAGGAGGAGCGAGCAGTCCGGGATCGACAACGGTCACGATCCCAGTGAGTACGCCAGTCGGTGATTGGTGGATCATCGCGAAAGCAGATGGCGAAGAATTAGTGTCCGAGACTTCTGAGACCAACAACACGTATGTCCGGTCGATCACCATCGGCTCTGACGTGGACTTGAACATTTCAGGTCTGTCAGCACCCGCTACAGCAAGCCCAGGGAACAGCATAGTCATAACCGATACAACCAAAAACATCGGAGCAGGGATTGCAAGTCCGTCTGTAACCTACTTCTACCTCTCTGCCAACAGCACAGTCGGAACATCCGATGTCTTACTCGGGAGCCGGAGTGTGCCGTCGCTTGACGCCGGCGCGAGCAGTTCGGGATCCACCACGGTCACTATTCCTGAAACTACCTCTGCCGGCAACTGGTGGATCATTGCCAAGGCTGATGGCGAGGAAGTTGTGTCCGAGACTTCGGAGTCCAACAACGCTTATGCCCGGTCGATCAGCGTTGGAGCCGATGTGGACTTGGATATCACATCCATGTCAACACCAACGACTGCAGAAGCAGGGCAGAGCATAGCCATAACCGATACAACCAAGAACATAGGTAATGGAGTTGTCGGTCCCACCCTGACCCAGTTTTATCTGTCCTTGGATAATGCGATCGATGCATCCGATGTCCTGCTGGGAAGTCGCAGTGTGCCGTCGCTTGATGCCGGAGCGAGCAGCGCAGAATCGACAACGGTCACGATTCCGGAGAATACAGTTTCGGGTACTTGGTATATCGTTGCCAAGGCTGATGGTGGTGAAGTAGTGTCGGAGACTTCTGAGACCAACAACACCTATGTCCGGTCAATCAGAATCGGTCCCGATTTGGACGTCACATCCTTTAGGGGGCCGAGAACAGCAGAACCAGGGCTGAACATAATCCTTAGGGATACAACCAAGAACCAAGGAGCAGGGGCCGCAAATCCGAGCCTGACCCAGTTTTACTTATCTGACAACCACACTCTCGATGCATCCGATATCCTGCTCGGGAGCCGGAGTGTGCCTATGCTGGCAGGCGGTGCGAGCAGTGCGGGATCGACAACGGTCATGATTCCTGAAGGAACAGCTATCCGCAAGTGGTATATCATCGCCAAAGCTGATGGCGAGGAAGTTATTTCGGAGACTTCTGAGACCAACAACACTTATGTCCGGACGATCAGGATAAAATAGCTTACATTTTCTATTTTTGCCAGCTCTCTGATTCATAATATGGATTGTGGGATGACTTTGAAAAAGTATAAAACTTCCATTGCGCAGTGAAATCGGGGATGAGTTCCTGATCGATCATCTTTGCCCGCAGAAGTTCGACCGGAATGCTGCCCTCGCGGAGTGCAGCATCGTGAAAATCCCTGGCTGTCATCATGCCTGAATCCACAAGTTCTCGAGAGAGAGCACGGATCTGCAGTCCTCCGAATAAATATGAAATCTGAGCTAGAGGTCTTCCTCCGTATGCTCGGCCGCTCAAATGGGCTTTTGCTTCCACCGTGGCATTGTCCCGTTCATGGCCGATCCGGTCGACCAGAAAATCTACGGCCTCATCCGCGGTCATATGTCCGAGATGAAAACTCAGTGAGAAAATAATACGGGCGCATCGGTGCATGCGCCAAAAGAGCATACCGATGCGGTCTTCCGGCGACCTTTGGAATCCCATGTCCCAGAGGCGCATTTCCCAGTAAAGAGGCCAACCTTCACCGAAAAAGCTTGTGCTGAACGGTCTGCGGTAGCTTTTATGGCGTGCAGACATGAAGCCCTGCAGGTTGTGGCCGGGCACCAGTTCATGGTGAACCACAGCCCGGGAAAAATGGGGATTGTTGCCGCGCATAGTCGAAATTTTCTTATCATACGGCACGGTGTTCGTGGGATAGGCAACGCTGATGACCTCGCCGCCAGTGAAAAATGGCGTTGTTTGCTGTCGCTCGATCGACATCATTCTCATTCGAATGAGGTCCTTGACCATTGGTGGGATGGTGAGGCTGTCATTTTTTTCCAGAAAATCGATAGCTTCGAAGGCCATGAAACGTATGAGTTCGGGCTGCTCGCCCGGTTCCACACACCTGTTTTTCACATGCTCGATTGCCTTTTTCCAGTTTTCGCCGTACCCCAGCTCTAGGGTCGCAGCAAGTCGTTCTTTTTCGCACCATGCCAACTCCTGCCAGCCGAGGGCGAGTATTTCTTCAGGTGTATATGGGATCATTTCGAATGCCAACTCTTTCATCAGAACTTCTCGGCCAACTGGATCCATAATAACATAGGCCTCCCCACCCAGTTTTTTACGCAAAATTCCCTCATAGGATTGGAGAGAATGGGTGGTGTCTTTATAGGAATCAGCAACCCACCAAGTGAACAGCGGATTGTATCCGTTGTAAAAATCGAACCACTCCTTCAGGCCGTCTTGCAGCATGGCCATCATAGCAAGGGCGCGTCTAACTGCGGTTTTATTTATGTCCCCACCTTGTGTTGCAAGGAATTTTCCTGCTTTGTCAATATTTGACTTGATGTCGGCCAGGGCTTCAGCTGCCTTGGGACCGTCGACCCACCTCATCTTTTTCAAATCCTCGTTGAGGCCGATGATGGTTTTGGCAAACGGAAGGAATGGGGCAATTCCTTTTATGGCCGAGGCTTCCTTCTCCAGTTGATCTGAAGCACGTAGAAGATGGTTCTTGAACAGGATGTAATCGATCTTTGCGTCTTGACTCAGGAACCCGAAATCGACCTTGGCCAAGATGTCAAGCCATTCTCGGTAAAAAGCCGTAAAGCGAGAACGCCGCGCTGGAGAAAAAGGGAATGTGTAGTGCCTACTGAGAGACAGCTCATCGATCGAATAGCGCTCGATCACTGCTTTCAACTCGCTTTCCACCGGCACAATGTCTCCAGACTTCGGTGTTTCAAAAATGCTAACCGGTTTTGTATCTTGGGCGGTCGCAGGAATCATCATTCCCGCCATTATCATGGCTGCCCAGAAAATAATTCGGAATGAGATCCTTTTTCTAAAAAATAGACTTTTCATTCATCCCTCCATCCCAAATCAAATGATCACACTGTTTTTTTACCTTAAAAGGGCGATAATGCCAAGTAGGGATTATCGTTTCCAAAACATTGATACAGGGATTTGAATATAACAATCACCGTTATAATCCACTTGACAAAGTCCAGCTCAGGTTATATTTTTATTATATAAAGTTATAAGCTAGGTTTAGAAAACGATTTGTCCCCGATCAAAAAGGATAGTTCCTATTATGATCGAAAGACGAAAAGAAAGGCGGAAAAAAGAAGTGAACCGGATATCCATAGAGTATCTTCCCGAGGGGCCAATTTACAGAACCAAAAAAGTGAACTTCGGGCTGACAGAGGATCTTTCGCTCTCTGGCCTCAGAATCCTGACGGACAAATTTTTTCCGATAGATAAAGTGATGAAAATATCCCTATGTCTGGGGAGAAGCTATGAAACGATCTATTTGATCGGCAAGGTGAAATGGGTAAAAAGCCTCGATGATGAAGCCTATAATCTCGGCTTGGAAGTTGTGGATACATTCGAGAAGAGCGTGCGGACTCTTACAGGGCATTTGTACGGAAAAACAAACTAACAGTCACACACACATTATTTCATTCATACCGAAGTGAATCTACAGGATTAGCTCTGGCGGCCTTGAATGTCTGAACACTGACCGTTAAAAGCGCAATAATCAATGCTAGCACACCTGACGCCAGAAAAGCCAAAATATTTAGATTTGTGTGGTAGGCGAATCCTTGGAGCCATCCTTGCATATAAAAATAAGCAAGAGGCCAGGCAAAAACATTCGCTAGAGCTACCCATTTGACATATTCTTTCGATAGAATAACGATTATGTCGCTGACAGAGGCGCCGAGGACTTTTCTCATGCCGATCTCCTTTGTCTTTTGCACGACCGTAAAAGACGCCAGACCAAACAGACCGAGGCATGCGATATATATAGCAATTCCGGTAAAGATGCTGAACAGTCGGCTCAATTTCATTTCAGACTGATACATCATGTCGTTATTCCTGTCCACGAATGTGTATTCGAAAGGATGGCCCGGGTTTATTCTGCGCCACTCTTGTTCCGCGAATCGCATAACCCCGGGCATGCTTTCATCCGTTGTTTTGATGAACACCCAATTGAAAGC
>CP070750.1:1122735-1128976 GCA_020348385.1 Candidatus Aminicenantota bacterium | reverse complement strand
GCAGCCATCAATCATCATAAACCCGACCGAACACCTCTCGATGGCGGTTTTCGCCAAGACTCATGGAAGAAACTGGAAGAACACTTTGGGACAACGGATGCCGAAATCATTATGGAGAAGCTAGGACTGGACCTTCGCTATGCCATGATGGAACCCAGCGCATGCTTTGCGGAACGGGCAATTCCTTCACCATGGAAAATCCCCGACATCGGTGTGGGAGAAAAAAATTTGGGCATTATGCGCGATAACGGCTGGTTCGAAGATGAATACGGTATCTGCCGCGTCCCCAATGCAACGGGGTTGTACTGGCATTATTCCCATCATCCTTTGGCAAAAGCGGGATTGGATGAAATCAAGAAATATGCCTTTCCCTCTTTAAAGCAAAAAGAGCGATACGCTGGTATCCTCTCCAATATGATCCAATGGAAAAATACGTATTTCACGATTGCCGAAGTGCGGAATGTTTTCAAATTGTCGTGGGAACTGCGAGGCTTCGATCGATACATGCTGGATCTGGCAACGGAGCCAGATTTGGTTGAAACCTTGGCAGACAGGGCTCTGGAGCACCTGATCGAACAATCCAAACAACTGCTGCAAAGCGGCATCGATATGTTGATGATCACAGGGGACATCGCGATGCAAAAAAGCATGATCCTCTCTCCTGCCATGTGGCGCAAATATTTCAAGCCTCGTTTGAAAATGTGGCTGGAAGAAATCCGACAGAGACATGAATGCTATTTTATGTTCCACAGTGATGGCGATATGGTGGATGTGATGGGAGACCTGATCGAAATTGGATTCGACGCCATCACGCCCATCCAACCCGAATGCTTAGACGTGGAAGAAATCGAACGCCGCTTTGGCGATCGAACCTGTCTACACGGCACCATTTCCTGCCAGAAAACCCTTCCTTTTGGGACTGTTAACGAAGTCGTATCCGAGGTACATCACCGAATTTCATGTTGCGGGAGAAATGGAGGGCTTATTCTTGCGCCATCAAACACCGTACAGCCCGATGTCCCTGTGGAAAATATTTTAGCTCTTTATGAGTCGGCAAAGAGCCTTCCCCTTGAATAAGTGTTTTACTTTTTGATATTATTCCGCGCCTCTTCTCCCAAACGCAAGTTTTCCTCGGATTTGGCGTAATCCCCTATTCTATTGTATAGGTCGGCCAGCAGGTAGTAGCCTAGAGGGAGTTGATCTTCTTCTGGTTCCAGTGCGATCCCCTTCTGCACCATGGAAATCGCCTCGTCAAATTTCTCTCCTTGATTGAGATAAATCCGTGCTTTGTAAAAATAGCTCAGTGGAAATTCCGGATTGCTCTCTATGGTTTTATCCAGGTACTCCAGTTCTTTTAACGTATCTTTACTGATTCTGTACAAACGGGAAAGGTTGTAACTGGCCCGAAAATTATGCGGAATATTCTCCAGCTCTTGGAGATACTCTGACATAGCCCCGGTTAAATCACCGCGAGCTTCCAGAAGCAGGGCGAAATTGTAGTGAAGGTTTTGCAATTTTGAATTAAGCCCTTCAGCTTTATTCAATAAGGTCTCTGCTTTATCCAGTTCATCCTGAACAATGTAAATTCCTCCCAGGGCACTATAAGCCGAAGCAGAGGAAGGATTGAGCTCGATACATTTATCGAAATACTTTATAGCCTCTTCATATTCCTTTTTTAAATTCTTGATGTATCCCAGGCTAAAATAAACCTGAGAATCTTTTTTATGAAACTCAAGTCTTTCGAGGATAAATTCCTCGCCCTCGTCCAATTTTCCCATCTGAACGTAAGAGCTAGAGATATTGATCACCGCATTATTATCATCAGGTTTCAATTCCAGGACTTTTAGAAAAGTATCTATAGCCTCCTCGAATAGTCTCTCCCTTTTATACAGAATTCCGAGGGCAGAATAGGCATCGATCACCTCCGGATCATCTTCGATGATCTTCATGATCATCTCAGAGGCCCGATCGAATTCTCCTTCAAGTCCCAGTTCTCTCGCTTCAGATAGACGGTTGAAAATGACGATCTTTTCCTTGGGGTCCCCCAACCTCCTCCCCTCCAGCGACATGGAGGCAGCAAATGTACCGATGTATCCAAGGGCTGCCAGCTTTTCACGGCTTTCTTCATCCATATGGCTGTAATCCAGTTCATAGGCATCTTTTCCCGTCTTATCGATAAACTCATTGATAAGATTCATCAGCCTACGGGTTTCCTCAGGCTGGGAATTGACGATGTTATTCAATTCTCCCGGGTCATCAGAAAGGTCATACAATTCAAGTTTGGGAGCAACGATCAGCTTGTACCTTTCGTCTTGATAACTTTTCAATTCACTCCATCCGTAATGGAACCGGGGATAATAGGTCTCGCAATAAGAAAAATACTCATTTTTGCTTTCAGAAGAAAACAAAGGAACCAGGCTTTTCCCTTGCACCTGAACAGGAACGGGAACTTGTGCAAGTTCCAGGAGCGTGGGCATAATGTCGACCAACGAAACAACAGAAGAGCGGCTTAATCCTTGCAAGTGTTCAAATGGCGTTACAAAAATAAGGGGAACATGAACTCCCGCCTGATAGATGAAAAAACCGTGAGCCTTTTCTTGGTGTTCCCCCAGGCTTTCCCCGTGGTCAGAGGTAAAAACAAGAATGGTGTTGTCTAGCAGCCCATTTTTTTCCAGAAATTCCCATAATCTAGAAATTTGAGAATCTGTGTAGGCAATTTCTCCAACATAGGGCCGATTGGGATACCTTTCAGAATAGGGAGATGGAGGCTCATAGGGAGTATGAGGATCGTAGAAATGGATAAAGGTGAAAAACTTCTGTTGTTTATGCTCTTCCAACCATGGGATGACTTCATCTAAAACTTCATTCCCCGGGCGCTGCACATTACCCAAGGAAATGGTTTTGTATTTGCTCAAATCAAAATTATCGAAATAAAAATCAAATCCCTGATCCAATCCCCATTTTGAATCCAGTACATAAGCTGCTACAAAAGCGGAAGTTTGGTAGCCGTTTTGTTTCATGAGTTCGGCAAGGGTATCCATTTCCTGAGGGACTAAGAAACCTCCATTATCCCGAACACCATGGTATGTCGGATAAGTTCCTGTCAATAACGAGGTGTGGGAGGGCAAGGTAAGCGGTGTCTGAGCTATACATTTTTCGAATTTCACCCCGCGAGAGGCGAACATGTCTATGGTGGGTGTTTTTACATCAGAAAATCCATAGCAACCAATCCTATCGGCCCGCAAGGTATCCACACTGATGATGATGTAATTGAAATCTTCAGCACCCTTAAGCCGGGATAAGGGGCTTTTAGGAAAGAACAGAAAATAAGCGAGCACGATCAAAAGAATTATGAGGGGAATGGCAAAATAGATGATTTTCTTTTTCGTCGAATTCATAACCAAATAATATCACAAATCACAATAAACTGCCGCAACGATAACATTTGCAATTTTTTCCACTTTATGGGAAACAACTTTTATGTTTATATCGCCATTCCACCCGCGTGTTTCCAACATTTCGGTTAGACCAACTCTTACTTCCTCCTCACATTCTGCCTGATCGAACTCTCCTGCTGACTCGATGAACAATCCTCCATTTTCTGTTTGTACCCATCCCAATCCGGCTGAAATGGTCGCATCCGGTTTTTGGCAACCAAAACAGGCAATAACCACATGGAGAATTTCCCCCACTTCCTTGGACAGATGAGCTTTGCCAACTTCTTCTACAACTGAATTCTTAGGGATGATAGAGCTTAGTGGAATCAGGTTAAGATCATGAATACCGGCTTCGAGCAGAGCTCTATCAAACGCACTAAGCAAAGTCTTCCCTTCGCTTTTTCCCCAAACGATATCTATTTTCATGATAGTTCACTCCAATTTTCTCAAGCTCAAGCGAAGAAAAAGTTTAATCATTTTAAAGACTAACTGCAACCCATTTTTATTTATCCGCAGCACCTCATCTCGATCGAAATTTGACATCATCTTCGCTTCTGTGAGATGTTGGAAAAAATGAACATGAAAAAACTGTACTTATCCATATCCTTTATTTTTATCATTTCTTTATGCTATGGAAGGTTCCAAGAGGACATGCCGGACCTCAGCAACGTCAAGATCGTTACAACTCAAGTGGCCGGCAACATCTACATGCTCGAGGCGACAGGAGATGTGGCTGGCAACATCGCGGTTTCGGCGGGGCCGGATGGGATCCTCCTTGTCGACACGCAATTTGCTTCCCTTTCCGATTTAATCCTGGCAGAATTAAGTATAATCACTAAAGGAAATATCAAGTTCATAATAAACACACACCATCATATCGACCACACCCACGGCAATGGAGCGCTGGGAGATGCCCCCATCGTTATTGCCCATGCAAATGCGCTAAAACGGCTCTTGCACATGCCCCATGAAAGACATCCAACCATCACTTTTCACGATCGGATATCCCTTTTTTTCAACGGAGAAAAAATCGACATCGTCCACTACCCCCATGGCCATACCGACAGTGATGTTGTCGTTTTTTTTACGGCGTCCAATGTGATCCACATGGGTGATCTCTGGAATTCAGGGATTTCCAGTTTCCCTACAGTCGATATCGAAGCAGGCGGAAGTATCACAGGTATGTTGGAGCATATCGAAGAACTGATCCGTATCATCCCGATAGATGCAAAAATCATCCCAGGGCACTATGCTCTTTCCGGCCTTGACGATCTCAAATCCACAATGAAAATGCTTCAGGATACTATCGGCTTGGTGATGGAAAAAAAGGCCGCCGGAATAAGCCTCAAGGATATAAAAAAAGAAGGTTTTCCCTCCCGATATGATTCCTGGGGAACCGCTTACACCAATGCCGAGACCTGGATCGAAAATATTTATCATGGACTGGATCAGAACATCCCGAAAAAAATAGCGAAAATTCAAAAAAAAGCAAAACAGATTTATAAAAATGAAAAAGGATTTTGGGAGGCGGAGTTTATCGATGGCCATGTTATGGTACACATCCCAGGAGGAGAATTTCCCATGGGTTCGGAGGATGGGTTGTCCAATGAAAGACCAGTTCACCAGGTTTACCTAGACGAATACTGGCTGGGGAAGTATCCTGTAACAGTCGGGCAGTTCAGAAAATTCGTCAAAGAAACCGGTTATGTGACCGATGCAGAAAAGGGGAAGGGTTCTTGGCAATTCTGGGAGGGTGAGTGGATTGTCAGGATGGATGGGAATTGGAAAAACCCTTATTTCGAGCAGGAAGAGGATCATCCCGTTGTCAGCGTGAGCTGGAACGATGCCGTAGCTTTTTGCCGTTGGCTATCAAAAAAGACCGGATTGGATATCAAATTGCCTACGGCTGCCCAATGGGAAAAAGGCGCCCGCGGCATGGATGGCCGCAAATTTCCATGGGGAAATGATAAACCGGATGGCACAAAAGCCAACTATGCGGATATTAATTATTGGGATAAATACAAAGATGCTCGACAACCGGACAAAAATATAAATGACGGCTATACAGAAACCTCACCTGTGGGTACTTACCCCAAAGGCTCATCACCCTATGGTCTGCTGGATATGGCGGGGAATGTTTGGGAATGGTGTCATGATGTCTACCAGCCTGATTATTACACTGCTTCACCCAAAAAAAATCCGTCAGGACCTCCTATCTCAGGTGAACCTGATCAGGAACGTGTTAATCGTGGAGGGGGAAGCTGGACTGACAGGTCAGGACACATCACTCCGAAGGGAGGGCATAATCTACGCTCTGCCGCAAGGACTGGAGACGAACAAAACAGCAGTGATGACCATATGGGATTCCGGATTTGTATAGATTATTTCAAGCGCTAAATTATTTTCCCGGTCATGCCCGTCAATTCTTTAAAGGCATCCAAAACATCTTTGATAGCCTTTTTGGAACTGTTATGGATTTTAACCCTTTTATAGCCTTTGATACCATCGTACCGCAATTTAACTGTCTTGGCACTGCTAATTTTTTCCATCAACTCAAACTCTTCCTCGTTCATACCAATGTCGTAGTATTCACAAATTCCCACACTTTCATCACTGGGTTCATCCATTCGTGCTCGATTCGTCCTTACATCTAAGGTCCGAACGACATCCCTGGGTTTCACCACATATTCCTCGTCATCGATGGTAAACGTGTATTCTTCGACACCCAGTCTGCTGGGGGCATAATAGGCGATGACCATCCGCAGATAATACTGGTCGGTATCCTGTTTTTTTCCAAAATACAC
>CP070750.1:1116379-1122635 GCA_020348385.1 Candidatus Aminicenantota bacterium | reverse complement strand
TCCTTTAATGAAATTATTGCGGACTTGGCAAGCCCCTATGGAAAGTTTAGGCCGGTTGTTGAGTCAACTTAAATCAAAAAAATAGGGTTGGAGGTAAAAAATGCCCAAAGCACAAACAAAAGAAGCCAGTGAGACCACGAAGCCAAAAAAGGAAAAAACAAAACTCACGAAGGAACAGTTTTTTGATCATTTGGATACCCTCACCGTTCTGGAACTCGCCGATTACATCAAGGAATTTGAGGAAAGATACGGTGTGAGTGCAGCCGCCGCTGCTATGCCCATGGCTGTTCCCGGTGCAGCTGCTGCGCAGGGAGAGGCCCCGGCAGAGGAAGCGAAGTCCGATTTCAATGTCGTCTTGAAGAGCGTGGGTGACAAGAAGATCAACGTTATCAAAACTGTTAGGGAAGTCACGAGTCTCGGTCTAAAAGAAGCCAAAGATTTGGTGGATAGCGCACCCAAGACAGTCAAAGATAACGTTCCTAAGGAAGAAGCAGAGGAAATCAAGAAAAAATTCGAGGAAGTGGGAGCAGAAATCGAACTTCAATAATTTTTCTTCGGGAGCTTAATATGCAAGAAGAAACCGATCATATTTATCGCGAAAGGCTCGATTATTCTAAGATAAAAAGCGCCTTTCCTATGCCTGACCTCTTGGCTATTCAGAAGCAGTCCTATGCGGATTTTCTGCAGATGGAACTGTTACCTGAAGAAAGAAAAGACGTTGGGCTGCAAGCGGCATTTAAGGATATCTTCCCCGTTTCTGATTTTAAAGAAACCACTCAGTTGGATTTCATCAACTATTCTATCGGTAACTGGGAGTGTAAATGCGGGCGCTTGAAGGGCGTCGAGAATGCCAGGCGCAAATGCGAAGGGTGTGACACCCTTCTCCCCCCTGATGTCGAGCTGACTGAACGGGAGATCTGTCCTTTCTGTGGATCCATGAAAAAGATACTCGTGCCGTTGTGTGACCACTGTGGGGATAACGTGAATCTCAAGCTAAAATACACGCCTAATGAGTGCCTCCAAAAAGGATACACCTTCTCTGTGCCTCTCAGGATCAAGGTGCGGCTGATCTCATGGGAAAAAGATGCAACCACCAAAGCGAAAAGACTGAAACACATCAAGGAACAAGAGGTCTATTTTGGCGATATCCCACTGATGACCGATAAAGGAACATTCATTTTTAATGGGATTGAGAGAGTGGTTGTCAGCCAACTCCAAAGATCTCCGGGTGTTTTTTTCCGACCTGGAGATACGAAGGGATTTTTCATTGGAAAGATCATTCCGTATAGAGGAGCTTGGGTTGAGTTCGAATACGACACCAAAAACATCATGTACGCCCGGCTGGATCGGAAGAAAAAGTTCTTGGCCACCGTTTTTCTGAGAGCATTGGGTTTTGGTTCTGATGCAGAGATCCTGCGCCTTTTTTTCAAGGTTTTCAGGATCATCCCAGAAGATGGGACTATCTATTGGGAGATTTCTGAAGATTTGATCGGAAAAGTGATCGGCAAGGACATCATCGATCCTTCTTCAAAAAAAGTGATTATTCGTTCAGGTAAAAAAATCACGGAAGAAGTCCTAGCCGTTCTCGAAAAACATAAAATAGACAAAGTTTTTCTTTCCAAAAAGGAATTCCAAGGATCCGTCTCCGTTTTATCAATTCCTGATGTTATCGAGAAATTCGAAAAGTTGGAAGAAGAGAAATTAGAGAAACTGAGCGAAACAAAAGATCCTTTCGATATTTTTTACCCTGATGAGAATGAAGCTGCTGACCTTCTCCTATATACGTTGAAAAAGGACAATAGCACGGATACCAATAAAGCATTGGGTGAGATCTATAAAAAATTGAGGCCAGGCGAGCCTCACACGCTTGAGAGTGCCCACGGCCTTTTCCATAACCTGTTTTTTAATCCACAGAAGTACAATTTTTCAAGAATCGGCCGTCTGAAGATGAACATCAAGCTCGGCATGGAGACGTCATTAGAGGAAAAAACCCTGATTCCTTTGGATTTTGTCGAAGTCATAAGGTACCTGATCCGTCTTAGAGGAGGTGAGGGAGATGTGGATGATATCGACCACCTCGGAAATAGGCGGGTTCGATCAGTCGGGGAATTAGTTGAAAATGCATTTCGCATCGGGCTAACCAGGATGGAACGCACGATCAAGGAAAAAATGACGGTTGCCACTGATCTCGCTTCGGCGATGCCTCAAGATCTAATCAACTCCAAACCGGTAATAGCTGCCTTAAAAGAATTCTTCGGTAGCTCTCAGCTATCCCAGTTCATGGACCAGATAAACAGTTTGGCAGAGATCACGCACAAAAGAAGACTGAGTGCATTGGGTCCTGGAGGATTAAGTCGAGAGAGAGCCGGTTTTGAAGTGCGGGATATTCAAAGTTCTCATTACGGGAGAATTTGCCCCATCGAAACACCGGAAGGACCTAACATTGGATTGATTTCTTCTCTCAGCAGTTATGCTCGAGTGAATGAATTCGGTTTTGTCGAGACTCCCTATCGCAAGGTCAAAAATGGCAAGGTTATAGATTATGTCAAAATCCTCCATCCCGGAGACAGCTCTTTGAAAGTGGGAGAAGTTGTTGAAAAACAAGAATTGGAAAAATTGACAGCAAAAGCAAAATCGAGCAACAAAAAACAGCTCCCAGTAGCCGAACCCTTTTGTTTTTACCTCACCGCTTGGGAAGAGGAAAAGTATAATATTGCGCAGGCGAATGCGCCTGTGGATGAACGAGGAAACTTTATCAATGATATGGTGAGTGCTAGACAAGCAGGTAATTTCAAAACGCTTCCCAAGTCACAGATCGATTATTTGGATGTTTCCCCTAAACAGTTGGTATCCCTCTCAACGTCTCTCATTCCTTTCTTGGAACACGATGATGCCAACAGGGCGCTCATGGGATCGAATATGCAGAGACAGGCTGTCCCGCTCCTCAAACCAGAGGCTCCATTAGTCGGAACTGGCCTTGAACATCTTGTGGCCAAAGGTTCAGGAGATGTCATCATCTGCAAGCGGCCAGGAGTCGTGGAATTCGTGGATGCTGACAGAGTTTTGATAAGGATCGATGAGAAGAATGGATCCAAACAGCATGAGGTGGGTACGGATCTTTACATCCTGACAAAGTTTTTAAGAACCAACCAGAACACATGCCTGACTCACCGACCGATCGTCAGAAAGGGAGACCGTGTTGTAAAGGGACAGGTTTTGGCCGACAGTTCTTGCACGGATTTGGGAGAGTTATCCCTAGGCCGAAATGTTCTTTGTGCTTTTATGCCGTGGAGAGGATACAACTTCGAGGATGCCATCATTGTTAGTGAAAAATTAATCAAAGATGACATTTTTACCTCCATTCATATCGTCGAGGAATCTCTCGAGGCCCGGGATACCAAGCTGGGGCCTGAGGAAATCACCAGAGATATTCCTAACGTCCCTGAAAACCTCCTCCGGAACTTGGACGAAAACGGTATTGTCAGGATTGGCGCCCATGTCAAATCCGGAGATATCTTGGTTGGCAAGGTGGCTCCTAAGGGAGAAACTCAACTCTCCCCTGAAGAAAAATTACTCAAAGCCATATTCGGGGAGAAAGCGTTGGACGTGAAAGATGCATCCTTGTATTGTTCTCCGGGCATCGAGGGGACTGTGATCGATGTGCGTATCTTTTCGCGCCGCGGAACCGAAAAAGGTTCCAGGGCGAAAGACATCGAAGGCGATGAAATCACGAGAATGAAAAGGAACCAGGAAGATGAAATCAGCATCCTCGAAACAGAGAGGTGGAGAAGAATCAAGAATATCCTAAAAAATGAGAGTGTGACTAAAGATCAAAAAATAGGTGACGTCTCCTTGAAAAAAGGGGCGAAATTGACTGAAATCCTAATGGAAAAATTAGGGGCTCAGAATATGGCCAAACTCAAGCTCAAACCCAACGCCAAAAGAGAAAATGAAGTTAAGGACATAGAAAAAAAAGTCAGAAGGCAGATCGAAGCTCTCAAAGCGGACGTAAAAGAAAAAATCGATACACTCAAAAAGGGGGACGAGTTGTCTCCGGGTGTGATACAGGTCATAAAGGTTTACATTTCCATGAAGCGCAAGCTGTCTGTCGGGGATAAAGTCTCCGGACGTCACGGGAACAAGGGAATCATCGCAAAAGTCGTTCCCGAAGAGGATATGCCCCGTTTACCTGACGGAACACCAGTGGAAATCGTCCTGAATCCATTGGGTGTGCCATCTCGTATGAATGTGGGACAGATTTTGGAAACACATCTCGGATGGGCATCACGAGATCTAGGGCTTTGGATTTCCACCCCTGTTTTTGATGGTATTTCAGAAAAAGAGATTAAAGAACTATTGGTTAAAGCCGGATTCCCTGAATCGGGAAAACTTCCCCTATATGATGGTATAACTGGGGAATTGCTGGATCACAAAGTGACCGTGGGATACATCTATATCATGAAGCTTTATCACCTGGTAGATGACAAAATTCATGCCCGATCCACAGGGCCTTATTCTCTGATCACGCAGCAACCTTTGGGTGGAAAAGCCCAATTCGGTGGCCAGCGGTTTGGAGAGATGGAGGTCTGGGCATTGGAGGCTTATGGAGCAGCTTTTACCCTTCAGGAGCTTCTGACGGCCAAATCAGATGATGTGGAGGGGAGGGCTAAGATCTACGAAGCTATCGTCAAAGGTGATTTAGATTTCACTCCAGGACTTCCAGAATCGGTCAACGTGCTCATACGAGAGCTTCAGAGTCTGTGCTTGAATGTGGAATTGGAAAAAGCGGAAAAAGAAGAAATCTTACCGTGGGGAATTGATGTCCCTCAAATCCTAAAAGGAGAGAAATAATGGATACTAGACATCCATTAGGAGGAAGGCCTAGGATCGATTTTGATCGGGTTCGGATCAGCATTGCTTCGCCAGAAAAGATCAAGAGCTGGTCTTGGGGTGAAGTAACAAAACCAGAGACTATCAATTACAGGACATTCAAACCAGAGAAGGATGGGCTCTTCTGCGCTAAGATCTTCGGTCCGATCAATGATTACGAATGCCTTTGCGGCAAATACAAACGGATGAAATATAGAGGGATTATCTGCGAGAGATGTGGTGTTGAAGTGACGCGTTCTAAGGTTCGTCGCGAGCGCATGGGGCATATCCTTCTGGCATCCCCAGTGGCTCACATCTGGTTTTTCAAAGGGACTCCCAGCCGTATAGGACTCGTGCTAGACCTTTCGATCAAAGATCTGGAGAAAGTCCTCTATTTTGAATCCTATATCGTTACTGACGCGGGGGATACGCCCCTAAAAGAAAGGCAACTTCTGACCGAAGAGGAATACAAGGATGCTCATGAGAATTTTGGAGATAAATTTAATGCTTCGATCGGAGCAGAAGCGATAAAAAAACTCCTGGAGAGAATTGATATCAACAAAGAAGCAGAATCGCTGAGAGAGTTGATGAAAACAGAAACTTCCCAGCAGAGAAAACTCCGGCATGCTAAACGCCTCAGGGTATTCAAGGCTCTCAAAAAGTCAGGAAATCGCCCGGATTGGATGATTTTGGATGTCATCCCGGTTATCCCCCCGGACTTAAGACCTCTGGTCAGGTTGGATGGGGGGCGGTTTGCGACATCTGATCTCAACGATCTTTACCGTAGAGTCATCAACAGAAACAACCGTTTGAAAAAGTTGATCGAGCTCCGTGCTCCAGAGCTAATCATCCGGAATGAAAAACGGATGCTTCAAGAATCTGTGGATGCCCTGTTTGACAATGGAAAGAGGGGCCGTGTTCATTTGGGAGCCAACCGAAGACCCTTAAAATCCTTGAGTGAAGCACTCCGGGGGAAACAGGGCCGCTTCCGGCAGAACCTTCTCGGAAAACGAGTGGATTATTCAGGCCGGTCTGTTATCGTGGTGGGGCCGGAATTGAAACTGAACCAGTGCGGCCTTCCCAAGAAGATGGCCCTCGAATTGTTCAAGCCGTTTATTTTCCACAAACTGGAAAAGGAAGGACTTGTCCCCAGTGTGAAAATAGCCCGCGAGTGGCATGAACAGGAAAGACCTGAAGTATGGGATTATTTGGAAGAAGTCGTCAAGGAGCATCCCATCCTTCTCAACCGTGCACCTACATTGCATCGATTGGGTATCCAGGCCTTCGAACCGGTTTTGGTCGAAGGAAAGGCGATCCAGATTCATCCTCTTGTTTGTGCCGCTTTCAACGCCGATTTTGACGGGGATCAAATGGCTGTTCATATTCC
>CP070750.1:1109284-1116279 GCA_020348385.1 Candidatus Aminicenantota bacterium | reverse complement strand
ACAAAGGTTCATTGAGACTGATATCCTGATGTTACTGTAATTGACAACATGGTCGAATTATTGTTTGTTTGCGAGATAGGCTCGTTTGAGGGTATCGCCTCTCAGTCCTTGCCTTAAAGCTTCTAGAGCAAGAACTTCATCCGCTGGGACGTTTCCCAGGTTGACATTATTCCCGAACTGAAGGATGAGCTCCTGTTGTTGGTTTTTAATCGGCGCTTCCCATACGAGCAGATCAATATCTTCTACACCGGCAATGATGTTGTCCACTTCATCCTGTTTGATCTTTCCTGTATGATCGAAAATGCCAACGCCTTTGCCAGCCTCCCTCGCTTCGATAATCACTTTTAAGGCGCCGCACTCCAGGTCTTCTCTTATCATCTGGTGTACAAGTGCAATCGGGAGAGCTTCTTTAGGGTCTTTTTTGCCAACTTCCGTGATCACCTTGAAATCCATATCCAAAGCCTGACGAATTATTTTTTTTCTTGTGGCGAGATCTATTTCGATCGTTCCATCAGAAATTTCGATCGTCGAGAATCCCAATTCCTTGGCTTTTTCCAAGTATTTTTCATAAGCGCCCTTCCACAGTGCAACCTCCAGGAATGTTCCCCCGGGCATCACATCGATATCAGCTGCGGCAAGCAATCGGATTTTTTCCATCAAGAATTCTCTGTTGTAAAAGGCAGAGGTACCGAAAGTCAGTTTGATTATATCTATGAATTCCCCGGAGGTTTGGACCAGGTCAGTGACTTGATTCATTCCGATTCCCTTATCGATGACCATGGTTAGACCTGTTGTCCTTGGTTTAGAAGATCTTCCTTGTACGGGCATTTCTGTTATGCCTTCCCATGCTTTTGTCATCTATCTCCTCCTGAATTTATTTCAATACATTTTCCCAACAATGTTTTGGCCCGGATAAAACCGATCCGATTTCAGTAACTGTCTGATGGCTTACCAGTTCTTTGAGAAACAACAATCGAGCATTTGCCAGATCTGTTTCATCCAATCCTAAAACCGTTAGCTTATCATATAATAGGGTGGTTTCGGCCACTTTCTGGGTGATGTTGTCAAAAAGTATCTTTATGGCTTTCCTTTTGTCCTTTACTGGATTCCATACAGGCCTTTCGAATCCTTTTTCGATCCGGGGAAACAGGATGTGGACGGCTCGAGGATTTTTGATGGTTTCCTTTTGTATACAAAATGCAGAGAGATCTATGGCGATTTTTTTTTGCCACATGTTCTGTATGTCAGGGACATCTCCTGAGGGGAGAAACCGAGGAAAATCATGCATCAAGGTGCCATAACGAACATTATCCACCAAGGAACCCATATACCAGATAATATCGCTCCCCTCTATCCGAAAATGAACGGTCTCTGTGGAGAAAAGCTTCAGGCCCTTCTCTAGACCACTGAGCAGATAAACAGTTTTGCCGCTCCCAGCTCCTCCTATGATAACGAATAACCTATCCCTTTCTTCCTGATACAACGCACAGGCATGGAAGTTGTAGATGTTGTGTTTTTTTTCGAGCAAATAGAGTGCGTATCGGTATAAAAAACCTTGATTTCCCCAAAGTGTATGCCTTGGATCCGACGCTTCTTTTTGTAGACGGGAGAAAGGCCCTTTGAAAATCACTCCTTTATCATGGCATTCATACGTGAGATTTCTTTCTGCATCTTCGACAGATATATATCCATCTAAACCTTCTGTATAAGCGATTTGTTCCACACGCCGAAAATCCGTCAAAAGGGATTCAACTTCCACACCAAAGGGCAAAAAAAGAAGGAGTTCTTCCTGGTTTGATCGGATTCCGATGGTGGCTTTCAGGATTCTAACTGCGGTCTGAAACATCTTATTCTCTTAAGGGCTCGCATTTTATGATACATGAATACCTGTCAAATTGCGATGTGCAACATTTCGAATCCAGATCGGAATCATTTTTTTGCCTCATGTATTGCGGAGATGCCGAGCAAAAATCTCCGGTATTTGACCTCAGAGAATCCCGATTGGCGGAGAATTTGGGCAAATTCGTCGGGCCCATAAAAACGCGGGATGGTGAATGAAAGATAGCTGTACCCAGCTTTGGAACCGGATAAAATCCATCCCAAAAGCTTGACTATCCTCTTTGCATAAAAATGGAAGAACTGCCTTATTATTTTAGAGGAAGGTTGGCTGGTTTCAAGATTCACCAAGTATCCACCCGGTTTCAAGATTCTGCTGAATTCTTTCATGTAAGATTCCAGAATTTCTTTTCTGGGATTCAGATTCCGCGTTGCAAAAGATATGGTTAAGAGATCGAAGGATTCGTCCGGGAAAGGAAGGACGCCCGCCTCTGAAATGATGGGATATAGATGGGGAGCGTTTCTTTTTTCCATCATTTTTTTGAGCATCGGATAGGAAAAGTCGACAGCAAATATTTTGACGCCTTCTTTCGAAAGTAAAGAAAGATTTTGAGCCATCTCTCCCGTTCCGCTACAAATATCGAGCCAAAGAGTGCCCCCCTTTTGAGCGGCAATCCGAGCTGCCCTTTTTCTCCAGCGGACATCCAATCCCAGGGTCAAAACATGGTTAACCAATTCGTAGGTTTTGGCTACTTCTGTGTATATTTTCTGGACGCCTTTTCGGAGTGTCATTTTGGCAGTATCTTCTCGTTTTTATGAACGTTGGATTATAAAGCAATCGACCTTAACACACAAGATATCCCCTCGCTTCACTAAGATGTTTTGCTTACCAGGAGCGATCTTTTTTGATAAAATACCTGTCCAAATGAAGGGGAAAAAAGGAGCTATTATGAAAAAGAGGATCTCTTTTGTCTGGATTTTTCTCAGCACAAGTCTGTTGTTACTGTCTGGATTGAGCGGCGATAACCCAGGACGGGAAGATTTTGAATATGATTTTTTGATCAAAAACGCACGGATTTTCGACGGATCATTAAAACCTGCGTTCAAAGCAGATATAGCCATCAAGGATGGTATCATCGTTAAGGTCGAACGTTCGGTAAAAGGCAGCGCTCAAAAAATCATCAATGCCAACAAACTTTATGTTGCTCCGGGATTCATCGACCTCCACGCTCACGTGGATAGAGGAATGTATTTTCCAGAAAACAGGGCCTGCTTGAACTATTTGAAACAGGGTGTTACCACAGTTGTGGTGGGCCAGTGTGGCAGAAGTGCCTGGCCCATTTTTGAAAGCGCTTCGGAACTTATCGAACATTGGAGTGGAGAGGGGATAGGTCCGAATGCCGCTCTTCTTGTAGGCCATGGACAGGTTCGAGAGATGGTCATGGGCATGGAAAACAGGGAACCTGCACCCGAAGAACTGGAAAAGATGAAATCCCTTGTTCAAGAAGCTATGGAGCAAGGAGCTTATGGCCTTTCGACGGGATTGGAGTATTTACCCGGGCGCTATGGGAAAACCGATGAAGTTATCGAACTAGTCAAGGTCATCGCTCCCTACAGAGGAATTTACCATACCCACATGCGGAATGAAGGAGAGAGGCTCTTGGAGGCAGTCAATGAGACGATTGCCATTGCTAGTGAGTCGGGAGCTCGGGCACATATCTCTCATTTCAAGGCCGTGAGAAAAAAGAATTTGGGCCTTGTCAAGGATGCCAGTGCTCTTATCGAAGAAGCACGGAAGAACGGCTTAGAAATCACGGCAGATCAGTATCCCTTCCTTTTCTCCAGTGGAAATCCATACCGGAGCCTCATTCCTAGATCTCTCTGGTTGGGGCTGACAAAGCATGAAGGATTGGATTCTGAGGATTTGGCGGATGTCTTCGACCATCTGAGGGATTCACAGCTGTTGGAGTTGTACCGAAAGGTTACCCCTTATTTCCCGCTTTCCCAAAGTCACCGGCAGTTTTTGGATGAGCTTCCGAGGAAGAGACTGGTCCAATTTGTTGGTGGGCATTTGATAAGTGCCAGTGACTTTCAGGGCCCTTCCAACACAAGAGAAAGGATCCACTTTACAGAAAGGATGAAAGATACCAAATTCGCCGAGAGGGCCAAAAAAGGTATCGAACAGTATATTGAAACTTCTTTTGCTGGGCCTGAAAACGTCATCGTGGGAATTTGTGTCGAAAAAAAACTTGAGGGGAAATCACTGAAACAGGTGGCCACCTTAAAAGGGAAATCCATCGGAGAAATGGCCATCGAACTGGAACTAATGGATGCCAAATGTGTTCCGCTGAGGATGTCAGAGGAGGATGTGGAATATATCATGAAAAAGGAGTATGTGGCCACTGGGAGCGATGGGACAACACCGTTTTATGGGATTGGATTGCCCCATATCCGTTCCTATTCCACGTTTCTGCATAAGATCAAGAAATATGCTCTACAAAGAAAATCTGTGTCCTTACCCCATGTTATACGCTCTCAGACATCTCTCGCAGCTAATATCATGAATTGGGAGGACCGCGGTTGGATCAAGGAAGGCTGCAAAGCTGACATCGTTGTTTTTGATTTGGACAACATCCAAATAAAAACCGCCATATCCAATCCTCATCAGTACAGTGAAGGTGTCAATTACCTCTTTATAAACGGAGTGCTTGTGCTGGATAACGGAGAATATAAGAATAAGCTTCCTGGCAAAGTTCTCCTGTTGAAAAATTCGGAATGATTGTGGAGGAGAAATCAGACATGACAGACGGAAAACATAAAGCTTTACCAATTCTAATTGTTTTTTTTATTTTATTGAGCTTTCAGCCGGTATTTTCCCAAGAAAATCCTTATCTGCTCCACCCCGATCTTCTCAAAAACATTCAAGACGAGGTTTCGGGAGAAAGGGCGTGGGATATGGTTTCTCAAATCTCCCAATTTCATCGTATCAGGGGGGCTGGAGAGGGATCGGATTATGATCAATGCGTGCAGTGGTTGGCTGCAGAGCTTAGGAAAATCGGTTTGCAGGAAGTCCAGATCAAGAGTTACGTTGCCGATGGATTCAAAAAATATTTCCACTGGGATTCTCCGGTCGGATGGAAAGTTAAGGAGGCTGAACTCTGGTTGGTTGAACCAGAAAAAAAACTGATATCCCGGTTTTCTGACCAAGCCGTTAGCCTGATGCCCTACTCACAAGGCCGAGAAATAGAGGCTGACGTAATATTTGTGGGGAAGGGCAAATCGGATGCAGACTATAAGAACAAAGATGTTGTAGACAAAATTGTGTTTGCCTTGGGAGGTGGAGGATCCAGCGTTCATAGAGAAGCCGTTTTGGAAAGAGGGGCAGCGGGTGTCGTGGTCGGTCCCTCAACTAGAGAGGAGCGGCTCGAGTTCGCTGACCTTATCGAAGTCAATCGTCTTAATCCCACTGGAGCAGGAAGGGAAAAAACCGGATTTGGTTTTGCCCTTTCACGAAGACAAGAACAGGATATTTTATCCTATTTTGAAAAGGGACTTCCGGTTCGGATGAGAGCGAAGGTTGATGCGACCCTTTTTGACGGCAGTATGCCGGTGCTCGAGGCAATAATGACCGGAAAGGATTTCCCCAACCAAGAGATTATCATCATGGCACATCTCGATCACTACAAACCTGGAGCGAATGATAACGCATCAGGATCAGCCGGGATGGTGGAGATGGCAAGGAACATCCTAGCCATGGTCGAAAGGGGAGACATTCCCCGCCTGCGCCGGACCATCCGTTTTTTATGGGTTCCTGAAATGCATGGCACCATAGCCTACCTTGCCGAACATCAGGACATAGGGCAAAGGGGGATAGCTGGGCTGAACTTGGATATGATCGGAGAGGATTATGCCCTTTGTCAGTCCAGTTTCAATCTGACCAAAGCGCCTTTTTCCGTCCCTGGATACATCAACGATGTTCTCTTGAATTTTCTCCCTTGGTTGGATTCCCGTGACTTTTTCGCCCCGACAGGAAGCCGACATCTTTTCCATAGGCGGATCCGGCCATTTTCAGGTGGATCCGACCATGTCATGTTTAACGACTGGGCCTTTTCCATCCCCACGCCAATGTTAGGCCACGGGGATGTTTTTCATCACTCAAATTATGACACGCCTGACAAATGTGATCCTACAGAAATGAAGAGGATCACTAGCCTGGCATTGGCTTCCAGTTTGTTTATTGCCAATGCCGATGACCAAGATGCCATAAACATCGCCAGGGAAGTGTTCAGCCGCGCCTGTTCCCGTATGACAGAGAGGACCAACAACTCCATCCGGCTTATCCATCAGTTTGCAGAACATCCGGAAAAAAGAAAAAATCTTCCGGAAATATACAGCAACGTCACCAGGTATCCTGTTGTGCATGCACAGATAGAGAGGGCAAATCTAACAGAGATCAAGGAACTCTGCCAGGAAGATCGAACCAAACAGATGATCGATGAAATGGCCAAAGCCCTTGACAATCAAGCGCGGACAGAATATGAAAAAATCAACTACTCTCATGGGCTTTACCTTCATCACTATGGAATCGACGGAAAAAAATTCCGGCCTAACGAATTTTATCAAAGGGCTGCAATCGTGATCCCGGAACGCCATTTCAAAGGGCCGCTGGTCAGTTCTGAAATGAGGGAAAAGATGAGCGAAGAGTACAATGAGTGGTTAGCCGAAAATGGGGCAAAAATCGGAGGCTATTCTGGCTCGAAACAATTCGAAATCGTCAACTTGATGGACGGCAAACGCAGTCTCCTAAAGATCAGAGATATCGTATCTTGCGAATTTGATGAAACAGACATCGAATTTGTGTTCCGTTTTGCTCAGGAATTGGAAAGATTGGGACTGATAACGTTCAAGATTGGCCAATCCTAGGAGAGTCTTTCCATCAGGTTCGTCCTCCGCTCTAGTTGGGATATTTAGCGCCATTCCCTCCTCGTTCTCCTCGGCTCCCGCTAGCTCGCGCCTACCCTTATGCACTGACCTGCCCCCCTGATATCGATACAGGAGAAATGTTACAATTCTCCTGGACGAAAGGAGAAGGATATGGGCAGGAAAAGATTCACAGCTGAACAAATTATCAACATGCTTCGGGAAGCCGAAGTGCTATT
>CP070750.1:1102188-1109184 GCA_020348385.1 Candidatus Aminicenantota bacterium | reverse complement strand
TTGGCCGAAAGGGTCATGCCCGTAAATCCGGGGGCATTGTAGGCGAGCACCGGAACGGAAACGGCATCCGCGATATCGGTGTAAAACCCAATCATGGCCTCATCCGTGAGTCGCTGTTTCAAATACGAAGGGGTTACGATGGATACGAAATCGGCTCCCATTTGGGCAACTTTTTTACTGAAAGCAATCGTCTGCCGCGTGGACTCATAGCCGGCGCCGGCCATAACCAGTTGATGCTCGGCTTTCTCTCGTAAGACAACCTCGAGTATTTTAAGTTTTTCATCTTCTGTCAGGCTTTTATTCTCGCCGTTGCTTCCTAAAGCAAAAAAACCGTTTAGGTTTGTATCCCTATATTTGAGCATGTTCGCTTTCAAATGTTCGATAGATACGTCTTCGTTTACAAATGTTGTTGTAATTGGAGCAAATATTCCTGATAATTTCTTTTTCATTTCCATACTCCCATGAAATCATTTGTGAGAAAGCTATTCATTCGTTCTTCTTCAAAAATTTTATATGCTATTTCTTGTTCGTCAGATCTGCAGGTAATCTATAATCAGCGTAGATAGCGCCCTCCCGAGACATCAACGGTAATCCCGGTGATATAGCTCGCACCATCAGAAGCTAAAAACGCGACAACCGATCCGATTTCTTCGGGCGTTGATAACCGACGCAGCGGGATAGCTGATAATACCTTTTGTTGTTCTTCTTCGCTTTTTTGCTCCCATAGCCCACGAACCCGATCTCCAGTCAGTGTCACAGTTGGCGCAACCGCATTGACACGTATGCCCTGCTTCCCCCAATCATAGGCCAATTGCCGGGTCAAACCTTCCAATCCTGCCTTGGCGGCCGTATATTGAACACCGGCCAGAGATGCACGCCAGTGGGCCGCCAGGGCCGAGACATTCACGATTGACCCGCCACCTTGCTCAACCATTAGGGGAATAACCGCCTGGCAGAATAGAAAGGCACCTTTCAGATTAACGTTCAGAACGAGATCCCAGTGCTCTTCTTTGACTTCTTCCAGGAGATGGGGAGTGTGAAGTGCACCTCCCGCATTGTTCACCAAGATATCCACTCTTCCCCAGGTAGATTTCATTCTTTTGATAAAATTTTGAATCTGTTCTTTCTGGGTCACATCGGCAACGGCCGCCATGGAACGCTCATTTTTTGGATCAAGTTTTCGGGCCGCTTCTACTACGGCTTCCTCAGCAATATCCACGATGGCCACCTTTGCCCCCGCTTCGAACAATACCGTGGCAATCGCGAAACCCATTCCCTGGGCCGCTCCGGTTACCACAGCCGTTCTGTTCTCGAGTCGGTTACTCATGATATGTTCCTTTTTCGTCACTTCGATTCGTTTTCAGGCATCATGGTTAAAAACGCTTCAGTTACCGGATCGATAAATTCGGGATCATTTATGTGAGCATCCAATTCTGTCACCGGGATGTTCGAATTTATATTTGCTTTCAAAGAGCCGATAAAGGCTTGATTGCCCTCCGGTTCCCAATGAGGTAGGTTTTCTCTGTCCGGAAAAGAAAAACCCCGAAGCGGAATATATACTTTGGTGGGGCCTTTGGCACGATTCAATTTTTTTGCCACAAGCTCGCCAACTGCCTGGAGCTCATCAGGGGTTAAGCGGACCAGCGTAAGATAAGAATTGTGTACGATAAGTCTGCGGGCTCTCATTTCGGATGAAAGGCTCTCTAAAGGCCCGAGAACTTGATAATTGATGCTACCTGGCACAATAATCTGAGGAATTCCAACATCACCGGCTGCCTCCAGACGATCATCCCGGATGGCCGCATGCAACCCTCCGACAAATCGATCACCGATTTCGTGAAGGTTTAAATCCAGCACCCCCTGAAAATGACGATTGCGAATCATATCCTCCATGGCTATTCCACCTGTGCCGTTCTGGTGAAATGTAACCACTTCAAATCCTTTACGTTCCAATAATTCCTTGCAGCGCAATGCACCGGGGGTCGTTGTGCCCAACATCGACATGGCCAGCGGTGTACCGTGAGGTTTGAAGACGACATCACCGATGTTTTCGACCATCCCGCAGATGGCGCCGGCAGCGTTATCCAAAATACGTTTGGTTAAAAAGTTGAGCCCTTGCATATCTGCCACCGAGTGCATCAAGGTGATATCCTTGGTTCCCACAAAAGGTCCAAAAGTGGCTCGTCCAGAAGCTACGGTGGATACCATCAACTTTGGAACCCCGGCAGGCAGGCCGCGCATGGCCGTACATCCGATATCGGTTCCCTGCCCTCCCCCGATGGCGATGACGCCATCAAAGCGTCCCTGTTCGTAGAGCTCTCTGCAAAGGATTTTGACGCCACGCACCATGTTCGAAATACAGATTCCTTTATCACCGGTGGCTAAAGCTTCTTCCAGAGACATTCCGCCCCGTTTGGCAACCTCCCTTCGATCTATATCCACGGGAAACCGAGGTGAACTCAAAATTCCGGCATCCATGGTGCGCGCACGAATTCCTCGGGACTCAATTCTGTCTTTCAGGAAAATAGCCTCTGATTCTTTCGTATCAAAGGTGGCAATTAAAAGGATGGTTTTTTCCATTTTAAGTTTTTTATCTTAATCGGCATTGGGTATGATAATGACTTTAATAGCGCCCCCAATGCGCTGGGTAAAAGTTTTAAAGGCTTCTTCAATTTCATCCAGCCGGAATGCATGTGTGGCTAATGATTTCAATGAAATGCGACCCGACTCCAGCAGAGAGATGGCTCGTCCGACGTTGGCCCAGCCTTCACCCCGGACCGTATAAATGGACTTGTTGTCTTTGCCGAGCGCTGAGAAGTTCGCAGTCACCGATCCGTCAGGAAATCCAAGCATCAATATCTTGCCCATCCTTTTGGCCATCTCGATGGCTGTTTGGGGGCCATTCACATTTCCCGACGATTCGATAATAAGATCCGCTCCCAAACCTTGAGTTTCATCCATCACGGCGGTCATTGGATCTTCATCGTTCACATTAACAACCCTGTCTGCACCCATTGCCAGGCCTGCTTCAAGCCGAGAATCTCTGGTTCCGGTAAGCACGACGTTACCCGCGCAAAGTGCTTTTGCCACCGCTACAGAAATGAGCCCCAAAGGGCCCGGTCCGATCACCACAACCTGATCTCCGACGACATAACCGCCGATGGTTTCAAATCCATAAAGCACGCAACCCAGATTGGTGATTAAGGCAGCCTCTTCAAACTCTACACGATCCGGAATTTTATAGACTGTATTGATGTGGTTAACGACGTACTGCGCGTAACCACCATTGGTGGTAAACCCGTTGGCACGATGTCCTTTTTCAGGTTTACCGTAGTTGAGGCAGGCGGTATAATTTCCGAGCCTGCAATTTCTGCAACGCAAACAACCCAGATGCGCCTCGACCGCAACGCGATCGCCCGTTTGAAATTCATCAACAGTTTCACCGACAGCCACAACCGTCCCCGCATATTCATGTCCGGGTACAAATGAGCCATATGGCGGTTGATAGGGCCAGGGTTTATGCATGAGGCTGACATCACTGCTGCAGATGGCACAGGCTTTGACGTTAATTAGTACATCGTGCGGACCCGGAGACGGTATTTGAACGTCTTTGATCTCCAACTTATTTGGGGCCATTAAAACAGCCGCCTTCATTTTTGCCGGAATTTCCAAAGGCATTCCCTCCATTTTTTCCTGTTTTCAATCCACATTCTCTGTGATGTTTTCTTGCTTCAAAATCGTGTATACCTCTTTTTCAATATCAAGAAGATGCTCATACATTTGTTTGCGGGCCAATTCGGATTTACTATTTTTGATGGCATTAAATATATTTCGATGGAATTCAAGGGACCGTGGAGAAATAGTGGTGCTTTTTCTAATGATGTGCCCCTGGGTTTTCTCCAGGATGTCTTGAATTCCCCGGATAACCTCGATTAAAATTTGGTTTTTGGCTCCTTGTGCGATATGCAGATGGAAATGATGATCGTATTTTAAAAAAGCCTCGGGATCATCCTTATATTCCGTCATCGCATCAACATCTTTTTGAAGTAAAGATACATCCATTTCGTCGGATCTGATGGCCGCCAGACTCGCCATATCCGGCTCGACGATTTTGCGAAATTCAATCATTTCTAAAACATTGCGTTGTTTTTTAAACCGCTCGACGATGTCATGCGGCGACACTGTTTCCTGTATCCGATCAGAAATAACGGCCACCTTATTCATTCTCTCGATAAATCCTAAATGAATCAGAACTTTTAAGGCTTCTCTGATGGTGCTGCGTCCGACTTTCATCTGAGAGGCCATTTTGGTCTCAGATGGCAACTGGTCGCCGGGTCTCAATTTCCCTTCCAGGATGAGATTTTTTATTTGCTCGATGATCTCATCTGAAACAAGGACTCTCTGCATCGGTTTTAGAGGTAATTTATTCTCCTGCACTGAATTCCCTCTTTATCTGGCAAAAAATTACAAGTGAATAAAGCGATAATCGGAAAAGATATTCCCACGATCTATTCTTGAAAGCCGAAGGCCTTGCCGGTGACACCAAAAAGACCGGTGGGTCGCCATAAGATCACGCAAAACATCACAATAAAGGGAGCCACAAACGCCAGCGGAGACCAGATGGTTCCCCCGACGGATATGACTTGACCCATAATCAGGGCTGACACCAGCGTACCCTTAATGCTTCCCAGGCCGCCTAAAATTACGGTGATAAATGCAAAAAGAAGCATATCAAACCCCATATACGGACCAGTCATCGTTAGCGGGGCGTTCAAGCACCCACCCAGACCAGCCAGCCCGCTTGCCACGACAAAGGTCTGGGTAAAGATGCGGCGGATATTTATTCCCAGCCCTTGCACCTGATCCGGATTTTCGATGCCGGCACGAATCGCCTTTCCAATGATTGTTTTGTTGAGCATGATTTGAATCAGCACATAGACGACAAACGCGATCGCTATGATGAAGAGTCGATACAGGGGCATTTGAACGCCAAGTATCGGAACCATGGTGTGGATGGGAGACGATACAGGCTTGGGATCAAGACCCCAGGTGTACTGGATAATGCCGATTCCGATCAAAAATACGCTGAAGGTCACCACCATGGTGAACATTAATTCTTTACCGTAAACCCTGCGTAGCAGCTGGGTCTCGACGAGAAACCCGAGAAAAGCCGCCACCAGAATCCCCGCGATGATTCCCAGCAAAAAACTGCCCGTGGTGGACACCATGGTATAGGCCATATAGGCTCCAAAGGTATAGTAGACCATCTGCTCCATGTTGATGATTCGCATCAGGCCAAAACCAATGGATATTCCCAAGGACACCAGAAACAGAATGCCACTGACGCTCAGTCCAAAGAAAATTGCCGGCAACAAAAGATCGATATTCATAATTTGTTGTCCCCTCTATCTTAGATTCAGATAAACCACTTTTTACCGAATTTTTCATTAATGAGTGCTTCCGTATTGCCCCAGATTCCCTTTGAAAATCTGAACAGAACCAGCAGCGTCAGAATTCCCACTGCCAGCTCCCAATGCGCGATATACCGGCTGACCAAATCTTTGATGCCGAGAAATGCCAGCGTTCCAAAAAAGGGCCCGAAAACGGTACCGGCACCTCCGATAAGGGTCGCAACCAGCACTTCAGCAGCTCGATGAGGTTCTGCCAGACTTGGATTGACGAATCCGAAATTAATTGCATAAAGGGAACCGGCCAGAGCAGACAGGATTGAGGCCAAACTAAACCCGATCCATCTGATTTTGAAGGTATCATAACCTAAAAATTTCATTTTACTCTCATTGACTTTGATAGCGCGAAAGGATACTCCCAGGGTAGATTTATCCATATAATTATAAAGGATTAAGACAATCAGGAAAATCACCAGGGCAAAAATGAAGAAATTGTCCGGCATGCGGATATCCAGGAAAGGAATCTGGCTCATCCGGGATCGGTACCATAATCCATCGTCCCCACGCGTGATCGGCAATAATAGCTTTTCGATCGTAAACATCCCGATAGCACAGGTGGCCGCATTAATGAGGGCAAAATAATCTCCCCGCAGTCTTATAAAAGCAGGCCCCAGAATCAAACCTACAACAAGGCCTGCGGTTAGACTGCAGAGCATACCGATCAAAGGATTCGCGCCTAGATGCGCCAGATAAATCGCTGTTGCATAAGCGCCGACTCCCAGATAAAAGGGCTGCCCGAACGACACCATCCCGAGATATCCATAGAGAATATTATTGCCCATCACATAAATACTGAATATGGCCAGTTCTATAATAAATGTCATTTTGTTCGGGAAAATATATCTCGCCATCAAAAAAAAGAATACCAATACTAGAGGAGCGTAGCTTGCCCTAAAAACTCTTCCCATGTTGTCCCCCCGGGGCTCAATTGTTTTCACAATTCAGCAATACCATCACAGGTATGCCTCGAAATCGAGGTTCTCAATGGCTGGTTTGTCTTTTATTTCCGAGATAATCTTGCCTTCCTTCATGGCATAGACGCGATCTGCGACTTCCGCAGTCAACGGCAGATTCTGTTCGATGATGACCAGCGTGGTTTTTTCACTAATCTTTCTAAAAGCATGGCCCAAGTCGGTAATCACATGGGGTGCCAAACCTTCGGTGGGTTCATCCATTAATACGAGACCGGGGTTCCCTAGCAGCGACATGGCAATCAGCAGCATCTGCCGCTCCCCTCCGCTCAAGTGCCCGCCTTTTCTATCCATGATATCTTTCAGCTGAGGAAAATAGTCCAGAACGCTGTCCCAGTCGTAATCTTTGGTTGCATAACTGCCGAGTTCCAGATTTTCCCGAACTGTCAGATCCGAGAAAACATGTTTGTCCTGTTGAATGTATTTTAGGCCCAGTTGTGCAACTTCATAAGCCCTTAAGCTTCCTATATCTTGTCCTCTGAAATAAATAGATCCGCTGTCCTGATTCAAAAACCCGGCGATGGTGCGAAACAACGTCGTTTTGCCGGCTCCGTTTC
>CP070750.1:1094249-1102088 GCA_020348385.1 Candidatus Aminicenantota bacterium | reverse complement strand
TCGTCTTTCGAGGGAATCCGACAAAATCGGGTGGCGAGGATGTACCCGGCACGACTTTGCTAAAGGATTAGAGATCCGAACAAACATAGGAACAGGAGTTAATGTGCTAGAGATTGGGAGCTAACGAGCGGAGTTCAGCAGCCACCGAGAAGGACGATGAGGGAATGGCGTGAAAGATCCGAACTAAGCGAGAGCATGCCTGATGGCAAGGAACGAGAGCCACATAAGCGTAGATACGAAAGTGGATTATCAGGCCATTCGGTTTTATGACTGAGCGAGGAGCTTTTGGAAGGCATGGATAGCTCTATCGATATCTTTATCCCCCACGTCCTTATGCGTAACAAAACGAATTCCGCCTGTCGTGGCAAGAGCCAACACAGCATGCTCTTTCAGTTTGGCAAGAAATTCCGGTATAAAGAATTTGGGATGATCAAACCCGAAGATAATGATATTGGTATCGATCTTAGCAGGATCCAACCGAATACCCGGTATGTCGGCAATGGCAGATGCCAATCTTTTTGCCCGATCGTTATCTTCCTTGAGTCTATCGATCATCTCGTTCAAAGCCACGATGCCCGGAGCTGCAAGCACGCCCACCTGTCTCATCCCACCACCCAATGCTTTCCTCACACGACGAGAATATTCGATAAAATCCTTGGGGCCGACCAATAGGGATCCCACAGGAGCAGAGAGGCCTTTGGACAGGCAAAACATCAACGAATCCCCGATCTTAGCGTACTCCTTAACCGGTATCCCCGACGCGTGACATGCATTGAAAATGCGGGCCCCATCAAAATGAACCTTTAAGCCATGTTTGTCGGCGACCGCTCTTACGGATTTGAGATTTTCCAAGGGAACAACGGCACCACTCCAGTTATTGTGGCTGTTTTCCACACAAATAAGGGATGTCCTCGGGATATGAACAGATGGCTTGCGGATATTGCGCTCCACCTCTTCCGGATCCATTGCTCCCCGGTCAGAGGAAAGTGGCCGAGGAGTAACTCGGGCAATAAATGTCATGTGTGTCGACTCCATGTTATAAAGATGAGCTCGAGACTCCACGATGACTTCATCCAATTCGCTGGTCCAACCTTTTATAGCAATAGAATTAGCCATCGTTCCTGAAGGAACATAAAGGCCCGCTTCTTTCCCCATGATCTCAGCAGCCATGGTTTCAAGCCTTTGAACAGTGGGATCATCCCCGAGAACATCATCACCCACAACGGCCTCAGCCATGGCTTTTCGCATTTTTTTCGTGGGACGGGTGACCGTGTCGCTCCTAAAATCTGAAAATTCAGCCATATAATCTGACATCTGCTCATACCTCCTAAATCGAGAGCTCTATTATAAAAAAAACATTCCCCTCCAGCAAATCCATTGCCCAAAAATCAAGATTACAAACAGGCTTAAGGGAACTATTTTGAGGTTTACTTGGTTATTATTCTATGGTATAGATAGTTTTTGCTCTGCAAGGGAAAAAAGAGCCGATGTCTGTAAAAAAAATCCTAAATTATGCTCTTTTGATATTGGCATTTCTCAATCTTTTTTTCATCAGTGCTATCCTTTCATTCCAATTCACTCTCAAAGGAGAAATGATTACCTTGCCAAACCTTATGGGCAAAACTCTGGAAGAGGCAAAGACCGATCTCGAAAAGAAAAAAATCCATCTTGTTCAAAGCGGTGTTCGGCTTCATCAGCGGTATGAACGAGGTAAAATTATTTTCCAAGATCCACCGGCAAATTCTAAAGTCAAGATCAACACCGAAGCAAGGGTTGTGTTGAGTGCAGGGAAAGAAAAAGTTATCGTCCCAGAACTTTTGGGAAAAAACCTTCAGACTATTCGTCCTATCCTGGAAGAAGCTGGACTGAGAGAAGGGAAAATTTCTCATGTTCATACACCAAAATATGCTGCGGGCAAAATTATCGGGCAGTATCCACTCCCTGAAGAAGAAGTAGGCCGAGATACACCTGTCAGTCTTTTGGTCAGCCAGGGTCAGCACGAGATCAAATACCTTATGCCAGATCTGATCGGAAAAAGAGCAACAAGCTCAATCACTCAATTAGAAGGGTTGGATTTCAACGTGAGCGACATACGGTACAGGTATTATCGTGGCCTGGAATCAGGAATCATCATCAACCAATCTCCAGCTCCGGGATCAAAAATTCAAAAAAGAAATCGAATCACACTAGAAGTTAGCAAATGACATGAACTACCTCGTCACTGGCGCAGCAGGATTCATCGGATCCCATCTCTGTAAAAAACTGATCCGTGATGGCGCACACATTGTTGCCCTGGATGCTTTTACGGATTTCTACTCTAGATCGATCAAAGAAAATAATATAAAATCCCTGATCAATCATCCGCACTTCGAACTCATGCCTGTTGATATTCTCGAAACAAATATCGACGAAATCATGAATAAGGTCGACGTTGTTTTCCATTTTGCTGCCCAACCTGGAGTGAGAACAAGCTGGGGATCAGACTTCTCTATCTATACCAAAAACAACATCGACGCGACACAAAGGCTTTTAGAAGCAGCCAAAAAATCAACATTGAAAAAATTCATTTATGCATCATCTTCATCTGTTTATGGATTGAGCCCGCTACTCCCGATGAAGGAAACAAGCACATTGCATCCCTACTCTCCCTACGGTGTGACCAAATTGGCAGCCGAAAACCTTTGTTTCCTTTATTATAAAAATTATGGTATTCCCTGTGTTTCCCTGAGATTTTTTACAGTTTATGGACCCGGTCAGCGTCCAGATATGGCTTTCCACAAATTTTTCAAATCTATCCTTTTGGGTGAAGAAATTACTGTTTTTGGGGACGGTCAGCAAACACGGGATTTTACTTTCATCGATGACATAATATGGGCCAATCTGTCGTCTATAGAAAATGGAAGAGCAGGAGAGAATTACAATCTTGGAGGTGGCACCCGCATAAAGCTCGCTGATGTCGTCCCTATTTTTGAGCATATTTGCAAAAAAAAGGTAAATATCCGGTATGTTCCGGGACAAAAAGGGGATGTGCGACACACCTTTGCCGACATTCAAAAAGCGAAAAATGATTTGAAATACATCCCCAAAAATACCCTCGAAGAGGGACTTGGGGCTGAATGGGATTGGATCAAGACTTTAAATTTGGGAAAAATTTAACTTTAAGGGAAACCGAAATGAAAATGCGAATATTCATAGCAATCCTTGGGGTCCTTTTGATATCTATCGGGCCAGCATGTAAAAAGAAAAGCATTCAAATAGATCCAGAAATCGCTTCTTCCGATGAAGCTTTATTCAGAACTGGGGAGCAATTTGTAAAAAAGGATCCTGAAAAGGCACGTTTATACCTCAGGCAGGTTATCGATTCGTTTCCAAAGAGTTTTTACGCTCAAAGGGCTAAACTAGCCATCGCTGACTCCTATTTTTATCAGGGAGATGAAGCCAGCATGATCCTCGCAGCTTCCGAATACAGAGATTTCATCACGAATTTCCCGTTGAGCCCTTCAGCTCCATATGCCCAGCTCCAAATCGCCTTGTCTTTTTTTAAGAAAACGCTCAAACCAGGACGCGATCAAACAAAAACCGAACAAGCCCTCATAGAATTCAAACGTCTCATAACTGACTACCCTTTGAGTGATGAGACAAAGGAGGCAAGGGAAAAAGTCAAGATATGTGAAGAGTACTTGGCCGCACATACGTTGAGCATCGGGAAACTCTATTTCAAAAGAAGAGCCTATCCTGCCTCCGTGAACAGACTAAAGGATATTCTTTCTAATTATCCAACCTTTTCAGGATTGGATGAGGTCTTTTTTGTTCTTGGAGAATCCTACTACAAGATGGCTCAAACAGAAGAAAGTGTGCCTTATTACACAAAATTGATATCCGACTATCCTCAAAGCAAATTTGCCAAAAAAGCACAGGAAAGAATGAAGGAAATAGAAAAATAGAACCTTTTCAACAAAGGAGTAGAAATCCAATGAAAAAATATTTCACGTTTATCCTTGCAGCCCTGTTTTGCTTATGTCTTCCCAATGAATCTTTTCCTCAACAGCAGGATGTATCCTTCTCCAGCGGGCTGAGGATAAAACCTGGGGCGCAATTCGAATACTTCAATCGAACAATGACATGGGACGACGAGAAGTACACCACAGATTTAAAAGCCACTCTATTCGCCTTGAACTTGGAAATTGAAATAAACGAAGGATTTTCCATTTCTGGATTGGCCGGATACGTTTTGTCCGATTATGATGCTTTGATTTTCCGGCAATTGCCATTTTCAGTCGAGTTGGATGCTGGCTATATAGGGGGATATATCTTCGGTGCAGAAATAAGAAAATCACTTTTTCATGTCAGCAGCTTCGAATTTGGCCTCTCTGGTCAATTCCTTTATCACATGGGCAAAGAAAAAACATGGAATGTTCTGGGGCTCAATGTCACCGGAACAGCGACAGGAAAGCCGACATGGAGGAGGGCTTATGCCGGTCCATATATCAAATTTTCAGGTCTAGAGTCCCTCTCTTCTTATCTGGCCGTTTACTACAATAAGCTTTGGGGACGATTTGAGATGAAACAGACCATTCAGACTTTGGAAGGAACCGAAGAAAAAGAGCTCCTGCCCAAAAGCCTGATTGACATCACAATCGGAACCATCCTCACCCTTAGTGATTATTTCTTTCTGACAGGGGAAGTGCATGTATTGCCGTACAGTGATGGGATGGACTTGGGATTTGTGGCGATTGCAGCCTTTTCGTTCTAACCGGAGGAACCGATGAAAAAGTCTAAAATTGCTTTGCTTGTTTCGATCCTCTTCATCTTTTTCTTATCATCCAGCTTTGATTTTCCCCGATTTCGGAAACAGAAACCTGACCACATACGGATGCATCGCTACCAGATATATCCGTTTAACAACGGGCAGCCACACATAATAGGAGAAAGGCATTATGCCCCTGATCGAGTTCTCGTTAAATTCAATCCGACACTGTCGACGCAAACCATCGAAACAACAATAAATGCCTACCAGGCAAAAGAAATCAAACGAATCCCTAAGCTCGATACATATTTGCTCGAGATCCCAGCCAATTCTACCGTTGAAGAAACGGTTTATGCTTTGAGGCTGAACCCAGATGTGGCTCATGTTTCCCCCGATTACAAGACTTTCGTAACAGCGGTGCCCAAACCCAGGGATAACTTATTCTTTCGTCAATACTACCTTTACAATGAAGGCCAAGAATTTCACATATTTGGCCTCCGGGGAAAAAACAGGGCCGACATCAAAGCCCTCGAAGCCTGGGAAGAAACAAAGGGAGACGAGCAGGTTGTCATAGCCGTGATCGACTCAGGCATCGATTTCGAGCATCCCGATCTAGCAAACACAGATGAAGTAGAGAAGATATCACCCAATGGCTATGATTTTGTGAACGGAGACAATGATCCATCAGATGATCACGGACATGGCACTTTCGTATCTGGTCTTATTGCGGCTAAAAGCAATAATGGGGAAGGCATAGCCGGAGTGAGCTGGCATTCACAAATTTTGCCCCTAAAAGCCGTGGAATCCGATGGGACTGGTTATGTCAGCTGGCTTGTTGAAGCGATCAGATATGCTGCTGATAATGGTGCCGATGTGATATCCATGAGCCTGGGATTTTCTCTTGGGCCAAATGAAGAAGTCCCCTCCCTAGAAGAAGCCCTAAGCTATGCTAAGTCCAAAGGACTCGTTGTGGTCGCTGCGGCGGGAAACGAAGGATCTAGCGTTTTGTATCCAGCAGCCTATGATGAATACTGCATTGCAGTGGCAGCCACAGATTACAACGATTCCAGACCTGCCTGGTCGAATTTTGGGCCAGAGGTTGATGTGGCAGCTCCAGGAGCAACAATCTGGAGTCTTGTTCCCACCTGGTTAGAAGAGCTTTATTTGGATGATTATACTTTGGATCCTTACGGTTGGGGGGATGGAACTTCTGCATCGGCAGCTATCGTTTCTGGATGTGTCGCCCTGATCATGAGTATCAAACCCTGGCTTGAGCCCGATGAAATCATGGATATTATCCGGTACTCAGCTGATGACCTGAATGTGAGTGAATATCCGGGAAAGGATGAATTTATAGGCTACGGTCGGATCAACTTGGAGAAGGCCTTAGTGCCGATAAAGTTAATTACATCAAAGTGATCAAGTCCTTTCGTATTACAAATTTGGCCACTATCGAAGAGGTGGAATTCAATCTGAAAAAGGGATTCTCCATCATGACGGGAGAAACGGGAGCAGGAAAATCCATCATTATCGATGGCATCCGATTGGTTTTGGGAGAAAAAGGTTCTTCGGATATGATTCGGACCGGAAAAAAAGAAACGACAATAGAAGCCATTTTCCGATCTCCCTCCGACCCAGAAAATGAAATTTTTGTTCAGAGAAAAATTGTGGAACAAGGAACAGGCAAAGGGTACGTCGACGGTGTGTTAGTTCCGCTAAAAACACTCAAATCTCTCCGAGATGACCTCGTCGATATTTATGGCCAAAATGATCACGCTTTCCTCCGGCATGTCGAAAATCAGCTTGATTATCTCGATTATTATGCTCATGCCTTTTCACTCAGAAAGAAAGTTGCTGATAAGGCTCAAGAGCTTAGGAAAAAAGCCCGAAAAAAAAGAGACCTGGAATCCAAACAAAAAGAACGGGAACAGCGCCTGGATTTCCTGAACTATCAAATCACGGAAATCCAAAAAGCAGAACTTCAACCCGATGAAGAGCAGGCCATTCGCCAGGACAGGAACATTCTGAAAAACGCGGAAAAAATCAGCCTATTAATCGACGAGGCGTTGAAGATTTCTTACCAACAGGAGCATTCGGCTTCATCGCTTTTGTCCAAACTCCAGGCAATAACACAGGAGCTATCCAGGTATGAGAAATCCTTCAAACCCACAGAAGAGGCCATCCGTGAATTGGCTATTATCATCGAGGATCTTACGGATTCGCTTCTCAAATTCAAGGAAAAACAAACGTCCGCACCCGACAAGTTGGAAAAACTGGAAAGTCGCTTAAGCCAAATTGAAGGATTAAAAAGGAAGTATGGCAACTCAATACTGGAAATCCTCAGCTATCTGGAAAAATCCAAACAAGAATTTGAGGAGCTCAGTCGAAGTCATGAAACAATGGCTGATTTAGAAAAAGAAATCGCAGACAAATTTTCAGACCTTAGGTCTCTGACAGAAAAACTTGCAGAGAAAAGAAGGGAAAGCGCCCTTATTCTTGAAAAAGCCGTGAAAAAAGAAATATGTCTATTGGGAATGAAAAGAGCTCGATTCAAGATCGATATAAAAACGATTTTGCTGGAAACGGAACACATGGAAAAAATAAAGGACAGTGGGACAGAAGAAGTGGAATTCCTGATTAGCCCCAATCCTGGGGAAGAGTTGAGGCCTTTGCGAAAAATTGCATCCGGAGGAGAGCTCTCTCGCATCATGTTGGCACTAAAATCCATTGGGAAGGAAACAGAAAGCTTGAAGACGCTCATTTTCGACGAAATCGATGCCGGTATCGGTGGAAAAACAGCCGAATTTGTCGCTCAAAAACTGCAAAACCTGGCCGATCATCATCAAGTGATCTGCATCACACATTTGCCTCAAATCGCATCCTTCGCCGCCCATCATTACAGAATCGATAAACAAGTTAAAAAAGACAGGACTTTCACGATCGTGAAGGAGTTATCATTTGAGGAAAGGGTTCAAGAAATAGCGAGACTCTTGACCGGAAGTCGTGTCACTGACACAGCTCTCAAAAACGCAAGAGAAATGCTTATTCATAACCTCAATACCGATCATTCATAGTGGGATTGGCTTTTGCAA
>CP070750.1:1086287-1094149 GCA_020348385.1 Candidatus Aminicenantota bacterium | reverse complement strand
GCCACCGGATTTTGATCCTCGGAAGAAATATCCGGTTCTGTTTTATGTGTATGGCGAGCCTTGGGGTTCCACTGTCAGGGATAGCTGGGGCGGGAATCGATATCTTTGGCATCTCATGCTGAATCAGCATGGCTACATCGTGATGAGTGTGGATAACCGCGGTACCAGGGTGCCTCGGGGCCGTGCGTGGCGGAAAATCATCTACCGCCAAGTGGGTATCCTAGCCTCGTCAGACCAAGCAGCAGCTGTGCGTGCCATCATCGCCAGCCGGGATTATGTGGATCCCGACCGTATCGGCATCTGGGGACGGAGCGGAGGGGGCGCCATGACCCTGAATGCGATGTTCAGGTACCCCGATCTGTACAAGACAGGGATGTCGGTGGCACCTGTTACGAATCAGCGGCTCTACAACTCCATTTACCAGGAGCGGTACATGGGCCTGCCCCAAGATAACGCCGATGGGTACGAAAAGGGCTCGCCAGTGACATTCGCTCATCAGTTGAAAGGAAATTTGCTTCTTGTCCACGGCACAGGAGATGACAACGTCCATTACCAGAATACAGAAATGCTCATCAATGAGCTGATCAAACACAACAAATTTTTTACTATGATGTCTTATCCAAATCGCTCCCACGGTATTCGTGAGGGGAAAAATACCTCTCTTCATCTTTACAGTCTGCTCACAAAATATTTGAAGAAAAACCTGTCGCCAGCTCCTCTTCCGCATTAAGCCAAATCTCGTCTTCTCGAAACCGGAAAGAAGGATTATAATGAACTCGTCAAACCGTCAATTTTCTCAAAGGAGGAACGGCATGAGATATTCTCTATCCAAATATTGTTTTCTCATTTTCCTAGCGGTATGCCTATCGTCCGGGCTCTACGCTGATCTCATCTTCGAAAAATCGGAATATGCGGCCCGAAGATCCCGGCTGATGGAGATGATTCCAAATGGCGCAGCCATCGTTCTAGGCGCACAAGATATCATCGGATATAATCCCTATTTTCAAAACAATGATTTCATGTATTTTTCCGGAGTTGAGATCCCCGATTCCATTCTCGTCATCGACGGGAAAAACAAAGAGAGTGTTTTGTTCTTCACAATCTCGGAGAGACAGGCCCGCAGTGAAAACATCAGCGTTGAAATGGTGAGAAACACTGTGGATCACACGGGTATCGAAAAATACTATCCTAAAGAACAATTCACATCCTATCTATCCAGGCTCACTTCCCAGATCGAAGTCCTTTACACTTCATTCAAGCCCGAAGAACTGATGCGGGAATGTGCGAACGAAAAATTGAGGGTCCTTCAGAGAAACATCCTGTTCAATGTTTGGGATGGACGACTCACCCGAGAGCAGCAATTTGTCAAACTGCTCAGGGAAAAATTTCCCCGGATTTTGGTGAAAGACTGCTCATCGTTGGTCGAAGAACTGCGTGTGATCAAATCCCCTGCAGAAATAGATTTGATGCGGAAGGCCGGCCGAATCGGTGTTAAAGCCCATATCGAAATGATGAAAGCCACCAGGCCCGGTGTGTACGAGTATGAGCTGGCTGCTCTCTTCGAATACATATGCAAGAAAGAGGGCGTTCAGGATCTGGCTTATAACGTCATCATCAGTAGCGAGGAAAATCACCCCTATCTCCATTATTATAAACATAACAGGCTGCTACAGGATGGCGATTTTCTAGTCGTTGACGCCGGTCCAGACGTTGGCTACTACGATGTAGATATCTCCGCTTCTTATCCTGCGAACGGCAAATTCACGAACCGACAACGGGAGATTTATGAGGCCTGTAATGAGGTCGAAAAGGCTTGTATGTCCTTTTACAGGCCGGGAATCACCTGTGAGGAGGTCAATGAAAGGGTCAAAGATTATCTTGAAAGGAAGGGTTATGACCTTTCCAAGGATGCCTTTAAAATCATGACCCGCCGCGGCGGAGGCTGCAGTCATTATGTAGGTATGGCTGTGCATGATGTGGGAGGCGGACCAAGGGGAGTACCATTAAGGTCTGGCATGGTCTTTGCCTGCGACATCCTCGCCGTATTCCCTGATGAAAATCTCGGGGTAAGAGTTGAAGACACCGTACTGATCACAAAAGACGGATGTGAAAACCTCACTGCTGGCATGCCAAGGGAAATAGAAGAAATCGAAACCCTGATGAAACAACCAAACATCATCCAGGTTCTTAAAGAGAAAAAACTCTACTGATAAGAAAGCGGACCGAATCCATTAAATCTGTTTTTTTAGACTATCAAGAATAATCCTGACTTGGGATGCTTGAGGAGAATCTGGGTCCTTCTCAAGAAACATTTCCAGGTTTTGGATCGCTTTATTTATTTCGCCCTTTTTTACGTAAGCCAGTCCAAGCTGATAATATGTTGGAGCAAACTTCGGGTCCAGGCTTTTCGAGGTAATGAAGTTCTTGACCGCGTCGTCAGTGCGGTCGTTTTTGTAGTGAATGATTCCAAGGTTGTAATAGACCTCAGCATTGTTTGGCTCTATCTCTAAAGCTTTTTCAAAATAAGATACGGCTTTGTCATTCTCGCTTTTGTTAAAATAGCATTCTCCAAGAGCTAGATATGTCTCCACCATATCGGGTTTCATCTCTTTGACCTTTTCTAGGAGAGCTATGGCCTCTTCCTGCTTTCCAGAGCGCAACAAGCTGAGGGCTAGATTGTAGTGAGCATCGACGTTATCAGGATCTTTTTCGATAGCTTTTTGGAAAAGGGCTGTGGCTTCCTCATACTTTCCCTGTTGGAACAATTGAGCTCCTTCGGTGAGATTAGGGTCTCGTTCGATTTTTGGAGGGATTTTCTCCATGACAAGCTTAACACCGCTGTTCCTTCCAAAATCCACTTTAAATTCGCTCTCCAAAGCAAAATATCCTTCCAACTGTACAGATATTACATAAAGGGAAGGAGGAATTCCTACCTTCATGAATTTTCCTTGTTTGTTGGATTTCAACGTGAATTTTGTGCCTCGGTCTCTATCGGTGAAAGTGATTTTCACATTTTTCAAAGGATTTTCTTCTCTATCAACAACTACCCCTTCCACAACAGTTTGTTGGGCCAAATTATCAAGTGGCAGAACAAAAAAAGCTGAAAAAAATATCATACTCCAGACAAAAGGATGTCGTTTAACAACAAACCACATGATACCTCCTTTTAGTGAATTTCACCTCGACTCGACGACTCTGAACGAAGTCTGCCCTGTCACTAATGATGCTGCGTTTTCATCCGTGACCCTGATCTTAAGGACATAAACACCTGGCTTAAAATTCTTTATCACTAGGGATGTCTGGACCTGACAATCTTTTTGTTGAGATGGCTCGATTCTGGTATGTGGGACTCGAACAAGCTCTTTTTCGTTTTGAAGGATGAGATATTCCACTTGAAACCGATTTGTCCCAGAAGTCTGGCTTAGAGTTAGATTGTAAATCTCGAAATAAATATGCATCTCCCCGTCGGTTTGGAATGTATCGCTTGATTCTATAAAAATCTTGATCTGGGGAAGGTTTTTTTCCGTCTTAAAGGCTTCGGGCGAGAGGATGATATCACTTACGGCCAGTCCTTCCTCGGAAAAATTTTGAACAGATAGATTTTGGCTGACTCTCCCAATTTTTCCACTGAAATTGTCCAAGATGAAAAGTTGGAGTCCATAATCCCCCTGCGCGAGAAAAAGCCCTGTTTGAAAGCTATAGATACCCGTCTGGATCGATGGCAATTCTTCTGGGCTGAAGCTAAAATTGATATCTTTGCTTTTTTGGAGAATGACTTCCCCCTCCTGATCAGATACATTGACCAGAAAATTTAGCGAATAGTAGGCTTTATCTTCGATAATTTTTGGACTCAGACTGGCATAGGGCAGTTTCAAGACAATAGGGGAATAGGTGTTTTGGGCTTTTCCCTTCAGGCGAAAAATATCCGACTTTACCGGGATAAGATCGTATGTGACTTCAGTGGTGACGATTCCTTCAAGCTTTAGCTGGTTTTCAAATGGATTTTTCATGGCCTCTGCGAGGATTTCCAGACGGTTGAAATGATAATGTAGCGAATTGATATCATAGGCTGATCGTCCATATTGCCCCATGGAAAGGCTTTCCTGCAGAACATAATCTCCTAAGCCGAACCTGTCTACAAAAACTATTTCCAGGTTATACGGAAGGCGCGGATTTTCTATGCCCCAATAGTTCCAGGTTTCTCGTGTGCCATGGTATACAGCAAAGCTGGACCCAGTAGGAGTAAAGTCCCGCTGAATTTCCTGCGGTGGACCCAAAAGAATAAAAATTTTCCCCCTATCCGTACGCCACCCATCCTTTTTGCTGAAGCCGAAAAGTTTGTTTGCGATTGCGATCCTTTTGTAGTAGGCAATCTTGAATTCATTCTCGGTCGTGCTGGGATCAGGGTCCTTTTTTTCCCAAAATAATTGGATGAACCTTCCCCTCTCCTCCTCATTCGGGAGGCTGAGAAACACGCTTTTTTCGGCGTCTGTGATGATGTAGGGAACGACTTCTTCTAGCCACTGTTTGGACCACTCGCTTAGCGGTTCTTTTTTTGCCTCCTGTGTAGCATTTTGTCCAAGTCCTCCGGATACACAAAACATCAACCATATAAGGACACAGATTTTAAGGATCTTCATACTCATTCCGCTCTTTTCATTCTAGCTCACCCAAAAAACATTATCAATCTTTCAAACATTCATAGGAAACAATTCAAATAGATTGCCGTATAAAATGTGATTGTTCGCCTTGCCTTGGCTTAATTTTTATCCTTCTGAAGAACCTCACGCCACCAGGCAGGAGCCTCAACCTGATCGCCAAACCAAGAATTATGGGAATACCAAGCGATCAAAAATGCTGCTAATTCCCGCCATTTGTCAAGGACTTCTTCAGCATGTCTTATGCATGTTTCATTGAGAAATTCGGAGGCCAAAGCAGGATCTTCTCGATAAAGAGAGTAGGCTTCATCATCAATGCCCCCCAGTTTGTTAAGAGCACTGGTTTCTAATACGTGCTGGACGTTTTTGATCTCCCCTATCATGCGAGCATAATGGAGACGAGCCCAGTTGGCCAACATGTTAAATATCCAGTAAGCTGAGTCCCAGCAAAATTTTGTCTTCACTCCGGTAGTATAGGCTTTTGGCAGTTTAGTCATTCCTGCATAAAAGGGAACATAGACACAGGCATCACCCCAACCTCCGAGTCCCACCCACATGATTCCTCCTAGAGGGTCGGGAAGCCAGTTTCTACCTTGGAGGATAACGATAGAGGGCCCGGTTGCATCCGGTATTGTGATTGGCATGTCAGGTGTTCCTTTGGGCCACCATGGGCAGCCAAAGGGACCTGCTGCTAGTCCTTTAGTTCGATCATATTCTGTCCCTTGATAAAAATCTTCGTAAAGCCTTCTGATATCCAAGATGGAGATCTTTTTGTCGGGCCTAACAGGAATAGGATATTCTTCATTGCCAGGTTTGAGGCTGAGAGAGGGTGCAATCAAACTAAGAGCTCGCCATGTGCGAAGGCTATTGGCCTTTTTTCCCCAATAAGCTACATCCCAACGGAACGGCTTGTCACTCCTGGGTTCCCAAAAACCATATTTGACAGCTAAGGATTTCGCATTTGAGGAGGCCATGAAATTTTCTTTATCGTCAAGGTCAATCTCGCCTATGATGCTCTCATTACAGCTTGGTGCAAACATATCATCTGGAATCCGCATGGCACACCAGGCCGCACCCGGCTCTCCGGAACTCTTTTTCCAATCCGCTCCTACTGGAATGACTTCCCAAGCCCATACCTCATCTCTATCAGCGACAGAAATAAATTCCCCAGAATTCGGCCCCCAAGGATTAAAGCCATATTCTTCCATCAACGATGCCATGATTCGGATGGCGTCTCGAGCAGTTTTGGCTCTTTCAACTGCTACTCTTGTCACATCGGTAACCCTGAGAAGGGCGTCAGAGTTATTTGAAGGAAAAAGCTCTTTTTTTAGACCACCCAGCGTCGTTTCCCCGATAGAAACCTGATGCTCGTTCATAAAAGGCCACCAGTCACCCTCGATATAAGCGAATGTATGTCTGATTTCTGGAATCTCTATGGTCCGGCCTGCCCTGACTGGAGGACTATAAGCCTCACCCATGAAACTTCTGTCATACTCGTTATAACATTTGAGAAGACGTTTGGCCTCTGCCTCATGATCAGCCGGCGGATGAAACCATGCCCTAGTGGTTCCCGCTGTCTGGGTGTTGATCACAGAACCATCAATTGTGGCCAATTTTCCAACCATGAACACATTACACTTTTCCCCTGATGATCGATCATCAAAAGTTAGCGTTGATGAAACAGATGTTTTTTTGCCAATAAAAAGCATAATGACAAACATTAAAAAGACGATTCCTGATATCTCGATTTTTCTTTTCATGATTAACCTCCCTTCTCTATCTCCTTAATAACCACGGCTGCCTCTTTCGGTTTGTATCAGATTTCGATGCTGAACAAATCCATCATCCGCTGTCTATTTGAGATATCTATCAAACCAAGCAAGCGACCGGAGATAATAATCGTGAACATGGCTGGGGTAGCGATTGATACCGTGACCTTCATTGGGATAGATCGCCAGTACGGTTTCCACTCCCAGCTTCTTCAGGGCTGTGAACATGGTCTCTGGCTGGTTGAGGTTGGTGCAGAAATCCCAAGCCCCATGTATGAAGAGAGTGGGTGTTTTGCAATATTTTACATACTTGATGGGAGACAGATCCCAGGCTTTCTCAAAATTATCGATGGGCATGAACCCGCCGTCGCTTTCAAACCAGAGGGGATTGGAGTCATTAGCCCAATCGGTGAGGATATCGCTGATGCAGGCCACAGGAATCGCAGCTTTGTAGCGGTCCGTGTGTGTGATGGCCCAGTTCGTTAGGTAGCCGCCGTAGCTTCCACCTGTCACCCCAAGTCTTTCCGGGTCAATAAAGGAATAATTCTCGAGGACATAGTCTAGACCTACCATCAGGTCCTTGTATTCATTGCCACACAGGTCGCCTACGATTAAGTCCGAAAACTCTTGCCCTCGGCCAGAGCTACCCCTGTAGTTTATAAACATGACGGCATAACCTTTGGCCGCTAGAAACTGGTACATGGCCGTCCGGGAGAGGTTATAACCATACTGTCCGTGTGGACCACCATGAATGGCGTGAATCAGGGGATATTTCTTTTCCTCCTTGAAACCATATGGCTTCATGAGCCATCCCTCAATAGTCAGGCCATCGAAGCTTGGAAAAGAGAAATGTTCACTCTCCACAATTTCCACTTCATCGACTAGATCTTGATGAAAAGAGGTCATTTTAATGCTTCCCTTTTCATCGATACGATAGATCTCTGCAGGATGGGTAAAGTCCGTATGCACAATGAACTTTTCTCCTGACTTTCCTATACAGAAATCCAAGACCTGCCCTTTTTCTTCGAAGAGGAGATCCACTTTCCCCCCTTCTTTGGGCACCACATAAAGACCGACCTTGCCTGAGTTCTGAGCAGTGAAATAGATTCTTTGGCTATCATCGGACCAGTCCGGAGACATGCTCCAGCGGTCGAGAGGAGCGGTGAGATCAACTGGATTCCCACCTTTACCTGAGATAACATAAATTTTGGGGAGTTCGGCATCGCTCTCTTTGCATCTGTGATCCCGCACGCGGCCAAGGTAAAGAACCATCGAACCATCTGGAGACCAGAGAGGTTTGTATTCAGGGCCAATGGTGTGAGTGAGTTGGATCATTTCTTTTCCTTCCGTTGAAAGAAGGCATATGTCGTTGTTGGCGTTGAAATCATCCCTGCCAGTTCGATTCGACACACAAGCAATCCACTCCCCGTCAGGT
>CP070750.1:1078215-1086187 GCA_020348385.1 Candidatus Aminicenantota bacterium | reverse complement strand
ATGGAGAAAAATCGATTTCTCCATTCATTTCCTTTACCATCTTTTGGTCTTCGTTGAACAGGAGTATGAAAATTTTGACCTTGGAAGGGGGAACAAAGGACTCGCTCCCCCGCTTGAGCTTGCCTTGGACCCTGAACTTCCACTTGATCTCATACCCCCAGAACGATCTGATCTATCTCTCAAGCTGTCATCTCCTCCTGCACTTGAAACAAAACCCGCACTCGGATTTACCTCGATGTCCTTTGTCTTTTTTATAACACTACGGATCCTCTCATGATCTGTTGTCAAATACTCCTGGAGGAGGAATCCTCTTGTTGGCGAAAAGCCCAAGATCCCGACTTCATCTCCGGGCCGTAGTTTTGTATCCACAAAATGAAGTGCTGCTTCTTTGGCATTGTCCATTCCGTTGATATCGCTTCCTAGGATATCGAGGAAGATGAGCAGCCTCCGATTCATTCCTCTCTTTGATTCGACCAAGTCGTTTGTCTCTCCTGATGGGCGAACTTTCATCCCTTCTAAGCTCAAAGTGTGTATCTCGAATTCTGTTATATCTTGCTTTATTCCGTTGTCGTACAAAACGAAATCTTCCTTTTTTAGGTCAGTCACAGGTTGCCCCTTTTGATCCAGGATGCGGACTGTCACAAGTTTGATGATGGCAGCCGCATCGTGCTGAGGAAGTCTTTGGCTTTGGGAGATCTCATGCGATCGAGCAAATGGAAAAGAAGCAGACAAAATAAAAACCGAACTAGCCACGATAATACAAATTTCCCTTTTGAGCTTCAGAATGGTCATTTTGTATGGAATTTCACTCTTAATACGGATCAACTCCCTAAAAACGTTTATCGGCTATTTTTTCTGGGCCGATCCCCCTCACAATGATTTAGGAGGCCAACTATATGATTCCATTTCTATGGTTCCTTTGTTGGTCAACTTGATTCTGGCGGACAGGTAGATTTTTCTTTTTCCCTTTCCCTTGTTGTTAACGTCAGGCAGGATGACCATAAGGGGAAATCTCTGATCAAAACTAAAGCTCTTCCCGATATCCTAGCTATTACTTTCAGCGACAAGGATAATCTGCCTCCTTTTATGCGAAGGATTATCTAGCTTGCGTAACACTAAAATAGAGAGGGACCTTCCAGCTGGATCGGTCTGTGTTTGTCAATATGCCTTAAAGTACTGATTGAAGGACCGATAGCAGCTTATCGATGTCTACGAAGTTGTTGAAGATGTTGATGGATACACGGATAAATCCAGCCCTTGGAGAGACGGAGATTGATTCTTTTGTCAGCCTTTTGATACATTCTTTGTTCCTTTCCCCCAAACTGAAGGAGACTAAGGGGGATCGCTCTTCGGGTTTATCTGTTGGAGAAACAATAGTAACTCCCTGTTTTTTTAGTCCCTGTATGAGATAGTCTGTCAGCTCGAGGATTCGTTTCCGAATGTTTTCAAAACCTATGGCTTTGAGATAATCAAGAGCGTCCTGAAAAGCGAGGATAGTCTGTAAATTTTGAGTCCCGAACTCAAACCGGCGCGCCGAGTCATGGACGCTAAAAGGTGCATTTTTGGCCGTGTGGATCATATATTTCCCTGCATCCAACGATAGCCACCCTATCCATGGCGCCGAAAATCTCTCCCGGAACTCAGGGGTTGTGAAGAAAATAGAGCCGACATGTCCGGTCATCCCCCATTTATGGAGGGAGCAGGTGAGAGCGTCGATGTGCATGGCCTGGATATCAACAGGATAGAAGGGAAAAGCTTGGGTGGCATTCACGATGAATAGAATTCCTCTCTCTTGGAGGGCTTTGCCGAGATTTTGTAGATCCTGTCGGAAACCGGTGGCATATTGCACATAGGACGTTACCACCGCAGCGGTTTGTCCATCTGTTTGCTCAAGGATCGAATCGATGGGGTAGCGGGAGTTTTTGGGCGGGACGTACCGCATGGGGATTTCCCGGTATTCGAAGCCAATCGTCGAGGCGGGGAATTCGTCTTCGGTCGATACAACGTTATACGGAGTTTTGATTTTATTTTCGAATGAGAGAGCAATAAGAGACATAGCCGTGGAGGTATTCTGCACAAAACAAACATTATCTGATTCGGTGTTTATCAGGGCGGCGATATCCCCGCAAAGCTTCCGATACTTCTTCGAGTCTTCGGTCCAGAGTACATCGCCTTGCTGATGGATTTTCCGGTAGTTCTTGACAATGGCCGCGAAAACCGGCGTTGGGATAGGGGACATGGCAGCGCTTTGAAAGTAGACGCCTTTTTTTGTGATCGGGAAATCTTTTCGGATTTTTTTCCAATTCGTCATGACATCCTCTCCTGAGGGCTCATTATAGACATTCTTTATCGCGAAGTTAACAAAAAAAGGTGTCATCATGGGGCTAAGGTCGAGATAATTTAATCTGAGTGGTTGCATTTCTACTAGTAAAATTATAGATTGCTTCCTTCCCATAAAGGAAGGAAGATTGAAAGATAGTAGATGGATGACCCCGGTTGTCGTAGTCTTTTTTTTAGCTGCAAGCGCGGGGTGCCTTTTTGCCGTTGAGCCTCTCCGGCCTTTGAGGACGAATACGCCACCTAAAATCGATGGCTATCTGGATGATCCTGTTTGGCAGGAAGCACCGTCCATAACGGGGCTCAGGACTTTCCTGCCTGATTTCGGCCACAATATGGCGGAGAAAACCATCATTTACATGGCATACGACAGGGAAAACCTTTACTTTGCCTTTAGATGTTTTGACAGCATGCCTGATAAAATCAAAGCCGCTATATCCAGCAGAGATACTATCCGCCCCGACGACTGGGTCTGCATCAATCTGGATTCGTTCAACGACCAGCAGGCGCTGTATGCCTTTTATATCAATCCGCTAGGCATCCAGAGCGACAGCACTTATGCTGGGGGAAAAGAAGATCAAAGTACCGATTTGGTTTGGTACAGTGCCGGCAGGATTAATGAGGAAGGGTACTTAGTTGAGGTCCATATCCCTCTAAAGAGCATCCGTTTTGCCAATAAAAAGATAGTAGAAATGGGTGTTCTTTTCGAGCGAAGGATCAGTCGGCGATCGGAACAGGGAATGTATCCTCCGCTTGATCCCAAGAAGGGATATGCTTTTCTCACACAGATGAAGCCAATGGTCTATCATGATCTAAGACAATATAGGCTCTTCGAGCTTCTTCCTGCATTTACCTATAATCAAAAACAGACTCTAGAAGAGGGCATGCTGCAGCGGGAGAAAGCGCTACGGGATTTCAGTCTGACTTCAAAATACGGATTCACATCAGACCTGATCCTGGAGGCGACATTTAATCCTGATTTCAGTCAGGTGGAGTCCGACGCAGGCCAGGTAGATATCAATCTCCGCTACGATCTATTTTTTGTGGAAAAGAGACCTTTTTTTATTGAGGGGCATGAATTTTTTAATTTTGCTGGAGCGACGGATCTTCTTCCCGCCATTGTTCACACTCGGGCCATTATCGATCCGATTGGTGGATTGAAGCTTACAGGGAAACTCGGCAAAAACAATACCATCGCCTCTATCCTTGCGCTGGATGAATCTCCTCGTTTTGAAGATGAAGTCGACCAGACCGGCAAGTACGCATTGTTCCCGATTCTTCGATATAAGCGTTCCCTTCGACAGGATAGCTATATCGGAGTATTCTACACAGGAAGAGAGCTAAAGGACAGGTACAATCGTGTTATCGGGCCGGATGGTCTGATCAGACTCACCCAATCCAGCATGCTGGGATTCCATCTGTTTTATTCCGAGACGAAACCGGATGTGCAAACTGAAAGGAAGTCCGGGAATGCTTTTTGTTTGGATTATAGTTATGATACACGAAAGCTGAGGATCAACTTTACGATCCAGAGCTTATCCAAAGATTTTGACACACAGGTGGGATATCTCACGAGGAGGGGAATCACGCGAGTTGCTGGAGCCATCCAGCCGAATTTTTACCCGGATACCCGTGTCGTCCGCAAAATATCCCCGATCTTGACTTTGATACAAGCGAAAGATCACTTTGATAACCTCTTCGAAATGAGGAATATGCTCTCTCTGAATCTTCTTCTTTTCAAGAACCTCCGAACCGTTCTTTCTTATGAGTATTCAAATGAAGCTTATCTTGCACAGAAGTTTGACACCAGTGGATTAACCTTCACCATGAGAAGCCAGTTTACCAAGCAGTTGTTTTTTATGGCCATTTATATGAGAGGGAATGCCATATATTATTCCGAAGATCCCTATCCAGGAAAAGGAAGCAGCGTGTCTATCAACCTGACCTTCCAGCCTGTCGAAAAGCTTAAAAATGAATTCAGCCTGAGGTATGCGGATTTCTACCGGAAAGCTGATTCCCAAAAGATCTATGATTATACGATTATCCGCGATAAACTCACATACCAAGTCAACAAATATCTCTTTTTTCGTGGGATTGTGGAATACAACTCCTACAGAAAGGAAATGCTCTTGGATTTCCTGGCTTCTTTTACCTACATTCCGGGAACCGTTATTCAGCTAGGTTATGGATCCCTGTATGAAAAAATCCAGTGGGTTGATGGAGAATACAGAGAAAGCAACAAATTCTTGGAGATGAAGAGGGGGTTGTTTTTTAAAGTTTCCTATCTCTGGAGGCTTTGAACGTGCTGGATACTTCACACCCCTCAATATCACAAGCGGTCATGTTGACGTCCACCCATGAATAATAACAGCATTTATGCCTACCTATATTGCATTGGATGAACATGGTTAATCCAAGTTCTAACATTTCGATGATTACCTTAATTCTGAATGATGGCCTTAAAAGTCCGCTCGACCAGCGTGTTGACACCGGAATTTTCTCCTGCAAGTTCGCATGTGAAGACGAGAATCAGATCGTATTCTGGCACGATATAAAGGGTCTGTCCTCCATAACCAAACGAGGCAATGTAATCAAACCGTTTTCCGTTGGCACTTCTCGATCCTGTCATCCAATTGAAACCGTAGTTTCTTCCTCTCCCCTGGGAGGTCAGAGATATTTTCGGTGCCTGTTTCACCCATTTTGTGGAAACGATTTGTTTCCCCTTCCATTTGCCATCTTTCAAAAACAACCACCCGAATTTGGCGATGTCCCGGGTTCGTAGACCCAAACCTCCATCGGTTCCGCCCGTGCAGGGATAACCCATCGGGTCTTTATTCCATTGGTAAGCATAAATACCCATCGGGTGGAGCAAGTATTTTTCGGCGAACTGATGGGCATAGAGTCCTGTTGCGCTTTTTATAACCGCTGAAAGGAGGTGAATGCCTCCTGTGTTGTAGTTGAATATTTTGCCAGGCTCATCCTTGACCGGGTGGGATACAACGTAGCTCATCCAATCTTCTGACTCCACCATCTGCCACTCCGAATTTCGGGGATTGTTGTAAGATCCCCGTTCATTCCAGTCGATTCCCGATGTCATGGACATGATATGTTTGAGGGCGATTTTCTTTTTTTGGGGATCCCTAAAATTATCGGCGAACTGTGGAAGGAGCTCAAAAAGTTTTGCATCGACACTTGCGATAAATCCCTGATCTATGGCGATCCCGATCAGTGTGGACGTGATCGTTTTTGTTATGGATGCCATCCAATGGAGAGTGTTGCGTTGACAGTAAGGAGAATACACTTCGTGGACCAGCTTTTCATTTTTAGCGATAAGCATGCTGAGGACATTATTGTAGCTGTCTATATCCGCGATTAAACCGGATATTTCCTCGATCGCTCTAATATCAATGCCTTCATCCTTCAGTGAGGACACTTCCCATCCATCGTTCAACTTCTTGGGATTTTGATACACGTAGTCGTTTGTTTGAGAAAAACTGAGGTCAATCGATAAAAAAAGAAAGACAGCCCATAAGATTAAACAGGTGACTTTATCCAAAGTATTTTTTGGGGAAGTTGCCATGGTTTTAATCCTTGTTTTTGTTGATCTGATCCCATACTAATATATCATATGGATTTGAAATTTACGATCTAGGGAGGGAAATCAAGCTAGGATCCCACCTACCCCAGGGACGAACTTGACAAAGTTGCTTTTTTGAATTACCATCCCTCAAGCAGCAGGTCTGCGGGATAGCCGGAGGGAGGCGTTTACTTTCATGGACAGTAGCACAGGAATTCTCATCTCAAAAAAGATGATCCTCTGGTGCTGCGTTCATAGAATCAGGGAGGGGTAGGATGCGAAAAAAACTATTTATCTCGATCTTAATGGTTTTCATTTTCCTTGTGATAACAAATGCTTGGGCTGGTGATATTCACCCAGCTCTCGAGAAAAAACTCCAGAAACTTGCACCGGGAGAAAAGTTGGCGGTTATCGTCGAGCTACAGGAGCAGGCAAAGTTATACAGCGTTTTATCGAGATTGCCCGACAGAACCCGCAGGCAAAGGATGCAGGCGGTTGTTCAAGCTCTCCGGGATGTGGCTGATCGACGCCAAGGATCTCTCCGAACGTTTCTCAAAGCACAAAAGAAAAGAGGGGCGGTCAAGCGGATTATCCCTTTCTGGATTTTCAATGGAATGGCTGTAACGGCCACAGAGCCTCTGATCCGCCAATTGGCTGCCAGGCCTGAAGTGTGGGAAGTGCGCTTAGACTCGATCATCCCTCTCCCTTCGCCTTTTCCTGCAGGACCCAACGAGCCTTCCCCTCCTCATGAATGGAACATCGAACTCATACGAGCACCGGAAGTCTGGGCCCTTGATCCGGACTATAATGGAGCGGGTTCGATCGTCGGGATTTTTGACACCGGGGTAGACTTGACTCATCCGGATCTTTTCTCACGCTACAGGGGAGACCATCAGATCAGTTGGTTCGATCCTTACGATGAACACGCTGTTCCGTATGATCCCCACGGGCACGGAACTCACACAGCCGGCACGGCTGTTGGCGGTAACGCAGGAGGTTCTTCTATTGGCGTGGCTCCTGGAGCAACATGGATAGCTGCCAAGGCCTGGAACGATGATGGGATTGCCACGGCATCAGCTATACATCAGATATTCGAATGGTTTCTTGCTCCTGGAGGAAATCCCGATTACGCACCAGATGTGGTGAATAACTCATGGTCATTCACACAAAGTGGATGTGAAACGGAATTTTTGGCTGACATTCAAGCCTGGAGGGCTGCCGATATCTTTCCCGCCTTTGCTGCCGGGAATAATGGGCCCTATCCTGAAAGTGTGCGCAGCCCTGGGGCCTATCCAATTTCTTTTGCAGTCGGTGCAACCGATTTGTTTGACGAGATCGCTTTGTTCAGCGGACGGGGCGTTTCACCTTGCGATGGCTCGATCAAACCTGACATGAGCGCGCCGGGTGAGGGGATCCTCTCCGCTTACCCGTTGGGATATGCTACCATGAGCGGAACATCTATGGCCACGCCACATATCGCGGGTGCTGTTGCCGTGTTGCGGTCCATAGACCCTGCCTTGACGGTAGACCACTTGGAAACAGCGTTGACCGCAGGGGCCAAGGATCTTGCAGAGCCTGGTCTTGACAATGATTCTGGAGCCGGCCGTCTGGACCTTTTTGTCTCTGCTCAGATCGCTTTGCTGGGCCCAGATTTCCCCGTACTCAATATCCTTGCAACTGATGCTGTAGCAACCGAAGCTGGTCCCACTACTGGCGCTATCACGATTAGCCGGACTGGTAGCACGGATGAAGAGTTGGAGGTGAAGTTCAGCATCAGCGGAACGGCAACTCCAGGAATCGACTACGACCCAGTTGGCGAGAGCATCGTCATACAAGCGGGTTCTGACACCGCTTCCGTTTTTATCACGCCTATCGATGATGCTTTGATAGAACGTGATGAAACAGTTACGCTGACCATCCTCTCCGATCCTGCCTACTTCGTTCCCGGTTCTGCCGCAGCGATTGTAACCATAGAAAGCGATGAACTGTTTCCTGATCTGGATATCACATCCATGTCGTCACCAACCACTGGGAGCCCAGGATCCAGTATCACCATAA
>CP070750.1:1070100-1078115 GCA_020348385.1 Candidatus Aminicenantota bacterium | reverse complement strand
GCTTCTTCCAAAATTGATCAAAATGTTGGAGGATGAAGACACTGGAGTCCGTTATTGGGCTGCAGTGGGATGCCTGGTGCTTGGAGAAAAAACCTATCCAGCAATTCTTAAGTTGAGATCTAGACTGGATGATCCGGCGCCCATTGTCCGCGCTGTTGCAGCCGAGATTCTCGGCAAATTCGACAGTCCTGAGGAATCGCTTCGCGTGTTGAATGAGATGCTTTATCATTCCGATGAAAAAATACGCTTGCAAGCGATTAACGCCATCGATTATTTGGATGAAAAAGCACTGCCGATTCTGGAAAGTATTAAAGATAAAATGAATGACGATGCAAATTATGTTGTTCGTGTGACGAAAAAAATCCTAGCGGATTTTATGAAATTGAGTAAGGAATAATTGGAGCTTGTTTATCAACCGCCGGAGAAATCGGGAAATTACTTCTCTATCTCTTTAGGCTTAAGCTCCATGCCGAGTTGCATCATCAGACCCAGCGCGTCCACTTCTCCCTTTCTTCCACAAATTTTCCATTCTCTATGCGGCTTATGAGAAGCCCACTAGCAAAAATCTTATTCTTCTTTTTTAGCGGGAGTGTATGATAGCTCCTTCTGTGCCCAGGCCGTTTTTTGTTCTTGTTTTGTCACATATTTCATCATCTTTTGTTTGATCTTACCGGCTTCCTTTCCCAAGGCGCTCCATGCTTTCGCATTCTCCTCGTAAAATGCACGTGCGTTCTTTGCGGTTGCAGCCGACACAAGGACCGGATTATCGGTGCCCATCATTCCCCAATAAGCATACCAGCTCTGGATGATCTCTTTATCTGCCATAAAGGCTTCAAATTCTTGAAATATTTTATCTATTTCAGCATCATGGCCGGGTTCAAAATAGTAAATGTCGAAGAAGACAAAATTTTCTTCTTCCGATTCACCCTCTTCTTCTTCGGCGATCATCGAATACTTATAGTCCAATGCGTAAACACAAAGTCGAGTAGTTTCGTGTGTTCCCTTAAAGGCGTCTTGCAATGCTTTAAAGTCGTCTGGCGATTTCTCCATCATTTTATTGGACGCCTCCATCATCTTGTCGATATCTGCATAACTCTGTATCGGCATGCTCCAGTAAACGTGATTATCTCCCGTCCAAAAGGCATTGAAAGGATAGGGAAATTCGTGATCTTTCATAAAGGCAACCCAGTTCTTCGCTGCTTCGTAGTACTCTTGCTGCATGGATGGTTTAACCAGCTCATCGACCACCAAATACAACTGATACCGTTTCTCCGGCTCCTGTCCATTCGCGGCCAAAGGCAAAAGACCCAAGATGAAACAGACCGCTAAAACATCAGAAATTTTTACTTTCATAATATCCCTCCTTATTAAGAATACTGTAAACGTCACTTCGATTAATCCGTCTAGGATTATTCCATCAAGACAGCAACGTTTATTTTATCTTACGAGACCTGCCCTCTGGTCCCCTTGAGCCGTCAGGTTGAATTATCCAGTATTTTGCCGAATCGCCATCAATCTCAAAATCGAACATAAATTCAGTTCCAACCAGATTAGGATCGGAGGAAAACAATCGATGAACCGTAATTCTTGATGGTCCAGAAAAAGTATACGTCCCCCCATCTGCAGTCAGGCTCGTGAATGCCGCTGCCTTTTCAGATTCTGTTGGTTCTTCATCTTTAAAGGGCATTCGCATTTTTGAAGTGAGCAGATAAATGAAGTGCGTCTCTGTCCATATTGCTATTCCTTCTTGGTCTTCTAGCTCGTAAATATATGTGCCTACAATCGATGAGCTATCTTCAGCCTTAACATCCACCGCGGGCTCAGCAGCCACCTCTTCTCCCTGCTGGCAGCCAAAAGCAAAACAAAGCAGAACGACCATTGGCAAAATCATGAATAGTTTTTTCATCCCTTACCTCCAATTTCTTGAAAAAGCTAATCCCGTAAGTGTTTGTTATTAAATCTGATTATTTATTTAATGTCAACTTCATAGTGTTAATGTGATGTCTATAACGCTGTAATGGTGCTACATTTTTATGACTGGGAGTAAAATTTTTAGGATGTTTAGAAAATTAAAAAATAAGAGTCGGAACACCGAAAAGCAAAAGGATAAGGATCCAGAACAGGCCAATTATTTAATCGTATCGAGATAGTTCAACAATACCGCAGCCATCGTTTTGGATCCCACGAATATGGCCTCCTCGTCGACAGCGAACCGTGGGTGGTGAGGCAAACCGAGGATTCCTTTTTTTTCGTTCGATACCCCAAGCCAATACATCACGCCAGGAATCTTCTGCAGGTAGAACGCAAAATCTTCGCCGAAGAAAGGCGGCACCTGCTCGACAACGATAAGGCTCTCGTCGCCATGCGCTGATCGAATGGAGCCCATGGCACTGCGCACAAGTTCCGGGTCATTCATCACGGCCGGTACCACTCCGTTTGAATAATCGATCTTGGTGGAAATGCCGGGTAGATCCAGTTTTTCTATTCCAGCCTGGATGTTTTTCTTCGCTATTGCCGAATTCTCCTCACTCGATGTTCTGGCCATGGCTTTGAGTGTCCACTGATTCTTTCCAGACGTTTTTTCAGAACTCACGACAACTGCGAAGATGAAATCATTCTGAACACTCTCCTGCCCAGAGGATGATCCAAACTCCAACTTTTGAATGTCCGCAAAACTCACAGTGCTTACGCCCGCAATCACTCCCGCGATCGCTCCGGCGGATTTTTTAAGATCACCTTCCCCATCGATGGTAACCTGAATCACGTCCAATCCAGGAAGCAACATGCCCTCGACACTCCCGATCTGGCCGACTTCCAGTGGAGCACAGTGGACAGCCAGTATGGCTTCAGGAGCAGGCTTCTCCAAAACTCCATCAGCGATCATGGCCTTGGCGCCCTCTGCGTTTTCCTCTGAAGGCTGGAATATGAACTTGACAGTGCCTGGGAGATTCTCTCGGATCGAGACCAGTGCTTCTGCGATACCCAAGGCAACCGTCACATGCAGATCGTGTCCGCAGATGTGACGCACGCCCGGCGTTTCGGATTTGAATGACACCGGATCGGGATCGTTGGAAAAAACAGCATCCATGTCCGCCCGATAGGCGACTACCGGCCCCGGTTTTCCTCCCTTCAAAATGCCTACAACGCCATGTCCTCCAACTCCCGCCTCGACCTTCAGTCCAAGATCACGGAGGTGCTCGGAGATGATCCGGGCGGTCCGCTCCTCTCTGCCCGAGACTTCGGGGTGGCTGTGGAGATCACGGTACAATGCGATCAGTTCACTGCGTTTTTCCTCGAGTCTCTTCGCGATCTTTTCCATGAGCATTTGGTTATGTGGATCCTCGATTTTCCCATCCGGCTCTCCGCAATACATGGCCGCGGATTCCAAGTTAGCGAAAGTGGGACAACAGACGATTGAAAGAAAAAAAAGAGCAACTGCCCAAAAGGCAAAATATCTCCATCTCATGATAACCTTCCTTTCATTTTTAATAACCATACCATATAAAAAAAATTAAATGAATGGGCAAAATATCTATACGATATATCAAAAAGATAGTTTTCAACTCGACGCTAATCAATAGGTGATACTGTACAACTATGACTTTATCCACTCTTTCACTCGGCGCCTTAATTTCTTTGCCAGGGCAATCATTTCTCTCACTTCAAGGTCTGATATTTCACCGGCTCTCAAATAATCGCTGATATTTCGTTTTTTTCTGAACATGTCAAACTGGATAATCAGTTTATCATCGGCTTGAATTGTGTAGGCGAGGGAATGAATCAGTCGATAATGATGGGATTCCCGGGAAGTACGATAACCGGCTACTGCCAGAGCTGCTTTTGCACATTGAAGAGATGCGTTGTAGGCGATATTTAACCTCCAATCTGCACTCAGATAGGCTACTTCACAATCTTTGAGATCACGGTCCACGATGCGGAATAGGTCCTCTATTTCTTGTGGGCTAGTTTTGTGCTCAATCAGCCATCCGTTTTTTAGCCAATCGTTTAAGCTCAATTTCATCCCCGATCAAATATATAAGGTCACTTTTCAAGACTGAATTGAGAAAATGATGGCCTTTCTTGAGCTTGTCGCGGAATTCATCGGAGCTAAATACCGTCGGGTTTATTTCCCTCCCGAGTATTTTTTGAACAGGAGCCAATTTTTCGACAGTTTCTGCAAAGGTCAGATCGCCAACGATGAGAATGTCGATATCACTATCCTTGGATTCTTTCCCCTGAACTACAGATCCGAAGAGGAGAGCAATATTGATCCGTTCTTCTATTGGTACCAATTGTGCACGAATGATGTCAGCGATGCCCACTGTCTTGGTGATGATGTTTTTGAGCTCCCAAAAAATAGGACATTCGGGATTGGCTTGGTAATAGACTTGATTTCCGCTGACCGTTCTTCGGATAATTCCAGATTCTGTTAGCAAGTTGAGTTCTCTTTGACCGGCTCCAGGAGCGATCCCTGCAGTGCGAAGAATCTGACGCATATAGAAGGATTCGTCGGGATGAGAGTAGAGCAATGCGAGTATTGATCGTCTCGTTTTCCCGAAAAGGGTAGATAGAACAGCATTGTTTGGGTATGTTGTACTCATATTGAGTACAATTGTACCTAAAGTGGGAACAAAATGCAATTCTTTTGCCATCATTATTTATGACGGTATATTTTCTCATTTGATCTCATTATTTGTTCTGGAACGCAGTTATCGTGTGGACATAATCCTAGTTATGCGACACAGTGGCTAGCTCAGCGTAACGACCTCCGCCCCGAATACACTGACAACCGCCGTCTTCCCGATCATCGTCCCTATCTTTGAATGGACATGGCCGTGATAGACATACCGTGGCTGTTTCTCCTTGACATATTTCAGGATGGCCTCGCTTCCGATATGAGCATAGTCTTCCTTGTCGGTCATCTTAGCCACCGGGGCATGACAGATAAAGATATCCACATAGGGAAATTTGCTAAGCACTAAGGTAGCGTTCATGTCATCCCATTCGTAAGGTCCTGTGGTTTTATAATGGGGGACTCCCTGCCAGCCCCCGATGAGCCACCGCCTGTGCTGAACCATTCGGTGGTGGACATCTTCCACAAAGTCGGGGAAAGGGGCGGTTGAGTCATGATTACCTTTAACAGCAAAGATAGGCTTCTTGAACCGCTCGTGGATCTCTTCGAACAAATGAAAGGGATTATCCCCACAGGAGAGGACGAAGTCGATGGAACTCCGGATTTTTTCCTTAAAGTGGTACTTGTCATAATCGGCGATAACAAGCACTTTGCTGGGGAAAGCAACCATTTGCTTAAACCTATTGTTACACCCTTGAGTCGCAGAATCAATCGCTTTTCCTAATGAATCCGAAGGTGGTTTTTTATAACCCCCAGTAATAAAAAAGCAAAAAATGGTGATTTTTATGACAGGGAGTAAGATTTTGAAGATTCTCAGAAAGTTCAGAAAATAAGTATCGGCACGCCGAAAAGCAAAAGGACAAGGATCCAGAACAGGCCCCACTTGATCAGCCACCTGAGGGCTCTGCGTTCTTCTTTGTCAAAACTCATGGCCGGCTATATTTCATTTTGGCAAATTTCTTCACTTTTCTTAGTTCCTTTAGAACATTTTTGGCATTCGTATTCCCCGGATCTAATTCGAGAGATTTCTCATAATTCTTGATCGCCAGGTCTTTTTGACCATCTTTCAAATATGCCTCTCCCAGGCTGTCGTAAACATTTCCGGAGTTTGGATAAGCAATAGTATTGAGTTTAAAAAGCTCGATGGCATCATTTATTTTTTCATTCTGTAAATAACTGTATCCCAGAGCATTCATTTCTCTTTCTTCGAATAGAACGATATCCGGTTCAGATTCGCGCTTTTTGCGGAAATATTGAACGGCGGCATCCACTCCTCGGGAGTTCAAAATATGAAAAAATTCCATGCTGTTTAGAAACTTCAGAACCGATTCATTGAATGCTTTCGGCTGTTCAAAAGGTATTAAGTGACCGGAATCGAAAATGATTTCGCGTTTTGCATTGGGTATTCCCGCTTCCATGGCTCCAGAATGGGCGTGGACATCAGGAATATCGAACTCACCAACCAAAATCAAAGTTGGCACTTTAATTTCGGAAAGGAATTTAACTGCAGGTCTTTCCGGCGGTTTAGAAAAATATCCCAGAGCGCCTCTCACATTCTGCGGATTCTCTTCGAGCAGCTTCAATAATTTTTCTTTTGCTTCGATATTTTCAGGATAAATTTCGTATGGATCATCCCAACCGAAATATTGGATAAATTTTTGAGGTTCTAAATAATCATTAAGAGAACTAATATGACCGCCCCTTGTAAAAAAATGATGAGAATAGCCATATCCACCCACCACGGCCCCTACTAAGACCAAAGCGTTTACCTTTTTTGGATACTTAAGGGTAAAATTGATCGCGATACCTCCGCCGGCGGACATACCGAACACGATGGCATTGTCGATATTCAATTGACTGAACAGTTGATTTAAATCATCGACATGTGAAAAGGGGGACTGGGGATTGAATGATTTACCAAAACCGCGGCGATCATATCGAACCACCCTGTAATTCTTTGCCAAAACCAGGAATTGTTCATCCCAGATTACATGATGGACTATGCCATCATGTAATAAAACAATATATTCACCTTCGCCGGCTGCTTCATAAAACAACTTACCTCTGTCTACTTGGATATAGCCGGAGTCTGCCTTTGGAGAAGAATTGCTGTCCAATTCCTGTGAATATGAATATGCCGACATTAAGATTAGCGAACAAAAAAGCACGGCTATTTTTTTCATCTCGGTGTCTCCTTTGTTTTATTCCTTTCCCTAAAAAATTCCTCCACTTCTCTGTTCCACCACTCATCTTCTGAATGGAACATATTTTTATCCACCTCTTTATCAGCTGGGATTTGAATGAGGTCGAAAGTAAACATCATTTTCTCCCAGGGAATAATCCCGATGGCTCGCGATTCACTCCTCAAAATTTCCCCTTTTTCACTGGGCCCGGTATCAGTGACTTCCTTATCCGGCAAGTCGGCATAGTCCTCTCGTTCCTTTGCTTCGTTGACCTTGTATCGCTTGATTTCTTGAAACTTCCGGTTCGCCTCTTCCAAATCCTTTGTTTCATACTCGATGGAGAAAAGACGATAGGGTAAGTTATCGTAATCGATCCACCTGAGACTCATGGTGATGAGATATTTAGATTTGTGTGTGGGATTTGAAGTTTTGTTTGTCATAAAATTTTTACCCATTTGTGGATGGAGGTGAAGTAGAGGCCGGCTTCTTTGATTGGTTGTTGGGTGATCTCAGCCCAGTGCCGGCAGTAGATTTGGACCTGGGGGGTGTAGTAGTCGACAAAGCTCTGGAGGTCGGTTCCGACGTCGTCGCTCTTGAAGTCGGCAATCACCCAGCCGTCGCTTTCCAAGAAAGCCAGATCGACGGCGCCATTCAAGATGGTGGGTAAGGCCTCCTTATCAATCAAAATCGAGAAGGGGACTTCGAACAGCGTCCTCTCGGCTTTCTTCACCCTGTCCCAGAATTCGCTCCCCACGATGACCTCCACCAGTCTCACCAGCTCTCCCAACTTATCCAGGCTCATCTCTTCTGCTACCAATACATTTTTGGCCAGAAGGTCCAGCTTAAAATCCTTCCCATTGCCTCTGCCCATGATCTCAAGCATCTTGTGAACGGCTCTTCCCCAAGCCATGCCGTAGCTTCCCCGCCTCCATTCGGGTACTTCCAGATCCTTTTTTGCCAGCGATGTCACGCTCTCAACGGCATAACTCGCCACCGCCACCACATCCCGCCGCTCCTTTATTCTCTCCTGTGCCTTTTCCCATTCCCCCTTCTTGAGCCTCAGTTTCTCTCTCTCCTCCACAGCCCTCACATCCGGAATCTCCAACTCAGGTATACTCCCTATATAATCATCCAGTGAACTCCATGCGCGTTTCTCCCCAAGTGCTCCCTCATACGTGCTCACCACCAGGCAATCTTTG
>CP070750.1:1061847-1070000 GCA_020348385.1 Candidatus Aminicenantota bacterium | reverse complement strand
CACCACCGCTTCGTTCATGTAATGGAATGTGCTTTCTGCATCCCTGAGCTTGAACAGGAAATTATACGCATCCTTTATTTTGTACTGCACGATCCATTCCACATCCGCCACGTTCAAGTCACCTGTCAGCATCCGTGCTTCTTTTTGAGTTTCCGGAGTTACCCTGTATTCCGTTCTTATTCCCGGCACTTCTGTTCGAAATCCGAATTCCATCTTTAGCTGTCTCTGAACCGGTACTTTTAGCAATTGCTCGATACCGGGGAGCTTGAGGTGAAGTCCGGGATCTGTCGTCCTGACGAATTTTCCGAATCGTAGGATTACCCCCATTTCCTCGGGACTGATCTGATAAAAAGAGCTGAAAAGTACGATCAAGATGAATAAGCCTAGTACGGCAAGTTTGATAACTCCTGGCTTGATTTTTGGAAGCCGAATCTCCATAGCTGGAAAGTCGCCGTTACTCATGAAGACCTCCTTTCTTGCGTTGAGTATTAGTCATGATAGCATATTCTCACACAAAAGATACGTTTTTTTACCAAGAGAAATTCAATCTGATGGGACAAACTCTAGGATACTCGAAAGATCTGCAAGGTTTGCCTGTAATATTTGAGTATTTTTTTGGGTAATCTTTCCCAATGCTTTCATTCCGTTTCCCGTGAGGACCAATACGATACTGCCTTCGGGATTGATCTTTCCCTGTTCAGCTAGCTCCAGAAGACCCACTAGAACTGTTGCCGAAGCAGGCTGGACAAATATCCCTTCGATCTCGGCCAATATTCTTTGGGCTTCGAGAATTTTATCTTCAGGAGCACTCATTATGGTCCCACCAGTGTTTCTTATCATCCGAAGCAAAAGATTCCCTGCCGGCGGATCGGGATTGGAAATAGCTTTGGCTATGGTTTTGGCTTTTTCTATCCTTTCCACACGAGGCTTTTTTTGTCGGAATGCACTGGCAATGGGGGAGCAGCCTTCCGCTTGGACGCCGATAAAATGGGGAAGCTTTGTGATGAATCCGTGTTGTCGGAGTTCGTGGAAAGCTTTCATCAGCCCGATCAAATGCCCCCCCGAACTCACAGGAACAAAGACAAAATCTGGAGATTCTTGGTTTAGCTGGAAAAAGATTTCAAACGCGGCAACTTTATAGCCTTCGATACGGAATGGGTCCACCGAATTGGTGAAATAAATATTATTTTCTTTGCCCAGAGAAAGACTCCTCCGGAATAGCTCTCCATAGTCCCCTTTGACGTTGATCATCACAGGATTGTATATCCCGGTCGAATGGATTATTTCTGGATGAGCCCCCTCTTTGATCAACACATAGGTTTTCAGTCCTGCTCTTGCCCCATAAGCAGCTGTAGAGATGGCCATATTTCCTGTAGAAACGGTCCCTATCCTTTCGATGCCGAGGGAGATGGCTTTTTGAGTGGCTAATGCCGTACCTCTGTCTTTAAAACTAAGCGTAGGATTGACGGTCTCATTTTTTGCATACAGGGATGGAAGCTGGAAGTTTTTTTCCACTTTCTTGAGTTTTATCAAAGGCGTATTGCCTTCCCCCAGACTCAGATTTCGATCCACATGGTCCAGCGGAAGAAAATCCAGCATGACTTCCAAAGGAAAATCTTTGTCACGGTGAAATTTTTTGTCTGCTTTTGGCCCTTTATAGAGAAGCGGTTCCTGACAATCGGGGCAGAATGTATGAAACGGATCGACAGGGAAGATTTTTTTACAGAATGCGCACTCGAATGCTTCCATCTAATTCATCGGTGATTATATCGCAATCCAGCGCGAGCATCAAAGGGTGTATTTGGTTGTAAATTTAGGGCAGCAGAGGTACAATCAATCGCTGTGATCGAGGCATCTTCGAATGGGTAAAGACGAGCGTTTCATGCTGGAAGCTTTATCAGAGGCAGAGAAGGCTTTGGATGCACGAGAGGTTCCTGTGGGGGCCGTGCTGGTTGAAGGTGAAAAAATTATCGCGCGTGGATTTAATAAACCGCTTTCATCCGATGACCCCACAGCCCATGCAGAAATTTTGGCGATAAGAAAAGCTTGCCGTGTAAAAAAAAACTACAGACTTCCAGGTTGTGAGCTGTATGTGACCCTCGAACCATGCGCTATGTGTTTGGGAGCCGTTGTTCATGCTCGGTTGCAGAGAGTGATTTATGGCGCGTTGGATCCCAAGGGAGGAGCCGTGGAATCGGTTATGCTTTTTCCTTTTGAAAGAATGAATCACAGGATTGAGATAAAAGGTGGCGTTTTAGCAACAGAATGCGGTAAAATCTTGAAATCCTTCTTTGAAAAAAAGCGCCAAAGCCGTATAAAATAGGGAAGTTGGAGAGGTGGCCGAGTGGTTGAAGGCGGCGGTCTCGAAAATCGCTATACTGTGAATGCAGTATCGTGGGTTCGAATCCCACCCTCTCCGCCATTTTAATAAATGGGGACATTCCCTAAAGAAGCCCGGTTTTTTCGTTAAATTCGCGGATGAGCTTATCCCACTCCTTGAAGGAAAGATATTTTTCCTCCCAATAGCTTTCGTCATGCCATTGCCGGTCTAGTTCCTCCACATCCTTGTCCAGCTGTTCGACCCAGGTGAAATATTTCAGGTTGTGGATCCGTTTTTTGTCCCAGTAGGTCATCTCCAACATGTGATCGATGGCCACATTCCTCAAACTGACTTCAAAGTCTAAAGCAGCTCGGATCTCTGTGTATTCCCCCTCATCATCCTTCAACTCTTCGATCCTGGATTGATAAAGCTCCATGGAATCTGTGGCGACCGAAATGATGATATCCGATTCGTCCATTTCATAGTATTTGTCCATCTTGATCGTGCCAACAAGATTGGCAAGGGAAGAAATCCCGAGCAGATCCAGCTTATCGATAATTTGGTCCGGGATGCCTCGTGATTCCAGATATTCTTTTCCTACGGGTTCATTAAAAAGACGCAGAAGCCTCATGCAGAGATCGTCGTCGATGCCGGCCGCCAGGTCTATATTTTTGACGTTGAATATCCAAGGAACATGTTTATCCCCGATGCCTTCGATCCTGTGAGCGCCATGGCCATTGTACAATAGCGTAGGGCACTGAAGGGCTTCCCCAGCACAGACTTTTATCTGCGGATATTTTTTCCGGAGATAATCGGCGCAACCCAAAGTTCCGGCCGATCCTTGCGTCAAGAACAACCCAGAAAAACTTTGTTCTTTTTGCTTCTCCGTCTCTATTACTTCTTCGATGGCCTGACTCGTGCAGACGTTGTGCCAGATGGCGTTGCCAAACTCCTCGAATTGATTCAGGATGACGATCCCTTCGGGATCTTCTCGCTTCATCTCGAAACTTTTATCATAGACCTCTTTGACATTGCTCTCCGATCCAGAGGTTCGATAAACTTCTGCACCTATATTTTCAAGCCATTCGAATCTTTCCTTGGACATGCCTTCGGGAAGAACAGCTATACTGGGACAAGCCAGAAGATGGGAATCATAAGCGCCTCCGCGGCAGTAGTTTCCCGTGGATGGCCATAGAGCTTTTTGAGAGGTGGGATCGAAATAACCTTTCACAAGTTTTTCGACCAACGGGCCGAATGTCGCTCCCACTTTATGAGATCCTGTTGGGAAATATTTCCCGATAAGAAAAATTATTCTTGCTCTCACTCCTGTAAGAGAAGAGGGGAGTTCCACGTAATTCACACCTTCGAACCCTCCTCCGAATTTAATGGGCTCATTTTTCCAGCTTATCCGAAAAAGATTCCGGCTGTTCAGATCCCAGAGCCCGATATTTTTTAACTCATCCTTGATTTTTTGTGGGATTTTCTCAGGATTCGCCATTTCTTCGTAGGTCGGGATGATGATGTTTCTCTCTCGACATCTCTGGATGGTGTTCTCAACGACAACGCTTGTATCTCTCATGCTATTTCCCCTTCATTGGAATGCAGATGTATTATAGTCAAGAATTTTGTCGATAGCCAGGAAATGAGCGAAGCAAACTAACCTAAAGTTGCAACCATGACAGCTTTTATCGTATGGACTCTGTTTTCTGCCTCATCAAAAACAATGGAGGCTTCGGATTCGAAAACCTCATCCGTGACTTCCATCGCTTCCAATCCGAATTTTTGGTAGATGTCTTTGCCGATAGTCGTTTCGCGATTGTGGAATGCAGGCAAACAGTGCATAAATTTAACACCAGGGTTGTCCGTCATCTCCATTGTTTCTTTATTCACTTGATAGGGTTTAAGCAGCTCAATCCTTTTTTTCCAAACATCTTCCGGTTCTCCCATGGATACCCAGACATCGGTGCAGAGAAAATCACAACCTTTGACCCCCTTTGCGATATCCTCCGTTAATGTGATTTTTGCTCCCGTATCTCCCCCGATCGTTTCGGCTTGGTCGACGAGGTTTTCATCAGGTTGCACCGATTTGGGAGCGACTGAACGAAAATCCATCCCCATCTTGGCTGCTCCTATGAGCAGCGAGTTTCCCATGTTGTTTCGTGCATCGCCCAAATAAGCGAATGCCACTTGGTGGAGAGGCTTGTCAGAATGTTCCATCATTGTCATCAGGTCAGCCAGTACCTGGGTTGGATGAAATTCGTTCGTTAGCCCATTCCATACCGGTACGCCCGCATGCTCTGCCAGTTCTTCGACTACTGCCTGCCCAAAACCTCGGTACTCGATACCATCGTACATTCTTCCCAGCACGCGTGCCGTGTCTTTCATGGTTTCCTTTTTACCGATCTGGGAACCAGTCGGGCCCAAGTAGGTCACATTCGCTCCTTGATCAAAAGCCGCTGTTTCGAAAGCGCATCTTGTTCTGGTTGAATCCTTCTCAAAAATTAGGGCGATGTTTTTCCCGATCAATCTCGGTTGTTCTGTGCCAGCGTATTTGGCCTTTTTGAAATCAACAGAAAGATTCAGCAAAAAGAGGATTTCTTCAGGTGTGAAATCCAGTAATTTCAGAAAATGTCGATTTTTCAAGTTATAAGCCATTTTTCCCTTCCTTTATTTCGATCGCATTGACAGATTAGTTCCAGCTAGAAATCTTCCAGAATGTCTTCTAGATTTGGAGATCCGATTTCTTCTATATCGTACTGGACGCGAAGAATTTTTTTATCTGTTTCGATCAGGCGGCTGAGATCGATCGGCGTTCCGCTAACAACGAGATCACAATCGATGCGATTGATCGTTTCTGTTAGCTCTGCTACCTGTTGTTCTCCGTAACCCATTGCTGGGAGAACTGAGTCCAAGTGTTTGAATTTTTGGAATGTGCCCTTAATGCTTCCCACTGCAAAAGGCCTTGGGTCTATGATCGAAGCTGCGCCGAATTTTTCGGCAGCAACAACCCCTGCTCCATATGCCATTCCGCCATGTGTCAATGTGGGGCCGTCCTCGATGACCAAGACATTTTTATTCGTTATTTCCTCTCCCGTTGACACATAGATCGGGGAATTTGCGCGGATGATCTTCGCTTGTGAATTAAATTTTTGGACATTCTCTGTGAGGAGGTTGACCTTTCCCTCGTCCGCCGTGCCTATTTTGTTGATGACGATCACATCTGCTCTCCTAAAATTCGTCTCTCCAGGATGATACAAAAGCTCATGTCCTGCTCTATGTGGGTCAGCCACAACAATTTCTAGGTCCGCTTTATAGAAAGAAAAATCATTATTCCCCCCATCCCAGATGATAACATCCGCTTCTTTTTCCGCCTCGTCCAGGATGGCCTGATAATCCACACCGGCATAGACAATGATCCCATTGCTGATATGGGGTTCATACTCTTCTCTCTCTTCGATGGTGCAATGGTGCTTGGCAAGGTCCTCGTATTTTTCGAAACGCTGAACCTTCTGATCGGCTAGGTTCCCGTACGGCATGGGGTGACGGATAACGACAACTTTTTTGCCCTTATTTTTTAGAATCAGGGAGATTTTTCGTGATGTTTGGCTTTTTCCGCATCCCGTTCTTACGGCACACACCGAAATAAGAGGGAGTTTGCTTTTAATCATCGTCTCATTCGGCCCTAACAGAACGAATGAGGATCCAGCTGCCATGACCTCCGATGCTTTATGCATCACATACTCGTGCGGAACGTCACTGTAGGAGAAATAGACTTCGTCAACTTTTTTGTTCTTGATTAATGAGACCAGCTCTTCTTCGGGATAAATCGGGATCCCTTCAGGATATAGAGCCCCCGCAAGTTGAGAGGGATATTTTCTTCCCTCGATGTCTGGAATTTGTGTGGCTGTGAAAGCCACCACTTGGAGGCCTTCATTATGGCGAAAATGAACATTAAAATTGTGGAAGTCCCTTCCTGCAGCACCCATGATGATGACATTTTTCATGTTTTTTCCTCTTTATAAATATTGTTAAAATTTAGATTGCACTCTTGAAAGGCGCAAAGTATAGCATAGGGTATTTTCTTAGGCAAATATTCCGTAGATAAAAAAGACAAAATAGTGGTAATATGAAAAGCTCAGATGCGAAAAGGTGGACAAATGCCTTCCTGGAGAGCGGACATATTTAATTTTGAACTAAATCCATTGAATTTGGAGGTCAGATGAAATTAGATAAGAAATTCTTAGTGGTTTTGGCATTGGTTGTTCTCGCTCCTTTTTTAACCGCATCTCAGGAAAAAATCGATTACAAAATGATAGACAAAATCAGGGATGAGGGATTCAACCGATCCCAAGTCATGGGGATTGCCAGTTATATGACAGATGTTTTAGGCCCTCGTTTTTCCAACTCACCGGGTTACACGAAGGCAGCAGAGTGGGCGAAGAAAAAATTCGAAGAGCTTGGCATAAAAGCAGAACTGGAAGCTTACGGTGAAATCGGCCCTGGATGGGAGAACAGGTACACTTCCGTGCACATGCACAAACCGCAGTACATGACTCTTATCGCTTACCCAAAACCATATTCGAGAGGGACAGAGGAGAAAGTCATCAGCGAAGTTGTGTTTGTGAACACGGAGGAAATTTTTTCGAAGACAGATCTTGAAAAATACAACGGGAAACTTCGCGGGAAAATCATTTTCACAAAACCCAAGAGGAAACTCACTCTCAATTTCGATCCAGCCACTGTCAGATTGTCGAAGGAAGAATTGGATGATATGGCGGAATTGAAGATATTCTTTCAGAAAGAGCCGGCGGGCAGTCTCCAAGATTCCTACTCGGGTTTGAAAAAGGACAGCGCCGAAGAACCAAAAAAGCCTTTGGATGATAAAAAGATCCTCGAATTTTTCGAGGATGAAGGAGTGGCTGCGATCGTGGAGCCCGGAGGTCCGCAGGGGCCAGCTCCGATGGACAAGGGATTGGTGCATGTCAGCGCTCCTCGTCCTCTGCGCAAAGGACAACCTAAATCTCTACCAACTATTATCGTGTCCGCAGAACATTACAACCGGATCATGCGGATCTTGGAGTGGGGAATCGGTGTGGAAATGGAGGTGGAAACCTGGATATTTTTTGAAGAGGACGATTTGCGTGATTTCAATGTCATTGCCGAAATTCCTGGCAGTGATTTGAAGGATGAGATCGTGATGATCGGGGGACATTATGACGGAGAACCTTCGGGAACAGGAGCGACCGATAATGCCTCTGGATGTGCGGCTGTCATGGAGGCCATGCGTATTCTCAAGGCTGTTGGGGTAAAGCCCCGGAGGACCATTCGGGCAGCTCTCTGGGGTTGTGAAGAAGCGGGGCATTTGGGATCGAAAGCCTATGTAGAAAAGCACTTCGGCGGTTCTGAAACGCAGAGGGTGTTGCCGGATCACGACAAACTGTCCGTCTATTTTAACATGGATTGGTACGGGAGGTTTCGTGGCATCTACCTTCAAGGAAATGATCTGGTGCGGCCCATCTTCGAAGAATGGATGAAACCGTTCCATGATGTAGGGATGACCCATATTGTTCCCGGGAACACAGGGGGAACCGATCACATGGATTTTGTCCGAGCCGGGCTTCCCGGTTTCCAATTTATCCAGGATGACTTGGAGTTTTTCACGACAACATTTCATACAAACATGGATGTGTATGATCGCTTAGTGCCAGAAGACTTGATGCAAGCTTCGGTGATCCTTGCGAGTTTTGCTTATAACGCGGCCATGCGTGATCAAAAACTGCCAAGGACGCCCAACCAGATGACGAACAACAGGCGCTGGCATAAATAAAATAAG
>CP070750.1:1053360-1061747 GCA_020348385.1 Candidatus Aminicenantota bacterium | reverse complement strand
AGCCCCGGTAGGACGTCCAAGGTGTCGCGCGAATGTCTGGTGAATCGAGTGCCCTCGGTCCGTAGTTTGCGCGACAAAGTCGCGCCGCACGTTGCCGCTGCGCTCGCATGGCTATATCAGGTAAGGTTGAAGCTGGGTAATAGATGATTGAAGAAGCGCAGAAGGGCAACACAGCAAAAACCATAAAGCACTGCGAAAAATTCCTCTCCCTCTGGAAAGACGCTGATCCTGGTATGGTTGAGGTTGAGGATGCGAAGAAGAGGCTGGCTGGGTTGAATAGCCATTAAAAATAACGGCGCGAAATTAATTATTATGTGTCATATCTGTATTTATATGGGGAAATTAATGAATGTCGTGAAATATATACAATCTGTCTAAAGGGGCTGGACTAATGTGGCTCAAACAGTGGGAAAAAATAATAGGAGGTTGTGTTATGAGGGGAAAACACTCATTTATATTAAAAATGACATTTATATTCTTTGCAATAGTTGCGTTAACGTTATTTAATTTGGGAAATAGAAGTAAGGATGGGTCTACTTTTTCTTTCGGGCAGGATAGAGGAGGAGATCTTCGTTATGTTTTTCCTGCAGAGTTCGAAAAGCATGAAGCTGTATGGTTGAGCGCAATTGACGAAAAGTACTTCGCTGGGAGATCTCGTTTAGGACCTGTGACCGAAATCATCAAAATGTTGAAGCTTCATGTGAATGTTAAGGTAACCGTCGAAAGCAAAGAAAAACTCAATATGTTCAAAGAATTGTTAAGAAAGAAACACATTGATGATTCTCATGTTAAGTACTATATCTTTCCCTATCCTCTCACCGATCCCTGGTTACGAGATCAAGGTCCCATTTTTGTCAGAAATCCGAAGGGGAAGCTGAAGATTGTCGATTTTGGATATAGTTTCTATGGTGAATCTGATATTGAACCACAACCGAAATTTATAGAAGGAGTTGAAAGCATTGATCGAGAAGTCGCAAAAAAAGAACAGCTTCCAACCATCAAATCAAAGTTGATTAGCGAGGGAGGAAACAGAGATTTCAATGGTCGAGGAACCATGATAGCTTTAGAAGTCACAGAGCTGGATAGAAATCCAGGCTTGACAAAGGAGGAAATTGAGAAAGAGCTACTGAGGATTCTCGGGCAAAAAAAAATGATTTGGCTCAAGAGGAGTATTGCCGATGAGGATAAGTGTTCTGAGGGGCCTATTATCGATGACATTTATTCCGTTACCATCACGGGTGGTCACATAGATGAGGTATGCCGGTTTGTGAGTCCGAATACAGTATTGCTCGCCCAAGTTAATGAGGAAGAACGCGATTCAGATCCCATTATGAGAATCTCTTATGAAAGATTAGAGAATAATTATCGCATTCTGAAAGAAGCCACTGATCAGGATGGCAATCCTTTTAAAATCATTCGCATCCCTGTTGCAGATCCTATTTTTGTTGAATACACGCCAAAGGATAAAAATGATTATGCCTTGAGGTATTTCAAAGGGGCCAAAATTGGAAAACCAGTGAAATATCTCTTAGCTGCCAGCTATTTGAATTTTCTTGTGACCAACGGAGTCGTATTGGGAGCGAAATACTGGAAGGAGGGCCGGCCGGAGTCAACAAAAAAAAAGGATGAAGAAGCCAAAAGAATCTTACAGGCCGTTTTTCCTGATCGAGATATCATTCAAATCGATGCGGAAGCCTTTAATCACGGAGGTGGAGGAATACACTGCAATACACAACAAGAACCAGCTCGTTGATTGAACTTTTTCCTTTCTTTTTAAGATATCCATTTAATAAGAAAATAGGTTTGCCTTATGTCGCGAAATATTACATTATGCGCCATTTCTAATTAGTTATCACATGTTTGACTACGATGTTTCTCTATGATATAGGTTGTTCTACATGTAGGAAGGTAGAAATTGGATAAAGTGGGGGCAAAACAGTGTGATCCCAAAAGATAACTTGTGTTTATCCCCACAAACGTCTGCACCCTCCCAATATGGAGGTGAGGCTATGAGAGATAGCAAAGTCAGATTTACATTCACTTCCCTCGTCTTATTCCGAGCGATTCTCGTGCCCCTGTTGCTTACCCCAGCCGTTGGTCATGCCGAGTCCCAGGGTCTTCCGACGATTCAGGAAAAGACGGCTTCTATGGAAAGCCAGGACGGTTTTATACCCATTCACTATGACCGGAGGGACGGCAGACTCTACCTAGAGGTTTCCCTCCCAGGAAAGGATTTCCTCTACAACAGCTTTCTGGCCTCGGGAGCTGGATTGGCTTTAGATCGGGGCTGGCCTATCTGGGCGGCGATTGAGATGGTCGTGTGCTTCGAACGTCACGGGCCTCGACTCTTTTTGATCAAGAGGGACAGTAAAATACAGAGCCTTGACCCTGGAAAGCCCGAACTGGAGAGGCTGGCCGAGGAATCCTTCCCCGTCTACCTCCAAGGATCGTTCCCCATTGTTGCCGAAGAAGGTAAGCGGGTTCTGGTTGACGGGACGGATCATTTCATCCGAGATTTATACGGAATCCCGGGACGGCTCCCAGGACGGCTCGCTTCAAGAGCTGGAAAGAAGGGCTTCCGCCTCGACCCTAAGCAAAGCTCCATTTATCGCCCTAGGACACGGTCCTCGCCGGAAAGCACCGAGATTGAAGCTCTACTGGCTTTCGTCACGGATGAGCCGGGGACGACACTCCTTGTACGAGAGCGCCACTCCCTCGGGAGGTTACCAGCACCTGGGTTCGAGCCGCGACGGACCGACCCACGGATGGGTTTCCACTCCTGTACTGTATTGGACCTTAGCCGCTCCAGTTTGGAGGACCGCCGGATCCGGTATGTATGTCGATGGCGCCTTGAGAAGTGTGATCCTGCGTCGCCTGTCTCCGATGTGGTGAAACCTCTCGTGTTCTTCTTGGACTCAGCAATGCCGGATGATGTTCGGAAAGCGGCCAAGCTGGGGATCGAATATTGGAATCAGGTGTTCACCGCTGTAGGATTCCGAAATGCCATCCAGGTCCGAGATCTTCCAACGGATGCGGATCCCCTGGACCGACGATTTCCGATTGTGGTCCTTTGGAGTCCGGCCATGATGAGCTCCAGGGCTCCCTCTCTCGTGGACCCTAGGACAGGAGAATTGTTGAAGGCAGTGATCTTCCTGGACGGGTACCAAGAACGGGTCGAAGCCAATACGTACCGGGCTTTTCAACCGGCGCTGGAATCAGGCCAGCCCGATCTTGAGACCGCAGTCCTTGCTCGGCGGATCCGGTCAGTCGCCCACGAGGCAGGTCATGCCCTGGCGTCTCTGGCCCACAACAGTATCATCCCATCGGTTATGGGAATACACCGGCCCCGGTTTCGGGTAGGTCAATCAGGCCGAATCAAGATGGATCTATCCCTCATCACTCCTCCCACTCCCTTCCCTTACGATGAATGGATGATTCGTTACGCCTACACCACGTTTAATCCAGGGGAGGAGGAGGAAGGGCTTCGCCGAATCGCGGAAGACGGTCTCCGGGAAGGGCTGCGCTTCGTTCCGCACTTGCCCGAATCGAACCCGCGGGCCACTCTAAGAATCCACAGCGCTGACCCGATGACCGTGTTGAAGGAGGACATGGCTGTTCGTCGTGTCCTCTTAGGACGATTCGGTCTGGACATGCTTCATCCCGGCGAGCCTACGGCGCTACTTTTCGAGCGACTCATACCTATTTACTTCCATCACCGACATGCCCTGAGAGCCGTTGTGAAGATGCTGGGAGGAGTGAATTTCACCTACGGTCTGAAAGGAGACAATCAGACGCCAGGGAGAGTCACTGACTCACGGGAGCAACGTCAGGCTCTGGATGCGATCCTGAAGGCCCTTTCCCCTGAAGAGCTCCTAATACCCCCACAGGCCGCCACACTAATCCCTCCTCGTCTTGAACTGTCTGATCTGGAGTGGCCGATACGTGAGCCTGGTATCTTCTTACACATAACCGGCTACGGACCTCCCATACGACTCCCTATTTCGCCTGGGAAGGTGTTCAATCCGCTGGACTGGGCTCGGGTACTGTCTGATCTAGTGATGTCCGGTCTGTTGGACAGGGGAAGGCTGGCTAGAGTGGCCGTCTTTAAGGCATCAGGTCAGTCCGACCTCTCCATCCATGAAATCCTTGATCAAATCATCTCGAGGAGTTGGAGGACACCAATTCCGGATGATCCAGTTCTGGGCCACCTGCGGAGGACCGCACAGAGTGCGGTTTTAGATAGCCTGCTCAAGCTTGCCCAAGACGACAGCACACCTCCGGAAGTGCGGGAGCCGGTAAGGGCAGAATTACATAATTTATTGAAAGACCTTCGGAAACGTGAAGCCAAGGATCTATCCGAAAGGGCACATCTGGATGCTGCGGTCCGAAGGATCACTGAGATCTTCTGAGGGGATTCGAAAACTCCTGCGTAGAAGGAAACAGCCTTATCCCCTCGCGAGGTTCCAAACCCATCCTTCACAGAATCAAAATCATTAGATAGCGAGAATTTTTCCAGAGTGGGTAAATTGTTTCGGCCAAACAAAATGTCGTTAAATTAATTATTTCACGCCATATTAACCGTCGGATTTGGAATCCACCGCTCATGAAGTTGCTTATTATCCTTATTTTGCTCGTTTTCAATTTTTTATACCTTTATTCCTTCCTCAGAATTTTTTCTGTTGTGACTGAAATGTAACTGTTTCTATTGGGGGAAATTAGATAGCTGAGAACCACCTGTCCTAGTCCCCTAGACGCTAGCGCCACCTTTTGGGGAATCGCCAGGATACCAGATGCACCTTTGATAAGTCAGCGACTTTGGATGATTTGTAACTTTCTTTGATTTTCAGCCTTTTTGCCATAGTTACAGCCTTTTTCAGTCAAATTTGGAACCCAAGGAGCAGTCTTATTATTTAGTTAGAGCGATGGACTTCGAATGAAAACAATGGAACCTTACAAATCAAGACCTGGCCCACTTCAGCCGCGAGGCCCCGCAACGAAAGACGACTAGCGCAGCAAGAAGCCAGTTCATGCCGATATATACCGCCCACAGAGAGGTCGAGGCCGGGATGTTCAGGACATTGACAACCGTGTTGTAGACCAGATGGTAGAGCACGACCAGCAAAATGCTTTTGCGGCTGTTGATGTAGAGCCAGCTGAAAAGGACGCTCAGAGGGATGATTTCCAGCAGGAAGAGCCCTAGAAAAGAGGCATTTTTCAAGATGGGCGATATGGGGATGTGCCACAATAACCAAAACAATGCGATAATGAGGCTCGCGACGAGGGCGTTGTATTTTTTCATCAGATGAGGCAGGGCGAATCCGCGCCAACCATACTCCTCCGGTAGGCCCGCGGGGAGGGGGACCAGGGCGGGAACGATGTGAAGATTCAGCCGCGGAGTCGGGACTCCAACTAAGGCATGGATTCCTATGGCCGTAAAGCCGATGGTCAGGGTTGAAAAAAGGGCAAACAGATACCATACCACCCCCACGCGCCAGTGCGTGATCTGCTTCAGTAAGTCAGCGACTCCGTGCCGGCCGTATAGGATCGCACTCATGATCAATGCGGCCACTGTGGGCCCGCATAACCCAACTGTATGGATGGTGATGCGCAGTCCCCAGCCGGCCCCCGGCGAAAGGACTCTGGCCACTCCCCATATGCCCCAGGAAAACAGGAAGGTCAGAAGAAAAAAGGCTGCCACCGGACAAAACTGCAGCCTTCTTCGCCAGGCGGGTTCACCCTTCTTGTTCATACGACCGCTTTCATGCAAGCGGGGATCTCTCATGAATCCAGTATATCACACCATTTTCGAAATTATACAGACTAAACCCTGGGACTTCATTCCCAGAAATGGGAATTTCCCAATTGCCGCCTTATAATATCCAGAAAGAAAATGATAACACCCGAAACGACACGGTAAAGGATTTCTTCTACTTCTCGGCTGTCATCAAGAGATCCAGTTAGATAGTTTGAGGGAGAGGCGGCCGTTCAGTTTCGAATGTCAGCTCGAGTTGGCCTGGAGATACTACCGAGATTGCTGAGGGAAAAGCCAATAAACAAAATGTCGCGAAATTAACTATTTCACGCCATTTTTTTTTATGGTTTGAAACATATCTTATATACAGTATTGGGTTTCTGGGATGTGTATTACCTACTACCCCGCCGTTGATTTCCTCATGGGGTATGAGTCATTCGCACGGAAACTGATTATTGAAACCGTCGAGTGCTTCCCACAAGACTGTAACTATTTTTTTGTCTGACTTGGAAATGGGATCATATTCATGCCCTTGCCAGCCAGAAGGCCACCTGGCACAAATATAGTTCTCCGCTGCCTCTATCTCAGGAAGACCAGTAGAATTATTAGTATTAAGTTTCGCGACAATAAGTTGGGCAAACAGTTTGGAATAGTTATTCCCTCGGGCACCCCAAAGAATGTCTTTTCCTTCCTCTTCTTGTACTAAAACACCGCAGATAGTTACACCGCTATTCTTCCATGAATGGTTCTTCCAGTACCCGATCGTCTTGGTACACAGCTCCTGGGGCCCTATGCTCATATCGCCATATTGGTATAGAGAGTATTGTGAACCATGAATGTACATAGGATAACTTGCTATTGTAACAGCAGTAGCCCTATCGATCACGAGAATTGAATCTGTAGGATTAGTAATTGACCCAACCAGATCACCGTAGCCATTGGCTCTTATGGCCAAGCCTGTGAAATTTCCTTCACACCATCCGATGTAAGTGGCCCATACAGTACTAGGGCTGTCCGGTACGGTTAGCGCATAGATGCCACTTGGTGCGTCTGGAGGGCCAGAATTAGTCCTTAGATAAAGAATCCCATCTGCTCCAAAAACAATATCAGCTCCTGCTACGTTAGGACTCACGTCAGTAGCTTGATTCACAATCGGACCGACTCTGCTAGCCTGAAGATACGTTAGTGAATCAGGATCAGTATCTACCGTCCACAATTCATCAAGAAGTGAGTTCCCAATATAGAGGATTCCTTCTCGAGAAAATGCTGCTTGGGCTGTATTAAAATCCATCCCCAATATGAGGCCAAGAACATTGAACGATGATAATGCAACGTTGTAAACGCCCAGATGATGATAGAATGGTGAATCTGTGCGGGACTCGATGCAGTAAATTTTCCTGCCGTCTGGTGTACAGGCAAAAGCAATAACAAAATCAAATGGTATCGCACCAGGGCCATATCCTACATCGGGTAGATGTGTCAACTCGGCGTGACCAGTCACTGGATTTAGGTTTACCTTGAAGAGTGTAGTCTGGTTGTCTAAGACTACACCAGTGTCTGAAAGGTACAGCACCTCTTCCTCACTTTGAGCTTGAACATAATTTATTTTTGCGACGATTCCAATGACCAATACAATTCCCAAACCAATCAATAATCCTCTTTTCATACTTTCACCCCTTTTTTCTTATTCTTTAGTTTCACTCCTACCTTTTTATCCAAGGCATAGATCGCTTTTTCTGTTATTAAGTAAATCGCTATGCATTATTTTAGTCGGTTGCTAGATCTCAGCATGGAAAATAATCCACCTAAACTTTGGGAATGATAAAAATAGGGGTGGTATCAGGATTCCGAAAATCTTGGGGCAACAATTAAGGACGTCTAGTGGGGGCAATTCTACTTGAAAAATGGGCTGATTTTACAAACAAAAAAATCACTCCTCCTTCAACCCAGCCAACCTCATCCTGACATCTTCTACCTCAGCTATCTCAGGATCAGCGTCCTTCCAGAGGGAGAGGATTTTTTTTCAATGTTCTATAGCTTTGGCTTTCTGGCTTTTCTGCTCGAAAAATCTTACACATCATTTGATATAGCCTAGGGAGCGAAGTGCTCGGAGTTGTTCAGGTGTCAGCGGGGAGGCCTTTGATCTTGTGAAATGCTGTCCCAGCGTTTGGTGTGCCTCGAACTGCGCCTCGAGGAACTCCGTGTACTTCTCCACCAAGTCGGGCCGCTCCTCGTGCAGGCTGTGCTGGGTATACGGGTCGTTCCACAGGTCGTAGAGCAGCAGCGGGACCGTGCGCTGCGACTCCGGTTCCGCATCCGGATCCCAATTGATCCCCAGCGAAGCCCCCCAGCGTCCATCAATCACCTCGATCACGCCGCTGAGCTCGCCGGTCGAGTCCACGTAAAACTCATCCAGGATCACCGGACGCGGCTCCCAGCCTTCCTCTCCGAGCAGCAAGGGCGCCAGGGACTGCCCCTGCATGACCTCAGGCATCGGCAAGCCGAGAAGATCGAGGATGGTGGGGAGCACGTCGATCATCGACACGGGCTGGCTGAAGCGCTGACCACCCGCGATGCGACCGGGCCAGAAGACGAGCAGCGGGATGCGGGTCTCCGCGCTCCGGAACATCGGGTC
>CP070750.1:1044746-1053260 GCA_020348385.1 Candidatus Aminicenantota bacterium | reverse complement strand
TCTTCCAGTTTTTTCCATGAGTCTTGGCGAAAACCGCCATCGAGAGGTGTTCGGTCGGGTTTATGATGATTGATGGCTGCAAGGACCCGCTCTTGTGGTTTCATGTTAGCTCTAGTCATCATATCCTAAATATTCTCACCATTCCGGTCAACACAATTTTGACTATGAATAAATGGCGATTTAGAATATCATTTGAGGAAACGGAGAATGAAGATAAATATCTTTGTCAACGAGAATCCCTTTTCGATCCCTGAGGGTTCAACGGTCAGAGAACTGAGAAACGACAAAGCACCCAAGGCCGATCTGATTATTGTCAACGGATATCCCTGTGGAGAGGAGTATAATCTAAAAGAGGGAGATCATGTCGTATTGATCACCAAAGGCAAGGCCCCCGATCGAGAGGAGCTGGAGGCCCTGATGGTCGCCCGGCATTCCCCCGGAGTGCACGAGCGTATGAAAACGGCAATCGTCGGAATCGCCGGCCTGGGAGGTCTTGGGTCTTCAGTGGCCATCGCACTGGCTAGGATGGGTGTCGGGACATTGATCATCGCTGACCATGATATCGTCGAGCCCAGCAACCTGAATCGGCAGCAGTATTTCATCGAACAAATCGGTTTAGAGAAAACGGATGCGATGAAAAAAATATTAGCTATGGTGAATCCGCATGTGAAAGTTATCACTCATAGCGTCATTCTCACCGAACAAAATATACCCAAGCTCTTCAAAAGGGTGGAAATTGTCGTGGAGTGTTTTGATAAAGCAGAAGAAAAAACCATGTTACTGGAAACCGTGGCGGGTAATCTTCCTGAGACTTATGTGATCGGTGCATCCGGTCTTGCAGGATTCGGCGATAGCAATAGTGTCCAAACCCGACGAATCGGCGAAAGGATTTTTGTGATCGGGGATATGGAGAAAGCCGCGGGTCCGGGGCAAGGGCTGATGGCCCCACGAGTGGGGATTGCCGCCCATCATCAGGCTAATTTGGCAGTAAGCCTGTTGATAGATCCTGTTCTGGCCATATCAGAAATCCAAGATATTACTGATTGAATTTCTAGCCTGCCAGTTCTTTGGTCGCTTTCAAAAATCGATCGATTTCTTCTGGTGTGTTGTAATGGCAGGCTGATAGGCGGACAGCGTCCGGCCATCCTAAAGCATCCAGCGGAACCGAAGAATAAGCATCTCTTATCCTCGCTGCCAACCGGATTCCATGCTCTTGGTTATATCGAGACATCGCTGTGGAAGAGTCCATTCCAGCCAGGCGGAAAAGAAAGATGCACAAACGATCTTGGATGTCTTCTGGCATCCCGCATACAGTGACATGTTCTTGTTCCAGAAGTCCTTCGAATTCATCAGTTCCGTGCATGATACGATGGAGAAGCGCTTTCATATGGGCATGGATCGCATCTTTTGAAGCGATCATTTGATCCCGTCGATCTTTTGATCCTGTGAAGTGGCTTCCCACCCAGCACAGGTAGTCGACCGTTACCGACCAGCAGGCATACATCATATGTGCCGGAGAGCCAAGCACCCAATTATTCTCGGGTTTCCCCAGCAAATTTTCATGCGGAAGTTTGGCGAGCCTTTCGGAGATGTGAGCGAAACCGATCCCTTTGACACAATAAGCCTTGTAGGGCCCGAATGCGTAAGCATCGGCGCCATAATCCTCCACATCGATCTGACCGTGGGGAGCATATTGCACCGCGTCTACTAGAACATACAGGTCTGGCTTTATTTTTCGCGCTTCTTGAATGATGGTTTTGACATCGTTTATGGCTCCGGTCTGATTGGAACCATGCTGAAAAGCAAGCAGGCAGGTGTCCTTGTCCACATTTTCCAGGATGGTGTTTATGGGGACGGTACTTGTCTCTTTTGATAGCTTCGCAACCCGCCATTCCTTTCCTGTACTCTGTGCATAATAATTCGTAGCTCCCAGTACGGATGGATGTTCCAGTTCTGTCGTGACGATGTTTGTTCCAGGAATATTTGTGGTAATCGTGTTTATCGCGCGGAACATTGCCTGGGTCGCGCTGTGGGCCGGGATGATTTCTCCCGACTTTGCACCCAGGAATATCCTGACGTCCTCAACTCCCTTGTTTACCCATTGGGTGATATAATCGGAAGCGGGATTGAACCGGAACAATTCGTCTGGTATGGCAGCTTCCTTAGCTAGAGTTTCCAGCACGGATCGCAGCCTTAACGAACCGCCAGATGCTTCGAGATAGATCCTTTGTCCAGAATAGGGGTCCCAATCGACGTATAAAAATTTATCCCGTATTTTAGCGAGAAAATCCGAAGAGAACATCCCATTTTCCGCTTGTTCTGCCATATGAAGTCTCCTTGATGGATAAATCCAAGATTGTAATTTGTAGTCTACATTCTAATCAAAACGGGTCAAATTTGCAAAAATATTCGCTTTTGATTGGTAAATTTCTTTACTGAGTGCAAAAAAGTTGATATCATCAAAAACCTGAAAAAAGGAGGAATTTAGGAACGATGAACAATATGCTGGATGATGTAGAAGAAATTTTGCTGATGGGCCCTGGCCCCTCTTGTATTCATGATTCCGTTTATGATGCTCTCAGTCGAAAGACCCTAGGTCATATGGACCCCTATTTCATCCATATCATGGACGAGATCAAAAGGCTCCTCCAGATTGTGATGCAGACCCAAAACAAGATGACCATTCCCGTTTCCGGGACAGGATCTGCAGGGATGGAAACCTGTTTTGTCAACTTGGTAGAAAGAAATGATCCGATACTGATTCTGATAAACGGCGTTTTCGGACAAAGGATGCAGGAAGTGGCAACACGTCTGGGGGCAGATGTGGATTCGCTGGAGTTCGAATGGGGAACTCCGGTATTGCCAGATAAAGTCGCAGAGAAGCTGAGATCGAAGGATTACAAGATCGTAGCTGTGGTTCATGCGGAGACTTCCACCGGCGTGAAAAATCCTGTCGAAAAGATCGGTGAATTTATCAGGGAAACAAATGCGCTTTATCTCGTCGATACCGTAACCAGCCTTGGTGGGATCGAGGTGGCGACGGATTCCTGGGGAATCGATGCTCTTTACAGCGGTACGCAGAAGTGCCTTTCCTGTCCTCCGGGCCTGGCGCCTGTATCCTTTTCAGACCGGGCGCTGGATGTTATCTTGAACCGACAGAACAAAATACCGAACTGGTACCTGGATGTGAGCATGTTGACCAAGTATTGGGAGGGACAAACCCGCGTTTACCATCACACGGCCCCGATCAATATGCTATATGCACTATACCAATCCTTGCTCTTGATAGCAGAGGAAGGCCTGACAGAAGTATTTCAGAGACACTACGAGAACCACAAGAAACTGGTTGAAGGTTTGGAAAGAATTGGGATACAGATGCTCGTTGCGCCAGAATACCGGCTTCCGATGCTGAATTCCGTCGTTATTCCTGAAGGGGCGGATGATGCCGAAGTGAGAGGCAGACTGCGTCAGGACTACAAGATAGAAATAGGCCCCGGACTAGGACCGCTTGCAGGAAAGATCTGGCGTATCGGGTTGATGGGGCATACAGCACGGGAAGAAAATGTCGATCGTGTATTATCCGCATTAAAAGAAATTTTAAACAGATAGATATAAATTTGTGTTGTTGAAAAAGATTAAGGCATCAGCATCTATTATGAATAATTCAGGAAAGGAGGAACAAGATGGCTCCAGGTTATGTGGGAAAAATTCTTAAAATAAACCTCGATGACCTCTCATCTTCAGTAGAAGAAAAGGGAGACTATTTTTACAGAACCTTTATGGGGGGGAGCGCCATGGCTTCCTATTTTCTCCTTACCGAATTGGAGAAGGGGATAGATCCTCTCAGTCCGGATAACATTTTGGTAATAACCACATCGGTTTTGACCGGCGCTCCTTTACCCGGAGCTAATCGATTGTCGATTGCAGCAAAGTCCCCTCTCAGTGAGGGATTCGGGGAAGCAGAAGCTGGGGGATTTATTTCTGTCGAGCTCAAGAAAGCGGGCTTCGATGCGGTTGTGATCAAGGGTAAAGCTCCCCATCCTGTGTACCTCTGGATTGCCGATAATACGGTGGAGTTCAAAGACGCTTCTCATCTTTGGGGACAAGATTCGGGTTTTGCCCAAAAAAAGATACGTGAAGAACTGGATGACGACAAGATCCAGACGCTCACCATCGGGCAGGGCGGGGAGAACCAGGTCCGTTATGCCTGTGTGGTTCATGATCTCCGGCATACCTACGGCCGTTCGGGGATGGGGGCAGTCTTTGGATCTAAAAATATCAAGGCCATCGCCGCAAGGGGAAAGAACAATCTGGAGCTCCATGATAAGGAGAAAATCAGAGAATTGGGAGCTTTTTTCGCCAAAAATATGAAAGATCATTCTGTCTGTGAAATCCTGAAATACGGCGGGACATTGGCTTGGGATATGGAGGACATGGATGCAGATGGTGTCCTGCCTACCCATAATTTTCACGGCGGTTCCTTCGATAAGGTAGAAGGAGTCACTTTCGAAAAAATGAAAGAGACGGTTTTTTCTGGCCAATACACATGCTATGCCTGCCCCATAAGGTGCAAACCCATTTGTGAAGGGGGCAAATTCGAAATCGATCCGGATTTCGGGGGACCGCAGTACGAAACTTCTGGTGCATTTGGGCCGAATATGCTGATCGATGATATCGAAGTGATCGCCAAAGCCCACGAGCTCTGTAACAAATACACTCTCGACTCTATCGATGCGGGAATGACCATATCATTTGCCATGGAGTGCTATGAGAATGGCCTGATAACCAAAAAGGACACGGACGGGATGGATTTGCGTTTCGGAAATGGCGAAGCCGCCCTGGAGATGATCGAAAAGATCGCATTTAAAAAAGGATTCGGAGCCCTTCTAGCTGAGGGAAGCTACCGGGCAGCCAAAGTCATAGGAAACGGAGCGGAAAGATTTGCTTGTGTGGTAAAAAAGCAAAGCTTTGCCATGCATGAACCTAGAGGCAAGAATAACATCGGCTTCGCCTTCGCCCTATCCCCCACAGGGGCCGACCATATCGAGGCCGCCCATGACATGCCTTTTGAAGACGGCAGATGGGCTGTTCCCGACTTGTATCCCATCGGGATTCTGAAGGGCGTTCCTGCCCGGGGACTGACTCCGGATAAGGTCAGATGGTTCGTGCTCAACCAACATGTGTACAGTTTCCTGAATTCTCTATCTCTTTGTTTTTTTACCGCAGGCCCGGCCCGGTTGTTCCGCTTGAACCATGTCGTGGATATGGTTGCGGGGGCCACGGGGTGGGAAACCAGCCTGTATGAACTGATGCTGCTCGGGGAACGGACCACAACCCTTGCACGCGTTTTTAATGCCAGAGAGGGACTGGATAAAAAGGACGATGCTCTACCCGACAGGCTCTTCGAGCCTTTGGAGACAGGGCCTCTTAAAGGAGAAAAACTAGACAGGGAAGAATTCTGGAAGGCCCTGGAATGGTATTACGAAATGATGGGATGGGATGTGGCTACCGGAGTGCCGCTTGAGACCAAACTCCATCATTTGAACATTGCGGATTTAACCAGGTTTTAAACAGTCCGCGGCTTTACTTCTTTATTTCTTTGTCGCTGAATTTGAGTATTTCTATGTTTGTAAGCTTATCGACGCCATCTCTTTGTTGTTGACTATCCTCAACGATGATCCCTTTTTCTGTTTCTGTGATTCTGTAGTCTGCGTGCGGGCCCGAAAAAACGGCCGTATCCGTACCTGTTCCGCCATCGATTTTATCATTTCCGCCTTTTCCTTCGAAAACATTATTCCCAGCATTTCCTTTGAGCGTATTATCGAAGCCATTTCCGATCAAAGAAGAATCGTTGCTTCCTGTTAGCGTAACGTTGGCGAGATGTTGTGACTTATAGGTGTAAACCAACGATTCATCGAAGGTTAGGGAAAAGGTGCTTTCAAAATACCCGGGGAGTTCTGGCGTGTAGGTCAGATAGGGGGGGAAGAATTTTTGGATCAGGGCATATCCGTCGGGATCCAGTTCTTTCATCCTCTCACGGCTAGCAGCAAAATAACGCCCGAAATGGGATTGTCCTTCGGGCACATCCTCGGGCTTGATCTCTCGTCCTTCGTATTTTTTCGGTCTCAATGTCCATAAATCGTAGTAGTTATCGATAAGCACGCCCACATACTCATTGGGATGTTCTTGCGGTTCATCATCCGGCCAGGCCCGCCATCCTTTTTCAGCCGCCTTATCGTTCGCTTCCCGCATTTCAGCTAGCATAACGGGCTGGGTTGGCTTGATACCATAATCATGAACCAGGTGCCAGATCTCCTCGAATGAGGCATCGCGAGTTATGTGGTTCATGTAGTCCTCTGATCCCTCGGCCGGATTTTCGTTTCCCCGCAAGTCTTGCATGCTTAGATCCGTTCCCCTTCTCAGTGGACCGCGCATGGCCTCGTGGAGATCGGGCTCGGTGTTGAAAAAGACCATGGTCGCTTTTCTATCGGCCATAGTATTGGCGATCACGCTTTTATCGTTTCCGTATTCCGATCCAGGATAGTCGGTCAGGATAAACTCGAGGACATTCCGGCCTTTCTTTACCTGGTCATCTGTCCAGCCAGCTTGGGCCAGGATATGGATGGGTTTTCCGTTGGGCGCCAAAATTTTGGTGTACTTGGAAAAAACATCCCGGAATATGGATGGGACATCCTCCGGCAATTCCACGATGCCGTTGGATGATCCGGAAATGTCAATTTCGGGAAGAGTGAATAATTCCTCTTCGGATTTTTGACAAGAAATGAAAGCCGTTAGGATCAAGAGGAAAAAAAAGCAGCAGGATTTTCTCATGTTTTCTCCTAATATTAATCAGTGAACAAGAATAAGCGTCGATGGAGGCGGGAAAAAATACTCCAGCCCATTTTCAGTCACCAGCGCTCCGTCATGAAATCGTAGCGTGATGGTTTCTCTTTCTCCCCATTCAGGCATCGGAACATTGAGGAAAAATTCAAGATAGAAGTGATGATAAAGGGGCAGTTTCATGTCTCGCTGCCAGTTCGGTCCCAGAGGACCGATCCTGGGGGCATAAATTCCCGCTCCTGCGGCATGCATGTCGAGGGAAAGCTTGATCCTGCCAGGATCCAGGTCGTTGTCGAATTTCTGTACATCCAGGTGGATCATTCCCGCTTTTTTGTATTCTTCTTTGAGTAACTCGTAAGTTTCTCCGGCGGTCCGTCCTAACTTGACATTATCTTCGATGATCTTGCGGACTTTGAGTGTTTCTGACCACAATCTTTTGATATGGGCAGGGGGCTCTGTCTCTCCCTTCTGGAGAACATAGGCATAGGTATCCACGACCTCGTGGTAGTTGCCGTATTTCCACTCGGGATCTAGAAATCCGCCGCTCTGATATCCGTCATTCAAAATCAGCAGTTCCCCCCCTTGGATGACGTAGTCTCTGCGCCTTCTCTTGCCATTTTTGTCCACAGCGGATACTTCCTCTCCGACTTCACGCACTTTTGTCTGACCAATGACAATTGCGTTTAAAGCCTTTTGATTTTTTTTGTGGATCTCGGACCGGATCCGGGTGTACATTTCGAATTCGCTCAGAACTGGTCTGGCGAGGTAATCGACGACCAGGTATTCGGACGATACCAGTCTCTTTGCGTATTTGTCGCCCAGTTTTTTAACGAGAAGGTTGTAATCTGTGTGCGAGATGCCGTCCGGCCGAAGCCTCGGAATTTCGTACAACACGGCAGATCCCACTTCTTCAAGGTAGTTGACGGCAATTTTTTGGGGATCCCGTTCTGCAACGAATTCATCCAGTCCCTTGAACCGGAAATCCAGTTCTGTTTTCTCTCCTCCCGGCCATTCTCTTCCGCCAGCCCTATAAAAGTGCATCAAGAACAACCTGTGTGACGGAAATTCCTCCAGCGGGATTTTCATGTCGGGTTTCATGACGAGATCGTATGCCTTTGATCTTTGTACCTTCTCTGTTTCGTAGCCGAAAAACGCCCGTTCTATCCGGCCCTGACCGCGGTCTGTAAAAACGAAAATTCCTTCATCACTACCGAAGACATGCCCTAAGGGATCCAGGTCATTTGTCCTTACGATATGCATCCACATATCGATGCCCCTTTCTCGCATGACCAGCGGAACGATCGTGTCGAACTTTTCCCTGAGGATATAGTCTGTCAGCTCTTCTAGGGTGAGCTTTTTCAGCTCCAGTCCCTTGATTTTTTCAGTTATTGACTGATTGGGGGAACCTAGACTGCATCCCAGGATCACAAGCATTGAGAATATGGGCAAAAAGATATTTCGTTTGAGCATGATCGAGCCTCCCTTTTTGTTATTATTTTGACCAACATCCATGTGTTGAGGTCGTGGACGTAAAAACATACGTAAAGATAAGTAGCAAAAATGATACAAAAAATCAAGGAATAGCAAAATAATGTTTAAAAATGAATAGCAATTATAGTATGATTCTTGCAAAATTATATTTTAAAGGTGATTTTTTGCATAAAATTATCAAAT
>CP070750.1:1034407-1044646 GCA_020348385.1 Candidatus Aminicenantota bacterium | reverse complement strand
TGGGTTTTTCCTGGTTTTATCTCCCTTGTGTGGGGTCGGGAAGCACCCCTATATCTCTGGCTTCATGGCCATTTTCCCGAATCTGTGGCTGCCATTATCGGAGCAAGCTTGCTCTTTTTCCTGCCTATCCGGCTTAAGCAGAACGAGTTTACTCTTTCCATAAAGGAAGCTGTCCACATTGACTGGGGAACCCTCCTTCTTTTTGGCGGAGGTCTCTCTTTGGGCTTTCAAATGTTTGAAACAGGTTTGGCCGATGTCATAGGGAAATTTTTCATCTCCATAGGAGGAAGCTCGGCTGGCTTATCACTCATCACGCTTTTATCGGTGACAATCAGCGTATTTCTGACAGAATTGACGTCCAACACAGCCTCTGCAAACATGTTGATCCCGATTATCATCGCAATATCAAATGCCGCATCGATCAATCCTCTCCCTCCAGTTCTCGGAAGCGCCATCGGGTGCAGTTTTGCGTTCATGCTGCCTGTGGCAACTCCTCCCAATGCGATCATTTATGGATCGGGCATGATTCGTCTCCCTCAAATGATGAAAATCGGATTTTGGCTCAACGTGGCAGGAATCCTCATCATATGGCTTGGCATAAGGTTCCTCGTCCCTTCACTCGGCCTATTCTAATTTTATGAGGATACTCCATAAGTTAGCACTCGACAAGCCATAAGGCTTCATATCGGCTTTTTAGGAATAGTTTTGCTCCCGTGAAGATTTTTACGCCATTCCCTCATCGTCTTTCTCGGCCCTGTGTAACTGTGCAACTTTGCACTTACATCACCCTTAGATTCCGGCCATTACTCCGCTATAAACATAAGCTTTTGTAGTGCTCACACAGTCCTTGGTCCCAACTCCGCTGGGTTCCCTCGAAAGACAACGCATAATGACTAAATCTTCAATGGTCGCTTCAACTATCCCTAAAAGCCCAATTTATCACGGATATTGAGATGTTTATATAGAGGGGTACCTTGTGGGACGTCCCCTATGTTATAATGGAAAAAAATGGAAGTCCTGCTTTCTAATGAAGCCGTCCAGTCCTTTTCCGCCCTTCAATGCGGTCTTTCCAACACGAATACGGACGGATTTTTGATCGGACACAGGAGGGGAGGCATGTATTTCGTTGAAAAAATATTTCCTTCCCAAAAAGGATTTTTTCCCTCCGACAGGGGATACTTTGCCATGAGAGAAAACCTTGATGATAAAATCGTCGGATTTTATTCTTTCCAGACCACAGAAAGCAAGCTAAAAAAAATCTTGGCTCCGATTGCTTTCGGCAAAGTATTTTTGCGATTTGATCGAGACAAAATGAATCAATGGGTAATAAAACCTTTTGCCATCGAGCACGATAAGAATTTTTTCCTGCTTCCGATAGATCTCAAATCTGCGTGATGAAGGATAATGTCATGGATACTTCCTTGACCAGAGATCAAGAAAAATCTTTGCTCCGACTGGCTCGTCTGGCTATCACTCTCTATCTTAAGGAAGGCTCAACTCCTGCCATGGAAACGGATGACGCCACGTTTAGAATAAAAAGAGGAGCCTTTGTCACCCTTAAAGTGAAGGATCAACTCCGAGGCTGCATAGGTTATCCTACCCCCCACAAACCTTTATTCGAGACGATCATCGATGTTGCCGTCTCGGCTGCCACGAAAGATTTTCGATTTCCCTCTCTCGAGCAGAAGGAACTTAACGATACCAAGATCGAGATTTCCGTACTCAGCCAGCCCAAACTCATAAAAGACATTGCTGAAATCGAGGTGGGAAAGCATGGGATCATCATCACCAAAGGTCCCCATAAAGGTCTTCTTCTCCCGCAGGTTCCGATAGAATGGGGATGGGATCGGGAGACTTTTCTAAGTCATGGGTGTATGAAGGCTGGCATCGAGGAAGACGCATGGAAAAAGGACACACAAATCGAGATCTTTACTGCGCAGGTGTTTTCCGAATAAATTCAGTCTGGATCAATTCTCACTTAAATTTTTTACTGTTCAGGAGTTCGCGTGCCACTTCTTTATTCTCATCGATGGCATAAAACCATCGGTTATCAGATTCCATATTCATGACATACTCAAGCTCTTCCCTTGCTTTGTCCTTTTCTTTGAGAGCCAGGTAGGTTTCAGCAAGATAAATGCGTGTAACGGCATCCTCTGGTCCGAATTCCTTAGATTTCAACAGATGCTCTAAGGATTTCTTTTTATTCCCCCCCGCGAATCCCGGAAGTTTGAAGAAAACCCTGCCCAAAACTCGGTCAGGGCCTCCATCCTCATAGGACCGCTCCAACTCGATAACTTTGTTCATCGCATTTTTTATGGGTTTGACCAACGATAAACTCTTGAGCACTCCGCGGGTTTCTCCCACCTTTCCGTGATTCACTCCCAGCCAATAGTGACCATCGGGTTTTTCCGGCTCCAGGTCCACTGCTTTTTCAGCATAATATACGCCTCTAGCGAATATGCCTTTTTTTTCCTTTTTCTTCTCCGTGTGCTCCCCGATATAGTACAAAATCCTGGACATTCTCCACGTTGCATCATATTTGTTTTCCAACATACCCAGAGACTTGAGATAGAGTGCTTCCGCTTCCTTGGCCGTTGCCATATCCATCATTTCGTTGCATAGCTGATCTGCTTTTGCGATCAACTCCTCGGCAGTTTGAGGGAAGGAAAAAGAAACGAAACAAAAGACAGCCAGAAACGTCAGGATTCCTCTTTTTTTCATAATCATCTCCTTTTTTGCTTGGATTCCGAGTATATATAACACAAAATCCGCTCCTAAGACAATCGAAAGGAACTAACCAAAAAAGCAATCCGCTTCTCGGTCCAGCTCTATCATATATTCTTCCACTTCCCGAAGCTTTATTCTCAATTCTTGATTGTCCAAACTTGATTCAATGGATATGGGCTTACCGTAGATAGCCACAAATTTGGTGAACGGCCTCGGTATCAAAAACTGATCCCAGGATTTCAGGGTTTTTCCTTTCGAGCTGGAAAATGTGAATGGCACAAGATAGGCACCTGTTTCTTTGGCCAACTTAACTGCCCCAGGTTTCATTTCCCTGCTAGGTCCTCGAGGACCATCGGGAACGATGATCAACTCCCCTCCCCTCTCCAGTTCTCGCTTCATTTCATTCCAAGATTTTATGATGCTGTGAGAACTGGATCCCCGCAAATTCTTGTACCCCCACCTGGCAATGATCTGCGCGATGATTTCGCCGTCTTCACTCGGGCTGACCAGTGGCATGATCCCTCTTCTGCGGAAAAAATATGGTGCAAAAAAGATCCGCCCATGCCAAATGAGAATGATCACAGGCTTTTTCTGATTCCTCAGCTCTTTGTAATGTTCCTCTCCCAAAACAGTTGTCCGGGCAGACTTGGCCCATAGCCATAATATCCATTTCCCTAAGATACCGGTCAGGTTATGTCGAACTTTACGAAGCGCGGACATCGGCCACAATGATATACAAATTCATGATAAAAAACAAAGGTGAAGAGAAAAGCAGAATGGCTTCACTGCGCTCACGATAACACCTTGGATTTATCAATAAGAATGCCGAGGATAAACCCGGCCAAGCTCAGGGCTAATCCATAAGGTACAGAAAAGGGCCACGCCGGCCAACGCAATGCGAGAATCCCTATCTCACAGAAAAAACCGACTAGAGCAAATCCCCCGCCAAGAACAAGGCTTAGAAATCCAGCGGATGGCCATTTTTTCTTCAGGAAAATCATGGAAACACCGGGGATGAAAAATCCCACCGCCATAATTTCAGAGGCCAATCCCAGAGTTTTCAGAATGCTTTGAAATTGAGTCGCCACCAGGAAGGCCAGCGCCGCGACAACCAATGTTGAAATTCGGCTTACCAACAGGACATGGTCATCTCTTTTGCTAGGAAAAAGCTGGAAATAGACATCGTGGGTCATCGACATGGCCCCCGTATTCACGCCCGTGTCCATCGTTGACATGATGGCAGCCACCACGGCCACAAACAGGATCCCACCCAGGATCTTTCCTGTTTTCGTCGCGATGATCGCGGATAACACCGGACCTCCAGTTTCCGACACAGAAACCAAAGGGAGAGAAAGAAGCCCGATGATGACAAAAATCCCATAAATCAGAAAGAGTGCTATAGAGGTTGCCGCTAATCCCTGACGTGCGATTTTCACACTTCGGGCAGCCTGTATTCTCTGCCAAACGATCGGAGAAACCACCCAGGCTAAAACAAAGGATAGAGTGATCAGGGAGTTCGTTTTGAAATCGGCAAAAAAAGAAAAATAATCAAGCCTGCCAGAATTCTGAATCGTTTGCGAAACGTCTTGAAATGTCGAGGAACTCACAAGATAAATGAAAAGGCCAAAAATGCCTCCGAATAAAAAGAAAAACTGAATCCCGTCTGTGAAGACAACGGAGAAAAACCCCCCCAAAACAGAATAGATGAGCACAACAACTGTTCCGATCATCAAACAAGAAAAATAGGAAGTTTGGAGAAAAACCTGCAAAAAATTCCCAAGAGCCACCATTTGAGACGCTGCCAAGAGAATCATGTACCAAATGATCAATACGGATGCCAAATGCCGGACAGGACGACCATAGCGCAATTCCACAAGATCAGGCAGAGTGAGTATGGAAAGATTTCGGATTGGACGGGCGAGGAAAAGAAAAAAAATGAGGACCGTTAGCAGGGCAGGCACACCCATCACCCAAAGTGAACTCACACCTTCTTGGTATGCCGAGTCCACAGAAACCAGGAACGAAGTGGCGCCTAACCATGAGGCGACTAGAGTAAGGAAAATCCAGGAGCCGGAAAGGTCCCGCGAAGCAAGAAAAAAATCCTCGAGGCTGCTCATCCTCTTCGTGAAGGCCAATCCTACACTCAGGAGAATCGCGAGATACGCTGCCAGAAAAAGAAAATAGTCCAGAGCCATGAAAGAATATATAACACCCTTGCGATACAGCGTCAAACCCTGAAAAAAGGGGACGGTTCTATTTTTCCCTCATTGGACTTAAATGATATTAAAAAAATAGAACCGTCCCCTTTTTTCATCCCCTTTTTTCAGTCCCCTTTTCTCAGGATGGGGTCCAATATGGTATAATTTGGGTAGGATGAAGCGCCTTTTTTTGATTCTGTTCCTCTCTCTCTTCTCTTTTGTCCAAACCGCAGAGGATGTGGTTTCACAACTGGAAAAGAGCCTCCGTTCCACACAAAACTTGGAAGCGAAATTCGAACACCTCTTTTACTCGGCAGTGGTCTCTACCCCCTTGAAGGAAAAAGGCAAGCTCTACTTCCAAAAACCTGACACGATGCGCTGGGAATACACTGATCCTGAGCATAATATTTATCTCTACAAGGGTGAGAGTTATCAGTATTATTTTGCCGAAGACAATCAACTCATGCGTGGTTTGATCTCGGATGAAGGACATGAATCAGAAATTCTGTATCTCCTCACCGGCCAGAAAAGTATTTCAGACTTTTATTCCATCGAGCTAAGTTCCTTTCCCACTGACAATCCACAAAATGCCCAAATCAAATTGACTCCCAAGCAAAAGGACGAAGGATCCTATCTTCTTTTAGAGCTGGACAAAAACAAATGGTTGATCCATAAAATTGTTTTTATGGACTGGGAGGGAAATAAAACGGAATTTCAATTCAACAAGATCAAAGTCAATGCATCTCTTCCTAAGAATATCTTTGAATTAAAGCTTCCATCTGATGTCGAAATCATCGAACGAGACTAAAAAACCTTTTTTGCTCAAATCCGTACTAAAATCTGAGGGCATGAAGTCCTCCACAGACGAAGATCGAGAATTAGTCAAACGGACGCTCCAAGGTGATAAACAGGCATTTGAGATGATTTTGAACAAACATCAACAACCTCTTTTGAATTACATCGGTCGTATGGTCGGGAACCGCGAGCTTGCGCTCGATTTCACACAAGAGGTTTTTATCAAAACCTACACTTCACTCTCTACCTACCGGTCCCAGTTTAAATTCAGAACCTGGTTGTTCAAAATTGCTTCAAACTATATCATAGATTTCTGGCGAAAAAAAAAGATTGATAGTTTTTCGATCGACCAGACAGGAAAACGAGAAGATGATAGGCCTCCCTTCGAAATCCCCTCGGATGAACCTTCGATTTGTGCCCTATTCGAGTTGACTGAATTGAGAGGTAAGATCGAGAAAGCCCTGGACAAACTTCCCCCCCACCTCAGAGAGCTGTTCGTATGGCGACATATCAACGAATTCAGCTACGACGAAATAGCCGAAATAAAAGAACTCCCGGTGGGAACAGTAAAAAACAGGGTTTTCCAATCCAAAGAACTCCTTCGTCAGTTTTTGGAGGAACAAAAATGAACTGCCTTCGTATCGATCAGGTTTATCTTTTCTTAGAGGGAGAACTCTCCCCCAAAGAAAATCGATCGATAGAAGGCCATATCTCCTCATGTGAAAAATGCCACAAAGCTGTCGAAGAGAGAAAACTCCTTGTTGAAGCCTCTCAAAGTCTCCCCGTATGGGAAATTCCTCAAGGTTTCACCCAGAATGTTCTTGCTCAAATTTTTCAAAAAAGAATTGCGCTTCGTGACTGGATCATCACCGCTTCCATTGGATTATCCTCGGCAGTATTGGCTTTTTTTGTGGTTCATTTGCTATCCGGGCAAAACCTTGCCGATCTGTTTATCAATCTTAACCGAACAGTTTTAAGTCTGTTCCAGAATATCGTTGTTGTGCTGTTCAAAGCGGTGAAATTGATCTCCGTAGGTATCCAAGTCATCCTCAAAATCGTTTCATTGATTATAAAGGGATTCGCTAGTATCACCACCATCTTGAGCCTAGAACTCCAAATCGGACTCATCGTGCTCACAATCGTTTTCACCGCCCTATTGCTGTTTGGAGCTAAGCGAAAATTATTAGCTGGAGAAAAGGCATGATGAATAAAAGGATCTTTTGTTTGGCAATCCTCTTCCTGCTTCTCGGCCTTATCCCTCTTCAGGGCCAAGGAATTGTTTTTAAGAAAAATATCATAGTGGAAGAAGACGAAACTCAGGACAATGTCATTTCCTGGGGCGGAGAAATCCGGGTCGAAGGGAGAGTGACAGATAGTGTGATAAACTTCGGCGGTACGATCATCATCGCCGGGGAAGTCGGAAAAACAGTCGTAGGCTTTGGATCGGATATCATACTGCACTCTACAGCAAGAATCGAAGGCGATGTTCTATCTCTAGGAGGAATCCTCGATAAAGATCCCGGGGCTATCATAAAAGGAGATACGATCTATTTTGGCACTTCAGATGAAGTCTCTAAATTTTTGAAGGAAGGTTTTGCGGGAGTTTTAGGATTCTCGTTGCTTCCGTTATTGATCATATTTAAGCTGATCACCCTTGTCATTTGGTTTATCCTAGCAATCATTCTTGTGGCTATCTTCCCTAAACAGATATCTTTTGCGACCAACCAAATCCGAACGTCCTTTTGGCCGATCTTTGGTACAGGAATTCTGAGCATCATTATCTTTACTGGATTGATCATTTTTTCCGTTTTTCTTTGCTTCATCTTAATAGGAATCCCGATACTGTTGGCGCTCGTTGCCATCGGTATCGTCATCAAGATTTTTGGCCGGGTGGTTATTTTTTACTTCCTGGGGGACTGGATGTTCAAGGCATTTGGCGGCAAGCAAGCCTCAGGGCTTCTTGCTGTGATTCTAGGGCTTCTCCTTTTCGGATTGATCGGCTTCATCCCCGTTATAGGCTCTCTGTTCTCATTCGTCTTGAGCATCATCGGATGGGGAGTCGTGATCCGCACGAAGTTTGGTTCCGTCGAGAATTGGTTCAAAAGAAAATGATTCCGATGCCTTGGTCCTAGAGTTCTAATATTTCCTTTTCTTTGGCGTCGGCCAGTTCTTCAATTTTCTTTATGTACTGATCGGTAATCTCTTGTAGTTTTTCATAACCCCAGTATCTATCATCTTCGGTTATTTCTTTTTCCTTTTCCAAAAACTCAATCTCTTCTTTGGCTTCTCGCCTCATGATACGGAGGGCCGTTTTTTCCTCTTCCAGCAAGCTACGGATGTGCTTGGCAAGATCCTTACGCCTTTCTTCATCAAGCGGAGGAATAGGAACCTTCAATTGTTTGCCGTCATTTATCGGATTCAGCCCCAGATCGGCACTCTGGATGGCTCTTTCGATATTTTCCAAAAATGATGGATCATAGGGTTGGATGGTGATCAGAGTAGGGTCAGGGACACCTAGGGTGGCAACTTGATTTATCGGAGTTTGAGTCCCATAATAATCGACTTTTATATCCTCAAAAAGGCTGAGGTTGGCTCGTCCGGTTCTCATTCTACTCAGGTCTTTACGAAAATGCTCGGCCGATATTTTCATCTTTTTTTCGATCTCTTTCAAAGTTTCCTTAACCATTCCTCTTCCCCTTACTGGACTGTTGTGCCGACCTTTTGGCCAAGAACCGCTTTTTTGATATTTCCTCTCTTTTTCAGGTTAAACACCAAGATAGGAAGATCATTCTCTTTGCAGAGCGATATCGCCGTGGCATCCATAACCTTCAATCCCTTCTTTATGACATCCATATATTTGATCGTGCTGAATTTCTTCGCTTGTTTATCCAACATCGGATCTGCCGAATACACACCATCCACTTTTGTGGCCTTCAGGATAACCTCAGCTCGAATTTCCAAGGCACGCAATGCGGCGGCAGTGTCTGTCGTGAAAAAAGGACTCCCGATGCCTGCCGTAAAAATAACAATCCTTCCTTTCTGGAGATGCCTGATAACCCTTCTTTTGATAAACGGTTCTGCAACAGCCTTCACCTCGATAGCAGAAATATGGCGCGTGAATACCCCGACTTTATCCAACGCATCCTGAAGGGCAATACCATTCATGATCGTGCCTAACAATCCCATGTAATCGGCCGAAGCTCTATCAATCCCAGCCTCTGTACCACGGATGCCGCGGAAGATATTTCCACCACCGATCATGATAGCAATTTCCACCCCAAGATCATGGACTTCTTTTATTTCTTCGGCGATGGATTTGGTCGTGTCAAAGTCGATCCCGTAGGAAAGATTTCCAATCAATGATTCCCCGGAAAGTTTCAATAAAATCCGCTTATAGGCTGGCTCTTGTGTTTTTTTTGGCATATCAAATCATCAAGATTTGCCCAATTCGAAACGGGCAAATCTACTGATCACAATGTTTTCCCCGAGTTTAGCAATCAAGGCCGTTACCAATTCCTTCACAGGCATTTTGTCATCTTTGATGTAGAGCTGATCGAGCAAGCAGGTTTCCTGGTAAAATTTGCTCAATTTTCCCTGCACGATCTTCTCCACGATCTCTTCAGGCTTCCCAGAATCCTTGAACTGCTCCCTGATTATATCCCTTTCCTCTTCCAAGATTTCCTGAGGGACATCTTCGGAAGATACATACTGCGGATTTGCGGCTGCAATATGTAGAGCGATGTTCTTGACCAATGCCTGAAATTCTTCATTCCTGGCCACAAAGTCCGATTCACAGTTCACTTCCACCAGCACGCCGATTTTCCCGTTAAGATGGATATATGATCCAATAACGCCTTCTTTGGCCTGGCGATCCATCTTTTTTTTGGCTCGAGCGTGTCCTTTTTTTCTCAATACGGTTATGGCCTTTTCAATATCTCCGTTGCTTTCTTCAAGCGCTTTTTTGCACTCCATCATACCGATACCGGTTCGCTCCCGGAGTTCCTTTACGAGACCTGCTGAAATCGTCATCTTGTCTGCCTCCCTTATTCTGATGCTTCAGGTTTTTGAGGAACTGCTGCTCCCTCCTCTGCAGGAAGTTCTTCCCCTGCAGCGGGGATTTGATCAGCTTCAGGTGGTACTTCCTCTTTTTTTACTTCCTGGAGCTCCTTTTCGATTCTTTCTTTTTTTCCCTCGACAATAGCCTCGGCAACTTTCGAGGCAAATAGTTCGATGGCTCTCACGGCATCGTCGTTTCCTGGAATTGGATAATCTATGTTTTCTGGGTTCCCGTTGGTATCCACAACGGCTACGATAGGAATATTCAACTTCAAAGCTTCAAAAATGGCGATCTCCTCTTTCGTGGAGTCGATAATGAACAAGGCTTCAGGGAGGTCGACCATGCTTCTGATACCGCCTAAATTTTTCGAGAGCTTGCGGTATACTTTATCAAGCTTCGACTGCTCTTTTTTGGAAAGAAGATCCCAACGTCCATCATCACGCATCTCATCGTATTCGATCA
>CP070750.1:1023368-1034307 GCA_020348385.1 Candidatus Aminicenantota bacterium | reverse complement strand
CCTGGAAGTTACCGGTGCTATTTATCTGTAAAGACAATGAGATGGCGATTACCACCCTTTCATCTTCCGTGACCAGTGGAAGCTTGATCGAACGAGCTAAAAGTTTTGGCATGGATGCGAAAGAGACTGACGGAGCCGACGTCCAAGCAGTTTGGGATGCTGCAAAATCAGCCATAGAACATGCCCGCAAAGGAGATGGGCCATCTTATTTGCACTTCCACTGCCGGCGCCCGGAAGGGCATTTTCTCGGTGATCTTTTAATTAGGATTGTCAGACATCCCGTGAAAGAGTTGAAAGAACAAGTGGGTCCATTGCTCAAATCTGTGACAAAAAAAAAGGGAACATCATTGGGAGAGAGGACCGGAAGTCTGGCAAGGATATCGTCGGTCCTCGGGAAGACTTTCAAAAGCCAATTATTTAAAGATAAAGATCCCTTGGAAACACTGCGTCAAAAAATAGTATCAGATAAAGAGCGTCTGAAAATAATCGAGAAAGAAGTGACTGAAGAAATCCAAGCTGTCGTCAAAAAGGCCTTGCACATGAATGATGATCAAGCTGGGAGAAACATCAAGTGAAAACAAAAAGTTTTGCTCAATCCATCGAGAGCGCTTTAGCCCAGGCAATGGCTGATGATGACCGGATTATCATCATGGGTGAAGATGTCCAGATGATAAGGGTGAATCTCTTTTCCCGTTTCGGAAAGGAGCGCGTCTTAAACACGCCGATCAGCGAGAGTGCCTTCCTCGGAGCAGCTGTCAGTGCTGCTTTGTCGGGCTTAAAACCAATTGTTGAAATCATGCTCGTGGATTTTATCGCGCTTGCCATGGATGCCGTTCTCAATCATGCCGCAAAGGTCAAAAAATTTTCAGGAGGGGATTGGAGAGTTCCCCTAGTTATCCGTACAGCCTGTGGAGGTGGATACGGTGATGGAGGGCAGCATGAGCAGAGTTTATGGGGATGGTTAGCCCACATACCGGGATTATCCGTGCTTGTCCCTTCAACGCCTGCCGATGCCGGGGGGCTGATGCTCACGGCGATTGAGCACGAAGATCCTGTGGTGTATTTCGAGCACAAACTGCTTGCCGATTACTGGCTGGATTACATGGGTGGAAATTCAAGAAAAACAGTGACGTTCGATATCCCTCCAGAAGGAGCACATGGGCCCGTTCCAAATGAATGGGAAGCCATACCCATGGGCCAAGCAGTAGCACGTCGGGAGGGAAAAGATATCACCATCATCAGTGTGGCAGTCGGCGTGCATCGTTCGATAGAGGCAGCTGAGATTCTGGAGAAAAAAGGTGTGGATGCAACTGTGATAGATCTTAGATCGATCTCCCCACTGGACAAAGAGATGGTGTGTGAATCCGTAGCACACACGGGACGATTGATCGTAGTCGATGAGGATTACAAAGATTTTGGGCTATCGGGTGAATGGGCGGCAGTCCTTAGTGAAGCGGGTGTATCCTTTAAATTCGCAAGAGTTTGTACCGACGATACGATTCCCTACGCTCGCGACCTCGAAGATCAGACTCTCCCGAATACAGAAAAAATCGTCAAATCCGCTTTGCGGCTGATGAAAAAAACCGATTCATAATGAACATCATCGTTTGCATAAAACAAATCCAAGACCCCGAGATCCCGGCTTCGAAATTTCGATTGGGCGCAGATGGGAAAAAAGTCATCCCCCCGGAGGGGATCCCCCCGGTGATAAACCCCTATGATGAACAGGCAGTGGAGCTGGCCCTCAGGATCAAAGAAAAGCGGGGGGGGCAGATAACCATCTTGACTATCGGAGAGGAAGGTGCATCTCGTGCGGTGAAACACGCCCTGGCCATGGGGGCTGATGAGGGTATTCTTCTTCAGGATCTGACCTTCGAGGGCTCAGACAGTCTAGCGACGGCTCATATCCTGACTCGAGCGATTCAAAAGATAGAGGAATTCGATCTTATATTATGCGGAAGACAGGCAGCTGATTGGGACGAGGGATTGGTCGGGTCCATACTGGCAGAAAACCTCGAGTTACCCCTGGTCACCCTGGCTGAGTCGGCAGATTTTATCGAAGACCGATGGCGGGTGAAACGCGTGATTCTCGACGGTTACCAAATTTTCGCCGCTCCCTCTCCGGCCGTATTGACCGTAAGCCATGAATTGGGCCCACCCCGATTGCCTTCAGGTTGGGGGATCATAACGGCCTCGAAAAAGGAAATTCCTGTCTGGGACGCAAAATTTATCGGGACCGAACCAACCCAAATCGGAGCTGATGCTTCTCGGAAAAAGCTGATTAAGCTTTTCATCCCACAAAGAGAAAGAAAATGTGATAAAATCGAAGGGGAAAAACCGGAAGACGCCACAAGTCGGTTGGTAGAAAAATTGAGAACGGCAGGAGTCCTATGAAAGGAATTCTGATCTGTGGCGAACCGAAGGAAAAGAAAATCACATCCGTCTCTAAAGAACTCATAACCACTGGGAAGGGACTCAGCAGCGTCCTGGATCAGTCCCTCGACTTTCTGCTCATAGGAGAGAAATGCGAGAATGCTGCAATAGAGGCCGCCAATCTTGGGGTAGATAGAGTCTTGACGGTCCAAGGCCCTGGGTCATCGGACTTGCATCCGGAACGCCTGGTTGCAATCCTAGCTCAGGTGTGCAAACAAAATGATCCAATGGTCATCCTCCTCGGTCAAACCGATATGGGACGTGATGTGGCCCCAAGATTAGCTGCAAAATTGGGTGCGAATGTCTGCATGGATTGTGTGGATCTAGTATTCGACGAGAGCAGCAAAGAGCTGATCCTAACCAAGCCAGTCTATGGAGGCAATGCAATGGCCCAGTGGGCCTTGAAAAATCACCGACAACTTGTAGTGACGATGCGTCCTCGATCCGAAAAACCGGCTGAACCCGATCCCTCCCACAAAGGAAGGATGGAATCCATCTCGATTGAATTCGAGGAAACACAAATTCGGACTCAACTGATGGAGACAACCTGCACAGAGGGCAAGGGGATAAAGCTCGAGGAGGCGAAGGTCATCGTCGCCGGAGGAGGGGGAATCGGCGGGAGCGAAGGCTTTGGCTTGATTCAGGAGCTGGCGGTCGTCCTCGGTGCAGCGGTCGGCATAACCAGAGTGCCATCGGACGAAAACTGGATGCCAAAAAGCCTCGAGATAGGACAAACAGGCCATATGGTGAGTCCAAACCTGTATATCGCTGTGGGCATCTCAGGAGCACCCCAGCATCTATCCGGATGCTCCCATTCAAAGATAATTGTAGCCATAAACAAGGATCCTGAAGCCTCCATCTTCGGCATGGCGGATTTCGGGATTGTCGGGGATTACAGGGAAGTATTGCCTGCACTGATCGAAAAACTAAAGGCTTTAAAAGAATAAAAACCGGGAAGGCAAGATCCTCAATGGTGCTACAGACATGCCTGATGGCTAATACACTAGAACTTGGCCATATAGATGGAAGAGAACCCAAAAATCTAAGCTGGATAATCCAGATTAGAAAGTCGTCAACTTCTTGAACTCGGAAAAACGATTTTTGACCTCGGGAAGTGTCAAAGATTTAAACCTTTCGATCCCGAAATCTTCGATGGCAAAGGATGCCATCACGCTGCCGAAAACAGCCGCTTTTCTCAGTTCCAGTTTATCTACCTTTTTCACCGAGTCCAAATAACCCAAAAATCCCCCTGCAAAACTATCCCCTGCTCCTGTGGGATCGACGACCTCTTCGCAGGGATGAGCTAAAACACCAAAAACGAAATCCTCGCCCAGCATCAAAGCTCCGTGTTCTCCTTTTTTTATGACAACATAGGCAGGCCCCATCTCCAAAATCTTCTTTCCGGCCTTTAGGAGATTAATTTCATCGGTGAGAAGTTTTATCTCTTCATCGTTACAGAAAAAAAGATGGCATCGTTTGAGAACATGCAAAAGAGTATCTCTGTTATTTTCGATCCAGTGTGTGATCGTGTCCATAGCCATCCATTCGGGATTTGTGAATTGAACACGGATATCTTCCTGCAATTCAGGGTGGATATTGGCCAAAAAAACGAACTCTGCCCCTCGATAAGAGGCGAGCAGTTGCGGCTTGAAGTCGGCAAAGACATTCAGTTCCAGCTTAACAGTCGTTCTCTGATTGGGATCACGACCGTAAAGTCCCTCCCAATGAAAGGTCTTTCCTTCGGCAAACTCAAGCCCCTGAATATCGATTCTTCTCTTTTTGAAAAGATCGATCGTCTCTTGGGGAAAATCCTCCCCTACGACCCCGACAATCTTCGGGATGGTAAAGAAGCTGGCAGCAAGGGAACAATACGTGCAGGATCCCCCGACGATTTTTTCCTTGCGCTCCTCAGGGGTTTCGATGGTATCGAAAGCCAAGGACCCAACAATCACAAGGCTCATGGGATATACTTTCCTATGATGTGCTGAAGTTTCTGTTTTGTCGCTTGAGGGATGAGGTCTGAGGAAGTAACGATGCAGTCTCTGATCGCCCGGGAGCATTCACAGGCTCCCCCCCTATCCCCCGGGAGACTCGTAAGGGTTTTTCTAAGGATGTCCTTGGCATTGTGGATGTTGTGACGCAGGTTTTCGAGAATCAATTCAACAGAAACGGATTCCTCCTCTTCATGCCAGACATCGTAATCCGTGACTAGACTCATTGTGGCATAACAAATTTCGGCCTCACGGCAAAGTCTTGCCTCAGTCGCACTGGTCATCCCGATGACATCGCAATCCCAGGATCGGTAGATTCTGGATTCCGCCTTGGTGGAAAAAGCAGGCCCTTCGATGCATATATAGGTTCCATTCGGATGGACGCTTACTCCCAGACTTTTTCCCGTCGCGAATAATAGTTGAGATAATTCCGGACAAACGGGATGGGCAAAACCGATGTGAACGGCAATCCCTTCCCCGAAAAAGGTGTTTTTTCTCCGGGTTCTGTCAAAAAATTGAGCAGAAAACACGATATCTCTCGGTTTGATCTCTTCTTTCAGAGAGCCTACAGAATTGACGGAGATAATTCTCTCAACTCCCAACATTTTGAACCCATAGATGTTGGCTCGATAGTTGATTTCCGATGGAAGAATGCGGTGTCCTCTGCCATGCCTGGTTAGAAATGCCACCCTTCTTCCCTCTAAATTTCCAATCATATAGGAGTCCGAAGGCATCCCAAAAGGCGTGTCAATAGTACTCTCATCCAGATCCTCGATCCCATCGATTTCATACAGCCCAGTTCCTCCAAGGATTCCGATTTCTGCCTGGGGAATTTTCCCGCCTTTTTCCCTTGTCATTTCGCCTCCTGATCAGTCCTTTCAAGGCCGAATATGATATATAATTTATCCATGCATTAGTCAAGCCAAGTAAAAAGGGGACGGTTCTATTTTTCTTATTAATTAGGAATTGATTGATATTTAGGAAAAAATAGAACCGTCCCCTTTTATTTGAGTTTTGGGCGGCATTCCGGTATCCTTAGGACCAGAGGTAAAAAGAAAGATGGATGTCCGGTCAGATCTAGGGCCAGTTTGCGACATCTTATTGGCTGCCAAAAGTGTCTGTTTGCTAACAGGAGCTGGGATTTCTGCAGAATCAGGTATCCCGACATTCCGGGGAGAAGAAGGCTTGTGGAAAACATACAGAGCAGAACAACTCGCTACACCTACGGCTTTTATCCAAGACCCCAAACTGGTCTGGGAATGGTATGACTGGAGAAGAGGAATCATCGCTTCCAAAGAACCAAACGCAGGTCACAAGGTCCTTGCTGAGTGGGAAGAATTTTTCCCTGATTTCACATTGATCACACAAAACATCGACGGGATCCATCAACGGGCTGGCTCTCAAAATGTCATAGAGCTCCATGGAAACATCTGGAAACACAGGTGTGTTGACGAAAACACCATTTTCGAAAATCATGATGTGCCTCTCAAAGAGATTCCTCCGCATTGCGAAAAATGCGGAGCCCTCATGAGACCCCATGTGGTTTGGTTCGGTGAATCTCTCGACGGTTCTATCCTTCACAGATCCTTCCAGTTAAGTTCAGGCTGTGATGTGATGTTTTCTATAGGCACTTCGGCGGTTGTTCAACCTGCAGCTTCCCTTCCTCTAAGTGCGGCAGAAGCGGGGGCAAAAGTTATCGAAATAAATCCAGATCCAACGCCTCTTACAGGTTCTGCCGATTTTTCCTTCCGGGCAAAATCTGGTGAGTTTTTGCCCGTATTGGACGAAGAACTCAGAAGACGGACGAAAAAGAAAAAGGGATAATTTTCATGAAATATGTCTATTTCGATACCTCCTCCGGTGCGAGTGGAGACATGATCCTGGGTGCACTCTTGGATCTTGGGATAGAATCCGCTGCTTTTCAAAAAAAAATGGCAGAATTAAAGCTGCCTGTGGAAATCACGATAAAGGAAGTCAAAAGAGCTTCCCTTCGAGGACTCAAAGTCGATGTTGAGGTAAAATCAAAAAAGAACATCACAAGAAAGTGGTCCGACATACAAAACATTATTAAAAAAAGCTCAATCTCTACTGACGGCAAAAATCGGGCAAAAAGTATTTTCAAAAGATTGTTTGAAGCAGAAGCCCATGTCCATGGCCGGAAATTCGACGAAACTCATCTCCATGAAGTCGGAGCCGATGATGCGATCATCGACATCCTCGGCAGCAGCTGGCTGATAGAGGAGCTGGGCGTCAGGAAGTTTTATGCCTCACCTTTGAATCTTGGAGGAGGATGGGTAAAGACATCCCACGGCATTCTTCCCGTTCCCCCTCCCGCGGTCGGGGAGCTGCTCAAAAACATCCCCGTTTACTCTGCACATGTGGCAAAAGAACTTGTTACCCCGACTGGAGCGGCCATCCTCTCCGCTGTTGTGACAGAATTTCTCCCTTTCCCCGAGCTTTGTTACCAGAAAATCGGATGTGGAGCAGGCACAAATGACTTCCCGGCTTTCCCGAATATCCTGCGCATTTTTTATGGAGAAACAAAAGATGTCGACGCGGGTAAAAAGATACACATGATCGAAACCAACATCGACGATGAAAATCCTCAAGTTCTGGGCCATTTTTTGGACTTGGCCATGAAATTGGGCGCTCTGGATGTGTTTTTCACCCCGGTTTTCACGAAAAAGAACAGGCCCGCGACAAAATTGACCATCCTGGCAGAGCTTGGTAAAATAGATGCTCTCATTCGGGCTCTTTTTCTCGAAACAAGCACCATCGGAGTCAGATATTTTCCTGTCCACCGAAGAGTATTGGAGAGAAAAATGCAGAAAGTCCAAGTCCTCGGGACAGAAATTCCGGTAAAGGTGGCCAGTCTCGGGGAAAACGAGATCAATATTCAGCCCGAATTTTCCGCTTGCCAGAAGGCAGCCAAAAAAGCCAATCGGCCATTGCGAGAGATCATGCAACTCGCTTTGAGAGAGTACGAAAAAACAAAGAATTGAGGAAGGAGTCCACAGAGACACATGCCCGAAAAGCCCAAAGAAAAAAAAGTTGATCTGAAAAAAATCGAGCATGGCGTGAAGGCCATCCTGGAAGGAATAGGAGAAGATCCCCGACGGCCTGGCCTCAAACAAACACCTATCCGCGTGGCCGCGATGTTTTCAGAGATATTGGGAGGACATAGAGAGGATCCTGCCACACACCTCAGGGTCACTTTGGGAGATAAGCACGATGAGATGGTATTGATCAAAAATATTCCCCTTTACTCGATGTGCGAGCATCATCTTCTTCCTTTTGCAGGAGTGGCCCATGTGGCCTACATTCCCAAAGAAGGAAGAATCGTGGGACTGAGCAAAATCGCACGAGTCGTGGACGTTCTCTCGCGCCGGTTACAGGTCCAAGAACGTCTTACAAAACAGATCGCTGATTTGATCGATGTCCACCTCAAACCTCTCGGAGTGATGGTTGTCATCGAGGCGGAACACATGTGCATGTCCATGAGGGGAGCCAAAAAGCCCAAATCTTTAACCGTCACATCGGCCGTTAGAGGATCTTTTCGGACCAGCAACGCAACCCGTTCAGAAGCCATGACCCTGATCAGAGGAGGATTGTCCGGTGGAAGAGAACTCTAGAACATCCTTTTTTATCACAACTCCCATCTATTATGTGAATGACATCCCTCATATCGGACACGCGTACACAACTATCATTGCGGATGCGATCAGCCGATTCAAAAAACTGGCCGGATATGATGTCTTTTTCCTCACAGGGACTGACGAGCACGGCCAAAAAGTCGAAAAAGCCGCCCAGGAAAAGGGGATGAATCCCATCCAGTTGGCTGACAATGTTGTTGTCCGGTTTAAAAAGCTTTGGGATGCTTTGGATATTGCATTCGATTCCTTTATCCGCACCACCCAACCTTTCCATGAACAGGGCGTTCAAAAAATCTTTCAAAAACTGAAGGATAAGGGAGATATCTACAAAGGAATATATGAGGGGTGGTACTGTGTATCCGATGAGACGTTCCTCTCGGAAGACGTGCCATTGGAGGATGGCGGACACAAAATCTGTGCCGATTGCGGGAAAAAGGCGAATGTCGTTTCCGAAGAGTGTTACTTTTTCAAACTTTCAGCCTACGAAAAACCGCTGATCGATTTTTATCAGAAAAATCCGACTTTTGTCCGGCCAAAGAGCCGGATGAACGAAGTGGTCAGTTTTGTCCGCCAGGGATTGAAGGATTTGAGCATAACCCGGACAACGGTCAAATGGGGAATCTCTCTTCCTGATGATTCGGCTCATACTATCTACGTCTGGTTCGATGCACTCCATAACTATCTAACAGGTATAGGATACGATCGCGATCCACAGCTCTTCGATAAGTATTGGCCAGCAACCCTTCATCTCATCGGGAAAGATATCCTCCGGCACCACGCCGTTTTCTGGCCTGCTTTCCTTATAGCCGCCGGATTCCCCCTCCCAAAAACTGTCTATGCCCATGGATGGTGGCTTAAAGACGAAACGAAGATGTCGAAATCCAAAGGCAATGTCCTCGATCCATGGACCATCCTGAATGTATTCGGACCAGATCCACTTCGCTATTTTCTGCTGCGGGAAATTCCGATCGGGCTGGACGGCAACTTTTCTCACGAGGGTTTCATCCACCGGGTGAATTCTGATCTAGCCAATGACTTGGGGAATCTTGCCCAGCGACTTCTGACTATGATTCACAACTATTTCGGGGGACAAATCAACACACCAGGTGAAGAAACGGACAAAGATAAGAAACTTCGCCTCAGTTTCGACACCCTAAAAGAAAAAGTGGGCCATCACTTCGAAGATTATGCCATCAACAAAGCTTTGGAGGAGATTTGGGTTTACATCAATGCTGTGAACAAATACCTGGCAGACAATGAGCCCTGGAAATTATCAAAAGACGACTCCCAAAGAGCTAGACTGGGGCGCATTTTGTACCAAGCCGCCTGCGCACTGCGAGGGATCTGCTATCTTTTGTATCCCGTCCTTCCCGAATCATCCCAAAAAATGTGGCAATTGCTCGGGGAAAAGAAACCTCTTGAGGAAGAATTGTACTCCGAACTGGCCTTTTTCAACCTCAAAAGGGATCAAAAAATCCATAAACCTAAGCCGTTATTTCCGAGAGTCGATCTCAAAGATTTCTTGAAAGAGGAGGAAAGCATGGACATCATCACTTTTGATGACTTTAAAAGAATGGATTTTAGAGTCGGGGAAATCATTGAAGCCGAACGCGTCGAGGGAACAGATAAGCTAGTGAAAATGCAGGTCAACATCGGAAAAGAAACGAGACAGATGATCGCCGGCATCGCCGATAAGTATGCACCCGAGGAGCTGATGGGGAAAAAAGTCGTCGTGATCGTTAACCTGAAGACGGCAGTTATCCGCGGAATCGAATCCCAGGGCATGCTCCTGGCCGCCGAAGTGGGCGGGAAGGCCATCATCCCTGTCTTCACCGAAGATGTCCCAGCGGGCGCCAAAGTCCGTTAAGGCATGAGACGAAGAATCTTTCTTCACTCCTGCTTCGGGGCTGTTGCGGGATTAAAGGCAGATCTTCTCCCCGGCAATCCCCAATCGAATTTTAGCCGCTTTTCGAAGAAATCCGGCGAAAAAAATTCCGCCTTAGTCAAGGTCATCGGAACCGCACAGGATGGAGGCATTCCCCATATTGGGTGTTTTTGTTCCAACTGCCAACGGGCATGGAAAGAGCCCCCATTCTCACGGCTTATCTCTTCCCTTGCTCTTTTTGATCTCATCGAAAATAAAACCATCCTTGTCGATGCCACTCCTGACATACGGGCCCAAACCAATATAATCCGAGAACGCATGAAACCTAAAAAAACAACACAAAGATATTGGCCTGATGGGATTCTGTTGACTCATGCGCATATCGGTCACTACACAGGATTGATGTTTTACGGGTATGAAGCCCTTTCGACAGACAAACTTCCCGTTTATTGTTCCAACCGGATGAATGATTTCCTCACACAAAACGGCCCCTGGAGTCAACTTGTGAGCCAAAAGAACATACTCGCTAAAACAATCAATCCAGGACAGAGATTCTCGCTCACATCCCAAATTTCCATTTTGGCCCTGAACGTTCCCCATAGAGATGAATATACCGATACTCTTGGGTATCAAATTACAGGGCCGAACAGATCGCTCCTTTACATCCCCGATATTCACAACTGGAAGAATTGGGATCGTTCGGTCATCGAAGAGGTCCAAAAGGTCGACATCGCTTTACTTGATGGAACATTCTTTTCCCCTGAGGAATTACCTTCCCGTGATCTGTCCTTGATAGGGCATCCGTTTATATTGGATTCCATGAAACTTTTAACGGATATTGCCCAGGGCGGAAAAACACAGGTCTTTTTCATACACCTGAACCATTCCAATCTTGCCCTCGATCCCGATGGGGAGGCAAGAAAGACCATGAAAAAAGAATCATTCGATTTGGCTGAGGAGGGAATGGAATTCTGGTT
>CP070750.1:1012310-1023268 GCA_020348385.1 Candidatus Aminicenantota bacterium | reverse complement strand
TTCTTGGTACTCATGCATATCTCCTTGTGCGATTTTATTATACGCAAACCATCGCTTAAAAAATATCATGAGTGGTCCGAATTTAGATGAAACGAAACAATTACTGGCAAACAGGAGCACTCAAATCGAAATCACTTCCATATGTTTTTTGATCATCGCCATGTCGGTATGAGATATAAGAATTTCAAGATTCTGACACATAAGATCGAGAGCGGCCCATCACCTGTCGAAGAACTTGCTATTCCTCACTGCTATAACTTGACCGTTAATCCTGATGAAGACACACCTTACAACTATGGAGAGGCTCACTCATGGGTGTTGTACAAAGTATTCACGCCAAAGACGATGGAGCTACGGGCATCACTGAAAAAGGACAGCGTCCCCTTCGGAGCCCCCTTAGATTTCAATCCGTATGACAAAAAGGAATGATCATTAATATCTGGCAGCACCTCTGGGGCGGCGGTTTTTAGGGCTGGTTTTTTAGAATTTCACCGTCTTAAACTTTTCTTCCAGCGGAGTTCCTTTAAATATAATATCCTTGGCGGTATTGCCATTGAGACGTGGTGTCGGACCATAATAGCGAAAAAGAATATAGTACCCACTCTCCATGACAGGCATCCAGTAGGTGCCGTCTTTTGGATCTTCAACACTGAAAGTGAAGGTAACGTTGCCATCTTTATCAGGCTTAGTATTAAAGGCATTGTAGGCCTGGATATCATTATCACCTATATCGGCTGGGTTTAAGGGTAAGAAGGTATCGGCTCCATAGCGGGTAACAGACCAGAACAAATCGACTCCCGGTTCATACGGAATTGTCACTACAAATGGCCCATTGGCTCCAGCCAATTTTTTACCGGTCTTGTCTACAGGAATTTGCTGATAGTAGGCGTGATGCACAGGAAATCCTAAATGGCCAAGCAGCGTGCCAGCGGCTCTCACTTTATGGCTGCCGCCCGCAGGATCATCCACGGCTTCGAACATCCCAACATTTCCGCTCACTCCACCTGATGCAAGAAAGGCTTTCAGGTCTTCAAACGTTTCACTGTGGACCTCAGGCGTGTAAATCTTGGCTGCCTCAGCCATGAGTTCCTTTGTCTGGGGATATGGATTAGAATTTTCGATCGTCCATTTGATCAGCCCCAATGTATCCTTGGGATCAGGAAGCTCGATATCCCCTGTTTTTCCGGTAAGACTCGCTTTACGTCTAATCTCATCCGCTTTTTTATCCTCATTAAATGCAAAAGATTGAGTACGGATAAACACGAACGGAAATATGGAATTTGACTTGATGACCTGTCCCTCGGGCACATCTCCTTCATAATCCACATGGACCAGAACGAAACGCTCACCTTTGGCTTCTGTCACTTTGTCAAAAATGGTGTGATGTTCCATATCAAAGATCTGCAAACTGGAATAGCGGTCATCTTTGGCAGGGGTATCGACGATCACTGGTCCAAAGCGCAAATCAGCCACCGCCTTGGAATACATGTGGTCCAGCGCCGGGGTAATCACAAAAAAGGTATGATTGGCAATGGGTGGATGATCGAACTTGTGAAAACCGTGCTTCTTGATATGCTCAACAACTGCTCCCATATGGTGTACGATTTTATATCCATAGTATTGGACGTCTGGCAGATCGGTCGTTTCATTTACTGCTTCCGTTTTTATGGTTTCTTGTTCACCTTCCGGTGCCTTTTCTGCGCACGATGAAACGATGAAAACGCACAAAACAAATGCCAAGAAGAAATAACTAACTCTTTTCATTTTTTCCTCCTTATGATATATCCTTATAACTTATTTTAGTTTTTCTAAATCCGGTAAAGCCCATGATTTTTCAAAATATGGCTCTGTGGGTGCATACAATCTAAGATACACAAAAAAGCCCTCACCACGATTTGTCTTCACAAAGTTCTTCTCCATTCCCTTGGGTGCACCGTCGGGACCGAAATAAAGATCTACTGAACCGTCCGGATTTTTAACTAGGTCGTGTCGTGACGAACGGTCTGCCCGTCCTGTTCCATTGTTGATGAGACATCTAGTGGCTTGACTGTATACTGTAATAGACCAGAATTGCTTCATGGGTGCGTTGGGCGGCATCCTCAAACGATAATTAAAGGAACCGTCCAGCCAATTCCCATCTTTGTCGCGATAACCCCCAAGATAAGCGGAACCGACGCCCGGTGTCTTGGTTGTCATACCCGCGGAGGTGGTCACGGCTTCATAGGTATAGGCGGCTCTTTCGTCCAGCTGCTCGTGCTCTTCTACCCGCTGGCTAGGATCAAGAAATATCACGTACTCCCACGACGCATCGTCCCTATATTTCACACCAGGGAAGCGCGATTCAAAGCTATTAGCCTGGCCCATCGCTTCACCCACCAGACTGGCTTCTTCAAGTATCTTTTTCTGGCGTTCATCAGGCTGAAAGGGTTTTCCTTTTTCAATTCCCAGAAACCGAAGAGATGCTACCATAAAACGGTCACGCTCTGCTACGGGCTCCTTCTGCATGATCCAATGCAAACGCTCCCAGTACTTCAGCCCGCGTGGCTGATACTGAAAGTACTCGCCCTTGACCTTTGCAATTTTCGATTTCTTCGAGGGATCCGATAATGGGTAAGATGTAAACGCCTCGAGAATCTCTTTACTCTTCTTGGGATCGGCAGTGAGGATGCGGATCCCGAAGAGAATGTTCATCGTACCGCTCTCGAAAACATAATCCACCTTGGCACTTTTTGGTTTTTCCTGTCTGGGCCCTAGAAAGAGATACTTGCCGCCCTTCCCTTTATCCGGCCCCGCCAGCCCGAGATCAGCCACCGGACGCTGCCAGAAATCATCCACCAGGCCGCCGACTGGCCCAGCGGGCACGTCGACCACAAGTGGTCCGGACCTACCCAAATCGTAAAAACCGACAATGTAGGGTGTGGTGGCGTTGGCGGTAAGAATACCCAGTTTTTCTTCTGTCGACATGTAGACTACGAGATCACCGTCATTGGTGGAGAATTGCTCCTCATGCACAAACTGCCATTCGGCTAAGCTGACGATTGGAAGCGCCCAAATATAGGCCTGAGTTGCACGCTGGAAATCCATGGCGTCAAAGAGTTTATCCACACTTTCACGGCTGGGATAGCCGTTCTCGAAAGTCAACTGGCCGATCCGAGTATCCACCGTTCCATTCTTGACCACACCATCAAGCCCATATTCAATGGACTTTTCGGTAACCGTTGTTTTATCTATTTCCGCGGCTTTCTCCCCGCAGGATATCAAAAGCATTCCAAACAAAACAATCAATGATCCAAAAAATGTTTTCCTCATTTTATGACCTCCTGATATTTCTTGTTAATAAAAATCACCTCATCCCCGTTTATGAAGGATATAGTAAACATTGCGCAGGGTAAGTGTCAATTGGACCAAAGTCCAATAGACAGCATAGCTGAAAAGCTCTAAGCTAATTACTTCATATTAATAAAAGGAGATAAAACAATGAAAAGAAAAAAATTGTTTTTAATTATTGCGCTGGTAGCTTTTTTATCCACGATGACATGGGCGCAAAGAATCGAGTTGATGCCATTTGCAGGATACCGCACAACCGGAAGTCTCAAAGTGGACTCGGTGGGGCATTCAAAATTCACGATCGATGACGGGCTGGCTTTTGGCGTAAGTCTTGGCTTTATGACTTCTCCGACAACACAAGTCGAATTCATGTGGAGCCAAACGAACAGTCAAGTCTCTGGAACTCTGATCCAGCCAGGGATGGGAAGGGACATTTTTTTCGATGTCCACACATCCCAGTTCCATGTGAATTTCATCTATCTAGTTCCACGTTATAACAGCAGGGTCGTTCCATATTTGCTGGCAGGACTGGGCCTCACTTATGCCGATCCAAAGGGCGAAACCAACGGAGAGACCCGTTTTTCTTTCAGTATAGGCGGCGGCCTCAAGATCATGGCCAACGAGAGATTGGGTTTTCGCTTTCAAGGCAAATGGATCCCGACCTATATCAACACAAAAAGCGAACTATGGTGTGACTGGTGGGGTTTTTGTTATGCCATCCCCATCAGTCAATACATGAGTCAAGGGGAATTCACAGGAGGGATTTTCTTCCGGTTCTAGAAAATAGACATCTCTCTTGTTTTTTTGATATTTGTTAAGGGTGGAGAAATTTCCGATCTCTATATCAGATCGAAGAAAAAAGACAAAACCTTCATCGCTGTTTTTTATTCTGGCTTTTTTACTGATAAATTCGAGCCTCGATGCTAGGATAAATCAGGAATCATCAGATATCCCCTATGGTAAAATTATTAAAGAAATCCGAATCGAGGGATTAAAACGCACACAAGAATACATCGTGACCCGGGAGTTGATCTCCAAGGTCGGTGAACCCCTGCTCAAAGAAAATCTGGACAAAGAATACACACGTCTCGAGCTGCTGGATATTTTTATCGAAATTCAGATCGAACCGATCGTCGCCGAAGACGGAATCATTCTTACCTACCGCTTCACAGAAACACTTCCATGGCTGCCCATGATAGGGTTCCAAATCACGGATGAAAATGGGATCTCTGCAGGAGGAGGCTTGAAATTCCCCAATCTTTTCGGCAAGAATATTTTCTTTTCTGGACGGGTGCTTTTCGGCGGGGCCACGTCGGTGCAGATCAAGCTGGAAAATCCCTGGTTTGCCGGAGATCACTTGGGATACGAGCTGGAATACTACCGTCGTGAACGGGATAACCAAATCGGCGATTTTTACGAAAAATCCAATGAGTTCTACTTGAGGGTCGGCAGCCATCTTGGAAAAAACAGCAGAATCGGCGGAAGCCTGGAGTCGGTCAACATCCACAGCGATAAGGATGGGGTCACGTTATCGCCGAACAATGTGGATCGTGTCACACGCATCGGCTTGTATGTGAGTTATGACAGCCGGGATGTTTTTGTCGACACGCATAAAGGATGGTGGAATGAAGTGTCATTTTCCAGGGAGATACGCATTTTTAAGAATGCCACCGATTTTTATCAACTGGACCTCGATCTTCGTCGTTATCAGCCCCTTCCATTCTGGGATCGCCATACCCTGGCTGTATTTTCTCTTCTCACTTTGCGGTCTGGAGAGGTGGGCAAAGACATCGCCCCTTGGCAGCGATTCGGCGTGGGTGGCACCAACACGGTTCGGGGCTGGGAATACGCCACACAAAGGGGAAAAAACCAATTCGTCAATACTCTCGAATATCGCATCACAGTGCTCGAGCCTCAGGTTTTTGATCTGCCTTTCAATTTGCGCTACAGGGCAGGATTGGATATCTGTTTTTTCGGAGACATGGGAATCGCCTGGGATGAAGCTGATCAGTTTAAAACAAGGAATTTTATCGGGGGATTCGGCGTTGGAGTAAGGATTCTTGTGCCCATCGTGGGAGTGACACGTCTGGATGTGGGATGGGGCCAGAAAGGCAAGGGAATATTTTTGCACTTAGGCGCATACGAAAAACCCGTTATGTCGCGTAAACGCGTGCGATAGATCCGTGATCAAAATCCCACAATGGCGTAGATTTGAACGCCGCGCGTGTTGGATTTTAGCCTGCCGCCAAAATCGGATTTACTCAAGTCCAGTGTAAAAGTGCGGATATCGTAAGCAAGTCCGATTCCCACATACCTGATGGGAAAATACTCCAAAGCGGCATTGAATTGGAGTTGATTAAAATCCAGATCTTCGCTGATCGAGAAGAAAAAATAGTCAATTTTTGCGTTGAGATCAAGTTTGGGCACGATATTCCATGTCGCATGGACACCGAGGGAAGGAACCGGGGCCCAAACGTCCTTTTTAACAGCCTCAAGTCCTTCTCCTAGATCTGCCTCGAGGCCAACCTTATATAAGAGCGTATTGATTCCCAGATATAAACCCAGATCCACGGTGTCAGTCAGGATAACGGAATATTTGAGGTTGAATTTGATAAGATCCACTTTGTAAAAGCCATCGACTTTTGCACCCACTTCGAAAACTCTATCACCGAACTGGATGGTCCTGTCTATATCGACAAGATTAGCGCTCTGGTCTATTCTGTAATAACCGAGATCCATCTCGAACCTTCTAGAAATTCTGATCTCTGCATCGATCCTGAAAAGAGGCTTCGACTTATCGAGCCGGAGTAGATCTTCAAAAGTGAATTCCGTCCCTCTTCCCAGACTATCTGAATCCACCCGGACATCTGTGGACAAGCTGGTGAGATAGGAACCCAGCTTGATGCTGAATGTGGGCTTATATTTTTCAACTTGAGCCTGAGCAATATTGATGTGGATAAAAAATAGGGATACGACGCTCAAGCTTATAACGATAAGACATCTTTTCATGAGTTCCTCCCTTCTCGAAATATCTCATAGAAATAGAATTTGCTCTGGAAACCAGACCAATGATATAAGAATCAAAAATGGTTGTCTATTGGACTTTGGTCCAATAGTCATAAGTCAGACGACTTTTCGACCATGTGTCGTTCACTGTCTTCCTGGTCGGATATGCAGCCGCCAACTTGGTTTTGTCTCTGGTGGCTGTCTCTTAATAACCTCGGGCCTACGACTGATTTCGGCAAATCTATATTGGACTGAAGTCCAATTGACACGGGGCAAGCGTTTCTGTATCCTCTTTATCATCATGGCGATACATTTACAATCATGGAACGAATGTCCGGCCAAGAAATCCATCCTCGATTTTGTCGCGGACGTGACAGACGAGGGATCGCAAACTTTTGTGTCCCCACATGACCGCATCGCTGTATTTGACAATGACGGAACCCTTTGGGCAGAAAAGCCGGCCTATTTTCAGCTCCTTTTTGCCCTCGAACGCGTGAAGGCACTTGCGCCAGAGAATCCCGGGTGGAAGACCAAACAGCCTTTTAAGGCTGTTCTTGAGGGAGACATGAAAAGCCTGGCCGCAGCAGGCGATCGCGGGATCATCGAACTCGTGATGGAGTCGACCTCGGGGATGACGACAGACGAATTCTCAAAGATCGTATCCGACTGGATGACCCAAGCAAAACACCCCCGATTCCATCGGCCTTACACAGACCTAGCCTATCAGCCCATGCTCGAACTGCTCGATTATTTGAGGATGAACGGATTCAAGACATATATCGTCTCAGGAGGCGGCATCGAGTTCATGCGTGTGTGGATGGAAGGGGTTTACGGCATTCCGCCCGAACAGGTTATCGGCAGCAGCATCATCACCCGGTTCGAGATCCGAGACAACACCCCGGTACTCCTGCGCCAGCCCATGCTCGACTTTCACGACGACAAGGCCGGTAAACCTGTCGCCATCAACAAGTTCATCGGGCGCCGGCCCATTTTTGCTTTCGGAAACTCGGACGGCGACCTCCAGATGCTGCAATGGACTGCTTCCGGGAAAGGCCAGCGGTTTATGGGTATTATCCACCACACCGATGCCGAGCGCGAGTGGGATTACGACCGTTATTCCATGGTCGGCCGGTTGGACAAAGCGCTCGACGAGGCGAATTCCAGAGGATGGACCATAGTAGACATGAAAAAGGATTGGAAACGAATATTTGTATTCGAATTGAGATAAGTTTAGAATAAAAATCACCATGATTTTCTATCAAACTTGGATTTTCTAAGGATGATCGGGAATAAGGAAAAAAACTTGCAGGCATTCCACGTGATGGCCAAACCCACTGGCGCGCAGTGCAACCTGGAGTGCGACTACTGCTTTTTCCTCAAAAAAGACCAGCTGTACCCGGACAGCGATTTCCGGATGTCGGATGAGACGATGGAAGCGTATATCCGACAGACAATCGAAGGACACCATGTGCCGGAAGTTACCATCGCCTGGCAGGGCGGCGAACCGACGCTCATGGGACTCGATTTTTTCCGGCGTTCCGTGGAAATGGAAAAAAAATACAGCAAGCCGGGGATGCGCATCGAAAACACTCTACAGACGAACGGCGTTTTGATCGATGAGGAGTGGTGCAAGTTTTTCCATGAAAACAACTTTCTCATCGGGCTCAGCTTAGATGGACCACGTCATCTGCACGATGTCTACCGCCACGACAAGGGAGGAAAATCCGTGTTCGACAAGGTATTGAGGGCAGCGCGGTTGATGCAGAAGCACGATGTGGAATTCAACATCCTGTGCACGGTCAATGCCAAAAACAGTCAGCATCCGCTGGACGTGTACCGCTTTTTCCGCGACGAACTGGAGGCACGTTACATCCAGTTCATCCCGATCGTCGAGCGCGATAATGAAACCGGCAACCAGGAAGGCACTCAGATCACTGATCGCACGGTCGACCCCGAACAGTACGGCCGGTTCCTGATCGCAATATTCGATGAGTGGGTGCGCCAGGATGTCGGGTTCATGTTTGTCCAGTTTTTCGACGGCGTTCTCGCTTCCTATGTCCGCGGCCGTTCGACTCTGTGCATCCTCACCCCGACATGCGGGGAGGGTGTGGCCCTCGAGCACAACGGGGACCTCTACTCCTGCGACCATTTTGTCGAACCGCGCTGCCTTTTAGGAAACATCAGCCAAACTTCCATTCCGGACCTTGTTTCCTCCGATGCTCAGCTTACCTTTGGTCAAGCTAAATCGGAGACTCTTCCTAAATACTGTCAGGAGTGTAAATTCCGTTTCACCTGCCACGGCGAATGCCCGAAGAACCGGGTGCTCACTACGCCGGATGGGGAACCAGGATTGAACTGGCTGTGTGTTGGACTCAAAGCTTTTTTCGAACATGTGGACCGGCCCATGCAGATCATGGCAGACCTTTTACGCCGGGGCCAATACGCAGACGGCATCATAAAAATCCTGGCCCAGGAGGAAGGCCGGTCTGTTCCGAAAGAGGAAAAGGTCGGACGCAACGATCCCTGCCCCTGCGGAAGCGGACGGAAATACAAAAAATGCCATGGAGCCTGAAGGATAGATAGAAAGACGTGAAAAGAATTAGATAAAAAGATTGACTTAACGAAAACAATAAAATACATTGAAAAACTTTTTTGCTAAATTTTCCCGATCTTAGAGGAGGTATGATGGCTGCAAAAAAACCCAATATCATCTTTTTCCATATTGACAACTTGGGTCAAGGGGAATTGGGCTGCTACGGAGGAGGTATTCTCCGCGGGGCAGAGACCAAACGAATCGACCAGTTTGCCCAACAGGGCCTCAAACTGACGCACTATGTCGTCGAGGCCCAATGCACGCCCACACGATCGGCATTGATGACCGGTCGGTATTCTATCCGGTCCGGCAACCACACAGTTGCTCTAGCCGGGAGCTCGGGAGGTCTTGTGGCCTGGGAACGAACCATGGCCGATGTCCTTACTGATGCAGGCTATGCCACATCCTGTGTGGGCAAGTGGCATATCGGCGCTGAAGACGGACGCTGGCCCACTGACCACGGTTTTGATGAATGGTATGGACCTGCCCACAGCTATGACGAATGCCTCTGGACAGAGGACCCTTTTTACGATCCCCGGCGCGACCCTGTTTCTTATATGTTCGAAGGCACCAAAGAGAACGGCGTGCAGGAATTGAAGGATCAGCAGCTCACACCCGAACTCCGCATAAATGTCGATGTCGAATACCAGAAACGGGCCATGGATTTTATCAAGCGCAGCGTCGATGCAGAAAAGCCCTTTTTCCTTTATCACAACCACTCCATGATGCATCTCCCGAACGTGCCTCGAGAGGAATTCAAGGGCAAAAGCGGGAATGGCGATTGGGCGGATTGTCTGGTGGAGATGGATCATGATTTCGGCCAAATACTCGATCTTGTGGATGAAATGGGAATCGCTGACAACACCATCGTCGTTTTTGCCGGAGACAACGGACCGGAGGAAATGCAGCTCTGGAGGGGAACCTCCGGATTCTACGAAGGTTCCTACTTCACATCCGCGGAAGGCGGGATCCGGACTCCCTGTCTCATCCGCTGGCCCGGCAAGATCCCGGCGGGACAATCGAGCAATGAGATGGTGCATGTGACGGATATGTTCACCACTCTTCTGAAGATGGCCGGAAGCGACGTCCCTGAAGACCGGATCATCGATGGGATAGATCAAACAGAGTTCTTCCTCGGAAAACAGGAAAACTCCAGCCGTGAAGGCTGCGTCCTGTTTGTGGGCGACCAGATGCACGGGGTGAAGTGGAAAGATTTTAAGTTGATGTTCAAGAAGCAGAAATATTTCTTCGATTCCGTCCCTCCTCTGGGTTTTGTCAACCTTATCAACCTCATCACCGATCCCAAGGAACGGGAACCCATCAACCATCAACATTTGCATACGTGGGTCATGGCCCATGCGGGAAAAATCCTGAAGGAGTTTCAATCGAGTCTCAAGCAGGAAGCGCCCATTCCGGCAGGTGCGCCGTTAGATTTCCGGCCAGACAGGGATAAGAAGTAATCTTCGACCTCTGCCTCTGCGGCAGTGGACTGAAATACAAAAAATGCCATGGAGCCTGAAGGACAGAATGGAGGAAGTGATTAAGGTCAGGTAAAAATTTTAATAAAACAGGACATTATTGCTTGGCATTGACAATTTCATTAAAGCAATTGACTTCATTAAAGCAATAGAATATATTAGCTCTTTTTAGGTAAATTTTTTCCAAGGAGGTATTATGGCAGAAAAAAAACCTAACATCCTAATACTCTGGGGTGACGATGTCGGCTGGTGGAATATCAGCTACAACAGCCGGGGCCAGATGGGCTACCGGACCCCCAATATTGACCGCGTGGGTAACGAAGGCGTGGCGTTCACGGATTACTACGCGCAGCAGAGCTGCACGGCCGGCCGCGCCGCGTTTATCACCGGCCAGAACCCGATCCGCACGGGCCTCACGAAAGTGGGTATGCCGGGAGCCGATGTCGGCCTGCAGAAGGAGGACCCGACCATCGCCGAACTGCTCAAGCCGCTAGGTTACGCCACCGGCCAGTTTGGTAAGAACCACCTCGGGGACAAGGACGAATTCCTGCCCA
>CP070750.1:1000528-1012210 GCA_020348385.1 Candidatus Aminicenantota bacterium | reverse complement strand
GCGCCAGTTTCCGGAACCCAGACCCATGAAGCTCCATTCTCCTTTATTATTGGTGCTCGTTTCCCGGGAGGTAGTTTCCCGCCCTAAGAGATCGAGAGAAATCTTGGCAGAGGAGATGGGATTTCCTTCCTCATCGATGACGGTTCCGGTGAGTCGGGCCTTGCCCCGGCCGGCCTGGGCAGCGGCATACTGAACGCTCACGAGCATAAAGATGAGGATGCAAAAAAATCCCAAAATGGCCTTTTCCTCTTTCATTGTGGCCTCCAGTCTAGCATTTTCTTGAATGTAGAGTTTATTTTTTTTCCTTCAAAGACTCAACCAATTTTCTTAGCTGTTCCTGTTTGGGATCTAGCTCAAGGGATCTTTCCCAGGCATTTAGCGCTTCCTGTTTGTTGCCCAACTGATGATAGCACTCGCCAACAGAATTGAGGATCTGAATATGGGTGCCGTAATAAGCCAAGTAGCTCTTGTAATAAACAATGGCTTCAGCCCATTCGCTGAGTTTCTGGCTAGTTTGACCGAGGATACCGAAAAATTCATGCTGCTCCGGTCGATCAAGAAAAGGGAGGGCTATGTCTTTCACTAATTTGTATTCTTTCAGGCTTGACAGACACTGACAAAAATCCAGTGCAAATCTGGCAGATTGGGGATTCTGTCGGTACGCGGCTTCCAGCAAACCTCTTGCCTTGAAAGGCTGTTTTTTGTTCATATGTTGGTTTCCCAGGATATTCGCATAGGAAGGATCTTCGGCTGAGGATACAGGCAAAGACAATAGCCAGGGCCTTGGGAGGGAGGATACGAAGGTTATGGAAAAATCCTCTTCAACTGAAAGAATCTCTCCCTGTTTTTCATTCATGAGAGTAGCTTTAACTTTGTAATAACCAGCTGAAAGTTCGGAAAGAGGTATATCCTGTAAAAAATTGGGCGCATTGAGGTAATCTTTGATTGCTCTTTGGAAAGATCGGGCAATGTTTTCATCTGTTAAGATGGAAAATGCGATCGATCCGTTTTCCTTCAGATCTTGCGACAAATTATGAATCTGGAAAAACACATGCATCTGATCCTTTTGGGAGAAATCATTACGGGGCGAGGGAACGAGCTGGATATCGTTCAACAGGAAAGGTTTGCTCTGTCCCTTGTATTTCGAGTTTGCCAACGCTTTATTGGCTAGGATGAGCGGACTTATTCTTAGGTCGTCCGTAGGCGGAGGAATCGATACGGTTGTTTCTGCGCTGGTAAACTCTTTGGAGATTTTGTTTTTCAGAAGCACACTCAATTTATAGTCACCTTCAATCAGCGGAAACATATCCTGAAAGCTGAAAAGCTTGTTCCGGATGTTATCCATCTGCTGTTGATCGAATTCGATCGGGATCGTTTTTTCGTATTGATAGATCGTATTTCCGTCGAAATCCGAAATGTTCCCGTTGACTTCGAGATTGGAAAGGAAGCGTCCTTCATATTGTTCAAAAGTCAGACGGTCGGGTTCGAAAAGATAATGGACGAAATGGATCCCCGATTTATCCTCGATGACATTTGCCAAAAAGCCGCTGCCGATGTAATTGGTGGAGTATTCCACTTCCACGATATCTTTATAGGCGAGGAGCTTTTCTGCCCATGTGTCCTCCACCTGCTTATGCGGAGCGCTGGGGATCGAGGCGTAGAGGAGGACTTCGGATGCAAGGGAGGGGGACGCGACGAAGGTACTTTCTCCGGGTAGTAAGGTCAGGGAGGTATTGGCTATCGAGGGTTCGATCCGCAAGAGTTCACGATAAGCAGACATGTAATCGGAACGATCTCCTTTATAATGGATCAACAGCTCCTGGGGACCGAATCGCACAGGAGAGTAAAGCTCGTATTCACCTATGCCGCCCCTTTTGAAAAAGGCCACTTCAAATGCCTGTCCAAGGCCCAATTCTGGTCTTGCCGAATAAGACCAGATGACCATAGGGTAGACCTCGACCATGTTTTCGAATCTTTCGATGTACCCAGGTTCCCCGAGGATAATATAAATCCGGCCCATCGCAGATCTCCACCCGGCGCCCGGCCCTTCCTTTCCAAAATATTGGTTGGCATATTTGATTCTTTTGTAATGCTCTTCTTTGAACTCATTTTCAGGGGTGTTGGGGTTGGGATCCCGGTACCGCCAGAAAGCTTCCATGAATTGGGTTCGCTCTCGATCCGTTTCCAGTTGAAGGAAGACTTCCTTTTCTGTGGGAGTGATGATATAGACAACCTCTTCTTCCAGCCATTTTCTGATCGCGGGGTTCAAGTCTTTCATCGATTTTTTTGTCTGTATCTGGCCGGGTAGGGATAAAGTGAACAAAAACAACAACAACAGATGAATGAGGAAAGAAGAAGTTTTTATCTTCACAACCACATTATACTACATAAAAATATATTTTGTGTCACCCCCCTAGCTCAATTTATTTCATCCAGATTAAAATTGCGTTGGAATTTATCAAGCCTATTGTGATAAATAGAAAAAGGAGGAATTAGAACAATGGCGAAAAACAACATATCAAGACGTGATTTTATCAAAGTTTCCTCAGCCGGCCTTTTGGGGACGGCCTTTGCTTTGGGCACGCAATCTTGTGCCAAGGGAAAGAAGAAACCCAATTTCGTGTTTTTTATGACGGATGATCAGAGATGGGATGGAATGAGTTGTGCTGGTAATCCGGTCCTCAAAACTCCCAACATGGATAGGATAGCGGAGGAAGGCGTTCGTTTTGAAAATATGTTCGTCACGACTTCCCTCTGCGGACCGAGCCGGGCTTCCTACCTGACTGGGAAATATGTCCACAATCATGGGGTACGCAGGAACGGAGAGGAACTTTCCCTGGACCAGAAGACCTTTCCCGAGATGCTCAAAGACGCGGGATACGAAACAGCATTCGTCGGGAAGTGGCACAACAGAGACCTCGGAAAAGGCAGAGGATTCGATTACACTTTCGGTTTCAAAGGCCAAGGGAGATACCACAACCCGCTCATTGCAGAAAATTTTGGGCCTGAAAAGGAATACGAAGGACATGTGACGGATATATTGGCTGATCATGCCATAAAATTTCTTGAACAAGAACATGAGAAGCCCTTTTGTCTGCTTTTGTGGTTCAAAGCTCCTCATAGAAGCTGGCTTCCGGCCAAACGTTTCGAGGATTTATACAAAGACAAAAAAATGCCGGAGCCTTCCACGTTTCATGATGATTACGAAGGGAGACCTGATGCCGTTAAAAATACGGACATGCGGATCGGCGATTTTGATGATGTGCCTGACCTGGACACTTTCCTCAGGAATTACTACAGAACCCTTGTGGGTGTTGATGAAAACGTAGGACGGGTGCTTGATGTTTTGGACAGGCTTGGTTTTACGGATAACACGGTTGTGGTGTACAGCGGGGATAATGGCTTTTTCCTCGGGGAGCACCACTTCTTCGACAAGCGGCTGATGTACGAGCATTCCATCCGTGTCCCCTTGCTTGTGCGGTATCCCAAGATGGTGCAACCCGGCAACACCAATCCGGAAATGGTTCTGAATGTGGATGTGGGACCGACCATCCTTGACCTTGCCGGTGTAGAAATCCCGATGGACATGGATGGCATCAGCATGAAGCCGTTGCTGAAAGGAATAAGCAGTCCTTGGAGAAAGGATTTCTTGTACGAATACTACGAATACCCGGCCGTGCACAGTGTCCGGAAAAATCGAGGCATCCGGACAAAACGCTGGAAATATATTCACTATTTTGAAGAACCCGAGGAGTTCGAACTGTACGATATCCAGAATGATCCGGAAGAAATGAATAACCTGTACGACAATCCCGCATACATGAATGTCGTCACCCAATTGCGGGAGAGAATGGCAGAACTCAGACGGGAGCTGAATGATCCAGATCTGTAAAATCCTAGGCCAAGATTCCAGACATTTCTTGACAATTCCATCCTGCCAGTTAAACTGAAGGGGATATAAATCCAGGATGAGGAGAAGGGAACATGTCGATTTTTAAAAAATCACGTTTACAGCATTGGAAAATTTTCCTTATGATTTTTGTTATCCTTTTAGCTTTTACCAGAACTTGGGCCCAGAGAACGGTCAAACCTGTGATTCACGGCAAGCATTGGGTTGCCATAACCGGAAAACCTTTGGGAGCGACAGCTGGCGCCATGATTTTCAGCAAGGGCGGTAACGCTGTGGATGCGGCCTGTGCCATGTTGGGAGCGACAAGCACCATGTATGATGTGCTCAGTTGGGGAGGGGAGACCCAGGCCCTTATCTACAATCCCAACACCAAAAAGGTTGTCGGCATAAATGCCTTGGGTGTTGCCCCCACAGGGGCAACAGTTGAATATTTTAAAGAAAAAAACATGAAATTTCCGCCGAGTTATGGGCCACTCTCTGCCGTTACGCCGGGAACTCCCGGCGGTTTGATAGTGATGCTGGCCGAGTACGGGACCATGAGCCTCAAGGATGTTCTCACGCCCTCTATCCAAATGGCCGAAGGATATCCTATCGAAGCCCAGTGTGCCAACAGCATCGAGAGAGGCAAAGAGAGAATTAAACAATGGCCCTATTCGAAGGAAGTCCTTCTGCCGCATTTTGGTGAAGAGCGAGAGGCACCCTATCCGGGAGAGATATTCAAGCAGCACGACTTGATGAATACCCTCAGGAAATTGGTCGAAACGGAGCAGAAAGCCCTGGCAGAGGGGAAAAGCCGAAAGGAGGCCATTTATGCGGCTTATGACCGGTTCTACAAGGGGGACATAGCCGAGGAATTTGCCCGCGGTTGCCAAGAACAAGGCGGCCAAATTACCGTTGATGATTTGGCTAATTGGAAGGTCTACATCGAGGAACCGGTGATGACCACCTACAAGGATATCGAGGTTTACAAATTGACAAGCTGGGTCCAGGGGCCGGTCCTGTTGCAGATGCTGAATATGGTGGAAAATTTCGACCTTCAAGCCATGGGATACAATAGCGCCAGGTATATCCACACCTTATACCAGGTGATGAACCTGGCATTTGCCGACCGGGATTTTTATTATGGCGACCCTTATTTTCCACCCGAAGAACCAATCGAAGGTTTGCTCTCCAAAGAATATGCCAAGGAGCGGATCAAGCAGATCAACTGGGACAAAAATGATCCGGGGATCGGGCCCGGAGATCCCTATCCGTTCGAGGGGAAGAAAAACCCTTTTCTGAAATATATCGTGGGATTTCATGATGCTTGGAAGTCCAAACAGGATCCACAGCAGATGACACCGGAGCAGCTGGCAGAGTTCGAGGAATCATTTATTGCCGGAACCACGTCCATTCAGGCTGCGGACAAAAGCGGGTGGGTAGTTTCTATCACTCCCAGTGGCGGATGGATTCCGGCTTGTATTGCTGGCCGCACGGGTATAGGAATGAGCCAGCGTGCCCAAAGTTTTGTGTTGCACGAGGCAAAAAATCCGTTCAATGTCGTTGAGCCAGGGAAAAGACCTCGGGCCACATTGACACCCAGCATCGCCCTCAAAGACGGGAAGCCTTACATCTCATTTTCCATCCAAGGGGGAGACACCCAGGATCAGAACTGCCTGCAGTTTTTCTTGAACGTGGTCGAGTTCGGGATGAATGTGCAGCAGGCTTGCGAAGCTGCCAATATTGTCAGCTATCAGATGTACAGTTCCTTCGGCAGCCATGCTTCTACCCCTGGGAGGCTGCAACTGAACGAAAAGGTTCCAGAGTGGGTAAGAAACAAGCTGAGAGAGATGGGATACAGGTTGGACTACAGCCGATTGACCTCCGGACCGATGAATGCGATTTTTTTCGATTGGAAACACGGGACGTTTTGGGGAGGATCCAGCAATCACGGCGAAGATTACGGGATCGGTTGGTAGGTTGTATGAGATGTCTTTTGAACAGCTATCTATAGATGCAAAGGTTGTCCTGAATAATGGCATCGAAATGCCGGTTTTTGGTCTGGGGACATACCTGTCTGGAACCAGCCAGGAAACTCAGGAAATCGTTTTGCATGCGCTGGAGATAGGTTACAGGCATATCGACACAGCCAGGTTTTACGGGAACGAGAGAGATATCGGGATAGCAATCAAGAAAAGCGGTATTCCTCGTGACGAAATATTTGTCACGACCAAACTTTGGAATTCCGATCACGGTTTCAATCGGGCTCTAGAAGCTTTCGAGGAAAGCCTGGAAGATTTGGGTCTCGACTATGTGGATCTTTATTTGATTCATTGGCCAGTCCAAGGGCTTCGCAATGAATCGTGGAGGGCCTTGGAGAAGCTTCAGGTCGAAGGAAAATGCCGGGCCATCGGTGTGAGCAACTACACGATCGGCCATTTGAAGGAACTACTTGATATTTCTCCTGTGATGCCAGCCGTCAATCAAGTGGAGTTCAGCCCTTTTTTGTACCAAAAAGACCTGCTTGAATTCTGCCGGTCGAACAATATCCAGTTCGAATCCTACAGCCCTCTCACCAAAGGCCATATGTTGGATGATCCTCGGCTCTCTGAAATTGCCCAGGAGTATGCCAAAAGTGTGGCTCAAATTCTCATCCGATGGACTTTGCAAAAGGGAGTCATTGTCATCCCGAAGTCATCCCGTAAGGAAAGAATCCGGGAGAATGCTGATGTATTTGATTTTGTAATAACCCCTGAAGACATGGATCGACTGGATGCCTTGCATGAAAATTTGCGGGTCAGTTGGGATCCGACGACTATTTCTTAGATTTTTTCCCAATCAGGAGAAGCCGCCAAAGACTCACACCCGCAATTATTGTGATCAAGCCGAAAATGATGCCTCCTGAACAAACCCGAAAACTTTCTTTCGCCGCCATCATACAATAAAAAAGGAAAAAAGGGGACGGTTCTATTTTTTTTGATCCCGATCCAAAAAAAATAGAACCGTCCCCTATATTTGCAAAAGGTGCTCGTAAAGTTTAAAATCTTGGCACCACAAGTCCCTATGAAAGCACAGAAGGGAGTGAACAAGAATACATTCAATTGGTTGCTTTTTTTATCATTTTTTACACTCTGCTTGATGTCCCCAGTTTTCGGCTGGATGGATGAGAGGGGAGAGGATGATAAAAGCGGGATAAAAGAAAAAAATCAGCTTATCGTGCTTCCGTTCGTTTATTACACACCTGAAACAAAAATTGCAGGAGGACTGGGGGGTATCTATTATCTTCGATCTTTAAAAGATCAGTCGAAGGGCCACCCTTCCACTTTTTTCATGGACATTGTTTATACCCAAAATAAGCAATTCATCATTGGAATAACTCCTGGTCTCTACTTAAACAAGGGCAAATTTCACCTGATCGGAGACCTGAGATTCAAGAAGTATACTGAGAATTTTTATGGGATAGGGCCTCAGACGTTAGACGAGATGGAGGAAGATTTCAGATACAGAAGCTTTGCGTTGAAGTGTTCCCTGCGGAAAAGGCTCAGGCCAAGCTTATATGTGGGCATCCAGTATGATTTCGAACATTCCAAAATCACCAAGATTGAGGAAGGAGGCATATTGGATACCGATGATGTTTTAGGAGTAGAAGGAGGAATCATTTCAGGAATAGGCATCATTCTCGTACAAGATAGCCGGAATAATTTGTTTTATCCGACAAAAGGAACTCTCCTTCAAATTGATGCGATGCTGTTTAGCCTAGCAATCGCAAGCGATTTCCAATTTCAAAGGTTCACCTTTGATTTTCGTCAATATATTACGGTATTTACCAAACATGTGCTGGCTTTGCAACAGAGCGCAAATATTACATCAGGCGATGTCCCATTCCAAAGGCTGCCTGTGTTGGGTGGGCCATGGGTTATGCGGGGGTATATCCAAGGGCGATTTCGGGATAAAAGTGCGATTTTCTTTCAGATGGAGTACCGTGTGCCCTTGATTTGGAGGCTTTCCGCTGCTGGTTTCGTTGGGTGCGGGGATGTCGCGGATAAGTTGAATGGATTCAAACTTAATGATTTTAAAATATCCGGAGGCTTGGGTATTCGCTACCTGATCAATCGTAAATCTGGCACAAACGTAAGGCTGGATTTTGGATTCGCCAGGGGAAATTTCGGCGTTTATGCCATGATCAATGAAGCATTTTAAAAGGAGGTTTTTGATGAAAAAAGCGTGTTTATTGGCTGTTTGTGTGAGTTTAATTTTCTGTATGAGCCTGGGTTTGAGTTTGGGAGGAGAAAAAAACTACAAGCTGTTGGATGAGGAAACTTACATGGAGATGGAGACGGTCGGGAGCCCGAACATATCGCCCGACGGAGAACACATCATCTTCACGCGCGGTTGGGTGGATAAAATGAACGACCGCAGGGCAAGCAACCTATGGATTGCCGATATCAAAGGGGAAAGGATTAGGGAGCTGACCCATGGCAACTGGAGGGATTCCTCTCCTGTGTGGTCTCCTAATGGGGATAGGATCGCTTTCCTCTCCGACAGGGATGGCACCAGCCAACTCCATGTCATGTGGCTGGATACGAGAGAAGTGGCCCAGTTAACCCATCTGGAGCGGTCTCCTGGAAGTCTTAGATGGTCTCCGGATGGAAAGATGCTGTCGTTTACCATGTTTTTTGAGGACACGACTTCAATTCTTCCTGTAAAACTTCCAAAAAAGCCCAAAGGAGCGAATTGGGCCAAGCCGGCCATTATCATCGACCGGTTGAGTTGGCGAAGAGACGGACGCGGACCTGTGCCCAAAGGCTACTCCCATATTTTTGTGATGGATGCCGAGTTGGGCGGGACTCCCAAGCAATTGACCACAGGTGACTATTCTCATAGTGGCCCACAGTGGTCTGTGGACGGAAAAAAAATATATTTCAGTGCCATCCGCAAGCCGGATGCCGAGTACTTGCGCGGCGACTCGGAGATCTATTCTGTGGATTTGGAATCACTGGAAATAAAAACTCTGACCGACCGAAAAGGACCGGACAGGGGACCTACCGTATCACCGGATGGGAAGTGGATCGCCTATACAGGCTATGACGACAAGAACTACACAAGCCATCTATCCAATCTGTATCTTATGGATGCCAACGGAGAGAAAAAGCGGCTCCTCGCCGGAGACCTGCCAAATTCTCCTTCCGATACGAACTGGGCGGCCGATAGCTCTGGTGTGTATTATTCCATGCGGGAAAAGGGTGTTTCGAATTTGTATTTTGTTTCAATGGAAGGGGAGATTAAGGAAGTCACAAAAGGTGTTCACTACTTGTCAAGCATAAGTACAGCAAAAAACGGGCAGACGGCAGCCACACGATCGACCTTTTATTCACCGGCCTATCTGGTCACATTCAACCTGAACCAACCTGACAAGCTCGTTAAGCTCGTTGATTTCAACAAAGATGTGTTGGCCGATGTCAAGCTGGGTGAGGTAGAGGAAATGTGGTTTAAATCCTCTGATGGTCTTGATTTACAGGGATGGCTTATCAAACCGGCCGAATTCGAATCGGGCAAAAAATACCCGATGATTTTGTACATCCACGGGGGCCCCTGGGCCATGTACACCGTACGTTTTGACTGGGCTTGGCAGAACTTTGCCGCCAATGGTTACGCAGTCCTGTACATGAATCCAAGAGGAAGCACCGGTTATGGCCAGGATTTTGTCAACGGCATCCAGTTTTCCTATCCCGGGAAGGATGGGGACGACCTGATTGCAGGAGTGGATGCAGCCATCGCCAAAGGTTTTATCGATGAAGAAAACCTGTTTGTCTGTGGCGGCAGCGGCGGTGGTGTGCTAACCGCTTGGCTCGTGGGCCACACTGCCCCTGATAAGTTCAGAGCAGCAGTCTCAATGCGCCCTGTGATCAACTGGCATTCCTTTGTGGGAACAACGGATGGTTCCAGCTGGTACAGGCAATTCAAAAAATATCCCTGGGAAGACCCGATGGAGTATGCTCTTCGCTCCCCGCTCCATTACGTGGGCAATGTGAAAACACCGACAATGGTCATGACAGGGGAGGAGGACCTCCGTACTCCGATGGGCCAGAGTGAAGAATATTACCGGGCCTTGAAGATGCTGAAAAAGGACACACTGCTCGTGCGCATGCCCAATGAATTTCACGGCTGGAGACGTCCCTCTCATCGCCTGCTCCAATCCTTGTATTTGATGGCCTGGTTCGAAAAACATATGAAAGAATGAATCCAGAGTAAATCTTAAAATATTGACTATTTCATGAACGCCATTTATTTTATAATCAGATTGGCGCGTCGGGATGTTGCTGGGCAAAAACTATGATCGGACAAACTATATCTCACTATAAGATCCTCGATAAGCTGGGGAGCGGGGGGATGGGCGTTGTCTACAAAGCTGAGGATACCAAGCTCCAGCGAAATGTTGCCATCAAGTTCCTGCCTCCAGAACTCACACGTGACCCTGAATCCAAACAACGATTCATCAAAGAAGCCCGTGCGGCCTCTGCCCTGGATCATCCCAACATCTGCACGATCTATGAAATCAACGAGACTAAAGATGAACAGCTTTTCATTGCCATGGCTTACTATGACGGAGAAAACCTCAAAAGCAAGATTGAGAGGGCTCCTCTCACTGTAGAGAAAGCCGTTGACTTGGGTATTCAAATTTCTCAAGGGCTATCCAAAGCCCATGAACAAGGGATTGTCCACAGAGACATCAAACCGGCCAACATCATGATCACCGCTGATGGCTTGATCAAGATATTGGATTTTGGCCTGGCTAAACTCGCCGATCAATCCAGAGTAACCCAAACAGGGACCACATATGGGACCGCTTCTTACATGTCACCTGAACAAACAAAAGGGGAACGGGTGGATCCACGGACAGACATTTGGTCCCTGGGAGTCGTGCTTTATGAGGCAATCTCTGGTAGGCGACCGTTCAGAGGAGATTATGGCCAGGCCGTGGTTTATTCGATTTTGAACGAAAACCCCGATTCTCTAGCTGGCTTTAGATCGGACATTCCTTCAGCATTAGGAGAGATTGTTAACAGATGTCTGGACAAAGAACCGGCAGGCCGTTTCCAGAGTATGGATGATCTGAACAATGATCTGCATTGGCTGAAGGAAGAATCCAGGCTGGATACCTTTCCCTACCAAAAGCCCATCTATCCCAAATTGAGAAAAAAGAGATTCCGTCCTATAGTGGCACCTTTGATCCTGATTCTTTTGGCTGCCCTGATTGTGGCGGGATATTTCCTGCTCCGGAGACCGGCAGAGGAAGAAGTGACCGTTGCAGACCACACATTGGGATTTGGTTGGGAAAACTCGATAGCTGTGCTTCCTTTTGCCGATCTCAGCCCTCTAAAAAACCAGGAGTATTTCTGCGATGGGATGACAGATGAGATCATCGCGAAATTGTCTCGGTTTGAGGATCTAAAGGTCATCTCCCGCACATCTGTGATGCAGTACAAGGATGCACAAGTCGATATCAAAGAGATCGGATATAAATTGAACGTCTCCAACATCCTGGAAGGTAGTATTCGGAGGGAAGATGACCGGATTCGTGTGATCGCTCAATTGATCAATGCACAAGATGGTTTTCATCTATGGTCAGATACCTACGAAAGGAAGTTGGATAGTGTTTTTGATGTGCAAGAGGATGTGGCTCGGGCTATTACCGATGTGATGAGAGTAAAACTCACACAAGACAACCTGGCAAAGCTCATGTCCGATCGGCCGAAAAATGTGGAAGCCTACGAATATTATCTTAGAGGTAT
>CP070750.1:987100-1000428 GCA_020348385.1 Candidatus Aminicenantota bacterium | reverse complement strand
CTCATGAGATTAAAAATCCTCTCACGCCTATCCAGCTATCAGCTGAAAGGATCATCAAGAATTTGAAGGTAAACAAACGCCGCTCCAGCGGAATCATCGAAGAAGGAGCCAATACCATTGTCCAAGAAGCCCGCACAATAAAATCCCTCGTGGATGAATTCTCAAACTTTGCACGTATGCCCAGCATCCGTCTCCAATCGGCAGACCTTCACTTGATCATCGAACAGACAATATCTTTATTCACCGGGATATTCTCCGATATAGAATTCGAAACACAATTTTCGCCAGAAATCCCTACTCCTCTACTGATCGATCCTGATCAGATGAGACGTGTTTTCATCAATCTTATCGACAATGCGATCGATGCGATGAACAAAAAGGGGAAAATTCTGTTAAGTACGTCTTTCGACAAAGTCCAGCAAAGGGTGAACATCGTGATAGCCGACTTTGGACCTGGAATCCCACAAAAAGAGAGAGATAGGTTATTCCATCCCCATTATTCCACAAAAAAGAAAGGCACAGGCCTGGGGCTTGCCATAGTCAACCAAGTCGTTAGTGAGCACAATGGTTCCATAGAGGTGGAGACAAACAAACCTCATGGCGCTAAATTTAGAATTCAAATTCCAACATGATAAAAGATAAAATTCTTGTGATTGACGATGAGGCAGGGATAAGGTCTTCCCTGAGGGGCATCCTCGAAGACGAAGGTTTTGTTGTTACAACAACGGATACGGGTGAAACAGGTCTCGGTATTCTTAAAAACGAAAATTTTGATCTGGTTCTACTCGATATTTGGCTGCCACAGATGAGCGGTCTCGATGTCCTGGCAAAACTAAAAACTGAGGAAGAAAATACTCAAATAGTAATGATTTCGGGACACGGATCGATTGCCACAGCTGTCAAGGCCACAAAACTAGGGGCTTTTGACTTTTTGGAAAAGCCGCTATCTCTAGAAAAAGTGGTACTGACCGTCAAAAACGCTCTGCGTCACAAAAAACTAGTCGAAGAAAATATTCTACTTCGGGAAAGGTTGGAAGCCAAATTCCATCTCGTCGGAGAGAGCCCTTCAATCCAAAAATTAAAGAATGAGATAGATTTGGCTGCTCCCACAAGCGGCCGTGTACTGATATACGGGGAAATCGGGACAGGAAAGGAGCTCGTTGCCCGTCTGATCCATCAGCAAAGCCCGAGAAGACACAAAAGGTTCATACAAATCAATTCTGCTGCCATTCCCGAGGACCTGATCGAAAACGAACTGTTTGGCTATGCTGGAAAAGAAAAGGCGGACTCAGAACGAGGGAAAAAAGGGAAAATCCTTCTCGCGGACGGAGGCACTCTCTTTCTTGACGAGATTGGAGAAATGAGTCTCAAAACCCAGGCCAAACTAGTCCGTTTCATCGAAGAACAAAAGTTTGAACCCCTGGGATCATCGGAATCCCTCACATCAAATGTCCGCCTGATTGCCTCGACCCACAAAAATCTAAGGGAACATATAGCCACATCAAAATTCAGAGAGGATCTCTTTTTCAAGCTTAATATCATCCCGATGGCTATCCCTCCCCTAAGGGAACGGAAGGAAGATATCCCATTATTGATAGAATACTTTCTGAATTACTTTGCAAAAGAATACGGAAAAAAACAAAAAACCATGGACAAAGAAGCCATGAAAGCCTTCATCAATTATTCATGGCCAGGGAATGTGAGCGAGCTAATTAACGTGATCGAAAGATTCGTCATTATGGTTCAAGAAAAAGAAATAAAATCTTCCCACCTATCCCTTCTTGTGGAACCGATCGAATCCCAATTCATTTCGACCATTGAAGAAAATCAGCCCCTTGTTCATGCCAAGGAACAATTCGAGAAAGAGTATATCCACAAAGCCTTGTTGAAGAATAATTGGGATATACCGAAAGCGGCATCCGAACTCAAACTGGACAACAAGATTCTTGAAGAAAAGATTAAGGATTTAGGAATTTCCTTCCTCGGCTAACCCTCCCGGATAATATATAAAAAAGGCCGATTCAACATTCAATAACAAGATTACATTTTTCAAGTTTATATAAACCTTAATGTTGGGTGGGATGGGTTGGTCTAGACTGGTAAATAATCCAAGTTATTTATTCAGAATCGTTATAAGCAGCAAGGGCTATTTTCGCCCGTACAAACTTAAAAAGATATAGACCGGAGTTTTGCTGATTGATATAATAGAAAAAATTTTTATTTCAGATAAACGGAAATAATATGGAAAGTCAACTGCTTCCCATCTTAACACAAATCAGAGACTACATTTGGGGGCTTCCGCTCATTATCCTTTTAGTTGGCACAGGCGTGTTTCTCACCATACGATTAAGAGGACTGCAGCTAAGAGGCCTGTTCTATTCTCTGAATCTCGCTTTTTTCAAAAGAAAAGAAGACGACCAGGAAAAGGGCGACATCTCCCATTTTCAAGCACTGATGACAGCCCTCGCGGCAACGGTCGGCACAGGAAATATTGTAGGGGTGGCTATTGCCATCGTTGTGGGAGGTCCCGGGGCTCTTTTCTGGATGTGGATCACAGGAATTTTCGGGATGGCCACAAAATATTCCGAAGCGGTATTGGCGATAAAGTATAGAGAAAAGGACGAATTCGGGACCATGAGTGGCGGGCCAATGTATTACCTTTCAAAGGGACTGAAGGCAAAATGGCTCGGTGTGCTTTTTGCGGTGTTTGCATTCCTCGCTGCCTTTGGGATAGGGAACATGGTTCAATCCAATTCCGTCGCGGACTCAGTCCAAACATCTTTGGGTTTGCCCTATTGGGTTACAGGGCTCATTCTTGCTACCTTCACAGCCATGGTCGTGCTCGGAGGAATCAAAAGTATTGCCAAAGTTACTCAGGTCCTTGTGCCCATAATGATAATTGTGTATTTTTTGGGAGCGACAATTATCCTGATAATGAAGATCGCGGATATTCCTCAAATCTTTGCCCTTATCTTTAAATCCGCCTTTACACCAACTGCTGCATCTGGCGGCTTTTTGGGCGCTACAGTCATGCATACGATCCGGATGGGCGTGTCAAAGGGTGTTTTTTCCAACGAATCCGGACTGGGTTCAGCCCCTATAGCTGCCGCCGCAGCAAGAACCCCGAATCCCGTCAAACAGGCACTCGTTTCTATGACTCAAACCTTTATCGACACCCTAGTTGTTTGCACAATGACCGGGCTCGTCATCCTTTCCTCTGATCTTTGGACATCGGGATACACAGGCGCTGAGCTCACGACAATTGTATTTGATACTTTTCTTCCCGGAGGATTCGGCGGATTTATCGTGACTGTCAGTCTGATTTGTTTTGCCTATTCAACCATATTGGGTTGGTGTTATTACGGGGAAAAATCTATCGAATATTTGTTTTCAGAAAGAGCTGTTAAAGGCTACCGCATTGTATTTGTCATTTTTGTCGCGATCGGAGCCATGCTCAAACTTGAGGTTGTGTGGAGAGTCTCGGATATCATGAACGGCATGATGGCTTTTCCCAATCTGGTCGGGCTTATAGGACTCAGCAGTGTGATCGCTCTTGAGACGAACAAATATTTTTACAACAAGAAATAACTTGTCTCTCCTTTTTCTTTAGTTGCACCGAAAATCATTTTGATCTACTGGAACATCAGATGCATAGCTAGATTCCTCGGAGAGGAGTGCTAGTCGACATCTCAGCTTGTTTAACTTTAATATCAAGAAAGGCCGGTGCAACTTTTTCAATTTACACCTGAAATATTTTATGATATCGTGATTGGCGACAACACAAGGGAAGTGAAATGAAAGTCGATGCTATGAGATTGGTAATCAGTTCAGCACGGAAGTTTATCAATATGGGAGTTCTATCCCGCCTGTGGAACCTAGTGAAAAACTTTCATGCTGCTGACATCGCTTCCTTGATGAATCATCTTATTGTTAGGGAAAAGCTCACTCTATTCAACACTATCTATGAAAAGGACAAGGAGAAAGGGGGCGAAGTCCTCAGTGAACTCGTACCGGAAGACGCTGCTGATATGCTGAAGGAACTTCCTGTGGAACAAATCTCTGAAATTCTCCAAGGTATCCCTCCTGACGATGTACCACCTATCCTCCAAGAACTGCCCGAAGATATGCAAAATGCTGTCCTTTCTGCTATGGAAGAAAAGCCATCTGAAGACGTCAAAGAATTGCTGCTCTACGAAGAAGAAACCGCAGGCCGAATCATGTCTCCCAATTTCTATGCGCTGAACGAAAACACCAATGTTTCAGATGCTATCACTGCCATGCAGTTGGAAGGGGACGTGGAATCGGCGTTTTATCTTTATGTCATAGATGACCAAGAGAGACTGGTGGGAGTGGTCTCCCTTAGGCAACTTCTTTTCGCCCGACCCAACACACCGTTAAAAAAAATCATGACAAAGGAAATCATCAGTGTTCAAACCGAAACAGACCAGGAAGTTGTGGCACGGAATGTCGCTGCCTACAATCTTGTGGCTATTCCTGTTGTCGACACAGAAAACAAACTTGTCGGTGTTGTGACAGTCGACGATGTTATCGATGTCATCGACAAAGAGGCAACGGAAGATATGTACAAAATGGTTTCCTTGGATACCTCTGACAGAGTCCAGGACAGCGCTTTTACCTCTATTAAAAAAAGACTCCCGTTTCTTCTCTTCAGCCTTTTAACCGCATCTTTGGCACCGTTGGTTGTTAAAAATTTCACGGGCACGATCGAAAAGGTGATCGAATTGGCTGTTTTTATGCCTCTGGTTGCAGCCTTGGGCGGAATAGCCGGAAACCAGACAATCGCGATAATGGTCCGCGAAATCGCCATCGGACAGATCGACTGGATTTCGGCCAGAAAAGCCCTGTTTAAAGAACTCATGGTCGGTATAGGAAACGGCATTATCATTGGTTCCATTCTTGGTGGGCTTTCGTATGCACTTTTAGGCAATCTCTATTTCGGTTTGGTCCTGGGATTAGCCTGCATCGTCAATCTGTTTGTTGCTGCTTTGGTAGGAACCCTTATTCCCCTTCTTCTGAAACTCCTGCGCCTGGATCCTGCTCTTGGGTCGGTCAACCTTCTCACCATGTGTACGGACTCAATGGGTTTCCTGACCTTCCTGGGATTCGGAACATTATTCCTGACATACCTCGCATAACCTCCGATGCCACTGGAACAATCCGAAGCTTTTGTTCTGAGAACTTTCAATGTGGGAGAACAGGACAAGATCGTTGTCTTTTTGGCTAAAAATAAAGGTATTGTCAAAGGGATAGCAAAGGGAGCGCGGAAATTCGGAAACCGTTTCGGGAGCGGCCTGGAACCTCTCTCCCACGTCAAACTGCATTATTACGAAAAGGAACACAGGGATCTGGTCGTCTTGAACAGCTGCGACCTTATCGAATCCAACTTTGACCTTCAAAGAGACGTGGATAGAGCATTTATTCTCAGCTATTTTTCTGAGCTAATCGAGGAGTTTTTTCCCTCTCGAGAAAAAGACGATATTCTTTTCCGCCTTTTACAGTCCGCCCTCAACGCCATGAAAGCTGGAGGGGATTTGGATTTATTAGGTGCTTATTTTGAAACTTGGATCCTCAAAATAAACGGATTTCTTCCAAGCTTTAAAAAATGCCGGAGATGCCGGAAAGAAATCATGGACTCTGCATGGCTTTCTTTAAATAAGGAAGGAGTATTTTGCACAAGCTGTGCCTCTCATAAGAAAGAGAAAATACAACAAGATATAAACGATTTCTTCCAGTGGGTGAAGAAAAATCCTCCTCCAAAACACAAAGAACTTCCTGTGGAAAGGGAAAAACTAAGAGCGATCCGCAAAACTCTGCAAGGTATTATCGTTTATCATATGGAGCGGGAACCCAAAAGCCTCCGCTTTCTCAAGTAACTTGTTCTTTTGAGGTTCTTATACTATAGTATTTTTTTCTCTATGACAAATCGAGATCACTGAAAAGAAGGAGATCGAACGATGAAACTTCTGAAATTGCTTTTATCCATTCCATTTATTCTGTTCTTGGTTCTATCATCCCCTGCAGATGAGGGCATGTGGATGCCTCACCAGATGACAGACCTCAACTTGAGGTCTCTTGGGTTGCAAATGAATCCAGAGGACCTTTATAAAAAGGATGGGACGGGATTGATGAGCGCCGTTGTCCACTTAGGAGGAGGGAGCGGAGAATTTGTCAGCAAGGAAGGACTCATCCTTACCAATCACCATGTGGCCTTTGGAGCTCTCCAACGCGCGTCAACACCTGAAAAAGACTACATACAAAACGGATTTATTGCCTGGACAAAAAAGGAAGAAATCCCATCAAAGGGCTCTCATGCGGATGTACTTCTCGGATATGAAGAAATCACCGAAAGAGTCGTGTCTGTTTTAAAACCTTCCATGTCTTATCGTCAGAAATACGATGCTTTGGAAAAAGTAAGAAAGAAAATAATTGCAGAAGCAGAAAAACAGGGAGCGGATATCCGTGCAAGAGTGGCCAGCATGTACAGTGGGAATCAGTACTATCTTTTCTTGTTTAAAAGATTAAAGGATATCCGCATTGTCTATGCCCCTCCTAGAGATCTAGGCAACTATGGGGGAGATATCGACAATTGGATGTGGCCGCGGCATACTTGTGATTTTGCCTTCTTCAGAGCTTACGTGTCGAAGGATAACATCGGCGCGGACTACAGCCCGGACAACATCCCTTATCAGCCCAAATCCATCTTGAAAATTTCCTTGGAGGGATTCCAGGAAGATGATTTTTCATTCGTCATGGGTTTCCCCGGAAGAACCTACCGTAATTATACCTTCTCAGAATTAGAAAATGATATCGAGAACATGAAAAAGAGAATCACTCTGTACTCTGACATTATCGCTTTTCTGGAAAAAGCCAGTGAGAATAACAGAGAAATCCAAATCAAATACGCAAGAATCGTCAGAGGCCTGAACAATTCTCTTAAAAATTATCAAGGGAAAATCGAGGGGATGGAAAACATCGCAATTCTTGATAAGAAAACTGATCAAGAAAAGGAATTCCTGGATTGGGAAAGTCAAAATCCAGATAGTCAGAAAATGTATGCCAAAGTCCTCGATGACATCAAAATCTTCATGAAGAGGTACAGAATTCATTCGGATAAAAGCAACTTGCTCAGTCAGCTTGTGAGTTCCTACCTGGGCTCTGCTCTTCTCTCGCAGGCCTATACCATATACAGAGCTGTCCAGGAGAGACAAAAACCTGATATCGAAAGAGAACCTGGATTTCAAGAGAGGGATATGGACGATATTAAACAAAACATCGAGCTCGCTGAGAGGGGATTCGACCTTAAAACCGACAGAGCTTTCTTGACCTATCGGCTCAAAAGTCTGGTGGATTACCCCTATGAACAGGTACCAAAAGCCTTTAAAAATCTGTTGGTCAAACCTTCAAACGAGGCTATCGAACGATATGTGGATAATCTCTACGACAACACTTCCCTCGCTGACAAGGTCGTGCGCCTCAAGCTCCTTGAAATGACACCGAAAGAACTCTTAAAACTTGACGATCCCTTATTGAATCTCGCGGCTGATCTTGAAAAAGAAAAAAAAGAACTCAGAGAGAAGGGTAAAAGCCTCAATCAAGAAAGATTGGACCTCAAGAAAATATATTTGGATGGACTGCTCGCCCAAAAAGAAGGCAGGATTGCACCGGATGCCAATTCGACCATCCGCTTTACCTATGGTTTCATCAGAGGATACGCTCCCCGGGATGCTGTCTTCTATCTCCCCCAAACTACACTGAAGGGTGTTATCGAGAAAGAAACAGGAAAATTCCCTTTTCATGTCCCTCCTAAATTAAAAACGTTGCATAAGAAATCTGATTTTGGACAATATGTCGACGAAAAACTCAATGATATTCCGGCCTGCTTTTTAAACACCACCAATGTCACCGGCGGAAACTCGGGTTCACCAGCTCTAAACGCCAAAGGAGAACAGATCGGGATCATTTTTGATATGACATACGAAAGCGTGACGGGAGATTACTATGTCATCCCTGAGCTCCAGCGGACAATCAGCGTAGACATCCGCTACGTGCTATTCGTCACTGACAAATTTTCAGGTGCGACTCACCTGATCGCCGAAATGGGTTTATAGTTTCGAGATTATTCTTTTTTTAGTATCCGATCCAGGCGCTCGCGGAATCTAATTGCCGGGGGCCAATCAGGGGCCAGCTTCAGCACCCTTTTGTTGATTTCCGATGCCTCACGGAATTGTTTTTTCATGGCCAGGAGTATGGCTTTGTTATGGAGGGCTTCGACACTTTCGGCGTTTATCTCCAAAGCCCGGTCAAATGCCCTCTCAGCTTCATCGTATTTTCCTTGTTCAACATAAACGCCACCGATATTGGCATGAATTCCTTCCGTTCCTGGCTCGATAGCTTCTGCTTTTTTATACCATTCTAGGGCTTCGTCCCATCTTTTATCTTTAGCTGCAAGATTTCCAAGATTGATGCAAGAAAGAAAGTCCTTGGAGTTGAAGGCAAAAGCATCCCTGTAGTTCTGCTCGGCCAGGGCTGTCTTCCCCATTTTTTCGTAGACCAATGCCAGGTTGTAAAAAACAAGGTCTTGTTTCGGTTTATGGCGAACAAAAAGCGGGGCTATCAATGCCAAAACAACGAGTATCAGAACAAACACGCTTTGTCTTCGATTTTGATCCCAGGATGCGAATGCAGAGCCGACCGCTGCAGCGCCGATAAGGATGAGGCCCGGTATTACAGGCAATCTGTATCGAGAGAACAGAAAAAACACGACAGTGGATGCCATCCACATCACGACAAATAACAGGACGGGGAAAAATGCCTTTAGCCGGCGTCTCACAAACCACAATCCGATGAGAGCTAGGAGAGATATGCTCCCAAATTCGAGGAGGGGCAGTTTATAGATTAGAGAAGTCTGTTTGACGTAGTAATAATCGACCGCATCCGGCCACTCGTACCAACTCCAGAACATCCGGACTTTTTTTGCCTGAAGTCTCAAAAAATCATTGGGATTCTTCCTCGCCCAATCGAGAGATTTGCGCAACCAAAAATTAGAAACCTCATAGGGCTCAAGAGTCCTCCCCATCTCTTTTTCTGCCAACCTGATGGGTTCCGTTCGCTCGTAGGCAGGGACTTGTTTGCCCGGTGAGAGGGATCGATAGGTTCCTGTCGCCTGGGGATTATTCCCTATATAAAAATTCACTCCTCCTTGAAACGTCGTGGGTAAAAAATTATCCCCAACAGCCCAATTGCGATAAGCCACAGGGATTAGAACGATCGTAATGCCCAACACAAAAGCGAGCCCGCGAATAAAAAAGTCAGAAAATCTCTCCAGCCGCCGAATGGCAAGAAGAATCAGAAAAGGGATAATCAGCAGCATGTTCTCACGCAACAAGGATAGGAAGCCACAGATCACTCCTACCATCGCCCAAAGAGTCAATTCCTTTTTCTCTCTCGCCTCAACCAAAGCCCATAACAGCAAACACACCAGTGTGACGGCCAAGGATTCCTTGAGCAACTGAACATCATAGAAAAAATAAACGCCATACAAAGCTGAAAGTGCGGCGGCAATAAGTCCGACTTTTTCCCCGGCTATCTTTTTTCCTGCACGATAAAGGGCATAGATGCCCAACAGGCTTAAAACAATTTGAATAAGGTAAACAGCATCTAGAGAATGTCCAAAAAGGGTGTAAACGACCGCCAGGAAATAGGGATACAAGGGAGCTTGGAAAAAGACTTCCGAACCAAACCAATCGCCTTCAGCGATTTCGACGGCCCATCGATCATACTCTTCACTATCCATGATGAGCTGGGCAAAAAACGGATCTTCCCGAACATCTAACCAGTGAGCTAAGCGTAAGACAAGGGCCAAAAGGAGGATGAGGATCAGGACGATTTTTTCTCTTTTATTCATTTTTGTTTATCTCGAATCTATTTGATTAGCAATAGATCTATCTGATGGCCATCTACCCACTTGCATTCTTCCAGCGAAAAAACTCCATTCTCCTCAAAGCCAATTCGCACATCCTGACCATCCCATTCTGGCACACTCATTGTGCTGCTGAATTCGATGGCATAAACGGTGTTGTCATACAGCGGATATTCCATTTGTTTCTCGATTCCCTCGGGAGCTCTCCCCAAGGGTCGCGCATCCATTTGACAGCCTGCACCATGCCCATGAAATCCGACAGGATGTGTATAAATGAGAGGTCTCAATCCTTCATCTTCGGCCTTTTTCATCGCAGAATCTGTGATCTCCTGTCCTGACCTCCCATATTGGAATTCATTCATGAAGATTTCTCCGACCCGATTGGCCCGACTCAAGACCTCCTTCAAACCTTCTGGCGCATCCTCTTCACCTATTTTGCACACATAGGCCTGCCATTGCATATCGGTACACATCCCAAGATATTTAATTCCCACATCACAGTGAAGGAGGTCTCCTCTACGGATAACGTTTCTGTCATCGCTATACTTTGCGGCCTCACTCTTTTGTCTTTGGATTGAGATGGAAGGTTGGAACCATGTATCAAGTTTCAACTCCCGGAATTTATCCCGTATCCACCATACAACATCATCCGGCGTGGTGATATCCGGGGTAATAACTTTGTTCGAAAAAAACTCGCTAATGACATCATGAACGATTCCACAGATGTGCCTGTACACGCTCAATTCCATCGGACTCCTTGTCTCGAGCCAACCCACACAAAGGTTTTCAGCCGAGACAAATCGCGAAGACAATCCCGGTCCCAGGGCATCTTCTAGTTTCTTCTTCAATGTCACGCTTAAGCCATCCCCAAAAGCCCACCTCGACGATACGTTTATCCCGATTTTTTTTGGATCGCGTCTTTTGATGAAATCCCCCAAACTTTCAAACTGCAGTTTCTTTTTATCGACCCAAGTGGATTTGTACAATTCCCCCATACCGTAATAACTCCCGCTCAATCTCTCCACCCCAAGGTCTTCACCACGATCATGAAAAATGAGAATCGAGGTTCGCCTGGCATACATGACAGGCTCAGGAACAAGGCTCATATAGACGGGATCTTCATTGTACTCTCGGTTGATCACGAGCCACATGTCGATGCCTTCTCTCCGCATCAGTTCTGGGATGATATTCTCCAGGCGCCATTTCAGCCAATCATTCATCACGCGCGCTCGTTCTTTTTCTGGCAAGATATTCTGGCTATCCTCGACAGCGGCCACTCCACGATCTTCAGGAATGGCAGGAATCACAAGGAACAGGATTATGACAAAACAAAAAATATTAGAAGATTGACGATGGTTTGGTTTTGACATTGTTCAGACCTCCTTATCGAAGAGAAATTTTCTTTTTTGTTGTGCCGGCTTTCTGCGATTCAAAAATGATCTCCACCGCAGGGTTTTTCTTTTTTCCTCTAACCAGCCACTGCACTGTCTTTTTATTTTGAGGAGCATCGTTCCTCGAGAAACTGAATCTGGAAGATGAGATCGGTGCGTTTCCCTGGATATGTCCCAATTCCACTTCTTGTTTCCCGATGAGCAATTCGGCTCCTTCTAGCTTTAGGCTGGCAAGCACGGGCTTTGCCATTTGGTTATCGATTGCCTTCTGAGTTACATTGGTGGGCAGATATCCTTCATTCACTACCACCACAGTCAAGCGAAACAGATTTTCTCCCAACGATTCTGTCTCGATTTTTTCGATCTTGAGGAAAGGAAGCATTTCAGCATGTTTGAGCTCGAACAGGCAGTTTATCTTCCACTCTTTCTCCATAAATCTTGCAGGCGGATTCTGCGAGAAATAATTTCTGTTCCACCCTCCTATCTCGACCTTGCCAAACTGGGGATGATCATATTTTGTCCAGTTGACAAACCCTTTCCCTTCCAGCTCTTTATCATTCCACTCCATGGCCACGTTTTCATCTGTCCCTTGAAAGACTGATCTTCCGGTCTCTCCCGGTGCTTTCCAAATCTCTGTCGTATAGGCCAGGGTTCCGAAATGATCATAGGCCCAATCCACAAAAACACCATGACGTGGATTGGACTTGTCAGATGTGAAATCATTATAAACGGACAAAACAGGGTAACCAGTGATTTTTGTACCAATGGCCCCGATGGCCAAGAAGTTACGCATATCCCCAGCAGGGATGTGCTCATCTCCCAGGTTACAATAAGGCCTCAAAATCACTCCACTATGTGTGTGATGCGCTTGGATTCCTGCGATATTGGGATGGGCTAGGATAAAATCGATTTGGGCTTTAGCTTCCGGTTCTGAGAGAGGATAGGGTCCGGCACTGGACTGAATCCAGGAAGGAGCCCAATACGCGGGGTAGTTCCGATTGGATACAGTTCGCTCTCTTCCGGGTGGGTCTTCATTGATTCGGCCATCTTCATCATTGTCCAAACCCTCAGGTCCGATAATTCGCCACTCCCCTTTTTCATCGATTTCTCTCGGAACCATAAGTCGAGGATCTTTTGAAGAAGTTTTTAACGATCCATCTTCATCGCGAACACGCATGATGGAAATGATCCCGTCTCGATTCAGGTCGTCGGGACCATCTTCATCCAACAATCCGTCCTCGTCGTCGTCAATTTTTTTAAGATTCGGATCGATTGGATCTTCGGGTTTTCTCAAATAAGAATCCGAGCCATCGGGATTGATCTTGGGAAGAATATAAAAAACTCGTTCTTTCAACAACTTGGTCACCAAAGGATCCTTCCCAAAATTCTTAAGCAAATAATCAATATCATACAAGCAGACTTCCGCTCCACTTACCTCTCCTGCGTGTGTGTTGCCATCTATGTACATCCCCGGTTTGGTATTGGGCAATCCGGTGGAATAGTCGGTGATTTCCATGCACCAGATTTCCTTACCTTGGAAGCTCTTTCCGATGGAGTAAAGTTGACACAGATTTTTGTACTGTTCTGATAAATCTTTCAGGATGGATGTGGTTTCGGAATAGTTGTGATAGCGGGTCCAATCAATCCTTGTCGTTTCTGCTTCCTTTCCAGATAAATGGAGTGATAAGAATAGTAAAAAAAATACTACAATTGACGCGCCAATCCCCTGCTTGTTTCTCATAATGCCCTCCCCTCTAAAACAAAGAACAAAAATGTCTCCTAGATAACATCCTATATTACATTCATTTCCTGCTTTGCTGTCAACACCAGAACCTTAGATCACAACAGTTAATGGGCTACCCGCTCGCCCATCCTTTTAAGTGGGGTGGGGTGGGTTGACTTTGACATTTTTTTTTGTTCAGGGATATAATCGGCTGTGTTTGATACACGCCACCGAATAATGAAAAAACACTGAGGAGGGAGAATGAAAAAATCAA
>CP070750.1:973628-987000 GCA_020348385.1 Candidatus Aminicenantota bacterium | reverse complement strand
TAAAACCGTTTTCTTCTGCCACCACGCTCAGGAGTTTCATCGCCTAAATAAGACTTAACATATCCTTTTCTTTCAAGGCGGTCGAGGGAGATGAAAATAGCCCCGAATGCCCATGTCTTTCCTGTGATTTCTTTCAATTTTTCCCTTATCATGAAGGTATAGGCATTGTCCTGCAAACGCAGGATGCAGTTGATAAGCAGTTCTTCCGTCCGGGATAAAAATTTCATGATCTCCTCATTATGATTCGTTTCCTACATTATAGGAAATGAGCCTACAAATGTCAAGAACATTTAATATTTATTTCAGAAAGCAAGGCAATAGGAGGGGAGTGCAGTGACTTTACTCATGCCGCAGCGAATAAAGAGGGATGGCTTTAGCGGCATTTATATTTGATAGCTCGTTATCAACATGGCAATAATTATCCCAATAAAGACGATACCGAAAACATAAAAAAATTGAAACTAAAAGTATTGGTCACACGGGCATAAAACACTCTTGTAAATTATTGGTAATAAATAAATTGGAATGCCGAAGGGGGGACTCGAACCCCCACGAGCTATTACGCTCACATGGCCCTCAACCATGCGTGTCTACCAAATTCCACCACTTCGGCAAAAATGAGGATTTGTGGGCTATTTTTTAATCGGTTCGGTCCTCTTTTTTTCCGGATCTGATTCTTGCTTTTTTATCTCTTCACCTTGCTTTTTCGCGTCTGTCTCCTGTGCGGTCGTTCCTTCCGGGGCTTTCTTTTCTTCGCCTTCTGTTTTCTGAGCTTCAGGAACGGTGGCTTTCTGTTCGATAGGAGCTTCCTCTCCGCTTACGACCGATCTTTCCCCCCCCTTGGCCGAGAGGATCCAAAGTCCCATGGAGGTGATCATGAAGAGGATGGCGCAAATCGTGGATACCTTCGCAAGAATCGTCGCGGCTCCTCGAGGTCCGAAGACCGACTGGCTTCCCATTCCTCCAAAAGCTCCGGCTAAATCCGCTGATTTTCCAGACTGGAGCAGGATAGCAATAATCAAAGTAAGGCAGACTATGATGTGAATTATAAGAATTAATGCACTCATTTTTCCTCGTATGCTTTTATAGCTTCTCTAGCGATTTCTGCGAAAGAATCCGCTTTTAGCGACGCGCCCCCAACCAGGGCACCATTTATATCTTTCTCCTTCAACAGGGAGTAGGTGTTTTCCGGTTTGACCGAACCGCCATACAGAATTATAGCACAGGAAGCCACCGTATTTCCATGCTTTTCTGCGAGGCTGGATCTGATGAATCCGTGCACTTCTTGGGCCTGGTCTGGGGTGGCTGTCAGACCAGTGCCGATCGCCCAAATGGGTTCGTAGGCGAAAATGATCTGGCAGATCTTCTCTGCATCAAGCTCCTCCAATCCCTCTGTTATCTGCGTCTGAACTTTGGTTATGGTGTTGCCGTTTTTTCTCTCTTCGAGCGATTCGCCGATACACATGATGGGAACCAATCCATGGGCAAATGCAGCTTTGATTTTTTTATTGACCGTCTCGCTGGTCTCTCCAAAAAACTGCCGTCTTTCCGAATGCCCGAGGACCACAAAGGTGCAGCCGACATCTTTGAGCATCGGTGCTGCCACTTCTCCGGTAAAAGCTCCTTGCTCCTCCCAGTGCATATTCTGAGCTCCTATCTGAATAGGAGATTCTTGGAGCGCTCGAGCGACTTCGCTGAGAGCCGTGAAAGGCGGGATGACGACAAACTGAGCCCCATCCATTCCCACGCTGGCTTCATGAAGTTTCTGGACCATGTCCACGGCCTCCGGAATTGTTTTGAACATTTTCCAGTTCCCGGCGATGAAAGGGTTTTTGTTCGTAAAGTTCATCTTATTTCTCCGTTAAGGCTTCCAGTCCTGGCAGCGTCTCGTTTGCGATATACTCCAGGGACGCTCCACCACCTGTGGATATATGCGAAATTTTATCGCTGACACCGATTTTGAGAACCGCCGCGACAGAATCGCCCCCTCCGATTATGGAAACAGCATCGGAATCTGCCACAGCTTTTGCCACCTCTTCTGTGCCTTTAGCAAACTTGTCGATCTCGAAAACGCCCATCGGTCCGTTCCAGAAGATAGTTTTTGCTTTGGTTATAACATTTCTATATTTTTCTATGGTCTGTGGACCGATATCCAGGGCCATCAGGCTCGGTGGAATCGGAAATTCTTGAATGATTCGTCCTTCGACATCGGGATCGATGGCCTCGGCTGCGATGTGATCTTTTGGAAGACTGAAATTCACGCCCAAGGATTTGGCTTTGTCCAACAGATTTAGAGACAGTTCCTTTTTGTCTTCCTCCACGAGTGATCGGCCCACATCGAATCCTTGCGCATAAAAGAAGGTGTAGGCCATGGCCCCGCCGATCAGAATGTTATCCGCTTTGTACATGAGGCTCTCGACCACCGGAATTTTGTCCGATACCTTGGCCCCTCCAAGGATGGCGACATAGGGCTTTTGGGGGGAAAGGACCGCTTTTCTGAGATACTCCACTTCTTTGCCGACAAGAAATCCGGCCGCTGAACTTTGGACGTGGGCGGGAATGCCTACGATCGAAGCATGAGCCCTGTGGCAGGCGCCGAAAGCATCGTTAACGTAAAAATCGATCCCTTGGGCCAGCTGCTGGGCGAATTCCGGGTCATTTCCTTTTTCCCCGGGATAGAAACGGAGATTTTCTAAAAGAAGCACTTGTTCTTCATTGAGTTGGGCTTTCATCGTCTCGACCTCATCGCCAACGACATCGGGGGCGTGCAAAACTTCATGAGGGATAAGTCTGGCAAGTCTATCGGCCACAGGTCTCGTGCTGAACTCAGGTTTAAACTCACCTTTGGGCCGTCCCAAATGCGATGCCATCACAACTTTGGCTCCATGTTCTAGGAGGTGATTCAACGTGGGAAGAGCAGCCTTTATACGGGTGTCATCCCTGATGTTTCTTTGTTTGTCAAGAGGAACATTGAAGTCCACGCGCAGAAAGATTTTTTTCCCCTGGACGTCCAGGTCTTTGACAGATAGCATGGCTTTTTACTCAGAAATGAATTTGATGAGGTCGACAAGCCGGCAGGAATAGCCCCACTCGTTGTCATACCAGGATAGGACTTTAACAAGGTTATCATCTGTCACGCGGGTGAAAAGGGCGTCCACGATCGAAGAGTGGGGATTGGCCATGAAGTCGACAGAGACCAACGGTTCTTCCGAGTACTGAAGGATGCCTTTCAGCTCTCCTTCTGCCGCGGCTTTAAAAGCCTTGTTAACTTCATCCGCATTCGTTTTTGTCTTGAGTTGGGCGACTAGGTCGACTAGGGATACATTGGCTGTGGGGATGCGGATGGCGATTCCGTCAATTTTGCCCTGTAGATCGGGCATGACCAATCCGACTGCTTTGGCAGCGCCAGTTGATGTGGGGATTTGAGACACAGCGGCTGCCCGAGCTCTGCGAAGATCTTTGTGAGGGGCGTCCAGGATTCTTTGGTCCATCGTGTAGGCGTGGATGGTGGTCATGAAGGCCTTTTCCACGCCGAATGCCTGGTGAATGACTTTGACAGCTGGAGCGAGACAATTTGTTGTACAGGAGGCGTTCGAGATGATATGGTGGTTGTCGGGATCATAAGCTTCATCGTTAACGCCGAGGACGAGTGTGACATCAGGCTCGACCGCTGGTGCGGATATGATGACCTTGCTAGCTTCGCCTATTTCGATATGCTTCAAGGCATCCTGTCTTTTCCGGAAAAGGCCGGTAGCCTCGATCACAATCGGAACATCCAAGTCTTTCCAGGGTAGATTTATCGGGTCTCTTTCGGTAAGAATTTTTGTTTCTTTTCCATCGACAATGATGGAGTCCTCTGTAGCCTTGATGTCGGCATCCAGAATACCGAGCACAGAGTCATATTTCAGAAGATGCGCCAGGATTTTAGCGTCCACTACATCGTTGGCGGCCACGATCTCGATATCCGGATCTTTATAGGCGGCTCGGAAAACGTTTCGTCCGATTCGACCGAATCCATTTATGCCTATTTTTATTGTCATGATAATACCTCCATTAATTAATAATTCAGAATGATATTTTTTATTAGCATAAACGCATGTTTAAATCAACGAATTCAGCAGCAAAGCGATCATTTTTATGGTAAAATTTTCATCATGAAAATCCTCACATCAAAACAGATGCAAGGTGTCGATAAAAAAGCCATCGAAAAATTGGGAATCATAGGTCCGATATTGATGGAAAATGCCGGGATTCAGATCACGAACGAAATTTTGAAGAAGTTTCCCCAAATTCAGGATGAAAGAGTGGTGATCGTTGCAGGGAAAGGAAACAACGGTGGGGACGGTTTTGTGGTGGCCCGACATCTCTTCAACCGGGATTGTAGGCCTATTGTTCTGCTGCTGGCTTCCAAAAAAGAACTCAAAGGGGATGCGGCATTAAACGCGGGCATTACCGACAAAATCGGCATCACCATCAAAGAAATAACGTCTTCCCGCCATTGGGGTGCGAATAAACGAACCCTGTCAAGGGCCACAGTGGTTGTAGACGCCATATTCGGAACAGGCCTCACGAGTCCTGCGAGAGGACTTTATGCCAACGTCATACAGGACATCAACAAATGCAAGGGATTCAAGGTGGCCGTGGATATTCCTTCGGGCCTGTCGTCTGACGTCTTCAGCATTATCGGGCCTTGTATAAAGGCCGATCTGACCGTGACCTTGGCGGCTGCAAAAGTCGCCCATGTTTTCCCTCCAGCAGAGGATTGCGTGGGTGAGCTGAAGATCGGAGACATCAGCGTGCCTCCCTATCTGTTTGAAGATGAAAAATTCCAGCTCGAGATGGTGGAAAAGGAGAGAATCCGGCCATACTTTGAACACCGCAAAAAGGGAACCCACAAAGGAACGTATGGTCATCTTTTAATGCTCTCCGGTTCCGTGGGTAAAACAGGCGCTGCTGCCTTGGCGGGCAAGGCCGCCCTGAAGATGGGCGCTGGCCTTGTGACGGCAGGAGTCCCGAAGAGCTGTCTTCCGATCGTTGCCCGCTCGATGATGGAATTGATGACAGAGCCCCTGCCGGAGACAGCTAAGGGAACACTATCAGCGGAGGCATTGCCGGAGATATTACCTTTGCTCAAAGAAAAAGATGCCTTGATGTTGGGACCCGGGATTTCCACACACGAATCGACCAAAGAGCTGGTCCTTTCTCTACTACCAGAATTAAAGATTCCTGTTATTCTCGATGCCGATGCATTGAATATCCTAGCTCACAAGCTCAGTGTTCTGAAATCTTTGTCCACACCGGCTGTCGTGACACCTCACCCCGGAGAATTTGCCAGGATGCTCAAGTTGTCCACAAAAGAGGTTTTGGCCCGAAAGCTTGAACTGGTGCCTGGATTTGCTAAAAAATTCGGGGTTTATGTGGTTTTGAAAGGCTACAGGACCTTGACATCCACGCCTAACGGAAAAACCTTTATCAATCCCACGGGGAATCCTGGGATGGCCACCGCAGGCTCCGGAGATGTCCTCAGCGGCATGATCGCATCCATGATCATCCAGGAAAAAAATATCTTGGACGCCATATTGGCGGCAGTCTATGTTCATGGACTCAGCGGTGATATCGGAACAGCCCGGCTTGGTGATAAATCTCTGACTGCAGGAAGCATGATCACCTATCTGTCTGCCGCAATCAAAGCCCTCTCGTGAAAAATTCAAAGACCATAACCGTACACAAGTCTGTCTCAGAAAAAGAGACGTTTGAAATAGCAAAGCGTCTGGCCGAACCGTTCCAAGGGAAAGAAGTTGTTTTACTGACAGGGGAACTGGGGGCAGGTAAGACCGTTTTTGCCAAGGGGATTGCTGCAGGTTTGGATTTGGCGGATGTCAATCAGGTTTGCAGTCCTTCCTTCACGCTTGTGAACATCTATCAGGCGAGATATCCGGTGTTTCACATCGACCTGTATCGATTGGGAAAAAATTCCGAGATCGAGGATTTGGGCTGGGAGGATTATTTCGATCGCGGTGTCATCATCGTAGAATGGGCCGAGAAACTCAAAATGGATATGGAAGCCTTTAGGATCAGCATTGAAGTTCTAGACAATGAGTCTCGGAGAATTACGATAGAACACTGATTAAGTTTTTCGTGGCCTTGCTGATATCGCTTTCTCCCATGATGGCGGAGATGACAGCGATCCCGTCACAGCTCCATCAGAGGTCACGGCGCTAGCGTTTTCAGCCGATATGCCGCCAATAGCCAGGATCGGAATGTTGACTTTTTCCTGATAGAACGGAATCCCTCCAATCCCAGGATGTTGGGAAGTTCGTCCTTGGATGATGTGAAATAGACCGGCCCGACTCCGATATAATCAGCACCCGCCTTTTCGGCCGGTTGTGCCTCTTCGTTCGTGTTAACCGAGATGCCGATCAATCGGTTTTGTCCCAGTATCTTTCGAGTGAAAACCAGGGGAATGTCCTGCTGACCGAGGTGCAGACCGTCCGCTTCACAGGCCAGGGAGATGTCGGCTCGGCTGTTGATGATAAGCGGAATTCCTTTGGGTTTTAAGAGGTCAGCTATTTGGACCGCCAGGTCCAGGAATTCCCGTGTATTGCAGTTTTTCCCCGCTGCCTCCATATCCGCCACCAGGCAAAGTCTCCAATCAATTTTTTTCATAAAAGGGGACGGTTCTATTTTACTTGATCCTATTAAAATAGAACCGTCCCCTTTATTCAAGGATGTCCCCAAAATTATTGAAATGATCCGAAAGTTCCTGTATATATCACATGGTAGAAAAAGGTGATCGAAGGAGGCGCTTAAATGGATTCTTTGTCAAATATTTTTAATTCAATCATCGGGAATATTTACTTGAAATTTCTTTTTATCTTGGTTGTTTCCACCCTCGTAGCTCTCATAGTCAAGTTCATCGTAAGGCAGGTGCTAAAACCTTTGGCTAAGAAAACCAAAACAAAGATCGATGATTTAGTGATCAAGAGCATCTCTTCGATTATTTTTTATGTCGTCATCGTGTTGGGATTCAAGGTGGGAATCCAACACTTTGAGTTCGAAACAGCCGTTTACAGCAGCATAGTCAATTCCTTATTTATCCTAATCATTGTGGTTATGTTGTTGAGGATCATCACGAATTTTTCCAAGCATTGGTTATCAGAATGGGCATCCAAAACGGAATCCACAGCGGATGACAGACTTATCCCACTTGTTGCAAAAATTTTAAAAGCAATCACCATCATCTTGGGATTTTTCTTTATTTTCGACACTTGGAATATCAACCTCAGTCCTCTTTTGGCGACGGCGGGTATTGCCGGTATAGCCATTGGTTTTGCCGTTAGAGATTCGCTGGCCAACATCCTCGGAGGGATTCAACTTGTCCTAGACAAGACATTCAAAGTGGGGGATAAGGTAGAACTGGAATCCGGAGAAATGGGAGAGATCCTGGACATCGGAATCCGGAGCACCAAGTTGCGAACATATGACAATGAAGTGATCTACATCCCCAATGGCAGTTTGGCCAACACAAAGATCAAGAATTTCACCGTTCCCGATCTTACCGTGCGCGTTAATGTCAACTTCGGTGTGGAATACGGATCTGATCCAGAAAAGGTCCGGAGTGTCGTCCTGGATGCCATAAAAAAAATCGATACCGTGATCGAGCCACCGGAACCGGTCGTCCAATTCTTGAATATGGGGGATTCTTCGCTCGATTTTGTGGCCCGTGTTTGGGTCAAGAATTGGACAGAAGCCTATTCCACAAAGCTGACGGTTACCGATGAAATCTATAACGCGCTGAACAAAGCCAACATCGGGATCCCTTTTCCCACACGTACCATATACACAAAGAGTGACGACTAAGGATAGAGGAGCACAGCATGATCTCTCGAGTAAAAAACTTGATTCGTGAAATACAGGATTTTCCTAAGCCAGGGGTCGGTTTTAAAGACATCACGCCGGTGATCGAGGATCCCGAAAGCTTTGACTATGTCATCGATAGGATGGTTTCCTGGGGAAAAGATAAAAAACCTCAAGCTGTGGTGGGGATCGAATCCCGGGGCTTTCTGTTTGCTGCTCCTGTGGCAAACAAAATGGGGCTGAGCTTGGTTCTCATCAGAAAAAAAGGCAAGCTCCCTGGAAAGACGGTGTGTGTGAAGGCTCCCAATGAGTACGCCCTAGAGTACTTCGAGATGCATGACGATTGCCTGCAACCCGGACAAAAAGTTCTGATCATAGATGATCTGATCGCGACTGGATCATCTTCGGTGAGCGCCATCGATCTGGTTAAAAAACTCGGCGGTGAGGTTGTCGGATTTATCTCATTGGTCGAGCTGAGTTTCCTGAATGGGTTGGAGTTCATCAAAAAATCACACCCGGATGTGGAGATCCATTCCTTGATTCGATTCGAAGAATAAAAAGGAGCAAAGGATGGAGAGGATTTTAGACCGCTTTTTTAAGCTCAAGGAGAACAACACATCCTTCCGCACTGAAATGGTCGGAGGCGTTACCACTTTCATGACCATGTCCTATATCATTTTTCTCCAGCCAGCTGTACTCTCCCTAGCCGGAATGGACAGCGGTGCAGTCATGGTGGCCACCTGCATTTCCAGCGCTGTGGCGACGCTCCTGATGGGTCTCTTGGCCAAGTATCCCTTCGCCCTCGCACCGGCAGTGGGCCATAATGTCTTTTTTGCCATCACTGTCTGCGGTACGATGGGGTATTCCTGGGAGGTGGCACTTGGGGCAGTTTTCATATCGGGCTCCATTTTTCTGATTCTTTCATTATTTAGAGTCTGGGGAAAATTGGTGGCAGCCGTTCCCGACTCTCTCAAATATGGCATCGCCGTTGGCATCGGGCTTTTGATCGCCCATGTAGGGCTTCAATTTGGAGGGATAGTAGTCGATGATCCTGCCGTGTTAGTGAAGATCGGAGACCTGACCAGCAAGCCTGTCTATCTCGCATTATTTGGTGTGGTTGTGACTTTGGTATTGATGGCTTTGAGAGTACGCGGGGCTATTCTAATAGGGATATTAGCAACAGCTCTATTGGGTATACCCCTAGGTGTTGTTAAATACCAAGGTATTTTATCTCCACCACCCAGTCTTGCTCCGACACTTTTCAAACTTGACATCCTCGGAGCGATCCAAACGGGCTTGATAACTGTTGTTTTTGTTTTTTTCTTCCTCGACCTTTTTGATACGATAGGCACCTTGATCGGTGTAAGCGGACAAGCTGGTTTCCTCAGGGAGGGCAAGCTTCCGAGAGCGGACCAGGCCATGTTTTCCGATGCCGTGGGAACTGTGAGCGGAGCATTGCTCGGGACATCGACTGTAACGACTTACATCGAGAGCGCAGCTGGTGTTGTCCAGGGTGCAAGAACGGGATTGGCCAACATGTTCACCGCCTTCCTTTTTCTGGTTGCACTATTTTTCAGCCCGTTGGCAGCCATGATTTCCGGGTTGTACGAATACGAAGGTTTGCAGCTCCGGCCTGTGATCGCACCCCCTTTGATCATTGTCGGCTTTTTGATGATGACCTGTGTGAGTCGCATTAAATGGGATGACATCACGGAGGCCATTCCTGCTTTTTTAGCCATCGTGGTCATGCCTCTTACTTTGAACATCACCGAGGGAATTGCCTTCGGTTTTATTTCCTATTCTGTTCTCAAACTGGTTGCTGGGAAGGGAAAAGAAGTCCACTGGATCATCTATCTGTTTACGGCTTTATTTGTTGTCCGGTACTTGGTGAGATAATCGCTCCTAATTTTTTCTTATATTCGGAAAACCTGATGGAGGTCGATAAGAAATGAAATCCGGAAGAATCAAACCCATCGTGATCGTTATTTCTCTAATCTTTCTATCGGGAAGTTGTGCAAAAGTTGTTATCAAACCAGATTTAACACTGGGGCCACCGGAGATGAGATGGGCAAAAAAAAACCTGAACAAAATGACGTTGGAGGAAAAAATCGGCCAAATGGTGGCCTGCCGGTACTCCGGAAATTTTGTCAACAGAAACAGCGAATACTTTCAAAACCTCAAGACTATGATTGTGGAATATAAGATCGGGGGCCTGATCATATTCGGCGGTGAAGTATATGAATCAGCCATTTTAACCAATAGCTTCCAAGAATTGGCAAAAATACCTCTCCTTGTGGCGTCGGATTTTGAAAGGGGAGCCGGCAACCAGATCGATGGTGCAACGCTGTTCCCACCCATAATGGCGTTGGGAGCGGCTGATTCAGAAGACTTGGCATACTCGATGGGAAAAATCACAGCCAAGGAGGGGAGGGCCTTAGGCATTCACATGACTTATGCGCCGGTGGTAGATGTTAACGTCAATCCAGACAATCCGATCATAAACGTGCGCTCTGTCGGTGAAGATCCTGAATTGGTCAGTCGAATTGCCGAGGCCTTTATCAAAGGTTGTCAGGATTTTGGTCTGATCGCCACAGCCAAGCATTTTCCGGGCCATGGAGACACGGACTTGGATTCCCACAGCGTGTTGGCGACAATCGAGGGCAACCGAGATCGTCTGAATAGAGTTGAGCTTTTTCCCTTCCAAAGAGCGGTCGATGCAGGCGTTCAAGCTATCATGACCGCACACCTTCGCATCCCCGCTCTTGATCCGACGCCAGACCTTCCTGCAACTCTTTCCTACCCAATATTGACGGATCTTCTCAGAAAGGAGATGGGATTCAGGGGACTTATCGTGACGGATGCTATGGGGATGGGAGGCGTGACCTCCCTTTATACTCCAGAAGATGCGGCATTAAGGGCTGTGAAGGCCGGTGTGGACATGCTGCTTCTACCACCCACGCCCAAAGAAGTCATCCAAGCCCTTATCCAGGCTGTTAGGAACGAAGAGATTCAGGAGTCGAGAATCGATGAGTCGGTGAAGAGAATCCTAGAGGCAAAAGCGCGGTTGGGACTTCATCAGAATAAGCTGGTGGATATCGATGCATTGGACAGAAAGATCGGTATCCAAGATTATCTTGTTCAGGCCGAAAAGACGTTTGATAGTTCGATGACGCTCGTTAAAAACGAGGGGGATGTCGTGCCGCTTTCTGCGGGGTTCCAGAAAATGGCTGTCTTTGCGTTGAGCAGTGATCCGGGTGGGTATTTTGCCGGGCAAACCTTCGTGAGAGAGATGAAGAAGCGGGTTCCTCGGGTTATGGAATTTTATGCCGAGGCCTCCACGGGAGATGAATTTATCGCCAAAGTCCTGGAAAAGACACAGGAAGCAGGAGTTGTAGTGATTGGTCTTTTTTCCCGTTTGAGAGCGGGGAAAGGGAATGTTGGTTTAGACCTGAGGCAAGTTCAAATGATCAAAAAGCTTGCCCAAGGCCATCAGCGAGTCGTGGTAGTTTCTTTCGGGAGTCCGTATTTTTTACGGCATTTCAAAGATGTGGATGTTTATCTCTGTGCATACAGATACGCAGACGAATCCCAAACATCCGCGGTAAAAGCCCTATTCGGGGAGATTGATATCGTTGGGAAACTCCCTGTTTCCATTCCTGGGGTATTCCCTATAGGCCATGGATTGAAGGTCCTGAAAAAAAGCGAAGAATAAGATAGAAGGAGGAGAGAATGTCCGATTATTTTCAGAATGGTGTGATCACCACATTTCATAGACTGGGGGAAGTTAAAATAAAATACCTAGAGGGGGAGCTGAAAGAATTTACCAGAAGACGGCCTATCGCTTTGATTCTTCCCTCCCTCTACCGGGAATTTGCCAGTGGAGCCCTCCAAAACATCATGAAGGTTCTGAAAAACACAAGTTATTTCAACCAGATTGTGTTGTGTTTGGATAGGGCAAATGCCGAACAATTCAAGAAAGTCAAAAATCATTTTGCCTCCTATAAAAGGTTTGTCATCGTCTGGAATGATGGTCTACGGATGAAGAGAATATATAAATCTTTGGAAGAAAACAACTTAACACCTGGAAAAACAGGCAAGGGGAGAGCGGTTTGGATAGCGCTGGGTTATGTGCTGGCTGGAGGCAAGAGTCGTGTGATCGCCTTCCATGATTGTGACATCGTGAATTACACGCGGGCGATGGTCGCTCGGCTTTGTTATCCTGTGACGACCCCGCATTCTGAATATGAGTTTTGCAAAGGATTCTACAGCCGCTACACAACCAAAATGTATGGCCGGGCCACACGTTTGTTTTTTACGCCTTTTATCCGGGCGCTGGAAAAAATCCTGGGATATCTTCCTTTTTTGGTCTACATGGATAGTTTCCGGTATGCCTTGGCCGGAGAGATTGCCATGAGACGTGACTTGGCTATGGCCCTGCGCATTCCGAGCGATTGGGGCTTGGAAGTGGGGACGCTTGCCGAAGTATACCGAAATGTGGCGGCAAACAGGATCTGTCAGGTGGATATCGCCGAGACGTATGAACATAAACATCAACCTCTGGATCCTGGAGATCCGGATATGGGTGTGTTGAAGATGACAGTAGACATCGCCAAAGCTATTTTCAGAAATCTTGCATTGGAGGGAGTGGAATTTTCACTGGGATTTTTTAAAACGTTGAGCAACATATACTTGAAGGAAGCTCAAGAAACCGTGATCCGTTATGAGAATGACGCGGCGATTAACGGGCTTCAGTTCGACAGGCATGAGGAATCCCTTTGTGTGGAGGCCTTTGCGGAAGGGATCAAAATTGCTGGAGAGATCTTTTGGGAAAATCCATCCACTTCGCCCCTTATTCCCAACTGGCACAGAGTCACAGCGGCGATGCCGAGTATGTTTGATATGCTGTTAGATGCGATCAAACAAGACAATAGATAGAAGGGGTCAATTTTCTCACCAATATCGGTGGGTGGGGTGAGTTGGCGACGTCTTTGTACCCATTCGCAGTATTTATCTACAGCATCATGGGCTACTGCCTAGTCGATGCAGCAATCTAGACTCGTAAATAATCCAGGCTACATTTATGTAATACTTATTAAAAAAATGATACATTTTCGTTGACGAGGATATAATTTTTGTAAATTAATAAAAAACGAAACGATTGACTGTTTGGGCAGATAATAAATAGTGAGATTTGACATTTTTGGCAGACGTCTTTAATATATTCTGGGAGAGGTTAGGGGCATTTTGTGTAAGAGGAAGTGAGCAAAATGATACTATCTAAGAAGATTCTAACAATCACCTTGATCGTTATCGGTATTTGTGTTGCCGTATATTTTTTTGTTATCAAAAATGGTAAACAGCTTGAACAAGGTGAGACATCCCAGGATGCTGCAGAGGCGACGGAAAAGGTGGCAGAATCGCCTATTCCTGTCAAAGTTGACACAGCCAGGATAGGAGAGTTGATCATCTCGCTAAAATCTCCGGGTGAAGCTGTCACCAACAGGATGGTCACAAT
>CP070750.1:958620-973528 GCA_020348385.1 Candidatus Aminicenantota bacterium | reverse complement strand
CTATTTGGGAGTGGCTCTGTGCGAACGAATGGGAATTCCAGAGAGATTGAAAACAATATTTTCTATGGCAAATGGAAAATTCTTAGGTCTCCCCAAGACAAAAACATGGAGGGCATCCAATGTGGAGTTCGATCCTGATAGACCTGTGGCCCTTGAGATGGATGGGGAAGTCTGCCTTGCCCGGAAAATAAAGATTCAATTACAGCATGAAGCCTTGAGGGTGTGCCAATGATGAAAGAAATAATTGAAAACATGAAGATCGAAAAAATCGCAAGAAATTTCACCAAATCTCCGCAGAAAGTGGGAGAGTTGCACGAGACGGATGCAGAGATCGTGAAATGGGGAGAAGAGGGATCAAGCTATCTGGCTGTCACAACCGATGCCCTTGTCGAAGAAGTGACAAGTGGATTGTACGATGATCCCTATTTTATCGGTTGGATGTTGGCTATGGTTAATTTTTCTGATTTGGCAGCAGTCGGAGCTGATCCAGTTGGCCTGCTCCTATCGATCGCCTATTCTCCCAGTGAAAATGATGAATTTTTGGACAAATTGGCAAACGGCATTTCCGATGCCTGTAAGAGATTGAATACTTATGTTCTTGGAGGCGATACCAATCATGGAGACAAATTATTCCTGTCCGGTTGCGCTGTTGGGACTGTGCCCAAAGAAAGGTTGCTCACAAGAAAGGGAGCTAAGCTTGGTGACAGATTGTATTTGACTCGTCCTGCAGGATTGGGAAATGTCTTCGCTTTTGCAAAATTATCAAATCAGGAGATGGATCTGATTACATCGTTGTATCGACCTGTTGCCAGAACCAAGGAAGCGAAAATAATCCGTAAATATGCCAATTGCTGTATGGATACGAGTGATGGAGTGATTCACACATTGGATACCCTCATGAGGATAAACCAAAACCTGTTTGTTGTTCATGATGAATGGGAGAGCATGCTGCATCCGGTGGCACTTCAGCTTGTGATATCCCATGGTTTACCTCCATGGTTGGTTTTGGCTGGCGTGCATGGGGAGTTTGAGCTCTGTTTTGCCATCAGCCCACTGGAAGAAAAGGGCTTTCTTACGGAGGCCGCGAGGATAGGCTGGGGCCCTGTTTTGATCGGAGAGATTCGGGAGGGAAGAGGAGTTAGTATCCGGAAGGGGAAAGAGCTAATCCCGTTGGATTCCGCTCGCATCAGAAATCTTTCCGAGGAGGCAGGCTCAAATCCCCTGTTCTATGTCAGCAAACTGATAGAAATCGCATCAAATTTTGAGGTCTGAAGGAGGCAATGATGAACATTTACTATTCCCGGTGGACCTATTTCCTTTTAAAGAGAGTAACCCCAAATCGCAATGGTCCAAAACGAACAAATCGGTTTATTGCAGGAGCAGAATTTGTGGTTGCGTTGGGAATTTTTCTGTTCTGGCTCGCTTTTTTTACCCAAGATGTGGTGAACATCAATGATCCTCACTTAAAAGAAATCTATATGGCCTTTGAATCCGCCTTCCCATTTGCAGATTTTTATCTTTCCCTGATGCTTATCATTGGGGGGATAGGATTGTTGAAAAATAAACTCTTTGGGTATTTTTTTTCTGTGATAGCGGGTGCTTCTCTGATCTTTCTAGGGATTTTGGATGTATCTTTCAATTTTCAAAACGGACTGTATTCCATCGGAATTCAAGAGGCTGTTTTTAATGTTTTGATCAATCTAGCCTGCCTGAGTTTTGGGATCTACCTGTTGTTTGCGATTTGGAAGAGCAAGAAGGTTGGAGATCTGTCTGTTTCATAACCAATGAGGCAACGAATGGGAAAAATAGAGGGAAAAAGAGTCTTGATTACTGGGGCTTCTTCAGGAATCGGCAAGGCTCTTGCCTTGGAGTGTGCTGCAAAAGGAGCGGTGTTGGTTCTTACAGCCCGAACGAAAGCTCGCTTGATCGAGACGCGAGATGAAATAAGAGCTGTTTTTCCTTATACCACAGCTCCTCTTATTTTTCCCTGCGATGTGGCGAATAAACTGGATGTGCACCACCTGATAAAAAGCTGTGAGAAGAAATTGGGAGGCATTGATGTTTTGATCAACAATGCGGGAATTGGGGTTTATGGAAGCATCGAAAGAACCGTTCCTGAGGACTATTCTTCAATTATGAGTGTAAATTTTTTGGGAGCTGTTCACTGTATCCTTGGGATTCTTCCTGTCATGCAAAAAGCAGGAGAGGGTTTGATTGTCAACATTTCCTCTGTTGCGGCTTTGTATGGGATTCCCTATCTTGGTGCTTATAGCGCAAGCAAGGCCGCACTTTCTGCTTTTTGTCAGAGTCTACGTGCAGAGCTGGCATTGGCAAAGATCCGTGTCATGCTTGTTTATCCTGGATACACGCAGACAGATTTTTTTGACAATGAGAAGAAGGTCGGCGGAGGACTTCGGCCTCCCGGACCTTATGCTTCTCCACGCAGGGTGGCCAGAGCGATTGTCCAAACCATACAGAAAGACACTCGGGATTTGGTCCTATCCTTAGAAGGAAAAGCTCTTCATTTTGGACGCTCCTTGTTACCAGGGCTGGTACAAAGGGCCATGCTAAGGTTAACAAAAAAACTAAAAGAAACAAAGAGGGTAGAAAATGAGCAAACCAAAACTAAAAATAATAGTCCTTTTTCAAAATCTTGGAGAAAACCAGGCTTATTACGCCCGTTCTCCAGCGCCTCCGCTTTCTGGAGTTCTAGTGGCTGGTCTGACTCCTGATATCGTTGAGGTGGAACTCCACCACGAAATGGTCCGCCCCATCGACTATGAGACGGATGCAGAATTCATCGCTCTCAGTTTCATGGATTACTGTGCACCTCATGCTTTTGAAGTGGCAGAAAAGTTCAGGGAACGTGGAAAAATTGTCGTTGCAGGAGGAAAATATGCCTCAACCTTTCCGGATGACCTGATCCCCCATATGGACGCAACGGTTATTGGAGAGGCGGAACAAGTCTGGCCTCGAGTGGTTGAGGATATGGTAAACGGAAAACTCAAGAAGGTTTACGAGGCTCCGTTTGCTCCTTCTCTGGATAACATCCCTCCTCCTCGCTATGACTTGGTAGAGTCGGATTTTGCTGTACCCGTGGTCACCGAAGCTACCCGCGGGTGCAAATACAATTGTAGTTTTTGCCAGCTTACCATCCAGCACGTCCCTTATCGCGTCAGGCCGATTGAACATGTCATCCGAGATTTAAAGGCGACGTCGAAACTTCCCTTTCAAAAGCGCAAGCTGGCCATGCTCCTGGATAATAATCTGGGAGGAGACATCGGTTATGCCAAAGAACTCATGAAGGAGATTGCAAAGCTCAAACTTTGGGGGCTTGGAGCCCAGTTCAGTTTTGATTGTCTCCATGATGAGGAGTTTTTGGACCTGCTCGTCGAGGCACGCTGTGGCATGGCCTTTATAGGACTGGAGTCTTTGAATGAGCCAAGCCTCGCCTCGGTCCATAAGAGACAGAACAAGGTTAAAGAGTACAAGGAACTTTTTGAAAGACTGAAGAGGAGAGGGATTTTGACATTTACAGGTATGATGCTTGCACTCGATGAAGACACACCAAAATATTACGAAGAACTACCGAAAAATCTTGAAGAGATAGATCCAAGCTCGATCTTGCTTTCCATCTCCATCCCAATTCCTGGAACCCCTTTCCACAAGAAGGTAGAGGCAGAAGGGCGCATCATTGACAGAGATCTCTCCCACTATGAAGGAGACCACCTTGTTTTTGTTCCGAAAGGAGTTACACCGGATGATGTTTTTAACGCATTTTGCAAAATCAATAGATATTTCTACTCGTGGAAGAGTATCCTGAAACGTTGGCTTCGATTTGTTTCTAAACAATCCTTCAAAGGGAACATTATGTGGCGTGTATTTCGTTCCATGCTTCTTTCTGTTATCCTGTTTAAGCTCTCCCTTTTCCAGAGAGATCACGCTCAGAAAAGAGTGTATCCGGTGACCAATCCTACTCCGTAATATCGATGTCAGCTCTTCTGGGTTTGTGCTTTCTTACTCGACCGTTCTATTATACCCAGGATTCCGGGGAGGATGATCGCTGTTGTCAGGAAGCAGGCTGCAACGCCAATAAAAAGCGCTCCTCCGAATTGCCCAAAGGCCGGGAATGCGGAAAACATCAAGGAGCCGAAAGCGAACATCGTAGTCAACGAGGTGAGAAAGATGGCTTTCCCCGTGCTGGAGAATACGATACGAATCTTGCCGTGCCCCTCGTGTTTCCACCGGTGCATGATGTGAACCCCGTCGTCGATACCGATGCCGATGATCAAAGGCAGTCCCATCACACTCATCATCGAGAGTTTCATGCCTCCCAGGTGCATTATCCCCACCATCCAGAAAACACCGAGAGCCAAGGGGGTCAACGCCATTAGGGCGTGTTTGGGATTCTGGAAGTCAATCCAAAGCAACAGGAATACGACGAACAAGGTTAAAATAACAGCGTTTCGGCCGTCCTGTCCGAATATTCTGAGAAGAGCTTTGAACAAAGGACCGCTTCCCGTAACCTTGTCGCTGATTCTCTCCACATCGTCGGCAAAACGATTCAGAAAGTTACCGTCGTAGATGCTTCCTGCCGGATAGACGGTGATCAGGAATCGGTCTCGGGTTTTGTTGCTGTACTGGTCTAGAATGGAGAGGGGAAGGTCGTCCATTTGGAGGCTGTCCGTCGAACTCATTCGCGTCACGGATTCTTTGAAATAGGGGGCAAAAGCCTGTTGGAAAGCCGACAAACCAGCGGATGCTTCGGGGTTATCCGTTTCCAAAATCTGGAGAAATTCTTGGATGATGTTGGGAGAGTCGGGATTATCGGGATCGCCCACGATCTGCATACACTTGCCGTCCACTTTGTCCTTGCCGCCGATAAAGGCCATGTCCTGCATCTCGATGATGTTCATTTCCAACCTGTCGATTTCCATCCGTAGGGTAGCCAGGTCAGCTTCGGTAAGATTTTCCTTTACCTCTGCGGCGTTCATCAACTGGCCCACTTCGGCGATATGCGGGATTCTTTTCTGCTGTTGTTCTGGCGAAGGAACAAAAAGGGATATGTCCTCTGTTCTCGCCACCGAACCTAAATCGCGACAGTCTTTGGCAACATCGTGAGATTCCTCGACGCTGTTTGCCATGACCAGGGCATAATCCATGCTCAATTCAAATTTCTCCTGGATCACATCCATAAGATGCATCGAAGTCAATCCTCGCGGTTCCATGTTCGTGTAATCGTGGTCCCATCCGATACGAACAGCAGACCAGATGAGAAATCCACTCAGGAGGACAGACGTTACGATGGTGAAAGCGTATTTTCGGCTGAGCCAATCACAGGTACGGCCAAGGAATCGGAAGGATATGTCCCGATGGATAATAGGTTTGACTTTTTTCTTTCTGACGATCCTTTTTTCTTTGAGGCGCTCCCTTAACACGAACATAAGGGGCAAAACGAGCATGGTGGCCAGCATAATTGCGAAGAGGCCCACTCCCATAACGATCCCCATTTCCTTCATTCCGCGGGCGCGGCTTACGATCAAGGCAAAAAAAGCAAAGGCCGTGGTGATCCCTCCTGTCAGAATCCCTTTTCCGGACTTGAGGAAAGTGTTCTCCATGGCTTTAACAACACTTTCACCGGCTGCTCTCCGTTCGGTAAAACCCGAAAAAAGATGGATGGAAAAATCGATCCCCAGCCCCAAAATAAGAACAGACATGGTTTGAGTGAAAAGATTGAGCTGTCCCACCAGGATGGATGCAGCTCCCATGGCCCAAATAAACCCCACCAAAAGATTGAGGATGGCAAAAAGAGGGGCTACCCACATCCGGAATGACATGATCAGAAGAATAAATATAGCGATAAAGGCTATTAATGTGGTGTATCCGAGGCTTTGTTGGGAATATACCTGCTCATCATGTTCTTTGGCGATCGAACCACTCAATCCTGCTTCGACACCGGGAAATTGCGGTAATTGCTCATCCAGAATGGCCTGTGCTGATCTTGTGCTGGCCATGATGAGTTCCCTATCCATTATGGTGAAGTTGGGAACGGCATTCAGGATCAGAGCCGATTTATCATACGAGAGAAAGTAGGATTCACCGAATAAAATTTTTTCCGCGGCTTCTCTCGCTTGGGTTCCCGTTTCAGAGAATGTTTCTCCCTTGGCGGCTCGTTTAAGAGTGAGGATCAAGTTTTCGACTCCATCCAAAAATGAGAAGGCACCGTCTTCCTCCTCACGCGTGGATAGAGATTCCTCCTGTCCTACGTATTCCTTTTCCATGGAGTTGTTGAGGTTGGTGAGCAATCCGATGAGATTGGGATCCATGTAGACATCTTTGAGATTTTTAAGATCATCTTCTTTGACGAGCATCAGCATGTGTTCTTTAAGAAATTCAGCCGGGATCTTGTAGTCCACGCGCTGGAACATCTTCCGATTCATCTGGGATTGTAGTGATTGTATTTCTTCTTTGAGTTTATTTATCCGTTTTTCATTTCTGCCTTTTTCCGCTAACAGGGAAATTTTGCTGTTGATCTTATCGATTTTCTTCTGATTAATTTCGTTTTTGCTCGTGTCTCTCGCATTGACGATCAGGGGAGCGAGGTGGTCTGCAAACTCTTTAATGCGAGGTTCATCTCCTTGGACCACGACAACCAGGCTTGTCGCTGTCGAGAACTCGTCGATGATCTTGTTGAATTGTTCGACTTTGGCATCTCCCGAGGGCAGCAAATCGGACGTGTGTGTGGATACTTTCAATTGAGAGGCAAAACCGGCGAACATGATTGTGAGAAAAATGGCGATCAACAACATCCGCCAAGGATGGGTGGCGTGCCACCGGGCTATTTTCAGTAGAATCTTTTCTCGCATTTTTTCCTCCTGCGATCACTTTTCAAAAATAAATGCGCGCTCTGAGCATCCCCCCGTTTCCCATGTTACTGGAAAAGACAGAGCCTTCTTTTCCAAGATTGATATTGAGATAGGCCATGATATCGATGTTCTCCGAGAAACTATAGTTCATGACCGGGACCAAAGCCATACTGCCGTCCGAGATGCTGAAAATGCTCTGAACTCCTAGGTTTATCAAATCCGTAACCGGATGCTGGACGAATATGTACACCTGATCCTTGGAAATGGTCTTTTGCTCTGCCGCAAACACGCGCATCCAATCGTTGAGTGTGTACTGCTCGTAATCTGTTTTTCCCAGCGTGTTTCTGTAGTATTCCAGCATGATGTATGTCTGGAAATCGAATGTGTAATCTGTCCCGACGACCAATTCGTAAAAATCATCCGTCGAATCCATCCAGTTGTAAGCGAATTCGGCCCAAACACCCATCCCGAAAAGTTCGCCTGCTGTGCTGGCTCCTAGGAGCCTTCTTTGTTCGGGGAGTTCCAGGAAATTCATTTTCTCGAGGTCGAACTGGGTGTAGTCATGAAACCGCCAAACTTTTTCGATGGCAATCAACGAGTAATCGAAATGGGAGATACGGCCCTTGAGCTGGATCAATTTGGCCGAGTTTTTCCATGTGTCATCGGGAGAGTACAAGGCAGTAATGGTGTAGGCATTTCCGACCGGAACATCCAAACGAACGGCATTATGCCCGGGCTGTTCGTAGGTCGGGTCGACCAGTTCTTTGATGTTGAACACATCCATCGGATTCCAAACATATCCCGTACCCAGGGATATCTGTTGTTTGCCCACAGTCAGGTCGAAATGTTTTAAGCTCAACCTGAAGTAAGCATTGTCCAAAAATGTGCGGTTGGAAAAGTTCAGGACGTAAAAAGGCTCCATCCCTGGTGGAACTTGAGCCAGGATATCCGGCGACAAGAAATCCAGGATGTCCCACTCTTTTTTCCCGTGGTATGTGATGTAGTCAAAATTGGCCGCAAAAGTGATTTTTTCTGTTAGGTCGGATTTCAGATCGAGCCTGAGTTTGTTGGAGAAAAGTTGGTAATAATCATTTTTGACACCTGTCCCCATGTATTGGGATTCGAAGTATCCAAAAATTTCGACTTTCTCCTGAGCGGCAAGGGAACCAATTACCAAAAAAAGTAGAAATAGAAGTTGTAGGCTTTTTTTCATTTTTTCAGACTCCTCTCTGTGAACAAGTCATCAGTCAGTGTTATGTTGTATTTCACTTCCAGAAGTTCCATTTCGGTCTGGGTGTTGTCATTTTGGTTGAACATAACGACTTTCATTGAGGTCGGAATGCCATCGATCACACGAAAATCACTGGCGACCATTGTTTTCAACAGGTAAGCCGGATCATTATCGTCATAATATTCGATGACAACAGGAAGAAAATTTTCTTTGATGATCCACATGATCAATCTGGAATAGGAACTACTACTTTCTTGTTTGCGTATAAGCTCAAGTTTGTAACAATCCTGTCCTTCCTTCTGTTCATCTTCCAGTCTTTTAGAGGTGAAGTCATCGATGAAAGCATCTCCACTGCCCATGTCCTCGTAGGAGAAATCACTTCCCTGCATCTTTTGTTTTTTAGCATGGGAGGCCAATTTACGTACACGTTGTGTCCTGGGAAAAAACATCCAGATATCGTCTGCATGGTTTAGCATGAGTACGGCCTGATCCTTGACCCGTCTGGGCTCCAGGTATCGCACAAGATTTTTTTCGCCCCGGTCCTTGCTCCAAGATTCTTGGACAAAAGTCCGCTTTTGTCCTGATGTGGTGACGATAGTCATCTTCGATTTGCCATAACTCGTTTCTGTGTTGAACTGGTCGTTGACCTTCTGGATGATTTCATCCGCAGTCAACTCTTGGCTGAACGCAGCAGGCACCAAAAGCAAAACCATCAATCCACTTGCGAGTAGTTTTTTCATTACCTATCCTCCCTGTTTTGTTTGTCTTCCCTCTTGCTTCGCTGTTGGTTGACAGAGATAAGCGTCAGGTTCAAGTCCCTGATACGATGGAGCATCCCATGGAGTTGAGATTGATCCGCGATTGGTCCCGTGAGGATTGTCGTGTCCCCATCATAATCGATAGTCATCCCTTCGAACCAGTGTGACCAGTGAGAGTTGAGTTGACCCTCAACACGGATTTGGTATCTCATATCTTCCTTCATTTTTTTCATTTCAGTTAAAAAATACGAATTTTAGACAGAAACGTCATCACATGAACATGTGATTTTTATAATAAGATTTTAAGAACTCGTCAGATTCCTTCGAATTGAGATTTGGAATGGCTAAATCTTCAAGGTCGCTGAGGGATTCCTAAAATCTTATTTTCCGGTAGAGGAGATAAACAGAAGGTCAGCGGATAGATTTTAGGGTGGCCTCTTGGATGACCACATGACTGCGGCCCACGATGGCAAAGACTTTTTTTCCTTTTTTCAGGGCGTTGGTGACTTTTTTTATCATATTCGATCCCGAAATCTATTCAATTTTTGGTGAATGGCATTGAGGAAACCTCCTGATTCTGATCAAGGTGACAAGATCCTGCTCGCCATAGTTTTCAATGGCTTTGATGCGAGATTCTTCCGCAGCCTTCGCAACATGCCTTTGTTGGCCGAAAATCTTCCCATTTTCGTTCGATATCTTCGAATTGAGGATGAACGGGGTTCACCTTGTGAAATGCTCCGTAATAAACGAGAATGCCATCTTGTGAATTCAATTCCAGAACATATGGACCATGACTGGGCTGCCGGACATAATCCTCCCAAGACATTAACCGATTGGATCGAAAACTGGAACATGAGAACAAAAAGAGGGAAGCAAGAAGAGATAACATTGACATCGTGGCGCTTGATTTTCTCATCTGCTTTCTCTTTGAATGATTCCTTTTATTCTCATTTTCTATGTTTAATATATCCCTTTTCATGCAAAAAATTGTCAGAAACTTGTAAAGAGTTTGTTAAAAATTGTTAAAATGGTCATCGCAGGCTTATTCCTTGGCTTTTATAGAGTGAAATCTTATAAGAATCTAATGCAGGATTGATGCCAGTATTTTCTCCCACAAGTCTATCTATAATATATTCAGCAGGTTACACATATATCTTTTAGATGTAGAAAAGTTGAGTTGTTTGCCGGCGTCTAATTTTTAGACATCCTTATCTGTTAGAAACGTGTTTATTTCGATGATATAGCCTGGAAGGAGGGAAATGACCTGTTAAATCAGTCCCTGTTTTTTTGCGTGGGCTATTGCTTGAGTCCGGCTGTGGACATTGAGTTTGCTGTTGATATTTTTTGTGTGGGTTCTAACTGTGTTTATCGAGATAAAAAGCTTTTCGGCGATTTCCTGGTTGGTAAGCCCGGAAGCGATAAGCTTGAGCACCTCGATTTCTCGTTCGCTCAAAGATTCATCGATGCCAGCAATCTTTTGTTGAAATTTGGCGCCTTCGATTGCTGCTAATATTTTGTTTAAGTATTTTGTAGAATAGGGAAGATCCTGATCTGATTTAGCCCTTTTATGGTCTTCCAAGATTTTTCCAAGCAATCTTGCAATCATTTTGCCTTCCATGGTGAAAACATGGATGAACCCGCCTTTTTCCCCCAATGCCAGTGCCCGTTTCAGCTCCTGAATAGTCTCCTCGATCTTCGCCTGGGCATAAAGAGCCTTCACCCTCACCAAACGCATCTCCATGACTGAGGTGACGCGATGACCTTCTTGTGCGTTTTTTATCTGCCTTTTCAGGAATCGATCGGCCTCTTCCGGTCTATCCAGGGTGATCAAAATTCTTGCCAAGACGACATGCTCGGGTTCGATTCGGCAAGACAACTTGTCTTTTGTGCTGATTCCCCGTTCATCTGTCCACTGGAGCAGTAAATCGGTATGACCCAATTCAAGCCAGATCCGTGCCTGGTAAGCCGCGACGACATGACCCATCCAGGGAGGGATATCCATTTTTTTCCCATCTTTTATGATTTCATCAATAAAGCGCAAGGCCCTTGGGAACTCTTTGCTCATGATCAAGACTCGTATCCAATTCAAACGGATCCCTTGGAGGGCGATGAGATCATGACTCAACTTTGCCAGTTCAAGTCCCTTCTTGATCATCGGAATGCCGGATTCCAGGTCATTCCTTTCACAAAGAATGCCACCTAGTATGGAGTGGAGGGAGGCCGCATTGCCTGTTTTAGACATACCTGTATCATCAGCCGTCGTTAATAGTTGTCTGCAGAGGTTTTCCGCCTTCTGCAATCGCCCCAGATATGCATAGATTCCTGCTAGTGCTAATCCGGCAAAAAGATAAAAAGAGGTGTTTCCTGCTTTCTCTATAATTGAGATGGCTGAGGAAAAGGCCTTTTCGGCCTTTAGCATATTCCCATCGCCAGCCCATCCATGGGCCATACCCAGCATGGTTTCAACCACACCTCGCCATGTCAGGTTTTCTTCAGAGAGTAGGACGAGAGCATGATAAGAGTGTTCGATGACATTGGCTACATCTCCCTGATACATAGCCATGAGTGCGCGGACCGCTGAGATTTTACCCAGCATTTCCTCTCTGTTGAAGACATGCTGAAAACGTGTGCCATCAGGCAGGATTTCGACGACTTCCTCGGATGAAGATTCTAGGATCTGTTCTGCAGAAGTCAGACATTGCTCCGCTTTTTTCTGTCTGCCGCTCATAATCAAAGACCGGGCATAAAAAACACAGAGTTGTGGCCGTTTAGAAATGAGCCTTTCGGGAAGGTGTCCGAACCATTGGGCTAGTTTCACCTGCTGCCCCCGGTCCCAAACGGTTTCCGCCATTTCTTCCAGGAGGAAAGCGGCTCTATCATAATCGTGTGCGGCTAAGGCATGATCGACAGCTTCAAATTTCATCCCATGTTTATCGTACCAATCACAGGCTCGACGGTGCAGTTCAGAAATGACTTCCTTATTCTTGTGCTGCAGCCTCTGGTTCAGGGAATCGGCAAAAAGCCTGTGATACCGGAACCATTTTCGTTCGTTATCCAAGGAAAAGATAAAGAGATTTGATTTTTCCAGCATGTTCAACATTTGTTGACCGTTCTTTTGCTTGGTCACGGCATCACACAAAGATCCGGACAACGGATCCAGAATGGAGGTTTGTCGTAAAAAGTTCTGGATGTTTTCTGGTTGTCGGTGGAGCACTTCTTCCATCAGGTAATCCACGATGTAGCGGTTGTCTCCAGAAAACTTTGCCACAAATGAGGAAAGGTCTTTGCGGCCCTTCATGGATAGGGCTGCCAGTTGAAGGCCGGTGATCCATCCTTCTGTTCGAGATTCAAGCAGAGCGATGTCTTCGATGGAGAGGTCTACATTCAATTTATCCTTTAAGTACTGCGTGGTTTCTTCAGAGGTGAAGCTGAGGTCTTTGGTCCGGAGTTCGGTCAGCTGGTTCTGGGTGCGGATTCGGGATATGGGCAGGGGAGGGTCGGAGCGGGTGGCCAGGATCAAGTGCATTTTTTCGGGAAGTACATCCAAAAAAAGACCCAACATGTCGTGAATGGATTTAGATTGGATGAGATGATAGTCATCCAGAACGAGAACAACGTTTTTGAGGATAGGAGTCAGGCTGTTGATTAGGGTGATGATCGTGGACTCAGACGAGGGGAGTTGAGGAGATTGAATTAATTCCAGTGCTGGCTGGCCCCAATTCTTATCCAGCGTCTGGAGGGCGGCTATCATGTAGGTCAGGAAAGAAATCGGATCATTGTCTCGTTCATCGATCGAAAACCATGCGGCGGGAAGTTTCTTTTTGTGTATCCATTCGGAGAGAAGAGTGGTCTTTCCAAAGCCTGGCGGGGCGGACAGGAGAAAAAGCTTCTTGTTTGCGCCTTCGTTGAGCTTTTTTAGCAATCGAGGTCGACTCACTAGATCGGCTCGGAGTGGGGGAATGGCAAGTTTGGTTTTTAGTAGAAACATAACCTTTACGAAAGGCAAGATCTATAAAGACCTATCCCCGTAATTGAATTAAATATGAGTGCCCCTGTCAAGGGGTGAGGTTATGCTTTTTTAGCTGCTTCTTGTTCGAGCTCTGACATTCGGGTGCAGTAATACCCGTTTTTCATCTCCATCTTTTTATAGACCGGGCATTTGGGGCAGTCACATCCTCTTTCTTCTTTAATAACCGCACTCTTTGAGATTAAGGCATGACAGAATCCGACGACCTTTTCTTCTTTCACGTATGTCGGGCATGTTTTGCAGATGCACTGTTCTTTGACCATCGGGAGCGTTTCTTCCATTTTTTTTATCATGTCGCCGATTTCTGCTTCGGATTTTCCCATTTTAGCCAACAATTTCATTATCTTCTCTTTCTGTTCTTCGGTCGTGTGGGGCAAAGTTCCGGCCTTCAGTCCAAAGTGAGCCAACATAATACCTGCAGCTCCACAACCGGTTTTTTCAAAAAAATCTCTTCTTTTCATAATCTCCTCCCGAATTTTTTATCCATTCTATAGAATATATAGAGATTAGTCAAATTCCCAGGATTTTTCAATACGATTTTTTATCACTCCTAATATCCTCTCAATTCTCCTATATCAATTTACAATTGACTATAATCATATTCCTTGATATCCTTTTTCTGACCAGTCCTAGGAAAATGAGGGGGCTGAAGGATCATTAAACTTATTGACAACTTAAATAGAGGAGGGAAGTTCATGAAAAAACTATTATCATGCAGTCTTTTGGGCCTGTTTATTCTGGGTCTGTTGGTCGTGCCGGGCTCTTCCCAGAACGCCAACGAGATCCTTGAAAAGCACATTAAGGCCCAAGGCGGGCGAAAGCTCCTTGAGAGTATCAAAGATGTAACCTCCATCGCCAACATGGAATTAACCCAGATGGGCATAAGCGGATCCGGCACGATGTACTTGAAAGAGCCGAACAAAGTGCGTCTCGATATGGAATTTATGGGGATGATGATCACCCAGGCCTTTGACGGAGAGACTGCTTGGGGGATTAACCCCCAGACGGGGCTTGCAGAGATTATGCCAGATGAACTAGCAGAGGTAATGAGGAACAGCTCTTATGGAAATTCCGCTCTGCTTGATCCTGCAAAGTATGGCATCAAGTACACCTATAAGGGAAAAGAGAATATTGAAGGCAAAGACTACTTGGTGCTGGATCGGATTCATTCAGGCGGGTACAAGATCTCCCTCTATATCGATCCTGAAACATATCTGATTTACAAGATGAAACAGGACTCATTTGACGAGATGATGACAGAGGTCGTGGAGGAAACCATAATGTCTGACTATAAAGAAGTAGACGGCATGATGACAGCCCATGTTCTTACGATACTCCGAGATGGGACAGAATTCGGAACATTATACATTACTGAGGTGAATTTCAATTCCGGTTTGGAGGATTCCTTTTTCAAAAAGGAAGAATAGAGATCCCGATAAGCAATGGGAAACACGTTTGGACTCTCTGGGAGTATTTCCCAGGTGGGCACAATCTAGTCACTACAAAGCAAGATACACCTGTAGCTCAGCTGATAGCGCAACGGATTCCTTTAATATTTGGGAGAGGAAGAAGCCGATATCTGATAAAGTCACTTACCAGAGATCAGCGTTAGATCACCTCAAGCAGCGAAATTTTCATCCTATCCATTCTCACTTTCTAGCGAAGATATGTGCGCGTTCCACCCTCGTGGCATCTGGTCGCCCCTTGGTTGAAGGGTCTGCTTTTCTGTAAGCACGGAATTGAGGATTATCACTCTTCAATAACTCGTCGATTACATATTGAGCCAATTCTCCCTGACGGTTGAACATATTTATTACATTCGCTCCAACTGCTGCTTCCTTGCATTTTGCATGCCATGGTTGAAGATTATTTGACGTCAGCAAGATTTGGACACGGCATGATATTTTCTAAGCTATGGATTGCGTAAAATAAAACCAAGCAAGGAGATATCAATGAGTGTCAAAACAAAAGCCTCACCTGAATCCATAGTCCGGGATATTAAGCGCAAAACCCGCCGAAAATTCAC
>CP070750.1:942644-958520 GCA_020348385.1 Candidatus Aminicenantota bacterium | reverse complement strand
AATACTCTCTTCTACAAGAAGGAATACAACAAAAAGCTATTGAATCCGTTTATTTTGTTTTCTATCCCGCTTGCCATCAGTATCCATACTGTAACCGCATTCCTTTACAATGGGCTTGCCGGCCGACCATATTGGAACAGCGCGCTGTTAGCTCCTAAATTTTTGGCATCGGCATTCTGCTCCGGTCCGGCAGTGTTGATCATCCTCTTCCAGATTTTGAAAAAAACCACAACGTTCGAGATCAAACAGGAAGCGATCTGGAAGATCGCCGAGCTTATGGCTTATGCCATGTTTATCAACCTGTTTTTTTTCGGCGCCGAAGTGTTCAAAGAAATATACTCGGATACAGAACATCTGGTCCATCTGAAATACCTTTTTATCGGGGTCGGGGAAAACCGTGATATCGTGTTCTACGGCTGGGTCTCATTGATCATAAGCATCATTGCCTTTTTGCTCTTTTTAATCCCCAAAACGAGGAAAAACGTCATTACCTTAAACCTAGGAGCCATTTTAATCTGGTTCGGTGTTTATATCGAAAAAGGAATCGCCCTGCTCATCCCCGGATTCACTCCGGATACATTGGGGCAGATATACATCTACAGGCCGTCTATGACAGAAATCAAAATTTCGGTGGCCATCTTTGCCATCGGCTTTCTTATTTTCACTTTAATGACCAAAATCGCCATCGCCATCACCTTTGAAGATTTTACTATTGAAACCCTGAGAAGGAAAAAACGGAAATCGAGTTCATGATTTCTCACCATAAGCTACGAATAAGCTGACGCTCGCTTTCTCCCCGCATTCCACAGAATCTGCGCAGCACTCCTCCTCCATACATTCTACTCTTACATTTTTCAGCCCTGCTTCATTAAACCAGCGCTCGACATCCTCCCTTTTAAATCCCAGCCAGCGGTCGTGCTGTTCTTTCTTCAGGAACTCGAATTTATGTTCGTCCATATCAGTGATGACAACTTTGCCTCCTGGCTTTAAAACTCTTGCCATCTCTTCTATCGCCACCTGGGGTAAGTCGACATGATGCAAATACATGTTGGCAAAAACATAATCCACTGTTTCATTCTGGAGAGGTAAGTTATTGAAATCTCCTATCCTGTATTCGACAGTATCGATCCGGCCAAACTTTTTTTTCATCTCTTCGAGCATGCCTCCCGATTGATCGACAGCAATAACCTTTAAGCCATTTTGAACCAACTCCTCAGTTACAAAACCAGTCCCTGCTCCGATATCCGCCGCCAATTTCCCGGCCTGAATATCCGCTTTTGCAACAGCCACTTTCCGCACTTTGTCAGAAAAAAAGCTTCTTCTCATTTGATCCCATTGATCGGCGACCTTTTCAAAATAATCTTTGCTGTTCATTTAAATGCCTCCTGAAATGGCGGCAAATAGGATAATTCATATAAAAAATTCTCCCTTTGCAACCATAAATACCTTTCCTCCTACATTGATGTCGATATCCTCGCCTTTGTGTTCTGCTTTAAGAAGAAGCAGCGACGGTCTCCCTATCTCATAACCCTGTTCTACTCGGACATCAATTTGGTTCTCGCCGAAGTAATTGTACTTGACAAGATAGGCTGCTAGACATCCATTGGCACTTCCGGTGGCCGGATCTTCGGACACCCCATAATAATGTGCGAAGAATCTGACATTAAGATCATTTTCTTCTTTATAGGTCTCTTTAGCAAAAACAAGAGTCGCCTTAGCATTTGAATTTTTGATGAACTCATAAAATTTATTCAGGTTTATTTGTGCTCTTTTTACTGCGTTGAGGGTCTTGAGAGGAACAATAAAACAAAAAACACCAGCAGACACTTCGCAGATAGGATAATCCTTTTCAAAATCGTCCTTCTCCAATCCCAGCATTTCCGTCCACGGTTCTGGCCCATATTCATGTTCAAAAATCGGCGTTTTGAGCTTCATCCAAACGAAATCTATCTGATTGTTTTTAGATAGAAACGAGACGGGTATTTGCCCCACTTTCAGATTTAAATTAATTATGTCTACCATTCTTTTTTTGATTTCATTCTGGATAACATATGCCGTTCCCAATGTAGGGTGTCCGGCAAAAGGGAGTTCATTTTCTGGAGTAAAGATACGAACATCGTATCCGTTTCCACGATCTTCATTTGAAGTAATAAATGTGGTTTCCGAAAAGTTCATTTCTTTGGCTATGCGTTGCATTTTGTCCGTACCAAGAGATTTTGCATTAATAAAGACAGCAAGCTGGTTGCCCGTCAATTTTGTTTCTGCAAAAACATCAACAATATAAAATTTAAGTTTATCCATATCCATTTCCCTGAATGTTCAATAATTATCTTTTTATTTTTCAAGGCTTCATCCCGATACAACCGGCGAGTATGCGCTCTTTCTGCAATACATTATTATCTTTTTTCCCTTGTCTATATTTTTCCATAACAGGAGACCAAGCATCAACCGCAATCACAGAACTTTTTTGTGTGAAGGCCTCGTGAGGGGTGTTTGAAGGGATGGCTATCACCTCTCCTTTTTTCACGCATACGATTCTATCTTTAAACTTGAAAAATAATTCCCCTCCCAGCACCATGGTTATCTGTTCATTCACATGGGAATGCAGGTCAAAGCGGCTTTCCGGATCTATTTCGAAATAGGTGAACATCGTTTTTTCCAAGGCCACGCTCCACATGCGTGCGCCCTTCACAATGGGCTGGGGAACGAGTGTTTTTTTCGGATGGAATTGCGCGCCTTTCATGGATTTGATGCTCCTGGAAATGCTCATCTGATTTTATGTGTGTAGAACTGTGCGCTAAAACCGGACAACAGGAACATGAAGGGTTTTCTTTTTCGTCGGATTGCTCGAGCAGCTTTCATTCCCTTTGAGTGATATTTGTGGCAATGTCTGTTTAATTTTTTCCTTCATTTTGTCGCCCGCCCCGTTCATGACCATAAATCCTGCTTGAATGGATTCTTGAATATCTGCCTCACAAATTCCCAACTTTCTTGCTTGTTCGAGATGATAATCGAAGCAGGGAAAACAATGGGCCGAAACAGAGGCCCCTAAAAAAACCAGTTCTTTCCATTTTACATCCATGTTTTTCTCCTTTGATGGATTCATTCACTTGCACCGGTAGCACAAGAAAAACTAGATTTGCTGAGGTAAGAATTCAGCAAGGACTTGTTCACATCGCATTCGGCAAGATAACTCTCGCTCTGATCGGTGTCCCTCTCCCTAGCCAGAGTGTGCAGTTCAGCAAAAGATGAGGAAATCAGGTAAAACCCCAAAAACGATAGGATAACCGCAACGAATAAAATGAGTAATTTTTCTCGAAATCTCATTTTCGCCTCCTAAGATAAAATGTCTTTCCTCTCATTAGTGTTCATTAGGGTAGTTACTACCCCTTTTTCAAAAAAAAATTTATGGGAGATCACCCATTATTTTCTGATAAATGGCATTCCATTCATCCGATGGAACCTTATCATACGTTTTAAATAACTGGCTCAAGAAAATCTCATGCTTGATGTATTCTTCGGCCACATGGATGATGCCGGGATTTTTGGTCAGGGCGATCCTCGCTCCATCAGGAGGAAATGTACAACCCACAAGAGCTTCTTCTGAATCGATAGTGAGTGAAATATCCCTGCAGGAAGAACAGGGCTGCCCCTGATGAGGATACAGATTTTTTAGCTTAAAATCCTTTTCTCCGCAATAAGCGCCAAAAATGGATACCTTCCTTTTTTCAGCCTCGGACAGAGCAATTTCAAAGAAAATGATATCACTGTCGAAACTAACTAAATAAACATGGCTTTTTGCCTGAGAAATAAAGTGATTGACGGATTCGAATATTTGATCCCGTCCTGATATGGTCCAGATGCCCTGACTCTCCGCTGGTTTTTTGAGCTGCGGGAGAACTTCCTTGAGGAAATTGATGTTCCGTTTGCTTTCCTTTTCTTTTTTTTCCAAAAATGATTCGAGACTGACAGGGATCAACAAAGTTGTATCTCCCTCTTGAGAGAGAACCAATCCTTTCGCCGTGAGTTTTTCGATCGTTTCGTATATACGAGAACGGGGAACGCCGGAATTCTTGCTGAGTTTATAACCTGTCAGAGGAGATTCTGAAAGGAGGGCAAAATAGGCTTTCGCTTCATAGGTCGAGAGCCCAAGATTCTCGATTGCTTGAACGATTTCCTTTTTTTCCATTCTAGTAACTACCCAAGTGTATACTAATGCTTTTTTGTCCATTTGTCAAGTTTTTTTATGATTTTTTTTGGCTCCGTCTTAAACCTTATCCAGAACGCAAGAAAGCCCTAAAATTCTTGCTGAATGAGGTAATGATGGTGAGCAAAAGTGTTGTTATCCCGCAGACTGCATAGATGAGGGGAATATTCTGGTTTACCAGATCCGCAATAATCCCGCTGAGGCCCATGGAAATGGGTGTTAAGCCGCCAGTGAGAGTGATGAGCAAGCCGAATACCCTCCCTCTCATTTCACTGGGGACGGCGATTTGGAGCAGCGTGTACAGGTTTATATTGAAAAATCCACTCAGAACTCCGATTAGAATCATCAATACTAGAGCAAGAACTGGTACATCTATAACGCTCAATATGGGTAAGCAAAAAGACATGAGAACGAGTGCAGAAATAACGGCTTTGGACCGGATAGGACTGGATATTTTCACGCCACCAGCAATTCCATAGCCAATTAATGCACCGAATCCGTACGCTGCAAGAATATAGCCATACCAATCAGAAGTTGCATGGAGGTGATCTTCCACATAGAATGGCAGCAGAACGACAATCGGAATCGCGAAAAAATTGATGAATGCGGCGGCAAAAAAGAGGGCCCTGATACCGGCATGTCCCCAAACAAACCGAAATCCTTCCATTGTGTCTGACTTGAATTTTCCGAACTTATCTCGCCAGCCACCCTTTTTTTCAGGAATTTTCTGTGGGATTCTGATAAACGATTCACTGAAAGCTGAAAACAAATAGGTAACGCCGTCGATCAAAAAAAGCAAGGGAGCTCCAAGGATGACAAATAGATATCCGCCTATCCCCTGGCCAATGAATTGTGAAATTTGAACCGAAGACTGATTCAGTGAATTGGCCGCAGACACCTTTTCGCGAGGAACGATATCGGGAATCGAGGCAGAAATGGCCGGATTGAAAAACGACCGGATAATGCCCAGAGTCACACTCACCAGAAAAAGACAGACGATCAGGAGTTCAGAAGCACTGGGTCGATAAAACATCAAAAATGCCAGGGTGAGTACCGGCACTCCACTGAGCACGTCACTGAATATGATTATTTTGCGCCGTGAAAAATGATCAGCAAACGTTCCAGCAAAGGGGCCGAGAACCACAAACGGAATCATTGACACCATCATCAGCAGACCCATCAAAGAGGCCGAACCTGTTTCATGCTTTACCCATAACATCATGGCTATGGCATAGGCCTGGGAGCCGATCTGGCTGACAAATTGTCCTTGCCAGAGCAGAAAGAAGTTGCGATTGAATAGCCGAACAGGTTTTTTCACATCCACTTTTTCTTTCTCATTCAGTCTCAGTTTCCTGCACTCTCGATAATTATAAAGATTATTTCTATAAATATCACTTGATATTCCTATCTGACAAAGACAATCCGAGAATCACAGATTTAAGCTGAAGGGCCTCTTTTATGGGTAGCTGTTGACCTTGTTTTATTGATTATGATAATCAAATGAGGGATATTAGGGGATCATTAAGGAGATAGGGGATGACTAAGCAAGGAATCATCATCGAAGAAAAAAAGGATAAGGGTGCGGCAGATGGCAAAAAATTATGGATATGGATAGTCAAATACCGGTTCGTCTTTATCGTGTTATTCATAATAGTTCAGGATATCATCTACCATACTTACACATCGTTGGGATTATCCGGAGCTAATTTCCTCGGCAGCGGTATGCTGATCTTATTGCTGATATTCTGTGTCCTGGCCGTTAGCAAAGACAAGAGGTCTCTTCGGAACGGTCTCCTCTGGGGAGGGATTTCGATGATCTCTGTTTGGACTTCCCTTTTATTCAACATCTGGCCCTTAAGCTTCATCTACCTGTTGTTCATCATCTATACAACCGGAGTCATCATATACAATGTGGCTGTCAGCAAGGAGATCAACGTCAATATCATTTTCGGAGCTATCGCGGGATTCCTCCTGATCGGTGTGGTGGGTGCTGCCATCTGCAGCAGCCTAGAATTATTCTATCCCGGCTCCTTTACCCTGACCGAAGGCATGGGCAACTACGCCACCACGTTCTATTACTTCAGCATCATAACGATGACATCGCTGGGATACGGGGACATCACACCTGCTACAGATATCGCCAGGTCGATCTCGGCCTACCTCGTGATATTCGGTCAATTGTACCTGGTCATCCTGGTGGCGATCCTGGTGGGAAAGTTTATCAAGAGATCCGACACCAAAAAGATAGAGAAGGATATCGAGGATCTGAAAAGGGAAATACAGTCATTGAAGAAATGAGATATACTCTAAACATTTCGGAGGATAGAGAATGAATTATCGACGTTATATTAGTTTATTTACTACCTTATTGATAATAACCTGCCTGGGATTTCCTCAAACGCCCGAAAAGCTTCCTGTAAAGCGCATCGGAATGGTGCTGGATGGGTACTATGAATTGAATGAGCAATACCTGTCTTTTTGGTTGAATGAAATTCTTGAACTCACTCGTGCAGATTTTGATGTGCAGTTCCCGGAAGATAAACGCATTGTGGCGGATTGGACAGCCAAAGGAGTTGAGGCCGGAATGAATAGACTCCTTGCCGATCCAGAGGTGGATTTAATCATTGCCATGGGAGTCATAGCCTCCCATGATGTAGCAACCCGAGGAAGTCTGCCCAAACCCGTTATCGCTCCCTGGATTCTCGATGCGGGATTAATGGGATTTCCGTATAAAGATGGAACAAGCGGTGTGAAAAATCTCAATTATGTCAATATGCCGGAAAGGACCATAAGAGAAGTTCAGGCCTTTTTAGAGGTCATTGAATTCAGGAAAGCAGCATACCTATTCGATACCAGCTATTTGAAGGCGATCCCCGAGATCAGAACCCGAGGCACAAATTTGGTGAAAAAAATTGGGATCGATCTGCAGGTTATCGGCGTGGGCAAATCCATCGACTTTGCCCTAGCCCAACTATCTCCTGAGATCGAAGTTGTGATTCTGGGGCCTCTCTTCCAAATACCCAGGACAGATTCTGCCCGACTTATCGATGAACTGATAAAACGCAAACTGCCAAGTTTTGCGTCGTTCGATGTCAATGATGTGGACCGTGGGATCATGGCCTCTGTGATTGCCGACGTTTCCCAACAGGTGGCTCGCAGAGTGGCCCTGAACATCCAACGAATCCTGTTGGGAGAAGAACCAGGCTCCATACCGGTGGATATATCTATCGGAGAGCAGTTAAAAATAAATATGGCGACAGCAAGGGCAATCGGTGTTTATCCTGCCTGGAGAGTATTGATCAAGGCTGAATTGCTGAATGAAGAATTAACAGACTTGGAGCGAAAACTCAGTTTGAATTCAGCAGTCCAAGAAGCCATCGAAATGAATCTAGAATTAGCCGCTAGAGAAAGATTTGTGTCTGCTGGCGCACAGGATGTCAGACAAGCCCGATCACAATTGCTTCCTCAAATAGACCTGTTGGGGACAGGTATCGTTATCGACAAAGATAGGGCTGAAGCCAGCTTTGGTTCCCAGGCACAGCGCACATTATCCGGCTCAGTTTCGGCTACCCAGGTTATTTATTCTGAGCCGGTTTGGGCCAATTTATCCATACAAAAGTCGCTTCAAAAATCCAGGGAATGGGATTTTGAGCAATTGCGGCTGGACATAACTCTGGCTGCATCGTCGGCGTACTTGAATGTGCTCCGGGCTAAAACTTTTGAGAAGATCCAACGCGATAATTTAAAAAGAATACGCACTAACCTGGAAATAGCCCGCGTAAGAGAAACCACAGGAATGGCAGGCCCTGCCGAGGTCTACCGATGGGAAAGTGCTTTAGCGACAAACCAAAAAGCTTCCATGGAGGTAAGTACTCAGCGGATGCTGGCAGAAATCGAACTCAACCGTCTCCTGCATAGGCCTTTAGATGAGCCATTCATCACACTTGAAGTGGGAATGGGTAATCTTGCTCTTTACACAAGCGAAGAAGTTTTGAGATTAACAGGTAATATCCGGTCAATGGACGTCTTCCGCAAGTTTATGGTGGAGGAAGGATTGAATGCCTCTCCTGAATTGGAGATGTTGAACGCTGCGATCGAAACACAAGAGAGGATCCTGCGCTCTGCATCCTACAGTTCTTGGTTGCCGACCTTGGCACTTCAAGGCGAAGTATCGCACATTTTTGCAAAGGGAGGAGCGGGCACCAGCTCCGGTTTTGGTTTATCCCAATCATTCCCGTTCCCCGAAATGGATAACACTTCCTGGAATATTGGATTAAGCTTATTTTTCCCCTTGTTCAAAGGGGGAGAGAAACTCGTTGTGAGGACAAAAGCACAAAAAGAGCTGGACTATCTGAATTTTCAGAAGCAAGCCATCACCGAAAGGATCGAGCAGCGTATTCTTTCAGCTATTTATTTGACTGGATCCTCTTATGTCGGTATCGAACAGGCACGCGATGCTGCAGACGCCGCCAATAAATCTTTAGAGATCGTACAAAACGCTTATTCACAAGGAGCTGTTTCCATTCTCAGTTTATTGGATGCTCAAACCGCCGCATTCAATGCCGATCAAGCGGCAGCCAATGCCGTGTATGATTTCTTGCTCGATCTGCTGGAAATGGAACGTTCCACAGGAAGATTCGAGTTTTTTATGGACAACGAGGAACGCCAAGCACTTCTGGAGCGCATGAGAGCTTTTTATAAAAAGTATGGAATATATGAAGAAAGGCAATAAAAACATCGGAGGATATCATGACTGTCAACAATCTGCTTAAACCTTGTGTTGCTATTTTAATAGCTGTTTTGCTGTTTTCTTCCTGCAAGGAGGAGGCAGAAATTCAGGAGATCATCCGGCCGGTACGATACATAGAAGCTATTTCCGCAGAGGGGAGTTATGTTCGCACATTTTCAGGCGTGGCTCAGGCGGGCACAGAATCGAATCTCAGTTTCAAAGTACCGGGAACGGTAAGCGGTATTGCTGTTCGTGTCGGGTCCAGGGTGAGAGCTGGCCAACTCCTGGCCGAATTGGACTCCAACGATTACGAACTCAGACTGCAGCAGGCCGAATCCGCATTATTGCAGGGGAAAGCCCAGGCACGAAATGCCGATGTCAATTATGAAAGGACAAGAACGCTTTATGAGAAAAAGAGCACTTCGTTGAGCGATTTGGATGCAGCCAGAATGGCATCCGAAGCGGCCAACGCCAACGTTCAAACACTTGAAAAGATGCGGGAATTGGCTCAAATGCAGTTGAATTACACAAAGATAAAAGCTCCGCTGAACGGAGCGATTGCGGAGGTTCATGTTGAAGTAAACGAAAACGTTCAGGTGGGCATGCCGATTATACTGCTGACATCGGGTTCTCACATCGAAGTGAAAGTCTCGATTCCAGAAATTTTAATCTCCCTTATAGAAGAAAAGAAAAATGTTCCCGTAAAATTTGATGCCGTTCCCGATAAAGAATTCCAAGCAACCGTTTCCGAAATCGGCGTTAAATCCACTGGGATGGCTACCACTTTCCCAGTCACTTTACTCCTGAGTCAACCGGACCCGGATATCCGTGCCGGGATGGTCGCGACCGCTGAATTTCACTTCAGTCTGAAAGATGAGAGCGTTAGGTTCATCATCCCCTCTCAAGCAGTAGGAGAAGATCGCGAAGGACGGTTTGTTTTTATCGTTGAACGACTCACCGAGGAGGAAGGCTACGGGATTATCAGACGTAAACCGGTCAATGTCGGAGAGTTGACGGCAGAGGGACTGGAGGTATTTGAAGGCCTTGCAGACGGGGACCTGGTCGTAACAGCCGGCATCAGCCATATTTCCGATGGTCAAAAGGTCAAGCTTTAGGGAGAGGAAAGATCCCATGAATATTACACAAACCGCCATCGAAAAAAACCGGGTCACTTTCGTTCTTTTGTTTGCTGCCCTCCTGGCCGGTATCATGGCATTCCAAGGAATGCCCCGCGCCGAGGATCCCGGCTTTACTATCCGTACCGCCATGGTGTTGACCTATTTTCCCGGAGCGAGCCCGGAAAGAGTGGAAACCCTGATCACGGATAAGCTGGAGAAATCCATTCAGGAAATGCCGGAACTTGATTTTATCAACAGCGAATCCAGATCGGGTGTCTCAATCGTTTTTGTGAACATCGAACAAAGCTATAAAAAGATGCGCCCTATCTGGGATAGCCTGAGGCGGAAGGTGGAAAAGGCCGAAGGAGAACTGCCAGAGGGTGTGATCGGACCTTTCGTTAATGACGAATTCGGCGATATTTTCGGCACGATCATAACGATCACCGGGGAAGGATTCTCGTATGCGCAGCTGAAAGAAGTGGCTGATGAAGTGCGAAATGAGATGCTGCTCATCGATGATGTTGCCAAAGTCGAGATCCACGGGGCACAGGATGAACGGATATTCGTTGAATACAACGATGCCCGCCTGGCTGAAGTGGGACTTTCAGCCTCCCAGCTCATCAACATATTGCAGAGCCAGAACATTGTCATCCCTGGGGGAGATGTCAGCACTGGAAAAGAAAAGATCGTGCTGGAGCCGACAGGCAGTTTTGAATCGGTCGAGGATTTGAAGCATACTCTGATCAGCATTCCGGGAAGAACAGATTTGATCTATGTCGAGGATCTTGCCGAAGTTTACAGAGGATATATCGATCCTCCACAGTCCATCGTCCATTCCTCGGGAATACCCGCACTGGCTCTGGCCATCAATTTGCGAGAAAAAGGAAATATCATCGTTCTCGGGGAAGAGGTCAGTGAGCTGATGAGTCGATTGCAAAGCCTGTATCCCATAGGGATCGAATTCGATACCGTGGCATTCCAACCGGAGCATGTCGATCGCGCTGTGAGTAATTTCACAAACAATCTCTTCCAAGCCATCGCCATTGTCATTCTGGTTATGCTTCTGACCCTAGGGATTCGCACAGGTTTGGTCGTAGCATCCCTGGTCCCGATGACCATGATCATGAGCCTCTTGATCATGTCTTTCCTCAACATTGGCCTCGATCAGATGTCCCTAGTTGCCCTTATCATAGCCCTGGGATTACTGGTAGATAACGCGATCGTGATGTCAGAATCGATAATGGTCCAGATCAAAGCCGGAGTACCGGCAAAAGAAGCAGCCATCAGTTCGGCGACAGAACTCCGTGTTCCCCTGTTGATCGGGTCTCTCACCACGGCTGCGGCCTTCCTTCCCTTTTATCTGGCAGAATCGAACATGGGTGAATACATAGGACCGCTGTTCAAAGTGGTCACCATTACCCTACTGTGTTCCTGGTTCTTATCCGAGGCCATTACCCCTCTGTTTTGTGTGTATTTTGTAAAGGTCAAAAAGAAAGAAGAGCATTACGACTCAAATTTTTATGTGCGGTACCGACATTTTTTACTCCGGTTGCTGCGCCATCCCGTCAAATCAATAATCGCTGTGGTTTTCATTTTCTTCATTGCTATGCAGGGTTTCATGTTCATCCCTGCCATCTTTTTTCCGAGGAATGACAAAGCCATCTACACGGCGGATTTCGAACTCCCCAAAGGAACCCCCATCCATCAAATGGAAGCTGTGGTCAAAGACATCGAAGCGTTCATGCAGCGCGAGCTGGCTGCCGGGCCCGATCGTCCTGAGGGCATCGTTAACTGGTCCACTTATATCGGAGCGGGTGCGCCGCGCTTTTATATCGCCTACAGCCCAGTACCGGCGAAACCTGAATACGCGACCATGCTTATTAACACAACATCCAACACCATCATCGATTCTCTGATCGCAAAAACAGAGGAATATTGTATGAATAAATTCCCTGAACTCCGTACCCGCCTTGATCTTCTCCTATACGGCCCTCCGACAGCCGCTGTAGAAATCCGGGTCTCCGGTAAAGAACTGGGTAAAGTGTTCGAGCTGGCTGATAGTGTAAAAGCAAAGCTTAGGACAATACCAGGCACCAAGAATATCCGAGACGATTGGGGGCAGAGGACTAAAAAAATTCTGGTGAAGATCAATCAAGCCCGTGCCCGCCGTGCGGGTGTGACAAACCGAGATATCGCCATTTCATTGCAAACAGCTCTGACAGGAATCGAAGTTACCCAGTTTAGAGAAGAAGACAAAACCATCCCTGTAACCATGCGTTCAGAGGGGGCCGAACGTCAGGACATCGGAAAGCTGGAAACAGTCAATGTGTACGCTCAGATGACAGGGAGAAACGTCCCTTTAAAACAGGTGGCCGACCTGGAGATTCAATGGCAACCGTCAAAAATCCTTCGGCGTTCCCGGTTAAAAACGGTTACCGTTCAATCCGAGGTACTACCTGGGACTCTTCCAATCGCGCTCAGCCAGGAACTGGATAAATGGCTTAAGGTGGAAAGCCAAGCATGGGACGTCGGATACAAATATGAATTAGGCGGCGAAATAGAAAGTTCTGGCGAGGCCAATGCATCTATCGGAGAGAAGATGCCGATAGGCTTCTTAATCATTATTCTGCTGCTGGTCCTCCAGTTCAACTCCATACGGCTTCCGATAATCGTACTGACCACTATACCTCTAGGGATCATCGGCGTTGTTTTTGGACTGCTCATAGCGAATTCTTATTTTGGATTCATGACGCTTCTTGGGGTGGTTTCCCTTGCCGGCATTGTCGTCAATAACGCCATCGTGCTTCTTGATCGCATAAAATATGAGATCAAAGAACACGGGTGGGAACCGGCCCGGGCAGTCGTCGAAGCATCTCAACGTCGCCTCAGACCCATCCTCCTCACGACAGCAACGACAGTCGGAGGTCTTCTTCCTCTATGGTTAGGAGGAGGCCCTATGTGGAAACCGATGGCGATAGCGATCATTTTTGGATTGCTTTTCTCAACCATGCTCACTCTAGGCGTCGTCCCTGTTCTTTATTCGCTATTCCATAAGGTGAAGTACAAAGAATTTAAGTTCTAACCGCCAAGTGGTTTGGCAGTGTGGGAGCAGGGGGAAAATTTTTATTTTCAACCCTTATTTTTTTGAAAAAAAACTTGACAAATTTGTATTAATGTATTATTACATTATTGTTTTATGACATTATTTAGATGAGAGGAAGAAAATGACTATGAGTTTCCTGCTGGACATGAAAAGTGGTATTCCCTTTTACAGACAGATCATCGATCAGGTGAAAACCGCCATCGCAACCGGCGCCGTGGAGGCGGGTCATAAGCTCCCCACGGTGCGCCAGCTTGCTGTAGAGCTTTCCATCAATCCGAACACAGTAAGCCGGGCTTATACTGAGCTGGAACTCACGGGATTAGTTGAGACCCAAATGGGATCGGGCACATTTGTCAGCCACAGAAAAGTGAAACAGGATGATGTGGAGAGACAACGCATGCTTGATCAGATCTGCCAGGAGTTAATTTCGAGGGCCTCCTCCTATGGATTCACCCTCGATGACATTATGAAAAATCTCAAACAGCGGAAAAACCGCTGAGAAAGGAGAAAAAAATGAAAAAATCATTAGGTAGTAACAAACTTGGTGCTCTGGAGCGCTTTGCCACAAGCTTTCATGCCGATTTCCGTTTCGGCCCGCTAAACATCATGATCCTTGTGGCTCTCTTTCTTCTCGGACTTTTAATCCATTTATCTGTGTTTCCGTTCCGACTGCAGGTGGTGATCACTATGGTGGGAATTGCTCTCGTTTTGTCAGTACTCTTCCGCGTCTCTCAGATATGGGAGGTGGTACTTGTTTTCACCACCATGGCCGCACTGTGGGCTTATTTGAACCATCGACCAGAGAGCTGGATTCTGGTGATCTCGGTTGTGACAGCAGGGCTTATTGCCCCCTGTATTCAGATAGCCTACCAGTGGGAGAAAGCAGTCATGCTACGCTTTGGAAAGTTCCGCGGCCTTCGTGGTTCTGGCCTCTTCGTCTTGCTTCCGGTGATAGACAAAGTGGCTAACTACGTGGACCAGAGGATCCGAGTCACTGACTTCAAGGCTGAAACGACTCTTACCAAAGACACAGTCCCGGTAAATGTCGATGCCATTGCCTTCTGGATGGTCTGGGACGCTGAGAAGAGTGTGCTGGAAGTGGAGAATTTCAAGGATGCGGTATCTCTCTCTGCCCAGACAGGTCTGCGGGATGCTATCGGGAAGCATGAGCTCGGTGACATGCTTTCTCACAGAGACAAGCTGGGGGGAGAAATCCAGCAGGTGCTGGACGCCAAGACGAATGCCTGGGGAATCACGGTTCAGTCAGTTGAGATCAGGGATATCATCATCCCCAAAGCGTTGGAGGATGCCATGAGCCGAAAAGCCCAGGCCGAGCGCGAACGCCAATCCCGCATCATCCTGAGCAAAGCCGAAACTGAGATTGCCGAGAAATTTTCAGATGCCTCAGTCCACTACAAGGATAACCCAGCTGCCCTCCACCTAAGAGCTATGAACATGGTATTTGAAGGTCTCAAACAGAAGGGGTCCATGATTATTGTTCCCAGCACGGCAGTCGAGACAATGGGTCTCGGTGCCCTTGGTGGCCTGACTGCCTTTGACCGTATCCTGGGCGAAAGCCGAGCCGGAGCTGAAGATAAAAAGCCAACCGAGGGCAAAGTTATGGATCCGGCCATGGATACGGAAGAAAAAAAAGCAAGCGAGGACATCACAGAATAAAACACTATCCTAAAGCATGCTGATTTCCTGTTGACCCAAATCTCCAGTGCATGATATAAACAAGTTCTTTAACGTCCAAAACACGGAGAAGATTGCTTGTACGCGATCATTTTAAACGGAAGTTTAAAACATCAACATCATTTAATCCCGATACAAAAAATATTGGAAGAAGAGCTGGGGAGTGCCGGATGGAGTACAGAACCTATCCTGCTCAATGAAGTCGAAGCCAGAAGTTGCATCGGATGCTTCAAGTGTTGGGATACAACTCCAGGCCTTTGTATCCAAAAGGACGAGGCTCAAGACGTTGTGCGAAAGATTATTCAGAGTGACTTGGTTATCTTTATGACCCCACTCACATTCGGGGGGTATTCCTCAGAGCTGAAAAAGATCATCGAACGCATGCTTGGTCTTTTGCAACCAGGAATGACAATCATCAAAGGTGAAACACACCACCTCAAAAGATACGAATGTTATCCCTCGCTTCTTGCAATTGGGGTAACAAAAAACCAAGACGACGATGAAAAGCAGATATTCAACACTTTGATCGAACGGCACAGCTTCAATTTCTATCCACCCAAACACAGAGCGGAAGTGTTTCTTGCCGGGGAGGAAGAGTGGAAAATTCGAGAGGAGATAAAGCAAATTATCGTTGAAATGGAGTTGAACAAATGACCCGCGTGCTATTGCTGGTCGGAAGCCCACGGGGAAAGAAGAGCAACTCCACGAGTGTGGGCAGTTATCTGCTCAATATTCTAGACAAGAGAGGACTGGAAACGGAAACTCTTTGGATCAACAGGCAACTATCCGATGATGAAAAACGATCTCAGATGCTCGATGCCGTCGATCGTGCAGATATCATTATCCTCACAGCCCCTCTGTATGATGATTGTCAGCCGTATATCGTAACTCGGGCAATGGAAGCAATTGCCGCTCGCCTAAAAAACTTAGGAAATAAACGTTTCATTCCCATCATAAATTGTGGTTTTCCAGAACCAAGACATATAACTGCTGTGGCCATTGCGATTTATCAAAAATTTGCTTC
>CP070750.1:926292-942544 GCA_020348385.1 Candidatus Aminicenantota bacterium | reverse complement strand
AGTATAAGGGTGGAGTAGAGGATTTCGGTTCATGAATAATCCAGGCTAAGCAAGTTAAAATATCAAAGTAAGGGTTTGACCCCATAATGGGACTTGACCGTGATGCAGGGGAATGTGTTATAAATATACAGGATTTCTGATGAACGCAAGAGCACGAATTTTGATATCGGGAAGAGTGCAAGGTGTTTTCTACCGGGATAACACACGGAGATGGGCTTCCTCGATGGGACTTTCGGGCTGGGTAAGAAACTTGCCTGATGGCCGGGTTGAAGCTTTGGTCGAGGGGGAGAAAGAAAAAATCCAGAGCCTGGAGAGGAAATTGAGGGAAGGGCCTCCGTTGTCACGAGTCGAGAGTGTTCATACAGAGTGGGAAGAATACCTAGGGGAATTTTTAGATTTTCGGATAATCTGATTACTTACAATGGCTACCTCATCTGACTAAATATAAGGTATATGTCTGATGATCTCAGAGGGTAATGATAAGCTTTGAGAGGAGGCGGAATGATAAAGATTGAAGAAAAAGATCAGCATGTTGTGAAGGTGTTCGAAGGAGTCGTTCGACGTACCCTTGCCTGCGGTAAGGATGTATTGATGGCAAAATTCGAATACAACAAAGGATCATACGTGCCTCCTCACACCCATTCTTATGAACAAGTCACCACTGTCCTCAAAGGCGAACAAAAAATAATCATAAAAAGTGAAGAAAAACAGGAAACCATTGTGTTAACAGAAGGTGAATCTTGTATTATTCCCCCAAATCATGAGCATGAACAGTTTAATCTGGAAGATTCGGTGACAATAGACGCCTGGAGCTTAACTCCTTAATTTACCTGAATAGTCCAGGTGGAAATATCCAGTTTGGCTAATTTTTGGATTCTAGGAATTTTTGGCGGCATTCCTTAGAGCAGAAATAATATTTTTTTCCTTCTACGATTTCTTTTATGGCATCTTCCTGAGGAAGATAGGTGTTACATATGGAATCTTTCACCATAAGACCTGAGGTTTGTTTAGATTTCGGGGGAGCATGGCTTTTCTGGCTGAGCTTTTGGTAGAAGCGAATGGATTTGTAAACAATATAGGCAAGCAGCGCATATAAAATAATCCTCAGAAATCCAACCATCATAATTTTAAGGTAGATGATTTGTACGGCTAAGTCAATTTCTTCTTGATAAATGTAAACCTTGAAAGTAATATGAAGGGGAAAATTAAGGGATTAGGAAATAAGGAGAGAGTATGGATTTTTTGCTGACGGAAGAGCAAGAGATATTAAAAAATTCCATTAGAAAGTTTGCTGAAAACGAGATACAGCCCCTGATCAAGGAAAGCGATAAGTTGGGAAAATGGCCGGAAATTCTGACTCAAAAATTGGGGGATATGGGCCTGTTGGGGATTGTCATTCCGACGGAGTATTCTGGTGCGGGCTACACGAATTGCGATTACGTTATCATCCTTGAAGAAATCTCTAAAGTCGATCCTTCGGTTGGTTTGGTCGTCGCCGCTCACAATTCCCTCTGTTCCAATCATCTCAATCTTTTTGCTTCCGAAGAACAAAAAAGCAAATATTTAGTCAGACTAGCTACAGGAGAGACATTAGGGGCCTGGGGATTAACCGAAGCAGGAGCTGGATCGGATGCGGCTTCCTTGATAACCAAGGCTGTTAAAGATGGAAACCACTGGATTCTCAACGGATCTAAACTCTTCATCACCAACGGATCTTTGGCAGAAATCCATGTGGTCTTGGCGATCACTAATCCCGAGGACAAAAGGAACGGAATATCGGCATTCATCCTGGAAAAGGGAATGGATGGATTTAAGGTAGGCAAAAAAGAAGATAAACTGGGGATAAGATCGGCCGACACATCTGAGCTTATTTTCGAGGATGTCAAGGTGCCTGCCGAAAATATGATTGGCGAGGAGGGAAAAGGATACCGACAAGCCATGGCTGTACTGGATGGAGGCCGCGTAAGCATAGCCGGTTTCTCCCTTGGTATTGCTGCAGGGGCTTTAGAATCGGCGTTGAAGTACTCCAAAGAGAGAGTCCAATTTGACCAACCCATCGCAAAATTTCAAGCCATCCAGTGGATGCTTGCCGATGGTTTTACAGAATTGGATGCAGCTCGACTCCTTACTTATCGGGCCGCCTTCCTTGAGGATCAAGGGAAGAAGATCCCAAAAGAATCGGCCATGGCAAAACTCTTTGCCAGCGAATTGGCGGTGAAATCCTCATCGATGGCTGTCCAAATTCATGGAGGATATGGGTTCACAAAGGATTATCCTGTTGAAAAATTCTACAGGGATTCAAAATTGGCAACCATCGGCGAAGGGACCTCTGAAGTCCAGCGGTGGATCATTGCCCAAAAGGTCCTCTCCGAATATTAATCAGAATTATTCGGATTTAGCGGTATTAAATGAAACTAACGCAACAAATCCTCGAGGGAAAACCTCGGGCTATCGCAAGGGGGATTTCCATGGTCGAAAATGACAGCCGAGAGGCCCAAAATTTGCTAAAGGAGCTATTTCCCCACACAGGGAAATCCACCATTATTGGCATTACAGGCTCACCGGGGTCGGGCAAAAGCACGTTGGTTGATAAGTTGATCAAATATGTGAGAAAAGACAATAAAGAACTGGGGATCATTGCCGTGGATCCTTCCAGCCCTTTCAGCGGAGGGGCGATCCTCGGAGACCGAATCAGGATGATGAGACACAGCACAGACCCGGGAATATTCATACGAAGCATGGCAACCAGAGGCCATCTTGGGGGATTGGCCAAAGCCTCAGGAGAAGCCATAACTATCCTAGAAGCGTCAGGTAAAGACTATGTTCTTGTGGAGACAGTGGGGGTGGGACAGGACGAGGTGGAAGTGGTTAAGTTCGCTGACATTATTCTTGTCGTCCTCATCCCTGGTGCCGGAGATGAGATCCAGGCTTTCAAAGCAGGCTTGATGGAGATTGCTGATATTTTTGTCCTCAATAAGGCTGATTCCCCGGAGGCGGATAAAACGGAAAAACAGTTAAGGGCAATGCTGGAATTGGGATTGAAGGATAGGGCGATTCCTCCTGTGGTGAAAACCGTTGCCATCGACGGGAAGGGAATACAGACTTTATTTGAAGAAATGGAAAGAGTTCTATCAGCCAGGAATCATGAGCTGCAAGCCTTCCGGAAGAAGAAATTGATTTCCTGGATGCTGAAAGACATCATAAGTGATAAGCTATTTAGGGCTGTATCCGAAAAGATCCACGACTCTGAGTTCGAGGATTTGATCGCTAGAATCTACCGGCGAGAAGTAGATCCTTACACTGCTGCAGACCAAATTATCGGAAAATCGAAGAGAAGCTAAATCAGCTCTGAAGGTTCAATGTCATTATCCATTTGGCAAAGGATCTGGCATCCTCCAGATCATTTTCATCGGGATGGGTTTGGGCCGAAGCCGCCATCTCAACCCAAGCCTTGTGTTCGGGGGATTTGCTCAGTGCTTCCATAGCCTGAAGGGAAATCTTGCCCCGGCTGGAGAATGTTCCCAGTATCTTGGAATTGGATGCGAGGATGGAGGCATGTTCCAAAGCTTCACGCGAAAGTCGGCTTCCTGTGAGAGATCCATGCGTGGAGAAAAGGGCGATTTTTTTTCCAGGGGGAATGCGTTTTATAAATTCCTCTGTCTTGAAAGGAACACTGTGGGAGTGGACTGGGAAGCCTATGAATATGGGTTCGTATTCATCAAGATTTTGAGCCTCGTCCATAGTCTTGATTGTTTTGTCACCTTCCAGGGCGTCAAAGATGGCATCTGCCACTTTTTTTGTATTTCCCGTCAAACTGAAGTAAATGACCAAAATCTTTGACATGTTGGCTGAATCTTTCAGAATTTGAACCGGATTCCGATTTTAAAAGCAAATGTGCTGAGGCCAAGTTCACCTTGGCGGAGATTTTTTATATCCGTGATTCCGCGCGGGTATCTAGGATAAGCCTCAGGATTGTCCGGTCTCTTCCCGAGTCCATGAAAAGCAGAATAATACTTATTACTCTCTTCGCGTTTGTATTCATAGAAATAAAGGGAGGCTTTGTCGTAATTTTCGTATGATATTTTTGATGCCTCACCAGGGTTTGTTTCCGTGAGTTCTTCATTTAAAGGACCTTTGAACCCGTCGGCCTTGGACCACACTTTTTCTGCCTCCACCACTATAGCGATGTGCTTGATCAGGTCGTATTCAACTCCTAGCGTCGCGTAGAAACCCAAGGCTTCAGAATTGTAGGAAGAATCCACCTTTAGGTTATATTTATAGGGTCCATCTCTCAGATCATAATCGCGGTTGAATTTATATGTGAAGAAGGTAATGTGTCTTCCCACACCCGCAAAAAGATATAGGTTTTCTAAAAAGGGAAGAACCTGAGAGTAAGAAAATCCTATTTTTATAGGGATACCCTGAACTTCGTTCCTGATAAAGTCCTTTTCGTCCATATTTGCTGTGTTCCAGACATAATTAATTGTCCCTTCTTCCATTCTCTTGAAATGGCTCCCACTCAGATTCAATGCCAAACCGAGGAATAGGGGAATTCTGAGTTCTACCTCGTACTTGGGCCCATATTTCAGGGGGTTGAGCTGGCCATCCAACTGGCCATTTTCCTCGGATTGCAAATCTCTCCATTGGACATTGTAAGAATCAATCCATGTGTTCAAGTCTCCCTTGTTAACCGAAGCGGTATTATAACTGATTTTGAGGCTGATTTTTTCTCCTGCTAAAGGCGAAGAAACAACCAAAAAAACGGCAACCCATAATGTTAAGTTTATCCTTGATTTTCTCATTTTCAAATTATTCTTCCATAAATAAAAAAAAAATTCTAGTTATTTAGTCGGTTCAACCTCTCATCTTTCGAGTGATTTGGTGCCATTAGTTTTCCGCTGGCAGGAAAATCGTGATTTTTGTTCCCTCATTTTTTTTACTCGATACTTCAATTTTGCCCGAATGATCCTCGATGATCTTTTTTGCGATGGAGAGCCCTAATCCTGTCCCCACCTCTTTCGTTGAGAAATAAGGCTCGAAAATCCGATCGAGTGTTTCTCGATCCATCCCCACACCAGAATCACTGATTTCAACTGTCAAACCTGGTTTTCCGCGTGTAAGTTTGACCTGTATTTTCCCCTGTTTTCCGATGGCCTCGACAGCGTTAGTGAAGATATTACGGAGTGCTATTTGTATTTTGGATTTGTCTCCGTTGTAGGTGAAATCCTCGCCTTGGTAATTCTCGGTCAGCGTGATGCGTTCCGCAAAGGCTTTTTTATACGGAGAAATCGTGTTTTGGACAACACCCTTAAGATCAAAAGGTTCTTTTAGGAGAGCTGATTCTTTAGAAATTTCGAGGAATTCCTTTGCGATTTTTCGGAGATTATCGACTTCCTTTATGATGTATGAGGTAGACTCGTTGAGAGTTTCCTCGAAATCTTCTTTTTTGTCCTGGTAGACTCTTAGCAAATGTTCTGCTGAGAGTTGAATGGGAGTGAGGGGATTTTTAATCTCATGAGCCACTTTGCGGGCCATCTCAGCCCAAGCGACTTTTTTGCTCATCTCAGCCATTTCCTGCTGGTGTTTTTTCAAGCTTTCTACCATGGAGTTGAAACCATCGATAAGAGTCTTCATCTCACCTTCATGTTTATGGGGAATGGATACTTCGAGGTTGCCTAATCCGACCTCTCTCGTCCCAGCAAGAAGTTTTTTGATAGGTGTTATGATCATGCTGCCAATTCCTCTGGCGAAGAGAAGGACGATAAAAATAAAAAACGAAGAAATAAAGAAGAAAAATTCAAGAAGTTCCTTGGTTGCTCTGGAAATTTCTTGCTGCTCCAAAGGAAAAGGGAGGGAGATGAGCAACAAAGAGTCTTGGAATAGATAAGGAATAGTGAGGGTGTGGAAGAAATAGTTCCCGATTTTTTGGCTTTGAGAGTAAAAAGGATTATTTTCATACAGGATTTTATAAAAGACCTCTCCATCGATCATTTCGGGGAGAATGCCGTAGTCAAAAAACTCTCGACGGCTGGATGAAATAAGCACTCCATCTTGATAGAGATTCACGTCGTTCGAAATGGTGGAGCTTATCACAAGCATCACGTTATCCGGAGGAAGAGTCAATGATAGCTGTTCTTCTTGTTGCAGGATGAAGTATTCTTCCACAACTCTCCGTGCAAAATTGGCGTGTATTTCTGCTTTTTCCGTGATTTGTTGGGTGAACATCTGCCTGACAAAGTTTCTGGTCGTATACGTAAACAGCAGAAGAGGTATGAGGGCGATGGCGATGAAGGAAAAGTACACGCGATTGGAGAAAGACCAGAGCGGATTTTTGATATTTCTTTTTCTAGATGCAGTCGAGTAAGCATAAAGGAAGATCATCAAAAAGACGAGGTAAAGAAATAAAATCCTGAGAAAGCCCACGGAATGGTCAAGAACATCTTTTTCAGGAAGAAAAAGGGAATAGATCTTGTCGCTATGGGTGAAGTACAGACTGTTGAATTTATTCTGTTTGTCCTCGAAGGGTGCCCACACGGCATCCATTGAAGATTGAATTTGTTGGAGATTTGATTGTGAAATACCGGTCGATATACCGTCCGGATTGAAGAGCAGTTCGCCATCAAGGTTGAAGATCGCAAAACCTATATCGTGTTGATTGAGAGAAGGAATAGATGTGATCCGCAAGAGTTCGAAATAAGGATTGGCAGAATACAAAAAAGGCAACATATCGTAGTCAACTGATAAATAGATGATCAACCTTCCGATGTACTCTTCTTCTATTACCCAATCTTTGTGCCCAATCAGGAAATCCTTTTCGATCCCCATGAACAAAAGACTGTGGCGGGAAATGGTCCAATCTCGACTCTCTGGCAGTTCGAAATCGAGCTGAAAAAGTTCCGGAACATTAAGAGAAAAACGCGACAGGATAACTCCTTCCGGGCTGAGTAATTCAAGACTCGAATACCAATTGAATTTGGCGATCAGTGTTTCTTCCCATAGGGTTTGAGCCAGATCACTGGGCCCGGGATTCTGTAAAAAAGCCGTGATAGGTTCGGTTTTTTTTTCGATTTCTGGTAATGACTGTTCAATAAGGTAAGACCCCCATGTTTCCTGGGATCTTATGATGTTTTGGAGGAAATTCTGGGTAATATTCCTGCTCTTTTGAGCGAATGTTTGATTTAGAGTGGGATAAACAAGGAAGATGGCTAAAAAGAAGGCCGAGAATGCGATTTCTTTTTTCTGAAGTAAAGAAGGATTGGCAGCGAACAAAAGTAAAGATAATAAAAAAATCCCCTGGATCAAAAAAATAAATGGGTGAATTGTGCTCCCTAAGATAAAGATAAACAGGACAAATCCGCCTGATAGAATCGATAATGTGAGGACGAAATGAGAGAAAAAACGGAGTGCCCATCGAAACAGGCTGAAGCTAACCAACACAAAGATAAAAAATACGAGGAAAATGCTGAGATGGAGGAGAAGAAAACTTGGTTTCAATGAAAATCCGAGAATATTCAGGTTTGAATGATAGGAAACACGTGTCAAGAAAGCTTGAAACAAGGTGAGGAGGACAAGGGAAATAGCCACCGATGAAATGTTTGCTATAAGAGACAAAAGCAGGTTTATTTTGATCTTGTCTCCAAGGATATGTTTTTGGGCATAAAACAGGACACAGCAGAAAATAAAAAAAAGAACTAAGGCAGTCAAAAAGATATCCGCGGGAGATCGAGTGAAATTCCCCATGGATAGGAAGCCCGCCGAGGAAGGAGAGAAGATCGGCATAGATTGGATTTTTTCCAAATTTCCTAGAGGGAAAAAAATCAGCCTCAGCCCTCCTAGTGTCAGCATGATCAACAATCCAGGTAGAAATTTTCGTTCCTTGGCAAAAGAGGGGGATTTCACTAAGAAGATTAATAATGAAACAAGCGATAATCCAAGAAGGATATAGGAGAACAGGAGTATCCGTTCCCTTATGTCCGCGATCTTTGATGTTCGAGATGCAGAGCTGAGGTTGACTTGGGCGATGATTCTGTCGTCCTCATTTCTCAACGGAAAGATGATTGTCTGGATTTCGCCCTGAAGGCCAGGTTCTCCGACGTATTCATCTTTATGTCTGGAAAATATTCGTTCTAATCCAGAAACATCATCCCGGAAATCATAATATTCAATTATGCTGTTTTGCATCAGCTTCTTGTTTAGAAAATGGTATTCTTGGAGATAGGGTGTTTTGAATTGAGGGAGGAATGCGATCAATTGAAAAAATACGATGTACTCCTTATTGGGAATTTGTTTGACAAGAACAAGATAGACCGAGGCCTTGTTTCGAACAAGATGGGAGGATTCTTCTTGTTGGAAGGAATAGCCTCTTCTGTCGCGGCGATCGATAATGTTCAAATCGATGATATTGCCTATCCAGAGAATAGGGTATCCCAGTTCATTGCAATAGCAAATCCCTTCCTTTTCGGGATTAAGGTTAAGTCGCTTGAAAAAGGCGAATAAGTCTTCGCTCGTGTTAGGGATAGGGGATTCCATGACGCGGTTTTTTGTGCTGTTGAGTTTTTCCAGTACATGCGTGAAATCCTTCTTTATCGACTCGGCTGTGTTTTTCAGTTGATTGAGACTTCGATCATAATAACGGGATAAAAGTAGGGAAGGGAGAAAAAAAGAGAGCAAGTACAGGAATACAGAGAGGGCAACGCCCAATGCAAAGGCAATAAAAAATCTCTTTCTCAAATCTTTTTTGCCTTTATTTCCGTGATTCTCCAATCTGTTTCTGATAGTTTGTTATCCCTTGGTGTTTCCTTTATCAGATAGAAAAAGATATAGAAAAGATATTGATCGTTATTTTTCTTATCTCGAAAGGACCATCTGGCCTGGTAAATATGGTTCTTCTTATTAGAGGATGGGGATTTTCTTTCGGAATAAAATTCAAAGGTGGAGTAAGATGAAAATATTTTTTGGAATACAAAATAAGCTTGTTGGTTGGAAAGCTGATCAGAAAAATAAATCGGTTCAGGTAGAGAAATATTGATCGGATTTTGAGCGGAGAAGAGTTCAAGAAGCAGCTTGGAATTGTTTTGAAGAAATGCCTTTTCGATGTTCTGTGTTGCTGTTGGTAGGGTAAAAGAGAGAACTGTTAATGTTGCAACGATGAGGGTTGTCACGCAAAAATGATATCATATTCAAAAAACGACGTAAACCTGGGCTATTTTTTCTTTTTCGGCTCTGCTTCCGCTTTGCTCTCAACTTCTTTGGATACGATGTCTTTGAGTTCGTCTCGTATTTTTTCCATTTTTTTGAGTTTGTCTGTGATCTTTGAAAACAATGCGTCTTGACTTTTGATGCCTTCCTCTATTAAAAATGCTGCGCTTTCCGAGCGGCTTTTAAACAGGCCGGCTTCAACAAGCATGTTGAGTTTTTTGTTGCTTTCATCGTTCACACGGATAGTCAAAACCGTGTTTCTTGATGCAAGGGCTCTGTCGATCACTTTTCTGATGGAGTCAGCCGTTTTAACAGCGAATTTTTCAACTTGATTCCCAAAATCATCCAACGGCCCTTGATGTTTTTTTTCTGTAGTCGTTTCTTTCGTTTCTTTTTTTGTTCTCTTCTTGCTTTTTTTGTTTGTATCTTTGTTTGTCATAATCTTGGCTCCTGTAATTTGATTACAAATTACATATAACACAGATACATTAAGCATGTCAAGTTTTTTTTGAAAATATCCCTGGTTTTGGGCTGGAATATCAGAGGGAATTAAGCGTGTGAAAACTCGTGTTATTCTTCTGAATCTGCTTCTGGAGTATCTTCCTCAATTTTTTTTATTCTCTTCTTATCCTTAATGCTGCTGATCCCTGCGATGAGTGCAATCAGGCCCATAAGAAAAACTAAGGGGGGGATGGAACCGAACACGAGTTCATAGAATTCACGCCACCATACGAAAATGGCAAGATAGATTCCTCCAGCCATTGCTATTAGTCCTCCGATGATGGCAACGAATTTTCCCATAAAGTTATCTCCCTTTTTTTAGCATAACTAGATTTTCAATGAGCGAATTATATCAAAACAAAAATTCAGAATCAATTCCTGAATTATTTATAAAAACTGCTGATTACAATATTCGTTCACTAGAGTAAATTTCATATATAAACCTTGAAAGCAGGGGTGGGGAGGGTCGGCATCAGCAGTTTTCACTCTCCATGCGAGCCAATATTGTTGGGTGGGGTGGGTTGGCGGTGGGGTGGGGAGATCATGAACGTAAACGTAAGAGAAATTTGAGCATGACAGACGAAACAGGTAGAATAGGGACAGAATCTATGCATGACAGGAGGAGGCATACCAATGCTACGCTCAGATTTTAGAAGAGTTTTCTTTTTTCTTATTGCGGTTTTTGTTATCCATTCATTCTCTTTTGGAGAAGAGGAGAATATCCGGTTTGTTGTCGGCGATATTGTGGTCGAACCTGGAGAAGTGAAATCAGGATATCTCCCTGTTCCAGAGAAAAAGGGGATCGGAACGCGTATCCCTGTCACGATCATGAACGGTTCTAAACCGGGAAAAGTACTTGCCCTGGTTGCGGGAGTGCATGGATATGAATATCCACCGATTTTAGCCCTATACCGCCTCAAAGACACCATCGATCCCAGATCATTATCAGGTACGCTCATCTTTGTTCATATCGCTAATCTTCAGTCTTTCCAGAAAAGAATTATTTATTACAATCCCAATGACTGGAAGAATCTTAACAGGGTGTTTCCCGGCGATCCAGAAGGTACGATCAGCCAACGAGTGGCCTATGTTCTTAAGAATGAGATCGTGGATAGATGCGATTATTTGATCGATTTGCACTGTGGGGATGGGAACGAGGCCTTAATACCATACACGTACTGGATGATATCCGGAAACAAGGAGCTGGATGAACTTTCAAAAAAAATGGCTCTGGCTTTCGGGATAAAATACATCATCATCGACCAATCCCGAACAAAAGATTTAACCGACTCCAAATATCTCGGGAATACAGCTGTGCTGTTCAAAATACCTGCGATCACCACCGAATCGGGATACTTGGGCAAAACCGACGAAGAGTCTATCGTGCGAAATACGAAAGGGATTCTGAGTGTCATGCGACTTTTTGGGATGATCCAAGGAGAGCCAGAAATGGTTTCAGACCCCATATGGATCGACAAATACGAGGTGGTTTATTCAAAAGAGGATGGCCTTTTTTATCCGTTAACCGAGATGGGATATTTTGCTCGAGAGGGAGAAAAAGTGGGCTATTTGACCGACTATTTGGGAAATGTTATTCAAGAACTTCACGCTCCGTTCACGGGAATCGTTCTGTACATCATCGCTACTCCTCCAGCCAACAAAGGTGAACCTCTTTTCGAGGTCGGATCGGTTTTAAACAAATGATAATGCCAACCCACCCCACCCTTGCCAACCCACCCCACCCTTGCCAACCCACCCCACCCTTCATATAAAGGAGGAGACAGGAAGTGTCTGTGAAAAGGATTAAGGGTGTTATTTTCGATATGGATGGGACCGTCGTGGATGTTCCGTATGATTGGAAAAGGATTAAGCAGGAATTGCAGACTCAAGGGGAGCCCATTCTTTCTCACATTCAAAGCCTCCGGGAGCCAGAGAGGTCCAAGAAATGGGCGATACTAGAAAGGTTTGAAGAAGAGGCGACAGCTCAGGCCACCTTGAAGGAAGGAATGGAAAAGTTTTTGGCTTTTTTGAAGAAGAAAAGAATAAAAACAGCTCTTGTCACGAATAATTCTCGAAAGAATCTCGAATTTCTCCTGAACAAATTCCGATTGAGTTTCGATCTCTTGCTTTCCCGAGAGGCAGGTCTTTGGAAACCCTCGGGAGCTCCCTTTCTTTTTGTCCTGAAGAATCTTGGAATCAGAAATACGGAATGTTGCGTCATCGGTGATTCCCATTTCGATGTCAAGGCTGCGGAAAGTGCCGGGATAAAAAGGATTTTTGTGCTGACTCAAAAAATGGAAAGACAATTTTCTACTGGGATTGAAATTGTTAGCACGGTCAAAGAACTCGAGGATAAAATTTCGAATATTCTTTGAAATCTTCGCTTGCGCTTATCAGCTTTAAATCCTCCAAAGTTAAAATCCTTGTCTCCCTCCTTATATATGGGGTGGGGTGGGTAAGCTTAGCATATAAAAAATCCAGGATGATTGATAATCTTTTTGTTTCATCATAGATAGCAGATACAAGCAAAGAAGGCCAGAATGGAATTGTTTTCAGAATGGGGAATTCATCTTGATTTATTGAGAATTATTGATAAAAATGTAGGGTATCTTTTTAATTGTGAGGGAGAATGAAACAAGAAAAATTACTTCTCATCCCAGGCCCTACTCCTGTTCATCCCAGGATCCTGAATGCGCTTTCTCAGCCTACATTATCTCATGTCAGCCCAGTGTTTGTTGCCGAATTGAAGGAGGCGCTAGCGAATTTGAAAAAAATTGTTTTTAACAAAAGAGGGGAATCCTTCATTGTTGCCGGTGCAGGGACCCTAGCCATGGAAATGGCCTTGTTAAACACATTCGCCAAACAGGAGAGATTGTTGATACTCTCTCAAGGTTTTTTTGGCCAGAGAATGGAAAAGATTGCGCGAAGCTTTGGTCTGGACTATGATGTTCTCCGGAGCGAACAGGGTAAGGCTGTCGAACCCGGTATGCTCGATGAGCGGATATCCCAAAGAGCTTATGCTGCGGTGGCGGCTACCCATGTGGATACGGCTACGGGAGTTTGTGCTCCGATTCGGGAATACGCCCAGATCATCAGAGAATATGAGACCTTCTTCATCGTTGATGGCGTGTGCGCCACAGGAGGAATCGAGGAGAGAATGGATGAATGGGAGGTGGATATTGTTTTGACCGCTGCCCAAAAGTGTTTTGGCGTGCCTCCTGGATTGGCCGTGCTGGTCGTCTCGGAGAGGGTTATAAAAAAAAGAGAGAGCATGAAGACCATCCCTGCCTTTTACGCGGACCTTCTTAACTGGCTTCCCATCATGAAGGATCCCTCAAAGTATTTTTCTACCCCTAGCGTGAATGAGATGAGAGCATTCCTTGAAGGTACAAAAATCATGTTAGAGGAGGGAATGGAAAACCGATTCGCCCGGCATTCCCGTGTAGCTCAGACCATCCGGACAAAGTTGCTTGATCTAGGTTTTTCCTTTGTTCCGGAGAATCCATATTTGGCAGATACTCTGAGCGTTGTGCGTTATCCTGATGGAATTGAGGATGGAGTTTTTCGCAAGACTTTTGCCGAAAACGGAGTCATCGTGGCCGGTGGATTGGGAGATTTTGCAGGGAAGGTTTTTCGGATGGGACATATGGGGAATTTATCCTTTTCCCAGGTGGATTTTGCACTTGATTCGTTGGAAAAAACTCTGGCATCCATCGGGTATCCAGGTAAATTGAAATCGAACGCCCGTATGACAGAATCCAAGTTCGAAACCGTGAGAAACAAGAGAGTTAAGGATAAATAATGCCAAGCAAAGTGTTCTTTCTACCTGCCTCGGAAAAAGAAGATCACAGAATCCTGGCTGAGAAAACCAAAAGAATATTTGGTGAGCTAGGATTAGAGGATAGCGTAAAAAAAGATTCCTTCGTGGGAATCAAAATCCACTTCGGAGAAAAAGGCAATACAGGTTTCATCAAACCTCCGTGGTTGAAACATTTAATCGATGGGTTGAAAAAGAAGCAGGCCAAGATATTCTTGACGGATACGAATACCTTGTATCTCGGCAACAGATCCAATTCTGTCGAGCATCTCCGACTGGCCGCGCAGCACGGATTTTCTTTGGAAGCTCTAGGCGTTCCTGTCATCATCGCCGATGGCCTTATCGGAAAAGAAAGCGGTGAAGTGGAAGTGAACCTAAAACATGTTAAATCGGCAAAAATTGCCAGTACTTTTTTCCATACCGATTTGCTCCTTAGTCTAAGTCACTTTACCGGCCACATCCTTTCGGGTTTTGGTGCGACGATCAAAAATTTGGGGATGGGATGTGCTTCTCGGGCGGGAAAACTCGAACAGCATTCAGATGTTCATCCTTGGGTAAAAGCAAAAGTTTGCACGAACTGTTCGGTATGTTTGGAATATTGCCCGGCTAATGCCATAGAGCAGGCTGATGGCAGTGCTCGCATCATCGACGAGAAATGCATCGGATGCGGCGAGTGCCTCGTGGTGTGCAACGTTGGTGCTATCAAGATGCGCTGGGATGGGGATACGCTGCGGGTTCAAGAAAAGATGGCAGAATACGCCCTTGCAGTCTTGAAAAGCGTTAAAAATAGAGCTGGTTTTATTAACTACCTGGTCAAGATCACCAAGGATTGCGATTGCATGTCTAAAAATGGGAAGCTGCTTGTTCCTGATTTGGGTATCGTTGCTTCCCTTGATCCGGTTGCTGTGGATAAAGCCTCTGTTGATTTACTTATCGAGGCCAACAAAAAAGATTTTTTACGAGATGCCATCGACGTGGATTGGTCTGCACAGCTCTGTCATGGAGAAAAGATTGGCTTAGGATCGATGGAATACGAGCTTGAGAATTTACTTTAGTTTACTTTAATTGATATTAATTGACCTTTCTGCCTGAAAAATTAAGTTTGAGCGCTTTTCTTTTCACTATCCGGGTCTTCGCATTATCCCTTACAACCTTTATTCAGGAGCCTTTGCTTTCACGTGAAATACAGGTGTGAAGTTGATGCAGCTACTATGTTTTCTTCGAGGTGTTTAAAATTCTGCATGTCGGCATTGACCACATCCAATCCATGCTCCAGGACATAGGCGTAAGCACGTTGGAATGGAGTTAGTGGGGAGGACATGAAATTCTTATGGTAGTATTTGTCAAAGGCGCTAGAATCTCCCTTTCCCATGGCCGACTTGGGCGCTAGATGTCTGACCGCCTTCATGCCGATGAGTCCGATCCCAGCAGCACGGGCTTGTTTGAGCAGAGCTTCCAATTCCGTGAGTGGAGGCGTTCCTGAAAGCAGATCATGAGCTTCCCAATCGTACCACCCGGCAGGAGTAATCCCGAGCATAGCAACATCATACCACCCGGTCTCTATCGCTATTTCCAGCACTTTGTGGGCATTTTTGTGCGTACTTAATCCGAAATAGCCGACCTTCCCGGCCTTTTTCGCGGTTAAAAATGCATTGTTGATTTCTTCACAGCTAACAAGTGAGGGATTATCAACAGCCATTAGATAATAAAGGTCGATATAGTCCACTCCTAGATCTTTCAGGCTGCCATCCATCAATTTTGTCCAGCTGGAGGCCGCGGATTTAGCTTGCTCCACGGTGATCGTATCCTCAGGTTTTACCCTAATCATCGGAGGAGCTTTCGAGGCTACCCAGACTTTTCCGCGATTTCTCTTTAAGAATGGAGCTAAACTTCGTTCCGCACCTCGGTAATAAACGTTTGAACCCACATCGAAATGGTTGATCCCTGCCTCTAGGGCACGATCCAACAGCCGCACAGCTTTTCCTCCTGCCAGTGCAGCTCCACCCCCAAAAACCAATCTGCTGGACTTGAAACCGGTCCGGCCCAACCTGCGATAAGTCATGGGCGGTTTTGCTTGGAATAATAATGCCTTGCCTCCAACCGCACTGACGGTTAAAAACTTAATAAAATCACGACGATTTATTGAAATACGATTGTCTTTTTTTCCCACAGAGATTTCCTCCCGGAATTAAATTAATAAGAAGAGTTTTTTCATTATACAGGATTTTGTTATACTTACTCAATCGGTGAATATCCATTGTACCTCATAAACAAGATTGAGTAAGTTGAAGATTTCAATGCGGAAAACAAAGGCCAGAAGGACACTCTTGCTGCTGATTTTGGCTGTATCTTTGTGCGCATGTACCGATAGGCAGCAAAAAACCTCAGATTCAGAGACAGGATCAGAATCCTTCAACCTGTCCGGAATGTTGGCGAGACTTGCCCCAGAAGGATGGGCAATTTACGATCAGGTCAGTCAGTTCACGGCGGATAATCTCTATGAACGTATAAACGGCAGAGCAGAGCTCTATCTTGCCTATGATGTGCGAAGCTTGACTACAGCCACTTATGAGGACAAGACCGATATCGGGAGATTTGTCGAAATTTCCGTTTTTGACATGGGAACTCCCACCAATGCCTTCGGGATCTTTTCTGTGGAACGGTTTCAAGGCGAACCACCTCTGGATTTGGGTCGGATGAGTTACCGTTCGGACTCAAACGCCTACATTTGGAAAG
>CP070750.1:908415-926192 GCA_020348385.1 Candidatus Aminicenantota bacterium | reverse complement strand
GCGGTCAACAGTGCTGAAACAGCCCAGGGTTGGGTTCGGATAGTGCCGTCTTGTTGTCCCAGTTCTTTGATGTCTTCGAACACCCGATCCAAAATTTTATGAGCCAATTCTGGCTTCGCTTTTTCCCGTCCTCTAAGCATCACCGTGATTTTCACTTTGTTTCCATCCTTTAAAAACCTCTCGACATGACGCATTTTGAACGTATAATCATGGATGCTGATTTTCGGTCTGAACTTGATCTCTTTGATCTGAACTTGTTTCTGGTGTTTCTTGGCCTCATGAGCTTTTTTGTGCAATTCGTACAAAAATTTGCCGTAATCCATGATACGACAGACGGGAGGATTTGCCGCAGGAGCAACCTCGACCAGATCCAAATTCCTGTCTTTTGCCATGTCTAAAGCCTCTTTGAGCGACAGAACACCAACCTGTTTTTTATCTTCATCTATTATTCTGACTTCTTGAGCTTGAATCCTGTCATTGATCCTATGCGGCTTTTCCTTTCTCTTCCCAGGATGAAATCTCCGTCTTCTGATGATTGACCTCCTTAAATATTTATACTCAATGACTTATTTTTAACCAATTCCTTAACTTTTTCAAGGAATTCATTAACGTGTATTTTGCCTTTGTCCCCAGCTCCATGAACTCTGAGAGACACAGACTGCTCGTATACCTCTTTATCTCCCACAATGCACATAAGGGGAATCTTGCGCATTTCGGCATCCCGAATCTTGTAGCCCATTTTTTCGCGCCGATGGTCGACAGAAGCACGCAATCCTTCCTCTCTGAACATTTGGCTCAGGTCTTCGACGTATTCGTTATGCCTGTCGGCGATGGGAATAAAGATCACTTGGACAGGAGCAAGCCAAACGGGAAAGTTTCCGTTATAGTGCTCGATAAGCACACCAAAAAATCTTTCCAATGAACCAAGCAAGGCTCTATGGACTAAATAAGGTCTATGAGCTTTCCCATCTTCACCGATATAACTCAGATCGAACCGTTCGGACAAGTTAAAATCGAGTTGAATGGTGGTGCACTGCCAGGATCTCTGGAGCGCATCTTTTATTTTGATGTCTATTTTCGGGCCATAAAATACGCCAGCTCCCGGATCGATTTGATAAGCCAATCCCTTATCTTTTAAAGCCTTTTCCAAAGCCAACGTAGCCTTTTCCCAGTCATCGAGAAGCCCGCAGTATTTGTCCGGACATGTGGATAGATAAACATCAAACTCTTCGAATCCGAAGGCCTTCAATAATTTCAACGCCAGTGATATGACTCGTTTGATCTCGTCTTCCAGCTGGTCTCCGCGACAAAACACGTGCGCATCGTCCTGCGTGAAACCTCTCACCCGCATCAATCCATGAAGTACTCCGCTCCTTTCGTACCTGTACACGGTACCGAGCTCCGCCCACCTGAGAGGAAGATCTCGGTAGCTTCTCGGTCTATTTTTGTAAACCATGATGTGGAAAGGACAATTCATGGGTTTCAGCTCATATTCCATACCCTCATGAAGAAGCGGAGGATACATGGCATCATAAAACTCTGTGTGTCCGCTCTGATGCCAGACATCGAGCTTGGCAATATGCGGGGAATAAACGATTTCATATCCGTCTTTGAAGTGTTCCTCGTACCAGAATTCCTCGATAGCACGTCTTATGGCTGACCCATTGGGATGCCAAAGTATGAGGCCACCACCCAATTTTTCGTTGAAACTGAAAAGGTCAAGCTCAGGGCCGAGTTTGCGGTGATCACGTTTTTTTGCCTCTTCCAAAAGGTCGAGGTATTCATCCAGTTTTTCCTTGGAAAAATAGGCTGTTCCATAAATCCTTTGAAGCTGTTTCCCTTTTTCATCCCCTTTCCAGTAGGATCCTGAAGAAGAGAGCAGCTTAAAATGCTTGATATATCCAGAAGAGGGAACATGCGGACCCCGGCAAAAATCGATGAAATCTTCCTGTCTGTAATTAGACACCCAATCCTCACCCTTTTCCAGGATGAGCTCCACCTTCAAATCCTGGCCCTGTTCCTTAAAAAGCTTCAGGGCATCATCCTTGGATAAAATAACTCGCTCGATCGGCACATCCCTTTGTACGATCTCTCTCATCTTTTTTTCGATGGCTTCCAAATCTTCCGGCGTAAAGGGCAAGTCCCTCAAAAAATCATAATAAAATCCATTCTCCACAGCCGGCCCGACACCCGTCTGAGTCCCTGGAAAAAGTTCCAGGACTGCATGAGCTAATAGATGGGATGCGCTGTGCCTCAACACTTCCAAAGCTTCGTCTGAATCCTCATCAATCCATTCAAGTTCCATGTTTTCTATCAAAGGAGTATCAAGGGAGACAAGCTGACCGTTTATTCGAGCAAAGAGAGGTTTTTTTTCCAATTCTAGGCTAGCCAAAAAGTCAGAAATTTTCGTATTTTTCTCAACCGATAAAGTAGACTTCTCTATCGTAACCTTAATTAATTCCGCCATTTATATTTATTTTGCATTCAAACGGGAAGGCAAACCGCCGAATTTTTCGATCCTTCTCTTGAATACAGGCTCCTTAAGTGGTAGGCGCGGAGGGGATCGAACCCTCGACTTCTTCCGCGTCAAGGAAGCACTCTGCCACTGAGCTACGCGCCTAATTTTTCAAGCCTTTATATATTAAAGATTTAGACCCCCACTGTCAACACTCAACCCCTCCTAAAACAAGCGTTACCAAAACCCATATCAGCCCGGCAAAATGAGGAGGAAATTATCCGGAAGTCAAAGGGATAGCTGCAAGACTGGCAACGGTTTTGGCAACGCTTTTTATTTCTTTCTGGAAGAGCTTGCTTTCTCCTTGGGCTTTTTTTTTAACAGCTGTGGATTTGGCTTCCGGACCTTCTGCCATGCAGGTTTTTGTCTTCGGTCAATTCTTCTTGGCATCTTTTATCAATAATTCAGGCTAAAGGGGAATGATTTCGGCTTCCAAGGTCACAGGATCCCATAAGGCAACCGTTCCTTTACCGGTTAGCCATCCCCCCGTCTCTCCAGGATTGATCAAAAGAGTGTTGTGGACCTGTTTGATTTCAGGTTTGTGAGTGTGTCCAAAAATGATGGCATCGTATTTTCCTGATGCGGCATATTTGTCAACAGACACATGAATATGCGTTATCAGGATTTTTCTGCCTGCATGAGAAAAAACAAAAGGAGCCTCCTTAATTTCTCCAAAAGAATGGATGACCTTCTCCAATCCCTTTTTTTCCCCATCACAGTTACCGAAAACGGCTTTAACCGGACACTGAAGATGTTCCAACTCGTGAGCCGCAAATGGGGCGACAAAATCTCCCGCATGAATGACTGTTTCACATTTCATGTCTTTGAAAAAACGCACGGCTTGTTGGATAGCATTGCAATTATCATGAGAATCAGACATAACTCCAATCATCGGGATCTCCTTATGGTATCGTATTTTAGATCAACTCCTTTTCCATGTCTATCCCATGTCCATTCAAGCATCTCTAGATCTGTGCCAATCCCAAAGCAACAAGGCAAGCCGAAGAAGTAGCCAACTAGAGGCAAGGCATGCTAATGCTTGTTGAATAAATATAAGGGGTGTATTATACTAAGCGTTCATTTTCGTCAAATGAGCCACTGGAGTGTTCATAATGAAAAACGCCATAATAATGGGCGCAGCCGGAAGAGATTTTCACAATTTTAATGTTTTTTTCAGGGATAATGAAGACTATTCCGTTCGGGCGTTCACGGCTACACAGATCCCTGATATAGAAGATAGGAAATATCCCACAGAACTGGCCGGTGAGCTCTATCCACACGGCATCCCGATTTTTCCCCAAGAGGACCTAAAAAATCTGATTCGAGAGTTGGACATTGAAGAGGTGTACTTCTCCTATAGCGATGTCCCTCACACCCATGTCATGCATTTGGCCTCAGCGGTGCAGGCCACAGGAGCAAGCTTCAATCTCCTCGGTCCAGATGAAACAATGATCAAGAGCCAACTTCCCGTAATATCCGTTTGCGCAGTCCGAACTGGATGCGGAAAAAGCCAGACTACCCGAAAGATCGCACTCCTTCTGAAAGAAAAGGGCCACCGGGTCGTTGTCATCCGTCACCCTATGCCGTACGGAGACCTGATCAGACAGAAAGTCCAGCGATTCGCAACCTATGAGGATATGATCGCACATGAGTGTTCAATCGAAGAAATGGAAGAATACGAACCTCATATCAGCAATGGGATTTTGGTCTATGCGGGTGTCGATTATGGAGCTATCTTAAGAAAAGCGGAAAAAGAAGCGGATATCATCCTTTGGGATGGAGGGAATAACGATATTCCTTTCTACCGGGCCGATCTTGAAATTGTCGTTGTCGATCCTCACAGGCCCGGGCATGAACTCGCTTATTATCCTGGGGAAACCAATTTTCGCAGGGCTGATGTGCTCATTATCAACAAAATGGATACTGCCAAACAAGAAAATGTCAAAAAAATCATGGAAAATATCCAGGCATTCAACCCGAGAGCAGCCATCGTCCGAGCCTCATCGCCGATCACTGTCCCCGAAGGAGAACAAATCCAAGGCAAAACAGTACTGGTGGTGGAGGATGGGCCAACCCTCACTCATGGAGAAATGGCTTATGGGGCTGGTATCGTTGCAGCAGAAAAATATGGAGCATCGAACATAGTGGATCCTCGCCCTTATGCTGTGGGGAGCATCCAAGAAACGTTTGCAAAGTACACCCATTTGGACAGAGTTCTCCCCGCGATGGGATACGGACAGAAGCAAATCGCCGAACTTTCTCAGACTATCGAAAAGGTGGAATGTGATTTGGTGATCGGGGCCACTCCCATCGATCTAAGACGACTGATCCAGTCCCACAAAAAAATTCTTAGGGTTACCTATGATCTGGAAGAAATCGGGATGCCTGATCTCAAGGAGATTCTGAAGGATTATTGATGAAGAGAAAAATTGCTCTTATCGCCTTTGGGGGAAACGCTATCCTGCCCAATAAACAAAAGGGATTGCAGTCCGAACAGATGAAGAATGCCCAAAGGGCAGCCCGCTTAATGACCCACATCGTCAAAAAAGGCTACGATCTTATCATCGTCCATGGCAATGGCCCCCAGGTCGGGAACTTGCTCATCCAGATGGAAGAAAGCATCACCAAAATTCCTCCCTTTTCTCTTGAAGTGTGTGATGCGATGACCGAAGGTAGCATGGGATTTATGCTGGAGAAAGCGATGATAAACGAACTCCGGAAAAACTCTGTGGACAAAGAAGTGGTTACTCTGATCACACAAGTTGTGGTCGACCGCAATGACCAGGCTTTCGACAATCCCTCCAAACCTATCGGTCCTTTTTACTCGAAATACAGGGCTTCCATGCTGAAAAGACAAAAGAAATGGAAAATGATCGAAGATGCTGGCCGAGGACACCGGAAAGTCGTTCCATCCCCCAAACCCATAGACGTCGTGCCAAAATATGTAATCCGGGATTTGGTGTGCGCTGGAAAAATCGTTATCGCTGCGGGAGGGGGGGGCATTCCGGTGATCATTAACGGAAATGGATTATTTCAAGGCGTTGAAGCCGTGATAGACAAAGATTATACGGCTAGCATGATCGCTCAAGAGGCAAAGGCGGAACTCTTTATCATTTTAACCAACGTTTCCTGTGTTTACACAAACTATGATAAACCCGACAAACAACCTATTTCGGTGTTGCCGGTTGACTTAGCCCAAGAATACTTAGCACAGGGACAATTCCCATCTGGCTCGATGGGTCCAAAAATAGAGGCCGCAATCGAATACATTCAAAACGGAGGAGAAAAGGCTATCATAACATCGGCAAATCATTTGAAAGCATCCCTGATCAACCGATCAGGAACAACCATTGTTGCTGCTCAACAGGAGGAATAGATGATCCATGACTTCCTGTCCATTCATGATTTAACCCCCTACCAGTTCAGTCACATCATGGACCTAACGCGTGAAGTCAAAGAAAAACCGCACCGCTTCAGGGAAAGACTAAAAAATAAAATTCTGGCTATGATATTCGAAAAGCCCTCTCTTCGTACCCGGATGACATTTGAAACCGGGATGTTGCAGCTGGGAGGGGAGGCCATTTACCTTGCTCCTTCCGACATCCAGATGGGAACGCGTGAAATCCCGCATGATGTGGGGAAAAACCTTGAACGTTGGGTTGATGCCATCATGATCCGGACATTTGCCAATCAAATCGCGGTGGACTTAGCCCAAGCAAGCGCTATTCCCGTTATAAACGCTCTGACAGACCTTCTTCATCCCTGTCAAGCTATGGCAGATTTTTTTACACTCAAAGAAAAGATTGGAGACCTGACCCATATGAAATTGACCTATTTAGGAGATGGAAACAATGTCTGCCACAGTCTTCTTTTTGCAGCGGCAAAAACCGGCACAGAAATGGCCGTGGCCACGCCTGCTGGATTTGAGCCAGATTCGGATATCGTCAAAAAGGCTGTGCAGGATGGACAAGAAACGGAGTTCAAAGTTCACATAACATCCGACCCCAGCGAAGCCGTTCAAGACGCGGATGCTGTCTACACCGATGTATGGGCTTCGATGGGCAAGGAAAACGAAAAGTCGAAACGAGCCGATCTTTTTTCTCCTTATCAGGTCAACCGGGAATTGATGACGAAAGCCAAACAGGATGCCCTATTCATGCATTGCCTTCCTGCCCACAGAGGTGAGGAAGTAACCGATGATGTCATTGACTCGAATCAATCGGTCGTATTCGATCAAGCGGAAAATAGGCTTCATGTTCAAAAAGCCATTATGCTATTATTAATAGAACAAAAGAATAAAAATGGATAAAGAGAACGAACAAACTAAGATCACTGAAGACGACCTGACTTTCCTAGAAAAGGAACTTCTTCAGAACAATAAGGCATTCACTCTTGAACAGCTGACCCAGAAAATAGCATTCAAAAAAACATCCAGTCAACTCAAGCAGGAAGTCAAAAAATATGATCCCAATTGTTTATACGATGCGGGTGATCTTATCCTCAAAGAGTATGATGAACCTCTGCTCGTAAGCAGCAAGGGAGCTGAGCACTTCAAAGGATCTGTGGTGCTGAAGGTCATCAACAAAATTTCCATGGAAAGCTTTGACTGTGAAATGTTGGAAGTGGGTTATTCGGGAGGCGGAATTTTCCGCAAACACATCGACTATATGAACAAGACCAAAACCCAAGTTCTCCTCCCTTCCAATTGCGGCCGAAATGGATTGGAGCCTCAAAAACTGCAAAAAGAGGAGGACCCAAGGCTCGATCAAGTTCCGATGACGGACAAGGATCTTAAAAGATTGGAAAAAAATCTGGCCAAATCCCTTTCCAAGGCTGAAATATTTTTCAATTGGAACGAATTCTGGCAGCTCACACAGAAGAGGATTGACTTCTCGGAAAAGAAGATTGAACAGATCAAAAAACAGTTCCGTGAATCACAACAGTCGATAAGCACGATAGATTTGTGTTCTCAACTCTTCAAAAAGGATATTTCGGATGATCTGTTCGACCTCCATTGTTTAAGTTTGAATTACACCCTCGAAAAAAAACACAAAAAAAGTTTTGTTTTTGTCTCTCCAAAAGAGTGGGGAAAATGGCATCTCAAAGAAACGATGGATGGTTTTTTCAAGGAGTTGTCCCTGTCGGCATCAAATGCAAAAATCCCTCCGTCGGAAAAAGAAAGCAAAAAGGAAGCACCGTCAACACAAAAATTTCCGTTAAAAATCTATTTGACTTGGAGAGAAATTAGCTCGGGTGGAATAAAAGTTCCTAAAAACGTCAAGAGATCGCTCGCTGATTTCAGGGAATATACTTTCACAGATGATGAGGGGGGAAAAGAGTACACACTGTATTATTACCCCTCCCCCGGTATTTTTCTCGGACTGCAAGAATTTTACCAAAACAACAATGTTCCCCAAGGCGCAAGCCTCACCCTCGAAAAAAAAGAACCTGGTCATATCAGCTTCTGGCTCAAAAAATCAAAAAAGAAACTTTCTGTACCCCAGGTAGCCTACGATCCGAAAAAAGATATATTTTCAGAAACCGGAAAAGAGGTGTTCACATTCTCCCTTCCCAATAAAATTATTCATCTAGAAAAGGACACCTTGAACAAACTCTGCAAGCTTTATGATCAGAGGACTAAACTCAATCTGAAGGAATTGCTCATTCTCATCTTCAACCATTTTGGTCTGGAAGGTGAAACCTTATTCCTGCATTATCTCCGTGCTTTTCATCTTGTCGATGTGCTCAAGCAAACCTCACAAGAGGATGTTGAAAAGGTATTGCTTTCCTCTCCTGAATTCACCAAGTCTGAAAAAAAGAAGGGAATTTTCTTCTACACGGAAAAGGTTCGGACAGATGCGGAAACCATTGCTGATGAGCTGATGGAAATTCCCATAGAGATTCCAAGTGATGTTGAAAAGGCAGAAATTCCTGGGGAAGCTCATCTCGCTATCGGCACAATAGAAGGGGACGTTCCCGCAACTGAAATCGAGGAAGAAGTCATCGTTGTGGAAGAAGAGGTGGAAGAGGAACTCGAGGAGGCACTTGAAGAACTAGCAATGCCTGAACCTCCCGCGCCTCCCGCAAAAGAAATGACAGAGAAGAAGAAAAAGGAAGCGCCTCCCAAGAAAAAGAAAAAAGAGCGGAGAAGAATCGAAGGAGAAGCTGCCCCACGTCGGAGAAAAGGGGAAAGAAGGTTTATTGAAGAACGGATCGAGCTGGAAGAATCCGAACAGGAAGCCTTGGTCGCCACTAAAGCAAAAAGAGAGAAGGAAGCGGAACAGATTGCCGAAAGAGAAAAAAAGCAGAAGGAAGAATTCCAAGCGCCTGTCACCGAAAAACCAACGTTTGGTATTTTTGCCGAAAAACTGAAAACCGCCCTCGATAAACAGGATGAGCCAAAAAAAACCAAAAAAGAACCAGAAAAAAAGCCTAAAAAGAAACCAAAAAAAAAACCGAAAAAAAGTCCATAAAGAATAAAAAATAAAGCGCCTTGTCCAATGTCAAGGTATGACTCCAAAATTGTCATCATCGGCGGCGGGATCATGGGGGTCTCTACCGCTTATTTCCTTGCAAAACGCGGCCAGAAAGATATCATTCTCTTAGAAAGAGATCTCTTAGCTCAAGCCTCCACCGGACTGTGTGTGGGAGGAATCCGGCAACAATTTTCCCATCCGGCCAATATTCTTTTGTCCCAGGAAACCATTGGCCTGCTTCGACATTTCGAAAGGGAATTTCATGCAAAAATCGATTTTCACCAGGCAGGATATCTGTTTCTCACTCGAGAGCAATCCACCTGGGAAGCTTTTTGCGAATGTGTCAAAATCCAACGCCGATACGGGGTTCCGGTCGAAGTTCTATCGCCCGAAGAGGTCAAACGCCGCTGGCCATATCTTGAGATAAAAGGCTTGAAAGGCGGGATATTCGGACCAGAAGACGGGTATGTCGATCCCTACGATGTGACCATGGCAATAGCCAACAAAACCAGAAAACTTGGAATTCGAATACTTGAAAAAACAGAGGTCACTGATATTCACCTGGAAAACAACCAGGTCAAAGGCGTTGCAACTTCCCGTGGCCCTATTTTTTCAAGAATCATAGTGAACGCAGCCGGAGCATGGGGAGGAGAAATAGCTAAGATGGCAGGAGTCGAACTTCCTATCCAGCCATTCAGACGACAGGTGTTTATCACAAAGGCTTTTGACGCCATCCCTCGACCTCTTCCTATGATCATCGATCAAGATACCCAATTCTATATCCGAGGGTATGCGCCGGGAATTTTGATGGGCATGACCGATCTTGACGAATTACCTAGCTTTCATACGCATGTGGACCGCAGTTTTATGGAACGAGTGACAGCGGCAGCATTGGAAAGAGTTCCCGTGTTGGAAAAGGCAGAGATGCTTCGTGGTTGGGGAGGATTATATGCCATGACACCGGATGAGAACCCGATCATAGGAGAGATACCTGGAATCAAAGGATTTTTCTGTGCCACGGGATTTTCTGGGCATGGCTTTCAACATGGGCCTGCTGTGGGAAGGATCTTAAGCGAACTCATCCTGCACGGAAAGACCAATTTCAATCTCAGCCCGTTTAGTTATGACCGATTCAACAAGTGCCAAAAAACAACCGAATTGATCACTGTTTGAAGCAAAAGCGTTGTTTTATGGGGTCTTGTTTGTTTGAGGAGTGATCATGAAAATTAAAATCCTATCGCGAAACGACGTTCAACAATCTGCGACCATGCCCCAGGCTATCGATGTGGTCAAACAGGCCTTCATTTCGCTGTCCCAAAATAAAGCCATTCTTCCTCTTCGAACGCAAGTTCCTGTGAAAGAACACCAGGGAATAACATTATTCATGCCCGCTTATCTTCCCAAGTCGGGATCCCTTGGGGCAAAAATCGTTTCGGTTTTTCCACAAAATGTCAAGAACGACCGTCCGACCATCCATGCTATCGTGATCATCTGCGATGCCAAAACTGGGCAGCCCTCCGCCGTGATGGACGGAACCTACCTGACAGCCCTCCGCACGGGTGCCGCATCAGGAGTTGCCACCGATTTTCTCGCTCGCAAAGGAGCGAGAACTGCAGCCATCATCGGGGCGGGCATTCAAGGACGGACACAACTGGAAGCCATAAGTTGCGTCCGGGATATCCAAAAAGTTTTGGTCTACGATAAAAGTCCCCAGGTTGCCGAAGCTTTTGCAACAGAGATGCAAAATAAGGGTAAACCTATTCCTGGCGATATTTCCGCGGTCACTTCTCCAAAAAAAGCTGTATCCGAGGCAGATGTGATATGTGTGGCAACAACATCTTCTAAACCCGTATTCGATGACGCACATCTAAAATCGGGCGTGCATATCAATGGGATTGGATCCTACACTCCCGAGATGCAGGAGATACCCGAAAAAACAGTTTTGCGCGCGCGAGTGGTCGTTGATTCCGTCACAGCCAGTCTCGAAGAGGTAGGGGATATCATTATCCCGTTAAGGAAGGGCCTGATAAACCAATCTCATATTCAAGGAGAGCTGGGTCATGTGGCTTCAGGTTTCTTAACAATAAGACAATCCGAGGAAGATATTACCTTTTTCAAATCCGTCGGATTGGCCATCCAGGATATGGCAGTGGCTAAATTGGCTCTCCAGCGAGCCGAAGATCTCCGATTAGGAATGGACCTGGATTTATAACCAGGAAGGCTAGGTAAATCACCACAGATTCTAAAAAGAATCATAGCAAAAAAGAATCAGAGTAGGAGTGAAGTCATGGAAAAAGAAACGGATTGGAATCCTCCGTCAGAATGGACTGCGATAAATACCATTGACGTTCACACAGCCGGCGAGCCGTTGCGGATCGTCACAGGAGGCATCCCTAAGATCCCTGGTTCCACTATCCTGGAAAAGCGGCGGTATGCCCAGGACAATCTAGATCATCTTCGGAAGGCCATAATCTGGGAACCTCGAGGCCATGCCGATATGTATGCCTGCATCCTCACCGAACCTACGACTGAAGATGGGACCATTGGTGTGCTTTTTCTCCATAACGAAGGTTTCAGCACCATGTGTGGACATGGCATCATCGGCCTGACCACGGTGGCTTTCGACACAGGTATGATACAAGCCGAAGGAGATAAGCCGGTCATCGCAATCGACACCCCTGCTGGACGAGTGAGAGCGCAAGCTCACATTCATAAAAAGCGAGTCCGGGAAGTGAACTTCCAGAATGTCCCATCTTTTGTCCTGGCTCTCGATCAATCCGTGGCAGTTCCAGGAGTTGGGACTATCCAATATGACCTCGCTTTCGGCGGAGCTTTTTATGCATTCTGTCAAGCCTCGGACTTGGAGCTTCAGCTTATTCCCGAAGAATCATCAAAGATTATTGTTTTGGGAAAAAGGATAAAAAAGGCTGTTATGGAGAATAATCCACCCCGTCATCCCTTCGAGGAGGACCTGAGTTTCCTGTATGGGACAATTTTCATCGGGCCACCTCATAATGCGAAGAACTATAGCCGGAATGTCTGTATCTTCGCTGAAGGGGAACTGGATCGCAGCCCAACAGGAACAGGAGTGAGCGCACGTGCTGCCCTGCATTATGCCAAAAAAGAGATTGGCCCAAACCAAAGCTTTACTGTTGAAAGCATCCTGGGGACATGCTTCAAGGGAAAAGTCACAGAACTTCTCTCCTATGGGCCGCATGAAGCCGTTATTCCAGAAATCTCTGGAAGCGCCCATATCGTCGGTCGCAACGAATGGCTTATCGATCCGGAAGATCCCCTCGCCTATGGCTTTTTCCTCCGCTAAAATCTACGGATTTTTTTCGAATGACCCTGTAAACTGGGCTATTCACGAGGCAAGCCACCCACCCAATCCAACTTCAATGTTGGCAAGGCAGTGGCCCATGAAGCTATATTTGAATACTGCGAATGGGCTGCAACGAAGTCGCCAACCCACCCCACCCAGCAATATTGGCTCGCCCGAAGGGTAATAAATGCCGTTTTTGAATAGGGATTTATGTGAAATTTTCTTCAAAAATAACGGATGTTATAGGCATTTTTAATGAATAGCCCAGCTTAAAGGATTTCTCGTGAGGATCCTCTCCGTCTTGTAATCCCCATTTGATCAAGAAGCTCCAGGAGGGGGATAGCATATTTTCTTGTCAATCCAGTCATCTCTTTGAATTCTGTAACCGTCAGTTCTCTCTTCCCGGAACTCCGGATTCTTTGGATGAGTTCATCAAGCCAACGGGAATGAAGGATAAATCCATCCCTTCCTAGAACGACCTTTTTCCTCTCGGTGAGAAATGTGAGCATTTTATTCAATCGTTTGGACGAAATACGAAATGACCTCTGCAGCTCATCCAATGAGACGGATTGGAATTTGTCTTTCAAGTACATTTCTTCCATTTGTTCGAGGATTTTTTCCTCTTCTGGTAACAAGATCATTTCAAAAGAGGAAAGCGCCACATGATCATCCAAAACTTTGATTTTTCCGTCCTGGGTGAGATATTTCAAGGCAAGAGTCAAAATACGTGAATGCACCTTAAACCTCTTCTGGATTTTCTCTTTTTGTATGCCCATATCCCCCGGATGTTTTTCATGAAATTGTCCCAAGAGTCTCAGGATCTTATCGCAAAGAAATACGATACCTGTCTGGGAGATGATAAACAAAGGAGAAAACTCGAGAATCCTGATCCGACCTTCTGATTCCAGTTCCTGACTCAGTTCTAGAAGACGGGCCCTGGAATGATGACCAAAGCGGATCATTTCTTTCTCCTGGACTCCATGTATTCCCTTGAACTGAACAATGGCAAGAAGCATCTTTTTTTCGTTCCCGAGGAGATTCTGCAAGTACTGTATTCGCCGCTCTTTATGCCTGCGGATGAATTTTTCGGCGAATGGATCGAGAACGGTCCCCTCTCCCCAGATTTCCCCGCTGTTTGGATATTTCATCGTGAAGGATTGTTTCCATTTTAAAGAGAGAGATTGGGCAGGGTGCGCTTGAACAAATGTGTTTATCTTTCCACCAATTGTCTGGCTCCCGATTAAACGAAGGGAGGCAGCGACCGATATTTCGTTCACGCAAAGCAAAACCGAAACCGGATCTTCCTTTACACTATCGCTAAATTCAACCACCGCATCAAAACATGTGGATTTCGTCATTCATTCCTTCCTGCTCATTCTGTTTACAAAGAAATCATCAGGTTCATTCTCCTGAGTATCGGATCCACAGAAACAAGAATGACTCTTATCCGGCTTCCTAAGGAGAATGCTTTCCCTGTCTTTCTTCCGAGGAGTACCGAGTCTGTTTTTTTATAAAAATAATCTCCTCCTAGATCGCTGTAAGGAATGAGTCCGTCGACAAAATAATCATCCAACTCCACGATCAGACCAGCCTTTGTGAAGTCAATGATAATCCCCTCAAATTCATCCCCGAGTTTTTTCTTCAAAAACCGGTATATTCTCCACTCAATCAAATCTCTCTCGGCTTCATCGGCTGCCCTTTCCCGCTCGGAACAATGACGGGCAATCGCAGCCAATTCATTTCTCTCCATTTTGCTCCTTTCTAGAATATGTTTCAAGACGCGGTGCACGATAAGATCGGGATATCTTCGAATCGGCGATGTGAAGTGGGTGTATTTTTCCTTAGCCAAGCCATAATGACCATAATTCTCATCCGAGTATACCGCAAGCCTGAGGCTTCTCAAAACCCTGATCGTGATAAACTTTTCTTCCGGTTTTCCCTTGACTTTCTCCAAGACCGACTGCAGGTCTTTCGAACCGATTCTTTTCGAAATGGGGAGTTTTATGTTGAAATGCAACAACAACTTCCGGAGACCATCCAAATCTTTCGGCAAAGGCTTAGGATGAACGCGGTATATCAACGGAACAGATTGGGAGGACAAAAACTGGGCCACGGCTTCATTAGCCAGGACCATGAATTCTTCGATGATGTGATGTGCCTGATTGGCCTCCACAGGTTTCACGGATTGGAGGCTGCCTTGTTCGTACACCAACTCCGGTTCGGTCAGGTCAAAATCCAACCCTCCTTCGTTTGATCTTTTTTCCCTTAAAATCTGTGAGAGATCTCTCATGTGAAAAAGATCCTGCACGAGGGGAGAAAATTTTTTCCGTTCAACATCATCAACTTCAATTATCTTCAGCACAGAATTGTAGGTCATCCTCTCGACTGTCCGAATCCATGAGGGATGGATATCAACATTCAGGACTCGTCCTCCGTTATCGATCTCCATTATGACAGAGAGGGTGAGTTTTTCTTCTCTCGGCCTCAAACTGCAGATACCATTGGAAAGTTTTTCAGGCAACATAGGAAGAGTCAAGTCGGGAAAATAGACGCTGGTTCCCCTATTTTTGGCATCTCTGTCCAATGCTGTTTCCGGCCGAACATACTCGGCAACATCGGCAATGTGTACACCAAGGAGATAGTGGCGGTTGGATAAAAATTTTATGCTGACAGCATCATCGAAATCCTTTGCGTTTTCTCCATCAATCGTGATGGTTTGCCAATCGGAGTGATCCACTCTCCCTCTTTTCTGCTGAGAGTTCAAGGCGTTGGGGATCTTTTTCGCTTCCTCAAGTGCCTCTTGGGAAAAAACATCTTCCAGGTTATATCTCTCGAGGATAACCTTTGTGTCCACTCCCTGATCATCCAAACTTCCGAGGACCTCCTCCATAACCAGTGTGTCCCTGTGGACCCTCACCACATCCCCAGATTTGGGGACAGGGTGCCCCGCACAGTCGATCGGTACTTCCTGAGGAGATGCGGCCGCAAATGCCAGAAAAAAAACCTGTCCGGATTGCACACGACAGAGCCCTAGGAGACTCTGTTTTCCTTTTCGGAGGATTTTAATAATCCTACCATGGGGTTTGCCTTTTTTCCCTTTTTCCTTGTACTGAACCTCGACCAAGTCTCCATGATAGGCCCCACCGTCGGATTGTGCCGAAACGAAGATATCCTCCAAATATTCCCCCTCCGGAATCACGAACCCAAACCCTCTTGGCGAAGACACGAAGCGACCATGCGTGATATTCGACTGCGGTCGTATAAAATATTTCTTTCTCAATTTCAGGATCAGACCTTGGTTTTCCAATGTTTTCACGCTCTTGCGGAGCAAAATTTTCTCCTCGGGAGAAAGACGGAGCTCCCGGCTCAATCTTGATAGACTCATCCCGCTTTTGTTTTTTGCTAGCAAATCAAGAATTTCTTTCACCAAGCCTGAATTATTCATAGGAAATTTCGACACTATAGTTCATTCACAAGAATACCATTTTCCCAGTTTATATACATCTAATTGGTGGGTGGGGATTGGCGTTGGGTAGGGAGGACTGGTATCGATATTTTCATTATCAGTAATCAGTAATAATAGAGGGAAATGTGGGGAATGGCGTATTTTTCTCTGATATGTTTGATAAGCTTCAAATCCTGAATCCGGTCAAGTTCCTGGGAACTCCTGTTTCCGAATTCAGCCCTCACTTCATTTCGGATCTGATCTCGCTCTGCTTCAGAAGCCATCCCGATGGCCAGCGCTTCCACCTTACTTTCTAAATCCTCGAGAAGCTCTTCATCCGCATCTTGAGAGATCAGATTCAATACGCGGGAGAAAACCTGTCGTATGCCTGGGAAACTATCAGGGCAGATTTCCAAAAACCCTTCGACGGCCTTTTCCAACTCTCTCCTTTTATCTTCTCTGCGAATAGGGCTTCTTTTACCGCCGACTTTTCTTTCTTTGTAGGCTTCATAACTGCGCAAAACAAACGGGCGACAGAAAGACAAAGATAATATCTTGCCCTTGCGGCCTGGTCTTTTCCTATGGGCTACAATACAATCCTTGATCCCTTCTCGTACGATTGGAAGTGGGATGTCCATATTTTTCCATTCCCTTATATTGTCCACCTCTTGGGCCGAAAGGAAAAACGGGGATCCCCGATGTTCGAGAAAAAACCGGGAAACAGCCTGGAAATAGAGGCTTGTTTCCTCGTCGCTGCGCTTATGACGCTTTATTCCTCTCATGGATTATCCTGAGACCTTCCAGCACAAGATAGGGCTCGAGATATTCGATGGATGCGAGATCGGGATAGATCTGGGAAGCAAAACTTCCGGTTGCAGATATTTTGATTTCCTCACCCAATTCCTTGGAAATTTCGTTGATGATGTTGGAGATAAGTCCGATATAGCCAAAATACAGGCCAGATTGCATGCTGGTGACTGTGGTCCGTCCGATAGCATTCTTGGGTTTTTTGATCTCGATACGCGGAAGTTTGGCCGTCTTCAGGTAGAGGGCCTCGGCAGCGATCTGGATTCCGGGTGCGATGGACCCTCCTAGATACTCGCCGTCTTTGGAAATGGCATCAAACGTCGTGGCCGTTCCGAAATCGACGATGATTGCAGGTCCTCCGTATTTATCAAAGGCTGCTACCGAAGCCACGACCCGATCGGCTCCCACCTCTTGGGGATTTTCATACAGGATGGGCATCCCGGTCTTCAATCCAGGTCCCACTACCATGGGATTTATTTTCAGGAGGTCTTGGCTCAAACTCTGGAAAACCGGTGTGAGCGGCGGGACAACACTGGAGATGATGACAGACTGGAGGCTTTCCGCCTCAAGGTGAGCTGGAGAAAGCAGATTGAGCAAAATAATTTTATATTCGTCACTTGTCTTTCCCTGTTCCGATCTTATTTTCCAATGTTGGACGAGTTCTTTTCCATCAAACACACCCAACGCGATATTCGTGTTTCCAATATCCACGACCAATAGCATAACAAGCCTCCTATCTCAGACTATTCATAAAAATGCCGCTGCTTCTTTCACCCTTCAGGCAAGCCAATTTCACCACAGTTTCGAAGGTCACGGCTCGCCCTCCATTAAAGATGGATGGGGCGGGGCGGCCTCGGCTCATGAATAATCCAGACTTTGAGATACTAATATAAAATAAATGAACGGGTTAGACAAAGGATATCGAACAAAAAAAAGTCAAAAGGCGTTAAACATCAGAGAAACGACAGAATGTGCTCCAGATTTTTACTGATTCTTCGACTTCGGTCACGTAACTCATGCAATCGTGATTTGGCTTCTTCCACGACAGTTTTGGGTGCCTTTCCCACAAACGCTTCATTTCCCAACCGGTTTTCTATTTTTTCTATTTCTGCTTTTATTTTTGTCAGTTCTTTTTCCAGACGCTGCTTTTCCTTTTCGAAATCGACCAATCCTTTTTCTAGGGGAATCGCCATCTCTATCGTACCGGCTACC
>CP070750.1:889438-908315 GCA_020348385.1 Candidatus Aminicenantota bacterium | reverse complement strand
AAAAATCACGCCGATCCATAACAATCTCCTTTTGTCGCTACGACTTAGCCTCTGGCTCGGCTTCCGCCTACGTTAATACCGCGGATCCTGACTGTGGGCTGTCCAGCAGACACCTCGGCCATCTGTCCCTTGCCGCAGATTCCTGGACCAAATGCCAGGTCCTCTCCCACAGCATCGATATTGGACACGATATCCAGGCAATTGCCGATCAAGGTGGCCCCTTTAACTGGGGTGGTCTTTTTTCCGTTCTCGATCAGGTAGGCCTCCCGGCAAGTAAAATTGAACACGCCTGTTGTCGAATTCACACTTCCACCGCTGAGGCTCTGCACGTATATACCGCCTTTTGTCGAAGCCAGAATGTCTTCTGGCTTATCTGCTCCCTTATCGATGTATGTGTTTGTCATCCGCGGGATCGGAAGATGGCGGAATGTTTCGCGCCGTCCATTCCCCGTGCGCTCCATGTTCAACTGCTTTGCCGAAAGGATGTCAGTCATGTATTTTTCCAGCACACCTTTATTGATCAATACATTTTTTTTCATCTGCGTGCCTTCATCATCGAAATTCGTTGTTCCCCTGAAATTGGGAAGACTGCCGTCATCCACCATGGTGAAGACATCACTGGCTACTTTTTGTCCTAATTTTCCGGTAAAAACACCGATCTTTTTAGCGATGCTGTCTCCTTCCAAAGGATGTCCCACGGCTTCGTGCACAAGAACACCTCCCCAGCCGTTTTGCATAACGACATCCATCTTCCCAGCCGGGCAGTCTTTTGCCTCGAGCATCACAATGGATTCACGAGCACAGGTTCGGGCAACTTCCTCGGGAGTAACTAGATCGAACATCTCAAAACCTGAATGTTTGCTCAATCTTTCTCGGCCCATATGCCGGGTGTTATTTCCGACTCCCAGTGTCTGAACGATAAAAAACATCAGAGGCAATTCGTCGCTCAACATAAGCCCTTCACTGTTGGCAATGGTCCTACCCCTTACCTCATCGTAATAGCTGATAAAAGCCATCTTTATTTTCGGGTCATAATCCAAGGCAGCTTGGTTTGCCCGCTGCATAACCTCCAGCCGTTTATCGTCGGCGATATCTTCAAGGGGAAGACTGACTGTGATATAAGATTCCCGATTTTGCTCTTTCACATCCACGGGGATAAATTTATCCGCTCCGCGGGCAACATAGGATGCCACCTCCGCTGCATTCATCAGATTTTCTTCCGTGATGTCATCGGTGAAGGCAAATCCGGTTTTATCGCCGGAAATGACTCTTACTCCGGCTCCTTGGTTGATACCAAATACCGCACTCTTGAATTTGGACTCCTCCATAATAATGTTCCGGGAAATCCGGTTTTCCACATAAACATCGGCAAACTCTCCCCCTTTTTCGAGAGCCTTCTGGATTGTGCGGTTATAAACCTGTGGATCTAATTTCAACCTAGAATCTACAGAGGCTGGCTTCTTGCACGAAAGAAGCTGCGTCATCAGGGCAGGTGTCGCAGCCAGGGCAATCCCTCCCTTCAGACTCATCTGGAGGAATTTCCGTCGCGGGATGTCCTCCACAAAATACTTTCTAACAGATTTCATGTTTGACCTCGCGTAAATTTAATTTTCATGTGAATTTCGATGGACAATTATATGTCAGAGATCGACGAAAAGTAAAATGATAAAGATTGTAGGAAGAAGCCGTTTTAATCTGTCGATGACCAGATCTCTGTCATCTTGATGTTCTTCTTCTCCAAAGTCGTTCCCAGCGCCCGATCTAAAGCGGCAAGAGCAAGATTATAATCTATAACAGCCCTTAGCTCGGAACTCTGGGCATCAGCCAGATCTCTCTGGTGCAAAAGGACTTCATAATTCGTCGCCAATCCTACTTTTAGCTTTTTTTGTTCGGCTTCCAGTTTTTCCTGGGCCAATTCTCTTGCCAATTTATAGGCTTGGACCTGCTTGTAACTGATCTGCACATCCCTCACCGCATCCCTGATCTCGAGGAATGCCTGCTGTTCCTGATTCTGCAGGCTGACCTGTGCCTGTTCAAGACTTACTTTAGCTTGGGCATATTGCGCACGTGTGATGATCGAGGTTATCGGGATGGACAGCGTTAAACCAAAGTTCCAGTTCTTGTATTTGAATTTGAATGCATCTCTCAAAGCATCCGAAAACTTCCCTGGAATCTCTCCAATAATCTCCCCGTTGATCGGATCATCATTTTCATAAATCAATTGAGTTCCCGATAGGCCAGGGCTCCAGAGTGAGGCTTGAAAATTGAGTTCAGGCAGGAGTTGGTTTTTCGCAAAACTCAAGTCCAAATCTCTGTTTTTCATATCGACCCGGATGGCTTGTAAATCAGGCCTCATTTGCAGACCCATGGCCAGCGCTTCTTCCAGGCTGACGTCCCTTTCTTCGAATGTGGGGGTATCTGTCGGCACGATTTTCGTCAGATCTATATCTTCTTTGGCAGACAGATTGAGTATGGTTTTCAACCTGTCCTGCGTCCCCTTTATCATAGACTCGGCTTGGAGTATGTCGGCCTCTCTCCTGGCAACTTCGGACTTGGCAGTCAATACTTCGATCGGTGCCAACATTCCAACTTCTACCTCTCTTGTGTTTTTCGCCAGCAAATCCTGGGCCAGCTTCAAAGACTGCTCCATCACTTTGTAGTATTCGATGCTGCCGACATAATTCCAATAGGCTTCCTCCACATTATAAACCGTGTCCAGGAGTGTCTGTTTCAACTGGATTTCTGAAATAGCCGTGTTGTTTTTGGCAATGATGATTTCCCTCTGGCTGACTTTAAACCCAAAGTCCTTTAAAAGGGGTTGAGTAAAATCAAACCTAAGCTGGCTACCGAACCTTGGATTGATGGTCTGGAATTTCGCCGTCGTTTCCGTCTCGTAAGAATACAACGTCAATCGGAAATTTCCACCTGTGGGGATTTCTTGCGTGAGCTGGCCGAAAATGTCCCTGAACTGCTCCTGCACTTGATCTCCCGCTTCGATCCAGGAAAAAGAAGGTTGATTGGTTTCTTGTTTATTGAATCCCAAGTAGATGCTGGGAACGAACTTTTCTTTTGCTTGCGTGACAGATATGTCAGCCAGTTGGGGATTAAACACTTCCACAGCAAGGCCAAGGTTGTTTTTCAAGGCTCCGACAATACAGTCATTCAGGGACAGATTTTTCTCTGTCTGCTGGCTCCATAGGCTCGCAGCCAGTGCTAAAACTATCAGAACATTCACAAGTTTTATCTTTTTCATCGTTATTCCTCCGACAGGACAATTTTATCGATTCATCACTTATCCACAATCCATCCATCAACGAGATTGATGATTCTTCGGCCATAGGAAGCATTTTTTTCCGAGTGAGTGACCTGAATGATCGTTGTTCCACCCTCGTTCAATTCCTTTAGAAGATCCATCACTTCTGTCCCCTCTTTGGTGTTCAAATTCCCGGTGGGTTCATCAGCCAGTATAAGCTTTGGATTTATGATAATGGCCCGCGCAACAGCCACCTTTTGTTGTTGGCCACCGGAGAGCTGGTTGGGGAAGAGATCTTTCTTCGCCACCATGTTAAACCGGTCGAGCATCTCGGCTATCTTACCCTTCCGTTCAGAGCCTTTGACCTTTTTATACAAAAGCGGTGTTTCAAGATTCTCGTAGACCGTCAGGTCGTCGATGAGGTGATAGCTCTGGAAAACAAACCCGATATGATTTTTGTGTAGGTCGGATAGCTGCCTTTCGCTCAATCTGTGCACAGGTTTGTCGTAAAAAAAATACTCTCCGCTGGAGGGCGAATCCAACATGCCGAGAATGTGCAATAACGTGGACTTCCCTGCCCCGGAAGGTCCCATAATTGTTAAAAATTCTCCTTCCTTCACATCCAGGTCAATGTTCCGTAAAACAAATGTTTTAACAAAACCCGACGAATAGAACTTGGTGATTTCTTTCATCTTTATCATTTCAATCTCCAAACTAACAAGAATTTCTGCTATTTTACTTCGGATCGTATATTTTATCTATTCATATCTCAATGACTCGACAGGATTTGCCACAGCGGCTTTCACAGCTTGGAGCCCCACCGTCAAAAGGGCAATCGCGGCAGCTATCACAGCAGCCAAAAGGAATACCCCCAATTTGATATCTATCCGGAAGGCAAAGCTCCGGAGCCAACGACTCATAACGTAATAAGCAAGCGGCCAGGACAAGACGTTGGCAAAAATAACCAATTTCAGGAAATCCAAGCTCATCATGCTGGCGAGTCCCTGAACAGATGCACCCAGGACCTTGCGGATTCCAATCTCCTTTGTTCGCCGGGCAATGGACAAGGCCGAAAGGCCAAATAAACCCAAGCAGGAAATGAGGATGGCAAAAAAAGAGGAATATCTAATAATCGTGCTCCAACGCTTTTCAGCTCGATACAGTTTCTGGAACTCATCATCAAGAAACGAATACATAAACGGAAAATTGGGCGCATTCTTTTTCCACATATCTTCCAAAAGCCTCAGGCTGGATGGAATGTTAACCGGGCTGATCTTGACGTAGATATATTCTTGCTGCCACCGAGGTTCGATATAAAAAATTGCTGGCTTTATTTGATTATGCAATGATTCGAAATGGAAGTCCTTCACCACTCCAACAACAGTCAAAGGATCTTTTCTACCCATGAATGTTTTAATCTTTTTCCCGGAGGCCGAATCCCAGCCCATCTCGTTGACAAGCGATTCGTTAACGATCACCGATTCTTTGGGATCTGCAGTAAACTCTTTTAAAAAATCCCTCCCCTCAACGATCTGGAGCCCCACAGTCTCTAGAAAATCATAGTCGATGAGGAAATAGTGGGACATGACTTGTTTTTTTTCGAATCTCACGGGGCTGGCAATGTATGTCCTGTCATTCCCTAAGGATTGGACTGATCCAGCAACTGCTTTGACATCCGCAAAGGACGCCAACTCGTTCCTGAAACGATCCACCAGCAGAGTTCCCTGCGCGCTCCCATGAGTGGGCATGATGACGACTTGTTCCCCTTTGAATCCCAAGTTTCGGTTTTGAAGATAACTTAGCTGTTGAGTCATGATAAGTGTGCAGATGATGAGAAAGACGGATAAAATGAACTGCACAACGACAAGCCCTTTACTGAACTTGCTTTTTCCCCCAATCCTGAGATGGCTCCGAAACACCTCTGCAGGACGGAAACTAGACAGGAATAAAGCTGGATAACTCCCTGAGGAAAATCCTACGAAAAGCATCAAAACCACCAGGGAGGATAGCGTTGTCCAATCAGACAGATATTGTATGGATAATGTTTTTCCCGCAAAATTATTGAACGCGGGAAGGAATAGCTCAGCCAGAACGATGCCCACAGAGAGGGAGATGAAACTGAAAAAGAGGGATTCACCCAGGAATTGATGCATCAATTTTTTGCGGCTGGCTCCCAGAACTTTGCGCACACCGATCTCGCGCAATCGAATTGTGGATCGGGCGATTGCTAGGTTCATGTAGTTTATCGCAGCAATAATCAGTATGAGAAACGCTATCCCAGAAAGGATGTAAGAATAAATGGGATTGCTGCCTGACTGGTAGGAAGAACTGATGCGTGTATTCAGATAGATATCCTCAAGCGGCTGCAAATCCATCTGGAAGGCAGAGTAATCCCCTTTCAAGTACTTTTCGATGTCTTGACCCATGTATTTTTTGATAAAACCAGGAAATTTTTGCTCTAAATCAGCAGCTATTACATTTCCTTGGAGTTCGATAAAAGTCAAGGTTGTGAAACCCAGCCATTGATTTAACTGGCTCGCAGGAGTGTAATCTTTGACTCGGTCAAAGGACACCAAGAAATCAAAGGTTATACTCGAATTCCCTGGGATATTTCCAGCAATCCCCGACACGGTGAAGTCATAAAACCGTGATCCCATCTTGATGGACAGGATTTTTCCGATCGGATCTTCGTCTCCGAAATAGTTTTTTGCCACTTCTTCTCTCAAGACAACGGAATTTCGATCTTGGAGGATAGTTTGAGGATCTCCATAGATTAACGGAAAACTAAACATCTTGAAAAAATCAGGCTCAGCCAGGGTGATGGATTCCCTGAAGGATTTTCCCTGATATACGACCACATCTCCTCTTTTTTTGAACCTGGCCATGTGGGCCACTTCGGGAAACTCCTCTTTGAGTGCTGGCCCAAGCGGTGGAGGTGTCATCGCATGGGACTGCATACTTCCGTCATCCTGCTTTTTCAGGATAATAACCCGGTACAATCTGTCTGCCTTTTTATGAAAGCTGTCGTGAGTCACTTCATCACGAACGAACAGTAAGATCAGGATACAAAAGGCAATGGCGATGGCTAGACCGAAAATATTGATAAGGGAATAGGCTTTCTGTTTATACAGATTCCTGGCAGCGATTTTGACGTAATTCTTGAACATTCTTTAAGCTTTCTTTTTTCTTTATTCCTGATCCTCTGCTTTTTTCTTGCGGAACATGATCGGAATGTGCGTGTCTGTCGGCATCCCAATCTCGATCAAGCGCCAATCTTTATCATATTCTCTGATGACACGCTTGATCACATCGACCTTGTCCGCGCTTTCTCCGTTAAAATCATCCCAAGCGATGATCTCGACCCTGTAACGCATGGTTCTTTTTTTTCCGTTAATCTTCACGTCGATGTCGATATTTTGCTCGGATTCCAACGTTGGTATTTGCAGGACAACTTCTCTCATTTCAATCCTCCTATTTTATTTTATTCATATCTTAAAGCCTTTGCAGGATTGGCCGTTGCCGTTTTCAAGGCCTTGAAACTCACGGTTGCCAACGCAATAAAAAAAGATAGAGCTGCTGCCAGTAAAAACATCCCTATGTGAATATTCGTGCGATAGGCAAAATTCTGAAGCCACCGATGTGCGACTAAATAAGCGACCGGCCAGGCAATTATGTTGGCCACAAGAACCCATTTGGTAAACTCGGACGAAAGCAGATACATGAGTTTTGGAACAGAGGCGCCTAACACTTTTCTGATTCCGATTTCTTTGGTCCTTCGTTCTGCCATGAAAGCAGCTAAACCAAAAAGACCTAAACAGGCAATAAAAATTCCCAAAACAGTGAAGGAGTTCGTGATCGCTCCCATCTGTTGTTCCGCTTTATACAGCCCTTCGAAGGATTCATCCAGGAAGTGGTACTCGAACGGATAATCGGGAACGATCCTATTCCACGTATTCCTCAGAAAGACGACAGTGGCCGGAATATCATCCGGTTTTATCCGTACATATACGAATCTCATCCAGCTTGGATTCAGCCTAAATGAAATGGGATTGATTTTGTTGTGAAGTGACTGGAAATGGAAATTTTTGGCCACGCCCACGATCGTTCCCCATTCCTCCCAGAATGCGAATCTTTTCCCCAGCGGTTCTTCCATTCCCATTTGCCTGACAAGTTCTTCGTTGACAATGTAAGCTTCTTCGGCATCCGTCGCAAAATCTTTGGAAAAGGTCCTCCCTTCTGCCACCTCGATCCCGAGCGTTTCGAAATAGTCGAAATCCACAAAATCGACATTCATGTAGATTTCTTTATCCTCGGGTCTTCCTTCCCAATCAGGACTTCCCGGTGAGTTGAAATTTTTTGTCGGAAGGGCAAATGACGCAGAAACCGCTAAAATATTCAGACCCTTTTGCAACTCCTGTTTCAAGGTTTCATATTTCTCGTTGCTATCCCCAACCATGCTCATATGGATGATATGTTCGCGGTCATATCCCATGTCAATGCTGCGGATATAATCCAGCTGTTTGAATATGATCATGGTCGCGATAATCAAAAAGACGGACAGAGAAAATTGTGTGACAACCAAAATTTTTCTGAATAGCCCCCCTCTCGCACCTGCTCTCAGAGTTCCTTTTAAAACCCTTGCAGGCTGAAAGGAAGATAAAAACAATGCCGGATACACACCAGATAAAATACCGGAAATAACAGTGATGGCCAGAAGTCCAAGATAGACGGATACATTTCCGGTAAAATCTAAATCCAGATTTTTACCAGCAAGTCGGTTAAACAAAGGCAACAGCAATTCGACGAGAAAAACCGCAAAGATCAAGGATATAAAAGATAAAAAAATGGCTTCGCCAAAAAACTGTTTGACAAGATCTGCTCTTTTCGCACCTGACACCTTCCTAATTCCAACTTCCAGTGCCCGTTTGCTCGAACGAGCTGTGGCAAGATTCATGAAATTGATGCAGGCTATGAAAAGAACGAATAAAGCGAGAGCCGAGAATATGTAGACATATTTCTTGTCCCCTACCCCGCTAAAATCATGAAGAATGTGGGAACTGAGGTGGATTTTTTTAAAAGGCTGGAGGGCCAGTTTGTAAACTTCCTCATCGGTTAGCCTGTTAATATAGTCGGCAATTCCCCGATTGACACCTTGTTCATCGGCGTTTTGGGCCAACTGGACAAAAGTCATAAAAGAATTGAAGTGCCAATTTTGCATGTTGTTTTCGCCGATAAACTCTTTGAGCAGCGCAAAGGGTGAGAGAAAATCGAACTGAAGGGTGGAATTCTCGGGGATGTTTTGGATGACCCCAGTCACTTTGACATCATAGATAGTCTCGACTGTTAAAGTTTTGCCGATGGGATCCTCTGTCCCGAAATACCTTTGAGCTGTCTCTTTTGTGAGAACCACAGAGTGTGGGTCTGAAAAAGCTGAATCCGGGGATCCGGCGATGAAATCAAAGGAAAATATCTTGAAAAAGTCGGGATCGGCATGTTCGAATTTTTCTTCGTTGACACGCGTATCCTGATACTGCACTACTCTTGTTCCCCAATTGCCATACCTGGTGGAGCGGATGATTTCTGCAAAATCTTCCTTTAGAGGCTGCGCCAATGGAGGCGAAGTCAGAGCTGACCACTGTGTCTCCCCTTCGGTGTATTCCTGTTTGATCACTCTATGAATATCATCACTGTTAGCGTGAAATCGGTCATAACTCAATTCATTCTGAACCCATAGGAGAATCAGGATGCAACAGACCATACCGATCGCCAATCCGAAAACATTGATGAAAGAATATCCTTTGTGCCTTTTTATAGTTCTCAAGGCTGTTATTACGTAGTTTTTAAACATTATTCATACCTCAATGAATCGGCGGGATCAGCCAAGGCGGCCTTTATGGATTGATAGCTGACAGTCATCATGGCAATAGCCAATGCAATCATTGCCGCCAGGGCAAAAGTCCAGAATTCCAGTTTTATGCGATAGGCAAATCCCTGGAGCCACTTGAACATCGCATAATAAGCGATCGGCCATGAGACCAAATTGGCTATCAAAATCCATTTGGTGAATTGTTTGTTCAACAAAACAACAATCCCGGAAAGGGATGCACCCAGGACCTTCCTGATGCCTATCTCTTTTGTCCTTTTCTCTGCCATGAAGGATGCCAATCCAAACAATCCCAGACAAGAGATTAAAATGGCCAAAACCGTGAAGTAGTTGAACAGGGTACCCATCCGTTGTTCCGTTCGATAGAGCTTATCATAGGCTTCATCCAGGAAATGATATTCAAACGGAGTATCGGGAAAGAAAGTACCCCATATGCTTTTAATGTCGGCGATTGTATTCGGGATGTTTCCTGATTCCAGCTTGATGAAAACATACCGATAGAGGGTGGGAACGATAGCCATAAGCAAGGGTTCTATCTCGCTGTGCATGGATTTAAAATGATAATCTTTGACGACTCCGATGATAATGGTGGCTGCATCCCCAAAAATAAGCTGTTTTCCCACAGGATCTTCCATCCCCATGATCTTTTTGGCCGTTTCATTGATCACAACAGCTTTTTCCTCATCTGTAACAAATTCTTTGGAAAAACTTCTTCCCTCCACCACCTCCATGTTGAATGTCTCAATAAAATCGTATCCTGTGGATGTAACTTCCAAGACAACATTATCCTCAGGGTTTTTGCCCTCCCATGACACCTTATCCGTTGTCAGGATCACGCCGGATGTCGGCAAACTGGAGGAGGCTGCCACGTTTACGATGCCTGACTTTTTTTTCAATTCTGTTTTTAATGTTTCAAACCTTTCGGCCAGCTCTTCTCTCATCGGAAGATAAACTATGTGTTCCCTGTTAAAACCCAACTTCTTGTTTTGCATGTATCCGATCTGACGGGAAACAACGATCGTGCAGATGATGAGCAGAATGGAAAGAGAAAATTGGGAAACCACGAGGATTCTCCGGAAGAGGAAACCCCGTCCTTCGGTCTTGAGTGTTCCCTTCAGGACCTGAACAGGCTTGAGCGAAGAAAGAAAAAGGGCTGGGTAGGTGCCGGACAGGAATCCGGTGAGCAAAGTCATCAACAATATCGCAATCACGATATGGATATGACTGGAAAAATCCAGAACGAGTGTTTTCCCGGAGAGGTTTGAGAAAATTGGAAGAAAAAGCTCCACCAAAACCACAGCCAGGATCAACGAGAGGAAAGCCAGACCCACAGATTCATAGAAGAATTGGCATATGAGCTGGGCGCGTTTGGCACCGACAACTTTTCTCAACCCAACTTCTTTGGCACGTTTGGCTGACCGGGCTGTGGCCAGGTTCATGAAGTTGATGCTGGCGATGACCAAAATAAATAAAGCGACAAGAGAGAAAATGTAAACATACGTGATATCTCCCTGGCCTTCTATGCTGAATTGGACGTGCGATGAAAACAGATGGAGATTCTTGAACGCCTGGAGATAGATGACATCTTCCGATTCAGGAACATGTTTTTGGAGATAATAAGCGATTTTATTTTCCAGCGATTCTGACGACGCTTTTTCTTCCAGCTGAATATATGTCGCAAATCCGCTGAGCGACCAATTGTCCAAAACAGCCCACGCTTTTTCGAAATCTTCGATCCGGACAAACGGAAGGAGAAAATCGAACTGGATGGTGGAATTTTCGGGAATATCCCGCAATACTCCGGCTACTGTAAAATCCTGTTCATTGTTGATGTTGAGAACCTTGCCTATCGGATTTTCATTGCCAAAATATTTCAAGGCAGTCGATTCCACCAGGACTATGGACTGGGGATCGGACAAGACCGTTTGGGGATCTCCTTCGAGGAGGGGGAAAGTGAACATGCTGAAAAAATCTGGATCTGTGAGGCAAATTCGAGGCTCTAAGAAATTTTGGTCCCTGTATTTGACCAGCTGGCCTCTTCTTAATCGCGTAAATCGGGCGGCTTTGACAATCTCGGGGTATTCTTCCTTGAGGGCAGGGGCCAGTGGAGCACACATTGGCCAGTAGTGACTGACAGGTTCGGTCTTGTGGAATTCTGCGTTGATCCTGTACAAGTCATGCAAGTTCGTATGAAACCGATCGTACTGCAGCTCATCCTGCACCCAAAGGAGGATGAGCATACAACAGGCTAAACCTATAGCAAGACCGAATATATTGATAAATGAATACCCTTTATATCTTTTAATGTTCCGCCATGCGATCTTTATATAGTTCAAAAACATTGCTGACTCCATATTATCAGAGAAAGGAATGACATTATTCGTACCTCAAACTGTCAACTGGATTAGAAACACCCGATTTGATGGCTTGGTAGCTGACAGTCATCATGGCGATGGCAAATGAAAGCAGAGCTCCGAGCACGAATGGCCAAGGCCTGATGATGATACGGTACGCAAATCCCTGAAGCCACTTGTTCATGGCAAAATAAACGATAGGCCATGCCAGTATGTTTGCCAGTAAGATCCATCTGGTGAATTCCGTGGAGAGGAGAACCATGATATTGGAAGATGTCGCCCCCAGGACCTTGCGGACGCCGATCTCCTTGGTGCGTTTCTCCGCTGCAAAGGCGGCCAAACCGAACAAACCCAGGCAGGCGATCAGAATGGCAATAAACGAAAATGTACGAATGATTTTCCCGGTTTGTTCTTCTCCCAAGTAGAGCGCATCGATATCTTCATCCAAAAAGGAGTAGTTGAATGGATATTCAGGGAGAAAACTTTTAAAGGTTTTCTCTACAGATGCAAGAGTTCCCGGGAGATCGTCGGATTTTATTTTTATGTTTATTTCCCAAAAATACTCGGGATCGAAACTCAAGATCATCGGCTCGATTTCTTCATGGAAGGAAGACATATGAAAGTCTCTCATGACGCCGATAATCGTGCCCTGGATTCCCATCCCGGTTCGAAACCTCTTGTTGATAGCTTCATCGGCAGAGGCAAACCCGGATTTTCTAACCGTTGCCTCGTTGACAATATAGGCTTCCTTGATATCCGTGGCGAACTCGCGAGAAAATTTTCTTCCCGCAACCAACTGGATCCCGAAATTATCCATGTAGTCCATATCCACAAAATTGTGATAGACATGAAAGGCCTGTTCTCTCGCTAGACTCTCAGGGATACCATATGTCACGATGACGTTCCCCGAAATGGGTGCCCGCAGGCAAGCCGTAGCCCCGACAACACCGGGATAGGTCATGAGTTCGTTCTTTATCGTTTCATACTGCTTGCGCCCTGATTCGCTTTGGATGGGCACGGTGAGGGTGTGCGCCTTATCGAAACCTAAATGAGCTGTCCTCATATATTTCAGCTGCTGATTTATGATCAGGGTACAGACGATCAGCAGGATCGAAACGACAAACTGGATGACGACAAGCGATCTTTTGAAAAAAATCTGTCCAAAGGTAGTCTTGGCTGCCTCTTTGATGCCTTTTAAGGTTTTAATCGGCTGATGCCGTGATAAAAAAACTGCCGGATAAACACTGGATAAAACACCGATCACCAGAGCGACAAAGAAAAATCCTGTCAAAAACAATATATTTTCTCCGTATTGGAAGTCCACAGGCTTTCCCACCAAAGAAGAAAAGGCCGGCATCAACAATTCGACGGTCGTTATGGATATAAACATGGCCACCAGAGTCAAGAGAATGGATTCTCCCATAAATTGTTTGATGAGCTGGTATCGCTGCGCCCCCAAGACTTTGCGCATGCCAACTTCCCGAGCTCTCTTGGAGGACTGAGCGGTGGACAGATTCATGTAATTGATACAGGCAATGATCAGAATCAGGAACGCTATCGTAGAGAGAATGACAAGATTAGAGACAAAATTGTTCGTTTCGATCTCATCTTCAAGGTGAGAATGCAGATAAATACTTTTTAATGGCTGGAGGAATGTTTTTCTTTCGACATCGGGGCGTTTTCCTGAGTGGCGGGTTATGATGTCTTCGATTCGGGCCTGGAAGTCTTCGATGTTGATATCCTCTGGTAAAACGGCATAAGTATACAAGGTCGTGAATCCTGTCCATAGATTGAGCCACAAACCGAAGTTCTGTTCATTTCTTGCCAGAAAAGAGATAACAAAATCGAAGTGATAGTGGGAATCGACAGGAACATCTTCCATAACCCCTGTAACCATGACGTTTTGCTGCTTGTTGACTTGCAGGGCTTTTCCGATGGGATCTTCATCCCCGAAATATTTCTCTGCCATCGAAGCTGTAATAACCATAGATTGGGGAGAATCGAGGAGGTGAGAAGGATCTCCCTCGAGGAGAGGGAAGGGAAAAACGTCAAAAAATTCGGGATCCGCATATATCACCCGGTCTTCATAAATCTGTTTCTCCTCGTATTCAAAAAGGACCTGGGAATCAAAATAAACACGAGTGATGTGTTCGATTTCTGGATATTCTGCCTCCAGCGCTGGGGCAAGGGGCGCTGGTGATGCAGCACTTATGCTTGTGCGTGTGGGACGAATGACCTTATGACCGATGCGATAAACCTTATCCGCATTGGTATAAAAGGAATCGTAGCTGAGTTCCTGTTTGACATGCAGCATGATCAAAAGGCAACAGGTTATGCCAACAGCTAAACCTATGACAGTGATGAAGGAAAAAAGCTTTTGTTTTAAGATGTTCCGAAAAGCGATTTTTAAGTAGTTCTTAAACAATTCGAACTCCAGATTTAAGTTATTTCTCAGCTAAGGAAAAAAAGCACCAATAAAATGATCGCCGCCCAAATCCATATCATTTTATTCATTTTCGTTATCCCCCTCTGGGATATTTTTTTCTCTCTCCGGTTGTTTTATATACACTGAGGTACTCCTCAAAGGCTTTTAAAGCAAAAATTATGCCATCTCAGGCTACAGGGATGATGGAGGGAGTACTCCGATATATAAGGGCTAAAAGTGTTCGATATGGCAACAGAAAGTGTTCGCCAGCGAACAAAGAAAAAAAAATGGAAAAATTTGATATCCATGCCTCATGTGGGTTAAATTAGAGCCTATTTCAACAAAAGGAGGAAACACCATGACATTCAAAAATATTTTTGGAGCTTTCTTAGGAATGCTTTTGGTACTGCAGTCCGTAACTGTGGAAGCTCAAGAAGCCCGTCGTCGTTGGGAAATCATGAATCAGATAAGGCGGGATAAGTTTGATATCGTTCTTCCCAGGGTCATGAAAGAAAACAAAATCGATATGTGGATTACAGTGATGAGGGAAGGTAACTATGGCCCCCTTTATTATGATCTGGGAGGGGGGTATGTTTCCGATTTCGGGTATTACATTTTTTTTGATCGGGGTGACGATCGGATAGAACGTATAGTGCTGGGTATAGATGGCTATGAAATCCAAAATTGTGGTGCTTATGACCTGTTAGGACCTTCCAGCGACCTGAAGAAAATCATCTCAGAACGAGATCCGAAGCGAATCGGAGTGAACATGTCGGAGAGAATCGGGGCTGCCGATAGTTTAACCCATACGTGTTTCCTTCACCTCGTCAAAATGCTGGGAAAACCTTGGGCAGACAGGTTTGTTTCTGCTGAAAAGCTGGTGTCGGATTTCCGATCAAGACGGGTAGCCAGCGAAATCGTGATTTTCGGACAAGCGGGAGAAATCTCCAGAGAAATCGCAGAAAGAGCACTCTCTAATGAGGTTATTACCCCTGGAATCACGGCCTTGGAGGATGTGGCATGGTGGATAAGGGATCAATTGCTCATGCGGGGACTGGAGGCTTCATTTGGTCTGCCTTCCATCTATATAACAGGGCCTGACGGCATAGAAGCCGTATCCAGCGAGCGTATCATCCAAAGAGGCGATTTGATCATGATCGACTGGGGAGTGGGTTTGATGAATTTCTACACCGATATGAAGAGAATGGCTTATGTGCTCAAAGACGGAGAAATCCGGGCACCCTCCGGATTTCAGAATGCATTCGATCAAGCTGTGAAAGTCAGAGAGGTTATCCGTAAAAACATTAAAGTGGGCTTGACGGCTGAAGAAACATTGAAAGTTTTGAATAAAAAGGTTGAAGGAGCGGGATTTTCCATCATGAAGGAGTTCAATAAACCCACCGGAACGGAAAAAACAGAAGTGATCATCGGGTGCCACTCTGTGGGAAACTGGGGGCATGGGATCGGTCCCTCGATCGCCTGGTTCAATCCCCTGCGTATGACCTTCAGGATTCAGCCCACCAATATGTTCGTTATCGAATTTTTTGCCTACACGGCTGCCCCAGAATGGGGAGGGAAAAAACTGCGTGTCCCACTCGAGGATGATGCCATTGTTACAGATAATGGAATCGAGTGGCTCTATCCCATCGCCGACCGCATCCTCCTCATCCGCTAGAAAAAGGGGACGGTTCTATTTTTTCATTTAGCCATTATCGGCATATTGGGAAAACACCAAAAATTGAACCGTTCCCTTTTATCATTCATATCGGAGGGAGTTTATAGGATTAGCTGTGGCGGCCCTGACGGCTTGGTAGCAGACTGTAAACGTTGCGATAAAGAGAGCGACGGCTGCTGAGACAATAAAAATCTCCACCCCAAGGTCAGCCCGGTAGGCAAACCGCTTGAGCCAATTTCTGGCTAAGAGGTATGCGATTGGCCAAGCTATAAGATTAGCTATCAATACCCATTTAGCAAACTCTTTGACAAGCAGAAACACGAGACCCGAAACTTTGGCTCCCAGAATTTTGCGTATACCTAGTTCTTTAGTCCTCTGCTCGGCTGTGAATGAGGCCAATCCAAACAGTCCCAAACACGCGATAAAAACTGCCAAGATTGTAAAATATCGGAATATTTTTCCGACTCGATGCTCTGTTTGGTACCAATTTTTTATATTCTCATCGATAAACTCATAACGGAAAGGAATGTGCGCACCAACGAACTTATCCCATTTTGTCTTTAGGAACGACAGAACATCCGCCACATTCCCTGGCCGGTGTTTCACAAACATATGAAATCCTTGTTCCGGCTGCATGGCCACTGGTGCAATCGGATTATGGAGAGAAGATCCATGGAAATCCCTCAAGATTCCGATGATCGTTCCTTTTTGATCCCTAAAGGAGAACCATTTTCCGATGGGATCCTCCATCTCCATCGCGGCGATGGCTGTCTCATTTAGGACCCAGTTCTGGCTGTCATCGCTAAACTTAGGAGAGAAAAACCGACCCTCTGCTAATTTGAGGTTAAAAACCTCTAAATAATCGTAGTTGCATGGTCCTCTCGCGATTTTGACCTCCAATGAGGGATCTCTTCCTTCCCAATCCACCTCGGTTGTTCCCCATTCTCCAGCCGGAGGAGGAAATCCTCGGCTTACTGCCTGGATGCTGGGATTCTGAAGAAGTTCGCTTTTTGCGCCTTCATAATTCGTCTCAAAGCCATTATAACCCGCAAAAGAGATAATATATTCGGTATCATATCCCAGGTCTTTGTTTTGCATAAAACGGAGCTGAAGGTAGATCACGGCCGTGCAGATGATAAGCCCTATGGTAAACGTAAACTGCAGGACAACCAGGACCTTCCGCAGCGCCCCTCCTCGGTTGGCACCCAATTGCCCTAGGCTTTTAATAACTCTAACAGGCTGGAACGAAGAGAGGAATAGTGCAGGATAACTTCCGGAAATGAGGCTTGTCGCCAACAAAATAATAAAAAGACCCACTATAATCTGCCAATTTCCCGATTGTATCAAGTTTAATTCTTTTCCTGCCAACCGGCTGAATGTCGACAGCATCAGTTCCACCAAGAACACAGCAGCAAGCATGGCTATAAGGGTCAATAAGGCTGATTCTCCTAAAAACTGCCGGATAAGGTCCGTCCTTCGAGCACCCACAACCTTTCGCATGCCTACTTCCCTGGCCCTGGTTGCATAACGCGCGGTTGAGAGATTCATGAAGTTTATACACGCAAGAATGAGTATGCAAAAAGCAGTCAAGGAAAAGATGTAAACATACGCGATATTCCCTTTGTTTGGATAGGCGAGCATCCATGTGTTGATCCCCGTAGAGTGGAGGTGGATATCTTTGAGAGGTTGGAGATAAACCTTTCCCTGGAGTTTGGGAAAGTGCTGCCCTACGATGTTCATCATTTTTTTATCGACGTCGGCTATATCGGCGTTTTTGCTCAGGATGACATAGGTCGCAAACTGGGTGTAATCCCACTCGTCCAACTTTGATTCCCTCCATTTTGTCATGTTGATGGCCGGAAAGGCGAATGTGAAATGGAGGTGGGAATTTTTGGGAATGTTTTCAATAACTCCTGTCACAGTCATGTCTGTGTTGTTCAACTGCATGACTTTTCCCATCGGATCCTCATCGCCAAAAACTTTCTTCGCAAGATCCTCAGTTAGGACGATCGAATAGCGGTCTTCCAAGGCAGACTTCGGATTACCACTGATAAATGGAAATGAGAAGATTTCAAAAAATGTCTGATCTACCGCAGCCAGGTACTCCTCCAGGAAGCGGTCTTCCCCATGATGGAGATTCCATCCAGACCATCCTGATTGAACCCGAGCAAATTGCAAGACCTCGGGCAATTCATCGACCAAGGCCTGACCTATCGGGGCCGGAGAGCCGGCAAGCAGGAATGTCTTTCCCCCGGAGGTATCTTCCAAATTGATGCGGTAGATTTGGTCGTCATTTTCATGGAATCTATCGTAGCTCAATTCATCTTGTACCCATATCAACATTAGAATACAGGCTGCCATTCCCACAGCTAAACCGGCAATGTTGATAAAAGAATGCCCCTTATGTCGTCTTACCCGGCGCAGCGCGATCTTGAGATAATTCAACGCGAGAACAGGCATAAAACGAGATGGATTCCAAGGCGGACGTCCGCTGAGATTCCGTGTGTCTGTTTTGAAATATTCAGCCCCGATCGTGTCAATGGAACCGATCTTTTCGAGGCTTTTTTGGAATGCTTCCTCGTCAGGAATCCCCTTTTTGCAGTCGTTTTCGAATTCATCCCGCAGATGGGATTCAAGTTCTGCTAAATACCCATCCTCAATCGCTTGGTTTTTTCTCAGTGTCTTCCGCCACTGTTTAATGGCTTTTTCCAAATCGAACATGTCTATCTCCTAAGATTGCTTCACTCTATTCGTTATGACGAAGTCATTCATACCTCAATGCCTGAACAGGGTTCGAAGTCGCGGCTTTTATGGCCTGATAGCTCACAGTCAGCAGAGCTATTAGCAAAGTAAAACCCGTGGCTAACAAAAATATGGCGATCGATATATTCACCCTGTAGGCAAATTCTCCTAGCCATTCTCGCAATATGATGTAAGCCGAAGGCCAAGCGACTAGACTCGCCAACATGATCCATTTGGCAAAATCTGTGGACAGCATGGTGAAAATTTGTGATACCGAAGCTCCCAGAACTTTTCGGATGCCGATCTCCTTTGTGCGTTGTTCCGCCATGAACGAGGCCAACCCGAACATCCCCAGACAGGATATGAAAAGCCCCAATATCGTGAAAATATTGATTATCTGGCTTATTTGTTTCTCATTCCAGTACTGGTTCTCCACCGATTGATCCAAGAATCCAAACTCAAAGGGATAATCCGTTTCCATTTTTTTCCAGGTCTTTCCCAACAAAGATATAGCCTCGGGAAACTGACCTCCCATTACCCGTAC
>CP070750.1:869406-889338 GCA_020348385.1 Candidatus Aminicenantota bacterium | reverse complement strand
TCCATCCCAACCAACATACCTTATAAAGTTGGGTGGGGAGGGTAGGCGTTGGGTGGGGAGGGTAGGCGTTGGGTGGGGAGGGTAGGCAAAAATTCCTGAGTGATTCAGAGGAATGGGGCGAAGGCTTCTGGGGAAACAGGTTTCATAGACAAGGCTTTTGTATTTAAAACGAGAGTCAATCTTTTATTTCTCTGTCGGGATCGATGGAGGCCTCATCGATGAGCATGATGGGAATGTCTTCTTTTATCGGATAAACCCTGTGGCATTGGACACACTTCAGGCCCTTCTCATCAGAGGTGAGTTTGACATCTGTTTTGCATAACGGGCAAGCGAGAATGTTTAGAATTTTATGATTTATGGCCATCAGTTCAATCCAGCCTTGATATGATATATGATAGTGTTCCGTATAGTCAATAATCAGAGCACGATTGACAGATGAGGATAATGGGTGCTATTTTACCCGATGGAAATATACTGGTGACGAAAAATGCGCGGGATGAGATCAAAACCAGGAATTCGGCTTGATGGATCAAGATTTCAACTGGAATCCGTACGCTGATCAGCCTCACAACGTGGTTCCCAAGAAACAGCGCTTCTGGTATCACTTCCGGTTTGCTCCCGGTTATTTATCGCTCCTATTTTCCAATGTCCAAAAGGCCCTCCCCGTTATATCCCGCTATCGAAAATATAAAAGAGCTATGTATAAGACGCCGTTTCAGCTGCAACATCCGTTTGGCGTGGCGGTTTCTCCCTTCACAAGTAGGAATGAAGAGGTGCTGAACAGCTTAGAACAGCTGGGAGTTCAGAAAACTCTGGTCCGCATTCCTTCGTGGGAAAGGGAAAGACTGGATCATTATGAGGATTTTATCGGACAGATCAAGCAACGGGGTTTGGACATCGTGATTTCTTTGCTCCAGCGAAGAGAGGATGTTCGAAATTCTAAAACATGGGAAAAATTTCTGGATGATGTCTTTTCCCGGTTTAAGCCTTTCAGCTCCTGGTTTGAAATCGGACATGCTTGGAACAGAACAAAATGGGGAGTCTGGGACTATCGAGAGTATCTGAGACTTGCAGAACCTTCTATTCCGTTGGCGCAGAAACACGGGGTCAATCTTATCGGGCCTGCGGTTATTGACTTTGAATTTCATCTGTATCCTGTTGTCTTGAAAAGGATGTATTTCGATCGTATTTCCTCGTTGCTCTATGTCGACCGAGTGGGAGCCCCGGAGAACGCACAGTACGGATGGAGCTCAGCACATAAAGTCGCCTTGTTAAGGGCTGTGGTGGATGCTTGCGTGAAGGAAAAGCAAGATATTTGGATAACCGAGATGAACTGGCCTATCGCTGGAACGGGAAAATATTCGCCGGCTGTGGGAAGAATGAATGTCTCGGAAGAGGAACAAGCGAATTATTTGGTTAGATATTTCATCCTTTGTCTTTCCACCGGATTTGTGGATCGCATTTATTGGTGGCAACTTGTAGCCCCAGGATATGGCCTTATCGATAGCCGCTCAGGAATATGGAGAGAACGTCCCAGTTTTTTTGCCTTGAAATCTATGGTTGAACGCATTGAGGGAAGTATTTTTGAGAAAAAGCTACCTCATCCTGCGGCGTTTATATTCTTATTCCGTAAACAGGAGAGATCATTCGCGGTCTGCTGGACGCAGGGCTCTTTGTTAAAGCACACCTTTTCCCAATCTGTCTTAAGGATAGAAAATCTGGAGGGAGAAGAAGTCCTTTTTCAGGATAATCGCGTCCAACTCGGTCCCTCACCCCAATATGTCTACTTTCGTTAACCCCCCCCGCCACCCTAACCAACCCACCCTAGCATTAAAGGAGGGGATTGGAAATTTTTGTTTTTCTAAATCATTCTGGTTTAGAAATGGAAGCGGAGGCCGATCTTGATACTCATCCCTGAAAAGTCGATTTGTGCCTCTTTGGCGCTGATGATTCCTGCTTCATTAGGCCTTGTTTCTCGGATGAACAGGACTGGGTGAGTTCTTTCCTCAAGAACTTGCGCTTGAATAAGATAGAGCGTGCCTTTTTCCGTTGAAATTTCCCCGGAATTATCCTGGAAATCTTCTTTCCCAGTGAATCCTTGCAATTTTGCCAGCCGCCCGGTTATTTCTGCGAAAAAACTCAGGTTTGCAGAATGTTTTTTTACATATCCCAGGCCTCCCATCAGTCCCAATCCTTGATCGTGTGATTTTCCTGTCCATTGTTGTGCCATATTGTCGGTCTCGGAAAGATAGGTGTAGGAGCACCCGGCAAAATAGAACGAGATGCCACCCTTAACATACAGTTCGGGAACCGGATTAAAGGATAGGAATACACTTAGAGGAGTGGCGCGAATGTTTGGTCGTAAGTGGAGTGTAGAAGATAATGCCCTTTGGGAATATATCACCTGGCTATTATTTTTCCCTTGAAAGTGTTCTGCTCCAAACCCCCAGGACAGCGTTTCGGATAGAGGGAAAGAAACCTCCAAGCCCAGAACATATCCTAGGTGAACAGAGCCGATTTTTCCCTCCCCTTGAATTCCGAGAGTATCTTCGTATAAGTCGGCCAAACCTTTGATCCCTAAGTTTAGATCTCCGCCCCGCACATAATTTCCCCCACACATGATGGAAAGAGTAAATCGGAATAGAGATACGGGTTGATCCTCTTCAGGTTCGACAGGCCGTATTCTCGGAATGACGGGTGGTTTTTTTTCTTGAGAGAGAGGTTCGATAGCGATCACCAGGCTTTCATGCACAAAACCAGAGACAACGGCTCCCTGTTTTGATGTGAGTTGGACGGCAAACCATTCGTCCTTTTTTTCTGTGGCGTTCAATATTGTCCCTTTGGGAACTTGACGGATGATGATACTGGAAATGTCGGGTTCTAGACGGATGTTTGCTTGGTCCGCCACGACCCTAAGCTTCAGAAATATTTCTTGACCTGATGCTTTTTCGGTAGGAGTGAAAAAAAGGATAAAATAAAGAACTAAAAAAACAACACTCTGTTTGACAAAGGGTTTTTTTTTCTCTTGATTCACCTCATTTCGATTATAAAAGAGGCCAGGAATGCTGTCAAGAAATCCTCCCTGGGCCCGTTCGTCTCCGAATGGCTTCCGAATCCGCTAACCCAACTTAGCTTCGACTAAATTTATAGTTTTAGCCCTTTTTTGTATGGCAATGATGAAGAATCACAGGAGATGAATAGAATCATGGTGAGGGCTCTGGATGAGAATTTTTGGATCGGAGTTGCGTTGTTTTCTGTATAGGTTATAATATCAATAAACATAAAAAAGGAAAAAAAAGATGAAAAGAATCCTTTTTCTTTCATTGGTTGTGATTTTTGGCATCGGCATGCTTTTCGCACAAAAAGGTCCTCAGGTAAAGTTTCAAGAAGAAAAATGGGATTTTGGCAAAGTGAAAGAAGGCCAGGTCAAATCCCATGTGTTCGTTTTCGAAAACACAGGGGAAGCCCCCCTTCTTATCAAGAGGGTGAGAACTTCATGTGGGTGCGCTGCAGCCCTCATTTCTGATAAAAATGTCGAGCCGGGAAAAAAAGGAGAATTGAAGGTCACTCTTAACTCTCGAGGTTATGAAGGCAGCATATCCAAATATGTTTATGTCGAGTCGAATGATCGGAGCCAGCCAGTAAAACAGCTGCAGATTTCTGCTATGATCGAAGTCCCCCCTCGGCCACGAATCGACCTCGAGAGATACAGCGTCGATTCAGGCTTGATTCTTGAAGGTGAACCTATCCCAGCAAAGGCCCTTATCAAGAATAGAGGGGAACGGGAGTTAAGGATTACTTTTTCTCACAGGGATGCCACATATCTCCATAAAGGAAAGTCGATTGATTCTGATCTTCGTATCGCAGCGGGAAAAGAAGCTGAGGTGGAAATAGAGATTCCCCCACGGCCTAAAAAAGGTTTGATTCGAGAATATATACTCCTGAAATCCAATGACACACGTCGACCAAATCTTTCCCTGTATGTCAGTGGTTATATCGTTACAAAAAAGCAACTAAAAGAATTATTTGACAAGTACAAAAAAATAGTCGGGGAATGATATTCTTTGCCAACTTTTTGATCGCGGTATCAAAAATCCTTGATGTTGTGTTGTTGATCTCCATGTGGATCTTGATCTTTCGGGTCGTTCTTTCCTGGGTGCGGATCCCCTCCCTTTATTCTGTATCTGTTATCCTGTATCATTTGACGGAACCAATCCTTAAACCGGTCCGGAGATTTGTGCCTCCCCACAGATTTGGAGGCATTGATTTAAGCCCGATGATCGTCATCCTGCTGCTCGTGTTTCTCGACATTTTCCTGGTCAGATCGCTTTCTCTGTATGCGCATCAAATGTTGAGAGAACACTCTCTGATGTACTAGCCTGGCCAACCCACCCACCCAACGCCAACCTGCCCAACTTTATAATGTATATAGGAGCGAAAAATGGTATTATTGTGAGTGAATTTTGGTGGCGGTAGGATAAGAACTGGTGAGTTCCGAAAATAACGTTTGCTTGAAGGTCCAAGTTCAACCTAAAGCTCGTGAGCAAAAAATACAGAAAACCGGGGAAAAGGAGTACACGGTTCGTGTCCTCTCACCTCCCTCTGAAGGAAAAGCCAACAAGGAGGTGATAGCAGTTCTTGCTTCATATTTTCATATTCCCCCTTCTCGAGTAAAGATCTTAAAGGGAAAAAAATCCCGGCAGAAAATCGTGGTTCTTGAGGTTGGCGTATAGGATGAATATTTACAACCTTGTCAGTTTTTTTGGGATTTTTGCAGTGGCCTTTTTTGCATGGGTGTGCTCGGAAAATCGCAGAGCCATCAATTGGCGAGTTGTTTACTGGGGAATCGGGTTGCAGCTTTTTTTCGCATTTTTTATTTTTGTTGTCCCTGTGGGGTCAAAATTTTTCCTGCTGGTGAATAACGCGGTATTGGGCGTTTTGGACACCGCAACCGAAGGCACGAAGTTCCTGTTCGGCCGCTTGGCACTTCCACTGGGCGCAACAAATGAATATGGAGAAACTTCCCTTGGAAACTTCCTTGCTTTCCAAGGATTACCAACGATCATTTTTTTTGCTGCCCTTGTGGGAGCATTGTATTATGTAAAGATCATGCCCCTAATCATCAGGGGCTTTGCTTTTGTGTTTACCAAGTTGATGAGGATAAGCGGCGCCGAGGCTCTTTGCGCCTCGAGCAATATTTTTGTAGGGGCTGAATCTGCCTTGGTGATCAAACCCCATCTTGCGGAAATGACGCGCTCGGAACTGACAACGATCCTTTCGGCCGCGATGGGAACCATCGCTTCCACGGTTTTAGCCATATATGTGATGTTCCTTCAAGGACAACTTCCCACGATTGCTGGGCATTTGATTTCTGCGTCTTTTCTCTCTGCTCCCGCTGCAGTGGTCATGGCCAAGCTCATCGTTCCGGAGACAGAAACTCCCACCACGCTTGGCTTGAACATCAAGCCTCATTACGAGAAAGAAGATAACTTGATCATGGCTGTGGTCAATGGAGCATGGAGTGGCCTCAGGCTGTTGGGAGGGATCATCGTTCTTTTGATCGCTTTTCTAGGGATTCTAGCCCTATTGGATCTCGTTTTTGGCGTATTTGGCGGTATTGTGAACAAATGGTTCCATCTGAATTTCGATTGGTCCTTCAAATCGATTTTGGGTTACGTTGCCTATCCTTTCACTCTTGTCCTCGGGGTCCCTCCATCGGATGCATTTGAGGTGGCCAAGCTTATCGGAGAGCGGACGGTTGCCACTGAAGTTGTGTCCTACCAACACCTCTCCCGATTGATAGAGCAAGGGACTCTTGTGCATCCTCGATCAGCGATTATCGCGTCTTATGCCCTCTGTGGATTTGCGCATATTGCCTCTCTGGCCATCTTTGTTGGGGGAATAGGAGCTCTTGTGCCGGAAAAGTACAAAGACCTTACGCGGGTCGCTTTTAAAGCCCTGTTGGCTGCTACTCTTGCCTGCCTGATGACAGGAGCTGTCGCTGGATTCTTTTACACCCATGGATCGATTCTTCTCGGAAAGTGATTGCTCTTGTGTTTTTCATTTTTCCTGTTAAAATAGGCGTAATCTGTGAGACCGAGTGCGATATGAGGAGATAATAATGTCAGAATTCATGAAAAAAATTCTTTGGTCGACCGACTTTTCTGACGAAGCACAGGAAGCTCTCCTGTATGCCGATGCGTTTGCAAAAACATTCAATGCCGAACTCGTAGCACTCCACGTTGTGCCCGAAATTTCTCCGGCACTGTATGATGCGGCTCTCGTCGTGAAAGAAGAGCTGGCAAAAAGAGTGGACTATGTGAAGGAAGAAACACAAAAGAAGTTCGATGCCCTGAAAAAGGCCAAAAACCTGGAATTCAAGGCTCTCATCAAAGAAGGAAATGCTGCTAAAAGAATTATAGAGACGGCTGAAGAAGAAAAGGCAGATTTGATCGTTTTGGGCAGAAGAGGTTTGTCGGCGATCGAGAAGTTATTTATCGGAAGCGTGGCCAATCAGGTTCTTCGCAGTTCTCCGGTTCCTCTGCTGCTGTCAAAAAAGAAATCTGGCAAACCACAGTTTAAGAAATTCTTGGTCCCGACCGATTTTTCCGAGCAAGAAGAAATAGAGAGAGATTTTGCCTGGAAATTGGCCAAAGGATTTGATTCTGAATTGACTTTGCTGCATGTTCTCGAACTGCATGATTATGAATTCACACCTCGTGTTTTGGATGAAATGTTCGATACCGTGGAGAAAAGGCTAAAACAGCGAGAGAAAAAGGAAAAAGAAGATATCCCGGTATCAGAGGATGTGTATAGAGCGATAAACGCTGCAGTCGGTATAGTGGATTATGCCGATACGCATAAATTTGACATGATAGTTATTTCCACTTGTGTCCAAAGCAAGATCGAACGGTTCTTCTTAGGAAGCACAACGGAAAAAGTGATCTCTTACACACATATCCCCGTCTTCGCCATCCCGCCTTCCTCCTGCGCGCGATAAAATTGGAACAAAAGCTGAAATACTGGATTGCCCTCAATTTTATCCTTTCCGATAGCTTGAAATCTGCGAGAATCGTCACCCAGAATTTTCCTTCTGTGGAGGATGTTTTCCACACTCCTAAAAAGGACTTGCGGGCTTTGGGATTGGCGGAGGAAATTGCTAGTGCCCTTTCTTCTCCAAAATTGTTGGCTCGAGCCGATTTGGAGATCAAAAGGCTGGAGAAAATCGGATTTTCTGTATTGACCTTCGCGGATAAACAGTACCCTGAGTATTTGAGAGAAATATTCGATCCTCCGCTCGTCTTGTATTATGCAGGAAAAATCAGCACCTTGAGTAAACCAGCCGTATCTATTGTTGGAGCGAGAAAGCCGACTCCGTATGGAAGGGCCGTGGCTGAGAGATTGGCCCTTGATCTTTCTGCCAGAGGAGTAGTTGTTGTCAGCGGACTGGCTAGTGGTATCGATTCCATCTCGCACTGGGGAGCTTTGAAGGGAGGAAAAACGGTGGCTGTGCTTGGCTCTGGACTCGAGAGAATATATCCCAGAGAAAATCTTCCTCTATTCGAGAAAATCGCTGAAAATGGGCTTGTCCTCTCTGAATATCCGTTAAAAGCACCGCCGCTGAAATATCATTTTCCCTTAAGGAACAGGATAATCAGCGGGCTTTCCATCGGCGTGGTTGTTGTCGAGGGAACGAAAAGGAGCGGTTCACTCATAACGGCTCGATTGGCTTTGGAAGAGAACAGAGAGGTAATGGCTGTACCCGGCAATATTACCTCGGAATTGAGCTGGGGCACGAACTGGTTGATCAAAGGTGGTGCCAAACTCGTGAATGACTGGGAAGATGTCGTGGAGGAATTCCCCTCTCCATTCAAGGAAGAAATCCTTTCTAAGGAGAATAAAAAGAGGAAGGAATTCCCCTCACTCAGCAAGGAAGAAGAGAAGATCTATGATCTTCTTCTTCCTGATACTTTAACATCGGTGGATGAACTTGTTGACCGGAGCAATCTCTCTGTTTCCGAGATTCTCTCCATTCTATTGAATTTAGAGATTAAAGATTTGGTCGCTCACAGTCCGGGAAATTTCTATCAGAGGAAGTTGTGATGGCAAAACGATTGGTAATAGTAGAGTCACCAGCTAAAGCAAAAACCATAAACCGATATCTTGGTGAAGGATATTTGGTGAAGGCTTCGATGGGGCATATCCGGGATTTGCCCAAAAAGAAGCTGGGGGTCGATATCGATCATGATTTTCAGCCAGAGTATGATATCATCCCGGAAAGAGAACCACTTGTGGAGGATCTGCAGAGTGCAGCCAAAGAAGCCGAATCTATTCTTCTTGCAGCAGATCCCGATAGAGAAGGAGAGGCCATCTGTTGGCATCTGTCAAAAATTCTCGAGAAATTCAACAGTAACATCTACCGTGTCCTGACGCATGAGATCACACGAAATGCTGTTGAAGAAGCTTTCAAGAACTTGGCGAGTCTTGACCAGGACAAAATCAATGCACAACAGACCCGGAGATTGTTGGATCGGCTTGTCGGCTATCTCATCAGTCCGCTGCTGTGGGAAAAAGTCGGACGGGGATTGAGTGCCGGCCGTGTGCAGTCAATCGCCTTGCGTCTGATATGCGAGAGAGAGAAAGAAATAAAAGATTTTATCCCTGAGGAATACTGGACGATCTCTGCCCATCTGGAAGCCTCCTTGCCCCCTGCTTTCAAGGCGAATTTGGCCAAGATCGACGGCAAAAAAGTAAAACTCGAGAACGAGAAAAACGCATCTGCCATCGTTCAAGAACTTTGGGACCTGCCGTTTATTCTAAAAAATATCGAGGTAAAAAAGAAAAAGAGGAATCCCAGCCCCCCTTATATCACGAGTTCCCTCCAACAGGACGGTTTTCGTCTTCTGCGGTTCCCTGTGCGGAAAACCATGTCGGTTGCCCAAAAGCTGTATGAAGGGTTGGAGATCGGAGAGAGGGAATCAACTGGATTGATAACGTATATGCGGACAGACTCAGTTCGTGTTTCTGATGAAGCCGTACAGTCGGCCAGAGAATTCATCAAAAGTCATTTCCCCCCAAAATATTTACTGAACAAGCCGAGAACTTACAAGAACAAAAGAAAAGCACAAGATGCCCATGAAGCTATTCGCCCCACTTCTTTCGACCTCCCTCCCGATGTTGTCAAACCCTTTCTGAAGGATGAGGAGTACAACCTGTATCGATTGATCTGGAACAGGTTTATCGCTACCCAGATGAGCCCAGCCCTTGTGGAAGAGACGGAATTTCAGATCGATGCATCTCGATATCTGTTTGTTGCCAAAGGAGAAGTGCTGGAGTTTGACGGCTACCTCGTTCTTTATCCTAAATTGGAAAAGGAGGATAATATCTTGCCGAAAGCCCAAGAGGGAGAAAAACTGAAGCTGTTGGATATCGAATCCAAACAAAACTTCACCCAGCCGCCTCCCCGATACACAGAAGGCAGCTTGGTCAAGGAATTGGAGGCGAAGGGGATCGGGCGTCCGAGCACGTATGCCCCGATTATCTCCACTCTTCAGGGGCGTGTTTATGTTTTTAAGGAAAAAGGAAGGTTTATCCCGTCTGATCTTGGGTTGTTCGTCACGGATTATCTGATCAAAAATTTTCCGGATCTAATGGATTTTGCTTTCACGGCCCGACTTGAAGGTGAGCTTGATCTTATAAGCGAAGGGAAACAAGAGTGGTTGGCCTATTTGAAATCTTATTACACGCTGTTGGAAAAAGATTTGAGAGAAGCGATGAAGGGAGAAAGCATCAAAAAAAATGGGATCCCTGTGGAGGAGAATTGTCCGGAGTGTGGCAAACCGCTTGTGATAAAAGAAGGGAAATACGGCAGGTTCCGAGCCTGTTCCGGATATCCGGATTGTCGATTCAAGGAGAGTATGATTAAAAAAGAGGTGAAACCTCTGGATGAAACCTGCCCGGAATGTGGGTCTCAATTGGTGATGCGGAGGGGAAAATACGGGACGTTTGCGGCCTGTTCTGATTATCCCAAATGCAAGTACATAAAAAAGGAAAAAAAAGATACTGGGATTCGTTGTCCTCTTGCGTGTGAAGGGACCTTGATTCGGAGAAAAACTCGTAAAGGCAGAATTTTTTACGGTTGTAGCGAATTTCCCAAGTGCAAATTTGCCACATGGGATGAGCCTTTGTCCCAACCCTGTCCGGAGTGCGGGAGGCATTTTGTTCTGAAAAAAAGCACTCTCAAAGGAAAACCCTATCTTTACTGCAGCGATGAAAAGTGCGCTTTCAAAGAGACCATTACGGGCACTGAGGGATAGGTTGACACCATGTTCACCAAGGAACTGGAAGAGTTTATTGCCTATCTTAAACACGAAAAAAACGCCTCTCCCCATACTATAGCCAATTATAAAAGTGATCTCCTTCAACTGGCACAATTTCTGGAAAACAAGAAGTTGAGCTTGAGGGATATCGATAATATCGTTCTCCGGGGATTCCTGGCTGTTTTGTATGACAGAGGGGAGAAAAAAACCACAGTCGGAAGAAAATTGGCAGCCATTCGCTCATTTTTCCAGTTTTGTGTGAGAAAGCATTGGGTGGACGATAATCCCGCCAAGGTTGTCTCCACACCCAAACAGGATAAGCCTGTTCCTTCTTTCCTCACAGAAGAAGAAATGCAGGAGTTCTTGGATTTGCCCCAAACGGCCAAACCCTTGGATAAAAGAGATAAAGCCATGTTGGAGCTTCTTTATGCAACAGGAATTCGAGTCGGCGAGCTTGTGGGGATCAGCCTTGAAGATGTGAAATTCGCCGAGCGGTTGATCCGGATAAAAGGCAAGGGTAAAAAAGAGCGATTGGTTCCTTTCGGGAAGATGGCCGAAATGAGCCTTCGAGCCTATCTTCATGTGCGATCCATGATAAACAAGGGCCAAGTGGAAGAATCCCCGTTGTTTCTTAATTATCGTGGTCAAAGGCTTTCTTCGAGGTCAGTGGAACGCACAGTAGATAAATACATCCGGCGTTCAGCTCTAAAACGAAAGATAAGTCCCCACTCGCTCAGACACTCCTTTGCTTCCCACCTGTTGAGCAGAGGAGCGGATTTGAGGGTTATCCAAGAGCTGCTGGGACACGAAAGCTTGGCCACTACACAAAAATACACTCATCTTGATCTCAAACATCTTTTGGAAGTCTACCGAAAAAGCCATCCCCGTTCCTAGGGGATTATCCCGCCTATTCTGCAAACAAGAGTTGTCGAAAGAAGCATAAGATGTCAACTCAGGTGCACTCATAATTGTTTTGTAGAGTTCATAACTTATTGAAAATAAATAGATAAACGGAATTGAAAAAATGGCACCGAAAGTGCAAAGAGAAGAGCTGAAAGGAGGTTAATATGAAAAGTTTTTTGGTGAAAGGGTTTGTTTTTCCTTTGGTCTTTGCATTTGTTCTGATATCTGTATCAGCGGTTCCATCTCACTCCCAGGCCACTCCTGCAAAAAAGATCGACATCAATTCGGCTTCTGTTCAAGAACTCCAAAAACTCCCCCAGATCGGTGCTGCTGTAGCCCAGAGGATTGTTGATTATCGAGGAAAGCATGGGAAGTTTTTGAAAATCGAAGAGATCATGAAAGTTAAGGGGATTGGAGAAAAGACGTTCCTGAAGATTAAGCCTCTTATTACAGTAGGGCAGAAATCCAAGGAGAAAAAGTGACAGGAAGAGAAGGGAGGGGGGCTTTAGCCCCCTTCTCTCCCCTTACTGATCACAAACCGACCTCTTTTCATAGGGGCGCTGTCTTGCCAACCTTAAACGTAAAGTGGGATTGGCCTGGATAAATATTACTTATTTAGATAATTAAGGAAGAATGTGTATAATTTTTCGAGGACGCGGCCGCGATGGCTAACAGTATTCTTTTCATTCGGGGAAAGCTCGGCAAAGGTTTTACCCAGGGGAGGGTAAAAAAATATAGGGTCGTATCCAAATCCTTCCTGGCCTTTTTTTTCTAAGGTGATGATCCCATCGGCATGTTCTTGGATTTCTGTGATGATCTGTCCGCTGCGGGACAAGACCATGCAAGAAATGAAGCGAGCTTTCCTTTTTTCAAGTGGTATTCTGTCTAGAAGTCTGAGAACTTTCTGAAGATTGTCCTCATCGGTTGCATTTGGCCCGGCAAACCGGGAGGAGTAAACTCCTGGAGCGCCATTGAGATAATCTATTGTGATCCCCGAATCTTCTGCCAGTGTCAGGTTTTTCCAGTATCGGCTGTAATACAAGCTCTTGCCTCGGGCGTTTTCCAAAAAGGTCTTTCCCTCCTCTGGAAAAATTTGGGTCATGTGGAGATCTTTAAGGGAAAAAATATCCAGTGGAAGGTCCTGCAGACGGGCCTCAAGTTCCTTTATTTTGCCTTGGTTTGTTGTTGCAAGAAGAAGGCCTTCTTCAGTCAATCTTTATCTCAAGGATTCCATCGAGGTTAAGGAGACTCCATTTGAATTTTTGCTCTTTATCTTCGGCAGCAGGAAAGGAAAAATCGATGGTGTAAATATTACCCTCTTCTTTATGGGAGATCTCTTTGAATTTGATGCCTTCATGCAAGGCTAATTTCTTGATATTGAGCAGAATATCTCTGGAATACTTGGTTTTGAGATGATAGTGATAAAGAGCGCGTTTCAAGTATTGTGATTCCAACTGGCGAAATATGACCAATGTGAGAATAATGATTCCTGTGAATATGATGGCTATTAAATAATAACCGCTACCGATCACTAATCCGAGACCTGCTACCGCCCATAGAGTGGCAGCCGAAGTCAAACCGATAACGATTCCCTTCGCCTGGATGACCGTTCCGGCTCCGATAAATCCGATCCCGGTGATGACGCCTGCGGCGATCCGCGTCATATCGCTGCTGCTTGCCTCACTTCCTTGCAAAAGAAGCTGGGAAAGAATCATCATCATGGTTGCTCCCAAACAAATCAAAATATTCGTCCGGAAGCCTGCAGGCTTTTGACTTGATTCCCGTTCAAAACCTATCAATCCCCCGAGGGCAACGGCCAGGATGAGCTTGAGTGTTATTTCTGCGATATCCATTATTTGATCCAGATTTAAATATGCTGTTAATTTACCACAACTTCAACTAGCAAAACAAGATTGAAAAGGAGAGGAAAATCGGCATGTTTCATGTTTTGGAATTCACATGCCTGAGAAACTATCGCCCGATCGTATCGATAAAATAGGAGAGGCAGAACAGCAAGAGGAGGAATAAAGTGTAGAGACTGATCTTGGAATGTTTAAGCAATGTTTCCGGTTCTTCCATGGCTTCTTTCTCTTTGATTGTTTTCCAGAAAATCAGGAAAAAGTAGAAGGCAATCAAGGGAGAAATGTAGATAAAGGATTGAAGTTTGTAAGAGAATGCAAAAAGGAAATAACCGACGAAAAAGAAAATGAAGCTAAGAACGATCCCTAAAGTCAAAGATTGGGTTGTGTACTTACTGAGTGATGATCTGTAATTTTCCGCTTTGTCTTTCAGAAGCCGGAACTCTGAGAGCCGTTTTGATATCATCAGAAAATTTCCGAAAATCCACCAACTCATCAATAGGGAAAGAGGAGGAAAAAGATGTGGAGAAGAAAAAGCGAACCAACCGATCAGAAAACGGATAGGATTATTAGCGGATTCGGAAACGGAATCAAGAAATGGGATATCCTTGGTTCGGATAGGTTTAATGTTGTAGGTAAATCCAGCGAAAAGAAGCACGAGAAGAGAGAGGAAAAATGGGAAAGAGAAAAAAAAGTAAGCGAAGGTAAGGCTGGTAATGCTGAGTATGATCCCATACAGAAGAAAGGGGGATTTTTTGATCTCGCCTTTCACAAGAGGTCGGTTGCGCTTGGAAGGGTGGTGTATATCAAACGGGACATCAGCTATTTCGTTTATGATGTAATTGACCGTGGAAATAGCCCACGTGAGTAGAAAAGAAAGCAAGGATTTTCCGGCAAAGGATAAAACCGAATTGGTGGAAACTGCTTCCCTGTGCAAAAAGAAAAAAGCCGCGATACCTGAGAAGATGGCAAGGCTCCTGGGCCACCTTTCCAGCCGCATAGCTTTAAGATAAGGATTCATGAGACTTTTCTTTTGTTGCGTATATTTCGAAAGAATCTTGAAGGGCCAATTTTATCGGAATTTTCTTCCAGAAAGAAGCAAAAACACGATTTTTCAACAAAAAACTTAGACTGGGTTTCCGCGATAGCAGATAGTGAAGGCTAAAGGTCCAGGAATACTTGCGCGCCTTCACAATCCGAAATCCTGCCCTTCGTAGGAGAAAATCCAGGCTTTTTTTAGAAAAATAGCCCAGGTGACCGGGCCGATAATGCCACCATTTTTGCCCGAAGATTCTTGCCGCCAAGCTGTTGATATCGGGAGTAACCAGACAAAGGGTCCCCCTGGGCAATAGGATTTTTTGAGCGATGGAAATGGCGTCCAATGGATGGGGAATGTGTTCTATGAAGTCCACCATCATGACCACGGTATAATGTTTTTTGGGAAGTGTGGCTTCTTCGAAAATACCCTCTCGGATCTCGAGATTGTACCTGTCTCGGGCCACACCGATCGCCCACGCGCTGGGTTCGATGCCTTCCACATGCCATCCCTGTTTCCTTGAAATGTCGAGCAGGATTCCTGTCGCCGCACCGACATCGAAAAGGTTTCCCCTTTCTGGGTGGATTTTATCCAAGGATTTGAGAATCCTGTTGAAATTTTTCGACCGGCCTTCTGCCTCCTCCTGATAAACGGGATCCTCGACCTCTCCGTAAAGATTATGGATGAATTCCTGGGAGGGACAAGGATTAGCAAAGACATGGGTGCAGTTATTACACCGGCTGAGATCCCAGATTTTGCCGTAATCGTTGTCTGTGATTTTGATATGGTCTTTGCTCAGACTGGAAGCATCGAAAGTTCCTGTCCTGAAGGGAGCAAACGATAAGCTGGAGCACACCGGACATGTTTCGAAATGTTCAAACTTGTCCAGCCTTTTCCTCCTTACCGCTTCAGAAAGTTTTTAAACCAGAAGTCGATGTAATGGCGATTGGAATGTGTTCTCTTTTTTCCTCTTGTCCCGTGTCTTTGGTCAGGGTAGACCATAAATCCGAATCCTGATTTTTCCAGATCCATAAGCTTGTCTATGAGCTGTATCGTGTTTTGCATGTGAACGTTGTCATCCAGGTTCCCATGGGACATAAAGAGAGTCCCTTCGAATTTGGCGGCATGAGTCATGGCCGCCCCGAATTCGTATCCCTCTGGATTGTCGACTGGTCTGTCCATGTATCGTTCTGTGTAAACAGAGTCATACAGACGCCAATCCGTGACTGACGAGCTGGCATACCCATGGGTGAAATATTCAGCCCCATAGGTCAGAGCCATACATGTGGTATATCCTCCGTAACTTCCGCCTGAAATCCCGATCCGATTCTTGTCCACGAAGGGTTTTTTGCGGAGCCATTTGACACCTTGAATAAGATCAAACATTTCCCACTTTCCCAAATTGCGGTGCATTAAAGCCTGGCCTTTTTTCCCAAAATGGCCGGAGCCTCGGTGATCGACGGCAAACACGATGATTCCCTCCTGGGCAAGATAAAGCTGGGAGAGGCGCGGAAAGGACTGCGAGACACCGCTCGAGCCAGGGCCTCCATAAATGGTAAAAAGGATAGGATAGATCTTGTCTTTGCTGAAATCAGGGGGAAGAATCCAGAAGGCGGGGAGAGTTCGGCCATCTTCTGTGGTTATTACAAATATTTCCTTTTTCCCGATGGGGTAATCTTCCATGAGGCCTGAGCGACTGTCCGCGATGTTTCGGGCCAATGTGCCATCTGTACGCAACAGGTTTATTTGTGATGGTACAGAGATGCTCGAAAACCGGTCGATAATAGAAGTTCCTGCTGGGGAAACATCACAGCGGTGGGATCCTGCTTCTCGGGTGAGTTGTGTCAAGCCGCTCCCATCCAAGTTTACCCGATAGAGATGGGTTTCAGCTGTTATGCCCTCTCTTGCATGAAAAAAAACCCGTTTGTTGCCCTCATCCACACGGGTTACGTTGGTGACTGTCCATTCTCCTTCGGTCAGCCTATTTCTAAGATTTCCCTCGAGGTCATAGGTGTAGAGGTGTTTCCATCCATCGCGGTCGCTCCGAAGGAGGAAACCACTCCCGTCTTTGAAAAAATATAGGTCTTCGAAAAATTCTACCCAGGCGGGTTGGCTTTCATCATAAAGTTCCTCTTTTTTCCCGGTTTCTAGGTTCATCGCATAAATTTTTACGTGGTTTTGATCGCGGTTCATCCACTGGAACGTCAGTTTTGAGCTATCCCTGAACCAAAATGGCCAGGCCACATAATGATCGGCGTTTTCTTCGATATCTGCCCAGACAGTTTTTCCTCCTTGTGCCGGAACCACACCCAGCTGGACAAAAGGATTGGGATCCCCGGCTTTGGGATATCGTTCGATTTCCAGTCTGCCGTGGTCCCCATTGGAACTGAAAAGAGGGAAGGTGGGTACCGGGCTATCGTCAAAGCGCAAAAAAGCTATATGGTGACTATCGGGCGCCCACCAAAAGGCAGCATACCGAGATCCGCGCCCGAGGATTTCTTCATAGTAAACCCAAGAAGCCCAACCGTTATAGATGGTCTTTGATCCATCCTCAGTGAGTTGGTACTCCAGTCCACTGGCGATGTCCAGAGTATATAGATTGTGATCCCTTGTGAAGGCAACGTATTTTCCATCTGGAGATAATCGAGGATTGCGCTCTGCACCGGCCGTGGCAGTCAGACGTTTGAAGATATTGTTCGGGCGTGAATAGTAATAGAGGTCGTCCTCAATCGTATAAAGAAACTCATTGTAGTCTTCGGTGAGATCCACATGTCGAGAGGCACTTATTCTTTCTGGCAAAGCTTTTTGGATTTGGCCATAATCCAGATATAGTATTTTTGTGCCTTTTGCTGCGTTCACTTTGAACAATTTTTGCGATTGGCTCTTTTCATCCATTTCCATGAGGAGATAGTGAGTATCATCCAACCACTGGCGGATCGAAGGAAGAGTTTTGAACAAAAAGGGCTCGGCATTCGAATAGGCCTGGTCGAAGGTGATCTTTTTCCTGTTTTTTTGAGCCTCTGATATTGGGAGAGTGGAAAGAAAAATTAAACAGAAGAGAAAAATCCCGGGAATGAGAAAATGTTTTTTGTGATACACCATACATCACTCCTGTATGAAAGTATAAAAGTATTTAACACTCTAAAAAGCGAAAGTCAATCGGATGCGTTTGGACTGCCTAGAGCTCCAGTTCCATTTTTTCCAAAAGAAGTTCTGTGCCGGTGACCGTTTTCAAATCCTGTGATCCACACTCGAGACAAATGAACACAAAGTCATCCAAGACCATGGTTTTACCGCATGTTTTGCATTGGATCGTCAAGGGTATGTCTTCGATTTCCAGCGTGGCATTTTTGGCTATGGTGCCCTTTTTGTACATATCAAATGCGGTGATCAAAAACTCAGGGACCACGCCAGAGAGCTTGCCCACTTGAAGCTTCACGGAAATAATCGTTTTAGATCCCTTTTCTTGGGCTTTTTCCTCCATGATTTCGAAGAGGCTTGCGACGATGGAAAGTTCATGCATTTTTATCTAAAAATAATTGGCGTGAGGTGATGAAAAAACGGACAAGTTCTTTGATCCCCAAGTCTTTGAGGGAAGATGTCATGAAGACTGTCAATTTGGGATTGATTTCCAAAGCTTCCTTCTGGGCTCGTTCGCTGTCGAAAGGAACAACTGAAAGAAGATCTGATTTTGTGAGGATGAGGCAATCCGAAGTGGTGAAGGCTTTGGGGTATTTTTTCGGTTTGTCGTCGCCTTCGGGAACGGATAACAGGACACAGCGGATATTTTCACCGAGGTCGTAGCTTGCCGGGCAGACGAGGTTCCCGACATTTTCGATAAAAAGAAAATCCAGGTCCGGCGGGATTTTGGGAAACAGCTTACCGATCATCTTGGCCTCCAGATGGCAGGCTCCGCCGGTGACGATCTGCCACGCAGGAATGCCCTTGGCTCTTATCCGCTCCGCATCCCTTTCCGTTTCGATGTCCCCTTCGATGACGGCCATATGGTATTGGGGTCTCATGTGTTCGGCAATCCGTTCGAGAAGCGTCGTTTTTCCGGCTCCTGGAGAGCTCATGAAATTGATGGTCAGGATACCCTTTTGCGTCAGTTCCTTTCGGATTTCTGAAGCAATTTTTTTGTTCGATCCCAGAAGGTCCTCTAACACGAGAATTTCTTTTTTTTTCATGATTTTAATAAATCCTAAGCGAAGATTATACATGTTTTTGGCTTCATCGGCTATGATTTTGAGCTTCATTTGCATGCAATCAGAGACTTTAGCGTGGATTTAATTTTTTTTTGTTTTTTTATTGACAAAAAAGAAATTTAACCATAGAATACAACGTAATTATAAGGCAAATCATATTCTTCCTATAATTACAGTAGGTTTAATACCAAATGTTGTGTTTTGCTCATAAAATGAGGTAAAAAAGCCTGCCCATCTCCAGTCTTATAATTACGCCTTTTTTAGTTTGAACATTGAAAATACTAATGCAAAAAAGCGTATGGAATTTCTCCTATAGTTCCCAAAGAACTTACTCTTTCCATTCCTCTATAATTCCGATTTTATTTTGTCACCAGCGGTGTTCTTATTTGCTGCAAGGAAGAACATCTATGGTGTGATGGTGAAAACATGATGAAAAATAAAAGCGATCCGACGTTGGCGGCCGAGGTTCGGAAGTATGGTAATTTCGATACTAACGCCTGTTATCAATGCGGCAGTTGCACGGTTTCCTGTGACTTGGCAGAAGGATCTGTTTCGTTCCCCAGGAGAACAATGCAGTATATTTTGTTCGGATTGAAGAATAAGTTGTTGAGCGGTCTTGAGCCGTGGCTATGCTATTACTGCGGCGATTGTTCTACGGCTTGTCCCCGAGAAACTGAACCTGGAGAGGCGATGATGACCCTCAGACGCTATCTCACGGCTCAGTATGATTGGTCAGGTCTTTCGAAAAAATTGTACACGTCAAAAGCATGGCAGTATATATCCCTCATTTCTTCAGGTATCTTCATGGCACTGCTTATAGCGCTTTTTCACGGGCCCCTCGTAACCGACCGCGTTGAACTCAATACATTTGCCCCCGCCCACACGGTGCACCTGTTTGACATAACCGTAGCTTCCATAGTCTTAGTTATTCTATTTTTCAATGCATTTCGTATGTATTGGCTCGTTATGCATCCAGGTACCAGCTTCACAATACCATCTATCATCCGAGGTTTTATAAAGGATGGCGTTGGTTATTCTCTGCAAGATGGCGAAAAGGTGAAGATCCCCTTGTTTGTGTTCCTTACGGAGGCCAAGACATTAATCGTGCATGTTTTCACGCAGAAACTTTTCCTTAAATGTAAAGACAAGAGCCGTTGGATAGGGCACTTCTTGCTAGTGACAGGATACCTGATTATGTTTTCTCTCGTAGTAATCTTTCTGGAGTGGTTTCAGACGGATAATATCTACCCAGTTTACCATCCACAAAGATGGGTAGGTTATTATGCTGCTGCTGTTCTCATATATTTCAGTGCAGAGATTATTTTAGGTCGTATCAAGAAGAGAAAACAAATCCATAAGTTTTCGGATTTTCACGATTGGATGTTCCCGATAGGATTGTTTTTGATGGGAGTAACTGGGATGTTTGTTCATGTATTCAGGTACCTTGAACTCCCGTTGGCCACATATTATTCATATGTGATCCACCTAATAGTGGCTTTTGTATGGCTAGTTGTTGTTGTGCCTTTCAGCAAATGGACACATCTGCTGTACCGATCATTGGCAGTTTACTATCAAGCGGTTATAGAAAAGGCCATGCAACAGCAACAAGA
>CP070750.1:848701-869306 GCA_020348385.1 Candidatus Aminicenantota bacterium | reverse complement strand
CTCTTCCTGGCGTTCTTTCAATCCGAAGTAGAGCTTCCAGCCTCCCCAGATAATCAGTATGATCGGCCAGAGCCTGGCGAGGAAATCCCATACATACACATTCAGATTGCTCAAGAAGATGATCACAGCTAATCCAATCAAGACCAAACCCCAAGCCAATTTGCCGCCATTTGCGCGTTTTGCCATTTTTTCCTCCTCTACTCCTCTTCTCGGGATTTGCTGTAATGGTCCACCACAAGTTTCACGCCGACAACAAGAATGCTAAAAGGAATCAAGAATTCGAACACAGTGTCATAGCTCATGAGTTCAAAATTGGCGAAAAGGAGCATGGCTCCGAGGGCAATAAGAACGATTCCCCAGAAAATCGACCCGGTTTTGACAAATTCCGGAACTTCTTCTGCTTCCACGATATCCTCTTCTCCTAGAAGAGCTTTCCGGTTGATCCGACCTGAAGTCTGCACAGCATCGAAGAGTTGATAAATTATGAATCCTGCAAGCGTAAGACCAAGAAATGGCTGACCTGTATCTCCTTGTGAATTAAGCGTGACCAGCCCTGCAAAAATAAAGAAAAAAACCAGTGCCTTACGATATTGATTGTTGTAGAGTTGGCCTGCCCCAAACGGAAAAAAGAAGGCAAGAATCCCGGCAAGAAACGGGGATTTTGGTGGTCTTTTCACAACAACTTTTTCTTCCATGTTATTCCTCCAGTTTATGTATTCGGTTGTTCATCCTCGTTTCCTCTAAAAGGTTTTAAATTTTTGATGGAAACGAAAAGGTTATCCTTGTATTCACCCAACGTGTGGGTTATGGATTCGGCTTCAGCATATAGTTTTTCCACTTTGCTGAAACCGATCTTAAACTGACGTTCGATCGACCGATTTATCGCGCTTCTCTCTGGATGAAATGCATAAAACGAGACGAAAACGAGTAGAACCGTGACTGCAGCCATGATAGGTTGGAACGAGGGACGCAGCAGGAAATCTGTGACAAATCGGAATTTTTTTCTTTTTTGAGGAAGCTCATACAGTTTTCCAATCAGGCTTTCACTCATATCGACTTCCGGAAAAAAGGATAGAGACTCTTTGGTCTCCCTCATCAGGGATAAAAGTTCCGCACAGCTGGCGCAGGTCCGGATGTGGGTTTGGACGGTTTGTCTTTCTCCTTCGGTGAGCTCGTCCTCTAGATAAGGAGACAGGAGTTCTTCCATTCGTTCACATCCCATTTTCTGCCTCCTTTTTTTCCTTGAGGATTTTTGCCAGCTGAAGCCTGCCTCTGTTGACACGGGATTTTATCGTGCCCAGAGGAAGATCCATGATTTCTGCGATCTCTTCGTACTTTTTGCCTTGGATGTCTCGGAGGATGATCGCCATTCGGATTTCCGAGGACAGCTGGTTGAATCCCTCCCAGACGATCTTTTTGTTCTCCTGGATCATCACGCTTTCCTCGGGGCCAGATCTGCTATCTGCTGAAAGAAGATGTTCGTTAAACTCATCCCGCGATTTCTTTTCCCATTTGGTCTTTCGGTACTGATCGATCAGATGATTGCGTGCAAGAGTGAGGAGCCATGCGCTGAAATTTTTTTCAAAATCGTATTTTTCGATCGAATTGTGGAGCTTGAAAAAAATATCCTGTGTTAAGTCTTCGGCCTCTTCATAGCTACCGGCAAATTGATAGGCGAGGTTGAAAACTTTTTTGGAATAAGCATTAACCAGCATTTTCCAGGCTCCTTCGTTGCCTTGTAAACATTCTTGAATTATCCTTTCTAACTGCACTAAGCACATCCTGGTAGACGAGAAATATCCCAAAAAAGTTCCGTCTCCCATTCTATAATAAAAAAAGGGGACGGTTCTATTTTTTTGCTTTTTTTTCAATACTTCTTGTTTGAATAAAAAAATAGAACCGTCCCCTTTTTCTGTTCCCTTGTCCTTGACTAAATCGGGAATATATGACACGATACTTTGTCAATTTCAAAGGAAATACTTCTATTTAATGTTCATACCGTTTCAGTATTCACTATCACTTTCACAAGGGAGGTTCTAAATGCAAGGAATTGTCGGTTACGGTGCCTACATCCCCCGAAATCGCATCAAAGTTGAAGAGATTGCCAAGGTCTGGGGAGCAGATGCACCCAGTTACAAAAGAGGTCTGATGCTGGAAGAAAAATCCGTGCCATCTCCTGACCAGGACACGATCACGATGTCGGTAGAGGCGTCCAAGAATGCGCTGAAGAGGGCAAAAATCGATCCGGCAGAGATCGGGGCTGTTTATATCGGTTCCGAATCCCATCCGTATGCTGTCAAACCTTCTGGGACTGTTCTGGCCGAGGCGCTCGGGGCAACGCCTGAGGCCCACACGGCTGATTTTGAATTTGCCTGTAAAGCCGGTACCGAGGGAATGTACGTGGCCCTCAGTTTAGTAAAGGCTGACGAAATCAAGTACGGCCTGGCTGTGGGTGCCGACACATCACAAGGTGCTCCTGGGGATGCGCTGGAGTACTCGGCTGCGGCTGGTGCGGCATCATTTATTTTCGGCAAGGAAAATATCGTTGCCAAGGCAATCGAGACCTATGCTTATATGACAGACACTCCTGACTTCTGGCGGAGAGAGTACCAATACTATCCCCAGCATGGTGGTCGATTCACTGGCGATCCGGCTTATTTCAAGCACATCACCGGGGCAGCCAAGGGCATCATGGATAAAGCGGGGATGAAACCGGCTGACTTCGATTATGTCATCTTCCACCAGCCTAACGGCAAATTTCCCTTCCGTGTGGGCAAAATGTTGGGATTCCAGAAGGAACAAATCGAGCCCGGATGGCTGGTGAATCTTTTGGGGAACACTTATTCTGGATCGTCACCTCTCGGATTGACATCGACTTTGGATATTTCCAAGTCAGGAGACATGATCCTGATCGTTTCCTACGGATCAGGCGCTGGGTCAGATGCCTTCATCTTCGAGGTGACTGATAGGATCGATGAGGTGAGAGATCTTGCCCCCAAAACAAGGGATGTTCTGGAAAATAACAGGAATTATCTCGAGTACGGCGAATATGCCAAATTCCGCCACAAAATCAAGAAGGCCGACTAGGAGGACCACATGAGAGAAGTAGCCGTTATCGGAACAGGAATGACAAAATGGGGAGAACTATGGGATAAATCCCTCAGGACCATCTTTGTGGAAACAGCTCTCTTGGCTTTGAAAGATGCCGGGGTGGAAAAAATCGATTCGATGTATGTTGGTTCGATGTCATCGGGATTGTTTGTCGGACAGGAACACATCGCGTCCCTATTGGCTGATTATTTGGGCCAAGCGCCGGTTCCTTCTGCTAGAGTGGAAACCGCTTGTGCTTCAGGAGGGTTGGCTTTCAGGCTTGGCTTCATCGAAATCGCTTCAGGTATGAGCGAGGTTGTTCTCGTCAGCGGGATCGAGAAGATGACCGATGTGAACGGATATGAGGCAACCTATGCGTTGGGAACAGCTGCTGACCAGGAATATGAAGGTTACCATGGGATCACATTCCCGGGCCTTTATGCGTTGATGGCCAGGGCCCACATGGAAAAATACGGGACCACGCGCGAGCAGTTGGCCATGGTGGCGGTGAAAAATCATAAAAACGGAGCCAAAAATCCTCTGGCTCAGTTCCCGTTCGAGATCACAGTCGACGCGGTCCTGAATTCTGTGATGGTGGCCGATCCGTTGAGGATCCTGGATTGTTCTCCGATCACCGATGGGGCAGCGGCCGTTATTCTTTGTCCTGTTGAGATGGCCCGTAAAATGGGAAAACCGGTGGTCAAAGTAACAGGAACTGGCCATGCGACCGATACCATCGCCCTGAGTTCGAGAAAAGATATCACTTGGCTCGAGGCCACATACCAGGCAGGAAAAAAAGCTTATGAAATGGCGGGGAAAAAGCCTGAAGAAATCGATGTCCTCGAGGTCCATGATTGTTTTACCATCGCGGAGATATGCGTGATGGAAGCGTTGGGTTTGGTCGAGAAAGGACAGGGAGGAAAGGCCGTCGAAGAAGGATGGACAGCCTTGGAGGGCAAAATTCCGATAAACACCAGCGGCGGATTGAAGTCCAAGGGACATCCGGTTGGTGCTACAGGTGTGGCGCAGGTTATCGAGATTGTCAAACAACTGCGCGGCGAATCTGTGGAGAGACAGGTCAAGGATGCCAAAGTCGGGATGACCCAAAATATGGGCGGAAGCGGCGGTAGCACTGTGGTCCACGTTTTTGAAAAGGAATAAGGAAGGAGAAGAAAATGCCAACACCATCAAGATATTGGAGAGAGATTCCTCAAAGATATAGGTTCGAAGCCAACCAGTGTACAAAATGCCAAGCGAAATTTTTTCCTCCCCGTCTGATCTGCCCCGAATGCAAGAATAAAGAACTGGAAGAAACCAAGATCGAGGAAAAGGGAAAGCTGCTCACCTATACTATCATCCGTGTTCCACCCCATCAGTATGTCGATCAAGCACCTTTTGCCGTTGGGATTGTGGAGCTGGATGACGGCGTAAAATTGACCGGACAGATCGTGGATTGTGATTTTGACGATCTCAAGATCGGGATGCGGCTGAAATTGGAGTTCAGGAAAGTTTATCAAGAGGGCGATTCCGGCATCCTCTGCTACGGATATAAATTCGTACCCGACTAATAAACCATAAAATATCATCCTGGAGGAATATTACCTCCAGTTATATAATGAGAAAAAGGCCCAAAAATCGACGGGGAGTTAGTTAGGCATAATTTGGGCAGATCCAAACTCATTTGGGAGTGAGACGATGTATAAGATCGAAAGCAAAGTCGATACCCAGAGCAAGGAATATCAAGATAACAACAAGAATATGAAAAAAGAAGTCGGGCTCTACAGAGAGAGACTTGCCAAGATTCAGGAGGGTGGTCCGAAAAAATACCGCGATCTCCACAAATCTCGGGATAAACTCCTGGTGAGAGAAAGGCTGGATAAACTCTTCGACAAAAACACGCCCTTTCTCGAACTGAGCACACTTGGCGCCTACGATTTATACGATAACGAGGCCCCCAGTGCAGGCGTTGTGACCGGGATTGGCGTGGTCCATGGACGGGAAGTTCTGGTTGTGGCCAACGATGCGACAGTCAAAGGTGGGACCTATTTCCCGATGACCATCAAAAAGCACATCCGGGCCCAGCAGGTCGCTCTCGAGAACCGATTGCCTTGCATCTATCTCGTTGACTCCGGTGGGATTTTTCTTCCTCTTCAGGCAGGAACGTTTCCAGATAAAGAACATTTTGGGCGCATTTTCTACAATCAGGCCCGGCTTTCGGCTCTCGGTATTCCGCAGATTTCAATCGTGATGGGCTCCTGCACGGCAGGTGGGGCATATGTTCCGGCCATGAGTGATGAGACCGTGATCGTCCGCCAGCAGGGAACCATTTTCATCGGAGGGCCTCCTTTGGTCAAGGCCGCTACTGGTGTGGATGTATCGGATGAGGATTTGGGCGGTGCGGATGTGCATTGCCGGATTTCTGGAGTATCCGACTACTATGCCCAAAACGATTCCCACGCTCTCGAAATAGCCCGGAACATAGTCGAGACACTCGACCCTCCCAAAAAATTTGAGTTGGATATGGCTGAACCGGAAGATCCCCATTATGATCCTGAGGAAATTTATGGAGTTGTCCCGAGTGATACTCGTAAACCCTACGATTTCCGGGAGGTCATTGCACGTCTTGTGGACGGCAGCCGTTTCCAGGAATTTAAAGAGCATTATGGCCAGACGATTGTCTGTGGTTTTGCGCGAATTATGGGTTATCCGGTAGGCATCCTCGCCAACAATGGCGTACTTTTTTCCGAAAGCTCGGTCAAAGGGGCTCATTTTGTGACTCTGTGTTCAATGCGGAAAATTCCGTTGATATTTTTCCAAAACATCACAGGATTCATCGTCGGACAACAGTATGAACATGGGGGAATAGCCAAGGATGGAGCCAAACTTGTGCATGCCGTTGCCAATGCGGACGTACCGAAATTTACGATCATCGTCGGTGCTTCTAACGGGGCAGGGAATTATGCCATGTGTGGCCGGGCCTATGCACCGCGGATACTCTGGATGTGGCCGAATGCCCGGATCAGCGTGATGGGAGGAGAGCAGGCCGCGGATGTGCTGGTAACCGTGAAAGTGAAGAGGTTGGCAGCGCAAGGCAAAGAGATGACCGAGGAAGAGATCGCAAAGATGCGCGAGCCCATTCTCAAGAAATACGAATACGAGGCCAGCCCCTATTTCAGTACGGCACGACTTTGGGATGACGGCATTATCGATCCCTTGGAGACGAGGGAGGCTCTCGCATTAGGGATTTCAATGAGTCTGAATGCACCCATCCCCGATTATAAAGTCGGCATATTCAGGATGTAAGATGAAGGAAGAAACATTTCAGACCATTCGAATGGTTTTTGACGGTAAAGTAGCCCGTATCACATTGGCAAGACCTGAGGTCCACAACTCTTTTAACGACACAATGATCGCTGAACTCGCCCAGGCCTTTGACCTAGTGAAGGCCGAGACATCCGTTCGTGTGGTCGTCCTGACTGGCGAAGGCAAATCCTTCTGTGCCGGAGCCGATATCAATTGGATGCGGGAGATTATCGATTATTCCTACGAACAGAACCTGTCGGAGTCTCTTCTGCTGGCGGAAGCCCTCCATAAGCTCTACTCCCTTCCCAAGCCTACGGTGGCCATGGTGAACGGGACAGCCATCGGCGGGGGAAACGGGTTTCTTTCGGCTTGTGATATTGCTGTTGCAGCGGAGGAAGCCCATTTTGGATTGAGTGAAGTTAAGATTGGGCTTGTTCCTGCGGCCATCTCTCCTTTTGTGATCCGCAAGATAGGGGAGAGCAAGGCTCGGGAGTATTTTCTTACGGGGAAAAGGATTCCTGCCAAAAAGGCGCAGGAGATCGGCCTCGTCAATCAGGTTGTCTCACGAGAAAAATTGGAGGACACCGTCGATGAACTGATAAGCCTGCTCCTGACATCGGGACCAGAAGCTTTAGCCAGTTGCAAGGAATTGATATTCCAGGTTCCCCAGATGAGCCTGGAGGAGGTCAAGGAATTCACGGCTCGGATGATCGCCAATTTGAGGATCAGCGAGGAGGGGCAGGAAGGCATGGCCTCTTTTCTGGAAAAACGAAAACCCAAATGGACCGAGTAATGCTATCGAGTTTTTGGAAATTATTAAGCTTAGTTCAGATTTTTAACACCATTTCCTTAATGTTCTTCTTGGCGCCTGCGGAACTGCCCATCTTTGTCCCGAAACCTGCAATAATACACAATGTTCAAAAAGGGATCCACATTCTGCTTGATAGCTTTGCTCAATACATCCTCGGCGTCAGACATGGTCGAATTCCCTCGAAGAACATTTCGGAAAGGCTAAATCTTCAGTGTCGCTATCATAATTCCCAAAAACTCGATTTGTGAAGGGAAGTAGAGATATATGTTTAAAAAGATTCTGGTTGCGAATAGGGGGGAGATTGCGGTTCGGATCATCAAGGCTTGTCAGGAAATGGGGATATGCACCGTGGCAGTTTTTTCCGATGTCGACCGCCTCAGCCTTCATGTACAGATCGCCGATGAGGCCATCGGGATTGGCCCGCCTCCTGCAGTGGAAAGCTATCTCAACATGGACAGGATTATCCAAACAGCTCGGAAAACCGGAGCCGATGCCATTCATCCCGGATATGGTTTTTTAGCTGAAAACGCTGCTTTTGCCCGGCGCTGTGAGAAGGAAAAGATCGTATTCATCGGGCCCAACTCAGACGCGTTGGAACTTGTTGGGGATAAAGTCCGTTCGCGCCAGACTCTGGAGAAGGCCGATATCCCGATCATCCCTGGAATGAAGGGGATCGTGAAGGACACGTCCGCCATCAGAGCCGAAGCCCAGAAGATAGGCTATCCGGTAATGATCAAGGCATCAGCCGGCGGTGGTGGAAAAGGCATGCGCGTTGTATTCGATGAAAAGGAATTGACGCCGGCTCTTGAAGCTGGCATGCGGGAGGCCAAATCTGCCTTCGGAGATGAGTCGGTTTATCTGGAGAAATACATCCAAGAACCCCGGCATGTGGAATTTCAGGTCCTTGCCGACAACCACGGCAATGTGATCCACTTATTCGAGAGGGAATGTTCCATTCAGCGGAGGCACCAGAAGATCGTGGAAGAGACCCCTTCCCAAGCCCTCGATTCCGGACTCCGCACCCGAATGGGGGAGACGGCCAGGAAGGTCATGCAGGTTTCCGGCTACAACAATGCGGGGACTGTCGAGTTCCTTCTAGACAAGGACAAAAATTTCTATTTTCTGGAAGTAAACGCCCGGCTGCAGGTGGAACATCCAGTCACCGAATTGACAACAGGTATAGATCTTGTCCACCAGCAGATAAAAATTGCCGCAGGAGAAATGCTTTCCTTCGGGCAAGAAGATATGGAACAGAAAGGCCATGCCATAGAATGCCGGATCTATGCTGAAGATCCGCACAATAATTTTTTACCTTCTTCTGGGAAAATCCTGTATTTCAAAGAGCCACACGGTCCAGGCGTTCGACATGATTGTGGGATCTACAGCGGGTGGGATGTCCCGATCTTTTACGATCCGATCCTGGCCAAGCTCATTGTCTGGGCCGAAAATCGCGAAGTCGCCTGCGAAAGAATGATCAAGGCTCTGGATGACTATGTTATTCTGGGAGTGCAGACGAGCATACGTTTTTTAAGAGATTTGATAGGACACCCTCAATTCCACAAGGGAAACACTACCACAAGTTTTATCCCAGATCACTTTGCGGATTGGACTGGAGAGAAGGATTCCGAAGAAAAACGGAGGCTGGCTTTGTTGGTAGCAGCCTTCGATTCTTTGACTGGGCCAACTTCGGGAAAAGGTCTCAAAACGGCAAAAAAAGAGATATATTCTCCCTGGCTTTCGCTAGGGAAATGGCGTTTAGGAGGAAAGTAGAGTGGAATTTGAATTCTTGTTGAACGAAGTGTTACAGAAAATATCTCTTGAGAAAAAAGAAGGTTTCTATATTTTTTCTGACGGCGAAAAAACATATGAGGCCGATATCCAGCAAATTTCTCCCCACCAAATCTCTGTATTGATCGACGATGTCTCCTTCCGGATATACACGGCAAGGGATAAAGATTGCCGTTATTTCCTGATCGACGGCCAGCAGTTTGTTATCAAGGAACCGACCGAACAGGTGGAAGGTTTCCGCGAGGGAGAAGAAAAGACCTCAGAGGGAACGCTTCTGGTAAAAGCGCCCATGCCTGGTAAGGTCATAAAAATTTGCGTTTCAGTGAAGGATGAGGTGAGGAAGAACCAAACCCTGGCCATTGTGGAAGCCATGAAGATGGAGAACGAGATCAAGGCCTCTGTGGACAGCATGATCAAGGAGATCCATGTTAAAGCTGGTGATTTGGTGGATTCCGAGACACCTCTGATCGAGTTGGAACCTTTGTAACCTGTCCCAAGCTTTCTAGCTATTATCTAAATTGAATCCCCGAAAATAGAACCGTCCCCTTTTTTTATCCCCTTTTTTACATTGAGGGATATTAGGGGTAAAATAGATAATAGCGTAAGTATTTATAGGACATATAGTTATGTTTGATTTATCGGCTAGTTGAAGAGTTCAAGATAAAGCAACTTAAGCTCATGAATAAAATGCAACGAAATCAGGAAAAGGACAGTTTTAGGAAGGTGAGAATGGAGGAGCAAGAGCTGATGCGCCAGGTCCAAGCTGGAGATGAAATGGCATTTTCAGAGATAGTGAAAAGATACAAAGACAAAATAGTCAATTTCCTGTGGCAGATCACCGGTAATTATCAGGTGGCTGTGGAGTTGTCTCAAGAGACATTTATGAGAGTTTATTTTAAAGCCGACAAATACAAACCCGTTGCGCCTCTTTCGTCCTGGATTTACACGATCGCCTCCAACTTAGCCAAGACAGAGATGAAAAAATCCCATCGGGTGACGATGGTTTCTTTGGATGATGAGAATTATCGCTATTCCGAGAAGGCCTCCTCAAATGAGAATCCCGAAGATACTGGTCTTTCGAAAAAATTGAGACAGGCCCTGGATTCCCTCCATCCACGATACAGAGTACCGGTCATACTGAAGGATCTCGAGGGATTTTCTCAGGAAGAGATCGCTGAAATTTTGAAAAAACCCCTGGGAACCATTAAGGCGCGTATCAGCCGGGGGAGGAATCATCTCAAAAAAGAATTGGAAATCAGCAAATCCGAAACAAAATTTAGAGGGGAGAAGGAGATTGGGAATGCAGGAACATAACATTTTCGAGAATATACAGCGAGTGAAAGCTCCCGAAAGTTTTGAGCAGGACGTTCTGCAGCTTCTATATGAAAGGAAGTCAAAACAGGGAAGACGAAGAACTTTGCATCTATCGTTGGCATGGGCTTTCAGCGCTGCGGTAGCGGTATTTGCCATAGTCAACTTTGTCATCATTCCCCAGAGGGGGCCGTCGGAATTTGCCGACCTCGAGGGAGAGATCCCTGCCTATCTCGAGAGGAGAATGCCTCCCCGGGGTATGGATACTATTCCGATAATCGAGCGCGTTGATTATTCGGGGGAGATGCGAACTAGCAGACAAGAGCCCCCGACAATATATTTATTGGAGCAGTGCTCCGATAAAACTAGCCAAACGATCAAATATTAAGGAGGTCAGACAAAATGAGCAGAAAAATGAAATCGATTTTCAGCCTGGCTGTATTCCTATTTGCCATACCGCTTTTCATGGGCGCGAAAGCCGCACCTGTCAGTGGTTCGCAGATTGAGGAAGTGACACAAAAAGTATTCCCCTGTGTTGTCAAAGTCGAAGTGAGAAACTTGATGAGAAAGGTGGCTACGGGCGTCGTGATCGACACCAAAGGCCACATCGTAACCACAGCCCTGATTTCTCCTCGAGATGAGGCAGTTTTTATCACCACATCCGACGGAGAGAGAGTCGAGGCTGAATTTTTGGGAATGGATTCAGAGACTCATCTGGCCGTTATTCAAGCCAAAGAGAAAAAACTTACCCCGATAGCTATGGCTAAATCAGAGAAACTTTCACCCGGGGCCTGGATTGGCGTTGTCAGCATCTCGCCGGAGAACACACCGCAGGTCACCCAAGGTATTGTCTCGTCGGTTGCTGATGAGAGAGTCCGCCTGAATGTTTGGGTGGGACGCGGGATGAGCGGAAGTCCGGTCGTGAACAGACAGGGAGAAATGGTCGGTTTGCTCAGAGGAGTCTATGTGGATGAGCAGCCAATCGCATTTTCGTTCCAGGAAAAAGAAGTCGTCGGAACAGGATATGTATTCAGCAAAGCCGAAGCTCCAGCGTCTGGTATGGCTGTAGCGACTCCTGTGGATATCGTGGATTTTGTGGCGACTGAGATAAAAGAAAAAGGAAAGGTGGCGCGCGGTTGGTTGGGCGTGAGAATCTGGGCGAATGAGGAAGACAAGGTAGAGATTATCGAAGTGGAAAAGGATTCTCCGGCAGAAATCGCCGATCTTAAAGAAGGAGATATCGTCATTGAGTTTGATGGAGAAGAAGTGGTCGACACAGAGTTGCTGGCGAAAATGATTCGGATGAGGAAACCTGGCGAAACCGTCGCCATCAAGATCGAACGCAAAGGAAAAACCCAGGATGTCAAAGTCAAACTGGGCGAGCTGACCGAGGAGAGTGTTTGGAGTGATTTTGAACGCAAATTTCCCACGTTGTTTGCGCCAAAGGGAAAATTTGAAGTTATGCCCTCACCGGGATTTGCCAGGCCGGATGTTTTCCGGTTCGGATTTTCACAGCGCAAGTTTATCGGCGTAGGTGTTCAAGAACTCACTCCCGAGCTATCCGAGTTTTTTGGTCTCGATGAAGGCACAGGCATCATTGTTTCCAGTCTCGATAAGGATGGCCCCGCGGAAAGAGCTGGTTTGAAAGTGGGCGATGTCATCATCGCAGCTGATGGGAATCGATTGCAGCATTCACAGGATTTGGTCAATCTGATCCAGAAGAAAGAAAAGGGAGACAAAATCACGATCGAATACCTCAGGAATAAAAAGAAGAGAACAATCGAAGTGGAAATAGATGAGGAAGAGCGGAGCGAATCATGGCAGACGCTCGGCTATGCAGGAGATTACCTGGATTTCTGGAGAGATTACCAAGACACCTATCAGCAACAGTCCAAAAAGTTGGCCGAGACGTATAAAAAAATGGGAGAGAATCAGTACAAGCAGTATATGGAAAACCAGAAAAAGATGAACGAACAATGGCAGAAGCAGTGGGAAAAACAGCAGAAAGATGCCCAGAGATATTACAGTGATACGTTCAAGACATTGAGGTATGCTACGAAAAAATCCAAAGGGATAAGAGTGTAATCGCTCTTGTTACCATCTCACAGGGAAGGCAGGGAGCAATCTCTGACCTTCCTTTTTTTTTGTCCTGAATTATTTGTAAAAACTGCTGACACATTATCATCAAAGAATCGAACAAAAACTAAAAACATATTAATTCATATGTCATCAGTTTTTACCCTTTGGGCAAGTCAATATCACTGCCCCAGCATCGTTGTAGCCCATTCGCGGTACTATTGTAAAGTTTCATGGGCCACTGCCTTGCATCCTTTAATACTAGGGTGGGGTGGAGGGCCTTGACTTGTAAATAATCCAGGCTATATAGGATCCCTAGATTTACTCAAGCCAGGCTTTTAGGAAGGCTTTGAACTCTTCATGGGAGAGTCTCTTTTCTTTGTAAAACTCCTTTTCCATCCGTTGCTTCATGGCTTCATACAGGATGATCCCGACAGACACAGAGAGATTCAGGCTTTGGGCCATCCCGACCATCGGGATTTTAATCACATAATCCGCCATGTCCCTTGCTTCCTCAGAGATCCCCTCTGACTCATTCCCGAAGACAACGGCCAAAGGCTGAGTATAATCGATGTCTGTGTGAGGGACGGATTTTTCTCCCAAACACGTAGCCGCGATTTTGAATCCCTTTTGTTTGAGATGGCTCAGGCATTCTTTGGTTGACCGATAATTGGAGAAATGCAGCCATTTTTCTGCTCGTGTTGATATGGCTTCGTTAACGGGAAATGGTTCGCCAGTGGATGATATAATATCCAAATACAGGATTCCAGCAGCGTCACAGGTACGGACCACAGCGCTGGCATTATGGGTGTTTGTGACTTCCTCCAATACGATCCGTAGATCCGGTTGACGCAGGGAAAGCACACGTTCGACTTTTTGGACTCGTTCTTTTGTCGGCACGAAAAGACTATATCAAATAATTTATCAGAATTCGAGTCCAGAGTGTCGTTCCTGAAATCAGAAGAAGAGGAGTTTTGCGGTAATGATTATCCAAAATAGGGTAGAGCCGATTATAGCCCTGTATTCTCTATTTTTTTTGTGCAGGGCCCAGCGGAATCGTGTGTTTTGATGAGGCCATGTCGTGAAATAGGAGGGGAAAAAAAGTGGAACGAGCTTCTTGTATTCTGGGTATTCCAAAGGGAAAAGCTCCTCCATTTTTTGCTTTTCCGATAGGATTATTACGGGATAAAAAATCACAAAAACCATAAAGGCACATCCCATAACCCACCAGGATTGAGCCCCGATCACCACACCCAACCCGATCAAAAGATTTCCAAAATACAAGGGATTTCGCGAATAACGGTAGGGACCGGATGTCGTCAATTTTTTTTCTTTTTCCAAATGGCCGCAGGCCCATGTTCTGAGTATTAGCCCGATAAATGTTAATCCTACACCAATCAGAATGGATAGTAGCTTGGGTTCTGCCAGCACGACGGCTAAGGCGACGAACAAAAGGCTGACCCGGACTCTCCACTTGTAAATAATCCTCAGCAGTCCTTGTTTAGGCATTTTTTCCCATCTTCAATATCTCCAGACACGCTGACGCCACTTCCTCGGGAGTAATTTCATCCAAACACTCAAGCCGCGAACAAACCCTTTTGTAGCAGTGACTGCACTCCAGCTCATGAAAAACAACCCGGTCCTGTTCCCGGAAAGGGCCGTTGCGGCTGGGTGTGGTGGGCCCGAACAGACCTACGATAGGCGTAGAAAAAGCCCCGGCTGCCTGAAGGGCGAATGTGTCCCCGCTGACCAAAACAGCAGCCCTTTTTATCAATGCCATGACCTCTTTCAATGATAGCGAAGGCACCAGAGGAACATCGGATTTTCGACCTACCTCTTTAGCCAGTCCAAGTTCCACCTCGTTGCCCCAAAGCAAAACAGGAAAAATTTCATGGTCATCGTTTTTGATTTCTTCGATCAATTGAATCCATCGGTCTGCATGCCATCTCTTTGTTTCCCATGCAGCCCCCACATTCAAAATCACCAGTTTTTTTTGTGTTTCGTACCCCAAATTTTCCATCATCATCTGGACAGTTGTTGATGATTCTTCGGGAATCTGTAGAGGGAATTCATAGTCACCACCCTCGATCCCTAAAAGGGAAAGGAGCTTCAAGTTCTTACTGATCACATGGTCCTTTTCAGATACCTCTTCGAGTTTTTCTGTGTAGAATAGGGAGGCCTGTCGTTCCTTCAGGTTCTTTCGATGAAAACCGATCCGCCTCCTCGCTCCTGAAATGTATGCAATGAAGCCTGATTTAACCAACCCTTGAAAATCGATTGCAACTTGATCTTTGTCCCGGATCTCCTTCTTCAGGTTGACGAACTCCTGCCAGAACTTACGCGAACCCAGCTTCCACCTTTTAAGTTTCAGTGGCACAATCTTGTCCAAACCCAGAACAAGATCCAGAATTTCCTTTCCGTTTTCTTCCACGATCCAGGAGATCTGGGCATCGGGAAATTTTTTTCGCAGGGCTGAAAAAGCGGGAAGGGTGTGAACCACATCCCCGAGGGAGCTCAACCGGATGATCAAAAAATGGTCCATGGCTTCACGATTCTTTTTCGTTCTTGAATTTTGCGGCAATTTCTTGGATGACTTCAGAAGTTGATTTGATCTTAGGTCCCCCTGTTATGGCGATCTCACCACCATAATTTTTCACTGTTTCCCGTTCTGGAACTGTATCCACGGTATAATCAGAGCCCTTGGCATGCACATGCGGCTTCAAAGCTATAAGTACTCTCTCAACCCTAAACTCGTCAAAAAAGATCACATAATCCACAAAGTAAAAAGAGGCGATGATCTTCCCTCTTTCCTTCTCCAACAGGATAGGTCGCCCCTTGCCTTTAAGTTTACGAACCGAAGAATCGCTGTTCAGCGCCACGATCAAAATATCACCTTTCTTTTTGCTTTCCCTCAAGTAACGGATATGTCCAGCGTGGATCAGATCAAAACATCCGTTGGCAAGAACGATCTGGTCTCCACCCTGTTTATGTTTTTCGATTATTGTCGTCAGTTCGTCGAGAGAATATATTTTTTTCAATGTTCCGAAAGGATGGCCTCCTTGAGTTCTTGAGGAGATACGGTAGCCGTACCTTTTTTCATGACGACAATGCCACCTGCGTAGTTGGCGAGCACAGCGGCCTCTCTGAATGTTGCCCCGCATGTCACTGCCAAGGTTAAGACGCTGATCACAGTATCGCCTGCGCCTGTCACATCAACGATGTCGCTCGACCCGTAGATCGGGATCAAATAGGCCGGCTTCCGTTTTTCGAAAAGCACCATTCCTTTTGCACCACGGGTGATCAACACCGCTTCGGCACCTGTTCTGCTAAGTATCTGTCGGCCTGCTTTGTTAGCCATGTTCTGGTCATCGTCCAATTCAACTTGAAGGGCGTGTTCCACCTCAGGCTCATTCGGTGTCATGATGGTTACCCCCTTGAACTGAAACAGACGAAAGCGGGAATCTAGGACGACGGGTTTTTTTGCCCTTTTTAATCCAGGGAGGATTTTTTTCAAGACATCTTCCTGAACGGTGAAATAATTGTAATCAGAGATTAAGAGTGCAGCTGTCTGGCTAGCTGCCTTACGGAGAGCGCTCCCAAGTTTCTGTTTCAGCTCTATGGTTTCGGGAACTCTTGCTTCTTGATCGATCCGCAAAATCTGTTGCTTCCGGGTCGAATGTTCACCGGCCAGTATCCTTGTCTTGATCGGGGTTCGGTAGGTTTTTTCTTTGACCAGAAAAGCAGAGGATATTTTTTTTTGCTTGAGGATCTCCAGGATGCGCTTCCCTGCATCATCCTGACCCACAATACCCACGGGGATTGGGTTTGCTCCCAGCGCACTCAGGTTGAGGAGTGCATTTCCCCCTCCCCCTAAAGATAATTCCTTCGCCTTATGACTGAGGATGAGCACAGGGGCTTCCCTCGATATCCGGCGCGTCGTCCCGTATATGTATTCATCCAGGATTAAATCCCCCCAGACCGCCACGTTTTTCCGTGCAAAACGGTCGACGACGGCGATAAGGTTCTTTTTGTCTTTTCTCACAGGACTTTTGTCACAGATTTTTACCAGATTCGGCTTAAAAGGTCAATGCCCCCGGAATAATACCGCTCACCGATTGTATTAAAGAATGGAAGAAATAACTAAAGACAACATAATCCGTAAATTGGGAGTATATAGTATCTAAGATTAAATGCGTATGACTACAAGTAAAGGAAAGAAAAAAGTGCAAAAAATGATTCTGCATTTATTGTTCGGGTTGTATCTCATCTGCGTTCTTTCTACTTTACCCTCATTCTCCCAGGAATACATGACTGATATCGAGGATCTGAAAAAAACAGCGCCCAAGGTTTTTATCGATTGTGGAATGTGTGATATCGATCACATCCGGACCGAAATCACATTTGTCAATTATGTCCGTGACCGCAAAGAAGCAGATATCCATGTATTGGTGACATCTCTCCGCACTGGTGCAGGAGGCAGAGAATACACCCTCGCTTTTATCGGATAGAACAAGTTTGAAGGAATCGATGACACCCAAAAGTACTTCACAGAATCGACGGACACAGAAGATGAGATCCGAGAGGGCATGGCTAAAGCCCTCAAGTTAGGTTTAATGAGTTTTGTTGCCAAAACGCCGATTTCCCGGCGAATCCGCATATCCTACCGTGACGTGGCTCAAGAGACAGCTTTCAAGGACAAGTGAAATTATTGGGTGTTCAGCATCAGCGCCGATACATTAATGAATGGGGAAGAGAGCTACAAAAGCGGTATGCTGAGCGGTTCTTTTTCTGCCAACCGTGTGACCCCTGAGCTAAAAATCCGGATGTCCTTGTCTGCTTATATTCACGACAGCGAATTCAAATTCGATGATGAGGTCATCAAGAGTGAATCCGACAGCCAAAATTACAACGGACTTATAGTCAAGAGCATTAGCGAGCACTGGTCGGTCGGAGGCTATTTTGCCGCTACCTCTTCCACTTACAGCAATATCGAGCTCAGCCTAAATCCTGCCCCGGCTATCGATTATAATTTGTTCCCGTACTCAGAATCCACGACCCATCAACTCCGTTTCCAGTACAGGTTTAACTACAAATCTATCCGGTACAGGGAATAGACGATATACGAGAAAACCTATGAGAATTTGTGGCAGCAATCCTTGGAAATGGCCTTTGAAGTGAAGAAAAAATGGGGCACAGCAAGTGCATCGTTGGAAGGCTCTCATTATTTCCATGATTTTAGCAAAAACAGGATCTGATTGAATGGAGAACTGTTTCTTAGGCTCGTCAAGGGTCTTAACTTCAACATATACGGAAGGTATTCCAGAATCCGAGATCAACTTTCCTTGCCCCGGGGAGAATTGTCCTTGGAAGAAGTCCTTTTACGGCAGAAGCAACTGGCGACAGGCTATACTTACAGCATGTCAGTCGGGCTGAGCTACACGTTCGGGTCTCTGAAGAGCAAGGTTGTCAATCCCCGTTTCGGGACTGGGGGAAGAAGCATCAGCATCTCTTTCTAAATTTTTTCCGCATCGGAAACCACATTTCTTTGAGATTCACCTACACCTTTGGCTCGGTTTTCAGCAACGTGGTCAATCCCTGCTTCGGCCACTAATTTATATTGTTGACAGGGTAGGGATGTGGTATAATTCCCTTCGCTTTCCTGCATGCCGGAGTGGCGAAATTGGCAGACGCGCTGGACTCAAAATCCAGTTCACTTCACGGTGAGTGTGGGTTCGACTCCCTCCTCCGGCACCAGTCTTTCCCGAGGAATCAGCCGTTTTTCCTTATTCTGTGTTTTAGCCTGAGTCAACAAAACTGAGCCATTTTAAGTGATTTTGTCCACAAATTGTCCACATTTTTTAAGATGTGCAGGTATGTCCTATGTATTTTAGACCCATAGTTTCAGCAATTTTACAGTTTATTTGGCACACGGGATATATGTTTATTTAGGCGGGATCATTTTTGTGTGATTTTGGATAAAAGATTTCAAAAAGTCTTAAGAAGAGGCGCGCCGTTCGGTTAGCCACCAAGCCCGACTCACAAAGGCTTTTAGGGCCGACGGTATTTGCCTCCCTTTGTTTCCTATTTGGGTCTGAACGAAAGAGAATGTGATGCCTTATATGTCCAGATGAACCATTTAGGAATAACTCAGGAGCGCGCCCCCGTCAAAATGTTGCTGAACATAGCAACCTCCAAGTGGAGTAGTGGCGGAGGCCCCGTCGCCTCCTCTTTTGCCTTTTTAAATTTAAGCATGATGTTGTGAGGTTGTCAATGGCGAGATTTTTTGGGGCGGTATTAAGGCATTAGTTAAGCTTTTTCCCGATTATGATTAATTGCCAATATTTAGAAAGCTATCTAAAAAAATATGATGGATAATCCTTCTCTTTTATCATGGCGTTATTTAGTATTACACCAAGAATTCTTGCTCTTTTCTGCTCCAATATATTAAGGACTCTTTTAATTTCTTTCTGATTTGAAAGCCCTGCACTAATAACAAGTATTGCACAATCTGCATAGCTAGATACAATTGAGGCATCAGCAACATCTAGCATAGGTGGAGTATCATAAAAAATGTAATCAAACCCCCCCGCCTTAACTTCTTCCATTAAATTAAACATCCATAATCCGCCGAGTAAAGCGAGGGGATCTTGGAAGCGGGCGCCCGATGGAAGCAGATATATATTTTTTATGGATGTTTTTCTAAATGCTTCCTTGAGAGTGATTTTTCCACGTAAAAACCTGTTTAAGCCAGGAGACTTTTTTACTTTGAATATCTGGTGAAGACGAGGATTCCTTAAATCTGTTCCTACAACAAGAACCTTTTCTCCCATTTCAGCGAATGAAACAGCTAAATTTGCTATTATTGAACTTCTTCCCTCCATACGATTCGCACTTATAATAACAATATTCCTCACGGAATTTGTACGGTCTAAGTGCGAGAACATAATTGAAGTCCTTATTGTTCTGTAAAATTCAGAGATCGACATAGCGGGATAGTAATGATTTGCTAATTCTATCTGTTTTACTTTAGATTCCTCCCCCCTTTTTATCTCTGAGAATGGTTCTTGACTCTTTTCGCTTTCAACTTCAATTCCCTCTCTTGGTAAGCTAGGAACTATTCCGAGCAGGTTAAGATGAAGTTTCTCTACATCCTTTTCACTTTTTATTTTACTTTCTTCCCTTGCCTTCAACTTGATGTATACCAAAATCGATAGAATCAAAAGAATCAAAAAAATTGGAATTGTATAAACGGGAATTTTTAAAGTGATCACAGCGGTGAGTATTTTTTTCTTAAAAATAAACTCATCTGATATATATAGAAGTCCGGCCAAACCCGACAAGATAGTTGCAACTAGAAAAAATTTCCACCAAAACCCACTCCCTTTAATCCTATTGTTTTGCTTTTGCATTATTAGCCAATACTAAGTTTGAAGTTTTACATCTTGATCAGTTTTGCTGACAGTCACATTCTTTGCAAGTCAATAGTATCATAATCATTCTTAGAAAGTAAATTTTTTAGATGTTAGAAATAGTATGATCGTAACAATATTAACTAAGTTTTATTATTTCATTTTGTAGTAGTGGTTACTTCTTGTTGTTCGGCTACAGCTTCCCATTTCGGAATATGCTTAAATTTTTTTCCCCAGGTAATTCTCTATGACATCTTATAAGGCCTGTTGTATTTCTATTCTTTCCAAGTACATTAAAGCCCATTTAAGGACATTTAATGATAAATGAACCCAACGGTATGCCTCACATGGAACACCCCGTAAGTCCCCTCCTATCAATAACTTAGCCCATGGGCTTTCGTTACGCTCTAAATACCCATAAGTCGTTATTTATCAACACTTTAAGTATCAACCTCCTCTATCAGGGCGATTCTAAGCGACGATCTTGTTGAGTTTTAAGACTTTTAAATGATGTCAATTTGCAGTGTTATTCCCCTATACTTTATTCCTTAAAAGAAACTGAGTTTTTGCTATCCCAATCCCAAGTGTATTTGACGTCAGCAAGATTTGGACACGGCATGATATTTTCTAAGTTATGGATTGCGTATAATAAAACCAAGCAAGGAGATATCAATGAGTGTCAAAACAAAAGCCTCACCTGAATCCATAGTCCGGGATATTAAGCGCAAAACCCGCCGAAAATTCACCAAAAATGCTGGAATTATAAAATTATAGATTACTACGAGAAATTCCTCGACCTCTGGAAGGATGCTGACCC
>CP070750.1:826839-848601 GCA_020348385.1 Candidatus Aminicenantota bacterium | reverse complement strand
CTCGACGACCTCGGCATCGCCGACAACACCATCGTCATGTACTCCACCGACAACGGCCCCCACTACAACAGCTGGCCGGATGCCGGCATCACGCCGTTCCGGGCCGAGAAGAACACGAACTGGGAAGGCGGCTGGCGCGTTCCGGCATTCTTGCGCTGGCCGGGCAAGATCAAGGCGGGCTCGGTCGTGAACGGCATCGTGTCTCACCAGGACTGGCTACCCACCCTCCTGGCCGCTGCCGGTGAGCCGGAGATTAGCGAGAAGCTGCTCAATGGTCACAAGGTTGGCGATATGACCTACAAGGTCCATATCGACGGCCACAACATGCTGCCTTACCTGACCGGTGAGGTGAATGAAAGCCCCAGGAAATCCTTCTTCTACGTCAGTGATGACGGTGATATCTTAGGCATCCGGATGGGCGACTGGAAGATAGTGCTCATGGAACAGCGGGCCAAGCGAATGCAGTGCTGGGCGGAGCCGTTCGTGAGTTTGCGCCTGCCGAAGATGTTCAACCTGCGGCGCGACCCGTTCGAGCGGGCGGATGAGAATTCGAACACCTACTGGGACTGGATCTTCGACCACGCTTTCCTGATTTACGGGATGCAGGCCTTGGTGGCGAAAGAGATTGATGCCTTCGTCAAATTCCCGCCGCGTCAGAAGCCAGCTTCATTCAACCTGGACGCAGTGATGAAACAACTAGATGATGCGGGCGGCGGCGGACATCACTAAACCGTCACTGAGTTGATATTAACGTTCTAAACGGGATGCTGCGCCCGGTACAATTCACCAGGCGCAGCATCCCTTTCATTAAAGTCGAAAAAAATTATAGCTAGGCGTTTACATGGAAAAATTTCTTCCTTTCCTCGGTTGGCTGAAGACCTATCCCAAAGCGTGGCTGCGACCCGACGTTCTCGCTGGCCTGACAACAGCCGCAGTTATCATCCCGAAAGCGATGGCTTTTGCCACCATCGCCGGACTGCCGGTCGAAACCGGATTGTACGCGGCATTCATTCCGATGATCATTTATGCCCTGATGGGGACTTCAAAAATCCTCAGCGTGAGCACCACCACCACCATCGCCATCCTCGTGACCGGTCAACTGGCTCTGGTGACAGCCGGGGGCAGCCCGGCTGATCGGGCAGCGGCCGCCGCTACACTGGCGGTTCTTGTCGGCGGATTTCTATTGTTGGCCGGGATTCTGCGGCTGGGATTCATCGCCTACTTTATCTCTGATCCCGTGCTTACCGGCTTCAAGGCCGGGATCGGCCTTGTCATCATCGTGGATCAACTTCCTAAGCTTCTGGGTTTCCACATCGTAAAGACGGGATTTTTCCGGGATCTTTTTTCCATAGCCAACCACATTCCCGAATCTGTCATACCGACTTTGATCCTAGGACTCATCACACTCGTGCTGATTTTCGGTTTTGAGCATTTCCTGCCTCGATTTCCGGCGCCGCTATTCGCTGTGGTTTTGGGGATCGGAGCGGCAGCCCTTTTGAGCTTGAAACAGGCGGGCGTGGAGTTGATCGGAAGCATCTCTGGCGGTCTTCCCGCATTTGCGCTGCCTGACTTGTCTATGGTCGGAAAATTATGGCCCGGTGCGCTCGGTATCGCACTGATGGCCTTCACAGAATCTGTCGCAGCCGGAAAGGCCTTTGTCCGGCACGGCGATCCACATCCTGACGCAAACCAGGAACTGCGCGCGCTCGGCCTGGCGAACCTTGCCGGCGGACTTTTCCAAGCCATGCCCTCAGGCGGAGGAACCTCCCAAACAGCCGTGAACTCACAAGCTGGAGCCCGTTCTCAACTGGCCGAACTCGTGACCGTAGTCATGGTTGTGGCTGTCCTACTGTTCTTGGCACCTCTGGTCGCCTTGATGCCCCAAGCCACGCTGGCTGCTGTTGTGGTGGCCACGACAATGGGGCTCCTGAGTCCGAAGGATTTCCGCGCCATCGCGCGCATCCGGCACATGGAACTCTGGTGGGCCTTGATTGCCTTTGCCGGAGTCGTGATCCTGGGCACACTGCCTGGAATTCTGATCGCCGTGGCTATTTCCCTCCTGATGCTGTTGTACCAAGCCAATCATCCACCCATTTATGCGATGGGCAGAAAACCGGGTACCGACATTTTCCGGCCTCTCTCGAGTAAACACCCTGATGACGAGACTTTCCCCGGTCTGCTTATCGTGCGAACCGAAGGGCGCATGACCTTTGCCAGTGCACCAAGGATAGGCGGCCGACTCTGGGAACTGATCCACGAAACATCTCTCCAGGTTCTGGTTTTCGATTTTGGTGCTGTTCCCGATATCGAATACACAGCTTTAAAAATGCTGACTGAATTCGAGGAGAAACTTCGCGAGGGAAACATCACACTCTGGCTGGCCGCGCTAAATCCCGAGCCGCTCAAAGTGATCGAACGCTCTTCTTTGGGGAAAACTCTCGGCCGCGAACGCATGTTCTTCAACCTTCAGCAGGCTGTCGAAACCTATAAAACCCAGCCTAAGTAAGCAGATCCATTTTTCTTCTCACAGTTCTGCATCACGAGAAAGAGATATTTCTCCAAAAATAATAGATTAATATTAACTAAAGAGGCCTGAGAGTGAGAATTTCTCAGGTGTCATTTCGTTATTCTATGGGATAACCCAGTCGCTTAAAACTAGATAAGTTTTATGAAGATAAGAAAGACTTCCATTGACAATAATAGTCTATTAGACTATATTAATTGAGGAGGTTTTCATGAAGGAGGTTGTTACGATAACAGAAGCCAAAGCCAAGCTATCTGAGCTTATCAACCGCATTTGTGTCTCGAAAGAAAAAATTTCTATCACTCGAAAAGGAAAACCAGCGGTTGTCATATTGCCCATCGAGGAATATGAAAGACTGAATAACCAGGGAAAAAAAGGTCTCATCATGGCTAACGGCGTTTTAGCCGACTTAGATGAGGAAATCGACAAGATGACAGAATCGATTTATGAGAAGAGAAAAGAAGAAACATCCCGCCGGGTTCCCCTCTGATGTATGTTTTTGATACGGACACTCTGAGCAATATCGTCAAGAGCCGTCCAGCTCCCCTGCTCCTTGAGAAGCTCAGCAGCCTTTCTTTAGAATTTCAATACACGACTTCTATCAACTCGGCAGAAATCTATTATGGAGCCCATCGATCACCGAACAAAGATATCATCCTTAGAGCTTTTGAAGAAGCGGTCTTCCCGAATGTCAAAATTCTTCCCTTCGACGAAAAAAGTGCCAAGGTCTATGGGAAACTTAAGGCAAAGCTGGAGAAAAAAGGAACCCATAAGAGTGAACCCGACTTGAGAATCGCTTCTATCGCCCTCCAGCATGGATTCATTCTTGTTTCCGGAAATGTCCGTCACTTCCAGGATATTCCCCGCTTGAAAATAGAGAACTGGATAGAGTAGAAAATATGATATGATTGTTGTCCGTTGAGGACAGATAATGCTTCAGGTTCGAAACCTCCATTACTCAATCGGAGACAGGGATCTCATAGCAGCTGTTGACTGGAATCTTCAGCCTGAAAAGCGTTTCGTTCTTGTCGGGCCTAATGGATCCGGAAAGACTACCCTATTACGCATCTTGACAGGTGAGATCGAACCTCATGCAGGAACCATTACCAGACCACGGAACTACACCATCGGCTACCTCCCCCAGGAAGAGATCGTATTGGGTCGTGGAACTGTCCTGGAGAACGCCCTGGCAGGAATTCCAGAAATCCAGAGGCTAGAGCACAAGATCCACAACCTTCACACAGCTCTGGAGGTGGATAAAGAAAACGAGATCCTGCTTAAAAAGTTGGGTCCTCTGGAACAGCGTTATCAAGATCTGGGGGGCTACACCATCGAAGGGGCAGCCAAAAAAATCCTTTCCGGCCTAGGTTTCGAAGAGAACCAATTTCATGCGGATTTCACCGAGATGAGCGGAGGATGGTGCATGCGGGTTTATATTGCTCAGCTTCTTCTCCTAAATCCCGACCTGCTCCTCCTGGACGAGCCCACCAACCACCTGGATATCCCCTCGATGGAATGGCTGGAACAATATCTTCTGGGCTACAAGGGCAGCATCGTCATCGTCTCCCATGACCGGTTTTTCATCGACCGGCTTGCCCACGAGATCTACGAGCTGGACCGCGGCGAACTCACCCGCTACCGAGGAAATTATCACTTCTTCGAGAAGCAGAAGCAGGAGAAGCTCCGGCTCTTGTGGAAACGGCGAGATGAGCAAGTCTTAGAACGGGAGCGTATCACCCGCTTCATCAACAAATACCGGAGCGATAAAAGAAGAGCTTCCCAGGTCCAGAGCCGGATAAAAATGCTGGAAAAGATGGAGACGATCGAAATTCCGCCTGCTCCTAGACGTCTTGATTTTGCAATCCAAGTCGAAACACCTGGCTACAAAGATGTGCTATTTGTTGAAAATATGAGTTTCCGGTACCAGAAGGATTGGGTTTTGGAGAAAATCGACCTCCATATCTCCCGAGGGGATAAGATCGCACTGGTTGGCGTCAACGGGGCAGGAAAGACCACCTTGGTCCGACTGATCGCGGGAGAACTTAAGCCACAACAAGGATTCCTCCGGTTGGGAAAAAAGGTGCAGGTCGGACTTTATGCCCAGCATCAGATCCAGGCCCTGCATCCGGACAACACGGTCTTCGACGAAGTGGCATCCACTGCCGCCACAGGACTCATCACCAAAATCCGCCAAGCGCTGGGAATCTTTCAATTCGGTGACCATGAAATCGATAGAAAGATAAAGGTCTTATCCGGCGGAGAAAAGGCACGAGTGTCTTTGGCAAAGATACTGCTCTCGCCAGTCAATTTTCTGATCATGGACGAACCCACCACACACCTTGACATCACAGCGCGGGAAGCGTTGGAAGAGGCCCTGGGTTATTACGACGGCACCCTGCTGCTCATCTCCCATGATCGCTATTTCCTTGACACATTGGTGAACAGGGTCATCGAACTCAAGGACAGAAGCCTGGATGAATATAGCGGCAATTATTCCTATTATCTGTGGAAGCGTGAACAGGAACCGGACTCAACCGAATACCAAAACGAAAAAGACCAACCTCAGAACCTCGAGGCGCCTGGACGGAAAAAAAAGGAACAAAAACGGCAGGAAGCCGAAGCCCGTCAGGAGGTGAGCCGTGAGCGGAACCGTCTAAAGAATGTCATCGCCAGAATCGAAAAGGATATCGAGGAATCCGAATCCCATTTCAGAGAAATCGAAACAAAACTGGCTGATCCTGAGACCTACCAGGATAGAACGGACATCAGCCGGTTGAACAAAGACTATGCCGAGCTCAAGCACCGGATTGGAGGATTATATGAATCTTGGGAATCCCACCGCCAGAAGCTAGAAGAACTCCTCAAGCAGCTAAAAGGAACTTAAGCCCGTGATGTCGTACAAAGCGTGCGCTAAAGACCTCAGAAGCCTCCACCCCATCGGTATTGCCAAGCCATGCCGACCGCATCGAAATTCGTCCCTGTCCGCGTGTACAGGCCGGTACTTCCGTAAAACTTGATCGAGTTTCTGCGATTTATGGGCAGAGCCAGAGTCGCTCCTAATCGCCAGTTTGTCTGCAAATCATTTTTGGCTTCTCCGTCGACTGTTGTCCGACCGCCGCGGTAATAGGTGATGTCCAGCGCCGTCCATGCTCCCGATCGAAAATTGTAGATGGCATGCCCTTGAACGGATAGGATGGGATTCTGCTTGCGTACCTTACCTCCCCAGAAATTATCGTTTGTCGAATAGAAGTTCACAGCGGCAGATGCTTCGAGAATCCAACGCCCCAGTGCTTGGGAAAGCCCGATTTCTGGCTTGAACATCCAACGATTCGTACCGATGTTTCCCAGCTTGGAAGGATCGTATTGGCCGAGAGGCACAGAGGCCTGGAAGCTGAAACCCACAACGGTTTTTTGCCTGTAGGCAACAAACTCTTTTAGAGGGAGCGCCGGTGCCCCATGAAGGTTTACCGTGAACCGAACAAGAGGATCGCCAAAACCAGAAATCTTTCGTCTTAAGGTTTGATCTCCGCCTTCGACCTTACCGCTCCCCGAAAGCCAGGCAAAGGGAAGCACGACATCGAGCTTGCCGCTATGACCCAGGATGTTTAGCGAGCGTACGTATGCAAGAATCGGCAAGTGGATACGGGCATTGATATCCTCTATCGGGAGGGTGGGATCGACCAAAACATCTCCCTGAGAGTAGCCGTAGCCGACGATCAGAAAATTCATCTTGGCAGGAAGGTTGGAATACAACCTCGGCTCCAGAGCTTGTGCCTGAGCGGCCGGAGAAATCACAAATGACGCCAGGCTGATCATGACGATCAGCCCAAGCGAGAGTCTAGTTCGTCTTCTAAGCATAAAATTATTTAAACTATTATAAGAAAGAAAGACAAGGGTTGTCTATTGGATTTTAGGCCTCCATGCTCATCCACTTTTTTCCTTTGGAGAATAAGAAAATTGAGAAACGGCAAAATCGATACAGAAACTTTGGGAACCTGATTTTATAAACACTGGAAGTTGACAGTCTAATATTTCTTTAATATAAATAAAAAAAGTAATGCCAAGCCGATCCTATGCTTATATTCTTCTGCTGCTGATTCTTTGCTCTCTTTTCCCTCACGAAGGGATTGCACAGGAATTGGAACCCAGAGCTCAAGCCCCTGCTCCAATCAAGATGAACATTTTTATTCTAGCCTATGCCTATTCGTCAGGGAACGTGCTTCTCGATCCGGCTTTGCCGATCGAAGACCCCAAAGCCATAGCCAATACTTTTACACTGGCCTATGCGACCACCCTCAACTTTTTCGGAAGGCTGGCTAAGTTCGATATAGTGGTTCCCATAGGCCATGGATCCTGGGAAGCGACGGTGGAAGGGCAGGGGGCCAGAGTGAAACGGACCGGTTTTGGAGATCCATTGGTGCGGTTGGGCATAAATTTTATCGGAGCGCCTGCCCTATATGGCCGGGAATACATCAAATTCAAGGAAACATTCATCGCCGGTGCCAGTATACAGATGCGATTGCCCCTAGGACAGTATGATGGCGATAAGCTGGTCAATCTCGGTACAAACCGATGGATGTTCAAGCCGAAAGTCGGAGCTTCACTGCACCTGGGGAGGTGGATCGTCGAGACGTCCCTCAGCGCTGCGTATTTCAGCAGGAATGCTGATTTTTTCGGGGGCAACACCCTATGGCAGAAATCTCTTTATACGCTACAGATGCATCTGGCCTACAAATTTCGGCGCGGCTTTTGGTTCGCCACCTCATTTGGCAGGAATTGGGGCGGTGAAACCTTCTTGAACGGCAACGGGATGAAGAATCCACAAAACAACAGCCGGTTTGGGTTGACGCTCGCTGTTCCCATTTCTGGCGGGCATGCCATCACGATGTCCTTCAGTTCCGGAGTAACCACCCGGTATGGAGCTGATTTCGACAGTCTCATCTGCTCTTACCAGTACCGCTGGGGTGGACGCTAGGTTCACAATTAAAAACCGACGATGGCGTAAATTTGAATGTCGCGCATGATTGTCTAAAATTCCAAAATAATTGACATTTAGATTACAAAGATTAAGATACAATATACGGAAAAAAGGAGAATTATCATGAAAAAACTCGTTATCCTGCTGATTCTGGTGCTGTTCTCAGTCCAGATGGCCCATTCCCAAGCAGCGCTTTTGGTGTTACTACTCGGAGACAAAGTCGCTTCAGAGAATTTTTATTTCAGTATCAAGGCCGGAGGGAATTTCGCCAGCCTTTCGGGGATCGACGACACGAAGACATATTCAGGATTCAATTTCGGATTGCTGGCCACGATCAAAATCAACGAAAAATTTTCCCTCGTCCCTGAGTTCGCCCCCCTATCTCCCAAAGGAGCCAAAAATATCCCGCTCAGACCGACAGGCAATTCCTCCCTGGATGCCCTTCTCCAAAACTCACCGAACACGGTAAGGGCATTGAATTACATCGACATCCCGGTGGTGGCGAAATACCACGTGAATGAACGCTTGAGCGTTGGAGCAGGACCCTATTTGAGTATTTTGACCTCTGCAACCGACGTCTTCAAGGCTGAAGTGTTCAACCAAGACGACTTGAGCTTCGAGGACAACATCAAGCCCGATCTCCGTTCTCTTGACTATGGGGTGGTTTTCGAGGCTTCCATTTCCCTGTCGAACGCGAGGGGAGGGAAAGGCCTTGTCATCCATACGAGGTATCAGATGGGCTTGTCTGATATCTTGAAGGACAATCCAGGAGATTCCATCAAAAATTCAGCTTTCCAAGTTTTCGTGAGTTTCCCATTCATCAAATCTGCCGAAGCAGAGGAATAAAAAGATTGACATATCACTTGACAGTTAGGAGAGGAAGAATGTCAAAAAGCAGCGGGATTATTTCCAAACAATTCACAAGTTTTTTGGTTTTTGCTGCCTTTATTTCTGCATTGGCTTGTTCGAATCAGCCTCAGGCGACCGATTTCGATCCGTTGCCTTCCTGGAATGAGGGCGTTGCCAAGCAGCAAATTATCCAATTTGTCGAAGAGGTCACAAATCCAGATAGCTCCAAATATGTGTCTCCCGAACAACGCATTGCAACTTTTGACAACGACGGCACTCTCTGGGCAGAAAAGCCCCTTTATTTTCAAGTCCTCTTTGCTTTTGACCTGGTCAAAGAAATGGTCGAGGCCGATCCTTCCCTTAAAGAAAAAGAGCCTTTCCGAGCGATTCTCTCGGGAGAAAAAGAAGCCATTGCCAAATTCTCGCATGAAGATTTACTCTCAGGATTGATCGGCACTCATGTCGACATGACCAATGAAGAGTTCGTCAAAAAGGCCGAGGATTGGCTCGGCACAGAAAAGCATTCTCGTTTCAACCGGTTGTACACAGAGTGTGTGTACCAGCCCATGCTCGAGCTCCTCGATTATTTGCATGAGAATGATTTTCAGACGTGGATTTGTTCCGGCGGCGGCGTCGAATTCATGCGCATTTTTTCTGAAGAAGTCTATGGCATTCCACCCGAACGTGTCATTGGCTCCAGCGTGGAAATGGAATTCAAGGATACACCCCAAGGACCCGTATTTTACAGGAAAGCCGAGTTGAACTCATTCAACGATAAAGAAGTCAAGCCAGTCAACATTCTGCTCCATATCGGAAGACAACCGATTCTGGCCTTTGGGAACTCAGATGGAGATATCGAGATGCTGCAGTATACAGCAAGGCAGGATCTCCCTTATCTCAATCTCTTGCTCCATCACGACGATGAGGAGAGGGAATATTCCTATACAAAGGGAACGGAAAAAGCGCTTGAACTTGCAGAAGAACACAAATGGACTGTCATTTACATCAGCAAAGACTTTAAAGTGGTGTTTCCCTTTGATAAGGAATAGAGCCCCGTTTCTATCTAGTGGGTGAACTCAGCGATCGTCTTTCTAAGCACCTCGGCAATAGAAGGGGCCTCGATCTTGTCCTTTGTTAAAATATCCTCGACGCTGAGGTTGAAATCCCTGTAGAAAAGAGCGTTGGCATCATTGTCCATGGAAAGAGATGCCCCTTCGATGGAGATGCCGGCAAACAGCCCTTTGCTCTCCGAATAGGAGTAGATCTCGTCCTTGAATGCAATGTCCGTGCTCGCTTCACCCTTTCGACCAACAGGACCAGCAGCAAGTCCAACGTCGGCCCCTAAGGTGAATTTTCCTTCGGCGATGTTTTTTACGCTCCGTTTGTTCTTAAAAACCAGTATGACATCCGCTCTCTGAACGCCGATCTGGAATCCAACGCTGCCCCCGGTCATGCTGATGAAGGCAGGATAGCTCCACTCCCTTTCTGTTTTCCTCACAAGAATCACTCCTTTCCCATGCCTGCCGCCGATCCCCCAAGCCGCCTTCCAGAAGCCGGGTATTACAGCAATTGCTTCCGCCTTGCTCAAGAGAGCCTCTGGTATTCCCTCCTCAGGGATGTTGACAAGTCTTTTAAATACCTCGACAGCATCCACAACCCTCTCGATTTCTTTGGATTTCTCTTGCGCCATCATATTCATCGATAAAAGAAAAAGAATTGCTACCCAAAGAAAACCAACCGATATCACGAAAACCCGATTTTTTTTAAAAACCATCATGTTCTCCTCTCATCATTATGTTTTAGCATCTCTTATAATTATTGAATTGTCAATAACTTCAACACATATAAAAAAGGAGTGAAATGCGCTGGAGTCATTTGCTTTTAGATTAAAAAGTAAATAAAGTAAAGATTGATTTTATAGGACTAAAGTCCGATTGACGACGTTGCCTATAATTATTAAGTTAATGTTTTTGAGGGTAAAATGAGTGGTTTAAGGCTAAAAAAACATATGATTTTCTGTCTAACTTCACTATTATCAATAACTTGTCTCGGTCTGACCCCGTTAATAGCGCAGGATGCGAACTACTGGACGCATCAGTATGGGACGCGGTCGACGTTGCTTGGGGGAGCGGTGATAGGCAGTGTTTTGGACCTGAGCGGAACGTATTACAACCCGGGAGGCGTTGTCTTGGTCGACAAGCCAGCAACCATAGAGGCGGCAAAAGTTTTTCATTATCCAGGCGTAAAACTAAGCCGATCCGGCCGGGAAGACATCGACATCAGCACTGCAAGTTTAGGGCCCGCACCCTCACTCCTGGCAGGAACTTTATCTGTCAAGGGGAACGGGAATCACTGGGTAGGCTATTCTTTTTTGACCCGGCATCAAGTTTCAACAGGGCTTGCCGGATCGTTCACCAGCGCTCGCGATGTCCTTCCAGCTCCTGGCCTTGAAGATCTAACGAACGATATTCGATTGAATATCAAACTGACTGAGTCCTGGTTCGGACTCACTTGGGCTTATAAGCTCACAGAAACCATAGGCATCGGAATCAGCCCTTATCTACTCGTTCGCACCCATGCGGTCAATGCCCAAACATTGGCCGAAGCGCTCACATCTGGCAGCAAAATATCCTTGGTGCTCAGCGGACGTGAGTTCAAGTATGTCAATTATCGTCTACTCTGGAAAATGGGTGCGGCCTTTGATCTCGACAGGATCACTCTGGGGCTGACTCTCACTACCCCTAGTATCAAAATCATGGGAAGCGGAAACACGGGATTCAACACGACAATAGTTGGAATCGATTTGAATGAAGACAACATAAAAGACGACTATCTGGCAGCCAATTATCAAGAGAAGCTCGATGCCAATTATAAAACTCCTATTTCTCTAGGTCTAGGATTAACATACAAGTTCGACAATGTCCGGCTGTACGGGAGTGCAGAATGGTTTGCAGGTATGGCAAGATATGATGTGATAAGCGGAGAAGGTTTCATCATTCAGAGCACAGAGGAAGCGATATCTTTTAACATCACACACGAACTCGACAGTGTGCTAAATTTTGGTGTCGGAATCGAGTACATATTTAATCCGAAATTCAAGACCTATGCCAGTTTCACGACTGATTTCTCTGCGATCAGTTCAGACAGCGATACCAACCTATCCACCTCGAGCTGGGACATCTATCACGTGATGGCAGGAACAGACTTCATCCTGGGCGACCTATCCTTCACCCTGGGTATAGGATATGCTTATGGAAGCCGCATGGCGAGGCCAGTCAGAGGAGAAGAGGCTTTGGTGGCGAAAAAATTCCTTGAAGACATGTTATCTGGGTTGGAATACAAATATTCGAGCTTCAAGTTTATCCTTGGTTTTGCTTTTTAATAAAGGGGACGGTTCTATTTTTTTTTATGAACCGTTCCCTTTTTTTCAATAGGACTAAAGTCCAGTAGACAATTTTCTCCCTATATTTTACAATTGATTTCTAAAATTGCGGAATAAATCACGAGGAGAAAAAGAAATCATGAAAAAAGCTCTTTTGGCAATGATATTGATCATAGGATGTTTTACGGCCCCGATCTTTGCGCAATACGGATATGACTCCCACCGGTTCGAGATCTCCCCTTTTGTTGGTTATCAATTCGGCGGGAAACTTGGAGTGCAGGCAGGAACCTTGAGCATTAAGGATGCCATGAACTATGGTGTGGCTCTCGATGTTTATATAAGACCTGGGGTGCAGGTTGAATTAGCCTATATTCGCCAGGATACCGAACTCCGGCTTAGGGATATCTTAACGGGACAAAGATCCCCTCTGTTCGACATGGCTGTGGAACATTACCAGATCGGAGGATTGTACGAGCTCAGGCCGGGGCGAGTCAGACCCTATGGATTGCTCACAGCTGGCCTGACACATTTCAATCCGAAACCAAAGGACCGCTCGAGCGAATGGCGTTTTTCATTTGGCTTTGGAGGCGGCATCAAAGCATTTGTTTCCGAACGTATCGGTTTTCGTTTCCAGGGCCGGTTGCTCTTCCCTTATTTTGGAGCTGGCGGTGGACTCTGGTGCTCAACCCCAGGGGGCTGTTTTGTGTCACTGAATGGAAGGCTGGTTGTGCAGGCAGACTTCACAGGAGGAATTTTCCTGGCTTTTTAAGATTTTCGGAGATTATATTCCATGAAAAGAAGCGTCATACTGATAACTGTCGTTATATTTGTGTTTGTCTTAACATCTCATGCTGTTGCCCAGGATTTTTACATCGGCGTTAAATTCGGACTCTCTCAGCAGAAGACCAAGTTTGAAGAATTGGAGGCTTTTTACACAACCGAATACAGCACGGTCTACGGTTTTTGCATCGGGATGAAGTTTATGAGTTTCGGCCTTGAGGCCCACTACTTTCACTCTGATCATCACCTCATACCAAAAGAAGAACCTCCCCCTGAATTGTCCATCGAACGATTCAAACTGAATGTTATCGGCGCAAACATCCTATACTATCTCCCAATCCCCGTTGTGCAGCCCTATTTATCGGTCGGAATGGGAACCTACAACGTCGACGTGGTGGGTTTTGCCAAAGACGACAGCATCGGATACAACTTCGGCGTGGGAGCCAATATCCGGGTGACAGAACTCGTCTCCCTTTCGGCCGACGGGAAATACCATCTGGTTAAATTCAACCTGAATCAATACAAGATGGACCTGAAAGAATTCACTTGGTATGCGAGTGTTAATTTCCATTTTTAGGAGGTCGTAATGTCAAGATATCTGAAAATAACTGCCATGGTATTGCTTCTTGTAGTTCTGACATCAAGCGGATTTGCCCAATTGCGTCGGCTCGGTTTTTTCATAAACGCAGCAGGATATTTCCCAACGCAAAAAAACATAAATGCCGGGTATGGATCCGGCATAGGAGGCGTGTTTTATCTCAACCCTGAGATCTCTGTTTCGCTTGAGTGGAAGTACAGCCGGTTCAGCGTCGATAAAGAGCAAGGCAAATTTTTGGATGGCAGACTCACCGTGACTCCCCTTGTCGCCTCTGTCCATTACAACATATCCATGAGCGAAACTTTCTCCCCATATGTCTTCGCTGGAGGAGGCCTGTTCTTCAGCAGCTTTCGGCTGGACGAGCGGGTAGACTTAGAGGAAGAAAACGTTCGAAGACAAGAAATAAAAAACGGTTTGGGATTTTATGGTGGAATCGGGAGCATGATAAAACTCAACACAAGGTTATCCTTGTTCTTCGAAGGCCTGTATCTCAGGCGGATAGCTGATGCAGAAACGATCTATTTCGATAATTCACCCGCCACAACATTCCGTGTCAACTTAAGCTCCTTTAGTGTCCTGGTCGGGCTTGATTATTTTTACTAGAGTCTGAGGAGGGAATGGATGAAACCAAAATATATCATCATTATAATATTAATGGTTCTGGCTCTCATCATCGCATTCCAGAACCAAGAAATCGTGACCTTTCATCTTTTTTTCTGGACAATCAGCATGTCCCGTATCCTCGTGATAATCGGCTTTCTATTTATCGGATTTCTTCTAGGTTTGCTGACTAGCTATCGTTCTGGAAAACTTCAACCTTGAGAACTCTATCCAACCTAATAGGAAAACGATAATCTGAATAAAGATCAAATCATTTTTCGAGGAAGACTAATGAAACCTGTTAAAAACAAGCTGTTTGCTGCAACACTAATCCTGTGTCTTGTCCTTGGACTCAACGCTCAAGAAAAGGAGAATGAAGAAAACAAATGGGGCGGAGATGCAGCAGTGGGATTGGCATTAGCCCGTGGGAACACCGAAACGACCAACTTATCTTTAACTTTTTCTGCTAAGGGACCATTGTCCAAAGCTGTCGACAGTACAAATAAAGCTTATTTTCTTCTTAGCAAGGAGAAGGATATCACCAATGCCGAATCCATGGGGTTGGAAAGTTACATCCAATGGAAACATTCAGAGAAATTGTTTTCTTATTATGGGATACAAGGCATAAGAGACCGATTCAAAAACTACAGCTACAGAATCCTTCCCGGATTAGGATTGGGGTATAAAATTTTTGCAGAGGAAAATCTCCAACTGTCAGCCAGTGCCGGTCTCTCTCAGTTGTTCATCAAGTACTTCGATTCTGAAGAAACAGACAGTTATACTGGCTTTTCATTAGGAAATGAATTCACATGGAAGGTCAGCCCGACAGCAGAAGTATCCCAAGCTCTCAACATCAATGCGGACATATCTGAACCGAGCCACTACTTTTTGCAGTTCGATATAAGTTTGGCCTCAGCCATAACCAAAGGCTTGTCGGTCAAACTGACACTGATGGATAAATACGACAGCAAACCTGTCGGCGAGGGCATCAAGAAAAACGATATTTCGTTTATCGCTGGCTTATCCGCCAAATTTTAATCAGGGATTACTCTTCTTCGATAGGAAGATAAAGATCCAGGATGATATCCGACTCTGAAGCCATCGGATCGTGGACCTTCTCCAATTCATGGACCTGGCGCCATTTGTATTTGCTGGCTTTGACCCATTCCAATAGTGCCCTCCAGGTCTCGAGGATATTCCTTCCGCTGGGATCATCAGTCAGCCTGCATGTGGTCACCACAAACAATCCTCCTGGATAGTCTTTTACCTCGATCTCTTCCTCGGATTCCACATCGGAACCCACCTTTATCCAGAGCTCGTATCCATATTCCTTGCTGTCCGGTTGAGGATTGGGATTGTTGAACCCGAAGATGGGGTGATTTTCGTCATCTTGGAGAAATCCTTTGGGCTCGGCCCAATTGCGCAGTTTACTCCAGGCATCCACCTCCGGGCTTTCGCTGATGGCCCGAACACTTGCCACACGCATCGGATCGAGCTTGACGATACGCACATCCAAATCGCTCATGTCCCCTCCTTTCCGCTTATTTTAACACATCGTATTTTAGCAAAATATGGCTATTTTCAAAAACTTCATTTTTTATGAGTTCTAGTTTTATCCCTTCACCCATTGGATTGAGCTTTTCAAACAATTTGAGAGGTTCTTTTCCAACCAGTTTCGGTGCGATCAACAGACTGATCTCATCGACGAGACCGTTTTCCAGAAGGATGCTGTTGAGTGTGGTTCCAGCATCGGTCAAAACCGTTCTTGCGCCATACTCCTCGGCCAAAATTTCGAGGGCCTTTCTGAGATCGACCCTGTTTTCTCCTCCGACAATACAATCATAATGCCTTTCATGGAGATAGTCTTTGTAATACTCCGAAGTGTTTTCCGCAATTAAAACGATCACATCCTTACCGAACCCTGACTTCCGAAAAACGTGAAGCAAGTTCATCAAAATTCCCCGGCTGTCGATGACGGCCCATAAAGACCGTTCGTCCCCGGGTTCGATCTCCGGTTTCACAAAATCCGCATCCTCCTCTGGAGGCACATCTTCTGTAAACATTTCAATTCCGGTCCGCGCTGTCTCTGATCCGATCAAATGCACATCAGCCATATACTGTCCGGCAATCTTGTAGTGCAGCCCGATGTCTATTTCAAAGTCCTTCAATGCCCCGTCCAGACTGATGGTGTTATGCATGATCACTTTCGGAAGCATTTGTTATCTCCTCAGTATTTTGTCCATAATGTTCATGAAACGTTTGTTGCTGATCGGGTGAAAGGCTAAAAGTTCGCCGTCATAAATCAGGCTGAAACTGGCATAAGGGGAGGGTGCATTCTGCACTTGTTCGTGATCTTTCAACTCGACAATATTGGCATTTATAACATATCTTTCCTTGATCGTTTCTCTGATTTCTCTGATCGACTTTGCGATATATGGGCACTGGTCGGTCCAGAGGATGGTCAGGCCTTTGTTGTATTTTGCCAGAATTTTGTCCCAATTCCCTTTGAATTTAGGAGACGGAGCATCCTTTTTGAACTTTATCGCAAGCAACTCAAAATCAGGCTCGGTCTTATCTACAAGTTCGAACCCTCCCTTTAAAAAAATCTCTTTGCCGACCATCCAAGCACCCTTCCGTGTAACGACAGCCACACCGTGTTTTTTTTCTTTTTTTGCATCTTTAAAACACTCATCGATCATTTGTGATGCCACACCCTTTTCTCTGTAAGGCTTATGAAAAATGCACAGGCAGTGGATGACCATGTATCCATCAGCTTCAATCCCTCTCCAAGCGTATTCGCCGGGTATGTATTCGATCAACCCGACAGTCCCTTTTTCTTCGGAATACAGCACTTTGTATTTCATGCCTTCTTTTTGTCTATTTTTGAACCATTCGGCTTTCCGGCGGCAACCCTCATGCTGGGGATTTTTTGTCCCGCAGAATCCATAGTCAAAAATATTCCCCGCATCCATATCGACAATCCGCACATCCCTCATTTTTATCTCCTCTTGTTAATAAGTATCACCTCGCCCTAAAAAAATCCAGTTTGGATCTACTCCAAAATATTTCTGAAATTCTATTATGCGACATTGAAGATTTAGCCTTACCGATTCAACATTCGAAGGAATCCGACGATGTCAGACCCGAGGACTGTCTGAGCACTGGGATAGCTTTTGTGTGTTGTCGAATAACGGCCGAAACCTTATTGTGTAGGAAGTGAGAAGTAGCGCAGTTCCGCAGGGCCGAGAATGCTGATGAGGAAAGGCGTGAAAAATCTGAACTAAGCATAAAGAATTTCAGAAATATTCACTCGTGTTTGATTGCCTCCACCGGATCAGCCGATGCAGCCTTGATTATATGGGAACTGATGGTCAAAGTGGTAATCATCACGATGATAACTAGAGGAACCAAGAAGAGCGGGACATTCAGGGACATTCTGTGGGCAAACGAATCCAACCACTTCTGGATCCCCCAGTAGGACAATGGCCATGCAATGAACAAAGCGATAAGGATAAGCAACATAAAATCCCACGCAAGGAGTCTGAGGATACTGGATGAGGTCGCACCCAGGACTTTGCGGATCCCGATCTCTTTGGTGCGCTGCAATGCCAAAAAGGCAGACATCCCGAATATTCCCAGTCCGGTGACAAAAATGGCCAGAAGGGAAAAAATACCGATAACCCTGCCGAAAAGTTCGTCCTCCCTATATTGCTGGTTGAAATAATCATCCAGAAAAAAATATTCATACGGATTTTCCGGGAAAAATTGGGCATACTTCTCCCCGACAAATGCCATGGTTTCTTTTACATTTTGGGCATCGATCTTTATCGCAAATTTTCCTATCCACCTCAGGCCGTAAGGTATGAATCGATAGATATGCGGTTCAAATGCTTTTTTAGGGGACTGCTGGTGAAAATCAGACAAAACGCCAATCACAGTATAGAAATCTCCCCAATAATCCACCTGTTGCCCAATGGCTGCTTCATTGCTTTCAAATCCCATCCATCGAACAGCGGTCTCATTCAGGATGAGGGCCATGTTGTCGGCAGGAAACTCCTTCGCAAAGTTGCGCCCGTAAAGGAGCTTGAGCTGGAACAAATCCACATAGTCATAATCCACACCCACGATCTGGTAGTTTTTGCCCTTGCCTGGATCCTCACCGGCCCTGTGGATGGCGCCCGCATCCCAATAGATCTGTCGTCCTGGTACTTCGGTCACCACACACATTTTCTGGATGCCCGATTGTTTGAGAAGTTCTTCCTTAAAAACATCGATTTGTTTCAATGATGCCTCATCAATTATACGCGGGGCATTAGCCACAAGAATGTGATCTCTATCGAAACCCAGGTCCTGATTCTTCATGAAAAAGATCTGACGGGAAACGGCTAAGGTCCCCGTCAACAACACGAGGGCCATGATAAATTGGAAAACCACCAGGGCTTTTCTCAGGTTCATTCCTTTTGGGGTTTTACCCAAAGATCCTTTTAAAACTTCGGCCGGCTGAAAAGACGAAATAGCCGCCACAGGATAGAATCCAGACAGAAAAATCCCTCCCAATAACAGAGCTGACAGGGATATCCAAAACAAGGGCTGCTGCCAGACGACAAACGATAAGGGCGTACCGGCGATGCGGCTGAAAGCCGGGAGAAAAATTTGGACGAGCACAACAGCCAGAGTGATGGCGATCAGGTTAATGATCAGAGTCTCGAAAAAGAGTTGGGTGATGATATGACGGCGTGCTGCACCCACAACCTTGCGCAATCCCACTTCCTTGGAACGGGTCAAGGCCCGCGCTGTGGAGAGGTTGATGTAGTTGATCCAGGCCATGAGAACAATAAAAACGGCCACAATCGACAAAAAATTCACGGAATCCCGGTTTCCGTTTATCTCATATTCCTGCATATAGTGTGAGGTCAAGTGGATGTCTTCTAGCTTTTGTAATTTCAGTTCGATCAAGACCTTATAAGCCCGCATGAGCTCGCCGCAGCTTTTTTCCACAAGGTCAGGCATTTTATTCTGAAACGCCTGTAGATCGGTGTCTTCCTTGAATCGAATATAAGTAAAGAATCCCGTGTGACCCCAGGATTCGAGGACATCGGGACCAAACAGGGACCGAATATCTTCATATGAAAGGATGATATCCATTTTGAGATGGGAGTTTTGTGGGACATCTTCAAAAACACCGGCCACCGTGAAATCGGTTTTGCCGCCTACGTTGAGAGTTTTCCCTATGGGATCGCTTGTGCCGAAATATTTTTCGGCCGTGGATTGGGAAATAAACGCCATACTGACTTTGCGGATATCATATAAAGGATCGCCTTCGAGAAAACGCAGGTGGAATATCTGGAAGAAATCAGGTTCGGCAAAATACATCCGGTTTTCTGTGAATTTGACATCTCGGTCAGTAAGAGAAACCACGGTTTGATTCCGGAATATGCGGGCAATGGTTTCCACTTCGGGGAACACACCACGGATCGCATCGGCCGCTGGGGGACAACAGGAGGCAAACCGCACGGCTGTCCCCTCCTCGCTGGTTCTCTCATACCGAAGGCGATAGACACGTTCGCTATCCTTGTGGAACCGGTCATAACTTCTCTCGAAATTCACATAGTGGAGAATAAGAAGACATGTTGCCATCCCGATGGAAAGCCCGAGGATATTGATGGAGGAAAAAAGTTTGGTGCGCGCCAAATTCCTCAAAGAAATTTTAAAATAATGCGCAAAAATCATCGGGAATTTACCTTATCACCGACAGGATGAAAACTCCAGTAATTAGTAAGATGCTATTTCCCAAAATAAAGGTGAGGTATTGCAAATCGGGACAATCAGGGGTTTCGTATTACGTGCTTGGGATTAGATCGACAGCAGGAACATAAACCGGTTGAGGTGTTTCGCCGGCCTGACCTGGGAAATCATGATTGTCAGAGAGATCAAAACGAATACCAGAAAAATCCCTTGGAACCCGAGCTTGATAACTGTTGCGTCAAGTTGCAGCCGCAGGAAGAGGTTTTCATAATAAGGGAGCAATCCCTCGAACAGAAGAATGGACAGGAGGCCCGCACAAAACACGAATAGCGACACAATCCACAGGCCAACGTTTTTAACTTTTGCCCTCTTTTCCTCGTAAGCCTCGATCCGGGACATGGTCTCTTGCCGGATGTCGATATCCATGCCGGGAGGACCTGTTTCAAGATTTTGTTTTATCATTTTATCCACATAATTCTCATTTTTATCCATTGTTTTCCTCTTATGTCGGTTGTTTGTCCCATTGATGCTTCCGGGATAGCCTATCCCGAATGATTTCCTTTCCTCTGTGAATATGGGACTTCACCGTGTTTATCGGGACTTTCATCACCGAAGCGATCTCATAGTAGGTCATCTCTTCTTTATAAAAGAGATGGAGGGCTGTCCGGTGATTCCGCTGGAGGCCATCGATAATCTTTCCGATCACTGAATCCTCTTGTTTGATCTCGAACTGCCTTTCATTTCCCGCTGTTTGGGATTTTGCCTCCATCTTGTTCAGCATGGTACGTTGTCGTTTTTTCTTGGCCAAAAAATCCAACGCTTTTCTGTAACCGATCTGGAACAGCCAACTGGAAAATTTTGATTTCTCCTTGAACGACTTGATTTTTTTGTAAGCCTTGAAGAATGTATCCTGGCATATGTCCTTTGCGTCATCCTCGTCTTGGACCATTCTCCATATGAATATATACAAAGGCTTTTGATAAGCTACGATCAATCTGTCGAATTGACGGTAGTTTCCGGCTTTAACTGCCTGGATGAGTTCCCTTTCCTCCTCTCTGTTCACTCTTTTCTCCATTTAGCATACCAGGGGCTGGGCAGTTTCTCTACCCAGCCCTATCGACATTGTTTAGTCCTTCTTTTTCCTGTAGAAAATCTGATGAAAAATAAGCAAGGCTGCGCCCACGAAAAAAGGGATAATTCCCATATACCATTGGTTCGGTCCTTTGTGGCCCATCATGTACAAGGAAAGTCCGATGCCGCCTAATCCCAGAACGAGTCCTGTAAGGAGCAAGAACACATCCCAACGGAAATGGGTAGCTTTATAGTGATCGACAGCCTCGGCATCCGGAAGGATCCCTTTTTCGATCATGGCCAAAATCCTTTGGTGCCGGCGTTTGGTGACCATCATAATCAATAGTACGACAGCCACAATGACCGATAGGGGAATAAGCAACAAGAGAAAGAATTCAAACGTGGTCGGCATATATTCTTCAGGATTGGGAATTCCGATTATTTCAAACAGAGATTCCCCCTCGTCCATGCGTTTTTTCATGGCATCTCCTAGATCTTCTTCCTTTTCGGCTTGTTTCTCCTTTTCCTGCTCTTTCTGTTGTTCTGTGGTTTTCTCCTGTTGCTGCCAATAGGCGATCGATTCAGAGGCCGCTAAACGAGGGCCAGTTGATAAAAATAAAAGCGCTATTATAGCCAGTATAATCCAACCGAGTGTTTTCGAACGGGTCATTGTTTTCTCCTTTTTTTTCATTTTACCCATAAGACAGCCGAACACAACTATTTGTTGCAACTTTTTCTCTATTCGAATGCCAGACTTTTCAGTATAATGGGAAAAAAGAAACTCAAAAAAGGAGAGGAATCGTCATGAAAAATATCTCATGGAAATTATGGATATTTGTGGCAGTCGTCGCTGTGGCTATGGTTATGTTCGGAACGGCCTGTGCAACCAGTGACAGAGGACAGGAAAAATCAGCCACACCAACTGAGGAAACGCTTACACAGAGCGATGAGGTAGAACACACTCATGACCAAGAAGGAGAGCATGTACATGAACAAGGAGAGGGTGACCATACACATGCTGAGGAAGGTGAACAAACCCACACACATGACGAAGAAGTAGAACATACCCTTGGCGAGGAAACCCATACACACGGAGAAGAAGGGGAACACACTCATGGCCAAGAAGGGGAAGAATCGGAAGAGAAATTAGCCATTACCGATACCTATGACCAAGTGCGCAAAGGGGTGCGATTGGTTTTAGCCTACCATAATGCTTCTTCGTCCTTTATAGGAAC
>CP070750.1:803499-826739 GCA_020348385.1 Candidatus Aminicenantota bacterium | reverse complement strand
GTTCCAGTCATACACCGATGTGGCTAAATCCCATCCGGAATGTTCAAGGCATCGTGCACTGATTACCCTGTACACTTGTAAATCTCCCTGGTTTTTAAAATCCTTATCCATTCCAGTGGTGGGCGGTCGCAATATCACCCTTCCACAGCAGTGATGCTGCACATAGATAGCGATATTGGGATGGGTGATGGCAAAGTCCACTTCTGCCCTGGTGGTGCGTTCCTCCATAGGATACCGTCCTGCCCCACCCTGCACGGTCGCCGGTCTCCAGTTACCCGGATAGTTTCTGTTGGAGAGAAATCTCATCCGGAAACTGTCTTCATTGATTTTTTCATCACCATCGTTGTCAATTCCCTCGCTGTAAGTCTTAAAGTATGTGCCTCCTATCTCATCAGGAGCTTTTCGGACCATAATCCTGGGATCCTTCTCTGAAATTTTCCATTCTCCCTTCGGATCTTTTTGTCTCATCTGGACGATAAATCCATCCCCATCGATGTCCTCGGGCGGATCCTCATCAAAAAGGAAATCGCCGTCTTCGTCTCTCGGGTCCGGATCCTTGCCGGCCGGTTTTCCTGTCAAATACGCTTCTGCTCCATCCATATCCAACCTGGGCACGATATACCAAACTAGATTATCGACGGCCTTTGTTATTTCTTTTTTCTTGCCATAATTTACAAGCAGGTCCCAAATGGTGTAACAACAGGATGCAGCAGCGATAACCTCACTCGAATGAATTTGATTCATGAAAAATCCAGGCTTATTTTCTTCAGCTCCCGTCTTGGGATTGTTTATGACAAACATCCACACATCCCGTCCCATATCCGACTTGCACAATGACCGTAGCTCTGTCAATTCAGGATAGGCCTCATGCATATCCTTCAAAAAGTTGGTCAACTCATCATATTCATAGTAGTGATAAAAATCATACTTGCCCAATGCAGTGACCTTTTTGGACTTTCCCTGACCTGAGGATAACGGAAAAGTCATCAAAAGACAGATACCCAAGAAAAAGACAATCAATTTGCGCATCGCGAACTCCTTTTTTTGAAAGCCGAAAATTCCCTCCTAAGGGGTGAGAAAAAATTAATCAAATTTAGAATATATGTCAAGTAAAATGATGGATAAATCATACATAAAATTACTTGACAATATGCACAAAGTTATAGAGAATATAGTCAATTTAAGTAAATTAATATTTATTTAAGTAAAGAAATAGGAAATTTTATGAGAACGATATGGTTGGGCAGCAAGGTAATTCAGCAGTATGACCTAAAGGATCTCCAGGAAAAACTCCAGATCAGCCGGGTGACAGCCCTTAAGCTGCTCGGAACAGGTAAGATTAAAGCCCAGAAAATAGGCCGGCAGTGGTGGGTCAACGAAGAAGACCTGATCGTATTCCTCGAAGGAAAACCCAAAGAATCTGAACGCGGATAGTATTTCATGTTGTATTGCCAAAGTTTCGCCTAAACTGCAGCCTGAAGCTGCGTTTGAATACGACTTTGATTTGGGAGGTAAGCGCATGGCCACTTACATCATCCTCAGCAAAATTTCCACCCAGGCTTTCAGCGATCCTTACGAGTTCAAGAAAATTGCCGAGAGGGTGGCGTCCAAAATCAAAAAAGATTGTCCGGATGTCGAATGGAAACAAAGCTATTCCACGATGGGAAGATTCGATGTTGTCGATATTGTCGAATCGACCGATCCAGAGCAGATCGCCAAAGCTGCCATGATCATCCGTGCATATGGACATTCGACGACCGAAACTATGACCGCCTTCCCATGGCAGGAATTCTTGGATATGATGTAAATTGAATAAATTCTGCGTTCTCTAAAAAGGGGGAATATCTCTCAAAAAATATTTGGAAAACGGCGTAAGTCGTATTTGTAATGAAGTTTCTTTTTACTGGGTGATGATTCTTTCCGCTACTAGCTGTTTGAAGCCTGACTCTGTTTCTCGGATATAATAAAACCGTCCATGACATGCCACCGCATCGATGGGTGTTGAGGGGCTTACAAATACGGCAGCACTCAATCGGCCGACGAAAGCACCTTCCGGACTGAAAACATCGATCCGGTTTTCCCCAGGCTGATTGCCCTCCTCGAATGTCACCACATAAAGAGTTCCTTCTCCGTCTGCTGCCATGGTTCGAAAGGGTGGCAGATTCTCTGGAAAAAAAACCATGGGTTTCACGTTATCATCATATCTGGCCAGAGCTTTTTCCTTTATTGCCTCGGTAACGGGAAGCGGATGATGTTCTTTCCTGATCTTCTTTATCAGGGTTCCTTCCCCGTCGTACACCCAGATCTCGTAATCCCGAGCTTCATTCCCGATAAAAACCCGGCTTCCCCCAACCGCAAGCGCAAAACCCGGCTGGGTGCCACGGAAGCGTCGAGTGACACGGAAGTTTTCCATCCGATACTCGTCCAGCATTCTTATCGGTTCTATATTTTCGTCACACAATTCCAGAGGATATTTCACGAAGCGCTTCTCTATATCAGGTCGCATTCGTCCGAATACAACGAATCGGCTATCAGATAATGGCTGCACAAAGGGGATATTCCGATTTAAAGTTACCTCCCGAATCAGTTCTCCCTCCCTAGTGAGATAAACCAGTTTGGCATTATCCGGATCCACAATCATAAGCTCTTGATCTGGTGTTAGTGTCACCGCATTGGGGCGGCCGAATTCTCCTGGCCCTTGGCCATGCATTCCGAAGCTTTTGTCAAATTTCCCATCCTGTGTGAACTTGAAAATATGATCCTTCTCCGGCCGCAAATTCAAGATGTAAACACTCCCACCGACGTCAACAGCAAAAGTGTCGATCTGGTATAGCCCGGCATTTGATACATCCTCAGCTTCCAGATCGATGATCCATTCTTCCTCCAACCCGACCGGGCTCTGGACATCAGGCAGGTTGTAGGGTTCCGTCCCATTCAAAACAACTTCGATCCCGTCCTCCATCACTTTTTCAACCCGATTCTCCCTCATGCTACATCCGCCGATAACAAGCAACAATATCGCAAGCCAGGCTATTTTTTTCATCCTCTAACTCCTTTTTGTGTTAGATCCATTATATAAATAGAACGTGCCTATTCACAAGAAATACAGGATAAATGATAAGCCTTGGGAAATTGCAATTGGAGGCCCAATCGGCTAAGATAGATTTTTAGTATCTCATTTTTCTCTGACATATAGACCATGCTTTGAGGAGGGAAAACCAATGAGAAAAAACTTTCTTTCTGTCTTTTTCATTCTCGTCCTGCTTGCAGGCTTAACCCTTTCCCAGGAACCCTATAAGCTTCCGCCCAAAGAAGTGATCGATATCGTCGACACACCACCACTGCCTCGAGCGAGCATGAATCCAACAGGAGATCTCATGCTCCTATCCGAATCCGAATCCATGCCGTCGATCGCTTATATGTCCCAGCCTCTGCTCAGGCTTGCCGGAACGAGGATAACCCCGAATTACAACAGCCGACAGCAGACATTTTTCACAACCAGTCTTACCATAAAATCCATAAAAGACGGCAAAGAAACACGCATCGCTCTACCAGAAGAGGCAAAACTTGGTTTTCCTGACTGGTCTCTAGATGGGAAATGGCTGGCCTTTCCCTTATTGAAAGATACGGGCTTCGAACTCTGGATTGCTGATGCCACAACAGGAGAGGCCAAGGCGCTTACCGGACCCATTCTCAATGCCACCGTGAATTCAGGATTCTCCTGGCTTCCGGACAATAAAATCCTGGTATACGCCATCTTGGAAAACCGCGGAGATCCCCCAAAAAAGTCCGAAGTGCCCATCGGCCCCAACATCCAGGAAACATCGGGGCGATTCGCGACAGTTTGGACCTATCAGGACCTACTCCAGACACACCATGATGCAAAACTCTTCAAATATTATGCCACATCCCAGATGTATGAAATCGATATCATATCCGGAAACAGTCGAAAAATCGGAGAACCCGGAGTATATCTTTTTACCGATGCTTCACCTGATGGAAAACTGCTTTTGGTCTACAGGGTCAAGGAACCTTTTTCCTTCAGTGTTCCCTACTACTCCTTTCCTCACAGCGAAGAAATTTGGGATAGAGACGGAAATCTTGTCAATCTTTTCGCCGATCTTCCCGTAGAAGACGAGGTTCCGATGGGAGGTGTTCCCAAAGGACCGAGATCAGTGGGCTGGAGACCTCTCAAGCCGGCGACACTCGTATGGGTCGAAGCCATGGATGACGGAGATCCCGAAAAAGAGGTTCCTTACAGGGACAAGCTGATGACACAGTCTGCTCCCTTCACGGCAGATCCCAAGGAAATCATGAAGATCAAGGAGCGCTATGGTGGAATCTCATGGCTGCAGCAAGAAGGGTTGGCTTTGCTCTCAGAACGCTATTGGAAAAAAAGATGGAGAACCACATACCTCGTTAATGTGGACGATACAAGCCAGGCACCGAAAAAAATAATCGATATGGACTCGCAAGACCGCTACAACGATCCGGGGCGCCCTATTTCCACAACAACACCCAACGGAGAACGTGTCATACTTCAGGATAAGGACTGGATCTACCTTTCCGGAAGCGGTGCATCCCCAAAGGGAGACATGCCCTTTCTCGATAAGTTCAACATCAAAACGATGGAGAAGAAGAGGTTGTTCCAGTGCAGCGAGGGGAGCTATGAATCCTTTATTGATTTTATCGGGAAATCCAGAAACCAGATCATCACCCGCTACGAATCCAAGACCGAGCCTCCTAACTATTATCTCTATAATACAAAGAACAAAAAAAAGCAGGCTTTGACCAGCTTCGAGGATCCCGCTCCGCAGCTAACAGGGTTGAAGAAGCAACTCATCAAGTACACCCGGGAAGATGGAGTCGAACTTTCCGGCACCCTGTACTTGCCTCGGGATCACAAAGAGGGAGAAAGGCTGCCCTGTGTGATCTGGGCTTACCCTCGTGAATACCAGGATCCCAGGGTTGCCGGGCAAATCAGGGGATCTGCACATCGCTTCACCTTTTTTAGGGGAACATCCCAGCTGTTTTTCCTGACCCAAGGATATGCGCTTCTCGACGGAGCCCAGATGCCCGTTGTCGGTGATCCAAAGACCATGAACGACACCTTTGTCAAGCAGATCGTCTCCAGCCTCAAAGCCGCCATCGACAAGCTTGATTCCATGGGAGTGATCGATCCCAAACGTGTGGGAGTGGGCGGGCACAGTTATGGCGCTTTCATGACAGCCAACCTACTTGCTCACTGCGACTATTTGGCAGCCGGGATCGCCCGGAGCGGCGCTTACAACCGGACGCTAACACCATTCGGTTTCCAGAGTGAACGGAGAACCCTATGGGAAGCTCCTGAAATCTATTTCAAGGTATCTCCATTCATGCACGCCCACAAAATCAATGAACCTATTCTGCTCATCCATGGAGAAGCAGACAACAACTCAGGGACTTTTCCGATCCAATCCCGGAGGATCTATCATGCTCTTAAGGGACATGGTGCCACGGCGAGGCTAGTCATGCTGCCCAATGAGAGCCATGGATACAGAGCCCGGGAATCCGTGCTTCATGTTCTCGCAGAGATGTTCGAATGGTTTGACGAATACGTCAAGAATAAATAGAAAAATTGAATAGAAGATGAAAAGTAGACTCTGGCCAATTGCAGCTTCACTTTTACTGTTGGTTTTGGTATACCCTCACACAACTTCTGCCCTATTCCAGAATGAAGAGGAAACAAGAGAATTGGCCATCACCGATTGGCTTATTCTCGGACCTTTTCCGAATCCCCTGCCGGCCCTTTTGGAAGAGTACAAAATAGCACAGCTCATCGAGAATCTGGTCAAATTCCAACAGGTCGATAGAGACAAACTAAAGCCAGTTGCTGGTGATGCACTCCAGTGGCATGATGGGACCCTTTCCCGGTGGAGAGAAATCCAAACTGGAGAAAAGGGCGTTTCCCTTATCGGGGATAATATCCACCCCACAGTCGCCTACTTCGGGACCTATCTGGAAGTGAACCGATGGACAAAAGCGAGAGTTACCATTCAAAGCCCGCAGGCATTCAATCTATGTGTGGATGGGAGAATCTGCGTCACAAAAACGGAAGTCGATAAAAATGATCAGAACAGAAGATCGGCCAACGGAAAAAAAGTGTCGACAGACTTGAGGCTGGATACAGGAAAACATATCCTCATCGTAAAATCTGTCTATGATCCCAGCTCCAACATGGAGTGGACATTAAAAGGTTCTGTTTCTTTGGATGAAAAGTATATGTCCCCACCGCCGAACTTTACCCTCACGAGCGATCAACACATGACGCTCTCCCATCTTCTGGATGCCCCAACCATCACAGGAATTTCCTTATCTCCCGATGGCGACTTGGCTGCTGTTTCCGTTCGGAAATCCCTTCCCCCGAGTGACGAATCTGAAACATGGATAGAGATGTTTAATGTTCCCGACAACAAACTCATCCAAACCTATCGGGGAGGGACTTCCCTTTCCAGAATGAACTGGGCCCCAACAGGCAAAAGATTTTCCTATACAACACAAGGTAAACAGGGAGGGACTCTCTGGATCGTTGACTTGGAAAGTGGAGCCACAATCCCTCTACTTAAAAACATCAAAGACTTGAGGAGCCACAAATGGTCCCCTGATGGGAACAGCATCGTCTACTCTGTATCCGAAAAAGGGAAAGAAGACCGGCCGGGAGTGAAAAGGTTTAAGAATCTCGACGACAGAAAACCTTGGACCCGGAATAAATCCTATCTTTACAAAATCAATCTCCAGGACGGTGTCCGACAGCGGCTGACAGCAGGAGAATTCTCGACTTCGCTCAACAGCATCAGCCCGAACGGAAAAAAGCTTCTATACACCCGCTCGATAGTTGACGAGACCCAAAGGCCCTTTTCGAAAACCGAACTCTATTATCTCGACTTGAGAACTTTGGAAAATCAACTACTCTGGGAGGGGAGATGGTTCAGTCAGGCTCAATGGAGTCCCGATGGCAGCAAAATCCTCATTCTTGGCGGTCCTTCTGCCTTTGATGACGTTGGTCATTATCTAACCGGAGAGGTGATCCCCAATGAATTCGATACCCAGGCCTATATGTTCGACCCTGAAACAAAAGATGTGGAACCGATCTCAAAAGAATTCGATCCTTCGATCCAAAATGCACACTGGAGCCAAACAGAAAATGCCATCTATTTCTTGACGACAGACCACTCCTATCGTCGACTGTACAGATATGACATAGAAAAGAAAAAGTACCTCTTTATCCCCTGTGATGTGGATATCGTCGAGCAGTTCGATCTATCCAAGGATAAGCAGATGGCGGCATTCACAGGCTCCAGTGTTTCCATTCCTCGCAAAGCTTACATCCTGAACATGAAGAACAGAAAAACCCATTTGCTCCATGATTCTGTCGCAAGGGAATTTTCCGACGTCACGTTCGGGAATGTCGAGCGCTGGACTTTTAAGAACCAAAAGGGTCAGTTGATAGATGGGAGAGTCTACTATCCTCCTGATTTTGACCCCAAAAAAAAGTATCCCTGCATCGTGAACTACTATGGGGGAACCACACCGATCACTAGGGAGTTCGGAGGACGTTATCCCAAAAACCTCTGGGCTGCACAGGGATATATTGTCTATGTGCTTCAGCCCAGTGGGGCCATTGGATACGGGCAGGATTTTTCTGCCCTTCACGTGAATGACTGGGGTTCCATAGTAGCCGATGAAATCATCGATGGTGTGAGTAAGTTTCTCTCCGCCCACCCGTTTGTCGATCCGAAAAAGTTGGGATGTATTGGAGCATCTTATGGCGGATTCATCACCATGATCATCCAGACACGAACGAATATGTTCGCCGCTGCTGTTTCGCATGCTGGGATCAGCTCGATCTCGAGCTATTGGGGCGAGGGCTACTATGGTTACGAGTATTCCGCATATGCGACGGCCAACAGCTACCCTTGGAATCGAAAGGACATTTACATCAACCAGAGTGCGTTATTCAACGTAGATAAAATCACGACACCACTGCTCCTTCTCCATGGTTCGGAAGACACAAATGTCCCTCCAGGCGAGAGCACACAGCTTTTCACGGCATTGAAGATACTGGGGAGAGAGGTCGAATATATCCAGATTCTCGACCAGGATCACCACATCTTGACCTATAACAAGAGAAAAATCTGGACCAGGACCATAGTGGCATGGTTTGATCGATGGCTCAAAAATCAGCCCGAGTGGTGGTACAATCTTTATCCGGACAACTAAAGTCAGGGGTTGGGGGTAATAATGACAGATCCAAAATGTGCTCTCTGTAAGCCCAAATATTGTCACGAGGGAACAACCGAGGACGAGAAACTTCCTGATTTCTGTCCGATGAAAAATTTCAAGGCCGTCGTTCAAAACATCAAACAGAAATATGGTGCCGAAGATATAAAAGATTTTTTCCTGAGTGCTGCTTTGACGGAAAAAGAGGCGTATGATGAGAAAGCCGCAAGAGAACAGGGAAAAATCATCCCAGTGAGGCCCCGCATAAGAGAAATAGCAGAATTTGCAAAAAAAATCGGAGGGGAAAAAATCGGCATGGCTTTTTGCTGCGGACTCAGCGACGAGGCATCCAAAGCCCATGCCATCCTGGAGGGGCACGGTCTGGAAGTCGTTTCCGTGATATGTTCATGTGGAGGTATCGACAAAGAGGAAGTGGGAATTCCCGCCGAATACAAAATCCGATCACCCAAAGACTTCGAATCGACATGCAATCCCATCCTTCAGGCTGAGCTTCTAAACGAGGCTGGGACAGCTTTCAATGTCATGATCGGATTGTGTGTAGGGCACGATATGCTCTTTACCGAACATTCTACAGCCCCTGTCACAACGCTCATCGTGAAAGACCGATTCACCGGCCACAACCCTCTGATAAGTCTATACACCCGCTACCACAAAAACATCACCTAGCCTGAATTATTTATACGGAAATGATGACTTTTTCGGATTTTTTTCCGCTCATGTATTCTATATCTATTCTCCCGATCTGAACGTCTTCGATGGATTTCTCTGTCAGCTCAGAGTCCAGCACTTTCTGAGGATTATCTTCCAGCGCGTTTATCATAACTTCAAGAGCGTGTTTTTTTTCGTCTCTATTTTCGACAAACGTGATCCTGCCCATAAACTGTGTCGTTGCAAACAGGTGATCACAGGATCCTTGAACATACCCTTTATCCATTAGGGCCTGCCCCCAAACTTTGTTCTGCTCTTTCAATATATCGACTTTTTTTCCCTCTTTCGCACAATGGAAATAGATGCAATTCCGCTTCCTATCATATCCATGACTCAAGGTGGCAAGATAAGGTTCATTGTCCTTGCACATTGCGACAACCACATATTTAGCCTCGTCTAGAATAGCCCAAAGCTCCTTTTTATCTGATATCTCTTTTTCTCTGCGCCTTATGCTTCTCATTAAGTCTATACTCCTATCACATCTTGTACTCCAAGATTTACAATATTCACATGATTATGTAAATTCAATTTTTCATAAATAGCTAAGGACGCTTGCTTTAGAAACGTTGCTGTACTATTATTTTCCCGTACGACTAAATAGGGATGGGAAGATTGAACAACAGAAGGAGGTCAAGAGTGAAAAAAGCTGTCCTTTTTATCATAGCTATCTGTTTTTTCTTTTCTGCAGCTCAAGCTTTGATGGAAATGGGTGAAGGTACGGGAAAAACAGAGGTAGAACTTAAAGAAATCGAACCCTTTGTTTATGTAAGCCTGCGCCACAAGGGCCCACTATCAGATATTGAAGACGTGATCAATGACCTTATTTTGACTATACAAAGCCTGGGAGTCAATCCTCAGGGTCCGATGATCGGCATCTTTCACACCATCCTTGGCCCTGACGATCCCGAAGATTTGGAGATGGAATGGGAAATCGGATTTCCCATCGGAGAGCAGTCATACATCCGTGCTCGTGAGGAAATAAAACCAAAACTGGAAAGAAAAGTATGGGAACACCCCTTAGTGGCTTCGGCCAAATACTCAGGCCCCTATCAGGAAATGGGGGAAGCCATAACCGACATTTTCCAGTGGATGGAACGTGAAGGATATGACAAAGCCGGTCCTGTCCTGACAACATTCCTGGAAGCAGGAACTCCGGATGCCCCGCCCTCAGAATTAAAGGGTGAAATTTGGATCCCCTGTAAAAAGTAAATCCCTATAACAGGATTAATCCAATGCGGTGAGTTTTCTCATCGCTAACGGTGAAAAACGCCTCTACAAAACCCTCCCTAGAATCATCCCCTAAGGCGATTTACTAAAATCCACCATTCTCCTATTCTTTCAGGCGTGAAGCCCAATTTATAAGTCAGGGAAAGAAAAATATGGCCAGTCACAAAGATTTACAATACAACCCAGAGACAGACAATTCTAATGATATTTTCTCAGAGCCGGATCTGAGCGATTTAGAAGAAAATTACCGGACACTTGTTGAAAATGCGCCGGAAATATTTTTTGTAGTCGACCTAAAGGGAAAATTTATTCTCATAAACCAGGCCGTCCGGAGGATCACAGGACACCCCATACAATCCATTTTAGAAAAAGACCTCCAAAGTCTTGTCGCCCCAGAGTATCAAGAAAAGGTGTACCAAATCCTGAACGAAGCTACCCAGGGCATCACGGACCCCTACTTCGAGGTCGAAATTGTCTCTTCTAACGGAAACAGGATTCCTCTAGAAGTCCACATCAAAACCGTTCGAGATCGAAAAAAAAGAATCGCAGCGCTAAGGGGAGTAGCTAGGGATATCACGGAGCGGAAAAAGATCGGAGCCGCGTTGAGGGCTTCAGAGGAAAAATTCTCAGCACTCTCAAAGCGCGCCAAAGACGGCGTGGTTATCATCCAAGACGGCATCTGCAAAAGCGCCAATAAAGCCACCACTCAGATACTGGGCTATTCCACAGAAGAATTCATCGGTAAACGTTTCTTCGAGTGGTTCCCTTCGAAGGGCAAAGAGCTTTTATCTCAATGGCACAAAGAACGCCTTTCTGGAGAGGAAGTCCCTTTTTCCCTTAAAACCAAGATCCTTCACAAAGAAGGGGATATAAAGGATATCGAATTTTCCTCCTCGCTTGTCCAATTCGATGGCCGCCCTGCTGAAATGGGAATTATCCAGGATATTTCCAACCTCAAAAACCTCGAAGACGCTCTAAAAAAAGCAGAAGAAAAATACCAAATCCTTATCGATAACATAAACGAGATCATTTTCATGATGGACCCCGGAGGAAAATTTACCTTCATAAGCCCTGCTGTCACCGAGCTATACGGATATACTCCCGAGGAAATAATAGGAAAACCATTCGCCGACTTGGTCCAACCAGAGGATTTGTCGTCATTTGAGACCAACCTAAAGAATGTTCTGGAAGGAAACAACGAACCCCATGAACTGAGAATTCTCGATAAACAAGGCAATGTCCGCCACACAAGAATTTCTTCCAGCGCGATGATGGAAAACAATGAACCGGTCGGAATATTGGGGATATCCACAGATATTACAGACAACAAAAACACGACCGATGAACAAAACCAGGCGTCACAAGCAGTGGAAAACGCAATAACCCAGCTCAAGGCCATTATCGACAATGCACCCAATGTTGCCATCCAGGGATTCAATGACAAAGGGGAAGTCCTCTTCTGGAACAAGTACTCGGAACAACTTTTAGGATTCACAGAGGATGAGATCAAAGGAAAACCCTTTAAGGGAGTATTGGCTTCTGAGGCGGATGAAGCAAAATTCCAGGAACTCGTTCAGGAAGTTTTCCGTACCCAAAAACCTTCTTCCCTTCATGAGTGGAAAGTTCATAAGAATTCAGGCGAGGAAAAACACATTATGGTATCCATCTTTCCGGTCGTGAAGCCAGGACAGGAACCGATAGCTGTCGCGATGGTTATGAATATCACAGATCAGAAAAAGGCAGAAGAAAAAATGCTGGAGGTGAGCGGTCAGATCGAAAGATTCTCCAAGATTTCTGCTGCCATCCTGTCTGCAGAGGACGAAAAAGAGCTTTTTAAATACATCACAAAAGCTGTGACAGAGATCTCTGACTTTTGTCGGGTGCTAATATCTTATTTTATCGACGAATCTCCATTTCGTGAGATCATTGCTCATCAAGGTGTCAAAAAGGCCGACTTAGATAGAGTGAAAAAAGTCGAAATGCCTAAGGAAAAATACCTCAGCTATTTCGAAAAGGGGATAAAAATCGGCACCCAATCCTGTTATATTCCCGCTCATCAAAAGGATATCTTAGACCAAAATGCCCTTATTCACAGCGAAAAAGGTTACTCGGAAAATGAGAATGAATGGCACAAGGATGACAATCTCCTTGTGGCGATGAAAGACACCAAAGGCGAAGTCATCGGGATGATATCCGTAGATGACAGCAAAAGCGGAAAAGTTCCCACAGAAGAAACCGTGAGACCCCTGGAGATTTTTGCCAACCTCATTTCCGAAATGATACAAAAAAACCTGTTGACCAAAAAAATCAAAGAATCTGAAGCAAAGTACCGCGAGCTGGTTTCGAATATAAAGATTGGCGTTTTCCGCGGCACGCCTAAGGGAGAAATCCTCGAGGCAAACCCGGCAGTATTGGAAATGTTCGGATACAAAGAGATTGGAAAATTCCTTAAGCTTAAGACAACAGAACTTTACCAAAACCCGAACGACAATGGTTTCTTCATGAAGGAAATCGAAGAAAACGGGCTCGTACAAAACAAAGAAATCCAGATGAAGAAGAAAGACGGCAAGGCTTTTTGGGCTTCTGTTACTGCCACAGCCATAAGAAATGATCTGGGAAAAATCATCCATTATGATACGGTGGTCGAAGATATAACAGAACAAAAAAATCTCCAAGAAGAAGTCAGCCGCTTAATAGTAAGGGACGAATTGACAGGCCTTTACAACAGACGATATTTCAACGAAAAGCTGCCGATGGTTATCAAAGCAACCGAGACCTTCCGGAGTTCTCTAGCGCTTATCATGGTGGATGTCGATGATTTCAAACCCTACAACGACACCTATCATCACCTGGAAGGCGACGAAATCCTCAAAGAAATCGCTCGAGTGTGCTACCAGAATATCCGGAATTACAAAGATGACGAATGGGTTTCGAAGTTCGGTAGTGATGAATTTGCCTTCAATGACTGGGCCGCTCGTTTCGGTGGGGATGAACTAATCATCGTGCTCCCGGGACAAAATGCAGAGGATGCCTTAAACGTGGCCGAAAGAGTACGGAAAGCATTCGAAAAAATCTCTTTCACGCCAAAGGGAAAAGCCATCAAAAAAACAGTGAGCCTGGGTATAGCCTCTTGTTATTATGCAGATGGGAAAACCAAAAAGGGAAAGAAAAAGAGAATTTTCCCCCCGGATTACGAAAAAGCATCCACCGAGCTGACGAATTTAGCCGATAAAGCTCTGTTCGAAGCCAAAAACAGCGGAAAAAACAAAACCTTGGTCTCTAAAACATCCATTGAGCTTGCGAGACAAGCGCCAAAATCAGGAAAAACAAAAAAATAGAAAAAGTCCGAGGGGGATTATTTCGGCCCTTTGCAGGCCTTGACACAAACGCCACAGATGTGTTGCCCGACAACTCCCTGTCGGCGGAATTCTTTTAGCTTGTCAAAGCAGGCCCAATGGTCAAAATCTTCTTTGTTCTGTTTAATGGCCTGAGCCGGACAAGTTTTCAAGCATGCAACGCACTTTCCACAATCTCCATCCACCACCTCGTCCAGCTCGAGCGGCATATCCGTCAAAATCGTTACCAGCCTGTGTCTTGAACCCAAATCAGGATTGACAAGGAGATTGTTCCGACCGATCCAACCCAGACCCGCCAAGCGGCCGACTATTTTATGGGAAACTTGGCTTCTCTGTTTGTCCCAATCGATTATCTGTGAAGCCGGAATCGGCAGGGCTTGAAATCCTCGATCTTGAATACGGGAGGAAAGAAGGAATGCGCCGCGATCGAGGAAAAAATTCAGCTGACGATAATGGTGGAAATAAAGAAGAGTGGGCCTGTCCTTTATTCCCTCGATCACAGGATCCAGCAGCCGCTTTCCGAGGGATATGGCTCGATCGAACCTGGAGACAAAATCAAGGTCGAGATGGAACTCCTTCCGAACATCCCTGATATCTGCCACCCCAAAAAAAGAGAACTCCATTTCTGAAGCTAAAGCCTTGATGCTCTCGGTGTTTTTCGCAGCTGACATCAGAAATCATTGTACTGACACCGTGTGATCGAGTCAATCACCGATCCAATTTGTTGACTTGGTTTTTTTCCTCTGTTATAAGAAATTTGATTGATTGATCGAAAACAATGACACCCTTCAAAGATTGGCTGGAAGATACAAGCGAAAAGATCGCCAAATACAAAAAATCTTTCACCAAGGCAGAATCACGCAAATACAGGCTGGATTTTTTAGAACGGGTAGCCAAAAGATTGAATGAATTTTCGTCCATGTGTGGGGAATGTAACCAGTACAAGGGAGAAATTACAACTCTCCTTAATAACCTGGAAGGTCTGATCAAACTTTCTCCCATGGCGACAAAAGACTATCGCAATAAAATCAGCGCTATCGTGAGCCATCTTCGGAAGAAACACAAACTTATCCCTGCCGGCACTTACACGGCCATCGGGAATGGCGCAGGAGTGGCCTTGGGTATCTCGCTCGGTGCCGCTATGGACAACATCGGCGCGGGCATCGGGATTGGGGCGGGCATCGGCGTAGCTATTGGAGCTGCTTTGGAGGCAAAGGCAAAAAAAGACGGAAAAACCATATAATCAAATAATATATAGAGCGATATAAAAAGGAGCATTCATGGTAGAAAAAACACTGGCCATCATCAAACCCGACGCAGTCAAGAAAAAAGCCGTAGGGAAAATCGTCCAGAGGATAGAAGAAGAAGGGTTTTCGATCTCGGGGATGAAGCAGCTTCATCTCACCAAAGAAGAAGCTGAGGGATTTTACATCGTTCATAAAGAAAAATCTTTTTACGGAAGCCTGACCGATTTCATGTCCTCCGGAGATATCATCGTCCTGGTGCTGGAAAGAGAAGATGCCATCGCACACTGGCGAAAAACCATGGGAGTGACAGATCCGGCCTTGGCAGAACCGGGAACGTTGCGCCACAGTTTCGGTTTCTCTGTGGAACGGAATGCTTGTCACGGGTCGGACGCCCCGGAGACGGCAGCATGGGAGATCGATTACTTTTATAAAAAGCCATGAAATGAACATGGGCCTTGCAGAAATCTTCGGACTTTTCATCCTTCCCGCACTCATCATCCTTTTATCTTTAGGCCTCTTTATCCTTTTTAAAGAAGAAGGAGAATAGGCTAGATAGAAATGGCTGTCCTTTCTTTTTTTCTTTACCTTTTAATAATTGTCATCATCGGAATTCTATCGGCAAAGTTCTCTTCTTCGGGTTTGTCCGAATTTTTCTTAGCGGGGAGGAAACTCAAGCAATTCGTGGTTGCCCTGAGTGCTGTCGTCTCTGGACGATCGGCATGGCTTTTGGTGGGGGTGACAGGCATGGCTTTCACCATCGGTGCCCCAGCCGTTTGGGCGGTCACAGGGTATATCACAGCCGAGGTATTCATGTTCATCTTTTTGGGCAAACGCCTCAGGCGCTACACCGCGATGATGGATAACCTGACGCTTCCTGATTTTTTCGAATCCAGGTTCAAGGATAAATCCAACATCCTCCGGATTCTTTCTGTCTCGATCATCCTAATCTTCATGATCTCGTATGTGGCTTCCCAATTCGAAGCAGGAGGCAAAGCCTTCAGCACTAGCTTCGGAGTGAGTGAATTGAACGGAATCCTGGTGACCGCAGCCATCGTCCTCATCTATACTGTGCTCGGGGGATTCCTGGCTGTCTCTCTGACAGACATGATCCAGGCTTTTTTCATGATTTTACCCTGCTCATCCTTCCGATCGTAGCCGTTGCTAACGCTGGTGGGTGGGGAGAAATCCTGGTCATTCTCCAAAGCTTCAATCCGAAATTTCTCAATCCGTTCGCTTACGCTGCAGGGGGAATAATTGGATTTTTAGGGATAGGATTGGGCTCGCCCGGAAATCCCCATATCCTTGTCCGTTACATGTCGGTGGCAGATCCCAAGGCACTCAGGAAATCCTGCCTGATCGGCACGGTGTGGAATGTCCTGATGGCGTGGGGGGCTGTGTTTATCGGGCTTGTGGGCAGGGCCCATTATCTAAAGCCTGAAGCGCTTCCTGGAGGAGATCCCGAGAACCTGTTCCCATTTCTTGCTTCGACTCACCTCCATCCCATACTCCTGGGCATTATCACAGCCTCGATCCTGGCCGCGATCATGTCCACTGCTGATTCCCAACTATTGGTTGCATCATCGGGAATCACGAGGGACATCTATCAAAAAATCTTCGCCAGAGACAAAACGATTCCACAGAAAAGGTTGGTTTTAATCAGCCGAATCGTGGTGCTGAGTCTCGTGATAGCAGCTCTTGTTTTCGGAGCACTAGCCAAGGAGTATGTGTTCTGGCTGGTGCTTTTTGCTTGGGGAGGATTGGGAGCCTCCTTCGGTCCCACGCTACTTCTGTCGCTTTTCTGGAAAAGAACCTCCAAGGCAGGCGTTATTGCAGGTTTTGTATCAGGGACGGTTATAACAATTGTCTGGAACCAAATAGAAGCTCTCAACAACTTCCTATATCACCTCGTGCCGGCCTTCTTTATCTCTCTTTTTCTTACGATTATCGTGAGCCTGTTAACATCGGCTCCTCCCGAGGCAGAAGCAGAACTTGAATCTATCCGGGCAAAATACAGGCAACTCTAGGGAAAACCTCGTATTTTTCATGTAAAAATAGCCATACCAGATATACAGCCTTATCAGATAAATACCACTAAATAATGTGGTTTTTCCACAACATGTTTATTTTAAACAAGATACAAGAAAGGATTTTTTTCATAAAACCCTTGACATTCTATTTTCAATTACTTACATTTTATATGACGCCTTGGATGAGATGAGAGATAGCTTTCTATTCTAAGACCTATCTCCTAACATCCTTCCTTAGTTGATGCATCTCCATGCAAGGCACCTCATTAAAGGAGGTCGCTATGCGAAAAAGATCTTACACTAAAGTAGTTGCTATCGTTTCTATCGTTGCGATCCTGTCCTTAACGGCTCCTGGACTTTTTGCCGCAGATACATTCAGGCACTTTTTCAGTTTCGAAAGATTACTGAATGTACGAGCTGTTTTTCTCAATTCCTTCCTGTACTTTACCCCGTTCTATGATATTGAAAGAGTGCTCGCTCCTGCAGTAGACAGTAACGACGCAAACCCGATCAAAGTCTTAGGCGGTTTAGATGTTGATCGAGTTTCTAGAGACGATTGAAAAGCTAAAAGTATTAAGTCAATTCACAGCTAAAAGATTTTCCTAGACGAGACCTCCAAAAGTCCTTTTTCAGAAGCCAGATAACAAAAAAACTATTTGCTTCTGCTAGGCAAAAAATAAATAGAAAAACCTAAAATATCACCCCCCTAATCATCTCTAAGGGCGATTGCTAAAACCTGTATGCCCTGTCACAATCCTAAGTGTGTTTTGCCGGAAGGATTGGATGAAAAACTCAGCACTTAAATCGAGAGAAGTAAAGAAGTTATATATATGCACCTTCATTTCATTACTTTTTTTAACCTCTCAAATATATTCTTGGATTATAACCTCACAGGATAATTCATCAGTAACCCTAACTGACCGATTCTTGCAATTATTACAAAAAGCAGAGGAATTACAAAAGAATGGTGAATTCGAAAAAGCTATTGAAGAGTTCAACGAATTGAGGAAAATCGCAAACAAAATTTCTGAGAAAGAAAAAGAATGTGATACTCTAATCAAGTTAGGGCTTCTGTACTGGAACATCGGGAGGCTCAAATTATCATCACAATACTATTCATATGCACAGTCTATAGCCAACAAAAATGGTCTGAAAGAACTCGGAGAACAATGTCAGAATGCACTCAAAATATATTCATTTTACAATCAAGGAAAAAAATATCGCTCATCTGGAGACGCACAAAAATCTATTGAAAACTTTGAGAATGCAATATCCCTATCTCGCTCAATACAGAGTAAAGAACATGAATTAAAGTGTTTACGTGTATTAAGTTCTGTATATTGGAAATTAAATGATTTTCAAAATTTTTATGTTCTAAACAAAAATGCTCTTGAAATTGCTCAGATATTAAATCATAGAAGAGAACAAGGAAAATGTCTAAACAATATTGGCATTTTCCACAAAAACTTAAACAATTATTCTGAGGCTTTAAATAGTTTCAGTGAAGCTTTAAGAATAGCCAACGAACTAAATAATTTGAATGACGAATCTGATATTTCAAATAATATCGGAAACATATATAAAAATATTGGTAATTATGAAAAGGCTCTTGATTTCTTGAAAAGGGCATTAGAAATAGACAGAGAATTAGGAAATACAATCTACATCGCAATCGATTTAATTAATCTTGGTGACACTTTGAGAAATAAAGGATTAATTTCTGATAACAAAGAAGACATGTATATGGCCTTAACTTACTTCGAGGATTGCCTAAAATTAACTGAACTCTCAAGGCAACAAGATGCTGAATTAGACATATTAAACATAATTGAAGTTAGAGTTTTAAACAACTTAGGAAGTGTTAATACAGATTTAGAAAATTATTATCAAGCTTTGGAATACTTTCAGAGGGGATATCAAAAAGCAGAAGAAATACAAGATTTGGAATCAATCGGAATGATTCTGAATAATATGGGCATTGTTCATTTTAATCAAGGTAATTATGAGGAATCAACTAAGTACTACCAAAGAGCGATTGATTTAGCACAGGAACTAGAAGGAGGACAGATTCTTTGGGAGGCTTTCTTTGAGATCGGAAACTCTTATGCTAAACAGAACAAAATTTTTGAGGCGTTAAAAAACTATAAAAATTCCATTCGTATTATTGAAAACATACGTTCACAAATTAAATTGGAAGAACTGAAAGCAAGCTACTTAGGAACTGATAAAAGAATTGAAGCCTATCAAAACCTCATCCATATGTTGGTAACTCTTCATAACAGTGATAATGAAGTGAGATATGATAAAGAGGCATTTAACTATCTGGAAAGAGCCAAGGCACGATCTTTTCTCGACAGCTTAGAAGTAGCTCAAGTAGACATCTCATTGGGAATAAACTTTAAGTTGAAAAATCGGGAAAAAGAGATCATGAAGGATATTTCAAATATCTATAATAGTCTATTAGTAACTGAACTTACTTCTGAAGACAAAGAAAAGCTTCACCAAGAACTTACAGCAAAAGAAAATGAATTGGAAACGCTCAAAAGAGAAATCCGGTCCAAAAGTCCAGACTATGCAGACTTAAGATACCCAGAAATAATCTCTTTAGAAGAAACACAAAAACAATTGCTAAATTCAAAAACTGTATTTTTCGCTTATATTGTAGGAAATCAATATTCTTATGGCTTTGCGATCTCTAAAAATGACATCAAGATTTTTCCCATCCCGGCAAAATCAGAACTGCAGGATCTTGTTGCGGCTCACCTGCAAATCATTACTGACAAAGATTCCAGTAATTTTAAATTAGGAAAAGATTTATTTGAAATTTTAGTCCATCCTGGGCTGGATGATAAAACAAAAAAAATGATATTCATCCCTGATGACGTCCTCCACTTTCTCCCTTTTGAAACTCTTTTAACTCAGCAAAACACACCACACTGGCTTATCGAAGATTACAAAATTGCCTATGCTCCATCTATCTCGTCCTACCGAGAAATAATCCGCCGTAAAGATAAAGATGCGTCTAGACAAGGATCCTATCTACTTGCCTTTGGAGACCCTGACTTTGGACCGATGGAATCCGAAACAGACGGAGAGGATATTTTTCAAAACTTTTATTCCTCAAACGCGTTCAATTTCTACAGACTAAAATACAGTGGAACAGAAATAGATAGGATTAGCTCTCTTTTTAAACAAAAGAGAACTGATGTTTTCATAAGAGAAGAAGCGACAGAAGAACAGCTTAAAAACCTTGAACTAGATAAATACAAAATCATCCATTTTGCAACACACAGTCTCATCGATGATAAAAAACCTGCACGCTCATCCATTGTCTTATCTTTAGGTGATGACACGGAAGAAGATGGTTTCGTTCAGATGAGGGAAATCTACAACCTAAAACTCAATGCGGATCTGGTCACGCTCTCGGCCTGTCAGACAGGATTGGGACAGTATATCCGTGGTGAGGGAATCGAGGGTTTGAACAGAGCTTTCTTTTTTGCAGGCAGCTCTTCGGTTCTCATGAGTCTGTGGGCAGTCAACGATCAAGCCACATATCAACTGATGGAAAGATTCTACACTCATCTTCGATCTTCAAAACAGATCGCATCTTCATTACGGAAAGCTAAGCTTGAAATGATCGCGTCAGATGCGGTTTCACATCCCTATTATTGGGCAGGATTTATTGTAACCGGGAAGTCTGATCATGTGTTGTTTTCTCGCTTCATCTGGAAATGGATAATCTTTGGAGGCTCTTGTCTCGCTTTGGGAAGCATTTTTTTTCTCGCAGCAAGAAGGAATGGACACCTAGCGCGTCATCCATGATTGGCTTTTCATCGTAAAAGCAGCAAAAGGAACTATCCACCAAAGACAGAATGCCGTAATAAATGCATACGGAATCCCATACAGAAAAGTCAGGCTTTTTTTTGTCCTTAGATAATAGAGGGATAGCAAAAAGGAAAAAATCAAAAGAACTGCAAAATGCCTTAATATGAAAATGGGATTCACATAAAAAGAATAAAAGACAAATCCTAGAGAAAAGATATGAAAAGGATGCAGAAAATTTAAAAAGAAAAAATCCAATATTGGTAAGATCCGACGTTCTTTTCGATATTTGGAAAACATAAACTTAGCAAAAAGTATAGATTCACGAATATAGCTGCGCGTCCAACGCAGATACATCCTGTTCATCTGTAAAAATGTCGAAGGGACCTTAGTCAAAACAACGGCATTAGACTGAAATCGCGTTAGATATCCTGCTTTGAGGATTTCCGTGGTCAGAGATCTGTCTTCGCCATAAGTGCAAGGGGTATTTAAGAATTTCTGATTTACCCAATTATGAATGAATTTAACTAAAACTTTTTTTCTGTATGCGGTAAGAGCTCCTGGGCAACAAAATACGGCTCCATACACGCTTTGGTATGCACGGCCGAAATTAAAGGATATGGAATAACGAATAGCAAGCATTCTAGTCAGAAAATTGTCTTTTTCGTTTAATACCTCAACCCTTCCGGCAACGGCACCTGTTCTATGGTCTTTGTTCAATGGCATTACCAAGTTTTTGATGGCACTCTTCTCTATCCTGCTATCGGTATCGGCAGTAATAATGATCTCACCCTTAGATTTTTTTAGTCCGGCATGAAGCGCCCTTCGTTTTCCCTTATTAGTCGGAAAATTTATCACTTTGAGCTTATCGCCATACCTTTGCTTCGCATTCATCATGTGGAAAAGAGTAGAATCTGTTGAACCATCATTGATACAAATCACTTCGAATCTATCATCCGGATAATCTGAATAAAAAATAGAATCGATCGATTCTTTAATAAGCTCTTCTTCATTCAAAGCTGGCATAATAACAGAGACAAATGGCCAGTTGATCTCCTCCCCTTTTTTTATTGTCATGGGACGATAACGAATCCATATTATGGTCCTAAAAATTATGCCAGAAATGATAAACAAAAGGGAAAACACAAGAGGGTAGAAAAGAATCCGCAGAAAAGCATTACTCTGCAAAAACTCAAGCCATAAATGAAAGATTCGTAACCGAAAAGAGAGAATTATGATAGAAGCGCTTACTGTAATGATTAAGATGATGACAACAGTGTCAGTTTTTGCGTTGAAAGAGGGGATGTTGACATCAAGTGTTTTTGACTGACTCTCTAAGTCAGCTTTTACTAAGGTGTCTTCCCACATTGGGGGTTCTTAGTTTAATGCCTAGTTCGAGAGGAATGGTATTAGATGCAGGGAAAGAAGTCAAGCACGGGAATTTGCTAATTATGCTTGCGAAAATAAAAATTTAGTTGATAAAATGTATATTATTTTCAATAAACTGAGAAAAATTGGGTAATTGTATACTCTTATAATTATGTAAGACATTTTTAGTAAAGAAACCAAGGTGTTATGAGTTCGAAAGCAGACAAAATCAAAGAATTTGATGTTGTTATAAATAAATTTGCACGATTTATAAATGGAAACATCCAAAAATTTGATCTTCCCAAAGAAGGTATCGATCCTGATGACGTGTTCCAAGAAGTTAGAATCAAAATCTGGAAATTGCTGAATGATGAGAAAAAAATTGTTAATTACTCGTCATATATTAAGAAGATCGTGGATTCCTCTGTTATAGATCATATCAGAAAAATGAGACGAGAGAGGGATTTGATATTACAGCAAAAATATAAAACAATCTCTGAATGGAAGCGCATTTATGAAATTGATGGTATCCATGACAAAAATTTAAAAAAAATTGTGAGTGAATCAGTTGAATCTCTCTTGGAGTCTCGTCGCAAAGTGGTCAAATTATATTTACTAAACCTCACAATTGAAGAGATTGCCTCTTTTTTTTGTTGGAGTAGACATAAGACAAGAAACCTTCTTTATCGTGGTTTATCTGATCTAAAAAAGGCTCTAAAAGAAAAGGACATAGAATATGAAATTAAATAGCAGTGACCTTCGTCAAATATATTTATCAAACATCAAGGAGAGTATCCCAAAAACAAAAAATAAATGCCCATCCCCTAAACAACTGCTTCGACTTTTTAGGGGAAAAAAATCCGAAAAAGAGAAGACCAAAATAATTGACCATATTACAAGCTGCAATCATTGTGCTCATGAATTCGATTTTATACTCCAAGCTCTCAGATATGAAAAAGATATGAACCAAGTAGCACAAAAGTTCATGAGAACAAAAAAAACTTGGCCTTTACTCCCGCGGTTTTCCTGGAGATTGGCGTCCCTAGTCGTGGGAGTTTCTCTTATTGGCGTTATTATCACAATTTTATTAATCCCAAACAGATACGAAAATTCTAAATACAGGACTTCAACTCATTCTCAAATTAATTTATTTCAACCTAAAGAAATAAATAATTCCAAATTGTTTTTATTTTTTAAGTGGGAAA
>CP070750.1:780004-803399 GCA_020348385.1 Candidatus Aminicenantota bacterium | reverse complement strand
CCAGAAAAAGGTGACTTTTAAGGATGTGGCCGGAGTGGAAGAGGCCAAAGAAGAGCTGCAGGAAATCATCGGATTCCTGAAAGACCCCCAAAGATTTCAAAAGCTCGGAGGACGGATCCCCAAAGGTGTCCTTCTTGTCGGGGCTCCGGGAACTGGGAAAACACTTCTTGCCCGAGCAGTGGCGGGAGAAGCCGGAACGCCCTTTTTCTCGATAAGTGGTTCTGATTTTGTCGAGATGTTTGTCGGAGTGGGGGCATCCCGGGTGAGGGATCTGTTCGAGCAAGGGAAAAAACACGCCCCCTGTTTGATTTTTATCGATGAGATCGATGCTGTCGGCCGGCAACGAGGGGCAGGGCTCGGCGGCGGGCACGACGAGCGAGAGCAAACCCTCAACCAGCTCCTTGTGGAAATGGATGGTTTCGATTCCAACGAAGGGATCATCTTGATCGCAGCTACAAACAGACCGGATATTTTAGATAGCGCCATCCTCCGGCCAGGACGTTTCGACCGTCGCATTGTTGTAAACATGCCCGATGTCAAAGGCCGTGAAGATATTCTCAAAGTTCACGTAAAAAATATCCCTCTCAATAAGAATGTGGAACTCAAGGTCCTCGCCCGTTCCACTCCTGGTTTTTCAGGGGCAGATCTGGCCAACCTTGTCAACGAAGCGGCCTTACTCGCAGCCCGTCTCGGCCAGGAAGACGTAACAATGCCGGACATGGAGAGCGCCAAAGACAAAGTGCTGATGGGAGTGGAAAGAAAGAGCATGATCATCAGCGACGAGGAAAAAAAGAGCACGGCTTACCATGAAGCCGGTCATGCTTTGATCGCCGCGCTTATCCCCGAAGCCGATCCCATCCATAAAGTGACGATAATTCCTCGAGGGCTAGCGCTGGGCATAACTCAACAGCTTCCTCTAGATGACCGGTACACCTATTCCAAGACCTATCTCGAGGCACAGCTCTCTGTCCTTATGGCGGGACGCGTAGCCGAAATTCTATTCCTGAACAAGACCACGACAGGAGCCGCAAACGATTTTGAGAGAGCGACCGACATTGCCCGGAAAATGGTCTGTCAGTACGGGATGTCCGATCTGGGTCCTTTGACCTTTGGTGAGCGTGACGACCTGGTTTTTCTCGGCAAAGACCTGGCGATGCATAAAAACTTCAGCGAAAAGACGTCCGAACTCATCGACGTGGAAGTGAAAAATATCATCACACGGAACTTCGAGAGATCAAAAAACCTGTTGGAGAAAAACGGGGGAGCTCTTAAAACGATCGCAGAAGCTCTGTTGGACAAGGAAGTGCTCTCGTCGGAAGAAATAGACGATATCATCAAAGGAAATAAAAAGGGCCCTAGGAAAAAGGCAAAAGCGGACCCGGCAAAAGCATAAGAAGTGAGAAAGAAGCCTGTATTCGAGGTCAACGGCAAACAACACACATTAGGCCAAAAAACCTGGTTCATGGGTGTCGTCAACGTCACCCCCGATTCTTTTTCAGACCCCGGAGAATGTCTCGATAAAGACAGGGCTGTGGCAAAAGGATTGGAGCTGGAAAAACAAGGGGCAGATATCCTCGATATCGGAGGAGAAAGTTCCCGCCCGGGTTCTAACCCAATATCCGAACAAGAAGAATTGGAACGCGTCGTCCCCGTCATCACAGAACTCAGAAAAAGGGCAAAAGTCCTCATTTCGGTGGATACAACTAAGTCCAAAGTGGCCGAAGAGGCTTTGGCCGCAGGGGCAGACATCGTAAATGACATCAGCGCTTTCCGCTTCGACGATAGGATGCCGCTTTTGGTCTCTGAATCCGGGGCTCCTGTTATCCTGATGCACATGAAAGGCGTGCCTAAAACCATGCAATCCAATCCCTACTACGAAGATCTGTATCAAGAAATACAGTGTTTCCTAGAGGAAAGAATCGCGACAGCAACCGCCTACGGAATACAAAGAGAAAAAATCATCATCGATCCGGGAATAGGGTTCGGTAAAAGCTTGAAGCACAACCTGGCCATCATCAACAATCTGCACTTTTTAGAAAACCTAAACCGACCGATCTTGCTGGGAATATCCCGTAAATCCTTCATCGGCAAGATCCTCAACCTCCCTCCCAAAGAAAGAACCGAAGGGACCATCGCCACCGCTGTCTTATCCGTCCTTAAGGGCGCTCATATCCTGAGGGTTCACGACGTTGACCGCATCAAAAGAGCGATCAAAGTGGCCGAAGCTATCTTGGATGAGGATCAGACTACCGACGTAGACAGAAGATCTGATAAGGATAAGGAGAACACCATCCGTTATGTTTGAAAACATAATCAATGCCCTGGCCAACTTCACTCTTGGAGATTTTCTCGATATCCTCCTTGTCACCGTCATTCTTTACTCATTTTTCCGTTTGATCAAAGACACCAAAGCCTACCAGATGGCCATCGGTATCGCCATCGTCGGCCTCCTTTATCTGATAACCCAGTGGGGCAAGCTCGTCGTCTCCCATTGGATCATCGAAAAATTCATCATGTACCTGATTATCGCCATCATCGTGCTGTTCCAAGGGGAAATCCGAAGATTTCTGACGACGATCGGCTCTCAATCTTTCCGAAAGCCTATGACACTCAAAGCTCTATCAGAAAAAATGGAAGACGTATTTCTCGCCGTGGATTATCTGGCCTCAAAAAAAATCGGAGCGTTGGTCGCCATCGAGAAGGATATCTCTTTAAAGAGCTATTCAGACCGAGGCACTCAAATTGACGCTGCGGTAACAAAAGACCTGTTGGTCTCCATTTTTTTCCCCAACTCTCCCCTCCATGACGGAGCGGTAATCATAAAAGGTGACAGGATTTTGTCCGCCGGTTGTCTTCTCCCCCTTCCTGCCACACACAATTTGGGGGATGAGTTCCTGGCCAGGACCAGGCATCTGGCTGCATTGGGCTTGAGTCAAGAGACAGATGCTTTGGTTATCGTCGTGTCGGAAGAAGCCGGAACCATTTCCGTGGCTATAAAGGGTCGATTGGAAAGAGGATTGGAAAAAAAGCAGCTCAAGGAAAAATTGATCAACTATTTGAAATAAAATGATTAGATTATTCAGAAGATTATTTTTGCGAAACTGGGGACTCAAATTATTCTCCTTTATTATCGCCCTTGTTTTGTGGCTAACGCTCATTCCTGACGACAAAATTTTCGATGAAAAAATGCTGCCCGTTCGTCTCGATGTCCACAACATACCTCCCGGCATGGCACTGGTGGAAAAACCGCCACCGACACTGAATGTCATCATCCGGGCACCCAAAAGGCTGATCGATCAGTTCACATCAGCCAATGTCAATGCGGTCCTGGATCTACGTGAAGCTCGAGTGGATGTTCAGGATTATTATCTCAGCACAAATATGATCCGCGCACCCGAGGGAGCCGAGATCAAGGAAGTGGTTCCGATGCAGGTAAGACTGAAATTGGAGAGAATCGTGGAAGAGATGCTGGAGGTGGTGCCCGATATTATGGGAGAACTCGCGGAAGGATTGGGTGTCGCCAAAATCGAAGTATCCCCCTCCCGCGTCAGGGTGAGAGGACCGGAGAGCAAAGTCAACAAAGATGATAGGGTGAGAACCACACCTGTTGATATATCGGCATTGACAGGACCGACAGAAGTGGAGGCCAGCCTTATCCTACCCAATCCGGACGTGCGATTGGTGACGTCCCGCACAACAGTGATGGTACGTATCCTGATCCAGGAAATAAACCAAGAAGAAACAGCAGAGATAAAAGAATAAACGAAGACCGGGGGGATTTTTTCTTGAATTATCGTCATTTTCCTGTATAATTTTTGTTTTTATACGAAACGCGAAGCGAACATTCAGGGCAAAATATGACAAAATTCTTCGGAACAGATGGAATGAGAGGAGTTGCTGGGCAATTCCCCATGGATTATTCTACGGTTTGTGCTCTGGGCGAAGCTCTGGTGGAACTGCTCCAACAGGAGGGACTCCCTCCAAAGGTGATAATCGGAAGGGACACAAGGGTATCGGGAAAATGGCTAGAAAAGGCGCTTTTTCAAGGAGTGGGATCCAAAAACGGAGAAATCGTGTCTGCCGGGATCATACCCACTTCGGCTGTTTCTTATCTCACCAAAATGCACGATTTCTCAGCGGGAATTATCATCTCGGCATCCCATAATCCCTACCAAGACAACGGCATTAAAATATTTTCGGCAGCTGGCATGAAAATCCCGGAGGCATGGGAAAAACGGCTAGAAGATGGAATCCAGAGACTCCAAAGACCAATCGAACCCGAAATGATCACGGTCGATCCGGAGCCAACTTTGGGGCAAAAATACACAGAATTTCTTTTGGGATGTTTTTCTGAGGAAAATCAAAACCGTAACCTCAAGATCGTGCTCGACTGTTCCAACGGAGCAAGCTCTGCAATTGCCCCGTTTATTTTTCAGTGGTTGGGCTTTGAAACCGTGGCGATCAATTCTTCTCCCGACGGAAAAAACATCAACCTAGGGTGCGGATCCCTTCATCCGGAAATCCTTGCCAGGCATGTCACAGAAGCCAAAGCCGATATCGGTATCGCCTATGACGGAGATGCGGACCGGGCCATCTGGGTAGACGAAAACGGGCAGGTCCTTAACGGAGACCACACATTATTTGTCCAGTGCCGATTCATGAAGGAAAAGGGACGGTTGAAATCCGATAAGGTTGTGGCCACCACAATGAGCAACATGGGCTTGGAAAAGGCTCTGAAGAAGCTAAATTTCACGCTTGTCCGTGCTGATGTTGGTGACCGATTCGTTCTAGAAGAGATGATCAAATTAGGGGCCAATTTGGGAGGAGAACAATCGGGCCACACCATTTTTCTGGACGACTGCCCCACCGGAGATGGGATCCTGACCAGCGTTAAAATGGTTGAAGCCATGACCGTAAAAAAAGCTCCCCTTTCAGAACTAGTAAGCGATTACCAAGTTTATCCGCAGATCCATTCGAATGTGCCGGTATCCAAAAAAGACGATTTCTCACTCTATCCAGAAATCGTCAAAACCATAGAAGAAATCGAAAATCATCTCGGCGATGATGGTCGGTTCAATCTCCGATATTCCGGCACTGAGCCTCTGGCGCGAATCATGGTCGAAGGCCAAGATCAGAAAGAGTTGGAAGATTTAGCGAATCGCATGGCCAGAGTTCTGTCCAAACACCTCACGTGATCTGAATTATTCATAAAAAAAACCATCGCCAATATTCATTTAAAAGCCAACTCTTCATAACAATCTAAATTTGCTTTGGAATTTTTTACCCTTCGGGAGAGCCAATATTGGATGGGGCTGATTGGAGCTAGGATGGGGTGGAGGGTCTCGATGGGGAATAATCCAGATAGTCTTGATAACAAGAAAAAAATAGAACAGTCCTGTTTTTCCCGGTATAATGGTACAGGAAAAATTTCTAATGGAGGGGAACATGAAACTTGCGGTCAATGTGGACCACATCGCCACCATAAGAGAAGCACGCCGGCACACCATCCCTGATCCTGTGCTTGCTGCGTTATTAGCCGAGCAGGCCGGAGCAGAGGGGATCGTCTGCCATATCCGTTCGGACAGGCGGCATATAAAAGAACGGGATCTCCATCTGCTCAAACAAACCGTAAAGACAAAACTCAACATCGAAATGGCGGCCACAGACGAAATGAAACACATCGCCATGGACATAAAACCCGACATCGTTTCGCTGGTTCCCGAACGGGATGAGGAAATAACCACAGAAGGTGGCCTGGATGTCCGTTCGAATGAAGCCCACTTTCAGGCTCACGTTGAGGAGCTTAGAGAATCGGGAATAAGGGTCAGCATCTTTGTGGATCCGGATATCGAACAAATAACTGCTTGTCAAAGAGTCGGAGTCGACTTGATCGAGATCAACACCGGGAAGTATGCTGATTTGAAACCAGGAGATACGCGCGATCAGGCTTTGGAAGAAATTAAGCAGGCGGCAAGACATGGGGCCGGATTAGGATTGGAGATCCATGCCGGTCACGGGCTGGACTATTTCAATGTCAAACCTGTAGCCGCCATCCCAGAGATGAAGGAGTTCAGCATTGGATTTGCTATCGTGGCAAGGGCGGCTATCGTAGGTATCGACAGGGCAGTTAGAGAAATGATCGCTTTAATCGAGTAAAGGAAAGATGATGGATATCCGGATAAATCTTGATCGACTCATAAAAGATATCGAAGAACTGGGCCTGGTCGGCCGGGACTCCAAAGGAGGGATCAGCCGTCCGTCGCTCAGCGCTGCTGATCTCGAAGCCCGTGAATGGCTCAAGGATAGGATCTCCGATGCGGGTCTCCAGCTACGGCAAGATGGTGCAGGGAATATTTTTGGCCGACTGGAGGGAACGGGAAAGACGATAATGGCAGGCTCTCATATCGACACCGTGATCAATGGCGGGATGTTCGACGGTTCCATCGGTGTTCTTTCAGCGTTGGAGTGCCTGAGGCGGATACAGGAGGAGGGAGTCGAGAGAATAAAACCGCTGGAGGTGGCCGCATTTACAGATGAGGAAGGGAACCTTGTCGGCGATTATCTCGGCAGCCGTTCATTTATCGCTCCACCGAGTAGAGAATTGCTGGAGACAGGAAAAACCCAGTTCGGGATTCCGTTCGCGGACATTTTAAAAAATACCGAGTTCAGTATTGAAAGTATCATTGAAGCCCACAAGCAAAGACCCGATATAGAAACGTTCCTGGAAATCCATATCGAGCAGGGGCCCGTTCTCGAGACGGAAAATAAGCAGATAGGTATTGTTGAAGTTATCGCAGGAAAGAAATATTGGGTATGCCAATTTCTGGGGGAGGCGAGCCATGGCGGAACCACACCATTTGAACTGCGCCACGATGCACTGCTGGGTTTGGCCGATTTTGCCCTCAAGAGCACACAGTATGTGGCCACCCATCATTACGGTAGCATGCTGACCATAGGCCGGGTCCAAGTCCACCCCGGAGCTTTCAGCATTGTCCCCGGTGAGGTGGATTTCTCGCTGGATTTCCGGAGCACGTCCAAACAAACTCTGGAAGATCTGGAGAAGACATTGGTGTCGTTGGCGAACGATGTGGCCTCCACCCGAGGACTGCAATTTTCTTCCCGAGTCGTGGATCAAGTTAACCCCGTTTTTATCCCTGAAACTATCACGAATCTGATGAAAGACGAGTGCGACAGGCTGGGTTATGAGTCTGTGATGCTTCCCAGTGGAGCCGGGCATGATGCACAAATCGTTGCATCTGTAGCTGATATTGGGATGATTTTTATTCCTTGCGAAGATGGGATAAGCCACTCACCCAAGGAAAAGATCAAATGGGAAGATTTGGACAGAGGGGCGAATCTTCTGCTCCAGATGCTCGTGAAACTATCCCGATAAGTTATGAGTCGAAATCCTCAGGGGTAGGACGGAAGCTCCGGTCCTTTTTCTTCTGGGCTTGTTTTTTCTTATCCTCCAGCATCTTCATTTTGGCTTTTTGGGAACGTTTTCTCTTCTGGCGGCGTATCTTGGCGATCTTTTGCTGTTCCTCGCTTTCCTTCCCCCGAATCATGGCTTCCACTTTATCAACCAGAATTTTGCGCGCAAGGTATCTGTTGATAGCCTGGTAGCGCTCTCTCTGGCATTTCACCTCTATACCTGTCGGGAGGTGTTTCAAATATACGCATGTGGAAGTTTTATTGACTTTTTGTCCGCCCTTTCCGCTCGAACGGATAAACTTTTCCATGATATCCTTCTCGTGAATGCCGAGGCTAACCATTTTCTCTTGAAGAGCATTCTGTTTTTCTTTGCTGACACGCGCTAGACTCATTTCTTATTTTACTTCACTTTTTTTGATTATAGATCATATCAGATAACCAGACAACAACGCCAGGCATGTCCTGAGCGACATTGAGGATCTAGCTATTCCGTATTGTTCTTCGAGAGAATCCAGAATGGACTCCGAGTATGTATTGAGCGACGCATTATATTGGCTGTGATGTTGAGTGAGCAAGACAAGATATGCTGATCGATCCTGAGTGAATGTGTGAGTTGCGCAAGAGCCGAAAAGAACAATAGCGGAATGGCGTAAAAGATCCTCACTAGGGCTGGGGATATGCCTGATGGTAAAGAAGTACTCAGTTCAGTTGTGGGCTTTCTTTTTAGAGATGAGAAATTTGCCGCAGTTTTCACACACATAAATATCGTTGCTTCCCTCGATTGCCGAGCCCATTCCTGTGGCGACGTTGATGAAGCAGCCCAGACATGCTCCATCGTCTACTTCAGCCACGGCAAACCCGTATCTTTCCATCAATCTGTCGAACCTGTCAAGAAGTGCGACATCTAATTCTTGTCTAATCAGATCGGCTTTTTTTTGTAGTTCTTTCTGTTTAACCTTGGGTGCCTTTCTTTTCTGGATCTCAATTTCTTGGAGTTTCCACAGTAGGCTCGCTCTGCTTATGATTTTGTCATCTTGGACAGGTAGGCTGAGCCTGATTTCAGAGATGACATTAAAAAGTTCTGTTTTATTTTTGGCCTCAAACAATCTTTTTCGAAATCCCGAATTGCGCAAAAATTGGGCCAATCCCGCAAATAAATGATTGAATAGTCCTGGAATCGAAGGATTCCAAACGATAAGGATGATAATATGGACGTTTTTCTTATCGATGGAATCAAAATCGATGCCTTTGGCAGATTTTCCGACCACAACGGCGATATCTTGTCCGGTATCGACACGGGCATGGGGCAAGGCTACACCATGGCCGATGGCCGTGGACTCCAGTCGTTCCCTGTCGATGATCCGGGTCAGAATAGGTTTTTTGTTTTTGATGAGCTTTTGCTTGATCAAAACATCGAGGAGTTCCTCGATGGCTTGGATTTTATCCTTGGATTTCAGGTTATAGACGACCTGAGCAGGTTTGAGAAAGTCGGAAAAATGAGATGCTTTGAGCTCCATCCTCTCTATAGGCACATCATTTTAACACAAAAACCATTCACTAAAAAGAAAAAAATAAAAGTGGGATTAGGCAATCATAACTTTCATAACAATAATTTTAACCATCTTTACAAAAACACCACTAAAACAAAACCATTGATCACAATATATCATGTTCTCTTTTTGTTGCCGAGAATTTGCTTAATCGAAAAATTATGAAACTTATGATAGTCTGACTTTATTAAATTAAAGAGAGGGGAGACGCCACGCATGCTCACGGCTGCTGATGCAAGCCCCATCCCACGAGCTGCCGATTCAAAAGGATCACGGCCTTGGCTCAAACAGACAGCTGTTCCTGCACAAAACACATCGCCGCAACCGGTTGAATCAACCACGGAATGTCCTTCTACGGCAGCAATGCTCCGTGATCCCTTTTTTTCCATCAGAAGAAGGCCTTCTTCTCCGAGTGTGAAGAAAACAGCCTTAATCCCCAGCCCGAAGACCTCAGCACCAAACCTTTCTAGCTCTGCAAGGTCTAGATTTTTTCTGCAGCAACCCAGCAAAGCCGCCACTTCTGCTTTGTTCGCTTGCAAATAATCGATTCCCTCGACCCAGTCTTTCCAGCCCTGTATCGAGACGTACTCACGCGGGCTGCCGATTTTCTTTTCAAGAGTCAGGGAATGGATATCCAACCAGATCGGACAGTTCGCATTTTTTTTGACCCGCTCCCATTCATCCAATTCCATATCGAAACCAGAATTCAAGACCATCACAAGAAAATCAAGCTTATGGAGATCTTTTAAAATCCGATCGGGATTGATGGGAGGCACAACCGACTTCAGAACTTCGATTCTTTCCCTCCCCGCGAGGTAATCGAGGAAAACCCGGTTGCCAGGTCCCGGCACCATGTTGATCCCCCCTATGTTCAAGGTCCTCCATTCTTTAATCAATTCTTGGACTTTCGTTTCAAGCCCTTGTCCCAGATTGGTATAGAGATTCACTTCGTATTCCTGGCCACACAGAACAGCAGCCTGGTACAGAATTCCTCCCAATCCTTCATGTATGGTTTCTCCTTCCATTGTGATCACATCGTAGGTGATAGTTCCGACAAGTCCAAAACGAGACATGGCGTTTTACAACTCCCAGACTTATTTTACGCTTTTTCCGGCTTTTTTATAACCGCAAGTTATAAAACATACCATTTGTGCTATAGTATGGATTCTGATCCTCTCCATTTCAAATGCGCTAACTTGAAGGCAAAGAGAGATCAATGATGAAAAAGAAACCAATGAGACTTGAATCTGGAGCACCGATTAAGGAGCTCAAGGATAAGGCCCGATCACTCATCAAGTCATTTAAGAAGGAAAGTTACATTCATGGTTTGGGCTGCCTCGGACAAATCGGCTCTCTCATCCAGGGATTGGGTGAGAAAATCCTTCTCGTCACGAGCCTTCAGGAAAGGGATCCGCAAAATTTCAAGATCCTTTCCGATTCTCTCGAACATGCTGGCCTGCAATCGGTCGGCCTCACTCCCACGGCGCGTCCCAATTCGCCTCGGGAAGATGTGTTCCGCATCGAACAGGCCATTCTTTTGGCCAAGCCCGATGTGGTCCTCACTGTATCGGGAGGTTCAGGGATTGACGCAACAAAAGCAGCCATCGTCTTGGCAACTTTGGGCGGGGATTTGGATGACTATTTCGGTCTGGGCAAAGTGGCCGAATCCGCCTCCTTCCAAGGAAAACAACTTTTGCCGTTTGTCGCCGCACAGACGGCATCGGGTTCCGCCGCCCATCTCACCAAATACTCCAACATAACAGATGTCCAGACTTTCCAGAAAAAACTTATCATCGATGAAACGATCATCCCGACGAGGTGTCTTTTCGATTACAGACTAACCCGATCCATGTCATCTTCGTTTACATGTGACGGGGCTTTTGATGGTCTTTCCCATTGTCTCGAGGTCTATTACGGAGCCCAATCCGAGGTTTATCCTCTAATAGAAGAAATTGCCCTCACGGGTATCGAGCTAGTCCTTGCCTTTCTAGAAAAAGCGGTCATTGATCCCGATGATGCGGATGCCCGAGAGGCCCTGGGACTGGCTACCGATCTCGGCGGCTATGCGATCATGATCGGCGGCACCAACGGAGCGCATCTGACAAGCTTCTCGTTGGTGGATGTCCTCAGCCATGGCCGCGCTTGCGCCATACTCAATCCGTATTACACCGTCTTTTTTGCCCCATCAATCCCAAAACAACTCCGAAAACTCCATGAGCTCTTCCTCAAATACAAACTCGCTCCCGGTGACGATCTCGATCAGGATTGTGAAAGGCTCGGGAAAGCTGTGGCCGGAGGATTGATCACGTTGAGCCGGCGGGTGGAGTATCCCACCACACTAGCCGAGATTGAGGGATTTACCGCCGAACACATCACCAAGGCCCTCCATGCAACCAAAGACCCCCAACTGGCATCGAAACTTCAAAACATGCCCGTTCCGTTGACGGCAGAAAATGTGGACAGGTACATGCGCCCTGTTCTGGAGTCTGCCCAAACGGGAGACTTTTCCCTGATAAAAACAATGGATGTGGCGGAAAGGTAAAATGCAGGATGTCTTTTTTGACTTGGGACATTCAGGATTTTCGGTGCAAATCCCAGATTACGCGGATGTCCTTCGGATGGGGAAACCCGAAGCCCTCCCGAATCCCTCCGAAGCGATTCTTGATGCCCTGAGATCGCCGGTCCACAGTCCGCCTTTGAGTCAAATCATCCGTAATAAGCTTCGATCAAATCCCGATGCCGAAGCGGTCATCGTCATTTCTGATAACACGCGGCCCGTGCCCTACTCTGGGGAATCGGACATCCTGTTCCCGATCATTGACAAGATGATGAGAGCCGGTTTATCGCCAAAAAAAATCTTCCTATTGGTTGCCACAGGCACACATCGAGCCATGGATGACCAGGAATTTAGGCAAATGCTGGATCCTCGGACTTTAGCTCTCGGCCTTTCGATCACCAACCACGATTCCAAGAATAGGAACGACATGATAAAAGTCTGCAGCACTGAATACGGCGGTGACATTTTTGTCAATCGAAAGTATATCCATAGCGACATAAAAATCCTTACAGGTCTTGTGGAGAGTCATTTCATGGCAGGCGTCTCAGGAGGAAGAAAATCCATCTGTCCCGGCCTGATCTCCGAAGCATCAACTTATGCTCTCCACAGCGGTCCCATTCTTCATTCTCATCATTCGCGTGACCTCGTTTTGGACAAAAATCCAGTTCATGAGGAAGCCCTCAATGTGGCCCGTACGGTGGGCTGCGATATGATCGTGAACGTGACCCTCGATTCCAATTTCAAGCTCACTGGAGTTTTTGCAGGAGATCTGGAGCACGCCCACAGGAAAGCGTTCGACAAACTTTGCACCTATGCGGCCATCCCTTTCCAGCATAAATATGACCTTGTGATCACCCATACCGGGTTTGTGGGAATCAACCATTACCAAGCGGCAAAGGGCGCGCTCGTGTGCGTTCCTCTTATCAAGGATGAGGGCATATGCATCCTTGGCGCACACCATACAGACAAAGATCCGATCGGGAGCCAAAACTACAAAAGGATGCTTAAACTGCTGGGCGGTGTCGGGCCGGAAAAATTCATGCGGTCCATACTGGACTCTTCCTGGACTTTTATCCCTGATCAATGGGAAGCTCAAATGTGGGCGCGATTATTCAAAAAAATTCCGCCTCAAAATCTGCTATATTGTTGCCTGGAGATCCCCGATCAAGACTTCTCTTGGATCCCCGGTGAAAACGCCAGAACCATCGTTCAAGAAGCCCAAAACCTTCAAGAACTGATGAATCGGATCATCTCCTGGGCTGTGAAAAAGCAAAAAGAGCGGTTGGGTCAAAACCCTCGTGTGGTCGTCCTCCCCGATGGACCATATGGCATCCCTGTTCCTGAGGGTAAACCTTGACAATGCTCATTTCAGATAGACCGTATTGCCGGTGAATAGGGAGGAGGATAGGAAATGAGAAGATCAGCAAAAATTCAGGAAAATAATGTCCAAAGTCAAGGTTTGACCTCGATTGCTCGACTAAACCTAGTGAAGATTGTCTAAGCAAATTTGGGCTTAACATCTGGTCATCTCCTATGCTAATATAACGTCAGTAATAGCAAGGAGAGTAAAGGAGAAAGGGATGAAAGACATCCTGGGAATGATTTCGCTGACGACTGCTGCCAGTGTGCTTTTGATACTAGCGGCCACGTGGCTTGTCATTCTTATCATCAAAAGACAACATGAATACGTTTTCCGGGCAATGTTGATCATGCTCATCCTGTTGTTGGGATTGATTTTTCTCCGCCAACATGAAGCCGGAAAGCTGACATGGCCCGATATTCAACTCAAAATTTTCCCAGAAAAATCTGTGGAATATATATATACAGAAAAGAAAACTTACACACGAGGGCAACAGGTAACGAGGTACGTTTTCCATGAACCTCAACCCAGGCTCTCCTTGAGACTGGATCCATCCGGAGCATATTTCCATATAACAGATCTCAAACCCGTAAATGATATGCTCAAGCACCTGAACCTTCCAGAGGTAAAAGAAACCGTATCCGAACTGGCGTCCATCACAGGCTCCAAAAGGGACGCCAACTTATACAAATGGGAGAATTACGCTGGCGGGACCCTAATCCTTGAGAGGACACTCTGTCAGGATCCTGAGTCACTAGAGATATATCAAGGGGTGTCAAACATTCGCATTCTCAGATAGACTTTTTTTCCCGAACCCCAAAAGAATGCCAAACAGAACAAGATAAATAACGGATATACACAAGAAGGATTTCTGCTTTTCCTCGATCTTCAGGTAAAGATCTCCCTCCCCTGGTTGAGGAAGGGGAACCGGATCCCAAGCGATCCCGTACTTCTGAACAAGGCCGTGGACAAAAAGCAGATGAATCACAGGGATATCCAAAGCAGCCATGGCGTGGATAACTCCCCGCCTTTCTTCCGGAGATAATTGTGCGATTTTTCCCAGTCCCGGCTTAAGACGCAGGATGGCAGAGTCAATTCCCATATTCGACCAACTGCCCCCGATATTCACAAAGGCCTTGATTTGATCCCCTGATGCCTTTTGGAAATACATCCGCATTCTGGACTTCACATTCGTTTTCAAGTCTCCCTCAGATAAAATCGGAAAACCCGATTCCTGGATGTCCTTTATGAGGAGGGTGCGCCCCTCCTCCGGCATATCTCTGCCTATGTCTTGATCCCCTCCGATGGAAAAAGCTATCGGCTGGAACGAAAATATGCCATTTTGCTGCAGACACATCTGCATATGCAGCAAATGAGAATCAGGACAATTCGCTCCCCACTGGGAGGCACCAAGGGAAGCAAGAATAAGAGGCTCCAATTCCATAACTTTAGCGGCAGAAAGAACGGCCAAATACAAACCCGGAAAGGACCCAGATGCGCCCACAGCGATGGGATCTCCGGAATCGACACCTGCTTTCCTTAGAAGAAAAACGACCAACCCGGCTAAGTTCGGATTTGCGCTTGTCCTTTTGGCCGCCAGGTTTCCCAGGGTTGTAGTGATGGGGGAGGATTTCACCCCGATGATCCCGGTAAGGTTGATATCTGCGACAGGGTCTATCGCGAGACCCCTTGCTTCCCGACACTCTCTGAGAACCTTCATCGCCTCAGACATTATATGGGATGCGTCTATCATTTCTTCCCTCAAAACTTTGGCCTCACGGGAAGGGATGATCCTGGCGAGAAGAAAAAAGACAAGGCTGAGGGCAAAAAGACCGTACAAAAGTAGGTTCTTTTGGTCACGAAAAATCTTATTCGGCATATTTTCTAAATAATTCAGAAAAGTATGGTTACGAGTTTAGCCACAAAATAGGTCAAAACCGAGACCGTAAACAATGAAGCCAGCGTCGCCCAAATCCTCTGTTTTTCGCAATTGTTGGCCAGAAGTCCTGGAATGACCCAGCCGATCATGCGGAATTCCATTGCTCCTGCAAAGACATTGGGCATGATGAGAAATAACAGTTGTCCCCACAGAGCTCCCAAAAGCAGAAGCATCACAAATCGTCTTCTCCCAAAAAGGATAAAAAACCGGGAAAGAAATCGATAGGTCAGGAGGCTTAAGAGAGAAATCAAAACGGTTGCCAAGACCCGCAGGGGTTGATCGAGATACAGGGCTATATATGCAGGAACGATTATACCGCCGGGATAGATATCCATTATTTCCACATAAAGGACAGCAAGGATAAGCCCGATGAAAAAAGTTTCATACATCATATCGATTTCCCGCTATCTCCCAATAATCAACCAGCGAACGCCCGATTCCCCCCATGTTTCCCATCCCAAAAACAACGGCTTCACCTTTTTCCAGGGTGGCGATTTGTGAGATCAAATCATCTGGTTTTTTTCCTTTGAGAGCTGTTATTTCAGGTTCTATCCGCCTTTGGAGTTTATTCTTCAAGGCTAGACTATGCTCTCCCACAATAACCAATCTGTCGAAGGCATAGGATCCCTTTTCCTGCAGAGCATCGAACCACTGCAACGTGCGTCCGCCTCGGTCTTTGCGCAAATTGAGAAGTCCAATTCTTTTTCTTCCTTTCAAAAGGCCCCTGTTTTCAAGCCTGAGCAGTACGTCTTTGGTCGTTTTGGGATCGTTGGCAGCAAAGGCACTGACAAAATACCAGCCGGTCACCAAGGAATCCTTCTTTGCCTTCCAGACCTTCAGTCCGCCGAAATCGGGAGCAGCTCGGACCGCAGCATGATAAGCTTTATCTCGGTCTTTCCCTAAAAATTCAACGACAGCAAGGGCAATCCGGAAATTCTGTTCAAATCCGCAGACAGGAATATTTTTGGATAATCCAGGCGGCACAAGGAGCAGTTTTGCCCTCACTTTTTCGGCCTGTCTCTGGAATACAGGATAAAATTCCTCCTCCGGGACAAAAACCGTGCTTTTTTCTGGTATGGCAGAAGCAAAACATCGTGCGATATCCTCTCGCGTTTTCCCGATCTCATCCACATGATCCTCCCGGACATTGGTAATAATGAGGATGTGGGGCTTTATCATTTGAATGGTTTCCGTATGGAGAGATTCGGGACGGATGCTCATCATTTCCAAAACAACAGCATGAACATCGGCTTGTGAGGCCTTTTTCAAAACTTCTTTCCCCTCCAAAATCGTGGGATGACCCCTGCGCCGAATCTCCGTCTCGTTCCCATCGGGAAATATCAAGCAAGGCTTGGATCCCGTGGTTTTTGCAAACACCAACATCCGCGAATCCTTTAGACAAGCGGCAATTAATCGGACTACACTGGACTTTCCCCTTGTGCCGGTGACACATATCCGTAAAGGGATCTGGTTTAATCTCTTCCCGAGGAGTATGCGTTCAACAAGCAGATAAATCAAAAAAACGGAAACACATACCCCAGTTAATAGAAATTCTCTGATTGCTGTCCTCCCGATCCATTCCAGAATCACATTATTGAAGACTCTTTGCAGTTTATTTCAATCGGAAGGATAATTGCAAGATATAGAATCGACATTGACATTATAAATTGGATGGTTGATTATAGTTATAAATTGGTCGTTGACGTATACCAATTTTTACCCTATATCTATATTATAATCGAATTAGCTAAACCCTGAATTATTCAGGGCAAAAATTGGGAGTGACACATGTTTTTGAATATCGACCGCAAAGATTCAAAACCTCTTTATCAACAACTCATCGACGAAACAATAAAGTTGATCGATCAAGGAGCACTTGAAGTTGGCGAATCCATTCCTTCGACAAGGAGTTTAGCCAATAAATTGGGAGTAAACCGATCGACTGTGATTCGGGCCTATGAAGAGCTTCAGGCCCTTGGATATCTCTCCAGTAAACAGGGATCTTATCATCGCGTGCAAAGGCGAAAAAAAGAGGTCGAATACACAGCGGATCGCAGCAGCGTGATTTCATGGGAAAAGGCCTGCTCAGCCGATACGAAAGCCATCCATCAAATTTTTCTTCGATATTCTCCAGAGCGGCTAAAAAATGACCTCTCCAGAGAGGACGCTATCAACATATCCGAGTTGGATTTGGACCCGCGGCTTTATCCCATGACAGAATTCCGAAGATGCATCAACCAAGTCCTCCACGATTCTGGCGCATCTTCCCTCCAGTACGGAGACCACAAAGGGCATATCCCCCTTCGCCGCCAGATCGCCAAACGATTGCGGCTTCATGGGATATCTGTTTCTGAGAAGGAAATCCTGATCACCAGCGGCGCTCAGCAAGCCATGGATTTGGTCATCCGTATGATGGGCAGAAATGGGAAACGGGTCGCCATCGAATCGCCAACCTACGCGGCGATCCTCCCGCTTTTAAAATTCAACAGGGTAAAAACACGGGAAATCCCGATGAATGCAGAGGGAATGGATCTTGATTTTCTGGAAAAGGTCCTAGCCGAAGAACCTGTAAGTTTTGTCTATACTATCCCAAATTTCCAGAACCCGACTGGTATCACAACCTCCCACCGCCACCGGGAAAGGCTCCTTAATATCTGTCTCAAACATCGCGTTCCGATCGTGGAAGATGGATTCGAAGAGGACATGAAATATTTCGGAAAAGTCCCGTTACCGATTAAATCCATCGATGAAAAAAATATCGTCATCTATCTCGGGACCTTTTCGAAGGCCCTTTTTCCGGGATTGAGAATCGGTTGGGTAACGGCGGATCTGGAATGCATTTCCAGGCTCACCGCGATCAAAAGATTTTCCGATCTGGGCAGCAGCAAGCTCGTCCAGATAGTCATGACCGAATTTTTAAAGAGAGGATACTATGACCGGCAATTGAAGAGGATGCACCGGGCCTTTCGTAAACGCATGCAGATGGCTTTGCAAACCATGGACGTTTGTTTTCCGCCGACCATCCAATGGACCCGTCCCGCCGGCGGGTATACCATATGGGTGAAACTCCTAAGGCAATGGGATGAAGAGCGGCTCCAAACCCATCTTGTCAAGTTCGGCGTTATCGTCTCGCCCGGCAGCTATTATTTCCCTGATAGAAAACGTTCCGCATATTTTCGACTGTCCATCGCCAAGCAAAATGAAGAAGAAATAAAAGAGGGAATTTCCCGGCTGGGCAAGGCCCTCTACGCCATGGATAAGGGAAATTCTCATGTTGCTTGAGCCTAAAGCAGGAATCATTTACGGCCCTGTCCGTTCCAGACGGTTGGGGCGGTCTCTCGGGATAAACATTTTGCCGGCAAAAACAAAAGCCTGTCCGTTCGACTGCGTCTACTGCCAGTATGGGTGGACGGCATGTTATACTTCGACGATTCCCCCCGATATACCCCTCCCCGATGGAAACGCCGTCAAACAGGCTCTGGAAAAGACCCTTATCGGTATGAAAGAACCCCCTGCCTACATCACTTTTTCCGGAAACGGAGAGCCCACCCTGCATCCCGATTTTGACGGAATGGTGGATGTCGTCAATGCGATTCGCAACAGGTTTACCCCTTCGGCCAAAACAGCCATTCTTTCCAATTCAGCTTTGGTAACCGAAAAATCCTTAAGACGAAGCCTCATGAAACTGGATAGGAGGATCATGAAGCTCGACTGCGGCTCTCCAGAAGTTTTTCGCAGATATAATCAACCATATTCCGGTATCGATCTGGAAAAAGTCACACAGGGGCTTGCGGAATTGGAGGATGTCATCATCCAGGCGCTCTTTTCAGCCGGGGAGACCGGGAACCTCGATATGAGTAACATCGAATCATGGATAGAAAGGCTGAAAAGAATAAATCCGAAGGCCGTTCAACTGTATACACTGGACCGAGATTTTCCAGATAAGAAGCTCAAGCCTGCGACGAAAAAAGGCCTCTTCCGGATAAAAAAGTCGGTTAAAAAAATTGGCCTCTCGGCCGAAATTTTCTAGCCTCTTCGCTTGACTAGATGTTCGATCCCCTCCAAGAGCATGTCCACATGAGCATAGGAAACATAGATGGGTGTGGAAACGCGGATCCAGGTCCCTTTTACTCTGCTTCCAACAGTCCGGATGACTATGTTGTATTTATCCCGGACATAATCGACGATTTTTTGCGATTCCAATCCTTCGATAGAAAAAGCGGTCAATCCTCCGCTGATATAAGGATCATCAGACGTATGCAGCTGGACACCGGGGATTTTTTTCAACTCTCTTTTCAGGTAACACGCAAGAGCCTTGATTCTTTTTTCAACCTTTTGTTTACCGATGGCATTCTGGAAATCGACAGCTTCCCCCAACGCGATCGTGAGCGCATCTGCTCTCTGCGACAGGGTTTCGAACTTCCTGGCCGTTTTTTCCGTATCCCAACCGGATGAGGCGATGGTAGGCCAGAGTTTATCCTGCACATCTTGGCGTACATAAAGAACACCCACGCCTGTCGGGGCCCCCATCCATTTGTAAGGGCTTGTGGCAAAAAAATCGACGCCCATTTTTTTCATGTCGAGGTCCAGCATCCCGATTCCGTGTGCACTGTCGGCAAGCACAAGCACCCCTTTGTCGTGGGCCATTTGGCACAGTTCCTTTATAGGAGAGATGAGACCTGAGATATAGACGGTATGACTTATGCTAATGACTTTGGTGTTGGGCGTGATCTCCCTCTCGAATGCTCCGACAAATTCATCCACACTCTCGGGAGGAAATCCGATGGGAACTTCCTTTACCGTGATCCCGTATCTTTTGGCCTTCAAGCGCCAGGGATGGGTTCCGCCGGGATGTTCCATGGTGGAAAGGATGACTTCATCTCCCGGGCCCAGATCCAGCCCGCTGACTACAAAATTCAATCCCTCTGTGGTGTTTCTTGTTATCACCACCTCATCCGGAGATGCACCGATAAACTTTGCCAGTTTGTGTCTCACCTCTTCGATTTTTCTCGGAATGAAGTTATAAACATCGAAAGGATTGGTGCACTGGACTTTGAAACTACGGATCAAAGTGTTGAAAACAGGTTTGGGCATCGGGCCGACCGTCCCGTTGTTCATCATGATGACCCCTTCCTCAAAAAGGAAGTGTTTCCTCAGCTCATCCCAATAAACCCCATCGGGAGATTCATCTTGAATGCACTCCTGGTTCAAGGAGGTAATGCTCTGGTAGACCGATGCATTCAGCTCGCTGAGGGCAGCAACGGAAAGGGCTGACCCTGCCACAAAATATTTGACAAACTCTCTTCTTGTCACCGGATCGGAGGAATGTCCGTATTTTTCCGATTCATTTTTCATGAAAATCTCCTAACCTAAAATTGAAATTTCGTTCATTTTATTCCCAATCCGATCGGACAGTCAAATCCAAATAAAAGTCTATTTGCGTCCGCGGATTTTTTCCTTTGCTCTGCCAAAAACCTGCTCCGCTTCCATGCTGTCCACAGTCCCCAATACCATCATCAAATATTCGCGGTAGGCGACAACAAATAGACTCCGTCCCCTTCGGTCTTTTTGGGCTCTCATCGACTGGGATGCCTTTTGGGATTCCTGCTCTTCCTCAAATCGGAAAAGAAAAAAACTGAAACCTCCGGAATAATCGCCCTTGATTCCTTCCTCATACCCCAAAATGTTCAGGCCAAAAAAGGGATAGCTGTTGCGCAATCCGACAAATCCTTTGAAATACTTGAAGCTCTCGTCCACCAGATCTTCTTCAGGTAGAAGGGAAACAATACGGGGTTTTTCTCCCTCGGTCGAAATTTTGGAATTGACACTCTTAGCGATGACGAGCAATCCTTCCCGTGTGTCTTCGGTTTCATCAAATCCCGTGAGAGTGACAAGAAAGTGCCCCTTCCAAAAATTCATGTAATAATCGGCAAGCTGGGCATCGTGTCCGACCGAAATCCGTTTTCCTTTGGAGTTTGTCTTAAAGGTGTACATCCCATACGCGCTGGCTGATGATGTCATCTCGTATATCTCGACAGAGACAGATTTCTCGGCATCGTTGACATAATCCTGGACAACCACCTGGACAAACCCGTACTCGTGGTAGATCTCCGCTCCGCCGTTGATGTATTCATAAAGGTCTTCCCCTGCGAAGTGCTGCATCGGCCGGTGTTTTGCCCAATCCTCCACATCACCGTCCTTAGGCAAAAATTTTTCTAATGTCCCTTGAGAGGTCAGCGCAACTTGAGGCAATGCAAGGAAAACAGATAAAAGGAGCTTGAAAATCATACCGTAATTTCTTTGATCCCGACCTCGTTGAGATCGATCTCTCCTAAACCCTGTTCAAACCCAAGCTTGATCGCAAAGATATCTTCACTCGTCAAACCCCACAAAGTCGCGCAGTAGGAATCGATGGCTACCCGATCCACTCCTGCGATTATTTTCTGGGGTTTCGTGAGTTCGCCCGGACCGAAAGGACCGTTGGTCGTGATAAATTCCGTTGCATCCACAACACAGAGTGTGGGCGTGATCGCCTTGTTCATATCCACGATACACTGGTCGAGGAATTGGATGGATTCGGGATTGGTCGTCCAATCTTCTTTGTGAAAAAGTCTGTTGTTCGGGCGATAATTCAAGCCCATAAGGTTTTTCATGGTACCGGTGAACTTGTTTCCGGCATGATCTTTGGTAATCGGCATGTCGATAAAAACATCGTTGTTGTAAAATTCCTTCATGATCATCAATTCTTGGTGTGCCTTCCAGCCCGGGACAGGAACCGCCTTGAAGTTCGCCTCTTCGGCTTCGATAAACTTCAAATTGGCCCCGGCCTCTTTGACCGCCACATCCAAACCACTGGTTTCCCAGTTTTCCGGTTTCAGCCACGTTAGGCAATTGACCTCAGATGCACCCGCTTTTTTGCACATCTCCACAACCGCTTGAATAACTTCTGGTTTTGTGAAGGTGCCGGGATGCCGGCTCTGGGAGTTGGGAAGAATGGCAACGCGCGCATCTTTGGGCACAAACTTGCTCATCCCACCAAAACCTTCCACCGCCTTCATCGTGCTGGCAAAATAATCACTTCCCGTTGCCACGGCAATATCCACACTTTTCTCCACTGGAGACGAAATATCCTCTCCACCAGAACAGGATATAAATCCGTATCCAACGGCCGCGGAAAGCCCGATTTTCGCGCTTTTTTTAAAAAATTCCCTTCTTCCAATTTTTTTATTCACAGGATACCTCCTCTATTGGAATCGGATTTTCCCTTACGGGGAAATCATAATTTTTGGCTTTCATCAAGATCAACCCCCCCTGTTTCACCCCAATATCTCTGGCAATGACAGCACACTTCGCCTTGAGGAGAAAAAACACAGGTCGGGTCTCATCGGATAGCCCCTCATAGTTGCCCTGGCCCTTGCTGATAATGAGGTCGACCGATCGATAGATCTCTAAAAAATGATCCGAACACAAGTTCAAGATCGTACCCGGAGCATCTGTACCGGAGGAGACAATCTCTGCTATTTTGTCTATGCCTGCATCAAGCGCATCCTGATATAGAGCATCATTGATTATGGGTTTTTCCCGCACAGCATAAACCACTTGTTTTTCCAACTCTTCGATCAGTATACGGTCGAACACGGTTTCTCCTGCATTATCGGCAATGAAAAGGATCTTTCGGGCCCTTTTCAACACATGGCAGAATGCGCGATAGTGATTGATAGCCAATGGTTGGCTCAGGAGAACGGCCAGATCCTTGTCGAGATCAAAATCGGCATTGGCACCAAAATCGATAACATTGCCTGCAATGGCTATCCGGACAGCCTCCAATAATCGGTCTTGAGAGGATGCCACCCGTTCCTTGAGTTTCGGATAAAAAGAAAGAGCCTGTTGGGTGCATTCTTTCTTGAGTTTGGCATAGGGATCCAAAATTCCGGTTTTTTCAGAGATCAGGCGGTAAGCTTCCCTGCCGATCTCAGGAGGAATGGCCTCTGCATGAATTCGCGGGAGAGACTGGCCAAAAGCCACAAGGATATCTCGGATTGTTTGTTCATCAACATTCATCATCCGCGAGGTGCCGATGATTTGATGAAAAAAGCAGGGATAGCAATCCAGATATGTTCTCAACTTTTGAAATCCCTTATCCCGGTTACGATCATTTCCACATATATATCAAGAATGCAGGTGCCCCTTGCGCCTCTGGCCTTTAAGTGGACCCTCGAACCAAACAATCTTAACCATGGTTACGGCTTCGATCTTGTGGGACTCCCCGATGGGTGTATAAACCATATCGCCTGGTCCAACTTGAATCTCTCCTTCCGAATTGAAGACACGAGCAATACCGTCGGCAATGATCCACCATTCATCGCAGTCATGGAAATGGAGATCGGTTGACGCCCTAGGCGCCAAGGTGTCTACTCCGTAGTCACGGACCCAAGAAGATTTCGGGATTTTATCGATCGGGGCGATTTTCACCGTTAAGAAAGAAGGGGGATTCTCATGTTGTTTAGCCTGGATATGAAACATCTAACCTCCTTCTGGGATGGAGCTTCGTATGAAAT
>CP070750.1:754725-779904 GCA_020348385.1 Candidatus Aminicenantota bacterium | reverse complement strand
AATAGCCAAATCAGTTCTCGAAAAGCCAGCGAGAGGATTCGAACCCCCGACCCGCTGATTACAAATCAGCTGCTCTACCAACTGAGCTACGCTGGCATAATCTTCCATCTGTAAGTTTGATCTATTTTTTTCGATTTTGGGAATAAAAAAAGAAGAGAAAGGTAGTTCCTTCGCGCGACTTCTTTCTCTTTTTCTACCTCTACAGTTTTAAGACATAAAAGAATACAGGATTTATACTATAGAATCTTGCCCATTTTGTCAAGAAAATTATCCCACTATTTTTTCCTGCACTATTCTTAAAAAATCGATACCACATTTCATTACTAAGAATAAAAATTTTCCAAATCCATTAATAAGGGTGGGGGTGGGTTGGCCATCGACTTTTTACCCATCAGGTGAACCAATTATATTGGGCAGGAAGGGTCAGCGACTTCGTTACAGGACATTTGACGTGGACAACCACGGCTGCACACCCTGCATCTCGGCTCCGCCCTTATGTGAGGGGGGCTTGGATCGGCCCAGGTTATTTGATGGCTTCGCGAGCCTTGTTCAATTTCTCCCGCAAATCTTTCAGAAAATCCTGTATAAAGATAATGTACTTTGCCTGCTGTTGGATTGTGAGGTTTTCCTCCAAAAAATCTTGTAGCTCTTCCTCCTTGTTTTTCACCTGCATTCTAAGATCCTTTATTTCGTGCATAATACGGGATAATTCATTCTCATCCACATCCTGCTGCCTCACTTTGCCTCGAAGTTCTCTCAAGAGTAGACCGATATTACGGTTCATTTCCCTTTTTTCTTTTTCCACTCTGTTAACCATAGGAAAGATCTTGGCTGTTTGTCCTTCTGTGAGGTCGAGGACCTGAACCATCCTGAGCAGGTACAGCGTGCTGATATTTTCCCAACCCCTACGAGCTTCCCAAAATTCCCGGATAAAATAATCTCTTTCTTTATCCGTTTTCAATCCCAAAAAAACCTTTCTTTCATCTGGGTGCATGGACTGTCGTGTTTCTGCCAAAAATTCCCTGTATTTGGGAGAAAGTTTTCTCGCATCGTCTCTTTGGACAAGACTATTCCCCCCTGCAGCAGCGAGCATACAGACGATCAAAAGCAAGCCTAAACCAAAAGATGTTATTTTTTTAAAATTCATCGCTAACCTCCTAAGAGTTCCTATCCTTTTTTATTTCTGGTTCGAGATTTCCTAACTCTTCCTCAGAAAACTCCTCCCAAAAGAAAAATTCACCTTCCCAGATCAACATTTCATCCCAATCCGCAGTAATAAGCATCTCGTTTATCGAAGCCGAAACCAAGGAGTGGAAAGCCTCTTGTAATATAAGGTCATTTCCCATATCTCGATTTATCTCTTCCACGGCATTCCCGAAAGAAAAGACATAGAATTCCTCATCTTGGAAATCTCCCTTTTCATAAAAGACAAAAATCAGGATAAAGAGAGATATCATGATGAGACTAGCCGGGACAAACACCCATTTGTTCCGGAACGCATGCAAGACACCCTGACTCTGTCCTTCTTCCATCTCGATTAGAGCCGACTTGAGGCGCGAGGAAAATTCCCGGCTTTGCGCAGGAGACATTTCAAGCGCGTCCAAGTTCCTCGCTTCCTCGTTGATCTTCTCAATCTGATCCTGAAAGGCCAGGCAGGCAGGACAGGTTGTGATGTGAGATTCGATAATAGCTTTTTTCTTTTCAGAAATAGCGCCATCCACACTGTCGGAAAGCCATTGCTCGATTTGTCGACATTTCATTCGTTCCCTCCCAAATAAGGAAGCAATTTGCTCTGAAGCATTTTCCTGGCTTTGTACATGCGCCAGGAGATCGTATTCTCGGAGCATCCCAAAACCTCAGCGGCCTGTCCGTGAGCCATCCCTTGGAATACAACCAGAAAGAATGACATTTTGTATGGATCGGGCAAGGAGTCGATCGCCTGATTCAGTCTTTGCCTGAGTTCTTTTCTGAGCGAGATATTTTCAGGAGAGATTGGGTGAGTCGAACCAGATTCCTTTTGAAAACAATCCTCGACAGGAATAACGCTCCTTTTTTTCTCTCTCATTTTCCTTTTTAAAAAATTAAGTGTCAGATTGACTGCAATCCTGTAAATCCACGTGGCAAAGCTCGATCTTTGTTTGAAATTTTTGAGATGTTTAAACGCATTGAGAAACGCCTCCTGGCACAAATCATCTGCATCCTGCTGATTTTTGGTCATCCACAAAACAGTCCGAAAAATCTTCTCTTGATGCCGGCGGGCCAGTTCCGTGAAAGCATCCACATCTCCTTTTCTCGCAAGAATCACAAGTTGGTCATCCGGCAAAGCTTCCATTTCACCTTTCCATTTCGTTAGACAAACATTTTATCAAATTCCTTTGTTTTTGGGGAAAAAGGGCCCGGATTTGCGTTGACAGAAGACGGGGTTGCTGATATGATTTGACCTCAATTTCAGTGAGGACAAAAAGATGATCAGACGATACACACGGCCCGAAATGGGAGCTATCTGGACGGAACAAAATAGATATCAAAAGTGGTTGGATGTCGAACTGGCTGTCTGCGAAGCATGGCATGAGCTGGGAGAGATTCCCTCCGAAGCTCTAGAAAGGATAAAGCAGAAAATCGGGTTTTCTGTCGAAAGGATCGAGGAAATCGAACGGGTCGTTAAGCATGACGTATTGGCCTTTCTCCATTCCATCGCAGATTACGTAGGAGATGATTCCCGTTTCGTCCATTTGGGACTCACTTCATACGATGTGGTCGATACGGCCTTATCACTCCTCCTCAAGGAATCTCTGGAAAAAACAGCTGAAGATCTGGAGAAGTTGAAAGAAATCCTCAAAGAGCAGGCTCTGAAATACAAAAAAACTCCGATCATGGGACGAACCCATGGGGTTCATGCCGAACCCATAACATTCGGAGTGAAGATCCTCGTCTGGTATGAGGAAGTCAATCGTCATATCGACCGAATCCAAAATGCCATCCGTATCATGAGTGTGGGTCGGATCCAAGGCTCTGTCGGCACATACATCCATCTGAACCCCAGCGTGGAAACCATTGCACTGGAAAAACTGGGATTAAAACCGGCAAAGGTATCCACACAAGTGCTCCAACGAGACAGGCATGCCGAAGCCCTTTTTGTGCTGGCTCTTATCTGCTCCACTTGCGATAAAATCGCTGTCGAAATCCGCCACCTCCAGAAGACCGAAGCTCACGAGCTTGAAGAATCTTTTACCAAAGGGCAGAAGGGATCCTCCTCCATGCCACACAAAAAAAATCCTGTCAGGGCCGAAAGGGTTTCCGGCTTAGCACGGGTGACAAGATCCAACCTCCATGTGGCATTGGAAAATATCCCGCTGTGGCACGAAAGAGACATCTCCCACTCATCCGCCGAACGCGTGATCTTCCCCGATTCTTTCATAATCACTGACTATCTTCTGGCTGAGACCACCTCACTCGTTAAAAATTGGAGTGTCCACACTGACAGGATGGAAAAAAATATCCATGTCACAAAGGGGCTCGTTTTCTCACAGCGTGTCATGCTGGCCCTCACAAAAAAGGATATTTCAAGAGAACAGGCCTATCAACTCGTCCAAAAAAACAGCCTTGAAGCGTGGAATAAAAATATGGATTTTAAAAACCTCATTCTCCAAGATCCGGAAATATCCAACATCCTTACTGATGAAGAAATCGCTGACTGTTTTACACTCGATCCGTATTTGGAAAAAATCGACTACATTTTTGACAAGGTTTTTGCCGATGAAAATTAGAGTTCTTGTCTCGTACAAAGACAGTGTTTTGGACCCACAAGGGCAGACCGTCAGGAATGCCCTCTTGACGATGGATTACGATTTCGTAAAGAATGTCAGGCAAGGTAAAGTATTCGAGATCGAAATCGAAGACCTTACCGATGAAAAGATAAAACAGGTTATCCCTGAAATCGCCGATAGGGTTTTGGCAAATCCGATAATCGAAAAATTCACCTGGGAGATTATTGAGTAAGTTGAGGTTCGGTGTCGTCGTTTTCCCCGGTTCCAATTGCGACCATGATACTTTCCATGTCCTCAAGGATGTTTGCGGTCAAGATACTTTTTATCTCTGGCACAAAGACCATGACCTGAATAACGCCGATTGTGTCGTCTTGCCTGGGGGATTTTCCTACGGAGATTACCTGCGGTCGGGAGCGATAGCCAGATTCTCTCCCCTCATGAAAGAAATCCAGGAATTCGCCCACGAGGGAGGGCTCGTGCTGGGCATTTGCAACGGATTCCAAGTGCTGCTTGAACTGGAGCTGCTCCCCGGGGCCATGCTTCGGAACAAGAATCTGAAGTTTCTCTGTGAGCATGTCCACTTGAAGATTGAAAACGACCAGACTCCCTTCTCAAACCAGGGGCAGAAAAATCGTGTGCTCAAAATTCCCATCGCGCATTTTGACGGAAACTACTACGCATCCCCCGGCACTATCGAAGAAATAAAGGCCAATGACCAGATCGTATTCCGGTATGCAGATCAAGAAGGCCGAATTACAGAAGAGGCCAATGTGAATGGTTCGATCGAAAACATTGCTGGTCTGATCAACAAACAACGAAATGTGTTAGGCATGATGCCGCACCCTGAAAGGGCTTCGGAATCTCTTCTTGGAAGCAACGATGGACGGATTATCTTTAAATCAATTATCCATCACTTTACAAAAAACTAGTTTTGGAGGCCTGGAGCAAAAAAGCCGAAAGTGAGCACAAATCTTGTCGGAGCTAACCGATCATGATAGATAAAAAAATACTGGAAGAACATAATCTGACAGAAGAAGAATATGAAAGGATTGTGGAGCTCATCGGAAAGGAGCCCAATATCACAGAGTTGGGTATATTTTCCTTGATGTGGTCCGAGCATTGTAGCTACAAAAGCTCCAAGGCCCACTTGCAAAAATTGCCCGTGACAGGAGAAAACGTAATCCAGGGGCCAGGGGAAAATGCCGGGATTATCTATATCGGGGATGGTCTTGCCGCTGTTTTCAAGATCGAATCCCACAATCACCCTTCATTTATCGAACCCTACCAAGGAGCAGCCACAGGCGTCGGAGGTATTTTGCGGGATATTTTTACGATGGGGGCCCGCCCGATCGCCCTGATGGACGCCCTTCGTTTTGGCCCGCTTTCCATTCCGAGAAACAAGTCCATCACAGAAGGCGTCATCTCAGGGATAGCAGGCTATGGAAACTGCATGGGTGTTCCGACAGTAGGAGGTGATGTTTATTTTAACGAGAGTTACTCCCTGAATCCTCTCGTGAATGCTTTTTGCCTTGGGATCTGTGAAAAGGACAAAATCTTTTACGCCAAAGCCGAGGGCGAAGGCAATCCCGTTCTTTACGTGGGTTCCAAAACAGGAAGAGACGGGATCCATGGAGCGACCATGGCTTCCGCGGAGTTTGGAGAGGATCTGGAGGAAAAACGGCCGAATGTTCAGGTAGGCGACCCATTCAAGGAAAAACTTTTGCTGGAAGCCTGCTTGGAGGTTATGGACAAAAACCTGATAATCGGCATCCAGGACATGGGAGCCGCGGGTTTGACCTGTTCTACAACAGAGATGGCATCTAACTCCCATTCAGGGATCGAAATCAATCTGGATCTTATCCCCCAGAGAGAAGAAGGCATGACACCCTATGAGATCATGCTTTCCGAATCACAAGAGCGCATGCTTCTTGTGGCTAAAAAAGAAACAGTCAAGGAGGTCCAAGAAATTTATGCCAAATGGGACCTCGATGCCGTGATTGTGGGTCAAGTCACATCCGACCAAAGACTCAAAGTTACATTTGAAGGAAAGACCGTCGTGAATATTCCCGTTCAGGCTGTCGTGGACATGTGTCCTCTTTATCACAGGGAGAGTAAAGTTCCTGCCTACCTTGAATCCCAAACAAAGCTGGATCCGGTTCCACATCTCGAGGATTACAACGGCGCGCTGGAAAAATTGCTCTCCTCACCAACCATCGCAGACAAGCAGTGGGTTTTCCGGCAGTACGACCACATGGTCCAAATCAACACAGCCCTTCTTCCTGGAGCTGATGCGGCTGTTCTCCGTATGAAAGACAAAAAATTCGCTCTCGCTATGACTCTGGACGGCAATTCCCTTTATACCTATCTCGACCCGAAAACGGGAGGGAAAATCGCGGTAGCCGAGGCCTGCCGAAATCTAGCCTGTGTGGGAGCTCATCCCATCGGTGTCACCAATTGTTTGAATTTCGGAAATCCTGAAAAACCTGAGATCATGTGGCAATTCCAGGAAGCGATCGAAGGCATTGCCGAAGCCTGTAGAACTTTTAGCATTCCGGTCACAGGGGGAAATGTCAGCTTTTACAACGACACAGAAGGATTATCCATCCATCCTACTCCCGTTCTCGGCATCGTTGGGCTGGTGCGTGATGTGGATAAGTCTTCCAGCCCTGGATTTAAAAATACGGGAGATGTGATTTTTCTGATCGGAAATAATAAGAATGAGATCGGAGGATCGGAGTATCTCAAATTCATCTGGGAACTGGAAAAAGGAAAACCCCCACAGATCGATCTTGAGGAAGAAAAGAAGGCTCATGGGCTTTGCATCGACGCCATCGAGAAAGAGCTGATTCTCTCTGCTCATGATATATCCGAAGGAGGCTTGGCGGTTTGTATTGCTGAATGCGCCTTTTTGGGAAATAACCGTTTGGGCTGCATTCTCCACCTCAAAGACCAGATGAGAAGCGATGCACTCCTATTTGGAGAATCTCAATCTCGAATCATCGTCACGGTAAGACCAGAAAACAAAGATGCCCTGATAAATTTAGCTCAAGGTCAAAATGTGCCTATTGAAGAAATCGGAATCACAGACGGAGATAACATAACCATACATCACAACGAGAAAAAAATCATCGATCTGCCTGTTCAGAAGTCTTATTTGATATGGAAACGAGCCATCCCTGATCATTTTAAAGCTCGATAACCCCTTTTCATGCCATATTATTAATTCATTTATCAAGCATGGAATCGGGAATATTGGGAAATGAATTGAGCAAAAACAAAATAAAATTTGAAAGTCATTCCCAGAAAAGTTAAACTTGTAAACCCATCAACCATGGGGAGATTTAATCTTATGAGTGCGAAGAGCTTCATCAAGAATGTTGTTGGAATTCTCGTTCTTGTATTTTTGTTCGACATCCCGGTTCTGGGCCTCGAGTTGAATCTTAAACTCTCGGGTGGGTATGCTTATCTTGATCTAAAAAACATCAACCTCGGAGTAGAAAGCTGGTCCGAATGGATAGAAAGAGAAGCAGGGGAGAACAAGAATTGGCTGTATCTCGGAAAGAATGTCCAAAGTCTGCACTCCGGCATCCACCTTGAAGGGGAGATTTTGCTCTCTTTCTCTTCACGTTTGGGAATCAGTCTTGGAACAGGCTACATCTACGGCGACCTGAAAGAAAAAGAAACCGAGGTTTTGGTCCAGCGACCCACCGGAATCCTTAGCCAAGTCTTTCCGGTCACGGTAAACGCCTACCCCATCGTCCTCTCTGGTTATTACTTCATCCCGTTGAGCAGCAAGTTTCATATTTATGCTAGGGGTGGTGGAGGACTAGCATGGGCTAAGTATGTATATAGAGAAGCAAAAAAGCTGGAATCAGCAGCAAAATACAACTACTTCCGTCTTGGAAGGGCATCTGCCTCAGGTCCGATCCTGCTAGGTGGTCTTGGGTTTGTGTATGAAACAGAAATAGGCGTTCGTTTTTTTGTGGAAGGCTTGATGAGGACGGCAAAAATCCAGGGATTCTCCGGTGAGAATGAGCTGGAAGACAAAGGCACACTGTACTATTTCGAAGAGTACAGCCCGGACCTAGATTTTTGGCTGACAAAAAATGAAATCCGGACAGAAAAGCCATCAGGCCCCTATTTTCGCTCGGTTTCAGAGGCTGTGGTTGATTTTAGCGGTTTTTCGGTTAAAATAGGTTTCATAATCCGATTCTAGCCAACAGAAAAAATACTGAATAAGGAAGAAAAAAATGTCAGAGGACGTTTTTCAAAGCCCCAAGAAAAAAGGCCGGATTGCCATCTTCCTATCCGGACGAGGTTCGAATTTCATGGCCATACATGATGCCATCGTTGCAGGTAAAATCAATGCAGAGATTGTCCTGGTGTTCAGCAACAAAAAAGAGGCCCCCGGGCTCAAAGTCGCTCAAGAGCGCAAGCTCGAAACTCTTTACCTTAATCCCAAAGAATACCCTTCCAAGGAAGCTTACGATGAAGCCATCATTCAAGAAATAAAAAAAAGAAATGTAGATTTGATATGCCTGGCCGGCTACATGAAAATCCTCACCGCGCTGTTTTGCAACACCTTCAAAAACAGAATCATAAACATTCATCCAGCCCTTCTCCCCTCTTTTCCAGGACTGCACGTTCAACAAAAAGCTATTGATTGGGGAGTTCGGTATTCCGGTGCCACTGTCCATTTTGTCACAGCAGAAGTTGATATGGGTCCCATTATCCTGCAAGCTGTGGTCCCGGTTCTTCAAAACGACACCGAAGATACCCTGAGCGAAAGAATTTTGAAGCAAGAACACAAAATCTACCCTGAAACTGTAAAGCTCTACTTCGAGGGAAGCCTCGAAGTCAAGGGAAGGAGGGTATTCATAAGATAAGTCCAAGCAATACAAAGGAAACAATCATGAAATCAGTCGAAGAACAACTGGCATACCTGAAAAAAGGCTGCATGGAAATAATCCTGGAAAACGAACTGAAGGCCAAATTGGAACGAGCGATAAAGGAAAACAGGCCGCTGCGCGTCAAAGCCGGATTCGACCCGACAGCTCCCGACATACACCTCGGCCATACAGTACTCATCCGCAAGATGAAGCATTTCCAGGACTTGGGTCACGATGTCATCTTTCTAATCGGAGACTTTACTGGACTAATCGGCGATCCCTCTGGACAATCGGCCACCCGCCCTCCGATGACACGCGAACAGATCAACATAAACGCGGAAACATATAAAAACCAAATATTCAAGATTCTCGACCCTAAAAAAACGATCATAGACTTCAACTCACGCTGGTTAGGAAAACTGACCAGTTTCGATATCATCAAACTGACATCAAAGTACACCGTGGCAAGAGTATTGGAGCGGGACGATTTTTCCAACCGCCTGAAAAGTGGCCAGCCCATATCCCTGCATGAACTTCTGTATCCTATCATGCAGGCTTATGACTCGGTCGCTTTGGAGGCCGATGTGGAACTGGGAGGGACAGACCAAAAATTCAATCTCTTGGTGGGGAGGGATATCCAGAGAGAGTTTCGACAGGAACCTCAAATTGTCATCACCATGCCTTTGCTGGAGGGACTTGATGGGGTAGAAAAAATGAGTAAATCCCTGGAAAATTATGTCGGGATCACGGAGCCGCCGAATGAAATCTATGGCAAGATCATGTCCATATCTGATCCCCTGATGTTTCGCTATTATGAATTGCTCACCGATGTGCCAATTTCTCAAATCGAAGATTGGCAAAAGGAAATACAGGAAGAAACGCTCAATCCCAAGGATTTGAAATCAAGATTGGCCGGAATGATCGTGGCAGATTTTTGGGGTAAAGCGGAAGCTGATAAGGCTGTTCAAGAATTTGACTTGGTGTTCAAACAAAAAGAAATTCCGTCAGATCTAACGGTTCATGTTGTGGATCCTGGAAAAACTGCGGAATCTGGGGAAGTCAGTATTATCGATGTTCTCGAAGAAATTCTTCCCTCTCGGGGAGAAGCAAAAAGAATGATCAGCCAGGGGGGGATATATATCGATGGAAGCCGCATCGACAGCATCGAGCTCATGCTGGATTTCAAAAAAAAGAATGAGTACGTCCTGAAAATCGGCAAACGCAGATTTTATAAGATTACCAGTAAATAGGAAAAGCGAGTCAAATCTTCGGAGGACTAAGTCTGGGAGGCTTCCCGAATATCTTTTTATATATCTCCGGATAAGCGTCTTTGCCACCAATGAGAGAACAGGCTAGGGGCATCACATTTTTTGCCTGTTCGACCATCTCCCCCACAACCTGACGGATATCCCATTGTGCGGTCAGATCTTCTCTCAGTCGAGAGATATGATAAAGCTCTCGAACATTGACTTTAAAAAGAACTCTTTTCCGGTGAGCATTGGTCAGGACATATTCTGCACCGACCTTCATTTTTTGTCGCAAAAGATCATACACCTCGTTTGTCTCTTTGATCATTTCCAGGAACTCCGGTTTGCTGTCAACGACTTCCACAGAGGGAGGAATCGTCACTCCCAGCTGGGGATTATAGGACTGTGTGGTTATCGAGGCCATGCGATGACGTTTGAGCTGAGCGAAACAAGTGGCTGAAACGATTAGATCAAACTGTAAATCCAAATATTCGAACTCCCTGAGTGCAAAGTCATAGAACTCCATGTGCTGCCATGCCAATTTGAGAAAAGACTCCTTTTCTTTATCACTGAACCCTCTGGCTCTTTCTTCGCAGTCTTCATAAGTAAGAGACGAAGAGGAATGCAAAAGGGCGGCCAATAATCTGTTATCTCCGTCTGGGGTGTAAGAGACAAGACAAACGTTTCCATCTCCTTTTTTGCCAGCCGGACCTAATAGCACCTTGGCCTTTTTTCCCAATTCCTGGTATGTCTTCGCATCATAATCATTCGCTTCTGTAAAAAGGATGATGGAAGGGGCAACCTCTTTGGCCATCTCATAAATTTTCTGATTCAATTCCCTTAGCTCGATCAATTTTTTGGACGCGAAGCGGCGGATGAGAAACTCCAGATTGCGTGCATTGAGTGTTATCCCCACCTGCGCCTCTGTGGCCAAACTGACTACATAACGGGCATCTTCCTTGGCCCATCCATCGAGCATCGCATGATTTCTTGAATGCCCTGAAAGCTCTTTGTATTTGCTAAAAATATAAGGTTTCAGCCTATCGTAGAGCTTGCGGTACAGGGTATTTTGAGCCTTTATCGTATCCACGAATATTTTTTTTAGCCCGGTTTTTTTGATTTCATCAGGAACGACAAAGTCATCTTTTAATTTAATGTATCGCTGCGATTTTTCCGTGTAGGAACAAAGGCGGAATTTCTCGATCTCCTCCAGAGCTAAACGGCTTACCCCGACAATATCAAAATTGAAAACAGCATGCTCGGCCACAGAATGATGTCCCATCTTGAAAATGATATTTTCGTTCGACCTCCTTGCCTTTTCCACCTCAGCTCTGGCAACGGCTCGGAGCTCACTCGCTGGCCGAGGATCTCGAGAAATTCGCGCATAGGAAGCGGACAGAGTTTCGGGCGTTATGTCCTCCCGTGGAGGGCTGTTTCTTCTCAGCTCTTCGATAACGACGCTGTCGACGTTGTATCCAGCAAGCGTTACTTTCATGGCACTAACAATAAAAACCTAGGAAAAAAAAGTCAATATCGTATAAACCCTTTACCAAATTCGGAGAAAAGATTAAAATACTGATCTCATCCAAGTTAAGGAGAACGACATGCTAGATGTCTCAACCGCTTCATTAAAAGACCTCTTGGGATATGCCATACGGGCAGAGATGGATTCGAATAAAGCCTACACAGATCTTTCGGATATGGTTTCTAATCCTCTGCTAAAAGAGAAATTTCGATGGCTGGCGTTCGAAGAAAACAAGCACAAAGAAATCCTGATGAAACTTCATACAGCCCTTTTTCCCAATCAGACTATCCAAATCCCGGATGAACCCAGCCAAGATCTATTCAAACCCGTGGTTGTCGCACCCTCATCCTCTCTAATTGACATTCTCCTTCAAGCCATGGATGCCGAGAAATTTGCAGAGGATTTTTACGCCAATTTGGCTGATCGTGTGGATAACGGAAATAAAAGACTTCTTCGATACTTAAGTAAGGTTGAACACAGTCATTATTTGATGCTGAAAACCGAGTATGATGCGGTGCAGGATTTCGAGGATTACGCTGAGCAGGACGTGGACAAGATTGTGACCTAAAAGTCAGCCTTTCATCACGCCAACCGGAACCACTTTAGCCACAAGCTGTCCGATTCCCGCCTCATGGGATATCCGGACAACCTCATCCACATCTTTATATGCTTGGGAGGCTTCCTCTGCAACTCCTCTCCAGCTTGTGGAGCGAAGTTCGATTCCTTTTTGCTCCAATTCTTCTTTGATCTTCTCTCCTCTGAACCTGCGCTTTGCTTCATGTCTGGACATCACTCTACCCGCTCCATGGGCGGTGGAGCCAAAACTCAATTCCTCAGCCTTCGATGTTCCAACAAGTATATAAGATGCCGTCCCCATGCTTCCGGGAATCAGAACGGGTTGCCCCACCTCTCGATAAATCTCTGGGATTTCTCTTCTCCCAGGGCCAAAACTTCTTGTGGCTCCTTTCCTGTGAATACAGACTTTTTTGATTCTTCCCTCAATCGTATGATCTTCAAATTTAGCTACGTTGTGGCAGACATCGTAGACTTGATCCATGCCCTCCGAACTCCCGATAACTTTCTGGAATACCTGTCTTACCCAATGGGCAATCATCTGACGATTGGCAAAGGCAAAATTCACGGCTGCGCTCATGGATTTGTAATAGCTATTTCCCAGCTTTGATCGAATAGGAGCGTTGATGAGTTCACGATCTGGCAATCCCCGAATCCCGAATTTATTTTCCATAAGTCTTATGTAATCGGAGGCGACCTGATGGCCGAGCCCTCGGCTGCCGCAGTGTATCATCACCATTACCTGGTCGATGGAATGAATGCCAAAAACTTCAGCCACATCTTGCTCAAAGATTTCCGAAACCTTTTGAATCTCCAGAAAATGATTTCCTGCTCCGAGGGTTCCCAGTTGAGGCACACCTCTTTCCAAAGCCCGTTGGGAAAGAAAACTGGGATCGGCTTCTTGCATTCTTCCGTTCTCTTCAGTCCTTTGCAAATCCTGTTTTGTGCCGTAGCCGTTAGCCACCGCCCATTCCGCCCCTTTAGCACAGACCTCCTCCAATACCCTTCGGCTCAATCGCGTCGTCCCTCCTTTGCCCACCCCAGCAGGCACTTCTTTGAAAATTTCGGCAAGGAGGAGCTTTCTTTTGTCTGAAATATCTCGCTCTGTGTAATCCGTCTTCAACAAACGCACTCCACAGTTTATGTCATAGCCCACTCCACCAGGAGAAATGACGCCTTCTTCCAAATCAAAAGCGGCCACCCCTCCGATGGGAAATCCATACCCTTGATGGGCATCAGGCATAACATAAGCCTTTCGCTGGATTCCCTGTAGACAGGCAACATTTTTTGCCTGCAGCAGCGTTTTGTCCCCTTTCACGCCTGCTAACAGCTTATCGGAGGCATAGATAACGGCAGAAACTCTCATGTTTGCGTGCCTGGGAATCTCCCATGTATTCGCATCTATTCTTTTCAGTTCCATGATCCACCTCATATATCAGCCACGACCTGCACCATAAAAGGTTCCCGATCGTTGATGATAATTTCATTATACGTTATGGCTTTCACATCGCCATAGATCTCATACTCGCCCTCATTGACATCTCCTCTGAACAAGGCATGAAGTGACCAAGTTCCATCCTTTTTTTCTAGGGAAACATTCTCGGCTAATCCCAGCAGAAAATTCCGCGTATCCAACAGATACAGTATTTCTTCTAAGAAATTGACGAGGAGTTGCTCCAAATCTTTTCCTTCCACTATCAAGGGTATATCGATGTTTTTGGCGATTTTTTTCCAATCCCACATCAATGAAGCCACGGCCAGAGCGGCATGAGAAAATGTCTCCTCAAGGGTTTGTCCGAACGCCTGAAATTTGGCATCAGCTGTATGATGGAAAAACTTGTAGTTAAACATTTTCCCGAAACACTCCCGCAATCGGAGTCCCGCAAAAAGGACATTTTCCCTCTTGGATCTTATTCTCGGATATATAAAAACCCTGCCTGGGAATGAGCATTTTCAGACACTTGGGGCAAGCGGTCCCTTCAGATTCACCCAAGACATTCCCGATATAGATAAAACGCAATCCTTCTTTTATCCCGATGGAACGGGCCTGACGTAGGGATTCCACCGAAGTTGCATTGGAATCGGTGTATTTGTAATCAGGATGGAAGCGGCTGATATGCCAAGGGATATTCGGGTCCACATCCTTAATGAATCGAGCGATTTGTGTTAACTCCTGCTCGCTATCATTGCGTCCGGGTATGACAAGCGTGGTTATTTCCACCCAAATGTTCAGCTTTTGCATGAGTCGGATCGAATCCAGCACAGGTTGGAGATGCGCCCCGCACATATCCTTGTAAAAATCTTCATGGAACGCCTTGAGGTCCACATTGCACGCATCAAGATACGGTTCGATGGTCTCCAGAGCCTCCGGTCGCATATAACCGTTCGTCACAAAAACGTTGGCCAATCCCTCTTTTTTTGCCAGCTTAGCCGTTTCATAAGCATATTCAAAATAAATAGTGGGTTCGGTATAGGTATAGGAAATGCTTTGGCACCGATGCTTTTTTGCGCTGAGGACAACATCCTGAGGGGAATACCCCTTTCCATCGTTGAGGATGTCCTTTTCTTTCGAGGCCTGAGATATCTGCCAGTTCTGGCAAAAAGGACATCGAAAATTGCACCCGACCGTGGCAATCGAGAATGACGTCGTTCCCGGCAGGAAATGATAAAGAGGTTTTTTTTCGATGGGGTCCACATGGGCGGCAATTATATTTCCAAATACTCGGGTGAAAAGTTTCCCTTCTCTGTTTTCTCTTACACCGCAGACACCGCATTTTCCTGGAGCGATTTGGCAATTGTGATGACATATAACACAGGAAACCTTTCGATCTTCGAGGGGAAGGTAAAGCATGGCTTCTTTGATCATGGAATTATCCTATTTTTCATAAATTTCAATAAGATTTCCCTCCGGGTCTTTGACAAAGTAAATAAATCGTTCCGTGCCTTCCAACTTCAAAACCTGGACTCCTTTACTAACCAGCTCGCGCACGAATAACTCCTTATTCGCCACGCCCAATCCCCAATGATTGTATCCCTGTGAGGGGGTGATTTTGTCATCTAATCTCCCTGATTGAGGAACAAAAATCTCAACAACAGCAGATCCAAATCGCAATTTGATAAGCTGACAAGCGGCCGGCATCTCGAAAATCTGCGTCATCCAGTCTTTAGAAACAGATTTGGATCCTTGGTGCACAAAACCCAGTTTTTCCGTGTAGAACGGGACCAGCATTTCGGGATTTTGGCTGAACAATCCGATGTGATCACACGATCCTTTCATTTTCTTGCCCCTTCAAAAAAATTGGATACTATTCTCCCGAACAAAGTCATTTCACCCGCATGATTATTTATAATTCACTACAAGCGATAAATCAAATTCTCTGTGTAAATAGCAGCCGCACATTTTTTTAATAACTCTGGCAAATAGGAGCTATTTTTTAAGCGACAGATCAGGGAAAAAATCTTCGACCGAAGGACACAAGGAATTCAACACGCATGCGGGGCAATCGGGCTTGCGCGCTTGGCAGGTGTTTCGTCCGTGATTGACGAGCATGTAATTCATATCGATCCATTGTTCTTGTGGGACCAGATTGAGGAGGTCCTGCTCGATCTTATCGGGATTCTTTTCTTCGCTCAAACCCAGTCTCTGCGACAGCCTCTTGACATGGGTATCGACAGCAATCCCCTCGGCTTTCTTGTATCCGCTGGAGAGCACAATGTTGGCTGTCTTTCTTGCCACACCTTGAAGTGTGATCAGATCCTCCATACGATCAGGCACATTGCCTCCAAAATCCATGACGATCTTTTTTGATGCGTTGATGATACTTTTTGCCTTGTTCCTGAAAAATCCCGTGGACCGGATCTCGTCCTCTAAGGTTTCTAGATCTGCATTGGCAAAAGCAGCAGCAGTCTTGTACTTGCGGAAAAGGGCCGGCGTAACCTTATTGACCTGTTCATCCGTGCATTGGGCAGATAGGATTGTTGCCACCAGTATCTGCAAAGGAGTCTCAAAATGGAGGGCTGTTCGGCTTTGAGGATAAGCCATTTTTAACTTCGTTGTGATTTCATCTATTCTGTCTTTTGCGCTTCTCATCTTCCTCCTCCTCACCTAGACTGGCCTCCCCGCCCTGCCATCCCACCCCTCCCCTGCGTTAAAGGAGGGGGAGAAATTGGCTCAAAAGACTAAAACGTACATAAGCCGGAGTGACACCCTCCCGAATACTCCGCCTCTGCCATGATGAAGTTCAGGTCTTCTTCTCTCTCTCCCATAGATCGGGAATCGAAAGAAAGGACTTGGCCCCTTTTGGTGTTGTAACGATAAATCGTTATCCCTTTACACTTCAGCTCGTGAGCCATCATAAATATATTTCTCACATCCTCGACGGTGGCATCGGCCGGAAGATTGATCGTTTTTGATACGGAGTTATCTGTATGCTGTTGAAACGCGGCTTGAATCCGCAGGTGCATATCGGGAGAAACGTCAAAAGATGTGATGAAAATTTTTTTCAAATCATCTGGAATGGACGGGACATCCTTTAAAGAACCCTTTCTTCCCACAGCAGCCATCAATTCTTTGGAATACAGGCCTCTCCGGCGAAGTTCCATCTCGAACATCGCATGTGTCTCGAAAAATCTCGTTCCTGACAATACATTCCGAACATAGCTCAAGGCGAACAAAGGTTCTATCCCACTGGAGCAACCGGCAATAATGCTGATGGTACCTGTCGGCGCCACTGTGTTAACCGTTGCATTACGCAGCTTGGTGTTTTTTGATGCAAAAATTGACTGGGCAAAATTCTGGAAAACCCCTCTTTCCTCAGCCAACCTTGCGGATGCCTCGAGAGAAGCCTGATGGAAAAACTTCATGACAGCGGAAGCTGTTTTGACGGCCTCATCACTGGTGTACGGAATCCCCAGCCTGATCAACATATCGGCGAACCCCATTATGCCAAGCCCCACCTTTCGGTTAGCGAACGCCATCTCCTTTATTTGTGCAAGGGGATAATTATTGACCTCGATAACGTTGTCCAAAAAGCGGATCCCCCACTCGATGTTCGTTTTTAATCTGTCCCAATCCATGGCCCCGTTTTTTATGAATTTCGACAGGTCGATCGATCCCAAGTTGCAGCTCTCATACGGTAACAGGGGGATTTCTCCGCATGGATTTGTAGCCTCGATTCGGCCCAAACTAGGAGTTGGATTATGACGGTTAATCTCATCCAAGAAAATCAATCCCGGATCTCCAGATCGCCATGAGGAGTAGACCATCAGATCAAAAAGAGATCTTGCTTTGATGGAACGCACTTTTTCTTTCGTCCGTGGATTTATCAGATTAAAGCCATCATTCTTGTGCACTGCTTCCATAAATTCATCGGTTACCCCGACAGAAAGATTAAAATTCGCAAAAGAACCTTCCTGAATTTTGGCTTCGATGAAGTCCTCGATATCGGGATGATCGCAGCGGAGGATCCCCATATTAGCTCCTCGCCGTCTTCCTCCCTGAACGATCACACCTGTGGCTTGGTTGAATATGCTCATAAAAGAGACTGGGCCAGAAGCGCTCCCCTTGGTTGTAGAAACAAGATCCCCGACTGGCCTGAGGCCAGAAAAGTCAAACCCGGTTCCTCCTCCTGTCTGATGAATCCGAGCCATATTCTTCAGCGATTCAAAAATCCCATCGATCGAATCTTCCACCGGGAGGACAAAACAGGCAGAAAGCTGGCCCAATGAGGTCCCTGCATTCATGAGCGTGGGTGAGTTGGGAATAAATTCCAACCTGTTCATCATCTGGAAAAACTTCTCTTCGACCTTTCCCTTGGATAGACTTGAGTTGAATCCCGATTCAGCCTCGCTGACAGCACGAGCGACTCTCTCGAAAAGCTCTTTGGGGCTTTCGGTCACATTCTGTTGGTCATCTTTTTGAAGATATCGTCTCTTGAGTACAAGAAGGGTATTGATCGGCAACTTCAAGTCATCTCGCACACCATATATCACCTTGACCCGACGGATATCCTGATGTTCCTGTCTGTAGAGGATATAACTTCTGGCAATCGAACGATAGCCCGTCTCCATCAAAACCTCTTCCACGATATCCTGGATATTCTCGACAGAAGGAATTTTATCGGGAAAAGAGGTGAGGATCTTGGAGAGGACGCCTTGTTTGGCGATCTGGGCAATCTCCTCGGATTTCTCCTCATCCATCAGGGCTTCCAAGGCAGCCCTTTGGATGGCTCTGGCGATCTTATGCTCGTCAAAACGGACAAGCGAACCATCCCTTTTACGAACCTTTACAGGCAGCTTATGCATGTCCACTCCTCAAATGTCGAGTTCTGAACGAAGTTGGATATAGCGGAGGATATCGCTCCGGCAAATGATACCCGTGACCTTACCTTCTTCCACCACGGGAACCTGATGGATATCCTTGGCAGTTAGGCTATTGAGGATTGTGCTCCCATCATCATCAGGAGAAACAGCTTCCAATTTGTCTTTGGGTGTCATGATTTCTGCCACGGTCATTACCGTCCACTTCTCCCGAGGAATCGCTTTCACATCTTCCAGACAAACAATGCCCTGCAATAACTGGCCATCCCCAACGAGGAAGACTCTTTCTCTTTTGTGGAGGATAAATTTATCCACCAACTCCTGCACCAGGATATCCCCAGATATCCTCTCGAAGTCCTCTCTCATCAATTCTTTGGCTCGTACTCCTTTGAGAGTAGATTCAACCGTGACCTGTTGATATCCTCTAACCGCGGCGCTGTGCAAAAACCAACCCACAAATATCAGCCAGAATCCACTCCAATCGCCTCTTAGTATTTGAAAAACTCCAAAAAACAGGAGCAAAAAAGCCACGCCCTGTCCTACCCTGGATGCGATATGTGTCGCTTTTTTTAGATTACCTGTTACCTGCCAGATCAGCGCGCGTAAAACTCGCCCTCCGTCCATCGGAAAACCGGGCAGGAGATTAAAAACGGCCAGGATAAAATTGATTATGGCCAAATACAAAAAAGATGCTTTTAGCGGTTCGCTGAAACCAGCCATGAAAAAAGACATCACAAAAAATCCGAAGGCCAATACAATGCTTGCTGAGGGACCCACCAAAGCCATGGTCAGCTCTTTCCATGGTTTCTTGGGTTCCTCTGAAATCTGGGCCACACCGCCCAGGATAAAAAGCGTAATGCGGCGAACTTCCTCACCCTGTGCTTTCGCCACAAGGGAATGAGCGAGCTCGTGGATGAGGACGGATGCAAACATGGAGAGGCTGGTGAATATCCCGATCATCCAGTACATCAGCGTTCCCCAATCGGGATATTGTCGGGGAAAGTAAGAATTTGCCAGGGCCCAAGTCAACAAGATAAATATCACAAACCAACTGGAATCGATATGGATGTCTATCCCAAAAATCTTTCCAATCTTCCAAGAATGTTTCATGTACGATATTAAAATTTAGTTAATCTTGCCTTTTAAAGCATGACCATTTTTTCAATGGCACCTTTCGCTCTCCGGCTTATATCCTGGGGCACATCAACTTTGTATATCATATCTTCCAGCGATGTCAGTACCTTCCTCAGGTTGATTTTTTTCATGTTTGAACAGTGGGCCATTTCTTTGATCGCGTGGAAATTTTTATCGGGATTTTCCTGTTTCATTCGATAGATTATCCCAGATTCAGTCCCGATGAGGATATCAGTTTTGGTCGTGATCCTGGCTTCCTTGATCATTTTTCCTGTCGACAAGACCTTGTCCGCCATGTCGATTACCTCTGGCCGACATTCAGGATGAACCCAGACTTCTGCTTCAGGTAACTGTTCTTTTTTTTCTTTCAGGTGCCTTAGTCTAATGTTGTTATGGACATAACAATATCCATCCCAAGGTACAATCTTTTTCTTCGTGAAACGTGCCACATAAGCGGCAAGATTTTTATCGGGGGCAAAAAGAATTTCGTCTCCTTCAACCGCTTCCACTACCTGAACGGCATTGGAGGAAGTGCAGCAGATATCACACTCCGCCTTTACCTCTGCAGATGTGTTCACATAACAAACGACCTTTCTTCCGGGGTACTGTTTTTTCCATTCCCTCAGCTCTGAAGCTGTGATCATGTCAGCCATCGGACAGCCAGCGCCGAGGTCAGGCATAAGGACCGTTTTTTCAGGAGATAATATGGCTGCGGTTTCCGCCATGAAGTGAACACCACAAAAAACAATAACATTTTCCTTCAGTTTCGCGGCTTCTTGACTTAATTGCAGAGAATCTCCCAAAAAATCAGCCACGTCCTGCACTTCGCCGATTTGATAATTATGGGCTATAATGACGGCATCGCGCTCCTTTTTGAGCTGTTCGATTCTGCTTGTAATTTCAGATTTTTTCACCTTTATTTTTCTCCTCTATTTTTAAGGCCGTTCGGATAAACAGGGAACAATTCCTTAAACTCAATCGGGAATCTTTGAGACTCTTGATCATCCGAGCTGCCGCATCATCCAGAAATATGACTTTCGCAAAATCCAGGATGAGTTTCTCACCGGTGTCTATCCCCTTGGTAATTTCAATTTGAAGTTCCTTCACATAATCCCGGCAAAGCTTGCCTTCCAGGTACAGGACTTTTGTCTTTTCCCCTTCTTTTTTTTCTGTTATGCGCAGCATCCCAATCCTCTAATCCCGAATCTTTTTGACATAAACCTTGAAAATATCTTCCTCTTTTTCGATCCCAAGAAATTCCTGGCCCGTTTGCCTGCACCAGGCCGGCATGTCTTCTTGAATGCCTTTATCTGTGGAGATAACTTCCAAGATGTCTCCGATTTTCATCTGTTTTATCTTCTGAGCAGTCTGTATGATCGGCATCGGACACAGCACCCCATAACAATCAAGAGTGTGATCGGCTTTCAACTTAACCAGCTCCTGTCAAAATCCTTTTGCTCAGTAATATCTCAGACGCGTGGTTTCGTGGCGCCACAGTGAGGACAATCGTCTGCACTTTTATTCATGGGCTTGTGGCACTCCGGACAATCCTCGAACTCGATATGGCAGCTCTGACACGTGCTCTCCAATCCTTCGATCGCCCCCTCACAGTATGGACAGGCACAAGAGTCAAAATCTTCCGATTCTTCGGATTTCTCTGGGGTACTTGCCGGGCTTTCTGCAGCCTCTTGCTTCTCCTGATAATTCTCGATAGCTTTATGCAAAGCGTCGGCACCCAGATTGGAACAGTGCATTTTGTTTTTGGGCAATCCACCCAGTTCCTCGGCAACGCTCTCATTGGTGATCTTGAAAGCTTCTTCAATGGTTTTTCCGATGGCCATTTCACTGACCATGCTGGAGACCGCGATGGCAGCGCCGCAACCGAATGTTTGAAACTTCACATCGGCGATGCGGTTATCCTCGACTTTTACGTAAAAAGTCATCATGTCTCCGCAAACAGGATTTCCAACCTGGCCGACCCCATCGGCATTTTTCATGGTTCCGACATTTCGGGGATTTTGGAAGTGGTCCATAACTTTATCGCTATAAATCATTTTTCTTTCTCCTCTAAGTATTTGGTATAAAGGGGAGACATTTTTCTTAGTCTCTCGATTATGGGGGGAAAAACCTCCAAAAGATAATCGATATCCTCTGGTTTGTTGTCATCGATCAAGCTGAAGACGAGAGAACTTTGAGCCAGTGCATGGTCGATTCCCATGGCCAAAAGAACATGGGAAGCTTTCAGGGCACGAGAAGTGCATGATGAGCCGCTAGCTGCGGCAATTCCCTGCATGTCCAGGTTCAGAAGCATGGCCTCACCCTCGACAAACTCCACACAAAAACTGGCATGATGGGGAAGCCTCTTCTCAGGATGTCCGGTCAGGATGGTGTGTTCGATCTTCTCAGGAAGTCTCTTTATCAGGCTGTCTCTTAAGGCCTTCATTCCCTCCACACGAGACGACATGTTCTGCTTCGCTATTTCGGCAGCTTTTCCCATCCCGACTATTGCCGGGACATCCTCTGTTCCAGCTCGTCTTCCCCCCTCTTGAATCCCTCCATCGATAAAAGGGAGAATTCTTTTTCCCCTTTTTATGAATAACGCAGCACTTCCCTTGGGCCCATAAAATTGATTGCCAACCAGGCTCAATGCATCGACTCCCAGCGCCTTGACATCAACAGGCATATTGCCCACGGCATCCACAGCATCTGAGTGCAAAAGGATATCATCGCTGTGACAGACTTCAGCGATCTCTGCCAACGGCTCTACGGTTCCCACCTCTCCGTTTGCCAGCATGATGGAGACAAGGATGGTTTCTTGGGTGAGAGCCTTTCGAACATCTTCAGGATCGATCATCCCAAACTTATCCACGTTTATAAGGGAGACTGCAAATCCCAGTTTTTCAAGAAACTTGGCTGCATTGAGGATCGATTGGTGTTCGACCGAAGAAAGAACGATGTGTTTCCCCTTTTTTTGATGAGCCAAAGCCAGCCCTTTCAGGGCAAAATTATTGGCTTCCGATCCGCTGGAAGTGAAAAAGATCTCGGATGATTCCGCGTTGATGAGCTGCGCGACTTTCTCTCTTGCCTCCTCGATGGCCTCTAGGGCTTGCTGACCGTCAGAATGGAGGCTTTGCGGATTGCCATACTTCTCCTGCAAAAAGGGCAGCATGGCCTCCATAACTTCTGGATGAATGGGTGTGCTTGCGATATGATCGAGGTAAATTCTTTTCATAGCTAAACAGCTACGACTTCCTGGATCTCGGGGAGTTCTTGCTTAAGCAATCTCTCGATTCCCATTTTGAGTGTCATCTGAGACATCGGGCAACCGCCGCAAGCTCCGGTCAATCTGACCTTAACGACTCCTTTCTCCACATCCACCAGTTCAACATTCCCTCCATCTGCCATAAGCGAAGGACGAATTTTGTCCAGTACCTTATCTACTTTTTCTTTCATAGTCTATTTCTCCTTTATTCAAATTCTTTAAAAATTTTATCCCATTTTTTCTGATCGAAAAACATCTGACTTTGAACCAACGGGGTTTTCACCGGAAGAACAAGGTCATCAAAGGAAGGACTTTTTTCCTGATACAATAATCCCATAGCGAGCCTTTGCCTGTTATTCAAAAACTCCCATGCTTTTTCTCTGTTCCTGGGATCATATCCCTTTGCCTGATCCACATCGAAGGTATTCCTTCTAAACCAGTCATATGTGTTTGCCAAGTTATGGGTAACACATGGACTGAACACCTCGATCAGCGAAAACCCTGTGTGTTGAATTCCTTTTTCCAACAGGCTTGAAAGTTGCTTTGGGGCTCCCGAGAATCCTCTGGCGATAAAAGTTCCGCCCGAAACGAGAGCCAAATGAGGGCCGCAGAGAGGAGACTCTTTCGAACCGAGAGGAGTTGACTTCGAAACAAATCCCTTCCGGCTGGTGGGAGATGTCTGCCCCTGCGTTAATCCATAAATCATGTTGTTGACCACAACATAGGTTAGATTTACATTTCTTCTCAACGCGTGAATAAAATGGCCAAGCCCGATAGAATAGGTGTCTCCATCTCCACTAACGGCAATAACAGAGAGCTGTCTATTGGCGAGTTTAATGCCCTGTGCCACAGGTAGGGATCTTCCATGCAATGTATGAAAACCGTAGGCCTTGAAATAGTTGTTCAATCTCCCGTGACATCCGATGCCCGTCACAACAACTGTTTCTTCGGGTTTCATTTCCAGGGTAACAGCCGTCTTTTTTAGAGCTGAAAAGATGCTATAAATTCCACATCCCGAACACCAGGTTGGATCACAGAAATGAAAATCTTTTTCTTTCAGCATTTATTGCGCCTTTTGAATCGGACTGACGATATCCTTTGGTTGGAATGTGTGCCCTGAATATTTCACAATGCTTTTCAGATCAATTTTTGGTTTTACTCGGCTGTTAATGAGCTGTGCCAGTTGGCCTTGGTAATTGTTATCCACCACAAAAGCCTGTTTACAGGTGGAGATGAAGTCCTTCACCTCTTTATCCTGAAAAGGCCATAGAGTGCGCACCTGCAAAAACTTGGCTTTCACTCCTGAATCCCTAAGCTGCTCCACAGCTTCTCTGATCGGACCCAACGTGGACCCGCAGCCGATAATTCCGATATCAGCCGTCTTGTCTCCCCAAATTCTGGGGCGGATAAGATCTTTCCGGGCTGTTTTCAACTTCCTCATCCTTTTTTCCATCATCTTGGTCCTATTCCGAGAACTTTCATCTCGATGTCCCCATTCATCATGTTCATTACCCTCTACCATATGGATGCCGTTTTTCATCGAAGGAAGAGCCCGAGGGGAAATCCCATCCCTCGTAAACTCAAAGCGTTTGTAATCCTTTATCCTGTGAAGTTCCTTTCTGGTCAGCAACTTGCCTCTATCTATCTCAATTTTCCTCAGGCTGAATTTTTCGACCGTCCGGTAATTTTGGCCATAATCCTGTTCGGTAAGCAGGATAACCGGACATTGGTATTTTTCTGCTAGATTAAACGCCTTGATGGTAAACTCGAGAGATTCCTGAATGGTTCCAGGAGAAAGAACGATACGCGGAAAATCGCCATGAGAACCATAGATCCACTGCAGCAGGTCAGCCTGCTCGGATTTTGTCGGCAAACCTGTGCTCGGACCGACCCTCTGAACATGAACAACGACAAGCGGGATCTCCGTCATTCCTGCCAAGCTGAATCCCTCCATCATGAGCGAAGCACCGGGGCCAGAAGTCGACGTCATGGCTCTGGCCCCCGCATAAGAAGCTCCCAGAGCCATGTTTATCGCCGCCAGCTCATCCTCGGTTTGAACCACGAGTCCTTTGTTCTGGGGAAAATGGTGAACTAACCATTGCCAGATCTCTGTGGCAGGACAGATTGGATATGCGGCAAAATAACGGCATCCCGCCGCTAATGCACCGATTCCAACAGCTTCATTTCCAGAGATCAATAGTCTGTTGACATCCTGCTTTCTTGTCAACAGGTGTCTTTCATGTGCCTGGACGATCTTTTTTGCTTCTTCGCATCCGAGATGGATGGCCTCGATATTTCTTCGAACGACCTCTTTGCCCTTTCGTTTTAAAAAGGTCTCTGTGATGACCTTTGAAATGATAGACAAATCGAGGTCCATGATGAAACACAATCCGCCAAGAAGAATCATATTTTTGAATATCTCATTCCCAAATTTTTCTTTCGCAAGGGTTCTCATCGGAAAAGC
>CP070750.1:727362-754625 GCA_020348385.1 Candidatus Aminicenantota bacterium | reverse complement strand
GCAGCTCTTAAAGATCATTTATTACATGCTGAAACACAAGATGCCTTATCAAAGAACTTCGTTGGTAATTTAGCTGTTGACATAGGATATTGTATATATGAAATGTGTAATTTATCTAAATATTGATATCATCGACAGTTTTTATACATAATCTAGGAGGTTTTCCTTTTTGGAGGAAATGACTATAATGATATGTCCCTTGTCATGTGCGGAATAATAGGAATCTTCGGAAACGATGATGTCTTCAAAGACCTGTATCAGGGGCTTTTATCTATTCAACACCGGGGCCAGGATTCTGCAGGAGCTATAACTTATGACGGGCATTTTCACACAAAAAAGGGAAACGGCCTTGTCAGAGACATCTTCACGCTGGACAATTTCATGCGCCTCAGGGGCAATGTTGGAATCGGCCATACCCGTTATCCTACGATCGGGGGAGGTAGAGGAGAGGATGCTCAGCCCTTTTTCGTCAATTCTCCTTTCGGGATCATCATGGCGCACAACGGAAATGTTATCAACTATGCGGAATTAAACAAAACATTGCTGGAGCAATATCACCGACATCTCAGTTCGGACAATGATGTGGAAATCATTCTGAATGTTTTCGCCCAAGAACTTTCTGTCCAGAATATCAATCATATCGAACCAGAGAACATATTTCGTGCGGTCCAAAAAGTGTTTAAACAGGTGAAGGGAAGTTATTCTGTTGTCGCTTATATCGCCAGAGGAGGCATGGTCGCTTTCAGAGATCCTTACGGGATAAAACCGCTTGTTTATGGGAAGAGAGAAGATGGGATCTTGCCATCCTTCGCCATCGCTTCGGAAAGCGTCAGCTTGAATATCACAAACTTTTCTGACATCAAAAACATTGAGGCTGGGCAGGTTCTTTTTATCGATGAGGAGCGCCAACTTCACAAACGTCAGTTGGCCGCGTGCCCTCACTCCCCCTGCCTGTTTGAATGGGTCTACTTTGCCCGTCCCGATTCCTACATCGATAACGTCAATGTTTATGATTGCCGGGTCAATCTGGGAAGATTTTTAGCCAAAGAGATAAGAAAGTATAATCTGGATATCGATGTGGTCGTTCCTGTTCCCGACTCCGCCCGAGATGCAGCCATCGAGATCGCAAGATTTTTGAATTTGAAATACAGGGAGGCATTGGTCAAAAACCGGTACATCGGCCGCACCTTCATCATGCCTGCCGACCAAGACCGGACAACATCAGTACGGCAAAAGCTCAATCCGATCCCCTCAGAACTCAAGGGCAAGAATGTTCTCCTGATTGATGACAGCATTGTGCGGGGCAACACATCCCGGGCTATCATTGAAATGATCAGGGAATGCGGTGCGAAAAAAGTCTATTTTGGTTCCTATTCCCCACCCCTAAGATTCCCGTGTGTTTATGGGATAGACATGCAAACAAAAGGCGAATTCATCGCTCGTAATGCAACAATCGATCAGATAGCTAAAAAGATCGGAGCAGACAAGGTGATCTACCAGTCGTTGGAATCTTTAAAGAAGGCTGTCCAAAAAGGGAACAAAAAGATCCCTCAGTTCTGTGGAGCATGTTTCGATGGCCTTTACCCCACAGGAGATGTGACGGCAGACGTTCTGAAAAGCATCGAAATAGACCGGAAAACAATCCAAAAAAACCAGCAAGAGATTGAAATCTGATCAGTAACTGCCAAGCCGACCCTCCCCTACAGAAATATTGGCTCACCCAAGGATAAAAATCCCCATACTAACATTCATCATCCAAAGAAAATATCCTCCTATATAAATGTAGGGCGGGGTGGGTTGGATGTAGGGCAGGTTGGGTAGGCGTAGGGCGGGGTGGGTTGGCCAGGTTAAACGCGTTGTCGCCAATATTCCAACAGATCCTTAAGCGACTGCTCAATCGGAATCCTGGATTCCCAAGAAATGGCTTCCTTAATCTTTCTGTTATCTCCCACAAGCCTCGGGATGTCCACTTTCCTCAATCTTCGTGAATCTACCCGAACCGAAATTTCTTTTTGCGAAAAAGAAAGAAGCCGGGTCAGTATGCTTTCGAGAGAGTAGGATCGACCGGAACAGACATTGTATACCTCACCTACCCTCCCTTTTTCCATAAGCCTGACATAGGCACGCACCACGTCACGCACATCCGTGAAATCTCTCTCGACGGAAATATCTCCCACTTGTATCAACGGATCACTCAGTCCTTTTTCGATCCGCGCAATCTGGAATGCCCAGTCGGAACAAACGAAATCCGCACTCTGTCCAGGGCCTGTATGGGGGAAAGACCGGGCAATCACAATATCCATATTTTCAATTCGCGTGTAAAACTCACTTAAAAGTTCGGCACTCCATTTGGTGTAGGCATAGGGATTCATGATCAACACTTCTTCCTTTTCCGTCAAAGGACCTTTCGAGAGCGATCTCATCCCGTAGATATCAGAAGAGCTGATAAACAGGACCCTGGCACCTGGGGAAAATTCCCGAATACCCTCGAACAGATTGAGAGTCCCTATGATATTGGTCTCAAGGGTTTCTTTCCGCCTGTTCCAAGAATGCCGGACATTGGAGATGGCAGCAAGATGAAATACCCAATCAGGTTTAATTTCCTGAATGCATTTGAAAACATCCTTATCGGATCTTATGTCCAAATAGAAGATGTGGTCATCGGAAGAAACATCGGGAACCTCAGGATAAGCTGAGCCCCAAATGTCATGTTCAGGAGATTTTAAGAATTTCCGGAGATAACAGCCGACAAAGCCGGTTGCTCCGGTTATGAATATGTTCAAATCAAATCCTTTCTCTCCAGTACTCCAGCAAATCTTTGAGAGATTGGTTCAACGGAATCTGGGGTTCCCATCCTGTTAATTGTCTAAATTTGGAGCTGTCTGATAAAAGAACAGGAACATCCGATGGTCTCAAGCGATTCGGATCTACCTCGATTTTCACATCGACATTGCTTATACCAAGCAACATATCCAGGATTTCCTGTATGGAATAGGTCTTCCCTGTTCCCAAATTGTAGACCTCTCCTTCCTCTCCTTTCTCCAGACTTAACCAATAGGCACGGGCCATATCTCGCACATCCGTAAAATCCCTTTTGGCCTCTAAGTTTCCGACATAAATGACGGGTTCTCTTTTATTCTTTTCGATTTCGACAATCTGCTTGGCAAAATTGGAGCAGATGAATACCTCTCCTCGCCGGGGGCCTGTATGATTGAATCCTCTTGTCCGGATGACTTTTAAGCCATAACTCTTAAAGTATTGCCAGCCCAATAGATCTTGGGACACCTTGCTTACAGCGTAGGGGCTGAGTGGCCTAAGCGGATTGGTTTCTTTCATCGGAATCTCGTTCGTATTGACCAGCCCATATTCCTCACTGGAACCAGCAATCTGAATTCTGGGAGAGATTCCAAGACTGAGAACGGCCTCAAAAAGATTGATTTGACCGATAGCATTGATCGCAAACGTTTCCGCAGGGCATATCCAAGAAGTGGGAACAAAGCTTTGGGCTGCCAGATGAAAAATACGGTCAGGTTGAACCTCGGCCAGGCATTTTTTTAGTGATGCCATATCTTTGAGATCGCCTTCCACAAGATGTAGCTGGTCCTCGATGTGAACGATATTTTCCATCCGGCTCCGCCAACGGATCAATCCATGAACCTGGACCTCGGGATGATTGCCCAGGATGTAATCGGCTAAATGACTTCCAGCAAATCCCGTAACCCCTGTGATGAGTACTTTCATCTATCCTCCCCAAAAAACGAAAACGTCACTTCCGTTTTGCATAATATTTTGCGTAGAACTCCTGGAAGTCCCTGCTCTTTTCCTTGATCTTGCGCCACCATCCAGGATTTTCTTGATACCAACGAACAGAGAAGGTCAGCGCCTCCTCAAAATTTTTCTCCGGTTTCCACCCAAGAGCATGAATTTTGCTACAGTCCAGCGCATACCTTTTGTCATGGCCCAATCGGTCGCTCACAAACTTGATCAGGTCCTTTGGTTTTTCCAAAAGATTAACGATCCTGATAGCGATATCTATATTTTTCACCTCGTTACTAGCGCCTACGTTATAAACCTCTCCCAATTTACCGTTACGCATAACAATGTCGATAGCCCTGCAATTGTCCTCTACATAAAGCCAGTCTCTGACATTCGTCCCTTTTCCATACAGAGGAAGGATTTTGTCCTCCAAGGCGTTAGTGACAAATAGCGGGATAAACTTCTCCGGATATTGATAAGGACCAAAATTATTGCTGGGCCTGAGGATAATGATCGGGAGATCGTGTGTGATCGTGTAGGAATAAGCTAACCGATCTGCCCCGGCTTTACTTGCGGCATATGGAGAAGAGGGATTCAACGGATCTTCTTCGTTGAAAAATCCTTGGTCCCGGCTCCCGTAGACTTCATCTGTTGACACATGGATAAAAAACTCGATATTTGCATTCCGCATTGTTTCTAACAAGACAAAACTTCCAAAAACATCGGTCAATACAAATTCGCCAGCATCCATGATGGAGCGGTCCACATGCGTCTCAGCAGCAAGGTGCACGACACCATGAACTCTTTTATAAATCTTTTGAACAAGCTCCTTATCCCGGATATCACCGTGGATGAATTCATACCTTGGATCACTCTCCACATCTTTGAGATTGTCCAAATTGCCAGCATACGTGAGTTTGTCGAGATTGACGATTTTGCAATCAGGGTAATTTTTCAGCATATAGTGAATAAAATTGCTCCCGATAAAGCCTGCTCCCCCAGTAACCAACAGGACTTTGCCTTTAAAGTCTCGTTCTTCAGCCATCTTTCTTCTTCCAGTCATACGGGATATCGTTATCGTGGGGATCTATTCTGAATTCATCGGGATTGTCATAGTTATAGCGCTCTGTGGGTATGTTCACGATGATAGCTTCTTCTGGGCTGACACACATCCATCCGTGATAGATGCCCTTTGGTATCTTCACGAGTAGGGGATTGTGCACGCCTAAATAAAACTGATCAACCTGTTTATAGGTCGGAGATTGTTCTCTTGGATCATACAAAACTAGCTTGATCATTCCCTGTATACAACACACATTGTCAGCCTGCTCCTTGTGCAAATGCCAAGCCTTGACAACATCAGGATAGGTTGTGGTCATGTATACTTGTCCAAACTGGAGGAAGAGCTCGTCGTCATTCCGGAGAATCTCCATTAGCCTTCCCCTCTCGTCAGGCACAACACGCAGCTTTTTTGTCTTTACACCATCGATCATAATTTCTCCTCCCGAGAAAATCCAGGCTATTTTATCCCAATTTCGCTCTTATCCCCGACCATGAAGCGGTACACAGAAGGCTTTGGAGGGCATTTGAAGATTTTCACTTCCCTCCCGATTAGGCTCTCATCTATCCGGCTTCCCACTTCAACTATCTCGCTCTTTTCCAGCACAATGCTGTGTTCGATCTCTGTAAGAATGATTTTGCAGTTGTTCTGGATGGAGGTAAAAGGGCCGATGTAGGAATCGGTGATCTCTGAATTTTCGCCTATAATTACAGGACCCCTAATGATGCTATTTTTCACAGAAACACCCTGTTCTATCACCACTTGTCCGTTGATTTTGGAGGTGTCATCGACATGGCCCAAGTTACTCCCTGAAAGGGTTTCCAAGATCAACCGGTTTGCCTCGAGAATATCTTCTAGCTTTCCGGTATCCTTCCACCAGCCCGTAACAAGATGAGGTTGGACCTCGAATCCATGCTCGACAAGATATTGGATGGCATCTGTGATCTCCAGCTCATTTCGCCAAGAAGGTTTGATGGCCTTTACGGCTTCATAAATATGCGCATCGAACATGTAAACGCCGACAAGTGCCAGATTGCTTGCAGGCTTTTTTGGTTTTTCCACCAACCTCACCACCCGTCCACCCTCAAGCTCCGCCACGCCAAACATCTGGGGATTCGGGACTTCGGTCAGCAGGATAAGCGAATTCGGTTTTTTCTGCTGAAATTCTTCCACAAGAGAGGTGATGCCGCTTTTAAGGATATTGTCCCCGAGATACATGACAAAATGTTCATCTTTCAGAAATTCCTCAGAAATTTTAACCGCATGGGCCAATCCCAGTGGGGCCTCCTGTTCGATGTAGGTTATATTCAAATCCCAACGAGATCCATCTCCTGTTGCCTGCTTGATCTCATCTTTGGTGTCTCCCACGATGATCCCTATATCTGAGATACCGGCTTCTTTCAAAGCTTCAATTCCGTAGAATAGCACCGGCTTGTTCGCTACAGGGACCAGCTGTTTTGCCTGGGTAAAAGTCAAAGGTCGAAGCCGTGTCCCCTTTCCCCCGCTCAATATTAGTCCTTTCATATCAGAATCCAAAACCTCCTAATAAATCAGTCGTCTTGCCGATATTGCCAAGTTCAAAGGAAAATCTGATCTGAGTCTCGGGTTTATCTCGAAAATAGAATATCTTAACTTCACCCTTAAAATCAATACACTGATAATGGTAGACCAAGGAAACAGCCGAGTATAACATCTCTCCTTCGATAATGTTGAAGTCCAAATCAAATTGGGCTTCGAGCGCCAGTTTAGGAATTTTTACCCCCCCGTATAAACCGATCTGATGACGACGCATCCGGGAAAATTCCCGGTAGGGACTGATGCTCTTGTACCAATTCACTCTCAGGAACAAGTCATCAGTAATGTTCCCCAAATTCGCACCCAGTCGAAGCCGTGAAAATGTCTTGTAATAGGGATTATATGAGGCAGAAAAATCCACACGATACTGCCGCCCCAAATAAAATCGGAAATATCCGCTTAGATCCGAAAATTGCGGGGGCTTCCCGTTGACTTTTTGGTTACTCAGAGGGCTATTTTCCGGATCAAAATAATAGGTTTGATGCAAGCCCAGCGTACAAATTTCCCTTGGCTGATCATTCTGTTTTATCAGGAAATGATTGACAAGTCCATATCGGACGAAATGATTGGTATAAAAAAATCGTCGAGTGATGATTCTATCCGATACGTCGACCGGGCTATCGTATTTATAGGCAAAGGTAGGCTCGATAATATGCTTGAGTTTAGGCGTGTTTTGAGAGTCGAAAAAAATCTTGGAAATGTAAGGGCCGTTTAATTTCACATGCAGAGAATAATTATGACTGAGGATTGGATCATTCACCACTTTGTTTGTCCCTGGGGCATAACTGTTGAAATAATAGGTAAAATTGGTAGACACCGATGAATCGAGAGTCAACCAGGGAATATAAGTAAACGGAACTGTGACGGTCGGGGTAAAAGCCAAGCTCTGTGAAGAACGCTGCCTATCTTTTTCGTAATCGGACTCCCATCCATATTCCCAGTTATCGAACAGGGAAGTGAATGAAAAATAAATGGGCGAAACGATTTTCATTTTGGTCGAAGAGAAGCCGATCTGAGGAGTATTCTTGCGGATGATCGAATCATCTGATTGCGAATAGTAGGTTTCAAATCTTGAAACACGCATGTTGAAATTGTAGTAAGACCAAGCCCTGGAAATGTAAACTTGGGAGCGTCGATTGGAAACCACTGCCCGCCTGAAATTGTTATCGAACTCTCTTAAAAAGTCATAGGAACTCTGGTAATCCACATCGGCAACGATATTGAAGTTACTGGGTAGAGTCTGGTTGTGTTTGAAGCGAACAATATAGGCGTTTTCTGGAGATCCGATCGGAGCTCTTTTGTTAAATCGGAAATAATAGAGATTCAGCAGCCCTCCTGTTCCCTCGGAAAAAAGATACCGATATTCAAGGCCGCCGCCCAATCCTCTATCTCCGTAATAATCGAGATTGAATGTGGCGTCCATGTTTCTTTTTAAGGCCCAGTAAAAGCCCTGGGAATAAAAGAACCCTTTTTGACCGGAATATCCGCCTTGGGGCATCAAAAAACCCGTAGCTCTATCTCTATTCAAGGGATAGCGAAAATAGGGCAAATAGAAGACCGGGATCTTTTTCACCCTTAAAACTGCATTCCACATTTCCATGTAATCATCTTTTTTAAAATTCGCCTTGGAACAGGAAAATTGCCACCGGGGAACAGGCTGCGTGCATGTCGTTATTTGGGCTTTCTTGAACCCATACAAGTCTTGGTTTTCCCGATCGATCGATTCAGCCTGGTAAAGGAGCGTGGGTTTCACCATGCCGTAGACCTTTTTGAGTTGCCCCTGGGAAGAATCCAAATTGAAACGCATTTCCTCACAGCTGACATTTTCTTCTGGCGAACGGATCGTCACATTCCCCCAGGCGAAAACATCTTTTGTTTCGATATCCACCTCTGCTCCATCTGCCAAAAGAGTGATATCTTTATAATGCACTTCCACGTTACCTGTGGCAGAGATGAGGTCCCCCTTTTTTTCCCAAAAGCGGGCAATTATCGTGATTTCCTCAGAGGAGAATTCGGTCTGCTGTCCCAAGAGGAAACCCCACACAAAAAGAGTGAAAAGGAGAAGCGAAAAGATCAGCTTAGATTTAGCCATATAGCACTAACTCACACCAATCAAAAAATGTAACACACCTCCCCTATGGAATCAACCCAGTTGACCTCCTGAATAACTTGACTCCTCCACCATATCTAATGATAATACCCGATGAATGTTCAGAAACAAACAGCCTTGGAGGGCCGAGACCAAGAGAATAGTGGCATTGAGCTCCCTCGGGCTCATGCTTCCTTCCTCGATAGCCGTGGGTCTCATCCTTGGATATTTCCTGGACAAAGCTTTCGGGACGCGACCTTGGCTGCTGATCCTCTTTTTCTTTTTCGGTACGGCAAGTGGTATTATCAACCTGCTGCGCGGGCTCAATCGGCTGCAAGATGATAAGAAAAAAGGTCAGACAAAAGAAAATAATGGAAAATAACACTCAATCAAACGGAGTTCCTCTAGAAGAAAAGATACTCAAACGGATTCCCAAGGAGGTTTTCATCTTGTCTTTGTTCATGGCCATTGCGGCAACTTTGCTGTTTGATATTGGGATGGGCCTTTTTGTCCTGGCAGGTGGAGTTCTTGCCGCTATAAACTTCATCTGGCTCAACCAAACACTAACCAAGATTTTGCATCGTGAAAAACGGAATGCTTTAAAAACTTCCGGCTTATTATTTGGCCTTAGACTCGTGTTGATTCTTGCTGTCTTTTTTATTATAATCTTCTTCTTTTCAAACAAGATCATAGCGTTTGCAGCAGGATTTTCATCGATAATCGTTGTCCTTCTGTTTGAAGCCCTAACTGTGATGTCCAAACTGAAAACATGGAAGAACTAGAACACAGCTTATTCATAGTTGAGCTCATCAACAAGATACTTAGTAAACCTCTCTCTTCTGTATTCTCACTCGTGGGAATCGAGGTGAAAAACCCTGAACACCTCATCCCGGATTATGTTGTCATGAGCGTGATTGCAGCAGGGCTCCTGATCCTGTTCTTTTCCCTATCCTCCAGAAAGCCCTCTCTTATCCCATCCAAGATTCAGAGTGTGCTGGAACTCATCATTCAATTTTTCGAAAGTTTGTTGAACGATCTCATAGGAAAAGAAGGAAAAAAATACCTGCCTTTGGTAGGAACTGTCGGTCTTTTCATCCTGGTCTGCAATCTTATGGGTTTGGTTCCTGGATTTATGTCTCCCACCAGTAAGCTTAATGTTACGGCTGGATGCGCTGTGACTGTCTTTCTGTATTATCACTGGCAGGGGATCAAATCCCAGGGATTGTTTAAATATCTCAAGCACTTCATGGGGCCGATACCTCTTTTAGCTCCATTGATGGTCCCGATCGAGATAATCAGTCATTTTTCTCGGCCTCTTTCCCTTTCGATGCGACTTTTCGGCAATATTTTCGCTGAAGAATTGCTTATCTTGATCATGGCTTCCATCATCCCTTTTTTGCTCCCCCTTCCCTTCATGGCAATCGCCATCATAACGGCAGTCGTTCAAGCTTATGTTTTTGTCCTATTGAGTTGTATTTACATCGCGGGAGCAGTGGCACATGAAGAGGAACATTAATATTATAGGAGGAAGAATATGGCAAAACATCTTAAACCAATCATGATCTTATCCCTGTTTCTTTTCCTTATGAGTATGCCTCTACTTGCTCAAGAAAGAACTTTCGATCCGCAAGCGGGCTCCTTATTCAAGTTGGCTATCATTGTCAGCGGGGCGGTCATTACCCTGGCAGCGGCAGCTGGGGCATTTTGTCAAGCCAAAGCTATCAGCAGTGCCTGTGAGGGCATCTCCCGTAATCCTGCATCTGCTCCCCATATCCGATTTCTTGTCCTGCTGGGACTTGTGTTGATCGAAACTCTTGTCATCTATGCCTTATTCATCGCCATATTTATCGTCATGATTCAGTGGGGTAACTATTTCTTAAGATAATTCCAAACAGGAAGGCCAATGAATTTTCCGGTCTTTGGTATTGTCAAGACCGCTGTGCAACGATTTCATGCCGATAGATGCGGCAATTTTGCCATCATAATCTCTTACTTTGCGCTCATGTGTTCGATTCCCCTTGCAGCCCTTTTTGCCTATGCCACCACCAAAATTTTGGGCAACTCCGAACTAGCTGTCCGCAGTCTTGATATTTTCTCCGAGGAATTTTTCGCTCAGCTGGATCCCTATTTCTTTGAGAGAGTCCAAGAGCTTTCCCAAAACATTACGAATCTGGGATGGTTTGGATTGGCAGGTTCTTTCATTGCAGCCAGTTTTTTATTCTCCAATTTGATTCATTCGATCAATTTCATTTTCAGAGCCGATTACCATAAATCCTTTTTTTACAACCGTCTGATGGAGTACTTGATCATGTTCGTCATCGGCGTAATCATGCTGATTTCCCTATCGATCACAGCCATTTGGACAGCTCTAAACCGCACACTCCAAGAAAGCCCATTTGTGGCTAATAATATCAATCCGGAAATAGTTTCTCTGATCAACAACTTTTTCGTGCAATATCTCCTGCCGTTCACACTGACATTTTTGGTCTTCTTTTCGCTCTACAAATTTATCCCAGAAATAAAAGTCTACACCAAACCTGCCGCTATTGCGGCAGCCATTGCTGCTCTTCTGATAGAAATCTTCAAACGGATATTTGCCTTTTATGTCGCCCATTTCTCAGCCATCGGGATCGTCCTCGACAGGCTCATGCAGGGAACATTGACTTCGATTATCTTCTTTTTGCTTTGGCTAACTTTTTCGATGGTTATCCTCCTCTGGGGCGCTGAATTGGGTGCTGTTCTGAACGAACGCATCCCAAAAAAACAGGAATCAAATGCCTGAAAAAAAATCCGTTCCTATCCAGGTGTCCGTATCCGCGTTGTCAAAACTGTTGGACTGTCCTTATTACGGCAAGGGAACCACGCTAATATCCGGGGTGTCAAACCTGAAAGAGGCAGAAAAGGGAGATCTCGTTTTCCTAGCCCATCGAAAATTCCAGAGCCAATTGGAACATACAAAAGCCTCAGCAGCCATTATTCCCATCGATGAAACTTACGATAGAATTCCTGTTATCAAATCCAAAAATCCCCAACTTTCCTTTCTCCAAGCCGTCGAATATTTCTTCCAACCTCATAAGCCCGCACTGGGAATCCATTCCCTGGCTTATGTCTCCCCCACAGCCAAAGTGGGTAAGGATGTTTCCATCGGAGCGTTCGTCTTCATCGGGGATGAGGTTGAAATCGGAAACCGAGCTGTTATCTTTCCTTTTGTGGCTATATACCCTCACAGCAAGGTGGGTCGTGATTGCATTATTCATTCCCATGTTTCAATCAGAGAAGAAACATTCATCGGCAATAGAGTTATCATTCATAATGGGGCTGTTATCGGTTCCGATGGATTTGGATACATCCAAGATACAAGGAAAGCTCATGTTAAAATTCCCCAAATAGGAAACGTCGTCATTCAGGATAATGTGGAAATCGGGGCAAACACAACAATAGACCGGGCTTCCCTGGGAAAGACAATAATACGCAAAGGAACCAAAATCGATAATCTGGTCCAAGTCGCTCACAACGTGGAAATCGGTTCCAATGTTATTCTTGCTGCCCAAACAGGCATCGCCGGAAGTTCGATAATTGGGAAAAAAGTTATGGTCGGAGGGCAAGTGGGGATCGCCGATCATGTCGAGATTGGTGACAATGTCATCTTAGCGGCCAAAAGCGGGGTGTCAAAAGACATCCCAGCCAACTCGATGGTCGGGGGCTCACCTCACTTGGACATGCGGGAATGGCAAAAAGCTTGTTTGTCCATTCCCCAGCTTTACGACATGTTGAAAGAGATCAAGAAACTCAAGAAAAAGATCGAAGCGCTTGAAAAAGCTCAAAGATAGCAGGATTAGCCCTTGCTGAGGTATTCGGTTATGGCTAGAGCGGCCGCCACCCCTGTTCCTACCGCTGTCGCCATCTGTTCAGGACAAGCATCGGTCACGTCTCCTGCCGCATAAAGCCCTGGCTGACCTGTGGCCATGTCTTTACCGACTTTCACCTCTCCCCACTCGTTTAACTCTACAAGGTTGTCTACGATTTTGCTATTCGGGGACGTCCCGATCGAAATGAACAGCCCATCAAGATTCAGCTCGGAACCTGTATCATTCTTGACATTGCGAAGGGAAAGGGACTCTAATCGCTCTTCCCCATTGATTTTATTCACGACCGTATCCCACAACACCTCGGTCTTCGGATTATTGAAAATCCTCTCTTGAAGAATTTTCTCAGCCCGAAGCTTGTCGCGGCGGTGGATGATTTTAACCTCCCTGCAAAACCTTGTCAGGAAAAGAGCTTCTGTCAAAGCCCAGTTTCCTCCTCCGACCACTGCCACAACTTTATCTTGGAAGAAGGCCCCATCGCAAGTCGCGCAGTAGGAAACTCCGCGTCCAGTCAGTTCTTCCTCTCCCGGAATGCCCAATTTGCGGTGAACGGAACCCGTGGCGACAAGAACCGCATTTGATTTATACCCCCCTCTGTTCCCTCGAATTTGCCAATGTGACTCTTGTTTTTGAATTTCCTGTATGTCATCCATCACAATTTTCGCTCCAAACCTTTCGGCTTGTTTGCGGATATTCTCCATGAGTTGGATTGGGGAGATCCCTTCGGCAAATCCGGGATAATTTTCGATAAAATCCGTGAGAAGTATCTGTCCGCCTGGTGTCGCCTTTTCACAAACGAGCGTACTTAATCTTGCCCGACCCGAATAAATGGCAGCAGCCAAACCCGCAGGTCCCGCACCGATGATGACAACATCATTCGTTTCACTCATAGACGGCCCGATTTTCCACCTGATTTGATATCCAACGCATTTTTATAAAGATTCATATACCTTCGGGCAGCATTATCCCAGGAAAAGTTTTCTTTCATCCCTTCAGACAAAATCTTCTTCCAAAGAGCAGGTTTTCTGAAATATTTCAAGGCTTCTTTTAAGGCCGCGAGCATGGCCGCAGATGTATATTCCTTGAAAACGAATCCGTTGCCTTCTGATGTTGTCGGGCGGAAAGGGCGAACCGTTTCCTCAAGACCCCCCGTTCCGCGAACCACAGGCACCGTGGCATACCTGAAACTGTAAAGCTGATTCAAACCACAGGGTTCGTAAAGGGAAGGAATCAGGAATATATCCGCTCCTGCCGCTATTTTATGGGTTAAAGCGGGATTCATTTCCAATCTAACAGCCACTTTATCGGGATATTTTCTTTGTATTTCGATGAGTTGATTTTCATACTGTTCTTCACCCTGACCAAGGATAACCAGGGCCATATCCAACTTGATAAGCTCAGGCATGGCTTCCAGAAGAATATCAAAGCCTTTATGCGTTCTCATGTAGGATACAATCCCCGTAACGGGCGTTTTTGAGTGAATCGGAAGGCCAAACTCCTTGATCAAATCCTGTTTGCACGCTTTTTTGCCACCAAGATCAGAAAAGGAATAGTTGGTCGCGATATATGGATCGGTTTCCGGGTTCCAGACTTCATAATCTATGCCATTACGAATACTGTAAAAGAAATCTTTGCGACCACGAAGAATTTCTTCCAAACCGAGCCCATGTTTTTTGGTTAGGATTTCCCTCCTGTAGGTTGAACTGACCGTGTTGAGAACATCAGCATACATAATCCCAGCTTTGAGAAAATTGAATTTTCCATTAAGGGATAAGTGGTGGGAGGTGAAATATTTCAGGTTGAGTCCGGTAAGCATCAATGAATCTGGGGGATATTCCCCCTGGTAGGCAATATTATGTAGGGTCAGTAACGTGGCTGTGTTATGAAAATGTTTTTTTTTGGTGTATTGAGTCTTGAGAAAAACCGGGATTAAAGCTGTTGGCCAATTGTTGCAATGGATGACATCGGTCTTTAATTTGTGCTTATGCAGGAATTCCAGGACTGCTCTATTGAAGAAAATAAATCTTTCATCGTTATCCAGGTATTCTCTGGTGCCTGTTCCGTATATTTGATCTCTCCAGAAGTATTTGGGATTGTCTATGAAATAGACATCATACTTTCCTTGTTCCCCTCTGAACACACTTGCCTTGGCTGTCCTATCCCCAAGATTTACAGAGAGGTTGGATGTGATTCGTTCCATCGGAAGGGAATCGATCTCCGGTCTCCGGTATTTGGGCATGAAGAGAGAGACCTTCATGCCTAGAGAGGAAAGATGCTTGGGAAGAGAGTAAGACACATCTGCCATCTCTCCCAGTTTGGCATAAGGAGATACCTCAGCCGAAACAAACACCACTCTAAGATTCTTTTCCATCAGGGAAAATAATGATAATCCCACCCTTGCCAAAAGTCAAACCTTCTTCTCCCCATAAAGATCTATTCTTTTCCTCATGTTATTCGAGGGGATCCAGCTTTATCGGACGCTGAGGATGTATTGAGCACGACTTTGCTAAAGGATTAGAGATGCGGGCAAGCACGGGAACAAAAGCTAATTTTATTGAGACAAGGAGTTTACGGGCGCAGTTCCGCAAGCGCCGAGAAGAACATTGAGAGAAAGACGTGAAGGATCTTTGCTAAAGCGAGGGTATTTGCAAATATCCTTCCTATCCCCAGCGAAGCTTTTCTTTCAGGAGGTCAAAATAATTTCTTCGTGGAGAGGATACCAGCTGAAGCTTTAGGCCGCTTTGACAAACCGTAACTGTATCATCTTTTTTCATCAACTCTCCCCTCTGTCCATCTATGGTAAGATAGACCTCTTCTCCTCCCGTAAGAAGCTGAATCTTCACTTCGGACTCAGAAGAGATGACCATCGGCCGAAAAGATAAGGTATGGGGACATATGGGAGTAAGGATTATGGCCGGAATATAGGGCTGAATGATAGGACCGCCTGCAGATAGAGAATAAGCCGTTGAACCAGTGGGCGTAGAAACGATCAAGCCGTCAGCTCTAGTCATCGCGATCATTTTTCCATCAATCCAGATGGCACATCGTATCATCCGGGCTAATGCGCCCTTGTTGATCACAACATCGTTCAAGCTAAAATAGGAATTTTTCTCCGTTTTTGCCTGAAGCATCTGTCTCCGACTAACGATCTTATCGTTGCCCTCCAGGTAGGAATCTAAAGTTAGAAGCATCTCATTAAGAGGAACTTCAGTCAGAAATCCAAGAGCGCCCAGATTGACCCCGATAACAGGAACATTTTTTTGTGCTGCTATATGAGCGATGCTTAACAGCGTTCCATCCCCCCCCAAGACTATGAGGAGATCGACCTTTTTGGGAATATCCTCCCTCTTCATTCCATCTTGAAGTCCCAGCTTTTCTGCCGCGACCTCTTCCAAAACACAGGCGATCTCTTTCTCATCAAAATAAGCGATGAGATCCTCAAGAATGCTTTTTACTTCTGGGGCATGGGCTTTAATGACGAATCCAACCTGCTCAATCTTGTTCATTCCAGACTGCCTCCTTGATCAATGTTTTCAGACGGTTGGGCGTCAATGCTGGTCTCTGGCAGGTCCACAGCAAAAAAAATTCCCGGTTGCCTTTTTGACCCAGAATGGGTGATCTGACCAACCCAATCGCATGAAACCCGATATCTTCCGCCTCTTCGATCATCTTAATCAGGACCATTTCGTGCAATCGGGGATCACGAATCACGCCCTTTTTCCCCACCTGGCCTTTTCCCGCTTCGAACTGAGGCTTTATCAAGGCCACCAATAATCCAGATCCGATAAAGCCTTTGATAGCGGGAAGAACTTTGAGGACAGAGATGAAAGACAGGTCGGCTGTGATAATATCCAGGGGATCTGCAAAGTCATTTTTATCCAGATAACGGGCATTTTTTTCGATCATGACAACACGGGAATCTTCCCTCAACCGCCAATCCAGCTGCTTTGTATCCACATCCACAGCATAAACCTTCCGTGCTCCCTTTTGGAGCAAACAATCGGTAAATCCTCCTGTGGATGATCCCAAGTCTGCAGCGATTTTCCCCGATACAGGAACTCCCAATCTATCCAACACCTCAGACAGCTTCAATCCTCCGCGACTCACATAGGGCATTTGTTCCTTTACCATGATTTGTTGATCTGAATTCACCTTCTGCCCTGGTTTTTCTATTCTCTCCCCATCGGAAAAAACACGTCCAGCCATAATCAACGCCTGTGCTTTTTGTCGGCTTTCCGCTAATCCCCTATCCACAACAACCTTATCCGCTCTCTCCTTCATCCTTCCTCTGACCTCTTTGTTTGTTGATACGAGCACTCAAAACCCTGTGTTTCTTTCTGCCATAATCACCAATTCTGGGACACGACAAAGTCTATTTTCCCTATTCCGATTCATAAAATTTCTTTATGCTTTGAACAAGACCATCTACATCCAGCCCATACATTTTTTTGATTTGTTCGGTCTTGCCAAGAGGATAAATCTCGAGAGGGATTCCGATGCTTTTGAAGCGGATATCGAACACTTCGTGCCTGTCCAAAAGAGCCCGAACCAAGCTGCCTAATCCTCCCGAGCTGACAGCCTCTTCTGCCGTAATAATGACATTGCCCGGTCGAACAAAATCAAGGATCAACTCTTCATCCAACGGTTTGGCGAACCTAGCATTCACCACAGCCAAATGGATTCCTTCCTGTTCTAACCGGTTGGCCGCTTTCAAACAAGGATAAACCATGCTGCCTAAAGCGAAAAGCAAGTCTTTTCCCTCTTTGATGACTTCGCTTTTTCCGAGCGGTATTTCCTTCGGGGATTCATCCATCGCAATCCCATAAGCTCTGCCTTTGGGGAAACGGATGGCTGCCGGATGAGAGTAGGCAAGAGTGGAATGCAACATATGCTGTAGCTCGTTTTCATCCTTCGGGGCCATAATGATCATGTTCGGGAGATGGCCCAGATAAGCGATATCATTGATCCCCTGATGAGTAGGGCCATCATCAGGAACAATACCGGCACGATCCAGGGCAAAAACAATCGGGATATCCATTAAACAAACATCGTGATAGAGCTGGTCATAAGCCCTCTGCAAAAACGTGGAATAGATAGCCACAAAAGGCTTGTATCCTTCCAAAGCCAATCCAGTGGCAAAATCAACAGCATGTTGTTCAGCTATCCCCACATCGAAAAATCTGTCTGGGTATCTTTCTCCAAACGGCTTAAGCCCTGTTCCTTCTGGCATGGCTGCGGTGATAGCCATCACCTTTTCATCTTTATCGGCCAAGTCCAGCATGATACTCCCAAAAACAGAAGAATAGGTAGGCCTTTTATCCTTGTTTTTCAATTCCCCTGTTTCGATATCGAACGGAGATGCGCTGTGAAACTGAGCGGGATTACTCTGCGCCGGTTGGTAGCCCTTTCCTTTTTTGGTGACACAATGAATCAATACAGGACCACTATGGGATTTGGCATCCTCGAAAACTTCGATCAAAGATCCCAAGCTGTGTCCTTGTACCGGACCGATGTAACGAATCCCCAATTCTTCGAAAACCAAGCCGGGAAAAAAGATTTTTTTAAAGGCCTCTTCCACCGCTCTGGCAACCTTTATCATCGGCTTGCCGACGGCAGGAACGTGTTTCAAGATGGACTTGACATGATCTTTGATCCGCAAATAGTGTTGCCCGGATACTAGATAGGAAAGATACTTGGACATGGCCCCCACATTCGGAGAGATGGACATCTCATTGTAATTGAGCACGATTATCAACTTTTCCCGATGATGGCCAATCTGGTTCAATGCTTCCCAGGCCATTCCTCCCGTCAAACTGCCATCGCCCACAACCGCGATAACTTCATGATCTTTTCCTTTTTTATCGCGGGCTATAGCCATTCCCATGGCGGCCGAAAGTGCCGTGGATGCATGTCCTGTGTTATAAACATCATATTCGCTTTCTTCCCGACTGGGGAATCCGTACAGGCCATTATACTGCCGCAGGGTGTGAAATTTATCCTTTCTTCTCGTTAGAATCTTGTGTGTATAACACTGATGACCCACATCCCATATGATTTTATCGCTCGGGGGATTGAACACATAGTTCAACGCCAAAGTGATCTCCACAACTCCGAGGTTCGGAGAGAGATGCCCTCCCGTGTTGGAAACGGTGCCGATGATTAATTCTCTGATCTCGGCCGCCAGTTTTAAAAGTTCCTTTGATGAGAGTTTTTTCACATCTTCCGGACTGGAAATTTTATCTAGAACATTATTCATTTTTTTATTTCGATCTCCAGGCTATTTTTATCTAAAATGGGAGGCTGTTATCATCATCCGAATCGGGAGTTTCCTGTTTTTCGGAGAGTTCTCCTCCCTCCTCCAGTTCGAAAGGTTCTTCTTTCATTTCACCCTTTTCATCCTCGAGAAGGATATTTATTTTTTTCTCAGCCTTTCCCAATTCTTCACGCAGAAACCTCGCCAGTTTGACTCCCTTTTCAAATAATGCCAAGGACTCATTTAAAGCCAGTCCTCCTTTTTCCATCTTTTCCACAATATTTTCCAATTCAGCCAAAGCCTTTTCAAAACTCTGATCGCTCATGAATCCTCCTTCCTGATTATTCCTCTTTTTTTTGTAGGCGGGATACGATGGATATATTTTGGTCTACCCCTTTAACCCGAGCTGTGAATTCTCCCTTGAAAAAAGACACCGTCACCTCGTCCCCCTCATCGACATCCCCGACTTTCTGGATAAGTTCCGGTTTGGCATTTTTCCAGCAAAGTGTGTATCCTTTTTTAAGGATATTCAAGGGGCTGAGATTTTCCAGTTCAGCAGCGAACCTCTCCCATTTCCCGCGGAGCTCCTGTAGGTGTCTCTTTGCGGCTGATGACATTTTTTCTTGTGCAAGATCGACTTGCGACTTGGACCGGACGATCATCTGGACCAGGGATTGGATCACATATCTCGCACGTGTTTCAAATTCATCGACCTGCTGAATCAGATTGAATAGACGGACTTTGAAATTTTGAAAAGCTTGGTGGTGAATAAGATCCGTCACCGATTGTTTTTTTTCCTGGATGAAAAACCGCATATGATGGAAAATTCTTTTTTCGAGGTTTCCGATGCGTTCAAGCAGGGACTGTTCTTTCTCTATGACCATCTCTGCCGCAACCGATGGAGTGGATGCTCTTATGTCGGCCACAAAATCCGCGATGGTAAAATCTATCTCATGGCCAACAGCAGATATGATCGGAACAGGACAGTGAAAAATGGCGCGAGCCACCTTCTCCTCGTTAAATGCCCATAAATCTTCCAAAGACCCTCCTCCTCGCCCGACGATGATGACATCCATATCCCGGTATTTTCCCAAAAAATCTATGCCTTCCACGATCTCATCGCCCGATCCTTCCCCTTGGACTTTAGCCGGATAAATCACGATATGGAGGTGGGCAAAGCGTCTTTCCAGTGTTTTGATGATATCGATGATGGCCGCTCCCCTTGGTGAAGTCACGATCCCGACCTTTTTTGGCAGGAGTGGAAGCTTTTTCTTCGCACTCAAATCGAATAAACCTTCCTTTTTCAGCTTTTCCTTCAGCTGTTCAAAGGCAAGCTGAAGGGCTCCTTTTCCCTTTGGTTCAATTCCCTCCACATAGAGTTGATACTGGCCTCTTTGTTCATAGACCGATATCTGTCCTTTGCATATTACCTGAAGACCACTCTCCAGCTCAAAAGGCACACGGACCGCGCTCGACCGCCACATTACACAATTGAGTGCGCTCTTCTCATCCTTCAGAGTAAAATACAAATGACCGGAATGAGCCCGTTTAAAATCGGCAATTTCTCCCTCTATCCAGAGAACAGGGAAAATTTTTTCCAGCTCGAGTTTGATCTGACGCGTGATCTCAGAGACCGTGTAGATCTTTTCTGGCCTCTCAGGTAGATTCATCTTCCTTCACATCCTCCACAGCCATCTCTCTTTGGATGGAAATGGCTTTTCCGGTCTGTGTGTCAACTTCAACAAAAACAGAAGAAAACACCAATCCCTGTTTTGCCGGTTCAAAACGCTGAGGCCGCGAAGTCAAAAATCTCTGGATGGCTTGATCCTTTTTCAAGCCAATCACAGATTCATATCCACCGACCATGCCAACATCTGTGATAAAAGCCGTTCCTCGAGGCAGGATTTTTTCATCGGCTGTGGGCACGTGCGTGTGGGTTCCAACAACAGCCGATACCCTCCCATCAAGATACCATCCCATGGCTTGTTTCTCCGATGTGGCCTCCGCATGAAAATCGACAAAAATGATGGGATTTCGGTCTTCCAGCAGCTTAAGCTCTCGGTCAGCCGCTCGAAATGGACAATCGATCGGCTCCATGAAAACCCTGCCTTGAAGATTGAGAATTGCGACCTGAAATCCCTGTTTCGTTTCAAAAGTATAAACCCCTTTTCCCGGATTGGGAGAGGGGTAATTGGCCGGCCGCAACAGCCGTTGTTCTTGATCCAGATACTCGACGGCATCCCTCTTGTCCCAGACATGATTTCCTGAGGTCAAAACATCAACCTGCGCAAGAAGTTGACGACAGATGTCCGGAGTGATGCCTATCCCGCCGGCAGCATTCTCTCCGTTAGCCACAACGAGAGAAGGAGAATATTTCTCGAGAAGAGGCGGCAGGAATTTTTTCAGAGCCCGTCTTCCCGGCCTTCCGATAATATCGCCTAAAAACAGGAATCCATACCTATCGTGCATACTCCACAGCCCTCATCTCTCGGATAACCGTGACTTTGATCTGGCCCGGATAGTCCAACTCTTCTTTTATCTTCTGCGCAATCTCTTTTGCAGCGAGGGTGGCTTTATCATCCGAGATCTTTTGGCTCTCGACAATGATCCTGATCTCTCTTCCTGCTTGGAGGGCAAAAGATTTGGCCACCCCTTCATAGGAGTTGGCAATTTCCTCCAATTTCTCAAGCCTTTTCACATAGGCTTCCAAGAGTTCGCGGCGGGCACCGGGTCTGGCGGCTGAAAGCGTATCGGCAGCCTGTACTAGCACGGCTTCGATCGAAGGAAAATCGACATCCCGGTGATGAGAGGCAATAGCCTGAATCACTTTTTCCTTTTCCCCGTATTTCTTTGTAAGCTCAACACTCAATTCTGTGTGGGTTCCCTCCACCTCTTTATCCACTGCCTTTCCGATGTCATGGAGAAGGCCGGCTCTCATAGCAACATTCGCATCCAAACCCAATTCTTTAGCCATGATGACAGCAAGATAAGCGACTTCCTTGGAATGCTGAAGAGCATTCTGGCCATAACTTGTTCTGTATTTCAACCTTCCCAACAGCTTCACCAATTCTGGGTGAATGTCCTGGATCCTCAGCTCCAGGATCACAGATTCCCCCTCTTGTTTGACTTTCTCCTCCAGTTCTTTTTTAACAGTCTCCACAACTTCTTCAATCCTAGCAGGATGGATTCTGCCGTCCACCACCAATTTTTCTATGGCCAACCGGGCCATTTCCCTTCGAATCGGGTCAAAACTGGAGAGAATCACGGCTTCTGGCGTATCATCAACGATGATATCAACACCCGTTGCCAGTTCGAGGGCACGAATGTTCCTGCCCTCTCTACCGATGATCCGTCCTTTCATGTCATCAGAAGGAAGATCAACTACAGAAACAGTTGTTTCAACCACATGCTCTGCGGCAGAACGCTGAATGGCCTGGCTGATTATCTCCCTGGCCGTCCCTTGTGCTTTTTCTCTTGTTTCCTCTTCGATCTTGCGTAAGATTTGAACCGCTTCCAGTTTGGCCTCATCCTCCATCTTTTTCATCAATTCTCTCTTTGCATCTTCCTGTGACATGTTGGCAACCCGCTCTATCTCCTCCACGGCTTTCCTTTTCAGCTCCTGGTATCCCTTCTCCTTTTCCGCGAGTTCTTGTTCGCGAGCAAACACTCGCCGTTCCTTTTGTGCAAAATCCCGTTCCTTTTTTTCATGGATCTGAAACTTCCGTTCAAGGTTTTCCTCTTTTTTAACGAGCCGTCTCTCTAACTCGTTGAGTTTTCGGCTCCTGTCTCGTGTTTGCCTCTCAAATTCTGCCTTTAAATTGAGTTGTTTTTCTTTTGCTGCAATCGAAGCTTCTCGCTGCATTTTTTTTGCATCTTCCTTGGCAGCTCCAAGTATCTCCTTGGCCTCTTGTTGAGCACGAAAGATGGCACGAGCCCCTCCGGTTTTCTTGACCAAGATAAATATTATGGTTGCAGATGCAACAAGCAATATAGCAGCTATGACGATTAGCATAAAATTCACTTTGACCACCTCCTTATAGGGGCCGTCAAAAGAGATGAAAATGGGAGGTTCAGAAAATACTCACTCTATTGGGAAAGAAATGACATCAAAGCTTTCTGAGGGACATCTGACAAATTGTCTTATCTGCTGTGTTTTTGCGATATTTCTGATAGGGATGAAGTTTTCCATTTGCTTATCTATGATATGCAAGACGGGAGTTCCCGCTTCATTCCGAAGTTTTTTCCAAATTTTTGTAAGTATTCTCATCTCTAAACGAAAGAACCTCCAAACTTTCTATTTCATTCTCCATAAGCCCAATGACTTCGTTTAGCTGATCGAGATTCTTTTGACAGAGAAAATATTCATCTGCGATGTTCAATGCTGCCAAAACAGCAACCTTCAAAACATCCACAGATTTTGACTTCACGGCCACCTCTCGCATCTTCTGATCAACATACGAAGTAAGATGGCTTATATATTTTTCATCCTCTTCTCCTTTGACTCTAATTCTATAATTCTGCCCATAAATTTCGATTTCGACGACTTTGTCCATCATATTTCTAGTTCGTCTATTTTGCTGATAATCAACTCGACTTTCCCTTTTATTGCCGCCTTTTCTTCTTCGTATCTCTGCAAGTCTTGGTCTATTTTTTCTGCCTTTTTTGCCTGTTCTTCAAAGTCCTTTTTCTCAGTTTTCAGTTCCTTCAACTGCTGTTTCAGGCGGTTATTCTCGCTAACCAGCTTATTTATGTAATCAACAACTTGGGAAATCTTTCCCTCTAGGATTTTAAGTCTTTCCAATTCACTTGTCAATTTTTCCTCCTTCCCTTAATCGAAAATTGAAGCTGGCTCTTAATGTGTCGATAATTTTTTGTTGAAAAACATCCACCTCATCGGCCTGAAGTGTCCTATCGGGTCGGCGAAAGATGAATCGAAAGGATAGGCTCACCTCGCCCTGAGGAATGGAGGAGCCCGCAAACCGGTCGTAAAGAGTAAATTTTTCCAAATACGGCAGCTGGAGTTTTTCCAACACCACTCTGATTTCTTCGAAAGAGACATTTTTGGCTCCGATAAAAGAAACATCTCTGCTCACGCTGGGATACTTTGCTACAGCAGAATACTGAAACGCCTGGGTTTGCTTTTCGAACAAAAAACTCAGGTTGATTTCAGCTGCCCAAACTTCATGTTTCAATAGATAGGCACCCAGAATCTTCTGATCGATCGCTCCCAGCCAACCGATCTCTTCACCTTTAAAGTGCAAGGCCAGAGAACGCCCATCTTGGAAATGAGGGTGATTCTCTTCCTTGAAAAAAAACGAACCATACCGCAACTGGGCCAGAAGCGCCTCGCAAGTCCCCTTAAGATGAAAAAAACCGGCTTCCCTGCCCTTTTCTTTCCAATGCCGTTCCCCAGTACTCCCTGTCATGACCATGCTCAGCATCAAATGTTCGTTGTATGAATCATTGTCAAATTGGAAGATGTTCCCGATTTCGAAAATATCCACTCCTTCAGCTCCTCTGTTTGTGTTCCAGGCAACATTTTCCAGCAGTCCTCCGATTAGAGTCGTTCGAAGAAACGCTGCTTTCGTCGAAATCGGATTTCGGATAGGGATGGGATTGAGATCATGAGTGAATTTTTCCTGTTTTTCAGGATCCATAAAACTGAAATTCACGACTTCATCAAATCCATAATGAAACAGGAGCTGCCGCAACGTTTTAATTTTTTCCTTTTTAGGATCGAGGATCGGTTCCAGGCTTCGGAGAGGCGGGAGCTGGATAGGAATTTTTTCATACCCGTAAAACCGCGCAATTTCCTCAATAAGATCAGCTTCTCTCTCGATATCAATGCGAAAATGAGGAATCTTGACCTGCCATATTCCCGGTTGCTTATTCTCCAGTTGGAATCCGAGATCCGCAAGAGTTTTTTCGATGAAGCCGCTATCGATCTCGATACCGAGAAGAGAGGTCACTCGGTGATCACGAAGCATCACTGTTTTGATTTTTCTAGATTTGGGATAAACATCCACGATACCCCTACACACCTTTCCGCTAAACTGGGAGAATAGCGAAGCGGCCATCCTGGCAGCCTCGGGAGGAAACGAAACATCCGCTCCCCGCTCGAATCTGTAAGCGGCATCGGTTTGGATTCCCGTTGCCTTGCTCGTTTTTCTTACCGATACAGGATCAAAATGAGCACTTTCGATAAATACGCTTTGTGTTGAATCGGAAACCGCAGTATTTTCTCCCCCGATGACTCCTGCAAGAGCTACGGGTTTTTCTTCATCGGCGATGACAAGCATCTCAGATGTCAAATCCACATCCTTCGCTTCTAGACTCTGCATCTTTTCTCCCTGCTTTGCCCGACGAACGATGATTTTCCTCCCAGCGATTTTGTCAAGATCAAAAGCATGAATCGGCTGAGCCGTGGCAAAGAGAACATAATTGGTCACATCGACGACATTGTTGATCGGATTCAAGCCCATGGCTTCGATTCTCTTCATCAACCATTCAGGAGAAGGTCCGATGGCAATGTTTTCCACAACCATCCCACAATATCTTGGGCAGAGATCTTCATCCCATATCTGCACATCGATAAGATCAGAGATGTTTTTGCTCGTCTCGGCCAAAGGAAAACGTTGTTCTTTGAGAGTAAGACCTAAAGCAGTAGCCAGTTCCCGTGCGATACCCAAGTGTCCAAGCGTATCCGGCCGATTAGCATAAGTTTCAACATCCAGAATGACATCGCCGTCTTCTTCTTTCCAGTCTTCGATTAACAATCCGATATTGTCAAACACCTCGACAAGTCGAGATACGGGAAGATCGATATCGATGTATTCCTGAAGCCAATCCAAACTGATTTTCATTTGAGTGAAAACTGCCTTATAAATCTCAAATCGTTTTCATAAAAATACCGCATATCCGGTATCTGGTATGCAAACATGGCTGTCCTGTCCACGCCCAATCCGAAGGCAAAACCTGAATATTTCTCAGGATCGATATTCACATTTTTCAATACCTGGGGATCGACCATTCCCGAACCGAGGATCTCTATCCATCCTCCTCCTCCACATACCCGGCAATCCTCTGATTTTCCCCCACAAACAGTGCATTCGATGTCGACCTCCGCAGATGGTTCGGTGAAGGGGAAAAAACTAGGTCTAAAACGGATTTTTATCTTTTCATGGAAAAGGGCCTTCAGAAAATATTCTAAAGTACCTTTCAGATGGGCAAAGGTAATTCCCAAGTCCACCACCAGCCCTTCAACTTGAAAAAACATCGGGAGATGGGTGGGATCGGGCGCCTCTTTGCGGTATACTTTGCCTGGGTTGATTATCCGAATCGGAGGTTTCTTTTTCTCCATGACTCTGATTTGCACTGGTGAAGTATGTGTTCGCAGGAGAACATCGTCTGTGATGTAAAGCGTGTCCCAATCATCCCGGGCGGGGTGATGAGGAGGAAAGTTGAGTGCCCCGAAGTTGTAGTAATCCGTCTCGATTTCTGGGCCATCTGCGATGGAAAATCCCATTCTCAAAAATATATTTTCGATCTCCTGCTGAAACAGGGGGATGGGGTGAGGTGCTCCCCAATACTTTTTCTCTCCGGGAAGGGTGAGATCTACCTTTTCCAAAACTTTTTTCGGTGCAGCAAACTTTTCCTGTAAAGCTAGTACTCTTTCCTGAACGTGGTTTTTAAAATCATTGATTAAGTTCCCGATCTCGGGCCTCTCCTCAGGCTTCACATGCTTCAACTGCTCAAAAATCCCGGTGATAATGCCTCTCTGGCGGCTCAGATATTCATTCCGGATGTCTTGGAGAGAATGTCTGTCTTTTACCTTTGCAAGAGCATCTTCGAAGGATTTTCTTTTGTTTTGGATCTCGATCTTGAGATTTTCCATTTTTGCCTGCAATCCCTTATGCCTGGACCTCCTTGACCTTTTCGACAAGTTGGAAAAAAGTCTGTGGAGAATGAACAGCTAAATCGGCCAGAATTTTCCGGTCGAGTTCGATGTTCAGCTGATGCAACCCGTGGATAAAACGGCTGTAGGAAAGGTCATTTTTTTCGGCTGCAGCTTTGATTCGAATAATCCAAAGACGTCTAAAATCTCTTTTTCGGGTTCTCCTGTCCCTGTAGGAATATTGGAGAGAACGCTCTACAGCCTCTTTGGCTGTCCTGTAATTATGGCTTCTCGCTCCCCAATAGCCTTTGGCAAGTTTTAAAATTTTTGCCCTTCTTCGACTTTTTTTTGCTCCTCTGGTTACTCTGGGCATTTTATTCTCCTTAAGTCACGTTGTTTTCGCACATAAAAAAATTCCTATTCTCATTCCGAGGAATAAGCGAATCTGGGGATTTCCCTGAAAATCTAAGGCGCTGATTCCCTACAAATCGTAAGGAAGCATATCTTTGATCCGACCACGATCTGCCTGGCTGACAGTGTCTTTTTTGCTTAGATTTCTTTTTCTCTTCGCTGACTTTTTCGTAAGTATGTGACTTTTATTAGCTTTGTTATGAATGACCTTCTTTTTCCCTGTTACTTTGAATCTCTTTTTGGCTCCCTTGTGAGTCTTTAGTTTTGGCATCTTTACCTCCTGACTTGGTTGCGGTCAACAGTGCTGAAACAGCCCAGGGTTGGGTTCGGATAGTGCCGTCTTGTTGTCCCAGTTCTTT
>CP070750.1:699551-727262 GCA_020348385.1 Candidatus Aminicenantota bacterium | reverse complement strand
GCTGGTGTGTTTACTGGTTTTCGGTTTCACACTCTCATGCCGAAAAAAGGTCGAAGAAGCCCCTCCCCCGCCTCCCCCACAGGTGAAAGAACAACCCAAAGTTGAAAAGGTTGTCGAACCTGCTCCTCCCAAAGAACCTGAACTGACAGAAGAAGAAATCTTCATGAACAAATCCCTCGAAGAAATCAACCGAGAGGTCCCCCTTCGGATGATCCATTTCGATTTTGACAAGTATTTCATCAGGGATGATGCCAAACCGATCCTGGAATCCAATGCGGCATGGCTGAAAAAATTCAGAACCGCTCAGATCTTGATCGAAGGACACTGCGACGAAAGAGGCACCGAGGAGTACAACCTTGCATTGGGTGAAAAAAGAGCCAAAAGCACGTTTGACTACCTCGTTTCTCTCGGAGTTTCCCCAAGCCGCTTGAAAACCATCTCCTACGGAAAAAGCCAACCCTTAGACATGGGGCACACGGAAGCAGCCTGGGACAAAAACAGACGATCACAATTCATAATCATCGCAAAATAACTTATGATCTATAGACTTTTTCTGAGGGTATTGCTTTCTCTTCTCATCCCCCTTATGCTATTTGGAGCCCAAAAAGAAAGAAAAGCGTACGAACTGATCTATCAAGATGTGCAAATCCTGAAGCAACAGGTTCTGGAGTTGGATGACAAAATCGGATTATACCAGGACGAGCTTCAAACCATTAAGCAACAGATTGTTGAATTAATGGAATTGGTGCGCGCACTCCAATCTCAACAGGTGAGCATGCAGGAAGACCAGAAAAAGATCCCATCCCAGTACCAAATCCTGTTGGAAAAACTGGATGCAATGAGTGTACAGCTCACTCGCTTCTCTGTAGACCTTATGGAGATTAAAAACGCCTCGCTTCCCCTTCTCCAGCAGGCCGAAAAGGCAGAAGGCTCAGGAGAAACTCAAGGGGAAGAAATACAACCGCCAGTCACAGATGAGACAGGAGAAGAACTGCAGGAAGGAGAAGGAGAGGAAGAGCCCAAATCCCCTCTTCCTCCTAACATGTCTCCTCAAGAGATTTACAATATGGCTTACGCCGATTACCTGAAGGGGAATTTCGCACTGGCTATAGACGGGTTCAAGATCTATCTGGATAACTTTGCGCAGAGTCCTTTTGCCGATAATGCCTTGTATTGGATAGGGGAGTGTTATTTCAGCCAAAAAGAATACGAAGAAGCGATCTCTCGATACAACGAACTGATCCTGAATTACCCTCTTGGCGATAAAGTACCTGCTGCATACCTGCACAAAGGCATAAGCCTGATGGAGCTGGATCGCAATGAAGAAGCCCTGTCCGTGTTCAAACTCATGGTCAGTAAATATCCTCTGGAAGAAGAAACAAAAATCGCTCAGGAAAAAATAAAAGAGCTGATGTCGAAAAATGAGAGATATCAATAGCCTAAACAAGGTCACTCTGATTGGTCGACTGGGACGAAACCCAGAGTTGAGGTACCTCCCTCAATCAGAGAGGGCTATCGCACGCTTCACGCTGGCCACCAACGAGCGCTACTTCAATCCCAGCACAAACGAAAGTGACATTCGGGTGGAATGGCATCGCATCGTGGCTTGGGGAAAGCTTGGGGAATTTTGCGAGAAGTATCTCACTCAAGGAAAACAAATCTATCTGGAAGGAAAGTTGCGGACTCGCAGCTGGCAGGATAGGGAAGGAAACAAAAGATACTCCACGGAAGTCGAAGCACAAAATATCATTCTGCTCGGCCGCAAAGACGAAATGGGAAAAGAAGAAGGAGAAGTTACTTTTTCTCCTTCCAGTCCCAGCCCTCAAGATTTTCCCAGCGAAGAAAGCTCCATCCCTGACATCGAAAGCGAGAAGGACGGGGACGAAGAAGTCCCCTTTTAAAAAAGACCAACGACCGGCCTTTTCATCGGCAAAAAAAGTCAGATATCCCAGGAAACATTCATTATGACATCTGGCAAGAAATCCGATATCGCCATTTTCCGAAAAGCGATTACAGAAGATATCAGACCTTGGGGAAAATTCCGTTCCTTTCCGTATGATCAAGCAGCGAGCATCAAGATAATCACAGTTAACCCCGGAGAAATCCTGTCTCTCCAATATCATAGGAAACGCAGTGAATTTTGGGTTATCATAGACGAAGGCTTGGAAGTGACTGCCGGAGACCGAGTTTGGCAACCCCAGGCGAACGAGGAAATATTTATACCACAAAAAACTGCTCACCGCGTTCGCTGCATCGGTCAGAAACCATCCCGGATAATGGAGATTTGGATTGGAGAATCTGAGGAATCGGATATCGTTCGGCTAGACGATGACTACGGCAGGAAATGAATGAAACTGAAGATTCTCATCATCGACGATGATAGGGTAACTTTGACAATGCTTGAAATGATCCTGTCTCGTCATGGGTATCATGTTCTGAGTGCAAGAGATGGCGCAGAAGGATTGGAGATCGCTTCCAAAGAAAAACCGGATGTTGTGCTCAGCGACATGTTGATCCCCAAAATACACGGTCTGGACCTCTGCACAAAAATAAAACAAGATCCTCAGCTAAAAGACATCAAGGTTATACTGATGACCGCTGTTTATAAAGGAGCGGCCTTTCAATTTGAGGCGAAAGAATCTGGGGCTGACCATTTCATTGAAAAGCCGATCAATACGAATGAACTTATCGAAAAACTGGATAAATTACTTACAATCTCATGAGAAAAGCTTTGGGATGTTTGAAGAGTATTCTCTCGATAATACACTCTTCGATCTCTTGAGATGTTTTAAGCATTAGGGCTTCCTCGACTACCTCTTTAGCTGTTTTTTGCTCCACAGATCGCAAAACATTCTTGATCCTGGGAATAAAAATCGGGTTCATGCTGAACTTGCGCAATCCGAGACCGAGCAGGACGATTGCTGAAAGGGAATCTGCAGCCATCTCTCCACAAACCGTCACATCTTTGTTTTCCTTCTGAGCCGTATCGATGATAAACTTGATGAGCCTCAATACGGATGGATGCAGAGGCTTAAAAAGATAAGACACCAATTCATTCGAGCGGTCCACGGCTAGATAATACTGGATAAGATCATTGGTCCCGATGCTGATATAATCCACCTCTTTAACCAATATATCAGTCAGAGCAGCCGCTGCAGGAACTTCGATCATCACACCCAAAGGAATATTTTCATCAAAAGGGATGTTTTTTTCTCTCAATTCTTGTTGAATAGCCCGAAACAGCATTTTCACCTCTTCGATTTCCTCGAGTTCCGTAATCATCGGGATAAGAACCCTGACGTTTCCCATCGCGCTTGCTCTCAATATCGCCTTCAACTGGACATTGAACAATTCTCTATCCCGCAAAGACAAGCGAATGGCACGAAGGCCAAGAGCAGGATTGGGTTCCTTTTCAATTTTCAGATGGGGCAGATTTTTCTCGCCGCCCATATCGATCGTCCGAATGTAAACAGGAGAGGGATAGGCATCTCTGGCTATTTGAGAGTATATCTGGTAGTGCGCCTCTTCGGAAGGGGGGGTCGCACTCCGGAGGTAGAGGAATTCGGACCGGAAAAGACCGATTCCCTCCGCTCCCATCGAAAAGGCCATGGGGACTTCTTCAGGAAGCTCGATATTAGCCAACGGTAAAAATGCAAACTTATCCATAGTCTTAGAGCTCAGCTTCGCGATCTTTATCAGTTCTTTCCTGTAATCATCGTATTTCTTTTTTTTACTCGCAAACTCTTTCTGGATGGCCACAGGAGGATTGATCAAAACTTCTCCATCTGTCCCATCAACGATCAAAACGTCCCCGTTTTTTACCCTCTGGGAAATATTCCTCAAACCCATTACAGCCGGTATATTCAATGACCGAGCAAGTATAGCCGTATGGGATGTTTGTCCCCCCATATCAAGGGCTACAGCAAGAACATTGCCCTTGGGTAACCGCACGGCAGCCTCCGATGGGAGAAGCTCATGAGCGACAAGGATTTTTTCTTTCCCATCCTCCTTTTTTCCAGGTTCGGTTGGCTCCAAATTTCTGTATATTTTTGAAAGGACATCAGCTACATCGAATTTTCGCTGCATAAGATATTCATCATCAATGGGCTCAAAAAGCTTCTGATACTTCACATGCACACGAGAGATCGCCCATTCTGCCCGGGTTTTTTCTTTCCGAATGATCTCTTTCAGAGACATGAGCAAGGATTTATCCTGCAAAATGAGAAGATGCGCCTCAAATATGAACGCATGATCCTCACCGACAATATCCTTGATATTATCCCTGATTCTAACGAGCTGTTCATGCGTTCGCTTGATTGCACCGTTTAATCGATTCAACTCGTCGTCCACCTGTTTTGTTGAGATCTCCTCCTTTCTTGTCGTGAATACAACTTTTCGAGTCAGTTGTACTTCTCCGATGGCGATTCCTGGAGAAACGCCGAGTCCTCTTAATCTTATATATTCCATTCTGGACTACTCTTCCTCTTCAAATCGGTTTTCGATCAAAAAAACCAGTGCCCTCATTGCAGACTTCTCGTCCGCACCCGTTATCATCAATATTATCTCTGTCCCCTGCACAGCTGCCAAGGTCAGGATACCTAGAATACTTTTTCCATCTATCTGGACACCATCTTTCTCGATCTTGACAGAAGCCTTGAATCTGTTTGCTAACTTGACAAATTTTGCTGCGGCCCTAGCATGCAATCCCAGTCTATTTATTATGGCAACTTTTTTTTTTAACATGGATCAGGACTTTCCCGCGAAATCAATGCTTGGAGCTCAGGAGGGCACCGGCAAGATGAATATTCTTTTTTCCTTGTTCCACAACCTTTTTTGCCACCTCTTTCAATTTATTGCTTCTCTGAAGCGAGACAAATTTGATAAGCATAGGAAGATTTACTCCCGTAATAATCTCGATTCTATCATCTTTTAAAAAACTGAAGCTCAAGTTGGATGGCGTTCCTCCGAACATATCTGTGAAAATAAGGACGCCGTTTTTTTGATCAACCCTTTTCAAGGATTGGTTTATCTTGCGCTTTGAATCTTCAACATCATCATACCACCCTATGGAGATAGCTTCCATGTTCACCACTTCCCCCAGAATGATAGTGAGGGCATTGAGAAGTTCTTCAGCCAATTTTCCGTGGGAGACGATAATGCCACCAATCATTTTTTTGGCTGCTCCATTTTTCTGTCCAATTACAAAGAATACATTCCAGATTCTCTACATTGTATAAAATTCTACCATTAATTGTGAACAATCTTAAGTTTTTTTTAAAGAGAAAAGGGGACGATCCTATTTTTATTTAAATATGTCCCGGTGATAGGCTCGTACTCTATAGTTTTGGCCTTTGAGATGTTCTTTCAATCTATCCGCAAGCACGACAGATCTATGTCTTCCTCCGGTACATCCCATAGCAATGGTCAAATAGCTCTTTCCCTCATCTTCAAACTTGGGCATCATGTAATCCACAAACCTCATAAGCCGAATCAAGAAAGATTGCGATTCCTTGGCTTGCAGGACATATTCCTTGACCCTTTTGCTTTTCCCCGTCATCTCTCGCATGGCATCAATGTAGTGGGGGTTCGGCAAAAACCGCGTGTCAAAAACAAGATCTGAATCGAGAGGAATCCCGTATTTATAGCCAAAACTCACCACCACGATCTGAAGACTCTGTCTTTTCTTTTGTAAAAACTCTCTGGTCAGGATTTCCTTAAGTTCAGCCAAGTTTGTAAAAGAGGTATCAAGGACATCGTCGGCCAGATTCTTTATTTTGGCCAGCCTCTTTCTTTCAAGCGCAATCCCTTCCCGGACTGATTTTGTGCTAGCCAGGGGATGAGGTCTCCGGCTTTCGCTGAATCTTTTGAACAGGACCTCATCAGAAGCCTCCAAAAAGATCAGGTACGGCTGAACTTTCTCCCGAATGGATTGGAGGACCTTAGGAAATTCTTTGGTAAATCCAATCTCCCTGATGTCCACAACAAGGGCAACCTTTTCTATTTCGACTTCTTTCCTTGTCCACAAGTCCACAAAACGAGGGATCAATTTCGTCGGGAGATTATCGATACAATAGTATCCCAAATCTTCCACGAATCGGCCCACCACCGTTTTCCCGGAACCTGAAAGTCCTGTGATGATCAAAAAACGCGTATCTCTTTTTCTGTCTTTTTTCATCCTCATCGAATCGCCAGAGCCCGGTCCAATTTTTCCGTAATCTCAAGGGCTGCATGATATCCCTTTTGTTTTAACACGAAAACTTTGCAGGCTACTTCTATTAGCGTGGCGATATTTCTTCCTGGTGCCACAGGAATAGATATCTTGGGAACGTCAACACCGAGGATTTTTTGATTCTCCGGAAATTTAAGGCCCAGCCGATCATACTCTTTTCCCTCTTTCCACCTTTTCAGCATAATGACAAGATCGATCTTCGTCTGCTTGCAGATGGACCCTTCCCCAAATATTTTCTTGATATTGATTATCCCCAACCCTCTTATCTCCATAAAGTTCCGCGAAAGAGATGCTGCCGATCCGATCAATTTTCCTTCCTGATCCTTTTTAATCTGGACGATATCATCAGACACAAAAAGATGTCCTCTTGAAATAAGTTCCAAGGCACTTTCGCTTTTACCGACGCCACTGTCACCCAATATGAGCACACCGCGTCCAAAAACATGGAGTAAACCTCCCGATAAAATGTGTTGGGATAATTTAAAGCTGGAAAACAATTTCCTCAACTGTACTTTGCTCTTGCTCTTCGATAGCACAGTAACAAAAAGAGCGATTCGCCATTCTTTGGCTTTTTTCGTAACATCTTGTGGATAGGTCAATCCATCACTAAGGATAAGACAGGGCTGATGCCGGATTCTACTCTGGATAAATGTATTTCTTTGTTCCCGAGACATCCTTCCTAACTTCTGAATTTCGTTCCTTCCCCAAACTTCCACAGGAAGAGAATCCCTTTGGGATGACGAAAATTGTATGGTTTTCAAAAATCCGGTTTTCCCTGAAACGGTACGCAACTCTAGAGGTATCTTTGCCTTTTGGTAAAAATGACGGACCTGAAGGGAATTTCCCCTTCCCTCATTCATTTATTTTCTCTTCTTCTTCCCTTATGATTTCCAGGATGCCTGAAATATTTTTTGCCTCCAATATTTTTTTCAAAAGAGAATTCGCCTTCCGCACGAGGTGGGCAATAGCGGCAAGAATTTGGAGGTTCAAGCTGGGATTATCAGGAGAAGAGGCCACCAAGAAAAAAAGATGCGATGGTTTTCCATCCAGAGAATGGAAATTAACACCCCTGTTGGAGACGGCCAGCAAAACAACAGGATCCTTAATACCTTTCATTTTGCAGTGAGGTATAGCAACACCATCACCGATGGCTGTGCTTCCCAATCGCTCTCTTTGAATCAGCTTTTCATAGAGATCCTTTTCTTTCGTGATGCAGTTCCGTTTTTTCAAAAAACCAACCATTTCCTTAAGAACTTCTTCCCTCTCTTCAGATTCCAATCCTAACAGGATCATATCTTGGATGAGTAAATTTTGGATCTTCAATTCTTTCTCACAATCCTATGTTTTAATTCGGTTCTATTAAACCATAATTCCCGTCTTTGCGTCGATACAAAACAGCCCAGCTATCCGTTTCCAATGTTCGGAACAGAAAGACATCTTCCTTGCTGGTGTCAAGTTGTGCACGTGCTTCTTCGATGGACAGCGGCTTCAGCATATAACTCTGGCTTCGAATTACTCTTTTAGGCCTTTCCCCTTGTTCCATCAGAGAAGGATAGGTTTCAACTTCTCTGATCTTTCTCCGTTTCCTTCCCCTGAGTTTTTCCCTCTCCTTTTTGACTCTCGTTTCCAGGTGATCAAAGGCCCCGACAAGAGAACTGGACATGTCGTGTGTTTCTTCGACCGTATTCAATGTTGCCATTTTTGTTTTCAGGTTGATCTCGACTTTTTGTCTATACTTCTCAACCGATACCAGAATATCCGCATCGATGGGATGTCCTAGCATCTTCTCCAGCGATCGGATTCTTTTTTCGCAATACTGCTTCATTTCCTCTGACACTTTTGTTTGACGAGCCGTATAATTTATCTTCATCAAGCCTCCTCTACCCAATATTTTCTTTTTCTGAGGTGAGATGGAGGGATTTTTAGCTGCTTTCGGTATTTGGCCACTGTCCGACGTGCAATCCGAAAATTCTCTCTAGCCAGAATGTCCTCGATCTCAATGTCGCTTAGCGGATTCTTCCGATCCTCGTTTTCAACGAGCTTCTTGATCCTCTCTTTAACTCTCAAAGAAGAAATCTCCTCTCCGAAATCCCCCGAAAGGGATTTGTGAAAAAAATATTTAAGTGAAAAAACCCCTCGAGGAGTCATAATGTATTTGTTTGCCACCACCCGTCCAACCGTCGATTCATGAACGCCTATTTCTTGAGCCAACTCGATCAAAGTCAACGGTTTGATATATTCCATCCCTTTCTCTATGAAATCTTTTTGCTTGTCCACAATATACTGCGCCACCTTAAAAATTGTCCGATCTCTCTGATCCAAACTTCTGAGAAACCAAAAGGCCTTTTTCATTTTATCTTTCAAATACCGGTAGGCTTCAGGGTTTTCCTTTGACGCTTGGGCTAAGAGTTTCTTGTAGAAATTATTCACTCTTAGCCTCGGAAGTCCTTCGTCATTGAGAGTGATCTTCAGATCATCCCCTTCTTTAGCCACGATAATATCGGGAACCACATAAGATGTTTTCTCTTGGCTGTATTTTCTTCCCGGTGTGGGGTCTAAATCCTTGATCACTTCGATGTGTGGTTTGACTTCCTCGAGAGAAATACCCAACACCTTGGCCACCTGGGTAAAATCTGATTTTTCTAAAAGATGAATGTACTCGCTGACAATTTTATGCGTAATTTCATCCTTTATTTCAAAATATTCCATTTGGGTCAAGAGAGCTTCTTGGACAGACAAGCTTCCAACACCGACAGGATCGAATTTCTTAATCTTATCCTGAACTTGCCCAACCCTTTCCACGGATGCATCCATGGCTCTCGCTATCTCTTCGAAAGATGCGATGAGATAGCCATCCTCATTGATGTTTCCGATGATATATTGGGCAATGGTCTTATCCTTCTCATCAAAAAACGTCAAATTGGCCTGCCAGTTCAAATGATCCCAGAGAGATTGACTCTTGGACACGATATTTTCAAGGGCTATGCTTTCTCGTTTTTCATAGGAAAGTGATCGAAAGCCCTCATCGAAGTATTGCTGAAAATAAGCTTCGATCTCTTGATCTTCATCCCGTACTTGAGAATCGTCGAGGACATCTTCCTCCATTTCTTTTTTGATTTCCTTTCCTTTCTCTGCTCCTTCTTTGTCAGCTCCTTCCTCTTCGGATCCCTCTGTTTTCTTTTCGACGGATTCCTCCTCTACTTCCAGCATCGGGTTTTGTGAAAGTTCGGCATCGATGATTTCGATAAGCTCCAAGTTTGTTAGAGGGAGAAGCTTAATCGCTTGTTGGAGAGCTGGCGCCAGGATTAGCTTTTGAACTTGCTTCTGATGAAGTTGCTGCTTAAGGACCATTTATTCCTCTTTCCTCAAATCTTTCCAATCAATCGAGATCAAATTCTTCCCCCAGGTATGTTTTTTTTACCTTCTCGGAAGAAACGAGCTGGCCTGGGGTTCCTTGAGCCAAGATTTTCCCCTTATCTATTATATAGGCACGGCTTGTGATCTTCAGTGTTTCTCTGACACTATGATCCGTAATAAGCACTCCGATTCCCCTTTCCTTGAGAGCAAGAATGATGCCTTGGAGATCAAGGATGGCAAGCGGATCGATTCCTGTGAAAGGCTCATCCAAAAGAATAAACTCTGGATTGGTCATGAGAGCTCTTGCGATTTCTAATCTTCTTCGTTCTCCACCTGATAGGGTATAAGCTTTCACATTCGTCAGTTTCGCCAACCCAAGCTCATTCAGGACTGTTTTCAAATTCCCGTTTCCCTTGGAAGGGCCTTCAGGCATGCTTTCCAGGATGGACAAAAGATTGTCCTCAACACTGAGTTTTCGGAACGCCGAAGATTCCTGGGGAAGGAGGCATATCCCTTTCCTTGCTCTGATGTACATCGGCAATCCGGTTATATCTTCCTCACCCAGGTACACCCTCCCAGCATCTTGATGGATGAGCCCGAGTATCAAAGAAAAGGTTGTCGTCTTACCGGCACCATTCGGGCCCAGCAACCCAACTACTTCTCCCTTGTCCACTATGATGGATACATCCGAGACCACCTCTTTTTTGTGGTAAAATTTCGTCAGCCCTACCGCTTCCAAACGCCTTTTCATTATTCAAAATTTAATGACGGTAACAGATCTTTCTCTATCTTTATTTTCAACCAAGATTCTACCATCGGCCATGTAGAAAGTCAATTTGCCTCCCTCTGTTCTTCCCTTATCTTTGTCGACCAAAACCGGGTTCCCCTCAACAGTGATAATTTCTTCCTTGACGTCAAATCTTGCCTCATCACCATGGCCTTCGTACGTTTTCTGCACAACGACGACTTCATCGCTGGCCATGATGTTTACCACGTCTCCCGATTCCTTTTCCAAAGCAATTGTCAGGAGTTTGGCTGTCAAAACGACATCCTTTGCTCTAAGCTTGACATTCTCCGTATATACGATTTTGTTCTGGTCAGGATCATACTCCATCGCAGAAGATTCTATCAGAACACTTTCTTCATCTTCATCCTCTTTTCCCTTGCGTCGATAGGGTAGAACTGACTCAACACTACCACGAGCCCGAACCGAACCTGTCTCAGCACCCAGAGATATCTCCTGGGCCTTAATCGACTCATTCATCTGCCAGATCTTGGTCCTTCCACTAAACCTAAAACGTTTGTGATCCTCGGAATATCCCATATCCGTCGCTGTGATAAAAACAGGATTTTCCCTAGAAAAAAAACCGAACGCATCCTTGGGCTTTTCGTTCGGATAAATGATAACCTTTGTGTCTTTGTTGGTTTCCACATTGTTGTTCTCAAGAAAGAGGCTGATTTCTTGAGACGTGATCTCTGAATCTTTAGACCGAATTCTAGCCTTTAATGACCCCTTCCCCTCAACCAAAAGAATGTTTTTATCCTCTTGGATTTGTACCCTGTGGCCATCAATATATCTTGGGTATCCTCTTTCCTTATCCAACTCAGTAATCCTGGCGTTTTCAGTAACTCCCAACTCTTTAAGGTTTCCTCTTTTTGTCAGACTGAAGACGATTTCTTTTCCCTCAATCTGAGTTGAACTTCCCGTTTCAGAGATAAACCGAAAGGAGCATTCTCCGGTTGCCTCGAGTCTTTGGACCTGAGGCAAATCCACAAATCCCTTGATGAGGATCTCGCCGGCTTCCATCAAGCATTTGTCACCATGCAGGACAAGGGCTGTTTGATCCGGCTGAGAATCAACTTTCTTGAATTCGTCCACAAGGGAAATCTTCACCCCTTCTTTCAAAAATAAAGATTTTATCTGTTCGCGACTGGCAGAAAGCATAAACTCCATAAAACCAGAAGTGGCGTTACTTTTTCCATGTGTAAGTTCAACCCTTCCTTCTGCTTTTCCTCGGCCTTTCCCAGTATAGTACTCGAAGTATTCTGTGTCGATCTCAAGAGGAGCCGAGGTTTCATTCCCGGTCCGAAGATCAAGATGAACATTTCCGCTTAGCTCGGCCTTTTTCTCCCTCAAAAAGTACTCACACCTCTGAGCTGATCCTGAGATTTTCTCTGAAGAAAATCGGATATCCATCTCACTCTTAAAAACACTTTTTTCTGCATCATATTCTAAAACAGAAGATACCAATACAAGGTCCTTGAACTCGACTGTCGCCCCTCCTCGAAGCCAAAAATAGGACCACTCTGAATCATGAATAATCTCTTCTCCTCGGAGGATGATATCTTCTCCCTCGCTTCTGTCAAAAAAAGAAATTTTGACATTTCCTTCCAGGTGGTAAAGGTTATCCTTTCCGATATAATGTCTATCTGCTGTCACCGCCGAATATTCCTTGTCTTTTTTCATCTCTCTGAATTCTACCTGCTCTTTTTTATCGATTTTTTGTTCATCTAATTTTATTGCAATTTCAGGAATCTGAACCTGCCTTTTGGAACGCATCAGAAAACTTATTCCTATCGCGATCAGAACAATAAAAAACACTCCCACGCTGATAATCCTTAAAGTGTGGCGTGTTTGAATTCTTGTGTTTCCCATAGGATGGGGTCTCCTGTCTTTTAATTATACCTCAAAAAAGCATCAGAAAATGGAAATTTTAGTAAAAAAAGGGGGGTTCTATTTGTTGCCGAATTCATTGATGCGGCCTAGTTTAAAATTCAACCTCATTTAGTACCCTTAAGCAGCCTTCGGAGCAACCCTCACTTTCAATCTTTAGGAAGATTCTTAAGGAATACAAATTGACTTAAAAGAAGAATCCTGGATCCCAGTGGAAATACTGGAAAAAGATTAATGCCTGTATGAAAAAGGCACATAAATGTATCAGAACGCTAGCTTGACAGGGCAGACGCGGGTGATATAGCATCATATCGAAAGGAAGAAAGGAAAATATCACCTGAAAGAACCGAGAGGCCTGAAGAACGCACTATCACTCTGTATGATCCTCTCGAACCTTCCCGAACCTGGCCTCTAGTCGGTTCCGCCGATGATGAGAATATTCTTGGCGCCCTTGAAAAATCGGAATGGATGTATGAGGTTCGTCTGGTAAAAGCTTTATCCTCTCTTCTTCCGCAGGATGGAGTCGTTCTAGATATCGGAGCAAATATCGGCACCATCACTTTGCCCTTGGCTGCACGATGTCCTTCAGGTATTGTCTACGCCTTTGAACCGGTAACTTCCACCCGCCGTTTTCTGGAGAGAAACACTTCCTCCATGGAAAACATAAAAGTGCAGAGTCTCGGACTTGGTGACGCCAACGGTCCAAAAAAAATACACATCCATCCCCGCAATCCTGGCGGAGCTCATACCGGAGGGGATGCCGAAGAAGAAGAAATCAGCGAAACGATCGAGATTATGACTCTGGACACATGGGTATCGGTGAACAAAATTGAACGAATCGATATGATCAAGCTTGACATAGAAGGAGATGAACTGGCATTCCTTGCCGGTGCTTCTGAGACATTACGACGATTCCGACCTGTTCTCGCTTTGGAATGCAATCCGATTCCTCTCTGGAGATTTGCCAAGGCGGGTCCTTCAGCTTTGATTGAAAGCCTTGCTACTATTTATGACAGTGTAGGTTGGATCGATGAGGATGGAACGATTCGTCGACTGGAAAATATTGATCAGGCCTTATCCCAGCTTTCCCATCATGCCTTGATTGATCTAATTTGTGGAGGCCCTTTCGCTGCTGATCTAAAACTGTCTCCGAAGTCATCCCCTCGGGCAGGAGGAAAAAGCCCTTCCCGTCTGTCCTTCATGAGGAGGTTGGCACACCATGGTATCCAAGCCTTCGCCAAAGCAATGGCAGTCGAACTTGAAAAGCTCCAACAAGACATTTCAACAAAAAAGCCTCCGCCGACTCCCGAGTTCACTTACGTCCATTCCCCATCATACAGTGTGGTTTTTGAAATCAACCAGATTAAAGTTCCAGCAGGCTCATTCCTCTACCTCCCGGTCAGATTTCATAACACCAGCAGCTTTTGGTACTGGAGCCACTGGCCCAATCCAGTAACCGCAACTTACCGGTGGCGCCAAGGTGGCCGAGTGGTTATCAACGATGGATTGCGCACTCTCCTCCATGACCCGATTGCCCCCGGAGCTCAGGTTGTCATCAATCTGGCGGTATCTATACCCGAAAAGCCGGGCGATTACGAGCTGGTTTTTTGCCTGGTTCAAGAGGGTTACGCCTGGTTCGACCAGCTCCGTCCTGAGCTCGGAGTAGTCTTGCCTGTCCAAGTCGGCAAATAGATTTTGAGGATACTCAGGGAAACAAGATACTTAACACAGAACAAACCCACTTTTTCTGGCTTTTTAATCAAAAAAAATCTTTTTTTTTGGCAGAGGTTGCTTGGCAAAGGATCAACTGAAAAATTGGAAACCAACCGATTTACAAAAGTAAAAGTCAACCGAAATTTTGTCCATTTTTGTTAGAAAAAAACATGGCCATATATCAGGGAATTTACCTTTTTCAATCCAAACAATGCGAGCCATTATGTTCTCTTGATATCTTCAAGGTAAAGAGTTACTCTTTCTTCTCCAAGATATTCCGATGCCATAAGAGAATATACCAAATCGACCCTATCCCCAGCGTAAAGCTCATCTGCCCATCTGTCTTTCCCCCAACCGATTGATTCGAAAATCTTGCCATTTTTCTGGACAAGAAATTTGCTGTGTCTGCCCTTGATTTTTTTGGGAGGGGCAACGATCTCGGCTTTTTCAGTCAAAAAAACAGGTTTGGGATTTCCCAATCCAAACGGAGAAAGCAAGGATAGGATATCGAGGAAAACCCTTTTGATATCCCCAAAATCAATCCTTGCATCTATGTGGATTTTTCTTTTCAACTTTTCCTCTGTGAGCCGAGAATGAACATAAGTATTGATATTGTCCTTGAAACTTGATATGTCTCGGTGAGCTAGCTCACAACCGACAGCCATGGTGTGTCCGCCATAGTTGTGGAAAAGATCTTTGTTCTCGTTCAAACAATCGATTAGAGAAAAGTCGCGTATGCTTCTCCCGGAACCAAAGGCCTTTCCATTATCGTAAGAAAACAGGATGACCGGTCGATAAAAGACATCCTTGATTTTAGAAGCCACAATCCCGATGACTCCTCGGTGCCATTCTTCACATCCCAATATCAACAACTTATATCGATCATCTAACGCTCTTTGCTCGACCAGGTTTTTTGCCTGGTTATAAACTTTTTCCTCGACTCTTTGTCTTTGGGAATTCAGCCTTTCCAATTTCCGCGTTATTTCCTCCACCTCAAGCGAGGAATCGGAAAAAAAGAGGCGAACAGCAAGATCCGTCATGCCCATACGTCCCGCCGCATTGATCCGAGGCCCGATCCTAAAGCCTATATCTCCTACAGACACACTTCTCTGTTTGATGCCACAAGAATCCATTAATTTTTTCAAACCGATGTTTTTCACATCTTCCAGACCCCTTAGCCCAAACTTGACAAATATCCTGTTTTCGTCCTTGAGTTCGGCAACATCCGCTACTGTCCCGATAGATACCAGCTTCAGGTAGTGAGGGAGTTGAGAGGATTTGTGATCTCTGGCCAAAAGAGCCTGAATGAGTTTGAAGACCACACCTATGCCCGCCAAATTTTTAAACGGATACCCAGAATTCGGAATGGCTGGATTCAAGATAGCTTCAGCCCTAGGAAGGGTCGATCCAGGCTGATGGTGATCCGTGATGATCACATCAATGCCCCTTTGTCTTGCTTTCTCCACAAAAGCCACCGCTTTCACTCCACAGTCCACACTGATCACCACTCCCGCATTTCTTTGCTCGACAAGATCGATATACTTCTCTTTAAGACCATATCCCTCTTTCAGTCTATCGGGAATGAAGAAATCAACATGGGCTCCCATAGACTCTAAGGCCTTGGAAAGCGTTACGATGGACAGGATGCCGTCCACATCATAATCGCCGAATATTAGAATCTTCTCCTTATGAGATACGGCTTTCCGGATCCTCTGGACGGCTTCTCTCATTCCATTCATCAGGAAAGGATCATGAAGGTCACTCATTGTTCCATACAGAAACCGGTGAACCTGTTCGGCTCGATCGAACCCTCTATTCACAAGGATTTGTGCTGCCTCAAGAGGTATATCCATGGTTGCAGAAAGGTTTCTTGCCTTTTCAGAAACCTGATTTAGAATCCACAATGTCTCATTCATGTTCTTTTTTCCTTTAGTCGCAGGGCTCGATAAAAACTGCTAGAATTGCTTTTCCATATAAAGGATAAAGGTGAATGATTTTAAAAGTTAGCCAACTTGTTGTCAACTCATTCTTCGCGCTCTCTGCAAGTTCTACTGCATACCCATAATCCTTTTTCCTTTAGCGAACCAGGCTCAAAAAACCGCGGGGAAGCGAGCAGGAGGGCTGATTGACTTTAAAAAGCCCTGAAAATATAATGAAGAAACCGTGCTAAACAGAAAAAAATGCCTAGGAATATTAAAGGATTATTTTTGACAAGATTTTTCAGCAATACCAGGATAACTCCTAGACATTGCTGAACCAAAAAGCAACGGCATTTTTTATGAAGAATTAAGGTTAAAAAACCATGTTGAATGTTCTTAAAACCAAACTAAGCCGTACCAGAAACAATTTTAAAGGCAAGCTGGATGAGCTGCTTAAATCAGGTAAAACCAGGGATGATGTTCTTGAAGGACTGACCGAGTCTCTTATTCTTGCTGATGTCGGTGTTCAAACGACCGAAAAAATTGTGGATTCCATCCGCACAGAGAGCAAAAAGACCGACACCCTCCACAACATACAAAACCTCCTCAAAAAGGAAATAACAGAAATCTTCGCCAATCTCCCGAACCCTCCTTATCTCAACCAATCCCCCGGTGTTCTTATCATGGTCGGTGTCAATGGCGGGGGGAAAACGACATCCTTAGCCAAACTCGCCCATCGCTACCAACAGAAAGGAAAAAACATCCTGATGGTTGCCGCCGACACCTTCAGGGCTGCTGCACAGGAGCAGCTTACCATATGGGGAAAAAGACTGAATATCCCAGTTCTGAAGGGCCAGTACGGAGCAGACCCAGCTTCTGTTGTTTATGACGCCGTTCAATCATTTAAGGCTAAGGGATACGATCATCTTATGGTAGATACAGCAGGAAGAATTCACACCAACGTCAATCTTATGAATGAACTGGAAAAGATCAGGAGAGTGATATCCAGGGAAATCGAAGGAGTCCCGCAGGAAATCCTGCTTGTGTTGGACGCGAGCATCGGTCAGAATGCTCTTCTCCAGGCCAAGCAATTTCTAAAGTTTTCCGGCCTGACCGGAATTTTCCTCACCAAGCTGGATGGGACGGCCAAAGGAGGAAGCGTCATTAGCATTGTGGAAGAGTTGAAGCTTCCGATTAAATTTGTCGGAATCGGAGAAACAGAAAAGGATATTTTAGATTTTTCGCCTGCGGAATTTGTTGATGCCTTACTTTCATGAACACTAATAAAGATTCTGTTTTTCTTGAAATGGCGTATGGTTTAGCCGAAAAAGCCAAAGGATGGTCAAGCCCAAATCCGTATGTTGGGGCTGTTATCGTTAAAAAGGGCACGATAGTCGGGACAGGATATCATAAAAAACCCGGCAATCCCCATGCTGAGGTTATCGCTCTCCAGAAAGCAGGATCCCAGGCACGAAACGCAACAGCCTACATCACCCTCGAACCTTGTGTTCACTGGGGAAGAACCCCTCCATGTGTAGACAGCTTGATCCAAGATGGAATCAAACGTGTCGTCGTCTCCGCCCTGGATCCCAATCCTTTGGTCCACAAAAAAGGAATCCAGAAAATGCGGCAGGCTGGAATACAGGTTTCCTTCGGCCTTCTCGAGGAAAAAAATACTCACTTGAATGAAATTTACAACAAATACATTCGACAAAAAATGCCGTTTGTCACCGCAAAAGTAGCAGCTAGCTTGGACGGGAAAGTGGCCACAAAAACCCATGACTCCAAGTGGATAACTTCTAAACAAACACGGAGATATTCCCACCTGCTTCGTGGTGAACACATGGCCATCATGGTGGGAATCAATACTCTGTTTAACGATGATCCCAGGCTGACCATCCGGCATCCTCTCTGGCGAAATAAACAGCTCATACGCGTTATTGTCGATTCCCGACTACGATTCCCTCTCGAAGCAACGCTTCTAAAAACCAGATCCAAGGGGAGAATTCTGGCTTTCACATGCCAATCGCAAACGTCGAGAAAGGCACTCGAACTGAGTAAAAGAGGGGTAGAGATCATATCCGTTCGGAGTAACCGTTCGGGAAGGCTCGATCTAAACAAGATATTGGCTTGGCTGGGCCAGAACGAAATCTCCAGCGTTATGGTGGAGGGAGGAGCTCTCCTCCTGACAAACCTTTTCGAAAATAACCTGATAGATAAGATTTTTGTAACGTTTTCCACCAAGCTTATAGGCGGGGAGAAAGCTCCCACTTTTTTTGAGGGACAAGGTTTTTCAACTGTTGCCAAGGCCATGCGGCTCAGGAACGCGAGTTGTTTCAGCATCGGGAAGGACCTTGTCATGGAGGGATATCTTTAATGTTCACAGGAATAATCTCCCACATGGGCATCTTCAAGGAATACAGGAAAGGGAAGCAAGAAATGGTGATTGAAACATCAGAATTGGCATCCCGGTTGGAAATCGGCGATAGCCTGGCAGTCAATGGAGTCTGCCTAAGTCTAACCCGAAAGGAAAAAAACATGCTCAGCTTCGACCTTTCCAAGGAAACACTGAGCCGGACAAACCTAGGCTCTCTCCGCCGGGACCAGCAGCTCAATCTGGAGATATCTCTCACGCTTTCCTCTCCTCTCAGTGGCCATCTCGTAACAGGACACATTGATTCGACCGGCAAAGTCAAAGCCATACAGAAAAAAGGGACGGGTATCAGGATAACCATCGCCTTCCCCACAGACCTCAGCCCGTATCTCATCTCGAAAGGCTCTGTGGCAATCGATGGGGTCAGTCTGACAATAGCCAAACTGTTTACATCATCGTTGGTAGTGGAAATCATCCCGATCACGTTGAAAAAATCCAATCTGAGCCTCCTGAAACCTGGGAATACAGTAAACCTCGAATGTGACATAATTGGGAAATACGTGTATAATTGGCTATCCAAAACAAAAGGAAAATCCAAATAGCGGGACCGATAAAATGGAAAAAACAAGAGGAAAAGTTCCGGTTGAGCAGGCAGTAAAAGCGGTCAATGAAGGAAGACTCATCATTATTGTCGATGATGAAGATAGGGAGAATGAAGGGGATCTCATGGTGGCAGCAGAACAGGTCACTCCCGATATCATCAATTTTATGGCAAAACACGGACGGGGTCTTATCTGCCTGCCATTGACGAAAGAAAGGCTGAAGGAACTGGACCTTCCTTTGATGGTCGCGGACAACACGGCCAGTTTCAAAACAGCATTTACGGTATCCATCGATGCGAAGAGAGGTGTGTCCACAGGCATTTCAGCCCATGATCGCTCCCATACGATCCATGTGGCGATGAATCCGAACACGAAACCTTCCGATCTGGCTAGGCCCGGACATATTTTTCCCCTCGAAGCAAAGGATGGAGGGGTTCTCGAGAGAGCCGGGCAAACAGAAGCCTCCATCGATATCACACGCTTGGCTGGATTGAAACCTGCAGCCGTTATCTGTGAGATCATGAATGAAGACGGAACCATGGCCCGGATGCCTCAATTGGAAAAGTATTCTCAGACTTACGACATCCCGATTCTTACCATCGCAGACCTTATCAAATACAGGATGAAAACCGAATGTTTGGTGCAAAAAATCGAGGAAATACCCCTTCCCACAAAATACGGCGAATTCCGGTTGATAATCTTCGAAGACACCATTCATCGTGAAAACCACATTGCACTGGTCAAAGGAGATATTAAGAAAGATGCTTCTGTTCTTGTCCGCGTTCACTCCCAGTGTCTAACAGGTGACATTTTCGGATCAAGTCGCTGTGATTGCGGAGACCAACTTCACCGAGCCATGGAGATGATCGAAAAGGATGGAAAAGGAGTGATCCTGTACATCATCAACCAGGAAGGAAGAGGCATAGGCCTTGTCAATAAAATAAAGGCTTACGCCATGCAGGATAAAGGTTTGGATACAGTGGAAGCCAACCAGCAACTTGGATTCAAACCGGATCAAAGAGATTATGGGATCGGAGCGCAAATCTTGGTTTCTTTAGGAGTGCAAAAATTGCGCTTGATTACCAACAACCCTCGCAAATTTATAGGTCTTGCGGGTTATGGTCTCGAAATCGTCGAACGCATCTCGATCGAAATTCCACCATCTAAATCCAATATTGACTACCTGAAAACAAAAAAAGAAAAAATGGGCCATATCCTCGACTTGGTCTAATCGGTTGCACTTTTCGCCGATCTATTATATAAATATTTTGTATTCAAAAAGGGCAATCGTATCAGATGAAGGACAAAAAAACGGGATTATTATTCCCAGAAACAAATAAACCATCCCCAAAACCCAGCCCGAAAAAATCCCCGAAAAAAACCTCGATGGAGAATGCCCTGACAAATATCCAGGAAACCAAGGATAGACAATCACGATTAAAAATAATCACACGCTTGATAAATTCCAAAGAGCCTTGGGTCGGTAAGGTTTTAATCCAAGCCCTGGATGATCCGTGCGAGGACATCAGAAAAATCATTGTCACAGATCTTTCCACTAGGGAGGATCTTGATCTTACCCTCCTGTATCAACGACTTCGTCAAACTCCCTGGTACGTAAAAACAGGATGCCTTCGCATACTGGGTTTGAGAAAGAATACATCCTCCCTGAAACATATCGAGAGTATGGCGAATGATCCCAACATCGAAGTGCGTCGCACCTTGGCGATCGTTTTGGGTGAAATCGGAGGGAAAAAAGCTCTGGCCATTCTTGCAAAACTCTCCGAAGATGACAGCCCCTTTGTGAGAACGCCAGCTCTTCAGTCCCTTCGAGAGGTCAGTCAAGTCAAGTTCAGCTGATTGTATCCGTATCTTTTTTCTGCAGGATAAAAGTCACAGGGCCTTCATTGATCAGGCAAACATCCATCAATTCGGCAAAAATTCCTGTCTCGACTTTCAACCCAAATTTTTTGATTTGATCAACAAAATACCGGAAAAGCGATCCGGCCCTAAGTGGCTCCTCCGCCTTATCAAAACTGGGCCTCCTCCCCTTCTTGACAGAACCTGCCAACGTGAATTGAGAAACGGCCAAGACTTCTCCCTGGACATCACACAAGGAAAGGTTCATTTTCCCCTCATTATCAGGAAAAATCCTCAACTCCGCGATCTTGCGCGCCAAGTACTGCGCATCCCCCTCCGTATCTCCTTTTTCAATACCCACAAGAAGGCAAACACCCCGTTGGATTTTTCCCGACACCTTATTCTGGACAGACACCGAAGCTTCTTTGACTCTCTGGAGAACAATAATCACATCCACTCCTACTTTTTCAGTATTTCATCTCTGGAAAATACATTTTTTAGGCTTTTTACGTCTTCATGACGGAACAGGATATTCAGCACCAAATAGACGACGATTCCGATGAAAACAACTGCAACAAGAATCCCCAATTTCTGCACAAAGACCATTTGTTCAAAATCAAAATACCTAACAAAATACCAAACAACTAAACCCATCCCTGCCGCAGAAATGGCAGACTTAAAGGCAGAGATAAAAATGCTCCTTTTGTGGATGGGACCAATTTTCTTCTCTAATAGATAAAAAAGCACAAGAAAATTGAAAACAGAAGAAATGGACAAGGCTAAGGCGATGCCTCCCACTCGAAGCGGACTCATGAGCAGAATGGAAAGCAAGATGTACAATCCCATGATGAAAGAGGCAACAATTACAGGAGTTTTTATGTCTTTTAAAGAATAAAAGGCAGGAGCCATGATCCTCACCCCGGAAATGAACGGAATTCCAAGGGCAAAAAAGAACAAACAGGATGCACTCATCGCGGTGGATTGTTCGTTAAATTCTCCCCTCTGAAAAAGCACATAAATGATTGGGCGATTCAAAAGCAATAACCCGATCATGGCTGGAAGTGTCACCATAAAGACAAGTTTAAATGAGTAAACAAGAGTTTTTTGCATCCCCTTTATGTCCTGTCTAGCTGCCTGATCAGAAAAAGTGGGGAGAAGGGCAATGGAAAGGGCGATCGTGAACAAGCCCAGGGTCAACTCCTGTACCCTTGCTGCATAATAAAGCGAGGATACGCTTCCTTCCTCGAGCAAGGAAGCGATCACACGACTTATGGCATAATTGATCTGATAGAGACCTGCCCCGAATACTCCCGGGACGATTAGTTTGCCCACCTTGCGCACACCTGGATGCGTGAAGGAAAGCATCAGTTTAAACCGCATCCCTTGACGCCAAAGAAAAGGAAGCTGGAAAGCCAATTGGAGGACTCCTCCGATGACCACCCCCGCGGCAAAAACATAGGAAGGTTCTTCGGCTCTGCCGGCAAAGATACCGGCAAGAGTGATGATCGAAAGGTTAAATAAAACGGGCGTAAAAGCAGGCACAAAAAATTTATGGAATGAATTCAGGATAGCCATAGCTAACGCAGCCAGGCTGACCAGAAAAATATACGGGAACATGAATCGAGTAAGTGTGATGGTCAAGTCCCATTTCCCGGCAATATCCTTGAATCCGATGGAGATTAACTTCACTAAAACAGGGGCAAATACGACACCCAAAACAGTGATCAGGGCCATGATCACAGTCAGGTCGAAAAAAAAATAGTGGGCAAACTTCCAGAGATCCTCTCGTGACTTCTCTTTTTTCTGTTGGGTAAAAACAGGAATAAACGCTGCGGTCATCGCCCCTTCTCCGGTTAAACGTCTCAACAGATTGGGAATGGTGTAGGCAATCGTGAATGCATCCATTCCCGTTCCCGTACCCATGTAATTGGCCTGGATCATATCCCTGAAAAGGCCGAAGATGCGGCTTAAAAGAGTGGGGGCCGATACAGCAAGCATCGACCTGATTAACTTTCGGTTTTGCTCTTTCTGTTCCATCACGTACGCTTCTTGCTGGAATCAGGCTCTAAGCAAATGGGCACACAAACTCTCCGGCCATGGAATCAAAGTCTGACCCCATATTCTTAGTTGACTTCAGTCTGAAGATATCTTATCATACTTTTTTATTCGAGGAGAAAGAAATGGCTCAGCATAAGTCGGCAATACGGCAACAGAGACGATCCTTGCGCCGCAACCTGATCAACAGAAAAAACAAGTCTATCCTACGGACACACATCAAAGCCATAAGAACGGCCATCACAAACAAAAATCGTGAAGAAGCAGAAAAACTCCTCCCGCAGACATTTTCCAATATCGATAAATCTGTAAAAAAAGGAACGATCCATAGAAGAACAGGTGATCGGTATAAATCCCGACTGAGCCGGCAGGTCGAAATGATTAATCCCTCTCCTTCGAAGTAATCCTCGCATCCTTTCTCAACTGACAATAATGAAAAAGGAATCCTTCCAGTAAAGTCTGAGGATTCATATCTGTCGTTTTGACCTTTAAATCGATCTCTTTGAGCTTAGAAAGAAGATCATTCAGATCACGTAGAGGCATATTTTCTACCACAGAAAAAAAACTCCTGAACTTGGTGGTATAAAACTGGCCAAATCGTTCCTGTATTTGAGGACGTAGTTCTTTAAAAATAGTCTTTTTATCCTTTTCTTTCTCCATTAACCAAAGCTTGGCCAAAAAAATATCACGAAAATACTTGGCCATTAATCCCAGTATAAATTCGGGTCTTATGCTTTCTCTGAACAGATTATCCAAAACAATCAGGCTCTTTTCAAAATCGGCTTTTTCCAGGTTATCCACAATCTCCCATTCATGAAAGGATTTGATCCATCCCGAGACCGCATTGACATCATCCAATTCGATTATTTTCTTTTCTCCGACAAATACCGATATTTTTTCTAACTCGTTGTTCAGTCGGGCAAGATTATTACCAGCAAGCTCAGCCAATCGTGCCGTGGTATCCTGGGTCGCTCTTTTTCCCAATAATGAAAGTTTTTTATCCATCCATAAGAATAAATTCCTGCCTTTGAGCGGTCTGAGCTCCTTGACATGAACAAGAGAGGAAGGAAACGAAGAAAACAACCGGAAAATGGGAGCGCTCCTGCGTAGCTTCCCAGGATAGATGACAACAAGAACGGTTTGATCAGAAGGGGACGAAAAATAATCCTTTAAGATTTTTTCCTCTGTTGAGGAAAGGCGCTCTCCCTTCCCAACAGGAAGACCCACCGTGATGACTCGCCAGGACGAAAAAAAGAAAGGGATGGTGCGTGCAAGATCCATAATCTCCATCCAAGATTGGTCTTCCAGATTACATTTTTCGATGTTGTAATCCTGATCTTCGGGTGAAATCAATGTCCTTTTCAGATCGTCGATGAACTCTTCTGCAAGAAAGGGCTCTTCTCCATAAAAAAAATAGCAAGTATGAAGGGCTTTTTCGTCGATTTCTTTTCCTAAAAAAGAACTGTACACTCTTTTAAAATCCTTCCAAAATTGCCACCACGAGGCTTCGGGCAAATTTCACAACCATCTCGTCAATCGCATCTGTTTCCACCGATTCGAAATCCGTCCCTTCCGGCACTTCGTACTCTCCCTGGTAGACAAAGGATGGATTAGAAAAAATTACTTTTTTCTGAACGACATCTCTCAGGACTACTTTCGCAACGATCGAAATGCTATACCTGTCGGCTGTCGCGTCTTCTCCAAAGCCAATAGGATTAGCTTGAAAACGGAGAATTTCTCCTATCAGAACGGCATCCGCGCTATCCGCCTCATCGGTGATTTCCACTTTTCCACGAGAAACCATCTCATCGATCACCCCTTGTGTCAGTTTCAGATCCAGCTCAAACCGGGTCGTCCGATTGGCAAACATCGGGATATTAAGCACCTTAATATGAGGGGGCAGAGAGCTCCCTGTCCCTCGAAGATGATAACCGCACTGGAGAAATAGCAAACAAACCAAAAATAGGAGGATTATATTTTTCATTCAATCCCCTCATATGACTATATTGATTATCTTATTCTTGATGTGTATCACCCTTTTTACTTCCTTGTCTCCGATGAGATTGTGAATTTTCTCCAAATCGAGAGCTTTCTTTTTGAGCTCTTCCTCATCTGCGTCTCTTTCGACTTCGAATCTATCCCTCAATTTCCCGTTGATCTGCACAACAATCAATACTTTCTCTTCTTTGGCCAACTCCGGCTCGTAGGAAGGCCAAGGAGTTTGCGCCAGAAGCGTCCGGTATCCCATTTGTTCCCACAGTTCTTCGCAGATGTGCGGCGCAAACGGAGACAGGAGCAGGATCATTGTTTCAATGGCCTCTCTCAGAAGTTCCTTGCCTTCATCTCTTTGTGCAAGACCTTCTTTTTCTGCCTTGATGAGGTTAAACAATTCCATAATCGCGCTTATCGCCGTGTTCAAATGATATCTTTTATCGATATCTTCTGTCACTTTACGAATCGTCTGATGCATTTTAATCCTCAGCGGGTGTATCTTGTCAACCCTCGGTGAATAATCAGATTCCTCGGAGGTGACACCTCCCGAGAAGAGGGATTTGTTCTCTTGGGAAAAGAACCAAATGCGATTTAAAAAACGATAACACCCCTCGATTCCCTTTTCATTCCAAGCAAATTCCTTTTCAGGAGGAGATGCAAAAAGGATGTAAAGTCTTACCGTATCAGCTCCATAATCCTTCACCATGTCATCGGGATCCACAACATTCCCCTTTGATTTGGACATTTTAGCCCCATCTTTTGTCACCATTCCTTGGGCAAGGAGTCGCGGGAAGGGTTCATCTTTGGTTGTCAGGCCATCATCTCTGAAAAACTTGCAGAAGAATCGGGCATAAATCAGGTGCAGTATGGCATGTTCCACCCCACCGATGTAGAGGTCCACGGGAAGCCAGTAATTGGCCGGTCGGGGATCGAAAGGAAGTTTGCTCTCATTTGGTGAGCAATACCGAAAATAATACCAAGAAGAATCAAAAAAAGTATCCATCGTATCAGTTTCTCTTCGGGCTTTCTCTCCACATTGTGGACAAAAGGTCTGAACAAAATTTTCCGCATTTTCCAGTGGCGAACCCTCTTCTCCTGTAAATTCGACATCTGGAGGGAGAGTGACCGGAAGGTCTTCATACGGGACACCCACGATTCCGCATGTCGGGCAGTAAATAATCGGGATAGGCGTCCCCCAATACCGCTGGCGAGATATTCCCCAATCCCGGAGTCTGTACAGAGTGCTTTTGCGTCCAAACCCATTCTCCTCCGCATGCTGGACTATTTTTTCCGATGCCTCTGTGGAGGATAGCCCAGAAAATTTTCCAGAATCGACCACAAATCCCTTTCCTTCATAAGCTTCCTCCAGTTCTTCTGGGGGGGATTCTTTCTCTGGAACGATCACAACGCGGATAGGCAAATTATATTTCTTGGCGAATTCAAAATCCCTTTGGTCATGGGCAGGAACAGCCATGATCGCACCTGTTCCGTATTCCATCAAAACATAGTTGGACACCCAAATCGGAATTTCTTCATCTGTAAAGGGATTGATGGCCTTTTTTCCGGTATCGATTCCCTGTTTTTCCACCTCTTCTGGATCCTTGCGCGCCCGTTGTTGGGCAGCACTCTTTGCGATCCATTCTTTTGATTCTTCCTCATGAACACTCCCTTTTATCAATTCCGTTGCCAAAGGATGTTCGGGAGATAACGCCATAAAAGTTGCACCGAAAATGGTATCTACCCGAGTCGTAAAGATATCGATACTCTCGGAAGAATCAGTAATGGGGAAGGAGATATGACCACCCGTGCTCTTTCCTATCCAATTTTTTTGCATCAAAAGTACATGTTCAGGCCATTTTTCCAGCTTTTCATGTCCTGAGAGAAGTTCTTCCGCATAATCCGTGATCCGCAAAAACCACTGTTCCATATCCTTCTGTATCACGTTCGTATCGCAACGCCAGCATTTTTCGCCGATCACCTGCTCGTTGGCCAACACCGTCTGGCATGAGGAACACCAGTTGATCCAGCTTTTCTTCCGGTAGGCCAGTCCTTTATCCAGCATTTTGAGGAATATCCATTGATTCCACCTGTAGTATTCCGGAAGACAGGTATTCACCTCCCGGGACCAATCATAGCTGAATCCCAGTCTTTGCATTTGTTTTTTCATATGGGATATATTGCCAAGAGTCCACTTTTGAGGATGGATTCCTTGGGTTATGGCGGCATTTTCTGCAGGCATGCCCAAAGCGTCCCACCCAATAGGATGGATGACATTTAATCCTTTCATCATCTTGCACCGTGCAATCACATCCCCAATGGCGTAATTGCGGACCTGCCCCATGTGAATTCGCCCTGAGGGATAGGGATACATTTCCAGGCAATAATATTTCTTTTTTTGCGGATCCTCACAAAAGGCAAACACATCTTTGTCTTCCCAAGCTTTCTGCCACTTTTTTTCTATGCGGTCAAAATCATAGTCTTCCTTCATCGGTTCCTCTGTATTTTTTCCATAATCTGAAGCAATTCTAAATATTAGATTCCTCACCCTTAAAAGTCAAGAATTCACCCTGTAGTCAAAATCCTTAAGATAAAAAATTATGCCATCCTAATTCTCACGCAATTGCACAAATCTTCCAGTCTACCGCCAAGCCTTCCACCTTTAAAGCAGGGGGGCTGGGTTGGCAGCCATTTTTCTAAATAATCTAGAATGGTTGGTTGAAGAAAAGAGGAGAAACCCGTAAACTCTTTTACGCCATGTCAATCCTCGAAATTCAGAACCTCAGCGCTGGCTACGGAAACGGAGACATCATCAAAAATATCTCCTTTTCCTTGGACAGAGGGGAGTTTCTATCCGTCCTGGGACGGAATGGATCGGGAAAAAGCACAATGATAAAGGCCATCCAAGGTCTCCTAAAGGATAAATCGGGGAAGATTTTTGT
>CP070750.1:671372-699451 GCA_020348385.1 Candidatus Aminicenantota bacterium | reverse complement strand
AAAAGGCGATCAACACATTTCTTTGAGCGACAGAAAGACGACTGCCCGTTTTTTTTGCTTTGGAAAATAAAGCATCTTTGTTGCTCATCCCGCCATGGCTTTTTCTCAGTTTCCACCTCATCAGAAAAAACAACACAAAATACATTGGGAGCATGATGAGAAAACCGAAAATCATCCACTGGAAAAAGGTCACCCTATAATCGATCAATCTTTCCAGCATACCGATGGCTATAAGATTGGGCGGGCTTCCAATCGGTGTTCCTATACCGCCGATAGAAGCGGAATAGGCTAGGGCAAGAAGGAGAACAACACTGAACGGGGTTTGTTTGTTTGTCTCGTTATCACGCCGGAATGCATCCAAAACTCCCAAAGCTATCGGGTACATCATAGCCGTTGTCGCTGTGTTGCTTATCCATAACGAAAGAAACATGCTGGTCAATCCCAAGGCAAAAAGTATCCTTGTTTTTTTTGTGGCGATACCTTTAACCGATAGCACGGAATAGGCTAGTCTTTGATCCAAGCCATGCACACACATGGCTCGAGCCAAAACAAAACTCCCGAGAAAAAGCATGATGATCGGATTGGCAAAAGGAGCAAACGCTTCCCCGACCGAGCATATACGGAGAATTGTGAGAAAGACAGGAATCAACAAAGCCGTAATCGGGATAGGGATACATTCGGTTACCCACCAGACCACAATCAACAGAAACACGGATAAAAGGTCATGAGCCCTGGGATTTTGGGGAAGAAGGGGCGAAAAATAGGCCAAAAGAAAAAGCGTAGGCCCCAGGAAAAATCCGATTTTCTTTCTTGTCTCCATACTATTCGGATACTATCAATCCATTCGTTTTGCCCAAATCATAAGTCCGTAACCTTTGAGAAAAAACAAAGCCTTGTCTAGACGTGAGATCAGCCAGACAAGAGGGTAGAGCGCAGAATAAAGCCGGAAAGTTGTTTTTTTTGTGCTGAATTCTTCAGAAGTCGTGGGCCGTATATGGCCATCTCGTAAGGCATACGAAGCATTTCCGCCGAAAAACTTGACATAGACGAAATTCAGGATCAATTCCAAAAATTCCGTAATGAAACGCGAAAAATTCCTGTGTTTCTGCAAAACAAATCCCGCCTTTTCCAGCTTTGCTCGAAGTTCATGCAGGCTGTAGCCTTCTCTTTTATGGCCGTAGAATTCCAGTTTGAGTCCCAAAAGAGATCTCAGTTTATGAAGCCAAAAAAGATTCCCTGTTTGGGGAGTCGCCAGAACCAGTTGCCCCTTTTTCTTGAGGATTCGATGAATTTCTTGGAGACAGAAATCATCCTCATCCAGGTGTTCTAGATAATCCAGGCTTACCACTGAATCAAAGGAATTGTTCTTGAATGGGAATGAGCCTTCTGTGAGTTGGATGAGATTCTCTCCAAGCAAATTTTGTGTCGATTTTAGATTGAGAAAATCCTGGTCCGCACTCAGCCACATTCCTCCTTTTTTTCGCAGAAAATAACTTAAAGTTCCCTGGGCACAACCCAAATCCAGGTTGACAGAATCCGTGCTGATGACAAGTTCCTTCTCGATGAGGACACGTTTTTCTCTCTTTTTCAAGGATCGTTTGAAAACCTGAAGTTGCCAGGATTGGGAAGCCATTTTGAGGGATTATATTATGTTTTCTTGGCAAAAAACAAGAATGGCATTCTTTGCCAATCCTTCCGGCTGCTTTCATGGGGCAAAATGAGAAGGGCTTTATGTTTTGCGCTTGACTGGAAAGAGGCTAAGAATTATGATGGGCAGATGAAATACGAGATGGTTGTTGTCGGCCCCCTTGAAACGAATTGCTACTTGGTTTACTGCGAGGAAACTCTGGAGTGTGCTGTTGTAGATCCCGGAGCTGACCCGGAAAAAATTATCCAAAAGATCGGAGAATTGGAACTCAAACCTGTTATCTTGATCAACACCCATGGCCATGTCGATCATGTCGGGGCGAACAAAGATATCAAGGAGAAGTATGATATTCCCTTATGCATTCATTCTGCCGATAGCAAAATGTTGGACAACATTCTAGCCTCAGCCATGGGGTTATTTCTCGGTGCCAAAAAATCGCCTAAGCCGGATCAATTTCTCGAAGACGGCGAGAGTATCCGAATAGGGCGTTATCATCTTGAAGTCCTTCATACGCCCGGACATTCTCCCGGCAGTATCAGCTTATCAGGAGATGGATTCCTACTTTCAGGAGATTTGCTGTTTTGTGGTGGAGTAGGACGCACGGATCTCCCCGGGGGCTCCTGGAGTGTGCTGGAAGATTCCATCCGCAATAGGATTTTCCGTTTTCCCGATGATACGGTTGTTCTTCCTGGACACGGCCCTTGGACATCTGTCGGGCAAGAAAAAATGGCGAATCCATTTATTCGATGAAAGAGAAGCCTACATCCTCCGAAGATATTCTTCGCATATTCCTCGATTACCTCTCTGTAGAAAAAGGACTGTCGCCGAATACCATACATTCCTATTCCTTGGATTTGAAAAAACTTTTTCTTTTTTTCGACGAGAATAAGATTTCCTGGTTGAAAACAGAAGAAGGAGATTTGATAAGATTTATCCATCAATATAGCCGAGCCAATCTCAGTCCTCGGTCTTTAGCACGGCTTATATCATCCACCCGATCCTTCTATCGATTTCTCGTGTTGGATGGGCTCATTGAAAAAAGCCCTGCGACAAACCTTTCCACTCCAAAACTCTGGTTGGATTTGCCCAAATTTTTGACCGAAAAGGAAGTGGAGAAACTTTTGGCGCAGCCGAAGGAAGAAAACATTCGGGGTCAGAGAGACAAGGCAATGCTGGAGCTTCTGTATGCAACAGGACTGCGTGTATCAGAGCTCGTGTCCCTTGAGCTCAAAGACTTGACTTTGGAGCAGGGATATGTTCTCTGCCAGGGAAAAGGGGGCAAGGAACGGATTGTGCCTTTCGGGCATTCTGCGCAGAAATCCTTGATGGAATATCTTCAAAAGGCCAGGCCCAGGCTTTTAAAAAGAGCGGATTCCTCTCTCTTCCTTTCGTCAAGGGGAAGAGCATTTACCAGACAAGGATTCTGGAAGATGCTGAAGGCCTATGGCAGACAGGCAGGCTTAGAACATAAGATTAGCCCCCATGTTATCAGACACTCATTTGCCACCCATCTTTTGGAAAGGGGCGCCGATCTTCGGTCTGTCCAGCTCATGCTCGGGCACAGCCAGATCACCACCACTCAGATTTATACACATGTCAGCCGAAAACACTTGAGGGATGTTTATAACAAATATCACCCTCGCTCTTAACCATGCCCAATCCTCCCCGTCCTTGCATTAAAGGTGTGCTAACTAATTAATTGGAGCGGATTTCGTCCAGCACAGCAACGGCTTGCCTCAGATGTGGGATTACGATGGAGCCGCCCACGACTAATCCGACATTGAATGCCTCAAAAAGTTGCTCTTCGGACAATCCCAATTCCACACACCGGAGAAGGTGGTAGGTGACACAATCGTTACACCGAAGGACAAGAGAAGCCACCAATCCCAGGAGCTCCTTTGTTTCTGTCGTTAGCGCACCTTGTTTGTATGTGTTTTTATCTAGAGCAAAAAAACGTTTGATTTCCAGGTTTCCGCTTTCCAAAATTCTTTCGTTCATTTTTTTTCGAAAATTCTGAAAATCCTCGATTTTTTCATACATCTGTCCTCCTCGTTAGTACCAAACGTAAAATAATTCTACACCAAAAAAGGAGGCGATTCTAATAACGAAGGCCTAAGGTTTCTTGACTGCAAAGATAAATTCTGCTATTTTAACTAACTAGTTTAGTTATTAAACTAGCTAGTTCAGTGCTTATACTTATTGGTGCAAAAATGAGTAAAAAAAATCTTAGGAAAGAAAGAGAGTTCCACCGGCAGGAGGAAAACAGGCGCTTTATTCTCCAGGCGGCGGAAAGGATTTTTGTTCAAAAAGGGTACAGGCTTGCCACAGTCGATGATATTGCCGACGAAGCTCAATTTTCCAAAGCCACCCTTTACCGCTACTTTAAGAGCAAAAGCGATATCTTTTTCGAAATCATCTACAGTTCTTTTGAAGAAAGCTACAATGGGATAAAAAAAATTCAGATGAAAGCCATGAGTGCGGAAAAAAAAATAAAGGAACTGATCGGCTTCGTCGTTTCTACTTATCATAAAAAGAAAAATCTCTCTCGTATATTATTTATGGAGAAGGCAGCGATGAAAAAACTCATGAAATCGAACTCTAGCTCTCATGTTGCCCATCCTGATTTTCATCCCAATATCTCTCCCAAGATCAAGTTCCAGATGGAGAAGATATCAGAAATCACGTGTGATATCATCAAGCAAGGTGTGGAAACCGGTGAATTCCGTGATATAGATATTCATGAAGCAAATGTTGTTCTGGGTTCCTTGCTCAGAGGTTTTCATTTCCGTGGTCCTGTCCAAGAAAAAAAATACAGCATCCAGGAGACCACCGATTTGCTCCATTCTTTTTTCCTTAATGGAATAAAAAGACAAAAAAAGTCCACAAAAGGAGATTGAAAATGCAGAAGGGAAAGATCTTACTCATTTTTGTCGTTCTCATATCCCTTTTACCAATGTCATTTTCTCAGGAACGGCTGATTCTTACTCTTGATAAAAGTGTCCGGATCGCTCTGTCACAAAATCCCTATCATCTGGCGACAGAAGAGAGAGTCGAGGCTGCTTATTCTCGGGTTCGGGAAGCGGCTTCTGGATTTCTGCCTTCTTTGAATGCCCAGGGGCAGCACACCTTGGATGAAAAGTCGATGGAACTGGAGTTTCCATCTTTTATACCTGGAGAACCCCCTCAGCGGGTTGAGATAGATTTTACGAGAGATTACCAGTTTTCCATGTCCCTGTCCCTCCCTCTTTTTACAGGCGGACGTCTGACTTCTGGATTTAAACAGGCCATATACAATCTGGAATCCACCAAAGAAGGTGTGAGGCAGTCCAAACATTTAACGGTCTTTAACACCAAGCGCGCTTTTTACGGGCATCTTCTGGCCAAGGAGTTCGTGTCGGTGGCCGAGGAAGCCGTCCGGGTTGCAGAGGAAAACTTGGAAAATGTAAAAAACATGTACGAGGTGGGGATGGCTTCAAAGATGGATCTTTTGCGATCTGAGGTTCGGCTAACCAACATGCAGCCTGAAGTGATAGCGGCGAAAAATAACCTCAGGATTTCTGAACTTAACCTGAAGACAATGTTGGGGATGGATCTTTCCCAACCTGTGGAAATCGAGGGAGCTTTGAGCTATGAACCGTTGGAGCCCGATTTGGAAGAATGTATTTCCACTGCGTTAACCCAGAGGCCCGAAGTGAGACAATTCGACTTCCAGAGAAAAATGGCAGGGGAGTCCCTGAAACTTTCGCGGGCTGGATATTTTCCCTCTCTGGCTGTATCAGGAAGTTACAGTTTCTGGGCGGATAAATTGAATTTCCGGAAAGATGCCTGGTCATCTTTTTATGCGGTTAATCTAGTCTTGAATATCCCGATTTTCAATGGATTCAAAGAATCGGCCCAAATCGCCCAATCAAAGGCTATGATCCGGGAAATCGAGTTGAACCAAAAGGCCCTCCAAGATGCGGTGGAATTGGAGGTCAGACAGGCTGTACTGATGTTGAGTGAAGCCAGGGAAACCTTGCTTTCGCAGGAAAAAAATACGGAACAGGCCAAAGAAAGTCTCCGGATCACCCAGTTGAATTTTTCCGAAGGAATGGCAACCACGCTGGATGTCATTTCAGCTGAAGCTGCCTACAGCCAAGCGCAGGTGAATTATTCTCAGGCTCTTTATAGTTATGTCGTGGCAGTCGCCGAATTGGATAGAGCCATGGGTGTCGGGTACGAAGATAAAGATTATGATAGCTAAAATCGGAGGAATGGAATGTTAAGAAGCACAAAATCTAAAATTTTTATGGTGTTCATCTTCGCGTTTATTATGCTGTCCTGCCAGCCGCCGCAGGAAAAAGAGGAAGTCGAGGAGGCGTCCCTAGCGGCAGCCCCAGTGAAGGTTTTCAAAGTCAAGAGACAGAAAATTTCTGAGAAGTTATTTTACACAGGTCAAATCGAAGCTTGGAACACAATCAACATCACGCCTGATGTGGGCGGAAAAATCGCCAAGATTTATGTGGAAGAAGGAGATAGGGTTCAGAAGGATCAACTGCTCGCTGAATTGGACACAAGAGCCATAAGCCTCCAGTTGGAACAAGCAAAGGCCGGTTTTGCCGTAGCAGAGTCAAGTTTTAGAGACGCCAAGCGCAATATGGAAAGGATGGAGCGCTTGAAATCGGAGAATGCCGTTTCCGAGCAGCAATACGAACAGCTCAAACTTGCTTATGAGGCAGCCGATGCCCAGCTCCAGCAGGCAAGAGCAACCCTGAATTTAGCCAATCACAATCTGGACGTTTCCATCATGAAAGCCCCCTTCACCGGAATTATCGCGTCTAAAAATGCTGAAGTGGGGGATGTAATCAATCCGTTGATGGGCGGATTCTCCCCTTCCAGCGGTGTTTTGACATTGATGGATTTTTCCCGTGTGAAAATCGAAATCCAAGCTTCCTCTCAAGATATTGTGCGTATTAAAAAAGGCATGACGGCGCTTATGCGTGTGGATGCATTCCCGGACCGCATCTTTCGCGGACGGGTATCTATCGTGAACCTCACTGCCGATCAGATGACGAGAAAATTTAGCGTTCAAATCACAGTCAATAATCCCGATCTTTCGTTGCGTCCCAATACTTTTGGCGAGGTAACACTCGAGATCAGCACCCATGAGGACGCCTTGATCATTCCTCAGATAGCCGTGCTCGAGAACAAGTATGTTTTTGTTGCCCAAGATGATAACACGGTTGCGCAAAAAGAAGTATCCATAGGTCTCCAGAATACGGATATGGTGGAGGTGATCTCAGGAATCGAAGAAGAAGATCTTGTTGTGGTGGAAGGCAACTATGGATTGGAGGAAGGATCTAAAATAGAGATTAAAGAGGTCATCCAATGAGAATACCTGAATTCTCAGTAAACAGAAAAGTCACAACGGCCATGCTGGCCATGATTTTGGTTGTGTTGGGTACCATCGCCTTTTTCCAGCTGGGCCTGGATTTTTTCCCCGACCTTGAATTTCCGACCGTATCGGTCATAACCACTTACAGGGGAGCCTCCTCCGAAGATATTGAGAATACGATCACACGACCCCTGGAGCAGATCATCAACTCGGTAAATCGTGTAAAAAAGGTCAATTCGCTGACTATAGAAGGGGCCTCGGTCATCATGGTGGAATTCGAATGGGGGACCAATTTGGATTTTGCTGCCCAGGATGTCCGGGATCAAATAGGACTCTACCAAGCCTATCTCCCCGAAGAAGCTGCTGATCCTTTGGTGGTGAAGTTCAATTTTTCCCAATTTCCGATCATTTTCGGAGGTATCACAGCGGACAGGCCAACGGTCGAGCTGAAAGAAATCATTGAGGACGAAGTGGCTCCAAGGATTGAGAGAATCGATGGTGTAGCCTCTGTCCAGGTTTTCTCGACTGAAGTGAGAGAGATTCTGGTGGATGTGGATAAAACAGCTCTTGAATCCCTCAATCTCTCACTCGATCAGATTCTTATGGCCCTGCGGATGGAGAATTTGAACCTTCCTGCCGGCCATGTCGTCGAAAGGCATGCGGAGTTCCTGATCAGGACCATTGGAGAGTTCGAAAATGTGGAAGACATTGAAAAAACCATTGTGGGATCAGCACAGAACGGTCAGCCTGTTTACTTAAGAGATGTGGCCGAAGTCCGGGACGGATTGAAAGAAGCCCGTTTCATATCTCGCATCCAGAGAGAAAAGGGGGTCATTTATACGATAAGCAAACGCTCGGGAGCCAATACGGTTATTACAGCCAATGCCGTCAAGGAAGAAATGGCTAGGATTCAACAGACTCTTCCTGAGGATATCGAATTCTGGCCGTTCATGGACCAGGCGGATATGGTCCAGCAAGTCATCAACAGGACAGGAGGCAACGCCCTTGTCGGGGGCATTCTGGCCATATTTTTTCTTTTCGTTTTTCTCCGCAACTGGCGTCCCACATTGACCATCGCTCTGGCCATCCCTCTTTCTGTGATCACGACTTTTATTGCTCTTTATCTTGCCGGTTACACCATCAATCTTCTGACGCTTGGAGGATTAGCATTAGGTATCGGTATGCTCGTCGATAATGCAGTCGTTGTCATTGAAAACATCTTTCGTCATTTGGAGGAGGGAAAAAAACGGGATGAGGCGGCCAAAAGAGGGGCTTCCGAAGTGGGCATGGCCATAACGGCGTCCACCTTGACCACCATAGCGGTATTTTTTCCGATGGTGTTCGCCAAAGGAATAACGGGAAAACTCACGCAGGGATTGGCACTGTCCATTACATTTGCGCTTTTGGCTTCTCTATTTGTGGCTCTTACGATCGTTCCGATGGTGGCTTCCCTTATTTTCAAAGCCAACAAGAATCACGATGCCGAAGGAAAACCTGTGAGAAAGGTTGAGTTTGAAAGAGCCCGGAATTTTTACCGGAAAATCCTGCACAAATCCCTAAAACGGCGAGGTTTGGTACTTGCCGGGGTTCTGGGATTGTTTGTGCTTTCCTTTTTCATCGTTCCATTCTTGGGGACCGAGTTCATGCCTGCCCAAGACCAGGATATGATTATCCTCAAAGTCAAGATGCCCGTGGGCACCTCCATCGATGAAACCAACCGGGTGGCCCAAATGGTGGAAGAATTGTTGGCTCAACAAAAAGAAGCGCAGACTATTTCGGCCCAGATCGGATCTGCGGCAGAAGAGGACCCTTCTGACCTTGCAGGAGGATTTTCCAACTCGGGAACACATGAAGGGCTTGTTTGGGTTGGACTGATACCGCAAACCGAGAGAGAAGATTCGGATCTTGAAATTATGGAAAGGATTCGGAGTCGATTGCCACAGCTAAAAGGTGTGAAATTCGAAGCCATGAACATGAGCCAGGTGATGATGGCCGGGTCCAGAGCACCTGTAGAAATCAAAGTTTTTGGGAAGGATATCTATCAACTGAGAGAGATCGCGGATAATATCGTGGAAAGGATTCAGGGTGTCGAGGGGCTGAGGGATATCTTACATACCTTTTCCCAAGGCAAACCAGAATATCATATCCGGATTAATCGTGAACAGGCTTCTCGGATGGGATTGATGGTGAGCCAGATCGCCAACACGATTCAAACGGCTTCTTTGGGTACTGTGGCCACACGCTTTAGAGAGGGAAATGACGAAGTCGACATTCGTGTTAGGTTTAGAAAACAATCTCGTGACAACTTGGTTGACATCGAAAATATTCCGATCCTGACTCCGTTGAACCAGATGGTGCGTTTGGACCAAGTGGCCTCCATCTCTCAAGGGGAAGGTCCCATCCAGATCGACAGGGAAAACCAGGCCCGCGTGGTAACAGTCCTAGCAAATATTGCCGGAAGAGACCTAGGGAGTGTGGTGAAAGATATAAAAGAGAGATTGAGTGGAGTAGATCGAGGATTGCCACCCGGGTATTTCATTGAGTTCGGCGGCCAGTACGAAGACATGCAAGATGCTTTTGTGATCATGGCCGGTGCTTTTGCTTTGGCCATCCTTCTTGTGTATATGATCATGGCTTCCCAGTTCGAGTCCTTCCGTCACCCCTTCGTGATCATGTTCACCATTCCGCTAGCGCTGTTTGGGGTGATTATCGCTCTCCTTGTTTCAGGAAAGCCTATCGGTTTACCTGTGCTTATTGGTTTTATCATGCTGGCAGGAATCGCCGTGAATAATGGGATCGTGATGGTGGATTACATCAATCAATTGAAACGGCGCGGTGTGGAAAAAAAGGAGGCCATTCTTCAAGCTTGTACCGTGCGATTACGACCTGTTCTGATCACCGCCTTCACCACGATCCTCGGAATGTTACCGATGGCCATTAGCACATCACAGGGATCGGAGATGCGAGCTCCGATGGCCATAACGGTTGTGGGAGGTCTGATCGCCACAACTTTGCTCACGTTGTTCGTGATCCCGATCATTTATAGTATGATCGATCGTGTTTCCTTTAAGGAAAAAAGAGCCAGGGCCTGAGTACCCCTGGCCGACCCTCCCCGCCCCTGCTTTAAGGTCTTGAATTAGGTTTTGTAGCGGAGGATTGCTCCGATATTCCCATATCTGGAGAGCTTTGATGGGGGATCCATGTGTATAACCTGTGCTTTTTTGCCCATCGCTGATTCTACGGCTTCGTCGATAACGTCCATAACCGGTTTTGTTTTTCGCTGACATGATGGACACTTGATTTCGTCGACAAACAGGAAGTCACATTTCGGACAGACTTTTCCGGGTTGGGATAAGTGTCGAGTAATGAGGAGCGTTTGAACTCCTCCCCGGTTAAGGCTTCCTAATGTGTCTTTTAAACCCGAAATGGCCAGCCCCCCTTTTTTGAGTACAGAAATATAATGATCCAGAATTTGTTTCTCTTCCTGATCCTTTAATTTCTTTTCCAGGCTAGACGCTTCCTTAAGAATTTTGTTCGCAGGATCACCGGGCTTCGAATTTAGCCGAGCTCTGAGGCGCTTTTGAAGATAAGGATGGAGAAGAGGACCAAACTCTTGGTAGTATTCATCGCTGCAGCTCAAAAATAACCATTCAAAGTTGTTTGCCTTAAATAAAGTGAATGTCTTCTTGGCAATCTCCTTGAAATAATCGTGCAGGTGTGTTGCGATATGCCTCTCGATACGCTTTGATTCGTAGCCCTCCCAGCCGCCTTCTCTTACTTTGTTAGGGACATCACCTTCTATCCGGTCAACAAGGGAGATTTCTCCTATAAACAGGTCATACCAGACGGCCTCTTTTCTGTTGAACACAAGCAAACAAATTCTGTGGTGTTCGTTTAAGATGGCGGATAGGGGGCGGACATAAGGATCTTGATCCATCAGGATTCTGTTTCTGGGAGGGCTGGGAAGTTCAAACACTTCCCAGAATTTTTCTTTCCCACAGGAAAAAATAGCCAATCCCGCCGGAGTGTGAGAATTGAGGTTTTCCTTGCAGAACCGGTTGATTTTGTCCGCGTCTTGTTTCAGGGATTCCGATTTCCATTTCCCTAAATTCGCCTTTTCCACCGTTGTCTTGTGATTGTTGAGGAGATTCTTAACAGAAAGCGTGATTTGTTTCTTTGTTAAATGGCTTTTATCGGTGTTGAGATAAAAAGATGTGGTGAGGAATCGGTCGCTTTTAAATTTGGAGAGAGCAGTGATTTGCTCCCGACTCGATAATTTCACTTAGGCCTCCTAATGCAAATGTTGGCAGAAAAATAGAGAACTATTTTGAATAAGGAATGAGAACAAGAAGAGTAAAACACTCACTTCTAAAATAGGAGTTGCTTTCCCATTTGTCAAGCCTCTGTGGAGTCATCCGGGTGAAGCATAAAGCTTTACTAGAGAGACGCAACGCTTTATAATAGCATCTTCAGAGGCCGCCAAAAAAAGTGCGGAAGTGGCGGAATTGGTAGACGCGTAAGCCTCAGGAGTTTATGGCCCAAAAGGCCGTGGGGGTTCGACTCCCCCCTTCCGCACCACAGTACTCCAAGTATAAGGGAATGCCTTCCAAAAAAAACATCCTGCTGATAAATCCCTGGATTTATGATTTCACGGCCTATGATTTTTGGATGAAGCCCTTAGGGCTTCTCTACGTCGCCGCGCTGTTGAAAGAACACACAGACTTCACACTGAACTTCATCGATTGTCTGGACCGGCACCACCCATCCCTCACAAAGAAACTCCGCACAAAAGATGATGGACGGGGACCTTTCGGGAAGCAAGAAGTTCCCAAACCTCGTGTGTTAGCAAACATTCCGAGGAAGTTTTCCCGATACGGCATTCCTTTAACGCTTTTTGTGAACGAACTGGAACTGGCAGCACCGCCTGATCTCGTTTTGCTAACGTGCGCTATGACCTACTGGTACCCGGGCGTGCAAGCCGTAGTCGAGCAGATTCGGGAGAAATTTGGCAGGGTTCCGATTATATTGGGAGGTGGATATCCCACGATTCTCCCTCACCATGCATCAGCCCAAACGGGAGTGGATTTGATTTGCAGAGGACCCGGTGAGAATCAAATTTTTTCTTTGATAAACGAGGTTCTGGGGGATGGCGTGTGCCCCGATATCCGGATCGAAAACCTTGATCAATTACCTTTTCCCGCTTTTTCTCTTTTAAGAGACAAGAGCACGTTGCCATTGCTCACATCAAGAGGCTGTCCTTTACGCTGTTCATTTTGTGCCACCTCTTTGCTCAACAAGAGATTTGAACAAAGGTCTTCAGGCTCGGTAATCCATGAGCTGGAAATTCTGTGCAAGGTGCACAAAGCGACAAATATAGCCCTTTATGACGATGCCCTTCTCCTAAACAAGCAGAGACACATCATTCCAATACTGGAGGGAGTCCTTCAAAAGGGGCTTGCCCTGTCTTTTCACACACCCAATGGTCTTCATGTGGGCGAGATCGACTATGAGTTGGCAAAACTTCTCAAGCAGGCAGGTTTCAGGTCTCTGTATTTGAGCCAAGAAACGTTTGAAGAAAATTTGATCAAGGAATCTTGTCCCAAAGTTTCATCCGAAGATTTGGGCAAAGCACTGGATCATCTGGAAAGGGCCGGGTTTGGGAGAAATGAGATCAACGTTTATTTGATGGTGGGTCTCCCCGATCAGAATGTTTCGGGAGTGAGGGAAGGAATCCTGAATGTGCGCAACCTCGGCGCACAGGCTCGCTTAGCCTATTTTTCACCTATCCCAGGTACTGCCGATTGGGAAAAGATCGTGTCTAGAGGATATCTTGATGAGGAAGCTGATCCGCTTCTCCATAACAAGCTGGTTTTTCCTTATGTATGGGGGAATATCTCACGCGATGAATTGGAATCTCTAAAAAAAGCGATCCATCCCTAAAATTTGAAGTTCAATCCCAAGCGGAAAGACCTTGCTCCTTGAAGCGATGTAACCTTTTTGAAGCTGGGATCCACGATTCGGATACCGTTTGTGGAACTTTCCTCGGAAGGATACCAGAATCCTCCGTCGTTTTTAACGATGATCTGATACTGTTTTCCCAAAACGTTAAAAACATCGCATAAAATGCTGATTCTTTTCGTACGGGACAGGACGAATTCTTTTTCGATCCTTATATTCATGTTTTCAAATGGGTCTGTCCGTCTTGTTCCAGGATTCTCGAGAAATACCGTCACCGGCAAGGCCGCCACGGAGTTTTCTGCTCCGTCTTGAGAAGGGGGAAAAATAGTCACGCTCCTGGCCCAGGGAGTTCCGCTGGTATACATGTAGAAAAAACTCATGTGAATATCGAACGGAAACCTATAGGTACCAGCAAGCTTTAGGATGAAAGGACGGTCGTAATCCAACCTGGCATCTTCTTTGATATTCACGAACGAGTTGGGCGTATCCGCGACCATGGTTGATCCGGAACTGGAAAAATAGCCTAAGCCAATGTTTCCTGTCGTTTTACTTAGAGTGACAGAGCCCATCAGTTGCCAGTTATGGGACATGCGTTTTTTGAATGCGATTTCGAATCCTCGGTATTTCCTGCTGAGTTCAGGCACATTTTTAAAACGCTCATAAAAAAGAGGAGCATCAGGCGTTGGGAAATAAACCGTTACGGGTTTGTCTTTATATCCATCGATTTCTGGAATGATGGTTTGGAACGGCACCCACCATCCCTCTGTATCCAGGTCGATCGTGTACCAGTCCTGTTCCGAATCAATACTGTAAAGAACGTCTTCAAAAATATTTTTTTTATCCTTGGATATATATGTGAGACGGACAGAAAAATCAGCGAATATTTCCTGGTGTAAACTGACCGTGATTTCGTTCGTATGAGGAGATGTGATATCAGGATCGATTCTACTCTTGCCATATTCTGGATTATAGAGGCGATAATCTTCAGGAAACGCAATAAATGTGTCATCCTCATCGACGGTTGAGTCCAAGTTTTCATCGTACCAATAGAAGGAGTGTGAGCTTGACGGTCCAGTCTGACTGAGAGAAACGGCATAATCGAGAATCGCCTGTTCCGTATACCGAGAATAAGATACACTAAAAAGGCTTTTTCCGTCTCCGAAAACATCAAAAACGAATCCCAAACGCGGAGAAAATACATTCCAGCTTATCATGTTTTTCCAAGGAGAAATTTGGAATTCGCCGTAAGGATTGATGCTGGCCGTGGGTTCTATCAGATTTTCCCCCAGAGTCACAGAGAGAGGATTTCCGCTTCCTAATTTGATAAGTGAGGTTTGCGTTGTTGTGCTCCGATCAAACCTGATTCCAAGATTCAGAGTAAATCTTTGCACAAACGTTATCGTATCCTGGAGAACCAAACTGAGCCTTTGCAGTTCAAACCTGGGAAAATACTCATCCTCTCTCTTACTTGCTATCAAAAAAGAAATCATCCCTTTGCCCACGGTATTGGAGGTGGAGGGAGAAGGATTCAATCCGAAAAAGTAAGGGTTGCCTTGGTTGTAATAGATTGTGAGGTTGTTTTCTTTCCATGCTATGGATTCGAAGCCAGAAAATTCATACTCGCCCCCAACCTTCAGTTCATGGCTGGTTCCGAGAATATCATCCTGGAATCTTGTCACATAAGCGCTTGCATGGAGCTTTTTTTTCACCTGTTTTTCATTGAGCGATCCGCTTCCCCAAAGGTGCCCTGATCCTATATCGACATAGCTCGGTTCGCTGATAACATTTTCCTGGAGAAAGAGGGGAAGCTTGTCGTAGAAATAGCCTGCCTTGATATCAATAGATGTATTTTGGTCGATGGTGTAGTTAAGGATGCCGGTGGCGTGGAAGAGATTTTCATGGTCCAAATTTCGGGTTGCGTCGGCTGTGACATTCCAGTCGAGAAAATTATCTAGGAAAGGCCTGCTGCGGTTTACATAATTGAATAATGCTGTGACTTTAAGGTAGGGGACAAATTGGCTGGTGAACTTGATAAATGCCATCTTTTCCGAGTTGTCCCAATCATAGGCCTTATGTTCCTTTCCGTGAGGATCTGTCCAGGGAATAAAGGCTGTCGAGCGGGATTGGGAAATGAGGTGCGTATTCAAAAAATACCACAGTTTATCTTGCAGTATCGGCCCGCCCAAAGAAAGAGAAAAATCCCAGAGCTTCTTATCTAAGGCAGGGGCTGGAACGCTGGTGGAGCTTTGTTCCTGTTTAGATGTAAGAGGGTTAGTCAAGCTTTCGCTTGTGTGATAAACCAAGACCTGTCCGATTCCGTTGTTTCCCCCGGATTTGGTAACGACGTTGATGTATCCTCCTTCTGCGGCTCCCACTTGCGTCGGGATGCCACCTGTTATCACTTCCACTTCTTCAATGGTGTCAAAATTGACATTCGTTACAAGGTGCATTCCAGCAGGGTCGTTCAGGCTCATATTGTCCACGGCGTACAAGTTGGATCTAGCCGTCGATCCGTGAATGATCGAGGTTTTTGGAAAAAAAGTCGACTCAGAGATGATTCCCGGAGCCAAAGTGATGAGGTTATGAAGGTCTCGGTTGATAGGGATTCTTCCTATCAGGTTTTCCTCGATTATTCCCGATATTTTTATGGATTCGGGATCTCCCATCTGGGAGGGAATTTTGATCGTTGTTTCTTCTTCGATGGTTGTTACTTCCATGGCGATCTGGTATCGGAGCGACATGCCAACTTGGATGATGATGTCTTCTATGTTGACTGTTTTAAAACCGGGCATTTCGACGGTCAACCTGTATGTTCCTGCGGGTAGATTGCGGAAGTGAATGAGACCGGTCTCAGAAGTGATGTAAATTTGGATGTCCAGCATGGATGGAGAATCGATGTATACAAATGCTCCTGGAAGAGGAAATCCCTCGGTATCGGTGATCCTTCCCTTTATGGAGCCTGTTTGTTCCTGAGCCACTGCGGCCAGAGCGAGTCCAGCGGAAAGAGAGAAAATCAATAGCATTTGGCAGAGTTTCTTCCCCACGTTAGGCCTCCTTGGATTGCCGTTCCAATTGGAATGTAGTTTTATCTGTTGCACTGTAATCCTGTATCATGTATATGGAACGTCTTTCATGTTATAAAAGTTGCAGAATACTATAGCTTTACGGCTGAAAAACTATCTTAACAATTATACCTTTTTTTTACAATGCTCCACAGTTGTCTGAAAAAGGGCAAAAAAAAACTCCCCGCCCGGCGTTTAAACCGGGCAGGGAGTTTTGAACCTGTTCTTTAAATGCTGAATCAGAACGAGAACCGGACGCCGAAACGGACGATCCGGGGATTGAGATACTGGTAGATCTGCTCGAAATTTGTGTTGGTGGTAACATCTTCCTGGCTGATCGTGGTGTTGGCATTGAAGACGTTGAACATGTCGACAGCGATGGTGATGCCGAACCTGTCTTGGATTCGGAAGGTCTTGTCAATCCTGAGGTTCATGATAACGAGGGAATCCAGGCGGTTTGTACCATAAGGGCTTGCGTACACCATCGGATGATCATCGTCCGCCGAGACCAATTCGTAGTCGAGGTCCTCCCACCTGTCTCGAAAGATGTAACCGTCTCGAGCGGTAAGGGTTCCGCCCACATTAATGGCTAATGGGAGCTGATAGGCAAAGCTGAGTTTGGCCATCCTTCGCGGATTCAAGGACTGTTCGGTTGCACCACTGCTGCCGGAAGTGTATCCGGCATATTCACCGTCCAATTGCTCCACATTGGTGGGGCTGTTGTAGGAAGCCCGTGTGGGATAATACCTTCTCCAGTCCTGAATCGTGAAGGATCCGTTCAAAAGCCATTTGCTGTTGCTGGAGAATCTCTTCTTGAAGGTCAGCTCGAAACCCAGGTACCTTTCATAATAATCCGGACGTGTCGACCGCCAGGTCTCATCCGAATAGTCGAGGCCATCCTTCCAATCCCAGTAGGCATATCCGCCGTATTCGGCAGGGATTTCTCCGGCAATTTCCCAGTCATCCGGAGTAGGAAGCCTCAGCGTGTCTCCATCTTCCATGTAGTTTCTTGTCCAGTAGTCATCGAAGTTCCGGCGGTAGATAACTGTTCCTCCGATGCCCACATCCGCTAGGAGTTCCCTTTCCAGGCCAAATGTGACCTCGAAGGTCTTCGGGGAAACCATGTTTTTATCTGTCACATCATCGGGATCCAGCTGTGTGAAGCTGTCGCGTACTCTAGGCCTTTCAACCTCGTCGATTGATACCAGCTCGTCGCCATTCGTGTCTGTCCAATTGTAGTAAATGTAACCATAGGTACTGCAGAGATCGCTGATAAATCCCGAGTCATACCGGGAGCCGTACAAACCTAAATTCAACTTAGCCATGGTTTTGCCATCACCCGCGATGTCGTAGATAATGCCCAGCCGTGGGGATAAGGTGTTCCAGATGACATTGGACTCTCCCTTTTCGATGGTCACAGTGGGAAGCTGGACGGGTGACCAGGATACGTTGGTTCCGGGGACAGTCAGCTCGTTGAAATAAACCCACTGCCTGTCATACCGTAAAGAAGCAAGCACTGTGAACCTTCCCACATCGATGGAATCCTGGAAAAAGGCCCCGAACCGGTTGATGCGGTAATCCTGGTCGCTGTTCCGGTAGATGTAGGCGTATCGTGTTCGTTTTGCCTCGTAGTCTCTGTACCGGAGCCACGTTTCGGCATACTCCCGGACCCTGATTCCATAGGCATGTTTCATCTCCAAACCGAATTTGAACTCACGGCTCGCACCGAACAGCTCATCGGCAAAAAGTTTGCCCAATCCCTGGCCGAAGTACTGCGTCCTGTCGTATAGCGATTTCCGGTATGTATTCCAGTATACGTTTGTCGCATCATCGCTGTACCAGATCGAACCCGGACCCAGATCGCCCACCGGATTGAGGTCAAATCCAAAGGCTGCCCGGCTGCCTTTTATGGATAGGAAGAGGTTGTCACTGACGCTGATTTCATCTTGGATTTTGAAGATGGGTTTGGACCCCGACTGGTTGTACCGAGCCCCTGGACCATCAACGATACTGTGGGAAACCCGGTTTTTCTTGATGCTGTTGGCGAAATTGAAAAAGCCTTCCAGCCTGTGCCTTCCCAAAACAGCGTTCAGCTTGAATTCGACGTTGGGCAGCTTTTGGTGGGCTGTGATATTCGCAAGGTCGATCCTCTTGATATCCTGTGTGCCGAATCCACCCCAGAACCACAGCTTGTCGCGGATAATGGGCCCGCCGATGTTCACGCCGTAATCGTATATTCTTTCGACCCGTTCCGCGCCTTCTCCTTCATAATCTGCAGGTGTGTTATCCCACTGGAAATCCTCGTGGGTGTAATACATCCTGGCCCCTCCGCTGAGGCGGTTCGATCCTCTTTTGGTCACGAGGTTGATCTGGGCACCGGCGGTGAAAGACGTGATGTCTGTGGCCGCTGTCTGGACCTGGATTTCCTCGAATGCATCAAAATCATAATACTGGGAAGCAGCGCCTTCCGAGACCTGGTCTGTCGTGTCGATCCCGTCCATGTTCCAGTTGGCGCTGGCCCTTCCTACACCTCAGGAAATAAAGGTCGATTGTTGGCCGGACTGCGATCCGCCTATGTTCTCCCTGTCTTGGCTCATGCCGGCGGACAATTCCAGAATGGCCCAGGGGTCCCGTGATGTGGGCAGAGCTTGCATTTCCTCCACAGTCAGGTTCAAGGCGATCGTGGTTTTTTTCATGTCCACTACAGGCGTTGAAGCTGTAACGGTCACCTCCTCTTCTAGAGTTGCGGGGACCATTTCCACCTTGATGGTCACGTTGGATCCGGTCTGGACGATTATCTTTTCTCTATGCCATGTCGCAAATCCCGAGAGTTCTGCTCGCAGTTCATACAATAAATTTGGAAAATAGCTCGTTTTGATTCATAATTTTGGATATAAGAGCCGGATTGTTTCTTTTTTAAGCACATGGATGATGAAAATGAGATATCCCCCGCCAATAATGATTTCTGCAAAAATCCCTGAAAATAGGGGTATGAGCAGCAGAAAAGCTTAGCCTGTCGATATAGAATGAACTTGGGCTCGTCTTCTGGCCCAAAGAGCAGCTCCGATAAATCCCGCGTTATTTCCCAGGGTAGCGCGTTCGATGCTGCAACATTGGAAGGAGCCTTTGAAGGACCTGTTTGCGGCTTCGTCGATGGCCGGGGGGAACAGAAATTCGGAGGCATTCATCACACCTCCTCCTAGGAGGATCTTTTCGGGATTCAAGAGGTTGATAGCAAGTGCCAGACCTAATCCCAAGTATCGCCCGGCGTCAGCAAAAGCTTGTCGAGCCGCTTTCTCATTGTTTTTGGCTCTGCGTGAAACCTCTTCTGCTGTGATGTTTTGTTGGCTTTTGCTGTAAGCTTGGTAGTTTTTCACTATTTTTGGGGCAGAAACCTCTGTTTCCAGGCATCCCCGGCTGCCGCATTTGCATGGATCTCCTTTGGGATTCACCACGGCATGTCCCAATTCCCCTGCAAAACCGCACGCTCCTTCCCAGATATCCCCGTTCAGAATGATCCCGGTTCCGACCCCTGTTCCTATTGTCAAAAGGACGAGGCTGTGGGCATTTTGGCCGGCTCCGCATCTGTATTCGCCGTAGGCGGCCATGTTCGCATCGTTATTTATACAAAACGGGACGTCGATAAACCGAGAGAGTGCGGGAACCAAGGCAAAGTTGTCGAGGTCGGGATAATTGGGTGACTGGAGTATCTTCTGTTCTTTGGAACAAAAAATTCCTGGAATTCCGAAACCCACACTCCGGATTTTTTGCTGGAGGTTGTTTTTGAGCGTTCCCCAGATTTCCTCAAGGAGTTGGAGGAGTTTTTCCACATTTTCTGGCGTACTGACTTGAAACTCTTTCCTGACCTTTCCCGCTCCATCAACCACTCCAAACTTGAGTGCTGTGCCCCCCAGATCGAACCCTGCATACATATTCGCCTTTTCTCCTAAATTTTTTGCCTGAATTATTTACAAAAAATCCCGATTACTTTTTTAGCCCAATGACGGCGTAGTTAGGAGGAGAAAAAAGAAGTCTATTCAAGTTATCGATGTTCCTGTTCAAAATCGAGGCTGTCTCATCCGCGCTCGGAAGGGTTTGAAGCAGCTCTTGTTCGAGAGGATGGGAGTATTTTGTCTCCACATCCTCAAACCCGGAACTTTCCAGCAGGAATTTGAGTGTTTGAGGATGGATGGGTTTCTGGTGTGTGAGGTCGAGAAAGTAAATATGAACCAAAGCGAAGACGGAAGCAGGATTTATCGTTTCAAGGACAATATGGCTACCCGGTGCAAGCTTGAAATAGGCCAATTCGATCAATTTTTTCAACTGGGCTGGGGATAAATGTTCTACCACCTGGGAGGAGAATATTCCCCCCAAAGTTTTGTCCGACATTTCTGCCAAAGATTTCAGGATGTCTCCTTTTCGACAGTCCAATCCTTTATCCTGGCAGATCTCGACCATCTGTTCGTTCAGATCGATTCCCTGAGCGTCGATCCCGTTATCCCTGCAGAGCTCGAGAAACTCGCCGCGACCACAGCCCAAATCCAGGACTTTTTCCTTCTCTTGAAAATAGGGAAGAAACCGGGATTGCTGTTTTTTGACCTCTTCCTCATTCCCCCGGTGTCGGTTCTCGAAAGCGGCATAGTGCCAGTCTTGGAGCGGCTCAAGGATTTCTTGGACTTGTTTTTGTGTCGGGAGGTTCTTCTCCTCCAGCACACCCAGCAGTCGATCCAATTGTTCTTTGAGGAGAAGGAATTTTTTCATCAGGAGGTTCACATCTTCGTAAACAACGGCCAGCTTATCCACTCGCCATTCCATGCTTTTGAAGATCATCCCGACATGGTTGCTCCCGAGGGCATCCCATTCCTTGTCCTTGGCGTCCATCAACGCGATGTTGGCTTCGATGAGCCTGACAAAGGACAAAAACAAGTCTTGAGTTTGCGCGATGTTTTTGTCTAGATTTTTTTGGAACTCTGTGAGGGTGTGGGACACTTGTTGCCTAAAATTCTCTGGGGAAACATCTTTTTCGGAGACCAGCTCCTGCATGCGGGTCAGGAGATGCTGAAGCCGGATGTTGCTATCTGAGGAAGAAAGTTCTTGGCTCTGTTTTTTTAATCCCTCGATTTCTTTTGCAAGAACATCTTGTTTTTCTTTTCTTTGTTGAGAAAGCTTTTCTATCGTGCGTCTCATTGTTCCTTAGAAGAAGGTTCAGATTCATCCTTTGTTTCACTCTCTTTTTCTTTTGATGTGATGGACTTCCTGAAATTCTTGATACCTTCTCCTAAGGATTTTCCAAGTTCGGGGAGTCGTCGAGCCCCGAATATGATGACTACGATCAAAACGATGAGAACCAGTTCAGTAGGGCCGACAGGACCGAATAAGAACATAGGAACCTCCTCGAGGGTATTTTCTTTTAATGCAGTACCAAAGGTACTCGAGTCCTCTTGAAAAGTCAAGTTCTGCTCAGCCGGATTTCCCTTCTGTGCTATACATTCAAAAAAGTACAGATGCCCAAAAATAATGGGTTCGAGTTATCATCTTAAGGTGCAAGGAAATGTCTCTGCACCTTTTTTTGCCTGCTACATGTTCCGATACTTTGGGACAAAGCCAAGATAGTGGACCTGCCGATGGCCAACCCACCCCACCCTACATAAAAATGTTTGTAATCTCGAAAAAATGGTACTCTGGGAATCGTTATTATAGTATTCTGTAACAATGTCAGGATAACTTCCTGAAATTGCTGAAGAAAATAGCTGTCGGTATTTTTGTGAATCCAGGCTGAATAGTCAAGATGAAAAACATCCGGAATTTTTCGATCATTGCGCATATCGACCACGGCAAATCCACCCTTGCGGACCGTTTGATCGAAAGAACAGGGGCTCTTTCCTCCCGTGAACTGCGGGAGCAAGTGCTTGACATGATGGATTTGGAAAGGGAAAAAGGAATCACGATCAAAGCCCAGACCGCACGCCTTTATTATCATTCACCCGACAATCAAGACTATGTTCTCAATTTGATCGATACTCCCGGTCATGTGGATTTTTCCTACGAAGTTTCACGGAGTCTTGCCGCCTGCGAAGGGGCCCTTCTTTTGATCGATGCCTCTCAAGGCGTCGAAGCTCAAACTCTGGCGAATACTTACCTGGCTTTCCAGAATGACCTCGTTCTTATCCCAGTGATTAACAAGATCGATCTCTCTCAGGCAAACCCAGACCTAGCGTTGGAGCAACTGGAAAGCATCATCGGACTCAAGAGCGATGATGCAATTTTGGCCAGCGCTAAAACGGGATGTGGCGTTGATGAGATCTTTTCTTCTATCGTTGAAAACATCCCTCCACCTGCTGGCGATCCGGATGCTCCTTTAAAGGCATTATTGATCGATTCTTGGTTCGATTCCTACAGAGGTGTGATCATACTGGTCCGTGTGTTTGACGGTGTCATACAGACTGGAATACGAATCGAGCTGATGGCTAATCAAGCCACGTATAGCGTGGAGGAAGTGGGTTATTTGACCCCGAGACAATTAGAGGTCAACTCGCTTTCTGCCGGAGAGGTTGGCTATGTCATCGCTGGCATAAAAGAATTGAACCATGCACGCGTCGGGGACACGCTTACAGAAAAAAACAGGAGAACCAAATATCCCTTGTCGGGATTCAAAGATATCAAACCCATGGTATTTTGCGGTATGTATCCTGCTGGCGAGACCGGTGTGGAAGACCTTCGAAAAGCGTTGGAAAAACTCCGGCTCAATGATTTTTCTTTCCAGTACGAACCTGAAAATTCTCCGGCTTTGGGCTTGGGATTCCGATGTGGATTTCTTGGAATCCTCCACAGAGAAATCATCCAGGAGCGCCTTGAACGAGAATTCGATATCCACCTCATCACCACCGCTCCCAGTGTGAGTTTCCGCGTGACGACCGTCGAAGGAAAGGACCTGGAAATCCACAATCCTTCACAGCTTCCTTCTGCAAACAAGGTTAAAAAGATTGAAGAACCTGTGATCGAAGCTTTGATTCTGGTCCCGGAGAAATATCTGGGGTCTGTTCTTAAACTATTGGAGAGTCGTCGGGGTGAACAGAAAAAGATGGAATATGTGAGCTCCCAACGGATATTTTTGACTTATCGACTTCCTCTTAATGAGATCGTGTTCGATTTTTACAACAATCTGAAATCTGTCTCCCAAGGTTATGCTTCCATGGATTACGAGTTCGAAGGATATCGTGAAGCTCCTTTGGTTAAACTGGATATTCTGGTGAACAGAGAACCTGTGGATGCGCTGTCATTGATCGTTCACAAGGACAAGGCTTACCATATCGGACGGTCTCTGGTGGCTCACATGCGCGACCTCATCCCGCGCCAACAATTTGATGTATTTCTTCAAGCCGCTCTAGGAAAAAGGATTATCGCTCGAGAGACCATCAAGGCCTACCGGAAAGATGTGCTCGCAAAACTTTATGGTGGAGATTACACGCGGAAAATGAAACTTTTGGAAAAGCAGAAATCGGGAAAGAAAAGAATGAGAAAAATTGGATCCGTCGAGATTCCCCAGGAAGCTTTTCTGGCCCTTCTTCGTATCAAATAACCTGGCCAACCCTCCCCACCCCTACGTTCAAGGTAAGTACGAAATTTCAGGATAGCTCCATAGGCTACACCTTTGCGACTCCTTTAATGCAGGGGTGGGGCGGATTGACCGGGATGGGTGGATATTATGGAAGAATTTTGATAAAAATGAATGATACAGGTGATATGACCAAGAAGACTTTTGAAAAAATAGTCCATGAAGGGATTCGGTTTGTCGCCCGCTTTTTTCCCCAGTCCCGCTATTTGTATTTTCCTCTCCTATCGGCCGCTTTGGTTTGGGCCATCAAAAGCAGTCGGGAATGGGGGGAAGAGATTTTTTCTTGGGAGGTCTGGCTTGATCCTTCTTTTGTGAAAGTCAAATCAGATGAGTTCATCCTCAATTTTTTTTCTGATCATTCCGATTTAGCCGATGCGTTTGCTGAGGAGATACAAACTAGAGATATGCCTGCGTTGAGAAAACTCTTCTATAGCCTTTATCCCATCGTTGGGTTAGAGGACCCTTTTCTTTCAGGGTTGTTCCATCAGGAATTGATATCCCAGAATTACCGCGGTATTGCCCAGCAATATGACGTAAAAATAGCACAGGCTATTGTCGATATCGAGGCGGTTGAAGAAAAGGGGCGGTTTATGGAAGGACTGGAATCCATTGCCAAGGAAATGGCTTCTTTTTGCGCCGACATGATCACCCAAGCATCTGTCCAGAAGGCTCTCGAGGAAATCATAAATAAAGAGCTTAGCAAAGATATGGATTGATTGATCTGTCATGCAAAAATACAAACGAATACTGCTTCTGTTTCCGATAGCATGTGTTCTCTTTTCCTGCGCTTCCCATCTCAAAGATGCCAAGTTCTATTATGTCCAAGCCCAAGAATCCTCCCGCGCGTATAATACGGAATTAGCGATCGGGGCCTACAAAAAATCCTTACTAGAGGCGGAAAAAGAGGTGGCTAAAAATCCGTCTTCTCAGGCATTCATGCTCAAAGGATTGGCTGAACTGCACCTGAATCTATGGGAGGAAGCTGAACAAAGCTTTCTAGCAGCCTTTTCGTATGGATTCGACAGGGGCCAAGAATGGGCTGAATGGGTGTCTCTTTTCGGGCTTGCCTCTGCCATGCAAGAAATGGGACTCGCCCAATCGGCGTTCCAGATATACGCCCATCTTGTCGATAAGTCCAAGTTAAGGCCGGTAACAATATCCTCGGCCCAGAAGTACACGGATATGGCTCTTCAGAGAGCCCTTCGTGAGGAGGGGAATCAAAAGGAGCGGCTTCTGTCAGGATTGTTCCGGGAGGTCGAAAAACTGACGAATAAAGACCTCAGCTGTGGTTTTTACCATTATCTCCAGGCTCAGATACTCGGCCACATGAGCGATTACAGGAGAGGCTTGGAGGAATCTGTGATGGCAAGAGAGTTGGGACTTCCCAGCCAAGAGATTTTTCGTGATAATGATCTCCAGATCGTGTTTTGTTATCAGCGACTGAAACAGGAATTATCCTCTGAGGATTGGGAGGAATTCCGCACTCTTTACATGCAATGGGTAAAAAAATGGAACTGGTCTGGTCCTGAGGCCCCCGATTGGAAAAAGAGGTGAAACATGCTTCCGACCATAACTTGGGACAATGATAGAGTCATTCTGATCGACCAACGGCTGCTTCCAGCGGAAGAGGTGTATCTCGAATGCCTTGACCACATCCAGGTTGCCGAAGCCATCGAACAGATGGCCATTCGCGGTGCCCCCGCCATAGGTGTTGCCGCTGCATATGGCGTGGCTCTGGGTGTGCAAAAAATGGAGGAATCGGGTGACTGGGATGGAGAGTTCGATCGTATTTTGACCCGTCTCGAAAATACCCGACCTACGGCCCGGAATTTGTTCTGGGCACTCGAGAGAATGAAACAAACTTTTGATAACCATAAACATTTGGCTCTCTTGCAGCTGAAAGAGACAATGATTCAGAAGGCGATCTCCATTGACAAAGAAGATGTAGATACCAACAAAAAAATAGGCTATTGGGGGAGGGAATTGATCCAAGATGGACAAAACATCCTGACCCATTGCAATGCCGGAGCTTTGGCAACAGCCGGATACGGCACGGCTCTCGGAGTCATCCGGGCAGCATTTGAGCAGGGAAAAAAAATCCGTGTTTTTGCCGATGAAACGAGGCCGCTTCTCCAGGGGGCTAGGTTGACTTGCTGGGAATTGAATAAGGATGATGTTCCTGTTGTCCTGATAACGGATAACATGGCCGGGCACTTGATGAAAAAAGGCCAGATCTCAGCGGTCATCACCGGAGCAGACAGGATAGCGCAGAACGGGGATACAGCTAACAAGATCGGCACCTATTCTGTCGCTGTATTGGCAAAGGAACACGGCCTGCCGTTTTATGTGGCTGCTCCTCTGAATACCATCGATTTCAGTCTGACAGATGGGGATGCCATTCCGATCGAAGAGCGAAATCAGGAGGAAGTGAAACAACTTGCTGGGCAATGTATCACCGTCCCTGATATCGAAATCCATAATCCTGCTTTTGATGTGACCCCGGCTAAATATATAACGGCCATCATCACCGAAAAGGGTATCGCCAAACCTCCGTTTGAGTTAAACTTGGCTTCTTTTAAGGACTGAAAAATGTTGATTCTGGGGATCGAGACATCCTGCGACGAAACATCAGCTGCAGTGTTGGATGACAAACTCGAGATCCTCAGCAATGTGGTTTTGTCCCAGGATGAAATCCATGCTTCTTACGGTGGTGTGGTGCCTGAACTGGCCTCCCGTCAGCACATTGTTTCTATCGGGTATGTTGTTGATGAAGGCTTGCGGCGGGCCAAACTTACTGTCCAAGATTTAGATGCCTATGCCGTGACCCAAGGGCCAGGGCTGATCGGTTCCCTCCTTATCGGGCTTTCCTTTGCCAAAGGCCTGGCTTTTTATTTCGATAAGCCTTTGGTTCCTGTGGATCATCTGGAGGCTCACATCCACTCTGCTTTTTTAGAAAACAGGAAAATCCCTTTTCCCTGTCTGGCGCTTCTTGTCTCAGGGGGACATACATCTCTTTTCTTTTTGAAGGAAAAGTTCCATTATCAACTGATAGGGAAGACAAGAGACGATGCGGCAGGCGAAGCTCTGGACAAGATAGCGAAATATCTCGATTTAGGCTACCCGGGGGGACCGCTCATCGACAAAATGGCAGAAAAGGGCGATCCCCGTACATTTAGTTTTTCACTGCCCCACATGACAGACCAGAGCATGGACTTCAGTTTCAGCGGCCTCAAAACAGCTGCCCTGAGAACGATCAAACAAAATCGCATAACCAAATCACATCCCTCTTTTTTGGATTTATTGGCCAGTTTTGAAAATGCTGTGATCGGAGCATTGCTGTATAACGTGCGCCGAACGATCAAAATTTTTAAACCCAGTGCGCTCATCCTATGTGGGGGGGTAGCTCGGAATAAGAAGTTGAGACGAGATTTTGCCCGTTTAGCCCAGAAGACTGGGCTGCCATCCTTTATCCCCTCTCCTGAACTTTGCACGGACAATGCCGCCATGGTTGCTGCTCTTGCAGTTGAGAAAATCAACACCGGTGAAGAGTTGACTCTTTCCTTGGATCTCAATGCTTATCCCAGGACGTGAGCGTTCTTTCCTTGCTTTAATCCGACGCGAAAAATGTGATATCATAAAACAATGCAGATATCAGCTGTCATCATTACCTACAATGAAGAAAAGCGCCTCGAGCCTACCCTGAAAAGCCTTGCTGGGGTTGTCGATGAGATCATCGTTGTGGACAGATACAGCGATGATGATACGGTGAAACTGACAAAAAAATACACAGACCGTGTTTTCCTTAGGAAATGGACCAACTTTGCGGATCAGAAGAATTTTGCCAATGGCAAAGCTCAGTATCCGTGGATTCTTTCCCTGGATGCCGATGAAAGGCTTTCCCCTAAACTGAGAGACGAGATTATGAAGTTGAAAAGCCAGGAGACCCAGTATTCCGGTTTTTCCATGCCCCGCCAGGTTTTTTATCTTGGTCGCTGGATTCGGCACACGGTTTGGTATCCCGACCGAAAAATCCGCCTCTTTCGTAATGACTTGGCCCGTTGGGAAGGGGAATATGTGCACGAGGATTTGGTGATCGAGGGAGAGGTCAAAGGACTCTCCGGACCTCTCTACCATTTCACCTACCGAAACATCGCCGATCACATGAGAAGAATCAATACTTTTTCCGACCTCGGAGCCCAAAAGCTGTACACAAATAACAAAAAGTGCCACTGGTATCATCTGGCTTTTCTTCCCTTTTTCCGGTTTATGAAATCTTATTTTTTAAAAGCAGGTTTTCTAGATGGGTTTGCAGGATTTGTCATCTCATTGCTGGATGGTTACACGGGTTTTGTCATCTATGCCAAGCTCAAGGAGATTTGGAAAATAGGAGAAAGAATTGAGCCTTTTCCAAATTGACGCGGG
>CP070750.1:643109-671272 GCA_020348385.1 Candidatus Aminicenantota bacterium | reverse complement strand
TCACTCATACCGCAGAGAATCCACGGGATTTGCGTTAGCCGCTTTGATGGTTTGATAGCTGACCGTCAGCAGGGCGATCATGAATGCCAGAGCTCCGGACAGCAAAAATGTCCCAATTTTTAAGCCCGTTCTGTAGGCAAAATTCTGTAGCCATTTGTCCATGAAATAATAAGCCACAGGCCAGGCGATGATATTGGCGAAGAGCACCCATTTTAAAAATTCTTTTGACAACATCGTCACGATCTTCGGAACGGAGGCACCGAGTACCTTGCGAACCCCGATTTCTTTGGTCCTCTGCTCTGTCAAATAAAACGCCAGTCCGAATAAACCCAGGCAGGAAATGAATATCGCCAAAAAGGTGAAATAGTTGAAAAGAGTCCTCACTTTTTCTTCGTTTGCGTACAAATTGCCGAGGAGTGTATCGACAAAGCCGTACTCAAAGGTGAATTGAGGATTATGGTGTTCCCATTGGCTTTTCAGGAATTTTATGGTATCGGACAAATTTTGGCTCTTGATCCGGACAAACATATAATTCAGTTGACGGTTGATCATCACGAGGATCAGAGGTTCGATTTTATTGTGCAGGGACTTGAAATTATAATCCTGGACAACACCGATAATGGTTCCCTGCCAATTGCCGATCGATAATCGCTTTCCAACCGGAGAAGAAAGCCCCATGGTATTTATGGCTGTCTTGTTAAGGATGACGCTACTGTTCTCATCCGCCACGAATTCTCTGGAAAATCCTCTTCCTTCGGTCATCTGCATTCCAAAGGTTTCGAAAAAATCATAATCGACATCCACTCCTTGCATGAGAATTCTTTCCTCCGGGTTTTTTCCTTCCCAATCCAGATTGTCGGTTGCCCAGTTCCTTCCGAAGGATGGAAGGTTCGAAGACGCTGTCACGCTCACGATATTTGAGTTCTTCAGCCATTCGTTTTTTACGGTCTCATATTGTTGACGTATCCCTCCGACAAGCGGCATATAAATCAAATTTTCTTTTTCGAAACCCAGCTTCCTGTTGCGGATATAATCGATCTGGTTGTCAACGACTGTCGTCCCGATAATCAGGAAAATCGAAAGGGAAAATTGCACCACCACCAAAACCTTGCGGAAAACCGATCTCTTTGGATCAGCCGTAAAAGCCCTCTTCAAAACTTTTCCGGGTTGAAAGGATGAAAGGTATAGGGAGGGGTAGCTGCCGGACAAAAATCCGGTAAAAAAAGCGATACCCAACAACCAAGCGGGAATCAAAATATCGCCGCTCACATCTAAGGTCAAACGCTTTTCTGAAAGGTTGTTGAAAAAGGGAAGGAAAAGGAAAACAAGGGCAAGAGCGCAACCAAAAGCGACAAAGGAAAAAACCAGCGATTCCCCGTAAAATTGCTTGATGATGTTCTTTCTGTTGGCTCCGACCACTTTTCTCATCGCAACCTCTTTGGCCCTGTTTCTCGACCGGGCGGTTGTCAGGTTTATGAAATTTATGCAGGCGATAAACAGGACAAAAAGAGCGATCGAGGCAAAAATGTAAATATATTTGTGGTCGCTGTTGTTGACGGCCAAAACATCGTATTCGAAATCCGAATGGAGGTGGATCCGTCCGAGCGGTTGGATAAATAGCTGCGTGTCGTTTTCTGGTTGGATCGTTCTCATATAGCCGGAGATCTTTCGACTTGCGCTTTCGACCGATGTGGTTTTGTCCAGCAGGACATAACTGAAAAAATTGAAGTTTCCCCAGTTATGGATATCTTGGCCGAGGTCTTCCAGCATATGGAAGGGAAGCGCAAAATCGAACTGCAGGTGGGAATTTTTCGGGATATTTTGCAGAACACCGGTGACCTGAAAATCGATCCGATCATTAAAATTCAGCATCTTTCCCAGCGGGTCCTCTGCTCCGAAATATTTTTGTGCCATATTTTCTGTGATTACCACAGACCGTTTTCCGCTCAGTGCGGTTTTTGGGTTCCCCCTGATAAAAGGAAAAGTGAACATTTCAAAAAAAGCCGGCTCGGCAAAAATGTTATTCCTTTCGTTGAATCGTTTTTCGCCATATCTCACGCGAAACTGTCGGCCCAACTGCGCCCTTGTGGCTTGGACGATTTCTGGGAATTCTTCCTTCAGCGCCTGAGAGAGAGGGGCTTCTGTGACGGCCCACGGCCTTTGTCCGGAATGCCCGACTTCAGCCACAACTCTTCCTAATCTGTCGACATTGTGGTGAAATCGATCGAAGCTCAGCTCATCCTGGATCCAGAGGAGTATCAGGATACAGCAGGCCATCCCGATGGCTAGGCCTGATATGTTGATGAAGGAATAGGCCTTGTTTTTCCCGATACTCCTCAAGGCGATTTTTAAATGATTTTTAAACATTCCCGTCCTCCAGTAGATAATATGGGAAATCGAAGATGGCAGCGATTTCAGGACTTGCCATCTGTACCAGCGGCGGGCACTCTTCGATCCTGTTTCGCTGCAAATGAGATAAAACTCCTCCTCCAGATCACCCAGAAGAGGAATTTTGCTGTATGGGGATAAGAATCTCTTTAAAAGCCACCGGGAAATCGGAGGTGGCTTTTTACTTTTTTTGATCTTGACCAAGGGCTTCTCCTGTTCCTCAATGAGATTGAGAGTCAATGGCTGCTTTGACTCCCTTCCATAACCTGTCCCGGGCTTTTTTGTGTTCGAAGAGGGCGTCGAGCCCTTTCTTTTTGACTTTGAATATCCGTTTGCTCCGACCGCCCCTTTGGTTCGTCGGATCGGAGAGATAAGATTCGAGTAAACCTCGTTTTTCCATTCGGTACAGGGGATCATAAATGGCTCCGATCGACCAGTTCTTCCCCGTCGCTTTTGAGACCTCTCTCCGGATGTTCATGCCGTATGCATTGCCCTTGAGTTTCAATATGGCCAGCAAAAAGATTTCATCGTGGCTCGACAAAAGTTTCATGGTATCTCCCTTCGGCTTTTCCCAAATATTCCTGAGTACTGCCTATTAGTCTTGAAATCCAGAACATATATATATAACGCATCACCCTTCAAAAAGGTTGCTTTTTTTTAGAAGATTTTGTTTTAAGGCTTCATCCAGCCTTCAACGAATCGAGTAATGGCCCTGTTGATCAGTCGGTGTCAATCGAACTTCGGGTCTGTGCGAACGGTGAGAGATTTGGCAAGGGATTTTCCATTGACTGTCAGGATCACTTTGTACAAACCCGGTTCGGCAGGGATGTTGTTGAGCTTTTGTGTTCTCCTGTTGATGCCAGCGAATTTCTGGCCCCGTTTCTCGAGGGATTCTCTTAGTTTATCGCCGATCTCCCTTCTTTCCTCCCATTCCGTGGTTTTTGTGTATTTGTCAAACAGTGCCTTTTCTTCCTCGTTCAGCTCTGGAGGGTCGAACTGGAACGGCCAGTGGTATTTGTTGATACCGGATTGATCTTTAAGCTCGACTTCAAGATTTTGCTCGCCTTTCCAGTCAGATATGGTCAGTTTCGCTTCTTTGGCGTCTGCTCCCAAATAGTAGCTGATCATGGCTCCGCGAGGTGGGTTTTCTCCCTGAAAAAAGAACTGGCCTCGGGAACCACCCCGGCTGATACTCCTCCACTGCGTTGCGATCTGCTGGTCGAAAAGAAAAGCGGCAAAGGCCTCGATCTCTTTGTTCATGTTTTGTAGGGGTGTGATATCGTCGCAAATCCAGATGCCTCGGCCATGGGTGCCGATGATCACATCATTGTGAAGAGGATGGATCATCAGATCGTGAACAGCCACTGTGGGCAGATTGTTCATGAAACGATCCCATGATTTGCCACCGCTAGTCGATATGAAAAGGCCGAACTCTGTGCCCAAGAAAAGAAGGTTCTTGTTCTTGTGGTCCTCCCGGATAACATAGGCTACCTGTCCATCGGGCAGGTTGCTACGGATACTGGTCCAGGTTTTTCCAAAATCATTGGTCTTGAATACCCATGGCATGAAATTGTCGCTGCGGTGGCCGTCGAAAGTCACATAACAGGTTGCCGTATCATAATGGGATGCCTCGACGCGGCTAACCCAGATTCCTTCGGGAACACCCTTGAAGTTCGGCCGCACATTGGTCCAATTTTTTCCGCCATCCATTGTGAGCTGGACATTCCCGTCGTCTGTCCCAGCCCAAATGATTCCCGGTTTGAGCGGTGATTCAGAGACGGTGACGATCGAGCAGTGGTTTTCAGCCCCTGTGACATCTGCGGTCAGCCCTCCGGTTTTCCTGTCGATCTTGACAGGATCGTTCGTGGAAAGATCAGGGCTTATGATTTCCCAGGAATCGCCGCGATCCACCGTCTTGAAAAGGAAATTCCCGCCGAAAAATACCGTTTTCGGATTGTGTGAGGAGATGATGATCGGACAGTTCCAGTTGAATCGGAAGGGATTATCCTTGCCCCATCCGGCTTCTTCCTGCATTTTCAGGATTTCCTCGGTTACATAGGCATCGTAGTTGACGATATTTTCTTTTCTCGGCCTGATAGATTGTGATTCTCGAGTTTCCACGTTGACACGACTGAGGCTTCCCTGCTGGCTCTCTACATACACGGTGCGCCAGTCCGTCGGGTCGACGGCACAATAAAATCCATCGCCGCCTCCGATCCGGAACCAATGGTCGGTCAGAATGCCGGCGCTCTCTCGGCTCATGGAAGGGCCGCCCCAGGAACCATTGTCCTGAAGCCCGCCGTACACATAATAGGGATCGCGCATGTCCGCTCCGATAGCGTAGAACTGGCTGATGGGGAGGTTCTCGAAAAAGATGTAGTTTTTCCCATGATCGTGGGTCAAAGCCGATCCCCCATCATTTCCTATGTAGTAACGGTTTTTGTTGGTTGGGTCGGACCAAAGGGCTTGGTAGTCCCCATGAATACCGGTATTCTGTCTCTCGAGGGTTTTTCCACCATCATAGGAGATAAGGTAGCTTCCGGTTACCACATAAACGATCTTATCGTCGATCGGATTGAGGTAGATGTGGCTGTAGTAAAACGGGCGGTTGTTGTACCTGTTCATGTACTGCCAGGTTTCTCCTCCATCTTCAGACCGGTAAATGCCCGTCCCCAGCTTTGTCATATCTTTGTAATCGGGATTCTCCGTCCCATCCTCAAGATTTTCCCTGGGCTGGAATCCATGTTCGACAAATGCCATCAGCACGTTTGGTTTGCTCCGGCAGATGGCCAGACCGATCTTCCCGGTATCTCCCTCCGGGAGTCCGCTGGTTAGTTTTGTCCAAGAGGCACCGGCATCTGTCGTTTTAAAGATGCCGCCGTTGGGGCCGCCGCTGTCGAAACGGTAAGGCCGGCGAATCCGCTGCCAGAATCCAACATACAGCACATTTTCGTTTGTCGGATCCATGGCCAAATCGATGGCGCCGGTTTTCCCATCATCGGGCAATCCGTTGGTCAGCTTATTCCAGGTTTTTCCACCATCTGTCGTTTTGAAAAGCCCCCGATCTCCTGTGTATCCCCAGAGGTGTCCGCCGGCTGCGGCATAAACGATGTCAGGATTGGAAGGATGTGTGATGATTTTGGAGATGGAATGAGTACTTTTGAGCCCCATGTGGGTGAAAGTTTTTCCACCGTCTGTGGATTTGTAAATCCCGTCCCCCCAAGCAATGCTGTTCCGGGTATTTTTCTCCCCTGTGCCGACCCAGATGATTTCCGAATCTGCCTGATAAAAAGCCACGTCTCCGATCGAGGCGGCTCCGTATGTGTCGAAGATCGGCTCCCATGTGGTGCCGGCATTCACGGATTTCCACACACCGCCCGATGCCGACCCGATAAGCACGGTCGTGAAATCTTTGTCCAGTGCCTCGATATCGGCGATGCGGCCGGACATATTGGCCGGGCCGATGTTGCGCCACTTGAAGGCTTTAGCAATGCCCGAGTCATCCATTTGGGCATGTGCCGTGTCGGGCAAGGCCGTGAACAGTAAGACACTCAACATGCCTAAAATCACAGCCCATGGTTTTTTTTCGATTTTCATAAATTCCCTCCTCTTAATATTTTGGATTTAATCAGAAATAGAGACATGATACACAGGATGGAGCCATTATATATAACAAAAAAATAAAAACACAAGAAAATAAAACATAAGATTTTTATAACCTCCAGTAATATAAATTGCTGCAAAGCCCTATTTTATAACTTGGAGTTATAAAATAGGGGGGTGGAGGTTTGGCAAGCCTGGTGTTACAATGGGCAAGGTCGGGGAAAGGCCATGAACTGGAATAAAATTCCTGCGAGAAAAGGAAAGCCGAATTTCGAGAATTTATTATCGGTCCTTAGGCGAGAAGTTCCCTCGCGACCAACCTTGTTCGAATTTTATTTTAACGAGAGGATCTACAGCCGGGTGGTGCCCGGATACACCCCGACAGATCCAGAAGCGTGGTTCAAGCGTTTCATTCAAACCTTCTACCAGCTGGGGTATGACTTCGCCACCATTCTGCTCCCCGGTTTTCAATTTTCGGATCCCGATCTCCGGGAGACAAAAGAAACCTTTTCGATGAATGAAGGGGCGGTGATCCGCAATCGCCAGGAGTTCGATGCATTCGATTGGCCGGATCCTGAAGATGCAAACTATGATCTATTGAATAGGCTCTCCGCAGATTTGCCGAAAGGGATGAAACTGATCCCGTATACTCCGGATGGGGTGTTGGAAAATGTCATCAGATTGATGGGATTCGACACACTGTGTTTCAACCTCCATGACAATCTGCAGTTGGTGGAGGATGTTTTTGCTCAAGTCGGGTCCCGGTTGGTTCGGTATTATGAAAAAGCCGTCCCGTATGATTGCGTGGGGGCCTGCTTGGCTAACGACGATTGGGGCTTTATCAGCAGCACTTTTATTTCGACCGATGCGCTGCGCCGTTTTGTTTTTCCCTGGTACAAGAAGATTGTCGATATTTCTCATGCAGCAGGCAAACCGGTCATTCTGCATTCCTGCGGCTACTTCGAAAATATAATCGAAGATATCATCGAAGGCATGCATTTCGATGGCCGCCACTCCTACGAGGACAACATCATGCCGGTTGAGCAGGCGTATGAAAAATACCATCAGCGTTTGGCTATCATCGGGGGAATCGATATCAATTTTATATGCGAATCCCCGCCTGGGGAAGTCTACAAAAGGTCCAAAGCCATGCTGGAACGGGCGGCTGAAAGAGGGGCTTACGCTCTGGGAACGGGCAACAGCGTGCCGGAATATGTCCCGGACGAAAATTTCTTCGCCCTGATCCGCGCTGCCCTGGATTTACGCTAGTCTTTATCTTTAAATGGTTTGGTAGTCACTACTTGGTCTCTCTCCTATCTTTGGCTTTGACTGCAGGGGAGAGGGAGGATTAGAATAGAGTCGAGTTTTTGTACGTTTCAAAGGAGAATATCATATGAAAATCTTGTTTATCGTCAACGATGCACCTTATGGTACGGAAAAAGCCTATAACGCCTTGCGTATGGTCATGATGTTGCAAAAAGAACATGTCGATGTGAATATTCATATTTTTCTGCTTGCAGACGCCGTAGCTTGCGGCCTTCCCGAACAGTCGACCCCACAAGGTTACTATAACATCGAGCGAATGCTAAAGGCTTCGATCAACAAGGGTGCAGAGGTGAAAGCCTGCGGCACTTGCGCGGATGCGCGGGGTATCAAAGGACTCGCTTTGATCGAACGCGTTGAAATGAGTTCGATGAGCCAGCTTGCCGCATGGACAGTGGAAGCTGATAAAGTCCTTACGTTTTGATTGACGGCATGTTTTTCTCAAATACAGAATGGTTTCATATAAAGGAGGAACGATGAAGATTGAAAATCGCACGTACACGTATTTTCTATTTTTAACCTTGTTGATTTTCTTGTGCATGACAGCAAACCTGAGGGCGAACGAAACCCGGGTTGAAGATGTTTTGCCCCCCGGAATCTTGCCGGTTGTTATTTTGAGTGGTTCCGATTATGAGATGGGGTATCAGTACGGCCAGCAGGTTGGGCCCTATTTAGAAAAGGAAAAAGAGTCGAAATGGGCTTCGGCTCTGCAGACATTCAGTCGCGAAAAGGTCCTCCACATGCTGAAGGGAAACCAGTTTTACATCCATAAATATACGCCTGAAAATATCGAGATCATGAAAGGCATAGCCGATGGAGCCACAGCGACCGGTTTCCCACTTTCCTACACGGATGTTTTGCTGATGAACTGCACTCTTCCCAATCCTGAGACTTCCACATTTCCGCCCGGTGCAGAAAAGGATTCGCTCCCAGTAAAAAAATGTTCTGTGTGTTCGGCGTGGGGAAGTTCCACAACAGATGGACGGTTGATCGGTATGGATACCCTTGATTCGGGTGAAGCTGCTTACGGGGTAATCATACTGGCCTTTCCGGATAAGGGAAATAATTATATTTGTGGCGCCCAAGCTGGCGAGATTGGCGACCATTTTTTGATGAATAACCGAGGCCTTTTTGTAGGAAACAGCGGGGGTGGCGGTTCCCCTCGGGATATCGACACGAATTATGGCTTGTCCTGGTCCTGTTCCCTAACGCACATCGTGCGTTTTGCAAACAGTGCCCATGAGGCAAGGGACATGCTTCTGCCCTGGCAGATAAACATCCCGGAGAATTTTCATTTTGTCGATATCAATGGGAACGCCTGTGTCGTGGAAAAAACAGCTGCCGTTCAGAGTGTCCGGAAACCCGGCGACTTCGGGGAGAAGGATTTCCTTTATTCCACCAACAACTACCTGAACATGGAGATGAAACCGACAAAAGAAGGGGGATTTATCAAACAACATGGTGGATACGGCGCTTATGCCGCACCCCGAAACCTCATGCTTTGGGACATGCTCCACAACTACCACGGCCACATGGATGTGGAATTTGTGAAAATGATGCTGCGTTTCCCAGGTGATGCTCCACCCAATCCTCCAGAGGGAGGTTGGGATGCCAAGGTCTGCCGTCCTTCGAACTCCTGGGTTTCGGTCCTGCTACCGGATGATGGGGATGAGGGCGTGGCATATATCTGCACAGGGCCGGCCGGCCGTGTGATCCATTCATCGACCGCATCGAATGGCGAAGAGATGCGATCGAGCTATCCTTATATAAAAGGGACTCATACCTTTTATAAACTAACGCTTGCCGAGAATCCCAAAAAAGCAGTCGAAAAGGCTCAAAAGGCAGCCAGTTTGAGCATTGCCAAAGCCTATAAAAAGCTGATGTATCTCAACTTCACCGACTCGGGGTATGCGGCATTGGATGATCTGTACTCCCTGGCGAATGCCGAATACTACCAGGGCAAAGTAGAATTGAACAAGGCGCTGCTGGCCAGCGGGAATGAAACCAATTACTACCTGGCAAAGGCAGCCACGGCTTTCACCAGGTCTCAGGCCCATGCCCAACAGGTGTATGAGGCTCTGGTTCCTGCTCCCACCAGTCCGTCTGACCTCGGTCTCAGACCCTTTGGCGGGGATTGGGCTACATGGGAAACCAAGGTAGGGAAAGTGAAATAAAACGGGAGGCGCCAGTCTGTTCAAGAATCCAATTGCCGATGATTTGTAACGCGGTCGGTGACATGGTCTCTTCGATTTTTCCGTATTCAGAAATTTTCCCCGTCTCAGCGCTCTGCAGAAGATGATTCAAGTCAGGCAGTTCTTTTACGGTGAAATTTTTGTTTCCTCCTGCCTTGAGTGCCTTTGTTATCGCCAGCAGGTTTTCTTCGGGCGTTACCTGTACATCCTTTTCTCCGTTAATAGCAAGCACCGGGCAGGTTATCTTCTGTAATATTATCCCCGGATCATAGTTTAGGTAAAAACGAAACCAGGGCGAGTGCAACCTCCGAAACTTGTCGTGAATATGGACTTCCAGGTTTTCTTCGGATATCCCTGTTATCTTTTTTTCCTCTCCGCTTAATCCGTTAAAAAAATCTGAAATAATCGAAGTAAATTCATCCTGTACAATTTTGCTATCGGTTTCCTGATTTATCAACGCAAACAGGCTTTCCAACACGGCCCGATTTCTTGCGATCAGGTCATCACTTGCATCATTTGCTTTCAAAATTCTTGCCTGCTCTGAAAACTCCATGTTCTTAATTGCCATTCCAGGGCTTGCGATCAAGACAAGAAAGGCGATATCAGGAGATTGAACGGCCACCATCGGTGCGATCATTCCCCCTTCGCTGTGGCCGATTAAGCCGATTAGTTCGTGATCGATTTCCTTCCGGCTCTTAAGATAGGTTACACAAACCATAGCATCTGAAGCATAGTCCTTGGCAGTAGCTTTATCGAAGTCCCCTGTCGAACCGCCTACTCCCCGGTCATCGACACGCAAAACAGCTATGCCTCTTCGTGTTAAATAATCTGCGAGAACAAAAAAGGGACGGTGGCCGAAAGCCGCTTCGTCGCGGTCCTGCGGACCGGAACCGGAAAGGAGCAGTGCGGCGGGAGATGTTCCCTCTAAATCAGGTAATGTGAGGGTTCCGGCAAGCGTTATCCCGGCGTCGATGTTCTTAATAACGACCTCTTCTATCCTGTACGGAAACGGTTCTTTCGGTTCCTGGGGGCGTTTGATTTCAAGTTTCTTTTGGGTGCGTTCAAGCACAAGAGGCAGCGTCATGCCGCTCTGTGTCCAGTTTCCGTCAATCTTTGTCCCATCCACTGAAAGCTTTCCATGATATACGCCATCGATAGGGATTATTTCAAGGCGCACTTCTCTGTCGCTAAAAGTTATTTTAGTGACCGGCACATCAGTCGCGCTCTGTTCAGGGACGTCATATGTGGCAGTGAGCATGTTGTCCGGACTTCGGGAAATCGTGAATACAATCCGCAGCTCCATCCCGGAGAACCTCAGAGTTCCCAGCCAGATACCTTCGATTTCTCCGTTTGCAGGGGAAGAGGCCTGAACGGGATTGAAAAGAGTCAATCCTGCAGTGATTAACAGTATTAGAGACATCATGATGGGGGAAGAAAAAACATTAATATGGAGATTGCCAGTATGGATAGAACCCCTGCCAAGATGATGGCGTATAGAATTTGCCGCCGTCTGGCTTTCTTGTAGGCTGTCATTTCATCATCCTGAGAAATAGGAGCAGGAATTTTTTTCGGCTTTTCCAATGTTGCTAATTGCTTTGCTACATTCGCGAGTTCTGGGTCAGTTTCCAAATACTTTTCGACGAGGGCTCTGGTATCGGCACTCACTTCATTAGCCAAATATAATGGCAATAGATCGAGAATAATATTTCGTGTTATATTCATAATCCTAAGCCTCCTTATCGATACTTGAAGCGATCAGCTTTTTGCGAACGCGGTATACTTTCACTTTTGTCGCGGTAAGGGATAATTCCAGGACGCGGGCTATTTCGTCGTAGGAGAGTTCATGCTGAACGCGCAAAACAAAAGCGGCACGGTCGATCTCCGGCAAAGTCTGGAGGACTTCCTGAACCTTCCGTAACTCGATTTGAGATTCAGTTAGTTTGTCCGGACCTGGAGCAGGATCAGGATGAACATCCTCCAGGACTACCAGGCGTTTTTTCTTTCGCTGGTGTTGTAAATAGATATTTCTTGATATGGTGAAGAGATAGGCTTTAAGTGTTTTTGTGCGAATTTTGCTGTTGCGTACCCATGCGCGTATGAACGTCTCGGATGTGATATCCTCTGCCTCTAAAGGATCCCCTGCGAGCCAAAGAGCGAAACGGTAGACTTCATTTCCGTAGGTCTCGTACAAATCTTGAAAGCTGATCATAAATTTCCTAGATAGTCTCTCAGATTATAATATGCACGAAGAAGAGAAATGTTACAATGCATTCCGGAATTGTCGATAAATTAGAATTTCCTTTTTATTCTTCTGTTCGAATTTGAACATAACTGCTCGAGAGCGAACAGAAAGAGTAGAATAGATTTCGAGGGGCCTCGAGAAATCATTTTGGCATATTTTTTGCGTAAATAATGATAGAGTAGAGTATAGAAGGAAGGGTATTGAGCAAAAGGATTTTAATCCGCATGAGGTAACACATGAAACACACCAGCTTTGGAAAAGTTTTCGTTTGGTTCTTTTTTTTGGTTTCTTGTTTCCCCCTCCTGGGACAGGATAAGGATTCTCTGACGCTTCCGCGTGAAGTCAGACTCAACGAGCGCCAGCCGCCAGATCTTATCCTTAAAACGATCGGCATCAAGCCGGGCATGATCATCGGTGAAGTGGGGGCGGGGCGGGGGCGCTACACCGTACATATTGCATCGCGAATCGGCCCAACTGGCATGATCTATGCGAATGATATCGAAAAAGATTATCTTCGGGCTATAGATAAGCGCTGTGCAGACCTTGGATTGACGAACGTCAAAACAATCCTGGGAGGCCTAACCGATCCAAAACTCCCTCCTGCCTCTCTGGACATGGTCATCATGGTCAATGTGGTCCACTGTTTGGCTGAACCAGTCGCTCTGTTTAAAAATATCAAGAAATCGCTTAAACCGGATGGGATAATCGCTATTGTCGAAGGGAGCCTGGAAAAACTTCCGTCCGCTGCTGGAGAATGGTTTCCCCGAAGCAAGCTCTTGAAGATTTATCAAGATGCAGGATACAAATTGGTCAGAGAAGAAACATTCTTGCCGAAAGATAATATTTATTTTCTGAAATAGGATCTAACGCCACGCAATGGAGGGCAATCGTGAATAAAATCTTATACAAGAACATTATCCGATTCCTGACTATCCTGACAGCTGGAGCCCTTGTGGTCAGCTGCGGATATAAGAGTGAAAGCTCCAGTGAGGAAATACTCAAGGGGGAAACAGGGGCTCAACTCGATGCCAAATTGACTCCGTTCATCGAAGAGGTCATGCAGGCATATGACCTGCCGGGATTTGCCATCGGTATCGTCAAAGACAATGAGGTCGTTTATTCGCGGGGCTTCGGCTACAAAAATATCGAAACAAAAGACCCCGTGACCACCACCACTCTTTTCCATATGGCATCGATCTCCAAACCTTTCGTGGCGACTGCCATAATGCAGCTGGTCGAACAGGGTAAAATTGACCTGGAGGCACCAGTCACCACTTATCTGCCATATTTCAAGCTCGATGACGAACGATACACAGATATAACAATTCAACAGATGCTCAGCCATGTCTCCGGAATGCCGGATGTTCAGGATTACGAGTGGGACAATCCCCAATATGATGAAGGGGCATTGGAACGATATGTTCGCAGCCTGGCCGACAAAAAGATGCGGTTTGATCCGGGGAAAAGGCATGCCTACAGCAACATGGCATTTGAATGTCTGGGCGATGTGATCGCCAAGGTCTCCGGCATGTCGTTTGCCGACTATGAAAAGAAATACATCCTCGATCCCGCCGGGATGAAAGAGAGTACCTTCCTCAAACCGGAGCACCTGCCCGAAAACTGGGCATCAGGTCATCTGAGGACCGTACGCACAGTTGCTTGGGAGGGTTATCCTTATAATAGGATGCATGGCCCGAGCTCTACCCTCCATTCCAACGCCATAGAGATGTGCAATTGGGCCATCATAAATATGAAACGCGGCAGCCATGCCGGAGAGAAGATTCTCGATCCCGCAAGCTATGACCTGCTCTGGAAGCCCTGGTTCAAGATTGGAGGAAAGGATAGTGATAATGCTGTGGGGCTTAGCTGGTTTCTAGGAAGCCATCGAGGAGAAAAAACCATAAGCCACGGCGGGGGAGACACCGGGTTCAACACGTTCCTCATCCTACTGCCGGAAAAATCATCAGCTGTAATTGTGCTGTGCAACTATATCCCGGCTCCGATAAGATATCTTGGCGAAGCGGCGCTGGATGTGTTGCTCGGTTTTGAACCCGAGGATTTCGTACCTCCGGTTAGCGTCCCGGTTCTCAAGGCACTATCGGAAAAGGGCTGGGAAGAGGCAGTCGTTGTATGGAATTCACTCAATCAGGAGCACGTAGAAGACTACAATTTCGGCCAGCAGCAGTTCTTTAACATGGCGGCTATGTCGATCATTCTGGATAGGATTGAGGACGGGGAGACTGTCATCCGTCTTCTTCTCGAGATCCTACCTGAAGAGGCTATGAAGCCGGCCCGGGGGTTCATCGTCAATTTTCTCAAAGATAATCCCGATAACCACACAGCCGCCCGCATGCTGGAGATACTTGACGAGAATGGATCCTGAAAAAAACAGGTTAAGACAGGTTGGACCAAATATGGCACATTTGAGGATTTGATTATCTTTGGATAGGTCAAAAAGGATGTTGAGGTGTGCCGAAGACAAGAAACTCCGCCATAACCATCAGGATACCCATTAACATCATAATGAAACCACTCAGTCCAGACACCTCAATAGGATGAGACCCACTGGACACCTGTTTGGCCCACAGATGACCACACAGGGCAAACAAACCAGCTGCTGCAACACCGGTGGCGGCAAATCCACCCCATAAGACAAGTTGTTCTGAATTATACTGGTAATTGTACAGAACGATCATGGCCATGTAGGGGGCTACACCTGTTATCAACACCAACAGGCGGCATGAGAATCTCTCACGGGGAGCAATTCCCAAATTTCCTTGTGCCTTAGACCAGATTATCAGAGCAATAAAAACGAAGGCAATCCCCATCACCAAGACTAGAACCGGACTGACTCCAAGACGAGTCAATTCAGCCCCATCTCCCACATTAAATATCACGCCGATGATCAGATAAATCCCGTTGATCAAGAAGCCCAAACCGGCGAGAAGCTTGATAACCAGTTTCATTCCGTTATGCTTCACCAAGCGGATAAATAATAAAGGTACAACTGTGTATACCAATCCGATTGTCACACCTCCCCAGGCTGTAAACAAAACATCCCGAACACCGCGTCCTAAATTCCAGCTCCAGGAAAAGGGATTGAGGACAAACTCTTGAATCTGTCCGCCGTCAATAAGGACAGCCGTGGCGTGTCCCAGTTCGTGAAAGGCAACCGCCAGGTTAAAGGCTATGATGAAGGCTCCAGACAACAGCAAAATTGAATGAAGGGTTCGAGTTCTATTCATGACAATGCTCTCGATAAATTGGAATACCTGATGTCGATCCTCGCAGGCGATGTTGTTTCTGCTTCGTCACTTCGGAACGCCCCAAAATTTGATCCTTTGCGCGACCATCCAAGATTCATAAGCTTACTAAAAAAGTATCCAAACGATATCTCATAAACACACATAGCCCCTGAACATATCGAGGAATTCTTCCTTTGTCTATTCTTTTCTCCTTTTGCGTCTTTTGATCAACCATACTATCAAAATAATAATAACAATAATTAAAACGATGGCTCCTCCACCCATCAGAGCAAAACGCCTGACATACTGTTTGGCCATTTCGGGCGCACTCTGAGAGGGAGTGAAGTTCATGGGTTCATACTGAAATTGGGAATCGTCAACGACTCCCTCAAAAAAGAAAGTCTCCGCAAGATGACGAAAAGCTTCGGGCTGCGTGTCCACTACATCACTGCTGTGTCCCATTTCTGAAAGGATAACAAGTTGACCGTTTGTCAAATGAGGCAACAATTCATCCCTTGCGTTTTCTGCAGGAGTCGAAAAATCAATATTCCCGTTGACCATCAGAGTCTCCACCTCCGAATCCTGTAATTTTCTATACTCTTCGGAAATGGGTTTGATCGGCCATCCTCCGTATTTCATTAAGCCCCATAGTTTTGACATGGGGGAGCCTAAGATTGAATCGGGCGGCATCATTTCTGCCTCATAATCCCGGGCTGGGTCATAATCCGCGCTCAAAGCTTTGGAAACACTGTCTCCCCAATTGAGCGCTTTGGGCATCATTCTATCGTAGAAGAACGAGAGTAAGGCAAGGCCGCTGTAATCCCCCTCTTCGGCAGCAACAAAAGCATCAAACACTTGTGCTGCCGTGTCCCGGTGGTATAAAAACATAAACATTCCAGATCGAATTTTATCGGGATCAATCCTGAATAGAAGCCACTTCTTCGGAAGACTGTCAAGGACATCCTGTATCGTCTTTATAAGATCAGGCGTGCGGGATACGGCATCCGGATCCTTATTCCAGAGTTCGGCATAATATCTCAACTGTTCATCCACTTTATCGGGTTCCCAAACAAAGTGACCCGGGGGATTGACGCTGATCATGAGGGACCGACGAATGCTCGATGGATACCTCAGACCAAAGATGTAGGCGATGCGCGTCCCATAGCTCACGCTGTATAGATTGATCCCTTCATATCCCATGGCCTTCCGTGCCTCTTCTGTATCGTCGATGACATCCACCATCGTGTATCTGTCGATGTCGACACCTTCCTGGTTCAGTCTTTGATAGGCTTCAGAATACGCTCTTCCCAGCTTCTCTATGTTCTCATGGGAAAGAGGGTATTCTTTTACTTCCATTGCCTCGATAACTTCAGGACACTCGAGAGAAACTGAGCCATCAACACCTCGATACCCGACCATAACGACATCGTGATTCTCCAACAGCCAGACTGGCGGTGAGTTCCAAATATTGGTCTGCCCAGGCCCTCCGGCAAGTAAGAAAACAGGTTCGGAAGCGTTCTCCTTTTTGGCATGAATCCTGACAACCGGCAGATGTATGGACCGAGAATCGGCTTTTTCCCTGTTTTCTAAAACATTCAAAATCCCAAAATCCGCTCTGTACTTTTCATCCTTTACTTCAATGTCACCGGTATTCCAGGTTATATCCCCTGCTTGTATTCCAGTGACTTCCTGGATGGACGGAAATGGATCTTCTTCAATCTTGGAACATGAAACAAAAATGAGAAGAGATAGCCCCAAAAAGAACCAGAGTTTGAATATTTTCATAACTTCTCCCTTTTTATGTCGTATTGTTTATATATCATACGGCAGACCAAATTGACAAAAAGCCTTTATCGGTGTTTTGGCCTCTCTGAAGTGGAAGATGCGAGGGAGAGGCTGGTTTGGGTCATTGAACTTGCTGTTTGACGTGTGATATGTATACTCCGGGACGCAAGCTGTGGGAGAAACGAAAAACTATGAGGAAAGGAGAAAACCCATGAGGAAATGGTTCGTTATCTTTTTACTTGTATTTTTTACCATAGGTTCCTCCATCTTCACACTAGATGACATACAGCCGAAAATCGAAAAGGTAGAAAACGGGTTGCTGCCTCCCATCCCGATTAAAGATCGATTCAAATGGAATATCTATGAGCGGATGAAACACCACAAGGTTCCGGGAGTGAGCGTGGCTGTGATCAATAATTTCAAAATAGAATGGGCAAAAGGCTATGGAGTCCTGGATAAAGAAACAAACGATCCGGTCACCGAGATGACCCTCTTTCAGGCCGCCTCCATAAGCAAACCTGTGGCAGCCATAGCTGCATTGAGAATGGTTCAAGAAGGCAAACTCTCCCTATATGAGGATATCAACAACAAACTGGTGACCTGGAAGCTTCCCAGCAATGATTTCACGGCAAAGAAAAAAGTCATGTTGAAGCATCTTTTAAACCACAGCGGCGGTATCACGGTCCATGGATTTCGCGGTTATGCCGTAAATGAAGAGGTGCCGACTCTCGCTCAATTATTAGATGGCAAATCACCTGCCAATTCTGCCCCTATTCGTGTGGACATGCTGCCCGGGCTAAGATTCCGCTATGCCGGCGGAGGATACTGCATCGTCCAGCAGACCATGATCGATATCGAGAAAAGAACCTTTCCAGAAATCATGAGAGAAACCGTCTTGGAACCCCTAGAAATGAATAACAGTACCTATGAACAGCCCCTTCCTCCAGAGAAGATAAGTCATGCTGCCGCAGGATACAGACCCGATGGAAATCTTGTTGAGGGAAAAAGGCATACCTATCCAGAGATGGCGGCCGCTGGTCTGTGGACAACACCCAGCGACCTGGCCAGGTTCGCGATCGAGATACAGCTTTCGTTGAAAAACAAATCCAACAGAGTTCTATCCAAAGAACTTATGGATGAAATGCTGAGCCCGTTTGTCTCTCCCACTGGGGGACTGGGTTTATTTCTCCAGAAAAGGGAAGATGCAGTCTATTTCAATCATGGAGGAGCCAACGAAGGCTTTCGCTGCTATTTGATCGCCCATAAAGACAAAGGTTATGGTGCTGCCATCATGGCAAATTCTGATAACGGCGGGGCATTGTATACAGAAATTTTGAGAAGCATAGCCGCTGAATATGATTGGGATAATTTTCTGCCCAAAGAAGTCGAAATCATTGAAATGGCGCCTGATAGGATGGAAGTCTACAAGGGGCGCTATCTGATCAATCTGGATGAAGTCAAAACAGTGACAACAGATAAAGGAAGTCTATTTGTGGAAGGCACTTATGATAGAAAGGTTGAAGTATTTCCTGTAGCCGAGGATGAATTCATAGGACCGGAGGCAGGAGCGATGTTCACATTTGCTTTAGACGACAATGACTCTGCAACTGGTCTGAAAATAAAGATCGGGAGACGCATCCAGAAAGCCAAGCGTATCCTGGATGATTATGTCGCACCTTATGAATATGTGCTTAGAGAGAATCATGCCAAAGCTCTCGAGGCGTATCGCAAGATACAGACGGATAAGCCCAAACATGTTCTTATTGCTGAAGAGCGGCTGAACAACCTGGGTTACGGTTTGTTGAGACAAAAAGAGTATGACAAGGCCATCTCCCTATTCAAAATCAACATAGAGCTGTATCCTGATTCGGCCAATACTTATGACAGCCTAGCTGAGACTTATATGGAAAAAGGGGATAAGAAAAACGCCATTAAATATTATGAGATCGTTCTGGAGAAGATCCCCGCAGACCCACGTCCTGACAAAGAGTTTTTGAAATCTTTAAAAACCAACGCAGAAGCCATGCTGAAAAAGTTGAAATAAGACGCTCAAAGCGGGGGCAATCGTTTCGATTTGACACCTCCTCCAATTTGTTATATGGGGAGAGATCAAATGTTGTTCATTGAATCTGGTTTCACTGTATGATATAAATTAAAGAGTCACAGTTTGGTGACGAGGTGAGTTCACAAGGAGGGATTAAATGAAAAAATTACTCTTGATAATTCCTTTGAGCATTCTGTTTTGTTTTGCTTTTAGTTGTCAAAAACAGGCAACAGAGGAAGCTCCTGAGGGGATTTCCGAGGAAGAAGCGCTCCGCATTGGTGAACAGATGTTAGAAATTTTTAATGCGGGCAACCTAGCGTTAGTCGACGAAATTTTCGCTCCTGGATTTGTGCGTCATGACCGAGCACTACCTGAAGACATTGTGGGTCTCGATGCTTTTAAAACGTATGTTACTTCTTTACGCACTGCGTACCCCGATTTCACTGCAACAATCGATGAGCAAATTGTGAAAGGTGATAAGATTATAACTCGCTGGACAGTGACTGCCACAAACAATGGGCCTCTTCAAACACCCATGGGTGAGCTTCCACCTACAGGCAAAACAATGAGTGTGAATGGGGCTGAAATAATCACTGTTGTTAATGGAAAAATAACAGAGGACTGGGTTTTTTATAACCAATTGTATGCTTTCCTGCAACTAGGCTATACTCTCGCTCTCCCACAGCCACCAGAAGAGAAAAAGTAATATCTAATAGTATTGGGAATAAATCACTAGGTTACAGGTTCGAGTTCTGTCAAAGGAGCCTTTAAAAGGGCTCCTAAATCGTCTATTTTCTATGAATTGAAATATGGTGCGGCCGTAGCTCAGTGAATAGAGCAGTGGACTAGAAAAACAAAGTAATAGCCAATCTTATCAGCGACTCACGAATCTTACTTTTTGTATCTGTTGGTTTACCTAGGTGTGGGTAAGTGTACCTAAGGTGGTCACAATATGGTCACAATTTATACTGTAGCCTCCCTTCCGACTTGGCCTATGATATGAGTGAAGAGTATGATAAGCACTCAAATCTGTAGGCTAGGAAATATAACGGATTGCCCGAAACCATTTGACGACGTACATTCCAGTTTCAGTATTCTATTGCTGAACCAGACGATCTTTTATCTGCGGCCCCATGGTATTTTCCCGTCCCAAGATCGAAACATATGCTGTGGGCATCTCCCAGGCTTCTTATGGTTTTTATCTCATGCCCCATGGACTTCAAAGAGTCGATCACTTCTTCGTTTATTCCTTCTTTTTCCACAATCAATACATCAGGCATCCATTCATGATTGATCCTGTATCCATTGACAGCTTCCTGAATATTCATTTTAAAATCAATCACGTTGATAATCACGTTTAGAACGGTATTAATTATGGTCCGGCCCCCAGGACTGCCGGTAATCATGAATGTTTTGCCATCCTTTACGATAATCGTCGGCGTCATCGAGCTCAACATCCTTTTGTATGGTGCGATGAGGTTTGGTTCTGTTCCTATTAATCCCTTATCATCTGTATAACCCGGTTTCATGTTGAAATCTGCCATTTCATTATTAAGAATGATTCCGGTTCCCTCAGCAATGACAAAAGAACCAAAACCGCCGTTCAAGGTGTATGTTGTGGCCACAGCAATCCCATCCTTATCGATGATCGAGTAATGCGTTGTTTCTTTTGCTTTTTCATTAGTTAAAATATCCTCTCCGATTTCGCTGCTTGGGATGGCGCGATCGAGGTCGATTTTTTCTTTTATGCTCTGGGCATGTTCTTTTGAGATCAACCTTTTGACAGGAATATCACCGAATTGCTTATCTCCCATGTATTTGGCCCTATCCAGATATGCAAACCTCATCGTTTCTGAAATCACATGCAAAGCTTCTGGTCCATATCTTTCCATAGCCCCTAGCTCAAATCCTTCCAGGACATTCAGCATTTCGATAAGGATGGTGCCGCCAGAGCTTGGAGGGGGCATGGATATGATTTCATAGCCTCGGTAATTTCCCTTGACCGGTTCTCTCACAAAAGCTTCATACTTCGCGAGGTCATCCTTTGTGATCAATCCCCTGTGCTTTTCCATGTCTCGAGCGATTAATTCTGCTATTTTGCCTTCATAAAAAGCTGCGGAACCTTGGTTCGAGATTAATTTTAAAGACTCCGCCAGATCTATCTGGAAAAAAATATCCCCCTCGACAAACTCGGATCCGTCAGGTTTGGAAAATATTCTGAAAAATTCTTCCGATTTTGTGATCATATCTTCAAAATTTTTAGAGAGTTTTTGTATTTGTTTTAAACCGTTTAAAGCTTTTGCTCTCCTTTTGTTCAACACGAACCCATTTTCAGCAAGGTCGATGGCAGGCGCTATGACTTCTTTCCAGGGAAGATTTCCATATTTTTGCATAGCATATTCGAATCCCTTGACCGTTCCCGGAACGCCAACAGCAAGATGTCCGAGATAACTTTTGGCACGATCATAATTCCCTTTTTCATCAAGATACATATTTGGGGTGGCACCCGCAGGAGCCATTTCTCTAAAATCGATGGCGACAGCTTCTCTTGTATCCGGGAACCTTATGATCATGAACCCCCCGCCTCCGATGTTTCCAGCTGCGGGATAAGTGACAGCCAGGGCAAAGCCGACTGCCACAGCAGCATCTACGGCATTTCCCCCTTTTTTTAGAATATCGATTCCAATCTGGGAGGCATACTGGTCGACTGAAACCACAACCCCATTTTTCCCTGGAACCGTGTTTTCTTCATCAGAAGTGATACAAGCCCATTGAGCCAACAAACAAATGATGATGAGTATGCCAAGAATTCTCCTGTTTGATGCCATTTTTATCTCCCTCCATGAGAATAACTACTTTATAAGTAATAGTCTACAAAAGTAAAGCGTAACGATCCCGATTTTTGTTAGAGCAAGGCCGAACAATAATTAAAAAATTACTTGAATCAGTAAAAATCGAGGAACACTCGATACTTCGAATGCCGTTGGATTTCTCATCCACTACTTTCGTTCATCCAATTAATAGTTGTTTTGTTTGTATTCTCGAAGTTGCACTGATGTATATATATTTATCGAAATACCAAAATGGCAATCAATCATACTTTTTGACTTTATGAATTCCCAGATATTGTTTGAAATACGATTTTTGATAGGATAACCCTGAATTTTAAATGTATTTTTATACGGAAGCATAGGTTTCCGCCAGCGTCTTTCTTGAATCCAATCTCGTCAGGATCTGTGCTGACTTAAATAGGTTTATTGACAGCGAGTGATTTTAATATTAATAATTAAAAAAATAACGCTTATGCAAACAGCTCTTCCAACCAAAGAAGAAATCACCAAGGAATATAGAGGATTGGTTTCCGCTATAAGTCATCGGATGATTCAAAATCCAGAGATGGCAAAAGATGCAGCTCAGGAAGCCTGGATAGAGATCTTAAAAAGTCTGAAAACATTCAAAGGGAAATCGAAAATATCCACATGGATATATGCTATCGCTTCCAGAGTGATCTTAAGACAAGCCAAGAACGAAAAAGTCTATTCGACTCGCTATTTAAGTGAATATTTTAGAAATGGAGAAAGAGAATCGCCGTTTGAACAGGAAGCAGACAAAAGGAGATGGGTAAAAGAGATGTGCGATAAATGCTTAACGGGCATTCTTCACTGCCTGTCCAACCAAGACCGTCTTCTCTATGTCCTGTACGATATCGCCGATTTATCCTACAGAGAAATATCAATGATAGTGGATGATCAGGAAAGCACGGTGAGAAAAAAAGTCTCCCGGAGTCGAAAAAAACTCCAACATTTTTTGAACGAGGAATGTGTGCTCTTTAAACCCGACGGGAATTGCTCATGTCGGATGAAAAAATATGTCGTGGGTATCGATCTTCCCTCTGAGTATAAAAAATTGAAAAAAACGGTCAAGGATATCCATTTCTTTCGTGAAAGCCAGCAGATTTTAGCAATCAAAGATCATCTCGCCTAAATAATTCATTTTTTTTCTTTTTTTTTGTCACATTTTTTCCTATTTCCCCACTCATTAAGTGAATCCCAAGAAAAGGAGAAAAAATGAGTAACACACTAAACCGAAGACAGTTTGTTATTAAAAGCGTTCTAATAATTTTGGGAACCGGGACATCGGTAAGGTCAAATCCGATCTACGCTTTAATTCCAAACAAAAATATAAATAAAATGGAGGAAAAAATGAGTTCTGTAACAAAAAGAAGTTTGACTGCGCCCTGCGGCTTGGATTGTTTCAACTGTGAAATTTACGAAGGAAACATCACAGAGGAATTCAAAAAGGCGTTTGCATCAAAAATCAAAAAAGATCCAGAAGAAGTCGCCTGTAAGGGGTGCCGGCAAGAGATAGGATGTAGACATTTAGGGCAACCCTGTGAGACACTTAAATGCATCGAGGATAAGGGATTGGAATTCTGTTTCGAATGCGAGGATTTTCCTTGTGTTAAACTTCAGCCCGCAAAAGATGGAGCGGATAGATTTCCCCATAACTACAAGCTTTTTAATTTGTGCCGAATGAAAGCTGTTGGTGTAGAAAAATGGGCTGAGGGAGAAGCAAAACTTATCCGTCAACGCTATTATTTAGGAAAATTCATCCCGGGAAAAGGCCCGATCCTGAAGCGACAATAGGAGTCACATTAAAGGATTTGATACGATATATATATTAATTTAAATTGGATTAGGATCATGACGCTAAAAACTAAATGGATAAAATTTATTTATAATTTAGCGACGAGCAGTAGAAAAATCCGCAACTTTTTTACACCTTTCGGCGCATTCTTCTATGGCCTAGTGATATTTTCTTTTGTAATTATAGCGTTACAAGTAGATAAGTTAATTGGCGTGACGGATATATTTCCCAAGTCGCTTTCTCTCATTTTAGCGTCACTTTTTTTTCTTGTTGCTTTTATTCTAATCGGATGGTCGGTTCTTGTTTTCTTTAAATCAAAAGGCACTCCTGTTCCTGTCAACCCTCCACCTCGATTGGTCACGACTGGTCCTTACGCTTATGTGCGGAATCCCATGCTGGCTGGCGTATTTGCACTGCTCTTTGGTATCGGTGTTTTGCTCGGATCTGCTTCACTTCTTGTTCTATTCACTCCTCTTTTCATTCTAATTAATGTTTGGGAAATAAAAGCTATCGAGGAACCTGAACTCTTGAAACGGCTGGGTCAAGATTACATTGAATATCGAAAAAAGACACCTATGTTTTTCCCGAGTCTTGGGAAAATATTCAAGAGGTAAAAACCATGAAGATCAAACATTATCTATACAATACGTTCATAATCGAGAATGAAAGGGTAAAGATCGCCATTGATCCCGGACAGAATCTCTATTTGTTCAAGCTCGGCAGTCTCATCCCAAAGGCAGAATGGAGCACCATAACCCATATTCTGGTCACGCACGGTGATCCCGACCACTATTGGCAGGCCGACAGAGTGGCCGAGGCCGCCAAAGCTCCTATCATCTGCGGAAAAAATCTGGTGAAAAATGTGGGATCAGAAACTCTCTTGGTGGGTCCGCGCAGTCGCGGTGTCAAGTATGACACCCATCTGGAAAAGGTTTATCCACTGAGTGTTGGCGAGACCGTTGATTTAAAAGAATTTCATGTTAAAGGCTTGAAAGCTGTACATGGTCCTATAAAACTTAAACTTTTTGGGCTAATAAAACTAGAAACAAAGCCCGGTCCTGGTGAAAGAATCGGTCTAGGTGCCATAGGATTTGAAATCAAGATTGATAACAAAGTTATTGTTAATTTGGGAGATTCGCTTCTACAAAGGGAGTGGGAGGGCCTAAACCCGGATATATTAATGATTCCTATCGGGGGAAGAAAGGTTCACAATACGATGGACGAGGAAGAAGCTTTGGAAGCGGTGAAAATGATGTCGCCGAAAATGGTTATACCATGCCATTATGATTGTGGGGCCTTCTTGTCAAGGAAACTGAATCAAGCAGATGCTGACATGTTCAAACGCGAAGTGGAGAAGATGGGCATAGAGTGCACGATCATGCAATATGGTGATGAAATAATTTTGTAAATTGGACATTCCAATTTAGATGATTATTTGGGAGTAAACATGTTTAAAGAATTAAAAGAAATAAATTCACGCCCATTACCTTTCCAATTCTATACCGCTGATGAATTGTGGACAAATGAGCACACATCAAAACAAATGCTCGAATACCACCTGAATGAATCGATCGATGTTGCATCCCGAAACAGGAGTTTTATTGAACGCTCTGTGAAGTGGATTTTGTCCTATTTTAAAGTGGATAGCAAAACAGAAATTGCCGATTTTGGTTGTGGCCCGGGGCTTTACACCAACAGGCTGGCAGAACGAGGTGCGATTGTTACAGGTGTCGATTTTTCAGAAAATTCACTGAATTATGCTAAACAGACAGCGGCTGAAAAAAGCCTGAATGTCAATTATGTTTGGGCGGACTATTTGGATTTTGAAACGACGGACCGTTTCGACCTTATCACGATGATCATGTGTGATTTTTGTGTATTAAGTCCTGAGCAGAGAAAAAAAATTTTAACGAAATTCCACTCATTATTGAAGCCGGGTGGCTCTGTGCTGCTTGATGTGTATTCATTAGAGGGTTTTAACCAGAGGGAAGAATCAGCGACCTATGAATGGAATCAGTTGAATGGGTTTTGGTCACAAGAGGATTATTACTGCTTTGTCAATACCGTTAAGTATGAGACGGAGAAGGTAATACTGGATAAATACACTATAATCGAAGAATCGAGAAAACGTGTGGTTTACAATTGGCTTCAGTATTACAGCAAAGAATCTCTTGTCAAAGAGTTTGAAGCTAATGGTTTTGTGATAGAGCATTTTTTCTCAGATGTTTCAGGTAAAACCTATACATCTGAATCAAATGAGATGGCTGCTGTTGCAAAGAAAACGTGATTATGTAGACTTTGTAAAATTGTATCTATTTTCGAACTGTCCTTTTGCAAATTTTCTCTAGGTATCTGTAGATATGCTTAAGTATGGAAAGGTATGTCTAAAGTGGTCACAATATGGACACAATTTGAAGTTTCATTATTTTAACACCTAATGTATTCCTTGGTATTCTTTTTCCAACAAGGTAAAAGCGTACTAATCCTTTTGATTCAAAATATCGCAAAGAATGTGCAACTCCGCTTCCTCTCTTTGAGGGAATCTCTACTATGAAAAAATTATAGATGAGCGGCAGCAAGTGGGTCAGCATGATGCTTGGGGGATATTATACATACTGTTCGACCGGTGTAAGACACCATCGTCAGTCTGGTACGGAGCCTCGCTTCTTGCACTTTTCTATCATTGAAGAGCCAGAATATAGGCTTAGTGCTTGAACTTTTTATGCTTTTTCTTCGTAGTTAATATTGAAACTAATCCATATTCTTGAGGGTGGAGCTATGAAGAAAAAAATCATCATTCCTATCATAATCTTGCTGATTCTTGCCGTTACTATCATCGTCCTCTCGGGCGGGAAAAAGAAGAATGAGGAACTGAAATACATCCCGGTCGAGAGGGGGAATATATCCGAAAAAGCCCTGGCCGTGGGAACTCTCGAGCCCGAGCAAGAAATCAAGGTCAAATCTACGATATCCGGCATTGTTTCTGAAGTACTGTTTAAAGTCGGAGACTCCGTCACTAAAGATAGTCCTCTGTTCAATATCTTGCCCAATCCCACCCCTCTCGAGTATGTCGAAACCCGCCGCAACATGGAAGTGGCCGAAGTAACCCTGACGAAAATCCAGAGCGAACTGGATCGCAAAACCCAGCTGTTCCAGTCGAGCCTTATCTCCCAGTCCGATATGGAGGCTGTGGAAGCTCAATACAATGAGGCGCGGTTGCGTCATCGAGTGGCCAAAGAGAAGTTTGAGCTTCTGGAGAAAGGCCGGATTCAGATGGCCAACCTCAATATCGACTCGATCATCAAAGCCCCCATCTCCGGTATCATGCTCTCCCTCAACTCCCATGAGGGCGACCCTGTCGTACCGCTGACCAATTTTCAGCCGGGAACAGAGCTGTGCTCTATGGCCGATATGAGAGATATCCTTTTCAAGGGCACGGTCGATGAGATTGATGTAGGAAAACTCGTGCCTGGTATGGAGGCTGAAATTCAGATTGGAGCCCTGGCAGAGAAAAAAATCCGTGGAACGCTCCAGCGCATTTTTCCCAAGGCTAGAAAAGAGGGTAATGCCACTCTATTCGACGTGGAGATTCTCCTCGGTGAGACGCCCGGGATCATCCTTCGAGCAGGATACTCGGCCACAGCCTATGTGAAAATCCAGGAGCATAAAGGTGTCCTGATCGTCCCTGAGCGGTTGATCCTCTCAGAGGCCGAAAGGCGCTACGTCGAAGTCAAACAGGGCGAAATCATCAATGAAGTCGATGTGAAAACCGGTCTTTCCGATGGGCTAAACATCGAAATATTGGAAGGGCTAGAGGAAGGTGACCTCATCGTCGAACGTCCACCACGGGAAATCGAATGATTCTCACCTTTTTCCGTAACCTCTTCCGAGATCTGAGACGCCAGCCTCTCCGCACCTCACTGACCCTCTCGGGTGTCATCTGGGGGACCTTCGCTGTCGTGCTCCTGCTTGCCTTCGGCACAGCCGTAGGCAAAGAAAACATGAAGTCGTTCCGCGGCGTAGGACAGGGCTTCGTTATAGCCTTTCCCGGGAGTACAACGTTGCCCTATAAGGGGATCCCTAAGGGGCGTCGTGTCCGACTGACTCCAGAGCAGGTCATCCTCGCAGGCCAGAAGATCTCCGGAATAAAGAGGATGTCCTTCGAATTCACTGCAAGCCGTCGGATTCGCCACCACCGGGAGGAGGTTCTCAATACTGTGCGCGGGGTGACAGTGGAATACGGAGATATCCGCAATGTCATTGCCGATAAGGGACGCTACCTCAACGATACAGACTTGGCTCTCAAACGCCGTGTTTGTGTGCTTGGGAATACTATCAAAGAAAATCTTTTCCACGATGCTGAAGCTGTGGGCCAAACTGTCTTAATTGAGGGAATTCCCTTCCTTGTAGTTGGGGTGATGAAAAAGAAGATCCAGACAAGCAATTTCAGCGGCCAGTTTGATGAGCACTGTGCGTTCATCCCCTGGTCGACTTACTCTGCACTGTATGGCGATAAATTCATAGGTAGCTTCATCTTCCAGCCGCGAAACCCGGCAGCTTCCAAATCCCTCATACGTAGTGTGAAGGAGTACCTGGGAGACCGGGCCGGGTTTTCTCCAGACGATGAAGACGCCCTTTTTGTCTGGGACTGGACCGAGTTCGAGAAATCCTTCTCGATCTTCTTCGTGGCTTTC
>CP070750.1:612845-643009 GCA_020348385.1 Candidatus Aminicenantota bacterium | reverse complement strand
GGGTCCCGTCTTTATCTTGCACATCCCGGATATCTCGTATGAATTTGGTATAAAATGCACCCATATCAAAATTCATCATGGCCATTTCGGCCGTGAGATGGGCATCCCCCAGCCATCCCATCCGTTCATCGCGTTGGTTGCAATCGGTCGGGATGCTATGGAGGTTCGTCTTCTGCCCCCAGATGATGAGCCTTTGCAATTGGTTGAGGATGGGTTTGGAACAGGAAAAGTTCCCGATCTGTTGGACGGCGGAATGAACCACTTTTCCACGGATCGTTTCCATATTCGGCACACCTGGGTATCCGGTCAATTCCACATACCGGAATCCGTGGTAGGTGAATCGAGGCTGGTAGATTTCCATTCCTTGACCGCTGAGTATGAAGACATCCTCCGCTCGAGCTTCCCGCAGGTTTTCTTGGTTGATCATGCCGTTTTCGTACAAAAGCTCAGCATGCCGGAGGTGTACCTCATGGCCTCTGGGACCGGAAACACGAAGTTCTACCCATCCGCTGAAGTTCTGGCCCATGTCAAAGACATAGACGCCGGTGGCTGGATTTGTCATTTCCAAGGGAACTATCGTGTCCATGATTTGGATAGGCTGGATCATCTGAGCCGAAAGCGTTCCCTTGGGTACAATTCCGGTCTCGACAACTGTCCACGCGGTGTCGTCATATTCCGGACAATCCCAACCAGGGGTTTCAAACCTTGCGTCATAGACTTCCCCGTTGTATATGCTGTCTTGAACGATGGGTCCGTCTATCTGCTTCCAAGATGGTTCGCTGAAGACCGTCATCCTATTCCCATTCTCCAGCTCGATATTGAGTTGGAGTTTAAGAAGGCGAACCGTGCTCCAACCCTTGCCGAGCATTACGCCAAGAGCATTGTTCCCATCATGGAGAAATGAAGTTATATCGAATGAGGTATAAAGGACCCTTTTCTCGTACGTGGTGTAGCTAGGATCGAGTACGTTATTCCCTACTTTTTTCCCGTTCAATCGCAGCTCATAATAACCGAGACCGCACACATAGACGCGACCGCGTTTCACCTGGCCGTTGACGAAAAATTCTTTACGAAGCTGATTTTTTCCTCCGATCCATTCTCCCTCCCAATCCTCTGGATTGAACAGCCCTGTGTCAAACTGGGCTACTTGGCTGTAAGGACTGGGCACGTCCTGATCATCCCAGTACCTCACCTTCCAGAAGTATGTGCGATCGCTCTCAAGGGACTTACCGTCGTAGGCAACAAGCAGGGATCGATCGGAAACGATTTTGTTCGAATCCCAAATATCAGCATCCTCGGCCAATGGATCCGAGGAAACGATCAGCTGAAAGGCCGTTTGAGTCTGACCCCGTTCAGAGTGTTTCAGCATCCATGAAAATCGCGGTTTTTTTGTATCCATTCCAATCGGATTCTCAAGGTACTCGCACCGGAGATTATAAGGAGAATCGGGCCCATTGATTTCCTCTGAGGCTGTTGCCAGAGTAGGAAGAAATGACAAAACCGAAGTCAGTATGAGTATTTTGATCCAGGGCTGAAAAATCATGTGGACCTCCTTTTTTTCCCTGTGAAAAAGATTGTACGCAAGATTGAAGAAAACATCAATACAACTTTTCCGATTGACAGCCGGGGGGCAGTATGATAATGGGGATTTTGGGAGTTTTTGGAGCACGGATATGCCTTCTCCTTCCTTTCTGGCGTTTGATTTAGGGGCGGCAAGTGGTCGAGCCATCCTTGGTCGGCTTGAATCGAACCAGCTGCACATCAAAGAACTCTATCGGTTTGCCAATGGGATGCTTCCCGTTCGCGATCATCTTCACTGGGATATTTTTCGGCTGCTGGAAGAGATCAAGAAGGGGCTGGCCATCTGTGCAGGAGAAACAAAAATCGCGAGTTTTGCCATTGATACGTGGGGAGTCGATTTTGGCTTGCTGGACCAAAACGGGACAATCCTCGGCATGCCCTATGCCTATCGGGATCCGCACACCTTAGGGGCGATGGAAGAATTTTTCAAGCTGATTCCTCGTGAAAAGATCTATAACTCGACAGGAATCCAGTTTCTGCCTTTCAATTCTCTGTTCCAACTCCATGCAATGAAAAGAGACAAATCATCCTCTTTGGAAGCGGCCAATGATCTCCTATTTATGCCCGACTTATTCCATTATTTCCTGACTGGAGAGAAAAAAAACGAGTTCACTATTGCGACCACATCTCAGCTGTACAATCCGAGAAAAATGAAGTGGGAAGACGAGCTATTCGATACTCTTGGTGTATCCAAATCCCTTATGCAAGAGATTGTCCAACCTGGGTTCATCATCGGTAAACTCGACAAGAAATTTGCCCATCAGCTTGGCTGGAAGGATGTACCCGTAGTGGCCGTGGCATGCCATGACACAGGATCAGCCGTTGCTTCTGTTCCTGCTCACAGCCAGGATTGGGCTTTCATCAGTTCTGGAACGTGGTCACTGATGGGGATTGAAACAGAGAATCCCATTATTGATGATTTGGCTCTCCGGCTCAATTTTACGAACGAAGGTGGAGTAGAGGGCACTTTCCGGGTTTTGAAGAACATCACAGGCCTTTGGTTGCTGCAGAAGTGCCGAGAAGCCTGGGAACCGGAAAAAAAAATCAGCTTTGAACAAATGACGGCCATGGCCCAGGAATCTAAATCCTTCCCGTTTTTCATTGACCCGGATTGGGAGGGATTTCTCAATCCCGCTGATATGCCAAAAGCCATCCGACGCTACTGCAACCTAACCAAACAGAAGATCCCTCAGTCGCCTGCGGAATATGTGCGGGGGATTTGTGAAAGCTTGGCCTTGAAATACCGAGTTGTCTTGGATGAAATGAAACAGATCAGCTCCAAACCTATCCGTCGGATTCATGTCATCGGAGGAGGATCAAAAAACCAAGTGCTTTGCCAATTCACGGCCAATGCAACCGGGCTTCCTATTTTTGCAGGGCCGGCTGAAGCAACAGCCATCGGGAATATCATGATGCAGTCAAAAGCACACGGATGTATCCAGTCGTTGGTTCAGATGCGGGAAGTTATTCGTGATTCGTTTGATGTTGAAGTCTATGAACCCTTGCAGGTAAATGAATGGAGGAAAGCATCGGGGCTTTTTCAAAAGATCATCCTTAGGGAGGCGACAAATGGGAAATACCCAAAAGATTGAGCATGCGTATGAAATGGCCAAAGATATCTATGCCCAGTGGGGTGTGGATGTTGATGAGGCCCTGAGGCGAATAGAGCTGATATCCATTTCTCTTCCGTGTTGGCAGGGAGATGATGTCATTGGATTTGAAAAACCAAATGCACAGCTGACGAGAGGAGGTATTCAAGTTACCGGCGATTATCCTGGCAGAGCGCGGACAGCCGATGAATTGAGGATGGATCTGGATATGGCATTCTCTTTGATCCCTGGGTCTCACAGGTTGAATCTCCATTCCATGTACGGAGAAGGAGAAGGAGAATTCGGCAATGATCCGGTGGATCGGGATATATTGGAATACGACCATTATAAAGGCTGGGTGGAATGGGCCGATCAGAAGAATATCAAGTTGGATTTTAACGCAACATGTTTTTCCCATCCGATGGCGGCCTCGGGATTCACGTTGAGCAGCAAAAGCGCGGAGATCCGGACTTTTTGGATAGAGCACGTTAAACGTTGCCGTGCGATCAGTTTTCAAATCGGTCGAGAGCTGGGAAGTCCCTGTATTCACAATCTTTGGATACCTGACGGGATGAAGGATATCCCTGTCGATCGCAGGACACCGAGATTTTTATTGAAAGAATCTTTGGACGAAATCTTTACGGTGGAATATCCGAATTCTGGGATGAAGGATTCACTCGAGAGCAAGCTGTTCGGAATCGGGAGCGAATCCTATGTGGTGGGTTCGCATGAATTTTACTTAGGTTATGCTCAATCAAGGGACAAGATGCTTTGCCTGGATGCAGGCCATTTTCATCCGACAGAGTCCTTGGCGGATAAAATATCTGCCATCCTGCTGTTTTTTGAGGAACTTTTGCTTCATCTGAGTCGTGGGATAAGATGGGATAGCGATCATCCCGTCATTCAGAGAGATGATTTGCAGGACATTGCCAACGAGATCATCCAAAGCGGACAGATGGATCGGATCCATGTCGCTCTCGATTTTTTTGATGCCAGCATGAACCGCGTAGGAGCTTGGGTAATCAGCGCCCGTGCTACTCTTAAAAGTATCTTGTCGGCTTTGTTGCAGCCATGGGAGAAGCTTCAGGCCCATGAAAACGAGGGTAACTTTTTTGCTCGACTTGCCCTTATGGAAGAATCAAAAACGCTGCCCATAGGAGCTGTCTGGGATTATTATTGCTCGAAGAAAGGTGTGCCCCATCGGGACCTTTGGATACAAGATATAATGCGCTATGAATCGGAGATTCTAAAAAAACGGTCCGAGTAATATATTAGCCTAAGAAAACAATTTTTTTATCAGCTCCGCTAGATTCTCTGCATACTGTCGGCAGCATTCCAATGCCCGCTCATTGGGATAATCAATGGAGACTGGGCCATAGTGATCTCCTCTGTGATCCCCCCGGATGATCATCCCATGGATTAAAAGAGCATTGAGCATATCCTGAATCGTGGTTTCATTCCCCCCACCTATGTTTGCCGCAGAAGAAAAGGCTCCGCCCACCTTTCCTCTAAGCTGTCCGTGGAATTTCACGCTATCATCCAATAGTTTTTTTATCGGCCAGGCCATCGATCCATAATAGGTAGGCGATCCGAGAATAATACAATCGTAGTCGAGCAGCAAGTCCACTTTTGTCTCTTCAACCCTTTTTAAATCAACGGCAAAATCCTGTTCTTCCATTCTCTTAGCTATGATTTGGCCCATTTTTTCCGTATTCCCAGTTTTGGAATAGTAACAAACCAGAATTTTAGCCATTTTTTGACCTCCTTTTAGGTAATCGTTTCTATCCTGTCTGGACTACCAGTTATGGGCTTTTTTGGGTTCCATCTTGCGAAGGTCCAGTCCTCGTTCGTAGGCCCCGATACGGTAGAGACAGATCTCCCTCACCGAAGAAGGGTGATGGAGGACTTCTGAGAGAGACTGGGATCCAACTCCCCAAACTCCGCCTCCTTGAACGACCACGACTTTGTAGTCATGAAGCAATTGGAGGAAAGTCTCGATATCGTGGACCGGGGGGAGCACAGGAATCACGAGATACAGATAGCTTCCCTCTGCATCAATCGGGATGATGCGTTCTAATGCTTTGGACTCTCCTGGGTACCGAAATTTTGCATGGGCTTCGGCCTCGGGTACCCAACAATGGCAAATAGCCTGGAAATTTGTTTCTTTATAGATAAATTTATGGATTTCAAGTTCTTTTGTATCATCATTTTCAGGGCTGAGAGAGATTTCCAATAAAGGCCCTCCGATTTCTCTCGGCATGGATGCATTCGGAGCATAAAACATGGTGTTGACACCGCGGATGGATACGGAGCCGGTGTGAAAGGCGGAGAGTCGGGATTCAAAAATCCTGGCTCCGGTTTTATAGAATTCCTTCACTAGCTCTTCCTCTTTTGGAAATTGACAGGCCTCATCATCCTCGATTCGGTATTCATGCAGCGGATAAGAAAATTGGGCGTGTGGATCGGACTTGATTTTTCCTCTAAGATCTTCGACATCGACATCCAGTTTTTTCATCATGCGCACGATGTAACCAGAGTTGTTTGCCACACATTGCAGAAAAAAGGCTTCTGTGAGAGTCCTCCCTTTTGAGAAGGCCCCGTGAGCTTGTACCAGTGTCACAGGATGTCGAGAAAGTCGGTCCGGGATGACCTTGACCATCTGGGGTGATCCGCTGGGAAGGGCAAACCAATCGACCGGGATGATACCTCCCAAATGGTAATATCCTAAGGGATCGGTAGGGTAAAATGGTTCAGGTCGACTGGGTTTTTTTTCATCATCCAGGGTGTCGATGATTAGATCTTTAGTGTGGCAATGCATTGAGGCATTCACCCCCTCCAATGCCAATATTTTCGCATGGATATCGCTTTCGGATGAGGCTTTATAATACCCGAAGTCCGTCTCTTTTAGAGAGGGAAAACAGATATGCTCGGGCTCAAGATCTCCCTTTTGCGATCCTGTTGCCGTAATAGCCATTCTTTCCTTGCCCCTCTCGTCTATCCATCGCATGACCATGTTCCCGCAGTGGCTGTCTTGGATGTCATACAAAAGGGATGCACGCCCCACGGTCTGGAAAAGATGGATCAGAGCCTCGTTAGCTTTCCAATGTTTGTCTTTCATTGTAGATTTCTAGGAACACCCTGCTCATCCCAGCCACGGGCTTGGTAATAATCTTTCCGCATCTTGACAATCGTCTCCTCCGGAATTCTTGTTTCTTTTTCTCCTACTATGATTGATTCTTGCTGGAAACGCATGGGCAGCGTGTCCTCATCGGCTCCTATACCTGTTTTGATGTTAAAGATCCGCTCCAATGAAGCGATCCTGTTGGCAATTTCTTCCATCCGGGCCGTGGAGAAATTTCGCCCGGTGATGCCACTAGCCATACGAGCCCAAGGTTCGGTCGAAAATGCGAATCCAGTGAATCGGCAAATTCCCAGACTATCTTGGATAATGCCTAGATTTTGCATATTACGGATGGCGATCGGTGATTGTAATAGACTGAAGCGTGGAATTTCCTTTGTCCCTCCGAAAAAGGCCAGGGAAACGGCATATCCTCCGCGAAGATGGCAGGCTCCGGTTGGTGAGGTCATGTATCCCAGGGCTTGTGTGAAAGAGGCCCTTGGATCATAAGCGGGGATTTCCATTTTTTTGATGCTCATGGAATACTCGGGATGCTGGAAGTGTTCGGCCAGTCGGTAGGAGCCTTCAGCAAGAATATCTCCCAAACCTTTTCTTGCGGTTATGAGGTCAACCATTTTTTCCAGTATATCTCCGTTTCCAAAACTGAGATTCATTTGTCCCCAGTCTTTCTTGGGGATGTATCCTTTTTCGGAAAGCTCCATGGCGCAGGCTAGGGTACCGCCAAAACTGATGGTGTCCAATCCAAGCTCATTGCATCGGTAATGGGCCCTGGCAATAGCATTCAAGTCATAAATGCCACAGTTGGGGCCTGTCATGACCACGGTCTCGTACTCTGGACCTTCTCCCTTTTTCCCTCCTACGTTTGTGCGCCGTTGGCATGCGATGGAACACCCGTAACAAGCGCTGGCTTTTTCCAGAATGGTCTTCCGGAGCGTTTCCCCGGAGATCTTGTCTAAATCATCGTCCCTATGGAGGTTATCCTGGAAATTCCGATGGGGAAGCATTTCTATGATATCAATAAGTTTTATCAATCCCAAGGTTCCTAATTCTCGCATGAGTCTTTTAGTGATCGGAGCCGATCTCATGAGATATTGAGATTGGTCCAATCCGGATTTGTACCTCTCCTCGTCTTTCACAAAAATTTTTCTGCGTCCTGAAACCCTTATGGCCTTGAGTTTTTTGCTGCCGAAGACAGCCCCTGGCCCGCCTCTCCCGTAAGCTCTGTTTTTGTCGTTCATGACACTAGAAAAACGCACCAAATTTTCACCGGCTGGGCCGATACATAGAATCCGATATTCTTTTCCTTTTTCGGGATCCGCGGTCAAACGATCGGTTGTTTCGTGAGCATCCAAGCCCCATAGTTTGGCTTGAGGGATGATTTTAACCTGCTCGGGGGAGATGTCTATCATGACAGGCTCTGAAGATTTTCCCTTGATTACCAGCACATCGTATCCGCTGGATTTGAAAGCATGAGCCCAAGACCCCCCGCAGTTAGGACTCCCGATTATCCCTGTTAGAGGAGATTTGAAAACCATATGGCCTCGGCATGCTGTGGGAGCGTGTGTTCCAATAAGAGGAGATGTGGCGATGACAATCACATTGTCGGCTTCAAGAGGATCACAAATCGGATCGATCTCATCGAAAAACAGACGGGTTGCCATGCCTCTTCCTCCCAGGTACTCTTCGGCAACTCCTGGCATCAAGGGCTTTTCAGATATGTTTGCCTTTGAGAGATCGATTTGCAGGATTTTTCCGTGATAACCAGGGAAAGATGAAATGTTCATATGACGATTTTGTATTTTAGGAGTTAAGCATACTAAAACCCAATCCCGATGACAAGGTAAAATAGTTCGAGGAAGTTCGATTTATTGGATAAAGATTTTCCTTATGATAATATCCCATTTTTAGTTATGCTGTGACTCAGAGGAGGTATAACTTGATGGATTGGGGATTCTCGAATGTCCGTGCCTCTCAAGGAAGCTGGATGGACTAGAAGGAAGCTGGTTATCCAGTTGAGAAAGGATGATTTTGGTTTGACCTGTCATTGCGGCTGTTGTACTGTTGTATAGGTGGAGGCCAGCCATCATGAAAATACGTTTGAGTTTGTGCTGGATAGCGATATCCATAGTCTTTTTGTCGTTGGGGTGTAATCGATCCCAAAACCCTGTGAATTTGTTCGGCGAAAAAGTAGACCTGCAGTTGTTCGAAGGGGAATGGAAAGGGGATTATTTCAGCAAGGACACGGGAAGGAGCGGGACGATTGAATTCATGTTATCGGCTGAAGAGGGTAGGGCATTCGGCGATGTTCTGATGATTCCGCGTGGTTCAAGAGAGCCATATCACCCTGTCGGATTCAAGGATAAAGCTGATCTTGATCCCCAATTTCCCGAGTTCCTTACCATTAACTTTGTGGAAGTTATGGGAGGAAAGGTAAAGGGAGAATTAACGCCGTATTGGGATCCAGAGATGCAACGTCGGATGGTCACAACTTTCGAAGGAGTATTAAAAGGGAATACCATCGAAGGAACCTTTGAATCCCGGATCGAGCAATCACCGATATATTTTTACGGCCAGTGGAAGGTTTACCGTAAAAAGATTGACGACATTGGCTGATCCACAATCCTTTACTCCCGTGAAGTTGATTTGCGGGATAATTTCATCAGACGAACGCACATTTCTGAGGGCAGAAGAGAGACTTGCCCAACTTTATGGAGATGTCGATTCCAAAAGTTCGTTGTTTTTCTTCGACTTCACAGATTACTACGAAAAACAGATGGGGAAAAATCTCAAGAGAAAATTCTTGAGTTTTAAAATACTCATCGAAGCAGAAAGAATAAGCGCCATAAAACACGAGACCAATCGATTGGAGGAGGAAATCCGGGAAGAATTTAAAGCCTCTCGCAGGATTGTTAATCTCGATCCCGGCTTTTTGACACCAGCTTCTTTAATCATGGCCACTGCCAAGGATTTTTCCCACCGAATCCCTCTTCAAAATGGAATTTATGCCCATTTGGAATTCCTTTTTGGAAAGGATGAAGTCCGGACCTTGGATTGGACATATCCTGATTTCAAACACAAAGACTATCAGGAATATTTCCTCGACGTGCGCCGACTTTATCTCTCCCAGCTCAAGGAAGAGACTATCAAATAATTCTAACCGTCTGGCCAACCCGCCCAACCATGTATCTAAGTGTGGTTTTGAAGATTAAGATTTACTGAAATTGAAATATAAAGACAGCCGTTTTTATGAACAATTCAGGAATCGTTGATGTCGAGGGCTGAGATCTCCCGAAGCTTCCCCACGATCTCCGGAAGTTCTTGAAGTACGACATGGACTTCTTCTTCTTCGTTGAACCGGCCTAATGAGATCCGGATGGAGGATCGGGCCATTTCCGGCCGCAAACCTATAGCGCTCAGGACATGAGAAACTTCCTCTGAGTCCTCACTGCAGGCTGATCCTGTCGAAACAAAGATGTCCTTGGTGGCTAAAGACAACAAAATGGCCTCGGCTTCCAACCCATAAAAGGAATAATTCAACGTCCCTTTAATCCTTTCTGTTTCATGCCCGTTGAATTTAATTTTGGGAATCTTGTCCTCAATACCTCTCTTCAGCATATCGGCCAGTCTTGCGATGTGTTTTTTATCCTTTTCACCTCGTTCCTGAACAATTTTGATCGCTTCTCCGAAGCCTATGATACCAATGGTGTTTTCTGTGCCAGCCCGCATGAGTCTTTCCTGGTGACCTCCGTAGATGAGGGGCATGATGTTAGTTCCTTTTCGAATGTACAGCGCTCCGATCCCTTTTGGACCGTAGATTTTGTGGGCAGAAACCGAAAGAAGATCTACACCCAGTTTATCAACATCGACATCTATTTTTCCGAAACTCTGAACAGCATCTGTATGAACGAGCACTCCTTTTTCCTTCGCCATCTTCACAACATCTTGGATGGGTTGAATAGTTCCCAATTCGTTGTTGGCATGCATGATAGAGATAAGAGCTGTCTTTGTGCTTATCGCTTGTTGGAGACAATTTAGATCGACAATACCCGTATGATCAACGGGGACGAACGTGACTTTTGCTCCTTTTCTCTCGAGATAATTAGCGGTTTCAACGACAGCGGGATGCTCGATCGCAGAGGTGATGAATTCATTTTTCTCGGGCAAGGCATCCATAACTCCACGGATAGCGAAGTTATCGGCTTCTGTTCCCGAACCTGTGAAAAATATTTCCGTCCTTTTTGCACCCAAAGCCCCGGCAATCGTATCCCTAGCTTCGGTGATGATCTCTTTTACAGCCCTACCGATCGGGTAGAGTGAGGAGGGATTTCCAAAATGTTCTTTAAGAAACTCCGTCATTTTGATCTGAACTCTCGGATCGAGAGGAGTAGTTGCGTTGTTGTCTAGGTATATCATTTCAAAATCTTGCTTTCCTGAAAAAGGAAAAGCCTGCTTAAGTTTTGGAGGTTAGCCTGCTGTATATTTTTCTACAATGCTGACGACTTCGAATCCCGCTCTTTTCTGGCCTTCTTTGGCTGCTGCTCCGATGTGGGGAGTGGCTATCACATTCGGATGATCGATCAGCGTAAATTCATCTGGAGGTTCTTTTTCAAAAACATCAATGCCCGCTGCCCGGACTTTTCCCGATTCAAGCGCTTCATACAAGGCCTTTTCATCGACAGTGCCTCCGCGGGATGCATTGATTAAGATCACGCCATCTTTCATTTTGCCAAATTCTGCATCACTGATCATGTGTTTTGTCTGTACGGTTAGCGGTAAATGGAGAGAAATGACATCTGACTGCGTGAGAAGTTCATCCAAGCTTACCTGTTTGAGATCCAGATCTGTCTGGACATCGATAACATCATAAACCAGTACCTTCATTCCAAAGGCTAACGAAAACCGCGCTACTTCCAGTCCGATCCTTCCACTTCCGATGATCCCCAATATTTTTTGAAATAGCTCAGTACCCGAAAGGGCCTTTTTTTCCCACTTATGGGCCTTCATTGATAAGTTGGCCTTGCCGTGATTTCGCACGGCCGCCAGCATCAATCCCAGCGTGTGTTCGGCAACAGAAGTAGTGGTTGCAGCCGGCGTGTTGTTGACCTGAACTCCATTCTCCTTCGCTGCATCACGATCGATATTGTCCAGGCCAATTCCTGCACGGACGATGAGCTCAAGGTTCGATGCGGCTTGGATGACGTTTCGTGTCATTTTTGTAGCTCCACGAATGACGGCAATATGGAATTCTGGAATAAAATTTATAAGCTCTTCTTCACTCATCCCGGTTTTCAATGTGATATCAAGTCCCGGGAGAGATTTGAGCCTTTCAAAAGCATCAGGATTCATAGGGTCGGAAACTAGTACTTTTTTCATTCCCAATTCTCCTTTAAGATATCCTCTGCGGCTTTGATGGCTTGACCGCTCTCAAAGTCGTACCCGAGTTCTAAAAGAGTCATTTCCATTGCGCTTAAGGCTGTGATGATATCGAACCCACCCATATAGCCCAAATGTGCTATCCTGAAAAACTCTCCTTTATGGGGATCCTGGGCGCCTGCAATATAGGCCCCGTACTTTCCCTGCATTAACTTGACGAATTGGACTCCATCGACTCCATCTGGAACTTTGACAGCCGTTAAAATATTTCCCGGGCTTTTGGATAGGAGTTCAAGTCCTATCGCTTGAACGGCAGCTCGGGTCGCATCCCCAAGAATTCGATGGTGTTTAAAAAGATTTTCGAGCCCCATGGAACGGATGATATCCAAAGCTTTTTTTTGTTGAATGATCAACGTAACGGCCGGTGTCCAGGGCGTTGTTTTTTTGCCGATGCTCTTTTTTGCGGCCTTAGCGTCGAAATAAAACTTGGGCAGTGTGGATTCTTCCACCAACTCCCATGCTTTGCGGCTGAAAGAGATATATCCCAATCCCGGTGGAATCATGAATGACTTTTGGGATCCAGAAACCAGGACATCGACATTCCATTCATCCATCGGGCAAGGAGTCGCTCCCAATCCAGAGATGCCATCCACTGCAAGAATGGTATCCATTCCTGCGATAACCTCTCCGAATCCCCGGATATCATAGACAGTGCCAGATGATGTTTCCGAAAGTGTGGCAAAAACCGCTTTGGTATCAGGTTGAGCCTTCAGCTCATCTGCCAATTGTTCTTTGGTGAAAGGTTGTCCCCATTCCAATTCGATCTCTTTTACCTCGATTCCGTAAGCCCTGCAAATTTTTCCCCACCTTTCTCCGAATTTTCCACCGCTTAAGGTTATGACTTTATCTCCGGCGCAGAGTGTGTTGACCACAGCGGTCTCCATAGCTCCTGATCCGGATGAGGTCAGGATAAAGACATCCTGTTCTGTTTGATAGACATACTTTAATCCCTCGGTAGTTTCCATAAAGATATTGGAAAACTCAGGCGTTCGATGGTGAATGATCGGTTCAGCAGCCGCAGAGAGAACTTTCTCCGGTACGGGTGTTGGACCAGGAGATAAAAGATAATATTTTTTGATCATATGATTCCTCCGGTTAGTAATATTATGAATGATAAAAGTAACAAAATTTCCCTGAACAGTCAATCAAAGTTGGCGCAAAAGCTCTGTGAGAAGAGCAGTTCTTCGCACGAGAGAGGGAAGTAGCAAATGCTCGTTATCAGCATGTATCCCATTGCCGTCTGGACCTAATCCATCTATAGTTGGGATTCCTAAGCTTGATGCTATCGAAGCGTCCGATCCTCCCCCTGTTTTTCCCGCATCGAGAGGCATTTTAAGTGAGGAGTCAGCTATCTCTCGAATTCGGGAAAGGAGAGCAGAAGAGGACTCTGTTTTTTCCATCGGGGGTGTCGAACTCTCGATGGCAAAGCGCATTTTTGCTCCAGGAGTTATAGGGCTGAGTTGTTTAAAAGTGTCCAAAATCTTTTGTTTGTGCACATTTGTCCAGAACCTCATATCCAGTGTGGCAGAAGCTTTTTCTGCAACGATATTCGCTTTTTCTCCTCCCTGGATCAACCCGATGTTCAAGGTGGTTCCCTTTGTTCTTCGTAATTTATTGAGCGCTCGCACTAGGTCAATAAGCTCATCAATAGCATTTATGCCTTTATCCGGGGTTCCCGCATGTGCTGCTTTTCCACTCACCTCCAATCGAACGACCAAGCGCCCCTTTCGCTGTATCTTCAGACCTCCTCCAGGAAGTGAGGGTTCCAGGCACAAAACATATTCTGATTTTCTCGCTAATTTCCGAATGATATCATAAGAAGCATCGTCACCGACCTCTTCAGCTGAATTGATGAATACAATGATATTCTTTTGGGGTTCTATGTTCAACTCATGAAAAGTTCTTACAGCATACAGAGCCATGACAAGCCCCGCTTTCATATCCAAAACTCCCGGGCCGAATATTTTGCTGCCGCTTAAATAAAAAGGCATATTTTGTAGTCTTCCCACTGGCCATACAGTGTCGATATGGGTCAGCACGAGAATTTGTTCTTTTTTTTCCTTTGCTTTCAAACCGGGATACTGGATTGTGTACAGGTCTCCGATCTTTTTTTGTGGAAATCGAGTGACTTTGGTCCCCACTTTTTTGAATTCTTTGATGATAAAATCCGAGCATTTATCCACAGCTTTTTTATCTGTGGATGGTGACTCTAAACTCACCAGTTCCTTGAGGAGGTTCACCATTTCTCCCTGCCGTGATTTGAAATAGTGTCGAAATTCCATGATCTCTCCTTCTGGGTCAGCGTTTATGTGTTACGTATATGTTTCAATTTTTCGTTTAATGTACCACAGCTTTGCTCAAACTTTAAACGAAATTTTTAAGAAGCTGTTGGGAGGGGACCACTCCTTCTCGGAGTTGAGCAGATTTGACATGGCATAAAAATTCGGGGATATTAAGAAAAAGGCGGCATCATGAATATCATGTCATTCTTATTGCTTCTCTTGATTGCGTCTCTTGCAGGTGCCATAGGGGCGAGACTTGCGGGAAGAAGGGGATTGGGTTGTTTCGCTTCGATTGCACTGGGATTTGTCGGAGCGCTTATCGGGACTTTTATCGCCCGGCAGTTCGATCTCCCTATGTTTCCTTGGATTAAGATCGGTGAACATCCGTTTCCTATCGTATGGTCCATCATCGGAGCGGCTTTATTTATTGCGTTTTTGAATATCTTTGCTCGACCGTCCAAATGAATGTCTAAGAGAAGTGAGATAGAATTTTTTTGTAGATGGCCGTCATTTGTCTCAAGATCCGTCCCAGCGGTCTTTGTCCCAGTTTTATCGCATGAAACCGGCACACCTCATGGCAGCACATGCAATGGATGCACCCGGATTTATCGATCCTGGCTTTTCCCTCTAGCATTTGCGCGGCTCCCGTTGGACAGATATCCACACATTCTTTACACGCGGTGCATTGTTTTGGCAAAACTCTGGGAATTAACACCAGTTGCGACTGGATGAAACCGTGGAGGAAGGACGGCAGATTTTTTCTAATCAAGCCAACGGAAATGGCTGATTGTTTAAAATCCTTGATCTCGACATCTTGGAGTTTCTCGCCCAATAACTCAATCTCATCCATCTGAGCTGTTCCCAATTTTCTATGTGCTGCATTAGTGGTTGTGTGGATTTGCATCGGATCCAATCCGATTATTTTTGTTGCAACAGAGTCCAGAGCTATGGCATCAAAGCTGGCCAGGATTAGCCCGACTTTCTTGGGAGAGCCTGCTGATGGCCCCTCACCTTCCATTGCGTAGATGGCATCCATGATATTCAGGTGAGGAGGAACCAAAGAAAATATATCCACAAGCATTTGACAGAAGATTTCACTTTTTTCATATTTTCGATGATATCGGCATCGAAGCCCATGAGGAATGACGCCATACATGTTTTTAATGGCTCCTGTATAGGCGATAAAAGAATGGGTTTTAAGCTTCGGGAGGTTGATGAGAAAATCTGAATCCAAGACCAAAGGAGAAATGTAAGCCTTGTTTAAGATCTGTCCTTGGCATGCGATCTCGCGGAAACCTGTTTCCTTCAGGTTCACAAGACGGACTCCCAGTTCGGCGCAAATCTTCCGGTAGCCTGAAACATGAAATCCATCTTCTTTGTTGGATTGAATGTCATCTCCCACCGTGATTTCGCAACCTAGATCGAGCAAAAGAATTAGCAATTCTTTCGTGAAAATCGGATGGGTTACGATCATGTTTTCTGGGGGGGATGGAGGGGAAAGATGATTGATTTTGACAAAAACGCGGGATTTGGGCCGGACTATCTGGTCTAATCCACCCAAAAATTCGAGGTTTTTAAGTAAAGCTAGACGCACAGCTTCACTTTCATAGCTGGGTACCCGTTGGATCGAAACTTTTGTTTTTGGCATATTTCGTTTTGTATTATACCAAAGTCCATGGACTTCGCCACGTTAGTCTTTTAGCGTAATCCCGTGAATGTGCGGATGGTCGCAGGTCAGATTATCTTTGTTCTATCCCCCTCTGAAAACATACCTGTTTTCCGGCATGTTCATTTTATCCTCCATTTTCATCTTTTGGCTGATTGTCTCATCCACCCCAAAAAAGAGCATCGAGATAGTTGGCGATCAAAACAAAATAGATGAAAGGGATGTAATCTTTGCGCGATTTGATCGCCAAGAGGGAGGTCAAGTTTTCAAAGAATATTCCGCGATTCATCTGGAGTACGAATCTGTGGACGATCGGATCAGGCAACTACCCGACCCTTTCTCGTTCTCTCGCAATAAAAAAGACCCAATGCAAGTCTCTCTCGCTGCGGCAGAATTTGATTTTCTTGATCACTTACAAACATGAGCGGATGGGAAAACAAAGCCTAAATGTGTGACTCTCTCAAAAAAAAGAAAGCGGCCAGCCTATAAAACAGGTCATAAACAATGTTGACTCGCTGCCTCGTTCAGCCAGATTCACTTGAAGATCCACCTGTTTATACAAAGGTGGGGCTAGGTTAGACCAGTATCCTCGATGACACAATGGACACGCTTGATGTCCCTTTAGCGGATTTAGCGATGGGGTTTGACAGGATTGTCTCAAATAATATATATGGAAAATGGGATGAGTTGGAGTCTTAAGAAAGACCTAGGCCGCATCAGAAACAACTTTCCGATTTTGGAAAAATGTGTTTATTTGATTAGCCATTCACTGGGAGCCGTTCCTTTGCAGGTGAGAGATGATTTAGATCGATTTTATACTTTATGGGCTGATGAAGGCGTGACGGCTTGGGAGAAAGAATGGTGGCTTCTTTCAGAAAAAATGGGGAATAAGGTGGCATCGCTTCTCGAAGCCGAGAAAGACAGTGTAGCGATGATGACCAACGCCACCCTTTGCCATTGGGTAGCCCTTTCTACACAGTTCTCGTCCAAACGTCGAGCAAGAAATAAGGTCGTCATGACCGACCATGATTTTCCTTCTGTGATATATGCAATCTCCAAGGTTTGCTCATTCATGAACTGGAAGCTCGAGGTGGTCCGAAGTCAAGGCCTGCCAGGGATCGATGTAAGCGAGATAATCGATCGTGTGGATGAACAGACGCTGTTTGTAGCCACATCCCATGTTTATTTCAAATCATCGTATATCCAGGATCTATTCCAGATCGCTCAACATGCCCGAAACATGGGGGCTCTGACTCTTATCGATGGATATCATGCACCGGGAACCATCCCTGTGGATGTAAAAACGCTGGGAGTAGATTTTTATATTGGTGGATGCCTAAAATGGTTATGCGGAGGGCCCGGAAATGCTTTTTTGTACATGCATCCCGAACGTCGAAAGGTCATTGAGCCTCTATTAACAGGCTGGCTAGCTCACAAAAAACCCTTCGCGTTTTCCAGAGAGATGATTTATACGGAAGGGGCATACAAATTGATGTCAGGTACACCTCCCATATCTTGCCTGTACACCGCCATGGCGGGGTTGGATATTATTCATAAGATCGGGAAGGAATCCATACGCAAAAAGTCTATCGATCAAACACAAATGATTATCGAAAATGCCACGAGGAGGGAATTCCAAGTCTACACCCCCATTGAAAACGAGAAAAGAGGAGGTGCGGTATCCATCGGTCTTCCCCATGCCCATCAAGTAAAACAGGCCCTGAACAAAAGAAATGTGAAAGTCGACTTCCGACAAGGGGAAAACGATGAACCGGATGTCATTCGAATCGGTCCTCATTTTTACACCAAAGATGAGGAGATCGGGCATCTGTTCGAACTCATCGATATGATCTTGTCCTCAGGAGAGTATAAAAAATTTGGTGATCACTCCGAATTTGTCACCTGATTTGCAGCCAAAAATGGGCCTGATAGCTCCTCCTCGATATGAGTGTAAGTTTTCTGACTGCAGTAAGAATCTCATCTGTCTCGGAGGTGTTTTCTGCCGAGAAAGTATTTTGAAAAAAATTGGGAATGGTTTATATTAAATACAGAAGCTAACAGATGTAGAGGATTAGGTTGAATTACATTTCAAGACGGCGTTTTTTAAATCGGTCTTTATTCCTGTTAGGATCTGCCTTAGCTATCCCCACCAGGTCTTTCGGTGAGGAACTTCCATCTTTTATCAAACTCCAAAAAAAAGGATTACTCGACCAAAGGGTGGACCAGTTGTACTCCATCTATGAGGAATGTCATCTTTGTCCGAGGGATTGTCGGGTGAACAGAATTGAAGGGCAGACAGGCAAATGTCAAGCGACAGCAAAGGTAAAGGTGTCCAGTGCTGCCCCGCATTTTGGAGAGGAGGCCCCTTTGGTGGGTCGAGGAGGGTCGGGGACAGTCTTTTTCTCAAACTGTAATCTGCGTTGTGTTTACTGTCAGAACTACACGATCAGTATTGAAGGGGAAGGAATTGAAATAGTTGACAGACGATTGGCAGAGACCATGATCAAACTCCAGAAAATGGGTTGTTCCAACATAAACCTCGTTACACCTACCCATTATTTACCTAGCATTGTCAGAGCCTTACAAATGGCCATCCCGATGGGACTTCGTATTCCTCTTGTGTATAACACCAGCGGCTACGAAAAATTAGAGATCATCCAAATGTTGGATGGCATCGTTGACATATATCTCCCCGACTGCAAGTACATGGATCCTTCTCTAGCCGCAAAATATTCGGATGAGGCGTATAATTATCCTCATTATGCAAAGATTGCACTGAAAGAAATGTTTCGTCAGGTAGGAGATCTTCAGGTTCACAGAGGAATCGCAGTGAGAGGTTTGATCGTCAGGCATTTGGTTTTACCCAATGGCATCTCCGGGACCAAGGAATTCCTGAAATTTGTGGCAACACAGCTTTCCAAGACTACTTATATCAATATCATGAGGCAATACAGACCTGAACACCGAGCTTTTGAATACCCAGAATTATCTCGGAGGATCACCCAGAAAGAATACTCGCAGGCATTGGGCTGGGCAAAACAGTATGGGCTTCAACGTCTGGATAGATAACAAGTGGAAATCAAACAGAGTGCCAACCTCAAACAATCTATCGCAAAACTACTATTTCCGTTATTGTTCGTTGGATCGATTATTTGTGTCTTGAATGATGGGGCGATTGCAGAGATTCAATACCAGTGGAAAGATGTCTATATCGGCGCATTAGAGGCAGAGAACTGGGCTGGGATGTTGTTAGCCCCCCATCCGGAAAGTGCCTTTGCTTTCCGGATCCGGACAAAAAAACAGGATGAGGTAGCCGAGGGAATCGACCACCTTTTCCTAGTCTCCGAAGTAGGCCCACATTCTCCTGATGGTCAGTATGCCCGCATCAAACTGGATATGGGTCTTCCATTCGGGAAAGAGGACGGCACACCAATTCTTAAAAAACCTTCAAAAAAAATGACAACTCTTGTGATGGAATGGTCTCGTCAGAGCGAAAAGACAGTTATAGGAAGGATTTTTGTCCCTTCGGGAATCGAGGTCCATCTGATCCATTATTTTCCATGGGACTTTGAGGGACAATACCGAGCGCTTTCCAATGGACATATTAGAGGGGAAAGCGGAACTATAGATAAACACCATTATTTGTTTTGGACCAGTCACGAAGGAATCATTTCCCAGGATTTGCAGGACGGATCTCTAACACTCCGTTTCCCGAATACAAAAAAAGACCACATTTATTTTGTGGCTTCTGTCGGTCAAGACATGAGAATCCTGAGTAACCAGATTTATCGGTATAAAAATGAGGCTATCATCGACAGGTTTTTGGCGGAAGAAGAAGAAAGATACCAAAGGAAAAGAGTGAAAATCGATGGGCTTTATGAAGGAGTCGAAGAAGCCATCACTCATAACCTTTTTTGGATGACGCTTTATCAACCCGGAAAACACCGGTTGTATGCACCAGCAGGACGACGCAGGACGTTGCTTACACAAGTAGATCGTGACCATTGGACGATTTTTGAGTGGAACTCCTTCTTCAATGCTCTTCTTTTGTCTGTGGAGAGCGTAAAACATGCAAAAGATGTTTTGCAGTCTGTTCTCGAGACACAATACCCGAATGGAAATATTCCCCATTGGAGAGGAAATTCTGGGGGAACTCCGGACCGGTCTCAACCTCCTATCGGTTCGTTTGTCGTATGGAAATGTTTCCAAAGAGACGGGGACATGGAGTTTTTACAATACGCGTATCCTTATCTGAAGAAATGGCACGCATTCTGGAAGGCTAAAAAAACAAACGGACAAAACAGACGGGATGGAAATAGAGATGGACTCTTGGAATGGGGTTCTGACACAGGCCTGATCTCTTCCATGCTTCCTTCTTGGGAAGATGATGCCAGCGGGGAAACACGAGCCAGTTGGGAATCGGGTCAGTATGATCTGCCCAATTGGGATAGAGCTGTTTTCAGTGAAGCGACGGGAACTCTAACCATGAATTGTGTTGATTTGAATTCTTTGTATGCATTGGATGCATGGTGCTTGGCGCAAATAGCTAGGATCTTGAAAAACGAACAGGAATTCACCAGCTTTACAGAAGAATATGAAGAGATGAAAGATCTGATCAATAATTATCTCTGGAACGAGGCTGACGGCTTTTATTTTGATCGAAATTGGGATGGTAGTTTTTCAAAAAATAAAGCGGCGTCTAATTTTTACCCGCTCATAGCAAAGATCCCTGATCAGGAGAGGGCCTTGCTGTTGAAAAAGCGCCTTTTGAATGAAGATGAATACTGGGGCGAATTCGTCGTTCCTACCATATCTCGTGATGATCCAGAATTTGCCGATCAGGATTATTGGAGAGGCAAAATATGGTCGCCCACCAACTATTTGATCTACCAAGGTTTGAAGGCCTACAGTTTTGATGCCGTTGCCTCAGAGTATGCAAAAAAAAGCGCGGAATTATTCATGCGCAGTTGGGAGAATTTTCAGATCTGCCCACAAAATTTCGATTCTCGGACAGGAGAAGCTGGGAGGCAAAAATACCAAAGCTGGGGACCTCTGTTTGCCCTGATAGCTTTGGAAGAATACATGGATTTTACCCCATGGGATGGATTCAGATTTGGGATGATACAACCTGAAAAAAGTGGGAAATTATCCCGGCTTTATATACAGGGAAGACATTATGATATTGTGGTGGCTCCAAAGAAAATCAAACTAAAGGAAGAGGGGAGGGTCATTTTGGAGGCAAAAAGAGCCGCTGTTTTTCGTCGTTTTCTTTACTCAGAGGGTGAGGTCGCTTTCGATATCACGACTCTTAAAAAAAACGAAATAAAAATCAACCTTTTGACGAAAGGAAGGTTTCAAATCGAGGTAGACAACCTACCAGCCGAAATCTTCGAGGGAAAATCGACAAAATTAAAAATTCCCGAAGGCCAACACAGTGTTCTCATTTTGCTGTTAGAGAAAAAAGATTAAAAATGAGTGTTCACAGCAAAATTCTTAACCTCATCTCATTAGAGAGTAAGACAGCGATAGTAACAGGAGCCGCATCCGGGATTGGATCGAGCGTGGCCAGGCGATTGGCCGAGGCAGGCGCGAATATAGCCTTGTTGGATATCGATGAGCAAAGGGGGCCGAAAGTCGAGAAAGAGATCCAACAGCTGGGGGCCAAAGCAAAATTTTACGCATGCGATGTTAGTCTGTACTCCGATTGCGAGAGTGTAATCGATGGCGTGTCGAAAGAATTTGGAAATCTTGATATCTTGGTGAATAATGCTGGTGTGATCAGCAGAAAAGACATTGTCGAGCTGAGCGAAGAGGAATGGGATCATGTTCTGCGTATAAACTTGAAGTCAGTCTATCAGCTCTCCCATTCAGTGATCCCGCGGATGGTCCAGAATGGAGGAGGAAGCATTGTCAACATAGGATCTGGTTGGGGAATCAAGGGAGGCCCAAAAGCCATTGCCTATTGTGCTTCTAAAGGTGGGGTTGTCAACCTGACGCGGGCTATGGCTATCGATCATGGCAAACAAGGTATCAGGGTGAATTGCGTTTGCCCGGGGGATGTTCACACAGCGCTTCTCGAAAGGGAAGCAGCTCAAATGCATCAGGATTTTGATTCATTCCTTGTAGAGGCAGCGGACAGGCCTATTCCTCGTGTTGGAAGCCCAGAGGATGTGGCCAATGCTGTTCTTTTTCTGGCTTGTGAACTATCCAGTTGGGTGACGGGTTCAGTTTTTGTCGTGGATGGCGGTGGGCTGGCTTAACCCTTACAACTCACACGCTTTTTTTTATTCGTGGCGTATCGAATCGATAGGGTTGGCTGTGGCAGCCTTGAGTGACTTGTAGCTGACTGTGACAACAGCGATCATAAATGTAATCATGCCGGAGAATAGGAATGTCCTCAAGCTGAAATCAGTCCGATAGGCAAAACGGGCTAGCCATTTGCTCATCACATAATAACCGACAGGCCAAGCGATGAGAATGGCGATGAGCACCCACTGGGTAAAATCCTTCAGCAGGGGGAGCAGAATTTTTGGGGTATTAGCCCCAAAGACTTTGCGAATGCCGATTTCTTTGGTGCGCTGGTCTGCAACAAAAGATGAGAGCCCGAAAAGACCTAAACAGGAAATAAATATAGCTACGATCGAAAAGTACTGGAACAGCTTTCCAGTTCTCTCTTCAGAAAGGTATATGCTTTCATATTCAGCATCCAAGAACTGAAATTGGAAGGGATAGTCTGGATTCACGCTTTGGTGGACACCTTCGATTTTTGCCATAACATCTTTTATATTATTGGAACTGATAGTAATAAAAATATAGGAATTCCAGCTAGGATTCACTTTCAAGATAAGCGGTTCGATTTTTTCGTGTAATGAACTCAAATGGAAATCCTTAACAATACCAACTATTGTGCCCTCCGTGTCCCACAGGGAAAACTTTTTTCCGATCACATTATCGTATCCTAAAACCCCAGCTCCTGTTTCATTGATAATATAAGCCGAATGTGAGTCTGACGTGATTTCTCGTGAAAAATCACGCCCCTCGAGTAAATCTAGTCCGAAAGCGTTGATATAATCAAAATCGACTGACATGATCTTCCAATGAATTCTAAATTCTGGACTTTTTCCTTCCCAATCAACACCTGTTGTTCCCCATGTTACGTTTGTGGGCAGGCCAGATGATGTCGTTACGCTTTTTATTTCCGGATATCTGGTTATTTCGGCTCTAAAAGCGTCATGGTTGCCCCTGAGGTTTCCTCTCATTTTCAAGTAAATGACATTGTCTTTTTTGATCCCTAAGTTTTTATCCTGCATAAATGTTATCTGGTCATGAATCACAAATGTTCCCATCAGCAAAATGATGGACAAGCTGAACTGAGTCACGACCAGGATCCTTCTAAAAAACCGGCTTTTTGGACTTGCTCTAAGTTTTCCTTTCAGGATATTTGAGGGATGAAATGAGGCCAGAAAAAGGGCAGGGTAGCTGCCGGAGAGTAGCCCTGAAAAGATGGTTAACATGGCGAAATAGAGTAACATCGACCCATTGAAGTAATATCCCTTGTTAAAGGCTTTCCCGGTCAACCTCGTGAATTCCGGCAGCAGGATCGTCACACAGATCAAAGCAAAACACAATGCCATCATGGACATGAAAAGCGATTCGCTGAAAAACTGTTTTATCAAGTGGCCTTTGGACGCCCCGGATACTTTGCGCACTCCAATCTCTTTTGCCCGTTTGGCCGCTTGGGCAGTTGCCAGATTCATAAAATTGATGCAGGCGATAAGCAAAACTATCACTGCGACAACTGAAAAAATATAAACATATAAAGCCTTTCCTTGACTGTGTCCTCCAATGTCGTTCGAAAAATGAGAGCGTAGATGAATATCTTTTATTGGCTGCAACGAGATGTGTATGGTAGTGGGATCTTGATTGTTATCATTGATATAAGTTTTGATTTTTGCATGGAAGGAATCCAAATCTATGTCCGGCCTCAGCTTCAGGTAAGTGTAATACATATGATCCACCCAACGGATCGACCAATCTTGGGCTACAAGAAATTCAAAATTGCATATAAAGTCAGCCTGGATGTGAGAATTGTGGGGAATGTCCTGCATGATTCCGTTGATGATAAAGGCATGTTGAGCATTGATGGTCAGGATTTTTCCGATGGGATCTTTATTTCCGAAGTATTTATTGGCCATAGATTGGCTTATGACAAGGGCATTGGGATCTTCAAGCACGGTTTCAGGACTCCCTTTGAACAATGGGAAGGAAAACATACTGAAAAAGTTTGCATCGGCAAAACAGAATTTGTTTTCATAAAAACGTTTGTCTTCGTGTTTGACCAAAGTCCCCTCTGCGACATAAAAGTGGAGTGATTCCATGACTTCAAGGTAGTTATCCCGGAGGGCAGGGCCCAGTGGATAAGATGTTGAGGCCACATGGTTGATCGATCCGTCTGAAATCACCCAATGTCCCACAACCCGGTAAAGATTTTCGTGGTTTTTATGAAATCTATCATAGCTTAGCTCATCTTGTACCCAGAGCAGGATAAACAGGGAGATTGCCAGTCCAATCCCTAGGCCGGCGATATTGATAAAGGATAGGACCTTGTGCCGTTTTATATTCCTGATCGTGATCTTTAGATAGTTTATGAACATGATTCCTCCAAAGGAAAATGATCGCTTTAAGCCTATAAAAATGGCACAAACGACCTGTCCCCAGATCCAGAGAAGAGCGTTTAATTTTCCCTTTTGCAGGGCAATTTGCCTGAACTCTTCGCTGCAATCGCCGGTCAGTGAATACTCTTGATCGTAGTGACGCAGAAAATGGAATATCCATCGGGCCACTCTTGGTGCACGGCTCTTTTTTTCTCTCATTTTTTGTTTATTCCAATAAAGTCCGGGATGCTGTTCCATATCGTTGTATGGAGCTCATAGGCTTCTCTAAGCGCTTTCTGTCCATTCGGCGTCAGGGTGTAGAAGATTCGGGGGCGCCCGATTCTATCGGGACTGGAGTCTCCCTCAGTTTTTGCCACATAACCTTTCTTCAACAACTGCTCCAGATTATTGTATAGGGTTCCGTAGTTCAGACTTTTTCCCGAAACCTTTTTCACGGTTTGCCTTACTGATACGCCATAAGCATTGTTTTTGAGGGCCCATACTGCGGAGAGAATGATTTGTTCGAGAACAGTTAGTTCCTTCATGTTCATAGATCCTTTTATGTAAATTACATATATCTTTAATACGTGTAAAACATAAAAAAGGTTGCTCGAATTGAAAAAATATTTTCACCATGCTTACCTCAATACCTAAACAGGATTAAAATCCACTTGTTTATTTAGAAATGATATTATATCTTTAGGCGGAAAGGAGGTTCATGTGAAACATCGAATAGTCAGGTTTACCAGTTGTCTTTTAGTATTTGTGTTTATCTTTTTTAGCGGTTTTGGACTCGCGAGAGATAAAAATAATGAAGAGAAACAAAGCGATAGCCCCATCGATAAATTGTCCTTGAATGCTCTGCAATTCAGATGTATCGGCCCGGCTCTGACATCCGGCCGGATTTCAGATTTTGCCGTGAATCCCTTGAAGCCCAGTGAGTATTATGTGGCAACTTCCTCCGGAGGAGTCTGGAAAACGACAAATGCAGGAACGACATTCACGCCTATCTTCGACAATCAAGGATCCTATTCAATCGGTTGTGTAACTATGGACCCATCCAATCATAATGTCATCTGGGTGGGGACCGGAGAGAACAACAACCAGCGCAGTGTAGCCTATGGAGATGGTGTTTACAAAAGTGTGGATGGAGGGGGATCCTGGGATAACGTCGGGCTCAAAACTTCTGAACACATAGGAATGATAACCATCGATCCACGAGATGCTGATGTTGTCTATGTGGCAGCCTACGGGCCTTTGTGGAGTTCAGGAGGAGAGAGAGGCCTATATAAAACTATTGACGGCGGCAGTACCTGGGAGGCTGTTTTAACGATCAGCGAGCACACCGGGGTAAGCGAGGCCCACCTGGACCCGCGAAACCCCGATGTCGTTTACGCGGTGGCTCACCAGAGAAGGCGGCATGTCTGGACCTTGGTCGGTGGCGGGCCTGAGTCAACCATCTATAAATCTGTGGATGCCGGCTTAACTTGGGAAAAAATCAATAAGGGCCTTCCCAGCGGTGACTTGGGACGTATTTCCCTGGCAATATCTCCGGTCAATCCTGAGATCATGTATGCGATTGTAGAGGCTCAGGGAAATCGGGGCGGATTCTACAGAAGCACGAACAGGGGAGCTAGTTGGGAGAGGCGAAATAGCTACACCGCGAGGGGTAATTATTATCAGGAACTGATCTGCGATCCAAAGGATCCTGAGCGGGTATATTCCATGGATACCTTCCTCCAGGTTACTGACGATGGCGGATTGAATTGGAAAAGCTTAGGGGATAGGAGCAAGCACTGGGACAGCCATGCCCTGTGGATTGATCCCTGCGATACCGATCACTACCTTAACGGGAATGACGGGGGTGTTTATGAGTCCTTCGATAGGGGGGCCACATGGAAGTTCATGACGAACCTCCCCGTCACTCAATTCTACAAAGTGGCGATAGACTATGCCGAACCATTCTACAATGTTTATGGAGGAACCCAAGACAATTACAGCCTTGGCGGCCCTTCTCGAACGACGAGCGCTCATGGAATCGTCAGCGCGGATTGGTACACAACACAGGGGGGGGACGGATTTGAATCCCAGGTTGATCCTGAGGACCATAACATCGTTTATGCCCAATCCCAACATGGAAACTTGATACGCTTTGACAAAAAAAGCGGAGAGACAACAGGCATTAAGCCAAAAGAGAGAAAAGAGGAAAAAGCGTACCGGTGGAACTGGGATTCTCCTCTGCTAATCAGTCCGCACTCCCATACCCGTCTGTACTTTGCCGCTAACAAGGTCTTTCGCAGCGATGATAGGGGAAATACTTGGCAGGTGATCAGCGATGACTTGACGCGCCAGATCGACCGCAATAAGCTCGAAGTTATGGGCCGTATCTGGCCGATGGATGCCGTGGCAAAAAATTCGTCCACATCGCAATATGGCAGTATCGTAGCCTTGGATGAGTCTCCGGTAAAGGAAGATATGTTGGTTGCAGGCACAGACGATGGGTTGGTCCAAATCACCGAAGACGGTGGAAAAACCTGGCGAAAAATCGAAAAATTTCCCGGTGTGCCGGAGATGACCTATGTGAACGAAGTCCTGGCCTCCCAGCATGATAGAAACACGGTCTATGCGGCTTTCAATAACCACAAACGAGGTGATTTTAAACCCTACATCTTGAAGAGCGATGACAGCGGTCAAACGTGGGTTTCCATTGCTTCGGATCTGCCGCAACGTGGGTCAGTGTATGCACTAGCCGAGGATCATGTGAATAAAAACCTGATCTTTTGCGGGACCGAGTTTGGCATGTTTGTGACCATAAACGGGGGAGGAAACTGGAAGCAGATGAAAAGCGGACTTCCCACCATCGCCGTGAGGGATATAGCCATCCAACGGAGAGAGAACGACCTAGTGCTGGGAACATTCGGCAGGGGGTTTTATATCCTAGATGATTACACAGCGCTCCGTGATCTCGATTCAAAGACATTGGACAAGGAAGGGCATATCTTCCCCGTCAAAGATGCCTGGATGTTCGTGGAGTGGAGCCCGCTGGGAACCCTGGGAAGTCGAGACAAGGGCTTTCAGGGAGAAATGTATTACGCGGCCAAGAATCCTGCTATCGGAGCGGTATTTACCTATTATCTGAAGGAAAGCATCCAGACTTTGAGAGGCAAGCGTGAAAAGGAAGAAAAAGAGGCCATAAAAAATAATAAACCTGTCTATTATCCCAGCTTGAAACAGATGCAAGCTGAGGAGGAAGAAGAAACGCCCTATCTTTTGTTTACTATTTTGGATGAAGAGGGTCACCAGGTCCGTCGAATCAGAGCCCCTGCCACTGCCGGACTTCACAGAATAACATGGGATTTGAGATACCCTGCTGTCAATCCCACCAACCTTAGAGATTCGAGTCCGACATCCAGCGGACCTTCCAGCACACTGGCGATGCCAGGGAACTACCAAGTTTTCCTTTCCCAAAATGTCCATGGAGAGGAAACCAAACTGACCGACCCCGTGATGTTCACCGCCAAAGTGATTGGAAACGCAACTCTACCCGCAGAAGATCATGCCGCGCTCATGTCGTTCCAAAAACAGGTGAGAGAATTGAATCGAGCGGTCAATGCCGCATCCAATGTGATTCGAGAAATAGGAGATAAAGTCCGGCATTACAGGGTGGCATTGAAGAGTGTGGCTTCCGATACATCCGAGCTGCTCGCCGAAATAAGAATTTTGGAAACGAAGGTCAATGAAATTCAACGCAAGATGTTCGGGGACAGAATGCTCAGAAGATTGGATATAGATGCAGAGCTGGGATTATCTTCGCGAATTAACGGTATCATCCGTGACCAGTGGAGATCTCTTTCCGCTCCCACACAATCCCAAAAGGATGCTTTCCAGATCGTTGCTGATGAGCTCCCTCCGATATTGGTAGCGATAGAAAAGATCGTTGAAGAAGATATCAAAAAGATCGAAAAAAAACTGGAAGAAATCGGGGCTCCCTACACTCCCGGTCGCTTGCCGGTGTGGAAACGCAAATAACCCATACGGACAATGAATCGGAAACAAAGCTCACTTTTTTGTGTACCGTTTGTTTTTTTTCTGTGTTTTTCTATTTTTTTGTCCCCGTCCTGTAGCCAAAATACCTCTTATCGAGTGGAAAAAATATTTCTGAACGGGCATGTGCTTACCATGGATGAGGATATACCTGAAGTTGAGGCTATGGCCGTTGGGGAGGGAAAATTTTTGGATATCGGGAAATCCGCCAAAATGCAACGAAAATACCCGAATGCGGATGTTCACGATTTGGAAGGGAAGACGGTTATGCCCGGAATCATTGAATCCCACGGGCATCTTTTATCCCTCGGTCAAAGTTACCTGGAACTCAACCTGGAGGGACTCCCATCCCCGGAGGATGTCGTCCATAAAGTCCGTGACCGCATCAAGGAAACTCCCCCAGATGAATGGGTCACCGGATGGGGGTGGGATGAAGGAGCATGGGCCAAGAATTATCCTGACAACAGGGAACTTAGCGATGTTTCTCCAGACAACCCTGTCTCGCTTAGAGGCCTTCATGGCTTTGCTTGCTGGGCCAACGAGAAAGCACTCGCCATTGCAGGAATAAACAATGATACTCCCGATCCACCTAACGGGGAGATCGTCAGGAATCCAGAGACAGGGCATCCGACAGGGATTCTTACCAACGCGGCACAGGACCTTTTGAATGAACACATCCCTCCGCTCAAGTCTCATCAGTTAGAAAAAGCTTTGAGCCTTGCCATCGCAGAATGTTTAAAATTTGGTTTGACAAGCGTTCATGAAGCAAGAACAACGGGACCGATGCTCGAAGCTTTTCGTTCCTTGAAGGCTAAGGGGGAACTGCAAAACCGCATCTATGTCATGTTGGACTGGACAGAAAAAATACTTCTTGAATCCTTTTTGTCCAAAGGCCTCGAAATCGACCCTGATAATTATTTAACCGTACGGTGCATCAAGATTTTTGTGGATGGGGCTTTGGGTTCCAGGGGAGCAGCCATGATGGAACCTTACAGTGATGCACCAGGAGAGATGGGGTTTGTTGTCACTCCAGAGAATGAGGTCCTCCGGTTGACTTCGCGAGCTTTAAAAAGCGGCTTTCAGGTTGCCGTGCACGCTATCGGAGATAAAGCCAATCGAATAACGCTGAATGCATTTCGCAGGGCGATTGAAGAGGTCCCTGATGCAGCTGATCACAGATTGAGATTGGAACATGCCCAAATCGTGGCATTGGAGGACATCCCGAAGTATGCACCGTTGGGTGTTGTGCTGAGTATGCAACCATCCCACTGCACATCGGACATGGGGTGGGCCGAAGAGCGTGTCGGGCCGGAACGTGTCAAAGGTGCCTATGCATGGCGTTCATTTTTGGATACTGGTGTTCATATGACTCTAAATTCAGATTTCCCGGGAGAATTCCTCGATCCCTTTTTTGGCATGTACACGGCGATGACAAGGCAAACATCGGAGGGTAAGCCGGCAGGAGGATGGTATCCAGGTCAATGCCTGAGTCGTGATGAAGTCCTCAAAGCCTACACGGTTGGAGCGGCTTATTCAGGATTTGAAGAAGGATTCAAAGGAAAGATTCATCCGGGCTACCTGGCTGATTTTATCCTGCTATCGGATGATATCCTCACTATACCGGTCAGCGCTTTTCTGTCGCTACACGTAGAAAAAACATATCTAAACGGGAATTTGGTGTATCAGCGCATGGATTAGTTCAACCCTGGATTGGAGAAAACCTGAAAAAGCTTGACTTTCTCGAAGAGATAATAGAAAAGAAAAACAACTTGATAG
>CP070750.1:577142-612745 GCA_020348385.1 Candidatus Aminicenantota bacterium | reverse complement strand
TTGGCCAGGGTGGGGTGGGTTGGCCAGGGTGGGGTGGGTTGGCCAGGGTGGGGTGGGTTGGCCTCATTCATTATAAAGAGAAATGTTGCTTACGGAAATAGACAAAAGTCCCCTATTCATGTATTTGACCGGATTGTTTTTGTTTTGGTATAAGCAATTTAGACAATCACACATGCAAGATCGACTTTGAATCCTATGACATGAAGAAGAAGTTAAAAAAAATTCTTATCATCCTCGGTAGCATCGTGCTCTTTTTTCTGCTGCTTGTCGTCATCGCTTTACTGATGTTTTTTTACCGGAAACCGCTAGTCAAAGGAATCATCGAGAAACAAATCGAAAAGAGGACCGGGATCCACGTCACCATCGGGACTCTGGATTATGAACTGTTCCCGTTGATAATCGAAGCAGGAGAGATCGAATTTGCGACTTTAATGGATGAGACAGAAGTCGATGTTTTTGTCGAGAAGCTTGTCCTCAAAGGCGATATCCATCGCATCCGGAAAAAAGTGAGGCCCTATTTCGATACCATCGAGGGTGAAGGCGTCCGGATAATTTCCAACGTCAAGGAAGCCAGAAAAAAAATCATGATCGAGGACATCCTCCGCAGTCTATCTTCAGGAATGAGTTTTGTCCGGAAAATCAGTCTCAATAACTCCTCTATCGAATTCAACTTTCCCTCACAAAAATTGTTTCTTCAAGGCTTTGACTTCGCTCTTTCTCCATCCGGAGTCCGAGATTCTTTTGCCTATACCCTTCACTGCCGGAACGCAGAGGGAATCGGCCAGCCCCAATCGAATAGGTTCCAGAACACCATTCAAGGATCCGGGACATTGTCTCTCATGGAAAAGCCCGAAATAGAAGGCCGGTTTATTCTCACTTCGAATCGCTTCGCTTATTCAGGAAAAGAACAATTTTTCGAAGAAATAAATTTGAATTTTAATGGAAAATTCAATGCGGATAAAAATGAATACATCTTTCCCTCTTTTGAAATCGAAATCCCCTCCTATGCGAGCCTCACCGGTCCGCTCGAGATTATCGCCCAAGACGAGTTGACTCTTCATTTTCGTCCCCTCATCCGGATCGACGATCTGGGCCGGGTTTTTTCGATGACCAGAGACCAACTACCCCAACAGCTCAAGCGATTGGAGCTTGGGGGCAGCGCTTTTTTTGAGGGAGAAGCGCGAATCACACCCACGCATCCTGAGCAAAAGGCAAGTATTACTGGTCTGGTGGTGCTAAATCCTTCACACATCAAATACCGCTCCATGACATATCAATTCGACAGCCAGATATCAGGAAGTTTAAAGATCGACAGGTTCCCGGATAATCAGAACATTTCCGGCCGCCTCAAAATTGCTAAAAGCGCTTTCGCCGGAAAAGCCCTGGAAGCATCTGGCATAAAAATGGAAATCCCCTTCGTTTATGACCAGAAAAGATTCACAATCGACATCAAGAGCCTAAAGGCCGCTGCTGCGACTTTAAGCATAGATATTCCAAACAGAAAACTTAAAACAGATGCTCCCAGCCTTTCAGGACAGGGATTCATAGATCTCAAAAATAGGAACATCCAGATTTCTCAAGCGAAAATCGTGCTGCATCCTTTTCCCCCTTTCGAGGTCGAAGCTCAAGCCGGCCTTGGCCCTCAAGATTCGAATGCTCTTTCGGTTTCCGTGCAAAGCTCCCGGATCGACTTCCAGTCTTTGATGGATTTTTTTTCTTTCACCATTCCGCAGAAGGTCATTGATTGGGAACCGGATGGGTGGCTAAAGTTTAAGGTCAAAGCCCATAATTCATTTCGAGAAAAGCAGAAGGTTTGGGAGATGTCGGCCAGATTGGAAGCTGACGATGTCAATTTCCATGACCCCTCCTTTACGGTTGCCGGAGAATCCCTCCACCCAAATCTTAGCTTGGAGGGAACATTTTATCAATCTCTTAACGATATTGTGTTTAAAGGGAGAGTGGAACTTACTCAAGGGGAATCGCTCTGGAAGGACTTTTATATCAATTGGAGCAAGATGCCTATTTTGGGAACTTTCAGCGGTCGATTCAATGCTTCCCAAGGAAAATTAACGGATCTTTCCGTCGGGGCAACCATTCCGGAATTCGGAAGAATAGCCGCGGAAGGACGTCTTGATCTCCAAGAACCTCGATCCTCGGATTTGAAAATCATGGCCTCAACATTTCAACTGGCCCCTTTGTATACATTCATCACCCAAAAAGGAGCAGTCAGTCAAACGCAGGTCAAATTGAAAGGCGAAGCAGAGTGTCAAATCGACGCAAAAATCGATGAAAACGCTTTCTCCATCTTTGGATATCTTAAAATAAAAGATGCATCATGGATCGAGGAAGAAAAAAATCTTGTGGTGCAAGGAATTGAGGCAACTATCCCCTTGCATTATGAACAAAACGCCTTGCGCACGAAAGATGAGAGCGCGCCGCCGGAAAGAGGACATCTGAGTTTTGAAAGTTTCCGCTCCTCATATCTGGATTTATCCCCGATAAAGCTCGACATCTCAAGCAAAAAAAACGGTTACTTTATCCAACCTTTTAAGTTGGAGATTTTCGGCTCCGAAGCCGAAGTGGGAGAGACCTCCATCATGTACGGGTTCAATCCTTCACATTTCAAGGCACTAACCTCGTTTTCCTGGAAGGTTGAAGATCTGTCGCAACTCCCGCTAACATCCCAGGATTTCCAACTCGAAGGAACGCTATCTGTGGACCTGCCCCTTGTCGAGGTCTCCCCAGAGCACTTATCCACCGAAGGCCAAGGCGAAGCAGGAGTTTTTGGCGGAAATATCGCCCTTGAAAACATCCAGGTCCATCAGCCGTTCTCAAAAAACAGAACGGTTTCCTGTGATGTGAGACTAACAGGATTAGATCTGGAAAAAATCACGGATTCCATTCCGTTCGGCCGTGTGACAGGAATCTTAAATGGAGAAATCCAAGATCTCGCCCTCTCCTACGGGCAACCCGAAAGTTTTAGCATCAGTATCGAGTCGGAAAGGAGAAAAGGAGTTCCTCAGAGATTCAGCCTGAAAGCCACAAATGATCTGGCCATACTCGGCACCGGAGAAAAAACGCCCTTTTCTCCCCAAAGCGGATGGACTCGGATCGTCAAGGAATTCCGGTACAAAAAGATCGGAATAGCCTGTTCGCTGAAAAACGACATCTTCTCTCTTCGAGGCACTATCCATCGGAAGGGAATCGAATATCTCGTGAAGGGATCGGGTTTGTTCGCTATCAACGTGGTGAACAAGCAGGTTCGAAATCAAATCCAATTCAAAGATATGCTGAACCGACTCAAGAGAATAGGCGAATCGAAACAAGCCCCATGACCGGATTCGATGATTTTGTTATACTAATAGAGTAAGAGAAATAAGCATCAAAAGGAAGATCGCCATGCGAAAATTTTCCCCTGTCTTCACCATTTTTGTTTTCTTGTTTGTTTGGACCTATGCGTGCGTGACCATAAACATCTATTTTCCTGAAGCAGCAGTACAGAAAACAGCAGAGGAGATCGTGGATGAAGTGAGGGAATCCAAAGATGAAGGGAAAAAAAAGAAGGAAATGGATATTGGTCAAACTTCATTCTCGCTTATTCCTGCCGCATATGCTCAGGAAGAGGAAAGGGTTTCAACCCCGAAGATACGCGCGCTGAAACAATCCCTAAAGGATAAAGAACCCCTCCTCCGCCCTTTTTTCGATCAAGGGAATATCGGGGAATCCAACGACGGATTTATCCAGATTCGCAGCGAGGATAAGCTCTCGCTGAAGGGCAAGGCCGATCTGAGACGCCTTGCGAAAGATGTGAATGGCGACCGGGAGAGCCTGTATGCCGAGGTTGCCGGAGCCCTTAACATCGAAGAAAGCCAGATCCCAAGGATACAGAAAATATTCGCCAAAAGCTGGATTGAAAACAGCAGCCTAGGATGGTGGGTCCAAAACGATGATGGGGAATGGATCAGGAAACAATAAATCAATTATTTCTTGCTGGGTTCGAATCCGATACGATCGAAAGGATTGACCACACTGGTGGTGATATTTCGCAGGTGCGAGTTGATTCGCTTAAGCCATCGTGTATACAAGGCAAGAGCCGCACTATCTCCAGGTTTAAGATCCCCGTCATTTTTCCTAACCAACGCCTCCACGATTTCATCACAGGCATCATTCACCCATACATATTTTTTCAGAAGCTCGAGGGCAAGACTTTCATCTCCATCTTTGAAACATTTAATGGTCATTTCGAAGTTTCCTTCCAATGCTTCCTCAATCCGAATGATCTTATCCTCGAATTCCCCACCATGCAATTTGCCGGGGTGATCGAGGGCAAGTTCCACCATATTCTTGGTATAATCTCCGATACGCTCGATGTCGATTATGATGCTGACCAAGATAAATCCCTGGGGTAAATTTGCTATCCCGGTGACAGATAGGTGTTTAAACACCATGCGTCGGACCTCTCGCTCATAGCTATTGACCTCTTTATCCGTTTCCTTGACCTTGAGATCGATCTCATTATCTTCTCTTTGCCGCAAGGATTCTTTGGCTTCTATGTACATCGATTGAGTTATATCCATCATTTTGAAAGATCTCAGATAAGCACGATCGATCAGGGAATCCTTTTTAAAGATTGCAAGCCATTTTCTGAACATAAAAATCTCTCCTCACCTCAAAAATGAGATCAATAATATCGGTATGAGAAAAAAGACAACAACGATATATAAAATAGGAATGATTTTTTTCCGCATAGCGATCCCTGCGAATATCTCGGACAATCTGATGGGGATAAATTTAACAGGCCACAAGATAACTATTCCTGACACATTAAACAACAAATGAGAAAAAGCTACGATTATGGCAGCCAGATTCCCCGTCACAAGAGCGGCCAGGAATGCCGTGACCGTGGTCCCTACATTCGCTCCTAGAGTATAGGGGAAAATTTGCACAAGGGTCAAGACTCCGGCACCTGCCATTGGAACGGCCAGAGAGGTCGTGATCGAGCTGCTCTGGACCATAGCGGTCAGAAACAATCCCACCAGAAAGGCCCTCAAAGCTGTCTTGAACAGATACCGATCGAACCATACCTCGGCTTTTTTGACTACCAAGATTTTCAACGATTTCACCATTCGGGTGAGAGCTACTAGCAAAAGGATGAGAGAAAGAACTAGGAGAATCCAGGGATAATTGCCAATCAATCCCTTTAATGCCTCCACAGGAGGCGTGGTCAATGCCTTGACAGGACTCAAAAATTCCAAGCCGCCGATGTTCTGGAATCTTTCACCCAAAAATGTAGCTGCTCGTCCCAGAAAGTTCGTGAAATACTGGAGCGGGAAAAGGACAACGACCGCAAGAAGGTTGAAAAAATCATGCACGATGGCCGCTGATAGAGCACGCCGGAATTCAAGGTCTCGCCTTATTTGAGTCAAAGAGACCAGCAAGTTTGTCACCGACGTGCCGATGTTGGCTCCCATGACAATGGGAATCGCGTTGGCCACGTTGAGCGCGCCGCCGGCAACTAAACCTACGACAATAGATGTCGTGGAGGAAGAAGACTGAATAATAGAGGTTGCTAGGATCCCGATGAACAGGCCAACCAGCGGGTTTGTGGTTGTGGCTATCAGGGTTTCAGCCAATCCCTCGCCGAACATCTTGAGGGATGTTCCCATAAGTTCGAGGCTGAATAGAAACAGATACAAAAAAATCAATAAAAAGACAAGATTGAACAGGACGATGTGGCGGTTATAAAAGTTTTTCAAGGGATTCGTTTGAATATATCACACAGATAATGATTAGGCCAATAGATGTGATGCAGCATCAGATCAGGACAAGACTCGTCGGTTTTCTTCTATCTGCTCGAAATTTCCCATAGCTACGGCCATGGTATGGACCTTGTCCTGGGCAAGGATCCACCGCAATGCGTGTTCAAAAGAAGGCTCTGTTTTTTCATCGGGAGAATAAGGGCCGCCCGAACAGGTTTTCATCCCGATCATGCCGACGCCGTGCTTTTTGGCTTTGTCCATCTCGATTTCCAAGGCTGGCTGATCCCACTCGCTGTAACTGCCGGAATTCATATGGATATAGGATCCTTTGTGGTTGTAGGGCACCATGATCACTTCATAAAATTTTTTCTTGTTGGCTACCCGCAACAGTTCGACTTGATTGGAATGGCAGGAAAATCCATAAGCTCTAATCTTGCCTGTTTGTTGGGCCTTCTCGAAAAACGCCATGACAGGCTCATGATAGATAATCTTGGGATCGGATGCTCCATGGATCAGCATGATGTCGATGTAATCCGTTCGCAGAGCTTTGAGGCTCGCTTCCATCGAAGCGGTCATGCCATCTATCGCCTTTTTAACATCTTCAGCAGCAAACATTCCATCCTCTTTGCTCTGCAGGCGCACACGAAGCTTGGATTGGATCACCACATCTTTCCTGCGCGGTGCCACGACCTCCCCGACCATGACTTCATTCTGGCCGCGGGAATAGGATCGCCCTGTATCTAAAAAATTGAAACCGGCATCTATCGCGGCATTAACAAGAGAGGGCTCCATGGTCCGGGATGCGCCGAATCCAACAGGAGAGACTTTTATCCCTGTTTTACCCAATTCTAAAGGGCCAGACGGTGCCTTGGATGTTTCTTTTGCCTTGGTTGTTTTTCTGCTAATGCCCAAAAATCCAAGCCCCAGAAAGGCGACCGAGGATTTGTGAAGGAATTCCTTGCGGGACATTTTTCCTTTATGTTTTTTCATGGGCCATCGACTCCAAGTGGATTTACTTCATCCTGGCTTATACCATGGGGTGATTTTTATGTCAAAACTTCTTACATATATTTACATATAACTTAAGGAATTTACATATTCAGTCATGCTTCAACAGGGAGCAATATCTTGGCGCAAAACTTGCATCAATAATTGCAAAAAAAAGCAGGAGAGGCTTGACAATACGACAATTGTCGTTTATACTTATAACGACAGTTGTCGTTATAGGAAGGAAACAGGATGACAATAAAAAAAGGGAATCGCAAACTCTCCCCAGCCAATCTCGAGATCATGAAAGTCATTTGGGAAAAAGGGGAAGTGTCCATCAATGATGTCGTGGATGCCATCAACGCCAAGAGAAAAAGCAAGATCCGGCGGACTACCGTTCAGGTTCAAATGAACCGGTTGGAAGATTACGGCTGGTTGAAACATACGGAAAGGGGAAGAACATACATCTATTCGGCTGTTGTCGAAAAACAGAAAACGCGACGGGAGATTCTCGAAGACATCAAAAACAGGGTTTTCGGCGGATCGAGAGCGGAGCTCGTAAAATGCCTGATTGAAGATGCTGATGTCTCTGCTGAAGAGATCAAGGAACTTCGCGCATTGCTCAAGAACATGTAAGGGGATCCAGCATGAGTTTACTCGAAAACATCGTTTCGGCCGAATGGGTGTTGAATGTAGCCATTCAGACTCTATTGATCCTTGGGATAGGTGCGCTGCTTGTTTACCTGTTTAGACAAAAGGCAGCTCCCCTCAGAAGTGGGATCAGCCTGATAACCATGCTGGCATTAATCCTTCTCCCCTTTCTTACCGTTTCGCTTAACGAGCTGAATTATCTGCCTCTGCGGACCGTCCTGCCGATTACCATCGGACAGACTTCTAATCCTTCAGTTTCTGTCCAACATGAACTGGCTGGAACACCTCTCGGTAATACCAAGAATGGAAATTCCAATTTTTTTGGGCTGCTATGGACTGGTCCGGGACTTGTCAAGATCATCAACGTTTTCGGAATTGTTTGGGGAATAGGCCTTTTTTTCATGCTTCTCCGATTCGGCCTGGGAGCGATTTCCATACACAACATGAAAAAGGGAATGGTAGAGGTCAACGAACCACAGATCAACGAAATATTAAAGTCTGCTGAAAAGGTGTTTCCCAAACAAATGGAAGCTCGGGTGTTTCTATCTCAAAAAGCTCCCTATCCGATGGCAGTTGGCTTTTTCAAACCGATTATCCTGATCCCAGAAGGCTTACTGCATAAATGGCGTGTCAATCAAATCCGGGGGATCTTGCTTCACGAGTTGTCGCATATCCATCACCGAGACCTGATCACCGGGATTCTCCAAAGATTGGTCACGGCTATAAACTGGTGGAATCCTTTTGCCTATGCCCTGAGTAAATCTCACTCCAGGGCGAGAGAGGAGATCTCCGATAATTATGTCCTCCTCCAAAACGACTCGAAAGAGTACGCGGAGTGTTTGATCAACCTGGCGGAAAAAACAACACTTTTAAAGCAGTTGGCAATTTCCGTCGGACTGGCGTCTCCCCACATCCCTCTTAAAGATCGGGTCAAACACATTTTATCCAAGGAGAGGATCATGGACACTAATCTCAAAAAATCGACCATCACGGTGATGGTCGTGTCGGCATTTTTATTTGTTTTGGCGATTGCCGGCTCCAGGATTATGTTTGCGACGGACAAGTCGGAAACCACGATTGAAAAAGTTGATTTAACCTTGCCGGTTCTGCAAGAACAGAGTCAAGAAAAGCAGAAAGAGGAAAAGAACAAATCCGAGAAAAAGGACGTCAAGCCGCCGAAATTGATTAAAAAAGTCGAACCTGTTTATCCCGATGAGGCGAGAAAAGCGGGGATCGAAGGCACTGTCACTGTTGAGGCCACAACAGACGATCGTGGCCAAGTGCAAAAGGTGAAGATCCTGAAATCCATCCCTGAGCTCGATCACGCCGCCGTGGATGCTGTCAAACAATGGGTTTACGAACCGATGATCATCGATGGAGAACCCAAAGGGATCGTTTTTACCATCACATGCCGGTTTTCTCTTGACAAAGGGACGAAAGCCAAAGCTGTTGAAGGAGGAGTGACGGGAACGGACGAAAAGCCGGCCGTGCGAGCGGTCGGGGATATCAAACCACCGAAACTGATAAAAAAAGTCGCCCCCATTTACCCAGATGAAGCAAGAGAGGCCGATATCGAAGGCGTGGTCATTGTGGAGGCCACAACAGATATCTACGGCAGGGTGGTTAACACCAAAATCCTGAGGTCCATTCCACAGCTGGATCAGGCAGCTATCGATGCAATCGAGCATTGGGTATACGAGCCTATGATTATCGAGGGCGAACCCAGAGGCGTTATATTCACCGTAACTTGTACTTTTAAATTGGCTGAACGGGTTCGTGCGGTCGGGGATATCAAACCGCCAAAACTGATCAAAAAGATCCAGCCCGTTTACCCAGAATCCGCAAGAAAGGCTGGAATCGAAGGCGCTGTCATCGTGGAAGCCACAACTGATATTTATGGGAAAGTCGTAAAAACCAAAATCTTGAGATCCATACCTGAGTTGGATCAGGCCGCCATGGATGCGGTCAAGCAGTGGGTTTATGAACCATATATAAAAGAAGGGAAGCCTGTAGGCATGATTTTCACGGTGACTGTCGTTTTTAAATTGGACTAGGCCCGAACACCTGAAGAGGGATCAGGGATAACGCCGCAACTCCGCGGCCCGGGACATTTTTTTGGGGACAGGATACGTTTGGTGAAAACGTATCCTGTCCCCTATTTATTTAATTAGGTATTGTCTCCCCGAATTTTTTCCTATATCCTTCACTTTGTGAGGAGAATCCCATGAAAAAACAAGAAAAAAAAGTCTATCCCTACATCCCGAATTCAGTTCCTGAAATCAAGGAACAGATGCTGAAGGAAATCGGTGTCCAACGTATAGAGGATCTCTATGCGGACATACCGGAAAATCTGCGATATAAAAATAAGTTAAACTTGCCCCCACCTCTCTCCTCCGAGTATGCCCTGAAACGCCACATGGATGCAATATTTACCAAAAATAAAACTTGCGAGGAATACATCAGCTTTCTTGGAGGGGGATGCTACAACCACCAGGTGCCAGCCATTTGCGACGAGATCAATCAGCGATCGGAATTCCTGACCGCCTATGCCGGAGAACCCTATGAAGACCACGGGAGATTCCAGTCCTTGTTCGAATACGAAAGCCTGATGGGTGAGCTGTTGGACATGGATGTGGTGAATGTCCCCACCTATGATTGGAGCCAAGCGGCCAGCACAGCCATCCGGATGGCAGAGAGAATCACGGGCCGAAAGGAAATCTTGGTCTCTAATATCATTTCTCCTGATAGATTGATGGTCATCAAAAATTACTGCCATCCTGTCGTCAACGTCAGAATGGTGAAACATTGTCCGGAGACGGGAAAATTGGATCTCGATGACTTCAAATCCAAACTTTCCAAGAACACAGCCGGCATATACTTCGAGAATCCCTCCTATCTCGGATTCATCGAAGTCCAGGGGCAGACCATAGCGGACATGGCTCATGAGAATGGAGCCCTGAGTATTGTCGGTGTCGATCCCACATCCCTAGGTATCCTGACTCCGCCCAGCCAATATGGCGCCGATATCGTCTGCGGGGATATACAGGGATTGGGCATCCATATGTTTTTTGGAGGCGGATTGGGAGGCTTTATCGCCACTCATGATGACGAAAAATTCGTGATGGAATATCCCTCGCGATTGTTCGGTATCACGACAACGACCGTGGAAGGAGAGTATGGTTTTGGCGACGTGGCCTATGAGAGAACTTCATTTGCAGAACGCGAGGAAGGGAAAGAGTTTGTGGGAACCCATTCAGCCCTATGTGGAGTTACCGCAGGTGTGTATCTGGCCTTGATGGGCCCGGAAGGAATGCAGGAATTGGGGACGTCGATCCTGCAAAAATCCCAGTATGCGCTGAAACAAATCTCTGCAATCAAGGGAGTGAAGGCGCCAATGTTTGATTCCTCACATTTCAAGGAATTTGTGGTGGATTTTAATAAAACAGGACACAAAATCAAGGACATCAACAAAGCCCTTCTCGAGAAAGGGATATTCGGGGGCATGGATTTATCCTCTGAATTCCCCGAGTTCGGCTACTGTGCCCTATACTGCGTGACAGAGGTCCACACCAAAAAGGACATCGACCATCTTCGGGACTCCCTCACAGAAATCCTGGGAGAAGGAGGTCAAGAATGAGCGGGAGAAAAACCATGGAAAACAACAGCACATTCAAGTTGAGAGAAAAGTTTCATCAGGCCAAATGGGATGAACCTATCATTTTTGAGCTGCACACACCAGGAGAAAAAGGAGTTCTGGTCCCTGAAGTCGAACAGGAGATCCAGGAGGCAGTAGGAGATGGAATATCCGCCATCCCCGAAAACATGAGGCGCAAAAGCAACCCTGCGCTCCCCGAAGTCTCGCAGATGCGCGTTCTGAAACACTTCCTGCGTCTTTCCCAGCACACTCTGGGTGCGGATTTCAACATCGATATCGGCCAAGGGACATGCACGATGAAATACAGCCCTAAAATCAATGAGACGTTTGTTCGTTCCCCAAAAGCAGCCGCAATTCACCCCTGTCAGGACCAGGATACGGTTCAGGGCGCACTTGAAATCATATACAAACTGGACTCATTTCTCCAAGAAATCTCGGGGATGGACAAATTCACGTTCCAACCGGGGGGAGGGGCAGCGGCTATCCTGGTGATGGTGTCCATCATCCAAAAATATCAGGAACTACGGGGAGAGGGCCAGGAGAGGGATGAGATCATCACCACCATCTTCTCCCATCCTTCCGATGCGGCGGTTGCAGCTGTAAAAGGATACAAGGTTATAACACTCTATCCGGATGACTTGGGGCTGCCGGATATCGAAGCCCTGAAAAAAGCCGTATCGGAGAAAACAGCGGGATTGCTGATCACCAATCCTGAAGATACAGGGATTTTCAACAGTAAAATCCAAGAGTTCACCAAAATCGTCCACGATGCGGGCGGGTTGTGCGGGTATGACCAGGCCAATGCCAACGGGCTGCTGGGGATTACGCGAGCCAAAGAAGCGGATTTCGACATGTGCTTCTTCAATTTGCACAAATCTTTTTCCTCCCCGCACGGGTGCGGAGGTCCGGCGACTGGAGCCCTGGGTGTCTGTGAAAGCCTCATCGATTATATGCCGATACCCTTAGTGGATTTTGATGGGAATAAGTATTCCTTAAACCATAATTTGTCCCATAGCATCGGGAAAGTGCGGGGATTTTATGGAGTTTTCCCGGCCGTACTCAGGGCTTATGCCTGGGTCATGAGTATGGGTGCAGAAGGGCTCAAAGAAGTGGCGGAAGTGGCCGTGCTCAACAACAATTATGTGATGAAAAAGATCCAGGAGCTAAAGGGTGCTGCCATTTCTTATCCGAAAACCCAGGGCAGGATCGAGCAGGTGCGATACACCTGGGAAAAACTGACAGAGGATACAGGCGTAAGCACAGAGGACATCACCAACAGGATGGTGGATTTTGGATTTCATCTCTGGTCGAGCCATCATCCCTGGGTCGTGCCTCAACCCTTCACGATCGAACCGACCGAGTCCTATTCCAAGGCTGAACTTGATGAGTACCTTGCCGGCCTGGAAAAAACAGTCCGGGAAGCCTATGAGGATCCCGACAAAGTGAAAAACGCACCATACCAAAGTGTGTCGCACAAAATAGATCACCACCCGCTGGACGACCCGGAAAAATGGGCAGTCACATGGCGGGCTTATCTGAAGAAGCAGAAAAAGGGGGAGTGAATAGAGCGTTGAACAGGAAAAAACTGGGATTTCTCATCAATCCGATAGCCGGCATGGGGGGTCGGGTCGGTCTAAAAGGAACCGACGGACGGGAAGTCCTGGAAAAGGCGATAGCACTCGGAGCACAACCTTGGGCAAGGGAAAGAGCATTGGAAGCGCTAAAGCCACTTCTCCGCCTCAAGGATGAGATAGAGTTAGTCACCTATCCTTCTCCGATGGGAGAAAATGTAGCTTTGAACATTGGATTTTCTCCGAAGGTTATCCAAGCCGACCTGAGAGAGGCCACGACCGAAAAGGACACGAAACGTGCAGCCAAGGCCATGCTGGATGAAAAAGTTGACCTGCTGCTGTTTGCCGGAGGTGATGGAACGGCAAGAGACATTTGCAGCGCTGTCGGAACATCCCTGGTTAGTTTAGGCATCCCCGCAGGAGTAAAAATCCATTCCGGCGTTTTTGCCTCTCATCCTGTGAGGGCAGGAGAACTGGCAGCTCTATTCCTTCAGAGATCAATACAAAGAACCATGGAAGCCGAAGTGATGGATGTGGATGAGGAAGAATTGCGGAGAGAAATCGTATCGGCTCGATTGTATGGGTACCTGAAAATTCCTCACGTGGAGCGCTTTCTCCAGCGAACAAAAACCGGCAGCACAGGGAACGAAAAATACAACCAGGAGGCCATTGCCGCCGAAGTTGTGGCAGACATGTCAGATGAATTTTATTATCTCGTCGGCCCGGGCACAACGACAAGTGCCATCATGCAAAAACTCGGACTGGATCACTCATTGCTGGGGGTCGATCTAGTGTGGCGAAACAATCTTCTGGGCAAAGACCTGAATGAAGAGCAAATCCTGGAAAAAATCATAGGGAAACCGACAAAACTGATCCTGACACCCATAGGCGGACAGGGATTCCTTCTAGGGAGAGGTAATCAGCAGATCAGTCCCGAAGTCATTAACCAAATCGGTAAAGGCAATATTATCGTCGTCGCCACCAAACAGAAGATCCATTCCTTGAACAGCAGGCCATTGCTCGTGGATACAGGAGAGGATTCCTTGGATAAGAATTTGGCTGGATATTACCGCATCACCACAGGCTACCGCGAGGCCATCATCTACAAAGTCAACTCCTTATAACCTGCAGTTAGGTAATTCTCTTTTTTTGCCCTTTTTGTAACGGGGAGTCATAATATTGCATACAAGAAAGATAACTTTTCACCGAATATTCCGATTATTCGATAAGTATCTTTAAGGGAGGGCAAAATGAGATCAGTCAAGACTCTATTGCTTATAATCCTTTATATTCCGATCAGCTGTTCTCTTATCGGTCTGCTTGCGTACCAGATGAGAAGCCCAAGTCCGGTGAGCGGCGCTTATCCATTTCTCGACGTTTTCTGGCATTATGCCAATCCTTTTAACAGCACCTACAGCAGCGTTCATTTGCTCACACTGACACTCAGTATTGCTTTCCTCTTTTTCATGGCCCTGTCTGTATCGACATCCAAGCCCGTTATTTCCATTTTTCACATCAGGATATTCTTGTTGGTATTGATAGTTTTAATCACAATCATCGTGATGATATTTGTCGTTACTGGACCACAATTTACCACACCTCAAGATATTATAAGCCTGTTTTTGTATGTGGATGTTCACCTGATTCTCTTAATGCTTCTTACCTACCTTCCTATTTTTCGTAAACTGAAACCAGCCAGTAAAAGGACTGAGAAGATCGAACAAGAGGTTAAATCTTGACGAAGGTTTGTTTCCTGTACATCCAGTAGAGAATCAGCCATATAACCAAAAATCCTGCAAGCCCTTGTATAAGGCCGTTCCATGAGCCCAGACGGTCCGCCAATCCTCCGACAAAAATATCGCCGATGCGGCGAAAATCGAAAAGACGCGTGACCATGTAAACCAAGATCGCATTCATCCCGATCACCTTGAACGGGAAGGCCCATTTGCGGAAGCCCCAGACATCGATGATAAGATAGAATAGACCGAGGAGTAGGAAACAGAGTCCACCAGAAAATAGGACAAACGAGCTGGTCCACAAATGTTTAATGATCGGAAACCAGATTCCCCAGAGCAATCCCAGCATGACGCAAAGAACTCCAGCTCCAAAAAGCCACAAGACTTTTTGTTTTTGTGTTTTTTCAGACCGGAGTAAAAGGCCCCCGAAAACGCCAACCATCACCGTCCCGGCAAAAGCCAGGCTGCTCAGGATCCACGTGTATGTCGTCCCATCCTGAAAAGAACCAAGCAGCAGCTTATCCAGATACATAGCCAGATTCCCCTCGGGTGTCAGCTGTCCGGCACCGTATCCAGGAACTGGCACCCATGCCATCAAGGCCCAAAACAAAAACAATAGCCCGGAGGTCACGCCAATCTGCCATTTGATGTTGAGATTCAACAGGATTATCGAACCGATCAGATAGCCAGCAGCGATGGCTTGGAGGGTATTGCAATAGATGGCTAATTTCGAAAGATCATAGCTCAGGAGATGGCCCTGAGCGATCATCCCCAAGACAAACAAAATGAAAAATCGGATGATAATGTGAGTGTAGAGTTTTTTCCGGCTATCACCTCGTGCCAACCGTTTGGCAAAGGAAAATGGCATGGCCACCCCTACAATGAAAAGGAAAAGCGGCATGATCAGGTCCCAGAACCGGAATCCTTCCCATGGCACATGCTGGAGTTGGCGATCGATGAGTCTTGTGATTGGGCTGTCGAAAATCGCATGAAGGTTCCCAAAAATCCATGATCCCCCGACAATCCAGAACATATCGAATCCTCGAAGGGCATCCAACGATTCTAATCTTTTTCCAACATCTTGAGTCCCTTCCGCCAGCTTCATTTTTTCTCCTTCATTAAACTTGTGTCAAGATTCTATAAAATTTTCCCCAAAACGTCACTCCCTTTCTCCTTTTTCTTATGAGAATCCTATTTTTGCATGAAATTTATTTTGTCGGGAAGAATATTGCTCTTGCTGCAATAAACATAGTGAAGGACTGCAACAAATGAAAAAGGAGGTGGAACCAAAGGATTAAATATCATTAAAAAATAGAAGAACTAAAAAAGGAGGATTTTATGAAAAAAATTTATGGTTTGAAGTTTTTGGGATTGGTGGCCATCCTCGCAGCTGCTTTGGTTTTTATTGGCATCGATTTTGTTCAGGGCCAGGTAAAGATCCAAAAAGGGAAGCCGCCATGGACAGGAAAGCAAAAATACACCTGGAGCGCCGTCATATTAGAAGGATTCGATATAAGAGGGATTGAAGCGGCAAGATACGATGAAACTTTGCGAGGATGGGTATACGAGGACCTTGAATCGAATGTCAATGTGAATGTGGAAATTCGAAGGGCACCATTTGATGATGGAGTAGAAATGTATTGGACACGTTTTACTTTTGAGATATTCTACCCTATCCAAATCGATCTTGAATTCGATCCTTATGATGCTTGGTTCTACCCTGATACTCCTGATGCGCAGTGCCTCTACCCTGGGGGGCTTGATAGTGGGGATCCAATGAGCATGCTTTATTTCATGCGGGATTCACTTCATCCTCATCCCGAATACGACAGCGTATCATTTCGAATTAATACAGATCGGTCGGTCAATCCGGATGATATCGATTATGAGCAATGGACGTATCTAGAAAATTTAGGTTTTACAACTGGAATAAAAACTCCGCCTATGACATGGGGGGCTTCTACATGTGAAGAGCTTAACCTGTCTGAATTCAGCAGTATTGAATTCGGGGGCGATAATGATTACGGATATTTCGAGAGAATCGGCCCAGACACCTGGATAGCTGTCGCTGGGATGGAAAAAGGTTCCCCGGATGCATATTCCGGTCCGGGGACTATAAGTGAGGATGATGCATGGGCCACTGACTGTTATCAAATTTGTGTAGTAGAACAAATCAACAAGAAAAAAACACGAGCAACCTATGATGCCATCTTTTCCGCGCAGGGCCAGTTTGATATAAAATTCGCCATTTTATTCATCAGGACAGAGATTTAGGGATTTAGCTTCCTGGGAGATTCAGTAAACTTCCCGTTTAAGTAAAGTCTAGCATTAGAATCCCCTTTAGGAAGAAATTCGGAGTAGCAACAATAAATATAAGTGAAGGATTTTAGCGAATGCAAAAGGAGGCGGCAACATAGGATTATGGATTATAAGAGGCAGGAAAAACTTAACTTCAATAAAAGGAGGATAAAATGAAAAATTTTCGCAGTCTAAGGCTTTTGGGATTGGTGGCACTTCTAGCATTTACCTTTGTTTTTGTTGGCATCGATTTTGTCGACGGTCAAGTAAAAACACTGGGGAAACCTGACAAACCCCCTGGAAAAGACAAGGGGGAAAAATATGCATGGAGTGCGGTTATACTTCCCGCATCGGGCGGATATTTATCGAGCATCGCAGGCTTTGGAGACCCGGTGTCAATTCCTGAATTAAATGATCAATTGGGATGGCTTTTTAACGATTCTGACGAAAATGTTAATGTTTATGCTGAAATTAGAGGGCCCGTGCAGGACCAGTATGGTGCAGTCTTTATTTTTGAAATACTGAATCCTGTGCCGGATCAAAAAAAGATCACCTTTGACTATGTTTATGGGCCCACAGCTGACTTTCGAGATAATCTTCCTACTGGTTGGGAAGCTAAAGTCTGCAGATATCCTGGATGTATCGATCCAATTTGTCGCTCGAATGCAATGTGTGTATTTAATTTCTTGCAAAGTTATCCCCATCCCTATGAAACCTACGACAAAATGTGGTTTCATATTCATAGTAAATGGTCTTACGATAGGAATAAGGTGGATTTTGAACAATGGGCAACGCGCCAGGATTTGGGTTTTTGGCTTGATTTTCAAATTCGACCGGGAGTTGGTATCAAATGCAATCCAGCTGATTTAGCTGAACATAACAATGTTTTATTTGATGATGAAACCAGAGAGTATGGATATTTCGAGAAAATAGACTCAGGAGATGAAAATATTGACATGTGGAGAGCAGTAGCCGGCATGAATATTAACGATGTTCCTTTTATTGATGACCCTAACAAAAATGTGTCTATAGGTGAACGCTACTATGATTGCTCTGAAGTACAAGTTAATAATAAGAAAACAAAACTCGAACTTGTACAAATCCATTCAATTGATGGCAGCTGCGATTTGATTTTCGAGATTGTGTTCATAAGGACAAAATTATAGTAATAGGAATACCCATTTCTCTTACCTTTGATGAGCAGGAGGGAAAGAGATACAAAAAGCGTGTAAACCAATTGACAAAAATGATTGAAAATGTATAATTTGCCCCATCAAACATTGATAACCAGCCGCCAGGATTACTACGGCAAGAAGCAGGAATTTTGCAAACAGGGAGCAAAGAACAAAGGACAACCATCGAAAAACTTTACATCCTGCTGCAGACAGATGATCTTGATTCCTTTGACGATGCCTTCGGTCCGATTCGGAAAAAAATTGTCCAACTCGCAAAAAAAAGATTACATCGGGAAGAAGTGGAGGATGTTGTGCAGCAGACATTGAGCACTCTATGGGAAAAAAGAACTTCGGTTCGAGCCCCCGATCATCTCATGCCTTTCATATTCCAAATCCTCAGGAATAAACTCGGGGATACCTATCGTCGGAAGAAACTTAGAAAAGAAATTCACGTTTCAGGTCCAAAGGTTTTGAATTCTCTTAAAAATCCCACAGCGGACATTCCTGAACTCCTCCTTGAAGAAAAGGAACTGGGAAGAATCCTCCGGGATGCCATTGACATATGCGCAGCCGAGAACGGAACTTGGGGCAAGGTCCTGAAACTCCTACAGCAGGGATTATCAAGGGAAGAAATCCAGAGGGAACTCGGGGACATTCCTATGACAACGGTCTACACACGTATCTATCGTGCTCGTCAGAGTCTGATGAAAATTTTAAGGGACAAGTTTGGAGTGGAGATATGAGCTGTATTGATCAAAACATTGGGAGGCTTATCGGCGGTTACGAACTCGGCCTTCTGTCAGAGGAAGAGAGGCGGCAGTTCGAGAATCATTTGATCGAGTGTAAGGACTGTTTTCAGAGTCTGTATGAAACAGCCCCGATTACAAGTATGATCCGGGAAGGGAAATTAGCTCCCTCAAAGCAGGTCAAATTTCACAATGATAAAAGCAAAGTTCCTAGTAGCTTTTTTCGAAGGAAATGGGCACTCGCAACAGCAGGTGTGCTGGCTATTATGATCATAGCTTACGTTATAGTCTGGTTCCAGAGCCCAGGGGAAAAAATAGAGCGGCTCCGGGGCCATGATGACGTATCCATCCTGGTGCTATCCCCTGTCGGGGAAGTATCGACTCTGAGCGAGCTTAAATGGAAACCTGTCGCCGGAGTCGACCTGTATGAAGTGAAAATATTAACCGAAACCGGAGACCTCGTGTGGGAAGGAGCCGTGCAGGAAACAAAAGCAGTCCTTCCCGATTCTATAAATGAAACGCTCATTCGAGGACGCACCTATTATTGGCAGGTCGAAGCCCAATCGGTTGAGGGGGGCCGGTTGAAGTCTCAGATGATCCCATTCAAAATCAGAAATTGACTGCTCCCCAATCTCCCTAGATTCTATGTAGGAGGGAAGGCGATGCCAAGGGTCATCAAATCACTCTTGCTTTTTCTATTCATAGCGGCATTTAGTCTGGCATTTCAAGTGCAATCAGAGGCTCCCCATGTAAAAGATGATCCAGCGCTCCAAAAACTCGACAAAGCCAAAGCGCTAATAAAAGACAAAAACTACACCGAAGCAGAAGAAATGGCGCGAGAAATACTGAGAGAAGTAGAGGCAAAGCAAGGAGCTGACTCAATAGAAGCAGCTCAAGTTCTCGACGTATTGGCTGAATGCGTTGTTAACTTAGAGAAGAAGGTGGGAGACGAATCTCGAGCTTTGATCGAGCAAGCCATCTCAATCCGCAAAAAACTGTCAGGACCAGAACACCCAGACGTGGCCAAAAGCATGAACAATTTCGCTCTCCTGTATATGTCCATTAATGAGGACGATGAAGCTCAGAAACTTTTAGAACAAGCCCTGGCGATAAACGAGAATGCATTCGGCCCCAACCACATCGAAGTGGCCGAAACCTTGATCAATTTAGGATCCATAAAACGCGATACAAAAGATTATAAAAGAGCACTCGAACTTCTCCAAAAAGCGCTTAAGATCCAGGAAAAAGAATTCGGACAGGAACATCTGAGCACGGCACAAACTCTTAAAGATATCGGATCTGTTTATTGGGGCTTAGGTAAAATGGCCGATGCCAAGCCCTATTATGAGCGTGCACTGGCGATTCAGGAGAAATCTTTAGGGCCTGATCATCCCGAATATGGCAAGACCCTGTGTTCTGTAGGTGGAGCAATTAGCAACTTGGGGAACTATGCCGAAGCCATTCCTATCTTGGAACGATCCTTAGCTATTCTGGAAAAGACCTGTGACCCTGACGACAAGAGCATCGTAACAAATCTGCGCAACCTGGGGAACACGCATAACAAAAAAGGCGATTTTGACCAAGCGATACAATATCTAAAACGTGTTTTAGCCATTCAGAAGAAAACATTAGGGCCTGATCATCCAGAATTCGGCAACACTTTGTGTTCTGTAGGCGGGGCGCTAAGCAACTTAGGGAACTATGACGAAGCGATACCCATCTTGGAACGATCTTTGGCTATTCTAGAAAAGACCTATGGTCCTGATGACATAAACATAGTAATAAACCTGGGCAACCTGGGGATTACACTCACAAAAATGAGGGATTTTGACCAAGCCATTCATTATCTAAAACGCGTTTTAGCCATAAGGGAAAAAGCAAATGGGCAGGATCATCCGAGCACAGCCCAATCCCTCGAACATATTGGATCAGTTTATTGGCGTTCTGGTAATCAGTCTGAAGCGAAGTCGTATTATGAACGTGCTTTAGTCATCAAAGAGAAAAATCTAGATCCCGATCATCAGGATTTAGGCCGTACACTGGGTAGTATTGGAGCTTTGACAAGCAATCTAGGCGATTATACCGGAGCGATCCCTTTTTTGAAACGCGCTGCATCCATCCTGGAAAAAGTTTATGGGCCTGACCATCTGCGTATCTTAATAGGCCTGCGCAATCTGGGAATTACACATCGCAAAATGGGCAACTATGACAAAGCGATACATTATGAGAAACGTGTTTTGGCCATAAGGGAAAACGCCTATGGGTTCGAACACAAAAGTGTTGTTGACAGCCTAGTCGAAATTGGCGTTTTATTCGCGGAATCCGGGCAACGGGCTGAAAGCAAGATATATTTCGATCGCGCTGTGGCCATTAAAGAGAAAGTCCTTGGTCCTGAACACAAAGACGTTGGTTTACTCCTGAACAGCCTGGGGGCCACTTTGAGCAATAATGGCGCTTATGACGAAGCTATCTCCTACTTGGAACGTTCCTTATCCATTTTGGAGAAAACACTGGGCCCGGACCATCCAAGCGTCGCCGATAGTCTACATAATCTTGGGATTACACTGGAAAAAATGGAAGATTATGATACAGCAATCCCCCACCTTGAACGTGCCCTGACGATCAAAGAAAAAACTTTCGGTCCCGAACACGAAGAAGTCGGTCGTATTCTGGACAACTTGGGGTGCGCTACTCGTAATATGGGTGCTCATGCCGAAGCGATACCTCTCTTGGAACGGTCTATTTCCATCCTGGAAAAATCATTGGGCCCTGGGCATTTGGATGTGGCCCACAGTCTGACAAACATAGGGTATGCGTACTCTCGAATGGGCGAATACGCAAAAGCGATTCCCTACATCGAACGCGCTCTGGAGATCAGGAAAAAAGTCGCTGGACCAGAAAGTCCTGAGGTGGCTGCCAGCCTCTCGGACCTCGGATCAATTCTTAGGGATGCAAGGGAGTTTGAAAAATCACGAGAGATGCTCGGGCGCAGCCTCGCCCTCCGTGAGAAGATCTTCGGACCAGAGCATCCAAACATAACCGATTCTCTCAACAGGATCGGAATCCTTCTCAAGCAGACGGGGCGACCGTCTGAAGCGAAGCACTATTTTGAGCGCGGATTGGCAATTAAAGAGGAAGTTTTCGGCCCCGGCCATCAGCAAACGTATCCATTTCTCATCAATATGGGAGTTGTTTCTAAAATGATGGGAGATTATGAGGGAGCGAAAGCCTTTTATGAACGCGCATTATCTGTACAAGAGAGAACACTCGGCCCCGAGCATCCTAACCTCGCCTTGACTCTGTCAAATATGGGGGAATTATTAGCCGAGCTAGGCGACTATCCAGAAGCGGTGCGATACCATGAGCGGGCACTTTCGATCAGAGAAAAAATTCACGGTCCTGACCACCTGTGGGTTTCCAGGTGCCTTAGCCAATTGGGAATCGCACTGAGGGAATTGGGGGATTATGAGAGGGGCAAAATGATGCTCGAGCGAAGCCTTGCTATTAAAGAAAACTTATTGGAAGCCGATGACCCAGAAATCGCCAGCACTTTAAACAATCTATCCAACGCATACGCTGAGCTGGGCGACCATGCCAGAGCAGAATCATGTATCCGAAGGGCTATGGATATCCAGGAGAAAGCTTATGGTCCTGAAGCTGCAGAATTGGCTTGCTACCTAATCAATTACTCCGATCGACTTATCAAATCGGGAAACTATGACATGGCAAAAAAGGTCCTGGAGCGCGCCCTTGCTAATCAGGAAAAAGATCGAGGATTCGACCACCCTGTGTTGGGTTTGACTCTGATGCATCTTTCCGGAGCCCACCAAACAACGGGTGACGTGAAAAAGGCGATCAGCACGATAAAACGAGCTCAAGATATCATGGAAGGCGCTTTCGGTCAGGATCACCCGTACATGGCATCGATATTTCATGAGTCCGCTTTGTATTCCTGGTGTGACGGGCAGGAGGCGTCAGCACTCCAACAGGCACTGAGCGCCGGCGATATTGCCAGAGACCGCGCCCAACAGGGGATCCGATCGCTATCAGAGCGCCAGGCCCTCGCCTATCTCTCTGTGGAATCCACAGGCCATGGCCTCAACATCAGTCTCTCTTTGGCCGCTGCAAATCCCAAAGGTCTCGAGGGAACCGAGGGCAAAGTCTGGGATGCCTTAATCCGGTCGCGTGCACTTCTTTTCGATGAATTGGCAGCAAGGAACCGCGCCGTTGCCGAAGAAGCGAATCCGGAAATTGCGGCATTGACTGAATCTGTCATTTCGGCACGTCGCCGCCTAGCCAATCTCGTTGTCCGTGGTCCCTCCCCTTGCGATCCAGTCGAGAGTTATCAAGAGCTCCTCCAAAAGACAAGGAAAGACAAGGAGGAGGCCGAACGCGCGCTTGCCGAAGCGAGTTCGACCTTCAGGGAAGAGTTAAGCCAGCCTGATTCTTATCTTGCTGAGATCAAATCGGCCCTTTCGCCGGGATTCGCCCTTGTGGCTTTTGTCCGCTACACTCATTACCAAATTCCCTCTGATATACAGGGAGGAGAACAAAGCCGATCCTATAAGCCGGAACAGATACCGTCCTATTTGGCCTTTGTCCTTCGATCGAACGACAATAACCCCACGGTCATTCCCCTTGGAAGGGCCGACGATATCGAATCCTTCATCTTCGATTGGGGACAGGAGGTTGCACAGGGAACCAGGATCCCTGGACGAACTGCAAAGGAATCTGATGAGGCTTACAGAACCTCAGGAGAAGCTCTCCGCCGCAAAGTGTGGGATCCGATTGCCCCTCATCTTGGCGAAGCCAACCGTGTTTTAGTGGTCCCGGACGGATCTCTTCAAACCGTTAACTTCGCTGCCCTCCCCGTTGGTTCAAAAGATTATTTGATCGAAAAAGGGCCTCTCCTCCATTATTTGTCTGCTGAGCGCGATCTCCTATCTTCGAGGGATTCCACAACTCATGGAGAAGGATTATTGGCTTTAGGAGATCCGACCTTTGATGAAACTTCGTTGTTCGCCTCCTTGTCTCTTGAAAGTAAGCCTAAGCAGGGATTATTCGCCAAGGTCAAATCCGCTTTTCGATTCCGGGGGATGCGTTCGGGATGCGGAGATTTTAAGACCTTACATTTCAAACCTCTCCCGGCAACTCACAAAGAAATAAATGAAGTTGCGCCGATCTGGAAGAAAAGTCATAAAAGTCGAAAAAGAGAGGGAGCTGTTTTAAAGCTAACCGGGGCCATGGCAAACGAATGGGAATTCAAAATGGCCGCCCCTGGAAAAAAGATCCTGCACCTTGCTACCCACGGTTTTTTCCTCGAAAACAACTGCCCCTCAGCTCTGGCACGTTTGGACAAACAGATAGAGTCTGACATCGTAGAGTCTGGAGATCTCCCGCCCGTCACCGGTGAAAATCCCCTCCTTTTGACTGGATTGGCACTGGCAGGAGCAAACCACAGAGAGGCCGCCGGAGCGGAAGAGGAGGACGGAATCCTAACGGCCGAAGAAGTGGCGACGCTCGATCTGTCCGGGGTTGATTTGGTTGTCCTTTCTGCTTGTGACACAGGCGTTGGACAAATTAAGGCTGGTGAAGGAGTTTTCGGACTTCGAAGGGCTTTCCGTATTGCCGGGGCCCAGACATTGATCACAAGTTTGTGGCCTGTAGAAGATGAAATATCGCGGAAGTGGATGAGAGAGCTCTACAAAGCACGTTTCCGTGAAGGTTTGGATATGGCCGAGTCTGTCTATGAAGCATCCCTCGAACTACTCCGAGAACTGCGTAAAAGACGAAAAAGTACCCACCCATTCTACTGGGCTGGCTTTGTTGCCTCAGGAGATTGGCGATGATGAGTTTCTAGCGGCTTCCATACGATTCACGGGCAAGATTCTCTATCTCACCAGATCATAGACAAATCGGGAAGTCCATAAGACTGCCACTCTAAAAATTCAATTATCCGGAAGAACAAAACAGTCAGTCTGCTTGGGGGTAATTTTGACATGACTGGTCTGTTTGTATTACCGTATCGATTATGCAGAAACAGCAATGGCTTGGAAACCGATCCGTCCTAAACATCTATTATAAGGAGTCGTTACATGTCCAAATGTGCAAAAATCGTCGGCACTGGCTCGTATTTGCCCAAACAAAAAATTTCGAACGAAAAGATCGAGAACATGGTCAGCAATTTCGATCCCGAAAGAGCCGCCATGCCTTTCACCCAGTGGGTGGAAAAAGTGACGGGCATAAAAACGCGGTGTTTTGTCGAATCTGAAGACACAGAGATGATGGCCGCCGAAGCTTCCCAGAAGGCCTTGGAAGCTGCAGGGATGAAAGCTGCCAATCTCGATTTTATCGTTGCCTCCAGCTTTACCCCGACAAGAGACATCCCCAACTTGGCATGCACGGTGGGTCACATGATCGGGGCTGATGGCGTAGGAGGTTTTCCGTTGAACACCGCCTGTGCAGGCTTTGTTTATGCCTTGGCCGTTGCCTATGCCCTTATAAGGTCTGAGATTTATTCGAATATCCTTGTCGTTTCCTCAGAGACCCTTTCCAGAGTTGTCGATTTTGGCGATCCCAGCACCGCCGTCCTTTTTGCCGATGGCGCAGGCGCTGCCGTGTTGCAAGCCAGTGATGAAGGGGGGATCTGCAGCTCCCCTTGCTTAATTTCTGATTATTCTGACCACATCTATATCAAAAACGCAGATGCTGCCCCTCCCCAGGAAAGGATAAAAAGCCAAGGAAAAGAGTATGTGCCACGCGACATGATCCATATGCCTGGCGGGCCTCACGTTTTGAAAAGGGCAGTAAATGGGATGGCAGAGGTCCTTCACAAGGCCTTAGATCTAAGCCCCTATGAGCTTGAAGATCTGGATGTTATCATCCCGCATCAAGCAAACCTGAGGATCGCCGATGGCCTGATTAAAAAATTAGGGGTTCCCGAAGAAAAAGTATGTCGGGTCATTCATTCGATCGGGAACACGTCCGGTGCTTCGGTAGCGATAAGTCTGGATATGGCAATCCGAGGCGAAGTCGATAACCTGAAAATAAATCCTGGGGACTTGGTCGGCTTAACAGCGATCGCTGGAGGATACAGTGCAGGAGCGATCGTTTTTGAATACTGAAGTATAAATTATCTGATTTGGAGAGGACAATGAAACTATCAGGCGTAACAAAAAAAAGGTATTTTATTATTTTGAGTCTAGCGATAATCATATGCAGCGCTGGCACATTGTTTGCTCAGAATACTCACCACTTCAAACCCACGAAATATTACTTCACTTACGACGCTAAGCATGAACCTGTTTTAAAACTTAAACCTGGGGATACTCTTATAACGAGCACTTTGGATGCATTCGGCAACTCCATCTCAAGCAGTGATCAAAAGGCGAGTGAGATTGTTCATCTACCCAAGGTGAACCACCAGACCGGACCTTTTTTTGTGGAGGGTGCTGAGCCGGGAGATACCCTTGCGATTCATCTATTAAAAGTACGGCCCAACAGAGATTACGCGGTTTCAACGCATCTCCCCCATTTTGGCGTTCTGACTGGGGAAAGCTACACGGCCATGCTGACAGATCCTCTGCCTGAAAAGACGTACATATGGAAGTTGGATTTTAATCGGGATGTGGGCATATTGGATTTTCCTGAAAGCAAGATAGGAAAAGTAGAAATCCCTCTACAACCATTTTTGGGCACGGTCGGAGTTGCGCCCAACTTTGGGGAGGCCGTTATTTCCCTAACACCTGCCGAACACGGCGGTAACATGGACTGTGTTGAGACGAAGGAAGGAACTACCCTGTATTTTCCCGTTTTCGTCGAGGGAGCGCTGTTTATGCTTGGTGATGGACATGCAGCCCAAGGAGATGGAGAAATCTGCGGGACTGGCTTGGAATGTTCTATGGATGTCACGGTCAAAGTCGATGTCATCAAAGGAAAAGCCATAAACTGGCCTAGGTTCGAGGACGATGACTATATCATGGTCGCAAGCAGCACCAGGCCTGTTATCGATGCGTTCAGGTCAGCTCATGTTGAGTTGATAAATTGGCTTGTGCAAGATTATGGCTATGACCGCTGGGATGCGCTGCAGTTGGTCTCTCAAGTCGGCAGGGCACGCATCGGAAATGTCGTCGACCCGAAGTATACTGTGGTAGCGAAATTCCCTAAGAAATACCTGCCTACTCGAAAATGAAATATAGCTTATTTATTTCGGTTTTCTGACTGCGAAGAAAAGAACTCCTAAAATGATAAGAACAATCCCTTGGACAAAAAGGATCGTGTTTCTGGTAAGACCCTCAACCAAATAATTCACCAGGACAGCTTCTAAGCCAAAAAGCAGGAAAACCACCGCAACGACCGTCATGGCCCCGCTCATGGCAGCCTTATCTTTAAGAGTGCGCATCCAAATGGCAATGATCCCAAGGCAAATTTGGCTTATGCCCAATATCATTTGAGTCGATTTCCAAGTGACATTCATGTTTTCTTCAGGCAGACCCAATAATTTAAAAACCGTCTCTGGGAAGAACAATCCGAGTATTCCCCAGACTAATGCAATTAAAATCGGGATAATAAGTAAGTTTTTTTGAAGATTCATTTGCGCCTCCTTGGTTAAATCGGAATATCCCCTCATTCCGTTATGCCAAAAGATTATAAAAAAGAAGGTATGAATGTCAAATAAAAAAAGAAGTTGCTGTTTTCATTCCCTGTGTGATATTGCTTATCCGAGGGAATGTGAAATACCGAGCTGGAATCCTGGCCATTTTCATTATCATCGGCAGTGTTTCCTGCCAAACAACGCTGCAAAAGCCAGTAGCTTTTAAACCAGAGCTTCGCCAGGGGAGTTACTTCACTGAAGAGGAGGCGAAGGACCAACTCACGCAATTTTCAAAGAGTTATTCCAACCTCAAAGAATGGAAGAAGCGCGCTAAGCGCATACGGAAGGGAATTCTTCGCGGTTCCGGATTGTTGGAACCTCCCTCAACGCATAATCTTAATCCCATCATCCACAGCAAGCGAATCTATGACGGGTACACGGTCGAGAACTTGGCCTTTGAAAGCCTTCCCGGATTTTTCGTAACAGGGAATCTGTATCGACCTAAAGACATCACAGGTCCTTTTGCAGCGATCCTTTGTCCACACGGGCATTTTCAGAAGCCGAATGGAGGGGGCCGGTTTCGGCCCGATCATCAGATTCGATGTGCCACGCTTGCCAGCGCGGGCGCGATTGTCCTTTCCTACGATATGGTTGGTTGGGGAGATTCGACCCAGACCACACACGGCCATCCCCAGGTTCTTGCACTTCAGCTCTGGAACAGTATCCGTGCTGTGGATTTTCTCGTTTCGCTCGATGATGTCGATCCCAAAAGAATCGGCATAACCGGTGCGTCTGGAGGTGGAACCCAGTCATTCCTGTTGGCCGCTGTGGATGACCGGGTGGCGGTTTCGGTTCCGGTTGTGATGGTCTCTGCCCACTTCTACGGCGGTTGCGACTGCGAAAGCGGGATGCCTATTCACAAAAGTCAACATCATGAGACAAATAACGCAGAGATAACTGCTCTGGCTGCCCCAAGGCCACAGCTGATCATCTCCTGCGGAGAGGACTGGACAAAAAACACACCGAGGGTGGAATACCCCTACATCCGAAATGTCTATCGCCTGTTTGGTGCAGAAACCCAAGTAAAAAATGTCCATCTTGCCAAAGAAGGACACGATTACGGTCCGACGAAACGTGTTGCCGCCTATGAATTTTTAAGCATCCACCTCGATCTTTCTTTTGTAAAAATCGATGAAGGGGGTGTTAGAATCGAAAAACAGGAGGTCATGCGTGTCTTCGATCCTGAGCATCCTAGGCCAGCCCATGCCCTTATGACAGACGAAGCCATCACTAAAGTATTGACGAAGAAATGATCACAACCTATTTCTGTGGACGGATCGCGAATTTCAGTCCGGACCAAATTTTGTCGATCGAACAGACCTTGTAATCGACCAAACCAGAATCGAGTCCCATTTTCCGCACAGCCGTTTGAGAAAGATCTGAATTGATGCCCGAGGCTTTTTTCGGCCAGGCAATCCAGAGCCCCCCCTTCCCCAAGTGCAATTTCACATGATTTATGCCTTGCTCCAATTCTTTCTGCGTTCGGACAAACCAGATTGTCAGATCGTTCTGATTGGGAGCAACTCTAACAAACAACACCCCTTCGGGCAATTTAGCTATAGACTTTTCAAAACCTTCGGGAGCATTGATAAGATATACGACAGAGCCGGATTTGATCCCGAGTTTTTTGGGCAACGAGGCTCCCAAGTATCCCGCCATGACCGAGGCTGGCACAACCGGCACTTGAGGCGGATGGGCAATGGCCTGTTTGAGATTGTCAAAGATTTGATCCCAAGTCGTGTAAACCGCATCGGGCAAAAGCTCTTGGACTCGTTTCACCTTATCCGGGTCTCCCCCGACAAAAACTAGGGGAACATGCCGGGTGTCCTTGTATTTACGGATGCCAAGACCCACATCCCTTCCCTGCGATGGGATACGGGATAAATCGACAACGACGGCATCCGGAGGATTCTCGCGCATCTCCTTGAACGAAGCGGGCCCGAACGCCTTATCGTATATGTCAAATCCTTTTGACCGAAGATTCGTCACTCTTCCCGATACCTCGGAGGGCTTCCAATGAATCAACCGAACACGATTTCTTTTCATTTTTATAAAAGGGGACGGTTCTATTTTTTTTATAAATATGTTCTATGTCAAGGTTTGTGCAAAAATGCACGTTTTTTTAAAAATAGAACCGTCCCCTTTTTGTTCCTTTTTAGGATTATTGGAGGCGGGCGAGGGAGGTGCGGGCATCGTTGACAGGAGCCAGACCTGGATCGGCATCTTGCCAGTAAGAGAGGGCTAATTCGTACTGCTCGATGGCTTTATCGATAAGGCCCTTCAGTTCATACAACTTGGCAAGCCTCAGATGGCCGAAGGGGTGGATCAACGGACGGGATATAACAGCCTCAGGATCAAATGTTGTCATTTTTTCATACTCTGCGATAGCCTCATCCAAATTCCCTTCTGACTGGAAAACCTGGGCTGGGAAATCGATCCTGTAGGGAAGATTCGTGTAGATGAATGAATAAAAATTTCGAAACGTCAAGACACGCTGCTCAACTTTTTTATGGGTTTCAAGGGCTTTATCTGCTAAACCCTCAGCAAGGAAAATGCTGCGTGACAGAACATAATCAGTTGCCTCATTCGCCTTTCTTTTATCCTCATCCAATTCAGCCAATATGGACTTTATTTCAGACAACTTCGTTTTCGCTAACTCTAGCTGTCCCCTCCTCACATCCAACATACCCATGTAAAATGTATTGATAAGTGTATTTTCCTCTGGAGTTCCGTACTCATTATCAGTTCGATATTCATACCTGGCCTGTGCGTATTCTTGAAAACGCTCGATCTGCTCCCAATCGTAGCATGACCATATTCTCGACCGGAAGGCCACATCCACCATTCTCCAGTTGTCTGCAGCCTTGGCCAGCTCTTCTGCTCGATCCACTTCTTGGAGCGATCGTTCCAGTTTTCCCTGCAAGTAGAAATAATATCCCTTCCACAAATGTCCCTGAGCCCTGAGCGAGTCCGTCGTCGCCATGTCGATGAACTGGTCGAGCCATCTTATCGCCTCGTCATAATCCTGTTTAACGGCGTAGATATACGAGATTTTCCATTCGGAACCAAAGTCCGGCTTGACCTCCAGGGCTTCCTCGAACTTCTGTATGGCATCATCCAATCTTCCCATCCGGAAATAGGTCTCCCCCATGGAGTCGAACGGGTTGGCGTCCCCTGGAGAGATAGAGGCATAACGCCTGAAATACTCCAGGGCCTGATCATATTCGCCTTTATAACTATACTCATAGGCCAGTTGATTTAAGGCATACCCATAATTGGGATCGAGCTCCAGCGCTTTATTTAAATACGCGATCGCCTCATCGTACTCATCCTGCAGCTCGTGATACAGGGCCAACTCAAAATAAATCCTTTTCCACTTTGGGTATTTTTCGGCCAGCTCCAGAAGGATTTTATGATACTTTTTATGGTTTTTCGATCGGATTAGGAGCGCTTCAATGAAAATCCCTTCCTTTCCTTTAAGTTTTTTTCCGTATTTTTTAAAATTTTCCGAAGCCTCTTCCATCGCTACAGTGTTGCCCAAATAGGCATGAGCTCTCGCCAAATAATAATGGGCTAAGGCAAACTCAGGATCGAGCTCTACCGCCCTCTCGAGAAACTTGCGCGCATCGTTGTAGTAATACTTTTCAAAATCTTCCCTTCCCCTGAGAAAATAATTATAGGCTTCCATGGAATCTGTGGTCACTTCCTGGATCTGAGGAGTTCTAAGTCTCTGTAGAAACGCGCTGATTCCGGATCCATGACCGATCTTCCGGCTCACCTCATCGATCTGTTTTTTCAAGATGCTTTCCACTCCCTCTCCCCGGGAGCTCACACTCCTCAGAAGGCTTTTGGTCTCGACATCCAACACATTGACATTGGTAACAAACATGTTGTCCGCTTTCGTGTAACTTCCCAGGATGATGGCCTGGATCCCATCCAGCCGACATAACTCGAATCCCAGATTTCTGTCGACGACCGTAACATCTTTTCTTCCCAACTGTTCAAGCAAATCCTTCATCCTCTCCCAAGACGTGATGCGGAAGGATTTGGACTGCTCTAAACTTGTTATCAAAAGATTGGGAATAGCCTCCTGCAGATAATCATAGGAACTGTCTCCCGTCTGGTTCTCAAAACTGATCACCGCCACCGATACCATATCCTCGGGAGCTGCAAAAGCCGATCGTTCTGTGAAAAACTTCCAGCCGACGACACCGACCGCGATAAAAGCTAACAGAATAAGTGCCGGAAAAAAAAGTTTTTTGATATTGAATTTAACCGTTATCTCTCTGGATGTGAGGGGCTTTTTCCTCCGCACTTCCCGTTCAGTAGTGGGCAATTCCTGTTCGATTTTGAACAGATCGTTGTGAAGCTCCTGCATATTCTGGTACCGATTTTTCCGGTCTTTTTCCAAACATTTCAGGATCAAACGATTGAGATCTTCAGGAATTGCATAGTTGAATTTCCTCGGGATGGGCGGCTTCTCCAATTTGTGCTTGACCGCAATCCCCAGAGAGCCCTCCCCATCGAACGGCACTCTTCCGGTCAACATCTCGAATAAGATGACCCCCAACGAGTAGATGTCCGATTGCTGATCTGCTTCTTTGGCTTCCGCTTGTTCAGGAGACATGTACTCAGGTGTTCCGACCAAAATCCCATGACCCGTTTTCCGGCCTGTTTTCAAGGAGCGGGCGATCCCAAAATCCAGAATCCGTGCATTCCCTTCCTTATCTATGATGATGTTGCCGGGCTTCAAATCCCTGTGCACGATCCCATGACGGTGAGCTTCAATCAATCCTTCGCATACCTGCTTGGCGATGATAACCGAAGTCCGCACACCAAGCTGCCGGGTCATTTTGATCATGCTCTTCAAATCTTCCCCAGGGATATACTCCATGGTTATGTAATGGGTGCCATCTTCTTCGTCCAGATCATACATTTTGCAGACATTCCTGTGGGAGATCTCACGGGCATACTTCAGCTCATTCCCGAATCGTTCGATAGCTTTTTTGTCGACGATCTCCGGTCTGATCAACTTGAGCGCCACCTCTTCATTGATTTTTTTATCCAACACCCTGTAGACACTTCCCATGCCTCCCCTGCCCAGTTCTTCGATGACTTCGTAACGTCCGGCAAATACCGCGCCTCTATCCAAGTGGACCATGGCCGCATCTAAAGCCAATGTCTTGGCAAACAAGCCGTCATCCTCCACTTTGAATTGAATCGGTTCCCCGCAATTACCGCAAAAACGTGTGTCTGGCGGATTTTCGAATTGGCAGGACATGCACTTTATCTTCATCGTTCTTCTAGTATTTTATTAAACTCAATTCGCGTCCTTTAAGTTTCCACTCTATATATATATACGTTGGATTTACCAAATTGTTCTGACTCCACCGACAATAATTAGCAATTTTCATGCCAAGTGGTATAAGGATAAGGAGGACGAAAATGATAGGTTGCTGTAAAATAACTTTACGGGATCATCTTTCCAAGCCGATTTTTTTGAGAATCTCAAGAAACCTGGGATCCTCACGAACGGGATCGAATATCGTATCGGTCTTCAGAAGACGAACCCAACTATCATACTCTTCGTGGGCCTTTTCCAGCCACAGAAATCCCTCATCGATATCTCCAAGAACAAAATATAAAGCGGCCACTGGAGTTGGGGGAACATGATTACTTTGAAACTGAGATATCAAATCTGCCAATATCGTTCGTGCCTCATTCGTCTGCCCCTGCTTCGCATAGGCTATCCCTATCCAGGGCTGGATGTGAAGAGCCCAACCTCTCGCGTTCTCCTTCTCTCTCTGGAACGAAACCAAGGCCTCTGCATATCGTCCCTGCTGGAACTCGATATTGCCCAAATGGTAGTGGAGATAGCTGAAGTTTGGGTTTTTTGCGAAGACCTCCTGTAAGGCCTCTTTCCCTCGTTCGTATTGCCCGGACCGGTAATAGACCTGCCCCAGATTCCTGTTGATGACCAAAGAAAGAGGATCCAGCTCGTGGGCACGTTCGATCATCTGGATGGCTTCCTCATACCTGCCCATGCACATCATGTCGTAACCATACCAGTGGTAGGCCATGGCATAGTTGGGATCGAGCTCGAGGGCCCGTTTGTACTCTGCTTCGGCCGCAACCCAATCCCAATCATACCGCCTTTTGATCTGGGCCAGAGAAGTGCGCGCTTCGGCCAAGTCACTATCGATCTTCAGTGCTCGCAATGCAGATTCTTTGGCTTTCTGATATCCGATCCTGGGAAGGTAGTTGCCGTATTCAGGCAGCAGGAGATGGGAGAGGGACAGCCCTGTATGGGCGAGGGCATAGTTGGGATCGATCCGGAGGGCTTCTTCAAAATATTCGATGGCATTGAGAAGATCTGTCTCAGTCCTTTTGTTCCACAAGTACTGTCCTCTGGCATACGCTTTAAAAGCTTCCGAACTCTCGGTGTAACGCTTGGCAATGCGTTCCCGTTCTTTTCCCGTTAATTCCAACCGGAGGTTTTCGGTTATGGAATGGGTGATGTTATCCTGAACCTCGAAAATCTGATCCCTTTCTATTTGATAGCTGTCGCCCCAAATGCGTCTATTATCGGCAGTGTCGACAAGCTCGACATTTATGGAAAACTCATCCCCATACTGTCTCAACTCGCTTGCAAGCAGGGTATCCACACCCAACTCCTGTCCGACTTCCTGAGGATCTATGTCTTTGCCTTTGTATTGAAACACAGAACTCCGGGCTATGACTTTATTCAAACCGGGCAGTTTGGCCAGTTTGGTAATGATGCTCTCGGTTATCCCATCGGCCAGATACTCTGTTTCGGATTCCTGCCCTGGTCCTATATTATCGATTTTAAACGGGAGCACGGCAATCGAATCAAAAACTTTTTCTCGATCTCTCCCAAAAAAAACGATCGCGGCCATAATCAACAGACAAGCCAAAATCGCGAAGCTGCTCCAAGCAACCCATTTTTTCTTGATCCCGAAAATACCTTCTCTACCCGGTTTCTCCTTCCTTGTGAAATCATCTACTTTTGATTTCTCCAAATTTTTCCCGATCCGGCTCAACTCCGCAAACAACTCCTGCGTCGATTGATATCTATCTTCCTTTTCTTTGGCCAAACATTTTAAAATCACTCGGCTGACAGCTTGGGGAATTTTCAGGTTGAGGTTTTTGGGCTCGATAGGTTTTTCCTTGACATGCTTCAAAGCAACACGGACAGGCGAATCTCCATCGAACGGCACATTTCCTGTCAGCATTTCGTACAGGAGAACGCCTAATGAATAGATGTCTGATCTCTGATCGACCGTTTTTTCTTGTACCTGTTCAGGAGACATGTACTGGGGAGTGCCGATGATAATCCCGGTTGCGGTGATTCCCTGGCTTTCGATGGATCTGGCGAGCCCAAAATCCAGGATTTTGGCATTGCCATTTCTATCGATGAGGATATTGCCCGGCTTCAAATCCCGATGGACAACGCCATGCCGATGGGCCTCGCCTAGCCCCTCGCATATCTGTTTGGTTATTTCAATAGCTGTTGCCACGCTCAGCTTTTTTGTCATCACAATGATGTTTTTGAGGCTTTCGCCGTCCACAAATTCCATCGTGATGTAATACGTCCCTTTAGACGAGTTCAGGTCGAACATCCGACAGACATTCTTGTGGGATATTTCCCGCGAAAGCTTGAGTTCGTTCCGGAACCTAGGGATAGTCTCAGGATCGGCAGCCACTTCAGGCAATAAAACCTTTAGGACAACCATAGTGTCCAGCTCTTTATCAAAAACTTTGTAAACCCTTCCCATTCCTCCCGAGCCCAATTCCTGGATGATCTGGTATCTTTCGGCAAAAAGAGTTCCCGTAGGTAATTTATCCATAGGAAGCTTTTGGGTTTTAAACGCTTCGGAAGGAACTTTTTTTATTTTTAGGTTGAGTGGAGACCCACAATCCTTGCAAAACCGGAATAATTCAGGATTGTCGGCATTGCAATTGGCACATTTCATTTTTATTCGGGGACAGATACCAAATTATATGATAAAAGGCATTTGGCTTACAATGCCATATTCAATATTAATTAAATCAAATTGGGGACTGGATACATTTTCACCAATTAAAATAAAAGAGCCTCTTCAGCCCTAGGGTGGAAGGGGCTCTTCGTGCTTCTACTTCAGGAGCATCTAGAAGTTAAATCTGACTCCTATTCTGAACACTCTGGGGCTCAAAATCTGCTGAGCCTGGCCGAAATTGTCTGCCTCTATACGTCTCTCCTGCTTGAGCACATGAGCTGAGTTGGTGAGGTTGAAAACATCGGCTGACAGGGTCACCGTGGAGCTTTCTGAAATATTGAACACCTTCTCTAATCTCAAATTAATCACCCAGAA
>CP070750.1:541409-577042 GCA_020348385.1 Candidatus Aminicenantota bacterium | reverse complement strand
TAACGCTCCCGCAACTCAGGGCTGACGTAAAGGCCTGCGAAGGGGGTCACCACCTTGGGAGACCAAACCCAGTGTAAGTCCTCGGTCTGAAAGTGCGCCCAGTAGGGTTCACCGGGATAAGCCTCGCGCCATCTCCAGAAGTCCTCATGCACAGCTGCAGAAAACATGGAATTATATTCAGTGCCCGAATATCGAAGCACGTCGACGCCTCGCTCAAGGCCAGCGCGGGTGCTGGCATAGGGGTTCACAGTGAAGACTGCCGTCTGGTAGCCGGCCCGGTGCAGGTGGTAGGCCATCGTCACCTCCTGCTCCGGGAGCATCGGGTTACCCCAGCCCTTATAGCCGCCCAGCGCGCTAGTGTGCAGCGAGGTCATAAACGACGGGGTAGAGACTCCTGTCCAACTGCTATTACTGTAGGCATGCTCGAAGACTACGCCCTCGCCCGCCAATCTCTCGAGATTCGGAGTGGTGCGGCGGTTGTGGCCGTAGACGCTCATGTGATCGGCACCACCGCCATCGATGACGTAGAAGATGATGTTGGGCTTCTCAGTGGCGCGTGCGCCGGTCAGCGTCGGCGCCGCCCACAGGGCTATGGTACCGGCTCTCTCGGCGTCCGCCTCCAGCGCAAGGGTGATGGTCAGCCCCGCCAAGTGCGACAGATCCACCGACAGCTGTGCCCAGCGCTCCTGGTCGGCGTAGGTCTCCTCAAGCAGATTCTCGGCCTTGCCGCCCTCCGGTTCCGCGGTGACCCGGAAGCTCACCGGGACATCCTCTCGCAGCACCCCGAGCCCCAAGTCGAGCCGCCCGGCCTCGGGTACCCGCACCCGGTATTCGAGCCTTCCCGGCGTGTGCGCATACAGGGTGCGGCGGTGGGCCCCGGTGTATCCATCATAATCTAGGACCTCCTCCGTGCACACGCCTACGCCTGCGTTGGCGTACGCGGCCTCCTTGGGGAGGATGCTCACCGACAGGATGTCGATGCTGGCCGGTTCGTCGGCACCAAAGAACCAGAGGCCAAGCTCCTGCCACGGGTCCTCATATCTACAGAACTCCGGGTCTGATAAATCGGTTCGCATCAGATAGGTGTGGACTGTTCCGTCCCTGACAACGATGGTCCTGTCGCCTCTACAGGCATACGGATACGGGATGTCAGTAGCCGTCCCCGATCCTTCACGCAGGTTGAATCCGATCCCGATATGAGTGACCTCCTCGTAAGTGCGCGCCTGCACCAGGACATAAGCCCAGTCGGCGCGTCGCCAGTTGGGCAGATCGATTGAGAGGCCGCCTCGCGGTTTACCGTTAGAATTGCGGGTGGCTTCGGTCAGAGTCACGCGCAAGCTGTCCTCGATCTGCGTCAGCTGCGCCGGCTCGATTGTACGGTTCCAAGGAACCGCCGCCTTCCACTCCGGCTGTGTCTCGTCGAAGCGCCACTCAACAGGATCGAGGACATCCGTTGGGACCTCGGAACCCTCAATCAGGGCGGCATCCAGGTGATCTTCAAGGTGAAGAGGCAGCTCGGCTGTGAGAAGCGTCTGATCCGATTCAGATCTAGAGCAGCTCAGTCCCATCAACATAAAAACCAGAGTGAGAAACATCACTCCTTTCGGCTTTAACATCTTTTCCCCCTTCTATTGCACTTCTGATGGATAAAAGAGAAATTCACGGTTAGTGGATGGCGTGTAAAGCTTGACATTGATTTTCCCCATCAGAGCTATCATAACTATTATAATAGCAGCGAATGTTAAGTCAATTGAACGAAATAGTAGACCTCTCCCCATTTATCACCAGAAATGCCTAAAAGCGCCTACGTTTGCTTATGGTTGCTTAAACGAAAACTGGCATCTACCTCTGGATAAAGGGAACGCCTGGTTAGAATCGCAGAAAATTCTGAATTACTCCTCTATAAAAGTGAGAAGGTTCCATGAGCCGTCCTCTTTCCGCACCGCAAAATCAATCATCCCATCTTGATTACTGTCCCAGAACATGACATGCTCCAACACCATCGCATGCGGGCCCCCAGGAAGAGAGACCTCATACCATTCGTTCGTCATTCGGTCATAACACTCCATATATTCCTCTCGTGATGCTTGTTTAGTCTCCATTCCGTAATAGACACAAGGTGGTACTATCAGATTCTCTTTCGCTGGGAGCCTAGGTCCTGATACATTGGCATACTCGTCTGGAAGCCCGTGGTACTTGCCGTTAATAAAGGTGCCGGCCTTATCTTGAACCGCAGAAAAGACGGCAGAGTGCTGTCCAACCACTACCAAGTCCAACAATCCGTCTCCTGTGAAATCTGTGAACAATGCCCCCAGCATCATGAATCCATCCATCCAACGACCCAACGATGGTTCCTGCTGATCATATGCTGGGGAGAGCTGAACTGGCCATGGTAAGCCATATTCCCTCGTGATGTCATTACAACAGATGAAATTTTGGTTTCTCAATCCATAAGCGAGGCTACGAACCTCATCCCGGAAGGTCTTGGCAGCATCCGTCCATCCCTCGGCCAGCAGAGAATCGATCGTCTCCGGGTCCGTGTCCCGCATCGACAAGATTACCTCCTTCGCACTAGTATGTTCTTCTTGGACTGCACTCTTGTATCTACCCATCCGGTTCCGGAAAGCCAGGTAATCAGAATTATGCGCAATGCGCCAGAAACCTTTCGGATCAATCTCAATGAGTCGACTGAGTCCCATTCCAGCAGCACCTGCATAGGATGCATAGAAACAGACAGGTAACTTGCTGGAGGCAATCCAGGCGCAATCGAGTGACTGCCCTACTAGAGGAAAGCTGTTTAGTCTTTTAAGAACGAGGTGACCGTCGTCATTGAACACAATCCACTGCAGAATTGGCTCCACCCATCGTTCGGGAGTCTTCCGCTCAACAGCCATTAAGATGGACGGGTAGCTTCCATCACGATTCAAGGAGAACACCTTGACGTCATTCAATCTTGTTGCTGAATTTAGTTCCTGCTGACTGGGGGGATAATCTCCGGCAATATCCCCGACAGTGTAATGGAACATTCCACCTCCGCTCAAGCGTACTTCAAGGGACGAAGGAGACCAGATAACCTGATCTATCTCACTATCCTCATCGAAATCAGCGTTCAGCCGGTCCGGGACCCTACTTGGATCGACATTCGCTGCGAGAACTTCGACACGATAACGGATATTTTTTGCATCAACGGCCCTATCGTCAGAAGCACAAGAGACGAGGGATAGGACAAGACCGAAGAAAATGAGACCGGATAAAACTTTGCCTAGAGACATAACCACCCTCCCAATCATGGGCATGAAAAAATCTGATCCAGATGATTGATGGCCTCATTATAGTGGTCTACCTTAACTTTGGCAACTTGTTTCACATCAGTCGATCTCGAAAGCAGACCTCTCCCCCATGTCACACTCATGTGGACGAGGTGGGGACAAAAATGCTCAAACTTGCATCAAAATGGATACGATTGACAAAGCTGAGAATGAGGCTCTATCCCTGGAAAAAGGAGTACCCCTGGCCAGACTCGAACTGGCGACACACGGATTAGGAATCCGTTAACCCTCAAATGCCGAGCAATAGCATCGCCATATGCCGAAAATTTATTGCATATATTAAAGAGCAGGTTACTCACATCCGTACAGCCCTGGGGGAACATGGGTGTCATTGTTGGGTGGATATGGGCATGGGGCTTATTCTGCCCCTCGATCTCTCTTGGGTGAGACCTCGGGGCTGGGAAACAGTAGGGACTAAAGGCTAGGTTCTGTATAGAGTGTTTTATTTAGATGATCAGGACCTACACGCCACGGATCTTCTTGCTCCTGGGGATATCCTGGCAGCCATGGGGGATTCCGAATATCACCGAGCGTTTCTGACCCTGGCGTTTTTGCGGAGTTTTTCCAGAATCTCTTTTATTTCTGAATCGGATTTTCCCTTAAAATGGATTTTTTCATTTATTCCTCCACTACCAGCACTTGCGATTATAAGACCAATTAGAGAACCAGCTAATGCGCCTCCTAATGCTCCAATTGCGTACCATCCGATTCCTGAATCCCCCGGAGTTGCTACTGTCCCGAATCCTGCATCGATTAAACTACCTAACAACAATCCATTTCCCCATAAGGATTTTTTTATAGTACTAATCTCTCCAATATTCACAGACACATCAGCTCCTGATTCTCTGTCCAGTAATAATGGTGAATTTTCTTTAACTGCAATTAGCCTTCCTCTTACTTGCTGCCCATCTATTTTCTTGATAATTAGGTCGGCACCCTTTCTTTCTTTTGCAAATAAATCCCCTGAAAGTGCAAGTACAGAAAACACCAAAAACAAAGAAATTGCTTTTCTCATCTCAGGCTTCCTGCTCATCCATCAATGAACAAGATAACTCAAGCCATAAGAGAAGTTGTTAGAGGTTGTTAAGAATTTGTTAAAAGTTTGTTAAGATTTGTCTCCCCCGATTTACGCGATTCCGCACCCATTATATTAAAAGGGAATGGGAAGCCAATTATACCCCCGAATTTCTATGTCCAGTATCAAGACTTAAGGACATACAAGTAGATTTTTTTGAGGATTTTGAGCAGTCCTAATTTTAATCAAGTGGGATATGAGCCCTATTATTGGGCTGTTTTTTACCTGAGAATGGTAAATTTGGGGATTGTTTGGCGAGTATTTATCTAATAATTTCCCGTTTTACAAGAGAAAGGGGCTTCTTGGGGAAATTTGTTTACATAATAAAAGTTACAAGACATTAAGGATATCTAGGTATTTTTGTTACGAATTCCTCCACTTCTTGGACAAAATTTGTGGATAATTTGTGGACAAAATCGCTTAAAATGACTCAGTTTCGTTGACTCAGGCTAAACTAGAAAACAAGGTAAGTTGCTGAAAAGTAAGGGGAAAAGGGTATGACCCGTGAAGGACTCGAACCTTCAACCCGCAGATTAAGAGTCTGCTGCTCTACCAGTTGAGCTAACGGGCCATTTGGTATCCCATAGTTTAGAAAAGTCGTGTGGCGTTGTCAATTCCTCCCATTATAAATTGAGAGTTTGCACGCCCATGCGTATTTATTTATAATGACTCACAAGATAATACCCAATGATCAACATCACTCTTCTTATCGTCATTCTGGCTGGAATTCTGTTGCTCATCTTGCTGCTTCTCCTCTGGTCTTTAAGGGCAACCTCTTCCAAGATCGAAGAGCTTAAAAAAGATCAAGCCCAAGATAAATCCCTAACCTTGATGCAACAGCAGATCGGCCAGCTCACCCAGAACATCAACCAGCAGCTCCAGAACATGAGCAGCCAGTTTCGAAAGACCACCGGGGATATCGGCGGGACCCTGGGCGATGTCAAAAAGGATCTGGGCAAAATGGAGGTGATCACCCGAGAGGTCCTGGACAAAGCCAAAAACATCTCCAACCTGGAAAACCTCTTGCGGGCACCCAAATTCCGCGGAGGTTTCGGCGAGCTTTTTTTAGGAGACTTGCTTGGTCAGATCCTGCCTCCTGCTTATTTCAACCTCCAGCACAAATTCAAAAGCGGGGAGATGGTCGATGCGATCATCCATATCGGCGACAACATGGTTCCGATCGACGCCAAATTCCCTTTGGAAAATTTCCAAAAATACGCAAGCGAAGAAAGCCCAAAGGAAAAAGAAGACCTCCGGAAAAAATTCGTGGCCGACGTAAAAAAACACATCAATGAGATATCCAAAAAATACATCCTTCCCGATGAAGGCACATACGACTTCGCATTGATGTACATTCCGGCTGAAAACATTTATTATGAGACGATCCTCAAGGATGAGAACCTGGGCGAGGAGCGGAGCATTTTTTCCTCAGCCTTGAAGAAAAGGGTGATCCCAGTCTCCCCAAACTCCTTCTATGCCTATTTACAAGTCATCGTACAAGGACTCAAAGGACTGCAGATCGAAAAGTCTGCCCGCGAGATTTTCCAACGCCTCACCAGACTTCAGGGAGATTTAATACGGTTCCGAAAAGATTTCGAGATACTAGGATCCCATTTGGGTCACGCTCGAACAAAATTCGATGACGCTGAAAAACGCCTGGATAGATTTTCCGATAAGCTGGAGATTGTCAGCGCCGAAGGTATAGAGAAACTCCCCGAAAAAGTCGAAGAAGAATCGGATGGGGGCTAGTTTTCGGCAGCCACTTTTTCGATCTGCTTGATCATATCCATAGTAGCGATCAAAACAAGGACGTCATCCTTTTGAATCTCTATACTTTTGGAAGGATTAAATTCATATTTATCGCTACCTGCTCTCTTGAGCGCCACTAAAAGTGAATTGGTCTCTTTATCGATGTTCGCCTCGCCGATCGTCTTGCCCACAAAGGTGGAGTTTTTATCCACATGTATTTCTTCGAACCGGAGAATTTCTTCCCTATCCCGCAACATCATATCCAGAAACGTCACAACAGCCGGGCGAATCATCTCGGAGACCATCCTCATTCCTCCGATGAATTCGGGTGATACGACTGCATCCGAACCCGCCTTGAACATCTTTTTATGGGATTTGACATCGATCCCTTTAGTCACGATTCGGACATCGGGATTGAGGCTTCTTGCGGATATCGTGACAAAAAGGTTCGCCTCATCACTGGGTAAAGAAAGGATGATTCCCTTCGCCTTTTCGATACCGGCCTGAATGAGGACATTGTCTTCTGTAGGGTCGCCATGAACAAAAAGGATATTTCCCGGAGAAGAAAGCTTCTCGATTTTTTCCTGTAAGGGTTCGACCACGACGAAAGGTCTTTTGGTCAAAACAAGCTCCTGGATGACTGTTTGAGATGTCTCATCCGAACCACAAACGATATAGTGATCCTTCAATTTGGAAATTTCTTTTTCCATCCTTCGTCTCCCAAGAAGGTTTTTCAACTCCCCCTCGACGATAAAACTGGTGATAGAGGTCACGGCAAAAGCGATCGTACCTAGACTGAGGAGGATAAAAACAATGGTGAACGCTCTGGCCCCAGGATTTGCACTGAGATCGACCACTTCTCCATATCCAACCGTAGACAGCGTGATCACGGTCATATACAGGCTGTCGAGAAAGGACCATTTGTCTCCCCCGATAATCTTAAATCCGATCACACCTATAAAAAAGACCGCAAAAAACATCAAGAGGGAGAAGTAAATCCTTTTTTTCCCTTTCATGAGGAATGTATCCTGGTCCTGACGATTATAAAAAATAAAACTAGCTATGACAACTCGTGAATAACTCAGACTAGTTCTTTCTTTGCAAAAATACGACTGTTTCTAAATATTCTGTGAAGGGAAACATATCCAAAGCTGTAATGGATTGGACATCATAGCTATTCCTCATCCATTGCTTGAGGTTGCGGATATGGGAAGGCAGAGCACAGGAAATCGAACAAATGAAATCGGGTTTGCGCTCGGATACGATATGGATTAATGATTCTGGACAACCAGAGCGGGGAGGATCGATAATGACCAGGTCGTTCGTACCGATGGAAGCGCTTTGCAAGAAATTCTCCACAGGGCTGCATATAAAGGAAACCTGGCCAAGATCCATTTTTCTTGCATTTAGCCGTGCACTGTCTATTGCTCTTTTGTTGATATCCACTCCAAGAACGGGGGTGGTATTCTCTGCAATCGATAAAGAAAAAAGGCCAACGCCACAATACAGATCTAAAATCCTGTAAAAATCTAATTTTTCACATTGATACGTGACTTCTTTCACGAGCTTTGTGGTCAAGCTAGCGTTGGATTGGAAAAAAGCAGCATATTGGGCATAAAATTTCTTTTTGTCGATGGTATGCAAAAGATAAGACTTCCCCATGTCTTGTTTTTTGGAAGGTATGGAAACGCCTTCAAGTGATGAAATTTTGTCGAGCATGAACTCGGCCAGCTCTGCGTAAGATTTTCTATCCTGCCTTTTCACAGATAAGGTTATGTGCGCGTGCTTGTTGCCATGGGCAAGTTGAACCTCGAATCCATCGACCCAAAAATGCGTCAACTTATCAGAAATGATTTCGACGACCTGGACCACAAGCTTTCTTCCCCAAGATGGCATCACCCAAAGGGAATCCTCATAAGGAACTTCCCCACATATCGGGTCCGTTCCTTTTATGCTGAAGCTTTTGGGATTTCCGAATACTTTGTATTTGGCCCGGCTCCTGTAGCCTTTTGTGATGGGCGTGGGAATAAGCGCTGAATAAAGGTGTTCATGGGATATTTCGGCAAGTCCCAATTTCAATCGTTCTGTTTTTACTATTAGATTGCGAGTGTAATTGGTTTGCAATGACATATTTCTATCTGTAATAGTGGTTAAACGCTTTCGCTTTTCTCGAAGAAATAGGCTCCTAAAAAAATCATGCCCAGAGGAACCGCCTTTTTATCCCGTACTTCATGGTATGAAATTCCAGGTTTTCATAACTTTCATAAATTTCGGGGATTCGATTTTACAAGAATTACATTAATTATGAAAGTAATGAAAACCAGATCCCATCAGTGTCTAGCGCGATAGTCGAGCTTTTCAAAGACGATTTCAAAGGAAGTGCCTTTGTTATTATCGACAATCAGAGTTCCTTGAAGCTGCTCAACCAACATGTTTACCAATTGGAGACCCAATGATTCGGTCTCTGTCACATCCAAACCTTTCGGTAATCCCACGCCATCATCGCTGACCATCAACTTGTATTTGCCCTTTTTTTCAGACCGTAGAGCAACACGAATCTTTCCCTTCTCTCTTCCTAAAAATGCATGCTTGAGAGAGTTGGAGATCAATTCATTGATAATCAGTCCACAAGGAATGGATGTGTTGATATCTAAAAAGACATCTTTGACAGTCACATCCAGATCAATGGCAGCAGAATGGATGCCGTAGGACATGAACAAATGTCTCCCTAGGCTTCGGATGTACTCACAAAAGTCCACTTTAGCTAAATCTTCAGACCTGTACAATTTCTCATGAACGAGTGCCATCGAACGCACCCGGTTGCGACTTTCTTGAAACATATCCAGAGCGGGCTCATCTTCGATGTGGCGCGATTGCAGATTGAGAAGGCTCGAAATAATCTGAAGATTGTTTTTCACCCGATGATGAATTTCACGAAGAAGGACCTCTTTCTCCACAAGGGAAGTTTTAAGCTTTTCCTCAGCTTCTTTGCGTTCTGTGATATCCTCAACAATCCCATCAAAATATCTGATTTTGCCCTTCTCATCTCGTACAACTACTGCACACACTGATCCTAAGAAAGGCGTCCCGTCTTTTTTCTTCAGAAGCACTTCCTCATTTTTCACAAATCCATCCTGCAACATCTTTTTCTGGAATGATTTCCGGCCTTTTGGGTCATGATAAAGTTTTGAAACATCGACATTGAGAAATTCTTGTTTGTCATTGAAACCAAACATTTTCACGATGGCGGGATTGGCTTCGATGAAACGGCCATCTACTCCGGATGAGGTCCGGTATATTCCCACATCAATGTTTTCGGCGATGGTTTTGTATTTTTCTTCGCTATGACTCAAGGCCTTTTCTGCCTTCTTGCGTGCCGTGATATCCCATATGTAACAGCGCGTGCCAACGATTTTTTTCCCCCTTTTTCTGGCCTCGGCATTGATTTCGAGGTAAATAAGGGATCTATCTTTTTTTATTCCTCTGAATTCATACCGGGATGGGGCCTCTTTCCCCTGCACACGGTTTTTGTGATATCGCATAACCATATCCAGATCATCGGCGAAAACCACATCGCGGATGGATTTTTTTCCCATCTCCTCTACAGAATACCCGAACAGCCGAGCATATCTCTCATTCAAATACTGGAAATTCCCTCCTTTGTCATCAAGCAAAATTGCAATCCCAGCTTTCTCCACCAGATCTCGGTAGCGTTCTTGAGATGTTGCCAAAGCTTCTTCTGTTTTCTTGCGTTCGGTGATGTCGTGACTGACGCCTACAAGACCCACGATTTCGCCGAACTCATCGGGGATAGGTGATTTTATTGTTTCGAAATAACACATCTCTCCGTTTTGTCTGAGATGTTTTTCCTCACCATGATAAATCTTCCCGGTTTTAAAGATCTTATCATCGCTCTTGTGGCATTGATCGGCTAGTTTCTTAGGAATAAGCTCATCATCGGTCTTCCCGATGATTTCTTCCCTTTTCTTGCCCACCAATTCTTCAAAAGCCCTGTTTACCACAAGATTCTTGCCTTCTATATCCTTGAAATATATGGAAGCTGGAATGGCTTCGATCAATGTCCGGATCTGTTTTTCGCTTTTCGTCAATACCTGGGTTGCCTGTTTGCGTTCGATGGCCATGGCGATTTGCTCAGCGATAAAGGTCAAGATATTTTTCTCTTCTTCTGTGTATCTGACTCCCTCCGTGTAACTCTGGACAGTCAAAACGCCGATAGTTTTTCCGCCGATTTTGAGAGGCACGCCTAGCCAGTCGATCGAAGGAGGACCGATCGAAATCACTTCTCCCTTCTTTTCCAGCTCTGCGAACACTTTGGGCGAAGCCAAGAGTGAGCGGCCAGTCCGAAAAACATACTCTGTCAGGCCCTTCCCCAATTCTTGAGGATCGGGATTCTCCTCTTCCTCATCGACAAAATACGGAAAATGAAGCATGTTCGTGTTCTCATCATAAAGAGAGATATAAAAATTATCTTTGGCAGGCATGAGATCGGCAATGATTTTGTGGATAGTCTGGTAAAATTCCGGTAGGTCTCCTGCAGAATAAGCAGCCTCTGAAATTCTGTAGATTGAGGCCTGGATTTTTTCTTCCTTTTTGCGCTCGGTTATATCCCGGACGAACACAAAGGTGGTGGATTTTCCAAGATACACATTTTGGCTGACGTTGAACTCAACCAATACCTTCCGGCCATCCTTGGCTTTTATGGCCGATTCATAAATGGAAGGCACCTCCTCCCCTGCCAAACGGCGTTTGTGACGATCCACCACCTTGGGTAGCTCATCCGGATGGATAAAATCTGTAAAAGACTTATGGATAAAATATTCTTCAGAATAGCCTATCATTGCAGCCAGATGTGGGTTGACATAAATTAACATCAAGTCTTGAATGATGGCGATTCCATCACAGGCCTTTTCCACCAGATTTCTATACATCTCCTCGCATTCTTGTCGCTTCATGTTTGTTTTTTTATGTTCGGACTCGGAATTACGTAATTTTGTGACTTGCTTTTTCGCCAAGGTCAACTCTTCTTGAAGTTGCTCTTTGGATTGGTCGCGCTGTCTCATTATGAACTATATTACAGTGCCTCCTATAAATGACAATCACCTTTAGGGATGATTTTTGAGATGATTTAAAAGGCCTTCTTCTCCCGTGTAATACAATGACGTTGTCGCTGGTTTCAAAATGAGATCGAAACTTTCTGTGTTCTTTGCGACCACCTCATTTTCAAACAGATCATAAACAACCTCAACCTTATTCGGCAGATGAAACGTTCTCGTTCCGCCGGCTAAGGTATGCACTCCGAAAAGATTGGGAGTCGCATACAAAATATCCCCTTTGTCGCTATAGAGATGGACCTTTGCAAACTTGGCAATCTTTCTGAGAACAGTGGACGGAATGTTTGGCACTGCACAATAAATCGAAGTCCACGCTGGAAACGTCTTTAGTCCGAAGCCAGGCTTACAGGTTCCTTGAGCAAATACCACCTGTCCCAGAATGTCCGCTTCAGGGTCATCGATATAGAATTGAGGGCCCAACCGACTATCCGTTCCCCAAATTAGATCCTGAGTAAGATTGGCCGTGATCGGGTGCTCGAACTGGGTGAAATACAAATAGGCAGGCCATGGGTGTTCGTTTTTGGCAAACTGGATCCCGGTCAAGTCGGCCATATTTCCAAGATTAGGAGTGTCCTTGATGTAACCTGGTGCATAAATCCAGACAGCCACTCGCCCTTCCCTTCTCAATTCTTTTTTCAGAGCCTCCCTGCGGGAATCATTCAACCTGAAAGCATTCAGAAATATATAAAGCTTATAGGGACGAAGCCTTCCTTTGAGGAAGTCGTCCAAAAGATAGACATCATAGGGCGCACCCATTCGGGCAAGGCCGGTCAACCGCTGTTTGAAGATCAACGGAAAATCCAGGTCATTTTTCACCGTTTGGTAGAAAAAGCTCTCATCATCTAATAGAACGGCCACTTCAGCAGAGGGTGCTCGGTCTGTCTGGAGAGCATACTCCCCGATTTCCTGAAACTGTTTAAGCATGGGAGTAAAAGCGGGCTCCAAATCAGTTAACACAGCCCCTTTGTTGACCAACCACCAAATCCCCTGCCCATGAGTGAGCACATAAGCCAAGTTTCGACGCAGGATAGCCTGGGTTTCATATAAGTTCATGGCTCGCCCGTAGGCAGGATGATCATCGGTATGGGTACGCGTGTCATCCTCAAAAAGGTATAGCTTGTTGTGAATCCTGAGCGATTCGGTAGGAAGCATGCTGCAGCCTTCGCCCCCTATCCCGCGGAAGCCATAACTATAGGGGCTGACTAAAAAATCGACATCCGGAGAATTCAAAACCTTCATCAATCCCAGGTGTCCGCTCCGCTGATAGGTGGAGTATTCACTGTCTGGCCCCTCACTAAAAAAGCCGGCATTCCACGCAAGCTCCATCAAATAGCCATAAAAGGCCCCAGCTAGAGATCGCCCACTGGTCGCCTGTTTCACTGTCTGACAAAAATCTATCACAAGATCGCTGCAGAGATCTGCCAAACATCTGTAATAGTCGATGACATTTTGCTCTTTGCTTGGATTGCGAAAGGTAAAATGGTCGGTCCGAAACTGCTCCATATCCGAGGGGACTGGCGCTTTTTCAAAAGTGACTTCCGTATCATTCCAGGCCCTTTGGAAAAATTGCAGGTCTCCTTTATAGTGTTTCTTAATCCAGTCCCTGAAATGTTGCACCATCGGTTTGCTGTAATCACCTGTCAAATCATACATCGAAATCTTCCCTTTGACCCATTCTCCTGTGTGCCCAGCTCCCACCTGGTAGGATACAACCTTATGTGCTAGCCCGATTTTCTGGAGGTGATGGATGTAAGCGCGGAGGAAATCTTTTGCTTGCTTGCGCCACACTTGGGATGCAAACGACTGTCTGTATTGGGAGCCATCCGAGCAAACCTCCACCTCATCAGGGTAAAGGTCGTGCCACCATTTGCGAAATCCTTCGTGCATTTCCAGATAGATGCGCAAATGGAACCGGGCATCAGGGTCGACATCGAGGACTTGCTTGTATCGGGCCCCAACGGAAGAAAAATCGAAATGACTCGATCGCCCATCTGTTGGCCCTGCCCACTCGAGTCTTCCCACGTCAAAAGCATAAATGTGGATCCCCGTATCTACCGCATTATCACGCGCAAAATCAGAACGAATCCATGTGTTTTCTTCAGGGGCTGCCGTCCACCAGGTCCCATAAAAGGAAGGTTTCCCTTCGATAAAAAGTGTGGGGGTGCCGTTGTGGTTTTTTATCTCATATAAAAAGTCCCATTTTCTTTCACCCTTTCTGGGGATTGATATAAGAAAAGTACAAAAGAAGAAAATACATAACAATCCCGAACCAAAAACAATTCGTTTATTCATGTTTGCCCCCTTGAAAATCACCCCTCAAATCACCCATAGAGGGGATTGCGCGGCCGTTTCTTTTCTGCGACCCTAAAAATGCCTTGTTGGGCTGGCTGGGCAAGGTGCCAGCAGTTACAGCGAATCTCGCATCTCGCCGTTGCTTAGATTCCTCAACAGCCAGCACCACTCCTCCTCCCGGAAGAAACTCTCTCAATCTCAGATTTTTTCGTCTTTGATAAAAATATAAGCCAAGAGATCTCTACCTACGTCGTTGAGATTCCCTGTATCCGGATTTGTGATAAGAGTGGCTGTATCTTTCTCATTGATATCATTCAGCCTTGTGATGAGTTCGAAAATTTCCTCTAAATATGTCGCAAGTTTCATTCTGTATGTTAGACAGTGATCAGGATTAACTCCCGCCCAGTAAGGGCTGTGCCAACCGAATTGGTTTCTGCAATACCCATACCCTACACCAAAACTGTTGTTTTTCCTCTGATCGATCCTTCGAAGACTCCCGTATTTTGCCCAGGAATAATTGAGCGCATCGTTCAACTGGTTTATGGCATCCTGGATAACCTCCTCGGGACCTTCGAAATCGTTTCTATCTTCCCGGTACCATTTGAAAGGCGGAACATACTCCAAAATCCCTTCATTTGTGCTTATCCAAGTGTCCACCTTTCTGTAATCGGCTCCGTTGGTGGCATTCATCAAGTAGAGGGTGTAATTATTATCCTGCTGTGGTGACTGAAAAATGGCCACTCCTGTTTGACTAAAAACGATCCGCTCGCCAAACCGACCCTCGCGGATAACCATCCTATTAATATCCACTCCTTCCACATCTAGTTCGGAGATCTTGACCGTCACAAGAGTCCCTCGTTCCAGTGTTCTTTCAAACTTTTTAAGAAAACCTTGGGTATGATTATAAACATCAAATGATAGAATCACCGGATCCGAGGATTCAGGGTGAGGCATCTTTTCCTGTGCCTTTTTTTGACAAACACACAAAGAAAATACAATACACCAACAAAGGACTATAGAAAATCTTCGGCAGTCGGCTTTATCAAACATGGGAATAGATTTATTGCTTAACAACCTCCAAGGCTTTTTCCAAAAACTCGTCCCGCCCTTCGATCACTCCCCGGATCGTTCTTTCGGCGGGTACGGTGGGTTGGATTCCTATGAGGTGGTGTTGAGAGCCATCGTGTTTGAGCACTTTCATCCCGGTCCAAATTACTCGAAATCCCCCAGGAAGCATAAAAGGATTGACATTCCCGTTTGTTCCGGCAGTGGGCTGGCCCACGATTTCAGCAAGCTTATAAAACTCGATGAAACTCATGAAGGATTCGGCATAGCTTATGCATCCTCCATATATGATAAAAACAGCTTTCCCCCTTATATGGGGTTCTTTGGCCGCAAGTCCCCATCCCCTTTTCTGATAATCCACGATGTTATCCTGATCCGGATAGATAATGAGAGGAATCTGCATCCAGGCATTGGAAGTGTCATTTTTTTCCAGAAGATGACAAATAATCTGGTGATTGCCGTTAGGATAACCCCGGAGGTCGAAAATGATTCCTCTCGCTTTCGCTAAATCACCAATCCTTACGTTAATTTCGGCCCATGATGCTTTGTCCAGGTTGACGTAATAAATTCCGTTTTCTAGTTTTTCGATGTTGGACCTTGTGGACTCGACCAAATACTCTTTAAAGTTTCTTTCTATCTCTATTTCCAGCATTTCTGCGCCCCTTTTCAGCTTGAGCTTGGCCATTGTACCAGGTTCTCCATAGCCGAATCGATTCAGGGACTTCCATCTCTTCCATTCAGGGGAGCCAGAGATAAATTCTTCAGCATCCAATAAAGCCATCTCCGCTCCGATACCATCGATCTCCAGTATGATATCTCCTCGCTTGAAATGGACCGTATCTTTGGACACCGTGACCACAACCTGATTTTCTATCCAGTCGACCTTGATCGGAAGGCCTGCCTGCTGCATCCTAACAGGGTGGAAGACATTCCCATGTCCATCCTGGAGCTTGGCAACCAACCGGCTGAGTGTGTAGAAAAAATCTTTTTCTGTCTTATCTTTAAGAGCAGAGTTCAGGGCATTTGTCAGCTCTCGATCCCAATCCACATCCACCACATCAAAATAGGGATAAAAATGTTGGAAAACATTCCAGGCGATTGTCACGCCAGCCATCCGCACAAATTCGTTGTTCGCGTTTAGACCCCCAAAATCTTTTGCATTTAATTCAGAGATAAGATTATCGACAGGATATTCCACATTTTTCCCCAAAGTTCCACTCTCGTCTGTGTAGAGAGCCAAGGGAATCTGACAGGAAAGATCTGCGTCCAGCTCCTTATCTACCACATCTCCGACTTCAGGATATTTATCGAATAGTGGACCGGGCATCTTTTGTCCCACACTCTCTATCAAAAGGCACTTTTCCCCGAGGTGGGGATCTTGGTTTTGGACCGTATAACTGTATCCTCGACTCATGCCACCCCACTGCTTCGGTTTCTGCCCTACTTCATCCTGTTCAAATCCTGGATTTTTAGTGTCAACATGTTCCCACTGATTAGCATCCGAAAGGGTCGATAATTCAAAGTCATCCAGCCACAGTTTCCCTGTGCCTTGAAGGATGCTCCCAAAAAAGACCATAACAGCATCATCAGCTACCTTCCCTTTTATTTCATATTCGTTCCATTCCTCGGAAACAATTGGCCGATCGCTCATGTTGTCAAAAAACCCCATCTGTTTGTTCTCTCTGTCCACCCTAAGCCACAAGTGCCCTTGGTTTCCCACTCCTTCCACCTCTGCTCTAACTGAAGCTGTAAGTTTGATTTCTCTTCCTCGCAAAACCGTTACATCGATGCCTTGGGTGAGAATTCCTGGTGTGGCTGCTTTGAGGATGTTCTCCCTGTTTATCCGTATGCTCAAATAAGCTGAATTTGCTGCCCCAAAACCAAGACCCTTGTGCTGCCAGGCAACGACCTTCAATCTTGAAGTGTCATAGGGAATATCCACCTTCAACTTATCCGGTTTCTTGTTTGAATCATAAATTTGGATTGTTGGTGCCAATGGAAAAAATAATTCTTCCAGGATTGATTTAAGTTCTTGCGGATTTTTTGCATTTTTTGCCTTTTCCACCCCATAGATCGCAAAACGATCCCAGTCTATTCGACTGGCCTCATCGCTGGGATGGAAATAACGGACATAACCATAGAGTTTTGCGAAAGCCCTGAGATTTTTGATCCCTTGGCTCTCTTCACCAGTTTTACAAAAGGAATATACCAAAACGAGAAACACCATGAACATAAATAAGATTCGATTTCTTTTTTGTTTTTCTGACCTCATCTCAAATATACTCCCTATTTATTCTTCCTTTACCTCGCCTAGAGTATTATCAAAATCTTAAGGCAAATTCAATAAAAGTGGGATTTGTATTCACAAATAAAAAAAATTCCTTGACATTTTCTGCTATTTGTTTTATTAGTGAATACATATGATGGAGAGGAATCAAACATGAATTTGTTATCCCGGTCAGAAGAGATCGTTCTGCTGGCAATCTGGAAACTTCAAAAAGATGCATACGGAGTAACAATCCGAAGCCTTGTGAATGATTCCACTGGTTACGAATGGTCTGTCGGCGCCATCTACGCTCCACTCCACCGCTTAGTCAAAAAGGGACTGGTTAGAACCCTAAAAGGCGAACCGATTCCAGCACGAGGGGGCCGCCATAAAATCTTCTATGAAGTTACACCTGATGGCAAAAATGCTCTGCACCAAATAAAACGTGTCCATGAAGCCATCTGGCAGGATGCGCCCACTCTGGGGCTCGATGAGTCATGAAAAAGAAAAATTCATACTCTTCTAGACCACCTAAAATAGCCCAATTTTTGCTGGCGAAAACCATCGATAAAAACATTCGATATTCTGCTATCGGTGACTTCGACGAAATATTTGCATCGATCGCAAAGCAAGAAGGGAACATTCGGGCAAGACTATGGTACTGGACACAGGTTGCCAAATCGATACCTTCGTTTATCACCGATTCCCTTTATTGGAGATTTATCATGTTTCAAAACTATCTAAAAGTGGCGTTCCGCAAAATGATGAGACAAAAAGTTTTTTCTTTCATTAATATTGCTGGGCTGGCCATCGGTATGGCCATCTGCATTTTGATCTACCTGTGGGTTCAAGATGAACTGAATTATGACAAGTTTCATGAGAATGCCAATAATATCCACCGCATCGTTATGAACGATCAGAATTATGGAGTAAAATGGCCTGTGGTTTCTATCCCTGTGGGGCCAGCACTCAAACAGGATTTTCCGGAAGTATTGGATTCGGTCAGAGTCAACGATTTTATAGGATTGATCACTTATGAGGATAAAAAGTTCGATGAGATCGGAGCGTATGTGGACCCATCTTTCCTCGGAATCTTCTCCTTTCCTTTCGTAAGAGGAAATGCCAAAACTGCTCTCAATTCTCCCCTATCGATAGTCATATCTGAAGAGATGGCAGAGAAGTTATTCGGCCATGAAGATTCGCTGGGGAAAAACGTGAAGTTAAACCACGATCTCGATCTCACGGTCACTGGTGTTATCAAAAATATTCCAGAGAATTCTTATTTCGACCTGGACTTTTTGGCTCCATTCGAAATTTTTGAAAAACGCGACCGTGATCCCACCAACTGGGGCCGTTTTCAGCTCTACACTTATATCTTATTGCAGGACAATACTTCGTTCAAACAGTTCGAAACAAAAATTGCCGGATTTTTGCAGGAACACGATGTGAGACAAGGCCCCCAACTCGAACTTGAGCCTTTGACACGGATCCATCTTTATGCCGCTGATGGGGGCGGAGACATTCGGTATATCTATATTTTTTCGATCATCGCTGTATTTATCCTCGCTATCGCCTGCATCAATTTTATGAATCTGACAACAGCCAGGACTTCCACAAGAGCCATAGAGATCGGGATGAGAAAAGTCACCGGTGCACGGAGGAAGGATTTGGTCAAACAGTTCTTCGGAGAATCCGTACTCCTTTCATTGATCGCCCTCGTTTTTGCCGTCACGCTCGTTTTCCTTTTGCTGCCGACCCTCAATAACCTGACAAACAAGCATTTATCTTTGAATCCTCATGGGAATTGGAACATTATTCTTGGATTTGCAGGAATCGTGCTATTTGCAGGATTCCTAGCCGGAAGTTATCCGGCTCTCTTCTTATCCGCATTGAAACCTGTCAATATACTAAGAGGAGCCTTGATTCCAACGCGTGGTGGAGCAAAAAGGGCGGTTTTCCGGAGAATCCTTGTCGTTTGCCAATTTGCGATCTCCGTTTTCCTGATCATCTCAACATTCATTATTTTCAAACAACTTCATTTCATTCAAAACAGAAATCTGGGCTATCAAAAGGATCGCATCATCACTGTACCTTTGAGAGGCAATGCTTCCCAACAATACGAGGCTTTTAAAAACGAACTGCTAAGAGATTCCAGGATCAGACTAGCCACAGCAACATCTGAGGCCCCTGTTTTGATCAGAAAAATTCACATGGGATATGATTGGGAAGGGAAGAATCCCAAAAAAGAGTCGCGTATGACTGAGGTCATTGTCGACCATGACTTTATCGAAACATTCAACATGACGATAGTTCAAGGGAGAGATTTTTCCAAAGACTTCCCGAGTGACAGCACAGAGGCATATATCCTCAATGAAGCTGCAGTCAAAACAATCGGGACAGATGCCCCTGTGGGAATGCATTTTTCAGCTCCGATCCATGCGGGAATGAGGGAGGGCACAATCATAGGGGTAGTTAAAGATTTCCATTTCCAGCCGCTCAATAACACAATCGAACCTTTGGTCATGTTTATCATGCCGGAAAGTTTCAACTACTTATGCATCAGAGTCCAACAAGATGTTTCAGGATTTTCTGGAACCATCCGCTATATCGAAAGCGTTTGGAATAAATTTGCTCCCAATTTTCCGTTTCAGTACAGCTTTTTGGATGCCACATTCGACAGGCTCTACAGAAGCGAACAGAAGACAGGGAGGATTTTCGGGTATTTCACGTTCCTTGCGATTTTCATCTCCTGTTTGGGATTGTTCGGGCTCGCTGCACAAATTGCCGAACAACGCACAAAAGAAATCGGGATAAGGAAAGTGATGGGAGCGACAGTTGTAGGAATAACTTTACTCCTCACGAGGGATTTCATGAAATGGATCATCGTGGCCAATGTGATCGCATGGCCTACAGCTTATTTGGCAATGAACAAGTGGCTACAGAATTATGCTTATCGGACAAGCATCGGAATCGACATTTTTGTTCTCGCAGCGGTCATGGCTCTGCTTATCGCTTTTTTGACTGTCAGCTTCCAAACCTTCAGAGCTGCTATAGCTGATCCAGTGGATTCCCTACGTTACGAATAATTCCTGGATTATTTATTAAAACTGTTGTTGCAATCATTTCTTTTCAAGAATAAACATTTCAATTTTATAAGAACCTTGATTATGGTTGGGATCAATCCACAAATAATCCAGGGGGATTATTTTTTTTGAGATTATTAGTTTTCCGTGGGAAGCTCTCTGGACAATCGGTATTCCACAGCTTTCCTCGTCTCGAAGTACACCTTGGACAAGATTTTATGTATTTCTTCCCTTTCAAAATCTTTGCCCAAATGACTCTTGAACTTATCCAAAAGTTCTGCATTAGAAATTCTCGGTTTGTATTCCGGGTAAAAGTGGGATACTTGGCTATTAACGGCAAAGCAAATTTCTGCTCTAATGATTTCGGAAACACTCAAGTCATACTTCTCGGCCAGATATTTTATATAGTCTTCCAACCATTCAGGGATCAGAACCTGGTATTTCTTTAACACTTTTTTCTCCTTTTTTACAATTTTAGACAAAATATTAAAAAAAAACCATATTTTCGGTTGACATACGTGGTGGGACATATTATATTCACGATTACCAAAAATAGTATCACCAATACTGTTTGACCAAAGTCGGGGATTTTCTCTTGCGAGAAAAATCAGTAAAACGGGGGTGGTTCATAACCCACACAATTCTTCAATATTGATTGCTATCCCCACTATTGATATATTGACTGTTCAATCTCATGGAATTAGCCCTTGTTTATCGACCAAAACGCCTCATTCCGTTAGACGCCTTACCTGGCCTTATCATGATCCTGATGGCGATAGACCATGCGAATTATTTTGTTGCCCGGATGCATCCCACCGGCGAGTTTTGGGGTTTGGCCCTGCCCCAATATAACAACATCGCGGAATTCCTGACCCGTTATGTCACACACATCTGTGCTCCTGGATTTTTCTTTTTGATGGGAGTTGGAATGGTTCTCTTTGCCAATTCCCGCCGATCTCTCGGTTGGAGCGAGAGTAAAATCTCCCGACATCTCTTTTTTCGTGGCCTTACTCTGATTTTTTGCCAATTCATTCTAGTCAACTCGGCCTGGGTGTTGGGCCCTGTCTATACATTCCGTCCCCCGGGAGCCGGCAAGACTGTTTTGATATATTTCAGCGTGCTCGCTACCCTCGGAGTTACTATGGTTATAGGAACACTTTTTCTGCAATTAAAGACATCTCTGCACATTGGTCTCAGCACGATAATTATTTTGGGAGCTCAATTCCTCATTCCAGATCCAAGTCATGCATCGCAACTCTACTCCCCTCTACTTCGAATTATCTGCGTCCCCGGAAGGACGGGGATCCTTCAATCATTTTATCCTATCATTCCCTGGTTGGGCATCGTTTTGTTTGGATTCGTTTTCGGGAAATGGCTCCTAGAGGATAGGAGTCAAGCTTACAAACGAGCTTTGCTTGTGGGCAGTATTTTTATCGTTCTCTTTTTTATCATTAGAATTTTGGGCGGATTCGGCAATATCCACCCTCAAGCCAGACCTGGTTTGATTTCATTTCTGAATGTCACAAAATACCCCCCCAGTTTAGCTTTCATACTATCGAATATCGGTCTTTGTCTTGTGATCATCTGGATTATTTCGCAGATTAATGATGGGTTTCAACGTTGGGGCAAACCTTTTCTTGTGTTTGGACGATCACCCCTCTTCTTCTACATCCTGCATCTGTACCTTTACGCCATTATCGGTTTGTTCTTTGCCTCCCGAGGGGGATCCGGTTTAGAAATCATGTATCCTATATGGCTCGTCGGTTTGTTTATTCTTTATGCCCTTTGCTTTCGGTATGGAACATTCAAAAAAAAGAAATCCGCCGATTCCATATGGCGTTTTTTTTAGGGGACCCGATTGGCAATCAAAATCTTTTCCGAGCTGACAAATGGGATGTTTAAAAGGCTCGAAATCTTCGGATGGGAAAATTTCTACACGAAAGAACAGCGAACACCCGAACATCTAGCAAAGGAGCAGGAAAAATTCTATAGCAAACCCAAGACCTGGATTTTGGCTTTTGAAAAGGAACAAATAATCGGAAGAATTTTGTTGCACAAAAGAATCATTAGATTCAACGAAAGAGATATTATCCTGGGCGGCATCGGCGGTGTCTGCATACGTCGAGACAAAAGGAATCAAGGCATCGCTACCAAAATGCTCGAGCTAGCCATGAAAATATTAACAAAGTGGGATTGCGACATCGCCTATCTCTGTGCCGATATTGAGAAAACAGGGGCTTTGTATGAGAAGGTGGGATTTGTTCCTCTTAACAGACCTTATACTTTTTATGGACAGTCCAGGAGATTGCACGAACAGAACAACGGAATGATCGCTCCGATAAATTCTCGTAAGATATTCAACCGGGTGCTGCGCTCAAGGAAAAAACTCCACCTGGGAAACGGGAACTGGTAAGGGGATTATTGGAACAAAAAATAGATTTCGTTGCAATAAGATCGAGTTTTTGATAGAGAATTAGGAGATTATCGCCAATTCATTTCAGAGGAGGAATCGCATGAAAAATCGGACAATTTTGGTTCTTGGAATCGTTCTCATTTTATTAAGCTTCTCAACTTCTTTTGCTCAGCAAGGGCCGGCACAAAAAGCAGCAATGCAGAAGAAGCCGCCCGAAGTATCAAAAGCACCTCCCGAAGTAAAACCACCTTCTGTAACCAAACACACCATAACCATCGATGGAAAATCTGTGTCTTATACTGCTACAGTTGGTGAGATGATCGTCAACAAACCGGACGAAAAACCCGGCGCTTCGATGTTCTATATAGCCTACACCCGAAACGACATCCAGGATAAATCCAACCGGCCGATAACCTTTGCATTTAACGGTGGGCCAGGATCGTCATCTGTCTGGCTGCATCTCGGCGGATTGGGACCGAGGCGCGTGGCGATGGATGATGAAGGCTATTCCACTTTACCTCCCTTTGGCATGACCAACAATGAAAACTCGTTGATCGACGTCACAGACCTCGTGTTCATCGATCCGGTATCCACCGGTTACAGCCGTCCCCTTCCTGGCGAAGATAAAAGCCAATTCCACGGCGTCCAGGAGGATGTCGCATCCGTTGGTGAATTCATCCGCCTGTTCATCACCAAAAATGAACGATGGGATTCTCCCAAGTTTGTGCTGGGTGAAAGCTATGGGACCACGCGCGCTGCAGGTCTCTCTGGATTTTTGCAAGGCTCCACCCACGGCATGTATCTCAATGGGATCGTGTTGGTATCGTCAGTGTTGGATTTTTCCACCATCGTGTTTATGCCTGGAAATCTCATGCCCTATATCCTGTTCCTTCCCCACTACACCGCTACGGCCTGGTACCACACAAAGCTTCCGGGTGAGCACCAGAATAAAACCCTTCAGGAGGTCTTGGACGAGGTGGAAAAGTTCGCCCTTGATGAATACCCCATAGCCCTGCTTAAAGGAAACATTCTTCCGCAAGACGAATACGAAGAGATCGCCCGCAAACTGTCGGCTTTTACCGGACTTTCACTGGATTATGTCATACAGTCCAACTTGCGCATACGGCATGACCGTTTCGTCAAAGAACTCCTGCGCGATGATTACCAGACGGTAGGCCGCCTCGACAGCCGGTTCAAAGGACGGGATGATGACGCTGCCGGAGAAAACTATGAGTTCGACCCTTCGAGTGCTGCTATTCAAGGATCGTTTTCCTCCATGCTGAACTATTACCTAAGGGAAGAGCTGAAATATGTCAAAGACATCCCCTACGCCATCTTCGGTAATGTGTATCCATGGAACTTCTCGCAGATGCCCTCCGACCCCAGACAAATGAGACGAGGCAGTTTGGGCATGGGCCTTAATGTGGCAGAAATTTTGCGTCGGGCCATGGCCGAGAACCAACATCTCCAGGTCTTCTGCTGCAATGGTTATTATGACGGGGCTACACCTTACTTCGGTACCGAGTACACATTCGCCCAAATGGGACTCAACAGCGAATTCAAGGATAGAGTTAAAATGGGCTACTATGAAGCCGGCCATATGATGTATATCCACAAACCTTCAATCATCAAATTGAAACAAGATCTTGCCGCTTTCATCAAAGAAGCTTCCGGAGTGAAGTAATTCAGTCCTCGGATTGAAACACATAAAAGGAGGTCATTCATGAAGAAAAAATGGGTGTTGATCACTCTAGGTTTAATGTTTGTTTCCCTCATTTTGTTTGCCGCGGAGGAAAAAGTGTTCAATGGACTATACCTCAATCTTGGAAATCTGTACCGACTTTCTTATGCCAAAAGCCGTTCGATAAGTCCGGAGAATTTTGCCGGCGAAAAGGGCAAAGGCGGGATGTCGGTGGATGGATTAGCCAAGAATGCAGCACGAGATCTAGGGCAAGGCTGGAAAGTTTCCCCCTACATCCATATCGCGCCCAACCAAACCTATGTTCTGGCAGAGATCGATGGGCCAGGCGCGATCCAGCAGATCTGGATGACGCCAGCAGGAAACTGGCGCTATTCCATTTTAAGGTTTTACTGGGACGGAGAGGAAGAACCTTCCGTTGAAGTACCGGTGGGTGACTTTTTTGCCTGCGGGTGGGGCAAATTCGCCCAAGTCTCCTCGCTCCCGATCTGCGTCAATCCTGGAAGCGGTTTGAACAGCTATTGGGTGATGCCCTTCCGGAAATCCTGCAAAGTCACGATGGAGAATCTTGATGAGAAAAAAATGACCCTCTACTACCAGATCAACTACACCCTGACAGATATCCCCGATGATGCAGCCTATTTCCATGCCCAATTCCGGCGCACCAATCCGCTTCCTTACAAGACAGACTACACCATCGTCGACGGCATCGAAGGCTGGGGACATTTTGTCGGGACCTACATGTGCTGGCAGGCCAACAACACCGGATGGTGGGGCGAGGGAGAGATCAAGTTTTTTATCGATGGGGATACGAAGTTTCCGACGATCTGTGGAACTGGAACTGAGGATTATTTCTGCGGTTCGTATGGATTCACCGTCGAGGGAAAGTATCAAGAATACACAACGCCTTATGCCGGCATGCCCCAGGTCATATCGCCTGATGGACAGTGGCAATCCCAGCAGAGGTTTGGCCTGTACCGCTGGCACATCATGGATCCTGTACGATTTGAAAAAGATCTGAGGGTCACGATCCAAGCGTTGGGCTGGCGTTCAGGCGGACGGTATCTTCCGCTCCAGGATGATATCTCTTCGGTAGCGATCTGGTATCAGACCGAGCCACACGCCAAGTTCCCAAAATTGCCGTCCAAAAACAAACTGGAGATCATTTAGCCTGAATCATTCATAAAAAATTCCGATTTCTTTCACTCAGCAGTATCAGGATTACATCCTGACAATGCTGAAAATGACAACAAAAACATTTTTGAGGATGAAAGTTATGGACGGGCATTTCCGCATCGGAATTTTTTCCCCTTCGGGCGAACCAATCTCACTACATCAACTTCGTCGTGGCCCAATCGTAGTATTCCAATACAACTCATGAGCCACTTCCTTATCGCTGCAGCAATCTTGGCCCGTGAATGACTCAGGTCAGATTGGAAAGCTTATTTTTTAATTTTTTCTAGATCTTTCTTGAACTCTTCGATCAGTTTCTTTATCTCGTCTATGGATACAACAGCTTCTTTGTATTCCTCACCTTCTTCTTTTTCTTTCGTGATTTTGATGATGAGAGTGCCTTTATCATCGTCGAATGTGGAATCGAGGCTGTAGCCCTCGGGGAGATTACTCTCCAGTTTTTTTATGGCTTTTTCATATTCTTCTTTTTGACCTATGTCCAGCTCTGCTTGATAGATAAGAGAAAATTCGCCTTCCTCATCCATGATCCCGATCGCTTTATATTTTTCTCCATGATCCAAATGGATATCTTTCGTCCTTATCCTGATAGAATGAGAATGTTTGTCTTTTGTACTGACATCGATATGCTTTGCTATTTTATATTTTTTCTCAAAGGCTTTCTGCAACTCTTCCAGGCTTTTTTCGATCGCTTCCAGTTCCACCTCTTTCATATCGGGTTCAAGGTCCTTTGCTTTAAGCTTGTTTAATTTTTCCCTAATTTGCTTTATCAGTTTTGCATACTTTTCTGTATCGATAACGACATGAACATCGGGACTCACTTCGACATGGGGCGAGGTATGGACATAGACCTTGACATACTTTGAGTCCTTGCCAACCTTTTTTACCTGTATATGTGGCGAAGTGAATTTTATGACTTTGACTCCATCCTTGTCTTCTTTGTCGAGGCAGATGACCGTTCCCTCATCCAGTTTGATCGTTTTCATGTCATCGGTAACATGCAGCTTGTCCGCCTTGATCGTCCACGTCAGCTTATCAGCCTTTTTAAGCTTTGCATCCGGGGATGTCACATAAAAGATTTTTTTGGGATCATCTTTGTCGATAATAATTTTACAGGTGCCCTTTTCACCTTCTTTGGTCGTCAACACCAGCGTGAATTCCTTTTCTTTGTCCTTGTCCTTGTCCTTGCACTTTTCCTCTATTTTTACACCCTTTTTGAGTTCTTTTTTCTGCTCTTCTTTATCCTGATCTTCTATTTTCACGCCTTTCTTGAGTTCTTTCTTCTGTTCTTTTTTCTCTTGATCCTGCACAACATCCAGGGTGTCGTATGAATCAACCCAGGTTGTGACAGTGGAATTTTCTGGAGAAACGACGTCTGCAGGGCTGCTGGAAGTATCTCCTGGACGCGCCAGACCGATAAAGGAAATGGATAGGATGGCTAAAAAACTCATAAATACTTTTGTTTTCATCTGAACCTCCTTGAGGTTGAACCTCTGTTTTAAAATCGTTGTAAGCCTGTCATTTAGGTGGGATTTATTCATCACACCTAAAACAGCCGCGGGTGGATTCCAGTGACCAGAAACAGAACTCCGGATAAAAAGAAGGTTTTCTGCATAGGTCGACGGTTTTATGCCCGCTTTCAAGACAAGCTCATCACAAGCCTTTTCCTGTTCCCTCTTGATCATCCCCAAAACGATCCAGCTTAAAGGATTGAACCAGTAGATTGCCCGGCTGATCCGAGCCAATATTATAACCAGATAGTCCCCTCTTTTGATGTGAGAGAGCTCGTGATAAAGGGCCGTAGAGCGCTGATTTTCACTCCAGCTCTCGGATTCTGAGGGCATCATCACGACGGGTTTGATAACGCCCCAAGTCAGAGGAACCATGGTTTTTTTATGACGCATAAGATTGATTTTTCTTTTTAAGGAGATGGCCTCCAAGAAGCGGTACAGAAGTCTCCGCCACAAAGAATCCTGAATATCCTGTCCTTCCCGCATAAGCCGGTTGGTTCCATAAACACCCAATCCGATTCGAACAAAAAGAAATAGCGATCCAAATATCCATATCAAGAGCGCAGCGATTCCTAAAACTGGCTTTAATCTTGATAGGAATATGTCAAAGGCTGAGCGGGAGTCTATGTTGACCCCCTCCGTGTGTACGCCGATCTCGGAGGATAAGAACTGAGATCCAACAGTATCTAAGGAGCTGTCCAAGTCCCGTATTGCAGCACCTGGCTTCAAAACATCTACCTTCTTCGTCTGCCAGGAAGGAAGAAATTTTGTTTCCCAACCGGTCGTCATAGTCGAGAGAATCGGCAAAAACAAAAGCCCGATCAGAAACGCGGATAAAACAAGATGCCTCAAACTGGCCGACTTTTTCCTCATAAAAAACACCAGCAGAACCGCAGCAGACAGTATGATGGAGCTTTTGATCAGGTACTCGGCAAAGAGGGCAAGCCCATTGCCCTCAAACAAAAATCCCATGGTTATCTTCCTTCTTTCCTTGCCTTTTCGATAAGCTCCTGCAAACGAAAATAATCCTCTTCGGAAAGATCATCTTCCGAAATATCGAGGAGGGCGGCCATAATTTCTTCTGTCGAACCGTTAAAGAATGTCTTACGCAGGTGTTGAAGGGCAGTCTGTCTTGCTGCCTCCCGAGAAAGAGTTGGAGAAAAAACATATCGGGGACCATCCTGCTTGTGACACAAGTGCCCCTTGTTTTCCAACACACGGAGCAGGGCTCTCACAGCAGAATAACTGGGAGGATCCGGCAATCTCTCGAGTACTTGGGCAACAGTGGCTTCCTTTAATTGATAGATGATATCCATGATCTGTCTTTCCCTGCGGCTGAGACTCGTTTGTGCTTTCATGTTTTTCCCCTTCTTATACGGCCTGTAAGTGATGTTGTTTTTTTAGCATGTTAAAATTTTAGCACCTTTTTTCCTTCGTGTCAACAGGATTTGCAAACTTTTTAATTTAAAATTGAATGCCTTGACATCCAAGTTTTGTTTGTTGACTATAGTTCATATTGTTGATACTCTTTTTCTGAAATTAGGTTGGGGTGAATCATGGATAACAAATGCCCGAAATGCAAAACGGAAAATCCCTCTGATTCAAAGTACTGCAAAGAATGCGCCACTCGCCTTCCTTCATCTGAAGAACTCACCCCCTTGCCTACTGAAACCATCCAAGCCCCAAAAAAAGAGCTGACCACAGGCTCGATCTTTGCCGGACGCTACCAGATCATGACAGAACTGGGAAAAGGCGGGATGGGACGAGTTTACAGGGCGCTGGATCAAAAAATCAACGAGGAAGTGGCCATAAAACTCATCAAGCCCGAGATCGCAAAGGATAAAAGAACTATCGAACGATTCAGCAACGAGTTGAAAATGGCCCGAAAAATCGCCCACAGGAATGTGTGCAAGATGTACTACTTGGGTGAGGAGGAAGGCGCCCATTACATCACGATGGAATACATCCCCGGCGAAGACCTGAAGAGCATGATCCGGATGAGTGGCCAGCTCAGCACATCCACTGTCATTAAGATAGCAGGCCAGGTGTGTGATGGTCTGAACGAGGCCCATCGACTGGGCGTCATACATCGCGACCTCAAGCCCAACAACATAATGATCGACAAACAGGGGAACGCAAGGATCATGGATTTTGGCATAGCCCGCTCCCTCTCGACAGAAGGGATAACCGGTTCAGGAATAATCATCGGCACGCCGGAGTATATGTCCCCCGAACAGGTAGAAGGGAAGGAGACAGACCAGAGATCGGACATATATTCTTTAGGCGTGATTCTTTATGAGATGGCAACTGGAAGGGTGCCATTCGAGGGAGATACTCCCTTCACGATAGGGGTGAAACACAAAAGCGAAATGCCGACAAATCCCCAAGAGCTGAATGACCAGATTCCAGACGATCTCAGCGAGATCATATTGAAATGCCTAGAGAAGGACAAAGAAAAAAGATTCCAAAGTGCAGAAGAGGTTCAAACCGATCTGACCAGAATTGCAGGAGGAATCCCGACTACCGAAAGGGAAGATCCTGCAAAACGGACCGTAACATCGAAAGAAATCACAGTTACCTTTGGCCCAAAAAAAATCATTATCCCTATAGCAGCCATCATAATTTTGGCCGTTATCGCTGTACTTGTCTGGCAGTTTTTTCCAAAAAAAGAGGTTGTTACTTCGGGTTTTGGAAAAGCTTCTTTAGCCGTGCTTCCATTCGAAGATATAAGTCAACAAAAAGACTATGAGCATCTGTGTGATGGGATTGCTGAAACTCTTCTAAATGCCCTCAATAATATAAGTGATTTACGCATTCCTGGCAGGACCTCCTCGTTCTCGTTCAAAGGGAAGGGATTGACAGTCCAAGAAATCGGGCAAAAATTGAATGTAGAGAATATACTGGAAGGCACCGTACAGGTTGAAGGCAATAGACTAAGAATCACAGCCCGGCTCAGCAAGGTGGCGGATGGCTTCCAAATCTGGTCTGAGAATTATGAAAAGGAAATGGAAGATGTCTTTTCTGTTCAGGACGATATAGCCCGAAACATCATCAAAAGCCTCAAGATCAAATTGATCGGTGAAAAGGGAGAGCAGATTATCAAACACTATACCGATAATATCGAAGCTTATGACCTATACGTCAATGGTCGTCAATTCGTGAATATGCGGACAGAGGAATCCTTGAAAAAGGCCATCGAATATTTTGGACAAGCGATCGAAAAGGAACCCAACTACGCCCTTGCCTATGCAGGACTATCCTATGCTTACGATTTGCTCCCGGATTATAGTTATGTGCCAAGAACAGAGGCAACTTCAATGGCGAAAGAGGCGGCCTCTAAAGCACTTGAATTGGATGATGATCTTGCCGAAGCCCACTTTGCCATGGCTTCCACTCACTTCAGTGAATGGAACTGGAAAAAAGCTGAGAGAGAATATAAAAAGGCCATCGAACTCAACCCAAACTACGCAGAAACCCATCATTCATATGCCATGGATCTGGCCATATTAGGAAGGTTCGACGAAGCCATCCGAGAGATTGAGCTGGCTCGAAGATTGGATCCGTTCTCTCTTGTGATAAACAGGAATGTGGGGCAGATCTATTATCTTGCCCGCCAGTTTGATAGTGCGATTGAAGCTTCAAAGCATACACTGGAGATGGCTGCAATCTTTCCCGGCACCCATTGGGTTCTTGGAATGGCCTATTTAGAAAAAGGGATGTTTAAAGAAGCTTTGGCAGAACTCGAAGCGGAAAATGAAATCACGGGGATAGGATTTGGAGTGGAACCTTTTATGATAGTCACTTATGCACGAATGGGAGATCGAAAACAGGCTGAAATTATGCTTAAGAAACTCCAGGATAAAATTAAAGGCATCCCCTTCCCACCGTTCGCTTTATCAATCATGTATTTACACCTCGACGAACGGGATAAAGCGATCGTTTATCTAGAGAAGGCTTTTGAGACCCGAGACAACTGGCTGAGATATATTAAAGTGATGCCTTTGCTTGATCCTTTTCGTAACGATCCTAGATTCCAAGCCATCATCAAAAAAATGGGCCTGGATTAATCGCCCTCGGCTGCTATTTCTGCTCGATCAAGGTCACGTCTCCAAAACCCAGCTTCTCCAAGGCCTTCATCTGGGTAGCCGCATCTCCGACAACAAGATAGATCATCCGGTCGGGATCGATGTGTTTCTGGGCCAACTCCTTGTGTGCCTCTGGTGTCAAATTCTTGACGAATTCTTCCCTCTGCTTGATGTAATCATCCGGTCGGTTGTACGTGGCGATGTTGTTCAATATCCCCAGCAGAGCACCGAGAGTCTCGAAATTGCGAGCATTGGATTTGACCAGCGCATCCTTTGTGAATTTCATGTCCTCAGGAGCGATTCCCTCCCGATATTTCAACATTAAATCTCGGAAAATTTGCACTGACTCCAGAGTTGCTTGAGATTGCACCTGGGAGGAGGCGATAAAAGTACCCGGTTGGAGAGAGCCGCTGAAAACTGTGCGGGCCCCATAGGTATAGCCTTTCTCCTCTCTCAGGATCAGGTTCACGAATCCGTTGAAACTTCCGCCCAGCTTATAGTTCATGACATAGGCAGGGTAGTAGTCTGGATCTGTAGCCGGCATGGCCAAATTCCCGATATAGATGACGGACTGGCGCGCTCCCGGGAAATCCACAAAATAGACCATGGATTTTTCTGTAGACGCAGGCAGTTCAAACTCTGGAAACGTGACGTCCTTGGCAGCCCATTTTTCCTCCAAGGATCTAAGCTTGCTGACAGCATCCTGTTGGGATATATTACCGACAATCCCAACATGTGTGAAGGACGGCGATAGATTCTTTTCATAATAGGCCTTCAAGTCGTCGATCGTGATGGCATCGACAGATACCACAGTTCCTAAAGTGGGGATACTGAAGATATGATTATTTCCGTAGATGAGTTTGTTGAAGACGTTCCGTGCAACGGTAGTCGGGCGGACTTTGCTCCGGTTGATGTTTTCAACGGTCTGCTTTTTGATCCTGTCGAACTCTTTCTCGTCCCATCGTGGTTCAAGAAGGATCTCTTCCACAAGTTGATAGACATCGTTAAACTTAGACATCAGACAATTCACGGATATTGTTATGGCCTCACGACTCGTGTACATATTTATGTAAGCACCCAGTTCATCAATGGCCTCTTCCAGCTCGAGCGGGGTTCTGTTTTTTGTCCCCTCCATCATCATGTCCGTTATCAAGTGGGCCACACCAACTTTGTCCATGTCATCCAGCAGTTGTCCGCCTTTGATCGTCATGGAAAACTGCACAAGGGGCAATTCCGTGTGTTCGATCCCATAAATCTTAATTCCATTCGAAAGCTCATCCTTCCAGATTGTCGGAAGAGTGATTTCAGGATCGGGGCCGATGGGGGGCTCTTGGCTGCGGTCGAATGACGTGGAGATCGGTTCGACTTTGAATTCTTCCACCCCTCTTTCCGTCACAATCTTTTCAGCGGCAGCTGCTTCTTCCTCGATGGTGAAGGACTCGGATCCCTCGACGATCAGGTCCAACTGCCCCATGGGCACAAAGCTTGTCATCACATAGGGTTTGCCTTTGATATAGGTTTCATACACCCGCAGGATGTCCTCTTTTGTGACAGCTTTGATGTTTTCTAGATCCTGAGTTACATAACCTGGAGATCCAGCATATTCATTGTAACGAGCGAGCTGGAATGATTTGCCCAAAATACTTGATATGCCGTTATAAAATTGGGTCTCGAGCCCGGCTTTTATGCGCTTCACATCCTCTTCGGTAAATGATTCTGTCTCGAATCTCTGGAAGCTTTCTTCGATTGCAGCTTTGACATCGTCGAGATCGACTTTCGGGAAGGTCCGGATGCGGATGCGAAATTCGCCTGCAATCTCGTTACTCATCTGGAATCCAGAAACAGAGGGGGCAAGCTTTTTTTCTTCCACGATCACTTTGTAAAGGGGAGCCTTTTTCCCATAGGAAAACAAATACCCGAGCCCCGACAAAGCGTAGTCATCGGGATGGTATGACTCAACGGTCGGGACAATCATGTTCAATTCAGGGGTATTGGCGTATTTATCTTCCCAGTAGGCCATTTTGATCTTATCCAGGGTGACAAGCTGGGGTTTAGGATCGTCCTTTTTTTCTCCGGATTTTATCTCGCCATAATATTTTTCGATCCACAGTTTTGTTTGTTCTTTATCAAAATCACCTGCCACAACCAGCGTAGCATTATTCGGCCGGTACCACTTGCCATGGAATTCATGGACATCTTTCAGAGTGGCCAGGGTCAGGTCTGCCATCGAGCCGATCACGGTCCAGTTGTAAGGATGGCCTTCCGGGTAAAGAAGCTTTCCGACGATATGCGAGGTGTAACCGTATGGCCGATTCTCTCCCTGTCTTTTTTCGTTTTTGACGACATTCTGCTGGTTGGCAAAAGCCTCCTTCGTGATCGTTGGGGTCAAAAAACCCAACCGGTCTGCCTCGAGCCAGAGGACCATCTCCAAAGCGTTTTTGGGCACGACCTGGAAATAAATGGTGCCGTCGCGGTTTGTGCCTCCGTTCAGCATTCCACCGGCAGCCTGGATTTTCTTGAAAAACTGGTCCTGTCCCACATGCTGGGATTCCTGGAACATCATATGCTCGAACAGATGGGCAAAACCGGTGCGCCCCACTTCTTCCCGGTTGGAGCCGACATGATATTGAACGGCAACTGCCGCGATAGGGTCGGATTTATCTTCATGAAGCACGACTTCCAAGCCGTTAGCCAGCGTGTATTTTTCATAGTCGATCTTGAGTTCGACTTCTTCAGCAGCTTTTTTACATCCAAACGGAACCAAAAGAATTAGTGCCAAAACAAAGACAAAAAATCTCACTCTTGAATTCATGATTCCCTCCTTGAATTTTGAATATAAGAGCAAATTTTATTCTTCGCACGGAAGAATTCTTATTCTAGTTCTAAAAAATTTTAATGTAAAGTAGGAGTAGAAAAATAGAACCGTCCCCTTTTTTACTCGTAGCGGAGGGAGTCGGCGGGGTTTGAGAGAGCAGCTCTCAGCGACTGGTAGCTCACAGTCAAAATGGCGATCACGAATGTCGTCAATCCTGTCCCGAGGAAAATCCAGGGATTGATGTCCATTCGGTATGGAAACTCTTGGAGCCACCGATTCAACGCAAAATAGGAGAGCGGCCAAGCAATCAGGTTGGCCACAATAACCCACTTGGAGAATTCTTTGGTCAGCAGAACGACAACACCAGAGATGGAAGCTCCCAGTACTTTTCGAATCCCTATCTCTTTGGTCCGCCGCAACGCCATGAAGGAGGCCAACCCAAATAAACCAAGGCAGGAGATGAAAACAGATAATATGGTAAAGACATTGATAATCCGGCCTACCTGCTGTTCTCCGCGATAAAGTGAATCCAGCCTTTCATCCATAAAACGGTAATCGAACTCAAAATCCCCAGCATACTTTTTCCAGGCACCGCCCATGAATTTCAGGGTTTCAGGGGTATTTCCCGAATGGATACGCACCACGATCGAGCTGCATCGCTCCGGATCGAGGAGCAGAATCATCGGTTCGATCTCAGTCCGCAAAGACACGTAATGGAAATCCTTGACAACGCCGATGATGTTGAACACATTCTCCTCTCCCAGCGTCACCCGTTTCCCGATAGGGTCCTCAAAACCCATGACTTTTTGGGAGGTTTCGTTGATGATAATGCCAGTTGCATCCGCCCCATAATCTTTAGAAAAATTCCGACCAATCACGATAGGTGCCTTTAAAGCTTCTAAATAATCATAATCCACAAAATTAGCTCGAAACAGGATGTCCTTGTCAGGATCCTTTCCTTCCCAATTCCAACGGCTGTTGGAAAACCAAAAACCAAAGGTCGGCAGGCTGGCAACTCGCGTGACATCCAAGATATTGGCATTTCCCAAAAGCTCATTCCTAAGCGCCTCATAGTTCTGTTGCACGGCCGAATTGAGGTTCAAGGTGACCAGATTCTCCTTATCATAGCCCAAGTCTTTGTTTCGCATGAAGTGGATCTGTGAATAGATCACAAGGCTCCCGACCGTGAGAGTTACGGCAACACTAAACTGGAATACCACGAGGGCCTTCCGGAAAAACGCCCCCCCTCCTGCCGTTCGAGACGTTCCTTTTAACACCGACACGGGCCGGAATCCCGACAGGACAAAAGCCGGATAAAATCCAGCTATGAAGCCTGTAAAAAGAAGAATCGCCACAATGCCAAAGATGATATCCGGGCGTAAAAACAGATGCGCTGAGAAGCTCTTTCGGGCTAATTGATTAAAGACAGGAAGAAGAAGTATTCCAAGCCCCACAGCAAGAATCATCGCGATCAGGGACTGGAAGATAGCCTCACCCAAAAATTGGCGGATAAGCTGGCCTCTGAATGCTCCGACAACTTTGCGCAATCCCACTTCTTTTGAACGCAGTAGGGAGCGAGCCGTCGAAAGATTCATGAAATTGATGCAAGCGATAAGCAGAATAAAAAGGGCAGCCGCCAAAAATATGACGATATACTTGGTATTCCCTGTGCCGAATGAGTCATATCCGATTCCTGATCCCAGATGTATCTTGAATAGCGGCTGGAGGGAGAGCTTTTCCCAGTCCTCCAGCGTGGGTTTGGCATCCAGGAAATTGTAGATCTTTTTGTTGGCCACTTCCATCGAGACCTTGTCGGCCAGCTGCACATAGGTGGTGAAATGGCTGTTTTTCCAGTAATCCACAGTGCGCCCCGCCTCTTTGGCAAAATCCATGTTGGCCAGAAATTTGAACCGGAAATGGGAATTATC
>CP070750.1:505568-541309 GCA_020348385.1 Candidatus Aminicenantota bacterium | reverse complement strand
AAACCGGCCAATATGACCTATGAGGAAGCCGCCGCCCTTCCAAATGGGGCATTAACCGCATTGATTTTCCTTAGAAATAAAGGAAATATCCAGAGCGGGCAAAAAGTTCTTATCAATGGAGCATCCGGATCGGTAGGTACGGCAGCGGTACAGCTTGCCAAGTCCTTTGGGGCAGAAGTTACCGGGGTATGCAGCACCACGAATTTGGAGCTGGTCAAATCTCTGGGCGCCGATAAGGCCATCGATTACACGAAAGAGGATTTTACCAAAAGCGGCCAGACCTATGACATTATTTTTGACGTGGTGGGCTGGAGGTCATTTTCACGTTGTAAAGGCTCGCTAAAGCAAGGAGGAATCTATCTTTTAACTAACCCAGGGCTTTTAAAGTTTATTCAAATTCTATGGACTTCAATGATAGGTAGCAAGAAAGTAAGATGGGTGGCATCAGGGTTAAAGGCAAAGGCTGAGGATCTCAATTTCATCAAAGAGCTCGTTGAGGCAGGAAAGATAAAACCGGTTATAGATAGACGCTATCCATTGGAACAAATGGCCGAGGCCCACAGGTATGTCGAAACAGGACACAAAAAGGGAGATGTCGTCATAACGGTGGAACATAACAGCAATACCTGACAAAGCCCCGCGCCTACCGCTAGGAAGCACAGACTATATTTATGCCTTCCAAAGGCTAGGCCGAGATAATCCGCGTCCGATTCAGGTTGTTAATTTTGACGCAAACGGGCTCCTGTGATATAAGCATTTGACGGAGGAATCAGATGGCATCGGAACAAAAAACACAAATCAAGCAGACAACTACCTGGTCTGCTGGCCCAGGATGTCATGGAGGCTGTGGAGTACTCGCTCATATCAAGGATGGAAAACTGGTGAAGATTGAGGGCGACCCGGATCATCCCTGGAATCAGGGACGTCTGTGCTCCAGATGCCTGGCAATGACGCAATATGTCTACCATCCCGACCGCTTGACCCGTCCGCTCAAACGGACAGGAAACCGCGGCCAAGGAAAATGGAAGGAAATTTCCTGGGATGAAGCCTTCGACCTTATCGAAGAGAAAATGAAGAACATCCGGAAGGAGTTCGGCCCGGAGAGCGTCATTTTTTCTATGGGAACAGGTAGGGACATCGGCCCCTGGATATGCATGCTGGCCTATGCCTTCGGCAGCCCCAACGTCATGTTCAGCCTCAGCGGGCTTGCCTGCTACAGCCCGAGAATCGCCGCCGTGGAAACAGTTCAAGGGGACTACTGCATTCTGGATGCCGGGCAATGGTTCCCCAACCGCTACGACAACCCACGATACAAGGTTCCGGAATGTCTCGTGATCTGGGGATACAACATCCCGGCCTCATGTCCCGACAATGTCTTCGGTCACTGGATCATCGACCTTATGAAAAAGGGCACAAAAATCATCACAATCGATCCAAGGCTGACCTGGTTTTCCTCGAGGGCAAAAAAATGGCTCAAACTCAGGCCCGGAACTGACGGTGCGTTGGCCATGGGATTTCTCAACGTCATTATTCAAGAAGGATTATACGATCGGGATTTTGTCGAAAAATGGACCAATGCCCATCACCTGATCCGGACTGACACAAAAAAACTGCTGCGGGAGGCAGACATGGGGCAAGAGGGTTCTCCCGAAAACTTTGTTGTCTGGGACCAAAAAAGAGAGGAGCCGGCGGTCTGGGACACAAAAGAATTGGAGTACAAATCATCGGGTGTAAAGCCAGCCCTGGAAGGCAGTTTCAATATCCGTCTAGACGATGGCAGGGAAATCCTGTGCAAGACGGTCTGGAGCGATTTCTGCGAAGAAGTCGGTCGGTATCCGGTGGAAAAGGTGGCGGCCATCACATGGGTTCCAGAAAAGGATATTATCGAGGCGGCCCGATTGTATGCCCAGAGCAAGCCTGCATCGATCCACTGGGGAGTCCCCATCGACATGACACCGGCTATCACACCAACGGCTCAGGCAATCACCAACCTGTGGTGCCTTACCGGAAACCTTGATGTTCCAGGAGGGAACGTGATTTCTCGCTTTGCTTTTGATGCCGTCGCTTATGCCCTGCCCGGAGCAAAAGGAGTCATCAAGCTGCATTCCAAAGAAGCGGACAAAAAAAGAATCGGTGCCGACCGGTACGGACCGCTGAACAAATTCATCTGGCGCGCCCAGACTGACCTGACATTCGAACAAATATTCACTGGCGAGCCTTATCCCATCAAAGGCATGTGGCTGCAGACATGCAATCCTCTTGCCGGCATCGGTCTCGATCCGAAGAGATGGGCTGAGGCCCTCAAAAAGCTGGACTTTGTGGCCGTGGTCGACCTGTTCATGACCCCGACGGCACAATTGGCGGATGTCGTTCTTCCATCGGCAACGTTTCTGGAAAAAGATGGGGTCCGGACCTGGTGGGTTCCGATGCAGAGCATAAACAAGGCCATTTCAGTGGAAGACTGCAAACCCGATATCGAAATCAATTTCGAGCTGGCGAAAAGGTTTGACCCGGATTTCAGATGGAATAACATCCACGAGCTCTTCGATGAAATTATCAAGCCCTCCGGCATGACCTATGCCGAACTGCAGCAGAAAGGATGGGCATTCCCTCCCGAAGGCCACCCTAGCTTCCCGTATAACAGGTTTGAGAAAGGGCTTCTGCGGCCGGACGGAAAACCTGGATTTCAAACTCCTTCAGGAAAAGTCGAGCTTTATGCTGTATTGCGGGAAGAATGGGGATTGGAGCCCCTCCCCCACTACGAAGAACCTCCTTTTACCCCGGTCAGCCAGCCCGAATTGTTCAAGGAATTCCCCCTTATTCTGTCCACAGGGAGAAGATCCCCGGTCTTCTTCCACGCAGAACACCGAAACATTCCGTGGCTCAGGGAAATAGATCCCGATCCCATCGTCGAAATCCACCCCGAAACAGCCGGCCCTCTCGGTGTAGGAAAAGGGGAATGGGTTTGGGTCGAAAACTGGCTCGGTAGAGGCAAATTCAAGGCAAAAGTCACCATTGAAGTGCCTCCATGGATGGTCATGGTTCCCCATGGCTGGTGGTTCCCTGAAAGAGAAGGTGCCGAGCCCTCGCTTTACGGCGTTTGGGAATCGAACGCCAATCTGCTCATCCCCATGGGACACCAGGGAAAAGACGGCCTTGGTGCGCCCATAAAACACCTGCTCTGCAGGGTCTATAAAGTCTCCAAAGAGGAAAAAGACCATGAGAAAGAAACCTGAATACGGTCTTCTAATCGATTATGAATACTGTACGGGCTGCTACGCGTGTCAGGTGGCCTGTGCTCAGGAATATCAGTGGCCCGCAGGCATGGGCGGCATGAAAGTTATAGAAGTCATTCAGAAACTTCCGCACGATAAGGGATATATTTCTTACCTGCCGTTCCCGACAGAACTCTGCATACTCTGTACTCCCCGTACCCGCAAAGGGCTCGATCCAGCCTGTGTGAAACACTGCATGGCGTCCTGTATGAAATACGGGCGCATCGAAGAGCTGGCCAAAATAATGGCTGATAAACCCAGGATGGTCCTCTGGGTTCCCCGGTCTGGCACTTAACAGCTCTCTAATGCTTCAGTGGGTATCTAGCCACTGGGATGGATTGCTGGATAGACATATCACGAAGGCTCACTGGTGATAACAGTAAGAAGGTCTTGAGAATCATGATGGACAAAAGCTGCATCATTCTTGCCGGTGGAAAAAGCTCCCGGATGGCACGGGACAAAGCGTTTGTTACCGTCGGAGGGGAAAGCCTGCTTCAGAGAGTGATAAATGCGGTAGACCCCATAGCCGGAAACACTATCGTCGTGGCTGCCAAAGGTCAGACCCTCCCCTTGCCCTCAGGTCGGCAAAACATGAAGGTTGTAGCCGACATTTTCCCGAATAAAGGAGTCCTGGGAGGCCTGTACACCGGTTTGGCAGCTTCGAAGTCATTCTATAATTTGGTCGTTGCGTGCGACATGCCGTTCCTGAACCAAAATTTTCTGCGCCCCCTGCTGCAAATCGCCAACGGATATGACGCCGTTATTCCGCGATTAGGAAACATGATTGAACCTCTGCATGCCGTTTATACCAAGGATTGCTTGGGTATCCTGGCAGGGCTTTTTGAGCATGATAATCTTAAAGTCAGAGATGCTTTTCCCTTGCTCAGGGTGAGATATCTGGGAGCTGCCGAAATCGAGGGGCTCGATCCCCGACGCTTGAGTCTTTTCAATGTCAACACCGAATTCGATCTGGAAAAAGCGAGGGAAATGGAAAAATATTTGGCGTGAAAAACACCTGTTTGCCGGTTCCTCCTATTTCCTCTGAGGTTTCAACGTGAGGGATATCCGGATATTCTAGTTCAGTTTGATGAGGTTTGTTGATATACTGATCCCTTTTTCATGATTAAAAACTATTTAAAATCGCAATCAGAAATCTTCTCCATCAAAAGGGATTTTCACTCATCAATCTATCAGGATTGGCGATATGAGAGTGAAAAAGTCTGAGGATTCAAGCTTTAATAGTAAGGAGGGTTAAGTGAAAAAAATTTATCTGGTGCTATGGGCTGTTTCAATTCTAGTCGCTTCTTCAGTTCCAATATTTGCCCACGATTTTTGGTTAGTCCCCAAGAAATTCAGGATTAATCCCGGCGACTCTTTGGAAATTTCTGCAAATACAGGAATGGATTTTCCCAATAGTCTTAGCGCAGTAACTCCAGATAGAATCGATCTATTTAGGCTTGTGGGAGCATCGATAAAAGAAAATATTACGGAATTCACAGTGCAGGATAATTCTCTGACTACAAATTGCTCATTCACAACTCCAGGCACTTTTATCATCGCTGCGGCTTTGAAGCCCAAAGAGATCAAATTGACGGGGAAAGAATTCAACGAGTACTTGCTTGCTGATGGTCTTCCTAATATTTATGATCTAAGAAAAAAAGAGAGAATTCTCGATAACGACGCTATCGAGTATTATTCAAAATATCCCAAGACAATCATCCAAGTGGGAAATAAAAAAGACGATTCAGTGACAAAACCTATAGGTCTTCCAATCGAAATCGTCCCCAAAGTCAATCCTTACAAGTTGAAAAAAAGAGATGAACTGGAAGTTTCGGTACTTTTCCAAGGAAAGCCGCTTCCGAACGCAGAGATTGCATGGAGCTATCCAGGACGAGGGGAAGAATTTGCCGGCTCAACAAAGACCGATGAGCTAGGACAAGCCTCTATCCCATTGATAAAAACTGGGCCATATGTCATCAGGCTAACTCATATGGAATGGGTCAAAAAACCAACACATGAGTGGGAAAGCTATTGGACTTCTCTAACCTTTGAAGTTTTATCTGACACAAATTGATAAGAACAAAAATTTAAACTAACTATGCCCGATAGAAATCACAAGTGGAAGTCACAGGTTCAAATCCTATATCGCCCACCATTTTCTTATAATATATACTTGATCATCCCCAAGTTTATTTGAATTGACAGGCTATCAATTCCAGTGATATGTATACCGCAAATGGGATCAAGCTGTAAAAGGAGGTTCTTGTGTTAAAAAAAACCACAGGCCTTTTTCTTTTTATAATTCTTGCTTCCTTGATTCTGAATCCTGAAGTTGTGGCCGGAGGGCCTGATTTCCCAAAGGTTCTCAGCATCAGGGAGAGGGTAGACCTGGTGAATACCATCACATTGAAACGTCTGGAGCACCTCGTTCCGAAATTCATGAGGGAGACCGGACTGGACATGTGGATCATCGCCTGCAATGAGGATGATCTCGATCCCATCTTTAAAACAATGATCCCCTACGGACAATGGTGCCCCATCACACAGATCATTGTCTTTTATGATCGGGGCCCGGAAAAAGGAGTGGAGCGGCTCAATGTTTCACGGACAGGCATGCCGGATTTTTTCGAAAATGTCTGGGATGCGGCGGCCTGGGATAATGAAAAAAAAGAGAGCCAGTGGGCCTGTCTGGGTCGGATCGTCCGCGAAAGGAATCCCAAGAGAATCGGGATCAATGAGGGCGAAATTCAGTGGGCCGCCGGAGGCCTGACCGTGGTTCTGAAAAAAAGGCTTATCAAAGCCATCGGTCCCGATTATGAAGCGAGGCTGGAATCGGCAGAACCACTGGCAACTCTCTGGGCTGAAACTCTTCTGGATGAGGAAGTCAAACTGATGGAGAGGGCCGCAGCCCTCTCGCACGCCATTATTGCCGAAACCTTCTCCACCAAAGTCGTGACTCCCGGCCAGACAACAATAAACGACCTGCGCTACCACTACTGGCAGAGGGTGGCCGATTTCGGCCTGGAACCGGCATTCTACCCCTTTTTCAGCATCCGCGGGAGGCAGTTCGATGTTATCGAAAAATACGGGAAGGACGACAAGGTTATCCGTCCCGGTGATTTCATCCATTGTGATGTCGGCTTGAAGTATATGTACTACAATTCGGATCATCAGGAATGGGCCTATGTCCCCCTGGTTGGCGAGACCGATGTTCCCGAGACATTTAAAAAGATCATGGCTGAGGGAAACCGTCTCCAAGACATATACTGTGGAGAATTCAAAACCGGCCTGACCGGAAACCAACTGCTTGAGAACATTCTTGAAACGGCCCGGGACAACGGGATTCCCAAACCCAGGGTTTACTCCCATTCCCTGGGCTACTTTCTGCATGAGCCGGGTCCGCTGATCGGGCTTCCCTGGGAGCAGGTGAACAACCCCGGCCGCGGCGATGTCAAGCTTGTCCCCAACAGCTGCTTCACCGCCGAAATGAGCGTCACCATGCCGGTGCCGGAATGGGGAGGCAAGGAGCATCGTCTTTCCCTGGAACAGGACATCGTTTTTACGGGAGAGAGAGCTTATTTTCTCGACGGTCGACAGACAAGTTTTCACATCATCAAGTGAACGCCGCAGGCAGTAAATATCAGTAGCTCAGACCGAATCCGAGAGGATATAAATCGCTCACTTTGACGGGTAGCTTTCCCTGAGGCGCGAGATCGCCCTTAAGCAGCTTGATGAATGAGTCGAAATACACGGCCTGGTTGCCGTACCAGCCCCGTTCGCCAAACCCGACAAGAAACGCGGGCACTTCGTCGATTTTTCGGATGAGAAAGGGATTGCCGTAGGACATGGCGACGATGGATTTCGCTCCGGTCTGGAACAACTCTTTTATAAACTTGAGGTCCCTCTCCCGAAAGGGCGCGTTATCCACCTGTCTCGTCCGCTGGACGAATAAGGAAAGAATCACAAGATCTGCCTCATGGGCACCGGAGAGGATGGTGTCGTACACAGCGGTATCCGTGTCGGAACGCAGGACATAGTTCCTGATTCCAGGAAAGGCAGAAGAGAGTTTGGCGGACAACGCGGCCGGAGACGGATCATCTTCGTATTTCTGGATACCGACATTTATGGTCCTGTCTCCTACTATCTCCTTCACGGGGAGAACTCCCTCATTTTTCAATAGGGTGATTGAGCGGTCGGCCACCTCTTGGACGACAGCAAGGTGGGCAGGAGTTCCCACAAGCGTATTGACCTGGTCCTCATCCACCAGTCTGTTCTTGTGCAGTCCCAGGCGGGCCTTCAGGACCAGCAACTTCACGACGGAATGGTCGATACGGGATTCCGGGATCCGCCCGGATTTCACCGCCTCGGCAACGCCTTCGATCACAGCCACCGGATCCTTGGGTTTAAGCAGGACATCGTGACCGGCTTCCAGGGCCTTGAGGGCCACCTCGACAGGACCGAATCGCTGGATGACGTGGTCATACCAGAGGTCATCGGTTGTCAGGACTCCCCCGAATCCCAGTTTCTCCCTCAGCCAGCCGGTCACCAGCCGGCCCTCCACACTGGCTGGCAAAGACGATCCCTCAGTTACGGAGGGAACCGCGATATGTTCGCTCATGACAAAATCAACGCCAGCATCCACGGCAAGTTTGAAAGCCTGGAATTCCTGACTTTCCACTTTCTCGGCCGGTTTGTTGATGAACCTGAATTGGGGGAATTCGGGAAAAACCTCGATGTCCCCGCGTCCGGGAAAATGTTTAGCCGTAGTCAACATTCCGTTTTCATGGTAGCCTTTCACATAGGCCCTTACCAGACAGCCCAGGAAATCCAGATCGCCACCGAAAGAACGGACGCTTTCGCTGGGATTTTCAGGGCGGACCGAGATGTCCACAACCGGTGTGTAGGTGAGATGAATGCCCATGGCCCGTCCCTCGACACTCCCAATAGAAGCCGCCCTGTACATCAGGTCCTCGCTTCCGGCCGCGGCAAAGGCCATATTGGCGGGAAATTCGCTGGCCCCTCTGACCTGCTGTCCTGGGCCACCTTCAAAGTCTGCCGACATCAGAAGGGGAAGCTCCGCCTCATTCTGAAGACTGTTGAGAAGGAAGGCGACATCACGGGGAGTCCCTCCATACAGAACGAATCCGCCTACACCGTAATCACGGGCGAGGCGCACCCAGCTCTGGAATCTCGGATCATCTTCCGCGATATAATCCGCTGTGATATCCACACAGATCAGCTGACCGATTTTTTCTTCCAAAGACAGGTCGGACAAGGTCTGCTCCGCCCAGGTCAAAGCATCGACATCGGAAGCCGCATTCTGACCGTCGCATTGGCAGAGCCCGATGACCGAAATCAAAATGAACGGACATAACACTGATATTTTATGAAAGCGATTTTCCAACATATCCTATACCCTCCATCGCATTTGCCCAATGGTCTGTCTAATAAACATTATCCCCATGATTCGGTCTTGTCAATTTTTTTAACTTCTCCAGTAAATCTACAATCCTGAGAAAAATGTCAAACTAATGTCTTATTTTATATTTCACAGAGGAACTATGGATATTACGCCAAAGATGTTTTATTCTAGAGCCTACAAAGCAGCTTTATGCAAGAACTAAACGGGATGAAAACCCAGATAGGATTTTAGCAAGGAGCCAGAAGCTATGAGAAAGGTATTTTCAGAAAAAAAATTTTTTTATGTCGGGGTTCCCATTTTTATAATCATTATGGCCCTGCTCACTAATTGTGAACGCAGCTCCATTTCTCCAGATCGTTTGGAAAAGATTATTGTTATGCAATCGTCCGTGTCACCTGGAGATCCTCACATTTGCAGTGATTCGGCAAATAGGCTGAGTATTATATTCACCGTTTACGAGGCCCTCGTCAAACTGGATAATGAAGGAACCTACCAACCTTCCCTGGCGGAGAGTTGGTATGTTGCGGAAGATTCTCGCACTTGGACATTCAAACTGAGAAGAGGTGTGAAGTTCCATAATGGTGACATTCTCAATGCGGAAGATGTGGTTGCCACTCTGGGACGGGTGTTGGATCCGGCGATCGGGGGAGCGTTTGGAACCCAGGGCGTATACATCAGTTATCTTGGAGCCGCCGAGATTTCAGCTATCGATGCCCAAAAGGTGCGGATAGTAACCGAAGATCCCATGGCTGATCTATTGGATCTTTTGGTTGCCATGCCTATTAGCCCAAAGAGTGAGCTTGACAAATTGCCCCATGAGTACGTGGGTAGTGGGCCGTACAAAGTTGCAGAACAAACCAACAGTAAAACTATCCTTGAAGCACATGATGAATACTGGGGAAAGGCTCCGACATATAGAGAAATACACTGGATAGCCGAAAGAAGCTCAGCGAAACGTGTCACATCTTTATTGAGCGGTCAGGCAGATGTCATTTCCGGAATAAGACTACAGGATGCAGAACAAATAAAGGGGAATGGGGAGGCCACAGTCTATGAACTCGAGAGTGGATTATGCATTATTTTTATGTGTAACGCCCAAAAAGGACCATGCAAGGACCGACGTGTTCGGCAGGCATTGAACTATGCCTTAGATCTGGACAAATTAATCGGAGAAATAAAACATGGAGCTGCAACGCCCTTAAATGGCTACTTGACACCCCATCACTTTGGCTACAATCCGGAAACTCCGGTATATCCCTATGATCCGGAGAAAGCCCGCACCCTTCTGGCTGAAGCAGGATATGGTGATGGATTGGAGCTGGCCTTTGATATTCCTTCTGTTATGCCCGATGAAGCCCCACCGCTGGCACAGTTTATGGTGGAACAATTCAAAAAAGTTGGGATATCTCTAGACGTCTTCGAGCATGAAGACCGGGCGGCATATTCTGAGATGGTCAGAGACAAAAACATTAAGGACGCGTGCTGTTTTGACTCGAGTCCTCGAAGCACCTATCGTGTGCTGCGGGAGAAAATCCAGTCAACATTGCAGGGACCTTGGTGGCAAGGATATGAAAATAAAAAGGTGAATGACCTTATTAAAAAAGCTGAGGCCACATTTAATGACAGGGAAAGACAGAAAATCTATCGGCAAATATACACGATAATCCGGGACGATGCGCCATGGATATTTCTTTACAGGCCAACACGGTACTGGGGTGTAAGATCGTCGATGAAGGACTGGAAGCTCAGATCGGATGGTTTGCTTATTTTCAACTAATGCTAATGGCACTATTTGTCTCGGCTGAATGAAGACGATTAACAGGGTAAATTATTTTACTAAATGAGATTCAGACAATCGTCAGGATCACCATTATTGGGGTAGAACTATGAAACAAAATATCACAGGAATTCTTATTGTTCTTATGGCGATTTCCTCACTGAACGCAAGAACAGATCATGAGGAGGCCTGGCTCAAGGCTGAGGCCCACGGGAGGATTACGCAGACAATCATCCGGTTCTGCAACCGGTATGCTTGGGGCTGGTTCAGCCAGGCCGATCCGAAGACCGGGCTCTTGCCCCGAACGCTTGAAGGCAGCTGGATCTGGAATGCCAAGGACTGTGCTGCAGACAACTTTCCCTTTCTTCTTCTGACCGGATATGTGACGGGACAGCACCACCTGAAGCAAACCGGGCTACGGATCCTCACAAGGGAGCGGGAGCTGACACCCAGACTGCGTTCACTGCCCGATACCTATGATTTTGCCAAGGAAGGATTTTCCAGCGAAAAAATGGATAAAAATGCCATCCTTTTTGGAGCCTCGGAATACATCAAGGACGGTTTGATGCCCGTCACGGAATGTCTGGGCCCGGGGCCGTGGATGGAACTGTTCAAGGAGCTTGTCACAGACATTTGGGCTGAAGCGGATTTTGAAACAGCAGCGGGAAAACTGCCGACGGCAAATACTGAAGTCCACGGCGAGCTTTTACAGTCCCTGAGCCGCCTTTACTGGATTACATCAGAGGAACGCTTCAAAGATTGGGCCTTCCGCCTGGCCGATTACTATCTTCTCCATCAGGATCTGATCGAGCGGGACTCCATCCGCCTGCGTGATCACGGCTGCGAGATCCTCAGCGGCCTGAGCGAAGCCTATCTGGTAGCGGCGTACAAAGACAAGGACCGGCACGGACGCTATCAAGAACCCCTCTATCGGCTCCTGGACAACATACTGGAAAAGGGAATCAATCCCGACGGCATGATGCCTGACGTCTACAATCCCAGGACCGGGGATCACTTGGGAGAACGCCTGGCCGATTCCTGGGGCTATGTCTACAACGCCTTTCTAACGGTGGCCGAGGTGGATGGCAAACAGCGTTACAGGGAAGCCGTGCGTCACGCCCTAGACAACGTCTACAAGTATTTGGGCCAGGGGTGGGAGGGGGAAGGGGCTGACGGATACGCCGATTCCGTGGAGGGAGCGCTAAACCTGATTAACAGGATCAAAAGCCCTGCCGCAGAGCGGTGGATCGATGAATCCATCCCGTATATCCTGGCCAAACAGAGGGAAGATGGCATCATCGAAGGTTGGTACGGTGACGGCAATTCAGCCCGGACCACCTTGATGACCGCTCTCTGGAAAACCCAGGGAGTGACTGCGGAGCCGTGGCGCGAAGACCTACAGCTAGGGGCTGTGCTCACCGCGAGCGGGCGGTTGTTGATTTCCCTTTCCACAGAATGGGCTTTCGATGGGCGGCTGCATTTTGACCAGCCTCGTCATCGGACGTACTTCCTTATGCCCTTGGACTACCCCCGGATCAATCAGTTTCCCGAATGGTTCACGGTTGATCAGGAACAGGAATTCCTCATCTCAAGAGACGGCAGCCCTCCTCTTCGGAAAAGCGGAAAAGATCTGCTCGACCTTCCAGTCAAACTGGAAAAAAACGGATCCACCCGCATCGTAATAGAATCCGTTCAAAATCCATCCCCAAAGTTGTCTCTCGATAATAGGAAAACGGACAAGTTCCTGAGCCGCACTTACAAAAGGGGTACCCCAGAGGAGGCTCTGGAGTGGCAGGAAGGCCTGAGGCGAGACCTGGCACAGTTGATGAAAATCACGGATTTGATGAAAAGGCAGGAACGCTACGGCTTCGATGTTTCAATCCTCCAGGAAAAAACAGAAGACGGCTTTATCAAACGCGAGATCGAGTTCCGAAGCACTCCCAGCCGTAGGATACGTGTCATCCTCACCTTGCCACAACCTCCCGTAACCAGAAGAGTACCGGCCGTGGTCTGTCTTCACGGCCACGGTGGAAGCCGATATGTTGTCTATCAGGCGGGCGGTCCCTACCGTGGTTTTGCCACCGAGCTAGCCCGGCGTGGTTTTGTGACCATTGCCCCTGACGTAGGGCAGCATGATATCTTTGAGGAGGGACGTACCTTGATGGGAGAACGGCTGTGGGATGCGATGCGGTGTGTGGATTACCTGGAATCGCTGAGTGAGGTGGACCCAAACCGCATCGGCTGTGCGGGACTTTCCCTGGGGGGAGAGATGGCCATGTGGCTTGCTGCTATGGACGCCCGCATCCGGGCTGCAGTCAGTTCAGGTTTCCTGACCGTTATGGACCAGATGGAGCGCAACCACTGCCTCTGCTGGAAATTCGACGGGCTGCGGGAGTTGGTGGATTTTCCCGACATCTACGCCATGACAGCTCCCCGCGCGCTGCAATGCCAGAACGGCCGACAGGAGCCCACCTCCCAGTTCAACATCATAATGGCCCGTTATGCATACGAGCAGATCCTTCCCGCCTATCTTGATTTCAACCAGCCTGACAACCTGGAGCTGAACATCCACGACGGCGCCCATGTTGTGGACGTCCCCCCTCTCGTCAAATTCCTTGCCTGGCACCTGGGCAAATGATCAGGCTATAAAAGGCCTTGATTTCCAGGGATAGATATGTCCATCATAAGATATCAAAAATCAGGGAATCGTGGTAAATGGAGAAGATTATCCAACGCCGCATGAGATTTCATTTAAGATGACAGGAGGAGAAAAGATGATAAGAGATAAAATAACAAGAAGGAATTTTGTTGTGAGTCTGATGAAAACAGGAGTCATTCTCCCTATCATCGGAAAAGGAGGGATGGAAAGAAGACTCGGTCAGGGAAGAACCAAGCTTCCCCTAATCATGACAAGCAAGACAAACCCCGCTGTTAAAGAACAAATCACAGCCACTGCTTGGGAAGTGCTGCAAAAGGGAGGAACGCCGATGGATGCCGCGGAAAAAGCCACCAATGTTTCTGAAATCGACCCGCGAGATCCTACGGTTGGCTACGGCGGAGATCCCAACGAAGAGGGATTTCTCCAGCTCGATGCTTCCGCAATGGATGGTTCTGACCATAATAACGCTGGAGCCGTAGCTGCCCTGGAGAACATCAAGACGCCATGTTCTGTGGCGCGTCTGGTCATGGAACGAACCGACCATTTGATGCTTGTCGGCAAAGGAGCACTTCAATTTGCCAAGATGCACGGATTCAAAGAAGAAAATCTCTTAACCGAGGAAGCACGCAGACACTGGGTTGAATGGAAGGAAAACTTGAGCAACAGGGACTATTATATCTCCCCAAGAAAGAAGCATAAACTTGAAGAGGGAGGGACCATAAACGTGCTCGTGCTTGACGAGAAAGGTGATATTGCTGGGGTGACAAGTACAGTAGGCCATCATTTTAAAATAGTCGGGCGTGTTGGCGATTCTCCCATAATCGGGGCCGGATTGTATGTCGATAATGATGTCGGAGCCGCAGGTGCGACAGGCCATGGTGCTGAAGCGATCAAAGTCTGTGCCAGTTTTTTAGCCGTCGAAAAAATGCGCGAGGGATATTCTCCTCAAAGTGCATGTCGGTATGTTTGCCAAAGAGTAATCGACCGCCATGGGGGAAAACCTCTGTTCGGGCTGAAAATCGTCGCCCTCACAAAAAACGGTGACTACGGCTGCTGTTCTATACGAGGAAAGATACATAAAGAAACAGGGAAGGTGATTGGTTTGGGATTCAGCGTGCACGATGCAAATGGCCATCGGACAGAGGCTGGAGAGGCAATTCTACCTCCTATGACTGAAGAAGAACGAAAATCTATTCCATGGAGATAACTCACCTATTACCCGCCTCTGCAAGTACCAGGTAAAGCAAACGCGATGCTTTTTCGATTTTGTTATAGTTCAGGGTTTCGGCATCATCGCGTGTACTGTGATAAACAGGGGACATAAAGCCCCTTGTGAACAAGAGCGACGGGATATTCTTGACCAGAAAAGGTCTGAGATCACAGCGCATGATGTGACCATCTGGGTCCATTTCATTCAGAGAAAAATCGATATCCGCCTGAACCCGGGATTCATTAGCTTTTCTGGCGATATCAAACAGTCTGTCTTTTCCCGCTCCCTCAGCGACAACATAAATGACATCAGGCTTTCGGGTCGATTTTCTCCCGACCATGTCAACAGCAGCGTTGAGAACGATTTTTTCCTCTGGCATGGGGAGATTAGTGACAAACCACTCGGAGCCAAGAGTTCCTTTTTCTTCGCCTGTGAACAGAACGAACAGGAAAGATCTTTTTGCCGGTTTCATGGCAAGCGCTTCAGCGATCTCGAGAACAGCAGCACTGCCGCTGGCATTATCGTCCGCCCCATTCATCACTTGCCCCCTGCTATTCAATCCCAGGTGATCCAGGTGAGCATGAAGAACGATATACTCTTCCTTTAATTCCGGGTCTGTTCCTGGCAGCAGGGAAACGACGTTTTTGCAGATTGTCTCTTCTTCGTTTTCCCTCTCTACAATACAAGAAACTTTGATCTTTTCCAGGACAGCTGGTTTGTAGTCGTGATCCCCATGGGTCCAATCGTAACCTGCATTTTTAAGCATCTCTGTCACAGCTTCTGGATGCACAAAAAAGACGGACGGAAAATCCACCTCACTGTTTTCTTTAAGCTGCAATGTGAATTGTCTCCTTATCATTGAAGAAGAAAGATTCGACCAATTTTCTGCCATCTGCGGGTCAGGAACAAAAACCACAGCAGAAACGCCATGCTTCACTGCGGAGACTATTCTGGCATTTGCGCTTTGACCAAAGTTCCGGTAGAACCTGTCCTTTTGCGGTGATAAAACCGGCTCTCCTTCCTTGGATGGCGCTCCTCCGCACATAATGATCACCTTTCCCCTGACGTCTACACCATCATAATCAGACCATCCGATTTCCGGATCATCGATACCATAACCCAGGAAAACCGGATTCTCATCCAAAAAAATATTCTTATCCAAGGAAGGAGTCCTGAAAAGAATCATCCTGTCACCATGAAAAAGTTTTGTCTCACCGGCACCGGAATTTATTGTAAAAACACTCTTAGTGCTAATATCATAAGAGAAAAAAGGCACGGACTGTAAAAAGGTCTCTTTCCCATCTTTATCAACGATAATAGGTTCAAGACCCGACATTTTAAATTGCGTTACGGCATAAAGTGCAGCAATCGCAAAACCTTCTGATCCTGTATCGCGTCCCTCAAGCTCATCCGAGGCTAGAAAAAAGATCTGATCCCGCAGCTCCGCCTCAGTAATGGAATAGAGAGGATCTTCTTCCTGAGCTGATATCATTAATGGAATACAGAGTAATACAAATGCAATTTTTATATGGTGTTTAAACATAAAAATACTCCCTAATTAAATAGACGCATTCTTTCTTAAAATAGTTCTTACCGACATGCCCAATTTGGAGAAGTAAATCAAATTTCTAATCCTAAAAGTGTGCTCAAAATTCGACATAACCTCTACTACTGTGGATATATCTTCATCTTATTCTTTTGCATTCAAAATAGGAACAGAATTGTGGTATTTTAATGTCATCATAATCTTATAGTGAGGTTATCAAACCAGCAAGACAGAAAAACGATAATTGTGAGATTTAAAACTTGACTCATTAGGAGGGCAAATGAAAAACAAAAAAATGTGTGTGTTATTAGGATTGATCTTTATTCTAATTTTTGGCTTAAGTGGACAAGAGACGTCGCAAAACTGGAAAGCCAAAACCCTTTGGGAAAGCAAAGAAAAGATTCAGAGAGTCATCGTTGCCGATATCGATCCCAAGCATGAAGGCGACGAAATCATTTCAGTAGCTGCAAATGGTGAAGTTGTCTATACATATGAGTCCTCTGGTAAGTGGATAAATGATATTATCTGGAGTGACTCTGAATCTCTTACCGGAGCAGCCATCGGAGAATTGGATGCCGCTCATCCGGGAAAAGAGATAATCGTCGGAGGTACGAGGGGCGTTGTGGAATTAATTCATTTCGATACAAAAAAGCATCAATCTATATTTGACAAAGGAGGTTCGCTTCACGGATTATCTGTCGGGGAACTCAATGCAGCCTATCCCTCTCAAGAGGTGGTGGCCGTGGATGAGGATGGACAGCTCTTTGTTCTTTTTAAAGATGGGGATTGGAAATCCACACTTCTTCTCAAAGACACAGGCCGTCTGAGGGATACTGTCATTGGCGATTTCGATAGGTCTCACCTTGGTCTTGAAGCCTTGGTGGTCGGTTCCTCAGCCAAAGTCATACAGGTATATGCAGAAACAGGAAATTGGGAGACTAAGATAATCAATCAAGCCTCAGAAGGTTTGGGGCGGATCGCAGCGGGTGAAATTCTTAGAAATTTCCGGGGGCCGGAGGTCGTTACAGCGGGTGATAAGGGGGGAGTATATTTATTGAAACAGGAAAAAGGCACCTGGAAATCTGAGGAAATATTCAGGGACAGCGATGGACTGCGAGGAGTGGCAGTGGCAGATGTCCAGCCAAATCTGCCAGGAAATGAAGTGGTCATCTTCGGATACTCAAAAAACATTATAATGATATATATGAAGAACGATAAGTGGACGGCTGAAACACTGTGGACTGATTCAGACCGCGCCCATAGCCTCGCGTGCGGCGACTTTTCTCCCTCAACATCCTGGCAGGAATGCGTAGTAGGCGGTTATTCAAAAAAAGTCACCGGAATATTCTACGAAAAATAAGAAACTCATTGATAGTTTTCACTCCACATTCGAATTCTGACAAATATTTTCTATTTACTATAGTGTCACACCCCCTAAGAAACAGCCAGAGATTCTCCCTACTATCGTAAAATTAAGACATGGCCACCAAATCCATCTATTCATTTGACAATAAAAATAAAGCAAGTAAGATGGGATGTCATATTCAGAAATGAATTCAATAAAAATGGAGATGATACTATGAAGAAATTTTTGGTATTGACCGTCGTTATGTCTCTTTTATTTTTCTCTCAATTCTCTGATGCTCAAATTGATCCTGTCATAAAGAAAATCATCGAAATCGGCAAAAAAGATAATCGGACAATGAAACACCTCGACGTTCTCACAAATCGTTTTGGTGGAAGGCCTATCGGTTCCGCGGCTTACGATAACGCCGCCGAGTGGGCCGGAAAGAAATTCAAAGAATGGGGAATGCAGGTCGAATATGATGAAGCTGGCACCCTCGCAGTGGGTTTCAATCGGGGGGCTTGGTTTGGAAAAATGACATCCCCAAGATCCATGCATTTACACTTTGCCACTCCCTCTTATTCGTCAGGAACCCGAGGCAGACAGGTCGGACACGCAGTTTTGGAACCCCTTGATGATAAACAGTTCGAAAGGATGAAAAAGAAATTGAAGAGAGCTTGGGTACTCCTTACGCCTCCAGAACTGGATGAAGAAGAATTGGAAAAAAGAAAAAAGATGACTCCGGAAGAACGGAGAGAGCTGAGAGACTTGGAACGAAAAAAAGCCAAGGCAAAAGTGAAAAAATTGGAAGAAAAAGGGATTCTGGGAGTCATCTCTTCAGCAAAGGTTCCTATCAATGCGACCTATAACCGCGATGTGAAAGACTGGAAATCATGGGAAGATCTACCCACAACATGTGATATCAAACTGGATGAACATCAATTTGCGGAAATCAAACAAATGATCATTGAACGCCAGAGAGTGGAACTTGAATTTGACATCCGCAATTATTTTAAGATGGGACCGGTAAAATATCATAATGTAATTGGTATTATTCCAGGGACCGAATACCCTGACGAATATGTCATAATGGGCGGACACCTGGACTCATTCGATGTGGCAACGGGAGCCGTTGATAATGGTTCCGGCGTAACCCCGGCAATCGAAGCAGCGCGTTTGATCATGGCCGCCGGCGGTAAACCCAAACGTACCATACTTGTTTGCCTTTGGGCCGGAGAGGAATTTGGTATTCTCGGCGCTGGTCACTGGGTTGAAAAATTTAAAGACCGATTGCCGAGAATATCCAATATGTTCAACAGAGATGGCGGACCTACCGTGATAACAGGGATATCTGTATCTGAGGCCATGTGGGATGATATGGAAAAAATTTGCCAGCCGCTAAACGATATCAATCCGGATTTCCCCTTTAAAATGGAAAAAAGAAAACCCAGAGAAAGATCAAAACGTCCCGGGGGCACCGATTCTTCAGTCTTTTCCATGAATGGGATACCGACCATGGGCTTCAGAACGGCGGATCCTAAAGGTTATGACTTCAGTTACAGAGAAATCTGGCACACGGAAAATGATTATTACCAGAAAAGTATCCCTGAATACCAGGAACACACGTCCATAGTTACGGCAGTAGTAGTATACGGGGTTGCCAATTTAGACCATTTGTTGTCCAGAGAAGGGTATTTCCTTCCCGACAGCGAACCAGCACCCAAAAAGAAAAATAATTAAATCGCAGCCATCCTTTTACCCATTTTGCCTAATCCGGTCTAGGTAACGATTGTATGTTTTAATCAAACGAACACAATAGTTAATATCGGGACTTTAAAAAATTGTCGAAGTTTGATAAGTTTTTTCCGAGAAAATTTTCAGGTGAATACTGTGAGGCAAAATATGAACAATCAAAATCTTGCTTCTTTAACGATTCGTATTTTCCTATTGCTTTCCATCGTTTTTCTGGCGAGATGTGCCATGGACACAGGAGAAGCAGAGGAGGTGGACCGCTGGCTGGTTCCCCAGCATATCCGGGAAGCTGTCCTCAATGAATTCTCGGGTGAATTGGCTTTGCGGCATGTGGAAATCTTGGCTGTGGACCGGGATCGTCAAGAAGAGGAATATTCCGAGCAGTTTATGGAAACAGAATATGTAAGCCGCATGGCCGAATTATATGGCCTTTCCGACGTCAAGGTGGACTTTTTTCCCAAGGACGAAATCTGGGATGCGGTGGAAGCTGAGCTCTGGATGATCGAACCGGTTAAAAAGAAAATCGCCGGGCTCGAAATCGTTCCCGAAGCTCTAGCATCCGGCAGCCGGGATGCGGATGTCACCGCGGAAGTGGTCTATGTGGGAGCGGGCCGGGAGAAGGACTTCAGGGGAAAAAATGCCAGAGGAAAGATTGTCATGGGCTCTGGCTCGGTAGGAGGCATATTCGCCTCCGCAGTGAGCAAACGTAAGGCTGTGGGCGTGCTGGGAACCGGCAGCTCCGGAGTCAACCGAGGCTATCCCGGCGTTTCACCCGACCAGATCGGGTGGCAGTCTGTCCGTCCCCAGAAGGATGAAAAAGGTTTCGGATTTGTGCTGTCCAAGCGACAGCACGATGAAATCCGTTCCTATCTGGATGCGAATAAGAAAGTCGTGATGAAGGCCCGGGTACGGACCCGAATGCTTCCCTACAAAATGAATGTTGTGTCTGCCGCCATCCCCGGGACGGATCCTGAGGCGAGCGAACTGCTGATGGTCGCTCATCTCTTCGAACGAATTGCAACTCCCGGAGCCAATGATAATTGTTCAGGAGTGGCAACAATTCTCGAAGTGGGACGCACTCTGGCCAGACTCATTTCTCAGGGAATTCTGGAGGCTCCCCGCAGAACTATTCGTTTCTTGTGGGTTCCAGAAATCAGCGGCACGCGGGAGTTCATGTATAAATATCCCCAGTCGCAGGATAAGTTGATGGCGGTGCTCAATTTTGATATGACCGGAGCTGATCTCAAGACCACCGATGCTTATTTGCGAATGAAAAAAACTCCCGATTCTTGCCCGAGCTATTTGAACGACCTGATCGCCAATCTGCTGCTTTGCGTCGATCAGACCTTTATCCGAACTCAATGGGGAACCAACAGCCAATTCAACTATCGACTCTGCCCTTTTATCAGCGGCAGTGATCACACCGTTTTTTTGGCCGCGGGAATCCCCGCCATTCAGTTCAATTATTATAGCGATAATTTTTATCACAGCAGTGAAGACCGGTCGAAGCATGTGGATCCTACAGAGATGAAGCGGGTGGGTTTTATGGCTGCGGCCGGTTTTTATTATCTCGCTAATGCAGCCTCTCAGGAGGCCCAAGACCTGGCCTGGGAAAGTGCGGCCAACGGCGAAAAATGGATGGCAGAGGTCTCTCGCCAGAGCATCATTCTGCTGCAGGATAACGTCAAAAAGATCCATCCCGGCTATCAGGCAGCCCAGAATAAAATTGAAGGGGCTTTTCTGCGAGCGCAAGGCAATCTGATGTCAGTTACTGAAATTTCAGAGACCGAAAAGGTAGCGGCCCTGGTGGCTCAATTGACAGCAAGCTTGGAATCCAGCCGTGAAAATCATTCTTCCCGGCTCGCAAATTTATACCGGATCCGCTGCGCTGCCCTGGAAGTCGAACCTCAGGAAATATTGCTAACCGAGCAGGAAGAGCTCTACCACCAAAAAGTGCCGCGCAGATTGTTTCCTGTCTACACGGAAGACTATAAAAAGCGAAATGAAAATGTCAATAAACACATCCCGAAAAAGAGCCCCCGGATGCCATATCTCGCCCGATTCGAGGTCCCAATTCTCATCAATGGCAAGCGAAGTGTATTAGATATCTATCGAATCGTCCGGGCGACATACGGATTCGCCAGCACAAGAAGCGATGAATCCAAATACGCCTATGTTATCAATCCCGACTCCCCCGATGTGAAGCTGCAGTCAGTAGTCGATTATATTACTGCCATGGAAAAAGCAGGGCTTGTGGAGATCGAGGAAAAATGAAGACCAGAAACTTCGATTTAGTGGTTGGGTTTAGACAAGCGGTCTTAAGTCATCCAAAATCCAAGGCATCAATTCGGCGACGGTGGGGTGGGTGAGAACGGCTTTCCGAAACAGTTTGTAGGACTGATTTGTATACATAAATGGCGTAAACATATTGACGACTTCATCCCCGCCTACGCCGAGAACAGCTGCACCCAAAAACGCCTCGGTATCCGCATCTACCAGGATTTTCGCCAATCCCGCAGTCTCATCTTTTTCTCTTGCGCGTAATATATTTTTCATGGGCCGGGTGGCCATCAGCACATTACGACCGCTCGCGCGCGCTTTCCTCTCAGTCATTCCCACGCGTCCTAGCGGAGGGTCGATAAACAGAGCATATGTTGGGATGCGATCGGATAAGATGCGATCCTCGCTGCCATTAAAATAATCCCAAAAAATCTCGCCATCGTTGACCGAAGTGTGAGTGAAAGCGCCTTCGCCATTGATGTCGCCTACAGCAAAGATGTGGGGCACATTCGTCTGCATCACGTCATTGACGAGAATATAGCCGCGTTCATTGACCTCGACGCCAGCCTCTTCCAGATTGAGACGGTCACTGTTGGGGATCCGGCCCACCGCCAATAAAAGATGGGTACCCCGCACCCTTTGGGTTTCACCGTCCTGTTCGAAGAAAACATCGATTTGTTGGGGAGCACTCTGTGCCAACTTTTTCAGGCCAGCATTGAGATGGACGGTGATCCCTTCTCCTTCGAGGATCTCTCTGGCGGCAGTGGCGATGTCGACATCCTCTCGGAACATGAGTTGCGAAGAACCTTCCAGAATGGTAACTTCGCTTCCCAGGCGGCAATAGGCTTGAGCGAATTCTAGACCAATGTAGCTGCCGCCCACAATAACAAGTTGCTGGGGCAATTCTGGCAAGTCTAGCAAACGGGCGTTGTCTAGCCAATCAACATTATCAATGCCATCGATGGACGCAATGCGCGGGCGCCCACCGGCATTGATGACTATCGTCTCCCCTTCGATCATCTCATCACCGACACGCACCGAATGGGGCCCGGCAAAAGTAGCAAATCCTGCATAAACAGTTACATTGTCCATATCGCGCAACCAGTTTTCCATTCCAGAGCTTGTCCCACTTCGCATCTTGTTTTGGCGTTCCATGACTTTAGCAAAATCAACAGTTATCTCGCCCGTGATGACCCCAAAATCAGCACCACGTCGAGCCATGTGTGCCGCTCTGGAGCTGGCGACAATCGTCTTGGTTGGCGTACAACCATAGTTGACACAACTGCCGCCAAAAGGACCGCCTTCGGCAATTGCCACGGTTTTTCCTGCCTGAACCAGCCGTGGCACAACCGTTCCTGTCGCCTGACCTGTCCCGATCCAAATCACATCATATTTGTCCATTGTTTTATGCCTCAATATTGTTGAATTTCCCTTGTGTGATATTTCAGGCCATACCATTTGATCTGTTTCACGATAGACATCAATCCGTTCGCCCTGCTGGGCGAGAGATGGACGTTTAATCCCATCTTCTCGATAAAATACAAGTCAGAATTAACAATATCTTTGGGGGTCTGATTGTTAAGGACCTGCAGCAACAATGCGATCAATCCCTTGGTGATCAAGGCATCACTATCAGCAAAAAAACATAATCTTCCGTCCTTCAACTCGGCATTGATCCACACTTTGGATTGACAGCCCTTCATGGAATTTTTTTCGGTCTTCAAAGTTAGGGCGAGTGGATTTAGCCTTTTCCCCAAATCAATCAGGTATTCATACTTGTCGATCCAGTCATCCAGTCCGGAAAACTCTTCGATTATTTTATCTTGGATATCGTTTATTGTATTTTTCATTTTGTTATTCAAAATCTTTCATCCGATCATACTATTTACACAACATCACTCGTGCTTTATGCATGCCATCGATCAATTTATCGATCTCTTCCTTTGTGTTATAAAACGCGAAGCTGGCCCGAATCGTCGCATTTATCCCAAAGTGCTCCATCACAGGCTCGGCGCAGTGCGTCCCCGTGCGGATTGCGATGCCCAATTTGTCCAATATCATGCCAACATCGTAGGGATGGATATTATCCAGATTGAATGAAATAAGTCCGCATCTTTTTGGAGCGAGACCGTATATCATTAAACCGTCAATAGCATCTAACTTCTCTGTGGCGTATTTCAATAGATCATTTTCATAAATCGTGATTTCCATCATGCTTAATTTCGAAATATATTCTATCGCTTTTGCCAGGCTTACGGCTGCCACATAATTGCCCGTTCCGGCTTCGAATTTGAACGGCAAATCAGCGTAGGTCGTCTTCTCAAAAGTGACGGAATCAACCATGCCTCCTCCAGAGTGATGGGGGGGCATGTCTTCCAGCCATTTTTCTTTCCCGTATAGGACACCAATGCCTGTCTCTGCATACATTTTATGTCCAGAAAAGGCAAAAAAATCACAATCAAGTTCCTGAACATCAACAGGAAAGTGCTGGACGGCCTGTGCGCCATCTATCAGCACAGGGATATCTTGGGTATGCGCCATCTCGATAATTTCTTTTATAGGATTGACTACGCCCAGCGCATTCGAGACATATACGATGGCTATCAATTTTGTTTTTTCTGTGATAAGCCCTTTCAGTTCATCCATCATCAATTTCCCGTCATCATCGAAAGGAGCGACTTTTAGCTCGGCTTGTGTGCGTTCGCAGAGAATTTGCCAGGGGACGATATTAGAGTGATGTTCCATTTCTGAAACGATGATCTCATCTCCTTCCTCGATGAATTTACTGCCAAAAGAATTGGCGACAAGGTTTATGGCTTGAGTTGTCCCGCTCGTAAAGACTATCTCATAATCACTTTTGGCATTGAGGAATCCCTTCACCGTTTTCCTGGCATTTTCGTAAGCGATACTTGCCTGCTCGCTCAGATAATGCACTCCACGATGGATATTGCTGTTGATGCTGGAATAAAACTCGATGATCTCATCAAGCACCATCTTAGGCTTTTGGGTGGTAGCTGCATTGTCCAAGTATACCAAAGGCTTACCGTGAATCTTTTTTTCCAGAATAGGAAAATCTTTGCGGAGTTTATGTACGTCAATCATCGCGCGCCTTATGCTCTTTTGCAAAACTGGATCAGCGAAAACCACTTATTCTCATCAGTGAAGATGTTTTTAACATCCATACCTCCAGCCCGTGTCAGATCATCAATATGTTTATGTGTAAATTTGTAGGAATTTTCGGTATGGATGGTTTCTCCTTTTTGAATGATGATTTTGCCTTTTAAATATGGGGTGGAGATCTCCATGCGTTCCATGGCCCTTAAATGCATTTCGATGCGGGAATGTTCTTCATTATAGAAGGCGATATGCTCAAAAAAATCTGGAACAAAATCGGTGCCCACAAGATTATTGATCACATTCAGAATGTTTCGATTGAATTTTTCCGTGATCTTTTTGCTGTCTTTATAGGCATTCTCTAGCACATCTATGTCTTTTACCATATCAACACCAAGCAGCAGCATCCCGTCTGAGGGCATGATTCTTCCCAATTCGGCCATAAATTTCATGGAATCTTCTCTGGAGAGATTCCCGATCGTACTTCCAAAAAAACAGATGAGTCGCTTTTTACCTTTGGGAATCCGGTTGAGTTGTTTTTCAAAATCACCAACTACTCCATGAATTTTCAATCCGGGGAAGTTTTTTATAAGACTTTTTGCCGCATTTTCAATCGCCGCCTGGTTTACATCAACGGGTATATAACGAATAGCCTCCATACGCTCAGCAGGTAAGGACTCCAGTAAAAGGGAAATCTTTGAGCTGTCACCACTCCCGATTTCAATAATGTCAATATCCACCAATTTTCTGACGATCTGAGGAGATACATCCTTAAGTATATTTTTTTCAGTCCGGGTAAGATAATATTCGGGAAGAAGGGTAATCTCTTCAAAAAGTTGTGATCCCACAGCGTCATAAAAATACCTGCTTGAAATGCGCTTGTGGTCGGATGAAAGGCCCTCGATTATGGGCATAATGGCTTCATCTTCATTGATGGAACTGGGCAAAAGATTGCTTATGGTGATAGGAGCAACTGAACGGGAAGCATCTTCATGAAAATTCATAGACTAAATACTCCTGGCCGTCAGGGAATCCCTGTTTCGTATGGATTATTATCATCGTTGCTCCATTCAAACCATCCGCCATCAAATACCGAGACCTGCGGCCAACCCATGAGCCAAGCGTTAAAAAAAGCTTCGCTCCCCCTCCATCCTGTACCACAATAAAAGGCATTGTGCTTATCGGATGTGATGCCTACCTCTGCCCACATTTTTTCAATCTCATGGAATTCACGTGTGGTATGGTCCAAGTTGCGATAATTCTCCATGTGATAGGCATCGCTTCCACAATTCCCGAACACGGCCGCGGGAATTCTGCCTCGTTTCTCTATGTAATTATAGCCGCTTTCTTCACCGATAAATTCACGCCAGCTGCGAACACTAACAAGATTCTTATTTTCGGATTTCAATATTTCCTTTGCCTCTAGAATATCCACTGCAAGTTCAGGACATGCGGGGATTGCTGCTCCGAAATCGGACACATGAGCTTTCACTGTTTCTTCTTTGCTGACCTCGAATCCATCGTCCATCCAAGCTTGCAATCCACCATTGAGCATACGCACATCTTCTACCCCGGCATACATCATGATAAAGGCACAACGGAACGCTCCCAAATGTCCTGCGCTGCTCCCAGGAAAGGGATCATTGATATCCGGATTAGAAAATCTTCCATATAAAATGACCGTCGTGTCATGGGTTATGCCCAAGTTTTCCAGCGCCTTTCTGATTTCTTCTGGGGAACGACGATTCCATGTTTCAGGGGATTCCAGTAAGTTAGTGTCCAAATCTATAGCACCCGGAATATGGCCCCGTTCATAAGCCTTCCTATCATGATAATAGGCATGACACAGGACAAATTTATCATTATCATGTTCTGGAGCAATCCCGGTTAGGATAAGTTCATTGAGCCATTCAGCAGATACCAGTTGACGATAATTGGAAAGCTTCTGCATGGGATGTTTATCATTCGCAGCCCACTCATCGACAAAGGAATGATAGGTCCTCACATCTTCATAACCTGCTCGGTTGAACAGATGGGCCACCTTCGTTGTTTCGCTATTGTCGTAGCCATATAATACCAGAGAATCATCGGGCAGAATATTTTTTGACCTTACGATCTCGATCCAGTCGATATAATCCGTCCATTTGAATGGCAGACTTTTTGCACCTTCGATGTGCCCGCCTCGCGCTTCATTTCGAAGCCTCCAGCCGTTATACGCATCCACCGAACGGATATCGATCAATTGAAAGCCTGGTTTCCCTGATTGTTCGTACAATTCTTCAGTGGATATCTGACTCGGTCGACTATGCATGATATTTTTTCTCACTGCTGAGTAATGGCCTTAAATTCTTCTGCCTTTTGTTTCAAGCTCTGACGTTCCCACCCGCATATTTTCCGATAGTCAGATGGAATGTCAAACGCACTATCATAGATTCCTTGATAAATGCCCACGATTATGTAACCCAAGAAATCACCATGAGCTTTCACTCTGTCCTGAATATTCGCGTCAACGCTAATCGATTCGTAGATAGGCCCAAGATTAAAGACACTGTTAATGACAGTTGTCAGCTCTTGTTGCGTGACGGCTTCGCCGCGCAGATTGTAAACCTGTCCGTTCAGCGAATCATCCATGGTGATATGAGCATAAGTCCTGGCAAGTTCTTCCCGTGATGTGTAGGCATATTTTTCATCTGCCTCACAATTGGCGATTTTTCCTTCTTTTTTGTAGTCCGGGATGGCATCCAAATCGGTATCGATATAAGGTCCGTTGCGTTCGCCAACCTGTGTTATCATTTCTCTAACGATGGTTCCTCTCAACTGGTCGTTGGCTGTTATTATGGCTGATTTTATATTGCTACTCATTTTTTCCAGTTCACGGATATTTTATCCCTGTAAGTTCCTCAGAAACCTCCCACAGTTTTTGGGCGATTTCTTTATCATGTGATAATTCATTCGATTCAACTTTCTTGGGATAGCCTTTCATCTCTTTCCAACCTGAAGGCCCATAATAATCACCGCCCTTAACATCCGGACCGACGGCGGCATACAGGGTAGGCAAAGCCCCCATCGTGATGTCCTGGGCAAAGATGTGATTTAGGAAATCCAATACGCCGACATGCCTTTGCAATTCTGTCGCAGTCCATCCAGGATGTGAAGCTGTGACCATGGTATTCGATCCGTTAACATCAAGTCTTCTCTGCAGCTCATAAGTAAAATAGATGTTGGCGAGCTTGCTGTCGCCGTAGGACTTCATCTTCTTGTATGGCCGATTTTCCCAGTTTAAGTCGTCGAAGTTCAAATCGCCGTAATGGTGACCAGAGCTCGACACATTGACGATCCTGGATTCAGGTGTGCCTATGATCAGATCGATGAGCAACCCGGTAAGGGCAAAATGGCCTAGGTGATTCGTGCCGAACTGAAGTTCGAATCCATCAGCAGTCTTGGAATAGGGCGGCATCATGACACCTGCGTTGTTAATCAGCAGGTCAAGCCTAGAATAACTGTCCTTAAATTTCGTTGCGAAACTGTGAACGGATTTCAAACTGGCCAAATCCAGTTCCATGACTTTGACATCGGCATTCGGGTTGTCGGCCTTGATCTTGTCAGCGGCGTCATTCCCTTTTTGCTGATTTCGTACGGCGATGATCATTGTTGCGTTTTTCTCTGTAAGAACTTTTGCGGCCTGGTAACCAATACCGCTGCTGGAACCTGTGACTATAACAACTCGATCCTTCTGGTCAGGGATATCGTTGCTGTCCCATTTCTTTTGTGACATTGTGTTCTCCTTATTTTATGCTCTTATGGCATCCCAAGCCATATTGAATGCTATTTCGATATTCTTTTCAGTACAGTCAAAATTCGCACACAGGCGAGGATTCGCGAGGATCATAATAGGGTAAAAAATAAATATTTGCAGAATATCAAAAGGAACATCCTTCAGGATCTTCTGCTCTTTCCCCCGTTGAATGATTTCGATCATCGGTTCAAAATATTTTTCGACTTCCTTTTTGTCTACCAAGGAGCTGTAAGGAGAATTGGCGAACTGTTCTGTGTACTGGAAATTATCAGAATAACTCGAGATAAAATCGAACGCATTGAACCAAAAACCTCTCAATATATCTTTTATTGGTTGAGTATCATCAAAATCTTTGAGTATTGCCTCGCTCAATTTCTGTTTTATGTCAACATACGTAGATACCAACAGATCTTCCTTATTTTGATAATAGATGTAAATCGTCGCAGGGGATACATTCGCTTGCTTGGCAATTTTGGAAACAGAACTTGAAGCAAATCCGATTTGATTGACTAGCTTAACCGTGGCTTTAATTATCGCATCCTGTTTAGCTTCATCTTTGAATCTCATGATTTTATAATAAATGAACATTCATTTATTGTCAAGTTTTTTTTAATAATTCTTAATGTGGTGCCTGCAAACGATACAATGAGTTCAGCTGTATTTGTTGGGAATGACCTGCTAAGAAAAGCTCATTTTTTGTCGAACACAATCCGGCCATCCACGATCGTCATCATGACTTCCATGTTCAGCACATCTTGAGGGTTGTTTTTCATGATATTCCGGTCGATAACGGTTATATCGGCCAGTTTGCCGGATTTTATAGATCCCCTCAAATTATCTTCTCGCATGCACGCATAAGCCCCATTAAGCGTGAAACACTCTATTGCTTCTTCCATCGTGATTTTGAGGTGAGGAAGCCACCCGCCTTTGGGCTCGCCTTCGTTATTAGTCCGGTTAACCGCCGCATTCAGTACATATTTCGGGTGGTTGAAAAATATGGCTCCCGCATTGCCGGGTATATCCGACCCGAAGTTCATGACTATGCCTTTGTCGAGGAATGTACGAAACGGGAAGGCCAGTTTTTCCCTCTCCGGGCCGAGCCTGTCGATGAGCCATCTCATATCATCGGCGACCTGGCTGGGATTGGTTTCCACGATCAGGTTCAATGCTTTAATGCGATCGAATTCGCGTGGCTGCACGACCTCGGCATGGATAATGCGGAACATGCTCATGTCCGTGTTCATATCTGCTTGAATGCGTTCCAGAACGTCGACGACCTCGGAAACACCCCTATCCCCGATGGCATGGGAATCCACGCAGTAGCCGTGTTCCACCGCATCCTGGCAGTGTTTGTAAAAGACCTCTGGATTCCCGACCAGACTCCCGAACGTGTCCGAATCGCTGTTGTATTCCTGGTAATGGCCTTTGTAATCGGGTCTGTCCGAGTATGGTTCGAACAACATGGCTCCCCGGTCTCCCAGGAAACCATCATTGGCACTCTTGAATCCCCCGAAGCGCAAGAAATAATCCCTCTCCTTGGTTCTGGGGTGCATGCCCATCGTGAACTCCTTTTCGAACATTTCTTCTTTGAGATCCAACCAGGGCCTGAGCCAGACACGGCAGGTCAGTTCCCCATTTTCCTGAAGTTTGAGATACCGTTCCACTTCTTTGAAGCTGCGGAACATGTCATGAAATTCAACGATCCCCATTTCTGCCATGAGCTTTAACCCGGTGCGGTATTCATTCAGTACCCGATCTTCTGATTTGGGTTTGACAAAGGACCGTATCTTTTCGATGGCCGACGAGCCTTTATACAGCAACCCTGTTGGCTGATCATCGGCATCGAGTTTCATTCCTTCCAGGCGGCCGTTTTCCAGTCCTGCTGCACGCAGCGCTGCGGTGTTAGCCAGGAAAAGATCTCTCTCATAACTGTTCAGTAAACAAGGATTATCTTGTGTGAAAGGATCGATGGCTTTTCTGTGCGGCTCCCACCGTTTTTCCGCTCTTGGCCCATCCAACTCGCCTCTTCCCTGCAACCACTGGATGGCACCGCTCCAATCTCCGCCTGTGATCCACTCGTTTGGGCCTACATTCTTCACGACCCTTTGGATTTCCTTCACTAAGCCTTCATCATCATCCACATTCATGAGCTGGATATCATGCTGCTGGGCGGCATAACCGGCAAAATGAACATGGGCATCGATAAAACCAGGTATCACGAATTGACCTTCGCAATCGATAACCTGGGTGGAGGGTCCAACATAAGAGGAGGTCTCCGAATCATTTTGCAGGACAGCCACGATCTCATTGCCTTTGATGACAACGGCCGAAGCCCAAGGCATATTTTCTTCCAAAGTAAAGACCTGACCATTTTTCAAGACCAAATCTGCCACAGGCTTGGAACAGGCAGCGAACAAAATGAGCAATACGGAAAAAATCAAAACACCTTTTCTCATTCCTCTTCTCCTAGCAGCCAAAGCTTATCACCACAAAAACGGGGCCGTCAACAATCAGTTCCCGTTTTCATCCCAGTTTTTAAATATTTTTTGGAAAAAGACTTGACACATACAAAAATTTTTGTATAATCATTAATGAGAATATTATGATATGCGAATATTTCAAAGAGAGAATATAATCTGATAGGGGGCATTGTGGATAAAAAAGATTTTTACAGGCTGCACGCGGATTTTTGTAAGAGCATTTCCAATCCCAAAAGGCAGGAGATTTTAGAGGCCCTTAGGGAAAAGGAAAAAACCGTCAATGAATTGATCGAGGAGACCAAAATTTCTCAATCCAACCTATCACAACACCTATCCATCTTGAGATCCAAAGGTATTGTGCGAGCCCGTCGTGATGGCACGAATATTTATTATTCCATTGCCAACAAAAAAATCACCCGGGCCTATGATCTCGTCAGCCAGGTGTTGATGGAATCGTTGGCATCCCAGAATAAAGCCATAAAAGATGCCTTAAATCATAAAAAATAAAGGAGTTAAGGTATGGAAGAAGAAAAGAAAAACAAATTGTCCATGGTCGTTTTCAGCGGGGATATGGATAAGCTGTTTGCTGCATTCAGCATCGCATTAGGGGCAGCGGCAGCCGGCATGGAAGTCACCATGTTTTTCACTTTTTGGGGCTTGAGAGCCTTAAAGAAAAAGGTGGCGACCGGAAAAAGCCTGTTCGGCCGGATGCTGGGCATGATGTATGGTGGTGATATCAACAGGGCCACCCCGAGCAAGATGAGCTTCGGAGGTGTCGGACGCTGGATGTTCAAAAAGATGATGAAGGCAAAAGGTGTCACACCCCTGCCTGAATTGAGACAGACGGCCATCGACCTCGGCGTCAAAATGTATGGATGCCAGATGAGCATGGATGTAATGGAAATTCCAAAAGAAAAAATGCTCGATGAGGTCCAGGGTTGCGTGGGAGTGGCCTTTTTTCTTGAGGAAGCCCGAAAATCTGAAGTACAGCTATTTATATAAGGAGGAGAAAAAATGAACGAAGAGATTACTGTTGCGAAAACATTGGACCTCAAAGGTCTTTTATGCCCGATGCCCATCGTCAAGATTGCTCAAGCCATTAAAGAGATCGAAATCGGAGAAGTGATCGAAGCCACGGCCACAGATCCTGGAGTCTTGGCAGACGTTCCAGCTTGGGCCAGTACCAGCGGCAATGAGGTGGTTAGCTTGGAGCATGGTGATGTCATCACCTTTCGTGTGCGTCGAATTAAATAGCTCTTTAGGTGGAGGTATTCATGATCAGCGAAAGTTTGCTTCATTTTGTCGAGTTTGAGCTGCAGATCATTGCATTGACCATATTCGCGATCTTGTATGCTCTAAAGATCGTTCAGTTGGTCAAGCTTCCCATGCCCAGAGAGGTTGCACCTGCATCGGGGAATCCGGCTAAAGGCGTGGCTTTTTCCTTTTCCACTCTTATCAATCCTTTCTCGATGGATAGCACGACCAAACATCTCTGGCGATGGATGGAATTTTTGATCTACCACTTGGGAGCTTTGTCCGCTATACTGGCTACGTTTACCCTTCCCTTCGCTCCCAAGATGATGGCCTATCCAGTAAGGATAGTGTTTGCCATTTTCATCGGATTGGGTGCGATTGTGGGAATATCGAAGATTATACGGCGTCTGGCCAACCCACACCTGAGGTATGTGAGTGTGCCGGATGATTATTTTTCCCTGATAGCCGTTGAAATCTATTTTATCGCTGCCGCGGGTTGCCTCGTCTATTTTACGGATGGCTGGCGATTTGTCTTTTTTCTGATCACAGCGCTATTTCTCGTCTATGTGCCGTTCAGCAAAATTTCCCATTATGTCTTTTGGTTTTTTGCTCGCATCTATTTGGGCATCCGTTTCGGAAGACGAGGAATCCTGCCCAAAAAGAGGTTACAACATGGATAATCAAAAAGAATCACTTGTTCAAAAAGGAAAAAAAGAACTGGATAAGCGTTTCAGCCGACTAGTGGGACTTTCCTCGTCCAATCTCTGCGTCCGCTGTGGGCTTTGTGTCGATGCCTGCCATTATATTATGAGTGATGGGAAAGACTTGGCCGTTTCTCCTGTGGCTAAGGCTGAGCAGGTTCGACAGGTGTACAAGAAACATCATGATTGGCTGAGCAAGGTCTTTCCTCGATGGACTGGAGCACAGAAGCTGACAGAAGAAAAATTGAAGGACTGGCGGGAGGTCGCTTATAAAAATTGTTCGATGTGCCAGCGCTGCACTGTGAATTGTCCTTTAGGCGTGGATATCCCGGCCATCATGGGAGCCACCCGAAGCACGTTGTCTTCTCTCGACCTAGCTCCTGAGATGCTGACCATGCTGGCTGATATGGCTATTTCAAGAGAAGAAAATCTCGATGCATTCAGGAATTCATTTGTGAACCAGATCCGCTCGATGGAAAAGGAACTTCAGGAGAAAATGGGAGATCCCAGCGCAACAATCCCGGTAGAAGTTCAAAATGCCAATTTTTTATATGTCCCGCTTTCAGGCGCTCATACCATCCTGCCCGCAGCTCATATCTTTAACAAAGCCAAAGAATCCTGGACAATCAGCATGTACGAGGCTGCCAACTATGGCATTTTTCTTCAGGATACAGCCCGGTCAAAAAAGATCACCGACCGCATTGTCAACGAAGCCAAAAGACTAGGAGTCAATGAGGTCATCATAACTGAGTGCGGGCATGCCTACTCCACTTTTCGGTGGACAGCTCCCAGCTGGTATGACGAACCCTGGCCTTTCCGGGTGCGAAACCTCGTCGAAGTGATCGACGAATACATCCAGACAAAACGGATCAAGGTAGATCCTGAAAAAATAAAAGAATCCATCACTCTCCATGACTCATGTAACTTGGCGCGAAACAGCGGCCTGATTGAAGAACCACGGAGGATTTTGAAAGCTCTTGTGAAGGATATTCGTGAAATGAGTCCCAATAAAGAACGAAATATCTGCTGTGGAGGCGGGGGTGGATTAGTGGCCAATCCTGAATGGGCCGAAACACGTCTTAAAGCGGGGAAGCCAAAAGCGGAACAAATAAAGGCCACTCAAGCAGAGGTCGTGGTTGCATCCTGCGATAACTGTCGGCATCAAATTGAAGAGTTGAATGATCACTACGATTTAAAAGTGAAGGTGACAGGATTATCCGAAATAATCAGCGAAGCTCTGATTTAATAAGCAACAAAGCATACCCATTCCAGAATTAAAGTTCCGATAGATATCACTTGTCATGGGATTCTGGGATATGAAGCTCGCCATCTACCTCCTCTAGGTCCATCCACCATTTCCATTCCGGTTTCGGTTTCCCATACCCCATAAAGTCGTCTCCCCAGACGGCAAACCGCCGAGCAAAGGGGATGCGCATCATCGTCCATCCGATTATCCGGTGGAACGTGGTATTGGGCTTGTTCCACGGGCAGACTTTAATGCAGGTGCCGCAGCCGGATCCATGTTGGTTTCCCACCCGCATACTTGTGCATCTTTCGACATCAACTGGCCAGCGCTCGTAACTGTTGTGCATCTCTCTGTCACCATGGCTGATGGCTTGGGATGGGCACAGGCGGGCACACTTCAAGCACTTGCTGCAAAAGTCCTGCAATCCAAAGTCGATAGGTTTATCAATCGCAAGCGGCATATCGGTGGTTACTACAGAGGCCTTGAAGCGCGGCCCCAGGAATGGGCTGAGCACCATATCGCCGATGCGACACATCTCACCCAACCCTGCCCACAGCAAGATGGGCGGCACCGCAACATTATAGTTCATCGCATGATTGGCGCGGGCCGGGTAACCCAACCGCCGTATGTACTCGGCAAGGTTGCAGGCGATGAAACCAGATATAGTGTAGGACATAAAGCTCATCGAGTTGCTGATCCAATCGTGTCCGTTGAATGCAGCAGCCGTTCGCCAATCTTGATCGATGAGAATGCCGATAGCATACTTGTGATCGCAATCGATGGGCTCGTTGGTATACCTATCGTGGGTGAACACAGCATAGGGCGGAAGCTCGCAGATACCAACAAGGTCAGCTCGTAAGAAGTAGGCCGTCTCCTTGATGTGCCGCGCATTCGCCACTGGATCATGGGTGCCCGGTGCCCGTTTGGGTGCAACTGTTCCATCCACCATCTTTGCCAGTTTTCTGCCCATATCCATCAAAACGCCTGATAAAGGATGTTTCATCACAAAACGGGGGTACTCCTGCTGGATGAATGGGCCGAATTCCCCACTCTCTGCCCGGGGAAATCCTCCATCACCCTCGCTCTTGCGTTGAACTTTGTCGTCTATAATTCGGGTGGAGGGCCTTTCTGTCCGTTTGAGCTTCCAAACAGGGAATGGATCGGGATGGACGCCTAATCTCCTCATAACTTGCTCCTTTCGGCTAGATCAATCCCCAAAGCGAAACCACTACCCTCTGAAATCCGTTCGGTCTCGCCGAGGTTAGCTAGCGCTTTATCGCGATTCGTGGATTCTGTCTCGTAAGTATCTCGTAATGTATTTGGCCGCCACAAAACTGTTTCACCACCCCCATGAGCTCCTGGCAAATCTCTTCTACATCATATTTCGAAAAAGGAGGAAGACCATCGACGTTAAATTCAATAGCTTTTGTCGTCGGTAAAGTCATCGTGTGATTGGCCTGACGCCAACTCCACCGCCGTGTCAGGACAGTATTGCCTTCTTTGAAAATGATCTCTCCTGAAACAGGGTGTTCGACTTGATCTGACCCGAAAGGAACAAACTCCTCTTCTCCTGAGGCTCGACACAAAACGAGATCATGGGTAACAACATCTATCGCGTGGGCCCCGATCGGTAAGATATGTCGCAAAGATAGAATATTTCCGATGTCGACCAGCGTGTTGATTGACGGCAACTCTTGATGGCGCAGCGCACGGCGCGTCATCGCTTCGATAGAAGCTCTAAACTCGCTGGGCTTGATTCCTGCACTTCGAAACGCTTCCCGCCATGAGGCAATCCTAGGATGAACCGTGAGAGTCTCTAAGCTCAGTCGTTCACGAGCAGATTCCTCTTCAGCCCGAAGCATTTCCATTAAGCTGGGGGGTGAC
>CP070750.1:468506-505468 GCA_020348385.1 Candidatus Aminicenantota bacterium | reverse complement strand
GCCTCTTTGGCAAAATCCATGTTGGCCAGAAATTTGAACCGGAAATGGGAATTATCGGGGATATCTTGAAGAACCCCCGTCACTTTGAAATCATAATCACTGCCCACATGGATGGTCTTTCCGATAGGATCTTCATCGCTGAATATTTTTCGCGCAACTTCCTCGGTCAAAACCACAGATCGTGGATCTGCCAGAGCGGTCTCGGGATCTCCATGTATAAAAGGGATGGTGAACATCTCGAACAGGGAAGCATCGGTATATCCTCCCAACTCTATAAAGACCTGGTTTTTGTATTTCATCCGCCACTGGGCAAAACAAAACCGGGCCTGCTCTTCGATTTCGGGGACCTCTTCCTTCAGAGCCGGCCCCAATGGTCCTTGGTTTATGGCCCAGGTGACGACTTCCGCATATTGGATGTGTTGAAGAATCCGGTAGATGCTTTTGCCATTTTTATGGTACCGGTCATAACTCAACTCATGTTGTACCCAAAAAAGGATCAGGATCGTGCAGACCATACCGATGGCCAATCCTGTGATGTTGAGAGAAGAAAATCCTTTATGCCTTATCAAATTCCGAAAAGCGATTTTTAAATAATTGCGAAACATGAGCACACTCCAATAGATGGATTCTTTTAGCGATGAGGGAATCAGGAGGATGACCTGGCTCCAATACCAAAACCAGGCAACAAGTTTCCCTTTATTCTTTATTTTCTCCCGAAAAATTTCATCAAAATCCCCTGCCAGGGATTCCTGTTCATTGTCAGGCAACAGGAACCACAGGATCCTCCAGCCGAGTTTCGGTTGAAAACAACTCTCTTTTTTCACTATATTTTACTCAAGGCTTTTGTTTTCAAGTAGTCCGCCCACAAGCGGTCACTGACCTTTTTGTTCCCTTCGAGAGCCTCAAGACCTGCTGATGTCAACCGGTAGATTTTTTTCCGGCGGCCACCGCGAACTGCCGTCGATTCGCCGAAAGAAGCGGTTATAAGTCCTTGCTTTTCTATCCGGCGCAGCGGAATATGTACAGCTCCGATCGATAACTCTCTCCCCATGACCGCTGACAGATGTTTCCGTATGGCCACGAGATAAGCATCCTCTCGAAGATAACCGATGGCCAACAAAATCTGCTCTTCCCTTTGGCTCAAATATTCCATGGTTTTCTCACTTGCGCTTATTTCTTACTAATATGTAGAACATTTCATATTCTTAGACGTATCAAACATCCAAAAGGTTGACTTCAAAAAAATAAGATTTTTGAAAAAAGGTTTTAGTTAAAACACCAAGACGGATTTCATTTTGTGGAGAACCTGGCAATCAGGCGATGGTTACTTCTTCTGATAAATAGACATCCTGGACCGCATGGATGATCTCGATACCGTCGGCCATGGGTTTTTGGAAAGCTTTTCTTCCCAGGATCAGGCCCATGCCCCCTGCCCGTTTGTTTATGACAGCGGTTCTGACGGCTTGTCTGAGATCGTCCTTGCCGGACGCGCCGCCGGAGTTGATAAGCCCCACCCGTCCCATGAAACAGTTGGCGACCTGATACCGGGTTAGATCGATGGGGTGGTCAGAAGTGAGCTTCTCATATATCAAAGGATGGGTCTTACTGAAATCGACGGCAAGGAATCCACCATTATTTGTGGGCTGTTTCTGCTTGATGATATCCGCTTGTATGGTCGCCCCCAGATAGTTGGCCTGTCCGGTTAAATCTGCGGATGCGTGGTAATCAACGCCATTCTTTTTGAACTCTGCGTTTCTTAGATAACACCATAACACAGTGAACATTCCCATCTCATGGGCCATCTGGAAGGCATCGGACACTTCCTCGATCTGGTCCCGCGATTCTGCGGAACCGAAGTAGATCGTGGCCCCCACTCCCAAGGCTCCCATGTCACTAGCTTGGGTCACAGAGGCAAACATCCGCTGATCGTAAGAATTCGGGTAGGACAAAAGCTCGTTATGATTGATCTTGACAATAAATGGAATTTTATCAGCATATTTTTTGGAAACCATTCCCAGAATCCCTGCAGTGGACGCCACAGCGTTACAGCTTGCTTCCACAGCAAGCTTAACGATGTTTTCCGGATCGAAATAGACAGGATTGGGTGCAAACGAGGCCCCGGCTGTGTGCTCTACTCCCTGGTCCACGGGCAGGATAGAAAGATAACCCTTTCCTTCTAAGCGCCCGTGTAGAAACATTTTTTCTAGATTATTTTGCACATCCTGAGACCGATCCGATGGGCCAAAGACGCGCTCCACAAAGTCTGGTCCAGGAAGATTCAAGAGCGCTTTAGGGATGGTTTCACAAACGTGTTCCAATAAATCAGAAGCCTCCTCTCCTAATAAATCCTGTATTTTCGTCACCACTTCATTTCTCCTTCACGTAAGAATTTTGATCAATCGATAGTCCCGCTCGGAGTCGATCTTTTTGGGCTGGATAGCTGTTTCCAACGGAACTGTTGTGAATCGATTTTCCTTGAGACTCACGCATACACCCGTCTGGCCTTCCTTCAATAATTCAACGGCATGACTTCCCAGGCGAGCAGCCAAAATCCGGTCAAAGGCTGTCGGAATACCTCCCCGCTGGATATAACCCAGGACGGAAAGACGTGTTTCCAGTCCAGTTTCTTTCACGATGGTGTCAGCGACATCGCTTCCCTTTGCACTCCCTTCGGCTACAATCACGATCCAGCTTATCTTACCCTGAAGGCTTCCTTCGACTATATCCGCACAAATTTTTTCCATGGCTGTTTCTCTTTCCGGGATTAAAACTTCCTCACACCCTCCGGCAAGAGCCACTTGGAGAGCGATGTAGCCGCAATCGCGTCCCATCACCTCGACAACGAACACCCTTTCCAGACTTGTGGCGGTATCCCTTATTTTGTCCAAAGCTTCGACCGCCACATTCACTGCGCTGTCGGCACCGATCGATAAGTCTACGCCGTTGATGTCGTTGTCGATCGTGGCCGGAACGCCGACAACAGAAATATTGTGTTTGGTGGCCAGAACATGGGCTCCTGTCAACGAGCCATTTCCCCCGATAACGATCAAACCATCGATCTCTTTTTCTGTTATAGTTTTAACCGCTTTTTTTTGTCCTTCCTCTGTCAAAAACCTTTTTGCTCGGGCTGTTTTCAGGATGGTTCCTCCACGGCTCAAGATACCTGAGACCGAACGTCTATCGAGCTCGACCAATTCCCGATTGATCAGACCATCATATCCCTTGATTATTCCCACAACTTCGATTCCGTGAAAAGCCGATGTCCGCACCACTGCTCTAATAGCCGCATTGATCCCCGCGCAATCTCTGGTCAAAACACCTATCTTTTTCATGGGCACTAATTACATTATCAAGTTTGTTTTATTATATCCAATTACTGGCACAAACCCCAACGCTTTCTCGGACAAAGCAAGCATCACTAATTCATTAATCAATTAGGCATTTGGGGATGGATGAAGCGACATTGAAGATTTTGCCTATACGATCCGCTTTTCGAGAGAATCTGACGCAGAAAAGGCGGAAGACAGCTATGTAGTAGCGAACATGACTTTGCTTGAAAATAGGGGATTCTGGCAAGCACGGGAACAAAACCATTCCCAAAGGCTGATACAGAGCCTTTCAGTATCGCAGAAATTGGGATGCTTCCTCATTTATACAAAGGGAAATATGCCTTTGCAAAGTTACACACAATCCAGGAAGTCGGTGGAGTTCGTATTCCGGTTTTGACCCAACTAGGCCGTAGCTTTTGCTGCCTTTGCTTTTACCGGCGTTGCTTCAGGGGGAGGGAAAAGGTCGTACTCATCGCCGAACTGAGCCAAAAACTCAACACTGAATGCCCTGAACCAGTACCAGATCGGCAAAGTGGCTACCGTCGAAATATACGGGATGACCAAAACGAGAAAGCCGATACAACATGTCAGCAGGCCGGCTACGATTACAAATATCACGAACAAAATGATCAGCACGAACATCAACAATCCAAACAGGATGAAGTGAAAGGGGTATTTCCCGAAAAGGGAAAGGAATTGTCCCCACCCATTGGTGGCTGTGACCCTGTGTTTGTACATGATCGGGACCACAAATCCATCCAAAAAAGTGGAAATGAATCCGACAAGGATGATCATCAAAAGAAAAATCAACCCGATCAAGATTATGAAAGGAACCGGCACCCGATCGTATACGCTGTTCTCGTAAAGTTGAGAGGCTCCGACAAAAAAGATGACGATAAGGGAAACGAAAAAGAGAAAACAGATCAGGCTGAAAATCAACCTCCACAAGAATAAAGAGTTTCCTTCCTTTTTGTACTCTCTCCATGGATTGGCGATTTCGGCCTTGTCATGAACGACATTGTGAAGAAACATGAATTTTCCTCTAGAGCTCAACCAGAGGATGATAATCGCGATCACGACCAAAACAAATACGCCAAACGCTATCAGCATGAACCAGCCGGGATGGTCAATTAACCAATTCCAGGCTCTGCCGGGAAAACCGAGAAACTCACGAAAGCTCCAATTATCGCTATACCTTGAACCGCTCGATCCTCGATTACCATCGGCCAATCCGGCCAAAAAGGCCGTGAATCCAACGACGAACCACTTGTGCAGGTCAAAGGGCTGGAAAAGGGCAACTTTCATCCGGTTCCATGCCCGACCTAGAGGTGCAAAAAAGGCTATATTATCCATTTTTCTTCCTCCTAGAATTCTCTCTTATCCCTCTCTCCCTCATTTATATTACGCAATAATGGTAACAAAAATTCGTTTCCCAAATATATATACCATTTTTTACTTTTTTAATCACTCTCTTAATCTCACATAAAAGCATCTTAATTCCCGTAAAACAAAGTGGACTTTTTGGGATGGTTGCAGCGGGCCGGCATTGACACAGGATTCTTTGGTTGGTATCCTTTTTTTACATGATAAAGAGGAGGGATAGCCATGTTTGTCCGGCAAACCATCATTCACACCGCTATCGATAAGATCGATGAGGCAGCAAAGCTCTTCGAAGAGAGTGTCATCCCTGCCTTCCGATCTCAAAAGGGCTATCAGGGAGCATCCTTCATATGCGACCGCACATCGGGGAAAAGCATTTGTGTGAGTCTTTGGGATCGCGAGCAGGATGCCATTTCCAATGAAAAAAGCCATGTGTATCAAGAGCAGCTCGTTAAATTTATCCGTTTATTCACCATGGACCCTTTCCGCGAAGGATATGAGCTGATTATCCAGGATGAAAAGGTGCGGTAATCAATAGGGATTAGAGGGGAAAGCATTGCCAACCAAATGCCCTGTTTGTGAAGCAGATAACACAGAATTTGCCCATTTTTGCAGCAACTGCGCAGCTCCTCTCAGATTTGCGGTGGAACGATCTGTCTCGCAAACGGAAACGCTTGAAACGCCCCCAGAGGAATTGACCAGAGGCACGATTATCGCAGAGAGATACGAGATCATCGAAGCACTGGGGAGAGGAGGGATGGGTCAGGTTTATAGGGTTTATGATAAAAAGATCGAGGGGGAAGTCGCCCTCAAGATCATCAAGCCCGAGATTTCCTCGAACAAAAAGACCATCGAACGTTTCAGAAATGAGCTGAAATTGGCCCGAGAAATCTCCCATCGGAATATCTGCCGGATGTATGATCTGAATGAAGAAAATGGGACCTCTTTCATCACCATGGAATATGTACCTGGAGAAAACTTAAAGAGTTTCATCCGAAGGTCGGAATTGCTGAGCATCGGGAAAACCATAGCGATCGCCAAACAAATTTGTGAAGGATTGGCAGAGGCCCACAAGCAAAAGGTCATACACCGGGATCTAAAGTCCAGCAACATTATGATAGATAAAGAGGGCAACGTCCGGATTATGGATTTCGGGATCGCCCGTTCTCTCGGATCAAAGGAGATAACGGATTCGGGGATGAGGATCGGAACCCCGGAATACATGTCCCCAGAACAGGCCGATGCCAAAGAGACGGACCATCGATCGGACATCTATTCTTTCGGGATAATCCTGTATGAAATGCTGACTGGGCGACTGCCGTTCGAAGGGGACACCTCGTCCATCATCGTGGCAAGGCACAAAAGAGAAACGCCAGAAAATCCTAAATCCCTCAACTCACAAATTCCCGATGCCCTCAACAGGCTTGTCCTCAAATGTTTGGAAAAAACGGCTGAACAAAGGTACCAGAATGCAGAGATAATCCTGCATGAGTTGGAAGACATCGAGGAAGGGATCACGACCATAGAAAAAGAGATTCCCAAAAGAAAACCCATCACAGCCAAAGAGATCACGGTCTCATTGAGTCTGAAAAAACTCTTGATCCCTGCTCTTGTTATCGTGGCCCTTGTTGTTCTCCTATTTCTATCGATCTATCTCACAAAAGCTCCCCCAGCAGAAAAAAACAAATTCAACCACAAACAAATCACATATGTTGGGAACGCCTACAACCCGGCCATATCTCCCGACGGTAAATTCATGGCCTTTGTGGCGAGAGAACCTCCCAGCACACAAAAAATAATGATTCAAGATATGGTCAGCGGGCACAGCCTCGAAGCCTTCCAAGCTCACAGGTGCAGGAATCTTCTCTGGACTCCCGACAGCGCAGAGATTTCCTTTTGGGCCGAAATGAAGGATGCAAGCGCTGGGGCCTTTATTGTGCCGCGTCTGGGAGGTTCGGCACGACTTCTCGAAGCTTCGGAAAAATTGGCCTGGTCTCCTGATGGATCGGAATATGCTACCTGTTCTGAGTATTCCAAAGATATTGTGATCAGCAACAGGGCCACAGGCGTATCGACATCGATCCCTCTGTTGTGGCCTTTCCAATGGATCGAGGATATCGACTGGTCTCCTGAAGGGAAATTCCTGTGCGTATTGACAAGCGATGAGGACGACCGGTATGCGATCTGGTCCGTATCCATCGATGGGACGCATCAGAACATGGTTTTTGATGAAGAAATTTATGACATCGGTTCGCCCCGTTGGTCTCCTCATGGGAATGCCATCTATTTCACAAGGGTGGGAGAACAGCACCATGAGCTTTGGAAGACACGCATTTCACCCGAAACCGGAAAACCAATAAAATCTCCATCACTCGTGTTAGATGGCCTCAGTACGGGAAAGGACTTAACAATCACAAACAACGGGAATCAACTGCTATACGCACAGGAAATACAATACTCCAACATTTGGCTCGCCTCGATCGTAGAAACAGGAGAAGCCGAATCCGTGAAAGTGAAGCAAATAACCACGGGAACATTTTTCGATTCTTGCCCCAATATCTCTCCTGATGGCAAGCTTGTGGCATTCACCCGAGGAGTCGGGAAAAAACACAATGTATACGTCATGCCCATAACAGGAGGGACAGCACAGCAGATCTCTTTTCTGGATTCCTTCAATTTTTATCCCTCCTGGTCTCCGGATGGAATCGAGATCGCATTTATATCCGCCAAGGGAGGAAAAGCCAGAGTTTGGAAAGTGAACGCTCGAGGAGGCGCTCCCCATCAGTTTCAAAACACAATAGCGAGCGCAAACTCATATCAAGTATCCTGGGCTCCAGGATCAAATATTCTATACCAGACAACAGGAAACCAGAATTTCCACATGCTCAATCCTAAGACAGGAAAAGAAATCCCTCTTTGGATCGATGAATCGGTTTCATCTGTTCATAACGCCCACTATTCCCCAGACGGCAAAAAAGTTGCTGCATTTCTGGAAAGAGCGTCAATCCAATCAGGGATTTCCATCTTCGACTTGGAAGATGAATCCCAAATCGACCTAGATGGGGGAAGTTTTGATCCTATCGCATGGTCGTCCGACAGCGAGTGGATTTATGTTTCTGACTTTGAATCCGACGACGTAAGGATTCTCAAGATATTTCTTAGGAGTGGGGGCTCTGAGCTGGTGTTTGCCTTATCCCCTTCGCCTTTGCGAGGCCGGGCTATTCTCTACCAAGTGAGGATGAGTCCGGATGAAAAGCATTTTGTCTTTCCAGCAAACAGAAGTCAATCGGATGTGTGGATGATCGAAAATTTCGATCCAGAGATCGAGTAGACTGGATCACTCCGGTAATCTGCTGGAACCTGGCTCCGTTGGAATCATCAACCACCCGACATTTTCCTTTTCCGTTCTGACAAGCATATATCTTTCGTAATGCCCCAGAACGGCATATTCCTCTCCCCCGTTGATTTTCTCCACGACAACGGCCTGTTCCATCGGAGCCTCTCTGACTTCATGGATCAAACCGGCCTGTTGAGTTGCCAATGATTCTATGATTGATTCGACGTCGCGGGATGGAACATATCCGGAAAGGCCATCAGGCAGAAGGACGCGATAGGTATCGCCAACAGCAGCTTGAATTTTCATGGCCGAATGGGGATTCAACCGAACAATTTCAAGTGCTCGTGAGGCAGTCGAGGCCTTCAAAGAAACCATAGATTGTTTTGACCGGGCCCAATGGCCGAGCACATTCAAGTCTGCCGTGATGTCTTTGGGCGTTGAGTCTATTTTTTTAATGAAATTAACAGGATCGACCGGCCCCTCTCCTCTCGCATAAATCCCGAAGTGCAAATGCGGAGGCGTTCGTCGAGCATTGCCGGTATTCCCGACCGTTCCGATTCTCTGACCTGGTACCACATAAGTGCTCTGTTCAACCTCCTGGGTCTGCAGATGAGCAAAATAGAGATGAAGGTCACGCTTCGCGTCATGGAGCCAAATATTGAGCCCACCGATGTCGGATTCGCTGACACGACGGACATAAGCCTTGGATGGAGCGATGACGGGTGTGTGCCTTTTCGTGAAGATATCCACTCCGTGATGCCGGCGGCGGCCGCCATCACGCGGAGCTCCAAATCCGCTCCCGATTGCCCGGGAATCATATCCCAATACCGGGAATCCAAGCGAGGCCATGTTACGGATGGTGACAGTAAATCTTCCGCCGCGCAAAAGTTCAGGCTGGAGTCGGAGCACATATTCAGAATCCTGCTTAGGCTCGAACTCCAGATGTTTCTCGTTGTTGTTGGCACTGGCAACCAAACGCCAATCCTCGTAGGTGAGGCCGCGAACGCGAAACAAATCCATGAACAGACGGCATCGTTTCTGCCCGTCGAATGCCACATCGATCTCGACCCTCTGGCCTTTTATGACAGAAAAATGGTAAGCCACCGCAAAAGCAGCAGCGTGGTCCACATAAAAGGTTTCTTCAAACGGCGGTTCCATATCCACAGGATTTTTCATGGAATTCTCGGAAGCCAGGATCCAGTCACGAGCGATGGCCGTATGAGCCAGGCCTGCCGAACGCAAAGATTGGACGTAGGCCTCGTGGCTGTTGGAAGGTTTGAAAGGTTCGGGAACGATCTCTTTTTGGCACTGGGAAAACAAAAGGAGAGAAACCAGGAGTGCAAAATAAAATCTATGTTTAAACCTCTTGCGCATTCTGTCCATCCTATTATGATATATCGCGGCCAAATTTCCAAACGATTATTTCAGCAGCCATTTGACTGTCATCATGTTCCTTGTTATTCTTCCCCACTAAAATGAATGGAGCAGAAATGAAAAAAACGCAAAAGAGCGGGAGGAGTTCGATGAATATCAGGAAGGTTATTTTTCTTTTGTGGGTCGGTTTGTTTGTGGCGGTATCGGTAATCAGCATAGCATATGAAAGATCCGGAAAGGAAGGCGTTTTTATGGATCCAGAGAGCCTGGTGCGAGGCTTGTATACCTCAATGACTTTCGAGCCAGGCACCCTGCCAGATTGGGATTATGTGCGGAGCTTCTTTATCCCGGAAGCTGTTTTTGGCGTGAGAAAATCCCGGACGTACATGGATGTCTTGGATTTGGACGGTTATGTGGGATGGTGGCTGGAGGACATCGAAAAACACAATATTAAAGAGAGAGGATTCAAAGAGTCGATCGAAAAGATGAAGATGACCGTATACAGGAATATCGCTCAGTGCTTCATTGTTTACAAAGCACAGTTTATGATTCCTGCCGATGACCCAGGTCACTTGGGATTGGAGAGTTATGGTTTGATGAAAAAGGATGGGCGGTGGTGGGTCGTCTCCATCATCCACGATGTCATCACGCCGCAAAATCCCCTCCCTGACTTTTTGCGCTAAATTGGGGACAGGATCCGTTTTCACCTATTTTTCAGATAATACTGGACACAGTTTTTAATAGGTGAAAACGGATCCTGTCCCCAATTAGTAATCAACCAAGCCGGCTAGTTTGAGGATCTGGATATAGTTAAGGACGCTCTCCAGTTGGGATCTTCGTTGATATTGGGCATCCAGACTCTGCTTAATATTCAGCACACTCCGATTCCCATCGATCAGAGATTGGAGCTCGCTGGTGCTGGCGATATCCCGTCTGGAATATGGGTATTCATCCCTTTCCGCCTTCGGCACCTTTGAGATTAGCTGCGAATATCCCCTGTATCCATTCTCCTTAACTTTTGCTGTTGGTTTGGGAACTAACTTTGCAGCCTTTTTTTCCAGCTCACTCCACTCAATCTTGACAGGCTTTACACCCAGCTTCTGCGCAACTCCATCTCTATGAGTATCCAATGCCAACAAGTGGGCTTTTGCCACAGAATCGACTGTCCTCTTCATTATTGCAAGATAAGACTCGACATTTTTTTTATCCTTGGCAAGTTCCTGGATCGTGGCAAGAGTCGCCTTTTCATTGGCCAATCCTGTTTCCACCTGCGCTCGTGCAGCTTTATAAGAATCGGCTAACGTCTCAGCCGTCGCTTCATTCAATATTTCGAGAGCGATAACAAACTGATGTCCCAAACGACGCGTCCCGTTGCTCGTTGTCTCTGAGGCAATTTTTTTGGCCATGAAATCATCGGCATTGGCAATCGTGTAGGCCGCGGCTGCACCTATTATTGACGCCCGCTTGAGCTGTGTTGGATCTGCCTTATCAGCCCTGTCTCCCGATGTGTGATACCACTGGTCCGGCCAAGCATTCATGCATACCCCTGGAACCTGAACACCCCAATCATTGAAGACTTCATGGTCGGAAGCCCCAGAATGGGTGTCGATGAGGTAATAAAAAGGTTCATCCGAACCTGAAGGGGCAACAATGCGCCGCATCTTGCCCCTGGCAACCCAGCGGTCGATATTACCTTCGCCGACATAACGGTAATAGTTCTCCATAACATCATTTATATAATGGGGGTTTCCGTAAGTGGTCCGGACCAAAGTCATAAATGCTTGATTCTTGCTCAACCATTCGCCTACCATGTCCATGTTGATGTTGCAAAGCGTTCTTTCCATGATGTCCATATTGGCTTTAACCCAAGGGATTGTCCCAGAAAATTCAGGAGCCCAGATGAAGCGGATCGTTCTCTTTGGCTGGGGTAACCTTCCTTCTTCGATCAATGAATGAAGCACGCGCGCCACTTCCAATATGGTGGCGGAACCAGACTTGTTGTCATTGGCCCCTTGCTTGGTATATCCCTCGAAAAGATGGGCCGAAAAAATGATCTCGTCGGCGTTTGGCTCTGTCCCGGGAATGTGACAAACGACATCCTGGAGCTCGTAGGGCTCCATTTTGGCCTCGACATGAGCATGGACCGTGATTTTCTCATTCCTGAGTAAACGGGCCTTTAGGAGAGCCCCTTCCCGGATGGGAAGATAAAACCCAAACTTAGGCTGATTTTCGGCATCCTGGCGGAAACTTCTAATGCCTCTCCAAGGGATCTGAAGCGGATCAAAATACGGTCTGGACGACTGCATAGAAATGACACCGTGCGCGCCATACTTCATGCATGCCAAATTATGGACCGAGCTCAAACTCCCCTCAGTGACAACAATTTTCCCTTTGACTTCAGCTGCCTCGATTTCATCCTTTGTTCCTCGACCTACCCATACCAACAGTGCTTTCACATCTGCCGAAGCGCTCCCGCTGGCAAGCATTGCTCTTAGGTCCTGGTAGGAGGCGAGTTTTTGTCGCTTTGGTTCGATCTCCCATAGTTCTCCCTTGATCCCATCCCAGGTTTTCCCTCCCGGAAAACGGACGATCTCGGCTCCCGAAAGTCCGTATTTTTTCAGCTGATTATAGATGTACTGAGCTTCATAAAATGTTCCTGCGTATTCTTCGGCTGGACGGTCTTGGTTATAACCTCCTGTCTCCAAGATCGTGTTCCAGGCTGTCTCTCCCGAGGCTTCCCCGATGATTTCATCCATCTGGTCCTGAGGGAGCAGCGTCCATATCTTCCACGGCGTCATTTGAGCCATGGCCGTACAACCTATCAACAGGATCCCAATAAAACACATCACCTGAATCCGTTTAATCACATCTTCCTCCTACGACAGGCTCGACCTTTGCATATATCACAGCCAAATTCCCCGGTCAATGAAATCTTGGATTATTCGCAGACAAAGATTTTGACATAAAAAAGTAATTGATGGGGAGGTATCTTATGGAATGTTTCTACATTTTATCTTTTTTTTTTGTTTTTCAAGATGTAAAATAAATGGTGGTAGGAGTATGCGAAGGAGTCTAATTTCAATCCTGGTTGTTTTCTGTGTTTTCAGTTCTTCAAGTATGCTCTCAAGCAGCGATCAGGACGATCATAAGACTTTCGCCAACTCCAAGTTTCCCATTACGATAAAAGAGATCATTGCCCAGTTCTCTTTGGTGGAGAAAAATCCAAATTCTTTTTTTATCGGCCTGGATCAAGACACGACAGTCCCATCGGAAAAAAACAAAAAATATTTCAAACCTCTTTGGGACATAACTAAGTTCAATTTGCTCCTGTGGGCATTCGACAAATATGTGCTTAAGGGAACATGGACGAACATCTCGTTCCAAACCGTTTCGGATAATCTCAAAACCGGCTTAATCTGGGATTACGACGACTTCGGAACCAACCAGTTCGGGCACGCCTACCATGGTGCCATGTATCACTCCATAGCCAGGTCTCAAGGAATGAGTTTTCTCGAGTCTTCGATCTATACGTTCATTGGAAGCCTAACATGGGAATTTTTTTGGGAATCCGAATATCCAGGAAAAAACGATCATTACTTTTCCACATTCGGAGGCATTCATCTAGGCGAAGCATTGTACAGGATGGCAAATCTCATTTCCTATGAGAATGCAACCGGATTTAGCAGAACACTCGGGAAAGCCTTTAAATTTCTTGTCAATCCGATCGTCGGTTTGTCGGGATCCTCAGGAAAGGATTTCGATCCCGCAAATCTCGGGAGAGACCATGACTACGATTTCAGATTGCCCCTGGGAGCATATCATTCCTCAGACGACCAATTCGTTATTCTCGTCGCGACACGCTTCGAGTACAAGGACGGACTCCAAAACGACGGTTCCAAGCTACGCCCCTATGATTGGTTTTCTTTCGATGCCCAGATAGGAATCAATGAACAGGGCTTTCGTGATCCGGAAGTATCCACATACGGCATTCTTTTCGGGAAAAAATTTCAAAATGGTTGTGCCGGACTGTTCGGGCTATTCGACTATGTCAATTCTCATGTGGCTGAGCAGATGTCTGCTGTGGGAATCGGTCCTGGTTTTGCTACATCTTCCCTTTCTGAGTCTAAGTTATTTCTCAAAAGTTCGGGAATTCTCTCTTTTGTGTTTGGGAGTTCCAGCGCAACTATCCCCTATTCAGAGCCTAACTACGAACAAGAAGGCAATGAACCGTATCATTTTGGCCCCGGTATCATGGGAAAGATCAAATTCGAACTGGGAAAGAAAGGTCTCGGGAGCATATATACTGGCTTCTCCCAATATTGGGTACATGCAACGCTTGCCGATGCGAATGAATTCATGTCCGTCATATCTTTCGATCTCAACTACGATATGTCAGAAACATCTCAGCTATCCCTTGGATATGATTACTATTTTCGAAACGGACGTTTAGAAAATCAACGCTTGACGAGAAGCAAAAATGCCATTCGGGCCATGTATGTTATCAATTTCTAGCCGTTCTTCCTCTACTTATTCCCTAAAATTTTATTGACTTCCATAACATTTGCAAAGAGTTCTTGATTCAATTCATCGAACCTGACGTACGCATCACGACCAGGTTTTTGGTCCGCACGATTGAGCATCGAAGAAAGATAGGAGAGCTGGTCGATGAGCATAGGCTGAGGATAAGGTCCTGTTGCCGTCACAAATTTTGCGTATAGAGAAGAAAGTTTTTCCTTGTTTTTCCGATTGACTTCTGCAGACTCTCTTGCTTTACGGATGCGTTCAACCACCCAGTTGGCCATGCTTAGGGTGTCCCTCACTTGGAGGCTGAGGGATTCTTGTGCAACCAAGTCTGCATGTGTGATGCCATCTTCTGTCACCCGAGGATCGACTAGCACCCTGAATCTTTCTGTTTGAGTCCAATTTCCGATAGTAAGTTTCGCCTGATAAGTTCCGGGAGAAACCACAGGTCCACCCATTCTACGGCCTGCTCTTTCATTCCATGCCCCGGCATGTCTCATGTCCCAGAAAAACCTGTTCATCTCTGGATTCTTTGGGAGCAAAGGCCCGCCGAACCGTTTCATTGCTTCCACAAGGTCTTCGAACGCAAGGCCTTCCAGCTGAATATCCTGCTTCTCGCTTGTAAACGAGCGTATAAGATTGCCGTTGGCATCTCGGATTTCCAGCATAACAACATCATCCGGTTTTTCGGCAAAATAATAGTCGATCATGACTCCTGGCTGCAAATACTCAGGCACTCTCACCGACCCTCTGAATGAACGGGAACGGAAATGCATCCGATACGCATCACACGGAGGATACAGATGAGATGGAGCCTTCGCCACATTCTCCCCCAGTTGATGGAGCGGGGTGACATTGTCCAGTATCCAGAAGGAGCGTCCCATCGTGGAAAGCACAAGGTCCTTTTGATGAACCTTGATGTCTGTCACCGGAGTTACCGGAAGGTTGAGCTGGAAGGATTGCCAATGTGCCCCGTCATCAAAGGAGATGAACATGCCAAACTCTGTTCCCGCATAAAGGAGCCCTTCCCTGTCAGGGTCTTCCCGCACAACCCGGGTGGGATAATCCTCCGGGACGCCATTCTGACCGGTCGTCAGACGAGTCCAAGTCTGGCCATAGTCTTCTGTCCTGTAAATGAAGGGCTGCCAATCGTTCAACAAATATCGATGGACAGCCACATAAGCTTTGTTGGCCCGATGTGGAGACGGTTCCACAGTCTGGACACGCCCACCCCATGGAAGGTCTTTGGGTGTCACGTTTGACCATGTCCTCCCTCCATCCCGGGTGACATGGATGGGACCATCATTGGCACCCACCCAAATAAGGCCTTTCTCCAACGGCGATTCCCGCACAGCATAAATCGTACTGTAAAACTCTTCACCGGTGATATCCCGTGTGATCGGGGAACCGGAGATAACTTGTTTGGAGGGGTCGAATTCGGTCAGATCCGGAGAGATGGTGTCCCAGGTAACTCCCCCATCAGTGGTCCGGTGTACATATTGAGAAGCGTGATAGACCACTTCTGGGTCGTGCGGGGATACATGAATTGGCGAAACCCGCTGGAATCGGTATTTCAGGTCCTTAGGATTGTGGCTGTACATGTTGGCTGCTCCGACATAAAATTGCATCTCTTGTCCGGTTTTTTTGTTGTAACGCCCAAATCTACCCTTGCAGTTGGCATAAACGATGTTGTGGTCGCCGGGCTTAGGCACAGCAGGGCCGGTTTCACATCCGCCTATGGATATCCAGTACCCCAAAGGTCCTGCAGGTGAAGGAGAAGGAGGCAAAGAAGGCACGGCAATCGTGCTGTTGTCCTGCTGTCCGGCATAAACCCAGTAGGGGAATTGATCGTCGATATCGACCTGGTATAGTTCAGCTGTCGGTTGGTTAAATTGAGTCGACCATGTATTTCCGCCATCCAGGGTCACATTGGTTCCCCCATCATTCGACTGAATGAAGATGTTTGGATTTTGGGGATTGATCCACATGTCATGGTTATCCCCGTGTGGAGTGGACCGGCTTTCCCAGGTCTTTCCGGCATCCTGGGATTTCCAGAAACGACCCGTGTTGACATAAAGGATGTCGGCATTTGTCGGGTCGGCATCCAGGTTAGTATAATAAAAAGGCCGGTTCACGAGTTCAATTTTATCCGAGACCAGCTCAAAACTTTGGCCGCGGTCATCAGACCGGTAGAGGCCTCCGCCCGGAGCAGCTTCCATCAAGATGTAAATACGGTCGGGATCTGCAGCAGAGACAGCGAGATCACTTTTCCCGATCAAATCCTGAGGAAGCCCTTCCATGAGATGTATCCATGTGGTCCCTCCATCGGATGACTTGAAAAGACCGCCTTCATCAGCTCCGCTTATGATCGTCCAAGGTTTTCGTTCACAGCGCCAGAATGATGCATAAATCTCATCAGGATTATTCGGGCAGAGTTCCAGGTCCACAGCCCCTGTTTTATCGGAAAGAAACATCACTTTATCCCAAGTGTTTCCGCCGTCAACAGTCCTGTACACGCCGCGCTCAGGACTCGGACCAAACACATTACCGATGGCAGCGACAAACACAATGTCAGGATTTTCCGGATGGACTTCAACAGCACCGATCTGCCCAACATCTCGGAGCCCCAAAAATTTCCAAGTCTTCCCGGCATCCTCGGATTTATACACACCCCGTCCAGCGATCACGTTGCTGCGTATGCCATCCGAGCCTGTCCCGACATAAATGATGTTCGTGTCGGAATCTGCAACCTGAATGGCTCCGATAGATCCAGTTTCAAAATAACCATCGGACACATTGACCCAGTTCCGTCCATAATCGGTTGTTTTCCATACGCCGCCGCCAGTGGCTCCCATGTAAAAAACAGAGGGCTGGGAGGCGATGCCGGTAACCGTGGTCACTCGCCCTCCACGAGAAGGGCCGATACATCGATACTTGAGACCTTTAAAAAACGATGGCTCATAAATGGTGTTCGTGTTAGAATCAGCAAAACCCATTGTCAGACAAAACAGTGTGATCAGGCTTGTGCAAAAAACAATTTTTCTCATCAACAAATCTCCTAAAAAGGGGACGGTTCTATTTTTTTTCTCATTTTTGACTTTTTGATACAAAAAATCAATCAATGATCTTCTTAGAAAATTGAATAGTCGCTTTTTTCCTTTTTTTATTCTCTATTTCAACAATGGATCATTTCGAATGGTAATGGTCCCTGAATAAGGGCGTCCATCGACCGTAAGGATGACCTGGTAGGTACCGGCCGGGGCATCTGTCGACGCCAAAGCAGGGCCAAAAAGATCCCTCCCTTCCGAATAAAAAGCGAAGTCTCTGGTCATCTGCCGGTGTAACCGCGTAAGATCCCGATCTGTTTTGGCATCTTTTAGTTTCCCCTGCATCTCAGATAAAACTTTTTTTTCAGGATCTGTCTTAACCAGAGAAGATAACTCATCCGTGGCCTTTCCTAGCTTAACCCTAAAGGCTCCGATTTCGGACTCTGTCGGTGGAAAACGCATGTCCCACCGCACCTTGTTGAGCCCTGGTTTGGGAGATACCCTAACGGATGCTCGCCGTTTCCCTGCAAGATCCTGGATTTCCATCGAAACTTTTCCCTCTGGTTTAGACTTCAAGTAAAAATGGATAAAAGCTCCCGATTGCGGATTTTCTCCTCTGAATTTAAAAAATGTTTGTTGCCGTCCTAGGGAAACAGACTGCCAGCGGGTGGCCCTCCGATTTTCAAAAAGATGGACATCCTTGGATAGGACTTCCGGCGTGAGCTGCTGAAGGGGGGTCAGATCGTCCACTATCCAAATGCTTCGGCCATGTGTACCAGCGACCAAGTCGAAATCCCTAGGATGGATGATCAGGTCATGAAATGCCACAGTAGGCATATCGTTCATGAAGCGGCGCCAATTCTTACCCCCGTCTATCGTAGCAAAACATGCGAATTCCGAGCCCACAAACAGAAGATTCTCGTTTTTGAAATCCTCCCTGATCACATACAGGCTATGGCCGTCGGGAATGTCTCCGGCTATGTTCGCCCATGTGGCGCCAAAATCTGTGGTCTTGTACACGTAAGGCGTAAAATCGTCGCTGCGGTGCCCATCAAAAGTGACATAGGCTGCTCCTTTATGGAAATGTGACGCTTCGACCCGGCTTACCCATATGCCTTGAGGAACATCCTCGATGTTGGATCTTACATTGGTCCAGTTCGCCCCCCCACCCTGGGTAATTTGGACATTGCCGTCATCCGTCCCCACCCATAGAATAGAGGCATCCAACGGGGATTCCGAAATCGAAATGATCGTGCAGTGGTTCTCTGCTCCTGTAACCTCATGGGTCAGGCCTCCGGAATCTGAGGAATTACGCTTTTCCGGATCATTGGTCGTCAGATCTGGGCTGATTATCAGCCAAGCATCACCCCTGTCCACAGATTTAAACACATGGTTGCCACCAAAATAGATGGTGCGGGGATTGTGGGAGGACACGACAACAGGGCTGCTCCAGTTGTACCGAAACTGAGGGGGCAGAAGACTGGAATAACGGCTTCGGCTGGATTGACGCCAGAGCCAGTGCTCGCCCGGATAAATGGAGTATCTAACAGGTGTCTCCGGAAAATTCGGGTCGTAGAATTTATTAAAATTCACAATCGTTTCTGGCCGGGGCGAAATGAGCTTGTACTCTCGTGTTTCCATATTTATCCTGCCCAACCCGCCGACATGACATACGGTATAAACCGTGCGCCAGTCAGTCGGATCGATTTGCATATGGAAGCCGTCACCTCCGTTGACTTCAATATTGTGGTCGTTCAGGATACCCTGAGAATCGCGGCTGTTGCTCGGTCCGCCAAAGCCGCCAATATCCTGCATCCCACCGAATACCCAATAGGGGTCACGCATATCCACTCCGATGGCGTAATACTGGGCGATGGCCATGTTGTTGAAGGAGATGAAAGACTTCCCATGGTCCAACGTCAGGTGAGCTCCCTGGTCGGAAGCGACATAAAAGACATTTTTATCCTTTGGAGAAATCCATAAGTCATGGTCATCACCCCCGGCACCACGCCAGGGTTTCCCTTTGAAGGTCTTGCCTCCATCTGCTGAAAACCGGTAATCCCGGGCAATCACATAAATCAGGTTATCGTCCAAGGGATTGACAGCGATCCGGCCATGGTACATCGGCCGACTTGTATGCCGGAGGAGATAGCGCCAGGTCTCACCGCCGTCATCGGAACGGTAAACACCCGGGCCAGGAATGCTCATGTCCGCAGGAAGCTGGTCACTGGCTTCCACGCTGGCCACCACCACCTCGGTCCTGGAACGGCAGATATCGATACCGACCCGACCTATATCACCAGTCGGAAGCCCCCTTGTCAGCTTGCGCCAGGTATTTCCTCCATCTTCGGTCTTGAACAATCCACCCTCTGGGCTGCCGCTGTGGAAGTGCCAGGGCTTGCGGATACGGTGGTACATGGCACAGAACAGGATATCCGGATCTGTTGGATGCATCTGGATCTCGGTGCACCCTGTTTTTTCATCATTAGGAAGGCCGTTGGTCAATTTTTCCCAGGTCTCTCCCCCGTCAGTCGTCTTGAACAAGCCGCGGGTTCCCGAATAGCCCCACAGGTGACCGACAGCCGCCACATACACGATGTCAGGATCCGTGGGATGCGTGGCAATACGGGCAATCTGATGGGTTTCTTTCAAGCCCATGTTCTGAAAAGTTCTCCCGCCGTCTGTGGATTTGTAGATTCCATCGCCCCATCCAGAGCTATTGCGATTGTGAGCCTCTCCGGTTCCCACCCAGATAATATCGGGATTTGCCTGGAAAAAAGCCACGTCCCCGATGGAACCGCTTCCGTATTCATCAAAAATAGCTGTCCAGGTGACTCCAGCATTCACGGACTTGAATACTCCCCCCGAGGCACTTCCCACCAGCACAACTCGGCAATCTTCATCCAAAGCGTCCAAGGCTGATATCCGGCCCATCATGTTGGCAGGGCCGATGTTCCGCCAACGGGAAGTCTGGAAGATTTCATCTTGTGTGTCCTCTCCTTGCAAACCTCCATAAACCAACAACAAAAACAGAGATCCCAAAATAAAAATCTTGGATAACAAAAGCCCTTTCGGTCTTCTCATATCAGTCTCCTCACAATATTCCCTCAATCCGGCATGTCCTTATACTTCTCAAAATAGAGCCATCCCAATTGTTAAAGGCGGGGTTTGGGTTTGATCCCGAGGTAGTAGGCCGTGTTCGCGTGGGGATCGATTCTCGTTTTTATCTTACCCGGCAGAGCACTCAAAATTGGATTCAAGCCTGGCCCATGACCTGCCATATCGCTCCACCCATGGATGCAGACACCTATTGTTACGGCTCCTTCGTATCTTCCGTTTCCGTAGAAATCATAATGGTCCCTTATGGCCACCAAATCTCCTAGCCGCAGTTTTTTCAGACCGAATTCCTCGACAATTTGAGGATCCGTCGTCTGGATATCATAATCAAGAGCCTCGATAAAACCCCACCCGATTCCAGATCCCATGATATGTCCAGGAACTTCCAACACCACTGGCACAACAAGTTGACCATCCTTAATCGTGATTCCCATATTTTCCAATAGTTCCGGAGAAAGTTTGTTTACTCTTACATCTTCGAATCCATCGATCTTGAGACCGACCCCTTTGGCTTTCACCTGAATTTTGTCATTCAAGGCAAGCTTTTCGAGCACATCTTTGGGAAACCAAGCAAGATCGTCCGATCCTGCATGTCTTCCGATATAAAATCCTTTTGCGCCTTTGGCCTCACCTTCCAACACGACCGCCTCGTTTCCGATGCAAGCCAAAATAGCGAGTGCACAATCGCTAGCTCTTGGCTTATCCCTGCCTTGGAATGTGACATCAGGCTCGACATGATCGGCGTTCGCCCAACCGTAGGCCGTGTCTCCGAGGGAAACCGTATAATTGATCGAAGCCATCCCAATGTCCACCCTTGCCTTCCCATCGTAAGTGGTGGAATACCCCCAGCTTCCCGGAGGTTGAACTACACCCTGGACAGCGGTGGAAATCAACGCATCCTTGTTCGTTGGCAAAAGGCTCTCTTCGGTCTTGGGAGCGGATTTACTCATCTCTAAGCCGAGATATTTTCCGATGTTTGCTGCAGGATCAATCCGCGCCACAATTTCCCCTGATCTCGTGGATAAGATTGGCGTCACACCGACACCCAGTCCAGAGAAGTCACTCGGGCCTGAACAAACGACGCCAACCGTTGCCCCTCCCCTGAAATAGCCTTTCCCGTAATCTGTCTGGATATTCTCTAATAGTACGAGATCCCCAAAATGCAGCTCATTCAATCGATATTTCTTGATATCTGGGGGATAACAAGTTTGAATATGCCAGTTTCCAGACAGGCTCGATCCTCCCGCACCTCGCCCCACAATTTCGGCTGGTATTTCCTTAACCACCGGCACAACAAGCTTGCCATTCACATTGCGAATGTTCATCTTTTCCAATGCCTTTGGGCCAAGACCATGAATGAACACATTGTCGAAGCCTTCAATATTGAGGCCGACACCACAAGCCTTTGCTTGGATAGTGTTGCCTACGGAAAGCTTTTCCAAGACTGCATCATCAAAATGGACAAGCACATACCTTTCAAACTTCCCGATGACGACACCTTTTTCGCCTTTGGCGTCTCCGTTCAAAACTTTCACCTCATTGCCGATGGAGACATAGTTGAGCCAAGCGCTCCTGAAACGGTCCTCGCCCTTTCCAATGGCCGCCACACCCACAGTTGCCCTGTCTCCGGCAGCCCAACCGAAAACCTTATTGCCGATTTTCAAGTTATAATTGATCCCTCCGATCCCGATCGCCATCTTGGGCTTGCCATCCCAAGTCGTGGCATAGGATCGTCCTGGCTCAGCCGGGGCTATCTCACCCTGGACAGCCAAGGTTAGAAGTTTGTCTTTATTGGTAGAAACAGATTTCCCTTGATCCTCGGCCACGTCCGTTCCGGATAATACCAAACACGCACATAATAAAATTCCCGTCAGAATCCATGCTTTTTTCTTCATCCTTATTCCTCCTTACCTGAAAAATCCAGGCTAAATTGAAATGCACGCAAAGATTAATAAGGACAAATAAAAATGTCAATGATGTTCCCAATATCATTGAAACATATCACCCCTAAAAATCATCCCTAAAGAGGATTGATACATCCTCCCCCCTCTGCTAAAATTTTTTCATGAGGCGTGCCGGGAAAACCCCCATTTTTTCCAGAGGATTTCGATGAAGATAAATAACGTCGGGAAAGACGATTTTTTCTGGATGATCGAAAGACTGAAGGATTTCTCGAGAGAACTGGATATTTGGGAGCCAGTCGCCCATCAATTGAAAATCGACATCGAAGAGATAAAAGTCTCCGCAAGGAGCCTTCTACAGATCATGCAGGTCGTAGATAGACAGATCGAGGAAGATCCTACCAATGAAGCCGTGAAAAGACAGTGTTTGTCCTTTTATGAAATGGGCATGGAGATTTGCACCAAGATTGAGGAATTGCACAACCAATTGGAAGATAGATCAGACCGCCACTAGCCTGAATTATTTATAAAAAATACCTTTGCCTTACATCCCTTTCTAAAAGCCAAAATTTCATATTTCATTATAAGATACATTGGTATTTTTTACCCTGCGGGCGGGCCGATCTCACAACATCGACTTCGTTGCAATCCATTCGCAGTATTCAAATACAGCTTCATGAATAGCTTCCTTGGCGCTGCAGCAATCTCGACCTGTAAATAATCCAGGGCCCTGAATTATTTATAAAAAATACCTTTGCCTTACATCCCTTTCTAAAAGCCAAAATTTCATATTTGCCTTAAGCGCAGGGGTGGGTGCAGGCAAGACAGTATTGTTAGGTGGGGCGGGTTGGCATTAGCGGTTCCCGAATCGCGGATTCACCACATTGCTGTAGATCGATCCGAATCGAAAGCTAAACCCCATCTGAAGTCTTAGATCATACGATGTGGCCAAGCGCCTGATTTCCAGGAGGATTTCTTCAACCGAGGCATCCCGTTTAGGCAGGGCCAACTGATCCCTCACCCGGGAGTATTCGCCTTCGACATTGAAAGACAATCCTTTCAAAATTCTCATAGAGATTCCCGCTTCTAATTGGAGGTTGTTTTTGCTCCAATCATGAAGAAAAGTCGATCCCCGTAATTGCACGCCAAGAGACCCCCATGGTTCCTTCATTTCCCACACGACCTGAAGTAGCTGGCTGAAAAGGTTTTCCCGGGTTTTGTCGTATATTGTTATCTCATCATAATTGCGGATGGAAAAGTCTAAACGGTATTGAATCCGAAGCTCTCGTCTAGTCGCTTGATCATAGGGAAAAATATTGTATTCTATGGCGGGACCGATGGTCGTGAATAGAGCGGCATTATCATATGTCGAAGAATAAAAACTCGCCGAAGCACCATACGACCAGTGATCATCGATGCTCCGGATCAACTGGGTCCACACTGTCTTTCGGGCAGAGCGTGAAATAACTTCATCATCTTCACTGATTATATAGCGCCTTTCATTAAAATTTCCATTAGCCCAAAATCGGAATTTTGTGGCTTCCGTAGTCCGGTTAGCGGATAGGGATACGGAATAGGAATATCGTTTGGATTGTTCCTCGAAGTTCAGATTCCCCCGAAAACTAGTGTAGAATACCCAATAATTCCATTTGTCCTGAACGGGTGCCGATAGTCGTTTGGCTTTTTGCGTATAAGAGACCGTGATGAACTCAGACAATGGGGTGTCATACAGATACGGAATCAAGCCCTGTTTCATGACATTCACGAAACCCTTGCGAATTTGGTCCTGCGTATCCATAGACTTGGAATAGTATTTCAATGAGGAATCCCGTCCTTCATACTTTCCCTTGCCCATGAAAGAGAGAGTGTACTCTCTCCCTCCGCTACCGGTTGACTGCCTAGTGACCAGAATGTGCACATCCGAACTCTGGGGATCTCTCACGTAATTGACAAAAGTGATTTCGGTGCGGATATAATCCAAATCACAATCTCGGCGTGAACAATCCAGAAAGACATTCGGAGCTATCGACCGCAGCTTATCGCTTTGTGGGTCGTCATCGGGCGCACCCAGTGAAAATCCATGAACAACAAAAGAGAGAGTCCATACAGACAGGAACAAAAACCATACCGCTTTTTTCACCATAAAACACTTCCCTTCACGACATTACTCAGTTCGAAAAAAGACCTGCGACCACGGAATCACAACCACCTCAGATCCGGGCACAACAGATGAACCCACCAAGTATCGTTTGTACAACCAGGATTGCATCACCCAAACGCGCACGATCGTGGACTCTGGGAGCAAGTTTGCGGGTAGCATGACTTCGTCGTTATAAAGATTGGGTTTTTCGAATATCATTTTTCCGGTTTTGAAATTGTAGGCAAAAACATCGACAGGTGCCTCAAAACGGGTGTATTTCCAATTTATCAATAGGTCCTTAGATGCCTGGATGATTTCAGGGCGTGGGTTGAGCAAAATCAGCCAGGTGGGTATAAGGAAGGTATTTTTGACAATCCTCCCATCTTGTGTCTTGATCCGCAAATCCAGTTCTTCTATGAGCGATTCCTTCGCAATCCTGATCCTTTTTTCGTAGTGATCGGTCTTATAATCCAACAGGTTAGAATTTACGAAAACTCGAGCGTTATCGATGAGATCGCCGATGGGTGTTTTATCCCGCAACTCCACATACGCCCGAACCTCATACAGGTCCACGTCGTTGTTGTAATCGTAGCGTGAGAGGTTGGCTGTCGGATAGATGGTGGCTCTTACAAACAGCTTATCCGGTTCTGCCAGTTCTTCTTGGCTTTCGGTTTCCTGGGCTTGAAGACATACAGAAACAATCAGAAAAATCCCAATAAAAGCCAGTATATTCCTATTTTTCATCATGTCCTCCTTGTAAGAAGCTCCATTATAATGAAATCATTCATCATGTCCAAACAAAACATGAATTTCGAATTTTCATGTTGTTGACTATCCATCCATTCATTGCTATTCTTTTTTCCGATGAAAAGAATCGTTCTTTTATGTTTTTCGTGCATATTTCTGTTTGGAACCATCCAATATTCGATGAGCGGCCAGACTATAGACGAAATTCTGAAAGAAATGATACAGGCTCAAGGGGGAAAGGCTGCGATAGAAAAGATAAAGGATATGACAATCACGGGCACGATCGAGGTACCCCAGCAGGAACTCAGCGTTTCCTTCACTCAATACAAGAAAGAGCCGGACAAAAGGCGAATTGAGATGAAAGTCATGGGCAGGGTCCAGGTTCAAGGATTTGATGGAAAAACGGCGTGGGAACTCAATCCGCAAACAGAAAAGGCGGTGGAAATCCCTGGGGAAGATGCGACAGATATCAAAAGGGGATCACTAGCTCTTGGGTGGATGCTTAATCCCAAAAAATACGGCATTTCACTGGTTTTCAAGGGAAGAAAAAAAATCGATGGTAAATACTACCTCGTTCTTGATCAGGCCTATTCCGATGGGGGTAAAGTCACACTTTATGTGGATCCTGAAACATATCTTACATTTATGATCAAGAGCAAAATGTTGGATGAAATGATGGTTGAGGTGGAAACAGAAACCTTTTTGTCTGATTACAAAAGCATAAAGGGCTATATCATGGCCCATAAAATGATCAGTTATTTGCGCGGAAAGGAGTACATGCGGATTATCTATAAAAAGGTGAAGCTGAATACACGTTTGAGAGACCATCTGTTTATGATGCAGAATTAGAATTCAATCCCTTGTTTGACGTTAAATATTTCCTGTGCTATTATCCCATATGTTGAAATTTGAAAAAGACCTGTTCAGGAATAGACAAGGAGGGGGCAGGCCTTACAAAGTTTTCTATTAAAAGGATGTAAAAATGAATATTTATGTTGGCAATTTGCCGCGAGAGGCCACAGAAGACGATTTGCGACAGGCTTTTGAAGCTTTTGGGCAGGTCTCATCCGCAAAGATCATCACAGACAAATTCACCGGGGATTCAAGAGGATTCGGTTTTGTTGAGATGCCCAACAGTCCCGAGGCCCAATCGGCCATCCATGGGCTCGACGGCACCGATTTGAAAGGACGCTCATTAAAAGTCAACGAAGCCCGTCCTCGTCAAGATCGAAGGCAAGGTGGTTTTAACCGAGGCGGACCAGGGGGAAGGAGACGTTTCTGATAATCGATTCTTCGTCTGTTAAAATTATCCCTCAATTGTATGTTAGCGTGTATTTTTACAGGAAGAACTCTGCATTAAGCGGCGAAAGGATTACTGAATGAAAAAATATCAGAGGAAAGAAAGAAAAAAAAGAGAGAGGAAAAGAGAAAAAAGAAAAAGAGAAAAAAGAAAAAGAAGAAATATATGAAACAAAAAAGTGTGCCCCCAGTTCTGATAAGGGATTCTGAAAGTATCTTAGATCCGGTCAAAATCTATATGAGAGAGATGAGCAGTATTCCTCTTCTCAAAAGAAAAGAAGAAATAATCCTGGCCAAAAAAATTGAAAGGGGCACGGGGATCATAACCAAGGCCCTTCTCAACACGCGATTATTCCACAATACACTCCAGTATTTGGAAGAGAAACTCCATGAAGAAGATGAAATCATCTATTTCGTTTTCGATTCCTTGGATGACGATTTCACAAGAAGAGCATTTGTTAAAAGGAAGAAAAGTCTCCTCTCCATGCTCAAAGATATAGGTGATTTATACACCCAACTCAAAAAAATTCCGCCATCCAAGAAATATGCTCGTTCCCGGGGAAGATTTATCATCCACATGAATCTCCTATTCACAGAACTGGAAATCCGCGATTCTTACACGGACGAACTCACGGAAAGTCTCCTTGAAAAGCTAGAAATCATTCACGAGTTGGAAACAAAAAAAGAAGATTTGAAGATCTCTCTGACAAAAGGGAAAAGTAAAAGAGCAAAAGAGGAGAAGGGACGAAGGATTAAAAAGCTCGAAAAACTTTTAAGAGAATACAAGAGAGAAGTCGGTCTCAATTCCCGGGAAATCAGGAAAACGATACAATCCATCATCCGGGGAAAACAGATCCGTGATCAAGCCAAGAAAGAGCTTGTCAGCGCCAATTTGAGGCTCGTGGTTTCCATTGCCAAAAAATACAGCAACTACGGACTTCAATTTCTCGACCTGATCCAAGAAGGAAACATCGGTTTGATCACGGCCGTGGATAAATTTGAATACCAGAGAGGATATAAATTTTCAACCTATGCCCATTGGTGGATACGGCAAGCCATAACACGGGCTATTGCCGACCAAGCAAGGACGATAAGGATCCCGGTGCACATGATCGAAGTCATCAGCAAACTGAACAGAGTGTCCAAACGACTGGTTCAGGAAAAAGGTCGAGAGCCATCCAATGAAGAAATCGCGAAAAAAATGGAAGTGCCTGTCAGTAAAGTCCAAAAAATCATGAAAATTGCCCAGGTTCCCCTATCCCTCGAGACTCGGATCGGAGAAGGAGAGGGAAGCCATTTGAGGGATTTTATCGAGGACAAGGATTCGATATCTCCCCACGATGAGGTTATGCACACCAACTTGAAAGAAAAAATTGAGGAAGCGCTAAAGGCCAACACACAGAGAGAAGCAAATGTGCTCAAAATGAGGTTTGGATTGGGAAACGGCATGGAACACACGCTGGAAGAGGTGGGTCAGCAGTACAAGGTCACACGCGAGAGAATCAGACAGATTCAGGAAAAAGCCATCCGAAAACTGAAACACTCTCGCCACAGAAGAAAATTAGAATCCTTTATGAAATAGAATCTCCTCTTTTTTACTGCCGCCGGTATTCGTACACCTGTAGACCCGAACCTCTATCAAGCGCGTAGATCCGACCATCTCTGCAGACTATTTTGTGTACGATGAATGTTGGGTAGTCATCAAGCTTGACAGGGTTGAAAGGATCGGAAACATCGATGACCATAACACCATCGATAATGGTCCCTATAAAAACAACATGACCCGATACTTCGATGTCATAGATGTAGGTATTCGTGATGAACGTGGAAATCGCGACCGGATTTTGCGGATCGGACACATCGATGATCTGCAAGTTATCCTCCCCGTCTGCCACATAAGCATAGTTGCCGTACACATCTAGATCAAAGGCATAAAATTCCTCTGCTTCATAAGCCCCGACTTCCCACGGATTCATCGGATCTGATATGTCGATGATCCGCACTCCTCTCCAGTTCGTTCCCACATAAGCATAATTCCCTGCAATCGCAACATAGAAGGCCCGTGAAGGCGTATACCAGGTGCTGACATGAGTGGGGTCGGATGGAGTTGAAACATCTATGATTTTAAGCCCTTCCCACCGATCGGGGATAAAGATATAGTGACCCGACACCTCGAGGTCTCTCACGTTTTCCAAGCCATCGAACACGCCCACTTCAACAGGATTCATGGGATCGGAAATATCCAACACTTTCAGTTTGGGTTCGTTGGTGAGTACATAGGCAAAATTGCCAGAGACCCTCACCTGAATCATGCGACTGCTTGGATCAAAGGACGTTCCGACAATATTCATTTCAGCTGGATTGGAGATATCAATTGTTCTCATTTTACTGGTGTCATTGCTTTTTTGGCTAACCATATACGCATAACCATCTGACACATCCACGTCTCGGAGTAATCCTTCATAAACATCATAGGATCCCAACTCGTACGGATTTTGGGGATCGGTCATATTCAAGATTTTTAGAGAGTGATACCATCCGTTGGCATAACAGTGGGAGCCCAAAACATCCATGCTGTTTACGGAGTTTTGGTCTTCGAAATGGTAAACACCCTCCTCAAAGATATTGCCAACATCGGAGATGTTCAAAATGACAACGGCATTTCGATTGTTGTCAGTCGCATACGCGTGATTCCCGACGACCTTCACCAGACCAGAATTTCCAAGGTTTTCATAACCGCCGGCATATACAGGAGCTTGCGGCGAGGTTATATCAAGAACGATCAATCCTTCGCTGTTTGTCGGGAGCAGCAAATAATTTCCTGAAACCTCCGGCCAGCCTGTGCCGTACTGCGTTGTGTAGAAATCGACCTGGGAGGGACTTTCTGGATCTGTGATGTCCAAAACCCGGATACCCGTCTCACCATTTCCAAACCAAACGCCTGCTTGCAGGTATAGGGTATTTCCGGAACGGGCGATACCCCTGGTTCGTCCTGGAAAAGAAACAAAGCTGTTGGGCACTTCTGTTGGATTCTCAGGATTGGATATATTGAATACCCTCAGACCTTGATCAAAATGATCCGTGACATACGCATAGTCGCCGGAAACAACCACTCCTCTAGCCAATTTAGGGCTCGTATTGAATCCAACTTCCATGGGCTGTGTCTGGTTGGCTATATTTACGATTCTCAATCCATCGCCCGCGATGTAGGCAAAATCCCCGGAAATTTCGATGTCAACGATCTCTCTCGTACCGAGAGTCACCTCCCCGATTTTTGTGGGATGAGAAGGATCAGACACATCGAGAACATGCAAAACCGCACTGTGCCCAACAAGAGCCAGATTTCGCGCTTCATCACAGGCAACCCCATCCGATGATCCTCCATGCCACATGCCCAGTAATTCTAAACGATCATAGGCCGAGCTGGAAATGGTTATTTCAAGAGAGGCGAAGTTGTTATCCTCGTTTTGCTCGGCGATCATATCGAACTCGTCCACCAGGATACCGATGCTGTATGTGCCGGCAGCGACAGTTGTGGGGATCTGTAGATCGGCAGGTATCGGGACCGTCGCCGTTCCGCCACTCAACGGAGCTATGGACAACCGGCCCTTCCAAAGGAGCATGTCGCTCGTTGTGATCTCAGGATTGGGAGAGAGATAGATGCCCACGGAGATGTCCCCTGTGTATGCATCAGGAGCTCCTTGGTTCCGAACATCAGCGTTGACAGAACCCCCGATCGTATCGCCGGCACTCGCTGAACTTGGAGCCTCGAACGAGCTGAAATCATAGTCAGGGAGACTACCCGGGAAGGCGAAGTTAGCCGTGAGGGTTTTGTCTCTTGTCATCTCCACGTGGACGAGAGTTGCCTTTCCAGTCGCATCGCCGCTCCAACCTGTGAATATGTATCCCCCTGGAACGGTAACGGAGACATCTACCCTTGCTCCATGGATATACCAAGGTTCATCCGGATCAACAGTTACAGACCCTACTCCTGGGGGGTTGGTATCTACATTAAGGAAATACTTATTGCTGACATACAAATCAAACCGCTTGGTGTAGCTATTTCCCCCATTATCTGTCGCTTTAATGGTGATATCCCGATAATCCGGCTCCACAGGCATTCCGCTAATTTCACCCGTTGTTTCGTTAAACGTCAGCCCTTCGGGAAGCTCTCCGGATATCATTTCCCATGAATAGTCAGGCGTTCCTCCCGCGACTTCTATAAAAGTGCTGTAGGGCTCACCCACAACACCCGTGGGCAGATATTCTGTCGTAATCATAAAATCAAACGCAAATGTTGCCTCGTACACCCCGGCAGCCGTGCCGATAAAAACATGGAGTGGATTGCTAGGATCCAGATGGATAGAATTTACCTGTGGATTGCGGAGAAGTCCATCACTGAAATTCAACCAGGAATAACCTCCATTCAAAGAGACATAAAAACCTTCCCAGGATCCCAAGTAAACGAGGTTAGGATCATCGGGTGACACAGCTATAGAATTTCCACAATAATCGGATGCATGCCACCAACTATCGCCACCATCTACGCTTTTGAATACGCCGCAGATCTCATCTCCCGCGCCCACCAGATACATAATATCAGGATCAGGATCACGAGGATAAATGACTACTTGATTTACCCACATTTCCGGCAGCCCGGAGGATATATAGGTCCATGTTTCCCCTCCATCAGTCGTTTTGTAAAGGCCGGAATTTTTTTCCGGATCAGACTGCCAATCCATATGAGTGCCAGCAAAAACGATCTGATGGTCTATCGGATGAACGGTTAGAGTGAGGATATTTGTATCTGTTAATCCGTTGTTCTTCAATGTCCATGACGCACCACCGTCATCGGACCTGTAAACGCCAGCCTCTGGACCCCAGCCATGCCCTGCTCCAAGGTAGATGATGTCGGGATTATCATGGGCAATTCCAAGCTCCAAACGAGAAAAACAGCAGAAATCACCGTTATTTGGATCCACCCATTCGGGATCTAACCAATCACCGTTGACAATATCAAATGTCCTTTTCCAGAATCTACTATCACCTACGTACACTGTTCCAGCTGCATCTTGATGTGTTTTGATGGCTTGCATGGAACTCCCCTGTGGAAAGTCCATCTTGGCCCAAGTCCCTCCTCCATCAAGGCTTCTATATCCGCCTCCAATAGAGCCAGCATAAATATAGTTTGGATTGAATTCATCAATCTCGAGACTGTATGGACACCAACCAGGAAGGGAGAGAGCATTAATGCCGTTGTTAACAAGGTTCCAAGTTACGCCACTATCTTCACTCTTAAAGACTCCCTCACCTCCTGTCCCAGCATAGAGTATATGAGGATGGTGTCGATCGAGGATAAGTGAAGTGATCCTAACAGATGAAACAGAATATTCTGTCCAGTTATCGCCTCCATCAGCCGATTTAAACACGGATTGATCAGAAGCAAAATAGATGATATCTGGATCGTTTGGGCCGGTCTCTTCGACCGCAATGTAGTTTCCAGCGCTCCAATCGACGCTAACGTTTACAGGAAGTTTTTCCCAAGTATCTCCGTTATCTATGCTTCTGAATATTCCTTGAGCATAAGAATAAGACATTCCGGCAACATAAATGGTCGAATCATAGAGAATCAGGATGTCCGAGATCGTAAAGAAGTCGATGTAGTTGTTTGCAGAAACCCAGCTGTCCCCACGATCGATGCTTTTGAATAATCCATAGCCACTGGTCCCCGCATACACAGTATCGAGGTCATTCTTATCAATGGCAATTACTCTTATCTCATCAGAAGGAAGGCCAGTGCTGCTGGCAGCCCAGTTCTGCCCACCATCGGTTGTCTTGAAAATTCCTTCTTCATAAGTACCGACAAAAATCACGTCTCGCCCGAATGGATCCACGGCAAATGAAATGATATCCCAATTATCCCTTGAATAGATCTGCTGCCAATCGCCCCAACCTTCCAAGCTCATGTACAAATGCCCCCAAGTCGACATATAATAATCTCCTAGACCTGCGTGAGTCCAAAAAATCGGGTAGTCTGATTCCCCAAATGGCCAGTCAGGATCGTCTATGAGGTTGGTCCAGTTTGCCCCGGCATCTTCGCTTTTAAAAATTCCTCTCATATTAGCTGTGACAAAGATCCTGTTTGAATTCTGTTGATCATAAGCCATGCCTTCTCGGTAAATGCCTCCGCCACTGGGATAGGTTGTGGTCCAAAAGCCCTGGTGTGCCGCGGAAATAAAGAGAGTCAGGTACTGTTCAGCTGCCCATGGCGGACTATGGGAATCAAGAACACGGACAGTGAACGAAAAGTCTCCTGCCTCGGTGGGCGTGCCTGTAATCTCGCCACTCGGATTCAGTGTGAGCCCGTCTGGAAGTGAGCCCGAAACAATGTTCCAAGTGTATGATGGAACTCCATCTGCAGCCACCAAAGTTGTGTTGTAGGCTTGATTTCTAGCTCCATCCGGAAGCCAATCTGTTTCGATCCACAGCGATCCTTGTTCATAAGCCGTATAATCCTCACCCGTAATAATCGACGTCACATTGTTATACGTACGGCTCGGAGGATCGAAGTAATACCCTCCCATTTCCGGCGTCACTGTATCTGAAAAACCGGGAGCGACAACACCGATATACTCGCCGTTTTCTTGCGTTTGGACATCCCCCAAGTTATCCATCCAGACCCAGGCAAGAGGGGATCCATCGCTCAGGCGAACAGTTCCCGAGATCGTCGGTAAGGCACCCATATTATAAATTTCTTGGATGTCCTGAGGCTCGTAAGCCTTATTGAAGACCAGGACCTCATCGACTTTTCCACCAAGCCAGTAATCGGACCAATCGGCCCCTCCTACCCAGAAATTCTGGACAGAATCATTGACTGCGAACGGGGCTCCTGCTGCCGAGGCGACTTCGGTCCCATTGATGAAAACTTTGTAAACATCACCATTGATGGTGACAGCAATCTGGTTGTATTGCCCCAGCGTAAATCCCGTGCTGGTCAGATCGACATCGATCTGATAGTGCGGGCAGTTGAATATATCCTGTATCAACCCGTTCCCTGAGTCCAGATGAAGAGTGCTGCCGTTGATATCCATGGATATTTCGAGTGAATAGGGATGGCCCCTGTGTGGTTCGTCATACTGCAGTTTCCAGACAAATCGATTCTCTTGATTGTAATCATTGATCTTGACACGGGCCATGATCGTGGCTTGGTTTACAAAATTAAAAGATACCCAATGGGTTTCCCTTTCGATCCATCCATTTGTGTTGATTTCAACCGCATGGCCGTCGAAAGAATCAATGGTGAAATCAGCGCTGCCTTGCAAAACCCCACGGACGTTATGGCCCGAAGAGTCAAATGCAACAGTCGTGCCGAGGTCTTCATCCAGTTTCCAGTAGAGAATCGGGTAATCGGAGACAGGATCGCCGTAAACATTGAGGGTCAATTCCCTTTCGGTATATTGGGAGATGGGAGCGCTGGAATCTGTGACTCGGACGGTGAAATCGTAATTGTTCGAATGTGTGGGTGTTCCGCTGATGGTCCCATCGCTGGCCAAGGTCAATCCGAACGGAAGAGGTGAAGATCCAGGGGCAAGGCTCCATGTGTATGGTTCGGTCCCACCTTCTGCGCTGAGAGATTGGTTGTAAGGATATCCTTCGACTCCGTTAAGCAGCCACTCCGTGGTGATATCGAGAGTCCGTTCGTAGGCTATGTAGTCTTGCTCCGAAAGGTTGGAATCCACATTGGTGTATTCTCTATTTGCAGGATCAAAGAAATAGCCAGAATGAGTGGGTGTGACCGTTCCGGACCAATCCAGAGGTACAACGGCGATGTAGTCGCCGCTGGGACTTGTCATCGGATTTCCTGGTAAGCCTTGGAGCACAACGCCTCCCATCGGAGAACCTCCGGATGTGACAGCGCCAGAAATCAGGTAGCCTGCTCCAGTATAGGCATCGATAGTGATGCTTAAAGTCTGTGTGTCTACAAATTGATTCCGGCTGGAATCTGTCACCCGAACCGTGAAGTTGTGTGTTCCTGAAGCAGCAGGCGTTCCCAAAATCTCACCTCTGCTGTTGAATCCTAGCCCTGGGGGCAAAGAACCGCTGATCAGGCTCCAGTGGTAGAATTCCCGTCCGCCGGTCGCTTCAAGCGCAACTTCATAAGGCACAGCCACTTCCCCGTTCGGTAGTGACGTGGTTGTGATGTTGACGGGCGGAATCGGGGCGAGGACAGCGTTTATTCCAGAGGTTGTCTGGCCTAAGGCAGTTGGGACTGGATCTGCATTCACATATGCATTTTTGTCATTGTAGTACTCGGAAACATAGGGAACATAGTAGAGAGGGTGATAATCCGCATTAAAATAGATCTTTACATCTCCGTCAGTCATATGGTTAATCGTGTAAAATCCCTCGGAATCTGTCCAAGCCGAACCTGCAAACATAACCTCTTTTGTGCTATCAATAGACTGAACGACAACACCCTCGATTCCAACACCACTCGAGTTCGTTGCCCTTCCTGTTATGGATCCAGCGCCGGATTCAAGTTGCGCGTTTATGCCCTGTGTTGTTTGGCCGGAAGTGACAGATACGACACCTCCGTTGGCAAAAGAATTCTGATCGTTATACCATTCGAGCGCAAAGTCATCGGAAGAATATGGCCGGAAGCGGACTTTATAATCGCCGGGGGGCAATGTAGAAATGGCATAATTCCCGTCCTCATCAGGTGTTGCATAATGGTATCGATCGCTGGCTGTATCGACGCAATTTACAACTACGTTTTGAACGCCATTGCCTTGACCATCTGTTACACGGCCGGAGATCGTTCCTCCTTCGACGAGTACGGCATCCACACCGTAAGTTGTTTGTCCTGATTGAACCGTGATCGGATCTGCCTCTTCGAGTAAATATTTATCCGTGTAATACTCGGAAACATAATCACCCTGGACATATTGCGTATCAAAGAATATTACAACATCACCTGCAGGAAGGCGGCTGTTAATGTGGTACTCCCCATTACCGTCTGTACGAACTTGTGTGAGGAAAATCCCTGAAACATCATATGCTGTCACATAAATATCTTGTATCGGACTCCCATTGCTGTCTGTCACCCTGCCTTCGATGGTTCCCGATTCTATCAACTGAGCATCGATGTTGGGAGTTGTCGCTCCTTCCTGCACAGAGACTGGATGTCCTTTGTCGAAGGAACCTGTATCTTCAAACCAAACACTTGCATAACTAAAACCATAAAAACGGACTTTGTAATTTCCTGTCCGCATACGTTCAGCCGAGTAATACCCATTCGCATCTGAATAAGCCCTAGATACTATAGAGGTATCACTTGCATAGATATAAACTCCAGCCATCCAGATCCCATTTCCATCGGGATCTGTCACCCGGCCAGTTACTGTCCCACCCGGGATAAGCTCTGCATTGATATCTGAAACTGTCGTGCCTGCAACGATCGGGACGATTTCGCCAGTATTGTATGTTTCGCCGATGTAATTGACATCAGGAGCCCACGGATCCCTGTGGAGCCAATTTTGTTGATTGAACCTCACCGTGTAGTTGCCAGGGATATAGCCGATCTTGTAATATCCATTGGCATCCGTCGTGATCAAGGGATGGCTGACGTTCCAATCAAAGTACTCAGCGTTAAGTTCCACATAGGCACCTTCTATGCCCTGTCCAGTTTTTTCATCCGTCACACGTCCTGAAATATAGCCGATGCCGAAGTTATCGCTGACCTCTACCGTTAGGGAATAAACAGTCCCAATTTGGCCGAAATAGTCTTGGCCTATGTAATACCATCCTTCTGTGACTTCTGTGATATATATGAACTCATCGTCAGAACCGCAGATGTTATAGCTCAGCAATTTCCCATCGCTGTTGAGAACGGCAAAATCCAGATCTCGCCGTATGTCTGGGTCGGGGTAGGATGTGCCTTTGATATGGACTTTGAGATCTTTTCCCACATCTGCAGCTGAAACATAAACTTTGAACCAATCCTCATCCCGAAGGACCAGATTTGTGTGTGTACCCAATGGGACTTCAGCAGCACTGTCGAAATTATCGTTATTTTCATACATGTCATCCTGCCCTCCAACATAACTGGCCGTATAATCTTGGTTCAGTTGATTTGATGTAACGGGTGTGCTGTAGTTCGTAAATTCAGGTGTAAAATCGAAACCAGGTAGAGTTGGAGTCACAGTCCCAGTCCAGCCCGAAGGAACAGCTCCATAATACAGCCCATCTGCATCGGTATAGGGATCACCGGGCAAACCGCTCATCAAAACCCCTTCAAGAGGCGAACCGTCAAGGGTCACAAGACCAGAGATGACATATCCTGTGGAAGCCGTGTAGTTTTCGCCTGGCATGTCATCAGAAACATTGTTATAGGTTCTGCTTGCCGGATCAAAAGCATATCCGGCAAGAATGGGTGTTACTGAGCCTGACCAGCCTGAATAGACATAAGCTGTGTATTCTCCCAAACTATTCGTTACTGGATTTCCAGGGAATCCACTCATCACGACCCCCGCCAGTGCTGGAGTCACTGACCCTGAGATGACGTAATCTGAACCGGCATAGGCATGGATGGTGATGCTCAGTGGCTGTGTTGCAGTCTGCGGCAAGGGAGTGCTTGCATCCGTGACTTGAACGATAAAATGAAAAGTGCCCAAAGTTGTGGGCGTTCCATCGATAACACCGTTGGCGTGCAACGTGAGGCCGTCAGGCAGGGGATCTGAACCAAATTCTAGACTCCAAGAATAGGGCTCG
>CP070750.1:431096-468406 GCA_020348385.1 Candidatus Aminicenantota bacterium | reverse complement strand
CGATTTTGGAACTCAAGGTTGCTCCGGAAGATTTAGGAAAGGTTATCGGAAAACAAGGACGAACAGCAAGAGCCATCAGAGTTATCCTTGGTGCAGCGGGAATGAAGTTGAAGAGGAGATTCAATCTCGAGATTATTGAAAAAGGATAAGTTGGTCAGCATCGGAAGGATTATCAGAACACAAGGGAGGAGAGGAGAGCTCAGAGCAAGGCTTCATTCCGAACGTTTCCTAAAGCCTTTTTTTTTCACGGGTATTTTTTAGGTTCTCGGGGGATCTGAAAGCGTTCGAGGTCGAATCTCTTCGGCCGTTCCGGGAATTTTGTGTCATTAAACTGAAGGGGATTGATACTCTAGATCAAGCAGAAAATATCACGGGGCAAGAGATTTGGATTCCGGAGGAAGATCTCCAACCGTTAGATAGAGGAAAATACTACCTGTTCCAGCTCAGCGGATGTTCTGTTGTCACGGAAGACGGAGACCTGATCGGACTAGTTAAGGATATCCTTTTCATACGAGAAAACGACCTTTTGGTCGTGGAAAAAGGGAAACGGGTAATGTTGATCCCCTTCACAGAATCCATCTGTACTGGAGTGGATCTGGGAAAAAGAGAGATCGTCATCGATCCTCCGGATGGACTTTTGGATTTGTATGAGATTTGATATAATTACACTGTTTCCCGACATGTTCGGGAGTCTGTTTTCAGGAGGTGTGGTCAAAAAAGCCCTGGACAATGGTTTGATAGAAATCCAAGTCCACGATTTGAGAGATTTTTCCGTATCTAAGCACAAGCAGGTGGATGATCGTCCGTTTGGCGGAGGCCATGGGATGGTTATCAAACCAGAACCCATTTTTTCTGCGGTTGAAAAGATTCGAGACGGAAAGGAAATCCCGGTTTACCTGCTGTCACCTCAGGGAAAACAGTTAAATCATCGTCTGGCCGAAGAGCTGGCTCGAGAAGCGAGGTTGATCCTGATATGTGGCCGGTATGAAGGAGTGGATGAAAGAGTGATAGAATATCTGACAACTGGAGAAATCTCGGTGGGTGATTATGTGCTTACGGGCGGAGAACCGGCAGCATGGGTGATCATAGAGGCCGTGTCTCGTTTTGTTCCTGGAGTTGTAGGCAAGGCCGAATCCGTAAGACAGGAATCTTTTATCGATGGGCTGTACGATTTTCCACAATACACACGACCCCGGAACTTCAGAGGGATGGCGGTTCCAGACGTTTTGTTTTCTGGAGATCATGGGAAAATTCAGGATTGGCGAAGGCGAAAGGCCCTTGAAAAAACATGTCGGCTTAGGCCTGACATGATCAAACAAAAAGAATTATCTCCAAAAGATAGAAAAATATTGGAAGAAATACACAAAGGAAGGAAATCAAAATGAGTCTTATGGATTTGGTTGAAGAAGAGCAATTAAATAAAAACCTTGATCCGTTCAAGGTTGGAGATACCGTCAAAGTGCATGTCATTATCCGCGAAGGGAACAAAGAGAGAATACAGATTTTCCGTGGGGATGTGATCGCCAAAAGGAGAACAGGCGTAGGTGCTACCTTTACTGTCAGAAAAATTTCCTTTGGCGTGGGTGTGGAGAGAGTTTTTCCTCTTCATTCCAAAATGATCAAAAAAATAGAGGTTGTGAGACGTGGAAAAGTCAGGCGTGCTAAACTGTATTATCTCAGGCAATTAAAGGGCAAAGCGGCCAGACTCAAAGAAGCAAGATAGAAAGAATAACGGGGAACGTTCCATTAACGGATGCGGATGCTTTTTCTCATTCGAGCTGAAGTCGTCTGTTAGGGTTTGACCCCATTTATTGGTGAGAAATTCGACTAAATGATTGGGATGTGATTAAATAGAAATGGCGGTCCAGTGGTGGCGGATTTTCGTATAGAAAAAAATTTGCTCAGAAATGGCTATGAAAACATAGCAGGGATCGATGAAGCAGGAAGAGGAGCTCTTTTTGGGCCCGTTGTTGCTGTTTCGGTGATGTTTTCGGATGATTTCATCCGAAACAAACAAGAGGCTTGGATTTCTGAGATAGATGATTCCAAGCTTCTCACTCCCAGAAAAAGGGAAAGATTAGCCAGGGCCATCTTGACTGCGGCAAAGGCTATCGGGATCGGCATGGCGACAAATAAAGAAATTGATAAGAAAAATATACACGCGGCCTCATTTGAGGCGATGAGAAGAGCGGTCACAAAAATGCCCTTTTGCCCAGATTTTCTTCTTGTGGATGGATTCCAGCTTCCTGGAGCTCACCAAGATCAGCTGGGATTGCGACAGGGGGATCGAAGGAGTATTTCCGTTGCCTCGGCATCGATTGTCGCCAAAGTTCTTCGCGATCAAATGGTGAGCAATCTGGATGATGTCTATGAAGGATATGCCTTTGCCAAACACAAAGGGTACGGGACAAAGGATCATTTTCGAGCTCTTGACGAAAAGGGCCCGACTGTTTTTCATAGATTTTCTTTCCGCCCCCTGAATCAGGAAAAAAGATGATGCAAAACAAAGACAGAGCCAAAATTGAAGCGACTGCCGAAAAGCTAATTAAGAAGGAAAGGTATGAAGAAGCTATCGTAGAATATCAAAAGCTGTTATCAGGGGATGAAAAGGATGTTCAAGTCTGGAATATCATTGGGGATTTGTTTGTCAAGGCAAACAAAAAAGAGAAAGCTGTCGGTGAGTTTAAAAAAATAGCTGCTCATTTTGAAGAAAAGGGAATCTTCACCAAAGCCATTGCCATCTACAAAAGAATCAGCCGGCTTGTGCCCGACGATCTGAAAATTCTAAGAAAATTGGCAGATCTTTATTGTGATCGAGGATTCGTAAGCGAAGCAAAAGTGGAGTATTCCAATCTTGCTGGAAAGCTTACGAAGAAAAACGAACCGAAAGATGCCATTGAAATCCATAAAATATTGTTGAAATTGGATAGTGACAATGTGGAATCTCGTTTGAATCTGGCTGAGTTATATATCAAAGAAGATCAAATCGACCAAGCAGTGGAGGAGCTGAATGAAGCGGCCGAATTCAAGATACGGATAAATATTCTCAAGGAAGCTGGAGAGATTCTCAAAAAAGCGAAATCCTTGAACAAGGATCATCCCAGAACCTTGGAAAACTTGATCGATCTGCTCAAACTGGAGAAAAAGAAGAAAGAAGCCCTGAAGCTGGTCAATGAAGTTCTAAGGAAAGATAAGGAAAACTTAAAAGCTCTTTATCTCTTGGGAAACTTGTGTTTTGAAGATAGTGAGCTTAAGAAGGCAGAAGAAATATTCAAAAAAATCATTTCCATCCAGCCCAAGGAAGTCGAAGCAAGGATTCGACTGGGACGCATCCACATTCGAAGTAAAAAATATGACTTGGCTCTAGAACTCTACCAACCTCTTGTGGATACCCTAGTCAAAAAACACAAGGAAGACAAAGCGATCGGACTTATCGGTTTGATCCTGACGGCCAAAAAAAATCATCTCCCCTCATTGGAAAAGCTAGCCAGCATTTACCAAGAGAACAACCAGAAGAAAAGCTACGAGATCGTTGCCCGTCGGCTTATGAAAGAATACCAGAAGAAAAAGATGGAGGATAAAATAGCAGCTCTCGAAGAAGAGTTTCCCGGTTTTCGGCCCGAAGAGGAAAAAGTCAAACCCATGGCTGTGGAAGCACCTTCCGAAATAGTTGAACCGGAGGTGTCAGAACCAAAAATAGTCGAGGCAAAGCCAAAAATAGTCGAGGCAGAACCAGAAATAGTCGAGGCAGAACCAGAAATAGTCGAGGCAGAACCAGAAATAGTCGAGGCAGAACCAGAAATAGTCGAGGCAGAACTAGAAATAGTTGAGCCTGAACCAGCCATTTCCGACGCAGCCGAAGAAGCTCCCGATGATTTTATAGCAACAAACTTGGAAAAAGCAGACCAGTTTATCCATCAGGGATTGGTCAGAAACGCCAAAAGAATTCTAGAGGATCTCAAAGTGAAATTTCCGGATGATCCGCAGATAAGTGAAAAAATCAAAGATTTAGGAGCCATCACATCCCAGGTCGAGGAAGAAGAAATAGTCGAACAAGTTGAGAAAATTGCTGAAAAAGATTCAGAATTGTTTGAAGGAGGCGAGAAGCTCACATCTGCTGAGATTTTTGCCGATACCGATATCGTTCCTCTTGTTTCTCAAGAGACAGGCGAGAAGAGGTACTTTGACCTTTCCCAGCAGCTCGAGGAAGAGTTGGAGGCCATCAAACATATCTTTTACCAGCAAACAAGAGGGGATACCACAGTCGTCGAAAAAGAATTATCTTCGATAGTTTCAGATTTCAAGGCAAAGGTGGATGAAAAAATCGGAGCAGCAGATCTGGAAGCGAGATATAATCTGGGGATTGCCTACCTTGAACAAGATCTCATCGATGATGCCATAAAAGAATTTATGCTGGCAGCCCAGGATGAAAAATGGGAGATGGAAAGTTTTACGAACTTAGGAGAATGCCACAAACGCAAGAATGACTTCAGCGAAGCCATAAAATGGTATGAGAAAGCCTTGAAACTGGTGGGAGAGGAATCCATTCAGGCGTATGTTTTGAAGTATGAGATAGCGTCCCTTTATGAAGCCATAAAGGAATCAGATAAAGCTTTATTGTTGTTCGGCGAGGTCCTTGAATGGAACTCTGAATATGGAGATGTTTCGACTAGGATAAAAAGCATCGAAAAACAAGTCTCCAAGTGACTTTTTGATTTTTCTCCTTTCTCCTTTATCCTTTTCCATCCTCTAATCTGAATTCAGGTGGGACTTTTTTTATTTGCCTCTTTTTATGAGAAAAGATAAAAGCGACAATCGTTATCAGTATAGTTCCATCGATGAAAGAAAGACGTGTATCTCCTCTCGGAAAAATATTGGATGTGATCATGCAGGAGATACCTTCCCAGCTGGGCGCGATTCTTCGTGTCGATGGAAAAAATCGGATTGTCGAAAAGGAAGTACAGCCTGTCCTTGTGGCTACAGAAAAAAAACTTCGGGCCGATATTATCAGAAATGTCCTTGAAAATGAACATCCTCTGATTCTATCTGATCAGAGTCTGGGAGTATCGGTCAATATTCTTTGTCTGCCCTTAGTGGAGAATGGGAAATCCATCGGAGGCATCTACTTGTCGAGGGGGGATGTGGAGGGTGTCTATTCCAATCGGGATATCGAGGTCCTAGCCGCCTTTGCACAGCCTGTTAATCATATTTTAAGGCGGGGCTCGAATATAAAGGAATCACCCCCAGCCATCGGGCCGAATTCTTCCTGTCTGGTGGGGAAAAGCCAAGATTTTTTCCGTGTTTTGCATTTCATCGAGTGCGTAAAGAACAATAATGTCCCGGTCTTCATTTCTGGCGAAAGCGGTACTGGGAAGGAAGTCGTGGCGAGGACAATCCATAATTCGGGATCGAGAAAAGAACGCAAATTTATTGCTGTAAACTGCGGAGCCATTCCTGATCATCTTCTGGAAAGTGAGTTATTCGGGTACGCAAGAGGGGCCTTTACTGGAGCCGTGAAGGAGAAGCCGGGTTTGATCGAAGAGGCCAATCATGGCACATTTTTTTTTGATGAAATAGGGGATTTATCCCCCCATCTTCAGGCAAAGCTACTGCGAGTTATCCAAGAAAAAGAGATCCGGCGAATCGGAGAAAATCGAATGCGACTGGTCGATGCCCGTTTTATTTCCGCGACGAATAAGGATATCGAAGAGGAGGTCTGCAAAGGGCGATTCCGGGAAGATCTGTATTATCGGCTGAATATTGTTTCCGTCTCTCTATCCCCTTTGAGAAAAAGAAGAGAGGATATTTTAAGCCTCGTGAACTACCTGATCGAAAAATATTGCTGTGAGTTGAAACGAGAAAGAGTCTATTTTTCACCAGGAGCTCTTCAGCTCATATTGAGCTATTCCTGGCCTGGGAATGTGAGAGAACTCCAGAATGAAATCCAGAGATGTTTGATCCTTTGTGGAGAGGACAACCTTATAAGAGAGGAATACCTTTCCAAAAAAATTCGCCAAAAAAACAAGGAAACCTTTGTTCATTTGTACGACTATTTTCATGCCAAAGCAGAATTTGAGAAGAGATTCTTAAACGAAGCATTGGCCCGGAGTGATTATAACCGGACACGAACAGCCGAGGAGATCGGACTGAGCAGACAAGGGCTTTTCAAACTGATGAAAAAGCATGGCCTCCAGGTAAACCGAAAAAATGAATGCGTTTGAAATTGCGCAAGGGTTCGATTATCCTGAATATATGAAAGTGGCAAAAACAGTGTTTTTTTCCCTGCTTGTTTTCTTCCTGTTTAGCCCTGAGATTTTTCCGCATAACCAACAAAAAAATGCTTCGGAAGAAAAGGATAAACGGGAAGATATCCTCAAAAAAACGGCAGATTACTGTGAGAAGCTGAAAAAAGTCGTTTTTGATTTTGTCTGCCATGAAAACATCACAGAGAAGGTCTTTTTGTACGACACGAAAAGGGCTCAAATGATGATTGAAGGTACAGGAGAACGCATTTTAATGACAGAGCTGGAATTCAAAAGGGCTAAGACAACGACCTATCTTTATGATTACCAAATGGTCAGAAAAGGGGAGGAAGGTTTCGAAAAGAGGATTTTGCTCAAAGAGAACAAGAGAAATAAGCATCAAGAAAACGCTCAACTCAAGCTTCGGCGATTTGAAGCGAAATACTTGATCTATGGACCTGTGGGATTCCTAAGCAAATATTGGCAGGATTTTTTCGATTACAAAATCGCCGGGATAGACACCGTCGATGGACGCTCAGCCTTACTCATCGAAATCGCACCCAACTCCCACCGGGAGGAGAATTATAGCTTCGGAAATGTCTGGGTCGACATGATGGATTACAGCATTCTCAAAATAGAGTGGGACCAGAGGTCCATCAAAGATATGAAAGACACGGTGGAATCTCGCGCAGGGAATCTGAAGAGAGCCGTGGTTTGGGGTGCGCTTTACGGCGTTGAAAAGAACGGGATCCGGTTTCCCAGCCGGCAATACATCGAAGAAACCTTCGTCTCTCCCTCTGGGAGAAAACACACGAAATACACGGTTGACATCGTATACGACAACTACAAATTTTTTATTGTGGAAACCGAGGTGAGGATTCGTTAGCTTGTCTGATGGATCGTTTTCTGATAAATTATTTATCCGATGAACACAGAGAAAGAAAAAAAGGTTTTTCGCATCCAATGTCCGGGATGTCAAAAAGTGCTTTGGATCGATCCTGTCACGCAACAAGTCATCCGATCGGAAAAGGGCAAACGCAAGAAGGGTTCTTTGGATGATCTCTTGGTACAGGAGAAAAAAAAGAGGGAGGGATTCGGAAGGAAGTTCGAAGCCACTTCCGAAATGCAGAAGGAAAGAAAAGAAAAGGCCAGAGAGATTTTTGAAAAAGCACTCACGAGTATCGATAAAGAAAATACCGACTAATTTCTGGATTATTTACAAAACCGCAACGACGTCATTTATTTCCACAAATTCCCCTCCTTCAATATACCTTTAATGTGGGGTGGGGAGGGTTGGCGTGGGGTGGGGAGGGTTGGCGTGGAGTGGGGCTCAGCTTCCGATTTGTGTTTCGTCTTCACGGATTTTTGGTGCCATGCTGAATTTTGTGAACCCGAAAATGGCCAGGATTATCACAGCTGCATAATTCATGATGGCCCAGGGAAGGTAGGAGTAGGTCGAAACACCGATTGTGCCGGTAATGTATACTCCGGCCATGCTCCAGGGAATAAGTGGCACGATAATGGCTCCACTCTCTTCGATAATGCGAGATAGGTTTTTGGCAGCAAGATTCTTTTTTTTGTAAACCGGAGCCAACAGTTCACCGGGGATAATCATAGAAAGATAACTGCTTCCTGTGACCAAAGCCGTCACGATCGAAGAGGCGATGGTCGTGAGGACAATGCTCCAAATCTTGCTCGCAAACTTCATAACCTTTTCCAGGATGATAGCTAAAAGCCCTGTGCGCTGCATGATTCCGCCGAAGCTGAAAGCCGTGAATGCGACAAGCTGGGTTTCCATCATGCTCATCATCCCGCCTCGGCTTATCAGCTTGTCAACTTGCTCCACTCCCGTGTTCGCTTGATAGCCTGTATTCAAAGCAGTGGCGATCTCAGTGATGGACGCTTTCTGGAAGATTATAGCCAGGATCCCTGCAACAAAGGAGGAGAGCAGCATTCCGGGGATAGTGGGTTTTTTGGTGGCAGCAAAATAGAAAACGATGGCCATGGGAAGGAGAAGAAATATGTTGAAGTGAAAGTTTGCCTTTAATGTTTGGGTGATGAGAATCATGGTTTCGGATTCGACGGATTCTGCTCCATACTTCAGGCCAACCAAAAAGTAGATGAACAGACCTAGTAACCAAGCAGGAGTTGCCGACCAGAGCATGTGCTTGATGTGATCGAACAAATTCGAGCCCGCAGCTACAGGGGCCAAGTTGGTAACATCAGAAAAAGGAGACATTTTGTCGCCGAAATAAGCCCCGGCAACGATGGCCCCGGCCGCAGGTCCAAGAGGAATCCCCAGGCCCATAGCGATTCCGATAAACGCAACGCCGAGAGTCCCGATAGTTCCCCAGGAAGTTCCCGTTGTGATCGAAGTGATGGAACAGACGAAACAGGCCGTGACCAGAAAAAATTTTGGGGAAATGAGCTTCAGTCCATAATAAATGACCATCGGAATGGTGCCGCTTGCGATCCAGGCACCGATCAAAATGCCCACACATAGCATGATCAAAATCGCTGGCATGGCTTTGTGGATGCTGTCCACGATCCCCCTTTCCATTTCTCGCCAAGTGAAGCGTAATAACAGTCCCAAGCATCCTGTGATAAAGGCTGCTGACACAAGAAGCACCTGGGGTGAAATTTTGTAGATACCGTAGCCGATACCCAGAAGTAAACCCATGGCGACAATCGGAATAAGAGCCACGGCCAGATTTGGCTTTTTTTGATGGGGTGTTTTATTGTCTGGATTAATGCTCATCGCGATTTTCCTGTCCGGGCGCGGAGAACTTTCACGAAAACGTACTCTTGATGAGGAGTTTGCCCTCGTCCATCATTTTCTGACCCATAGCAAAAGAAGCGGTCAAGTTAAAATCCTCATCCAAAAGAAGAAGATCTGCGTCCATTCCCGGTTTGATTTCTCCCTTGCGTTTAAGTTTGTAGAAAACGGCAGGGGTTGTCGAGAAGAGTCTGATGCTTTTTTCTAAACATAATACTTTTTGCTCAAGCAAAAAGCGGAAGTTTGTCCAAAGGCTTTTTTGTGTGGCAATGGTCAGGCCAATAAGCTGACCGGTATCGTCGAAAACAGGCATGCTGCCGTTGCCGTCCGAACTTATCGTGATATGATCCAGAGGAGCATTTTTTTCTAGGCAGAGCTTGAGGGACTTGGCGATACTGATATGTCCCTCGTCAGAGGTTGGCTCCATTCCTGCCGTGAGATCCATGTATCCACCTTGAAGCATGAACCGGATGGCCTCATCCAGGAGTTCAGGATTCCGGTTGACGTGCGTTGGGATGATTTGTGTGATAGGGATTTCTGTTTCCGATATCAACCTGAATAATAATTCCAGCTTCCGAGGGCCATCTCCGAGATGACAGTGCAACACACCTGCTTTTTGTCCCAACATCCCTCCCACCCTACACTCGGCGGCAAGTCGGGCGAATTCTTCGAAAGTGGGCTGGGAGGAGCGGTGATCGGAGATGGCGATTTCACCAGCCCCGATGATTTTTTCTATCATTAAAATATCCGAGCGCACACTGCCTGTGATAGTGACGACAGGGAATTGATAAGAACCTGAAAAAATATACGTGGTTACGCCTTCGATCTCCAGTCCTTTGGCTTTGGCGAGGAGGGATTCCATATGGCGGGTCGTCCCATCCGTTCCGAGACAGCCTATCAAAGTGGTGACACCACTGGCCAAGATACTCTGTATGGTTATTTCCGGAGCCCGGGTTGCCGGCCCTCCTTCTCCTCCTCCTCCAAGAATGTGAACATGGCTATCGATGAATCCAGGAATCACCATTTTGTCGGAAGCGTCTTCTTCCAACACGGGAAGGCCTGTTATCTTGATTTTGCCAGGATTAGAGACAGCCGCGATCTTAGAGCCAAGAATCAAGATATCTCTTTTTCCTAAAGGTAATGGCGCAAAAACGTCTCCTCCTCGGAGCAGTGTGACCATGCTTTCAGATTTCATCGCAGGATGTTGGGGGAAATTTTTTCCATCGCTAAATTATCATGGATTATCCAGATTTTCAAGCGTAGCTGGGGGAGGGGTAAATAAAGGGCAAAAAAAAGGAGACGGATCTATTTTTTAGAATTATTCATGTTTTATTCCAATATGTTATAATGAAAAAAATGTTGAATGCTGAAGCGGAATTGAGAAAAATACGGCCTCAAATTGAAAAACTCTGTGATTTTTTGCTTCTTGGGAAAAAAATAGAAGTCAAAGGCAAAAAGAATATTGTTACAGAAGGTCCTAACATCATTGTGGGTAACCATTGCGGCACATTCAAGGATGGGGCGACTATTTTTAAAATAGTGCATCGTCCGATCTTTTTCACAGCTAACAAAATGATATTCAACAAAGATGAATTATCCGCTCTTGTCACAGAACATTTTCAGCTGCATCTGAAAAGCTTCGGCTATTTTTTGAATTTAGCCTTACATCCCATAATATCCCGCTTAATCAATTTTGTAACATCCTCTTTGCCCAAGGCCGGAACCATTCCTGTGGACCTGACAAGACGGAAAAAACTGGCGATAGAAAAATGTCAAGAATATTTGAAAAAAGGGAGAGCCATTATCGCGCTTCAAGGGAACGGGAAAATTGCGAAAAATGATCCCAACCCCTATGTCAGCCCTTTCCGGAAGGGGCCCTCTATCCTGTCTTACAATCTCTTCACAGAAGAGAACATTCCTGTAGCCATAACACCTTTGGCTTTTTTTGGCACGCAATCTCCCGTGTTCATTCCCGGCAAAATCAAGGTCAATATCGGTGAGCCGATGTATATTATGGACTACATGTCAAATGACTTTGCAGCGAGCGTAGAGAAGTTCCGAGCGGCAATGGAACGCCGAGTGAGGGATCTTTTCATGGAACTCATCAGAGCCTAATTCTCCCCTTCTATCCCATCTTTCCGTCTATTCCTCTTCGCCCCCAAAACGGGAAAGGATGTCCTGATTCGTTTTCAGGAAAAGATCGTATCTTATTTTTACTTCTTTATCCTCCTGCAACTTGGCCAGATAGGATGAAAAGAATTTATTTTTTTTGCCTTCCAGGAAGTTTTCTTTTTCGGTCTGTTTGACATTTTCAAATTCTTCTCTTGTGACCTCTTTCCGATCAAGGACTCGCACCAGTGCATACCCCGATTCGAATTCCACCGGATCGCTGGCTTCATCGAGCGGAAGAGTGAACGCGAGCTTGTCGATCTCTCTGTTTTCACCGATAACACCGAGGTATTGCCCTCTTTTGTGCTCCTCAACGGTTTTGTATTCCAACGAATAATCCTCTGCTAAATCTTCCAGACTCTTTCTGTTGAGGTCCTGTTTAACTTCTTTGATCCGTTCCATGGCTAGCTCCTTTTTTTCAATGGCCATGAAATCCTCGCTGACTTCCTGCTTTACCTCGCCGAAATTGGCCGGACGAGGAGGTTCGATCTTCATCAGTTGAGCCAGGCCGACACCTTGGTACGTGTAGATTGGAGAAGAGATTTCTTTCTCCTCGATGTTAAACAGCGTCATGCTTATGGAGCCAGACGGGTCGATATCCTCCAACGGATCATTTTCTTTGAGGAGACCGGAGTTGCGGATCCCTAATCCCAGGGTTTGTGCTGCGACATCCAGGCTGTTTTCTTTTTTGGCGGCTTTTTCCAACCGGGCAATTTCCTCTTCTGCCATCTGTCGTGCTTTTTCATCCTTGAGAATGTTGGTGATTCTCTCCTTCACGGCTTCGAGCGGTTCCGTGGATTCGGGATTTTTTTCCGTCACTTTGAGGATGACCACGCCATCTGTGATTTCGATGATATCGGAAATATCGTCTTGAGACAGCCTGTTGATCTCATCCTGTTCTTGTTGGGATAAACTCTTCCATTCGTACAGACCCCAATCTCCTGCGTCCTGTGCTTTTTCATCTTTTGAGTATCCGATTGCCAGCTCTCCAAAGTCTCGCCCGGATTGAATCTTGTCGAGTAAATCCTTTGCTTGGTTTAGAACATCATTTCTTTCCTGCTCTTCGAACGGAAGATAGATTCGGCTCGCCCTAGTTTGTTCAGGCACTATGAAACGAGCTGTGTTGTCATCATAATAAGCTTCGATTTCCGTATCGGTCAATTCGACAGTAGCTTTCAAATCATCGTTTTTGATAAAGTAATAGTCGGCCTCTCTTTTTTCCGGGATTTTGTACGTTTCCCTGTTTTTTTCGAAATATTCCACCAGTTTCTCAGGATCGGGTTCTTTATCCAACTCCACTTTGTCCAATCCCAATGTGACATATTCCAACCTGGCCGTATCGTTGGTTTTTTTATAGTTTTCCCATAACTCCTCTTCGGTCACTGTGACGCCTGCCGTTATGACATCCACAACTTTTTCCATGATGATTTCCTGCCGCAGGCTCTTTTCAAACTCAGAAAGAGGGATACGATTCCACTCCAGAATTTTCTTGTACTGGGTGAAGCCCACAAACTGTCCATCTTTTTGGAAGACAGGATAACTCATGATTTTTTTCCGGATTTCATCGTCTGTGGCTTTGACTCCCATTTCTTTGGACAGTTGCGTCAGAAGCGATTGCTGGATGAGCTGATTCAGGATTTGCTGGGGAATGTTGAGCTGCTGGATGAACCGGCTATCAAGCTCTCGAAATTCCCTGCGCATGGCCTCTATTCTTTGTCTCAAGTTTTGTTGATAGAGATTCAACGAAATTTTCTCTTTTCCCACTGTTGCCAAAATGTTTGCCCCTCTCCCTTCTCCGAGGGCGCCAGCCCCACCCCATACAGCAAAAATGGAGATGATGAAAGCAATGATCACAAACCAAAGCGTGGGGGCGAGGGATTTCACATTTTTTCTCATCGATTTAAGCATGGTTTCACCTCTATTGCGTTTTCACTCACAATTTCTCTTTCTTCCATGATACCACGAATCTTCAATCTTTGGGCGAGCTTAGATCCCAAGACCCTTTATTCTCGCAGTAGATGGCGTGAGATCACCAGCCGTTGTATTTCGGAAGTTCCCTCATAGAGAGTGAGGACTCTTGCGTCTCTGTATAATTGTTCAACGGCGAATTCCTTTGAATATCCATACCCTCCATGTATCTGTAGCGCCAGATAGGCTATCTTGTTGGCGGCTTCTGAGGCATAGAGTTTGGCCATGGCTGCCTCTTTGGAGAAAGGGTGCCCTTTGTCCAGCAGGTCGGATGCCCTATAGGTAAGCAATCGTGCAGATTCTATGAGAGTAGCCATGTCGGCAATCATGAATTGGATAGCTTGAAATTGGGCGATGGGTTTGCCGAATGCTTCCCTCTGCTTGGCATATTTGGCGGCCTCATCGAGAGCCCGTTGAGATAACCCGACAGATTGAGCCGCTATGCCGATACGCGAACCATCAAGACAATGGAGCGCTACCGCAGCCCCCTTGCCTTCTTCTCCAAGGAGGTTTTCCACAGGAACATGACAGTCTTCCAAAACAATTTCCGAGGTTACCGATGCGTGAAGACCCATTTTCTCTTCTATCTTGGAGATTCGTAGGCCAGGAAAATCTTTTTTTACGATAAAAGCGCTCAATCTTTTTTCACCTTGCTGGGTTTCCGTGTACGCAAATATAATGTAAGCCAAAGCATCGCTTCCTGTGGTTACCCAGGCTTTCGTTCCATTCAAGACATAAACATCCCCTATTTTTTCGGCTTTGGTGTTCAATCCCTGAATATCCGAGCCAGCCCCCGGTTCAGTAAGGGCAAAAGCCCCAAGCAGTTCTCCTGTGGCGGCTTTGGGCAGGTATTTTTCTTTTTGTTGCTCGGTGCCGAATTTCAGTATGGCATAGGAAAAAAGGGAGCAGTGGACACTGATGATCACAGAAAGAGATGGGAGAGTCCGGCTTATTTCTTCCAGGGTAATCATCAGGGAGAGCGTGTCAGTTTTGATGCCGCCGTATTTGGTGGGGATAGACATGCCCAAGATCCCAAGATCAGCAAGTTTTTTCAATAGGTCCTCGGGGAATTCATGCGATTCCTCTAGAGATTTGGCGCGAGGTTTTATCTCGTTTTGGGCAAAATCTTTGATCATCTCCCTTATCAGAATCTGGTCTTCTGTGAGTTCGAAATTCATTTCTTGCCCTTTTTTTGGAAATATGTGAAGAGTTGATCATAGGTCGTGTGGAGATCCTCCAGTACCACCTTTGTTTTTCCGACGAGAGGCATGAAATTGGAATCTCCAATCCAGCGGGGAATGATATGCAGATGATAATGATCCGCTACACCTGCTCCCGCGCTGTGGCCGATGTTCATCCCGGTATTAAAACCCTGAGGTTTATAATGCTCTCTTAAAATTCCCAAGCATTTTGTGAGAAGTTCCATCATTTCCCCTGAAGATTTTTTTTCCGCCAACTCTATGGAATTCAGATGTTTGTACGGAGCGATCATCATGTGCCCCGGAGTGTATGGGTATTTGTTCAACAGAATGAAATTGTGATTGCCTCTATATAGGATAAAACATTCCTTGTCATTTATCTGCTTTAGCGCTTGACAGAAGATACACCCCTTCATTTTGAACACTTCTTTAACATATTCTTCCCTCCACGGTGCGGTGAGGTACTCCATTACCTGTTGATCATGCTTTTTATCAATTTGCTCGGTTTGAAATACAAAACTTTTTTTGGAGGAACTTGGACGGGTTTGCCTGTGCGTGGATTTCTTCCTGACCGCGCACCTCGTGTGCGAAATCGAAAACTGCCGAATCCTCTGAGTTCTATTTCTTCTCCTCTCAACAATGCTTCTTTCATCGTTTGAAAGAAAAGATTGACTCCCTCTTCTGCTTCCTGCTTTGAGATGTTCATTTCCTTTGCGATTTTGTTGATGAGATCAGCTTTTATCATTCTTTTCCTCCTTTTTTTTCGTTGTTTTTTTTGTTCTCTTTCGCGGAGCCTCTAAGTTTTTCAACTTATCTTTCATCAAATCACCCAGCGTCAGCCTGTCATTCTGGCTTTGGACATACTTTTGGTATTCCATTTTTTGCACTTCCATCTGTGCTTGTCTGAAACTTAGAGATATCTTTTTTTCCTCTTGATTCAATTTAATGATTTTGGCAAGTTTTTCTTCCCCAACCTTAAAGACGTCCGCTGGATTATCGATTTTGTGATCATCCAGTTCTGAAAGAAATACAACGCCTTCGATGCCTGGCGTGATTTCGACAAAGATGCCAAAGCTGGCAAGACGAACGATCCTCACTTTGACAAGATCTCCCACCTTTTGACGCTTGAAAAAATCTTCCCAGATATCTCCTTCCAATTGTTTGATACCTAAAGAGAGTTTTTGCTTGTCCACATCTATATTGAGGATGATGGCTTCGGCTTCCTCCCCTACTTTAAGTAGATCAGAAGGGTGTTTGATTTTTTTCCAACTCATGTCTGAAATATGTATGAGCCCTTCGATTCCCTTTTCCACCTCAATGAATGCCCCGAAGTCTGTGATGTTGGTTATGGTTCCCTTTACACGAGATCCCGGGCTGTACATTTGCCTGAATGATTCTAACGGATGGGGTGTGATTTGTTTGAGACCCAAGGAGATTCTTTTCGTGGAAGGATTTATGGCTAGTATGGTGACGGTAACTTCTTCTCCTTGGGAGAGTACTTTTTTAGGATGAACAGGTTTGCGGGACCAAGACAAATCCGACACATGGACTAATCCTTCCACCCCAGGCTCGAGTTCGACAAAGGCACCAAAATCGGTTAGGCTGACCACCTTCCCAGCGACTTTTTGCCCCACCATATATCTTCCTTCGATATCTTCCCAGGGATCACTGCTGAGTTGTTTGTATCCCAATGAAATTTTTTCTTCTTTTTCATCGAAACCGAGCACAATGGCCTCGATTTCCTGTCCGACCTCGAAAATCTCGGAAGGGTGGGTGATTTTCCCCCAAGACATATCCGAGATGTGCATAAGACCTTCTATCCCGCCTAAATCGATAAAGACGCCAAAATTCGTGAGGGATTTCACTCTTCCCTTTACTTTTTTTCCTGAACTTAACTGGTCGAAGACACGTCTCTTTTTTTTCTCTCTCTCGTCCTGGAGATATAGTTTTCGGGATAAAACAGCATTTTCTGCCCTCCTGTCAAACTTGATCACTTTGAACTTGTACAGATTCCCGATAAGTTTATCCGAATCTTTCACCAGTTTCACATCTGCATGTGAATCGGGGAGAAAGGCCATGATTCCCACATTGACGTTGTATCCATTTTTTATTTTTGATACGATTTTTCCGACAATCCAACTGTTGTGCTGATGGGCTTTTTCCAGATTGTTCAATGCCTTTATCGCGATGGCTTTCTTTTTGGAAAGAATGAGATATCCCTCTTTGAGATTGCTTTTTTCAAGGACGGCTTCCACATCATCCCCGGGCTGAAAAGTTTTGGGGTCTTTGTGGTCGATGAAGTCTTCGATCGGAATGATGCCCTCGGACTTGAATCCCACGTCCACTAGAACATGGGTCGATGTGACTTTAATCACTTTCCCTTTGAGAAGTTTGCCTGGCGATAGTTCTTTGGTGTTGAATTGGTACTTTTCGAGAAGATCGGCATAATCCTCGTTCGTGATATCGTCTTCTTTTTTTGGATTTTTGATTAGCTCTGACATTGAACCCTCTTTTCTGAAAGATATTGGGGCTTATAGCTAGATTTTATCCTAGCCGCAGCTTCCAGGATAGCCTTAGGAGGAGATGACGCTCCCCCGGAAAGACTTATGTTTTTCTTTAATATGACTTCCATTTTTTTGTGAAGAAAGAATGCTTATACTATCTTATTTGAATCCTCTCTGTCAATCCTAAATATAGGTAAAATCTGGACTTAAGCTTATTTGGAAGGGGTGAGATAGGGACCTATTCCAACCTTTTGGACTTCAATGGGATTGGGTAAGTTATCCAGTTGGATGCAGAGGTCGGGATGGAGTTCGTGGAGGCCGGAGACGAGGGCTCTAAGTGAAGCGAGATGACGGGATACTCTTTGTTTAAGTGAGATACCATCCTCGTCAAACGGTACAAATAGCAGTCCCAGCTGGGCAGCCTTCATGTAATTTTTATCCTTTCCATTAATGATAAGGGTTGCCGAAGGTCTCCCTTTCAGCCTCCCATGGGATGTGTTAGCCGTTTCCAAAAGGACGGCACGAGTTTTGGCAAAATCACCCCATTCACGGTGGCTCAAACCTCTGAGATTGGGAGGGGAGGCCTCCAACCGGATATCCACTCCTTCCATCTGAAGGGTCATCAGAGTTACGGCAGCCAGTTCGGCGCTGTTCTCGTGGAAAACAATGGCATTGATGACAGGATATTCGGGCGCTGCTTCATGGAGGTCCACGGCAAGATCGGCCTTTTCATTGTCGATAACCTGCATGATGGCATACGCGATTTTTTCTGTCAGTTTTCCATGTTTTCGTCCAGGATAGCTCCTGTTGAGATTTCGGCTTTCTGTTCCTGATAATTTTTGTCCTGCTGGGTTTACATACAAAACAGAATCAGGCCATTGGTGGATGGGGTTTGTCAGTCGCGATCCGTAGCGGAACCATCTTGGGCCTCCTGGAGTGCTCAAAGAATATCTTTGTGGATTTCCCTCTTGTGGATCGCTGTGCATAAATCCACTGTTGTTAGCTCGAGGAACGATGATGACTTTTCCTTGGGTGACCTCTAAATTTTCCACAAGAAGAACGGCCGTGATGAATCCTGCCGGCTCATTCGGATGTGTTCCTCCGAGGATGAGAAGAGTCCCTCCCATTTTCTGACCCTCGAATATGTAAACGGATGAGTCTCCGGGAGAGTTTTTCAACCCAGGAAAATAATCACTGAGTCTTTTTTTTATCGTCAGATGTGGGCTTGGGTATACGGCTTCCTCCTCGTGCATAGTCAGGAATTCTCGGCCCGCAAAAAAACAGACCAAGGCTGCCAAAAGGAGGAGAAGAAAAGCAGTGGCTTGATGTTTTTTCATTTGATGAGTAAGAGTCGCAACAGAAACATGATAAGCACAATCACTCCACTCAATTGGTTCCAAAATTTTTTCTCTCGGATGACAAACCAGATGAGATGGAAGGTTAAATAAAGGACCAAGAAATGATAAATAATCTGTATCATGCTTTTTCCTATATAAATTTATCCAGTATGGGCGCCAGAAGCAAAACGCCTATTCCGACGAAGAGCAAGAAAAAGGCGGGGACGATACAATAGCGGAGAACTTTGAAATAATTCTTTTCTCCGATAACTTGTGCCGCAAACATACCGGCCAGTGCTGTGGGCGGCATGAGGTCCCCAAGCCCGGCTATGGCAGAAAGAGCTGAAGCCGTGATGATGGCGTTTTTGTTGATAAGCGCCAGGATGAACGGAACGCCCAAGATGGAAGCGGAACCATATGCCGAAACGGCCCCGAACAGAGGCATGCTGATTCCTATGCCGAGATACAGGAGCACAGGGGGCAAGGACAGGAAAGAAATAACAGCCCAACCTCTTCCCCCTGTCAGGGTCATGATTTGGATGAACATACCAACGCCCACCAGAATAGAAAGGATAGGCATAGCTTCTTTGACAGCTTCCTGAGTAATTTTTAGAAAATGGAATGGACGGCCGCAGAATAGGCCGACGAGACTTCCCAGCATGAAAATGGCCGGAATCCCGATGTCCGGCATAATATCCGCCAAAAGACTCTGGCTCAACATCAAAACAAGGACAACAACTAGAGGCAAGTAAAGCCGGAATCCAAACAAGGAAAAGACAGATTCTGGCAGGATTGATTTCATCTCGTCATACCGGATAATCTTGATGTCCTTGTATCCTAACCATAGAGAAATGACTAGGGCTAACGGCACAACGATGATCAAAAGAGGCAGAGTCAAGCCCACATATGGCATGTCCACTCCCGCTCCCATGATCATGACCAGAATATTCACCGGGGGGGCAATCATCCCGAGAATGGCTCCCATGGCGATAAGAGCTGCGGCCTTGACTTTGGATAATCCCAGTCGTATCAACACGGGAGCTACCAACACACCTGTGGTAAGGACAGCGGCGGTCGAAGATCCGGTGATCATTCCGGGAAACATGATCAATACCATGACTGTGAGCAAAAGTGGGAGCTTTTTTCTGTAGAAGGTTTTGAGCATAAGGGCCGTAATGGAATCCAATATACCGGAAGCTTGGAGGACTTTCATGAATATCATGGCTGCTAGGATGATCAGAATGGTTTCAAAATATCCGAAAGATCCTTCGACAAGATGGCGAAGGGCAAGGCCCTTGCCGCCTAAAAGCGCTCCAGCTAAAGCCGAAATCGCCAAGGAAACCCCGATAGGGAGTTTCAAGATCATTGCCAGGATGGCAAAAATCCCCACCATTAAAAGGAAAATGACTGCTTCCGACACGTTTATCCGTTGATCCGATTCATAAAAAAAGCATGATGTCAGACGTTACCCAATAGGAGCAAATATGCTTTTCAAAGGTTCTTGGACTTCACTGGTTCTGTCCACTTCTAAAAGAGAAATTTTTTTGTCTGTGCAGATTTGAGTGAAGAGACCATCCTTGTTTCCGGATTTTACGACGATAACCATCTGGGCATATGGAAGAAAGGCTCGGATCATCTGATCAGAAAGTTCCCCTCTCCTTGCTTCTCCTCCGAGGTGGAGACAGAGAATGGGGATATCCTTTTTTTGAGCTTCTTCGATCAGATCCGTCACCCTGGTCTTTTCTTGATCCAGGTCCAAGCCGGCAGCTCCCAATCCTTTCATGCTTACACCGATAACAAGAGCCAGAGTTTTTTTATCCGCGAGCTCTTGATATGTGGCATTCTTGGAAAGGGTGGCCATGAGACCAGCCCGCTTGGCAAGCACTCCCCCTATTTGGACATCTGCGCTTTGACCTGCAGATGTGATGAGAAGAGGCTGCTCGAATCGAGGATGAGATTGCGCAAAACTCTCTGAGACAAAAAAAAGCGAGAGCGCTGAGATGAGGATCAATAAAAACTTCAAGCATTTTTTCATTTTCTATCCTCTGTCTTTGCCTTTTCCTTTTGGAATATCAATATCCAGCCCCTGACCCATCTCTCCGGGAGTCAGCACCTCCGTACAATACATTTTTGTTTCGATCGATCAAAATGCCTTGGGCGCCGCCGAAATATTTGTCATATGCCTCTCTGACCTCGATCATATGACCAATCTCCTCCAAGGATTGGAGTATATGCTGCGGGATTCGGGATTCGACAAAAAGTCTTTTTGCGACACCCTCTGACGAATAGGTAAAAAAACGGGGCGCTTCGATGGCCTCATCCAGAGACATTCCAAATTCGATAACATTGATGATGATTTGTGTGAGAGATGTGAAGATTCGTGTTCCTCCGGGTGAGCCGAGAACGAGAAGGGGCATATCCTTTTTGAAAAGAATGAGAGGTCCCATCGAGCTGACCGGCCTTTTGTACGGACTGGGGGAATTGACAGAGTCGGGATAAGGGGAAAAATCAGCCATTTCATTGTTTAAAAGAAATCCGTACCCCTCAGGGACGATGCCCGAGCCGAAGAAGTCGTTTATAGACTGTGTCAGACTCACAATGTTTCCCTGGCTGTCGATAACACCCAGGTGGGTTGTGTTTTCCTTTTCGATTTGGTTTTTATCGAACCTTCCATAGGGGTAGGATGCTTGAAGATGGCCGGGATGTATTCTGGACGTGATCTGGCTGGCATAATCTTCAGATAAAAGCTGTTTGACGGGAATCACCGTGAAATCAGGATCACCCAGAAAACGCGCCTTGTCCGCGAATATGAATCGGAAAGCTTCGCTCAAATGATGGATGTATAAGGTTGAGTTGAAACCCCATTCCCGAACGGGCCAATGGGCAATGATATTGAGAAGCTGGAGGATGTGCAATCCTCCAGAGCTTGGGGGACGGACGGTGTAAATGGTGTAGTCTTTGTATGTTCCCCTTAAGGGAGATTGTTCGATAGGGGAATATTGGGCAAGATCTTCCAGGCTCATAATCCCACCGTTGCGTTGGACAGCTTGGACGATTCCTTGAGCGATCTGGCCGTCGTAAAAGTCCTGCCATCCGTGAGATATGAGACGTTTGAGCGTTTGGGCTAGTTCTGGATTTCTGTAGATGTCATCGGGTTCATACGGAAATCCATCATGGAGATAGGAGCTCGATTCTCCCGAGTTCTGGAGGATTTTTTCATACTCGTCCTTGTTGATCTGGCTGAAGGTCGGGCTCACCGGGATTCCCTGTTCGGCGATCTGGATTCCTGATTCCAACACGTTTTTCAAATTCATGGTACCGTATTTTTTCAGGGCGTAGACCCATCCTGCAAGGGCACCGGGTACGGCAACCGCAAGTCCATGGGATTTTCTCCAGATATCCTGAACATTATCTTTATCCAGGTACATCGAAGGAAAAGCCTTGGCCGGGGCCCTCTCCCGGAAATTAATCACAGTGGCCTTTTTTTCTTCGGCCAGAAAAATAATCATGAATCCGCCGCCCCCAATTCCAGAGGCAAATGGTTCCGCGGCATTCAGGGCGAAAGCCGTGGCGATGGCGGCATCCACAGCATTCCCTCCTCTCTTGAGCGTGTTTAGGCCTGCTTTAACAGCCTCGGGATGGGCAGCAACAACCATGCCCTTTTTTCCGATATAATCATATGGCTGATGATGATCGGCAGGAGGTTCCAGGACTTTTAAGGTTTGTGGTTGGCAAGAGACAAGAAAAATAAAAAGGGGGATAAGAAAAAGATCCCTTCTAGTCAAGTATTTTTTCCTCGTCCAGTATTTTTAGAATTTCTTCTTCCGAAGGCAGATCTTTGATGTTGTTCAGTCCGAAATAGGTCAAAAATTTATCCGTGGTCCTGTATATCAAGGGTCTTCCCGGACTTTTTTTTCTTCCGGTTATCTTGACCAGTTTTTTCTGGAGCAATGATTTCAAGGAATAGGAGGCGTCCACGCCACGCAGCGCCGATATCTCGGCAAGGGTTACCGGCTGATGATAAGCTACGGTAGCCAGTGTTTCCAGTGCTGCATGCGAAAGTTTGCTCTTGTTTTCCAGGCTGAGCAGCCGTCGAATCCATTGGTCATGCTCGGATTTTGTCGAAAACAGGTAACCTCCGGCTGCCTGGATAATCTGGATCCCCCTTTCATTGGACACGTAGCTCTCCACAAGCTCCTGTATGGCTTCTTCGATTTCAGAGTTCGAGAATTCTGTGCAAATGTTTTTGATTTTTTCTAGATTAAGCGGTTCCAAAGAAACGAAAATCAATGATTCGATAACATCCTTGAGCCGGGTCCTCATGACGGAACCCCTTGTGTGGGCCATACTTTGATCGGATGGAACAGGCTTTCTTGAACAGCAATGACAACACGGGCTTTGATCAGTTCGAGCAGGCAAAAAAAGGATGTCAGAGCTTCTTCCAGGCTTTCTTGACTGTTGAAATATTCGCGAAAGTCAAGATAACCATTTTCCTTGAGCCTCTCGATCAATTCCTTCATTTTTTCTTCCAGTGAATACTCTTTTCCGTGGATCAGGCGTATGTTCTCCTGCTCCTTCCTCTTCATCAGGGAGAGGAATGCCTCTGCCAGTTCAAAAACAGACACCTCCACCAATTCCACTTCCTGTTTTATGGGCAATGGTGGTGGGGCCGATCTTTTCCAAAGCCTTTTCTGCTGCCCCTCTTTTTCCCTTAGGAGTGTGCTGGCAGCCTTAATTTTTTGGAAGTCCAAAAGCCGATCTACCAGGATTTTGCGTGGATCGTCCTCGCCCTCCAATTCGCTTTCCCTGGGCAAAAGCATTTGGGACTTGATGTAGATCAGAAGGGCTGCGATCAAAAGGAATTCTCCCTCGCGTTCCAGGTTGATCTTTGCTTTTTGGTTGAGGTAAGCCAAATACTCTCTTGTGATCGTGGCAATCGGGATATCATGAATATCGATCTTTTTCTTTCTGATGAGAAAAAGAAGGAGGTCAAGAGGCCCTTGGAAAACCTCAAGGTTAACCTGATAATCTCTCGCCTCTTCCATCTAGATAATAAGACCCGTGATCATAGACCTATAGCTTCTCTGACTTCTTCCATCGTTTTTTGGGCCGTTTCTCTCGCTTTCCTGTTTCCTTCTTCTATTGTATCCCAGACTTTTTGGGGTTTCTTATCAAACTCTCTCCTCTTTTCTTGGAGAGGAGTTAAAGTTTCGATCAGCTTTTCGATAAGCACGTTTTTGCATTCCAGACAGCCGATGCCCGCTGTTCGGCACCCTTTTGCCAGTTCTTCTCTTTTCTCTTTTTCCACGAATGCTTTGTGCAGCGTAAACACGGGGCAGTCTTCCGGGACTCCTGGATCTGTCTTCCGTTTGCGGCGCGTGTCGGTCACCATAGGACTTATTTTTTTCCGGATCTCATCAGGAGGATCCGTAAGATAAATGGCATTGTGGAGCGAATTGCTCATCTTGCGCCCATCCGTGCCGGCCAGCTTCGGGACTTCTGTGAGCAATATCTGAGGCTCGGGAAAGATCTCTCCGTAAAGCCTATTGAATCGCCGTGTGATTTCCCGTGCCAATTCTAGATGGTATGCCTGGTCTTCACCGACAGGGACAGCATTGCCCTTGTACAGGATGATATCGGCCGTCTGAAGAACAGGGTATCCCAGGAATCCGTAGGTGTTGAGGTCCTTATCCGTGACCTCCCTCTGCATTTCCTTGAATGTCGGAACTCTTTGCAGCCAGGGCAGGGGAATGATCATGGAAAGCAGAAGATGGAGTTCGGCGTGTTCCTTAACTTCAGACTGGACAAAAATTACGCTTTTGTTCGGGTCCAGGCCGACGCTCAGCCAGCCGGCTGCGTATTCATATGCAAAATTGCGGATAACCTGGGGGTTTTGGTACTCCGAACTGAATCCATGCCAGGTTACGATGGAATAATAACAATCGTATTCATCCTGGAGACGGATCCAATTCTGGAGTGCGCCTGCCATATGCCCAAGATGAAGCGGCCCCGTCGGCCTCATCCCGCTGAACACGACTTTTTTCTTTTTATCGCTCATGCTTTTCCTCAATAGATAAAAGAGTTCACGATCCGGAGCACGACCCCCAGTATTCTGCCTATAAAGCCTGTCATGATCAGCAAAATCAGGATAAAAAACCCATACGGGCGGATTTGCTCATATTTTTGTGCGGCCTCTTCGGAAATCAGCCCCATAACGACCCCGCTCCCATCCAGCGGTGGAATAGGGATGAGGTTAAAAAAGGCCAATATAACGTTTATCACGATTGTGTAATACACGATGGTAATTAACGGTGAAAATAGGCTTGAAACTCCTCCCCCAGTTGAATAGAAAAGGCGTGGGTCAAGATGCATCAGGATCTTTAGAATGATAAAGGCGACAACAGCAACCGATATGTTGGACGCAGGACCCGCGATCGATATGATGAGATTATCCCTGCGGGGATCCTTCAGGTTGAGCGGATTGACGGGAACGGGCTTGGCCCATCCAAAAGGCGGAGCGCCCATGATGATCAGCATTGCCGGGAGAAGAACAGTCCCGATGGGATCGATATGGCGGATGGGATTCAGCGTGATCCTTCCCATTTGATAAGCCGTGGGATCTCCCATTTTAAGCGCGGCCCATCCATGGGATGCCTCATGCACTGTGATAGCAAAAAGCACGACGAACGCACTGATAATTCCTTCGATTATAGTCATGTTTCACCTGAGGTCATTTATAGCATATCCTCTCCATTGCGTAAAGCGAGAATCTGTTCACTTGCCAATTTTGCACGATCAAGATGTTTTTTTTACGCGGAAAACCATACGGTCCTCTTCTTTGAGACTACAGCAGGATTTCACAAGAAGGGTAGGTATTTCTCGACTTCGAATTCGCTGACTTGTTTGTCATATTCTTTAGAAACATTGCTTCTGTATTCATCGATTTCCCGCTGTTTGTTGGCAATGAACGTATTAAAAATATATTTACCGAGGATCTGTCTGGGCAGCTCGCTTTGGCTCATGATTTTAACGGCTTCTTCGAGACTTTGTGGCAGTGTTTTTATATTGAGACTCCTCTGATCAGCACGGCTCATGACGTAGATATTCTCTTCTACCGGGTCCGGGAGTTCGTATTCCTGTCGGATGCCAGTAAAACCGGTCATGAACATGCAAGCGAAAGCCAAATAAAGGTTACAAGCTGGATCGGGCGAGCGGAGTTCGATCCGTGCCGCCTGTTCCTTACCCGGTTGGTATTCGGGAACTCGGATGTAGGCGGACCTGTTCCGTTGTCCCCAGGCCACATAGACAGGGGCTTCATATCCCTCGATCAGCCTCTTGTAAGAATTTGTCCACTGGCAGAGGACAGCAGAAATCTCCCGAGAATGTGTCATGATTCCCGCGATATAATGTTGGGCCATTTTTGATAAATGATAGGTGTCGTTTTTTTCGAAAAATAGGTTCATCTCCCCGTTCCACAGGGATTGATGCAAATGCATCCCGCTGCCATTCTGGCCGTTTAGGGGTTTGGGCATGAAGGTGGCGTATAGATTATGCATTCTGGCGACTTTTTTAACCATGTATCGAAAGAGCATGCATGTATCAGCCATTTCTACTGCGCTGAGATAATGGAGGTCTATTTCGTGCTGCCCATGGGCCACTTCGTGGTGATCATATTCTGATTCGATGCCGATCCTCTTGAGAAGGAGTTGAATTTCCTTGCGAATTTCTCCATGGCGTCCGGAAAAAAAATAGCCTCCTTCATCTAGAGGCCTGGCTTCTTTGTTGTTCGGGAAAATAAAAAATTCCAGCTCGGGTCCGACCTTTATTTCATCGATACCAAATTTATCTTTCCCTTTTTTTAAAACATTCTTGAGAACATAACGGGAATCTCCTTCGTATGGATTTCCCTCAGGGGTATAGATGTCCCCAAACATGACGCCCTCTCTCCAAGAGGTGCTATTATCAAAACCAGCATATTCCCAGGGCAAAACGCGGAAAGTCTCAGGATCTGGCTTTATGACTAGGTCGGACTCCTCAACCCGTACAAACCCTTCTACTGATGATCCGTCAAATCCCCTCCCATCACGGAAAGCGCCTGTTAGCTCGCTGGAGGGGATCGAAAAATCCATCGGCCTGCCTAAAATATCCGAAAACATGATCCGAATGAACTCTATTTTGCTCGATGGATCGTGGACAGTATCCAAAACTTCTTCATGGTTTTCAAAACCGTATCTTTTCAAGTTCTTTGGTAATTCTTGAGCCATGATTTCTCCTTAGATTCTTTTTTGTACGCTGTTGATGTCGGCTTCCTGTCATTTTGTGACACCATGGGCCTGATTTTCGAAGATACTATTATTATGCGAAATGAATAACAGCTGTCAACATAATAGTGACGATATGCTATAATTACACCAATATTATGGTAATTACGTGACATTTGTATGGAGGTTGGGATGATAGATGACCTGGATCGAAAAATTGTCCGTGTGCTCAATCAAAATGCGCGCAAAAGCTTCCGCGATGTGGCCAAGGAAGTCGAAACCTCTGTAACCGCAGTGATCAACAGGGTAAAAAAATTGGAAGAATCGGGATTCATTCGGGGATACATCCCTTTGGTAGAACCGGAATATTTTGGATTGAATCTCATCGCCATCATTGCCTTGCGTATTTCCAAAGGAAAACTGTTGGAAACACAGAAAAAGGTTGCCAAAGATACAAGAGTGGTTTCCATCTATGATATAACCGGGGAGTGGGATTCCTTGATCATCGGGTATTTTAAAGACCGGCAGGATTTGAATGATTTTATCAAAAGTTTGCTTTCTTTAGAATACGTGGACAGGACAGTTACGCATATTGTATTGAATGTGGTTAAAGAGGAAAGACGTATACTCGTTTAAAACTGACTTTGCCCGCTCACCTCCGGTTGGCCTCCTTTTCTGCTTGCCTGACTGTTTGCTGGGAGTTTTTTGCTTGACAGCAGGATAGGTTTTGCCATAATGAGTCCAGTCTTTCCAGTTGAGGAGAGAATTATGGCGAAAAAGATACATAAGGCTATCGGTCATCATTATATCGTGGAAGCTTCTGGTTGTGATCCCAAAATCATATCGAGTGTTGAAAAGGTTCAACAGATCTTGGTTAAAGCTGCAGAAATTGCAGGAGCACAGGTTTGGTCCGTCTCTTTCAGCAGGTTTCCTCCGCATGGAGTGAGTGGGGTGGTGGTGATTTCCGAATCACACATTTCCTCGCATACCTGGCCTGAATTTGGATATGGGGCCATTGATTTTTACACGTGTGGCGATAATGTTGACCCAGAAAAAGGACTGGATTATGCTGTAGAGGCCCTTGGTGCTTCCACGGTCCATATAACTGAGATTACACGTGGTTTAGAGGAGGGTGACAGAGAATTCTATCATAGCTTCGTGACATGGGAAGAAGATGTTGGCGGAAACTGAAACAGTAAATTTTCTTTACATTTTATGCCTGCTATCAAAATGATATCTGATTTTATCCCAGTCCTTTCCGTAGAAAAGAAGCAACACCCTCCTGCTACTGAAGTGGCATAAAAATTGCTGGGTTATCATCCTGAGCTAGAGAAATAGAGGGATTTGCTATAATAGAAACGTGATCAAAACAAAATTAGTCAGACTCCTTCTCATAATTTGTATTTGTCCTGTTGTCATTTCCTCCTCTTTTGGTGCTCAGGATATCCAAGATCTCCTAGACAGGATCGAGAGTTCGCTGAAACAAAGGGACATCGAGGCCTATCTTGATAATTTTGCTCCCGAGATAAGGGAACGAGAGGAATTAGCCCTGAGGGAAAAGTTTGAACAGCTCAATCTGGATAGCGTTTCAGTCTTCAGAACCCAAAGGCAGATTAGGACCGAGAATGGCATCAGGACATACCTCAATGTGTTATTTGAAAATCTGGATGCAGTCGTGATCGAGATCTGGCAATTGGACCTTGAGAATTTATCGAATCAGTGGCAGATAAAGGAAAAAGGGATCACGAGAGATGTCCAGAATTTGTACAAAATAAGGATCCCGTCTGGCCGAGAGGAGATAGTGAGCCGTGTGGATATCAGGCATGCGGATATCCAAATCACCTTTCACAATCCGATTGTCTTCTATGACAACCTTCCGGATATTGAAACAGCTCTTTTGGTCGTCGGAGAGGGAGAGCTGCGTTTTACTCCCTCTCTCCCGAGAGAAAAGCACCAACTCGAATTGGTGTATAAAAAAAGATATCTTCAAGATCGTCTCAATTATGTGTTCGTACGTTGCTCAAATTCCTTGTTTGAAAAAAACGTCCGGATTGAAAGAAGGGAGGGAAACAGCCTTCCTATCGGTCAATCCGAGAAAAACAGAGCCTATTCCCTTTTTACCAAACACTATTCCCGGTCTTTTACCATCGAAAACTCTTTGAATGGCATGCTGCTTTCTGTTATCCCTCAGGATGAAGAGTCCGTTATTGAATTCGAGGGGAAAAAAATCGGCAAATTCACCTATATTTTCTCACCCTTTGCTGAAGAAGAAGTCACTCTTTACCAGTGGACGGAGCAGAGGTTCTTGAACATCTACTCGCCTCAAGCAGAGGGAGAAAAGAGGTTTTTTATTTCCTTCGAGGAGAAGTTCGATGTCTTGAGATACGTGATGGATTTGGATTATGAGCCAGATAACAAATATATTTCTGGAAGAGCTGAGATTGAAATTGAATCAAAATCGAATAACCTGGATAAGGTGAAGCTCAAGTTGAATCCTGATCTTGAGATTCTTCACATCACGGATGATGACAACAATGAGCTATTGTTTGCTAAGGATAGACTTCGCAGGAACCTGTATGTCTATTTTATCGAACCTATTCCGCGCAATCGGGTGGCAAAGATAAAAATTTATTACCGAGGAATGATATTGCCCAGGCATATTGAGGAGGATGCCATTTCTGTTGGGCAGATCGATGATTTGTTAATTTATATTCCTCCCCGGTCAGAAACCTATTTTTATAGCCTTAATTCGCAATGGTATCCTGTGCCGCCAGAGGGGGATTACTTCACAGCTCGTATAAAGATAATCATACCGCCCGATTTTTCGGTTATCTCAAATGGAGTTCTTGTCGAGGAATCTGAAGTGCAGCAATCGGATAAAGTGGAAGAACTTAAAAAGGTCGGACAGAAAGTCTGTATCTTTGAATCCCAGAAACCAATCAAGTATATGTCGTTTATCGTGGGAAAACTGCAGAAGAAAAGTGAAGATAGGGATCCTTTCCCTATCAAATATTTTAGGACTCCAGGTGTCATTTTGCCCAGGATGGATTTTCTCCAAGAATCTAAGAAAATTGTGCAATTTTATGAGAGTAAATTCGGGCCTTATCCTTTTGAGAGCCTTAGCATAATACATAGAACCTGGCAAGAAAGTGGCGGTCATAGCCCGGCATCTTTTATCGTGTTGAACCAGCTCCCGCGAATCCAAGGTGCCCGTCTTGTAAGAATAAACAACCCAGTCAATCTGACTCGATGGCACGAATATTATCTTGCCCATGAAATTGCTCATCAATGGTGGGGTCAGGGCGTCACTTGGGAAAGGCACCACGACCAGTGGATTAGCGAAGGATTGGCACAGTTTTCGACGATTTTGTATTTGAAAGAAAAATATGGAGAAACAGCCTTTGAGAGCATCCTGAAAAAAATGTCTGAATGGACCGAAAAAAAAGCAAAATGGGGTCCAATAATATTCGGATCCCGAATCAGCCATTTTGATTTTTATGCTTTTCAAACGATTGTTTACAACAAAAGCTCGTTAGCCTTGAATATGCTCAAAGACATGCTCGGTGAGGAGGTGTTTTTCTCGGGGATCAGAGAGTTTTTCAAAAAATTCAAATACCGCGCGGCAAGGACAAATGATTTTGTGGTCACTCTTTCGGAAATATATGAGAAAGATTTAAGGCCTTTTTTTGATGCCTGGTTTGAATCCTTTAAACTTCCTGTTGTGAAAGTCACCCATGATACCGAACGGGTGGCTGATAAATACCGGCTGAAATTTCACATATCCCAACAGGGAGATCCATTCATCTTTCCTTTAAGGCTGGAATGGATCGAGGATGGAATAATTGTCCGGAAGATGGTTGTTGTTGATAGGAAGGAAGTCAACATTCAGTTCGATCTTACCCATAGGCCAAAAAGAATACAAATAAATCCAGATTACACCGTTCCTGGCAAATTTTACTGATTGAGGGGTATTTTTTCCCTGGTTTAGCTATCAAGATTGTTGATATCTATTTCCATTCTTTTGATCATCTCGTTGAGTGTGGTGGGTTTGACTCCCAATAGTTGAGCCGCTTTTTTCTGAACACCGTTCGATTTTCTTAAAGCCTCTAAAATCCAATTTTTCTGGAATCGTTGTGTCTGCTCTTTGAGGGTCCCGGCATTATTTGAAGACATACCAGCGCTTCCCTGTTTTCTGTTGATTTCATACAAAAACGGAGGTAAATTATTTCTTGTGATTTGTTTTGTTTTGGTTAAGACGACGGCTCTCTCTATCAGATTTTCCAATTCCCGGATGTTTCCTGGCCATTCGTAATTTACGAAAACTTCCATGACTTCTTCACTGATACCGATAATTTCTTTTTGGTTTTCTTCGCTGTAGATATCCAGGAAATGCTTCACGAGAAGAGGAATATCCTCTTTCCGATCTCGGAGAGGTGGCAGTTCGATTTTTATGACATTGAGACGGAAGAACAGGTCCGGCCTGAACTTTTTCTCCTTTATCTGCTCCTCCAGATCCGTGTTGGTAGCAGCAATAACGCGCACGTCGACCTTGATTGTTTTGGTACCACCAAGCCTCATGAACTCACGATCCTGCATGACGCGGAGTAATTTGGCCTGTGTTTCCATATTGAGTGAAGAAATTTCATCAAAAAAAATCGAACCCTTATTGGCCGCTTCAAAAAGCCCTTTTTTATCGCTGACAGCGCCTGTAAATGCGCCTTTTAAGTGGCCGAACAAATTGCTTTCCAGCAGGTCTGGTGGAAGAGAGCCGCTGTTGACAATGATGAATGGAGCATTCGCACGGTCGCTGTTCTGGTGGATGGCTCTGGCCACCAGCTCTTTGCCCGTTCCGCTTTCTCCCTGTAGCAATATTGTGCTGCGGGTTGGCGCGGATGCCTTGATGGTTTCGAAGACATTGTTCATCACATTGCTCTTGCCGATGATGTTTTCGAAACTGAATTTTCGGCTGAGTTCGTATTTCAGTCGGATATTTTCGTTCTGGAGATTTTTGTGTTCCCTGGCCCGTTCGATAGTCAGTAGCAATTCATCATGCTTGAATGGCTTTTGGATGTAATCAAAAGCTCCGATTTTCATGGCTGAAATGGCGGACTCCACCGATGCATAGGCTGTGATGATGATGATGACAGCTTGGGGATCGATCTTTTTTATCCTTTTCAATACTTCGATTCCGTTCATCCCAGGCATCAAAAGATCAAGGAGGATAAGATCACAGGAATCTGGAGAATATTTTTCTAGCGCTTCCTCTCCATCGAGCGAGCTCTCCACCTCATAACCCTCCGTGGTTAACAAATCGCCAAGAACCTCATGAATGATCGGTTCGTCGTCAATGATGTGTATCAATCCGTTTTGACTCATGTTATTTCTTTCATGATGGACCGAGCTTGTTCGATTTTCTTTTGTCTAAGTCCATCGGGATAAAAATGACGAAACGGGAACCCTTCCCACTTTCGCTCTCCACGGTTATCCGGCCCTCGTGTTCCTTTATGATGGCATAACTGATGGAAAGGCCGAGGCCTGTCCCTTTTCCGATGCCTTTTGTGGTAAAGAAAGGATCAAAAATATGGGGCAGATGCTGGTCTTTGATCCCTGTACCCGTATCCTCGATTATGACCATAGCCTGGTTATCTGTTTGATCGAGCAGGATCTTTAGCTTTCCTCCTTCAGGCATGGCATCCATCGCATTAAGGATAATATTGATGAAGACTTGTTGGATTCTTTCTCCTTGTGCCCATATGGATTTTATCGGATGAATATCCAGCTGGAGATCGATGTTCATATTTTTTAGTTTATAATCGATCAGCGAGATGATCTCCTGCAGATTCTCACTGAGATCGACTTTCTGAAAGGCTGATTCAGAGGGATTCCGTGCAAAGTTCAATAGATTTTTCACGATTTTTGCTACCCTGTCGGTTTGGACTTCGATTTTCTCCAAAACTTGGGAGTGAGAAGATGCAGAAAGTTTCCGTTGCAGTATCTGTACATAGCTTGAAATGCCGGTTAGAGGCGTGTTTATTTCATGGGCCACACCTGCAGAAAGCAGTCCGATAGAGGCAAGTTTTTCCGATGTAAGCAACTGCTGTTGCATCGTAATTTTTTCCGTGATGTCTTCGAAAACGATCACCGTTCCATAGGGATCCATTTGATTATCCAACAGGGGTGTTTTTGTGATGTCGAAAATCTTTTTTCCTCCATCCGGCATTTCCATCGTTATTTCGCTTAACAGGCGAAATCCTTGTTGTGTGTCGGGAGGGAAAAGAGCGGCAAAATTATTTTCTCCGAGAATTTCGACCAATCTCTTTCCCTTGACAGTTTCTTCATTTTTTCCGAATGTTTTCTCGAGAACACGATTCCATCCTATCACCCTTCCGTTTTGATCGAGAACGGCCATTCCCACTGTGAGGCTCTCGATGATGTTTTCGCTGTAATCCTTCAACCTTTCCAGTTCATGAGCTCTCAGGTTGACCTGGTCATAAAGGTAGGCATTCTCAAGAGCTAGGGCCACGGGTGATGAAATGGTCCTCAGTAGTTCCCAATCTTCGCTAGTCAGAAAAGTGTCATCCCTTGTTTTCCCCATTCCTAGACAACCGATAAGCTTGTTTTCGACTTTTAATGGAAGGAGATGATGAAAACCTTGTGAAGAGAGCATCTTGAATCGTCTTTGGAGGTCATTTTTTTCTGCAAAGGAAAAAGAGGTGAGATATTCCCTTTTCTTGAACTCATGGAAAAGGCGGCTTTCGAACGTCACGCTTGCTTTTGGAGGAGGCAAATGGCCTCTGGATTCAAGGACAGAAAAAATGTTCGGAGTTTTTTCCTCTGGAAGAAGAAGCGCAATGTCTTCGATCATAAGTGCGTTACTGATCAGTTCGAGGATGGAATGGGAAAGCCTTTGGAGGTTCCGTTCTCGACTGATTTCTTGGCTTATCGAGAGCAACGTTTTTCTGTATTTGTAGCTCCTCTTGTAGATAGCCCTATCCAAAATAGCCTGGATAAGTTTTGTCAGAGGAGTAAAAAGTGTCGCCCCTAAAATGAGAGCCAGGATGCCGAGTGTAACCGCGTTGAACTTGTTTTCGGAAAAAGCTTGTGTTCGGGAAGTAACAATAAAATACAAAATGGCGATCAGCACATAGGAAAAAATGAGAGTTACGGTTCGTTTGAGGATAACCTCGAGATTCATCAACTTATATCGGGACAGGGAATAGGCAAATGTTAGCGGAATCAAAGCCTGGAAAATGATGGAGGCCTCTGCGACTCTGGGAAGTGTTAAACCGATAAGATAAGGAATGATGTAGAAAAAGGTGAACGGAATTATCCCGAAGCTCAATCCATAGAGGATCCATTTTAGCTGTCTTTTTAGGATGAGGTTTGAGGCTTTTAATCTGTCTTGGAAAATAATCACGAGAACGCTTAGGGAGAACAGAGCAAAAAGAAAGAGGGCCATCTTTTCGAGGAGATCGTGAATTTGGAGCATAAATTCATCGTTAAAAGTCTGGATAAGCGGGAGGTGGAAGAATATGTAGGACAGGAGAAGGATCCCACTGGGTATGTATAGATAATAACTGACAGACGGCTTTTGTTTCAGGATTTTTTTCCTGATCGGGAAGATGAGAAAATAGTGCAAGAGCATAGGGGGAAAGGCTAAAAACGCGATCTTGTCTAGCCAGAAAAAGAGGGTATCTAAAAAATTATATTGGCCTGTGGGGGAGAATACATAGATGCCGTAAAAAGATAACGTCAGCAGATAAAAAATAATGTAGGGCATAGAGAGAGGTTTTTTTGAATTGAAAAAAATGATGACGCCGATGACTAGCGTAGTCAAACCGATCAGAATAAGGTAAAAGTAGATAAGATCAATGCCCCTTTCACTCGGATAAAAAGTTGGAGTGAGCGGGGCTTCTCCCTCTCTAAGGATCTGATAGCTGAGATTCTGATCGGTATTCCAGGCTATCCATAGGTTCTTGGCTATATCGATATTCGTTTGCACAGGAATGTCGTTGATCTTGACGAGAATATCTCCCTTTCTGATTCCATTCAAATCGGCTGGACTGTCCTCGACAACATTTGTAGCCGTTAAGCCTTCAGGTTTGATTTCCCAGGTTACTCCATCCGTAGGTTCTTTCCAGCTCACTTTTTTTACGATATTCAGGCCACCCAAAACCAAGAAAACGATTACGATCGTAACAATTAAAAAGATTTTCTTGTTCATTGTAGAACTATGCAGCCATGTTTTTATGAACGCTGGAGAATCCAAAAAATTGAATCAACATGATAAAAAATATATGATATAGACCTCAGTTAAGGATATGCCTGACTCCAGATCTCAACGCCCATTTGATACTCGGCTGATTCAGCAATTTTCTCAGGGAAACATTCTCCTTCAGTCCAAGCGGTTTTGTATTTCGAGAGAGTATACTGCTCATGTAATCAAATTTTTGTTTTTGGGTGCTCTGGGGAACTTCATCCGAACTTTCTGCGACAAACATCCCAGAGAAAGCATTGGTATTCATGCTGTTGGAAGACAAGGTAAATGTAATAAGAAATAACAGTATAAGCACAAAAAAAAGTCTTTTTTTCATCCATTTTTAAGATAAGATTTTCTAAAGATTTTGTCAATACAACGAAAAAAGGGGACGGTTCTATTTTTTAGCTCTGTGAATTAAAAAACCGGTCTAAAAAAATAGAACCGTCCCCTTTTTTCCTTGTGACCCCTAAAGATAGAGAATATCACCACGGGATTCATCTCAAAAGGCTATTTACATAAATTTCAACAAGATAAAAAATATTCATGGAGTAGGTAACGGATGAGTACTACACTGGTTAAGTTGACAATTCAGGGAGTATTCCCTAATATTTGTTATTCCTTAACAATTAACTAATTTTGAGGGTATATACAATTACAATGCCTTATTATATCTGTCGAGTTGCAACAGAGGACGGGAGCGTGATCTCCGAATCTTTTCTTTCGCCTTCTTACAATGAATGCAGGAGACGTTTTGAAGAGCAGGGCTTCTGTGTGTTATCAATCAAGAGAGATTGGAAGAAGATCGAAATTCCGCTTCTTCCTTTCGAGAAGAAGATCAAGGACAAGGATTTTATCCTTTTCAACCAAGAGCTGGTGGCTTTGATAAAAGCGGGATATCCGGTCGTTAAAAGTATCGATGTCATACTCAGTAGAATCAAGAATCATCACCTCAGGGAGTTGCTGATGGCTGTTCAGAGCGATATCCGCTCTGGCAAATCCCTATCTGAGGCTTTCGCGCCATACGAAGATCAATTCTCGACGGTTTATCTGGCTTCCCTTATGGCAGGGGAACGAAGTGCCAACTTGGATGGGACCATCAAACGGTATATCGATTACGCGAAAATCATCTCGATGGCAAAGTCAAAGATACGCGCGGCTTTGACTTACCCTACTTTATTGTTGTTTTTTTCGCTGTTATTGCTTCTTATCTTGATAAATTTTGTTATTCCCCGATTTTCCCAATTTTATGCTGACTTTGAATCCCAGCTTCCCAGTGTGACACGTTCCCTGATGGCCTTTTCTTTTTTCGTCAAAGGTCATCTTCTGTACTTGTTCGTTTTTGTTCTTTTGCTTTTTCTAGGATATCTCTTGATGAAACGAAAGGAAGAAACACAGATCTTATTGCACAGAGCCAAGCTCAGGATCCCATACGGCCGCGGAATCTGGTTGGAGTCGGCCATTTCTCTTTTCTGCCGCACACTGAGCCTATTGCTAGAAGGAGGAATTTCATTGTTGACCGCTGTCGGAATTGCCAGCAAGGCTGTTCCGAACAAATTCCTTCAGCATCTGATGAGAGGCCTTTCTGATTCCATAAAAAACGGCGAAAGCCTATCAGAATCTCTTGTAAAATCGCAATTTTTCACTCCTTTGGCCGTAGACATGATCCGAATTGGAGAGAGCTCGGCCAACCTGGAGGGCATGCTGGCAGATGTGGCAGATGTCTATGATGAAAGAATTCGGGGAAGAATCGATACTTTTGTGTCTCTGATCGAGCCTGTTGTCATCATATTTATGGGTTTGATCGTTGCTGCCATGCTCCTATCGGTGTATCTACCTATTTTTAACGTTATACAAGTGACGCGATAATGAAAAAATCAAAAAAAGAAAAATCAGACAGTGCCCTTCGTTCTGAAGAACAGGAAACCAAACGGATCGCTGAGCGGTACCGTGTTCCTTATATCGATTTAGCCTCTTATCCTGTCAGCAGGGATTTGGTTCAGGTCTTCCCTGTGGATTTTCTGCATAGAGCGAATTTTATTCCGTTGGAAGAGAATGAGAACACGGTCAAAATTGCTGTTGCTGATCCATCCGACATTTCTACGATTGACTCGGTCGAGTCATTTCTGGGCAAAAATGTGGAAGTATATGCGGCTTCCAAATGGGCCATTCATGAAGCGCTGCGCAAAAGCGAGACCGCCCTTCAAGTCCTCAAGGATGCCACAGAAGAGTTTGTTATGCAGGTTGTGGAAAAAGAGGGGGGTGATGAAGAAGAGGTGATTTCTGTCGAAAAGCTGGCCGATCAAGATGGCTCCATCATCAAGCTTGTTAATTCCATCATATTTACGGCCGTCCAGAAGTATGCCAGCGATGTGCACATCGAATCGAGAGAAGAGGGTGTCATCATCAAATACCGCATAGATGGCGTGCTTGGTGATGCGATGGAAGCCATCGATAAAAAGTTCCAGCTCCCGATTATATCGCGGATCAAAGTCATGTCTGATCTGGATATATCCGAAAGAAGAATTCCTCAAGATGGTCGGTTCCGTCTGAAAATCAAGGATAAGACCATAGATTTTCGGATATCCATCATGCCG
>CP070750.1:389936-430996 GCA_020348385.1 Candidatus Aminicenantota bacterium | reverse complement strand
ACCTGAAACATCATCTCAAAACCATCTTCAGTAATCGTGCGTTTCTGTTTCATAACCGCAGCATTATTATAAAGTATATCGAGTTTTGAATATTTCCCCTTAAATTCTTCAATAAAGCTTTGAATTGATGTCATGGACGATAAATCACAAATCATTAATTCAACCGAAGCGTTTGGTGTTTCTTTTTTAATCTCATGAATAGCATTTTCGCCTTTTTCTTTGTTCCGGCAGAGCATTATTGTATTGGCACTCATATTTGTAAATTTTTTTGAAACAGCAAGCCCTAAACCTGTGTTCGCGCCGGTTATCAAACAAATTTTTCCGGATAAAGTCATAATAACCTCCTTATTTCAAGCTCGACAAGCACCAGTTGATAAACTTTGATCACATTCCAGGTAATATTTTTTATCGCGGGAATCGAATCATTATCCAGACATATTTTTATAGGTCATACTTAACACCTGTAATATAACCTTTGTCGGTTTTTTTCTGCCATACGACTTCCACGGTTGTCTCGATAAGCCTGTGTTCTTCATGAGGCAACCTATACTTCACCTCGAGAATCGTTCCGGGAGGAAGCTCATTATCCAACAGGAGGCACAATCCCCCTTGGCTGAAGTTTCGTGACAAAGCAATACCTTTGATGGGTGATACCACTTTATAGATTACATCAAAAAAAACTTCTGTTCGGTGATGCTTTCGTTTTATTTTTTTTCCTTGGTTATTATCAAAATTCCCTTTCATTTTTTCCTCTTTTCAAAGACTAATAAATGCACATTATATTATGGTTTACTTTTGCTTTTCAGATTCTTTTTGTTGTGGTGAAGCAAGTGTAAAGCCGAGTTGTTGATAGTAGCTTAGCAAGTTGAAATAGGTCCATTCCTCGGCAATTTTTCCATTGGCAATAAGATAAACATAGATGCCTGACATGTGTATTTTTTTATCCGTGGCATGTATCTCTCCCAGAGGCGCAGAGTTCGTTCCCGTAACTGATGCAAAAACCAGAATCCTGTTTCCTTTTACTATCATTTCATCGAATACAAGGTTGTAGTCGGGAAACAACGTCCGATTTGATATGACTGTATTCTTGAACTCATCTAAATTCGCGCTAGCTAAAGGAGTAGGGTGATGTCTAACATACCCTGGATCATAAAGCTCGTCTGCCAAAGCCAGGTCACCTTCGTTCCATATTTTTAAAATTTGGGCAGTAATAGCGGTTGCCGCTTCTTGGGTGATCCCCTCTTCAGCCTGATTTTGACATCCGGAAATAAAACTAATCAACACGACCAATGGCATCATCACATAGAGTTTTTGCATTTATTCCTTCCTCATGTTTTTTCTCCAAGACTTTCTTTTGTTTGTTTTTGCTGCCCCTCATTTTTCGATTCCTAGGTCGGCAAAAGGATATCAAGGAATAGGGGTAGGAGTCAATTCCAATTAACTCATTGATTAGGCAACCAAATAATTTCTATTGCGTATTAGAACAGGTAGGAGGACAAATGAATCGTTTTTTGGCATTGCTGTTATGTCTGCTGGCTCTATCTCTGTTCGGTTTTACTCAATCTGTTGCACAATTTCGTGGACCAAACCGAAATGGCGTTTTTCCTGAATCCGGATTGTTGAAGTCCTGGCCTAAAGGAGGCCCTGAACTGCTCTGGGCCAGAGAAGATTTGGACAGGGGTTTTGCCTCTGTAAGTGTTACAAACGAAGCAATATACCTTGCAGGATTGGAAGGAAAGGATGAATACCTGACGGTCCTCGACCTGGAGGGGAAAACGCTTTGGCGGATTCGATATGGTGGGGGATCGCAGCGTACCCACCGCGACACTCGCTGCACCCCCACTGTCGAAGGTGACAGGATTTATCTCATCAGCGGACGGGGTGAGGTCGTTTGTATCGACGGCCATCAAAGGAAAATTCAATGGTCAGTCCCTGCCTTTGAAAAATTCCAAGGAGAATTCTGGCAGTGGGAGATCGCGGAATCCCCCCTGATTGTCAATGACAAGGTGATCTACACGCCGGGAGGAAACCAGACGTCCATGGTGGCCCTGAACAAGTCAACCGGCGCAATGGTTTGGCAAACAGAAAGCCTGAAAACTCCTTCGGCTTTTGTTTCGCCAATCTTAATCGAGATCGGTGGGAGGAAAATCATCGTCGGCGTTTTGACAGAACACATCATCGGCGTCGATGCCGAAGATGGGAACATTCTTTGGGGCGTGAAGTATCATGATATCGAAACGCCGACCTTCCATGAATGGGCCCCCAAAAACAACTGTGTCACTCCGCTTTATCACGATGGTCACCTTTTCGTAACCAGCGGGTATGATCATGTGGGGATCATGTTCAAACTCCTAAAGGGCGGAACCGCCATCGAACAGGTGTGGATCAACAAGGACCTCGACAATCACCACGGCCAGGTTCTGCGTATCGGGTCCTATATTTACGGGTCTAACTGGATCGATAATCCCATCGGGAACTGGTGCTGTGTGGATTGGAACACCGGGGAGACAATGTATGAAAAAACATGGGAAACCAAAGGATCCATAAGCGCAGCAGATGGCTTGCTCTACTGTTATGAGGAGAGACGTGGGAATCTAGCACTTGTCGAGCCTACCCCCGATGATTTCGAAATTGTCAGTTCCTTTCGGATCACCAAAGGTTCTGGCCCTCATTGGACACAGCCTGTGATCCGCGATGGTGTGCTTTACATACGCCACGGCGAGGCTTTGATGGCGTTTGATGTAAAGGAATAGGGAAGGAGTCTATCGTAATTTATTAGCCAACAATTTCATTCAAACCTTCAATCACTGACGCCAGCTCTTCTTCACTCGCTCTTGAGATTTTTTTCCTGATACGTTTGACTGAAAGGGTCCTCATTTGACTTATTTTCATCCAAAATTTCTTTGGAAGTTTTGGATCAGAAAATTCCAGAGCCAGAGGAAAGCCTGCCTCTATTTTTTTGCTGGGCCTAGGTAGCGGTCCAGCCAGGCCAAGGTTTCTTTGATGTGCTCATTCAGGGGAACGAAATGATCGGTCTCATAGATTTTTTGAACCTTGTCCTCTTCGGGAGTTCCCAGAAGATCGAACATGGGCTTAGATGATGTTTCATAAGGAAAGGACATATCATACCTTCCATTCAACATCAGCACAGGCAACGTCACATTCCTTATGTAACTGGAATTATTGATTTCGGGTTTCCGACCTGTTTCCAGGCCTCCGATAACTAGAACGGCAGTTTTTAGCCGATCTTCCACCGCTAGAATGATAGGCGCCATCCGTGTTCCCCAACTATAACCAGTATAAGCTAAATTTTTTATGTCGATATCTGGGCGTGTTTCAAGATAATCGATAGACCTTTTGAAATCTTTGACTTGCTGAATTCGTCGTTCGACATACTGATATGAATCGATTGTAAAAGAAGTTTTCTCTATTCGTTCGAATGTCCCCTTATAGATAGGATAAAGGACAGCTCTTCCGTTTGTCACCAGAAATTCCAGGTGATTTTTGAATTCCCTATAATCAGCTAGATTCTGGCTCGAGTTTGTTTCTGCAGAACCTTGACCCGGGAAATAGATAACCGTTTGATAAGGCGGCTGAATATTTTTCGGAACAAAAAGAAAGGCCGCCATCCGTTCGTTTCCGTAGGCTGCGTCAAACGAAATTTTTTCCAGGATCCATTCTTCGGCGCTATCATCTCTAATTTCCACACGGATATTCAAAGCTGTTTTATCGTACGAGAACTGATCCTTATAGATTTGGAATATGGATTCAGGAACCGGCCCTTCTTTGTAGAAATCGATCGTTCGCCGGATACGTGGCTCGAATGCCTGGGTGGGAATTTTTTCAGCATCTATATATTTAACACACCGGAAGCCATTTTTAGGAGACCGATCGAAAGCAGGAATTTGACTCCAGTTGCTGAATAAATAGGCGGCATCATTCCAGGCCCCGCCCCTGATTATCCTACCGCCCTCTGTTTCATTCCAGCACCATTCTCGGACATTGCCGCCCATGTCAAGGGCTCCAAAAGCAGTGGCGTCATCGTGCGTTCCTACAGGCGCCGTTCCCTCACCCTTGAAATTGCCCTTTTGCGAAATATACGAACGATATGTGCCCCACGGGTGGAGGAGGAGGGTGTATTCCCCGTTTCCGATTCCCCAGTGAAGGCCGGTCGGCAGACTATTACCTGCAAACTCTGCGTAGGCAGCTGCCTCGTACCAGCTCACTCCTGAAACAGGATAATTCTCCTGGCCAGAAGGGAAATCTCCGGCACGCCAAGTAGCAGGCCCTTGTCTTCCTGTCTGGTCAACAAATGCTCCCCTAGCATCTTCCCAAGAAAGAGTTTGGCCATCTTTGATAAATTCGTGTTTCCAGTATTTCTTTTCTTTATATCCTCCTGCTTCCACAAATTCTCTGTATAGCCTGTTGGTGACTTCGTATTTATCGATGAAAAAATCTGCGATTCTGCCGAAATCGGTATCTGCGCCTGCAACACGGACCATGCCATCCGGAATATCACCTTTTTTATCAAGTGCTCTAAAAATTGGATTCGCAATAAAAATTTTGTTTTTATTTCTCAAATCTATAGCAAAAGTGGAAGTCACAGCCATCACAGGTTCATATCCTTCCTTTTTCATTCTAAACTGGAGGTACCCAACAGGTACACGTAACCCTGTTATCGGAGAGAGACCGATATTCTGCCAATCCTGATTTGAATCTGATAGGGCTTTCATGTAAATGTGAGCACCTTGAGGTTCAGTTTTTATGTCCATACTGACTATGTAGGTGGAAAGGAAATTGATGAGTTTGGGATCGTTCGGAATATATTTTTCTGCGTTCTTAGCCATTCTGTATGCTTTTGTTCCATGTGTTAAACCTGGAGTGCGGATTTGTGCTAATTGCATAATTTCCGGAAGAATGACCTCCCTGGCCCAGCGGATTTTTGACTGTCGGTCGAAGTACCAGATTGAAGCAATAATGATAGCAGCGATGATGAGAAGCGCTGGGATAGCAACGATAGGTTTTCGGATTCGGCGAAGAAATGATCTAAAAGAGAAGGCACCCAATTCCTCAGCCTTGAGGCTGTCCTTGTATTTCTGTAAATCCTCGAGAACATCTGCAGTTGATGTATAGCGAGCCTCAGGCTTTTTCTTCATTGCGCGATCGATGATTTGTCGGAGCTCTGAGGGAATATCGGGATTCCAGGCTGTGACAGGTTTGGCCTCTTCATGGACGACGGAATAAAGGATAGAAGCTTCTCTATCTCCAATGAACGGGAGCTGACCACTGAGCATCTCGTAAAGGACGATGCCCAAAGACCAAATATCTGTTCTGTGGTCGACCTCTTCACCTCTTGCCTGTTCAGGAGACATGTAAGCTACAGTTCCCAGAGTCGTTCCTTCTCTAGTCAGAAGCGTCCCCCCTTTGACTTTGGCCAATCCAAAATCCATGATTTTGGCCTGGCCTGTATCTGTAACCATGATATTAGCGCTTTTGATGTCCCGATGGATGATCCCTTTTTTATGGGCCTGTTCCATTCCCTCAGCTACCTGAATTGTTATGTCCACAGCCTCTTCGATTGCGATCGGACCTTTGTCTATTTTATTTTTCAGACTCTTCCCTTCCACATACTCCATCGCGATGAAGGATTTGCCTTTTTCCTCATCGATCTCATGGATAGTACAGATGTTGGGATGGGAGAGAGCCGCTGCAGCTTGTGCTTCAAGAACGAAACGATCTTTGGCTTCTTTGTCCAGGGTCAGCTCCGGGGGCAAAAACTTGAGCGCGACATTGCGCTTGAGTTTGGTATCCTCTGCCTTGTAAACGATTCCCATGCCTCCCTTTCCCACTACTTCGATGATCTTGTACTTGCCTGCCAGTTCGGTTCCTGGCACCAATTCGTCGATCGGTCTGAGGATGGTATGCGTGTGTGACAGAAATATTTTGTCTCCTGGATGGATGGGTGTTCCGCATTTGCTGCAGAATTGGGAATCATCCAAAATTTCGGCCTGGCATTTGGGACATTTCATGACGATCCTCCCCTCAAATCCTCGCAAAGAGGATATCAATGAAAAGGGGAGGTGTCAATGGCATTGACCGAACCCTTTTTCCTGTGTTATGTTCACCAAAAATCGGTTCAGGAGGAATTGTGAAGAGAGTAATATATTTTCTTTTAGTGTTGTTGGTTGTTATGGTGCTGTTTTACCATTGCAGCCACCAGGATAACGCTACTCAAGAGCAGGAAGAATTTCCGATACTAACAGGCCCGTACCTCGGACAAAAGGTTCCCGGTTTAGACCCTGAAATGTTTGCTCCCGGCATTGTATCAACGGGATTGATGGAAGGCGTTTGTAATTTCACTCCAGATGGTAAAGAGGTTTATTACAACACCGCCTATTCCATCGAAGATGAATGGAAGCTGTCCATAGTTTATTCCAAGGAAGTGGATGGAAAATGGATCATGCCAGACTTTGTGAGTTTTACCGACAGGAAATACATTCAAGCCTACCCCTTTCTCAGTTATGATGGTACAAAACTCTACTTCACTTCCAACATGCCGACCAATGATCCTGAGTTGAAGGATGAGTACAATTTCTGGGTTTCCAAAAGAGAGGGGGACATATGGGGCGAACCTACTCCCTTGCCACCTCCGATAAATGGAAGAGGAGATACAACCGGGATTTCGGTTTCAAATACAGGAGTGTTTTACTATACCCTGATAACAGAAAAAGAACAGGCCATCTATCGCTCACGATACAAAGACGGAGTATTTTCAGAACCAGAGAGATTGCCGGACAGTGTTAATTCCACAAACTCGCAATTCGATGGAGTCATAGCACCCGATGAAAGTTACATGATTCTTCCCGTTTACAATAGAGAAGATTCGTTTGGTTCGACAGATCTATATGTGACATTCCGGGATGAAAACGATAACTGGACTCCTGTGGTCAATCTTGGCAGCAAGATAAACACAAAATTCACCGAATCTGCTGCCAGAATAACGGCAGATGGGAAATACATGGTTTTCACCGGAATGCTGGAATCACACAATTGGGGGAACGATTCGCTGAGTTTCGGTGATATATTGAATTATTACACCAAACCGGGATACGGAAATCCCGATATCTATTGGGTGGACATCAGGTTTTTGGATCAATTCAGGCCGAAAGAAGATTGATTCGGAATAGCCGTATAATCTGTTTGTATATAATTAAAGGAATGAAAATGTGAAAAAAGGTGTATTGATTATCCTTTTTTTGTCGGTTTATTTTTATTGCGGTCCAAAACAGCGACTAGTTGAGAGATATCAGCAGGATGGTGTGGAGGTGGTTGTCAACCATATGGAGCCTTACGCCATAAAAGGTGCGCCGACAAACCTTGCCATCGAGGAAGAATTCGTGATCGACACGGAACAGGATAATATTGCAGATTTGGGATTGACCGACATATGGGGATTCAGTGTGGATTCAAAAGATGATATCTATTTTTTTTTATCCCCACTGGCTAAGGGAAACGTGGTTTACAAATTTGATAGAGAAGGGCATTTTGTGCGTTCTTTTGCCCAAAAAGGATAAGGCCCTGGTGAGATTGAAAATCCTTCCTATCTGAGGATCGATTCCGATGACGAGCTTGCCATCATGGATACTGGAGGACACAAGCTGTCCATCTTTGATTGTGAAGGAAACCTGATAAATGAGCTTCCTTTGAATATGAATATCGCCCAGCCAGGGATAGCCATTATCCCACTAGAGAATCGGAATTATCTTGTTCGAAGAGTACTTTGGGAAGACCGTAGGTATTCCGATATCATTGTGAGCCTCTTCGATCCCGAATTTTCTGAACTCGAAGAGCTGCAACGTCATCGAGTAGAGTCACCTGAGTTTACGGGGAAATTCGAAATTCCTATTCCGATCCCTTTGTTTGAGGCTTCGAAGGAGCATATTTTTATTGGGAACGGGACACTGGGTTATGGAATCTTCGTTTTCGATTTGGATGGGAACTTCATAAGGAAGTTACGGAAAGAATACAAACCCATGGAAGTCCCCGATGATTACAAAAATGCAGTCAAGGGATACCTGGAAGGTTTCGAATTTTCCTTTTTAAAAGATATCGTTCATTTCCCGAAATATTTGCAGCCGTTTCAGTTTCTTTTTGCCGACGATGAAGGCAGGCTTTTTGTGATGACTCACGAGAAGGGGGAAAATCCTGAGGAGTATGTTTTCGATATTTTCAATCCCGAAGGAGTATTCACAGCAAGAGAGAACCTGGAAGTTTTCTTGAGCGGCAATCCATTCGAGCCCGGTGACCCCATAGACTCTTGGGCCGTTATGAAGCATGGCCGTTTTTATTGCTTGCGCGAAAAAGAAAGCGGGTTCAAGGAGCTAGTGGTTTTTCGGACGACGTGGGAATGAAATATAAATAGCGTGGGAATGAAATATAAATAGGAAGATATCCAGAGTTATCGGGAATCGGGATTGACGAAGATCTTGAATATCCTCTCTTGAGGTTATCGGAGAGGGGGGAAAATCACCTTGTGATTCATCCAAAGGGGGGATTGTCTAAATCGGGGAGTTTTTTTACATTAAATCTGAGGCAATGCGCAGAATTATGTCAAAACAGACAAAACCGATCGACGTAGCCAAACTTCGCAAAAAAATTGTGGATTTAGAGAAATCTCAGGAGCGCTTACAGGAGTATGAAGAGAAGTACAAGAAAATCGTGGAGTTGAATCCATGCGGCATTGTGATCGTCGACTTGAAGGGGAAAGTGGTGTTCTGTAACAGGGCTGCTGTTGATTATACGGGTTTTAATGAAGAGGAGATCATCGGGAAGAAATTCACAAGGTTGCCCTATCTGCGGAAAAAAGATATCCCTAAATATATCAAGATATTTGGTTCCCTTCTCAAAGGGAAGAGGTCCAAACCCCTGAAGGTCAATTGGGTACACAAAGACGGGACGCTCCACACAGCCGTGGCTCACATAGACTTCATCAGGAAAAAAAGGAAAATATCTGGCTTGGTTTCCATTGCTCAAGACATCTCAGAGCAAAAAAAGGTGGAAGAAACCTTGCAGGTGAGTAAAGAGAGATACAGCAGTCTTTTCCACCAATCGAATGACGCCATTTTCATACACGACATGAGAGGGAACATCCTGGATGTGAACAAAAAAACGCTGGAGCTTTTTGGGTATAAAAAAACTGATATGCTCTCCTTAAAAATACCCGATTTACATCCGAGAAATGAGCTCGAAGTGTCGCAAAACGCATTTCAATCCATCGCCAAGAAAGGATTTGTGAATTTTGAGAGCCAATTCAAAAAGAAAAGTGGGGAAGTTTTTTATGCCGAAGTATCCTCAAGTTTGTTCGAGGCCGAAGGGGAAAAACTAATACAAGGAGTAGTCCGGGATATTACAGAACGCAAACTGGCAGACGAAGCCTTGCGCAAGAGCGAGATGAGGTACCGGGCACTTTTTGAGTTCGCCAACGATGCTGTTTTTATTATGAGTCCTGGTGGAGAACAACTCTTGGTCAACAACAAAGCAGCCGACATGCTCGGTTACACCATAAAGGAACTGAGTGGCAAACACTTCAAGGATATCATTGCCTCATATGAGTACAAAGACGCCAAAAATAAGCTCCAGGGACTCCTCAAGGGTAAGTCCTATGATTCTTATGAACGTATCGCTATGCGAAAAGACGGGACTGAATTTCCAGTCGAAGTAAAAGCGACCTTGATCCGCAATTTGGAGAGAGAGCCTCTTTTCATTCAAAGTGTGGTTCAAGACATCTCCGAACGAAAAAAAACAGAGGAGACACTGAAAGAATCGAGAGAAATGTACAAGACATTGGTTGAGACATCCCCGGATGCTGTAACGATGACGGATTTAGAAGGAAATATCACGTATGTGTCTCGTAGAACTCTTCAAATCCATGGTTATGACAACGCAGAGGAATTGATCGGCAAGAATGCTTTTGCTTTCATCGCCCCAGAAGATCAGAAAAGAGCGATGGAGAATTTAAAGAAGACATTGGCTGAAGGAACCGTTAGGCATCTGGAATACACGATGTTAAGAAAAGATGGGACGCAGTTCATCGGGGAGCTTAATGCCTCTCTTATCAAAGACGTCAAAGGCGAGCCTAAGGCTTTTATTGCGATTACAAGAGACATCACGGAGCGAAAAAGGGCGGAGCAAGAACTAAGCGATAGTGAGAAAAAATTCAGAGGCGTCGTCGAAAATGCCACCGATGCGATCTACATCATCACATCGGAAGGATTCGAGTATGTCAATTCAGCATTCGAGCGTTTGACAGGATATGCCACTAAAGATGTCTGCAAAGAATCCTTCAATTTTTGGAGTATCATTCATCCCGAGGATGTCAAGATGATCAGGGATCGAGAGGATGCAAGAAGAAAAGGCAAAGAAGTGCCCAGTCGATATGAATTCCGGATTCTGGCAAAAGACGGAAAAACAAAGTTCGTCGAACCTGCGACTGTTCATATCGGACAGAAGGGAGAATTAAAAGTTATGGGCATCCTTCGTGATGTCACAGACCGGAGACAAGCTGAGGAGAGGATCAAATCCTCGCTTCACGAAAAGGATGTTCTTCTCAGAGAAATCCACCACAGAGTTAAAAACAACATGCAAATCATTTCCTCCCTGCTCCGGCTACAATCCAGGCTGATAGGGGACGATGAGCTAATTGAGATGTTTAAAGAAAGCCAAAACAGGATTAGATCCATGGCTCTCATTCATGAGAAATTATACCAGACAGAAGATTTTGCCAAGATCAATTTTGCCGAGTATATCAGAAGCCTGACTGTACACCTGTTTCATACGTATAAAGTCAATCCAAATATTGTCCGTATGAATGCCGATGTGCAGAACGTCTTTCTGGATATCAACAAGGCTATTCCTTGCGGTTTGATTATCAATGAGCTGGTATCCAATTCTTTGAAGCATGCCTTTCCTGACAATAAAAAGGGAGAGATTTGCATCAAGCTTTCATCTAGCAAGCAAAAAACAAAGATCATTGTGAGTGATACAGGTATCGGATTGCCAAGAGGCGTCAACTTTCGTGAACCGGAAACTCTCGGGCTTCAGTTAGTGAGCGACTTGGTTGAACAAATTGAAGGAACGATCAGGCTGGAAAGAGCTAAGGGAACCACCTTCTATATCTCCTTTTAGCTTGAATTATTTATAAAAAATGCCGATGCCATACAATCTTCTCAAGAAGTCAAAATTTCATGTTATTATACAAGAAGCATCGACATATTTTACCCTTCTGGCAAACCAATCTCACTGCATCTATTTCGTTGTAGTCCGTTCACAGTATACAAATACAGCTTCATAAACCACTCCTCACAGCTACAGCAATCTTGGTCTGTAAATAATCCAGGTTGGGCTGAGATATTAGCGGCGTTGGTCGAAGGGATTGTATGTTGTTTTGGTGTATCCTTCGGGTAAATCATATGTTCCGGCTGGAGCCCCCATTTTTTCGACGGAGATGACTTCCTCTGTGTATTTCTGCTCTGTTCCCATCATATCCATCGAAAATTCTGTGAGCACGGGATAACCATCTATTTTTTCAAAATCTTGGATGAAATCTTTGAACATAGGATTCGCAGCCAGCGTTTTCGTGTAGAGCTCCTTAAATTCTTTAAGGTCGACTCCCAGGTCTTTGGATGTCCACATGTCCATATTGATGGGCATCCCCATCCCCATCATTGAGACAGAAATTTCTATTTGGTACTTTTTGCAGTTCCAATCGTTGATTGTTTTTGTTTCGCCCGTATCTGTGATACTGGATGAGATATCCATGGCGTCCAGCATCTGTTTGGCTTCTGGGGGCAACATTTGTTCTAGATCGAAAGGAAGGTCCATCTCGGAATAGGTTTTATCAGAGTGATTGATGATATACATTTTATTTTTATCTAACCTGATGAGAGTCGTTGTTTCTCCAACGTCCTGCTTCATCTTGTCTTTTCCAAGCCACGTTGTCGTCTCCTCATCTTTTTCCGGTTGCGACTGTCCCATCATGTTGAAAGCATCGGTGTGTTTTTTCCCTTTGATCACATGGTCAGCATTAGCCAAAATAGGTGAGAATGCAAAAGCGATAATAACTAGGATAGCGGGAGCCAGAAAAAAAACTTTCTTATTCATACAGGTCCTCCTCAAATAAACTATGCCTAATGTAGCTTATTTCCGACGGAAAAGCAACGCGTCTGGCATCAAGGGGATTTTTGTTTTCGGGATATCCCTATATTCCCCAAAACGAGAGCACTAATGATCAGGAGAATGATTCCCCACAAGGCCTTTTCGTTGAAGGGAATATCTGTGGAAGCGCTTACCGGGCTTCTGTAGAATGGGGTAGTTTCGATCTCCGCTTCGATTTTCTTGGATCTTGTGGTTGGCCATTTATGTGGAGATTTCTGGAGTGTTTTTCCGAAATATTTCTCTAGAATGAGGTTTTCTTTATAGGAGATAAAAAGGTTTTCCTCCCGTTCTTTTTGATTATCTGCCTTAAATGCCAGAGATAATCTTTTGTCTCTCCGAAATATATGAACCCGCATCTCATGAAGGAAAGGCTGCCCATAGCCCGGGAAGCTTATCAAAAAATCTCCATATTTTTTTGAAATCCATTCCTTGAAAATTGCGCCGTATTCTTCAGCCCTTTGATTATCTGTGCTGGCCAATTTTTCCAGAGATAATCGGGAAAAAAAGACTCCGATTTCAGGATCCCTGTGTTTATATTTAAATTCGTTCATGGGTTCTTCCTTTTGGAGGAAAGAAAGAAAAGGCAAGATCTTTGTGTAGCTTTGAACCCGGTCGGGAGTGTTGGAGAAACAGAGCCCGAAGAGGACAAGATAAGTTATCAAAAGATAAGAGATTATTCTTATGGATCTGGATTGTGAAGTAATACCTGGCAATTTTGGCCTTATCCCTTTCCAAATCGCAACAAGGCATAGTCCTACAGCGATAGCGTTTATCCCCAAATCGCGAAAATCCCACACACGGCGAGGGATCATCCATTGGAGAGTCTCATCAAATATACCAACAAGTGCCCCGATTAAAAATGCGATGAAATAAATGCCTTTATCATGGATATGATGCCTGAGGGCTTGAAAGAGAAGGAATCCGAGTAGGCCGTATTCCAAGAAATGGATAGCTTCTTCAGGTCGCTTCCAAAGTTTGAGCGTAAAGAATACATAAAACAAAGCAATAGCAGCAAGCCAGAGGTAATTGGAAAAGGCACGGATTTTGAGCCGGAGCCAGAGAAGACAAAGGCAATAAAGAAAAGCGCATACCACAACAAGTAAGACTGAATACCCGAAAAGTGAAACATTCCAGTTTGTTTCCACAAAATTTCGAATGGTTCTCGCTATCGGGACAATCAGAAAGATAGATAATATACAAAGGATCACCAATAGCCAGGAAATGAATATCTTTTTTTTTAACGTCATTATTTATTATTTATTTTTTTGACTTTTCGATATTTCTTTCATTATAATATAGGCAAACTGCTGGCTGGAGAGGAATCCTCCTTAGCCCCGCTTCCTTTTCTAAACCTTGGCGCCTCGACAGCCAGCATCCCAACCTCATATCTTCTGGTCTCCTATCCAGAGCAATTTGCGGGTATAATAATACCATAAACAGTTTTTTTTGGTCAGGCGTATTACCCTAATGAGAGATAAATCCCATGACTGATGAAGAGCTTCTGAGAAGCTGTCTTCGTGGGGATGTGGATGAGTATCACAAGATCGTGGAAAGATACAGGACAAAAGCATTGGCCATTGCGATGAATATTCTGGGGAACCGCGAGGATGCCGAAGACGCCAGTCAAGATACCTTTATCCAGGTCTACAAGAATTTGGAAAGGTTCGATTTTCAGAGGAGTTTCCCCAATTGGTTTTATTCGATACTGTACAAAAGATGCCTTGACCGGCTTAGAAAACGGAGAAGATTTAGCCATTTCTATCAAAAATTCAAGACCGAGCCATCTCAGTCTCTTAGCGTTCCCCATGCGAGCCCCAAATTTAGCCTATTGGACAAGCAGGAATTGTTGAAGTTTTTAAAATCCAAGGAGCGTATTTCCTTATTTCTCTGGGCAAATGAAGGGTATACAAGCCATGAAATAGCGGATGTGTTGAAATGTTCTCCCAGTACAGCAAGGGTTCATCTTTTTAAGGCACGGAAAAAAATCAAGACTCTGTTGGAGAGTAAAAATGTTGCGTTGTAAGACGGTCATAGTTCTATTATCAATATTGCCATTTAAATTTTGGCAGAGTTTCCTTATCCGTTCTCACGTTCAAAAATGTGAACGGTGTATGAGCCGAGTAGCGAATCGGGATGAGGTTAAGGCTCTGATAGTCCAACCAGACGATGTGGCAGATTTTCGAAAACTGTGGCCGGCTGTCAAATCCGGAATTGTTGAGAAAAAGACGGGGAGAAAAACAAGGGCTTCCTTCCATCGGAGATGGGCTTTTGCGGCCGTCTTTTTTGTGGTCGCATGTCTTGCCGGCGTTCTGGTCATTAACTTCCTGTCCAAGAATGGGACTCTTTTGGATCAGGAGGGAGAAGCGAGATTTCGGATCAATTCTATTCGCGTCGGGGATGAGCCGGCGACACCGTTTGTTTATCAGCCCAAAGATTCGGACATGATTTTAGTCTGGGCTGAAAAAAGCTTGTGAAGGAGATAATCATGAGTCGAAAAAAAATAATGATGATTGTGCTGGGATTTTTAATGATGTCTGGTTTGATGCTCCATGCCGATTATGTGGTGGAGTTGAAAACGAGGTTTTATGCGGGAGCAAGGGAAGGAAAGGTCGAGGCCCCCGAGTTTGTCACGTCTTCCTATCTCAGGCCGACTGTGACCGCGACCATACCTGCTAGGTTTTTATTATCCGATGAGAAGGCGCAGATCGGCAAGGTTTTCAATCTGAAGGATGTGAATTTGATCGCTGAAGCAGACCTGCAAATGAGCGTCAATACAGGAAGTATTTCCCACCTTCTCCGACTCAACGGAAAGACCTACAGGATGGAAATCGCCATTCAATCAAAAAAAGAAAGCACCCATCAGTTCAAAATCGCCGTTTTTGAACAAGCTGATGGGGAGGAAACTCATCTGATGGACACGGATGTCATTCTCCCTCAGAAGAAGATGGCTGTCTTGGGATTCGAGAACAAAGAGGGGAAGCCCTATTTCCTTTCTTTTCATGTGACAAACGTTAGCGGAACACCCCCCACGCCGCCGTCTCCTCCGCAACCTCCTACGGCAACATCCCATCCAACATCAGCACCAGCTCCGCCTCCACCGCCCCCAAGGGAAATAAAGCAAAACAAAAAAAAGATAGAGGAATTCGAAAAAGGTGCTGTCCGGTGTGTGGGAAAAATCAAGCCCCCAAGGCTCATTAAAAAAGTGAATCCTGTGTATCCGGAAAAAGCCCGGCAAGCACGAGTTGAAGGGAATGTGATTCTCGGTACAAGAACCGACGCCCAAGGCCGTGTTTCGCGCGTAATGGTTTACAGGAGCAAAACCCCTCTGTTGAATGCAGCAGCCATCGATGCGGTCGAACAGTGGATTTATGAGCCGCTGATAATCGAGGGAGAACCTGTTGAAGCGGTATTCACGACGTCAGTCCGCTTTGAGTTAAAACCACAAGAGACTGAAACATCTGATGTTATAGGGGGGATTGTAGGGGGAGTGCTGAAAATCGAGGACACGGCCGACGTCCCCCGATGTCTAAAAAAAGTAGAACCTTTTTACCCCTTGGAAGCAAGAAAAGCTCTTGTCCAGGGTGTTGTGGTTCTTGAAATCACGACGGATGAAGAAGGCAACGTAGCGAAGGTAGCGGTTGTGAGAAGCGATAGTTCTCTTCTCAACCAGGCCTCTATCGATGCGGTCAAACAGTGGAAGTATGAACCGGTGATGAGCAAAGGAAGTCCGGTTCGTGTATCCTTCTATGTTACACTCACTTTTAGGTTAAAATAAGGATTCTAAAACAGACGAAAGATATTGAATCCGAACCTGAAATCACCGTCCTGAAGCTTAAAAGCACCGCCAGGCACAAATTGCGAGGAGGTCATGCCGATCGAGTTTGTGACAAAAACTTGAAAGACATGGCCTCCGATTTTCTTTTCGATCCCAATACCCCATCCTGAAGATTCAGCCCTAAAGCCTGCCAGAACGGGAATCCATTCCGCAATAAGAGAAAAATCTTTCGGGAACATGTATTTGGCTCCGACTCCAAGGGACAGAGTGCCTTGTGATGATGACTCCCAGTGGTTTGTGTTGGATGAGTAAGCCGGGACGAGGACAAGAGAAAAAGCGTTGCTGAATCGGTGTGAGATGCTCAATTGGGCATTAAATTTTATGTTTTTCGATTGAAAGGTCTTTTCCCCAGCTTCTATATCTGTTATCAAACCCCCTCCGACGTTTAATGCGGCCGATACTGGGATTGCTGGGATTTCTCTTTGTTCGAGCACAAGCCATTTAAAGGAAAGTTCCACTTCCTTGAATCTATTGCTCCGAGCAAGGGAAATACTGAGCCTATCGTTTATTCCATAGCCGAGACTCAACAGGATCACCGCTGGCCCATCGAGACCGTAAAAATCATCATATCCATCTGATACCGCGGGGAAATATCGGTGTGATATTCGAAAAAGCACTTTCCCTTTATCGATGGTTTGTGTCGTGGGGAGATTGACGAGTCGTGTCCCCCAGAAAGCCGGCTTTGTCTCGATTTTCCTTTTGGCGATCTCCGTGTCTTCGACTCCTTTTCCAGTTTCATCGGTATCTATTTTTGTGCTATCGCCTGTTTTTAAATGAAGGATCCAGGTTTCGATCGCTTGAATATCTTTTTCCTGAAGAGGAGGTCCATCGAGAGGCATTTGTTTTCCCGAGATCGCCTTGTTCCCCCTTATTTTCATCAAGAGATAGCTCTTTGCAGAATCCCCAGTGTCAACAAGCTTGAGATGCGGGAGTTCCTGACTAGCGACATTGACAAGGGAAGCCTTGAATTTGTCCCTTTCCAGATTGAGATTCATCGGAGGGAAGCGGCCTTGGTGGCAGCCCGAAGTGCTGCAGCTTTGCTTGAAAATTTGAGCAATGTCATCTTCAAAATCATTTTCTGTCAGCTTAGGCGTGTCTGAAAACAAAAAAGCAGATAAAATCCCAAATATCACCAGGAATATTACAGATATAGATTTCATTGGCATCTCCAGGTCGGTAAGTCCTTTCCGAGTATTAGAATAATCAGTTATTGTTGGCGCCATTATTGATCCAGTTTTTAATATTTTGGATTTTGGTGGCGCTGAGTGGGCTGCGGTTGAGTGGCATCCGTTCTCCTACTGATTGTCTGCCTTCGATTTTGATGACGAGGTAGCTGTTGTCGGCATCATTTGGTAGAACGCGATTTTTTGTGGCGTCTTGTGTGGAATTTACATTGACTAGATTGTTGTATGCATTCCCCTGGGTCAAATTCAATCCTCCGCTGGCTGTCCCGTCATGACATCCTCCCAAAGCACAGCTCCCGTTTAAAATGGCTGCCTGGATATCCTGAGCAAATGAGGGATTCGCTATGGGTTGTTCCTCAGATGGTGTTTCAGGTGCTGTGGGTGAACTACAGTTTAACAAAAAAGCGCTGACAAAAATTAAAAAGACTACGAATAAACCCTTGAATTTTTCTCTTTTCATCCTAATCTCCTGTTCCTCTAAATTTGGTTAGTTTTAGGCTTATGTTTATAAATACTATAGATATTATAAGTTTAGGTTATTATATGAGGAAAATCAATATGTTAAGATTTTTTGTTGAGTTAGGTTGGGATTTTACCCTGATGATAACAGTTTAACCGGCAATATGAGTGACTTTGAGGGAGCCATACTGACTGCTTGAGGCGTATCCATTTCTGAATAATCCAGCTCAGAGCCCAGGACGCTGTGGGGGATTAGATACACAATCAGGAGTAGGATAGCGGCAGCTAGCACCCATCCCCGGGCCGGTTTGCCTTTGCGCCCTGCGATAAGGGCGATAATCCAACCGATAAAAGCGATCAGTGTTTTGTTATCTGTCAGGTCGTATCCGAACGGAAATCCGGTCCATAAATCGCCGAAAGCGAATTTTTGCATCAAAGGTCCCAAGATAAATCCCCCAACAAAGATTAGTCCTGTTGTCCAAAGAGCCAGCTTTCGGGGATTGCTCTTGGGCCTGAGAGCTTCGATCCCAGCCCGGGTGGAAAATAACATGGCCAAAAACATGATGATCACATGAGGGATGAGAACCCAACGAGGAACAGCTCCTTTGAATCGAATGATCACAGGCTTCTCTCCGGTAAGAGATGTTTCCTCTCCCTGGTATAAAAGGACGACTTTGTATTGTAGTTTTCCCGCCGGGGGTTGATGGGGAAGATACCCGACAAGAGAGCTTTCCTGGCCTTTCATAGGAATATTGGACCAGGGATCCGTTGTCTTGTGTCTTTTGTAAAGAAGCGTTCCTGAAATCTCAGGGCTTTGCACCTCGATTTGGATGGGACAGTCTTTGCCGGTTTCGTATGTTCTAAGCAATTCGAACCGGATTTCGTTATTGCCGATCTTTGTTTTTCCTCCAATCGGATAGGTTGGGCCTGTCATTCTCTGATAAACTGCTGTTGAAGCAGTGATAAGGAACGCCACTATCCATAAAACGACTTTTTTCATCTATAACTCCTTCGGCATAATTTCATCTTCAAAATTCCTACTCATTTTATAGAATTTATAACAAATCCTTATTTTATTCAATGAAAATATATCTGCGCAATTTTCTTCCTTTTTCCCATTAGACATTACCCCCGCTTTAGTGCAGATTTTTAAGCCATCATGCCTGATGACATTCGGAAGAAAATTATTTTTTCGCAGGTGAAAAAAAATGTGAAAGATATGAGTGTTTTAAAGGAAGGGATGATTAGGGAGGAAAAAAGGGGGTGCGATTAAGGAAGGTTTGAGGAGGCCTTCATCGACTCTTGAATTTTGGACTAAGCTTGCTTTTTATCTTCTTTGTTCTCGTTGTTTCCATCGTCTAAACTCGCAGCTTGATCATTATTGTTGAGTTCGACTTCGACTCCCAGGAGGTTCGCCGTGGCCTGATAGATCTGCTGGAAGTGTTTTTTCGACGCTTGGAGATTTGCCAGAATTTCTCTTGTCTTTTGAATCTCCTCTTCCATTTCTGCATCAATGTTTTCGAACTGGGTCTTGGCTTCGTCCATAGTTTTTTTGTAAAGTTCTTCTTGCTCTTTCGTTAGTGCCATTCTTTTCTCCTTTGTGGAGTTTTCGCTGTTCATTGTAGTGCTTGGGGATTTCAGAGGTCAATCACCCCTTGAGAGGATTCAAGCGATGAATTTCCTCCTACCTAGAGAGGAATCAAAATGTGCATGAGGGTCAGGTTGTATAGACATTTTATTGGAATAATATGAACTTGGTGTTGTATGTTAAATGAGCTTAGATATCTGATTTGAGGAGGAGTGCATGTCAAAGATAGGATGTTTGCTGATCCCCCTTTTGGTTGTCGTGAGTCTTTCGGCTGATGTTAAAAATGTGGATAAACCCAAAAAAGGAGTGTGGGATTTCGAACTCGAAGAGATTTGGCAGATCAAAAAGGCAGGTGGGGATGTTTTTGGCCGCCCTTTCAGTCTGTTGGTTTCGGAAGAGGAGCACGTGTACATATACGATGCTGGGAATGATATCAATTATATTTTTGATGGGGATGGCCGCTTTATGAAAGCTTTTGCCCCTGCTGGCCAAGGTCCGGGAGAGATTCAAGGGCAAGGGCTGTCATTTGTCGTTGATGAAAAAGTGATCATCGATAGCATGGGCAGCCTCCATTATTTCTCCGGCGAAGGAGAATACATCAAATCCTTAAAAAAAGATACTCTTCAATATGACCCGCATATTTTTCTTTCTGCAAACGAGTGCATAACAGCTCCGTTGACCATGATTCACATGTCCGATGGAAACGGAGAGATCCAAAGGCTAAATCTTGGTTCGGAGGAAAAGAGTAAAATTGCAACTTTTTCAGTATTCGAGGAAGGTGTGGCAAGAAGTGGAGACCAGGTCGTTGATGTGATCGTTCCCGGTTTGACTCCCACGATGACCATGGCCTATTCAGAAGGCCGGCTTTATTGGGGGATGAATAATTCCTATGTGATAAATATCTCAGGTTTGGATGGGAAAAAACTGGGGGTATTTGAAGTCAAGCGAAAAAAAACGGAGGTGTCCGGTTCGTTTAAAAAAAAATACTTTACCAACGAAAACATTCCTCCCGATATGCTCAAACAACTTGTGGATAGCCTTCCTAACAAGATTTCCTGTTTTCACAGGATCGATCTCCTGGAGGGATTTGTTTATGTGTATGTGCCGGAGCTAGAATTGGGTCAAAAGTGGCCAAAAATCAAACAGATCGACATTTTTTCGCCCGAGGGAGAATACCTTTACAAGGCGCAATTTGAGTTCGGGAAAGATCTGAAACTATTATTTTCCCCTCTTTATAATTTCAAGATTAAAGGGGAAAATCTTTATGTCGTTCTCACAGATACAGATGATAACGTCCTCATTTCCAAGTATAGAATAAATCTCCCGATAGGATCTCGATGATTCTTATTTTATCGGAGTGATGCGCAGTTCATAGATGTCTGTTTCAAGGTTATACGACAGATTGTAAATTTTGTTGCGAAAAATTTCATACTCATTGCTGAACAGCGTGAAACTGTAGGATGGATCTTGATAAGGGGGCAGCGGGAATGAAAAAGATCTTTTTAAAATCTCCCCATCCAGATCCATCACAACCATCTCATATTTTTCATCCTTTTTTTCGTATGTTGTCATGTAGATTTTGGCATCAACCACCTTGAAGCTGGAAAAAGCCGGGAAAATTTCTTTGAACTTGTAGTTGAATTGTCTCTGCAGGCTCTCCCAATCTGGATGCTCCTGTTGTCGTTTCATGTATGCTTCTTTGTACTCTTTTGGAACCTTCAACTTTTTGTATCCTTTGGCGATTTCATACAGGAGATTTCCCTGCTTGTCGAAGACAGAGATGTAAAAGCCTTTTCTGTTGTCAGCCAGGAAGATTTTGTCATCCATAATGACATAGTCCACATATTCTGGGATCACATTAAAATCTTGTTTGGGTGTAGGTTTTGGCTTGTCCCCTTCTCGAGGAGGCGGTGGAGGAGGGGGCGCAAGAGGACGGATGGCCTCGCAGAGCTGCTTAACAGGTTTAAATTCTTGGTCATACAGGCGACCGATGTGGCGGAGCTGCATTTTGCCTTGATTTGTCTTCTCAATTTCCAGCGGGAAACCCACGTAGTTTTCTCCGACAGGAAGCATGGGCCATGTCCCATAATTATAAGGAATGATGATCTTAGTCTCTTTGATGAGATCCCCATCATATGAATAATAGATGAGTTTTCCCATGGTATTTGCCAACAAGAAATCGGGGAAGGCTGTTATATACGGAGGATAACTAAACTCGCCTGGCCCTTCTCCTCTTCTGCCGAATTTTTTTTCCAATTGGTAATTATCCAGGGAATAGAATGCAATGTGTGTTCGTTCGGGGATGATGATTTTATTTTTAGACACGACAAGGGCTATTGGCTCGATAACATCGGGCATTGGGACTATTTTTAATTCCGAATCTTGTGCGGTACACGTCCAACTGTATCCGTGCACCGGCAGAGAAAAAAACATAGAAAAAATGGCAATAGCATAGATCGAGGGCTTTTTTAATATTATTAACATGTTCCTCTGAAATATGCCGGATGGCTATTCGGATTGTCAAGCGATTTAAATAAAACCTTCTTTTGCATAGTATTTATAATGAGATGAGAATATCAGGAGGTTCTTAGGATGCACGAAGCATTTATCTTTTTGGCGATCATACCCCTAGCGATTTTGATGTTGGCCGTATTGATAGGCAGTCTTGTATGGGCATACCAAGATGCCGAGAAAAGAGGAAAATCAGGATGGCTGATCGTGTTTATGATTTTTTTGTGTAATTGGCCTTTTAGCCTGCTGATTTGGTTGGCCTTTCGTCCTGAAGTCAAATCGGGTTAGTTGGCCAGCGGTTGATCGATGACAAACGGCAAAGGAACATCTATTTCATTCAACCGCCTTGCCGAATCTTGACGGAACGATTTTTTCAAGGAAGTAAACCCGCAACCTTTCAAAACCATTTCCAGAGTTCCATGGTCGAAACAGTGGGTTAAAAACAGTTGCAGAGTATCTTTCAGGGTTTCAACCGCGCTCTTTTGGGTTTTCCCACATGACCAAACATCTAGGATCGGACAGGATGCGAGGTAATATTTGACCTCTTTTTTGACTTCGATCGGAAAAGAAACGGTAAAGGTGACTGTGGCTTTCATTGTTGTCTTCCATATATATATACGAGCTAGAAGGCGTTTTTGTTGCTTATGGTTAAATTTTATCCCGTCCAAATATACTGGTGATTGCAGATGTCATGACCTTGCATCAAAGTCTTGTCGCGGACCAACTTAATTTTTGGATTGAATCCCTCTGCCCAGGCGTAATCCCCAAAGCATATCGATGCCCAACCGATATCGCCTGCCTTTGCTGCCATAAAAGTCGAGGCCCACATGCACTCGGTGACCTTTATTTCATATGCGGTATCCGTATTTTCGATGATCTCCATCGTTAAAGTATCTTGATATCGTTCGGGATCGAATGTCTTGACATAAGTTCGAAAGCTGTTATCGGGAGATTTTTTCGCATGGTTCTGTCCGTAGGCAAGCATTTTTTCTTTTGTATAATTTTTGAGGAACTCGATGGTTTGATCTTTACCCATGGATTTTTCCATGGCTTTCGTCAGCTCAATGAATTCTCGGTATTGGATGGCGAAAAACTGCCTGTTAGTCAATTTCCTGCTGAATTCTTCGTCAAATTTGTGTTTAGCCTCTTGGATGAATGAATCCGTTTTTGTGGGGGAAGCTCCGAGGAATTTGGCTGAACCCAAGCAAATCAAGGAACATGTTGGAATGGCACTCGAAATAAATTGCCTCCGTTTCATCAAGCACCTCCATTTTGGTTTGTCAGCAGATAATAACGGCAAGAAATATGCCAAAATGTCAGCTACTATTTAAAATTCCCTATTTCTCGTACTTGATTTTGAGCTTAGCTTCGATCAGATCGTCATGCTTGAGTTGAAGCAGTTTTGCTAGTTTGTGGGCAAAATGGTCTTCGTACTTGTCTAATTTTTCATCAGCATAGATGATTTTCCAGACCGCTTCGACGATTTTTCTCTTCTGTTCCTTTGTGTAGTTTTTGTTGATAAGGTGGGTAAATTCCCAGAGATCTATGCTTTCATCCCTTTTCCTACTGGATATTTCTATCAGCTCTTCGGCGGCCTCAGCCGAGAGTTCAAATTTCTTTTTCAAAACAGCTGTCAGGGTAGTCTTCTCAATACTCGAAAATTCTTCATCGGATTTTGCGACTTCCAGAAGGATTATGCATGTGGCGATTTGTATTCGTTCGGATTCTTCTTGCTCCTGTGTAGCGGAATTCACCTCTGGGATTTTTAACAATTTCTTCTTCAAGTTGAACATGGCTCGACCTCCTGGCAAAGAATACCAGCTAACTCGAATCGAGTCAATTCGCCCACAATTACAGTAGAAGTAAAGCATCAGGCATGTCCGTAGCTACATTGAGGATCTAGCCTTCACGAATCGTTCTTCGAGGGCATCTGACGCAAAAAGGGCGGAAGACGGCGATGTTGTATTGAGCATGACAATACTGAAGCATTAAAGACTCGGGGCAAACACAGGAAAGAGGCTGATGGGAATAGATTAGGTGTTAACGCGCGCAGTTCAGAGCCGCCGAGAAGAACGATAAGGGAATGGCGTCAAAGATCCGAACTAGAGCAGAAGACATACCTGATGCCTTTTTCCTTCAGTATTAACTCGCACAATATGGATGAGATCGAAATGGGAGGAGTAAGCGAATGGTGAAAATATTTCGTATCACTTATTGGGTCTTGTTTTAATTTTAGATAAGATAGATTCAGATGAGCAACGATAACGCTGATTTAATCAAAAAAGCCTGTTTGGGCGACCTCGTTGCATACCAGGAATTCATCCGATTGTACAGCCCGCGTGTTCATGCCATTGCTTACCAAATGGTCGGGAACTCGATCGATGCCCAAGATATAGCCCAGGAGGTTTTTGTCCGGCTCTACAGATCGCTCCGCACATACAAGCGTCGATTCACCTTCACGACATGGCTTTATCGTCTGACCGTAAACCTCTCGATAGACTATTTGCGGAAGCACAGCCGACACAAAAGCATATCCCTAGAAAATGCCCTAGATGAATCGATGCTGAAAGACAGTGCTCCTTCTCCCGATAGATCTTTGGAAATGAACGAATTGAAAGGGGCTATACAACAGATTTCAGAGGGGCTGACTTGGAAGCAGCGCCAAGTTTTTGTCCTCAGAGAGTTACAGGGCTTTTCGACAGATGAAATTGCTCAGATCCTGAAGTGTCGTGTTTCAACAGTTCGGGTTCATCTATCCAAAGCCAGAAGACATATCAAGAATGCTCTGGTGAAACATGATTTATCGAGACGATCTGGCTTGATAAGCCAGGAGGGAAAATAAGATGAGATGCCAGAAAGTAAAAAAACAACTTATTTTGTTCGTTGGCGATGATCTTCCTGAGAGAAAAAAGAAATCTGTCGAGATTCATCTCGAGCACTGTCCAGGATGTGCCGCTGAACTGGAGGGGTTGAAAAAGGCGATAAATAGTGTGCATAAAATCTCCAAGCTTGATCTTCCCGACGCGTTGCCTCCTAATTTTTCTGAAAAAGTCACCCGGGTGATTCATGAAAATCAGAAAGATGCCCGTCGTTCCCGAGCACAATTTCTTTTTTTATTTCCGCAAAAAACTGCCCGAATCGTTGGAGCCTTTGCGCTCGGGATTCTTCTGATTTTAACTGCCTTTTTAGTCTTCCATTCACCCGAAAAAGTAACATCAGATCAACTATTGGAGAAGATTTCATCCATTCCCGAAAAGGGAAGTTCGGAGCTAGCTTGGGATCCGGAACATGTGTTCTTCAAAGCTTTTGATGGCCCTCACAGGCTGGATAGCTGGGAAGCCCCTAGCCAATCCGGTGTGTATGCTGTTATGCACAAGAAGGATTCAAAAAAGGGACCAAGTACATTCATTATCGACTATTGTGGACAGGGCCGTAATCTATCCCTGTACAAGGGATATCCCTGGATCCATCACAGGCTGAAACGCTTGATCACCCGAACGGGATCTCTGGAGAATATTTATGTGGCTGTTTTTCTGATGCCCGACTCATCCAAACAGGAGCGGCGGCAGATCGAAAAGGTCCTGGTGAAAACCTTCAATCCTTTTTTCAATAGAGGAGTTTGACATGAAATTTAGGAAAACATTCGTTGTCGGTGTTTTGGTTTTGATCCTTGTTTTGGGGATGACAGGATGTTTTGTATTGTCCGTCCACCCTTTGTATTTTGAAAAAGACCTGGTCTTCGAATCAGGCCTCGTAGGGACCTGGGGTGAGGAGAATCATGAAAAAGACCTGTCTGAGCTGTGGATCTTTGAAAAATTAGGGGATAAATCTTACCGCTTGATTATCCGGGATAGCGAGGAGGAGGGGATGTTCGAGGCTCATTTACTCAAACTGGGAGAATACATGTTCCTGGATTTATATCCCGAGGAGCCCGAAACAAGCTCTGAGTTTTACAACATGCATGTGATCCCGGCCCATTCCTTTATGAGGATTTCGTTGGAAGGGCATGTTCTCCGCCTGGCTTTTTTTGATCTAGATTGGTTGAAGAAAAATATCGAGGCAAATGCAGTTTTCATAAAGCACGAACGCCGGGATGATACGATCGTTCTCACAGCCTCGACCGAAGAGTTGCAGGAATTTGTCCTGAAACATATTGATGAAGCTTTTGAATTCGAAGACGCAAGCCTGCACCGTTTCTGGTAATCGTTGCTTAAAATCGTTCAAGCTTGGACATCCAGTGTTCACAAACGAACAAAAAGAAAAAGACCTCAAGAGATTCTTTTTACTAGAACGGCGTGGATGATGAAGGCATAGGAGAATGATAAAAGGATGGATACAAGAGTTCCCAGGAATAATCCGAAGGGAATATAAGTGAAGCGGACAAGAATGGCATAAAGAACCACACTGGATGCACTGAGTAAAGCCACTTTCATCATGGCCGAGGAAAATAGAGATCCGTGAGAAAAATATGTGATCAATAGAGTTCCCGTGAACATGGCTGGAAACATGGCAAACATTCCGCCTAAAAGCGGGCCACCGATCTTTCCCATAAAAACAGCTAAAACAATGATGGTCCCGCTGAATAAGCCTCGAAATATCAAGGTTCTCAGAGTGTTTTTTGCTGAGCCCGGCCGCTCTGATTTAACTTTTATGCCTTTTTCGATCAGGAAAAATGATAGAAACACAACGACAACATAGATAGCTATCGAGAGCAAAAAGTCATGGAAATTCATACGGATAAGAAAGAGAGAAAGCCCGCTCCAAGCAAGGAATGAACAGCCGAGAGCTAGAAAAAAGTTCGTTCGGACCAGTGATACATAAACCAATAAAAACAAAGCGTTTACAGAGCCAATGGCGGGAATAATTGTTGTGGCATTTACTGCAACGACAGGAGTCTGGGTCCATCCAATAAAGAACAAGGAGATAAGAGCTGTGGAAGGGAGGCCAGTGATGATGCCTCCTACTTTTGTACCGTGTTTGTCAGCGAGATGGGTGGCTGTTGATACCCAAAGCCCACCTATCAGAAAAGACAAGACTAATTTTAAAATGAAAATGTCGTTCAATCGATCACTTCGTATATAACGAGATGGATCAACTCGTCCTCTTCCTTTTCTCTTACGAATAGCATGTTTCTATGCGTTGCAATAAGAGTGCCGGTGACATCAAGATAGAAGGAATCGAGATACCTCCCGTCAAAATCGAATACATCGATGAGAGGTCTATTTTCTTTGTCCTTGGTGGACGTTACCACCCACAATAACTCATTGAAAATGAATAAATTATTGATATCATTCAAGTATTTCTCTTGTTCTGGGCCATAGCGTTTTCCCTCAAAAACGATAGCGGCTCCTTGATGGTCTTTTGGCGTTTTTACTCGTTTGTAAGCTCTGTTAAATGTGCGCAGCACTTTTTTGGATTGAGTATCGAAAAGCTTAACCGAATATTCTCGTGTGTGTGTTATGAAAATATGCCTGTTTTTGTAAGGGACAGACCTCATGGTGCTGTATTGGACTAATGCTCCTCCCATTACATACGATTTTATCGGGAAAGAAACAAGGTCTTCGATCACTTTTCCGTCTTGGTCGACGGCCACCAAAACTTGGGGGATATCTACGGTGGTGGGTTTTCCTGTCCGAGCTGGGAATTCAAATTTCCAAAAATAGTAAGTGCTGTTTTTGAGCAGCTGAAATTTGATTGAACCGGGAACGTCGAAAATTTTCTGGTCTTTGATTAAAGTCCCGTCGAAATTGAACCAGACGATTTTATTCGGATTGGCGCTGTGGACGATCAATCGATCGTCTTGGAATGTGTAGTTTCTCACATAGTTCAACTCGCCAGGACCCTGCCCTTTTTTATAATAATTGTGCAGGAATTTACCGTTTTGATCAAAACGCAGAAGCTCATCTTGGTCGTAAACAAATATTGTCCCATCCGCTGCCACCTTGATAAAGGGGGGGTATTGAAAGTAAAAACTTCCTCCTTCATCTGTGATTCTTAAGATTTCTTGAATCTTCACCAATCTGCCCAATTTATCATTCAATGGCTTTTCCGGATTTTCGATGGCGACTTGGGTAGGCGATGATGAAGCAAGTAAAAAGCTGAAGATTAAAACGAACCCTATCATATTTTACAAATAACAACAGATATGTAAAAAGTCAAACATCCGACCTCTAGTCTTAAGGCTCAAAAAAAAAGAGATGGTGGATGGACAGTTTATCCTTAGAAAAAAAGGGAGATTTTAAAACGCTTGAACTTTTGTGATCAAAAGCCTGATTTCATCAATTGTCTTTTGTATGCCTGTCTCTCCATCCATGGCGACTCGTTGGAATACCGAATGTTTTGTCCGAAGACATTTGTCTTTTACGTCTTCGAGGATTCTGATTGCTTGGCTAAGCTGGTTTGTGACTTGTCTGTATATTCTTCCGAACTCTATGTCCTGGTCATGCGTCATGCTTTCCCTCCCTTTCCTCTCTATTCTACTACTTCTTTTACTCCTTTATTTGGTATTATTCAACACTGATTTTTCAATACAAAAAGATAAGAGTAAGACATTCCTCAGCAGAACTCATCGATTCTTTATTTATGCATTTTGTCCATCTCGATGAACTTCCCAAATTGGCCAAAATATTTGGGAAGAGCAGCCACTCTTGCTATTCTCAGATATCTTCATAAACGATAAACGCAAGTAGCTAATTTAATCCCTATCTTCTCGATTGGGATTCTTCACATTTGAGTTGACTTAGAGGAAAAAGTCAGATTTAATTGTTACAGTCTTGGGGATCAATGGTGCGTTTAAAGAGGAGGAGCGATGAAAAAACTATTCGGTATTTTGTTCTTGATCATCCTTCTTAATTTTATATTTGGCTGCCAGAATCAGCCAGAGGAAGCAGTAAAAAATGCTGTGCCTATTGCAGATGTCGAAGCTGATAAAGAAGCAATCAAGGTTTTAGTCGAACACTTTTTTGCTGCACATGAATCTGGGGATCTGGATGGCTTGATGGTTACATTTACTGACGATGCCATCTTCATGCCTCAGGGTGCAGGCACTGTTGATAAAAAGGCCGCACGAGAACGGTTTTCCCCATCGTTCGAGCATTTCAGCTTGGCGATAGAATCATCGATCGATGAGGTCGCTGTGAGTGATAACTGGGGATTTGCAAGATGCTCTTATCGTTTAAAAGCTACGCCCAAGGCGAAAGGGGAAGAAATACTGTATGATGGTAAATTCATCTTTATCCTGAAACGCCAGTCGGATAATTCATGGAGGAGTTCGCACTTTATATGGAACAGCAACACCCCACCTCCTGAAACAGAGTAGTCCTGGAATTTTCTGTAAAGATATCCCTCCTGGCCCTGCGATTCACTAATGCAGATCACGTCCTATTTTTTTAGGTTACAAAAAGTTCGATGAATTCTCTGCCCTCTTTGCAAAAAGACAGAATTGACATCCGGCTTTTTTACCAATATAACTTTGTTACTTATGAGATTTATCCGGAAGATCACAGAAATCGGCATCATATTTTTGTTTTTGGTTCTTGTCGCTGTCGTTTTTTATCAAGTTGTAGCCCGGTATATTTTTAACGATCCTCCTTCCTGGACAGAAGAATTGGCCCGATATTGCCAAGTCTGGGTCATCCTTCTTACATCCTCTATTTGTATCCGTAAGGGGAGCCACCTGGCAGTGGACTATTTTGGCCACAGATTTAGCAGCAGAGCAAAAAGAATAATTAACATAGTGATGAGTATGCTTATCGCCCTGTATGTTCTTGTCATTACCATTTTTGGATGGAAATTGATGGTGGTAGGACAGTATCAGCTCTCTCCAGCTTTACAGGTGAAAATGTCCTTTGTCTATATCATTTTTCCGCTGAGTGGAGTTCTGATGTTGCTTGAAGCCATTATCAAAACAACCGGCCTAATCAGAGAAAGATCTCTTAATTCTCAGGAGAACTAGGAAGATGCTCATTTTATTTTTATCCATATTGATTCTGCTTCTCTTTGGAATGCCCATCGCTTTTGCCCTGGGGCTAGGTTCATGTTTCTCTCTTTTGTCTGACAACTCCCTCCCCATGGTTTTGGCGCCCCAACGGATGTTCACAGCCCTGGATTCATGGCCGATTATGGCAATCCCGTTGTTTATGCTGGCCGGTGAGCTGATGGATAAAGGGGGGATTTCACGGAGGATCGTGGATTTTTCCAGCGCCTGTTTCGGGTTTATCAAAGGCAGTCTTGGGATGGTGTCGGTCATGGCATCGATGATCTTTGCCGGCGTATCCGGGTCATCCACGGCAGATACCGCGGCAGTCGGTTCTATCATGATGCCTGCCATGAAGAGGAAAGGATATGATATGGATTTTGCCACGGCATTGATCGCGGCGGCAGGCGCTATCGGCCCGATCATTCCCCCCAGCATTCTGATGATCCTGATAGGGTATGTCACGGATACGTCCGTTGCCAGTTTGTTTTTGGGCGGGATCGTTCCCGGTGTGTTGATCGGGATCGGTTTGATGGTGGTTTCCTTCCTTCATGCGCAAAGAGGGGGAAAAGCCTACCTGTCAGCGTCAAAATTCCATTTCCAGCAAGTCTTGAAAACCGGGAAAAAAGCGCTTCCAGGACTTGGTCTGCCGTTTATTATCGTGTTCGGCATTTTGGGAGGAATCTTTACAGCCACGGAAGCTGCAGTCGTCGCTGTGGTTTATGGATTGATCGTGGGCATGTTCGTTTACAGGGAAATTACTCTGAAGCAACTTCCGAAAATATTTCTTAAATCGGCTGAAACATCCTGTGTGATTATGTTTATCGCCTGCACGGCCTTTCTTTTTGCCTGGTTGATCACCGTGAAACAATTGCCCGTTCATTTGGGCGAATTTCTGAAAGCCAACATTGGAAGCAAGGTGATGTTTTTGGTGTTGCTCAATATCGTTCTACTTGTTATCGGCATGTTTATGGAGAGTTTTTCCGCCATTATCGTTTTTATGCCAATTCTATTCCCGATCGCTCAGAGTTTTGGAGTTGATCCTGTTCATTTCGGGATAATCGCCACTGTTAACCTTGCCATCGGTTACATAACACCGCCCTATGGGGCAACCCTTTTTGTTTCGTGTGGCATTTCAGGGAGGAAGATAAGACAGGTCACGCCTAGGGTATTCCCGATCATATTGGCCATGATCGTTATTTTATTGATCGTAACATATTATCCAGAAACGTTTATGTGGATTCCTGAGTTGGCGGTTAAATGAAAAGAATCCTGTTTTTAAAAATCATTATTGTCATTAGTATTCTTATTACTGGCGCAGTGTGCAATGGGAGCAGAGAAAAGGTTTATGTTATCAAGGCTAGCCTCAGCCAGAATCCTCATGAACCTCAGGTCAGAGCTGTCGAATTATTCAAACAGACTATCGAGGAAAAATCGGGTGGAAAAGTAAAAGTCGAAATCTATCCGAACAATCAACTGGGGAACCAGCGTGATGTGGTGGAAGGAATCCAGTTGGGAACGATCCAGATGAGCAACATTGCCAGTGTTCTGGCCGGTTTTGTGCGTGAATTGAATATCTTCGAGCTTCCGTTCCTTTTCGAAAATAAAGACCATTTTTATGCTGTTCTCGATTCTGAAATCGGAGAAGGCCTGAAACCTGCATTCGAGAAACGAGGGTTCCATCTTATGGGGTACTTCGATGCCGGAATCAGGCACGTCATGACAGTGGAAAAGCCCATAAATTCCATTGGGGATCTTAGAGGCCTGAAGATCAGGATGATGGAAAATCCCCTTCACCTGGCAGCATTCAAGGCCTTTGGGGCCAATCCCATGCCCATGGCTTACGGTGAATTGTACACCGCCCTCGAACAGCGTGTGATAGATGGAGCAGAGGCAGCCAACACCAATTATTTCTCAAAAAAATTCTACGAATCCGCTCCTTACTGGGCTCAGGTAGGATGGATTCATCTAATTGAAACGGTTATCATGAGCCGGTACTTTTACGAGAGACTGCCGCTTGAATACAAAAATATCATAGATGAAGCAGCGTCAGTGATGATTCGCAAAGAGCGGCAGTGGTACAACGAGAGTGAGGAAAGAGCCCTTTTGCAATTGGTTGAAAAGGGAGTCAAGATCACCATCCCAGACCGAAAGCCGTTTGTGGAGGCGTCGCAAAAGGTCTACAAGGAGTGGGCGGATAAAGTAGGAGGGATGGATCTGATCGAGAGGATTATTCAATTCGATTATGGATGGAATAAAAATTCCGCTGAAGAGAGAGGATGGGAATAATGGAATATCGCCTTTTGGGTCGAACCGGATTGAAAGTTTCTCCTCTTTGTCTGGGGACAGCAAATTTTGCCGACCCCACACCGGAAGAGGAATGTATAGCTATTGTAAACAGGGCCGTCGAGGCGGGGATCAATCTGATAGATACCGGAAACAGTTATGCCAAAGGAGAATGTGAGCGTGTTGTCGGAAAAGCTCTTTCTCTGCATAACAATCGTCAAAAAATGTTGTTGGCCACGAAGGTGCACTATCCGATGGGCCCGGGTCCTAATGATAGCAGGAATTCAAGGCTCCATATTCTTAAGGCCTGTGAGGATTCGCTGCGCCGATTGAACACGGATTATATCGATATTTATCAGATCCATCGCCCATCACCGGAGTTAGCGGTAGAAGAAACGCTGGGAGCTTTGACCGACCTGGTCCGCCAGGGAAAAATCCGCTATGTCGGTTGTTCTACCCATCCGGCCTGGCAGGTGATGGAAGCGTTGATGGTGAGCGAAAAATATGGGTATGTGAAATATATCCTCGAACAGTCGCCGTACAACCTTCTGGATAGACGGATAGAGAATGAGCTTGTTCCGTTGTGCAAGGCTTATGGGTTGGGAATTTTAGCTTGGGCGCCGATGGCCATGGGAGTTTTGTTGGGACGCTATTCTTCAGCTAAGGACTATCCTGTCGATTCAAGGGCAGCACTTCGCGGGGGGATTTATGCTGAGCGTGTGACACAGAAGGGGGTCGAGGTGGGAGACCGTTTTGTCCGACTGGCTAAAGAGATAGGGATTTCTCCGGCAAAGCTTTCCATTTTGTGGGTCAAAGGCCAGGATGGAATCACGGCGCCGTTGATCGGACCTCGTTCGGTGCAGCAGTTGAAAGAGCTCCTCCCTGTTTTAGAGATGAAACTTGATGAAGAAGTCAGGGAAGCCTGCGATGAATTGGTTCCTCCAGGGAGTGCGGCTGCGAACTTTTTTAACTCAGCAGAATGGATGAAGATGAAGATTATATAAAAGGAAGTCTGATGAGAAAAAAGTCCCTCTATATGGTTTTTTGTGCTGGTCTTTTGGGTATTTTATGTGCCCATGCCTTCAGTCAGAACGAGCGGGATATCGAGGAGCTTTATCGAAAAATAGAGATAGACAAAACTCGGCATATCGCATTCTTGCAGCAGCTTATTCAAGCTCAAAAAGGAGGGGAAGAAACGGTCCAGGCTCTTGTGGCCAAGAGATTTGAGGAACTGGGGTGTGCTGTCGAAACCCTGAGCATCAAACCCACCAGCCTTAAGTTCAAGTACCAGTTTGCGGCCGAAGATGCCATCCCGGATAAAAAAAGAATAAGCGTTGTGGGAAAATACCCGGGTTCTGGAAACGGCAGGAGCCTTTTGATGTTTGCCCATCCCGATAGCGAAGATGTCCGATCGACTGAGAGATGGGCACATGATCCATTTGCTGGTGAAATAGACAAGGGGCGAATCTATGGATGGGGAGTGGCGGATGACCTGTCGGGTGTTGCCGTCATGACTGAGGCTATTTCGGCTTTGTTGGCTTCGGGGCAAACACCCGGAGGGGACGTTATTCTTTGCAGCACGCCGGCCAAAAAAAATGCGCAAGGAGTGATCGCTCTTTTGAGCAGAGGGTATGTGGCCGATGCTTCCATTTATCTTCATCCGGCCGAATCGGGAGTGGGAATGAGAGAGATCAAAGCCATCGCCTCAGGCCTGCTCCAATTCCGGATAATAATTCGGGGACAGGTACCGAAAACAACCGAGCCAGGTAAAACCGCTTTTGCCCACCTTGGGATCAATCCGATTTCCAAAGCGGATTTGATCATTCAAGCCCTACAAAAACTGGATGCAACTCGAGGCAAAAATGTGCATCATAAAGCATTGGACGACAAAGTCGGCAGGTCAACGAATCTGTTGATCAGCTATATATCCAGCGGAAGTGCAAATGGTCTGACTCAAGTGCCTGAAGAATGTACGATCGGTGCATCCCTCACCTTTCCCCCGGGAGAGGAGTTAAAAACGGTAATGAAAGAAATTGAAGATTGTGTGGCCGGTGTCGCAGACAAAGATGCTTGGCTAAAGGAACACCCTCCTGTATTTGAATGGATTTTCGGTTCCCAAGGAGTCGAGGTGCCGGTAGACCATCCGTTGTACCGAACAGTTAGTGATGCCATCAGGGAAGTCACAGGAGAAGAGCCTTTTGTGAATCCCCTGCATTCTGCCAGCGATATAAGGAATCCCCATTTGTTTTCTGGGATACCCACGGTAGGTTATGGACCGCTCGGAGGGGATCTCTCACAAAACGGAAACCATGATGAGTGGGTGGATGTGGCGGATTATATCCGGGCCATCAAAATAACGGCCAAAGCCATCTTGGAATGGGGGAAATAATTTGACCTAGGGGGAAAAGTCATATCTAATTGAGACAGTTCAAGGGATTGTTTCAAAATAAAAGGAGGTAAGGGATGAGAAAACTATTTTTGATTATTCCGTTGGTCTTTCTGCTCTGTTTTATTTTTGGCTGCCAGAAAAAGGCCGAGGAGGTTGCCGAGGCTGCCAAACCAGTGGCAGACGTCGAAGCCGATATCGCTGCCATAAAGGGTCTGCTCGATGAATTCGATGCTTCCTTGAATGTGGGCGACCCAGAAAGACTGGTGTCCTTGAACTACGCAGAAGATGCCATTAGGATGCCCCCTGACGTTCCTATGTTGAGGGGGAAAGCAGAAATCCTCGAATGGTTTAAAAAGAATGCCGAATTGAATACTTTTCAGCTCGACAATGTGGGTGTTGATGCGCAAGTGGATGGTGACTTAGCGTATATGCGTGGCACAGCTTCTGGCAACATCACTCCAAAAGCTACCGGTGAACCACAAGAAGTGAAAAGTAAATGGATGGCAGCCTATGAACGCCAGGCCGATGGTTCATGGAAAGTGATATGCGACATTTACAATAGTGATAATCCAGCTTTAGTCGTGTCTCAACCATTCGAGGTTGAAGGTTTCGTCGAAGAACCTACTCAGATCATAAGTGATGATCCGGATATCGCAGCGATCATAGCGCTCAATGACGAGTGGATGACTCTGTACAATGCTGGCGATTTTGAAACGCTGGTGTCGGTTTTTTACTTAGATAACCCAGTTCAATTGCCACAGAACGAGCCTACCCGAGAAGGAAAGGAAGCTATTCTTGCAGGGATGAAAGAATCCAGGGAGATAAATGACGAACATTGTGACAGCAGCATAACCGAAGATGTCCGTGTTTCCGGTAATTTGGCAGTGGCGCGCGGCACGGATATCGGAACGATTACGCCTAAAGAAGGGGGCATAGTTTTCAAATACAATATGAAATGGCTGATTATCTATGAGCGTCAGTCGGATGGCAGTTGGAAGTGTAAATGTGAGATATGGAATAGCAATATTCCTCTTCCCCCTTCATCCAGCTGAATTCCTTGTCGCAGTTTCCTATTCGTACCGCAGGCTGTCGACAGGATTCGCTGTAGCAGCCCGCAAAGTTTGGTAACCGACCGAACCAAGGGTGATGAAAAGGCCCAGGCCTCCCGCCAGCACAAATACCCATATTCCGATGGTTGCCCGGTAAGCATAGTCCTGAAGCCATCGCTGCATGACCACAAATGCTGTGGGCCAGGCGATGGCGTTTGCAATGATGACTAGTTTAGCGAAATTCATCGAGAAAAGAGAGATAATTCTCCATGGAGAGGCTCCCAGTACTTTGCGGATACCAATCTCCTTGGTTTTATCTTCGGCGGTGTAGGAGGAAAGGCCGATTAAACCGAGGCAAGAAATTATGATGGCCAGGATGGCAAAGGAAAAAAGTATCCGTGACAGCCTAGCCTCGTTTGTATACATGCGGTTAAAAGCTTCGTCCAAAAATTCATATTCGCATGGGAAGCCTGGATTGGCTTTCTCCCAAACTTGCCGGAAGTGTTTGAGGGCGCTGGAGGGATTGCCCGGCCGCAAACGCAAAAGGAGATAGTTCCGGTTCGCTCCCCAATTGCCAGCAGATAGTATCATCGGTGCCGTGGTAGAAGACATGTGTCGGTTAGCAAAATCCTTAACGACGCCGATAACCTGTCCCTTATGGTACCAAAAGCGCAGTTCCAGACCAATGGGATTTTCAATTCCTATCTGCCTAAGGGCAGTCTCGTTGATAATGAAATTTTCTGCGTCCACTGGACGGGATTTGGAAAAGTCCCGGCCTTCTATAACTGTCAGTCCGGCTGTCGAGACGAAGTCGTGGTCGATGGACATAAAAGCCGGATAAACCTGCTGTTCGGCAGAGCGTCCTTCCCAATCCAGATAACCGATCCAGCTCTGAATATTGGAGGGAAGGCTGCTGCAGCTGGCGATACTCTGGATATCGGGATGTTTTTGGAGTTCCTCCCTGACAACTTCCACGGAGTCCCGGGTCTTTTTTTGCATCAGGTGATAGACAATGTTCTCCCTGGCCATCCCAGGATCCCGGTTCATAATAAACGAAATCTGGGACTTGACAACCAGAGTACCAATGATAAGCATGGTCGAAAGAGCGAATTGGAAGACGACGAGTACCTTGCGAAATAGAGATCCATGCCCATGGGAATGGGAAAACGCCTTGCTAATCCTTGCCGGAGCGAAAGACGAGAGGAACAGGGCGGGGTAAAGGCCCGAAATGAATCCGGCCAAAAGAACGATTGCCAGAAGTCCGATAGCTAGATCGGCATGGGAAAAATCGAGACTGAGCTGGCGGGCTGTGATTTGGTTGAAGGTGGGTAGCGCCAATTCCACAAGAAGCAGTGCTGCGGCCAAGGCCAGTCCACAATGGATGATGGATTCGGTGAAAAATTGCCGGATGAGCTGCTTCCGCGTTCCTCCCAGCGTCTTCCGAAGAGCGACTTCCTTGGCTCGACCTTCAAAGCGGGCTGTAGCTAGGTTCATGAAATTGACACATGCGATAAGCAGGATGAAGGCGGCTATCAGGGAAAAAATACGAACGTATCGCATCGCCCCGTCCGAACCATCGGGCTTGAACAGGTGAATCGCGGAAAGTTTCTGAAGCCCGAGGACTTCTGTCTGGAGAGGGGTGCGGACTTTCAGGAATCCGGTCATTTTCTTTTCTAGGTTCGTGGCGGAACTGCCTTCTTGGAGAAGAATATAGATTTGATAGTTTTTACCACTCCAGTTGGCTTTCAATGGAGCCAGGTCTACGTTAAAGAGAGGATAGGATTGGAACGAGAAAAAGAAATCGAATTGGAAATCCGACTCGTCTGGGATATGAACAACTCCAGAAACAGCGAGGTCTGCTCTACCGCTTAGGTTGAGCACTTTCCCGATAGGATCCTCACTGCCAAAATATTTCTCGACCATTGTGTCACGGATCACAATGGAATGCGGATCGGCGAGGGCTTCGGTGGAATTTCCTTGAAGGAAGGGAAAGGAGAATATTTTAAAGAAGGAAGGATCGACAGTCAGAAATTCCATTTCAGTATAGGACTTTTCCCTGTATCGGACAACCATGTCATCGGGACGATATCGGGAGACCTCGGCGATTTCCGGGAACTTGTTCTTGAGAGCAGGTCCAAGAGGGAAGGGGAGCCAGGGGTGAACCGAAACGTCTTCGTTCAGGTTATCTTCCATTATTACCCTGTAGACATTTTCAGCGCTCTTATGAAACCGGTCAAATGAGAGCTCATGCCGAACCCAAAGAAGGATTAAGATGGAACAAGCGATCCCGACAGCTAAGCCAGTAACACTGATCAGCGAATACCATTTTTGTCGGCGCATCTTACGGAGAGAAACCTTGATGGAGTTCAGGAAGAGAGCGGGGGATAAGCCGCCGAACCAATGTGACGGTGCAACAAAAAGACCGCGGGCATATGTTTTGTGATACTCATGTCCTACCTTTTCTCCACTCTCGACAGATGCCGTCACTTCATGGAATGCACTTTCTGGACTCTTCCCCTGTTCGATGAGGTCGTCCACCTCGTCCCTCAGATGGGCCTCAAGTTCGGCAATCGCTCCGTCCTCAAGAGCCCCGCTGCGCTTCATTTGCTGGCACCATTCCGTGATGGCTTTATCCAGGTCGAAGGCGTTGTTAAGTTTTTTCGACTTTTTCATGATAGGACCTCTGATGACCTCCACAGCCTGGCAAAAACTTCATTCACTGTCAACCACTGGTTTTTCTCCCGCTCCAATTCCCGCTGTCCGCTGTCAGTCAACCTGTAATATTTCCGGAGCCGTCCCTTGTCAGATTTTTTCCATTTGGACACGATAAAACCGTCTTTCTCCAGACGATGAAGGACAGGATAGAGCATGCCGAATGACCATTCCAAATGTCCCCCTGAAAGGATTTTCATTTGTTTTATGATCCGGTAGCCGTAAGTTTCTCCATCCAAAAGGATGGAAAGAAGTAACGGTTTCGTCGACGCTGCGACCAGTGCTTTTGAGATCATTTTATACCTCACAGAACTTTATATATAACACTGCTATATATGCAATTTGTATGCCAAATCGGTTCATATGGGGTCAGTGCAGATTTTTTTTCTTGATAAAGCTAACAGATCGTTCGATCAAGCACACTGAATGTCCGAATGTGGACAATCAGCCAGATGAGTTAGAACAAAAGCGTGGCCTCAATCTAAAGGGCTTTGTCAAGCTGATGTCTTTTTCCTTAAAACCCACCATTGGACTTTTGAAAATGTACAGAACTTAGAATCTCTCAAACACCAGCTTGATGATTTTCTTCGAGTCTGTGATGACTTTCGAGCGCCAGGCTTTGTTGGAAGGAAAGAACGCTTCCAAAAAATTTTCTTTGATCTTTGCCTCGGTCTTTTCGTTTTTGTAACCGTGATGGAAACCCTGATTCTCAAGGATTAAGTTCTGCAGGGACCGTATGGAACCGAAGGTCTTCTGGCTGTCCAGTGTCCCGAATTCGAATACCATGGGAAAATATGTTTTTCCAGGTGCAAGAGAGCCGATGTAATCGGCAAACGACCCCATAAATGTGTAAAAACCTCCCCTGTTTCCCCAGTCGATGGAATATCCGGCGAAGAACTCTTCCATATTAGCTTTTTTGCCTAAATCCTTTATAGGATTCGGGAAGAGGTGCATGGCCCCATTCTCGCCGTAACCCGTATGCAAATCGATGGTGAGGATCCGGGCATAAGGAGTTATCTTTTCCTGCAGGATAGGCGTTATGTCGACGATCTGTTGCTCTAATTTTTTGCCGCCGAAAAACAAACCCCCGGAATATTCATACTGCCCCTGCAAGACAGCTTGACGTAGAACAGGCATGGATTCAGCCAATATTTTTCGGATTGCGACCAAGTGCATGTGCCTGTTCTTGAGACTGTGGTGGTTGGCCTCTCCCTTTGGATTAAGCATGTCGAACAGCTTTGCGTATCCCTCATTCTTGATGTTAAAAAGGTCTTCATCGATTGCGCAGTTGCGGTTCATATCGATGTTGTTTTCGGTGACTCTCCTCAGGTGCTTGAAACCATAGGGATTCACTCCGTGTATGAGAAGGATTCCTACGTTCTCCAGACGGTTGGGGCTCAATATTTCTTCCATGACCATTAACTGAACAGCGCTGCTCGTAAAACCCTCGATCCCGTGGACGCCCGATGAGAGGATGAGAAGGTTATCCGAAATGTTCTGTGCCGGTATGTAACAAAAATCGATGGTCAAGTCAGGGTCGATCTCGGAAAGTACTGGAATATTAAATACATCAACCTCCTCGTATTGTGAAACAAGCAGATTGGCTTTCTCGATAAAGGCAGACCGACAATCCTCGTAGGTTTTGTTGAAATAATCGAGTGCCTCCGGTACGATCTCATGTTGGACCTCAGCGGGTTTGTATCCATTGTAACTGAATAACAGGAAAAGGTAGGCGGTCGCGATCAGCCCCAAGAGACTGAACAATACGATTTTGATTACTTTTTTCATCTCCCCTCCATCATTCCATAGCTTGTTGGATTTTACACCAATTTCAGTCGGATTCCAAAAAATTAACCCGTCTCACGCATAAAGAGTAGTACAACTTGATTTAGGTGTAAAAATCTTCGAGAAGTAGGAGTCTTACATAGTTTTTCTCAAAGCCCAAATATAGAATTCCCCTTAAGTTATTGATATTTATTCCTGCTTCATTCCAGAATTTTTCACAAGCTTATCACCCAGAGGCCAACTTTTTTCCATAAACAACGTCTATAACAGTAAATGGCTGTTATACATAGGCCTAATCAGGTTTTCCAATGTGTTTTTATCGGAGGACTTCATGATCAAGAACTATCTTAAGGTTTCCGTCAGAAATTTGCTCAAACATAAGGGATATGCCTTTATCAATATTCTGGGCTTGGCCGTTGGGATAGCGGCCAGCGTCCTGATATTTTTATACATCACAAACGAGATGAGCTATGACAAGTTTCATGAAAAAGCCGGCAGGTCCTATCGGATTACGGCCGACTGGTCTAACAAAGGGGATTCCCGGATCCACCAGCTGGGGACACCCTTTATCCTGGCCCAGACCATTCGGGAAAAATACCCGCAAGTCGAGGCCATCACCCAGCTTTCGGGCCCTATGGGCGACGTGATCGTAAGATACCGGGATACCGCCTTCAAAGAAACCGAGGCCTTCTGCGCCGAACCATCCTTTTTTGATGTTTTCAATTTCCCTCTCATCAAAGGTAATCCGGCAACATCCCTCAAGGATCCCAATATGTTGGTCATGACTCAATCCCTGGCCAAAAAATACTTCGGCGCTGAGGATCCCCTGGGCAAAACTGTCGAAATGCAGGCTTCAGGTGATAAGTTATTTTTTCAGGTCACGGCTGTGATGGAGGACATCCCTCAGAACTCCCATTTTTCGTTCGATATGCTCATTTCCATGAAAACCGTCTATCCAGAGCCCAACATGGGCTGGACGTGGAACAACTACATAACCTATGTTACTCTTCAGGAAGGCGTGACCCAAAGCCTCATGGAGGAGAAACTTGTAGAGATAGACAAGGTCTACTTCGA
>CP070750.1:346498-389836 GCA_020348385.1 Candidatus Aminicenantota bacterium | reverse complement strand
ATGGGAATTGTTTATAAAGCCCTTGATCCGGATATCGACCGGGAAGTTGCCATCAAAACCATCCGTTTCGACCTTATTTCAGACGATGAAGAGAAGGATGAACTTATGCTCAGGTTCATGCGGGAAGCCCGAGCTGCAGGCAAACTTGTCCATCCCAATATCATAACCATCCACGATGTGGGAAAAGAAAAAGATATGACCTACATCGTCATGCAGTGTATCGAAGGCCCCAGCCTTCAGAATTGGATCGCTTCAAAGAAGAAGTTTTCAGCCCCGGATATCATAAAACTCATGCTTCAACTCTGTGATGCTCTGAATTTCGCCCACGAGAGTGGGATTGTGCACCGGGATATCAAACCTGCCAATATTCTTCTGAATCAAAATGGAAAGCCTCACATCTGTGATTTCGGTGTGGCCCATGTCGAGATGTCCACGATAACTCAGACCGGTGCAACCATCGGAACTCCCAGCTACATGTCGCCCGAACAAGTGATGGGTAAAAAAATCGACAAGCGTTCTGATATCTTTTCTTTGGGGGCTATATTATACGAACTCCTCACAGGGAGAAGGCCCTTTGAGGGAGAAAGCATCACGACGGTTATCTACAAAATCGTCAATGAGGAAGCTGTGCCTTTAACCCAGGTAAGAAAAGAGCTCCCACCGGAATTCGAACAAATCATGAGAAGAGCTCTCGCCAAGGACCCGAATACCCGCTATGGCTCTTGTACCGAGTTGGCTGCCGATTTGAAGATGATTAAACATTCCTCTGATGAAACCTTAGCCATGACCAGCGTTCAGGAATCGGCGTTTGCCGTAAAAGCTCCAGCGCAAAAGCGAAAAAAACTGTTCCTTCCTTTAGCTTTGGCAGGCGCTGCCATCGTGATCGGGGGGTTTTTCCTGTACCAAAAATGGGCAGGGAGCAGATCATCTTCTCCAGATGATTCCAAACCCATTATTCTGGAAAGCGTTGCATTAGATTCACGCTCCATGCTCTCTGTTTTGGAGGTTTTTGAGACAGAATCGGAAAAACTGATGAAAAGTTACAATCGCGGCAATTATTCGAAAGCTATCCAAATTGCCCAGAGTATTTTGGCCCAAGATAAACAGGACCAAGAAGCTCTCGAATATCTTGCCAAAGCAAGAAACAAAATGAGCGAAAGCCAGATCGCTAAGTACATCTCTGCGGGCAAACGGGAATATGAGAGCGGAAACTATGAGCAGAGCAAAATCAACATGGCAGAAGCTCTGAAAATAAACAGCAAAAACGCAGAAGCTCAGCGATATTTTGATTTGGCGGACAAGGAGCTCTCCGAAGAGGCCATTCGTCAAATCGTAGATCGCCAGAGAAAGGCTGAGGAGCAGAAGGATCTCTTGACATTCCTGAGCGATATCGGGCCAGAAGCGCTTGCGAACAAAAAGAGAGCCGATGCCATGCAATTATTTAACAACTATGATGATATCAACTCTCGTATTGCCGATCTTTCGATCAGCTTTTTAGATTCTGATCATGCTGATGTGAGCTTCTCCCATTTATTGGTTGCTGTCGAAAAAGAAACAGGTAACAATAAAGTGATCTTCGAAGGGAAAAAAACATTGACATTGGAGAGGCTGGAAAATACTTGGAAAATTTTAGTATACAGATAATTTCGGCGGATAAAGTTGCCGATAATTTTGATTAGAGGGATGTCACCGATGTTACGAATAGCCCGTTTTCCATTGATTGTTCTCATAATGAGTTTTGTTTTTTTTCAGGCATTTTCTCAAGAGGAAAATCCTTTGAAAGTTAAGGTCATTGTGGATAGTGCCACTGTTAAAGTAACACCTGAAATCGATGGGGAAACTCTTGCGAGAATCCCTCTCGATACAACTTTGGAAGCAGTGGAAAAACAAGGAGAGTGGTACAAAGTTACCTTTGACAAGGAGGGCCTTCAGATAACGGGATTTATCCATGAGATGTTGGTAAGAGAAATGAGCGAAGATGAGGTGGCAGAGGAAGGTGCTTCAACTCAAACAGGAACCGTAGAAAGTCAAGCAGAAATAATCAGAGAGATCGAGATCCGTATGGACGAAAGCCGACAGTTGATCAGACAGAAGGATAAATTCAAGGAAGCGATAATCTCTCTCAGTCCTTTGATTGCCAAGACATTCCGGATCGAAGATATCCAGAAACAAAGACAACTGGCCACTGAGATCTTTTTGTGGACCGGGATGGCTTATTCAGGAATAGGGGATGCATACGCAGCTCTTCGAGAACTCAGAAATATGTTTGAAGTGGATCATGCCTACGGCAAGGCGATCACACGGAATATCTATGATCCCGCAATCGGGGGTTTGATCGAACAGGCAGAGAAGGAATATCTTGGCATCATCAAGAATTATTCTCTTCGGCTCACAACTCAGCCTGAGCAGGCGAGGATAACAATCAACGATGAATATATCGGGGCCACTCCGTTGATATACCGGTCGGAATCACCCAAAGTGGTTCTCGAGGTAACAAAAGAAGGCTACAAGAGTATGGAGGACGATCTCTTTTTATCTCAGGAAAACACAGATAAAGAGTATGTTCTGGAAAGATTGGGGAGAAATTTGGATGTGAAATCTATCCCCCAAGGCGCAAATATTTTTATCGATGACGAAGATACAGGTCAGCTGACAGATGGGGTGCTGCCGTATGTCTCCTTTGGTACGCATAAGCTAAGAATTTCCAGGGAAAATTATGCCGATTGGGAGGAAATGATCGAAGTCCCGGTTGGAGAGAATCCCATCTCGGTGGACGTGATTCTGGCAGCGAAAGTTTATGTGCCACTCAGGAAGTGGGGTTCTCCAGATTCTCCGTTTTTTAAGCAACCCACAGGTTTGACGCTGGATAAAGATGGAATCGTGTATGTTGTCGATAACAGCCAAGATAAAATAAAAAAAATCACACCGGAGGGAAAGATCGATCGCAGCTGGATTTCAGGGGGGGAAGATTTTAATAAAAATGTGAAAAGTCCCGGTGGGATTGCCATCGATAGCCAAGGTTACATGTATGTGACAGATACGAAAAAGCACGCTGTATTGAAATTCGATCAAAACGGAAAGTTCATACTAAAATGGGGAAAAGAAGGATCAGCAAATAGTGAATTCAGAACACCCTTGGGCATTGCAGTAGATGGCGAGAATAATATTTATGTTGCCGACTCCACCAATCACTGTGTGAAAATATTCTCGAATCTTGGCGTTTTCAAAAAAACCATCGGAAGAAGAGGGACAGAGGAAGGAGATTTTCTCTTTCCCGCAGCTATTGCGATAAATCAAAAAAAAGAATTGTTAGTCCTGGATAGAAGCCGCCTGCAAAAGTTTTCTTCAGGGGGAGAACTGCTCCTTTCATGGGGAAAGGGGGGATCGGGTGATGGAGATCTCAATAAACCCATGGGGATTTTTATTGATAAGGATGAATTTGTTTACGTAGCTGATTCCGGGAACAACAGGATTCAAAAATTTGATGGCAAAGGTCAGTTTGTCTCCAAATGGGGGGGGGTGGGGGATGGTGATGGCCAAATGTCGTTTCCGTCCGGAATAATCGTCGATTCTCGCGGTACTGTGTATGTAGCTGAAACGGGCAACAACCGCATTCAGTCGTTCAAGGTATCATCAGATGTTGCGAATGAGTGATAATGTAAAGCAACACCATAAGCCCTAGGACCGGCATGCGCGCCTAAGACAGGGGAGGCATTCATCACCAGCACCGGTTCCAACTGAAAATCTTTTTTTATTCTTTGTGAGATACGTTCGCCTATATCAGGGGCGTTCGTGTGTGCGACAGCAATCGAGAGTCCACCTACGGTTTTTTGTTTTTTCTGATGGATCAGATCAAAAACTTGCTTCTCTAGATTTTTTACTCCTCTGGCTTTGCTGACTGGAATGAGTTTTCCCTCTGCGCTGATCGAGAGAATGGGATTCAAATTCAAAAGATGTGCCATGAAACCTTTTGTTTTTGTGACCCTTCCTCCCTTAACCAGATACTTGAGTGTGGGAAGGCCGATAAAGATTTGTGTATTCATCGCGGCGTTTTTTATCATATGAACAGCCTCCTCGTGGTTTTTTTTCTGTTCTATTGCTTTGATTCCTTCCATCAGGATCAGCCCTAAACCCACGGAAACATTTTTTCCATCAATGACAGAAATTCTTTCTGGGGAAACACTTTGAGAGGCTTGAACCGCTGTTTGGAATGTGCCGCTCAACGCCTTGGATACGTGAACAGAGATGATAGATCTGTAGTGAATGAGGAGGTGATGGTATCTGCGTATAAAATCGTTCAAGCCCGGTTGGGAAGTTTTAGGGAAGGAGTGGGATATATTTAAAATGCGATAAAATTCTTCCGGAATGAGATCCCATCTGTCCGTGTAGATATTGTTCCCTGACTGGACTTTGATCGGGATAAAATAGATGGGATTTTTTTCTATCAGATCATCCATCAGATCACAAGTGCTGTCGGCGACAAGACAGAATGGCAGTTTTTCCCGATCCGAAGAATCGGAGGAAAAAGAGAAGATTTTTTTTGAACTGATTTTGCCGAACAAAGATGCACAGGCAATTACTTTCTCTGGATTGTGGGTGTTGAGATGAAATTTGGCAAAATGTTGGGCGCCGTAAAAAATCAGATCTTGGCCGATCACACACAATTTTTTGATTAAATCCTTCCGGTTCAATTTGTGGGCCTTTATGCAACATTCCACACAGAATGGGGCGAGCGACCTGTCTTTCAATGGCGCTTCCTGAGCATATATTCTATCCGACGAAATTCTCGCCCGTTTCCCGGTTTTAATAAGATTGTGGATACCTTCCAGAAAATAGATAAATGCCTTCCCACCTGCATCAACCACATTGTTTTTTCTTAAAACTTCAAGTTGATTGGGAGTATTTGTGAGGGCACCCATGGCCATCTGATAAGAAATTTCCAGAATAGGCACAAAATCGTTAGCCTGAGAACATATTCTAGTCACCTCATCGGACCAAACTCTCAACACAGACAAGATTGTTCCTTCGACTGGTTTTTCCACAGATTGGTAAGCCTTGTGAACACCGTTTGATACGACTATCTTCAGGTCGCCGGGGCGAATCCTCAGGTGAGTTCTTAGTGCCGCGGCAAAACCTAAGAGGATCTGAGAAAAAATGATACCTGAGTATCCAAAGGCCGATTGGACAGTTAAATCGGCCATTTCCTGGCTAATGAGATTAATATTTGGCTCGGGACGAGGGAATTTCTTAACGAGGGGCATGAGAGTTTTTTTTAGGTTAGATCCTGTGTCATGGTCAGGAATAGGAAAAACGTTTAGTTTATTGAGTTCTTTTTCGTGTTTGATGATCTGTTTGCAGCCTGAAAGAATAGCAAGTTGGTAACGATCCCCATCCAGATAACCAATTTTAGGAGAAAGATACGTTTTCAAACTTTCCCTATATTATCATTTAACCACCGGGTTTACACGAAAATTTCTCCTGGGTGAAAAATCATCCCCAATATCACCTCTAAAGGTGATTGACCAGGGAAAAGGCTGTTGAAGTACAATATTGACGGCAATTCGGAATGACTTTGCAGATAAAAAAAAACAAACGGTAAGGTAAAAATGAGAAACGAAAAAATATTAGTTGTAGAATTCGAGGAAAGTTCCCTCAGCTCGCTCTTGGAAGCATTGCAGACTGAGGGATTTCAAGTTGTAACGGCCAAAGATGGACATGAAGGATTACTGATGTTTGAGTCAGAAAAACCAGATTTAGTGATCCTCGAACCCATGCTGCTTAAGCTCCATGGTTTTGATCTTTGTAGGAAAATTTCTAAAGACTCCAACAAAAAAACGCCAGTTATCATTACGACAGGGTTTTACAAAGGAGAACACTATAAATCCGAAGCCATTGAAACATTTGGAGCATCCGCTTTTTTTGAAAAGCCTTATAAAAATGAAGATTTAATGACGACCATTCATGAGCTGTTGGGAAACGGGACTGCAGAGAGCGTCAAGGAAATAAGAAAGAGCGTCCAAGAAAAGAAGGCCCCTTCGATAGACATCGAGGAAAGCGTAAAGGAAATGGAAAGAAGTATTAGAGAGCAAGAGGCAACCCTCGAAATGCAAGCCAAAAAAACTGCTGCTTCCACGAAAAAGAAAGAAAAATCTGGAATTAGTACCCAAGTCGACGAGATGCTTCAGGACGCTTTGTCCGATTTCGGACTGAACATTGAAAAAAAGCCACAGGAAAAAGTGTCAGGAAAAAGGCCAAAACAAGAACCTTCTGCTGCCATGCAAACGACACCGGATGTCGAGAAAAAACAGGAAGAAGAAGGACAAGAAATTGTAATGCAAGAAGAGGATGCGGAACCAGATACGGAAACGGAACTGAAAACAGAAGAGCTCATCGAAGAGTTGATACAAAAAGAGGAAAAAACGGAACAGGAAGCAGAACCTAAAAAGGTAGAAAAGCCTGAAAAAGTCAAAAAACCTGAAGCTAAAGTCGTCCCTCAAGAACCTGAAGGAAAACTCGATGTTTTGGAGGATAAAGAAGATGAGCTAAAGGAAAAAATCAAAGGAGAGCATAAGGAAGAAGATCAAAAAATATTTGAAGACTATTTCGGAGAACCGGAAAAAGCGCCTGTACGGAAAAAACCTTTTGGCTTTTTGAAAAAGATCAAAAAATCTCTTCCCTTAATGATAGGCTCGACAGCTTTTATTGTTCTTATTGCTGTCGGAGCCACGCTTATTTTTTTGAAACCCAGCAAACCACAGACTCTTGCCAACCAGAAAAAGATGGAGACAATATCGGAGGTCAAGCGGTCCACACCCCCAATAGAACAGGAATATTCTTCATCCCCCGCAACGCAGGATGAAAATGCGCAAAGCGAAGTTTCGGGGGGACCTACTCTAGGGGGTGAAGAAGGAACTCGGGCTGAGAATAAAACTCCCAATGATGGAATTGTTGCTCCCGAAAAGGAGCCCGAATCGACGGCGGAATTTATGTCAACAACCGGGCTGTCCTCGCAACAAAGACAGGTAATGCTTCCCGAAGTTGAGGTATCTCCTGAATCACGGCAGTTCGAAATCATAGAAGTGGAAGAGACAGGCGCGGAGCAGTTGGGACAATCCAATGTCGAAATCAGTTCTCCTCAGTTGGAAGAGGCAGTTAAAAATATCATCCAATCTGAGAATACCTCTGATAGAATAAAAGTAGGGGATTTGGTGCCCATCGAAACCGTGGATATGCCTCCCGTTGCAACGAAAAAAATTAATCCTAAATACCCTCCAGCTGCTTTTCAAAGAGGAATAGAAGAGACAGTTGTTTTTCGGGCTCTCATATCCGAATTCGGTAATGTATTGGATGTTATCTTTGTGGATCCGGACAAGACAGTTGCTGCGTTTAAAAAATCGTGTGATGAGGCTGTCCGTCAGTGGAGATTTTCGCCCGCAAAAAAGGATGGCGTTAATGTAAAAGTATGGAAAACGTTTTCCATCGCATTTAAGAAAAATATAACGGAGTAGGTGATAAGATGTCATTAACCAAAGAACAGGAAGATCTTTACAAAAAAACCATGAGCGAAGCCAAAACCCAACTAGATGGGATTGATGGCGAAATGGAGAAGGAGCTGCAGAAAGCTCGTGAGCGTTTGGCAAAGCTTCAGGAATCGAAAAAATCATTCAAACAGATTTATGTGGGCACCGCCGAACTTCTAGGGATAAAGGTAGAAATCGAAGATGATGAAGACAACGCTCCTTCCGATGGAAAACCTTCCCTTCAAAATCTGCAATAATTTTTTTTGTTTATTCCCTTTTTCCGAGCGTTTTAAAACAGTCCAGGGAACCATAGAGAGACAGGAGCCTGTGGAATTCTTTTTCATTGTATAAAGAACACTGCTTCATTCCCCAAGCTTTGGCCACTTCGACCACAAAGCGTACAGCCATCTCTATATCAATGTATTGATTCGCTCCTGTTGCACATCCCGCGACAGCAACCTCTGATGTGATGGCTATTCCTACCACAGGAGCTTCAGTTGCCGTGGCAGGTTGCATGATGGAGTTAAGATGATACAGGTCATTCCCGTAGGGAGTGATATCCTGCTGTGTGATGGCAAAAACCTCAGGAAGTTTTCCTGTTACGGCCTGCATGATATCCAGCAAATCTTCACTTACTCTTAAGATATATCCATTCTTGGCTGTCGGGGAGATGGCGAATCCCCTTCGGTTAATGATGCGATTTCCTTTTGTGGTGTCCACAGAAAGAATGGCCTCCATCCTTTCATCCACTTCGTATTTATTCATGGTTTCTATCGTGATCGGAGCATCCATGAATGGCACAGGATCATGAGGGATTATAGGGGAGGAAGGGGAGAGGTGAGTCGAAATAATAATGTCCCCTTTCAGGCTATCTCCCTTTCGATTAAGATCGAGAATTTTTGACGCACAAGCCAATGCTGCGATGGCTCCATCCGCATCCGAAACCAAACCGATTTTATCGGGTCGTGCGCCGATTCCACCCAATCGGCCGATAATTCCCAGAGTAGGGGACTGACCTCCTCTTAACCGTCCATCCGTTCCAAAGATTTGTATCTTAACGAAAGTTGTTTCTCCCTTTTCCCCTCTGACTGACTGAAGTTCCAGATTCCGCTTGTCTAAACCTTTTTCCATAAAATAATTTGAGACGATTTTTTCTTCTATCACAGCACATTCCATTAGATCTAATATTTCCAGAACTTGTTTTAAAGCCATAGTCTCACTCCTTTGTGGGGAAGATTTTTTTTAAAATATAATACAAAACAACAGAAGAGAGGATTCCATTAAAGGCAAACACGGAAAAGGGGAAAACATGAAATGTGAACGGATGACCAGAAGTTGTCCACCCTATCAGGAAAGACACACCGTATGCGATCAAGGCTTTGAAATTTACCCGTGACGGGGCATTTTGGCTTATAAAGCTTTTGTTCGACTTTTTTAGGAGAAAAAAGTCGCAGATAAAAATGCCGGCAATGGGCCCAATGCCAACTGTTAAAAGAATCAAAAATAACTCTAGCCTTTCCAGGATCCCAAACGCGGCGAAAGCGGAGGCAAAAATCCCCGCAATAATAGTCATTTTCCATCGTTTAATTCGGAATATATTGTTCAATGCCAATACTGATGAATACAGATTGCTATCGTTCGTGGTCCATTGAGCAAGAAGAAGAACGATAAAACCGATAAATCCATACCCCAAATATTGGTTGCCGATGATGAGATCAGGGAGACTTTCATGGTATTTCCCTGTGTTCATAGCAAACAAGGAACCCACAAGATGGAGAAATGCGCTAACGATCATGGCCAGCGTTGCAGCGGCGAATATATCCTGTTTTTTTGGTCTGGCATAACGAAAAATGTCGGCGCTAGTTGTTGCCCCTACAATGAATCCTCCCGCAACAATCGATGCCGCCATCCCGATGGTCAAAGGATAGGGATCAGGCTGATGCGCCTTTGCCAGTGAAATGAGAGTTTCGGATGGGAGCAAGTTAAAACCCATTTTAAATACACCGACAGCAAAGATAATGATCATAAAAGGAGAAGCAACCCAACTGAGTGTGCTCAATCCCCGTATTCCAAAGATGGCAGGGACCATCATCAGGATCCCGCATAAGAATGAGAAAAGGGGAAGAGAGAAATGAGTCCCAAAATAGAATTGGACAGTGCGCGCAAAAAAAGCAGCCTGTACACCGAACCATCCAATCAACGAAAGGGCTATCGAAAAAGAAATGATGATGGCGCCGATCCTGCCAAAGGAATGATTGGCTATCAATGGGGTGGATAAGCCGGTTTTTGCTCCCACGTATCCCATAAATACCATGATCAAAATCAGGATGGTTTCTCCCATCAGGTAGGACGCAAGGACGCTCGTGATATTGCCCAGTCCCATGCCGATCATCATCCCTCGGAAAATGGCAGACATGACAACGGCGATACCGATCCAGATGACAGCCAGGTCTACCCAAGATTTTCGCTTGGACAGGGGAACAAATTCGAGGGAGTAATCTTCAAGAATAAGATCTGATTTTTTTTTGTTATTCACGCGCCCATCCTTCAGCTTATAGCAACGAGAATTTTGATGTCAATTCCCTTTTCTTTATTTACGTACAAAGACAATGACAACCGATCCTCCTAGCCCAGCTAACCTACCCCCTCTAGTAAATTTATCAATTTTGGATTGACATCAATTTTGGTTTTATATAGAGTATCAACGGAATCTGCTGAAGTACATTTCGATGCAACCGCGAAAACAAAATAAAAATAACTGAACCGATGGAGAAGTCTTTAACGGTAAAAAGCCAACTCAGGGAAATCGAAAAGGTCCGTAGTTTTTTAGAAAAGACACTCAAGGCTATCAACCTTTCTGAGGAAGCTTATTATTTGATCGAGTTATCCATTCTCGAGATGTGCATCAATATCGTAAGGTATGCCTACCCCGAGGAAGAAGGGGAAATATCCTTAAAAGTATGGAATCAGGATAAGAAGATCTTTTTTGAGATTAGAGATTGGGGGATTCCTTTCGACCCCAGGGAATCGCCCGAACCGGATATTCAAGAAATGGTCAACCAGGGCCAGACAGGGGGGTTGGGTATATTTTTATCACGCCAACTCATGAATGGATTTGAGTACAGACGGGAAGATGATCAGAATATTCTCCTCTTGTACAAAAGTATAGAGGAAATGGACGTCTCGGGTTCAATATAGGACGTTATCTTCTCCTTCCTTTTTGATATGATTCTCCAGCCATTTGAGGATGAGGTCTCTCCGAAGAAGAACATATTCGATCTCTTTGTCCGTCAAATACTCAGCGACAGCACTCTTGATGACCTCCTGGCTTAATCCCTTCAGTTTTTCGACAAAAGCACGCGGCAGTTGTTTCATCAATCGCGGGCCTTCTTTGTATTTCTCGTCATAGATGAGTTTTTTTGAGAATTTGCCTGAGGTACGGAAAGAGCGAGAATGGTCGATCAGAATCATTCGCCAGTCTTCGGTAATCAGGAATTGGTTCTGGTGCCGATCTTCGTTTGCGATCAGATTGTCGAACGCTCTTTGGAGATACAGAGCCCGGTTCCAGGGGAAAATTTTGTATGAGGGTGTCTTGATATTTTGTTCATATTTATCTTTGAGGCTCATCTTGGCATCTACCCAAAGCTGACAAGAACCCGCATTATTCTGGAACCTTTTTTCCACTGTCGGAGGTACCATGTTCAGTCCTAGATGCTTATCGAGAAGATAGGCAGCGATCTCCCATCTCCAATTTTCCACGAATCCCCTCATCCGTCCTTCGCAATTTTTCCAGAGGGATTTCTGTGTGACTCCATCCTTTTCCAGAGTCAGCACCCAAGGTTTGGTCACGGCCTCCCTGTCACTGAAAGGTTGTTCCTGTCCAATGATTTCGGCCGTTTTGAGAAATTCTTCCCACTTTTCCTTTTCGGTCGCTTCTTCTTCGGTGAACTGGGCAAAAACTTGGAGATGAAAACTGATACTAAATGCTAGGATCAAAGCAATGAGGAAATATTTTTTCATTGTTATCCTCCCTCCTTCTTAGTGATTTAATATAATACCTTGTCTTGACCCATTTCTTCAATCATCTCCTCGATTTCATCGAGGAGTAGTTTTTTTCGTGCTAGAACAGCGGTTATCTCCTCATCTGTTAAGTAAGGACCCACTGAACTTTTGATTGTATCAAAATCTAAAGCTTTGATCTTTTCAACAAATGACCGGGGGAGTTGCCTGAAAAGCTGTTTTTCTTTCGATCCGTTCTTTCCATATAAAAGTCTTTTCTGGTACTTCTTCTTGCTGCGGAATGACCGGGAATGATCGATCAGAATCACTCTCCAGTCCTTGTTATAAAGGACATTTTGCTGCGTTCGATCTTCGTTAGCGATGAGACTATCGAATGCCCGGGCTAAATATTTGCCTCTGTTGAATACCGTAGCTTCAGGATTTTTGTCTGGCAGAGGGATACCTTGTTCCATAATTTCTAGCAGACTAAATTCTACTACGATCCACATCTGGAGAGAGCCTTTTTTCCCTTCGAACTCTCTCTCGACAGTAGGAGGAATCATGTTTAATCCCAGGAGCTTGTCCATTTGGTAGGCGGCGATTTCATACTGCCATCCTTCCAAATGTCCTTTCTGGATGCCTTGAGGGCTCTTCCAACATCCACTTACTTCTTCTTCTCCCTTTCTCAAAAAAAGCTGCCAAGGTTTGGTTACCCCTTCCCCGATTTCTTCCGCCTTGATTATATCCGCTGTTTTGAGTAACTCTTCGATTTTTTCCCTTTGGCTGATTTCTTCTGCGGTGAATTGTGCATAGGCGGTAATAATAGACCCTAAAAAAATAAAAGCTAAAACAGCAAAAATGGCTTTTTTCATGAATTTTCCCTAGTGCGTAAATTTTCCCCGTTCATTTTGCCTTATTATAATAATGACATGTTTATGGAAAATCAATTAAAATGTTTTGAAATTAAAGTCGTATTTTCACATGATATATATTTTTCTTTCTTTTCAAAATAAAATAATTGGTGCTTTATTATAGAAGAAGGCAAAAATGAAAAAATGTCTAAGTTTTTGTTTAATATTTTTAGTCATTCTTGTAGCTTGTTCGAATGACAAAAATTCTCCGACCATTCGGTTTCCCTACCTGTGGTTGGATGAACCTGGATACGGTGGAGATATAGACCAACAAGATTTTCCCGAACCTTCGGGTGTTTGTTTTCATCCGACGAGAAAGACACTTTTTGTCGTCAGCGATGAGGGAGAAATTGCCGAAATCGAAAAGGATGGCACTCCTGTGTTTAGGATGGAAATTCCGGGTGATCTCGAGGGTGTTACAGCCCATCCTGAATCAGGGCTTTTGTATCTGGTTAAGGAGGGGGATGATGTCATTGTAGAATTCGACCCGGATAAAAGGGAGGTCATCCGATCATTTCCTCTCAACCGGGCTTATCAAGACAACCCTGATTATATCGAGAAGCGCACAGATAGTTTTGATAATGGAATCGAATCTATTGCATTTGTAGGGGATGCAAAACATCCGGAAGGAGGGACATTTTATATCGGAAACCAATGGGATCCTCCGTGTGTCATGGAAGTCCAAGTCCCGTTGAAATCCAGCATTGGACAAACAGCAGAAGCACATATCCTTCGTGTTTTACCGCTTAGATTAGATGATCCTGCGGCCTTATATTATGATCCCCAAACCGGGTTGTTGAATGTTGTGAGTGATGCCGACAATATCCTTGTTGAGATTACCCTCGCCGGCAAAATTGTCAGAGAGTATGCATTTCTCGGAGATGAGCAGGAAGGAATCGCCAGGGATGATGAAGGCTATTTGTACATAGCCCAGGATCTGGGCGGGATCATCAAAGTCAAAGATTTGCGCTAAACCATTGGCGGTTGTTGGGCTGACAGCCTTTTGTGTTCCTTGAAGATCTTAACTCCCAGATAAATCCAAATCAAAATGAGAACCACGTTGACCATAGCGATATTTTCGATTTTGAAGGCTAAAAAGGTTGTTCCCAGGAATACGAGGGCTGCTGATAATACATCGCCGGCTCGATGAAAGAATGTTTTTGTCACAGCCTGGGCCTTGTATTTCTCTATCCTGGGCGTAATGAGATAAAGGGAATGACGTGTTGTGTTCATCAATGAATAATCCAATCCATTATCTAAGACTTTCACCCATCTTACCAGCACAAGAGCCGCACCAAAACTCAAAGCGAAGTATCCCCCAAACGCGAGGACCGGGAGAATGAAAATAGCAGTCCGGACTCCGAACCATTTGAAGATCCGGGAAACGATAAAAAGCTGCACAAACATGGCAAAAAGATTCATGATGTTATAGAAACTGGCAAAAAATTTCGTTAAATATTGTCCGACGTCTAAGCCACCAGCCGTCCCGGCTTCAACGGCTTGGATCGCTGAATTCTTGGCTACGGTGTCCAACATATACACACCATTCGTGTTTACAAAATTCAATAAAAGGACAAAAAAGGCAATATAGAGAAGATATTTCTTTTTGAAAACCAGGCGAAATGCTCCTCCCTTTTCGATTGGTTTTTCCTCATCGATTTTGCCCAATTCTTTTCCTCGATCAGTCTGAATATCTTTTTGCTCTTTTTTCTTTATTTCTCTTTTGTGAATAATCCATGTCATCAGGATACAAATCCCCAAAATCCCTCCTGCCACCAGCATAAGTTGGAAGGTTCCTAAAGGGACGACTAATAAGTCGGTTATTTTACCCCCCGAATAACCTCCAAAAGTTGCTCCAAAGGCAATGAGGGGAAACATGCGCTTTCCTGCCTCTTCGGTGTAGATATCGTTGGCGAATCCCCAAAACTGAGCCACGACAATCACGTTAAAAATACTTACCCAAATATAAAAAATGATTCCCATGGCTCCGGGGCCGATCCCACCAAGATGGAGTGCATAAAACAGGATTAAGTTGGATATAAAAAAGAGCGTCACCCATGTGATCAAATGTTGTCGAGAGAATTTGGAGGCAATGCTACTGAATAATTTAACTGCAAACACAAGCAAAACAGCAATGGCTGCGGAAAGGTAGTTTTTGATTTCAGGAGGCCATTCTTCTAACATCAACGCGTCTCTCACAGGTTTTATGATGTAATACGCCATGAGCAGCAAATACACATTGAGCATGAGGAGAATTGCAGTGGTTGCCTCTCCAGGTCGAATATCTGTGAAAAGTTTAAGGAATGTGTGCAAAATGCCGGGTGATTTTTCGTTCATGATATCCCCTCCATCCTATTATTCACATGGATTTTTTATCAAACTAGGAAAAATGTCAACTTGTTTCGGTTTTTTTCCGCTGTTCTTGTGAAAAAAGGTGTTGAAAAATGTGTTATATGTCTTGTAAAGGGTTGATTTTGAGCAATTTCTGGGGTAATGCACAAATATTGGGCAGTTAGAAGAGGACAGCCTCCTCGCCCTTTTCCTCGATCAATTTTTCCAAGGTTTTTATGATAAGGATTTTGCGGTTGAGCAATGCAGACATTTCCTCTTCATTGATATAGAGGGAGAGTCTAGCTTTAATCACTTCATCGGATAGTTCTTGCAGATTTTGATACAATTTTTTTGAACAGCGTTTGATCTTCTGCTCGGGAATAAGATTAGGATTAGGGTTGAAGGCCTCAGAAAAATCCACGCGGTATATTTCCCAGCTTTCTCTCTGAATCAAGATGTCATCCAGTTCTTTTGGATCGATATAAACCAAGTTTTCAAAAACGTTGATTTCTTCGAGGGCATTTGCAAATGCTGTGGGATCAGGAGGAGTGGCATTTTTCATTTTTTGTTCATCCAATCCAAAACATTTTTCCACGCGGATCTGGAGAGATCCTTTCGTGCCTTCGATCTCTCGTTCCATTAAGGGCGGTATTCTTCCAAAACCAAGAAGTTTATCAAGCGCATAAGCAGCCAGTTCGTATTTGTAGCTATCAGGGATGCTTGACGGTCGAGTAACATCAACGACTTTGAACATAGCCCGTCTTTTGAATTCACCATCGTCTAAGTTGATCTCCCATGCTGCAGTTCTGCCTGGTACGGCTTCCTTGCTTACTTTAACGACGGCTGCATTCTTGAGGTAATATTCCACGTCTTCACGATCCACGTCCCCAGGCTTAATTATGGAAGGTTCAAACGGCTCTTCTTCCACATATTCTTCCGCTCTCCATTCCTTCATTATGAATTCCCCGTTCTCATAATGCAGATAACTCAGTATGCCGTAGTAAAAATCTGAGATGCCGGTATCGATCATCCAGATTTTTTCGTCGAATCGTGTTCTTAAATCTCTTTCATCTTTTTGATTTTCGGGTATCACAGGACTTCCAACAGGTGTATGGGCGATGACCATGACTTTAGCATCTAGCTTTTCCAAAATACTATCGACAACATGGGAATAAGTTTTTTCTTCCTTAAGGGCTAATTCCCTGTTCCAGAGAGGGGAATCAGGCATGTAGAGTATTTGTCGTTTCATTCTTGGAATTATCCCCCGCTTGTTTGCGATACGATGAGTATTCAACTCGCTGCGCATAACATCATTTAATTTTTGTAATGGCCATTGGGCGTATTTCTCGCTTATCCCTCCATGGGAGAAAATAATGTCGTTGATTTTGATCACGACATTCTGGTCGAGAAGCCATTTTCCATAAACTTTGTTGAAGTTGTTCACGTACAAGATGTGAAGTTTTTTGTTCTTCATCAGGTTTTCCCATTTCGTTTCAAAATAGGATTCTAGGATGGTTGGGTCGGAATTGGACTCAATCTCGGAAAGATTCGTCAACTGTTCCCTGAATTCATTTTCTTTTTTTTCCCGAAAATCATCAGGAAGAAAGGAAGCGAACTGTTTGGGCGTTACATACGTTGGTTGCCTGAAAACTATTCCCGTGATATTCATCTCTTCGTGATTGCCGAGAAGAACATGGACTTTGCCTCCAGCTTCTTCAGCTTCTTTTTGCAGCCGCATTAAAAGATCAAATACTCGCCTTGCATGGTCTCCTCTGTCCATTATGTCCCCGGTCTGGACCAAGTGGGTTTTCCCCGCGGACCATTTGAGCTTTTCATCGACGAGTCCGCATTTTTGTAGTATCTCGACAAAATGTTCGTAATCCCCATGAATATCGCCGACCGCAATTATTCTTTCAACACCTTCCCAAACACTCTGCTTTGAATCGGCCTGCATGGGAAGAAATAAACAGGTGATGAGTAAACCTGAGAGGATGACTTTTGTGATGTTTTTTATAAAGTTTGGCATATTTTCCTTTCTCTTTTAAAACGCAACCTAAATTGTCATTTTCACTAAATATATCCTTTAACCATTATAATGAAAAATCCAAAAAAGGAAACCCTGATAAATCTATTGACTTTGAATTTCTCTTTTGGTAAAAGCTAAAGAGAAAATAATCTTTAACGGGAAATTAGAAAAAATGGAAATTCACGCCAGAGAAAAAGACGATGTTGTCATTTTTGATATAGAAGGGGAAATTCGAAGATCAGACGTGACGGATGTTACACTGCATCAACTCGTAAAGGACCAGTTGGATGTGGGAAAGAGGAATATACTGCTCAATTTCAAAAGCGTAGAGTTCATCGATAGTTTTGGAGTGGGAGAAATTTTGGCCAGCTACATTTCTACGCATAACTTAGGCGGAAAGCTGAAAATAGCTAAAATCTCCAAAAAGCTTTATCTCGTATTCCAAGTGACCATGCTCACCAAGGTGCTAGAAATTTTTGATGAAGAAGAATTGGCTCTGAATAGCTTCATGGGTGATTAAGCCAGTTCATGACTCTTTTTGCTTAGAGTCGGTATATGGCAAAAGACGGGCTTCATAGAATATTCTCCCGAATAGTCAAAATCAAACCCGACGAACTCAAGATTTCCTTCCTGCTTTTTTTCTATCTGTTTCTTGTTATTGCTGCCTACAACGTTATCAAACCCATAAGGAACGCAAGCTTACTGGAAGAACTGGGGTATCAGTACTTGCCTGTGGTCTATTTGCTGACAGCCGTTATCATAGGATTTGTCGTTGCAATCCATTCCAAAATCCAAGTGAAAATCTCACGGTATGCATTGATAACTTTGAGCATCCTTTTCTTTTTTCTTACTTGTTTGATTTTTCGTATTTTCTCAGGTTATGGATGGCAGGGGTTACCCATTATTTTTTGGGTATGGGCTAATGTTTTTATTATCGTTCTCAATACGCAATTTTGGATCACGGTGAACGATGTTCTTAATCCCCGCGAATTCAAGAGATTGAGTGGTTTTTTCATTAGTGGAGGTATACTGGGGGGATTTGTTGGAGGATTGCTGGCTGGATCCCTGGCTAAAGAGAATGTTGAATACAACCTGCTTTTTTTATCAGCTGGACTCCTTTTTGTTTGCTCTCTACTTGTGTATTGGATATTCCGATGGCAGAAGAGAGAACAATCTGTCCAAGACAAAGAGGAAAAAAGTGGAGATGTAAAAGCTGGAACGACCACCAAGCCAGGCTTTCGCGATAGCTATAAATCGGTTAAAGAGCACAATTATTTAAGATTTATTGCCACTATCGTGATTTTAACTTTGGTTGTGTCCACGCTCATAGATTTTCAATTCCAAACAGTCGTCCAGAATAACGAGACAGGAAATCTAACCAGCTTTTTTGGATATTTTTATGCAGGCTTGATGGTATTTGCATTTTTGCTTTCGCTCCTTATGACGAGCAAACTCTTCAGACGCTACGGTGTGCGGATTAGCCTGCTGCTCTATCCTTTGGTTCTGTTGTTGTGCTTTTTTGGTATCGGGATTGCAGCAAGTCTTGTCATGGCCATTGTTATCAAAGGAAGTGATAAGAGTCTTTCCTATTCGATAAACAGATCAGCGCGAGAGCTTCTTTTTATTCCTGTATCCCCGGATATCAAGTATAAAGCCATTGTTTTTATCGATATGTTTGTGGATAGGTTTTCTAAAGGATTAGGTGCTGTGGTCCTGTTGATCATCATGTCTTTTGGCATTCAAGACTACAAAGGGCTCGTAAGAGTCGTGAGTCTTGTATCGATTGTGATGATTTTGGGATGGATCGTGTTCACTGTGAGAGCAAGCCGGGAATACGTCAATTCGGTTAAAAAGAAGCTCCCGCCCCCAGCGCCGAGGCCAGATAAGTTGGTCGAGGTAGGATTGGATGTGGACTATACGAAATTGATCTTCGATACATTGGAAAGCAGAGAACGAAGCCCGGACCTGTATGCCATGCATGTATTCGAACTGATGAAAAGAGGAAAACTTACCCCTGAGCTCAGGCAATTGCTTTCCGTGCAGGCAGAGGATATGGCGCCCTCTTCATTGGGAACATTTTTTGAAGCCGATTCATCAGCTTTTATTCGGATGGATGATGTGGACAATAATGATGTGATGGGAAAGGAGATCCAAGAAATCATGTCCCTTGATGTGTATGAAAACGTGATGAAGGAGTACATCGATAAAGTCCTTTCTGACAAAAGCTCGAATGCGGAGACAGCAAGGATGGAAATCGCCAAGGGAATCGGATTCCTGACATTAGATTCCCCGATAATTCAGAAACTCGAAGAGCTACTGGTGGATGATTCTTCTGAAGTCCGAAAGTATGCCATCGAAAGCGCAGCAAAACTCAGGAAAAGAGAATATGTCCCCGTTCTCATCCAAAGCTTGCAGGATCCCCCAACACATAGCGATGCTGCTGCGGCGCTTGAAAAATACGGATTAAGAATCCTTGGGAGCTTAGCTGATTATCTATGTGATTCTGATGAAGACCTTGAATTGAGAAAAGCCGTTGTTTCTATCTTGGCTCATATTGGAACTCAAGAGGCAGCGGATTATATGTTGTGGGAGCTGGATGAGAATAACGAAGAAATGGATTCGGAACTCATCGATGCTCTGGACAGGATTCGATCAGAGATGCCAGAAATAGAGTTTTATGAAGATCTCATCAAGAAAAAAATAAAACAAAAACTCAAATCTTATTACGAGCAATTCGTTGAATTCGCAGATAAAGAATCCAAAGGAAAGGATGAAGAAATTTGCAGGGTTATGTCCTATGAATTAACAAACTCTTTGATGAACATCTTCAAACTGCTGGGATTGATCTATCCGCATGAGGATGTTGCCAAAGCTTTACAGAACATTCAAACGGGTACAAAAAAAGATGTTGCCTATGCAGTTGAGCTTCTCGATAACATTTTGGAAAAGGAAATTAGAGCAGCCATTTTGCCAATAGTGGAAGATCTGTCACAGGTAGAGAGGGCAAAAGCGTGCGCGGCGCTGAGGAAAGATTTTCCGGAGTTTTGATGAAAATAATGTCGCGTTTTGTGGATGTCCGGCAGGATGAAATGGCATCTTCTATTCTTCTGTTTTTCTACTTTTTTTTAATAACAGCCACGGCTTACATCATTAAGCCGGTTAAAATATCTTTGTTTTTAGAGTGGCTTTCATTCGAAAACCTTCCTTTGGCATATATGACTACCGCCCTGATGATTGGATTTGTTGTCACGCTAAATTCGAGGCTTTTGCGCACCATGAACCGCCAGCTGTATATTTCTATCACTCTGGCATTTTTTATCCTTAACCTTTTGTTTTTCTGGTGGCTGTTCAAGATCAATTGGAAATGGCACTCGCTGGTATTTTGGTTTTGGACTGATGTTTTTACGATCACATCGGTAACCCAATTCTGGATTCTTGTCAATGATGCCTACAATCCACGACAAGCCAAGAGATTGGTTGGATTTTTGGTAAGCGGAGGGTTGTTAGGGGGCATTGCGGGCGCTTTTCTAGCTAGTTTGTTGGTTAAAGTAATCAAGACCGAAGATCTATTGTTAACTTGTCCTGTTTTTTTATGTATGGGATTTATCCTTTTGAATTTCCTGCGGGGTGCCAAAACACATAAAGAAAAAGTCGAATTGGGAGCCGCAAGAGGAAAAAAGAAAGAAAAGGTGGGTTATCCAAAAAGCTTTCAAATGTTGGCCAAGAATCGACATTTGGTTATCCTGAGCGGAATAATGGCTTCGGCCATCGTGGTCACCACTCTAATCGATTTTCAGTTTAACAACGTTATAAAACAAAGTTTCTTAGATCTGGATACCCGAACAGCTTTTTTGGGCAGTTTTTTCACAATCCTATTAATCTTTTCCTATTTTCTGCATGTGTTGGCTACTAGCCGGATCCTTAAAAATTTTGGGATACGAACGGCCCTTCTGATCACTCCCATGATATTGTTGATCGGAACTTTGGCTGTGTTTTTTATCCCGGCAGCGGCATCGATCTACTGGGCAGTTTCACTCAAAGGCACAGATAAAAGCTTGGCGCATTCCCTCAGTCAGTCTGTTCGTGAGCTTCTGTATGTGCCAGTATCCCCCGACATTAAATACAGAGCCAAGGTGTTCATCGATATGTTTGTGAACAAATTCGCCAAAGGATTTGCAGCTATTCTCCTGCTGCTGTTCTTTAACGTTTTAGGGTTCTCGGTCAAACAAATCAGCTTTGTAATTGTTTTATTCATTCTTATTTGGTTGGGGCTCAATTGGATGGTCACCAAAGAGTATGTAGGTCTGGTCAAAAAGAATTTGAAGATAAAATGGCAAGATGCTGATACATTTATCAGCGACAAAATCGATGTGGATATGACCAAATTGGTTTTTGACACCTTGCATAATAAGCAGAGAAGCAGTGTTTTGTATGCCATGAACGTTTTTGATCTTATTAAAAGCGAAAAATTGAGTCCAGAACTGAAAAAAATAATCTCCAGCAAATGTGATGAAATTAGAGCGTGTTCCATGGACTCCCTTTTAGAATTGGATGGGGAGGCCCTCCTCCCCGAGATGGATGATGCCATTGAGGAAGAGCATATCGATACCCAAATAAAAGAAATCATGTCCTTGGATGTGTACCAAGAATTGATGAAAGAACAGATCGCTAGAATTGTTGAAGATCAGAGCAAGGAGGCTAAAGTTGCGAAGATGGAAGCGGCGAAAGTGATCGGGATGATGGAACCCAGCTCTTCTTTCATCCCTCATTTGAGTCGTCTCCTAAAGGAAGAATCTCCAGAAGTTTTTCGGTATGCTGTGGAGAGTGCAGGGAAGCTAAAAAAACGAGTGTTTGTCCCGATTATCATAGCCCAGCTGAAAAATCCGATATCTTCCGGGGTGGCAAGTCAAGCATTGATAGAATTTGGAACAAAAATTTTAGGGACATTGAAGGACTATTTGGCAGATGAGGACGAAAATATCCAGATACGAAAAGCTATCCCCAATATCATGTTCCAAATCGGAACTCAGCGAGCTGCAGACTTGATGGCCATGGAATTGAAAAGGGGGAGATTTTACTTAGAATCGGAGCTTGTGGAGGCATTGTTCAAATTACGTTCTAAAGATCCAAACATACGATTCCAAAATCGATATATAGAGCCTGAGCTTTTTTTTGTCATCAAAAAGAGTTACCTGATTCTGCTTGAAATGAATGATCTGATGTCAGATGAAAAAAAAACCAACCTTGTTTCTGATCTAGAAAATAACCTGGCACGTTCCCTTAAACACATGTTCGAATTGCTGAGTCTTATCTATCCACACGAAGACATCCTAAGAGCCTATCAAAACATCAGCTCAGGGACAAAAAAATCGATCGATTATTCATGCGAGCTTCTTGACAACTTATTGAAGCGGGAATTGAGGGACTTTATCTTTCCTCTGATAGATGACATATCCTTCGATGACAGGGTGAAGCGGTGTAAAAAGATGCTCAAGGATATAGAAAAGGCTGAAACCTCTTGAATTCCATTTTTTTTGGGCATATAATCGGATAGAAAAGACAAATGCCTAGATTGTTTGTTTATCCTAAAAAAGGAGAATTCTTTCAGTACTCCCTTAAGGATAAGAAAATTTCTCTAGGAAGATCTGGGGACAACGATATCCCGATCCAGGATCCTTTTTCTTCAGGGAATCATGCTCTCATTTACCCAAAAGATTCCCGGTACATGATCAGGGATAACAATAGCAAAAACGGGACTTTTCTGAATGGCAAAAGAGTTCAACGGGAAACAGAACTGAACAAAGGGGATGAAATATTAATCGGTTCCACCCGGATTGTCTTCGATAAAGAACTTTCCACAAATGTTGAGATGACAGATGCAGGGCCATCTTCTGCTAATATCAATACAATCATGCATCTAAAAGAAGTCCTTAAAAAGCCGGATATCAGCACCACCATAAGGGCGACAGCGAAGGACATGGACATCGATAAGATTAAAACAGAACACAGATCCTTTTCTGTCATAAGTGAAGTCAGCAAGGCCCTGGTTTTGCATATGCCGTTGAATGAGCTATTGGACCATGTGATGGATCTTATCGGAGAGAATCTCCCGATGGACCGGGGAATTTTGATGCTGAAGGAAGGAAATCCGGCTCAACTTATCCCCAAGGTTATCCGGATAAACAACAAACGCCTGATGGATCAAAGAATTTTGGTGAGCCAAAGTATCGTGAATATGGTCATGAATAAGCATTCATCCGTCCTGATTTCCGATGTCCAGGCTGATCCTCGGTTCAAATCCAGAGATAGCATCGTGAAGATGAACATCCATTCCGCTGTGTGTGTGCCATTATGGAATAACAAAGAAATTATCGGTATCATCTATTCTGACAGAATATCCCTTTTGAAACCTTTTAGCGATGAAGATATGAAGCTCTTAACCCTTCTGGCCAACTTGGCTGCGGTAAAAATCGAGAATTCCAGGCAGATCGAAGTGGAAAGAGAAAGGGATAAGATGGAGAAGGAGCTTTCTCTGGCGGCCCAGATCCAAAAGGATTTTTTGCCGAAAGAAACGCCGGAATGCAAAGGCTTCGACATAACTGGCTATATGATCCCATGCTATCAGGTTGGAGGAGACTATTACGATTATATCCCAATCGGATCGGATCGCCTGGGCATTACGATCGCTGATGTGTCGGGAAAGGGTGTCAGTGCCTCTCTCCTCATGGCCTCCTTGAGAGCATCTCTCCACTCTGAAGTCCACATCCATTACGACATCGAAAAGATGACGGTAAAATTGAATGATTTTATCCACCGGAGTTCTTCCATTAACAGTTTCATCACTTTTTTCTTTTGCGAGTTAAATATGAAGAGCGGAGAGTTGAAATTTGTCAATGCCGGGCACAATCCTCCGATCGTTATGGATAAAAAGGGGAAGATAAGCAGATTGGAAAGCTCCGGATTGTGTCTGGGAATGTTTCCCAATGTCGAGTACACGGCTCAAAGCATAACGTTGAATCAGGGGGATACAACACTTCTGTTCACCGACGGGATTACCGAGAGTCGCAATAAGGACAATATGGAATTCGAAGAGGAAAAACTGGTCAAACTGCTAAAGAAAAATTCTAAGCTGTTGGCGCATGAGCTTATTGGAGCAATTCAAAAAGAAGTCGAAACATTCACAGCTGATACCGAACAAATGGATGACCAGACAGTAGTGGTCATCAAAAAGGCCTAGTCTTTTTCTTCAATTTTCTCTGTTTCGGGTGTACTCTTCCAGTTTTCTGCTTGTTCGGGAAATTCTTCTAAAAAGGCAGAATCCACCTTGAACACATACTGAAATCGGTCGTTCTTAACGAACAGTTTTTTGGAATCTTTGTCTTCGGCCCCTATTAGAATGATCACTTCCTCGGGAGTTTCCTCTTCACCTCCTGTCCAGATCTTGATCTCGGCTTGAGGGACATCCAGTCCTATGTCTACCAGATTTAGCGGTGGGTCTACGAATTCCTCGCTCTCCAAAGCTTCCAATTTTCTGAGGAATGATTGAATCTTTTCTTTGTTGGCCTCTTGGAGTTCCGGTTTTTCGAAATGCCAGTTTTCTTCTTCATCCTTCGTCAATATCAGTGTTGTTAGTCCTTTGTTTATCTGAAGTTTTTTCACCTCCCAGGTGAAAAAATTGGCAACTTCCTTGTCTCGGAGATCACTCGGTTCTTTTTTGAGATCGGAGAGTATGGGATCCTCCACTTGAAGAATCTTCGAGGAAACCGAAGAGGTGGCATGAACTTTGTCATCTTTTTCATGGATGAAAAAATGCACCTCTCTGTTTTCGACCGGGAAGGTGATCATGACTTCGTAGTCCGGTTTATCGAGCCCGTAATCTTTGATTTCCTCTTCTTGCTTTTGTTCCGATACGAAAGCCGATGCTTTAAGATTGGACAAGGCGTTCAGAATGTCGTTGATCTTGCTATTTTGGGCTAGGGCATTGACAGGCTTTCTGAGGAACCAGTCGTCCTCCACTTTTTCCGCCTCCCATTGAACTTCTTGTGCCCGTAGTTTCACGCTCTTGGCTTGATCGGAGTCGAATTTGAAGATGTCTTTTTGCCTGAAATCAAAGACTTTTTTTTCCAAGAGAGTTTTCAGACTGCTTGGAATCAAAACCACTTTGGTTTCATCTGCCCTTTTTGCAAAAAATGTGTTATCCAGCGGATTTTCCATTCCAATCAGAATATTTAAGGGGGAATCCTGGCCTTTGATGAAAAGCTCTATTTCCCTTTGAGGGATCCCGTATTTTTCAAGGTCAGAGGGCTCGGCCTCCACAACTCTTTCGATCCGGAGGCTGGAAAAATCGTCTGCCATCCGGTTGACTTCATACTTATCTGCCCTGGCTTTGATCGGATTCGTGATCAACCATTCTTCTTCCTCTCGCTGAAATTGAATCGTTTGCCCCAAGTCCCTGAAGATCATTTTTTCGACATCTTCTGAGTCGATCGAGACAAGCATGTCATCTGTATTTTTTTCTCCCTGATTCCTGAACTCGAAAAAATAAACAGCCACGAATAGCAGGATGAAAATACTCAGAAGGATAAGAGTGGACTTGAATCTCATAAGGATCTCCTCCTTACCCATACAGAAATTCCTGTAATCAGTACCGCCAAGGGAAGGATGATCAAGGAGACGAAGAAAATCAGCCGGCCTTGAGACGGACTGAGTTGGATGGTGTGGGGAGAGGATGTTTTGGGTTGAATCGCGATAAGGTCTTCTTCCTCTGTGAGCCAGTTGACCGTGTTGAGAAAAAAGTTCCCGTTTCCGGATAGGTAGTAATATCTGTTCGTGACGAAATCGGAGTCACCGAAAACCGCTATTCTTCCCTCCTGTTTAGGCTTGGTCTCTTCTGCTGGATCCTGTTTTTCCTTTTCCTGTTCTGTGTCCTCTTCCTCTGGTTCTGTTTCCGTTGGTTGGATTTCTTCTTTTGGCTGGATGGTGACGACCACAGCAAGAGAAATGGGCCCTCCAACATCATTTTCTTCGTTGAAAGTGACCTCCTGCTGATCGAGCTGACGTTCTGACCAAGAATTTTGGCTGCTTTTTGCGATGGGCTCCACGGTGATGCCCTCAGGCTTTTCCTCTGTTGGGCTCACAGATCTGGCATACGGAAAAAAAGTTGCGTATCGGAATTTATCCGTTATGGTGTGCAATTCGTATTCGTTGACAACAGGCATGAAATAGTCCCCGCCGAGGAGCCTGGATACTGTATCGACGATCAAATCGCTTTCTAGTTGCACCCCAAAATCTGCAAGATAGGGCGTCAGCACAGGAGAAGTTTCGGGATCAGTCATAAAAAATACACGACCCCCAGTCTGGATATAGTTCCTGATGGTTTCCAGTTCGTTGGGGAGAAGGTCTTTTTGCGGACCGGGAATAATGAGCAGGGATATATCGTCGGGAAAATTATCTTCAAGAGCTAAGGCAAGATTTTTGACTTCATAAGCCAACTTTTCCAGTTCGTCCTTGGCGATGGAGTATCCGTTGTCTCCAGCCTCCTCAAGGCTCGCTTCTCCATGCCCTTCGAGAAAATAAATGACTTTTTTCCCCTCTCGCGAAATTTCAATGATGGCATTGGTGATATCCTCTTCCGAGTTGGAAGTGATGCGACTCTCTTTTTCACCGCTTTCGAATATCGCGGTACCGTCCTCGGCGATTTCGTATCGTTTAACCAGACCGGGATTTTTGTCTGGATCGATGAACTCGTATTTGACCTTGTTCGAGTGGTAGGAGTAGATCTCCATAAGATGTTCCATGCCTGCTCGGCCATAGTTGCCCTCACGGAAAAAAAGCTTGATGTTGACATCCTCGTCCAATGCTTTAAGCACGGTCACGGACTGGTCTGAAAGACTGTGGAGTTTCGATTCGGTGAAGTCCATCCTGAAGTGGTGTTTGGCGAAGAAGTAGTTGATGATGGCCAAAATACCGATCACAAGAACGATAACGAGAAGCAGGTTGCTGGAATAGATGAAAGACTTTCTCTTAAAACTCTGTTTCAAGATAGCCAGATTCATCACGATGTATGTGACCAGGGCTATGATCCCCATGGAAAAGAGGATGGTAGGCGCTGCCTTTTTATAAGGCCAGATTCGGAAGGACACGAACGCCAGCAATATCAATGCCAGTGCTATATAATTCAGGTTTTTTTTGATTTTTTCCACTTTCTACCTCCACCTTCTCGACTGGATAACAGAATGCGTGAGGAATAATCCCAAAAATACGAAGCTGACGTAGTAGACGAGGTCCGTTGTATCCAGGATACCTTTGGTCATATCGTCAAAATGCTGAAAAAAGGAGACATAATTGAGGATTTCTTTCCACATACCTCCTGCGGAATAAGAGGCCCAGTTCAAAACCCAGAACAGGAGCAAAGAGCCAAAGGTTAAAACAGCGGCTACGACCTGGTTTTCCGTAACCGAGGAGAAAAAGATGCCCACAGCCATAAAGGCCGCACCCATCAAAAACAACCCCAAGTATCCTATAAGAATAGGTTTTACTTCGGGATTTCCGTAGACAAAGGTGAGGATCGTGAGAAAACCTGTCAGCAGCAACATCACCAGCAGGACGAATAAAGATGCCAGATACTTGCCCAGGATGATTTGGTTAATGGATATGGGAGATGTGTACAGCAGTTCATCTGTGTTAATCTTCTTTTCTTCGGACAAAAGACGCATGGTTAGAAGGGGGATCATCAACAGGAGGATGATGCTGATGTTGTGGAATAAGGGGGAGAAGACCATCTGGTTGATATTCATCTGTTGGAGGTAGTAGGGGTTTTGAGCCATCTGCATGGACTGGGTGTTGAACCACCAAATAAGGCTTTGGAAAAAGAATCCGACTAGGATAAGAAAAACAGTGATGGCGACATATGCGATAGGAGATGTGAAATACGACTTTATTTCTTTTTTGCATACAGCCCAGACATTACTCATTGTTCCGTCCCCCCTGTGATGACTCTGAGGTATAATTCCTCGATGTCCATTGCCAGGGGCCTCATTTCTACCAGCCCCCAGTTCCTTTCCACGATGTAGCGTGTGATATCATCTCTGCTGTCCTTTCCCCGCGTCCATTCAATGTTATAGCCATCATCGCGAATCGTTACCTTGTCCACACCAGGGATGTTTTGGAAGTGTTCCGTTTTCTCTTTTCCACCCTCTCTCAATCTGATGAAAACACCATCCTTTTCCTGTAACGAAGCTGTTAGTTCTTTCAGAGATCCGGACGCCATGAGTTTTCCTTCGTTGATGATAACCACCCCATCACATGTCTGTGTCACTTCGGCTAAAATATGAGTGGAGAGAATGATCGTTCGGTCTCCTTTTAGGGTTTTGATGAGTTGGCGGATTTCAATTATCTGAGCCGGGTCCAGGCCGATAGTCGGTTCGTCCAGGATCAGCACTTGCGGATCATGGATCAGAGCCTGCGCTATGCCCACACGCTGTTTGAAGCCGCGAGATATATTTTTGATGAGTCTTCCCCGCACCGACTCAAGCGCACTCAGAGAGATGGATTTTTCAACAGCTTCTTTCCTTTTCGCAGCTGGGATTTGTTTGATTTCAGCCACGAAATGAAGAAAAGACTGTACCGTCATTTCTGGGTAAAGAGGAACATTCTCGGGGAGATATCCCATGATTCTTTTAACTTCATTAGGCTGTTCAAACACATCATATCCTGCAATGTTCGCTTTCCCATCAGTGGCAGGTAAATACCCGGTAAGAATTCGCATGGTTGTGGTTTTTCCTGCCGCATTCGGCCCAAGGAGACCCCATATGTGGCCTTTTTCGACTGAAAAACTCAAGTCTTTAACAGCCATGAGATCTCCATACTTTTTGAACAAATGCTGCACTTCAATCATTTTTGAGTCTCTTTTACCTCCATTCCAATTTTATGTAGCGATTTTTTTTATTTAATTCATGCAAATGTTAAAACGTTACATCCGCATCGGTTGGGGAATTCCCATGAGGCAAAGCACATTGGATAACACTTCTCTTACAAATTGAATCGTCCAAATACGAATGGATTTGGTGCTTTTATCCCTTTCCGCAAGGACTTGGTATTTATGATAATAGGCATTGAATTTTTGACAGAGATTGAAAGCAAATTTAGCGATATGGGAAAATTCCAATGAACGCACAGAATGTTGGATCTCTTCCTCGAACTGGGAAGCATAAATAACGAGCTCCCAAAAGTCTTCCTGTTCTTGCTCTGATAGGGTATCTAAGGGGATGTCTTCGTCGATCCCTAAGGTCTGGAGATCTTTTTCAGTGAAATTTTCTCTCTCCTTGAGTTTGCGAAAAATGCTGTTTATCCGGACAAGGGAATACTGGAGGTAAGGGCCGGTTTCTCCTTCGAAACTCAGGGCTTCCTCGAAATCGAACACGATGATCGAATTCCTGGTAAACTTCAGCATAAAATACCGGAGAGCTCCAGTGGCGATCTGTCGGGCGATAAGTCTTCTCTGTTCTGAAGGCAGGTCCTGGTTTCTTTTCTCTACTTCAAGATAAGCTTTCTGTTCCAACCTATCCAGCAGGTCATCCGCCTTAACTCCCAGTCCCTTTCTCCCCGAGACTTCCAAAAAATTCCTCTCCTTGTCTTCTGAGGAGATCTTTTGGCCGAGTTCTTCGAGGCTCTTGGGGGAGAGCGCGACCATTTCGTAAGAAAAATGGATAGATTTGTCGGCTTGATCTTGGAATCCCAACGATCTCAATCCTTGCACGACAATTTTCTGCAGATAAGACTGACGGGTGTCAATCACGTTGTAAACCAAGGATCCGTCCCCAAAAGAGGCGGTCTCTGGTTTAGGTTCGGCCGTACTTATCCAAAGTATTCTACCGTTCTCCTCGGTAAAAGGTTCGTAGTAAAAGTCTTTTTGAAGAAGGCCGAATTTCCATAGTTGATAGGCAATGTCCTTCCCAACGTAGGTAACTGTTCCATCCGAGCGGACAATAATCTTTTCCCTCTCTTCATCATCGTCCAGCTTCATGACCCAACAGTCCTTGTTTATTCCTTTATCCACAAAATAAACGGCCCCTTTTTCTTTTAATAGAGAAAAGGCTTCATCCCAGAATTTACGACCAAGAATGCTGCTTTCACACGGCAAAACATCATATCTGACATCGATCCGTTTCATTGTTTCTAGATGAGCCTTCAGGATTCGTCTGGATATAAACTCTGCGATTTTTGCCTCGGGAGGTTCTCCCTCTTCGATCTTTCGCAATATTTCGGATTTCCGGGATTGGGCTTCAGGATGTTCTTCCAGGTGGGAAGAGACGCGGGTGTAAAGATCCCAGCAGTAATAATCGAATTTCTCCTCTATCATCTGGATATCCTTCAGAGTTTTGTGTTCCATATCCATAAAGCCGAAGGTGACATCCACGACCTGAATACCCGTGTCATCGATGTAATTTTGGATTTCGACATTTTCTCCCTTGTATTTAAGGCATCTTCCCAAAGTATCTCCCAAAACAGCGTTCCTGAGATGGCCCACATGAGCAGCTTTGTTCGGGTTGATATTGGTGTGCTCGATGATTGTTTTTTTCTCTTCTGGCTGAAAGGTCGGTTTATGGAGAGAATTGACCTGAAGGAGAAAAAAATCCCGGCGGTTTAAGAAAAGATTGATAAAACCTGGGCCAGCTACCTCGATTCTATCGACACCGCAGAGGTCGGACAGAAGGGGAACGATCTCTGCTGCCAGCTCTCTGGGTTGTTTTTTTATCTTTTTTGCCAGCTGAAGAGGAAACGGGAGTGCAAGATCTCCCATTTTGGCGTGAGGGGTATAAGATATTTCCAGTTGTGCTTCCTGCAGAGGATATTTATCCATCAGCACTCGACGAATTTGTTCTTTGAGTTTAGCCTTGTATTGAATCATCGACAGCCATCCATTATAGCAAATTTGCATAAAAATGGGGATAAAAAGGGGACGGTTCTATTTTTTTTATATATAGATGAAAATAGAACCGTCCCCTTTTTATCCTCTTTTTCTTCTCTTGCATCTCGGATTATTATATGGTAGTAAATACATTTCGCAGAGGTCCGTTATGAAAAGAACTCGCCTATACTCCGCTCACAAAACAGCCGGCGCAAAGTTTGTGGAATTTTTTGGTTGGGAAATGCCGATAGAATACACGGGAATATTACATGAGCATATGGCTGTCCGTGAAAAAGCAGGGTTGTTCGATGTCAGCCATATGGGCGAAATCATCATTTCAGGAAATCAGGCGCTGGATTTCATTCAATACCTCACACCCAATGATGCGGCCCGTTTGGATGCAAACAAAGCCCAGTATTCTGCATTGATCACTCCCCAAGGCACATTCGTGGACGATCTCCTTGTTTATTATCTGGACGAGGATACCTATTTACTCGTGGTCAATGCAGCCAATACGGACAAGGATTTCCAATGGATACTCAGCCACGAACAGGGATTTGATGTTGAAGTACAGAATAAAAGCGAATATTACACGCAAATGGCATTACAAGGCCCTGAAGCCTATAAAATTCTGAAACCTTTAACTCAGATTGATTTAGAAAAGATGTCGAGCTTTGCTGTGGAGAGAGGCTCTATCGAAGGAGTAGAAGCCTTTGTTTCCCGAACAGGCTACACCGGTGAAGATGGTTTTGAGATTTACACACTTGCCCCAAATCCAGAAAAAGTATGGGATGCGATCCTGGAAGAGGGGAAAGCGTATGGTCTTCAACCGATTGGCCTGGGAGCCCGAGATACCTTGCGTCTGGAAGCCCGGCTAATGCTATACGGAAATGATATCGATGAGCACACGACCGTTTTAGAAGCTGGGATGCGATGGCTCGTCAAGTTCAAGAAGGGGGATTTTTTAGGAAGAGAAGCCCTGCTCAAACAAAAGGAAGAGGGCGTTCGCAGAAAAATTGTCGGGTTTGAATTGGTCGAGAAAGGAATAGCCCGTCCTCATTATCCTGTTTATATCGACGACGAGAAGGTTTCTGAAGTGAGATCCGGTTCATTTTCTCCCTTTTTCCAAAAGAGTATCGGATTGACCTATCTCCCCGTTGAACACACAGAAATCGGGACAGAATTTTCTATCGATATTAGAGGCAAACGGACTAAAGCAAGGGTTGTTCCCACACCATTTTATAAGAGAGAAGAAAATCAATAATGACACATTCTCAATAAGAAGAGGAGGATTTTAATGTATCCTAATGATTTTTATTACTCAAAAGATCATGAATGGCTGAAGGTTGATGGAGAAAGTGCTACCGTTGGTATCACAGATTTTGCACAAAAACAGCTTGGGGATGTCGTGTATGTGGAACTACCCCAGCCGGGAGTACAGCTGGAAGTTCATCAATCCTTTGGTGTTATCGAATCTGTCAAGGCTGTGTCGGATATCTATTCTCCGATATCTGGAGAAGTCGTCGAAACCAACGAGGAATTGAATGATTCTCCTGAATTGGTCAACGAGGATCCTCATGACAAAGGGTGGATAGTACGGATTAAGGTCAAGAACGAGACGGAATTGGAAAATTTGATGTCTGCATCTGAGTACGAGAAATATTTAGAGGGTCTGGAAGACTAGCATGAGCTATATCTCTCTCAGCGAGAAAGACAAAAAGGAAATGTTGGCCAAAATTGGTATTTCCTCTGTCGATGAACTCTTTCAGTGCATCCCCGATGATCTCAAGGTCAATCAGAAACTGGATGTTCCCGAAGCGTTGACAGAACCGGAACTCACACGGCAAATCGAGGAAATTGCCAACCAGAACTCCTATCAACAGTTTCTTTCGTTTTTGGGGGCCGGAGCTTATTCTCATGTGATTCCCAGTGCAGTCGACTACCTGAGCAGTCGCGGAGAATTCATAAGTCCCTATACGCCCTACCAACCGGAAATTAGCCAGGGAACCCTGCAGATCATTTTTGAATTTCAGACCCTGATCTGCCAGCTAACTGGGATGGATATCGCCAATGCTTCACTCTACGATGGCGCCTCAGGAGCCGCGGAAGCGGCGTTGATGGCACACAGAATAAAATCGAGGCGTAAGATTTTGGTCGCGAAAAGTATCCACCCTCAATACAGAGAGGTGATTCAGACATACACTCGAAATTTGGAATTATCGGTAGAAGAGATCGATTTTTCGGATAGGGGAGAAGTTGATTTTGAAGATTTGAACAAGAAATTGGATGAGGATACCGCAGCAGTCCTGATCCAATCTCCTAATTTTTTTGGTGTTATCGAGCACATCGATCATATTTCTGCGCTTACCCATGAACGTCAAGCGCTATCCGTTGTGGTTGTTGCTGAACCTGTTTCGTTAGGCATACTGGAGACTCCTGGGAATCAGGGGGCTGATATCGTAACCGGAGAAGGACAATCCTTCGGACTCCCGCTGAGTTTTGGCGGCCCCTATCTTGGTTTTATGGCTTGCCAAAAGGAGTTTTTGCGCCAATTCCCGGGACGAATAGCCGGAGAAACCAAGGATGTGGATGGAAAAAGAGGATTTGTTTTAACCCTTTCTGCTCGGGAACAGCACATAAGGCGAGAACGAGCCACTTCGAATATATGCACCAATCAAGCATGGTGTGCATTGCGGGCAACTATCTTCCTGGAACTCCTCGGCAAAAAGGGATTGAAGGAGCTTGCTTGGCAAAATATTCAGAAAGCGAACTACGCGCGAAACAGAATCTCCCTGATCAAAGGGATAGAGCCGAGGTTTCGAGGGGCGTGTTTCAATGAGTTTATCATAGAATTTGAAAAGCCTTGGGCTGATATCGATTCATTTTTGCAGGAAAAGGGAATCATCGGAGGGCTTTGCGTCACAAACTCTTATCCTGAGCTGAGCAATTGTGTGTTGGTCTGTGTCACGGAATCCCATAAAAAGGAGGATATCGATCGTTTTGTCGACCACCTTGAAGAGGCATGTTCATGATCCGGGAACCTTTGATATTTGAAATCAGCGACTCGGGCAAAAGAGGATTCCTCTTACCGAAATTGGATGTGCCTGTGATAGACGATATCTTGGGGGATATTCCATCGAGAGAAGAGATCGATGGATTCCCTGAGGTTTCTGAAGTGGAGGTGGTGAGGCATTTCACGCGGCTTTCCCAGACGAATTTTTGTATTGATTTGGGTTTTTACCCTCTGGGTTCCTGCACGATGAAATACAATCCCAAGATCAACGAAAAACTTGCCTTGACAAGAGAGTTTCTGCTCTCTCATCCCGAAGCTTCACAGGATTTAACTCAAGGGAGTCTTAAAATTCTTAAGGTGACGGAAGAACTTCTGAAAAATATCACGGGAATGGATGCCTACACTCTTCAACCTTCAGCAGGGGCTCAAGGTGAGCTCGTCGGAATGTTGTTGATACGAGCATGTTTGGAAGAAAGGGGAAATCCGAGAAAAATCGTCTTGATTCCGGACTCCGCTCATGGAACCAATCCCTCAAGCGCCCATATTTGCGGGTACAAGGTCCAGGAAATTAAATCGAATGACCAGGGAACAGTGGATGTAGCGGATCTTGCAAAGAACATGACCGAAGATGTGGCAGCTTTGATGGTGACCAATCCAAATACCTTGGGTGTTTTTGAAACCGAAATTAAAGAAATCACCGATATTGTCCATACCAAAGGGGGTTTTGTCTACATGGACGGTGCCAACCTGAATGCCCTTATCGGGACGTGCAAGCCAGGAGATATGGGAATAGATGTCATTCATCTCAATTTGCACAAGACATTTTCCACTCCCCACGGCGGAGGCGGTCCAGGGTCAGGTCCCGTAGGCGTGAAGGAGGAGTTGAAACCTTACCTTCCTATCCCTATCATTGATGAAAAAAATGGGATCTTTCGTTTGAACCGGAATCAACCAAAAAGTATTGGAAGAGTGCGAAGTTTCTACGGGAACTTTCTGGTTGTCCTAAAAGCGATGGTGTACATTTTATCTCTTGGCCCAGCAGGTCTTAAAGAAATTTCGGAAATCGCTGTTCTGAATTCGAATTATATCCGCAAGAGTCTGGAAAACGAATATCATCTCAAGTACTTGACGCCCACTCTTCACGAATGTGTTTTTTCGGATAAGATCCAAAAGCAGAATGGGGTGAACAATCTCGATATCGCGAAACGTTTGATAGATTATGGAGTGCATCCACCGACCATGTCCTTTCCTTTGATTGTTCAGGGGGCCTTGATGATAGAACCCACAGAGACCGAGAGCAAGAGAGATTTGGACCGTTTTATCGAAGCCATGAAACAGATTGCCCATGAGTCGAGAAACAACCCGGAGGTGCTTAAAAATGCCCCTCATGTTTCCTATGTGAGGCGCTTGGATGAAACCAGCGCTGCTCGAAATCCTGTCTTGCGCTGGCAAAAAAACAATACCGACAAATAATGAGAGAGTTGATCGAGCAAGAATGAGTCTTCAAAATTTAATCATGTCCCTCCAAAGATTTTGGGCAGATCAGGGCTGTTATTTAGCTCAACCCTACGATGTGGAAGTGGGGGCGGGAACCATGACTCCCGATACTTTTTTCCGTGTTTTAGATGACCGAGACTGGAAAGTGGCCTATGTCCAACCATCGAGAAGGCCAACCGATGGAAGATTTGGCGAAAATCCTCACCGGGTACAAAAACACTTCCAGTATCAAGTGATAATCAAACCTGCTCCCTCTGAGATTCAAAAGTTGTATATCGACAGCTTGACCTCTTTAGGCATCGACCTCCAGGAGCATGATATCCGCTTCGATGAGGATGATTGGGAGTCTCCCACTATCGGGGCATGGGGAGTGGGATGGCAGGTTCTGTTGGATGGCTTAGAGATCACTCAGTTCACTTATTTTCAGCAGGCCGGGGGAATCGACCTTTCACCTGTGCCTGTAGAGATCACCTACGGCCTGGAAAGGCTGGAGATGTTCTTGGAGGAAAAGGACGACATTTTTAGCCTGGATTGGTCAGATGATGTCACTTATCAGGATTTGAGAGCTCGGGAAGAAAGAGAGTTTTCTGAATATAATTTCAACCAAGCGGATGTGCGGCTGCTCCAGAGTTCCTTCCAGAAAAATCATAGAGAAGCGCAGAGGCTTGTAGCTAAGGGATTACTCCTTCCAGCATATGACATGTGTTTGAAATGCTCCCATTTTTTTAATCTTTTAGATTCACGAGGGGCTATCAGCGTCACAGAAAGGGTTAAGATGATTTCCCAAATCAGAGTTGTGGTTAACCATATCGCACAAAAGTACACTTCACAGGAGGTCTCAACTTGATGGAATTCCTTATGGAGATCATGACAGAAGAGATGCCTCCCGTTCATGTGAAAGGGGCACTTGCTCAGTTGGAAGAACGCTTAACCGAAGGATTAATAGCCAACGAGCTTGTCGACCGAAACGACAGTTATGGAAAGATAAGTGTCTTTGGGACCTGCCGGCGTTTGATCGTGCACGGGATCTTTGTAGAAAAACAGCAGGATAAACAGGCAACAATTATCGGTCCACCAAAGTCTGTTGCCTTCTCAGATGACGGTTCCGCAAAACCGGCAGCCACAGGATTTGCCAAATCTCAAGGCGTAAAAGTGGATGATCTGGAAATCGTTAAAACTGAAAAAGGGGATTATGTCGGAATAAATAAGATAGAAGAGGGAAAACCGACGCAAGTCATCCTTGAACAGATACTGCCAACCATCATTGGCACCCTTTCTTTCCCGAAAATGATGCGGTGGAGTGATTCTTCTTTCAGATTTTCGCGTCCGATCAAAAGTATTTTATGCCTGTGTGATCGCAAACCTCTTCGATATTCCGTTAACGACATTTCCCCCACAAATCACACCACCGGACATAAAATATACAGCCCCAAAAAGCTCAAAGTTGAGACTTTCGCAGAGTACAAAGTTCTGTTGAAACAGAATAGAGTTGTTATCGATCCTGAAGAACGCAGAATACAAATCTTAAGGCAAGCAGAAAGAAAGCTGGTTCGATTGGAGGCAAAGCTTCATCCCGATGACCAGCTTTTGGCAAAACTCACATACGATGTGGAGCATCCTTATGTTTTTATGGGAAGTTTTCCTCAGGAATACCTCAAGTTGCCGTTGGAAGTGTTGAGCACAGCCATGAGAGAAGGACAAAGATTGTTTTCCGTGCTCAAAGGAAAGAAACAGCTCCCGTATTTCTTGGGTGTGGCCGATGCTTACAAGGATCCGAAATTTCTGATCAGGAAGGGAAACGAGAGAGTTTTGAAAGCAAGGTTAGAGGATGCGAAATTTTTCTGGGAACAGGATGTCAAATCATCCCTTAAAGAGAAATCTAAGAGATTGGACCAGATCGTTTTCCAAGAGCGTCTTGGGAGTTATCAAGATAAGACAGATAGATTGAAAAAGACCGTTGAGTACCTTGCAGACAAGTTGGAACTCCATAGGGAAAAAAATGCGGCAACAGGGGCTGCCGAATTGTGCAAGGTGGATTTGATGACGGATATGGTCCGGGAATTCCCCTCTCTCCAAGGAAAAATGGGGGGGCTTTACGCCAAAGATGAAGGGTATTCCATTCCTATTTGGAAGGCCATCTATGAGCATTACCAACCTGTTAGCTTGGATGATTCCCCTCCTTCTTCGTTAACAGGGTCTATTCTGTCTATTGCCGACAAGTTGGATACGATCGTAGGAACAACAGGCGTTGGGGTCGAGGTGACCGGATCGAAAGATCCTTTTGGGATCAGAAGGAATGCCCAGGGTATCTGTAAAATTATCCTGGAAAAGAAATTGAGTTTTTCTTTTCCCCGTTTGTTGGACAAAATCATCAATACTATGAAAGACAGGTTGGTGAAAGAAAAAGGGGATGTAAAATCTTATGTGTTGGATTTTTTCAATGGTCGTCTCCAACACATATTTGAAAGTCAAGGGTATCGTTATGATCTCGTGAAGGCCTCCCTCGCTCCTGGTATAGACAATATTTACCATTCCTACTTGAGGTTGAAAGCTTTGGACAGCTTGAAAGATAGCCCTCAATTCGAGCCGATGATAATAATTGCAAAGAGAGTGAATAATATTCTTCGCGACCAATCCAAGCACAAAGTGAACGAAGAGTTGCTGTTGGAAAAACAGGAACGAGAGCTGCACACGACTTTTTCTATCATACGAGATAATATTCTTCCTTTAATTGCTATAGGGGATTTTAGTAAAGCCCAAAGGATGATATTCCGTATGAGATCATCCATAAACGATTTTTTTGATCATGTCTTAGTTATGGCAGATGATAAAAAACTCAGAAGGAATCGTTTGGCTTTGCTTCAAGAAATCAGCCAACTTCTTGGCCGAATTGCCGATTATTCTCTTGTCGTGATCGAGGGATAAGCAATAGGATTACTCGTCGGTTTCGAATTCTTCCTTGGGAAATTTGGACCGTGCGTTTTGGTCAGCGGGGGCGAATTTCTGCTCAAGAGCTATGATTTTCACCAATGATCCGGGATAATTTTGTCCCTTCTTTTCACCATACGGACTGAACTGAGCACCGATTTGGTATTTGTAGCTCATGCCGACATTCGGAGCTACCCAACGGACTTGTCCCTGGAGTTCCAACGGAATCCTTTCTCCTGGGATGGATATTTTCAGCATGATCGGGGTGCCGATTTTCAACTCCTCTTGGGAGAGGAATCGGAGCCCCCCCCGGCTAAGATCGATCGCTGGACAAAATTCCTCTCCGTATGATGTTTTTGTGAGAAGAGGTTTCTTCACTTTATAGCTGACAGTTGCCCCTGGGATTTCAAATCGTATGCAAGTTCGTCTCTCTATGCCTTCGAAATCCATTCAAACCTCCTCTTATGTAGCTTGTTGGGTGTTCTTACTCTCCAGATCGTTTTTTAGCATATATCAATTTTATCTCAAAAGTCAATCCAAACCATCGGCCCTCACTGACTACAATTCGACACAATCCCAACCTTTCCAATTATTGAGTCGTGAAAAGAGCCCAAACTTTGAATCGCCAACCCGCCCCACCCCAACATTAAGGTAGCGGCATGATAGAAGCTATGAAGCTGTTTTTACAAATAGAACAGGAACTGGGTTAGCGGAGAGTTCCTTCGTAGCAAGCAGTCAACTGGCGTTTTCGCACATCTTCTGGCGTATAGGAAGGCAAAAGAACGGGCGCAATCCTGTCCGTTTTTATTTTCGATTTTTTCAAAGCCTGCTCATAATCTTTGACGTGTTCCAAGGTTAGTTTACCCAATTTGACAGTTTTAACGTATCGAGTGGCAGATTTGCCAGCTCTTATCCCGAATACATTATAATCCAAGACAGAATTTCCCATAAGTCGGTTGCGGCCATGCACCCCACCGGAGGCCTCGCCAGCCACGTACAATCCCGGAATATTGGATTCACATTCGGCATTGATTTCGATGCCGCCGTTCTGGTAATGGAGAGAAGGGAACACCAACATGGGCTCTTCGGTGATATCGATGCCATAGCGGATGAATTGCCTGAGCATAGCAGGAAATTGTTTTTGGATGTAGCCTTCGCCCTGCAACATCTCGATCAGCGGTGAATCGAGCCAAACACCCACACGACCGCTGGGAGTGGTAATCCCTTTTTTGTGTTGAACACACTCGCGGATGATGGCTGAACTTTCAACATCCCTTGGTTCTCTCGGAAATACGAACAATTCACCATCTATGTTGAGGGGCTGTCCACCAGCTCCCCTGATTTTTTCAGTGATCAGGAAACCAGCGATCTGTTCAGGAAAAACGGAACCGGTTGGATGATACTGAACAGAATCCATATACATCAGTTTGGCGCCGGCACGATAAGCCATGACCAATCCATCTCCTGTTGCGCCGTAGTGGTTAGTTGTATCAAATCCTCGGATGTGTAAACGCCCGTATCCCCCTGTGGCGATAATGGTGGCTTTGGCCTTGACGGTGAAGTATTCTTCGGTCTCAATATTGTACAGGACTCCTCCTGCACATCGCCCTTTTGAATCCATGATTAGTTCGACGATCGGCATAAACTCCAGTACCGTGATTTTATCCGGAAGGTTTCTGACTTCATCCATCAGGGTTCTCAATATGATGGCACCCGTGTAATCGCGGCAAGATGCCATTCTTTTTCTGGAAGTGCCTCCACCATGGAGTACCTGCATAGATCCATCCTCGTTTTTGTCCCATACAACGCCCAAGTCCTCCAGCCATTTCACGACATCGGGGCCATCCTCTGTGAGAGCTCGCACGAGTTCGGGTTTGTTATCGAAGTGCCCTCCTCCCATGGCATCCAGATAGTGGCGTGTGGGCGAGTCCTGAGGGGTTATTGCCGCTTGCATGCCTCCCTGGGACATCATGGAATTGGCATCTCCCAAACGGAGCTTGGTAGAAATAATGGACTGGACACCCTTTTGAGCGGCTATGATGGCCGCTGCTGTGCCTGCACCTCCTCCGCCTATAATCAAGATGTCCGTCTCATAATCGGGGGAAGAGAGATCGAAGAGTTCAGGTTTTATCCTTGCGTGAGACTCCAGCATATCCGCAACTTCAGTCGTGATCAGCTCTCCTTTATTGGGGCCCAATCTGATTTTTCTTCTCGACTCGGATTTATAATCCGGATGAAACTTGGTTAATACGTCTTCCCTTTCTTCGGCACTCATCGGTGGGAAGACTGGCTTGCCTGATTTGGCGAGCTCAAATCTTTTATTCCGAGATTGGGCGACTTTTTCGAGTGATGGTATCATATATTCTGGATACATCGGATACTCCTCATAAAATTTTAGGATTCAAGATCTCTAGCGTAATATTTCTTTTTGAGTTTGTCTTTTTTCATTGTCATCATTTCTTTATATTCTTTGTCGAATTTTTTAGATTTGACTTCTTTTAGCCTTTTTTTCAATTCTGGGCTTTTTTTGGAGAGATATTTTCCATACAACCTTTTTCCAAGAAGACCGACATTGTATTGGACGATTTCAGCGGGACATCTTATCGCGCATAATCCACAGCAGATGCAGTCGAAAGAGAGATCCATGAGCTGTTCGAGATCTCCCCGCTTTGCCGCTTGAATGTAGTCCATGACTTCCAGGTCTTGGGGACAGGCCTTTGTGCATGTGTTGCACGCCACACATCGAAAGACTTCCGGGTAGAGTTTCTGGATGGTTGCCACATTCGGAACCAGTTTGTCGAGGTCATAGATGGCTCTCTGGCCTGGGATGACCGGAAGCTGTGTCAACCACATCCCATCCTCAACCAGTGTTGTGCAGGCCAGTCCGGTGTATATTTTGTAATCTCCTGGGAGACGGTAAACAGTGGCGCAAGCTCCACAAAATCCTTCGCGGCAACCTGCTCCTCTTTTGATCAGATAGCCGGCATATTCGATAGCACCCATGATGGTTGCATCCGCAGGAACTTTATGAGCTTTGCCCATGATGAAGATGGTGAACATTTTCTCCTCAGGTTTTACTTTTTTTGCTTTGGCTTTGGGTTTTACTTTAGCCTTGGGTTTGGTTTGTTTTTTGGGCGTCTTTTTCGCTGCTTTCTTTGTCGCCATTCGGATATCTCCTTTTTAATATTCTTGGGGCAAATTTTTAAGCTCGGCCCAGGAATAGACAGGACCATCTTTGCAAACATAGTGCAGGCCGATGTTGCATCTACCACACTTTCCGATCCCGCACTTCATTTTGTTTTCAACGGTCGTGTAAATCTGCTCATCCTTGAATCCCAGAGCCTGGAGGTTTTGTATCACAAATTTGATCATGATGGGGGGGCCACATGTGATGGTTATGACATTCTTGGGTGATGGCTTTTTATCCAGTATATTCAGAGGCACAAATCCCACATACTCTTTCCAATCAGGTTCCTCCACGTCAATCGAAAGATGGACAGTCATCTTATTCTTCAACTCCTCCAATTCCTGTTTGAAGACTACGTCTTGCGAAGTCCTCGCTCCATAAAATAGGGCGAGGTTGCCGAACTCCTGTTTTTTTCCCAAAGCGGTGCTCAACACCGACCATAGAGGCGCAAGTCCGATACCTCCGCCTATGAAAATCAAGTTTTTCCCTTTCCATTTTTCCATCGGGAAACTGTTTCCATAAGGCCCTCTGATCCCTATAACATCGCCTTCTTGTGTTTCATGGAGTGCTGAGGTGACCCGACCCATTTTCAGGATGCTGAACTGCAAGTAATCTTTTTCGAGCGGGGAGGAGGAGATGGAGATCATCGCTTCCCCCTTTCCAAGCACCGATAACATTGCGCACTGGCCGGGTTTATGGATAAAGCCATTGTCTTCGATGAATTGCGTTCGGAATGTTTTGACCGCTCGGGCTCCGCCCACCTCTTCTTTGATTTCGATGATTTTGGCAAGTTTCGGAATATACGAATTACTATTATGATCCATAATCTCTCACCTTTTCCAGAACTTCAATGATATCGATACTCACTGGACACTTCGTGACGCATCTGCCGCATCCCGTGCATTGATAGTTTTTGTGCTTTTCAACAAAATATTTGAATTTATGCATGATGCGTTGTCGCAGTCTTGAAGCTTTATCCGGTCTAGGATTGTGCCCTGAGGAATGCATAGTAAAATCAGGAAATTGACATGTATCCCATGTGCGGATCCGTTGGCCTTTTAGGGGAGCAGAGGAATGAACCTCGTCATTGATATCAAAGCAATGACAGGTCGGGCACATGTAGGTGCAAATCCCACAACGGAGGCAACTCATTGCCTCCTCATCCCAAAAAGGGGAGTCCCACATATCTTTCAATTTAGGGGGGACTTTTTTTAAGTTATTAATCTGTCTTATAATCTTTTTCTCGGATTCCGTTTGTATTTTCTGGAGTTCCTTTTTATTCGCTGCACTTGGCTGCTTGAAAAGATTTTTGGCGAGATTTAGGAGTTTGTCCCCGTTTTTGGTAAATGACTTGACATAATATTTATCTCCCAAGTCTGTGAGAAGAATATCTAATCCGTCCTTTGAGTGAGGAGATCCGTCCACCGACAGGCAAAAACAGTTGGGATTCGGGGGAGTATTGCATGCTAATCCTACAAGGTATGTCTGATTTCTGCGCTTCCAGTAATAGACATCCTCGAAGTCGCCACCGAACACCATGTCCGTCAAGGTTACGGCTTTGGCATCACACGGCCTCACACCAAACACGATCGTGGGATCATCCTCCGGGAGTGTTTCTTTGATCTCGGGATTGTCATTGTCGCCCTTTTCAAACTCGAAGTAGACTTCTCTTTGAGGGAAGATAATTTTTTTTGGAGAAAGGGCTGTTGTCAGGAATTCCAAGTCGATATCCTCCGGAGTGGTCACGGCTTCGTAAATCCAGATATTCCCATCCTTGGTCGGGGCGATTAACCTGTAGGCTTGAAGTTTTTTCACCCATTGGGGAAAGGCCTTTTTCAAGAGTATCTTGTCCATTGTCTCACCTGATAAAATCTTCTGGGTCTTCGTCCTTAAAACTGGAAACTAGCGATGGCTCATCCGGATCGAATCCAGCATCATACCCGAAAAGCTCCTTGGCTTCCTTTTCCAATTTTTTATTCAAAAAGCGGAGAGGGATATCCAAGGGGCAAACTCTCTC
>CP070750.1:299153-346398 GCA_020348385.1 Candidatus Aminicenantota bacterium | reverse complement strand
ACAGGGCTATTAGAATCTGCATCGTGGTAGTTATGACGATCTCCTCGACAGGGATTTGTTCGGTCACGCCGGTTAAGATGGCCAATTTTGTAGCAGTGCTTCTGATATGATACAGCCAGGTAAAATATAGCCCTGCCAATACAAACGGAATCAAATGAATCAAATCCTGCCGTTTGAATCTGAAGTTTTTATACGTCATAGAGCGCACGTAAAAATAAAGCGACGGCCCCCATAAAAATCCAAACGGGATGAGGACAAAATATACGTGAGGATTCTCGATTCTCAAATGAAAGATAAGATAATCGACAAGGCTCAAACATTTCAAGAATAAGAATAAAGCCAGAATGTTATTGGCCTTTCTATTTCCTTTTTTTTGAGTAACAAGAAAAAATGAAAACAGTCCTAACAAACCGATTGCGATAAAACATGCGACTTCGTGGAACCCAAAAGCCATATCTGCTACCTTCTCGCCCTCATTTCAATGTGCAGTTCATCCAGATCGATCTCACCCAGTCCTAGTTTATCGGCTTTTTTCAAGAAACCCAAGTTTTTAGGCTTAAATTTGCATATTTTAGCCCCCATGGCATCGACAGCTACAAAATCTCTGCCGGCTACGACTGTTTGTTTTTCCTCTACATCAGAAAGGCTTCCCCCCGTGGGGCCGTTTTTGACCATCACTCTGAATGCATCTAAAATCGTCAGTGCGGGCTTGAAAAAAGCGGAAAGGTCGACGATGACATCATTCACATTGTCATGGTAAATTTTTCGATTCCCGTCGATAGCTCCCATCCAGTTTTTCAAGCCCATTGTCAGTCTCGTGAAAGGATGTGTCTTGAGAATGGGGACATTAATCAGTTTGTCGGCCTCGATAAAATCCGTGAATACCGAACAGGTTTTCAGATAATCCCCGTTGATGGCGACAGATTTAAGTCTCTCAGACTCAGGATAGATAACCTGTCCTCCCGCCTTCTCTGCAGCTTCAGCAATCCCTGAAGTTGGATATGTTGTTTTTGCGGGATGAACCGGATTGTCCATGACTTTGACCTCTTTGGCACCGGCCTCCAGGCAGAGTTCCACTAAGGTCTTGACGACATCAGGATTCGTGCAGGCAGCGAATTTAGGCCCTCTTTCAAAGGCAATGTTAGGTTTGATCATCACGACATCGTTTTTGGATACAAACTCGGCTATCCCTCTCAACAAATCTATGGCTTTCCGAGTCAAAACATCAGGGGGCGCGCCGCTCACAAGTGAAGGATCCGGTGTTTTCTTCTCCTGAAAGAACGGCTTAACATTGAAATTGAGCAACATACCGGCATAAACAGCATTTTGTAAAAACTCACGTCTCTTCATAACACACTCCTATCCATACAGAATAATTTACAGGTTTGATTAATGAAGAGTCGTCTCAGTTCCTGAAATAGGACTTTTGAAATTTGCTATTCATACCGGAGATTGTCGACGGGATTGGTGTATGCCACTTTGATGCTGTGATAACTGGCGGTAAGAAAGGCAACGACGAGGGCTCCGATTGCCGTAGCTGCGAGCAGTAACGGATTTATCCCTGTTTTGTAGGCAAATTTCTCCAGCCACACGTCGATAAACAGCAGTGATATAGGGATAGCGACCACAATCGCCACGACTATCAGGAAAAATATTTCCCGGAACATGATCAAAACGATCTGGGTGGCCGAAGCACCCAGAACCTTGCGCAAGGCTACTTCCTTGGTCCTCCTGAGTGAAGTGAAGGAGGAAAGTCCAAGAAGGCCCAGGAGGGAGATGATAATGCAGATGTAGGAGAAGATTTTGACCAGGCGGTTCTGCCTTCGGTCAGCATCGTACAATCGGTCGAACGATTCATCCAGAAAGGAAAAGACAAACGGCCGGTTGGGATTGAACTTGTTCCATCTGTCTTCCAGCCACGCCATGGTATTTGTCAGGGATTGGCCTTTCAATCTGACCATTAAGCGGTCTGGAGTGCTGCCTGGCATATTGTCATCGGGGCTGCGTATCATCCGGATGAGCATGGGCTCGATTTTGTTGTGAAGCGAAGCAAAATGAAAATCCTTCACGACACCGATCACAAGGCCATCCGTGTGGGTGCCCTGTGTTATACGTTTCCCGATCGGGTTTTCCCATTCCATAAACCGGACAAGGGTTTCGTTCACGATGATCCCTTTCTGGCGATCAGTGGAAAAGCTGGGATCGAAGTCACGCCCTTCCACGATCTTCGCTCCCAAAGTCTGGATGAAGTCGAATCCGGCCCATAGGACCCAAAAATTGTGATCCACCATGCCATCCCCGCCTTCAAACTTATAAAGACCTGTGTTGGGATTTCCCGGCTGCCCGATCCCTGTAGCTACCGAGATAACATCTGGGTGCTGGATAAGTTCCTGCTTGAATGCCGGTACTTTCTGGACAACATCATTATCCCTCAGCCTGATCGATACGACACTCTCCTTTTTGAAGCCCAGATCCCGACTGCGCATGAATTCGATCTGGCGGCTCATAAACAGGGTAATGATTACAACTCCTATGGAGATCACGAACTGAAACGCGACCAGAATTCGTCGGATCCTGCCTTCTGTCCTGCCGGAGCTGAATCCGCCTGATATGGCGGTCACCGAACGTATAGCAGAAAGATAAAAAGCAGGATAGATGCCGGATAGAATGCCAATCAGGAGAAAAAGCCCCAAAACGACCGCGATCACGATTGGATTGAACAGCATTCCTGTCTCCAGGTTGAGACCCAGGCGCTGATTCAACGGCGTCAAGGACAACAGAACAGCCCCATAGGCAATTATCATAGCAATGAATGACACCAGCAGGGATTCACCCAAAAGCTGGAAGCCCAGATCCCCTTTCCCCGAACCCAACACTTTTTTCATCCCGATCTCTCGGACTCGCGTGGAAGAGCGGGCTGTGGCCATGTTCACATAATTGACGCACGCCAGGATAAGGATGAATATGCCGATAAAGAAAAACGCATAAAGATAAGATCTGCTCCCCAATGGCATTTCGGCTCTGAAACCGAAGGTGTTGTAGTGGATGTCCTTCAGTTTTAGAAATATGGGTTTATAGACTTGTCCGTATGACTCTTCATCTGCTTTGAAGTATTTCTCATAAAAGACCGGAAATTTTTCATAAAATGCGGCAATGTCATATTTTTCAGGAAGTAGAACATAGGTGTAGCCGAAAACCTCGTACATCGACCAGTTCAGGCTTTGCTGGTCTGTATCCCAAGTTGAGAAAGAGATGATTCCTTCTATCGGAATATGAGAATTGCGAGGAGGATCTTTTATCACACCTGTAATCATGAAATCGCCTTGGTTTTCGACCTGGATGATCTTTCCCATAGGATTCTCCTCGCCAAAATACCTTCGGGCAAGAGTTGCTGTTAGCACAATAGAATTAGGTTCCTTAAGGCAGGTCTCCATGTTTCCCTGCAGGAGGGGATGAGTGAATACTTTAAGAATACTCGGATCGGCCAAAACAATCCTCTCCTGGTAAAGCCGTTTATCGCCATGTATGAACAGCACTTCAGGCAACGGGACAAGACGCACGAAGTCATCGATCTCCGGGTATTCCTCCTTGAGTCTCGGACCCAGAGCAGGAGAAGTGATAGCGTACAAAAGAGGTTTGCCCGAGGTTACATAGTTCGAGCTGATCCGATGGATACGGTCGGCTTTCTCATGGTGTTGGTCATATGTCAATTCATTCCTCAAAAATAACATGATGATGATACAGCAGGCGATTCCGGTGGAAAGCCCGAGAAAATTCAGAAAATAATGAAACTTATCTCTTTTTATGAGGCGTGAGGTAAAAACCAGATAGTTTTTAAACATAACCAGACTCCAAAAAAATTGATTTTTGTAGTATGAAAAGACGGATTTGAAAGCCTGCAACCTGTACCAAAGACGGGCTTTGGCAGGACCCTTCTCCTCAGCTATACTATGGTAGACTTCTTCCAGATCACCGATGGTGGTAAAGGTCCCATTGTCAGGGAAAATACGTTTGAGAAGGCGCTCTGTGAGGCGTGGCGGTTCATGCATGTGTTTTTGTCTCATTTTTTTACTGCGGACATGGAGAGCCGGGGAATATCATCCCACATGCTCTCTTGAAGTTTTTTTATTTCGAGAAGAGCCTTGATGCCCACTCGTGTGAGCTGGTACATGCGTTTGCTGCGGCCTCCCCTTTTTTGCATGGGCTCTGACAGATAAGAGGTCAGATAACGTTTCTGGACAAGACGTTCCAATGTCACAAAGGTAGCACCGAAGGACCAGGTTTTTCCTGTGATCTTGTTCACCTTGTCGCGAATGGTCACAGCATAAGCGTTGTCCTGAAGCCTCCATATGGCTAGCAGGAACAGCTCTTCGGGCCTGGACAAAAGTTTCATTTTGATCCTCTCATTTGTATTTTACCTAAAGAATAAAACAAATAATCCGCTTTGTCAAGCTTTTTTTGTTTTATTTTTTAGGTAAAATAGAAATTACATTACAAAAAGTGGGGTGAAATATTAAAATATACGAAATAAAGAACATGGTAAATTTTGTTTTTTCATAATAAATGACTTGATGGGAGGTATTAGTTAGGAGTAACATGAAGAATCAAAATCATCGCTTAAGGGAATGTCCGAATCATTCGACAACATGCAAACAAATGCATTCCTTCTAGCAGTTCTGGGGCATGACAAAATATCTTTTTGTCTCCTCTTCAAGAAGCTTTGGGATGACTGTATCGAAGAGCATACAAAGAGAAGGATTTATGGAGTAAAACCTGATGAAAATTGTCTTAAATGAGTTATGTATTTTTCTCCTTATCATTCTACTCATGCAAAATGGTTATAGTTCGACCCAAGAAGATTATGATGAGCTTATGCAGCGCGCGTTTTCGCTACGTAAAGAAGCTCGCTTCGAGGAGGCGGAAAAGATATACAGCCGTATCCTTGAAAAAAATCCTGATGATGTAGATGCATTGGTCGGGCGGGGATTTTGTTTTCTTCATAACAAAGATCTTTTCAAAAAAGCAGAAGAAGATTTTCAAGAGGTGATCGATAAAACGCCTTCTTACGTCGATGCGTATTACGGTTTGGCTCTTATCTATAAAAGAAGCGCAAAATGGAATAAAGCAAGGGAGGCATTAGAAAAAGCAAGAGGAAGCTGTGCGGGGGATGAGGAAGCGCTTCGGTACCTTTCTGATATCAGCTGGCAGATCAGCCATTTTCCTCTGGCCCGCTCCATTGATAAGGAATACCCGCCCACAGCAACAAGAAAGCTGAAAGAATTTTATAACGAAATCTATCTAAACTACACCAATGACTGGGTCAAGGATCGGCCCGACTGGTACCAAGCCGGACTCACTTACGTTCGTTATTTTCGTCCTGACTTCAATGCCAACCTTTCTTTTACACAATACAGAAGATACGGCATTGATGACAGTCAGATAGGCCTGGGCTTAAACTACCGCTATGACATGAATTTCAGCTTTGAATATCAGGGGTATTTTTCGATCAACCAATATTTTCTGGCTGGCCAGAAACATCATCCGATAATGTATTACAACTTTCCTTCATCTACGTTAATCGGATTAGGAGTCAGATTGGATAAGTACGAAACCGGCTGGGCCAAAGTGGGGCGGTTCGAGTTCAAGCAGTACATGGGCTCTTTCTACGGTGAATATTCTCTTTATATCGGGAAGGATGATTTCAACCGCTCGGTCACAACACATATCGTCAAAGTGGGGTTTGAAAAAGAAAATAAGATCTTTTGTTATGCCGGCTATTCTAACGGTGATGAAACAGTCGAACCTGGAGGAGGTACCATCATCACCGATCAGCTCGTCGAGACGGTCTTTATCAATCTGCGTTACTTTTTAAGCCCAAAATGGGGCATATTCCTGGCGGGAGGGCCGGAATATCGAGATAAAAAGCTTTTCCGTACCACAATCGCCCTATCGCTTTTTGTAAGATTTTAGAAAGAATTGATGAACAAAAAATATTTAAAACCATAAAAAAACTAAATTCATAGAGGATCGCCAATCATTCAACAAAAAGCCATCTTCTTCTTAATATCTTTCTTGTTTCTTCACTTTTTATGTGTTATCGGCCAGTCAGGGGCAATTTCGGCTGCAGGAGACCGTATGTTCGTCGCCACTCCAGATAGGAATTCTTTGACCGTCTTAGATATATCCAACCTTTCAAATCCAATAGTTATAACTCGATTTGGTGCTATTTATAGTATTCTGCAAATCTCTCTCCGTGGACAGAAACTCTATGTCCATGCAGGAAGCAGCTTTGAGTATTACGGTGGTGTTTATGTTTTCGATGTATCAAAAGAAGTGCCAGAGCTGGTTGGAGAATATCATACAGATTTGATCGATCCAGGATTCTATGTCGATGGTGAAGGTGTCGTATTTCTTGCCAGAACCCCTGCTACTTTTGGCGACTCCTCAAAAGTTGCAGCACGAATCGTAAATGTCTAATCTAAGTGGAAGCTAAATTCACTATAGTTACAGTTCCGGTTTCGTTAATGACGTTAATCAATCGTCCACATCGTCACCGTCTCTTGGTCTTTGATGAAGATGCGATTGCCCGCAATCACCGGGTGGGCGTAGGTCGGCGTATCGGAGACCTTGATCAGGGCCAGCTCTGTGAATTCCTTGTCATTGGGTTTGATGACTATCAGTTCTGAATTACTGGGCAGAGCCAACAGGACCGAACCGGTATCGACAATAGACGTGAAACCGCCTCTATCACGCTGTGTTTGGTCGATCCAGGCTGTTTGGCCGGATCGACTGCTAACGCAGAAGAGATTTCCACGGTTGGAAAGGCCGAAAAGCAGGCCATCCTTCAGTACCGGTGTGTTGAATTGCGGAGCGATCTCCGGATTGCTCCAAAGCTCTTTGGCGTCAAATCCGTCCGCCTGCTTTTCAATCTTTACTGCCTTGATGCCTCGGCCTGCCCCTGTGTAGATTACCGTTGGTCCGTCGACGATCGGTGTGGCGGCGTTGTAAGCCCGCCTTTCGGGAGCGAACGGGAGCTGCCACAGGAGTTTTCCATCGGCCAATCCGATCCCCACGACGCTTTTTTCTGTTAACGTTACGATTTGTTTTGTACCTTCCACTGTTAATAGAGCGGGGGAGGCATACTCCGGGCCTTCATCGGCCCACCGCCACTTCTCATCACCAGTGGTCAGGTCATAACCTATGACTGCCCCGTTGTCTTGTCCGCCTAGATGGGCAATGGCCATCCCGTCAACGATGATCGGCGACATGGCCGTGAAGAACTGGGGCACAATTTTTGGGAACGGATCTTTGCGCCAAACCAGCTTCCCTGTTGTGGCGTCCAAGCAGGAAAAGACTCCACCCACTCCTATTGTGACGACCTTTCCATCGGCTACTGCAGGTGAACTTCTGGGTCCCGGGTGCCGGGATGGCGGTCCGGTCACGGCCTGCGCCTTGTATTTGTCTTTCCATAATTCCTTCCCGCTGTCCGCATCCAGGCATAACGTGACTTCCTCCTCGCCCTGTCGCGCAAAGACATAGATTTTATTGCCCACAAGGGCTGGCGTCGAATCCCCTAATCCCACGGGCGTCCTCCACTTTTGTGTCAGCTCCTTTGGCCATTCCTGGGGTGCGGTGAAGCCGCTCACCTTCCCATCCCGATTGGGCCCTCGCCACTGAGGCCAATCCTGCGTGAATGCCCATCCCGTGATCATCAGAATCATACATCCCACCATTACAGACATCGACAAATTCGCTTTTTTCATTTCGCCCTCCTTTTGATTCATGCTCAGAATTCTGTCAAGAATTGCGTTTATTCATGTCAAATGCCGTTTAAAGCATGACAATCACAATATATTTCGTTCCCGAAGGGGTGTCAATATCGTTAATACAAAGAATTTCGTGGATAACATCCTCACCCTTCTTTGTAGTCTAGGGAATAATCCATCATTTTGTTTGAAATCCAAATGTGATAAAGTAAAAATAATTCCATGACACATAAACTAACCACTATCATCCCTTGTAAAGATGAAGAGTTGAACATCAGACCTTGCCTAGAATCCGTGTTGGATATTTCAGATGAAATCATCGTTGCAGATTCAGGCTCCACAGACAGGACCATGGAAATCGCCAGGAAATACAATTGTCACATCATAGAAAGGGAATACATTTACTCAGCCGACTTCAAGAACTGGGCCATTCCTCAAGCTGAGCATGAATGGGTTTTGATCGTGGATGCGGATGAGAGAGTGACTCCAGAGCTCGCGGAAGAAATCAAACAGCTATTGAAAGGAGACCCAAAACAGGACGGCTTTATCATATACAGAAAAAATTTTATTTTCGGGCATGAGGTCAAACGCAGCGGATGGGGAACCGACAATGTGCTCAGGCTTTTCAAGCGGGATATTTCTCGGTACAAAGACATGCGAGTCCACTCGGAAATTGTGGTTGAGTCAGGTCGAGTAGGAAAGCTTAAAGGAAAACTAGAACATTTCTCCTATTGGAATTTCGGGCAGATTATTAAAAAGCACGAAAGATATGCTACTTGGGCGGCAGAAGATCTCAGAGATAATGGTGTTAAATCCGGTTTTCTGCATTTGACTTTTCTTCCCATGTGGAGGTTTTTCAGGCAGTATGTCATCCAGCGTGGATTTTTGGATGGGATTCCAGGCCTCATAGTCTGCACCATTTCGGGGCACTATGTATTCCTCAAATACGCAAAACTCTGGGCCATGCGACGTGGATCAAAACAGCCAGATCCAGAAAAAGATAGGAAGGCGGGGTAGTTCAGTATTTTTTTATGGCTTGATATACCTCAGACACATCGATACCTGTCATGCATTTAACTTCATCAAACTTGCAGGATTTTTGATGACAAGGGATGCAATCCAAATCCAATTGGATGATTGTCACTTTCTCGTTCCGGAAGGGGCCGCTGATTTCCGGAATATTGGGGCCGTAAAGGGCAACAATGGGTGTGTGAGTCAAGGAGGCTAGATGAAGGGGGCCTGAATCGGCCCCGAAATACACATCAGAGTGTGCTATCACGAAGAGTATCTCTCTTACCGAGAGTTTTCCAGTAAAGTCATGTATATTAAAAAGATCCTTTAGATATCTGCTCCTTTTTTCTTCCTCTTCCCCCTTCCCAATCAGGAAAATATTATAATTATCTTCGCGCAACAGCTTAATTAGAGAGGAGAAATTTTCGATTCCCCAATCCCTGTATCTTTTTTTCGCACCGATATGGATGACGACCTTATTTTTGAGTTCCACGATTTTAGCGATTTCATCGGAAACATTCTCGCTGCTGATTTCAATTTCCGGATAAGCTGGGATTTCTTGGGTATCGATGCCCAATGGCGTAAGAAGCCTTGCTTGGTTCGCCACCGAGTGTGCGTTGAGATTTTCAAGCTTTCTTGGTACCAATCGGTTGTAGGCCCAATTCCTGTTAGGAGTTCGGTAGCCTATTCTGCTTTTTGCACCGGAGAGGAACGTCAACAGAGCGCTTCTTGGGCCAGAATGAAAATCTATGACCGTTTGAATCCCCGATTTTTTTATGTTTTTCCTGAATCGAATAATCTCTTTTATTCCCATCCGATCAGGAACGGTTATGATCTTGTTTATACCTGGAATGATCTCAGCCACTTCTCGAAATCTCTCTTCAACCAAGTAATAGATTTCACTTTCTGGATGATTTTTTTTATAGAGTTGGATGGCCGGCATGGTGAACACAATATCTCCCAGCAGCCGCAGCCGAATGAAGAGTATCTTTTTTTTCATCGATTCTATCAATTTCAGTGAATGAGGAAATTCTCTCATGATATATTATACCTGTCAATTTCGGGCTGGTCTGATTGACATCGTTTCTTGCTTTAGTATATAGTCTTTTCCTTTAATTCTCATGAAAACCAAATTCACTTGCGTATTAATGACTTTGTTGCTAATTACTCCAATTGTCTCGGCCAGCAACTCAGATGATTCCTCGGATTTGAACATTTTCGTTCTTTCAGAATTTCAAATGGATACTCTTCCTGGAGGTTACTTCTATCCAGCTTTTTTCGAAAATTTCGCCCCTGATACAACAATTCTCATCGAGGAAAATAACGGTTTTTCTCTGATAGACATGCCATTGGTTTATTTTGAAGGAGATTCTTTCACAGATTTCAATTGGTTCCATGATGGATACAACATTAATTCTGTTTTAGAAAGCGGCACTTCTGCCATACGCCTACCCCTTTCATCCATACAACAGTATGAGCTGAAAGGGGAATCGCCTGTATACAGGAATTATGGATTGAATTTTGTCTCTCCACCCGTTAAAAAAACCTATTATAGATTTGGGGCATCAAAAGTATGGCCTCACATGGGAAGCTTTATCCCAGCTTCCACTGTTTTATTCGCCCCCCATCCCACGTCGGAAGAAAGGAGCAAATTCCTTTATTCAGAACGGAGGAAAATTTTATCCAATTATCTTGTTGATTTCTCTGTAAATCGAAGATTCCTAAAATCTGCTATTTCTTTATCTCTGACATATTATGATATCGAAAGACAGTTCAACGACTTTGGAACCTTTGATGAGACCTTTGCAGAGAAGGGAAAGCTCTTTCTCTTGCAGTCGAAATGGTCGAAAGAATTCACCGATGGAATGTTGGACATCACGGCTGCCTATAATTCCCTTTTTAAAAATAGAGCGTTTGCTGAGCTTGGGAGGCTCCCTCAAGAAACTTTAGACAAAAATAAAGAGTCGTATTTTGCAGGTATTAATCTTAACAAAAATGGATACAACGTTAGACTATCATATGCACACGAAAAGGAAGAATTGGTTCCTACACGGATGAATTTTCAAAAAGATCTGAAAGACAACGATGGCGAAGGGTTTTTTCCCTTCGAACGGTGGGGATCATTCTCAGGTAATGTATTCAGACTTTCTGTGGACAAAATTTTTTCCCTCGAACAATTCATAGATACGGAGATCGGACTATTTGCCGACTTAAAACATACAACGATCACAGGCCAGGAAAAAGCTTTTGACAACAATCCCATAAACGTTGACCAATCTCCATATTTGGTGATTCTTTGGGATAGAGCAAATGACTACCGGAATTATAATGCCTATGCAAAGGCAGGGACAATGTTGCAGACTTCTCTCGCTAAAAACTTTAATCTTTATGCCAAGCTTCTGTTGCAATATTCTTTTCTCCGGTTTGTTGATGAGGAAAACAACCTATCTTCTCTTGCCTTTGGTTTCGACTTGGGAATAGAGTTCCATAATAAAAATCTGAAAATCTTATTAGCTTATGAGCGTATGCCTTATGAAATAAGAGAAGATGTGAATTTTTTCTTGGAAAAACAAAGGCCCTGGGGCACGTATCATTTCTGGAAGGATGAAAATCAAGACTTCCAGTATCAAACAGGAGAAGAGGGGGAAGTTTTTGGGTATACTGGGGGGAATTATCATTCTGTCGATGAGAATATTGCCACTCCCTTCAGAAATCGGTTCCTGCTGAGTCTTTCTGCCCGTCTTTCCCAAAAATTCTCGCTAAACGTAAAGAGTATTATTAAGAGTATCAGCAACAACTACTGGATCAAATTCAAGGATGAAAATGGATTTTACCAAACAGTGAATGATCGAGAGTTTTATTTCTTTTCGGAGCCATTCACGGATTACTCTCTCTCCAATGCCAGTTTCGAGGACAATCCTTTTTATTTGCAGTTTCTGCTTCATCTTGTGGGCAAAGAGGCTCAGAAATGGTATTTCTCCTTTTCCTTTATGGCACATCTAGGGATGGGAAACACCGCATTTGGCAACGGTCCTGGAGCAAATGATTTTGGGATTCTGGATGAGAGTCAGGCTAATCCCAACACGTGGATCAATGGTTATGGAAGGGTGGATGGTGACAGAGCATTTGTAGGGAAATTATTTTTTGGCTTTTACTTGACAAAAAATCTATTCTTGAGTGCGAGCCTCAAGTATCGAGATGGGACTCCGTTTGCATTCATCGGTTCGCATTATGCAAACAACCAATGGATTTTTTACTTAGAGACTATCCAAGCCGAAAATAGGAAAGGTATCAAAGGTGGACCGAGAGAGGATTTCCTCTCTGATGTGAGTGTAAAATTGAAATACAATTTCCAGCTTTTCGATTGTGATATGAGTTTATTCGGATGTGTGTTCAACGTGCTCGATTTTGGAAGCGAGCTATCAGAATACGTGTTTTCAGATGGTAAGAGGTTTTCGAATGAACTTATTATTCCAAGAAGCGTCAGAGCTGGATTAAAGATCGAGTTTTAATGTAATCCAGCAGATTCTCGATTCTATGAAAACTTATCTACTGGCGAAAAATTAGTGTTTTAGATAAAAGCAATCAAGGTCAGGGCAGCAATAATGCCGACCACAATGATGCCTATGATCGTTCCGGGATGAGTCTTTTTGATAATTTTTGTAGACGTAATTCCATCCAAGTAAGTTTCCTATTCTTTAATTCTTTCTGCATATTCCGTTCGACCGGCTTGTGTAATGACTAGTCTATCTACAACTCCCATTTGGTTTCGCATAAAACGGACTTTAAGATTCGCCAATGTGGCATAAAAAATCGTATCCGAAACAGGGAGGACTTCCAAAGGAAAATTCCTGTTCGATTTTTCTAGAATCAGCGTTCCTCCCTTATTTGAAACTGTCACGAAAACACTTTCATCCATTTTGTATTTTCCGCTATAGGATTCAAGCACATTGGGATCGGCCTCATAAAGCTTTTTATCCTTTTCTGGTCCGGCCATTAAAATTTTTTTCACGATCATCCCGAATTGACTTCCGGAGACACTATTCCCGCGTTCGAATGAATTGACCCGGTGGACGATCACCATATCGTATTCAGGAATGACAAGAATGTATTGACCGTAGGCACCCCGTGCTGAGTACGCACCTTCTTTCAATTCGACAAACGGGAAATGCGGCAATCTGTTATTGTTTTTCACGACCCACCACATGTATCCATAACCATCTCCTCCATAAGCAAAGGCGTCGGAACAATAGCTTGTTATTTCTTTCACCCAATCAACGGGGATGAGCTGTTTTCCGTTCCATTTTCCTTTCCGTAACATCAGCAGCCCGAACCGTGCCATGTCCCTAGCGGAAATTTTTAACATATAAGCAGCGTGAAGTGATTCTTTGACCTTGAAGGTCAAATCATCATCGCTGTCAAAGTGCTCCATTTGAATGGGAATGGCGATATCCTCCATGATCCCCTGGAAAATGGTTTTGCCGGTAAATTTTGCGAAAATCGTTCCCAAGACATTGAAATCCCAGTTGTTATACAGCCAGTACGTGCCCGGGGCACGTGAATTACGTGCCGGTTTTACATTTCTCATTCCTTGGGATTCAGCGGCAGCATCGATATAAACGCCTGACCTCGCTTTTAAACAGTCCCTGATTGTGGCCATTTTTTCTTCTTCGTTGAGAGGAGTCACATCATCGATCCCAAGCTCTTTCATGGTCATGTCGAGATCGATAGTTCCGTTCTGGACATATTTTCCAAACAAAGCACTCAAAAAACTTTTACGCGTTGAGTGGGTGATAAAATCCCTCTCCACTTCTCCCCATTCATATAGGATTTTTCCATTTACGACGATGACAACCGCAGCTGTTTTCCCCTTTTCGGCAAATTTTCTTGCCTCTTCGAGTTTTTCTAGCGAATAACCCAATTCATCCGGATTCTCGATCTTTTCCCATGTTTTTGCGGGAAAGACATCTTGTGCAAACGACAAATGAGCGGCACAGAGAAGAAAAAACACCATGCTTGCATAAACACAAAATTTCCGTATGTTCATACCTGAGCTAAACTTATTCCACATTTGTCCTCCTTAATTCCTCATGTTACGATATATATATAAATCAAATAAAATCATTCAGGATTCGAGGAGAATCCGCTTCATCCTCTTCTTGCGGACGGGGAAAACCTGCTCGGCCAAAAAATCCGCCACTAATCAATCCCGCTGTCGACTTTTTGATGAAACTTCGTCTATCGATCCCGTGTGTCTTGTTCATGTTCACTCCTCTCCTAGTCTTATTTCGTTTCCCTACTACATGTTTCCGATTCTGTCATGTCGTAACGAAAACCAGTGGGCTTCTAACCTAAAACTGCAAAATTAATGCCAATAGTTTATCTAGGGGAGGACTAGTTCTCAATAAGAACCACCTGTCCATAATTGAACAGTCGGTATGCGTATCCGAACAGCCGTAGTGATTTGACTTGTCCCGCATCGAAAGTAAAAAAATTCGCTTGGTGCAGCCCTATCGAGGAAAAATACGAATGTCCAAGGGATCGTGGAGATATTCCTCCACTTTTGAACCTCTGGATTTCAAGTTTTGGTTTTTTTTGTTGACAGTACCCACAACAATTCCAATAATGGAGGTAAAATTCAAAAAATCAAAGGAGTGAGATCATGAAAACCTTCAGCAAGGGAAAAAACCTCAAAGGATTATTCTTCTTTTCACTTATCTTGCTGATATCTGCATCCTTTCTGCTGTTTTCCTCAGCCACGCAAGATAGTCCTGCTTTAAAGAAGTGGGAAGAGGTTGAATTCGGGTGCACGAGCATCCAGGTGGCAAAACTGGCCTCGACCGACGGCTCGGTCATCACCTGCCACACATGTGATGGAAATTACCGCATGTGGGTAAACATGGTGCCTCCGCAAGAGTATCCCGAAGGGGCAAAAAATAAAGTCTACACAGGAAAAATGCATACCGAAACATCTTGGGATCTCCGAGGCATCACTGAAAAAGGGGAAATCCCCCAAGTGGAAAAAACCTACGCTTTCCTCAATACAGCTTACCCCTGCTTTAATGAGCATCAATTGGCCATTGGAGAGACCACGATCGGCGGCAAGAGAGAGCTCCGTAACGGGGAGGGCATGTTCATGATCGAGGAATTGGAGCGTATCGCGCTCGAAAGATGCACAAACGCCCGGGATGCTATCAGGCTCATCGGAGAACTTGTCAAAGAATACGGATACGGAGACTGGGGCGAATGTATCACGATCGCTGATCCTAAAGAGGTCTGGCATTTCGAGATTTTTGGGGAAGGTCTGTTGCAAAAGGGCGCGATTTGGGCCGCAGTCCGGATTCCCGACGATCACATCGGGATTTCGGCCAATATCCCCAGAATCGCAGAACTGGACCTGGATGATCCCGATCACTACATGGCATCTCATAATGTTTTTACCTACGCGGAAAAAAAGGGGTGGTGGGATCCCAATGGCGACGAACCTTTTAAATTTTGGAAAGCATACAGCGGAAGAAAACCCTTTTCGAGCCGGGAGTATTTTGTTTTGAACACATTTGCGCCATCCCTGAACTTGGACTACGAGGCTGAAGAGCTCCCCTTCTCTGTGAAACCGGACAAAAAAGTATCGGTAAGAGATATCATCGAGATGTACCGCCAAACTTATGCGGGGACAGAATGGGACTCGACCCAAAACCTGATGGTTAAAGCTCGAAGAAGTAATAAAACCATCAAAAGCCCGATCGTCAGTCCTTGGATGTCTGGGGATATGCGGAGCCTCCTCAACACCCTTAAGCCCGATGTCGCTCCCTATTACAGGACCATCGCCATTGCCGGATGTTCCTATTCCCACATCACCCAATGTCGGGATTGGCTCCCTGATCCGGTAGGAGGCGTTAGCTGGTTCTCTTTCGATAATCCCGGCCAAAGCGCAAGATTCCCCATCTTTGCAGGTGTGACAGAGCTTCTTCCCAGTTTCGAAGTGGGTGCTCAGCACAGGTTCCGGAGAGATTCGGCAGCCTGGGCGTTCCGAAGAGCCAACAAACTTGCGACGTTTAAATGGGGACAAGCCAAAGAACATATTGAAAAAGCCATAAAAGAATTCGAGGAGAAAGCTTTTGTCGATCTACCCGATATCGAAAAAAAGGTTTTGGAGCTCTACAACGGAGGCAAAACGGAAGAGGATATCCTCAAAGCCAAACAGTATCTCACCAAGTACACCAACGATTTTGCCCGCGCTGCCATAAACAAGTACTGGGAACTAGGAGATAAATTCTGGACTTTTCTTGCAAGAGGATATTGACCGCCTATTTCCTTGAAGGCCTTATTGACTCAGTTCTCTACAACTGATAATCTTTTACTGATCCGTCAACAGGGATAATGAGCGGTGGAATGTCCCAAATGTACCTTTAAAAATCCTGACAACACACACTTCTGCGGTAATTGTGCCTCTCCCCTTCATCATGAAGATGAGAACATTTCGCTGACCAAGACCCTGCAGGTGTCGACCAATCAGTTGGTTCAAGGCAGCATTATCGCCGGGAAATACAAAATCCTCGAACGATTGGGAATCGGGGGAATGGGAGTCGTCTATAAGGCAGAGGATACCAAACTCAAACGGATGGTTGCCCTCAAATTTCTGTCACCTGAGCTCACGCAGAATGAACGGGCTAGAGAGCGGTTCATCCATGAAGCACAAGCAGCTTCAGCTTTAGACCATCCAAATATCTGCACCATTCATGAAATCGATGAAACCGAAGAGGGACAGATGTATATCGCCATGGCTTTCTATACCGGAGAAAGCATGAAAGAGAAGATTCAAAGAGGACCGCTCAGCTTGAAAGACACCTTAGACATCGCCATACAGGTTTCCAAGGGATTGGCCAAAGCCCATGAGCACGACATCGTCCACCGTGATATTAAACCAGCTAACATCATGATGACTGATGACGGGCTAGCAAAAATCGTGGATTTCGGTGTGGCCAAATTATCTGGCTCCACTCGCGTTACGAGGGATGGCACTGCTGTGGGCACTGCGGCCTACATGTCTCCAGAACAGGCAATGGGAGAAGAAGTCGATCAGAGGACGGATATATGGGCGCTGGGAGTTTTGCTGTTTGAAATCATGACTGGCGAACCCCCGTTCAAAGGGGAAAACGAACAAGCCATTTTGTATTCCATTCTGAACAGGGAGCCCAACACCATCAAAGGATTGGAAACAGCTGTTCCCAAGGAACTGGAACAGATCATTCGGCTCGCCCTATCCAAGGATCGCAAAAAGAGGTTTTCTTCTGCGATGGAGTTGTCTCAAAATTTGGAAGACTTGAAGTTGAAATTGATCACAGGAGCAACACTGCCCACACGAACCGTTTTATTCCGCCGGCCTCGCAAGCGACTTTTAATCGGTGGCATTGTAGCTGCATCAGTGCTTATGACGGTTCTTTTAACCTGGCTATTGACCAAGCCCAGCCTGGCTTTCCATGAACGCGATAAATTACTAGTGGCTGATGTGGATAATCAGACGGGGGATTCCGTATTCGATATGGCCCTGCAGACAGCTATTGAGGCTGACCTCCAACAATCCCCCTATGCCAGTATCTTCGATAAGGGGCAGGTGGCAGAAACTCTAAAATTGATGAGACTGGATCCCGGCTCTCGGATTGACGAAGAGCTGGGTTCTGATATCTGCCGATTCTCTGGGATCAGGGCCATGATTATTCCACGAATCCTCAAAGCTGGGGAAGCCTATGAGCTGCAGGCCATCCTGGTCGATCCTAGACGAAAAAGACATGTGGACAGGATCCGTGTAACGGCCCTGGGTCGTGAAGAGGTGCTTCTTAATGCCATCGATAAGCTGGCCCGGCAGGTGCGTTCTCGTTTGGGAGAATCATTAAAATCTATCGAAGAGGCGGATAAGGCTCTAATCCAACATACCACATCCTCGTGGGAAGCTTTGCACTACCTTTCCATGGGACAGGCGAAATGGGATGAAGGCAAATTCAAAGACGCAGCCTCATTCTTTGAGCTTGCCTTAGAAAAAGATCCAAAGTTTGTGGCAGCAAGGGGCTCGCTTGGTCTTCTGCTCATTCAATTTATGAACCAAAAGGAAAAAGGACAAGAAGAACTCAAACATGCTCTCGCAGATGCAGAGGGCATCACACACCAGGAATATCTCTTAATCAAAACGGCTAATTTATGGTATGTGGACGAAGATTACGAGGCCGCTTTGGAAGAATATCGGATCATACGAGAGCTTTATCCTGATATTATGCAAGGGTACAACAACGCTGGAGTTATACTCCGGAATCTTGGACGCCATGAGGAAGCTATTGCCATGTTCGAGAAGGCCTCCGAGGTGGCCCCACGAAATAGCATCCCTCTGGCCAATCTTTGGTGGACTCACCTCACTTTCAGGAGAGACCCCATTTCGGCCGAAGAGGCTGCAAGAAGAGTCGTGGCTCTGGCACCTGAAATCGCCGTTCATCACCACTGGTTGGGTTATGCCCTCGCTGCGCAGACTCGATTCGACGAGGCAACCGAGGCGTATAAAAAAGTCCTGTCTCTTGATCCCCAACACCCTTGGGGATTGCCGAACATAGCCTATATCCTGATGGTCGCAGGCAGAGCCGCAGAAGCCGTACCATATTTCGAGCAATTCCGCGAGCTTGTTCAACAAGGGCGAATGCAAAATTTCTATCCGTTGAACTGTTATTACCTGGCCCTAGCCTTAAGGAAATCAGGGCAAGCAGATTCCGCTATAAAAATGGCGGAAGAAGGGATATCTGATCTGCTGGAGAAAGTCGGAAAAACCTGGGAAGCGGCATGGATTCCCCTCCTGATGGCAAAGCTCGAACTAGCAAGCGGGAAGTCGGAGAATGTCGACAAGTATATCAAACAAGCCAAGTCGTTGGGATTGAACGACCTAGGGGCCTTCACATACCTGGCTGAAGTTTATGCGTTATACGGCAAATCAAACGAAGCCATAGACACGTTGAGGCAGGTCATTGAATCCGGACACTCGGATCCCTACTTCCTGCAAATTTATCCTGCCTTCTATTCTTTACAGCCCGATCCCAATTTTCGAGCCCTCTTCCGTCCCGAGTGAATTCATTTTTCCAGGCGTTTCACCGTTAACACCAACCTTTTCACGGATTGGACAATGACTTCATCTCCAGGATTGAAAGAGACATCGCTCTTGGCATTCCAAAGTTCTCCATGCACAAAAATCCTGCCTTTTGTGCCTTTCCACTCTCTTACTTCGGCAATGAGCCCAACCATGCCCGACTCTCCTGAGGGAGATCGCTTCTGTTTTCTAGCGATCACCCAGTACAGCGGAATGACTACATGTTCCACAAGCTCAAACAGGATGTAAGCGATGATCAATATCAGCAGAATTTTTAGCATCTGATTATGAATGTGTCAAAATCATAATCGAAAAAGCCATATGAGGCAACAGATCCCGAGTGAAAGTCACATGTCATGTCATTGAATTTCCAAGAATCCTGTGCTATAAGCAGATAAGCGCAGAACGGGAGAGTGAGTCGGGTATTATGAAGGTTACCATCCCAGAGGATTACAAACCCTATTTAAAAATCGGGACTTGTTCCTGGAAGTTCGATTCATGGAAAGGACTTTTTTATGATGCTGATAAAAGCTACAGACCAGATGACTATCTTGCCGACTACGCAAGGCATCTCAGGTCGGTAGAGATCGACCAGTGGTTCTGGAGTTTGTTTCCAGGCGGGATAAAACTCCCAGACATCGGGACTGTTAAGACCTATGCCGATAGCGTTCCCGAAGATTTTTTGTTTACGGTCAAAGCCCCGAACTCCCTAACCCTGACTCACTTTTATGCCAAGCAGCCAAAAAAATACGCACAATACGCTGGCCAAGCGAACGAACATTTTCTGGATAATGAACTTTTGGAAAAGTTTCTCGAGAGATTGACGCTGATAGAGAGAAAATTGGGTCCTATCATGTTCCAGTTCGAATACCTCAATAAAAAAAAGATGCCCACCAAAGAAATGTTTTTCGATAAATTCCATGAGTTCATCATCAAGGCACCGAAAGGGTATCGCTACGCCATTGAGATTCGCAATCCTAACTACCTCTCCCCTGCTTTTTTCCGATTCCTCAAAGATCACGATCTCGGCTATGTTTATCTGGAAGGATACTACATGCCTCACATCGGGGAAGTTTACGAAAAATTCCAGCCTGCAACTGCGGATTTTTGCATCGTCCGGCTCCATGGAGGCGATAGATTGGAAATAGAAACACAAACAGGCGGATTATGGAATCGAGTGATATCTCCCAAGCCCGAAGGATTGAAAGCCGCTGCGCAAATTGTACGAACTAACCGCAGACAAAATATCGTGACCTTTGTCAACCTAAACAACCACTTCGAAGGAAGCGCTCCAATAAGTGCCGAACGATTCATCTCCGCTCTAGCTGAATCAGAGACATGATACTCTGTCACTTAGTAAAAATGGGGATAGGATATGTTTTCACCAATTAAATATCCTGGTGTCAGGATAACCAGGTACTAATTAAAAAGGAGGAGGGAATGAAGTTTGATGTTATTCGGTTTGGGTGCACGGCTGCTTCGATTTGGGGATTACTTGTCCTCTTAGTCGGAGTCGCAAATTTGCTGTGGCCGGCTTATGGGGCGGCATTTTTAAAAGCCATCGACTCCATCTATCCCGGCTACCATTTCGGAGAGTGGGGATTCGGAGGAGTTCTCGTGGCTACACTGTATGCCATCATCGATGCATGGATTGTCGGCGTTCTTTTCGCTTTGCTCTACAACAAGTTCACGAAGAAAAAAAGAGCTTGAAATCTCAAATCACCCGAATTTTCCTTTCTTTCATGTTTTCCAAAACAAAAGGATAGGTTTCGAGGAATTCTAACTCCAGTTCTGATCGAATGCCATTCTCAATAAGGGAACTTTCAAATTTGCTGATTTTTTCCCTCGAGAAGAGATCTCCCATCAGAGCCGGCCATGCTTTTATCCCCAATCCCTCAAGCTCTCTAAGGGCAATCAGGGGGAAGCGATAAAAGTCTTTTATCGCTCCTGTTATCTTTGCGAACGAATCTTCATCGACTCCTTTTATGCAAACACGAACTCTTAGATTTGAAAATTCCTGAAACTTCTCCAATATATCTGTCCTGTAGCCTAGATAAAAACCGTTGGTCTCGAGGATGAACAAAGAACTGGGTTTACTCTGATTTATGAGCCTGAGGACTTCGATCAAATGAAAAAAACTATTCTCTCCCAAGACAGGCTCAGCGCCACTAATCCGAAACAGTCGAAAAGATTTTCTTCTTGCGATATGCAGAAGCTTGTCTGCTACCTGCTGGGATGAATAGAATTTCTTGAATTTCTCCGGGTAAAGATTCCTGTTGTAATTCCAGCAATAAGCACACAGAAAAGAGCACCCCACCGCATCGGCCGTGGCAATTCCACCATAATAGGGAGCCGGCCGGAAACGGTAGTAAAGCCTCTGATTCTCTTTTGTGACTTGATTTTCTACTTCTTCGGATCTTTTGAGGGGATCGAACGGAAATGCCAATGCCATTCTTTATTTTTATCAAAAAAAAGGAACCAGCACAAAATCTGTGTAGGTTTGACAACAAAATTCCCCTCTGATATAAGTCAATCCGTTGGGATGCTCATGGGTAAATTTAGAGGTTATGATGAAAAAAAATACCTTTGTATCGGCATTAATGGCAATATTTATAGGTTTTTTACCCCTATATGCTCAAAAAGGAACAATCCCTGCCTTTGAACTGAAGTCCAATCCTTTAACTCTCAAACGTCAGGCCAGGCCAGGAAGACCTTTCGATAAGGTCGGTCGGAAATTTGCCGTCCTCGCCGACGAAAGCGGCTCATTCGAAGCCTGGGCATACCCTTTGAAAATTTTACGGAATTTCACATTTTCCTTCCTCGTGGGAAGTTCGACAAGGCCCATTCCAGGAAAGGATATCGTTCGATACATATCCGTTACGCCGGAAGCCACAACCTTGACTTACACCTTTCAATCCTTCACGATCAATGCGACTTTCATAACTCCGGTCGATGAGCCAGGAGGAATCGTCTTGCTTCAGGTCGATTCCACCCATCCCCTAACCTTAATCTGTGGTTTCTTGCCGGTACTGCAGCCCATGTGGCCGGCTGGATTGGGTGGACAATTCGCCTATTGGAACGACAAGCACAAAGCCTATATCATCTCCGAATCCAAAGGACAAAATCACGGATTCATCGGTTCTCCGGCAGCTCAAGGGCTTTCCTATACACCAGCTCATATGCTGTCCGATGCCCCGAATGAATTCAAGATAGAAATCTCTGATCCAGAATTGGTCAGAGACAAATTCATCCCTATTTACATGGCCGGAGGAAAGGGGACGAGGGAGAATGTGCAGAAGATCTATCAGAGGCTTCAGAGCGATCCTGAAAAGTATTACAGGAAAAATCATACACACTATAAAAATCTTCGAGAAAACACGTTGAAGGTGGAAACACCCAACAAAAAGCTCGATATGGCATTTGAATGGGCTAAGGTAGCCTTTGACAATCTCCTGGTCGAAAATCCTGACCTCGGGAAGGGACTGGTAGCCGGGTTGGGAGCATCAGGGACGAGCGGACGCCCCGGATTTGGCTGGTTTTTTGGAGGAGATGCCTACATCAATTCCTTCAGTCTTCTAAGCTATGGAGCCCAGGAATCTGCTCGAGATACCCTGGCATTCACACAAAAGTGGCAGAGGAAAGACGGGAAAATGGCCCATGAACTCACCCAGGCAGAAGGATACGTCAACTGGTGGAACGATTACCATTATGGTTACATCCATGGCGATACGACTCCCTATTACATTGCAGCCATGTATGATTATGTAAAATCAACAGGCGATGTCGCATTTGTCAAAGCGAACTGGGAATCTTTGCAGAGAGCCTATGATTGGTGCCTTTCGACAGATGCCAACAAAGACAGCCTGATGGACAATAAAAAAGCGGGATTGGGGGCTTTGGAATACGGGGCGTTGACCGGGATCGAGACGGATATCTATCTGGCCGCTGTTTGGATCAGGGCTGCCTTTGCAATGCAATTCCTGGCAAAAATCGCAGAGGATAACACTTACGCAACGGATGCAGCAGAGCAATTCAAAAAATCCAAACAAGCTTTTGACTCAAATTTTTGGGATACGGAAAATCAATTCTATGCTTATGCTTTCAACACTGAGGGTGAAACGGTCAAGGAAATTTCTCCTTGGAATGCAGTCGGGATGATGTGGGAATTGGGGACTGAGGAACGGAGTTTGAGCAGTCTGGGAAGGTTATGCTCCTCCGATCTCAACACAGACTGGGGTATCCGGAGCATTTCTATCAACAGCAAATATTTCCAGCCTCTCAACTACAACTACGGAGCTGTTTGGCCATTCCTGACAAGCTGGGTTTCATCGGCCTTGTACAAACATCACATGCCCCAGCAAGGTTACGGCCTGTTGACGTCCACGGCAAACCACACCTTCGAACATGCCCTGGGAAGTATCACAGAGGTATTCTCCGGCGCTAACAATGTCTGGCCACGGGAGGCCGTGTCGCATCAAGGATTTTCCACAGCAGGAGTCGTTCTTCCTTTTGTACGTGGGCTATTGGGGCTCGAAGGAAATGCCTTGGAGAAAACTCTGACATTTTCTCCACACTTTCCAGCAAACTGGGAACATGTGTCTATCAAAGATTATTCCATCGGGAAAGCAAAATTTTCATTCGATTACGAAAGAAAAACGGATGCGCTATCTCTAAAAATACAAACTAAGAATGCCAAAGGATACAAAATACTATTCGCCCCTGCATTCGGACTCGGTACCGAATTCATATCACTCACCGTGGATGGCGAACCGCTGGAAATGAAAACAGAAGAAAAAGCACAGGTTGCCCAAGCTATAGCAGAAATACCGGTCAAAGACGGCAAGATGCAATTGGATCTGGGATTTGTTCCCACTACAGAAATATTGCCGGTCGTCCCGAATTCAAGGATCGGGGACAGAAACAAAGGCTTGAAGTTAATCTCTGTCAAAAAAAACGCTTCAAGATTGATTATACAGGTTGAGGGACTGGCAGGAAGTAACTATGCATTGGGGATAACACACCCCGAATTGATCGTCAAGGTTGAGGGAGCAAAACTCGAAGATGACAAAATAAAATTCAACATACTCGACGACAAATCCCATCAGTTCGTCTCCCACAGAATAATCCTTCATCTGCAATAGCATTCGCCAAACTAGGCCCATTTTGTTTATGTTAAGATTTGATACCGATTATACAAAATAATTCGGGAAGATCATTCGTAAATATTATAAAATGGGCAAATCGATCAAAGGAAGATGGATGCTCAATAGGAGAACGACATGAACACAATTAAATGGCTCGTAACTGCAATCATCTCATTCAGTCTTATCCTTTGCACTGGGTGCAAAAAACAGGGAACCGAATGGAAAGGAACGATCGAAACCGAGGATGGCACCATCATCATTAGAAATCCGAAGGAGCCGGTGCACAAGGAACCTGTGTTCGAGCTGGTAGAAGATTTGGTCATAAAGGGAAGCGAAAAGATCGAGGAGCAGATGTTCCAGAGTATACACACGCTAGATGTAGATGCGGAAGGATACATGCACATCCTCGATGAGCAGGCCGGGAATATCAAAGTTTTCGATCAGAACGGTAGCTTTGTTAAAACCATCGGCAGAAAAGGGCAAGGGCCTGGTGAATTCGGGATGCCGATATCTCTCTTCCTGTCCCGGCAGAATCAAATTATCGTCAACGATATGGGTCAGAGGAAAGTTCAGTATTTTGACATGAAAGGGAATTATCTCAAGGAATTCTCCATCGCCGATAAATTTTTGTTTTTTGGTCCGATGGTCACATCGAGCGGTGATCTTATTGTTTCATACACAATTCCACAAGAAAAACCGGTTACGGTTTTACAAAAACTCGATCCCGAATTCCAATCGATACTCACCTTCACCTCACTCTCCATGGATACCCCGCCTGTTTTAAACATCTTTGTGGCCCGTTCGTTGTCAAGTTTGAGATGGTCCATGACAGAGAATGAAGAAATCATCTGGGCTGATATAAAGAACAGCGAATATGAGCTCCGTTTTCATGATGCTGATGGTAAATTGAAAAGGATAATCACAAGGGAATATGATCCCATCTCTATTACATCCGACGATAAAGACAGATTGATGGAAGAAACTTTCGGCAACAATCCGACAGATCAGTGGGATATCCGATTTCCAGATCACTATCCCCCTTTTTCAGGCTTCTCTTTTGACGACTTGGGCCATCTCTTTGTTAAAAGATATGAAAAAGAAACACATGAGAAGGGAGGTCTATACGACATTTTCGATGCAGAAGGGAAATATATCGCTCAGACAAGGTTAAAAATGAATCCGATGATATGGAAGAAAGGACACATGTACACCATCGAAGACGATGAGGAGGAGCTCAAGGTCGTCAAACGCTACAAAGTCAACTGGATAATTTGAAAACAAAATCGTGATTATTGTAAAATACAAAAAAGGAGGGTCAAATGGAAAGCATCTATAAAGTGATTGAAATTATCGGGACAAGTCCCAATTCCTGGGAAGAGGCGGCAAAAAACGCCGTTGAAACCGCCAGTAAAACCTTGAAAGACCTGAGAGTTGCCGAAGCCGTCGAGTTCGACCTAAAACTTGAAGACGGAAAAGTCTCAGCCTATCGAACAAAAATGAAAATTTCTTTCAAGTATCAAGACTAGTCCATATAGCAACGATTCTCGCATCTTTGATTTAGCCTTTACTTCAAGCCAATACTTTCCATAAGGGATATAAAGCGGGGATCTGACTGCATGCCTGAGAAAATTCTATAAAGTTTATAATATGGGACTTGAGCATCATGAATCTCAATAGCTTCCTCGAGCCATTCCAAGGCTTTCTCTTTCTCGTCGAGCTCATCATGAATGGCTGCAATGACCGTGGGTGAAACATTGTGACCATCCACGTATAACTTTTTCAACCTATCCAGCACCTCTCGAGCCTGTTCCTCCATTCCGGCTTCAGCGTAAGCCAATCCAAGAGGTCCAAGCCATGCTGAATGTTCCCCGGAAGAAGTGAAAGCTTTTTTAAACCAGTCGATCGCTTCCTGATACATTTGCTGGTGCCGATAAGCCTCACCCATAGCCCACATCGCTGGAGTGAAATTCGGGTTCATTTCGAGCACATCTTGCAGCTGTTTTATGGCCTCATCGTATTTTCCCACATCGATAAGAGAAACACCAACATCAGCGTTGTTGATAAGATTGAGAGGGTCAAGCCTCTGGGCCTTTCTCCTTTCGGACAGGGCTTCTTCCAGGTATCCCTTGATCATCAAGAATCCGGAATAGGCATTGTACGCCTCGACATTGTTTGGGTTGAGCTCAATGGCGCGCTGACATGCCTTTTCTCCAGCTTCCCAATCCCAGTAGTAAAACAGCTCCAATCTGGCAAGAGAAGCATAGGCAGAAGATAAGTTTTCATCGATTTCCAGTGCACGCATCACGGCGGCCCTTGCCTTGGGAAAGGCTTCACTCCGGGGCTGAGTCCCATGACTGATCGCGCTCAACATATATGCATCGGCAAGCCGAGTATAGGCCGGCGCATAATTTGGATCTATATCGATGGCGTTTTTCAATAACTCAATTCCTTTTTCCAACGACTCTACTGAAAATTTATTTATTTGGAAATTTCCCTTAAGAAAAGCCTCGTAGGCCTCAGGGATCACAGACCTTTTATCCGTCATTTTCGCCTTATCCTGCGGTGCCAGAGCAATTCTGATCTCTTTGGCAATGGCTTCTGCTACCTCGCTGTGGAGCTTCAGGACCTCTTTGTAATCTCTATCATACTTATCGCCCCAAATATTCCTGTCCGATTCTCCATCGATCAATTGGATGTTGATCCGCACCTTTCCTTCGACATGCTGAGCAGATCCTTCCACAACCACATCCACATTCAACTCATCAGCGATCTCTGGGAGGGATTTCTCAGAATCCCTGTAAAGCATCGCTGAAGTCTTGGATATGACCGTCAGTGTTTTGATTTTTGACAGCTCGGTGATCAGAGCTTCATGCATTCCCTCAGCGAAAAATTCTTGATCTGGATCCCCGGAAAGATTTTTGAGTGGGAGAACGGCAATGGAATCGATGGATCCTCCACTATTTAAAGAAAGGATCATCCCAACCACAATCGCGATGACGGCAATAACCACCAGACCTCCATAAAAATGGATTTTTTTCATGCCAAACAACATCGATTTCAACGGCCTTACTTTTGCGTATTCTGGTTCGAGTCCTTTGGCCAAACAAGCCAGATCATCCAACAGCTCTTCCATTCGCTTGTATCTATGATCAGGAATTTTTCTTAGAGCCATTCCTACAATCTGCGCCAGCTCCTGCGGTATTCCGCTCACTATTTTCGCCAGTGGGAGCGGCTCATCATTCAGGATGGAATACATCATGGACTGCTCGTGTTCTCCTTTGAAAGGCAATCTTCCTGAGAGCATCTCATAAACCAAGGTTCCAAAAGACCAGATGTCTGTGCGGTGATCAACAGGTTCTCCTTTGGCTTGCTCCGGTGACATATAGGCCACTGTCCCCATCGTTGTCCCTGTTTGCGTCAATCTCCCCTGCCCACTCAACTTGGCCAATCCAAAATCCACAATTTTCGCAACTCCATCCTCGGTAATCATGATATTCGCAGGTTTGATGTCTCGGTGCACAATCCCTTTTTCATGAGCTTTAGCCAGCCCTCGGGCTATTTGAACGGCAAGATCGATCGCCTTTTCTTGATCCACTTGCCCTTGCTCAATTTTGTCCTTAAGGCTTCCTCCTTCATAATAGGCCATAGCTATGTAGACTCTTTCATCTTCCGTCTCACCAATCTCATAAATGGTACAGATGTTGTGATGATCTAATGCTGAGGCAGTCTTAGCCTCGTGAACGAATCGCTCCCTCGCCTCGAGATCACGCATTAGCTCAGAAGGGAGAAATTTAAGAGCGACGATCCGGTCAAGCTTCAAATCCGTGGCCCTATACACTAGGCCCATGCCTCCCCTGCCCAACTCCTCCATCACTCTATATTTGCCCGCAACTATCGTTCCTGAAAGTGATGTAGATACTGGTATGTTAAGGGTCTTGGTTGGGAGATCCATTTCCTCCGGTACACCGAATTTTATACCACACTTACCGCAAAACTGAGTGTCGTCAGGATTTTCGGAATGACATATTGGACACTTGACAGCCATCTTTCCCCACTGAATATCTTGAGAAAGAATATCAGTTTGTAAATCATGTGTCAAACATCACACCTTGTTGTGTAAGCACTGATGAAAATAAAACTGTTGCAAAATTGGCGGGAAAATTTTATCTTTGTCCCTTTGATTTAAAACTAGTAGGTATTCTCATCCATAGGAGGACAGAATGCGCAATTCCCATTCGAGCATATGTTTCGTCGTGTGTATGATCTTGATTCTGGGTTCGCTGTTACCGCATACAGCCCAAGCAGTCCAGACCAAATCCCATGATTTTCTGAAAAACTTCACCTGGCGCGAGATCGGGCCGGCCAATCCCGGAGGCAGGATAACCGATATCGAAGGAGTGGAAAGCAATCCGTACATCATCTATGCAGGGGCAGCTACAGGAGGCATCTGGAAGACCACCAATGCCGGCACAACCTGGGAGCCGATATTCGACGATCAGCCCAACGCGTCGATCGGTGACCTCGCTGTTTCCCTGTCCAATCCTGACATCATCTATGTAGGAACAGGAGAATCCAACAACCGCAACAGTTCTCCCTGGGGAAGCGGTATGTTCAAATCCATCGATGCCGGAAAAACATGGGAGTTTGTCGGATTGAAGGAAACGCACCACATAGGTCGAGTTCTCATCCACCCCAAAAATCCCGATATCGTATACGTGGCAGCCCTGGGACACCTATGGGGCACCAACGAAGAACGGGGCGTTTATAAAACAACCGATGGAGGCCAAAACTGGCAGAAGGTCCTGTATCTCGACGACAGAACAGGTGTCACGGACATAGCAATGGATGCCCAAGACAGCGAAATCCTTTATGTTGCTGCCCATGAAAGATTGAGAGATCGCTTCGATGCAGGAGATCCCGAAGACCAGTGGGGTCCCAAAGCCGGGATCTACATCACCTTGGACGGCGGGCAAAACTGGACCAAAGCTTCCAAAGGCTTGCCAACCGAAGAGATGGGGCGTATCGGGCTGAACGCCGCACCTGGAAAGCCAGGAACCGTCTATGCTCTTGTCTCCACACAACAAACACGCAGTTACCGGCGCGGAGAGGAACCTCAGGAGGAAACGCTCGATGTCAACAAGGGAGGCATTTTCAAATCAACCGATTACGGAAAAACATGGACACACATGAACATGCACAATAACCGGCCCTCTTACTATAGCCAGATCCGTGTGGACCCCAATGACGAAAACGTGATCTGGACGTGCGGCTCCCCTTTGGCTTATTCCGAAGACGGGGGCAAAACCTTAATAATCGGGCCAGAAGTTCAGAGCAATACCCATATCGATTACCACGCCCTCTGGATCGATCCCAACAATTCCGATCATGTCCTCGTCGGAGGAGATGGGGGGATCAACATCACATATGATCGCGGAAAAAACTGGGATATCATCACCCAGATAGGACTGGCTCAGTTTTATGCTATCACAGCCGACATGAGAAAGCCCTATTATGTGTACGGCGGCCTCCAGGACAACGGCAACTGGGGTGGGCCGAGCCGCTCCCGTCGCGGATCGGGTATCGTGAACAACGATTGGTTTCCTCTCAGCAATGCCGATGGCTTTGTCTGCCAGATCGATCCAACCGATTACGAAACGGTTTATTACGAAACCCAGAATGGATACTTGACGCGTTTGGATCTCCGCAACTGGGGGAGAGCTTGGATCCGACCCCAACCTCCTCGAGATAAAGAAGGAGAAGAGATGGAGGAATACCGCTTTGACTGGAACTCCCCTCTGATTATTTCTCCTCACAATCCCCACACCCTCTATTTCGGGGGGAATAAGCTTTTTAAATCCGTCAGCCGGGGTGACAGCTGGCAAGTGATTAGTCCGGACCTCACAGCCGATCCCGAATCCCGTTATAGCGCAATTGTTTCTGTCGATGAGTCACCCCTCAAACCTGGCCTTATCTGGGCGGGAACAAGCGATGGCAATGTCCAACTCACCCAAGATGACGGCGCGACCTGGACACTCCTGAACGATAAGATGACCGGGGCGCCCAAAAGTTATTGGGTCAAACGGGTCGAGGCTTCCAATCATGTTCTCGGCAGAGCTTATGTCGTATTCGATGGCCACCGCCATGACGACCAGGATCCTTACATCTTCGTAACCGAAAACTTCGGCAAAACCTGGAAAAAAATCACCAGCGGTCTTCCGGAGGGTTCGGTGTATGTCGTGAGGGAAGACTATAAGAATCCTGATTTATTGTTCGCTGGGACAGAGTTTGCCGTGTACATCTCACTCGACCGAGGAGAAACTTGGGAACGTTTTATGAACGGCCTCCCGACTGTTCCTGTTCACGACTTGTTTATCCATCCCAGAGATTTCGACCTTATCGCAGGCACGCATGGACGAGGTGCGTGGATCGTGGACAACATCACACCATTGCAGCAGTTATCACCGGAAATGAATGAAAAAGATGTGTATTTGTACAATATTAGATCCGAAGTGCAATGGGCCAGAACTTATGAATGGTCCTGGGTAGCAGATAAACGATTCAAGAGGTCGAATCCGCCGACCGGCTCGATGATCTACTACCATCTGAAAAGTGAAATGCCCGAGCCGGTGAAAATTGCCATAATGGATATTACGGGCACAGTCGTTAGAAATCTCGAAGGTCCTAAGAATGCAGGCCTTCACAAAGTATTATGGGATTTCCGGAAAAATCCGCCTCAAGAGCAGGAAGGAGGATCCAACCAGAGCATGCAGCGGAGATTCAGGCGCCCCGCCCCGATGGTCGGTCCAGGAGAATATCTGGTGCAGCTTTCTGCTGGTGATAAGGTAGTCAACACAAAACTAGTTATCGAAAAGGATAACCCGGGCTACTTAGGACGCTAATAGACTCCCAATACGCAAAGGGTGATACAATATCCCCTGTAAATTCATCCTTTGAGACTATTTACCTGAGAAAAAATACTCGTTAAAATTGCTTCATCTGTAAAATAAAGGAGGCGGAGCAATGAAAAAAAACGCAACCTTGGCTATCGGTCTATTGTGTGCGACAATGCTTTTTCCCCAATTGACTCATGCTTATTCCATATTATTCGGTCCCTCCCTTTTTTCTCCGAGATCGAATAACGTCGATTTTTTTCAGGATGCAACCATTTTGTATGTCAAACCAGGCTCTGCCGATCGATACTTTTCAGCCCCTGTTTTCTTGCCGAATGGGGCAACGGTGACCAACATTGTTTTTTTCTTTAAAGACAATTCACCTGCTCACATAAGATTTCAGATGCAAAGATTGCATATTTTCAGCAATAAAACGCATCTTATGTGCTCTTATTCCACTCAAGGAAGTTCTTTCGATTGGCAACGCCGCAATATCACAAAGATTTCCTTTCGTGATATCAATAACAATGGATTCTTGTATTTTATTTCAGCTTGGTTTTCTGAGGGACAAGAACAAGAACTGGCATTAAGAGCTGTAAAAATTCACTACGACGTAATTATCTAACATTTTTCCTGATTAAATCGACAAGGCATCTCCTCACAATATTTCTTTCTCATTCACTTTCTAATTATATTTTATAATTGAATCCCTAGGATTGATTTAGAATCCATTTTTTTTTAGCAAAGGATAGCCAACTGTTAGTCGATAGTGTATAATATTCTATATTTATTATATAGAATATGTAGAAATTTTAAAGAATTGAAAAATAAATCGAAGGAACGTGGAAGAAAATGAATAAACTTCCCGTCTAATAAAGGTGATGGTCAGAGATGTTATTGTGCGCATCCGGAACGACTAACGCTGAAATCACGACCATTTAAAATTACCGAAAGTTCTTCAGGTAAAATGAACGAGTATCGTACAGGTGAATGAAGATGAGAAAATTATTAATCTTTGTGTTGGCAGTGTTTTTGGCTCTAACTGTGGGTTGTGGCAAATCAGGAGAAAGCGACCAGGGAAGAGATAGGAATTCCCCAAGAAACCCAGATAGCGAACAATCCGCAGAAAAGAGAGAAGGTGAAAATGGATCCGGGCAAAAACGCGGATCTGACAGATCGGGCGGCGGGGAATTCGATATCGACGCTCTGGATATCCCAGATCATTTGAAAGAGGCCGTCAAATCGGGAAAAATCCCCCCGGACAAGGTTAAGGCAATGCTCGCAAAGTTTCAAGGTGGCGGGGAGGCACTTCCCGTCAGCGTAGCACCCGTTCAGAAAAAAGACTTGAACTCCTTTTTGATCCTAAACGGAATTGTCGAACCGGAACGGAAAGTGGAGATATTCTCCCGGCTAGCCGCCTATGTCAAACAAATCGTGAAAGAAGAGGGCGCCTATGTCCGAGAAAATGACATTTTGGCGCTGCTGGATGACACAGAGATAAAGATCAGTTTCGAACAGGCCAAAATAACCCTTGAACAAGCCAGACTCAGCCTGGAAGAAGCTGAGAACAATTACAACCGGAACAAGGAGTTGATCACCCGGGAGCTGATCTCCGAACAGGAATTTCAGACACAGGAAGCCATATACAAACAACGAAAGCTGGATCATCAAAACAGCCAGGAAAGCTATAAAAATCTCGAGTTGCAGCTGAATTATACCAAGATCCGAGCGCTGTCGGATGGATACGTAACCGAGCGCCTTATCGAAATGGGGGATCGTGTCAACGCTAACCAGCAGGTTTACACCATCGAAGATTTCAAACCCCTGCTCATTCGCGTATATGTGCCCACCTCCGACGCCATCAAACTGGAACCCGGGATGCCAGCCGATGTGACGACCGAAGTATTGACGGGAGCCGTGTTCAAGGGCGATGTCAAGCTGATCAATCCCCGGATCGACAACCAAACAGGAACGGTCAAAACCACCGTCGAAGTATTCGACGACTCACTTCAACTGAAACCGGGGATGTTCGTAGAAGTCCGGATCGCCATCGGGGCAAAAGAAGACGTGATAGTCATTCCTCGGAAAGCCATTCTTTACAAGCAGAACAAGACCTATGTCTTTGTGATGAACCGGAACTTGGTGTCCCAGCGCGAAATCTCCCTGGGCCTTACAGAAGAAGATGAAGTGGAAGTCACGAACGGCCTAGCCGAAGGGGATGTCATTGTCGTTGTGGGCGTCGAAGGGCTCAAAGACGGTCAAAGAGTTGATGTGATCCGATGAAGATCGTCAAATTTTCGATCAACCGTCCGGTGACCGTCTTTATGTTCACCGTTGCCGCGATTATTTTTGGATTCATCTCTTACTCTAAACTCAACCTGAATCTTTTGCCTAAGATATCCTATCCCACACTCACCATCAAGACCGAATACCCAGGAACAGCCCCTTCTGAAATAGAGAACATCATTTCCAAGCCGATCGAAGAAACCTGCGGGGTTGTAGATAACGTCGTGCGTATTTCTTCAGTCTCCCGGGCCGAGCTATCCGAAGTCACGGTCGAGTTCGCGTGGCATACCAACATGGATTTTGCCACCTTGAAGCTCAGAGAAAAGCTGGACCTGCTCCGTTTGCCAGTGGGGGCCACCAAGCCGGTCATCCTCCGGTACGATCCCAACCAGGAACCCATCATGAAACTGGGTTTGACAGGAGATGTCGATCTCGGATTCATCCGGTACATAGCAGAGAGGGAGGTCAAACAGGCCCTGGAGAGTATCGAAGGAGTGGCAGCCTGTTCCATTTCGGGAGGTCTGGAAGATGAGATCCATATCGACCTCAACGAACAGCAACTCAGCCTTCTCAATATCCCGATCACCACAGTGGCCAGCCGTCTATCACAAGAAAATGTGAATCTGTCCGCCGGGATTTTAAAACAAAAAGACAGCCAGTTTTTGGTCCGCACCGTCAATCAATTCAAAACCGTCGAAGAAATAAAAGATATCATCATCGAAAAGCGGGGCGATGTCCAGATCACCCTGGGAAGTGTTGCGGACGTTTTCCGCGGATACAAAGAACGCAAGGTTATCTCACGCATCAATGGCCGGGAATGCATCGAAGCCGCTATTTACCGAGCAGCCGATGCCAACACCGTGTCCGTGGCCAATGCCGTCACAGAAAAACTGGAAACGGTGCAGAACAGTATCCTCAGGCCGCGCGATATGGAATACTTGGTTATCACCAATCAATCCAAATTTATTAAAAACACGATCAATGAAGTCAAGCAGACAGCCATCATCGGAGGTATTTTGGCTATTATGGTTCTCCTCTATTTTCTGAAAAATTTTCGAAGTACACTTATCATCGGGGCCGCAATCCCCATCTCTGTTGTCATTACATTTTTCCTGATGTACTCCTCCAATATATCCTTGAATATCATATCCCTAGGAGGCCTAGCCTTAGGAATAGGAATGCTGGTGGATAACTCCATTGTGGTGTTGGAGTCTATCCAGCGTTACAAAGAGAAGGGTGTGGGATTGTACAAGTCTTCCTTGGAAGGCACATCCGAAGTGGCCGGGGCCGTTACCGCTTCGACATTTACGACAGTAGCGGTGTTTTTTCCGATCGTGTTCGTGGAGGGGATCGCCGGACAACTGTTCAGAGATATGGCATTGACAGTGACATTCTCACTCCTGGCGTCCTTGGTCGTATCGCTGACACTCGTTCCGATGCTCAACGCAGTAATGCGCCGGGAGAATGCAAAGGAATGGTTGAATCGGATTTTAAAGATCGTGTTCAAGCCGCTGGACAAAGCATACGACAGGTTTTACACTTCTTATAAAAATATCCAGGACAGTACGTTCAGACGCCGGAAAATTATCATTGTCGGCGTGCTGTTTCTTTTTATCGTGGCCATCTTTATGACCCGTTTTATGGGGCAGGAGCTGATCCCGGTCATCTCCCAGGGAGAATTTTTGATCAATGTCGAATTCCAGCCCGGAACATCCCTCAAAGAGAACGCGGCCGTCATATCGGACATCTCCGAAACTCTGAAAAAATATGATGAAATAGACAGCGTGTACGAACTGATAGGGAAAGGTTCCAGAGCAGGGATATCTTTCCAAGAAGAACGGGAAAACCTATCCGAATTCACCCTGCGTTTGAAACCGGGTATCCTGGGAGCAAAGGAAGATAAGATCATGGACCGGGTTAGGGCCGACCTGGAAAAGTTCCCCACCACAAAGATCAAAGTCTACAAACCTCGATTGTTCTCATTCAAGGCACCGCTGGAAGTCGTTGTCGCTGGGAACAATCTCGATCTGATCAAGGAAGTATCCGACGAACTCCTGGAAAAGGTCCGGGGGATAGAGGGGATTATCGACGTGAAGTCCAGCATGGAAGAAGGATACCCAGAAGTCCAGATCATTTTTAACAGAGCTGTTCTGGCCTCCCAGGACATGACCATTAACTCGGTGGGGGCCCAGATCAGGAACAAGATCGAGGGTGAAGTGGCCACACGGTTTATCGAAAGCGACCGGGAAGTGGACATCCGGGTTCGTCTTTCGGAAGATTCCCGCGACAGGGTGGAGAAGATCGAACGGATCAATATCCGAAACGGACTGGGTGTGATGGTGCCTCTAAAGGCCCTGTCAGAGATCCAGATTAAAGAAGGCCCAGCAGAGATCAGACGCATCCTCCAGCAAAAATCCGCGGTCATCACAGGGAATATCGCAGGTACCTCCCTGGACGAGGCCAAAGAAAAGGTCATGATAGCTGCTGCTACCGTTGACCACGGCCCTGAGGTGTCGATAAACTTGGCCGGACAAACCATGGAACAGGATGTTGCTTTTTCCTCGATGATTTTTGCCATTTTTCTGGCTGTATTTCTGGTCTATCTGGTCATGGCCTCCCAATTCGAATCCTTCAAAAAACCCTTTATCATCATGTTTACCATCCCGCTTGGTATCATCGGCGTGGTGATCATCGGGCTTGTAGCCAGCATGTCCATCAACGTGATCGTGCTGATCGGGCTGATCATCCTCTCCGGTATTATCGTCAATAACGCCATCGTGCTGGTGGATTACATCGGTCAGCTGCAGAAACAGGGAATGCCCAAGGTAGAGGCCATCAAAACCGCTGCTCAAGTCAGGTGGCGGCCGATCCTGATGACCACAGTCACTACGGTGTTGGGGCTTACACCAATGGCTTTGGATTTCAACGAAGGTTTCGAGATCCGCATCCCGCTGGCCCTGACATTGATCGGGGGATTGATCTTCGGAACGTTTTTAACCCTCATATTTATCCCGTTGGTCTACAACGCTGTGGTTAAAGATCCCACAGAAACCGAAGAGAAAGAAAGCCGATTGATGCGCCTCTTAAAAAGTGTTAAGGTGGGTGCTTCCCTTAATAAAGCCAAAACGAGTAAACCATGAATTTACCAGAATTTTCCATACGCAAGCCGGTTTCCGTCATCGTGGCCATGCTCATTTTTATAACCATAGGCGTGATCTCCATCATGAAACTGCCGCTGGAGATGATGCCCGACACGTCTTTTCCGAGCCTGATGGTGCAGATCCCTTACCCCTCCTCTTCTCCTGAAGAGGTGGAACGCACCATCACACGGCCGCTGGAGGACATCCTGGCTACCATCAATAATCTGGAGAGCTTTAGTTCTACTTCCTCTGCATCCTACAGCAATATCCACATGCAATTCCATGGGGGCACTAACATGGACCTGGCCACGATGGAAATCCGGGACCGGATCGACCAGATGCGCGATCAGTTACCAGACGACATAGAAAACATCAACATCCGCCGGTGGGGGATGAACGACAGGCCCGTGATCAATTTCAGTGTGGCATTGCCTGGAGATCTGGACAACCTGTATTATTGGTCGGAAAATTACATCACCCAGCAGTTGGAACGCATCCAGGGTGTTGCCAACGTGGATATCCGGGGTATCCGGAACAAAGTTTTGACCGTTTATCTGAAGCCAGAGGTTTTCTATTCCTCTTCCATCCGCATAAACGACTTGATTGATTCTATAAGGAACAACAATATCAACATTTCGGCAGGGTATGTGGAAGAAGGCCCTATGCGGTATGTGGCACGTATTCCAGGAGAATTAAAAATCCTGGAGGAAGTCAAAAACCTCCCCGTCAGCAACAGAGGATTGACGATCGCTGATGTGGCCCGCGTGACCTACGATTATCCCATCAAAGAAGACTTCAACCGCCTAGACGGGAATGAAACGGTTCGCTTCCAGATCTATCGGGCGTCCAACGCCAACATCGTGGACGTGTGCAACAAAGTCAAAGCCACGATGGCTGGGATAAAGGAGACAGAGCCCTCCCTCCAAAACATGACCACTATATTCTACCGCGACCAATCCCAGGACATACTCAAAAGCCTGAGAGATCTGAGCATTTCTGGGGTGGTCGGAGGGCTACTGGCTATAATTGTCCTGCTATTTTTCTTGAGGAAATTCCGGTCCACCATCATCATCGCCATTGCCATCCCTATGGCTATGGTGTTCACCTTCAGCTTTATGTATCTCTACCGCACCATCTTTCGTGCGAATATCACCATCAACATCATCTCCCTCAGCGGATTGATGATGGCCGTGGGTATGCTGGTGGATAACAGCGTCGTGGTCCTGGAGAACATCTTCCGACTGCGGCAGGAAAAGAAGTTTTCTCCGATAAAGGCTTCGATGCAGGGGGCCAGTGAAGTGGCCATGGCTGTCTCAGCCTCTACTTTGACAACACTGGTCGTGTTCATCTCGTTGGGATTCATGTCTCGATCCGGATTCGGACGCTTCATGCAAGACTTTGCTTTAACCATTTCCCTGGCATTGATCGCTTCTCTTATCGTTGCTCTCACGTTCATCCCTCTGGCGGGAAGCCGTCTTCTTTCGGGAAAAGCCAGAGAAAAAGCGCGCTGGCTGATCAAGCTGACAAACTTTTACGAAAAGATCATTAGTTTCACGATCAAGAATTGGAAAACCAAGATCCTCGTTGTGGGACTGGCGATAGGAATCTTCTTTATCTCATCCCATCTTCTTAAAAGCATCGAACGAGAGTTCATGCCCAGTAGCGATGAGCGGGAAGTCAACTTATCTGTTTATATGCCGCGGAGTTTTACCCTGGAACAGATGAAAGCCTTGTTCCAGAATTACGAGGAAATTCTTTTTGCGAATAAAGAGGAACTTGCCGTCGAACATGTGACTACCGAATTCGGCACACGGCGCATGCGGCAGGGAAGGTTCCAAGGAAGAATCGAGTTGAATCTGAAAGAGGAAGGGCCCTCGGTGACCGAGATCAAAGAAAGGCTAAAGGATTTGCTGCCCAGGCGGGCTGGGATCCAGTACGAATACGGGCAGCGTTTCGGTCGTCATGGACATTTTAGCGGGATAGCCGTTGAACTCATCGGACTCGACTACACAAAACTGACCGAACTGGTTCCTATGGTGATCGAAAAGCTCAAGACCATAGAAAACGTCGAGGATATCACCAGTGACCTAGAGGGAGGAGACACCCAAATAATGGTCGAGGTTGACCGCAAAAAAGCTGAAAGCTCAGGAGTGAGCAGCCGGATGGTGGCCCAGACGATTTCTTCCTCTATTTCGGAAAGGCCAATCGGGAAGTTTAAAACGGAAAACAGGGAAATCGATATTATCTTGAAAATACAAGGCGACGACGGTTTTTCAGAGCAAGACCTCCGGAACATCAGCATGCCAACCCAATCCCAGCGGATTCCCATCTCTGCGATATCGAATATCTCCTATAGGGCCGGATCGACTTCGATCCGCAAAGAGAACAAAATGTCCAAATTGGTCATCAACATCAACACCAAACAAGAGGGAATGATGGCCATTTCCGGCGACGTCAGAAACATCATGAGCACAGTTCAATTTCCGGATGGCTACACGTGGAGTCTGGGATCCGGTTGGAGGAGATTCCAGGAATCCCAAGGGGAATCCAACATGGCGATAATCCTTGCCCTGATCTTTATCTATATTATCATGGCGTCGCTTTTCGAGTCATTTATGCATCCTTTCACTATTCTGCTAACCGTGCCGCTGGCACTGTTCGGGGTGGCCATGATCTTTTCCATCACAGGAATTACCCTGAATACAACTTCCTATTTAGGACTTTTGGTACTGTTCGGGATCGTGGTGAACAACGGGATCATCCTGATCGATCATATCCGAACCCTGCGGAAATCCGGATTGGAAAAGACAGCAGCCATCATTCAGGGAGGCAAAGACCGGATGCGGCCGATCATCATGACGGCCATCACGACGATTTTTGGTGTTTTGCCGTTGGCCCTCCCCTTTCTGCTGCCTCAGTTTTTTGAAGCAGCGGGACGACGAGCGCAGATGTGGGCACCGATTTCTATTGCTATCATCGGCGGATTGACCACATCCACAATATTCACATTGATCTTTTTGCCCACGTTTTATTCCATCTCGGATTCTGTCACCACCAAGGTCAAATCCATCCTCGGCTTCAAAAAAGTCAACAGCTTTTGATCGGGGACAGCGCAGACATTTACCGATTAATTCCATTAGTAATACTTACATTAGGGAACAAGATAACCAGGCACCTATTTCTTAGTTGTCAGCGGGACTGATTTTATAGGCCGGTGGTTGGACACCGTGGAGGTGTTTCACAAAATAATCCCATCTTTTTCTAGTGAAGTAATCGCCGTATTCTCCCCTGAAACCGTGACGGCTCGGGGGGATGATGATGAGGTCGAAATCCTTGTTGTTTTTAATCAGGGCATCGACCAGCCGGATGGTGGAGGCTGGATTCACATTGTCGTCCATTGCCCCATGCGCAAGAAGAAGCTTCCCTGCCAATTTGCCAGCATTGGTGATGTTGGACTGCTCCTCGTAGAATTCTTCCACAGGATATCCCATGTACTGTTCAGGCCACCAGGCTTTGGCCATCCGGTGGTCGTGATTTCCGGCAGAGGATACACCCACCTTATAAAAATCCGACCACTGCAACAAGGCCCGGACTGTGTCATATCCGCCCGCTGAATGGCCGTAGATCCCCACTCTATCAGTATCCATGTAAGGATATTTTTCGGCCAACTGCTGGATCGCCGGGATATGATCCTCACAACCACGCCCCAGATTTCTGTAGGAAAAATCATGGAATGCCTTGGATCTGCGGGCTGTACCCCGTCCATCTGCCGAGACGAGAATAAATCCCAGTTCTGCCAAAGAATTTGCGGAGCTCATCAAGGCCCGCCGGAAGGTTTTCGGTGTCGTTATCCCATGAGGACCCGTGTAACACTGGTCGATAACAGGATATTTTTTCGATGGGCTGAAATTAATCGGCCTCCAGATCAGACCATATATATCGGTCTCTCCGTCAGCCGCCTTCACACAAAACGGTTCGGGAAAGCTCCATCCCCTATCCAGAACATCCTGAACATCGGTCTCTTCCAGATCCATCACCACCTCCCCATCCTTCAAGCTCCGTAAAACAGACTTGGTGGGCAGATCCGCACGGGAAAGGTTGTCGACAAAAAAGGATTTATCCGGTGGAAGAGTTATATCATGGTATGCGTGTTCAGGGGTCAGGTTCTGAAGATTTGATCCATCGAGATGGATAAGATAGAGGTGGACAAGGTAGGGATCTTCGCCTTCCTCCCTCCCGACTGCTGTGAAATACACAATTCCCTTTTCTTCATCTACGTGCTCGATATCCATGACAACGAATTCGCCTTTTGTCACTTGGTTATCGAGTTGAGCGGTTTTCCAGTCATAAAGGTAAATATGGTTCCATCCATCCCTTTCTGAAGTCATCAGCACCTTTCCCAACTTTGGGAGCACCTTATAGTCAGAGACTTCGGTCCCTACACAGGTTGCATTTTCGTCTCGGGCGATGATTCTCGCTTTCCCCGAGTCCGCGTTTATTTCATAAATATTCATGCTCTTATAACCCCGATCGAAAACCATGGCATAAAGCCTCTGGCTATCCTCGAACCACTCGATATTATGGTGGACGAAGTGAGGTATAGGGGGAATATCCACAACAACCTCTTTATTTCTCGCTATATCAAAAACCACAGGGACGAGATAAGGGATGTTTTCATCTCCGGGAGAAGCCCGATAATAAGAATAGAGTTTAGCCCGATAGCCCTCCTCGACCGAATTCAGCAGGTACATCTTCCGGGCCGTACGAAGGTCCAGGATTTGCGTGAAAATCTTTTTCGAATCCGGAGACCACTGGGCGCGGAAATTGGCGGATCTCTGGCCGCCCTCTCCTTCGATCAGGTTAAACCAGTCGAGGCCAGAGGCATACTCATATAAACGTATACCTGTGCGGCTGAGCCGCGTTACTTTCCCTGTTTTGGCGGAGCGGATAAACAGATTGTGGTTTTTGGCAAAAGCCACAAATTCCCCATTCGGAGAAGCTTCTTCTTGTTTCTCCTCCCGCTCTTCTTTTTCTCTTGAGGAGATTTCATATGTTTCCAAGTCCACAACCCATATCTTTTTTTCAGCTTCAAACTCTATCTTTTTGTGGTCTTTATCCACAAACTTGAATGAATCAAACGGCAGCTCCCCTTCAGCATAGGATTTTTCTGTCTTTTCGGAAAGTGCGCGGGCCAATTTTTCATGGTCAAATGCGGGAGCTTTTTGCTTTTTATCCGGCTCGACGATCAAAAAGCGTTTCCCCTCGCTCGTGTTGATCCTATACCAAAAGGCGCGGCTTTCTCCGATCCACTGCGGCGAGACTTCCAGTCCATAGACCAAGTCCTGGATATTCCGGGAAAGGAAGCTTTCTGCTCTCTGATAATCCTCAGCTGTAATGACAGTGTCCTGGCGAGTCTGACATGATCCGAGAAACAGCAAGCTCACGAGAACACACACAATGCTTCTGTTCCATTTCATAATCGCTCCTCCTTGTAGGGGATATCCTGGTTAGTCTTTATATTCCAGAAAAAATCAAATTGCAAGTTGATACTTCCGTTGCCGGTTGAGTATAAAGAATATCTTTAGATAATCCTGGAGGAGTGAATATGGACGATCTAAATCAAATATCTACGATGTCATCAAAGAACCGCAGCTCATGCCGGTTGCGACCATAACTGAGAATGGCAATCCCTGGATTCGTACGTCTCTCCAAACCCGAAAGGTGGGACACATCAAAAGAAACTCCGAAGTTCACATGATATGGGGGGCAAAAACTCTGGAATCCACCGAAAACTATCTTCAGATCGTGGGCCGAGCAGAAATCAACGCGGACAAACAGGAAAGACACCACCTCTGACGTGATGAGCTTAAGGCCTATTTCAGCGGCCCTGACGATCCCAACTATTGCATAGTCATCGTCAACCCAATCGTATCGAACTCATGGGTATGACCGATATGATCCACCAGGTTTGGGAAGCCAACTGATTTTTTATCCGCGGTCGGATTTTCCCAGATCCAAATGATTATCTGGCATGGGTGATCTTTAAAACCAATGGATTGGGCCACTCCCTGTCGTTGTAGATTCGCTGGGCACGGAAGGCCGTGATGGACAGGCCGTCTTCGCGTTGCTCCCAAACGGTTTCCGGAGTAACACCCGCTTGATATTCGAGAATCTTATCATTCTGACCCAGGACACTGATAACCGTTTTCTCGGTTGCCTTAAGATTTTTCAGTAAGAAATTCTTCTTTTGCCCCCAAGCCCATTTTTCATCGGTAACAAACGCATAGACCGTGTTTTCGTCTTTTTTTCGGGTGTACCAGATATTATCCTCTTTCAAGATTCTCCAGGGTCGGACATCGTAAATGGCCTCACCATTGATAAACATCCAGGCTCCCAATTCCCTCAGGATATTTTCCTGTTCCTGAGGAATTTCTCCATTGGGCTCGGGCCCGATATTCAAGAGCATGGTTCCCCCTTTGGAACGCGTTTCAATCAAAGCCTGGATCCATTCTGTCCCAGTGCGATAGACTTCATTAGTCGGTTTGAACTGCCAGGAGGTTCCCATTGTGAAGCATGCTTCCCAGGGTTCATCCGACATATCAGCTGGCAGTTCTTCCCCAGTAGAAGGGGATATCTCAGGCGTATTCAGCACTCCTCTCGTAATAACACAATCCGGCTGAAGCTGCCAAGTCAGGTCCAGCAGACCATCAGGAGGCCCGTCAATAAAAAAAACATCGATGGGACCGTAGCGAGAAAACAACTCTCGAACTTGGGCCTGATTGATCTTCATCAGCTGCGGATTATTCTTGGGCTGGGCCCAATCAGCATCCCGGCTGATCAATTTATCCTGCTTAAAGAGCATGAAAAAATCATCGGGCGAAAAATAAAAACCGCAGGATATTCCCTCGGCACGAAAGGCCTCGACCACATCACTAGTTATATCTCTGCCAAAAGGGGTGTTCATGACGTTAAAAGCGTGAGTTTTGGTGCCGAACATACAAAAACCCGAATGGTGCTTGGTGGTGAAAACCACATACTTGAATCCAGCGACCTTGGCCAATCGCGCCCATTCATGCGGGTCGAATCTGGTTGGGTTGAAGGTCTTGGGGAGATCCGTAAAAAACCGGCGGGTATAATCCTGGGAGGCGCCAACCAGAGAATGGCTGATCACCGTACCGATCTGGCTGTCCACTCCCCAGTGGATAAACAGGCCTAATCCGGCATCCTTTAGCCACTCCAGGCGTTCCGAACGGTTGCCGAGAGTTTCCTGAGCTGTCATTGGGAGCATCATCAGAACTACACCGAAAAGGCTCCAACAAATTATTCTTTGTGTTGAGGATTGAAACATCGAGGCCTCCTGCGGATTACTCTGGTTGATTATAGCCCAACCGCTCCTACCTGTCGAATGGCTGTGCCGATAGAGTTCTCCGTCATTCATATTTGTTCAGCCGGACAGTCAGAGTGGCGCTTGTTATAAAATAGGCTTTTGATCTCCGGGTTAGATTTCCTGAAAATTCATAATTGCTCGTCCATGGAGGCAGAACCCGAAGATGGAGGTTCTCGCCTCTGTTGATCTCTATACCCATCCTACTCAAATCGACGGTGGTGTGATTCCCGCGAACCTCGATTCCCACAGGTTCCCGTTCATCCGAAAAGATCTCAAGATCGACAGTGTGCATGCTGCCTTCGCTGTATTTCCAGGAAACAGGAAACGCGCGGCTCGAAGGCACATTAGACAAGGGCTTCGGCTGGGTGAATTCCACCATAAACACCACAACCACATGTCCCCGCACTTTTCTGTTATCCTGGGTTTGAATCCGAATGGGAATCTCCTGCCATTGCTCCACATTTCCGATATCACCCCTATAGGTTTGCGTATCATCGTCGTAGACCAGTGTTTGGCCGTTCACTTCGACAGCCGCATCCAACAAGATGGAGCCGAAAGATGTCCCATCCCTCAACTCCATATGGGCAAAATTCTCGACGCGACCGTTTATCCAACTGTTATAGCACTCACAGTACACATGAACACGCTTTGATATATCCAACACAGTTTGGTTTAAAAATTCAGGAGAGGAGCGGAGGAAGAAACAACACACACACACAATCACAAGAATTAAAACTGAAAATAGTTTTTTCAAAAACGCCTCATCCTAACTGGAATTGTATTTTACCAAGAACAAATCCAGATGGGTACTGATTAATCTCGAAGGGAGGAATTAACGATGCGGTTCTTCACGATAAAGAATTCCTCTGTTCCCCCCTTTTCGATTGTGTAGATAAAATCATCGGATGCTGTTTTTATCCAGGAACTCACAGAATAAGGCTCCACACCTTCTGGATAACTCAGATAAAAATTATCGACATAATTTCCCTCTCTATCGAAAACATCCACGAGGATTCCTTTCTTTTTGTCCACTGTCGAAGTGATGACCCATAATTTATCCTTAACCTGAAACATCTTCTGGATGTCGAGGTGATACTTGGCAACAGGAGGTTCGAACCATGCTCCCCCGATGGAGATCTTACCGTAATTGCCTCCAGGGACAAATTTTTTTGTTTCTTTGTTGGGTTTTACCCTTTCATAGTCCCGGAAGAACTGAAACAGGACTCTTTTTTTCTTCAGGCTGAATAATTTGATCATGTACTCAGGCGTATGGGAGATAAATACTGTATCATCGTCTCTGAAGCATTTGTGCAATCCTGCCCAGGGGTTTATAAAAGAGTTATTGCCGGCTTTCATGATCATGTAGGGCCTAGGAAAAGCCATGATGTGATTCAAGGATTCCCCATCGGGTTTTACACTTATCAAGTTCTCAGCCAACTCCACAATTTCAGGAACACCTTTTGTCTCTGGGGGGGTCGATTTGAAAAAGATGTAATTTTCTCCATATTTTGTGAGAAAAGAGTCTATCCCGGGAATTCTCAATTTTAGTTCAGACATCAGCTCCCCACCTTGAGTGAGAAACATGATTTTGCTCAACGGTCGATCGAAGATGACGATGCTCCCCTCTTGAAGAATATAATTTTCCATGAACTGAAGCTCTCCTGGTCCTTGGCCATGTTTGAAAAAATTCCCCATGAAATTCCCGTTCCTGTCGAATTTCAAGAACTGATTTTTATCCACCACAAACAAGCTGCCATCCGATGTGACCTTCATCTTGTGAGGATATTGAAAAAAATAATCCTCATTTTTGTCGTCGATCCGCATGATTTCTTTCAAACGGACAATCCTTCCTGCGTTTTTGGTCGAAGGGCTCCTCGGATTCGCGATAGTCCTTATTTCATCCTGTCGGCCATAAAAAATCATGACCAGGAGCAATAAAAAAGGCAGAATAGCTATACCTAGACTTTTTTTCATAAGCTCCACGCAAATTCCATTCGATTTTCTCCTTTTCACTCAACCACAAGATATTTGACGATATTGATATTTCCCTCCTCATCCTGTTCCCTTACGAAAAAGAAGTCCTCGTGTGTGGCGATAACCGTTCCATTCACATTCACCCAGTAGCTATCGATATATTTTCCTTTCTTATCGAACAGGTCAAACAGCATCCCTTTTTTCTCGTCTTTTTTCGATGTCCACACAAGAATGTTCCCTTGAAATGTATAGATATAGCTGATATCGCTCAAAAACTTTCTTTCGGGTATTTTTAGCACAGGTCGCCCCGGAGGAGTTTTTCTCTCGGGCGCCTTCACGCGAGGATACTTGCGTTTGAACTTCCTGACAATTGTACCTGTATCGACATCCAGCACCGTGATCATGTACTCATCGGGATCACTCCAAATGCAAAACTGACCATCTTCACTTAAGATTGTAAAAGAACGCCCCCAGCTCATCATAAAATTTTCACTTGAATAGGCTCTCTGAGTCACGCTGGGATATTCATTTATGACTTCTTCCTGGTTAGAAAGAATGAGTATCGATGTTGGAATATCGATAAAATTCCCAGTTTTCTCCTCCGTCTCAGGAAAATTCATCGTTGTGAAAATAAAATGGTCTCCAAACAATCCGAGGAGAAGACTGTAACGCTCTGTCAATCGGAACTCTTCTATCAATTTTCCTTCCTGGCTCGTGTGAAGGATTTTGGAATTTCCAGAATCATAGATGAAGATATCCATGTCTCGAAGGGTATACCTCGTGAACCTCTGTAATTCCCCAGGTCCTTGACCTTTCTCGAAAAGATTTTTTAAAAATCCACCCTCCGGTGAAAATTTTAGGAACTGCTCCGAGTCATAAAGGAAAATACAGCCATCATCCGCAATTTGAAGATAAGTTGGGCGCTTGAAATAAAATTCCCCTCCTTCGTCTGTGATCCTGAGGACCTCTTCTAGCTTTAGGATTCGCCCGGCGTAGGTACTCAGCGGCTTTTCGGGATTCTCGATAATCTCTTGGGAAAAGGCGAATAAAAAGAAAAAGAGCAACAAGAAAAGGTGAAAAACATTTTTTTTCATTTTTGTAGCCCCCCCTAATCATATATTCCCTACATTTAAAGCATAGAAGCAAACGAAAAAGAAGTCAAACAAGAAACCAGTGCAACGATTTATTATCACCGCAGGTTAAAAAAAAGAGGGGAAATCTTAAAGAAGGAGTAAAAACACATGAGAAAACCACGCCACATGATTCTTTTGGGAATCCTTCTAGTAGGATTTTTTTCCCTGGGATTAGCACAGGAGACATTTGACGTTGGCGTCATCAATTCGGCTAAAGTGATGCAGACATCGACAAAAGGAAAAAAGGCCCTGTTTACGCTCAAGCAGAAGGAACAACATTTCAAAGATGAGCTGACAAAAATCGACAACCAGGCCAAAGAATTGGAATTGAAACTGAACTCTCAAAAATTGATCCTCTCCCTCGAGTCCCAACAGCAGATGGCCTATGAGC
>CP070750.1:249811-299053 GCA_020348385.1 Candidatus Aminicenantota bacterium | reverse complement strand
ACCTGGCAAAGCTCATGTCAGATCGGCCGAAAAATGTGAAAGCCTACGAATATTATCTTAGAGGTATGCATACCTTGACCAACAAGTATGAGGTGACCGCAAAGGAAGAGGACTTCGAGGTAGCTGTTAGCATGTTCGAACGTGCCATTGCCATAGATCCCAATTATGCCTTTCCCTATATCGGGTTGGCGTGGGCTTATGCGGATAGGTTCAATATCAAAAATGATGAAGAAGATATCGACCGGTCTGTGCAAAACTGTGAAAAAGCCTTCGAGTTGAACCCGAATTTGGCTGAAGCTAACTCTGCCATAGCCACAGCCCACATGCTTCGGTTAGAGCTGGATGAAGCCTACCAAGGTTTCAAAAGGGCTTTGGAATTGAATTCGAATAAAGCTTTGATCATCCAGGAGGCCGCCGGATTTTACCGGAATATAGGTCTGTATGATCAAGCGGTCAAATTGTACACAAAAGCATTGGAACTCAATCCTCTCCATATCATGACCCACGTTGTCCTGATCATGAGCCTGATGAACTCCGGTCAGTTCGATGAGGCTATGGTTCGTGTCAATGAGGCTTTGGAGCTTGAGCCGACAAGCTTGTGGTGCCTGAAATTCAAGGCGGAACTTTTAATTTTGAGAAGGGAATTTGAAAGGGCCGAGGAGGTTATCGCTCAGGCCGAGAAGATAAGGCCTGGCTCTTCTTTCATGAAGGATCCCAAAGCTGTATTGTATGCCTCTAAAGGGATGGAGGCTGAGGCGCTGGCCCATAGGGATTCAGCCCTTGTCTATTCCCTGTTGGGCAAAAAAGAGAAAGCGATCGCAATGATTGCAGAAGCGCTGGAGGAGGGCTACTGGAGCTTTGCCTATTCTTATCCGTTTTTGAACTCTAGCCCCTACTTCGATAATCTGCGGGATGAACCGCAATTTGTAAAGATCCTCGAAAAGCAGAAAATGAAACATGAAGAACACCTCAGAAAATTCAGTGATATTGGATCTTTTTGACACCACTTCCCATCTGTGCTAAAAGCTCATAACGAGGGAAAATTTTAATGCCCCTTTTGTCTCTTGTTTATCAATTTGTCATCGGAGGTGCCATTTTTTTCCTCGGCATTTTCCTGTCCTGGCGTACAAAGGATTATTCCCTCGGAAAAAAACACGACAGGAGGGTCCTGTTTTTTATGATAGGGGGATTTGCCTTTTATTTTCTATCCCAGTTGCTGTGGCACTTTGCCGGGGCCGGGAAGATCTAGATGGATACAACGACCGTTATCGGGACTCAACTAGATTTTTTGGTTGTCATCTTTTATTTTGTCGCCATCTTCGGTTTTGGTGCGTTTTTTGCTAAATTCACCCGCTCGACCAAGGATTTCTTTTTCGGCGGACAGCGCTTTTCCTGGTGGCTGATCACTTTCAGCTGCGTGGCCTCTGTTGTCGGTTCCTACAGTTTCATCAAATATTCAGCTGCAGGTTTCCGCTATGGGATGTCCTCTTCCATGTCCTACCTGAACGATTGGATCGTGATGAGCTTTTTGCTGCTGGGCTGGCTTCCCATCATTTATTTCAGCAGGGTGGGATCCGTGCCCGATTATTTCCGGAAACGATTCGATGAACGCACGGCTATCATGGCCACCATAATCGTCCTGATCTACATGGTGGGATACATCGGCATCAATCTTTACACCATGGGAGTCGCCCTCAATGCTCTGCTGGGAACGGATATTTTCTGGTCAGCTGTCCTTGTGGCAACCATCTGTGCGGTTTATGTGACGGTGGGGGGGCAGACGTCTGTCATCATGACCGACCTTGCTCAGGGAGTCATCCTGTTGATTGCAGGGTTTGTTTTGTTTTTTCTGGGGCTCAAGGTCCTGGGAGGTTGGGAGGGATTCTGGTCAGGACTCCCGCTCCTTCATAAACTGCCGTTTGCCCAATTCAATCAACCCAAAGAGTTCCATTTTGTGGGCGTGTTCTGGCAGGATGGAGTAGCCAACACCTTTGCCCTTTACATGATGAACCAAGGATTCATCCTTCGTTTTTTATCCTTGAAAAGTGTCAAAGAGATCAAAAAAACATTCCTGGCACTGATTTTGGTGTTGATGCCCCTGGCCACTTTTGCCGTCTCGAATGCCGGATGGCTGGGGAGGGCCATGCACACGCATGGACTGCTCCCTGCTGGTGTCAATCCTGAGCAAATTTTTGTCCAAGTGGCAGGGAAGGTTTGCATGCCGGGTTTGTTCGGGTTTGTGATGGCTGCCCTTACGGCTGCTCTGATGTCGACGATCGACACTTTGATCAATGCCGTTTCTGCCATCGCCGTGAACGATGTCTACAGGCCCCATATCAGAAAAGAAGCCCCGGATAGGCATTACCTCAGAGTGGCGAGAATCGTCTCGCTATCCTCTGCACTTTTGGGGATTGGCCTGGTGCCTGTTTTCGCCTCATTCCAATCGATTTATCTGGCCCATGGTTCCTTCACGGCCAGCATCACGCCCCCGATGGTCATCACCATACTTCTCGGAGCGTATTGGAAAAGATTCACATCATCGGCAGCATTCTGGACTCTTTTCGGAGGATCTCTGATCGTGGCGCTCTCCATTGTCTGGCCCTTTGTTATAACCCCATTTTCCCATGGTGTGGCTCCAGCAGGAGGTTTTAAGTACACCAGGGCTCTGTATGGTCTGGTTGGAAGTTTATTGATCGGCCTGGTCGTGAGTTATCTCACAAAGGCAAAATCAAAGGAAAAAATGCAAGGTTTGGTGGCTGGTACTCTGAACGAGGCAAAAGTGGGCTTTAAGGGTGGTCCTATCAATGAGACTGAAGGCAAAAAGGCAGTCGTCAGGGTTGTGAAGGATAAACAGATCAAGGGGATACATGTGAGTCCTGAAGTGGCACGCCAATTATCCGCGAATGTGGAAGACCTGGTTCATTTGAGCGATGATCGGTGGTGGTTGGGTGGCCTGCGTTCCACTCAAGCAAAAATATCATCGCTGCATGGTCGAGGATCGGACATCGTTTTGGTAGCTCCGGCTTTAATCAAGAGGGGGAATCTGATTGCGAGGCGGAAGCATCGCCTCGAAAAAATATTGTAAAAAAGAATGAAGGACAGAGGTTCGAAACACACTAATTTCCCGCCCTGTTTCAGCGAGGGAAATCAGTTCCCGCAAATCCCTCTCTCTTTTCTCCCGGAGGGAGAAAAACCGCGCCCGGTCAGGATTTGAGGGGATTTCTCACCTCCAACCTTCATTCTTTTTTCAGGAAGGAGCTGTGGAGAAATAAATGATATCATATAGTATGAAGAATGGGTTAAAAGGATTGCCTGAAAAAAGAATAATATGGATTTTACTTTTAATGATGGTGGGGATAATGTGTCAACAAAAAGAACCCGAGGATTTTATTGTTATAGCACATCGGGGTGCGTCACGAGCGGCACCGGAGAACACGCTGTCGTCGATGAAGAAGGCGATCGAATTCGGGGCTGATTTCGCTGAGTGCGATGTTTTCCAAACTAAGGATGGGGAAATCGTGCTTTTCCATGACGAGGAGATGGAGCGGACGACAGGTAAAGAGGGGATGATTTGGGACTACACTCTGGCAGAGCTGAAAGAATTGGAAGTGGGGTCCTGGTTCAAGGAGGAATTCAGGGGAGAACCCATCCCAACCCTCCAAGAGGTGATCCAAGCGGTTAAAGGGAAAATAAAGCTCAATATCGAAGTCAAGGTATCCGGGGAGGATCCTGAAATTGCTCAAAAAGTGGTGGATATCATTCGTGCCGAAAATATAGGAAAAGAATGTATGGTCACGTCTTTTGAGAAGCCAGTGCTCGAAAAAGTCAAAGAAATCGCACCGGATTTGATCACGGGGTTCATTTTCGATGAAGAGCATCCGCCAGACATTTTCGACGGCAATTGGGAATACGTATGCAGCAAACGGAATATTGTGGATGAGGCATTCGTACAGAAGGCTAAACAGAAGGGAAAAAAGATATTTGTCTGGACTGTGAATTATCCTGCGGAAATGAAAAAAATGATCGATCTAGGCGTCGACGGAATCATCACCGATGTCCCGGATATCTTGAAGGGAATTTTAAGCTCAAAAGAGAGAAATAACTAGCCCATATTGGCTTTGTTTGTGGGGACGGCTAGATTCCCTTGGGCGAGTGTACCGACATCGTGGCACATGAACTCGATAACATCCCTGTCGTGGGAGATGAAGACGTAAGTGAGGCCTTTCTGTTTTTGCAATTCCTTCAAAAGATTCAATATTTGAGCCTGGACTGAGATATCCAGGGCGGATGTGGGTTCATCCAGGATGATGATTTCAGGTTCGAGGAGCAGAATTCTCGCCAGAGCTATCCGCTGATTCTGACCTCCCGAGATCTGATTAGGGTACCGCGTCAAAACCTCTGTAGGTAATCCAACCGTTTGGAGGATGCTTTCGATGGCACGCGTTCTAGCGTCTAGAGGCATCTTGATCAGGAACAATATTTCATCCAAAGATTTCTGGATGGTTTTTTTCGGATTAAGCGAACCTTCAGGGTCTTGAAACAACATCTGGACTTTGCGCCGAAATCCTGAAAACGCCTCCTTTGTCATTTTTTCTAGAGGTTTGCCGTAGAAGAGAATCTGGCCAGTTGTCGCTTTTTCAATGCCCACCATTATTTTTCCCAAAGTCGTCTTTCCTGATCCTGAATCTCCGACGATACCAAATGTTTGCCCCAAGTGAACTTTGAGCGAAATGTTTTCCAACACTGACTTGGGTTTTTTCGCAAACACACCCGATTCAAAGGTCTTTGCGATGTTGCGAACTTCTAGCTGTACAGCACACATTTAACGTCTCTGTTATTTGTCCTTTTGAAAACAGGTCTTTTTTTGGCGCAAATTTCTTTTTTATGGGGGCATCTCGGATGAAATTTGCACCCCCTAGGCGGATGAATCATGGATGGGGGGACACCCGGGACGGGTTTGAATCCCTGTTCCGGCAGACTTTCCAATAAGGCTTTTGAGTAAGGATGCAGGGGCTCTTTGAAAAAGGCTTGCGTAGTCCCCGATTCTAAGATCTCCCCGGCATACATCACGGCTATCCTGTCCGAAATCTCCTTGGCGGCGTTCAGATCATGGGAGATAAAGATCATCGAAGATCGATTCATCTCTCGGGCAAGTCTTAGCTCTTCGAGGATCATGCCTCTCAGGCGATCATCCAAACCTTTGGTCGGTTCATCGGCTATGATGATCTTTGGGCTCAAGATAACCGAAATGCCGATCAATACCCTTTGTTTCATCCCCCCTGACATTTCAAACGGGTATGCCCGGATCGCATTGGACGGCCCTTTGAAGGACAGCTTTTCCATAAGGCTTTTCGCCGTCAGGATTGCATCCTGTTTTTTTAACCTCAAGTGCACGATCAATGGCTCTGTCATTTGGTGCCCGATGGATAAAACAGGATTAAGGGCCAATGCCGGATTTTGCATAACCAGGGAAATGTCTTTGCCCCTCAGTCGTGCCAGCGCTTTCTCGTGCAACAACAGGAGGTTTTTGTTATCGTAAAGGATTTTTCCGTGGACATCTGCGTTTTCTGGCAGGAGACTGAGGACAGAATGGGCGATCGTCGATTTTCCGCATCCTGTTTCACCGACCAGGGCCAGCGTTTCAGCCTCTTTCAGCTTTAATGTGGCCCCATCCACAGCCCGGACCTGTCCCGAGGGAGTTCGGAACGTGACTTTCAGGTTTTCTATTGCCAGCAAATTCATCGTATTCACGATCGGATGTTAACCTTTTTCCTTTCTTCGAATGAAAAACCCAAGGACACGATGGAATAAACGAATAAGATAATGCAGAGACCTGGGGGAAGGTACCACCACCACATCTCATTGATCAATCCCCCCTTGATCAGGGCAAAGTTGATCATCAGTCCCCAGCTTTTCATCGAAGGATCTCCCAGACCCAGGAAAGAAAGCGAAGCTTCTGAGATCATGGCTGTCGCGATGGTCAGCATGAATTTTGGCACCACGACCGGAAAGATGTTAGGCAGAATGTCGGAAAAGATGATGTGTCTGTTCTTGAACCCGAGGCATTTGGCGCTGGTCACGAAGCCCATCTCCCTGACCTGAAGCGTTCGGGATCTTACCACTCGTGCTGTGGAGGTCCACCACAAAAGCCCGAGGGCAAGCATGATGAGCCAAATGCTGGATTTCAGGAAGGCCGCCAAGATGATGATCAGCGGAATCCTCGGGATCATCAAAAAAATATCCGTGATTCCCATGAAAATCTCATCCAGGGCACCTTTGAAGTAACCGGCAAGCAATCCGACAAGGAGCCCCAAGAGAGTGGCGATGATAGCGGCACCGATTCCCACGACGAGGGAAGCTCGAGACCCATGGAGGAGTTCTGAGAGGATGTCGTTTCCGATATCATTGGTCCCCAAAATATGATTTCGATTGGGACTCTCGTATGGTTCGAACCTAACCCAAGGATCATGGGGAGAGATAATGTCAGCAAGAATGGCGATCAGGACAAACAGGACGATCAGGACAAGACCGAACCGGTTCAAAATCCTTTTCTTATTCAAGCTTTTTCTCTCACTCTGGGATCGATAAAACTGTACAGAATATCTGCGATGAGATTTGCGACGATGACCATGATTGTGATGATCAAAAAGCATCCTTGGAGGACCGGGTAATCCCGGGACAATAAGGCCTCGTAAATCAAAGTTCCCATCCCGTTCATGGAAAATACGATTTCGACAAACAGAGCCCCGCTCAGGAGAAATCCAAGATCCAGTGCAATCAACGTGATCACGGGGAGAGAGGCGTTCTTGAAAATGTGCCGAAAGAGGATGGAATTGCCATAAAGGCCTTTGGCCCGAGCATAAACCACATACACTTTTTCCTTTTCGATCAGCACGCTTCCTCTCATGATCATGTAATTACGGGAGGCTGTGAAAGCGCTCATGATCAGGATAGGGAGGAAGAGGTGTTGGAGCACGTCCAGGAAAGTCCCCGTTTCATAAAATCCCTTGAATGGAAATAATCCCCATTTGAAGGAAAAGATGTAAAGGAAAATGATGCCAAGAAAGAAGGGAGGACTGCTGTACACGGAAAGGAAGGCCCATGTCGTGGCTTTGTTGCCCCAAGTATTTTTTTTCCATCCGGAGAGCGCCCCGAGCAGTGTTCCCAAGATGGCTCCGAAGAGGATGGACGGAAAGAGAAGAATCAATGTCCATTTCATCCGTGTAAAAATTATCGTGATAACTTTTTGATTGAAATGATAGGAATATCCGAGGCGGAGGGTGATGATGTTTTTCCAGTAATCGAGGTATTGAGCAGGCAAGGATTTGTCCAATCCCAGCTCTGTCTTGAGTTCCTGGATCGTGGCTGCGCTGGTGATGAAGTTTTCGCCCAGGAGATTGGTCACCGGATCACCCGGCATGGCTCTGGGAATGATGAAATTAAGGGTAAAAATGATGAAGAGGGCAAAGAGATAACGCAGTGCCTTTTTCTTCGAGAACAACATGTCCTAACAATATATCATATTTTAATTAACTCGAAGGGAGAGGAAGTTTTGGATGTTGTAAAGACCATAAAGAGGATTGGAAGACCATCCGTTGAATCTTTTTTGGTGCGGGATAACAGTGCGGCTCCAATACAGAGCAATGGCAGGCAAATTTCTGGCATAATAGTCCTGCACGTCGGATGCATATCTAGTCAATTTTTCCTCATCTTTTGTGGAAAGGATGTTGTCGCAAAGCTTCAGAAATTGGGGGTCGTCTATGTTGTGAAGCACTCCTTCGCCAGTGCGTCTTGCATCGAAATAGCCTGTTGCCCAGTTGGCATGCATGAACATTCCCCACGGAGAGGTTCTGGACACCACAAGATCATAGTTGTTTTTATCCTTCATGCTGATCCATGTGTTGTAGTCCACGTTTTTTATTTGCGCATTGATCCCAGCAGATTCTAGGTAGTCCTGCACCAGTTCGGCCAAACGCACGTAATCCATGCTGATCAATATCGAAAGCTTCATCTCTTTGCCATAGGGGGTTTCCCGGAAGCCGTTCCCATCCCGATCTATATACCCAGCATCGGCAAGTAAATTTTTGGCCTTTTCAAGATCATAATCCAGATCTGCTGTTTTTTTGTAAGCGGGCATGATTGGCGGAATAAAACCGCGAGAGGGGATTTCCCCATAGCCCAAGATGTCCAGTCTGATAATCTCCTCATAATCGAGAGCATAACAGATGGCTTCTCTAAAACGGATGTCTGACATGGGCTTTTTGTTCAGGTTAAATCCAAGGAATCTCAGGCCATAATGCGGTTCTTCAATGAAATCGAATCCCTTTGTTGCTTTTAGCCTATCGATATTGGGATAAGGGTAGGAGGAAGCGTACCTGTAATACGTATCCACATCACCCTTCTCAAGAGCGAAAGCCAGCACATCGATGTTGCTGTACAATTGAAGTTCGATCCCATCCAGTTCTGGTTGAGATCCTTTCCAGTGTGTATTTTTTCTGAATCGGATAAAGCCCGCATTGAGGTCTATTCTTGCGATAACGAACGGACCGCACCCCACTATTTCTTCACTGCTGGTATGTCTCAAGGGGTCTTCGATTTTCTCCCAAATATGTTTGGGAAGGATATTGTACGTGGCAAAGTCAAAATCTAGTCTTGAATAAGGTCTATTGAGCTCGATTACAAGAGCGTTCTCTTCAGTGATGAACACGTTGTTGATAATATCTTGCATCCATCGCGCGTGGGGAACCACATTGGCAAGCAGTTCGATGGAAAACTTGGCATCTTCTGCTGTTACCTTGTTACCATCACTCCAGCACAGGTCGGGATCACAATAAAATTTCCACTTGGTGCAGTCCGCGGATACCAAGTACCGGGCAGCGACACGTCCCTCCAGCGTTCCGTCCTTGGTCATGGTCATCAGGGAGGGATTGGAGATGCGAGCAAAGAGGGCGAGAAATGTATCGCCGAGGAGACTGGCCGATTTAAATCCCCCTCTGGTGGTGCCGATCCTGAGAATATTTTTTTCCGTATTTCCAGCCGGTTCTTCTGCACAGGATATAAAGAAGGCGATAAATAAAGTAAAAAGGGTGAGTGACAACCGTTTTTTTTTTGCCATCCCGCTTCTTGATATTTAAGGATCTTCGACTTGGACCGTTACGCCAAATCTGGCAAGAGAGATCGGAATAGATCGGATCCCTTTTCCCAATGAATTCAGCTCCTCGAGCATCCCCTCGCGCTGTTTCTCGTCCTGATTGCCCAGGATTGTCAAAGATCCTCCTTTTCCCCCAGCCCCGTTCACCTTCCAGCCGGCCGCTTCATATTTTTTGGCAATGGCTATGACGGAGTCTGCCTCCTCTGATATGAGCCCCGAGTGCAATGATCTCTGGCACTCGTTGTTGTGGATCATCACCTCACCAAGCGCTTCCAGATTTCCCTCGAGCATGTGATTTTTTGCTTGTTCGGCTAACGCCCTCAATGCTTGGATAATTGTGAATTGAGCTCCCTTCTCTTCTAGAAATGTGATGACTTCTTCGTGCATGGCAGATGAGCTGTGCGATTGTCCCAAGTAGATCAGGGATATTCGCTGACTCAATTCCTCGAGGAGAGTCTCCTCGACATCCAGTTTTGTGACCGTAGCTTCGGGGTATTTAAACATGTCGATGAAACAAATGCCTCCATGCGCTGCCGCCATTTGGTCTTGGATCCCGCTTTGTAATCCGAGTTTCTCTGTTTCCACGCGGTGAGCCATATAAGCAATATCATGTGCTGGAAGGTTTTGATGAGAAAGTTGACTCAAAGCACTCAGCAGGGTCACACACACGGATGCCGATGTGCCGGTTGAACTCCCGGCGGGAACGTGGGAGAAGAGAGAGATATGAAGCATTACATCTTTGGGAATGGGCATGGAGTTGATGGCTCCTTGGATCAGGGGATGTTGATCAAAAGCAGGATTCTCAGGATTTATCCACAGAGCTTCTCCGTAATTTTCTAAACGAACCAAGACTCTCTGGTCTACTCTTTCCTTGTTTTCCAGAACTTGGATCCGGACTTCCACCAACGGAAACACGGCTATGTTAAAGACTTTTCCCTGTTGGGCAAACCAGGTGTCTGTCCAACCCCCGATATCATTTATCCGAATCGGAGCTATGGCATGGATGGTTTTTATGGGATTCATAACCCTGATAAACATAAGAATAAGGGGATTCCTCCTCTAAATCAAGAAAAAATAGAGGCGCATTATTTGACAATTGGGGATTTTGAAGGGCTGTTGATGTTGATTTGAAAATGTTTTTGTTGTCATTTGCAGCAATATCAGGATAATATTTTATATGTACCTAAAAGTTGGGGTGGGGTGAATTGGCGTCATTTTTTACGAATAATTAAACATCATTGGAGGGAGGAAGCATGAAAAAAATAATTTTCGTATTGGCTGTATCCTTATTGATGTTGGCATGTCAACAGAATCAAGGCACGCAAGAGACCAGATTGACCTTCGAACTTTCGTTTCCAGAAGAACGGAGTGCAAATGTTTTGGACGGACGGATGTTGATGCTGGTGTCCAAGGACGATAGCAATGAACCCCGATTCCAGATCAGTGATGGACCGGACACACAACTGGTGTTTGGTATCGATGTTGATGGCTTGCAGCCTGGTGAGGCCGCAGTTATCGATGGGAATGTTTTTGGTTATCCTCTGAGAAGCATTGCCGAGATTCCTCCCGGAGATTATTGGGTGCAGGGACTTTTGAATAGGTATGTAACTTTCCAACGGTCGGATGGTCACACCGTGAAGCTTCCCCCAGATAAAGGAGAAGGGCAGCGCTGGAATCGGAAACCGGGAAATTTTTACAGCACACCGAAGAAGGTCTCCATCGACCCAAAACAAGATAAGGCCATCGCCATTGTTTTGGATCAAGAGATTCCCCCCATATCCCCTCCGCAGGATACCAAATACATCAAACACATTAAAATCCGGAGCAAGCTCCTCTCGGATTTCTGGGGATGCCCGATGTATTTGGGCGCATGTATCCTGCTGCCCGAAGGATTTGATGAGCATCCCGAAGCCCGTTATCCCTTGGTTATCAATCATGGGCATTTCCCCTACACGTTCGGTGGATTTCGAGAAGAACCTCCTGATCCTGATCTCGAACCCACATACAGCTCGAGATTCGATTGGCCGGGTTACAACAAAACCCAGCAGGAATATGCCCATAAATTCTACAAGTGGTGGACGGCCCCAGATACGCCTCGCGTCATCATCATCGAGGTTCAACACGCCAACCCTTATTACGATGACTCATATGCAGTCAATTCTGCCAATCTCGGTCCCTACGGAGATGCCATCACCTATGAGCTGATCCCTTACGTCGAGGAAAAATTCCGCGGGATAGGGGAGGGTTGGGCCCGAACGTTGTATGGCGGATCCACAGGAGGTTGGGAAGCCCTGGGCGTCCAGGTTTTTTATCCAGACGAGTATAACGGATGTTATGCGGCCTGTCCTGATCCGATCGATTTTCGTCAGTACTGTTTGGTCAATATCTATGAGGATAAGAATGCCTACTTTCTCGAAAGCCACTTCAAAAAAACGCCCAGACCAGGCAGACGAAATTGGCTGGGCGAGGTCAGTTGTACCCTCGAAGAAACAAACCACAGAGAGTTGGCACTGGCAACAAATGGCCGCTCTGGAGACCAGTGGGATATCTGGCAGGCAGTCTATTCTCCGGTGGGGGAGGATGGCTATCCCAAACCGATCTGGGATAAGCTAACAGGAGAGATCGATCGTGAAGTGGCCGAATACTGGAGGGAAAATTATGATCTCAGCTACATCCTGAAGAGGGATTGGGCAACTTTGGGCCCGATGCTTTTGGGAAAGATCCATATCTATTGTGGGGACATGGATAATTATTACCTCAACAACGCTGTCTATTTGATTGAAGATTTCCTGGAAAGCACGACTGATCCCTACTACAGCGGTGAAGTGGATTACGGTGACCGGGCCGAGCACTGCTGGAACGGCGATCATACACAACCGAATGCTATTTCTCGTCTTCGCTACCACCAGATGTTTATCCCCAAGTTTGTGGACCGGATGAAAAAAACAGCGCCAGCAGGGGCAGATCTAAACAGTTGGCGGTATTGATGTTTTAATCCCACTGGGGCCAGGGGAGGAGTGATGACAGAGGATATCAGGGGTGAGGAAAACCGGGTTGTCCAAGAATGTATCCAAAGACTGAAGGAAGGCCAACTGGCTCCATGGAAGGTGGAAGATGACCTTAAGTCCACTTATGGCATGGAAATCCCTGAAAACTTCAGGATAGCAACTATCTGCCGTCAACTTTTTATACAAGCAATCACAGGCGAACACTTCCATTATATTGGCATTCCGGAAAAACCTTACAAAGAACGATATCATTGCGTAAAAGATGACCTTATCTTGGAACTGGATATTCGTGATGAAAATCACACCTGTAATCTCTGTGCGTCCCGATTGAAGCCCCTTAAGCAATACGCTCCACTCGTTGCGAATTATGTGGGAGGTCAGGAAGATTATTTCTCGTACGCAGGACAGGTTGTTGTCAAAGGAGATGTACAGAAAACGTTCACAAATCTTCTCGTGTATGGGACGGGTTTGGGTCCGATCGGCGTAACTCGAGGATGTTTTTTAATCAATAAATTGGGCGGGGCCAATGTCAGAGTCGAGGATTCTGCCCGGGCTGTTCGCTGTTTGGGATTTGTTTTTTCGACTGAAGAATCGAGGCAAAAGGCTCAAGCCGTTATCGAAGCGTTTCTCCCAGAGGCGACAGACAAGATGCAGGATAAAATGCTCGAATTCGGCGGCCGAATCAGCTCTGTGGATTTTGATCATGCTGAAACACAGCGCGGGTTTATCCTTTATGTGGATTTTGTGGCAGAATTTAAACATTTCCGGGGGCACGGAGATATCAGCAGCGCGGTGGGGTTCATCAAGCAAGAGGTGGAAGAAAAACTTCTATCGCAGGGTGTCCGATATGAATTAAGCGTTATCGCTCAAGGCCATGACGGTGACCTGAAACCCAGTCATCGAAACAAGAGAGGCAGGAAAGCGTTGGCTCAATTGAGGATCCCGGTAGCGGATTTTGAAGGATTTCTGAAGGTCGATCCCGAAAAATTCCTTTCTTTTGTCGAGGTCGATGACCTCGGGTCTCAAAGGCTGGGATGTCCCTTTTATTCCGGGATGGGAGGTGAAATTCTGCCCGCAATATACAAAGCCACCAAGGTCAATCCCCGCAGTCCGCTCGTATCCTGCTTTCAGAATATTTATGCTGAAAAAGACAAAGGGGATGTGATATTCCGGGTGGAATTGCCCAACATAGAGGTGGGAGTGGTGTCTTCACGGGAAGGCCTGATGTCCCCGATTGGAAGGGAAGCAATGCGTGTCATGGGTATCCACACGGCCAAAGAGTTTGCGGCATCTGTGGCGGCGCAGGTTTTGGCAGGTGAGTTCAACCTGGCTTTGGAAATTTCTAGGGAGAAGCTTTACAATTAGTTTGAATTTTTTGTCAAAAATATAAAATGAAAAATGAAAAATGAAAAATGAAAGAATAAAAAACGAGTCGCCGGAGGATATTCCGGATGGTTTGAAAAAGCTCGGGCATCGGAAGCATTTTCAAAAAGGTGAAATGCTCTTTTCTGTCCACGATAAAGCAGAGGGATTCTATTTTGTCGAAAGCGGAGAGATCCGCGTTTTTAAAATGGATGAGCAGGGGAGAGAAGTGGAGGTGGTGCGTCTGAGCTCCGGAGATTTTTTGGGCGAAGCGATCGTTTTTGTCTCGTCGGTGTATCCTGTTTTTGCTCAAGCTGTGATGGACTCTGACGTCCTTTTTTTTGCCAAAACAAGAATCCACCAGGAGATTACACAAAATCCGGGTATCGCCTTGTATTTTGTGGACCTATTAGCCAGGAAATGCGTGGTTTTGAGCAGCAAGATCGAATCGCTGGGTCTTCGAACGGTACGCCAGCGTTTGATTCAATATCTACTTTCCCGGTGTTCAGGAGAGCAACAATGCCTGGTGGAGTTGAAAGTCAAAAAGGGAGAACTCGCCAAAATTTTGGGAACGATCAGTGAGACTTTATCCCGCAACTTGAAACACATGCAGGATGAGGGGCTGATAGAGGTAGAGGGGAATAAAGTCATGATCAAAAATTGTACCGCCCTGCGGGAAGAACTCCTCCCCTCTTTCCCTTGAACTTTATGTCCAGATATGGTATGCCAATAGTGGATTGAAGGGATAATCGTCAAAAAGTTGTATCCATGTTATCTAGAGATCAGGTTTTACGGCCCATCTCGAGAATATCAAGCCCCTTAATAGACCGCACTCTCAAGCGCCTCTCCTTTAACGAAAAACTCAATCGTTACCTGAAGAAAAGGAATTCAAAAAAGCTTCTCCAAATCGGTCGTTTGAAAAAAGTCTTGATTATTCCGGATATCAATATCGGCGATGCGATGATCGGCCAGTCTTTTATCGCTCCGATGAAAAAAGCTTTTCCGGATATTGAGATCAGTTATATTTACCAGCAAAGAGCTTCCCCTTTGGTGTGCACCAATCCGGATATCGATGAACATTTTCCGTTGTTTAGGAATATCGGCTATCCTTCTGAAAAGGATTTTGCGAATCTTCAGAATCTTCTCAGGGGTTTTCATTTTGATCTTATCGTTAATCTAAATCCTTATTTCACTTCCAAGCATTTTCGGGCAGTACATTCGCCTGTGATCTACTCGTCACGCCTGATCTCGAATATTATCCGCGACTACACTTTGGTTGGAAGCGAAGCGCACATATCCCTCCAAATGAGCAAATTCGCCGAGGAGTTGATTGAGCCCCTTATCTCTAATCCGGCAAACGGGGGCAAAATAAATGGAGATTTTCATCAAATCTGTTTTTATACAGCCCAGAGTCCTTTCCTTAGGGCTCAGAGGATGTTGGAAAAACTCGACATCAAATCCGATTCCAAAATAGTATTTTTGAATCCTGACACATCCTGCGCTTATACACGCATCCCACTGAGTATTCAGAAGGAGCTGCTGAAGGGAATCCTTTCCAATCCAGAAATCCATGTTCTTTTGAATTGTGGGTTTACCTTCCGAGGGATCGAAAAGGAGTTGCTGAACGAGGTCCCTTCCTCATGCAGCAAAAGAGTCACGGTCATCCCCAAGGATACGCCTATCGATGTTTATGCCGCTTTGACCGATCGTTCCGATGTCTTTATAACCGGAGATACAGCTCCTCTTCACATTGCAGCGGCCAATAAAATCATCGTGGATTCCGATTTTCGTTTTCGGAATGCAACCGCTGTGGTGGGAATTTTTGGAGCGACAAGTTCGAAGATTTATGGGTACGACTCTTTTTCTGACGAACATATTGCGGCTCCACAAAGGGCTCCCTCAAAAGTTTTTGAGGTTTTTCCGGAATGCAAAAATATCACTTGTATCGATAAGATCTTCAAGGCTTGTCCCAAGGTGAGGTGTTTCGATGGGCAAAAACCGGAACCCATCATCGATTACGTGAATCGGTATTTGTCCTGAGGTTTCTAAGAGAAATCGGAAAATACACGTCAATCCATATAGCCGAGACTGCGGAGTTTCTTCTTGATCTTTTTTTGGTCGGCGATATCCTGTAGACCTTCCAAGTCAGTTCTGGTCAGTCCTTTCTTTCCAATTAGTTGCTTTCTTTTGGTTTTGAGTTTCTGTATCATTCCATCCAGTACAGCTCTCATCTGAGTGGCCATTATTTTGTTTTCCGAGACCACATTATGCGTTTCTTCAGGATCTTTTTCCAAATCATACAATTCCTCGACACCGGCGTGAACTTTTTGGCAATATTTGCACAGGCCGATTCCATCGGGGGCATAAATATATTTGTGCCTTTTGTTTCTCCATCCGATTTTTCTTTGAACATAGGACTCCTCGAAGAAGGCGAAGTCGCGGATTTCTTCTCTGGTGCCGCTGATCAACGGCCTCAGGCTTATCCCATCGCTTCCTAGATCTTTATCATTCATTCCCAAGTAATCACAAACAGTCGGCACAAGATCCACATGCTGGATCAATCCTTGAATTTTTTTTGGTTGTGAGAAAAGTTTTGGATTGAAAAATATCAGGGGAACGTGGGTGGTCACTTCATAAAGCCCATGGTGATCGAAAAACATTTCACGTTCTGTGAGACTCTCGCCATGATCGGAAGTAATGATGATCAACGTGTCTTCCAGGATTTGATGGTTTTTTAAAGTCGTGATCAAATCCCCGATACACTTATCCACGTAATTCACCGCTCCTTTGTATTTCGAAGCGATGGTATCTATAGAGCCGCGACGGGATTTGTCCCGATCCATGTATTTTTTCGGGCAATTGTAAGGCGTGTGGGTATCCCAATAGTGGAGGAAGAGAAAAAAGTGATCATCTTTGGTGTCGTCGATGAGCCTCTGGGCAAATTTGGTGACATAATCGGCATCTTGTACTCTTGCCAGCTCGAATGTGAATCGGAATGTGTTCCATACGCTTTTCAATCCCTTCCACACAGAGGGAACGGACGTTTTCCTTATTTTGGAATAGATTCTCAATAGAGAGATATTAGCGGCCATATACCGCAAATGCACATAGGGGAGGGTAAAAACGATATACAAGAATTTTTGCCAGATGTTTTTATCTCGTTTATAACCATAAAAATCGAATCCTCGTTTGAACCATCTTCCCATCCAGTCGACCGCCAATGTTTTAAAACCGTTTTCCCTAAGTTTTTCCGCAAGCAATTTGGCATCTAGTTTTCTGAAAGCCATCATGTCTTCGAGAGTGACTTTATCGCCGTGATGGACAATGCCATGAGTTCTCGGGTATCTTCCGCTAAATATGGAGGTGAGGCTTTGATCGGTTGTGTTCCAGCAGGCATAGCAGTTTTCGAATTGGATACCATTGTTTGCAAGTTCATCGATGTTGGGACTGGCGGTGGTTTCCCCACCATAACAGCCGAGGTTTCTGGCTCGAAGCGCATCGATAACGATCAGGATGATGTTGGGATGATCTTGTTTTTCATTTTTCATGGTCAATCGTTCCCTTCGAAGGGAGGAAAATATTATGGCACAGGAAAATAGAGTAATCAAATTTGACTTAAGTCAAGGAAATCACATTTACGACCGCTTATTATAGTATTGGAAGATATTTTCATGATAAAGGAGAATTAAATTGGCAAAGAGAAAAATCATCGAGATCGATAGAGATAATTGCGATGGGTGTGGCATCTGTACAGAAGCCTGTGCTGAAGGCGCCCTTATCCTGGATGAGGAGAACAAAGCTGTTCTTGCAAAAGAAATCTATTGTGATGGGATGGGAGCTTGCTTGGATGTTTGTCCGACAGGTGCCCTCACGATTGTGGAAAGGGAAAGTGAATCGTATGATCCTGATAAAACCTACCAGCATGTGCTGAAAACCCGAGGGAAAGAAGCGGCAACCCATGTCCATGGATTCCATGCCGAAGAAAAAACTGTGGAAACTCCACCCCTTGCTTGCGGTTGCCCGGGTAGCATGGCGCAGGAAATCAAAAAATCTGCGCCTACACAGGAAGGCAAGGCCATATCCGGAACTTCAGAGTTGAGTCAATGGCCCATCCAATTGCACTTGGTTTCACCGTTTGCTCCTTATTTCAACGAAAGCGATCTGCTGATCGCTGCCGATTGCACTGCTTTTACTTTGGGAAGTTTTCACCAAGACCTTCTGAAGGGAAAAAAATTGATCATTGCCTGCCCGAAACTGGACGATACAAGCCCCTATATTGAAAAAATCGCAGAGATCCTCAAAAACAATAGGGTCTATTCTTTGACTGTGGCAACCATGGTTGTGCCGTGTTGTTCTGGATTGAACCACATCGTCGAAAGAGCTGTTGAGATGTCGGGAACCAATATAAATATTAAAAAAATCGTGATCGGAATCGATGGAGAGATACAGAATTAAGCTAGGGAGGAACTTTTTCTGGCCTAATTGCGTATAATATGATGAATTTGGAATAGAATTTTATCAAAAGGAGGAGCTCATGAAGAAATCATCCGTTTATTTAGTCCTCTTTGTTTTTCTGTTGGCTATATGCTCCGCGGTTTCCTTCAGTCAAGAAGTCGACTTGACCGGAACATGGGAAGGGTCTACCATTGTCCCAGACCAAGGTGAAGATGAACTTACACTCGTAATCCAAAAGGAAGAAGACGAATACGTGGCCACGATGTCCGACTCCCTTGGAATGTTGATGGATACTGAATGTGAAGAAATTGAATTTGAAGATGGGACCTTGACCTTCAGCATTTCGATTTCACAGGGAATGGAAACTTTCACCGTCTGGTTCACCCTCGAGGTGGAAGGCGATACGATGAAGGGTTACTGGGAGACGGCTGAAGGGGATCAAGGTGACGTCGAGCTTAAAAAGCAATAGGCGTAATCACACAAATTTCCCTGTTATCACAACCTTTCTTAAAAACATTAACATAAGTTCTGAGGTAGAGGTATTATTGTATAATGAGAAAAAAAAACTTTATTGTTCTGTTTTTTTTGGTTATAGCCCTGACTATCGGTTTTGCTGAAACGACAGACAAGATTCAGTTGCAGATTCAAAAAATTCAGGAGCTCGGTAAAAAAGAAATGATGTTTGCCTCGATCGCCTCGGTTTGTGAGGATTCCGTTGCCAACCTCTACGTATTGGACAGGATGGAACACAAGGTTTTGAAATTTTCACAAGATGGGGAGTTGATCCAAACATTTGGTCAGAAAGGACAGGGGCCGGGAGATTACCAAAATCCCCATCTCCTGGCATTCACGCCAAAGGGTCAGATTGTTGTAGCAGATGAGTTGTATAATCTGACTTTCCTAAACGAAGAAGGTGATTTCATCAAGCGAACTCACCTAGATGGACGCCTCGCCGTCAGCTTTATAGGCGAGGATCGTTTTTATGGTTGGATTTGGGGAGAAAATCATCGAAGCCAGGTAATGGTCGATGGTGCGAATAAAGTCCTGAAAAATTTTTTTCAGGTTCCCTTTAGTGCTTTTTCTGTATCCGCCCCAGACGAAAGCGGGAGGCAGGTCATGTTCAATTATTCTAGGGAAGAATTTGCGCCCTCCCTTCAATTCGCCCACTTCGGCCGATATTCCGCTGTGGGGATAGGTGACAGGTACGATATCTTGATCCTGGACGAAAACGGGGAAACCATAAGTCACATTCGAAGAGAAATCCTGCCTGACAATTTCAGCAAAAGGGAAAAAAGGTATTTTGAAAAGGACATTGGGGAATTGGGGAAGGAACGGGGATGGCCCAGGAGTATCGTTCGGGATATCGTCAAGAAAATTCCTGATAAAAAAATCTATTTTAGCCAGATATTGCTGACGGAAAAACATGTCTTTGTCTTCCGGACAAAAAATGACATCACAGAGGAATCTGGCCCGATTCCAGTGGATATTTTTTTGATAAAAGGTGAATTCCTGGGGACCACACATTTGCCCTATATGCCCCTTCACATTTCGCATAGCCACATCTATTTTATCCGATCGGACGAGGAAGACAACCTCTACCTGGAGAAAGCGACCTACAAGGTTCTCAACAATAAGTCATTAGACTGAACATCTCATTTGACATTATTTTTTTTTCTGTGCTATAAGCCTTTTTATGAACAACCTTAAATCCCGCTTGTGTGTGTTCATCTTTTTTTTCTTAGCGGTCCTTCCTCTCTTTTCGGAAACCATCGTTATCCTCCATTCGAATGATACGCATGGGATTTACAAACCTTTCAAAATTAAGATGGAAGGCAATGAGGAATGGATCGGCGGCATGGAAGCGATGTGCCACCACATTAATGCTGTTCGAGAAAAGGAGGACTACGTTTTTTATATCGACACAGGGGATATCATGACCGGCACCCTGGCCACAGAATTGGTGCACAAAGACGTGTTCGGTGGGCTAATGATCGAATTCTTGAACAATTTGAAATGCGATGCCTGGTGTTTCGGGAATCACGAATTCGACTTGGGTCTGGAGAATGCACTGGGTCTTGCCGGGCTGGCCAATTTCCCGACGCTGATGGCCAATATCGTGTATAAAGAATCCGGAAAAATCATCCCCGTAAAGCCTTACCATATATCCAACCGGGGTGGATTAAAGGTAGGATTTGTCGCTTTCATGTCGGAGAAATTTTTAATCGAAGTCTTGAAAGAGCGTGTCGAAAGTCTGGATGTCCTCCCGGTTATTCCCATCCTGCGTTCCAAGGTGTGCGAATTGGATGAAAAGACCGATCTTATCGTGGTGATGTTTCATGGGAAATACCATGAAGCTGTGAATATTGCCCAAAATGTTTCTGGGATCGATGTCATGCTGGTTGCCTCAGAGGAGGGCCGGATCGAAGAGGTCAATGGGGTGTTGGTCCAGTCCACCATGGGGCACCAAAGATCGTTGGGCTATTTAAAGGTGGATGTCTGTGACGATAGGGTGGTAGATTATGAGGGAAAACAGATTTTGCTATGGGCCAATGATCAATTGAAACCATCCCCACAGATCAAGACCTTGGTCGAGTATGTGGATGAAAAAGTCGGATCAGAATATGCCAAAGTGATCGGTAAAGCAAAACAAGATTATTTCTATAAAGGGGAATTTGTCGAGAATGTCCTGGGAAACTGGATGACGGATGTCATGCGCTGGAAAACCGGATCTGAAATAAGTTTTCATAACTCTGGAGGGATCCGGGACAACATTTTGGCCGGTCCGATAACTAAAGGAGATATCTTCGAGGTATCCCCCTTCCGGAATACCCTTGTTGTTTTCGAACTCACCGGTAAGGAAATAAAGGAAATTCTCGAACATGATGTGGAGAAGGATTGGGATAGACTCCAAGTGTCTGGCATGAGTTATTCCTATCATCACAAAAGCTCAAAACCTTTTGGACAACGGATTGATCGCATCGTCATCGCTGGGAAGATACTGGTAAAAAAAGGAAAACTCCTTCACCCAGATAAGGTGTTTACTGTGGTAAGCAACAATTACTTGGTTAGCCAGGCTAAAGATAAGTACTTCGGTTTTCCTGTAAAGGAGATTGAGGACACGGGAATGCTGATCAATCAGGTTTTGATCGCGTGGTTGGAAAAACACAAAGTCCTCGATTACAGGATCGAAGGACGAATTGTCAAAATCGACAATTAGGAGTTTATATCATGAACCGACACAAATTTTGGCAAGCTCCTTTGATTATATTTTTGTTTGCCCTTGTCTTCCAAACCGTTCTGTTTTCCCAAAGAGTCGGATTTTCCAAAGACGAGATGACCAGACGCAGAGAGGCTTTAATGGAGCGACTGGATGAAGGGTTGATTGTTCTGTTTGGCGAATGTATGCCCACACCCGGAGGACATTTCAGGCAGGATAATGATTTCTACTACTTCACAGGGATCGAAGATACCGGTGCTATTGTAATCATGACTCCAAAAACAAATGAATCCTTTTTGTTCCTGCCGCGACAGACATCCAGGGAGATGATGGTCGAAGGGGAGAATCTGTTGAAGGATGAGGATGCCAAGGAGAAGACCGGATTTACCGAGATCTATCCTGTGACCTATTTCGATGAATTTTTGGCCCGTAGTGCCAGAAGGTATGGACTGATCTTTCATGTGCGGTTATCCCCTCGAGATTCTGTGGACAATGCCCGTTGGGAATCGATGATATTTGAGGGTCGCAAGAATAGGATCCATTACAACGACCAGATATCCCTGGATAATTACCGAATCAACAAACTTAAAGAACGCTATCCGGTTTTGGCATTAAACGATATTACCCCTTTGATCGATGAAATGCGGGTGATCAAGTCAGCCGAGGAGATGGAAGTTCTGAGAAGGAACGGGAAAATCTCGGCGGAAGGAGTCAAACAGGCTATCCTAGCTACCCGACCTGGCGTATTCGAGTATCAGATCGAAGCAGCGGCGATGCATGTGATACTGAACGGAGGGGCCAAAGGAGCGGCATACCCGCCGATTGTAGGATCAGGTCCCAATTCCTGCATTTGGCACTATGATAAAAATGCGCGAAAGGTTGAGGAGGGAGACTTGGTGCTGATGGATTTTGGGGCAGACTTGGATTATCTGTGCATGGATATTACCCGCACATGGCCTGTTTCAGGCAAATTTGCGCCTGAACAAAGGGAGGTTTATGAGATAGTGTTGGCTGTCCAGAAAGCGTGTATCGAAGCCTATAGACCGGGCGTGACATCGGCAGATGTCCGGAAACATGTGGCTGAAGTAATGAAAAAAAAGGGCTTAGACCCAAAGGGATTGAGAGGGGGCATCGGGCATTATGTCGGGATGTGTGTCCATGATGTGGGGCCTCGAGGTGTTCCGCTTCAAGAGGGCATGGTTTTTGCCATCGAGCCTGCCCTGTATTATCCTGAGAAAAACTTCGGCATTCGTATTGAGGACACCGTGCTCATCACGAAGGACGGATGCGAGGTTTTGACAAAAGATGTGCCGAAGGAACTGGAAGAGATCGAAAGTTTGATGTTGCGCAAAGAGTGACTTGCTTTTCTAATCCCGATAAATCATAATACATGCCTAAATGTTCACTTCTTTTGCTAGTCTTTTGGTAAAAAGGGGCTGTTTCAGGAGAACATGAGAGGAAATTAGAATGGCGAATACAGTAAAAAAAGGAGATAAGGTCAAAGTTCATTACACAGGGCGATTTGAGGATGGAAAAGTTTTTGATTCTTCAGTCGACCGGGAGCCTTTGGATGTCGAAGTCGGAGGGGCTCAAGTGATACAGGGTTTCGAGGATGGATTAGTCGGAATGCAGGTGGGGGAGAAAAAAACGATCTCTGTCTCTCCCGAAGAGGGATACGGCCAGTGTGATCCGGCTCTATTGATAGAAATCCCGAACGCTAACATCCCAGAAGGGGTTACCCCTGAAATTGGCATGAAGCTTAAACTTGGCGACAGTAAAGGACAATCCGTGATGGTAACTGTGACCGATGTAGGTGAAGAATCCATCCAACTGGATGCCAATCATCCCCTTGCTGGGAAAGTCCTGGTTTTTGATCTCGAGCTGGTTAGTATTTTCTGATCAGTATCTTCTGCTTAAAATTTAAAAACTTGCAGCATGGTGATCCCGACCATGGCTGCCACGATCAAATAATACATCATCGGAATAAGGGTTTTGCGGATTAGATGTCCTTCTTTTCCGATCAATCCGACGACAGCCGATGCGGCGACCACATTGTGCACGCAGATCATGTTTCCTGCGGCTCCTCCCACTGCCTGGAGTGCGACAATAACCCCTGGGATTACCCCTGTTTTTATGGCCGTTACAAACTGAAAAAGACTAAACATCATGTTGGAGAACGTGTTGCTGCCAGCGATAAAAGCACCCATAGCACCGATCACAGCGGCAAAACCAGTCCAGACCTTTCCCACCAGAGAAGCTGCTCCCGAAGCAAGGATGATAGGCATCTTATCCAATCCCCCCGGAGTTCCGCTGTTGATAAAGACTTTGACCATAGGAACGGCAAATGCCAGGGCTATGAAGGGTCCGATTAACATAAGAAAAGATTTGTTCAAGGCTCCCTTTATCTGCTTTTTGGACATCTTTTGGATAAAAACAGTGAGAATAGACACGACCAAAAACAGAAATCCAGGTAAATACAAGGGCTGAAAGCTGGTGTCGATCTGAGTGCTGAAGATCTGCCGCCAGTTCAGAGTCAATGAGGCCAGCATATTCTTGAGCCATGGCCAGAGGCGGCTGGCAAGCAGGAAAACCGCAACGAGAACATAGGGAAGCCAGGCTCTGAATATGCTTGCTGCTTTTGGCCCATTTGTTTTTTCTTCGAATTTTTGTCCTTCCCATTCTGATGGCCAAAATTTTCGCAACGGAAAGTCCCATGTTTCCTTGGGTATGAGAAAGCCTGATTTTGCAGCAGGAACGATAATAATCAGTCCGAGGAGGGAACCGATCAGGGTGGGAAATTCTGGTCCCAATAACACACCGGTCAATGTGTAGGGGATGGTGAAACACAACCCTGCAAAAAGGGCAAACGGAAGGATGGAAAGACCATCTGTCCATTTTCGTTTTTGACCGAAAAACCGGCCCATCATAAGAACCAGGATGAGGGGGATAAGAGTTCCTGTGATGCCGTGGATAATAGCCACCTTTCCGCCGATGGAATGAAGATAAGCGGGGAAATCAGCGGAAAAAGCGCTCAAATAGTTGGCAACTTCGGCTTGGCCGCTCAAACCTGCATTGACGCCGATCAGAATGGGTGTTCCGACAGCCCCGAAGGAAACCGGTGTGCTTTGGATGATCAGCGTGACCATGACCGCTGCCATGGCCGGGAAACCGATAGCGACCAAAATAGGGGCGGCGACAGCCGCAGGGGTTCCAAATCCAGCCGATCCTTCGATAAATGCGCCAAAAAAGAAAGCGACGATAATAGCCTGAACTCGGCGATCTGGTGAAATCAAAAACATACTTTTGCGGATGGCATTGATAGACCCGCTTTCCTGTAGAAGGTTAAGAAGAAGAACAGCTCCTAATACGATATACAGGATCGATGCTGCTGTCACGAGTCCATCGAGAGACGCTGCAATGATTTGGAGGAAAGGAACTTTCCACACGAACAAAGCTAAAAGGACTGTGATGAGAAAAGCTGCGGGCATGGCGCGAGTGGCTGGCCAACGGAACAGAACGATCAGGACGAAAACAGAGAGGATGGGCAAAAGGGCGAGCACCGAAAGAATTCCCAGACTCATTTCAAGATCGATTCCTGGGATTTATAAAACATCAGTCGCTCAAAGTCAACTGGCATAGAGGGATCAGACCAAGTCATCCCAATGATTATGTTAGAGATCGCATGACTTGACTCAGTCTGACCCCAATAAATAAAATAGAGAAGAAAACATCTCTTGGAGGCTTTGTCATGGGATATGAGTTTTATATCGTGGATGTGTTTGCCGAGGAAAAATATGCCGGCAACCAGCTTGGGGTATTCCGGAAGGCAGAGGATCTTGCGGACGCCAAGATGCAGAGGATTGCAAAGGAGATGAATTACTCGGAGACAACGTTTATTCTCACTGATCGTGAAAAGGATGGAGGATTCGATGTCCGCATTTTCACACCCGAGGAGGAGCTCCCTTTTGCCGGGCATCCCACCTTAGGAACGGCATTCGTGATCCAACAGGAGATACTTCAAAGACCTATAGAAAAAGTCGCTTTGAACCTAAAGGTCGGTCAAATCCCTGTTACTTTCGGTTATAAAGAGGATCGACCCGATGTCCTCTGGATGAAACAGAAGCCACCTGTTTTTGGTCAGGAGGTCGACAAAGGAGAGTTGGCTCGGTCCTTGAACCTTGAAGAAAGTTACATCGATGACAAATTCCCGATCCAGGAGGTTTCCACTGGCATCTCTTTCCTGATTGTTCCACTCAAAAGCCTGGCCAATCTTAGGAAAGCCAAGGTCGATTTTCCAAAATTTATGCAATCGGTAGAAAATATTGATGCAAAAGCTCCTCTCCTGTTCTGTCCCGAAGCGAGGGAAGACCAGAATGATTTGAGCGTTCGGGTTTTTGTGGATTATTACGGCATTCCTGAGGATCCCGCCACAGGGAGTGCTAACGGATGCTTGGCTGGCTACCTCACTAAACACCGCTATTTTGACCAAAACCGGGTCGATGTTCGTGTGGAGCAAGGCCATGAAATCGGTCGGCCATCTCTTCTTTACTTGAAAGCAGAAGAAAAAGCGGATGATATCGATGTTCATGTGGGAGGAAAGGCCATAATGGTTGCCAAAGGGATGTTTGTGTAATATGGTTTAGGTTGAATTTTATGGATGTGGCGATGAAATCGATTCCTAAAATAATCGTAATTTCTGTCCTGTCAGCCCTTGTTTCTATCCATGGCTGCCAGACCAAGCCCAAGCTCGAACCCTCCGAAACGCCTGGATCAGTGGGGATGTCCGCTGAACGCCTAGCCAACGTGGACAAGATCATAAGGGAATCCATCGACAGGAAAGAGTTCCCTGGAGCGGTTATTCTTATCGTTCGGAAGGGGAAAACCGTGTGGCGCAAGGCTTTTGGCCACTGCCAATGGATTCCTGAGTTGGCTCCGATGGATGTTTCCAAAATCTTCGATATGGCTTCGATCACCAAGCCCGTTGCCACCACCACATCGGTCATGATGCTGGTCGAACAGGGCAAGTTGCGGTTATGGGATAAAGTGGTTGACTTCGTCCCGGAGTTTGTGTCCTACATCGATGAAGAGGGAAAACCCGGGGAGGATGCTCGTCTCTGGCATCTGCTCACCCATACATCCGGCCTTCCTCCTTACACAGATGCCGAGGATTTGAAGGATAAATACGGATATCCTATAACACTGGAATCCATGATCGGTCACATCGCCCGTCTGCAAAAACTCAATCCCCCGGGAAAAAAATTCCATTACAGCTGCTTGGGTTTCATAACTTTATCCTACATCGTAAAAAAAGTATCGGGCCAGACCATTGCCCAGTTTGCCAGGGCGAATATCTTCCAGCCACTGGGGATGAATCACACCTTTTATACGCCCTCCGAAGAATTCCGGTATTTGTGCGTTCCAACACAGGTCTACGACGGAAAACCTCTTATCGGAGTGGTTCACGATCCTCTGGCAAGATTGTTGGGCGGTGTTTCTGGAAACGCGGGGCTGTTTTCGACAGCCGATGACCTGGCCATTTTTGCCCGTATGATGCTCAATCATGGGAGCTTTAACGGCAAACAGATTCTCAGCCCTTTGGCAGTGGACAGGATGACAGAGATTTACCGCATTGCGGATTTTGCGGGAAGGGGATTAGGATGGGATTTGGAGTCAGGTTATTCGACCAATCAGGGCGATCTTTTCGGGCCGAATGCCTTCGGCCACACAGGGTACACAGGCACATCTCTGGTCATCGATCCAGATACTGAAACGATCGTCATCTTTTTGACCAACAGTGTCCATCCTGAAGACAAGGGAGACATCGTTTCGATGCGAAGCCGGGTCGCGAATGTCGTTGCTGGGTCGATCTTGATGAAATAAAGGGCCATTTGGATGACCAAACCCAAAGATGCAAAAAGTCTGGATACGGACCCCCTCAGGGAATATTATAACAAAGTCGATGAAGAAGGCCGTCTTACCTTCGGATCAGGCCCGTTAGAATTGGTTCGCACCCAGGAAATTTTGACCCGTTACCTCCCCTCCCCTCCCGCTGTGATCGGCGATGTGGGCGGAGGGGCAGGCATCCATGCTTTGTGGCTAGCGCGAAAAGGGTACCAGGTTCATCTTGTGGATCCTGTGCCCAAACACATCGAGCAAGCCGATCGAGCCTCTCAAAACCAACCGGATTTTTCCCTTGCAAGCGCGAGAGTCGGAGATGCACGTACACTCGATTGGGAAGATCACTGCTTGGATGCTTTGCTTTTTTTCGGTCCTCTTTATCATCTGACAAACCGAGAAGACCGGATAACAGCCTTAAAGGAAGCATCAAGAGTGACACAAAAAGGAGGCCGCATCTTTGTGGCTTTCATCTCCCGATTCGCCTCCCTGATGGATGGGATTTTTCAGAGTTTCTTGGATGATCCCGCTTTTGTCCCGATAGTCGAACAGGACCTTATCGACGGGCAACACCGGAACCCGACTGAAAATCCCGCGTACTTCACCTCCTCGTTCTTTCATCACCCCGATGAAATCATTGCGGAAGTCAAAGAATCCGGTTTGGAGCTGGAAAAACTCCTTGCTGTGGAAAGTATTGGAGGTCTTTTGTCCGATTTCAAAGAGACTTGGCAGGATGACAAACGACGAGAGAGGCTGCTCAGGTTCATCAGGGCGATCGAGGATGAACCGTCCTTGATGGGTGTCAGTGCCCACATCATCGCTATCGCAAAAAAACGTGCCTGACCAAAGGAGAAGGGGATGAAACATACTGAAATGGCCATGCTCCAGGAAAGGATTTACCAGATTCTCCGAAAGGCTGGGATCGTGATCACCCCCGAAGAGAGAGAAAATATTGAAATTGCCGATTGCGGTTTCGATGACATTGAAAACTGCGGGCTCCAGGTTGTGGTGTATGAAAACAACGACAGGTACTGTGCCAAGGAATTGATCCAGCTTCCCCGACAGTTGTGTCCCGAACACAGGCATCCCTGGATCGATGATATGAATATCGGTAAACAGGAGACCTTCCGTTGCCGCTGGGGAGAGCTTTATCTGTATGTGGAGGGGGAGCCCACACCCGACCCGAAAGCTCAAGTTCCAGAAAAATATCGGGAATATCTAACTGTATGGAAGGAGGTCGTTCTGCAACCCGGGGAGCAGTACACTCTTCCTGTGGATACCAAACACTGGTTTCAAGCAGGGAAAGACGGGTGTGTGGTCTCGGAATTTTCCTCGGCAAGCACCGATGAAGAGGACATATTCACCGATCCTCGTGTTCGGCGGATCCCTAAGATTGAGCCAGATTGATCCTGGACTTCTTGGCAGGAACCGTTCCCAAACCGAAGAAGGAACTGTCCGGCAAGCTGAAACGTCAGCCCAGCAATTTTCCGCCTTGTTTCAGCGAGGAAAATTCGAGGAACCATGCCCGCTCGCCTCCGGATGGCTTTCTCTTTAGCTTACGGGACGGAATCCTTAACGCTGCAAGAATTGCAACGGTTTGGGAATGCTTCCGGTCAGAGTTCACTTTGAGCGGGGAGATTTTTGTACCAGGTGAAGTAGAGGATTACACCCAAAACGATGGCTGCCGCAGCCCAGATGATGGCTTGATTCCAAACCCGCAGGAAGCAATAAAAAGGAATCAATGCCAGAGAGATTTGGAAGCCCGCGGTCAACAATCCATTTATGGCATCGAATGTCGGCATCCTATCTTTTTTAGGCACAAGCCCTTTCTGTTCGGCCAAACGGCGGATAGGCCCCCACACACCGAACGGGCGGATACGGGAGTAGAACCGGCAGAGGATTTCTTTATCCGTCGGTTTTACCCAAAATCCGATCAGGATCGTTATTGCTAGGCACGCGGTAGTGACGACAAGCAGCGAAGTGGGTGCCGACCAAGATGGAGACACGATCTTCTGGAAAACGATTATGCAGGCAGAAGCGATCATGCTAAACACAAAAGCCCTGGCGCTGAACCGCCACCAGTGCCAACGGAAGGTGGCGGGAACAAGGATCATCGTGACGATGACAAAGATCATCGTTTCCCAGGCGGAAATGATGTCTTGAAATAGGAGGCTGCATACGAATCCGATGGTAAGGGCCGCGACCGAAGCCAATTGACCCATACGGACAAGACGCTTTTCAGTCCAGTTTTTCAGGAAATAACGTCTCAGAAAATCATTGACAACCACCGAACTCGTGACATTGATCATAGCATCCAGGGTAGACATCAGGGCAGCCAGGAGAACGGCAAGGAAAAGGCCACGGACACCGACCGGAAGATTGGTCAGGACAAGCGGCATGATTTTTTCCGCATCGAATCCGGCTTGGGATCCGAGGTAAAAGATGCCGAGCATCAGGAAGGCGCATCCGAGGATCCAGCGCAGCGTGTACCCGACTGTCCACATACCCCCTGCCATGGCCGCATCCCGGGAGCTTCGAGCTGTCAAAAAAAATTGAAAATCCCACACATTGGGCCCAGCCAGGATTCGGAAAACGACCCAGGAGAATCCGGCCAGGATGATGGGACCGAAAAGGTAAAAATGGTGATAGCTATCCGGCGTCATCTGAAGATACTTGGGCCAGAGTTTCCAAGACAGACTCAAAGAGCCCCATCCTGGATCTTGCTGGGCAAGAAAGTTGGCGGGAGATGTTTGGACAAACACCATAATCGTCAGGATGACCGCACCGACCGCGATCAGGAGCGTCTGGAGCATGTCTGTGAGGATTACCCCGAAAAATCCAGCCAGTGTCACGTACACGCCGACGGCTGCAAATACGATCAAGGTGGCTCCCCACCTGGGCAGAGGAAAAAATTCCTCAGCGAATTTTCCGATACCAACCGCTATGTACATCAAGTTAAAGATCATCAAGAGCAGGAGAAATACGGCGGCGGCGATCCTTGCCATCTCGGCATCCCGTGTGTCTCCAAAACGGGTTTTGTTCCACTCGGCAAATGTCATCACACCGGATCTTCGGATCCATTTGGCCTGGAAGGCCATGTAAAAGCAGATGATGAACCAGCCCCAGTAGATGTGTGTGGCCCAGATGGCTTTGAGACCCAGATAGTATAAAGCTCCCACCATGGCCATCGTGCCGCCGATGTCGATGTAGCTGGAGCAGCCAGAGAGCCCCAACATCCACCAGGGAACATTCCGGCCTGCTAGGTAATAGGAATCCAGTTTGTCTTTGGCTTTTTTTTTAACCCAAAACCCGATTATGGCAACCAGCAAGAGGTAGCTTAGTATCAGGAGCAAATCCAAGGAATGAAGGTTCATTGCCCAAAGAATATACCAACTTATGGGTGGGGTCAATTTAGAAAAGAGGAAAAAGGGGACGGTTCTATTTTTTCGTTTTTGGGAAGGCTTCTTTGTGTGTAGAAAAATAGAACCGTCCCCTTTTTTCTTAGTTGTGTTTGGATTTGGGTTTGGTGTATAAGAAAATAGAAATGAAGGATAGACTTCGGATCAGCGTATCTGGGATTCGAGGGGAAGTGCCCGGAGCCCTGAATGTGGAAGTGGTTTCGAAATTTTCTTCGGCCTTTACATCAACGCTGGAAAAAGGACAGATTGCCGTTTGCCGGGATTCTCGCAAAACGAGCCCTATGCTCGCTATGGCTGTTCTCTCATCCGTTATCTCCGGAGGCTTGGACGGTGTGGACTTCGGGCTCCTGCCCACGCCCTTCCTGCAGTTTTTGATGGGGAAGGAGAAGTATTCAGGCGGGATCGCTATTACTGGCGGGCATAATCCGGTTTCTTGGAATGCTGTGCTCCTCCTGGACACGGAGGGAGACTACCTGGATATCTCAGAGGGATCGGAGGTTTTTAACACCTACGAGGCAGGAGATTTCGCCAAAGCTTCTTGGAACGAATTGGGCCAAACGCGGGTGATGACCTTCCCAATGGATCTCTACCTCAAAGAGTTATCCCGTTTTATCCATGCCGATAGAATAAGGGATAGGCATTTCAAAGTTGTCGTCGACCCCTGCAATGGAGCTTCTTCGCCCTTCTTGAAGAGCTTCGGTGATTATTTCAACCTCGATCTCATCCCGATCAATGACAACCCAACAAAACCCTTTCCCCATCCTCCTGAACCTTCGATCGAAAACGCATCTCAGGCGGAAGCCGTCGTGGAGTCCACTAGCTCGGATCTCGGTTTTCTTATGAATTCCGATGGAAGCCGCATATCCTTTGTCAATGAAAAGGGGGTGGCGCTTAGCGAAGAGATGACCTTTCCCCTTGCTCTCCTTTCTTTAAAGGGCCGGATTGACCAGGCCATTACCACAGCGGTTACCACATCCTGGGCTGATTGGGCTGCGCAGACGGCAGGTATCGGACTTTCTCGCACTAGGGTCGGGCAATCTTCGGTCGTGCATGTCATGGAATCTGTGGCGGCTGGGGCAGGGGGAGAAGGGAGCGGCAGTGTTTGCCTGTTGGATTTTTCACTGGGATATGATTCCATGATGACTCTGGCCTTGATCCTGGATTGTTTGGTCAGGGAAGATAAATCTCTTTCCGATTTGACGGATCTTTTTCCTGAGCGCCATATGCAGAAGATCAAGGTCGATGTCCCGCCGGAGAGGACATACAGGGTTATGGACCGGTTGGAGGATGTCTACTCCCGGGAAAATCCTGATTACACCGATGGTATCCGTGTGGAGAGAAAAGGCGTTTGGTTCAACATACGGCCCTCTTCGACAGAGTTCGTGTTACGGATAACAATCGAAGGGGAGAAACAGGAAGCCGTGGAACTTGTTGAGGATGAATTAAGAGCGAGGATGAGGATTTGAAAATTTCAGACCTTAAAATCAGCATTTCTGGTATTCGGGGAATTGTCGGAGAAAGCCTCACACCCCAATTGATAATCAAGTTTGCCGAAGCCTTTTCCACCTACATCGGAGGAGGCAAGATTGCTGTTGGATCTGACACGCGTCCCTCTGCAGAAATGGTGAAAAATGCCGTGTTTGCCGGCCTTCTCTCTTGTGGCGCATCTCCTTTAGACCTCGGGATTTTGCCTATCCCGTCGCTCCAGATCTATACCAAAGAAAAAAATCTGGATGGGGCCATATCCATCACGGCCTCCCACAATCCGATCGAATGGAATGCTCTCAAATTGATCCGGAAAGGGGGGCATTATCTGTATCCTTTCGAAGCGGTAGAACTGTTGGATGTGTATTACCAGGGAAGATTCCAAAGGGTAACAGGTCAGGATAATATCGAAAGTGAGGAGGATCCTTTTTCCATCCATAAAGAAAAGATTATGGGACTTGTCGATAGGGATATCATCACAGGGAAAAAACTCCGCGTGGTTGTCGATCCCTGCGGAGGCGCGGCTTCCCCGTTCGTGCAGGACTTTCTCGAGGCACTGGGAACTGAAGCGATCTGTGTTAACTGTGCATTGACAGAAGGATTCCCCCGCAATCCCGAACCTGTCCCCGAGAATCTGAGCACGCTTTGTGAAGCGGTGAAAGAGCACAAGGCTGATGTGGGATTCGCGCAGGATGCGGATGCGGACAGGCTGGCAGCGGTGGATGAGAATGGCGTTCCGATCGGGGAAGAATACACATTGGCCCTTGCTATAGACTATTATTTGCAAAGGAAAAAAAAGAGCCCGGTCGTGGTCAATCTGTCCACTTCGAGAGTCATAGAGGATATTGCCAAAAGGGCGGGGGTGGAACTGTTTCGATCTTTGGTGGGGGAGATCAATGTTGCCCGGATGATGGAAGATAAGGGAGCGCGAATTGGAGGTGAAGGCAACGGGGGAATCATTGTGGCCGACGTCCACACCTGCCGTGATAGCTTTTCCGGCATAGCTTATCTTTTGGAGTATTTGGCGTATTCCGGGGAAAAACTCTCAGCACTGCGAGGGGAACTCCCGGATTATTATATGATCAAGCACAAGGTCAAAGCCTCTTTCCGGGAAGTGCGGGTGATCCTGAATAAGTTGAGCCAGAAGTTTAGCCAAGGAGATTTCCAGACGTTGGATGGCCTCAGGGTGGATTATCCGGACTTCTGGCTGCATGTTCGTCCTTCCAACACAGAACCAGTTGTGCGGATTCAGGTAGAGGGAAAGAGCAAGGAACTGTCACAAAGGATTTTTCAACAAATCATGGAGGAGATCTGAGTGGAAATCATCATCTTAACGACCAAAAAGGAGGTATATGCGGAAGCCTCTTCCCGAGTTGTTGATTGGATTCACAAAAAGCCCGATGCTGTACTAGGATTGGCGACGGGAAAAACCATGCTTGGGGTATACAAAGATTTGATTTCTGAACACAAAAAAGGTCGCGTGGATTTTTCCTCCGTGAAGACCATCAACCTGGATGAATATCTGGGCCTGGACCCGGGAGATCCTTTGAGTTTCCATTCTTACATGGATCAGAATTTTTTCCGACATGTGAATGTGGAAAAAAATAATACCCTTATCCCTGATCCTTTGCCCGAAGATGTCGAAACGGAATGTGAGGCCTACGAGGAGGCCATAAGAGATAGGGGAGGGATAGATATCCAACTTCTGGGCATCGGAAGGGATGGACACATCGGATTCAACGAACCTTCCTCTTCACTCCAGGCTAGAACACGGGTGAAAACCTTAACCGATGAAACACTCAAAGACAATTTTGGCAGTGCAGAAGGGCCGAGATTTGCGATCACGATGGGGATCGGAACGATAATGGATGCCAAGGAAATTATCCTGGTTGCAGTCGGAAAAGGGAAAGCCAAATCCGTATCCCAAATGGTAGAAGGGCCTATTACGGCATCCTGCCCAGCCTCTGCCCTTCAACTTCACCCTAAGGTAAAGGTCATTCTTGATTCCAGAGCTGCGCAATTACTTAAAAGGAAAGATTATTATATGTGGGTGTGGAAACACAAAAATGAAGTCGAGGAACACCATCTCTTGTACCATAAAAAATAGAAAGATTTTTAAGACTACTTTTTCTTTCATAATAGCGTTCTTTTCTTTCGGAAAGATAGAGCCTTTCTTTCTTTCGAACCCTCCGGTATAATCGGCCTTGATGGTGATCGTCTATCACAGGCAAAGGCTGAGAGGATTTCTCCGCCCCATGCTCTTGATTTTCTTTTCCTTTACCCTTACGGCTGTGACCTGGAATTGTTCCCCCAGCCCCGAAATCGGAAGGCAAGAAAAGCCAGCAAAAGTGGTGATGGGCTACTACTATTCCGGGAACAGGGAAAAGTTTGGACATGAGGATATCGAGTATCGGCTCTTGACTCACATAGCCCATGCTTTTACAAAACCCGATCAGATGGGTAACCTGATCATCGATGAGGGCTATATCTATCCAGAATTGGTGCAGGAGGCTCATGAACATGGAGTCAGGATGATAATGGGTATCGGAGGATGGGGAAGATGTGAGGGATTTCCCGGCATGGCTTCCTCGGCAGTGAACAGAGCCCGGTTTATCACCCAGGTTGTCGCATTTTGTAAAAGGCATCGCTACGACGGGGTGGATATCGATTGGGAGTATGTCTCGAATCCGGATGAAAAGACAAACTTCGTTCTTTTCATCGAAGAGCTCTCGAGTACCTTGAAGGCCCTAGACCCTCCGCTCGAATTGAGTATGGCTGCTCCGTCAGGTCATTTCTGGGGGCATTGGTTCGATTATGAGGAACTGACCGACGATTTCGATTATATCAGTTTCATGACCTATGATTATCATGGCCAGTGGAGCGATCACTCCGGGCACATAGCCCCCTTGTACAGCTGCGACGATGATCCCTGCGGCTCGATGAGTGACACATACGACTATTCGCAATCACGGAAGGTTCCCAATGAAAAGTTGTTGTTGGGCATCCCTTTTTATGGTCGGTCCTTCGATTGCGAGGGCTTATACAAAAAATTTCAAAACAGCCGGTATTATGACTACAGACAGGCCGCGAATTTTTTGCATTCTGGCTGGGAATATATGTGGGATGATTGCGCCAAGGTTCCCTACCTTCAAGATCCGGAAAAAAAAGAGATTATCTGTTTTGATGACGAACGCTCCGTGTCCCTGAAATGCCGGTTTGTCATAGAAAAGGAGGCTGCAGGTGTTATCATCTGGGAATTGAGTGGGGATCACGATGGGATTTCCCCTATTCTGCTTGAAACGATTGGGAGGGAATTTAGATAACATTCTCTGGGAGTAGATTTATGAGAAAAAAGGCATCGAAAATATCCAGGAAAAAGACTTTCCTCTTGACACAAATGTTGATTATCGGCATCATCTCCGGAGCATTTCTGTTGACGGGAAAAGATGCTGGGACCGAGAAGGACTTTTTCCCGGTTTCTGTCTGGTATGCAGGGGGGAAAGCAAGGGCTCCGATGCTGGAAAAATTCGTTCCGGAAAAAAGAGATGTGTGGAGGAAAGACCTTCTGCAGATCAAAAAATTGGGATTCAACACGGTTCGCTGTTGGGTGGAATGGACGAGCAACGAGGAACAAGAAGGGAACTATGATTTTCGCACGCTCGAGGCGGTGGCTGACCTGGCCGGAGAGGTTGGGCTAAAATTGATCGTTCAGGTCTATATCGACTCGGCTCCTGAATGGGTTGGCCGGAAGTTCTCCGATGCCAAATTTGTTGCCAGTAATGGCTTGCCCGTCGATTCCCAGTCATCACCCGGATTTTGCTTTGATCATCCGGGAGTCCGGGAGAAAATCTTGCAGTTCTTTTCCGCAGCGGCTAAAGTGGTTGCAGATAAACCCGCGTTTTATGGGTGGGACCTCTGGAGTGAGCCCCACATCATCAACTGGGCCGAAATCTATTACCTGGGGAACGCCGAGTATCTGCAGTTTTGTTACTGCCCTAACACAATGGCAAGGTTCCGGGATTGGCTCAGGGAGAAATACGGCTCTTTGGACCGTCTCAATGAGATCTGGTACCGCACATTCCAGGAATGGGAGGAGGTGGAACCGCCGCGATTCGGCACGATCCTCACGTATACGGATTATATCGACTGGAAGGAATTCATCTCGGATAAGCTGGCCGAGGATTTGCGGATGAAGGCCAACGCTGTCAGGAAGGTCGTTCCGAACGGTGTCGTCACGAGCCATTCGGCGCTCCCGGGCCTGTTTTCCCGGCCTAACTGGAATGGAACCCCGGATGACCGTAAAATGGCAGCTTCTGTCGATTTCTACGGGGTATCCATTTATCCCAAACACGCATGGACCATCGAACCTTGGTCTGTCTTTTTTCGATCATCTGGACACGATTTTGCCCGCTCCATGAATTGGAAGAACGGGGGATTCTACATCGGTGAGCTTCAGGCCGGCTATGGTGTTTTTGGGATGAAATTGAGTTTGCCTGTCGTCGGTCTTGATCTGCGAGATTGGATGTGGACCGCGGTGGGATATGGAGCTAGAGCTGTCAATATATACGCTTACTACCCGATGAGCTCCGGGTATGAATCCGGAGGTTACGGACTCATTGAACTGGACGGCAAGGTCACGGATCGAGCAATCGAAGCGGGGAAGGTCGCCCGCACAATCACGAACAACATGGATTATTTCCTCAATAGCACACCTCCTGAGCCGGAAATCGCCATTCTATACAATCCTTTATCCCATATGGTGGGCGGGCAACAGCAATTCACGGGCGAAGGCCAGCCTATCGGGTACAACAATCTGAGCGAGTCTCTCCAGGGAACCCACCGGGCCTTTTTCGAGAAAAACATTCGGGTGGATTTTCTCCACATCGCTGACCTTGCCTCGGATCGGGCCAAAGGATACAAACTTCTGATCGCTCCCTACCCGGTCATGATGACTAAAAATAATATTCAGGATCTCATAGGTTATGTCGAGGAAGGGGGCAAGCTGGTCGCAGAAGCCAGGGCCGGCTGGAACGATGAAAGGGGATTTTCGAGCGATATCATTCCCGGAGGGGGATTGCATGAAATTTTCGGTTGTCGGGAAACCCATGTCTGGCCCCTCCAGAAACCTTCTGAACTCATTGTCAAGATATCCCACAAGACGATGCCCTTTTTGCATGCAGGGGAAAAATTGGACACGCTGTTTTTCGAAGAGGGATTCCAGTTGATCGACGAACGGAGTCAGGTTTTGGCCCAGTTTAAAAATGGGGATCCAGCCATCGTTTATTCGACTTACGGAAAGGGAGAGGCCGTTATTGTCGGTTCTTTTATCGGATCGGCTTACCATCATTTCCAAAATCCGAACAATGCCAAGTTCTTTACCGGATTGGCCCAGTGGCTCGGCGTCTCCAATCCCGTGGATGTTGTCTCTTCGGAGGATGATGTCCTTGTCGAGGCCAGAATTCTCGAAGGAGATTCTTATACCATACTTTTCGGGTTTAACAGGGGAAAAAAAGGAACCAAGGCAAAGTTTGCCCTGTCGTTGCCAGGCCAGGATTGGGTTGCGAGGAATATGGAAAAAGACGCGGTTATTCCTCTTGCCTTTAAGGATAACAAGGTGTTAATGGAGAAGGAACTGGAGCCCCAAGAGGTCTGGGTGGTGTTGATCGAGCAGGAATGAAATATTTTCAGCATCGGGGTCGAGGAGGAAGCTGAATGTTGGATGGATCGGGAACAAAAACGAAGGTTCGGTATTGCGGGGCCGTGGATGTGGGTGGCACGAAACTATCCTCAGCGCTTTTTACGGCTGACGGACAGATGTTTCACAAAAATAAGATCCCGATAGATCGCTCGGCGCCTGACAAACCGGCTCATCAGATCAAGGATATTATCCAAAGAATGGAGCGTAAGGCGCACGCGGAGAATGGTGTGATTTCGACCGTAGGTATAGCTATCCCCGGTGTTGTTTTTCATGGCGAAGGCCTTGTCTGGGCACCCAATATTCCTGGATGGGACCATCTACCGCTCGGCAGAATGCTGAACGATATGGTCCATCTGCCCATTGTCCTGGACAGCGATCGCAGCGCTTATGTGTTAGGCGAACAGTGGAAGGGTGCTGCACGGAATAAGAAGGATGTCGTTTTTTTAGCGGTCGGGACCGGGATAGGTGCCGGGATCCTGGTCGACGGACGACTGTGCCGGGGCTGTCAGGACATCGCAGGTGCGGTCGGCTGGTTTGCCCTGGATACGCGATATAGAGATGAATATTCCAGAATGGGTTGTTTCGAGGCCGAAGCGTCAGGCGATTCTGTCGCGAGACGAGCTATCCGCCTTCTCAAAACAGGGGAATCCTCGATCCTCAAAGGGATGGCGGACGGGGATATCGAAAAAATCACCGCCGAACTGGTCGTCCAGGCTTACCAGAAGGGAGACATCCTAGCCCGGAACATCCTCGAGACAACAGGCCGGTTTCTGGCTATGGGGATTGCCAACATCATCAGTATCCTGAATCCAGAAATAGTCGTGTTGGGCGGAGGATTGTTCCAATCAGGTGAATTGTTACTGGAGTCCGTAAGAAAGGAATATAAAAAATGGGCCCAGCCTTTGGCTGCACAAAAAGTCCGGATTGAACTATCTTCCCTGGGAGAAGATGCCGGGCTTTTTGGTGCAGGAAAATTGGCTTGGGATATATGTTAGCCTTATTTCGAAACAAGAAAGGAGAGGGGACATGTCTGCTTTGGATTATTTGACCAAGATTCACGCAATTATGGAGAGGATCAAAACGGTCGAAATGGATAAGATCAAGGCTGCAGCAGAGGTCATGGCTGCATCCATCGCGAATGACAGACGGGTCTACATGTTCGGAAGCGGGCATTCTGTCATCCCTGTGCTGGATATTTTTCCTCGGTATGGAAGTTTTGTGGGATTTTTCCCCCTCTACGATCCCCGACTGATGTGGTCCAATGTCATTGGCCCCGGAGGAGCTCGTGAACTCTTGTGGCTGGAAAGACAGCGGGGATATGCCCGAGTTTTCCTGCAGAGCTATCCTTTGGAACCGCGCGATTGTATGCTGGTGTTTTCCCATGGAGGTTTGAACACAGTGCCGATCGAGATCGCCCTGGAGGCAAAAAATCAGGGATTGAAGGTCATCTGTGTTTCCTCGCTGGAAAATGCCAAAACGGCAAAGAGGACCCACCCTTCTGGCAAAATGCTCCCGGATGTGGCAGATATAGCCATCGACAATTGTGTGCCGCCTGAGGATGCCCTAGTCGATATCGGGCAGTTGGAGAATGTCGCTGCCGGATCCACCGTTGCCGCTGTTGCTGTGGCCATGTCTCTTGTTGCCGAAACGGCTGCCATCCTGGCCATACGAGGGAAGGTTCCACCCACCTTCGTTTCCCCCAATGTGGAAGGAGTGGGAAAAGACCATTTGCACAAAGTCTATCAAGCGTTCACAGAATTTTATTACAGCCGGCAGATGAAGTAGAGAATTCGGCAGAAAATGAAAACTCAACCGGAGCAAAACAGAGCCCAGACATTGAAATTGATGTCTTCGGCCTGTGCCGGGATGTTCGTGTTCGGGATCGTCATGGCCATCCTGGGAGCCATCATGCCTTCCCTGTTCGAAAAGATTCAATTCAACAAGAGCGAGGCCGGGGATCTCTTTTTCGCTATGAATCTTGCCATGCTGCTCATGTCGCTTATCTTCGGACCGGTGGTGGACCGGTTCGGGTATAAGCTTTTTTTGATCCTATGCGCTTTTCTTGTGGCCTGTTCTTTGTTTCTGTTCATTTTGGCTTCGAACTATACCATTATCTTGGCGGCAGCCATCGTTTTAGGATTCGGGGGCGGGGGTTTGAACGGAGGGACAAATGCCCTGACCAGCGATATACATCCGGAAAAGAGAGGCTCAGCCTTGAACCTATTGGGGATCTTTTTCGGTTTCGGTGCGTTGAGCATCCCGTTTTTGATCGGCGTCATGCTGGAACACATCGGCCTTGAATATATATTGGTCCTCTCCATTCTAGTTAGCCTCGTTCCTCTTTTCCTTTTCCTGGAATTTTCTTTCCCTAAGCCCAAGCACGGACAGGGATTTCCCCTTAGACAGATATCTCACATATTGAAGGATCCTGTTCTATGGCTCTGTGGAGTTCTTCTCTTTTTTCAGTCGGGAAATGAATTCACGCTCGGTGGTTGGATCTCGACTTATCTCCACGAATTTTTTGGGTTCACTCCAAAGGTCGCCTCTTTTATCCTGGCAGGGTACTGGGCTGCGATAATGGGAGGCCGTCTTATGTCCAGCAGGATCGTGAAGATCTGGAAAAATCAGACTCTCGTCTTTTTGAGTGCGCTGGTTTCCTTAGCAGCTGCGGTCTTGATCGTGGCTGCCCCTTCCGGCTTTTTAGCCGCGTTGGGAGTCGTCGGGATCGGGCTAGGTTTTGCCGCGATTTTTCCCACAACTCTCGCTGTGGTGGGGGAGTCCTTCCCCCGGTTTTCCGGCACAGCCTTCAGTTTTGTTTTTGTGATAGCTCTTTTGGGAGGAATGACATCGCCTTGGTTAACCGGGAAGATCGCCCATGCCGCCAGCCTCCAGCAGGGCCTGTTCATTCCTGTTTTCAATTGTAGTATGATAGTCATTCTCCAGATTGCTATTATCCGCATTTTAAAACGGAAGCGACGCCCTGAGTTTTGAATGAAAGGCATTTGGCAAATAAGGAAAGGAAATAAATCGATATTAAAGGATGAGAGGCATGAAAAGATACTGTTCGATTTTTGGATTACTGTGTAGCGTGGTCCTTTTATACATGGGTTATAACGCCAAATTGAATGCTGCGAATGAATCCGTTCAGCTCATTGTCCGGGGAGACGATTTCGGGATGACCCATGCTGCCAACATGGCCATCGCAAAGGGATTCGAACAAGGGATACTGACTTGCTCTTCCATACTCACGATAGCGCCCTGGTTCGAAGAGGCCGCGCGGATTACGCGGGAAAATCCGGGTTGGTGTATAGGCGTCCATCTGGCTTTGAATGGTGAATGGCGGGATTACAGATGGAAACCGGTCCTGCCGGTGACAGAAGTCCCCAGCCTTGTGGATGAGGACGGATATTTTTATCAGACCGAAGAGGCCTTTCTGGCCGCAAATCCCAGCCTAGAGGAGGTAGAGAAAGAATTGAGAGCACAGGTGGAACTGGCTCTGAGGCGAAAAATCGATATCCAGTATGTCGACACACACATGGGCACAGCCAGAGCCACTCCCGAGCTCCATGACATCGTCAAGCGCATATCCCAGGATTATGGTGTCCCCATCTCACAGGGTTACGAAGGGGACCGTGTGAGCATCTATGAGGTCCCTTACAAGAGGAAAGAGAAAGCGCTTGCCGAAGAATTGAAAAAGCTGGGACCCGGCCTCTGGCTCCTGGTGGTCCACCCGGGATTGGATACGCCCGAAGCGCGGGCTCTGGTCGACGCGAACCCGGAGGGTCTGAAAGATGTGGCGCTCCACAGAGCAGCCGTCACAAAAGCGCTGACCAGCAAGAAGATTAAAAGAATCGTCGAAAAGCGAAACATTCAATTGACCGATTACCGGAAACTCCAAGCGCAAAAATAATTTCCATGCATAAGATAATTCTCAAAGGGAGTGTGGTTCTTCCGGATAGAGTCCTCACTCCCGGATTCGTATCGATCGAGGGAGAAAAGATCGCAGGAGTCTTCGGACCATCCGATGAGATGGTGAACGAAAATCACAAAATTATAGATTATGGCGATGCTTATATCGCGCCAGGACTTGTGGACCTGCATCTGCATGGAGCTCTGGGCAAAGATGTCATGGATTGCAAGGAGGATAGCCTCAGTCGGATCGCCGTCCACCAATCCCGGTCCGGTGTCACCGGGTTCCTGGGATCCACCATGTCGGTATCTTTGGACTTGGTTATCGAAGCGGTGAAAACGATAAAAAAGGCCGCTGGACAACGGCTCCCCTCAGAAATATTAGGAGCCCATGTTGAAGGCCCGTTCTTGAACATCGAAAGAAAGGGAGCTCAGGACCCGAATTTTATCAAAGAAATGACCGATGCCGAAGTCGACCGTCTGATAAAAGCCGTTCAGGGGATGAATATCATCATTTCCCTAGCTCCCGAGATCGGGGATAACATGGATTATATCTCCATGTTGAAAAAGAAGGATTTTGTCGTAGCCGTCGGGCATTCAGATGCTACTTATAAGCAAGCATTGGAAAGTTTCCAAAGGGGGATCACCCACGCCACCCACCTTTTCAATGCCATGAGAGGATTTGATCACAGAGAACCTGGGGTTGTAGGTGCTGTTCTGGACGCTGAAGAAGTCACGGCCGAACTGATAACCGATGGCATTCATCTTCATCCTGCCACTTTGAGATTGGTGGTTGCCCGAAAAGATCCGTCGAAAATATGTTTGATCACGGATTCCTTGAAGGCTACCGGGGAAGGGGATGGTGTTTATCACTGGGGAGATAGGGAGATAGATGTTAGGGGACAGAGGGCGACTCTGAAGGGCACCGATGTACTGGCAGGAAGTGTTCTGACGCTGAACAAAGCGGTAAAAAATATGATCGATTGGACAGGAGTCAGCTTGAACCAGGCTGTGAATATGGCATCCTTAAATCCTGCCCAAGTCCTCGGTCTGGGGAGGAGAATCGGGAGCATCATAGCTGGAAAATACGCGAATTTGGCCATCCTTGACAGAGATTTTAACGTTTTGGCAACTATGCTCCGGGGCGAATTTGTCCACGGAGAACCACGATTATAGCTAATTCACGATTTTCTCAAGCCCCTCCAGGAACTCTGTTTGGTTCAGATTTTGGATGATTGTTGTTCGCTCGATCACGGAGTTGACCTTATGCGGAGCCACAGGCAAAGAGGTTTCGCTCACCACAAGTTCCCACATCACAACCTTCCGCACCCAATGCGATTCCATGTCGATATAAAGGTCGCCTTTGTAATGAGAACTCCCTGTCGTTTCTACCTGCAAATTCGGCATGGGTTGCATGATCATGTTGAATGAACTTTCTCCGGAATCGAATTCAACCACATAGGAAGGTCTATCATGGACAAGGGACAGCCCCTTTAGTTCTAGTGTCACTTCGCCGTTTTGGAAGGTGGATCCTTCTGCGACATTGCTCCCCAGGTTGACCGGTGGTTCTGTAAAAGCAGCAGCATGAACAATTTTATCCCCGAGAGCTATCAAATCTTGGATGCCCTTTCCCTCCTCGATTCTGTTTGCAAACACATCACAAAATCCGTGGAAATCGATAAAAGTGTTGTATACGAAATAGGATGTATCCGGAGGGAATGGCTGGCCATCACTGTTTTTCAGGTTTTCGAACCGATTATGGTCGATCCCGAAAACCTGTCCTTGGTCGTCAAGGCCGAATCGATAGCTGTAGGACCATCCTTCGAGATCCGGGATAGAGGTAGAGGAATCAGTTCCTCTTTGTACCGTGAATTTTCTGCACACGTATTCATTTTCGTTTTTGCCTGATATGCTTCCGGGGATCGTTTCCAAGTGTAGGAATAAAGTGCCGACACTCGATCGTTTCCCATCCAGAGCGTAATGGACAAGCTTAGTCTCGATCGAATAGTACTGCTTCTCGGGAGAGCGCTCTCTACCGAGATCGAATTCCTGCCTTAAATGAGAAATGAATTGCTCGGAGAATTTTTCTTCAGACCTGTTGATGGAACATCCTACACTGATCAAAATGATCGCCAAAACGACAACACATACTGATTTAAAGTTCTTCATTGTATTTCTCCTCAGATATGTTCCAGATCTCGACCAGGCGTCTTTCGAAGAGCCTCATCGGTTGACTCTGACCCGGCATGGTGGCATGCATCACAACATACTCGAAAAGATCTCCCTTTATGAGACTTCCTGTCTCGAGATCGATAAAAATGCGGCCCCAGAAATTCGAGGTCCCTTCCTGTTCGATAGTCATTTTGGGAGTCACTTGGGCTTTGTTTTTGATCCGGGATTCTGTGTTGATGTATTCGAGGACCGCGCATTTTTTTCCATCTACCATACAGATCCCTGTGAACATGGTTTCGTACGCTCCATTGGTAAAGTCTGAGTCCTGAATAAAAGTATTGAAATCCCAGGCTGTGCTCTCACCTGCACCAGGGTTGGATATCTTGTCTCCTGTTTTTTTGATTTGGCTTATACCACCTGCTGACTCTGTCCGGAGCAGGTCGAACTGAGCATGCGCATCGAGGATGTTGACCATGAATTTCATCCCTTGGAGTGTGCCGGGGATGGGACTGAAATCGATTTGACCAGGAAAATCAAAGTGTTTAAAATCGAGCTGATAGGCGAATCCGTCTGCATAAGGAAGAATTTTCCAGTTGCTGATCTTTTCTTGGAGTTTTGTCTGATGCCCTATTTTTGCCGCTTTCCAGGTGAATTTAACCAGGTGTGTACTTTTTTCGATCTTGACCGCTTCTCTCTTGAATGATGTGATCAGCTCGTCTATTGAATGGGTTATGCCCATCGAATTCCCGTGGTAATAGACTGTCCTCATCTTGTAATAACTCACATCACCGGAGGTCTCTCTGAGAGAAAGATCATATTCTGCGGCAAGGTCTATCGTTTTTTCCTGGCCGAACATGACTTCCGCTAAAACCAATAAAACAGAGATCACGACAAGAAAAAGGATAAGGTGTTTTTTCATATTTATTCTCCTAAATTTGGGATATTTATCTACAGAGTCTTGCCTTCGTCCTCAGTTTTCTTCTTAATTCTTTTGACAAGTTCCTTCGCATACTCCTCCATGTTGGGCCTGCCCAGCTTCTGATGGAAGTCTTTAGACATTCTGACAATGGATCTATTTTTCTTGAAGAGCAGATAAAGACCTATGGCGGATGTGCAGCTTGTTTTTTTGGAAGGGGTCGTAACGATCACAGGCTTGGGGCTGTACCGGCAGTCCTTTTCAATGTTTTCCGCCGCCTTTTTTGCCATATCGGCCAGCCACATGGCATTCAAGTGAGGGTAGCGGAATAAATGGAAAAAATATCCGGAGATAAGCGCCAGGCCGGAAAGGATACTGATAAATTTCACCGGGTGTTCCAACACGGGACTTAGAAGTATCAAGATTATCCCGATAAAGATCAGGAGAAACGGTCCCCAGGTTTGGCGGCCTCTGAAACATTTGTAGAATTCATACCCGAAAAAGGGAAGAAGAAAAACAGTATAATAAATCACGTAAAATACAGGCATGAATTTGTCGGGAGAACCGCTGTAATAAGCTACAGGGACGCCGATCGCGAATGAGTAAAGGATGGCGATGACGAGGTAATCGAATTTGATCTTGCCCCTGTTGATAACCAAGTGAATGCCAAAATACAGAATGAGCATTCCCAGAAAAACCAGCAATATGGATAAAAGATTCATCGGATAACCTCCAACACATCGAGCTCCTGCATTTTTAGGCAGAATCTGATGGCATCGATAAGCGGGACTCCTGCCTCGTGGCAGATGTTTTCGATCGTTTCACCTTTCGAATCAGGGGGAGGGACAAGCCAGAGAAATCTTCCGGTTTTGACATCTAGCTTGATCTTGTTACCCTTTTTCCCGCCAAAAAGGATCGCATTCACCGTCTCTTTGTCGACGTCGTAGCTGAATGAGATATCCGGATTCCCCGATTCCCGGATGATATCGTTTTTAAGGTCATAGTCGGAAAAAAGATCATTCAGATCGATTGTCAGTTTCCCTCCGCGATAGGAGAAGTTCCTCGAAGGCCTTCCCACGCCCCTTTTTTCTTCGACATCCACAAAGCTGTATTTCGCGAGTGTTTCCAGAGCACGCTGAACAGTAACGGTGTGGATGTTCAAACTCGAGGCGATAGAAGAAGCGTTTTGACCCGGATTTTTTTGGATAAAATCGATAATCGAAAAGATATGCTCCGATCCTAGGATACGAATAAGATCAATCATTGGCTTTTTCCTAATAATTTCATTCCATTTAAAAATATAAAGCAAATATAATTATTTGTCAAGTGATTTATTGATTTTTTTTAAATTTTATGCCCGGCTTGTCAAGAAAAACGCGCGCTTCATTGGATACCCTGTTCTCAAACTTCCGTTTGTTGATCGCGGGCTTGACAAAATAGTGTGCCTGACTCTAGACTCCTCAATGGGATTCCCGGCCGAATGATCTGGGAGAGGAGGCGTTAGATGAAATGTTCCGGTGTCAAGCGACTTTTTGTGCTTCTTTTTTTCTGCTTGATATTCTGCGAATGGGCAGCGCCCCAGTTCCTTGATGATTTCTGCCGCCCTTCCTTTGCTGTGGCCTCCAAAACGCCTGACGGCTGGGAATTTTTTACAGGCGATGGCTCGGCAACTATGGATTTTGTCCTGGAGGATGGTTTTGCGTCCATTTTGGTTGACGCCACAAAAGACCGGCGAAACATCTGGTGGGCATTGGTCAAAAAGTGTGTTTCCTCGGATATGGACTTGAGCCGCCTGGATGAACCGGGATTCGAATTCCGCATCGAAGCCCGGATACGGATCAGCCATGCCCCGCGGCGCATTAACCTGCATCTCAATACCCAAAGAACCACAGACTTCCATTCTCACTTGATGGAATACGATATTCCCGATACGACGAACTGGCATACCATCAGCATGACCACCCGCGGTTTTGATGCCAAACCGGGGGACAAGATTTTCGGGCAGATGGCCCTCATGGACTGGGGGCTGGGAAAATATCGAGTGGACGTGGATTATGTCAAAGTGGATATCGTCGAAGTCGCTTCAGCCGGCCCTGACAAAGGCGTTCCTGTACCCTATCATCCACCCATCCCCGATCCTGCTTCATTCGCGCACAAAATCAAAGTCACACAGGATAGCATAATCGATACTCGATATCCAGAGATGAATTTCAACGACTGGCACGCTGAGGAAAGGGGAGAAAAAATAGATCTTCTCACCGTCAGCGGAACCCAGGTCATGATCCTACGTTGGGACATGAGTGCGTTCGTCGACATGAAGGTATCTGGAGGCGGTCTGCTGGAGCTGGCGACGTATTCCGTGCAGCGCAACAGCGGTGATGTCAAAGATTTTGGCATGATAAGAGTTAGCGAGATTTTGGGAGGAGATCCCGGATGGGATCAGGGAACCGTTACGCTTAGAAATTTATGTCAACAAAAGCCCATTGATCATGTCATCAACACCCAGATGATTGTCGATACTGAAGTCAATGGAGCTCAGTCCGGTAAAACACTGATCACAATATCCCAACCTGTGCTTCAACGATTGGTCAATGGCAGGACATTGGGCTTGGCTGTGCAGCCACTCGGTGCCATAAATGCGTCTTTTTATGCGATGGAATACCGGGATAGTGAATTCAGCGCCAGGCTGTATTTCGATACAGATAAGCGACCTGACTAGCGTCTGATGCTACCTTTTTTGCCACAGTACCATCTTTTCAGGATGGCTTCTGCAGGTTTCCCTTGTGGAGTGTAATAGTTGTCGGTCGGCCCACCCAAGGTGGGGTCAGGCTCCCAATTCCACCAGTAAATACCTCCAAACCAGGTTTTTTCACCGAACACTTGAATGACCGCTTGGTAACACAAGGCCTGTTCTTCTAGATCTACCTCGCCGCTCGCTTCCCAATCCCATGGCTGCCTGTTTGTCCCGTTTATGCTTCTGTATCCGATCTCGGTTAGAATGACGGGCTTCTGCCAGGTCAGGTGAACGGATTCGATTTCCGTAACAAAAGGTCTCCAGGCTACCACCAACTCATCTATCGTCAGGTCGAATTTTTCTGTCAGCCCGAAATAGGCATCGATGCCGATATAATCGAGCGCATCCCAGAACTCCACCTGCAGGGATTCCCTGCCCCAATTTGCGGCATAGATAAGGGGGCCATCAAAAACATTCCGAACTTCCTGGATTACCTCCTTCCAGTTCTGGGTGAAATTTGGGATTGTCAATTCCACGAATTCACAGCCCACACTAAAAATATCCACTCCTTGTTCCTTGGCTACCTGGGCGTAGGTTTTCAACATTGATGTGTAGTTGCTAAACCAGATTTCAGGATTCTCCGGCTGGAAGGTCCCACGCCAATCACCGTTGAAGGCATCGACGTGGGGCTTGAGCATAACCTTGAGGCCCAAATTGTGCACGGTATTGATGGCATGCCGGAGATAGTCCATCCGGGCCGTCCTCCCCTCATAGTCCGGGATCATGAGATCCGAGAACCGGTTCTCCTGATACCAGGTCGGCACGAGCTGGACATATTCAGTGCAGGTTGTCTGGGCAAGGATCCTAAGGGATTCGTCGGATTCAGCCGTGCCGTACTGTTCGGCCACCCAGGTGGGGAAAGCCATCCCTTTCTGAAAGACTGGATTCTCAGCTTCCTGCCAAGAAGGAAAAGGATTGCAGGGAATCAGCCCAGAGAGCAGAATAATAAGGGCTCCGTTCCTGATCAAGCGGCAAGATTTAAGAGTCATCTTCACACCTCTTTTCTCGAACAGATGATACCAAAGATTCGGGAGAGAGGCACGAGGCTATTTTTTTTTGACGGATTCATCCAGCGGAAGACCTAGCTTTTTATAGAGTTCCCGTCGGCCTTCTTTGTCTTTTTCCATGATTTCCAGAGCAAATTGTGCCACCTCTTTTGCGTGTTTTCGCGGAACGACGATGACTCCGTCTCCATCGGCGACAACCACATCTCCTGGAATGACCAGGGCTCCTCCAATATCCACCGGGCGGTTAACGGACTCGATCTCGTTCCGGCCGGGTCTTATTCCCCTGCCAGGTTTCCGCAGATACAGGGGAATCTTGACGGTGATGATTTCATCGGTGTCCCGCGCTGAAGCATCAGTAATGACGCCCACACAACCCCTGGAGGCCCAATCCATGATGTTGTAAGAACCGATGCTTCCCACATCGGCGTTTTCGACATCGTCGATGACAAGAATCGTTCCCTCCCGGATAAGATCGGCAAACGGTTCCGAGGAAAACTCCGTATAAAATTGACCTTCCCAACGGTCGAACTGTTCCGGTTCCATTTTTCCCGCAGGCGGCCTTTGGGTCGTGACATAACGGGCGGTCACGGCGATTCCTGCGATCCTGTGGGCAAAGCGCTCGGGATCTTTCCACAGCGGCGAAATTTCCGGATCGACCAGCCCGATTCCGTGCAGGCCGGACTTGTCCATCCCATCGGAGACATCGGCCACACGCAGACCCTCATATAGCTTCAGAATCTCCCTATCTTCCTGC
>CP070750.1:130718-249711 GCA_020348385.1 Candidatus Aminicenantota bacterium | reverse complement strand
AGTAGGCTTTTTGCACATCAGGATGGAATCCACCATTCCGTTGAACAGCTCCATATATTCGCCGTACTCGTTGGGTTTTCCCGAATAATATTCGGCATACTCTTTGGTGTTGCCACCCGTACAAAAGGCTCTATCGCCCACAGCGGTAAAAACCACAGCCACGACGCTTCTGTCCAGAGAGGCATTCTGGAATCCGGCGATAACCCCCTTCACCATCTCTGTAGTGTAAGAATTATACTGAGCAGGATTATTCAGGGTGATCCAAGCAGCATAAAGGCCATCAACCTCATTCCCAGAAGGATCCAGGATCGGCTTCTTCTCGTACATCGTGCAGGGTGGCTCGGTCCCCCAGTGGTCCTCTCCCCAAAGCAAGTGATTTTTGATTTCCTTGTCCTTTTTCAACCAATCTAGACTCATGTAGCCCTCCTATCATGTACCTGAATTATTCATAAATACTGCCGATTTACGGGCTGTGGCAGCTTGTGAATAATCAAGTTTATAAATTTCATACATTGTTCAAATGGAATACTACTTTTCAGCCCCGTTGGTGTCAAGCCAAAGGCGTATTTATTCTTCTTTTATCGAAAACAGCCACCAGAATAAAGGTGACCAAACTCACAATCCAACAAAAATAGATGGGATGGGGCAGGTTCAGCCGGGTAAAAAAGGCAGAAACATCGGGAATCGCCAGCCACACAGCCAACGCCATCATGGCCATGAGTAAAGTCCATACGGCATGGGATCGCCGGCAGATCTTTGGCCAAAAAAGCGTTGCCAATGTGATCAAAGTGTACGCTGTGGTCAAAGTCAAACCGATGAGCAGGGTTTCAAGGATGCCACGCTGCACAGAAACGGCAAGAATGTAGGTAAACACGCTCAAGATCAGGATAGCGATGCGGGATACATTTCTCTCCCCCTTTTCTCCGAGGTCGGGAATCCAAAATCTTTTGATCAAATCTCCCACGACCAATGTGGCACTTCCGACAAGAAGAGCAGATGCCGTGGATACATCTGCGGCCCAGAGTCCGGCCAGCACAACACCGGCAACGATCGGGCTCAGGCTGAGAACAGTTCTCGGCAAAGCTTCGGTGGGAATAATCCCGGGATGAAGCACGGTGGCGGCCATGCCGATCAGGGCACTGATAAATCCCACAGGAAGAATCACCAGTCCACCCAGGATAAAGCCTTTCCGGGCAGACGAGGCATCTTTGGCTGCAAAACTGATTTGAACCACCGATTGCACAGAAAAAGTCATGGTGCACATCACGAAAAACCACGCCAATACAAGGCTCCAGCCGAGAGATCCCAGATCAAAACCGGGATAATCTACCGGGAATTTCAACACGAGTTCCTTAAGGCCTCCCACTTTCCCGATGGCCAGCACCGCGCCAAGCAGAACTCCTGTGTAGATAAAAATCACGTTGATGATGTTTGTCAATCCGGCCGCCCAGAACCCCCCGATCAGAGTAATACCGACAAACACGATGGCTGTCACGAACATACCCGTTTGGAAAGAAAACACGTCCGGAAGAAGAGAGGAAAGAATGGCTCCCCCCGCCACATACTGGAGAGATATAATGACGATCTGGAGCAGGAGTTGCCCGATGACGCCTATGACACGGCCTGCTGTGTTGTAATGTCTTTCGAAAAGCTCAGGGATGGTCGTGACTTCCATCCGCCGATAACGTCTGGCTACTATAAGGCCGACCATTATCGCACCGGCCGCCCATGCGGCATTGTACCAGCCGGCAGCAAGGCCTGCGTTGTAGGCTCTCTCAGCCACGCCTATTGTCGAAGCTCCCCCGATGGCCAGACCAGTCAGGAGCGGAGCTACAACCCAATAAGGCAATCCTCGGCCAGCTAGGAGATAGGAGATCATCCCCCCGCGGCTCAGGCGCCGCGTGCTCCAAGTGATTAAAAACAAAAGGAATATATAAAAGATGACGATGAAATGAGGAATCCAGTTCATCACACAATTTTCATTCGCGCATCCACAACCACGGCCCCTTTTCCTCTTTCGAACACAAGCACAGGATTGAGATCCATCTCGTCGATGGCAGGAAAATCAGAGGCGAGATTGGACAGGCGCTGGAGGATATCCGCAAGACTTTCGACATCGGCAGGTTTCTCACCCCGCGTGCCGGATAAAACGGGATGCCCTTTGATGGATCGGATCATTCGGCTCGCATCCTCTTGGGAAAGCGGGGCCAAACGGAATTGAACGTCTTTGAGGATTTCGACAAATATTCCTCCAAGACCGAACATAAGAGTCGGGTTAAGGCCCTCGTTCCTTTTGATCCCCATGATCACTTCTTTTCCTCCTTCCAGGTACTTTTGGAGAATGAAAGCAGGTTTCACCTTGGCAAACTTGCGGGACATTTTACCGAAGGTCGTCTTGAGCGCCTTTTCATCTTTGATGTTGAGCATCACCCCCCCAGCTTCTGTTTTGTGGATGATATCTGCTGTGTCCACTTTTAATGCCACTGGATAATCGATTTTTTTTGCAGCCTTGAGCATTTCTTCTTTCTTCTTGAATACGGCGGTTTTCACCACAGGGATACCATACGATTCGAGAATGGCAAACACATCCTTTTGGGGAAGAAATCCCTCTTTTCCTTTGGTGCGTTTGAGCATTTGAACGACATTGGCCTTTTTGGGTTTGTATCTTTTATAGGAGGGAGTTTTCCTCATCTGGATTTTCCCATAATCTGTCATGGAGGAAAGAACCCTCGCCGCCGTTTCGGCATAATCATAAACAGGAATGCCGCTCCCCCTGATCAACCGGATAACTTCCTGCCATTTTTCGATAGTGATCACCTGGCACACAATGGGTTTTTTCGAAGTCTTTCCAATCTCACCCAGTTTCCGGGCAATTCCTTCACAATCGACAAACGGGGCTGTGACAAAAACCAGCAGAAGGGAATCGATATTCGGATCTTTAAGAAGAGCCGCCACCGTGCCACCATACTGTTCCGGCCCAGCGGTGGCCACCACATCCACAGGATTGGAAACGATAGCTTCTTGAAACACGAGCTTCTTCAGTGTATTTTTCGTCCGAGAACTTAAACGGGCCAACTGGAGTCCGGCCGCCATGCATTCATCCACGGCTATGATTCCTGGGCCTCCGGTGTTTGTAACGATACAAACTCTTTCTCCCTTGGGAACCGGTTGAGAAGAAAACGCGATAGCAGCGTCAATCATGTCCTGCTGGGAATGGAACCGTAGAACACCAGCTTTTTCGAAAATCACGTCTGCAATGGTTTCCTGCTCGATCAAAGAACCGGTATGGGATGCCACGGCTTTGGTTCCTTCCGATGTTTTCCCGGTTTTCAAGGCTAGAATAGGTTTTTTTTGAGTGACACGGCTGGCCACTTCGAGAAAACCCGCTGGATCCTTGAATGTTTCAATATGAACCATGATCGCTTTGGTCTCTTCGTCCTGTCCGTAATAGTCGATGATCTCATTCATGCTCACATCGGCCTCGTTCCCGAAACTGGAATACATCCTTATGCCTTTGCCGATGCGGTACAGGTGCAATTTCAACGTCTCGCCCACTCCCCCGCTCTGTGCAACGATGGAGATATTTCCCGGAAACATCGGCACAAACGTGAAGTTGGCATAAACGGAAATGGCGGGATCTGAATTCTGGATACCCTGAGAGTTGGGGCCGTATATCCTCATGCCGTATTTGTGGGCGATTTCAACGATCTGTCGTTCAAGTTGAAGCCCCTCCTCCCCAACCTCTTTGAATCCCGCAGTGTGCACAATGGCAAACTTAACGCCTTTTTTGCCGCAATCTTCCAACACATACGGGACAAGGGTGTTTTTAATCGAGATATTCACCAAGTCGACATCATCCGGCACTTCGGAAACAGAAGGATATGCGCGAAAACTTTTGATAGATTTTGACTTGGGATTTATGGGGTAGATGGGACCTCTGAAGTTATGGTCTAGTAGATTTTGCATCACGATATGACCAATGCTCAAAGGATTGTTCGAGGCTCCAACAATGGCCACAGACCTGGGTTTAAATAAAGCATCAAGCATGTTTTCCTCCTTTTGTCTCTAGGGCAAACAAAGCCCCCCCAAGAGCGCCTATCAATTGAGGGAGAGGGGGAACAAAAATTTCTTTTCCGAGTTTTTGTTCGCACATCTTAACAAAATAGGGATTGTGAGCCACCACTCCTCCGCTCATCACGATATTCCCCTCAAGCAGGTCCATTTCCAGCGCCCTTTTTATCACTGATTCAAAAATACCCTTAACGATATCCTCCACACGAATATTTTGGCGGATCTTGGTTAGGATCTCCGTGGCCGTGAACACTGTGCAGTAGCTGCCGATCGTGACATTTTTCGTTGCTTTTTCCGCAAGCCCATTGAGTTTTTCGATCTTGATTTTGAGGCGATTGGCGATTTCTTCCAGAAAGGCGCCTGTTCCCGCCGCGCATTTGCGATTCATCTTGAAACCGATGCGTTTGCCGCCGTCATCAATCTTTATGATCTTGGAGTCTTGGCCTCCGATATCGATCAGCGTGTGGGCCCGCTGAAAATAGTGATAACTTCCTTTGGCATGGCAGCTGATTTCGGTTTTAGTCAAATCGGCAAACAGAACATTCCTCCTGCCATATCCTGTGCTGATCACTATTTTGCGGCCTAAGTTTTCTTTTTTTAATCCAACCGAAGCCTTGTGGAGAACATCTTCTGCGGCTGCCCCAAAATCTGCGCCGGAATGGATGACCGAATGGCCCAAGATCTGGGCACTTTTGTCAAGAATGACGGCTTTGGTTGTGGAGGCACCTACATCGATTCCAACAAAATATTCCATGGGCTACTTGTTAGCCAACTGTTCGACAAACGCCTCGATGTTGGTTTTCGCCTGCTCTTCGGAATAACAGCGCAGGTCGTTTAAATCTCCGTTTATGGTTAATGCGGGAATCCCAAGTTTTTTCTCCAGTCTTTCGGGCATGCCATACCGGTTGTTGGAATTGTTCGGGCAGGTTTTGGCATCATGGAACAGAATCCCGTTTATCCCATACATGTCGACCATTTTTTCGATGTAGAGCTCCTTGAAATTCTCGTCCCTCACGATAAAAATCTCTGTGTAAGCCCGCGCCATACTCATGAAGGGATCATCAGGATCGAACGAATCGAAGATCCAGCTGTTGCAATAGGTGGATGCGATAACAGCGGTTCTCAAGCTGATGAAAAATTCTGCTAAGTCCCTGAGTTTTCCCCAAATGGGCATCCCCTCCCAGTAAACCCGGAATTTTTCATCCTGAACAGCACCTTCCTTCTGAGCGACCCGTTCCTCCAACTCCTGAAGAAGCACTTCATAATACTCAACAGCCGTTTCGGTTCCCCTGAGCACAACGGCAGGTCCCATATGGATGGTTTCATCGAAGAAGCTGATCGGAGCGGGGATGGATTTGTTTGTCTCGAGAACTTTCTTCCACAATTGCGTGCAATCGTACGACAGCCCGAGGATATGCCGGAATTTGTCGATGTCGAACTTGTTCCCCCCGATTTCTTCCAACTGCGGAATAAGGCCTTTGATCTGCTTTTCGATGCTCGAAAGGTGATCTTCGGTTATATTTCCGATGTTCCTGTAGGTAGAAATGCCGAGGGCGGGAACATTCAACTCCTTAGAATACCAGGAAAACCAATCCTGAACGTCCCGGCACTGGTTGGTGTTATAGACCAGGACATCCGGTATTGGGACTCCTTCGATTCCCTCGTAAGCCCGCGAGAGCGGCGTCTCCTTTTTGATGAATGCTCCGACATCGCTTGTCAGATAGGAGCAGATATCTGGCGAATAACCGATGGCATTAGCCACAGGAATGTAGCTGGCTGCTTGTCTTGAAGAACCCAGCATAGCACCGTGGTTTTCAGGATAATACACGAGAAATCCCAAGCTGAGCAAAAGTTCGGCCGGTCCGACACTGGTGCACCAAGCAATCTTTGGTGAACCCTGCTTCATGGCATTGTCCAGTTCATAGAAATAATCCGCCATGATTTTTCTCATATGGCCTGTGGCTTGAATTTTTTTGATAGCCGGCTTTTTCTCTTCGCTCATCTCTTCCTCCAATAAAAAGGGGACGGTTCTATTTTTTAACAATATATCTTTAAAAGAAAAAATAGAACCGTCCCCATTTTTTCAAAACCTTTCTCTTCACGAGTTTATCAAAATATCAATATTGCCAATTCAATGTCAAGAAACTTGACCCAAACCGATACTCTGTCCCAATTTCTCAAGTCTAGCGATTTGGACAGATGTGTAGGGTATCCCATTTTTTATCGATTTTTCTCTTTGGATCAACTCCTTTTCCCCAGGAAGAAGCATGTCCTCTCCCTGATGGGATTTCATATCGGATATGGTTTTCGATATGTGCGCCAAAACTTCTTTCTGTTCATACAGAGTGTCGATGCGCCAAGCTTCGAAAGTCTGTCTGATACGCCGTTTTGCATCCTCTGCAAGCGGCTCGATGGAAGTTGAGACTCCTCCCCCAAGGACATTGTCCAGATCGATGAGCATGGCCAACCCTGTTCCCTTGTATCCTGCATCGGCCCCTTCCTGCCCCATGCCTCCCAAAGGGATCATGGATCCCCTTTCCAAAAAATCCGCAAATCCATCGAATTCATGAGGATCGGTCGTCTTGGATCCGCCGGGGCCATACACGGGAAAAGGGAGGGGTGTCTTTTCTATCAGTGCCCGCAAAACACCGCTGACAGCGTGAATGGTGGTGGCCATGTCGATGGTAATAAAACCCCTCTCATAAGGAATGGACCAGGCGATCACATTCGTGCCCAGTCTTTTTTTTTCCCCTCCATATGGTTTCACAACCGAAGGCGTCGTGCAGGTGACTCTTCCCGAAAGGTCCTTCTCCGTACATATCATCTCTGTGTAGATGGCACCGATGCCGAAATGATTGGAATTGGACACATAAATTTTGCCATACCCATGCTTCCGGGCCAACCGTTTGACCATATCCACAGCTTCATAGGCGATGGAATGACCGAGATCGCCATGGGCATCGACATGCCGTATCGGATAGCCTGGATTTCGTGTTTTATCCTCAGCCTTGGCGTTTGGGTCTGTCCCTCCCTGTTTTATCGAGTTGATCACGATCAGATCCAGGCTGTTAATGCCGTGGGAAAAAATCCCCCGCATGTCCGCTTCCACTAGGACTTCGGCCGTGATATTGGCTTTATGCGAGGGAACACCATATCCGACCAGAAGAGCCTTGACATAAGACTTGATACTATCGGGTTTATGCATCGTGATAGATGTAAATACCTTGCAAAAATTCCCGAATATTGTCAAGGTGGAAACAAGTGTTCAAGACCGGAGTCTTCATTTAAACAAAAAACGGAAAAAGGCAGCAGAGCGTAATAAAAAATAATATGATATCCAAGAGGCAACCTTTTCGTAAGGATAGCCATCATGATAGAAGAGGAATCGATAAAAGGAGAAAGTTCATGAAGCAGATACACCTTGTTTGTTTTTTGTCTGTCTTCCTTGCGGTATTGATTTTTTCAACTTCCCTTAAAGCCCACCCCATCGAGGACAAAAATATCATGGACTTTAACATTGATTTTTCCGGAGTGGAAAAATTTTTGGAACTGACAGCTCTTTTAGAAAAAGACCAAGAACCGACACAAGAACAGTGGGACGACATGTTTGATACGCCGGGCTACAAGATTTTGATCCTGAGAGAATTCAACAAAAATTTTCTTATAGAAAGGATTAAACTGGCCTTCATGCCTTCTAATGAAGAGGCCTTGAAAGTCAAGCTAAAAGAAGAAAAGGGATTCTGGGCAAAGTTCCTGCCTCATTTTGTCCGGGCAAAAAATCAACGCAAGCTTATCGAGGAGCAGGTCGCCAGGTTCAAATCGGTGGATTTCATAAGGGCAGCTGTTGATGAGGCACGGGAATTCCTTCCTGATGTATCGCTCGACGAAAATCTACCGCTGTCTTTCGTCATTTTCGGCCCCGATTCCCGAGGATACGCACCTGTGGTAGTGGATGTGCTGTATGCCTATGACCAAGGGGATTTATTTATCTCATTCATGGCACATGAATTCCATCATTACTACAGAAATCAGTACTTTCCATTCGCTCAAGATCAGCCCTTCATCTGGATGATCGATCAGATACAGGGGGAAGGGATCGCCGACCAGATCAACATCGGAAAGTGGTTTCATGATAAAAACCTTTATCCTAAATTCGCAAAAAGAAAAAAGGGGTACTTGGAATGGTACGCCAAGAGTCCGGAAATCATCCGCAAGATGGGGCATCTGTTTGAATCTGCTTATGACCATCCGGAGAAAAAGATGGAATACGGACAGCAGCTCCGGGCCATCGTCCCGTTGAGCGGCCACCCCACTGGATTTTACATGGCCAACCTCATCATCGAGCAGCTGGGAAAGGAACCATTGGTCAAAGACATCGGCAATCCGTTTGCTTTTTTCCGCTTGTATAAACAGGCTGCCGATAAAAAAGGCGGTAAAACTCCCACCTTTTCTGATAAAGCCATCGGTTTCATCCGATCGCTGGAAAAACGCTACATCCGATAATATGGATTCGGCACTCCACTCTTAAGTCCCTCTTCTAGCTTGAGTATCAGCCATCAAAATCCGATCCGGCTTGACAGGCAAGTAAGCAGATGATATGAATGTTTTCCATGGGATTTCGTAATAAAAAAGAGGGGCACAATGAGTTATGAAAACATCATTTTCGACATCAAGGAAAACAGAGCTTATCTGACCATCGACCGTCCTCCGATGAATATCCTCAACATCGCCACGATGGGAGAGATGAACGAGGCCATAACATCCCTGATTGACAACAAAGATGTCAAAGTTTTAATCATATCGGGAAAGGGAGAGAAAGCTTTTTCTGCGGGTGTGGATGTCACCGAACACACCGAGGAGAAGGCAGAAGAGATGCTCCAAGTTTTCCACGACATATTCCGCAATTTATCCAAACTGAATCAAGTCACGATTGCCGCCACCAAGGGATTCACATTGGGAGGCGGATGCGAAGTGGCGCTTTTCTGCGACATGATTTTCGCCGCAGACAACCTGAAAATCGGTCAGCCAGAGATAAAACTTGCTGCCATTCCTCCCATCGCCCTTTTGATCATGCCTCGTCTCCTCGGACTGAAAAAAGCCTCTGAGCTTCTCTTCACAGGGAAGATCATTGACTCAAAAGAAGCCGAGAAAATTAGCCTCGTCAACACTGTCGTCCCTGTCGATACTTTCGAGGAGGAATTGAAAAACTTCGTTCAGCCTTTTACAGAATTGAGCCTAATCGGGCTGAAATTTTCGAAGAGAGGAATCCAACTGGGATTGGAAAACTCTTTTCTCGAAGGGTTGGCACAAATCGAAAAGATGTATCTCGAAGATTTGATGGCCTCCGAGGATGCGCATGAAGGACTAAATGCCTTCATGGAAAAGAGAAAGCCCAACTGGAAAAATCAATAAAGGAGGAGATAATGAAAGCCGCCGTATTTCACGGACCTAACCAGCCTTTAAAAATTGAGGAGGTGGAAACGCCAAAAGTCAATTCCGGTGAAATCCTCGTGAAGATTGCCGCCTGTGGCGTCTGCAACACAGACATGCATTACATCGATCATGGAGTCCCCACCTTTAAAAAGCCTCCGATGATCCTCGGACATGAGCCTTCAGGAATTGTGGCGGAAGTGGGTGCAGATGTCCAAAACTTCCAGGTCGACGACAGGGTCCTTATCCCTCCGGTTTTCTCCTGCGGGTATTGCGACAACTGCCGTCTCGGGAAAGAAAACATCTGTTTAAACATGCTGATGTTGGGAAATCATATGGACGGAGCCTACGCAGAATACACCAAGGTTCCTGCCAAGGATTGCCAGCATCTTCCGCAAGATCTTCCCATCGAAGAATCGAGCATCATCGCAGATGCCATTTCCACACCCTATCACGCCGTGAAAAACAGAGCTCAGGTTAAGCCGGGTGACTCGGTCGTGGTATTCGGTTGTGGAGGAGTGGGCATCAATGTCATCCAGACAGCGGCAGCTGCAGGAGGTTCGGTCATCGCGGTGGATATCGTCGATAATAAACTGGAAGTGGCCAAGATGCTCGGCGCCCAACATACGATCAATGCCAAGGAAATGGAAGACAAAGCCCTTCTCAAACAGATAAGAACCTTGACTGGAGGGGGCGCTGATATTTCCATCGAAGCCATCGGCAATCCCAAGACAATTGTGCTTGCTTCCAGCGCTGTGAAACCAGGAGGCTGCCATTGCCAAGTGGGCTACACACACCACGATGTCCCGATCAACGCCGGCAGATTGATGTTCCGGGAGATCGAAATCAAGGGATCTCTGGGCTGCCGACCGGTGGACTATCCCAAGATCATCGAAATGGTCCGGGTCGGAAAAATCCAGTTGGAGCCTGTGGTCACCCACAAATTTAAACTGGAAGAGATCAACGACGCATTCGAACTGATGAGAAAGGGTGAATCGCTCCGGTCCATCATCACTTTTTGATTGGAACCGTTGGGTCAAGCCTAAACAACCTGGCAGAAATGCAAATAACGTCAAGCCAGGATTCCATAAAAATGACAATTATTGTCACTTCTTGCAAGTTATTGTCATTTTATGGAAAGAAACAACATGAAAAAAAAACACAAATCTTTTTTTTTCAACAGGATATGCAAATTCGAACCTGGCACAATAATTGCAAAATTTAAATGGGAAGAATTCTATGGAGAATTATATAAATGAACATACAAAAAAACAATAAAGGCTTCACGCTGATAGAAGTTTTGATCGTTGTGGCCATCATCGGGATTCTCGCTGCTTTGCTGATTCCCAATGCAATGACAGCCATCCAGAAGTCCAAACAAAAAAGCACGATGAAAGATATTCTGTCCATTGCCACAGCAGCAACGGATTATGTAACGGACAATGGCGAATGGACCATTAGCCAAACGGGAGACATCAGTGCGAGCAGCGATTTTGTCCAGGCTATCACTCCATTTTACATCAAAATCTGTCCTGTGGTAGATCATTGGGGAGAGTTCTATAAAGTATATCTCGGGAGCCAGGCAGAAGTGCGCAATATCCAACCTGAAAATTTGGGGCCTGAGGATTTTTTAATCGAATCTTATGGACGTGATGGGGAATCCGATGGATGGATTTATGACCCCACAACCCCAGACGATGACTATTACACGGTTGACAATTGGCCTTCGTTCAGACTGGATATGGTCAACTGGAACGGCAGCTGGATTCGAGCACCGAGAGTCGCCCTGCCGGCTGGCAACTAAATTCTTTTTTCCTCTTCTCACTACTAAAGCATTTCCAATCTGTACACGTTTTATAGCACTCTGACAATCTGAAGAAGAAATTATCCGGAGGCACCAAAACTTTTTGCTGTCTTTTACGTAATTATGTAAGCCTCTATATAATTATCCTTTAGGAGGAAGAGTATGAAGAGATCTTTGATTAAAAACCTGACATTCATTCCTGTTTTACTTGCCTTGTTCCTTGTTCATTCATCCTTGATAGCCCAAGATACAAAACCATTCTTGGGAACCTGGAATGGTGCTCTTAGCGTGATGGGACAGGAACTGGAGATAACGATTGAATTATCTCTAGATGAGGAAAAAAACATCCAGGGAAATATCGATGTTCCTATTCAAGGCGCCACGGATATTCCTCTCGGCGAGTTCAATCTTGAGGGGAAGAAAATATCCTTTAAGATCGTCCACCCCGAAGTTCAGGGAGATCCAGCCTTCAACGGAGAACTGGATGAGACGGGGAAAAAAATCTCCGGAGAATTTTCTCAGGGTGGCGCAGTCGGAACTTTTTCAGTGGAAAAAGAATAAAGTACCTATCGTCCCGTATCACGTCTACTTACCTTTAAACGTGCCTTTACGTTTTTCCAAAAAAGCCTTGACACCTTCATTTTTATCTTCTGTAGTGCAGGTCAATGCATGGAGGTAGGACTCAAGAGCATATCCTGAGGCCGAATCCCCCTCCTGGCTTCGATTGACCGCCTCTTTGGCATACTGAACTGCCAGAGGTGGCCTTTTGGCAATCTTTTGCGCCAGTTCCATGGTCTTTTCTATCAATTCATCGTGGGGAACGACCTGATTGACCAATCCAATCCGGTAGGCTTCCTGGGCGTCGATGAAATCGCCAGTGAGGATCATCTCCATCGCTCTTCCGAGCCCGACGAGCCGGGGAAGCCGCTGCGTCCCCCCATCACCCGGGATAATACCCAGTTTGACCTCTGGAGCGCCGAACTGAGCCTGTTCCGAACAAAAGCGGATAGAACAAGCCAGGGCAAGTTCCAATCCCCCTCCCAAGGCATAACCGTTCACTGCAGCAATCACTGGTATCGGAAGGTTTTCTATGCGAGAAAAAATCTCCTGTCTTTTTCGAGAAACCCTCCTCCCCATCAAAGCATCACGGTCCACCAGCTCTTGGACGTCCGCACCTGCTACAAAAGCCTTTTCCCCTGCTCCTGTCATCACGAGCACACGAAGTTTTTCGTCATTCGCCACCTCATCCAGGAGCCGTTCCAGCTCCCCTACAAGTTCATTGGATAGGGCATTCAGTTTTTCCGGACGATTGACGGTCAACACCCCGATATTGTCTTTTTTCTCATAAATTAGCGTCTTGTACATAGTCTTTCTCCATTCTTATCCCAATATTCTAAACCGAAATAGACTGGCCTCCCCACTCCCCGACAACAAGGTACTCATTTATAATTATCAAATTATCCTTGATTGCAAGGGTGGGGTGGGTAGGCCAGGCTAAGTGAAGGCACGGATGCCCAGTTCAAAGGCCCCGATAATCAGTTGTTGAATCTGGGAAGTCCCCTCATACAGAGTGTTGATTCTGGCATCTCTGTAAAAACGCTCCACGTCGTATTCTCCAGAAAATCCGTATCCACCATGAATTTGAATGGCCTTGTAAGCCACCCGGTTGGCCATCTCACTGCAATAATACTTAGCGATGGAAGTCTCTCTCGTATTGGGCAATCCCTTATTTTTTAAGTGTCCGGCTCGATAAACAAGGAGACGGCCGGCCTCGCATTCCACAACCATGTCCGCAATCATTTGCTGCACCAACTGGAAACTTGCGATTGGTTTGTCGAACTGGATACGCTCTTTGGCGTAGGCCTTACAGATATCGACACATCCTTGTGCCAACCCCACGCATCCGGCAGCCACTGTGTAGCGTCCGAAATCCAAGGTCCCCAATGCGATTTTAAATCCCTTGTTCACCTCACCCAATATGTTTTCTTTCGGGACCTTACAGTCTTCCAAAAAAATCTCTCCTGTGTTCGATGCCCGGAGCCCCAGTTTATCATGGAGATCACGCGTCGAAAATCCTTCAAAATCTTTTTCCACGATGAAGGCCGTGATGCCCTTCGCACCTGCTCCAGGGTCAGTTTTCGCATACACGATGGCTACGTCTGCTATGCCTGCATTAGTGATCCATGTCTTTTGGCCGTTGAGGATATAAAAATCCCCATCCTGTTTAGCCGTAGCAATCATGCCGGCCGGATCGCTCCCGGCATTAGGCTCTGTGAGGCCAAAACACCCGATCCATTCTCCGCTCGTCAGCTTTGTCAGATATTTTTTCTTCTGTTCTTCATTCCCATATTTGTTAAGCGGGAGTTCGACCAATGACACCTGAACAGAGTATGTCCCTCGAAGGGATGAATCGACCCTCCCTATCTCCTCTGCCACGATAGCGTGGCTGATAAAATCAAACCCAGCTCCTCCGTATTCCTCTGGGATAGGAGTGCCCATAAATCCGAGCTCCGCGAGTTTAAGGAAAATATCCCGCGGAAATTGTGCCTTTTTGTCGTTTTCACTGGCAACTGGGGCTATTTCTTCTGTGGCGAATTTCCGGATCGTATCCTGAATCATTTTCTGTTCTTCTGTCAAATCAAAATCCATGGCAAGCTCCTTCCTTATCCTCTAATTCGGCAAAACTAGTATTTGTAAAATCCTTCCCCAGACTTTTTCCCAAGCTTCCCTTCAGCAACCATTTGCTTGATAATATCTGGGGGTTTGTAGCGTTCATCGTTCAGCTTATTGTACAGTGTTTCCATCTTGGCCAGATGGATGTCCAATCCGATCATATCGATAAGGGCTAAGGGGCCCATCGGCAGTCCTGCCCCCAGTTTCATGGCTTCATCGATATCCTCCGGCGACGCAATCCCATCGGCATACACGACAGCCGCCTCATTGAGCAAACCAGCCAGAACACGGCTCACGATTCCGGCCGGTGCCTCCTTAAAAGTAACGACCGGAACCTTCCCCAATTTTTCGGCAAATTCCTTGGTTGCCTCCACCGTTTCATCCGTTGTTTGCTCCCCTCTGATGATTTCTACCAGCTTCATAATGACAGCAGGATTGAAAAAATGCATCCCGATGATTTTTTCCGGTCGGGAAGTCGCCGATGCGATCTCACTCACCGATAGAGCTGTGGTGTTCGACGCCATGATGGTATCGGCAGAGCAAAGGGAATCCAACTTCTGGAAGATTTCTTTTTTCAGATCCATGTTCTCGAGGACCGCCTCGATAACAAAATCACTATCTGCAGCTAATTCGAGACCAGTGACCCAGTATATCCGGGAAAGAACCGAATCCATATCTTCCTGGGATATTTTCCCCTTTTCCACCCTTCTTTGTAGTCCTTTGATGACTTTGCCTCTAGCTTTATCGATTATCTCGTCAGAGATATCGGTAACCGTGACATCGTATCCCTTTTGTGCACAGAGCTGTGCGATTCCTGCTCCCATGATTCCAGCGCCGACAACAAAGGGTTTTTTCACATCCATTTTTCCTCCTAAAAGTTAGTTTAAAAGCTTAGAAAAAATAGCGACTCAGGTCAGATTCTCGACAATAATGGCTACACCCTGGCCACCGCCGATACACAAGCTGACCAATCCCAATTTTTTATTCTTGTTTTTAAGCGCATAGAGAAGAGTCGTCAGGATTTTCACTCCTGTCGCTCCAACAGGATGGCCGAGTGCGATAGCACCCCCATGCACGTTCACTTTGGAGCGATCCCATTTGAGCTCCTTTTCGACAGCAATAATTTGCGCGGCAAAGGCTTCATTAAGCTCGATGATATCGATATCATCCAAACTCAAGTTGGCTTTCTCTAAGGCTTTGTTAACTGCCGGAACGGGACCTATACCCATGATTTTGGGATCGACACCCGCATTCGCATACGAGACGATCCGGGCCATCGGTTTAACTCCCAATTCCTCTGCTTTTTCGCGGGTTAATACTACCAAGGCCGCAGCGGCATCACACAAGGCACAGGCGTTGGCAGCTGTTACGGTGCCATCCTTCTTGAAAACGGGAGCCATTTTTGCGATTTTTTCTACGCTCACGCCTTCCCGCGGAATTTCCTCTGTGTCAAAAATCTCGGTTTTTCCTTTGCCGGCAGGAACTTCGACAGGGAGGATCTCATCCTTAAATAGGCCCTCCTTCATGGCGGCTACGGCTTTGTTCTGGCTTTCCACTGCGTATTCATCCTGTTCCTCTCGGCTGATGTTGTACTTTTCCACAAGAGTTTCCGCTGTCATCCCCATCAGATGACCTGCCAACGGGCACATGAATCCATCCTTGTGAAGAATATCCACAAGTTTTCCATCTCCCATCCGGTTCCCCCATCTGGCTCTGTCAGCGATATAGGGAACCTGTGTGCTGTTCTCCGATCCGCCGACCACAACAACCTCCGCATCGCCCGCCTTGATGATCTGAATGGCAAGGGATACGGCTCGCAAAGAGGATCCACAGCGCTTGTTTACAGTAAATGCCGGCACTTCCACGGGAAATCCGGCCTTTACGGTTGCCAGACGACCGATATTGGGCCCAAGACCTGCCTGCCAACCCGTCCCAAACACAACTTCATCCACTTGAGCAGGATCTATCCCGGCTCTTTGGACGGCTTCTTTAAGAACCAGCGCTCCCAAATCTACGGCTGAGACCCGCTGGAATGAGCCTCCAAACCTTCCCCCGGATGTCCGAACAGCTCCTGCAATAACGATATCATTCATGAATTTATTCCTCCTTCATTAGGATAATTATTCCTCTGAGCCTTTTATTATATTGAGCTCTTCCCAGCTGTCAATAAAAATCACTAATCCCCTTTGCTTTTCTCCCTCCGGAATATGCGGAATAGATCGGATAATCTTCCTTTGACATAACCTTCTTTGATAAAATACGGGCCATCTTCGGGCTGTATCCATTTGATGTATTTGCCTCTTTTTACCCCATGTGGATCTTGCGCTAATCCTATCCGAAAATCCCCTTCTTTCGTTTGGACAATAGCCACATTAACTTCTTCCTCTTCTCCTGGAGGTTTGTATTGCGTCGCAGCCACAATCCTGTCCTTCCGAGGCGTTTTTTTCGAGATAAACGTTTCGGGAATGGCCTGAGGCAGATTCTCGGCATTGAAATCTTGCCTGGGTCGAAAAGGCTTAGTTCGTTCGATAATGCCGACAATGGACGTATTCCCGAATCCGCTCATGTTGAACCATAGGCCGTAGTCCAGATTTTTTATATCTTTGCCGAACATTTCCTTATACTGATCATGTCCTCTCATCTGCCACACAAGCTCGACCAACTGGGCTCCACCCGAGGCTCCAAGCGGATGGGTCCGGGACAAAAATCCTCCCGATCGGTTGATATAAACCTTTTTCCCTGCTTTGTTCGACTCCAGGATGACAAATTTGTGGCCTTGCCCTCTTTCTGCAAATCCCAGGTCTTCGGCCGCTATCCATGGGACAGGCTTGAAAGCGTCGTGGAGTTCACAAAGATCGATATCCGAAGGATTCAGTTCGGCCTCTTGGTATGCCCTGCGTCCCGCGATCACAGCAGATTCAAGATATATCAATGTCTTTCTCTCTGCGATCTTGATGTGATCAAAGGCAGATTTCACGCTCGTCAGCTTGATATCCGTTTGATCGGGAATCAAATAAACGGCACCGGCTCCATTGTAGGAACCGCTGCAATCGAATTTAGTGAGAGGTTTGGCAATAAATCGATTGATATCGGGGTTCTTGTAGTCTTCCCATGATATGGGCTGCCGGAAATAGGCATAGTTATTCAAGGAGCCAAATTCTAGACTTTGGCGGCCCATCTCGAAACAGGCTTTCCGGAAATCTTTTTCCGAAACTTTGTACGCATCCATGTACTCGTATGAAGCAAGGGCCGCCACAGCCGGCATCTCTCCCAGCCCTCTTTCTCGTTCCTCTTCGGCAATCACAGTCGAAATCTGAGAGGGGATTTCTTCATTTTTCAACTTTCCCTTCATTTTCTCCCCAAAACAGACAAGGACCTTGAGTCCAGATGAAGTCAATCTTTTTCCCAACTCAACCGCAGCGGCTCCCGTGGCCGATCCCAATTCCACATGATAAATCTCAGTGTCTCTGCGAAGTCCCAGCTCCATGCCCACAAGGGAGTCGAGGCCTGTTTGTCTGGCAAATCCGATGGGATCCATGCTGCCGATGACCAGACAATCGGGAACGGTATTCGAGACGAAGGGAGAGGAATCTTGGAGAGCTTTCTGACAAGCATCCGCCAAAATAACACCGATGGGCCGGAAATCCTTGCCAAAGGGAGTCAAACTAACCCCAGCTACGTAGACATCATTCATTTGGATGAGGACTCCTCAACCCTCTAATCGTTCTGTTCTATTGTAATATTCTCCTACCGATATGAAAAGTAAAATAAAATGCAGGGATATTTCGCTTGTCGCGTATGGGGCTACAGCTTGCAATTTTGCTGGTAATGAAATAACCTTTATCCACCCGTGCTATTCATGAGCCTAGCCGACCCGTCTCACCCCACAATCGAGGTGGCAGCAAAGAAATGGCTCATGAACAGGAGACGGAATTCGAAATGATTGATGAAAATGTAGCCAAGATTTTTGCCGAACTGCCTGAAGGAGTGGAGCTTGTAGCCGCGGCGAAAACACGCACGCCCGAAGAAATTATGCGAGCGGCAGATGCGGGAGTGAGAATTATCGGAGAAAACTACGTACAGGAAGCACTTAAGGCCTTTGAACTCGTCGGTCACAAGGTGAAATGGCATTTCATCGGGCATCTTCAGCGGAATAAAGTCAAGAAGGCCGTCGAGATATTCGATATGATCGAGACGCTGGATTCTTTGGATCTCGCGAAAGAAATCGATAAACGCAGCGCCCAAGTGGGGAAAATTATGCCCGTTCTCATCGAAATTAACAGCGGACAAGAACCTCAAAAATTCGGGGTGATGCCGACTGCAGCAGAAGATTTTATCCATGAGGCGACAAGATTTAAAAACATAAAGATACGGGGTTTGATGACCATGGGACCGGCTTTTGGTGATCCTGAGAATGCACGTTCCTTTTTTGTTGAAACAAAAAACTTGTTCGATAGAATAAAGTCTTTAGAAATCCCAGGTGTCGAGATGAGAAATCTCTCGATGGGGATGACAAATTCCTACCGAGTGGCAATCGAGGAAGGAGCCAATATCATAAGAATCGGCACCAAGATCTTCGGCCCCAGGGAATAGGCTGCTATTTTCCCTAGAATTTTTATGAATATGTGTTGAAAAAAAACTATTTTTCCGATATGATTTTAACTGGTTTAATTTTAGCAACTTATACTAAAAGGAGTCATCCATGATAAGACTTTCCACCAAAGGTAGGTACGGAACTCGACTTATGGTAAACCTTGCTCACCATTATCATAACGGGAATGAATCTGTCATACTCAAAAAGGTATCTGATGAAGAAGATATCTCGATCCGCTATCTCGAACAGATCATCATCCCGCTCAAGATCTCCAAACTTGTGAAAAGCATTCGGGGTGCGGGAGGAGGCTACATCCTGGCCCGGCATCCATCAGATATCAAACTCAGAGAAATCCTTTTATCTCTGGAAGGAACATGCTGTCTCGTCGAATGTGTGGATGATGATGATTATTGCGACAGAATCAAAGAATGCGCAACTTATGAGATCTGGAAAGGCGCCAGCTATCTCCTTAAGGACTATTTCGAAAACACAACACTGGAAGACTTATTAAAAATATCCAAAAAAAAGAAGTCTTCTGCTCGAAAATAACCGAGATCCTCAATATCTTTTCTTATCGATTTTTTTCTTGACTTGACATTATTTCTAGAATTCGTATAAGATTTATATGTCAAATAGAGATAACATGTTATTTTCGCAGGATCGTTTGACAGGCTTTATAGACTATTTCCGACAAGGAGATCTTCATGATTAAACTATCCACCAAAGGAAGATACGGAACACGCCTGATGCTCAATCTAGCTCTTCATTATAACGAGGGCAAAGAAGCGGTCGTGCTGAAAAACATATCCAAGGAAGAAGACCTATCCATTCGGTATTTGGAACAGATCATAATTCCCCTTAAAATAAATAGACTAGTCAAAAGCGTACGGGGGGCTGGTGGAGGATATACACTGGCAAAACAGCCCTCCGAAATTACACTGTGTGAGATCGTCGAAGTTTTAGAAGGGGCATGTGCCCTTGTCGACTGTGTTGAAGACCCTGGTAGTTGTGAACGGATGACGGAGTGCGCTACATATGAAATCTGGAAGGAAGCAAGCGAGATGCTGCAGAACTATTTTGAAAGCAAAACACTCCAAGATCTCATCGAGATCGCGAAGAAAAAGAAACAAAAATAGAAATAACCAATCTTATACGATAAAATCCGCATTTATTGATTGTCAGCTGAGGATTATTACCTTATAATGTCTATTGAATAGTTGGATTATATAGGTTTAGTATGATTAATCGACATCCAAGGGATTGGAAATTAATAAACAAAATAATCCTCCATGTGGCCGTAATCGGAGGTATAACAGCCATTATTGTGGCTTTCTTGTATTTGAATGCACAGAAAAATGTGATTCAAACCATGAGCCGGCAAAAAGCGGAACTTTTGAGCGCAATAATCGAGAGCAGTCTTTTTTATTCCATGAAAGACGAAAATATGGTCGAACATCAATCTTCATTAACCGAGCTGGCTTCCACTAATGATATCACAAAGATACGAATCCTTGATGCCCAGGGGAAGATTTTACGTTCTTCTTCAGAAGAAGAACACGGCAACTCTGTAAACCCCAGCACCCTGGATAATTTGAATTCATTCCTCTCAAGCCAGAATCCGTTTGGCACCTATTTTGTCAAGAAACCATCCAGGATACAGGAATTTCGTTCTATCCAAAACAAAAAGGAGTGTTTTGGATGCCATGATTCAAGCCTTAAGCAAACTGGTATTTTAGAGGTCAGCATCGATTACGCTCCGGCTGCCATTCTTCTTAGAAACAGCCAAACCCAGGCCATTATCATCAGCCTCGTTGCCATGGGAACGCTAGCTTTTATCATCATCCGACTTTTCGAAAGATTGATCAATCGTCCCATTTCCAAACTGAAAGATAAGATGAAAAAAGCCCAAGAAGGAGATCTCAACCTAGAATTATCTTCCTATAAATCCGACGAGATAGGCAGCTTGACAAAAAATTTTGATGAAATGATAGGGAAGCTGAAAGAAGCCAATCATAAAGTCGAAGAACTTTACAATGAACAGATGGTCAAAGCGGGCCATCTAGCCTCCATCGGAGAATTGGCTGCAGGGTTGGCTCACGAAATCAAAAATCCCATAGCCGGAATGAAGGGAGCATTGGAAATCTTCAATCAAAGAACGGATGAATCGGATCCAAAAAAAGAAATATTTACAGAAATGCTGATTCAGATAGAAAGAATCAATCAAGTCATCCAGGACTTGCTGATTTATGCCAAACCAAAAGACATGAAAATTGGCCAAGTTGATCCCAATGAATGCATACAAGACGCTATAAAATTGGCAAAACCTCACATCAACAGCAAGGACATCCATTTTCATTTTCGTTCGCTTGAAAGAGAAAGGCTTACTCATATTGACTGTAACAAGATCCAAGAGGTTCTGCTGAATTTGATCTTGAACTCTATTGCCTCCATCGAGAGAGAAGGGAAAATTGCCATCGAACTTAAGGAAAAAAATAAAAACGAATTGGAAATAATATTATCGGATAACGGGAAAGGGATAAAAAGGGAACATCTTTCGCAGGTGTTCCATCCTTTTTTTACGACAAAAAAAATGGGGACAGGCCTCGGCCTTTCGATTTGCAAAAAGATAATAGACGCCCACAACGGCTCGATTGACGTCACAAGCGTCGAGAATGAAGGAACGACTTTTACTATCCTCCTTCCTGTTCTGGGATAAGGGAATCCATCATGAGAAAAAGAAAAGTTTTGATTGTGGATGATGAAAAACTGCTCCGCTGGAGTCTTAGTCAAAAAATTCAGGAATGGAATTTCGACGTGGCAGAAGCAGAAAACGGGGAAACAGCCCTTTTTAAAGCCGAGGAAGAAGCTCCTGATTTGGTCATGCTCGATGTCAAACTACCCGACAAGAAGGGGACGGATTTACTGCAAGAACTCAAGAACAAAAACCCAGAAGTTCCTGTGATCATGATGACAGCATATGGAGTCATCGATGATGCAGTAATCGCAATGCGTAGAGGTGCTTATGACTTTATTACAAAGCCGATAGACGACAGCAAACTTAAAAATACCATTAAAAATGCTTTGGAAACAGCATCTTTAAAAAAAGAGGTCGCTTATTATCGAGAGAGAGAGAAAAAACAGTTCGATCCATCTCAGTTTGTCGCCCAGTCCAAAACCATGAAGCAGGTATTCGAGATGGTTAGAAAGATTGCTGAAAGCGAAGCTTCGATCATTTTATTGCAAGGAGAAAGCGGCACAGGAAAAGACCTGCTTGCCCAAACCATACACTATTTGAGCCGCCGCGACCAATCAGCATACCTGGCCATAAACTGCTCAGCCATTCCCGAAAATTTGCTCGAAAGTGAGTTGTTCGGTTACGAAAAAGGTGCCTTTACCGACGCCAAGCAGAGAAAAAAAGGCCTGGTAGAGTTGGCAGAAGCCGGCACATTGTTTTTGGATGAGATCAGCACACTAAACCTTCATCTGCAGGCAAAACTTTTGCGTTTCCTCGAAACACAGACCTTTAAGCGGGTTGGAGGCTTAAAAGACATCGAGGTCGATATCAGAGTTATCGCAGCGACGAACCAAGATCTCGAGATAGCCTGTGAGGAAGGTAACTTTAGAAAAGATCTCTATTACAGATTGAACGTCTGTCCTGTTTTTATCCCTCCTCTCAGAGAAAGAAAAAGTGATATCATTCCTCTTGCTCAGCAATTCATCTCTCATTACAATTCCAAATTCAGGAAGGATATCACTGGCTTAGCTCCGGATGTGGAAAAACTTTTCATGGAATATGGCTGGCCAGGAAATGTGCGGGAGCTAAAAAACGCCGTGGAAAGAGCCATGATCTTCGAAGAGGAATCCCTGATCACGACCAAGAACCTCCCCATCCCACTTGGTAAAAGTCCGATGGAATCCAGCCATAACCCCCCCGGTAAATTCGCGACGAGCGGCCTTTCACTTGAAGAGATGGAAAAGGAACTTCTGAAAGAGGCCTTGAAAAAAGCAAACGGCAACCAATCTCAAGCCGCAAAGCTTTTAAAAATCACCCGAGACACTTTGAGATATAAGATAAAAAAATACGGGCTGAATTCAAAAGAACTGAGTCACTCTCTTTGAAGCACTAGTCAACTCCCATCGCTCAACATTGAATCAAATTTGTTTGTTCCGCGGCAGAGAAATTGGGTGATATGCCCCGCTTTTTGGGCCAAATGACCCAAACGATGGATGGGAGAAGGATATTATATGAAAACCTGATTTTATAACTCCTTTAATTTCAACAACAAAGAGAAAATTTGGGGAAACAGTACAATATGGCACAGAACTTGCTAAATACATAGAATATATCAATTCTATCAAATGGCTAAACTACACAATAATAATAAAAGGAATCCAGGACATACGGCACCAAAAATTCTGGTGATCGATGATGAAAAGCTTATCCGGTGGTCTTTGAAGGAAATCCTGACTCAGGAAGGTTACGATGTCGACACGACTGATACGGCCGGAGAAGCCATCAAACTTACGAGAGACATTCCTTACCATCTCATCATCGCAGATTTAGAAATTCAAGATGAGAATGGAATCGAAATGCTGAAAAAAATAAAAGAATTCCGGCCTGAAGTGAAGACCATCATTCTATCGGCACATCCGAAACAAACAATGCAGCCGGAATTTGGCGATTTACAGGTGTTTGCCATAATAGAAAAACCTTTCAAATCGGACCAATTGTTATCTATCGCTAAGGAGGCCTTAGATCAGGCCCCCATTTCGGACAAGTGAAGCTAAATGATCGAATCGGGAAAAGATAACAAGCTTTGGAAGGGATTCTTGAAAAAATACAAAAAAATTAACAAGGAGGCCAACTAGATGAAGACGACAGCCAAAAAGATGAAATTACCCCTCGTGATTTTGTTAGGATTTATCGGCGCGGTCGTTATCAGCATGAGTTGCCTATACGGCGCTCCTCTATCGACTCAAGAGAGTTATGGAGTATGTGCTGAATGTCACGATGATGTCTGTGCTGATTTCAAACTTGTGCGTCATGGCGAAATCCAAGCTGAAAAATGGGCCGAAACAGCTCAAAACGTCGAAATCCTCTGTGCAAATTGTCACGGAGATCCCGCAAAACATCTGGATGAAGGCGGCGGAGCTGGTACTATTTTTGCATTCAAAAAGACAGATGACGTTCAGGCAAAGACGACGAAATGCTTAAACTGTCACAGTGGAACTCGTGCCCGCTTTTTCGCAAGCTCCCATGGAAAAGCCGCAATGGACTGCACAAACTGCCACACCGATTTGATGTCAGCAATCCCCGGAAGGAAGCGCCCGTCCAAAGTCTGTGTTTCGTGCCATGAAGATGTCGTTGCGCAGTTTCAACTGAACGAGAGACATCGTCTCCAAGAAGGAATCATGGAATGCACGATCTGTCACGATCAACACGCACCGTCAACCGGAGAACGCCTAGGAGGATTCAAACATGAAGCCTGTTTCAAATGTCACACGGACAAAGGCGGTCCCTTTTTATACGAACATGAAGCTTCAAGGATCGAGGGTTGCAGGGCATGTCATGAGGTTCATGGATCACCCAACAAGCATATGCTTACTCACCAGAGCGTTTCTGACCTTTGTTTCAGTTGCCATGTAATGGCCCCATCCTTCCACGCCCGTTTCGATTCATACTCCACCAACTGCACAGTTTGTCATGCTACCGTTCATGGCTCCAACCTGAGCAAGATTTTTCTGAAATAGGAGGGAAAACATGAGAAATAAAAAAATATTTTTAGCCTTGATACTGACGGTATTGGTATTTTCTGCCGCACTTTCCCTTCAGGCCCAAGAGCAATCGAGAAATCTTTACGGGAAGTTCTTGTTCGGATACAGATTTGTCGACACGAACGGGACAGTCGAAAGATACAAACAAGACATCAACTTGGATGATGGATTGAGACTATTCAACTTCAATCTGCAGATCATTCCCAATGAAACTTTCAAGAACCTGTTCGATCGAATCGATCTCAACATGTACAACTTGGGTGGCGACCCCTATGAGACCTTTCGACTGGCCATCCAGAAAACTGGAAAATACAAATTCCAATACGATCGAAGAAAATCCAATTACTACTATGCTGACCAGCATGAAATCGATGGCGGACACCTATACAATCCCTTTACGTTCAATTTCGATAGAACCATGGACAGCATGTTCGCCAAAATCTGGTTGCATAAGTATGTCGATGTTTATCTGAACTTCGACAAGTACAGCAAAAAAGGCGACAGCACATTGACTCTGGACATCAACAGGATAGAGTTCGAATTCGACAAGCCCATCGAAGAAAATTACAAACAATTCGCTATCGGAGTGGATTTTCACCTGAAGAACTTCACGTTCGTTTTCGAGGAAAGGGTGATGGATTATGAGAACACCAACAGCCTATTCCTTCCCGGCGCAACCGATGGAGGAGAGGGCGCCCGCTATCCTTCAGAATTGAACTTTTTCAACTTGGATCAGCCTTACGATCTCAAAACATACACCCATACGTTCAAAGCCACAGGGAGTGCCTTCGATAGGTTATTCATCACTGCGTTTGCCCAGATCAGCAATCAAGACATGGATCTGACATACACGGAAGAAGCAGATGGCATCAATTACCTCGGGAAATTTTTCGACTACAGCCATAGCGGAAACGGAAAATTCGATCGCAATATCAATTTGTTCGATTTCGATGTCACCTACCTCATGTTCGATAGGCTTGCCGTGGTGGCAGCATTCCGATTCAACGATTTTGACCAAGAAGGGTACCTCACCGTCGATGGAGAAAAAGAAGATGCCAGGATGAAATACTCCAACAAGGCTGCCGAGGGTGGCCTGCAATACCAATTCACTCCTCGGATGGTTCTGACTGCGGGTTACAGATACGAGATAAGGGACCTGGAGGGAATCGAAACCGTAGCCTTTGAAGAAAAAACCACAAGAAACGGGCTGTACGGAAATATCAAATGGGATATCCGGGCCTTTAAGTTTACGGCTGATTACCAGTTCGGAGATTATAATGATCCATTCACACTGATATCTCCTACAAGTTTCCACAGATTCCGATTCACAGCCAAAGCGAATATCGATGATTTCCATTTCTCCGGTTCCTATCTCTGGAATAAAGCCAAAAGTGAAGTCTATGACGATCGGTGGGATTCCACCAAAAATCAGTTGAACCTGCGGATCGGATATAACGGTGAAAAAATCCACGTATCTGGAGGTTATGCCCTGATAGACGTCAAACACGAAGGCAGTCGGACAATCGCTTATCCGCCAACTTGGACAGGGCCAGGAAGCTTTCCCTGGGATATCCTTTATGAGGGAAAATCCAATCTTTTCGATGCATCACTCTCAGCTGACTTGGCCGACAATTGGGCCTTGGGTGGATATACCAACGTCTACTGGAACAGAGGTTTCTGGGAGATTGACCGGTTCACGCTCAAAGCCTATGTGGAATATACATTCAACAACGGACTCGTAAGCCAAATCGGATACCGCTACGTAGATTTCAAAGAGAAAATGTCCGGATTCAACGATTACAGTGCGAATATATTGGAAATATCCTTTGGCTATCGGTGGAAATAATGGGAGGAACAAGAATGATAAAAAAACCACAGATAATTGCGATTCTATTAGTCATGGGGGTGGGCGTTTTCTTCGCGGCCAGTTCCCAATTTGCCGGCCAAGAAGTCTCGCTCCAATCCAAAGCATCTCATGCGGAAAAGCTGTGGGAGACCTCAGCCCATTCACATTCAGAAGACGAGGCGTTTGTGCACTGGGATGAGGACGGCGAGATCTCGACAAGATGTGCCAAATGTCACAGCACGCAAGGATACAATGAGTTCATCACTACGGGGAGTGTAAGTACTGCCGTGCCTGCAGGACCTGGCATCGAGAACAACATCAACTGTGATGCTTGCCACACAAACTCCGAACTTGGGATCGTACACAACCACACAGATGTGACCTTTCCTTCGGGTGTGACGGTCGAAGAATTGGGACCCGAAGCCCTGTGCATGGAGTGCCACCAAGGGAGAGAATCCAAAAAAGATGTTGATGAGGCTATCGAGGAAGCCGACGTGGATGACGATACCGTCACCGCAGATCTGGGATTCATCAACATCCATTATTATGTTGCCGCAGCCAACCAGTTGGGTACGGTTATCAAGGGCGGATATGAGTACGATGATATGAAATACGATGCTCGATTCGCCCATGTGACTGGCTACAACGCCTGTATAACCTGCCACAATCCCCATTCGCTACAGGTCGATCTCTTCAGATGCAACACATGCCATACCGGCATCACCGATCCCAAAAACATTCGCTATTACGGATCTTTTACGGATTATGATGGGGACGGTGATATGGAAGAAGGCATCTACTATGAAATCAAAGATTTGGAAGCCAAACTGTACTCAGCCATCCAGCGGTATGCAAGAAATACAGCCCTGATGCCCATCGTGTATGACTCGCATACCTATCCCTACTTCTTCAATGACTTGAATGGAAACGGCGCTCCAGACACCGATGAGGCGAACTACGGAAATCAATACAGATCCTTCACACCCAGATTACTTAGAGCGGCCTACAATTACCAGGTTTCCAAAAAAGACCCCAATTCCTTCGCCCATGGAGGAAAATACATTATCGAGCTCTTGTATGATTCCATCATGGACCTGAATTCCAAATTACTCGTCCCTGTCGACATGACAGGATCACACCGGGGCGATGAGGGGCACTTCGATGGTTCGGCAGAGGCTTGGAGACATTGGGACGAAGACGAATATATAGTTCCTGGCCGCTGCGCCAGATGCCACAGCGCTGATGGATTGGCCTATTACTTGGAAAACGGAGAAAATGTGGATACCGAAGCAGCCAATGGCATGCTCTGCACCACTTGCCACACCTCTCCACCCTCCCTTCGCAATTCACCAACCGTTACATTTCCTTCTGGGGTGGTCAAGGATCTCGGCGACAGCAGCAATCTCTGTATGAACTGTCACCAGGGAAGAGAGTCCATGGATTCAGTTCTTGAGGATATCAATGCTTCACCCCCACCTTGGGGATTCATCAACGTCCACTATTACCCGACAGCAGCTGTTTTTTACGGCAGTGAAGTGCGAGGGGGATTCCAGTTTCAAGGGAAAACCTATGCTGGACAAAAAATGTTCCCAAATCACATGGGTTTGTTCGACACCTGCGTGGAATGTCACATGGGAACCAGCAGCCCTCACAAACCCTATGATGTGACAGGTAAAACACATAATGTGTACAAACCGAATCAAGAAGACTGCGTGTACTGTCATGGACAGGACGTCTCCCAGCCGAATCCAGGATCAGATCCGGCCAAGTTCAAATTCAGCGGAATCCGGCCGGCAACGACCCCGGATTATGACGGAGACGGGGATGAAAAAGAAGCCCTCAAATATGAGATAAAGGGATTGGAAGAAGCCCTGTATGCCGAAATTCAGAAATTCGCGGCTGATAGAGGAATGCCGATCATTTACGACTCTCACTCCTATCCTTATTTCTTCCATGATACAAACGGAAACGGAGCTATCGACTTTCTAGAGAACATTTACCCGAACAAGTACAATTTCATGCATGCTCGATTACTCAAAGCTGCCTACAACTATCAGGTCAGCAAAAAAGATCCCCACGGATACATCCACAATTCCCGCTATGTTGCCCAGTTACTCGTGGATTCCATCGAACATCTCGGAGGCAGTGTCGCCAAATACACATGGCGAAAGTAGAATAGATCAAGTAGAATACCTAAGGGCGGCATACAAATGCCGCCCTTTTTTTTTCTAAAAATTAAATTTATTGTTGAAAATACTTGAGTAATTCGATATTCTAAATCAGACAATTCATCCATTAATGGATGTTATGAGATTGTTGAGTAATAACCACAAGGATTAGGAGGGAATAATGAAAAAAGCGGTTTTTTTACTGGTAATGATCGGACTTCTTTCCTTCACGACAGCACACGCTCAAGAGTGCGTGAACTGTCACAAGGATACCACCCCCAACATCGTTTCAGATTGGCAGTTGAGCAAACACAGTCAAAACGAGGTCGGATGCTCCGTTTGTCACGGGGAAGACCATAAGGATCCGTATGATGTGGAAAAAGTGCAGATCCCCACACCTACGACCTGCGCCAACTGCCATGAGGAAAAAGTCGAGCAGTTCATGGCAGGCAAACACGCTGCCGCCTGGGCTGCTATGAAAGCCATGCCCACCTCACACTGGCAACCCATGGCCCTGATGGAGGGGATGAAGGGGTGCGGAGGATGTCACAAGATCGGGATAAAAACAGAAGCAGAAATAAAGGAGATAAAGAAGACCGGGGCAGGATTCGGGATGGCATCTTGCGATGCCTGTCATACCCGGCACGCGTTTTCCGTCCAGGAAGCCAGGCAGCCTCAAGCATGTCAGACCTGCCACATGGGATTCGACCATCCCCAATGGGAGATGTATTCCGGATCCAAACATGGCGTTCGGTATCTTTTGAAGCAGAATAAAACCTTGCCCGAAACCGTTGCCGCTCCCACATGTCAGACCTGCCACATGCAAGAAGGCAACCACGCCGTCATGACTGGATGGGGGTTCCTTGCGGTTCGACTGCCGATGCCTGAAGACAAACAATGGGCACAAGACCGGGCAACCATCCTCCAAGCGCTGGGAGTGCTCGATCCCGATGGCAATCCAACGGGTAGACTGGACGTTGTCAAAGCAGCCAACGTGGCACGGCTTACGCAGGAAGATTGGCTAAAAGAAAGGGAAAAGATGCTGAAGACCTGTAATCAATGCCACTCATTGAATTTTGCCAAGGCAGAACTTGAAAAAGGCGATCAGATGATAAAGGCTGCAGACCGCTTGATGGCAGAAGCCATACTGGTGATTGCAGGATTGTACAAGGATGGGATCCTTCCGAAGCCCGAAAACTATGCTTATCCATTCCCCGATCTCCTCACTTTCCATGACGCTCCCACACTCATAGAACAGCAGTTGTTTGTTATGTTTCTCGAACACCGGATGAGGACATTCCAGGGGACTTTTCACGCCAACCCTGATTATGCGCTGTGGTACGGATGGAGCGAGATGCAGAGAGACCTTTCTGAGATCAAGATGATGGCAGAGGAGCTTCGCCAAAAACATTAAAAATTTACAGGCATAAAATACAGCGAATCGCCTGATTGATTTTAAGAAAAAAGAGAATCGTTCGAGGTTAATAAGTCCCTTTCATATATAAGCCATCAGAACTCCAAATAAGAGCTATTAATCCAGAACCACTAGTCTGTTAAAGTAGCCAAAATAAGGTTGCAAAAAACTAATTAATCCTATATTATTAATAGCTATTATAAGATTCCTCATTTATATAATAAAATGAAATCATTAATAAGATTTTTAAGTTCTGTAAAACTAGCCATTTTTCTGATAATCATCATCACGGCCGCGTCTATGATCGGGACCTTTATTCCTCAGTTGAGAAGTGCCGAGGAGTATGGGGCACTGTACGGTCAATTATCCGAGCTCCTGATCCGGCTTGAAATAACGGACCTGTATCATTCCTGGTGGTTTATCGCCCTTCTTTTTCTGTTTTCCCTGAACATTGTGATCTGCACGCTGACCCGCCTTGCTGCTAAGTTCAGGAGAGCATTCAAACCGAATCTGGAATTCGAAAATCAAACACTTTTAGCAGCCAAAATCCAGGATAGATTCTCTAGGAAAGGGAACTTGGAGAAGAGCGAAGGGGAATTAAAGAAAGGGTTGCGATCCGCCCATTACAAGATTAAAGAAACGAGAAAGGAAGCAGAAGTCCATCTTTTAGCAAGGAAAAAGATCCTCGGCATCTTCGGCTCAGATATCGTCCATCTTGGGCTTCTGGTTATCCTGATCGGTGGAATCATCAGCGGCTTCAGTGGCTTCCGGACAAACATTAATATTTCAGAAGGGGAAATCGTCCCGGTTCTTGGTGCCGATTTCAAACTCCAATTGGACAAATTCGAAACAGAATATCATCCGAACGGCAGCGTCAAAGACTGGAAAAGCACCCTCACAGTCATGGAGGATGACAACCCACGCCTCACAAAGACTATTGAGGTTAATCATCCTCTGACCTACAAGGGATATGTCTTCTACCAGAGCAGCTATGGCTGGGATTGGCAGAATCCGACCCTGGAAATATGGGCGATAAAGACATCGGATCCTTCTTCCCAAAAGAATGCTTTTGTCAGGTTGGGAGAAAAGGTGATTTGGGATGAGGAGAACCTGGAATTCAAGGCCCTCCAGTTCCTGCCTGACTTTATCATCGACGGGAACCAACCCAGGACTCGCTCTTTAAACCCCAACAATCCGGCTGTTTTCATCGAAGTGTATCGCGGCGAGGATAAAATTTCCTCGGGATGGATATTCGCAAAATTCCCCGATTTTTCGCAGATGCACTCAGAGGAAGAGGCCGACTATAAGTTCGAATTCAAAGACATCCAGACATCCCAGTATTCCGGCATCCAGATGGCCAAGGATCCCGGCGTGAACTATATATGGGTGGGGTGCACACTTCTTATGATCGGGCTGTTTTTGGCTTTCTACTGGCCCCCAAGGGATATACGCCTCATCTTAATGGAAAAAGAGGGCAAAACCGAGATTATTTCTGCAGGAAGATCAGCAAAAAGCAAACTGGCTCTTGAATCGGAATTCAAGCGGATCATGGTGTCCTTCAGGAGATCACAATGAACGAATCAACTCTATTTCTAATCACATTTGCTGTTTATTTCATCGCTGCTTTCTTTTACTTTGTTTTTTTGTTCTCGAAAAAGGAAAGTGCCGCCAAAACCGGTTTATCAGTGGTGACCGTTGGATTTTTTGTCCATACCCTTGCACTGATCTGGAGGACGATCGAGAGCGGACATGCCCCTTTCACCAACATGTACGAATCTCTTTCCTTTCTAGCCTGGTCTGGAGCTTTGGCCTACATCATCATCGAGTACAAATACAACATTCGGAAAGCGGGACCCTACTTGATGCTGATCATCATCGGCATCATGGCCTTAGCATCATCTCCGCTGATGCCCGATGAGGCCGCTCCCCTCATGCCAGCTCTCCAAAGTTATTGGTTATGGCTGCATGTTTCGGTGACACTTTTGGGCGAAGCCTTCTTTGCCGTGGCTTTCGTCACGAGCATCATGTATTTGGTTGCTGATTCCAGAGAGAAAAAAGGAGTTGCCAAGGAAGGCGCCATAACGGCTGAAAAACTGGATTCCATCAGCTATAGATGTGTTGCTGTCGGTTTTCCCCTTTTTACTCTGGGAGGCCTGGTATTCGGCATGGTCTGGGCGTACAAGGCATGGGGCAGCTACTGGAGCTGGGATCCTAAAGAAACTTGGAGCCTGATCACTTGGTTCGTTTTTGCCCTGTATCTCCATACAAGAATCGTGATGGGATGGAAAGGCCGCCGATCCGCCCTTATCGCCATTATCGGTTTCCTTGCGGCCTTGTTCACCTACTTCGGTGTGAACTACCTTCTGGCCGGACTCCACAGTTATGCGTAATAGGGTAGGACAAAGGAGCCATTTGATCTAAATTTATTTAAAGCACTCAGGAAGAAGCTATGCAAAATAGGAAAAAAAAGAAAAAAAGACTCATCATTCTCCTCAGCCTAGTTGTCTTTTTTGTAATCGTCGCTGTAGGCTCTGTAGAATTCACGTCCCACTCGAATTTTTGTGCCTCTTGCCACTACATGAAACCTTTTTTCAATAGTTGGGAAACATCCTCTCATAAGGATGTCGAGTGCAGTGTGTGTCATTATCCTCCAGGAGGCGGCATCCGGTCAAAATTGAGGAAAAAGATCGAAGGATTGGTCATGGTCGGCCGCTACTGGACAAAACTGTATGTCAAATCCAAGCCGTGGGCTGAGATTAGGGACGACAGCTGCCTCAAAGAGGGATGTCATGACAAAAGGCTCCTGGAAGGTCAGGTACTGTTCAACAATGTCGCATTCGATCATAAAATCCATTTCGAGGACCTCAAAAGAGGCAAGCAGCTCCAGTGCACGAGCTGTCACTCTCAGATCGTACAGGGTGAGCACATAACAGTCACGGAGAGTTCCTGTTTCATCTGTCATTTCAAAGAAAGCGAATATTACCCACAGATCGACAACTGCAGTCATTGCCACACGAAAGAGACCCTCGTAGGTCCCCAATCTCCCCGGTATAATCACACCCTGGTCTTTGATAATGGTTTCTCATGTGATAAATGCCACAGCAACACTATTTTTGGAGATGGCGAAGTCCCTCGGGAGAACTGTTACAAATGCCACGGAGAACAGGAGAGGCTGGATAAATACGAGGACACAGACCTCATGCACACGGAACATATTTATCAGGATAAAATCGAATGTAACCAATGCCATCTGGAAATCCAGCACAAGATCGTAAAGGATATCGACGCTATTGCAGACTGTGGCTCCTGCCACACGGATTATCACAAAGCCCAAAAAATCCTGTACATAGGAGAGGGTGGTAAAGGCCTTGACCACCCCATGCCCAACGTCATGCTGGAAAAAGGGCTTAGCTGCAAAGGCTGTCACATCTTCCATGAGGAACATGGTGGAACTTTGATCACAAGCGACACACTGGTTTCCGATGCCAATGCTTGTGAATCCTGTCACGGGAAGGGTTTTGCCAGGATTTTAAAGGGTTGGGAGGAATCGACGGCAAAAAAATTAGGTCAGATCAAGTCAATATACAGACAAGTTAATCAAGTAATAACGAGGACGAATCATGGGAAGAAACCCGATGCTGAATCTTTGCTCGATGAGGCAGATTTCAACATCGAGATCGTCGAACAGGGGAAGAGCGTTCACAACGTGACCTTTTCCCAGGAGCTTCTGATGGCGTCATACAACAAGATGCTCGAAGCCTTACAAGTCGTCGAATCCGGATACAAGCCTCAAGCCTTTCAGATCGTATCAAGCGAGATTCCTACGCTTTGTGCGAATTGTCACACAGGGATCGAAGAAATCAATAAAGAGATTTTCGGTTTGAATTTTCCCCACAAGAACCACTTGATCGAACAGAAGATCGATTGTTCCAGCTGCCACTCCAACGTCCGGACACACGGAGAATTCATCGCTACCAAACAGAGCTGTGCCACCTGCCACCACAAAGATGCAGATATCGACTGCGGCAGCTGCCATACATTACAAAAAACCTATTACGAAGGCGGGGAAATGAATGGCCACGAAATTCCGATGGACATTATGGCTGAGGCTGAAGTGGAATGTCTGGATTGCCATCTGGGAGACAATAAGAAAATCTATCGCTCGGATAAAGGAAAATGTGCTGAGTGCCACGATGAGGATTACGCAGAGATGCATACGGAGTGGCAAACCACAATCAGAGAATTAATCGACTCCACTTCCGATTCCATAAAGGAAAAAAGAAATCTCACACTGACTCCTCAGGAGCGCGATATCCTTAGAGGGATCGAAAAAGAACTGCAAACGATCAAGCTCGATGGGAGTATCGGGATCCACAATTATATGTTCATCGAAGAAACCTTGACAGATTTGAAATATAAGCTAGGATCTCTAGGAAATCTCGAATAATCAAATAAAAAGGGCTGTTATATCGCCCCTTTACAATTCGCTTTTGTCCTTTCTATCTGCTGGCACAAACATGACAACCTAAATCCGTAGTTCTATAATGAACATTTGAGCGGCCCCACAAGCTAGGTGAAGGGAGGCTTAAACTCAATTATCACATCGTGTTCTAGCGTTTTCTCCTACAAATATCGAATCCTCATAACAAGTCTACTGAAATTCTTATCTGAAATTCTCTTATTGACAAAAAGAATTCCCCCCAATAAAATTCGAGTGTAATTATAATGTTTACAATACGTTACTTATAATTACAATAGATTTAATAAATTTAATAGGACATCTTCACGCGCATACATTCAAACACTTATAGGATTGAAATCATTAAGCTTTGACCTTGTTCACAAAGAATTCCACCCCTTTTCACTCTCGCAGGATCAATGCAATGGAATGGCATGCTGACACATATATGGTGGATAAGGGTAAAAATATATGAGCATTTATGAGCGGTCAATTGGAGGAGAAAATGAATACTTTGCTTGAATTCTTAACTTTTACAAAAGGGACAAGCTACCTAATCGCAATCGCCTTCATGATTGGATTCATCGCATTTTGGCAAGTGTTATTCCCAAAAGGAAAAAGACTCGGGCTAAGGGTTATTGTATTGGTCATCCTTTCGATAGGCCTTGCCGGCTTGGCTGCTTACAGCATCGTCCAGCAGCCCCGATATGCCCCAGCTCCTGAGGAAAAAGAAATGCCATTCATCAATCCAGCGATTCTAGTGGAAATGTACGGACCAGCCTTATTCGACCATGACATGCATATAGAATTTTCAGAATGCACTGTTTGCCACCATGAAAGCGGAGATGAAACTCCTCCTTGCCAGGAGTGTCACGCTGCTTCTTTCGATCCAAGTGATTTACGCAAACCTGGGCTAGAACATGTTTACCATTTGCGCTGCATTAGCTGCCATAAGGAAGAACAAGTGGGTCCCACTGAGTGCACTGGATGCCATCACAAGGCAGCTATTCCGCCTTTATCTGTTCTTCATCCTTTGACAGGGGTGGAGAACTGCTTTAAATGTCACAAAGGTGAAATGTCAGGAGTCCCTGGTATGCCTTCTGACCATGCCGGCGTGAACAACGGCCAATGCCGTCTCTGCCATAAGACTGTTGTGGATGAAGCTGAGCTTGCCAAACACGAGCTTCCTCATGAAGTTGATGGAAACCAAGATTGCCTCATATGTCATGGAGAAGGCATCGCAGGGGCAACAAGAGTTCCTGAGGATCATGCTGGGAGGACAAACGAAACGTGCTTGCTCTGCCACAGGCCATTATAAATATTATGCCATAGATGGATTGGATGAAAAAAATGAGAAAAGATAAAAAACGAAGGAAGAAAATCATGAAAAAAACAAATCGAAGGAGCTTCCTCAAAAGCGCCTCTTTGTTAGGAGGCACCCTTTTTGGCTGGGGTATTCTCGGAAACGCAAAAAAGGCATCCGGCGCGGACTTTTCTGGCCATCCAGATCGGTTTGGCATGCTGACTGATCTTACAAGATGCATGGGTTGCCGGCGCTGTGAAGAAGCTTGTGTGGACACCAACAACCTGCCTGCTCCGCAGATCTCGTTTGAAGACAAATCTGTTTTTGAGAATAAGCGAAGACCAGATTCAAAAACTTATACAGTGGTTAATCGCTATTACGACTCACTTTGGGTAGAGGGCCCCGTATATTCAAAAGTCCAGTGTAATCACTGCGAGGAGCCGGCGTGTGCATCCGCCTGTCTGGTAGGTGCTCTAAAGAAAACTCCCGAGGGGCCAGTCGTTTATAACGAGAAAGTCTGTATCGGATGCAAATACTGCATCAATGCCTGTCCCTTCTACATCCCAACTTATGAATATTCCAATGCATTCCATCCCAAAGTCCAAAAATGCTTTATGTGCTACCATAAGATTGATAAAGGAGAAGTTCCCGCATGTTCTGGGGTATGTCCTGTCGAGGCCATTACATTCGGCAAGAGAAGCCAGTTGATTTCACTGGCCAGGAACAGGATAAGTACCAGGCCAGACAAATATCTTGATCATATTTACGGCGAACATGAAGCCGGAGGAACAGGTTGGCTGTATATTTCTGGGGTTCCCTTCGAACGGCTAGATTTTGCAACCAATCTGGGGACAACACCTTTTCCGGAGTTTACCAAGGAATTTCTCGCATTTGTTCCCCTCGTTCTTGTTGTGTGGCCAACCCTACTTGGAGGTATCTACCTCTTTTCGAAACGCCGCGATGAGGTTTCTATGACTGATGCTTCAAATCAAAACAGACAGGTCGATCAATCATGAATAAACAATCGAGAAAGCTTGCCGTAGTCGGGCCATGGATCAGGGAGAACCTGCTTCTTGGGTTGAATATGAGGGAATACATTAAAAAACTCATCTCTCCCTTTAATATTGTTGTCGGATTTATTGTCATTATAGGGCTCTATTTTATTATTCTCCGGTTTTCTCGAGGCTTAGCTGCCATAACGAGCGCTTCAGATGTTCAGCCCTGGGGGCTGACTCTTGCCTTGGGTCTTTTCTCTGTGGTTCCTCTCTCAGCTTCAGGATATGTTCTTGGATCTGCTGTATACTTATTCAGACTTAGAGAATATTATCCTGTTGTCAAGAATGCTATCCTGATTGGTTTTCTCGGATATTTCTTTGCTGTTGTCTTTCTTCTCATTGACCTTGGGCGACCTTGGCGAATCTACTATCCCATGTTCGTCTCCTATGGCCCAGCCTCCGTGATGTTTCTGGTGGCCTGGCATGTGGCTCTTTATCTTTCGTGCCAAGCCCTCGAATTTTCCCCTTCCGCATTCGAATGGCTCGGTTTGAAGACCTTCCGAAAACGAGTCTTGAAAATCAATATCGGACTTACAATCTTCGGCGTCATTCTTTCCACTCTTCACCAGTCAGCTCTTGGTGCTATGTTTCTTCTCATGCCAGGAAAACTTCACCCCCTCTGGTACACAACATACATTCCATGGCTTTTCTTTATCTCAAGCATAGCGGCCGGGTTATCCATGGTGATTTTTATCAGCTGGCTCACCAAACTCTTCTTCAAACGGAGGGCTGATTCCAACTACATAAAAAGCATTGATAACATCACTCTCGGATTAGGGAAGGCAGCATCTTTTGTCCTCATAACTTATTTTGCCTTGAAATGGATCGGACTCGCTCAAGGACACAATTGGAATCTCCTGGTCACTTCATGGGGCCTTTGGTTTCTTTGCGAAATTCTCGTTTTCGTCCTCTTGCCCTGCATCCTCTTCCTTATCGGAAGTCGGGATAAGAATTTAGGCCTTATTCGGTTCACTTCGATATTAACTATTATAGGCATCATCATCAATCGGTTAAATGTGTCGCTAATCGCTTTCAATTGGAACCTCCCACACCGCGAACTACTCCACTGGAGGGAACTCATTGTTGTCATTTCCGTCTTCACTTTTGCAATCCTTGTCTACCGATGGATTGTCAACCGTATGCCTGTTCTTCATGAGCACCCAGACTACAAATAGAATTTATAAATTTTATAATCCATATAGAAAAATTATTGACACAACCGCTTCATTCAATTAATATTAATCTTTGAAAAAAAAGGAGGCTACGTTGAAAAAAATTGTAATCATCTCGTTTGTTGCAATCGCCTGTTTTTTCATAACTAATCTCTTCAGCCAAGAATTCACATATGTGGGGGCAGCCAAATGCAAAATGTGCCACAAGAGCGAAAAACAGGGCCAGCAGTTTCCCCTTTGGGAGGCAAGAAAACACTCGAAATCTTTTTCAGCCTTAGCATCCGATAAGGCTAAAGAAATCGCACAAGGAGCCGGGATTGATAATCCAGCGGAAAGTCCCAAATGTTTCAAATGCCATGCTCCTCTTGCCGAAAAAGCTCCCGAGCTCAAGGAAGAGGGAGTAGGTTGTGAAGTCTGCCACGGACCGGGAAGTGCCTATAAAAAAATGAGCGTTATGAAGGACCACGCCGAATCCGTGAAAAACGGGATGACCGAATACGGATCTCCAGAAGCCATCAAAAAACAGTGCCTCTCTTGTCACGAAAACGCCCATGGGAACACATTCGATTTCGATGCAGCTTGGGAAAAAGCCAAGCATCCAAGACCAAAAGAATAGAGAGTGCTGACTCAGGCAAATCTCGAGAACACTAAAGGGCCTTTACTAAGGGACAAACAAGATCACACCAAAATACTCCTGAAAATAGACTAAATATCTAAACTGCATGAAAAAAACAAAAATTCTGAACCTCTTCTTTATTATCTTTCCATTGCTCCTCTCCTTTGCGGTTGCCCAATCTAACGAAGATTGTGAAACCTGCCATTCTGATCCAGAACTAACCGCCAGACGACAGGGACGGACCATTTCCATGTATGTGGATTTTAAAAGATACTCGGATTCTGTTCACAAAGATTCAGACTGCATCGACTGCCACCAGGATGCCGATGTGGAAGAATTCCCCCACCCCGAAGTTCTGGAGAAAGTAAACTGCGGTATGTGCCATGATGTGGCCGATGAGGAGTTCTATGCCGGTATTCACGGGAGAGCTCTGAGAAGAGGAGCTCCCTATGCCCCGACCTGCAACGAATGTCATGGGGAACACTACATCCTGCCTCCCACAGACGTCCAATCACGCACTTACAAAATGAATATTCCTGTTTTATGCGGGAAATGCCACCGGGAGGGCGCGCCAGTGGCTAGGGTTTACAATATTCCAGAGCATGACATACTGAGCAATTACTCCCAAAGCATCCATGGCGAGGGGCTTTTCAGGCGAGGCCTCATTGTCACAGCGACCTGCAATGATTGTCATGGAAACCATCTGGTCCTTCCGCACACCAATGTCAACTCCACGGTTTCTGCAAGAAACATAGCCAGAACCTGCACCCAGTGCCATGCCAGGATCGAAGAGGTCCATACCAAAATCATAAGAGGGGAGCTCTGGGAAACAGAACCCGGTGCGATCCCTGCTTGCACGGATTGCCACCTGCCTCATACCATAAGCCGCACCAGCTTGGTCCTTGGCACATCAGATCGGGAATGTTTGAAATGTCATGAAACGGAGGATGTTTACAAGACGGTCGAGGGTGAGCAGATTTCGATGACCGTCCCAAAAGAAGACCTGCAAAATTCAGAGCACAGGAACATCCCTTGCGTAAAATGCCACACAGATATCGACCCGCAGAGGCAACGCCCATGTGAAACGGCTGGACAAGTGGACTGCTCCAACTGTCATGCTCAGATGGCAGAAGATTATTTCGAAAGCAGTCACGGTATGGCTTATGTCCAGAAAAATCCGAATGCCCCTTACTGTTCTTACTGTCATGGGACACACAAGGTCCTATCCCACTTGGATGAACGAGACAAGACATACCGCTCTCACATCCCAGATTTATGCGGCGATTGTCACGGCAAAATAGATCAATCCGCCGTTGTGCAAACCGCTGCGGGGAACGCTCTAGTCGACTACTCCAGCAGCGTGCACGGACAGGGCTTGATCAAAAAAGGGCTCCTTCCTAGCGCAGTCTGCACAGATTGCCACTCCACCCATCTTGAGCTCAAGCATGATGACGAACGTTCCTCGACCTATTACAACAATCTTCCATCGACATGCGCAACCTGCCACAAAGGCATATATGATGAATACGCCGACAGTATTCATCATGTATCCAGGACAGAGGAAGAGCAAAAACTGCCAACTTGCGAGGATTGTCATTCATCCCATCAAATAAAACAAATCGAACAGGATCAATTCATGGCCGAGGTCACGCATCAGTGTGGAACATGTCATGAAGATCTCTCAGAAACCTATACGGAAACCATCCATGGGAAGGCTTACACACTGGGCTATCTTAAAGCGGCTAAGTGTTCGGACTGTCATGGAGCGCATGAAACCCGAAAAGTGGATAATCCCGATTCCCTCGTAGGATTCAACAGAGTTGTCGAAACCTGTCAGAAATGTCACCCGGATGCTAACCGGCGATTCACAGGCTACTTGACACACGCCACGCATCATGACAAGCAGAAATACCCCATACTCTATTTCACATTTTGGGCCATGACTTCTTTACTTATCGTGGTCTTCGGCTTTTTTGGGTTCCATACATTGCTATGGATGCCCCGTTCATACAAACATTTGAAAGAGAAAAGAAAGGCCGAAAAAATACATAAAAGATACTATATTCAGCGCTTCACCACAGATCAGCGAATCATGCACATCTTCGTCATACTTAGTTTCATGGGCTTGGCGTTGACCGGGATGATGCTGAAATTTGCCAACATGCCTTGGGCCAAAACTCTGGCCGACCTTTTCGGGGGAGTGGAAGCAGCCGGGCGCATACATAGGATCTCGGCGGCTATCACTTTCGGCTATTTCTTTGTCCATCTATTTTCGATGGTTCGTTCCAAAATGCGGACAAAAACGTCGTGGAGGCAGGTGATCTTCGGGAAACGCTCCTTGTGGTTCAATAAAAAGGACCTGAAGGATTTCATCGGATCGATGAAATGGTTTCTCGGCTTAGGGCCTCGTCCTGAATACGGCCGCTGGACTTACTGGGAAAAATTCGACTACATGGCTGTCTTCTGGGGAGTCGGCGTGATCGGTCTATCGGGTTTGATCTTATGGTTTCCTGAATTTTTCACAAAGCTCTTGCCAGGCTGGCTGATCAATGTAGCCATGATCATCCACAGCGACGAAGCCTTGTTGGCCGTCGGATTCATCTTCACGATTCACTTTTTCAATACCCATCTTCGCCCCGAATCTTTTCCTTTGGACCCTGTTATCTTTACAGGGCTTGTTTCCCTAGATGAATACAAAGAAGACCGTCCGGAGGAGTACAAGCATTTGAAAGAGAGCGGCCAGTTGAAGAAAGCGGTCCAACTCCGGGAAATCTCCCCAAGACGAATGCTTGCAGTCCGTATTTTTGGGTATTCGTTTCTGCTTCTCGGGATCTGTTTGATTGTTTTGATAATCTACAGCATGTTGTTCGGCTATAAATAACTCATCTGCGGGCATCTTCTCCATAAACTAGTAAGAATTCATCGGATACGCTAGGGCTTTATCGATGCACTTCTATATCTATTGACAAGAGAGAAGTATCTCCGATAACATTCAGGCGATAATAAGGAATTTATAAAATGAAGTCCATTAAAGCCGTAAGTGTAGGTTTAGTAGTTATGTTTTCGGTGATTCTTCTCAATTCCCAGGAGTTCACATATGTCGGGGCCCAGAAATGCAAGACATGCCATCGATCCGAAAAAAGAGGAAAACAATACACTCTTTGGGAGAATAGTAGGCACGCCAAATCTTTCGAAGTTTTATTCTCTGATTCTGCTCTGGAAGAGGCGAAGAAAGAAAAATTAGAGAAACCACCTTCAGAAAGTCCGGAATGCCTCAAATGCCATGGTCCGCTCTATGAAAAAGCCCCCGATATCAAAGCAGAAGGCGTAACCTGCGAAATTTGCCACGGACCCGGCAGCGGTTACAAAAAAATAAGCATCATGAAAAATAAAGATGAAGCCATAAAAAATGGGTTGACTGTTTACAACTCCACAAAAGATATCAAAACAAAATGCATAACCTGCCATCAGAGCGATACATTCGATTTTGATTCCTCATGGGAAAAAATCAAACATTCCATACCGAAAATAAAATGACGGCATCAATCCATTATTCCACTTACTAAAACTCCTTTTCAATCATACTGATTTTGATTAAACTAATGTCTACAGGAGTGCTTTGAGTTTCTGAGGGTAATGTTGAAGAAAAATATTGGAAAATTGCATGTGCTGACCGATACGGTTCTGCAATCTCATTTCTCACACCTCGACCTCGCCAGAATGGCCATCGATGGCGGTGCCGATACAATTCAGTTCCGGGAGAAAAGTGCTTCTACGCGAGAGATGATCGAGATCGCTCGAAAACTTAAGGGAGTTTGTGTCGAGGCTGGACTTCCATTTATCGTCAACGATCGTGTGGATGTCGCTCTCGCCTCTGCAGCTGACGGGGTTCATCTGGGGCAGGATGATTTTCCTATCCCGCTAGCACGGGAACTATTGGGAACGGATGTTATCATTGGAGGTTCTGCGGTGACGTTAGAAGACGCTCAGAAATGCCTGGCTGACGGAGCAGACTATGTTGGATTCGGGCCCGTTTATCCGACATCATCAAAACTCGATGCCTCCTCCCCCACCGGAATCGAGCCAATGGAAAAGGCGATCAAGACAGTCCCTTTGCCCTTCATCGCTATCGGAGGCATTCATGCACAGAACGTGTCGGAAGTGATGCAAGCCGGAGCATACGGGATCGCTGTTATTTCTGCCGTTTGTTGTCAAACCGATCCTGAACAAGCCACCCGAATGCTCTCTCAGGCTCTGGGGATGGGTGATTAGGAAGGTTGCCATGGTTGAGACTCTGAGCGACATCGGGGAGTTCGGGCTCATCGAGAGGATCCACAAGCTCCTCCAGAAGATAGGTGTTCACACACCTGGTGTCTCTCTTGAAATCGGAGACGATGCAGCTTCTCTGAAACCACGCCCTGGATTTGAACTTCTGATTACCTGTGACACCCTGATAGAAGGACGGCACTATCTCCCCCGTCACATCACTCCAGTGGATATCGGGAGACGGGCGATGGCCATCAACATCAGCGACATAGGGGCCATGGGGGGCAAGCCGCTTTGTGCACTTATCTCATTGGGGCTGCAATCAGGAACTCTGGTGGCAGACGTGGAAGATATGTATCGTGGTTTTGTCACAGAACTCAATCCTTTAGGAGCTTCTATCGTCGGGGGCAATCTCACAAAAACGGAAAATACCGTTTTTATCGACATCACGATGATCGGCGAGGTCCGAAAGGAAAATCTCATGCTCAGGTCCACCGCTCAACCGGGGGATGCTATACTCGTCACGGGATATCCGGGCCAGGCTGCAGCCGGTCTCAATCTGTTGCAAAATGCCAAAGCCTACAAAAATTTGCATGCTCATCCCCTTGTTAAGGCTTACAACCTTCCTGCACATCGTGCACTGGAGGGGCAAGCAGTCGCTCGCTCTCAAAAAGCTCATGCTATGATCGATACGAGCGACGGATTCTTGGCCGATCTAGGGCATATCTGTCAAGAAAGCCATGTCGGAGCTTTGCTGATCCAAGAAAATCTTCCGATAAGTTCTGAGCTCAAAGAGGCTGCTGTCGAGATGGGGATGGATTCCTACCAGCTGTTCTTGCAGGAGAGCGATGACTATGAATTGATCATAACCTGCTCTCCTAAACAAGTGCTCAACATCCGTTCAGCAATCAAAGAAATCAGCCAAACACCCATCCATGAGGTCGGGAGAATCAGAGATGCCTCTGAGGGAATTGAGTTGATGCTCCCTGATGGAACAAAACGCCCGATAAGCCTGAAAGGGTGGGATCATTTCAAATGAAAAGGAGGAGCAAATGTTCGATGGACGAATGGCACAAAAAGCGGCAGAAAATCTAAAAAAACTCAGGGAAGAGAAGCCTCTCGTTCATAATATCACAAATTTTGTTGTGATGAATTACACGGCCAATGCCCTGCTTGCATGCGGAGCTTCTCCTGTTATGGCCCATGCTCAAGAAGAAGTGGAAGATATGGTCTCTTTCGCGGGCGCGTTGGTACTCAATATCGGAACATTGACTCCTTACTGGATAGAGTCCATGCTAAAAGCAGGAAAAAGGGCCAATGAATTAAAAACTCCGGTCATCCTCGATCCTGTGGGTTCAGGAGCGACAAAACTCCGAACGGAATCTGCCAAGCGGTTGATCGATGAAATCGAAATCAGTGTAGTCAGGGGCAATGCCTCCGAAGTGCTTTCTTTGGCCCATCAGGACTCCCGGACAAAAGGTGTCGATTCCATCCACAGCGTGGATGACGCTGCCGATGCAGCCGTCATTCTCGCCAATGAACTAAACACGACTTTGGCCATCACAGGAGCAGTGGATTTGATTACCGATGGAAATCTCATTTACCGGGTTTCCAATGGGCATGAATTAATGGGATATGTCACCGGCACAGGTTGCACCGCCACAGTCATCATAGGCGCATTCTTGGCCATAGATAACAACCCGGTTGAAGCGACCACAACCGCTTTGGCATACTTCGGCTTTGCGGGCGAAAAAGCCGCCACCCATACGGATGTGCCAGGAAGCTTTCAAACCGCTCTCCTGGATGCTCTATACACCATCGATAATACGCAAATGGAAGAGGGAGCAAAAATACAAATCCAATAGAGTCTTGATCAGAGGAGCCTCATGATGTCAGGTCTTGAAACATTATGGTCAAAAGGGAAACATTTTCTTGGCGTACGAATCCCGATTATCGCGGGAGCCATGACCTGGATATCAGATAGCCGGTTTGTATCAGGAATTGCGAACGCAGGTGCATTCGGAAGCTTGGCAGCCGGAAACATGGAGCCATCACTTCTGGATGCAGAAATTAAGAAAGTTCAGGAGCTCACCGATAAACCCTTTGCTGTGAACTTGATCACGATCGCTCCTCACTATAAAGAACACCTGGCCATCGCCACAAAAAACAGCGTTCCTTGTATCGTGTTTGCCGGAAGTTTTCCCCGTCAACCCGAAGTGAGGATCGCTAAGGAAAGCGGCGCCAAGGTCATGAGTTTTGCATCGACTGAATCCATCGCCCAACGGTTGATCGATATGGGTGTGGATGCCCTCATTCTCGAAGGGAGCGAAGCAGGCGGACACGTGGGACATGTGTCTTTGGGAATTCTCCTTCAGCAAGTCCTTTTTAAATTCGATGAGGTTCCGATATTCGTTGCGGGAGGCATCGCTACCGGCACATACATCGCACATCTTCTATTGATGGGAGCAGCCGGAGTCCAGCTGGGCACGTTTTTCGTGATGACAGAGGAGTGCCGCGCTCACTCCCATTTCAAGCAGGCCTTTATCCGAGCGAGAGCCAGGGATGCGGTGGCCACTCCCCAGATCGGATCTGAACTGAAGGTCGTCGCTGTTCGTGCGCTGCGAAACAAAGGATTGGATGCATTTGCTGAGCTTCAAGTCGATCTGCTCCAGAAAAGAAGGTCAGGAGAGATCTCCCACGCCGATGCGCAGTTTAAAGTGGAAGAGTTTTGGGTGGGGGCTCTTCGCCGAGCAGTCCAGGATGGAGATGTCGATTTCGGTTCATTGATGGCTGGACAAAGTGTGGGCCTTGTTGACCAAGTTCTCCCACTGGAACAGGCCTTAGGGCGACTTCTCCAGGAAGCAGATGCTGCATTGGACAAGATCAAAGCCAAATGTGAATCCATTTGAGGCATTGATCGGCCCATTCTAATAGGATAAAATTGATGGGAACAAGCGAAAACAGGTGAATAAATGATTATTGCATCTTTAGCCATCTTCCCCACAAGCGAAGGAGCCTCTGTCTCTAAGTACGTTAAAGAAGTCATCAAAGTGATCGAGAGCTCGGGTTTAAAAAGCGTGACGGGCGGCATGAACACCACGATCGAATCTCCGGATTTAGCCACTCTTTTTGAGGTTATCCAAAAAGCCCATGCAAAAATCACAGAGATGGGCGCCCAGCGCATACACATCGATTTAAACATCGATCATCGCCTTGATAAAGACGCGACCATCCATTCGAAACTGAATGCCCTCGATAAGGATTGATTCTCATAAGGCCTAATTCCATTTATTCGATTCGCCAGAGAGGGCGGGTCAAACACGTTGGTCCACCCGCTCCCTTTTTTGAGATATCCGCTCCCTCATATTCCATGACTTCAACTCCCTCATTTTCAAGCAATTGCCGAGTGCGAGGATTGCCTGCAAGCATGATACATCTTCGCGGGGAAATGGCCAGAACATTGCATCCCATAGTCTCGAACTCCGTGTCCGGCACCTCGACGAGCTTAATTCCACGGCTGACAAGCCATTCACGGAACGGGACCGACATCAAACGAGAATAAACAACACACAAGTCGTGATCGACCGGGCTGATGATCGACATCAGATGAAGGACATCATCCGGTCCCTGCCAATGGGGCAGCGGAACGACCTGGAAATCAGTCAAAAATTCTTTGGTCAGATTTTGGAACTGCTGGATGCCTTCCTGATTTGTCCGGTACCCCTCTGCAACAGCGAGTGTGTTTTTATCGAAGAGAACGACATCTCCTCCTTCCAAATACCCATCACCCGTAATAGAACCTAGAATTGGGATACCTAGTCCAGCTAAAAACTCCTGCAGAGCAACCGGCTCTCCTCTCCTCTGTTCCTTCCACATGTTGCACAACACCGCACCTTCAGAAGTCATGATCACCGGATCATGAACATAAATCGAATCTAAACCCGTTTGTTCATGACGCGGCAAATAATGGATCTCTGGAACATGTCTCTCCAGCAGCTCCACAAATCCCTCGAACTCGCTCACCGCTCGGTTATAATCCGGAGGGCCCAAGTAATTGAGATCCATCCACTGGGCGTCGATATGTTCATTATTGATAAAAGCCTCGCTCGGATGTTTCAGCAAAAGACGTTTGATGGTGTTGACTTCGGACGCGCAGCCAAATTCCATTTTCCGATTCTTCCTTTGATGTATTATAAAGGCACTGGCTGCCTTTTCTCAAGGAAAATGATATCGACCCTCCCCACCCTACAGCCTACCCACTCCACCCTAGCCTACCCACCCCACCCTACATTTAAGGTATATTAAAGAATGGAAAAATGGTACTCTAGGAAATGTTTTTTATAAGGAGATTTTTTGCATGAAAAAGGAATATCTGCCCGGTTGGATGCTGATGCTTGTTGTCGGTGTTCTGGCTACGCTGTTATCGCGATTGATAGTCTTGGGCGGAAAAAATCCTATCGAAGCAGCCGTCATCGCTATCCTGATCGGGATCCTAGTTAGAAACACGGGGATACTTCCCAAATTCTTTCTCCCTGGTATCAAAGCATTCGAAAAGATCCTGATCCTTGGAATCGTCCTAATAGGAGCCTCGTTGAACTTTCGCAACATCGGCTCTCAAGGAGCGAACATGCTGATCATCATATTGGTGACGATGATGATCAGCTACTTCGTGATTTACTATCTTGGTAAAATTTTCAAGCTTCCGACTGGGTTGGCAGTCCTCCTATCGGTCGGGACAACCATCTGTGGGGGCTCGGCCATCGCTGTCACAGCCCCGCTCATAAAAGCGAAGGAGGAGGAGACAAGCTACGCTATCGGCACGATCGCACTTTGGGGTTTTGTGGCCATCATTCTCTATCCTAAAATCGCCCAAATGTTGGGGGTGACCGATATGAATTTCGGCGTCTTTGCCGGGACCGCTATCCACTCGACACCTCAAGTAGTCGGAGCGGGATTCATCTATTCCGACCTGGCAGGGAAAACAGCAACGGCCGTCAAACTTGTCCGCAATTGCTTCATGGTGCCCGTGGCATTTCTGATCGCTGTTTGGTACGCCAACACTATTCTAAAAGGGCAAAAAGAAGATGGAGCTCGAGTGAATGTGTCGAAGGCTTTTCCTTGGTTTTTGTTCGGCTACTTCATTCTAGCAGGTTTGAACACCCAAGGATATTTTTCCCCCGATGGAGTTCATGCGTTCAACACGGCAGGAAAATTCTTGATTCTCTTGGGTCTTGCCGGAATCGGGCTGAACACGGTATTCAGTTCCTTCAAGAAAGTGGGCTTGAAGCCTCTTCTTATCGGATTTATCGGGGCATTGTTCGTAGCCGGATGCAGCATTTTGATGATCCACTTTTTCTTATGATAAGGGGTAAAATTCTTTCTCTTCAAACTTGTGAATAATACAAAAAAGGAATGTCATGAAGCATAGAGTGCAAGCGCTACGTGTGCTGATGAAAAAATTTGGGTTGGATGCCTACTTAGTACCCAGCACAGATCCCCACATGGATGAATACATCCCCGAATTCTGGCAGAGAAGGAAATACATCAGCGGATTTAGAGGCTCTGCCGGCGATGTCGTCATCACTCGATCCAAGGCAGGCCTCTGGACGGATTCCCGCTATTTTTTACAAGCCGAAAGGGAGCTGGATAGCGGGATCTTCACATTGTTTAAACAGGGGATCCCGGGCATCCCTACCATAAAAGAATGGCTGGCCAAAGAATTGGGGAAAGATGAAATTTTGGGCGTCGATCCCCAAGTCATCTCTCACCAAAACTTCGAAGATCTCCATTATTTCCTTAAAAAAAGGGGAATCCGGGTGAAATGTGTCCCCAAGAATCTTGTCGATCTCATCTGGATAGAGCGCTCCAGCTATTCCAAAGAAAAAATCCTTGTACATCCCATTAAATACGCCGGAGAATCTACCAAAAAGAAACTCGGACGAATTCGCGAAAAAATGTCCGAACAATCAAAAGACTTGTTGGTTGTTACCGCTTTAGATGAGATCGCTTGGCTTTTCAACATCAGAGGAAGAGACATTAAGTACAACCCGGTTGTGATAGCTTACGCCTTGATTTTCAAGAATAGGGCCATGCTTTTTATTGATTTGGATAAACTGACCAGAAAGACGCAACATCACCTGAAAAACTCGGCAGAAATTTTAGCCTATGAAAAATTTTTTCCGGCACTCCGAGAATTCTGCCAAAAAAGCAAACATGTTTGGGTGGACGAGAACCAAGTGAATCAGCGCATAGTGAATACGTTGAAAAGATACACGAAAATTCATCTTTCATCAGGCCCCATCCCTAAATTGAAAGCGGTCAAAAACAAAACGGAGATCCAGGGATTTCGTTCTGCCCATGTGCGAGACGGAGCAGCCATGGTGAAATTTCTTTTTTGGTTGAGCCAGTCATTGCAAAGACATCGTATCACAGAGATCAGGGCGGCAGCAAAGCTGGCAGAATTCCGTGCCCGGAGCACATTTTTTCAAGGGTTGAGTTTTGAGACGATATCAGCCTACAGAACCCATTCGGCTATCGTTCATTACGGAGCGACTCCGGAAACCGATATTCCATTACAAAAAAAGGATATCTATCTTATTGACTCCGGGGCTCAATACAGCGATGCTACCACAGATATCACACGAACGATCTGTCTCGGGAGACCACGAACTCAACACAAGGAGTGCTTTACACGAGTATTGAAAGGACTGATTGCCCTCTCTATGACCTCTTTTCCCCAGGGCACAGCAGGCAGGCAATTGGACACGATAGCCCGACTTCCCCTTTGGAGGAATGGCCAAAATTACGGCCATGGCACAGGGCATGGGATCGGCACCTACCTGAATGTCCATGAAGGACCCCACGCCATTTCCCCCCAACGGTGTGTCGGGGTGGCGCTCGAACCTGGAATGATCACCACCATCGAGCCTGGGATTTACCTTGAGGATCAGTTCGGCATCCGTTTGGAAAATGCCGTCTTGACCGTAGAAGATGAAAAAAACTCAACGGAAAACTCGACTTTTTATAAGTTCGAAACCCTGACCCTATGCCCAATCGACCTGAATCTTGTGAAAATGAGCCTGTTGAGGCAAGAGGAAATCGCCTGGCTCAATGCCTATCACAAGCGGGTGCAAATAATTCTATCGCCTCTCGTTAGTAAACAAGAGCAAACGTGGCTCGCAAAAGCCACACGGACTATCTAAATCTATTTTACCTATCGACAAAATAAGATAAATTGATTACATTAGTTTTATACCTTTTGGATGAACAGATCAATAACAGAAAGGAGAAAACAAATGAAAAAATCGCTATCTTGGGTTTTCTTTTTCACTCTAATTATCCTCTCGCGACCGGCCGTATTTTCCCACTGCGAAGTACCCTGTGGGATCTATAACGATGAAATGAGATTCACGATGATCACAGAACACATCCAAACAATCGAAAAGGCCATGCAGCAGATCGTTCAGCTTTCAAAGGAGTCGTCGCCAAACATGAATCAAACCGTGCGGTGGGTTATGAACAAAGAAAAACACGCCGAGGAGATCCAATATATCATCGGCCAATATTTTTTGACCCAACGGATCAAAAACCCTGACTCTGAAGACGAGCAGGCCGTAGAGAGATACTTAAAAAAATTAGCCCATTGCCATCAAATTCTGGTTTTTGCCATGAAAACCAAACAGACGACCGAGATGGGTAATGTGGAAATGCTCAAATCTAAAGTTGCAGCTTTCAAAAAAATATATTTTGAGGACAAAAAGTGATGACCATTTGAATATTACCAACAAAAGAGGTATATTACCGACAAAATCATAAGATATCATGAAGATTAAACAGAAAGTTATCGCAACATCTCTGGGCTTCGGATTGCTTTTTTGGCTGATAGATTCATTCATTGCTTACACAACTCCTCTTTACGGGGGAGGGAGTTTTCTGGAGGTTTTGTTCACAAATGTCCCAAAAACAGCGATCTACCTGCGGCTGACTGTCCTTGGGTTTTTCATCATCTTCGGCTTGCTCATGGCTAACATCCTCGTAAAAAGCAAAAAAACGACCGATGAATTAAGCGAGAGCGAAGAAAAATTTCGGGGGATAAGCGCATCAGCTAAGGACGCAATTATCATGGCGGACCACGATGGGAATATTTCCTATTGGAACGAAGCGGCTGAAATCATATTCCGTTATCGAAGGAAGGATGTTATCGGTCGAGACTTCAAGTTTCTCGTTCCTGAAAAATATTATGAATTCCTCGATTCTGGATTCAAACGATTTCGAAAAACAGGCTACGCTCCGATAATTGGTAAAACAATCGAGCTTTCCGGGATAAGAAAAGGGGGAGATGAAATCCCGATAGAAATATCTTTGTCCTCGGTGAAGATCCGGAACAAATGGAATGCCCTGGGCATCGTCAGGGATATAACAGAGCGCAAGATCGCCGAGAAAGAACTCATGATCAAGGATTTGGCCGTAGATTCCACGATAAACGCCATTGCACTCGCCGAACCAAGAGGGAAACTAACATACGTGAATCCCGCTTTCTTGAATATGTGGGGCTATGAAGAAGATGATGTCATCGGCAGACATTTGGTGGAATTTTGGCAGGACGAACACAAGGCTCTAGACATTTTGGATTCCATAAGAGAAAAGGGAAAATTTATCGGCGAGTCCAAGGCAAAAAGAAAAGACGAATCTCAGTTCGATGTCCAGATTTCAGCCAGTATGGTTAAAGACGATGTGGATAAACCGTTGACCACTATTTTATCGTTTATCGACATCACCGAACGCAAAGAAGTCGAAAAAAAGTTAGAGGTGCGCTCAAAATTCGAAAAGCTTGTCACAACCATATCGACAAACTTTATCAATCTTCCCTCAGAAAAAATCGATAACGAGATCAAAAAGGCCCTTCAATCCATAGGAGAATTCGCAGCCGTCGACCAAAGCTATGTTATCCAATACACTTCAGATAAAAAGCACATGAAAATGACACACGAATGGTGCAGCAATACAGGCACTCCTCTTCTTCAGACAAACCAAAACCTTTCAGTCGAAGATCACAGGTGGCACACAGCCCAGATAAATACACGCGAAACTATCTATATCACAGACAAGTCCGAAATCCCCCCCAATGCTGGATCTTTCTTGGAAACCTTAGAAGCTCGAGGAAGTACTTCTCTGATCCATGTTCCGATTGCCTATGGTGGAAAGGCCTTTGGGTTTGTGGGATTGGAATCTCAGCAGTCGGAAAAAACTTGGTCCGTAGACATTATCGTTCTCCTCAGAATGGTCGGTGATATCCTTGCCAATGCTCTGGAGCGCAACCGGGTGGAAGAACAACTCAATGCCTCACTGAAGGAAAAAGAAGTGCTGCTCAAAGAAATTCACCACAGGGTTAAAAACAATATGCAGGTGATATCATCTCTGCTCAACCTCCAATCCAGCCGGATCACAAACCAAGAAATCCTCGAGATGTTCAAAGAGAGTCAGGGACGCATCCGGTCCATGTCCTTGATCCATGAAAGGCTTTATCAATCTGCGGATCTTGCCAAAATCGATTTTTCCCATTACATCCAAAATCTTGCCACCTATCTTTTTCAATCCTACAGAATAGATCCAAAAACCGTGATTTTAAATACCGATGTCCAGGATGTTTCTCTCGATATCAATAAGGCCATCCCATGTGGTCTGATCATAAACGAACTGGTCTCCAATTCCCTCAAATATGCGTTTTCGCATGTCAAAGACTCCGATAAAAAGAAAGAGGAAAAGGGGAAAATAGACATTCAGCTCACAGCAGATGATGGGAAAGTCACACTGCTTGTCAGGGATAACGGGGTTGGTCTCCCCAAGGAGCTGGATATCGAAACAGCTGATTCCTTTGGATTGCAGCTCGTGACAACTCTGGTGATTCAGTTGAATGGCAAAATCAACATCAAAAGAAAACCTGGGGCAACCTTCACGATCACATTTGACAAAACGAATAAGCACCCAAACAGCTAGACCTCTGTCTTTTCTATGATTCCTCCACCCCATACAAAGTCTTTGTCATAAAACACGGCGGACTGTCCGGGTGTTACCGCCCTTTGAGGGGAATCGAAATCCAGACGAGCAATATTCCTATTTTGAGGGAAAAGCAAGGCTTTGGATTCTTTGTGTTTATACCTGATTTTGGCTGTCACAGATATCGGCTTAGTCAGGTCAGGTTGGGGGATAAGATTCAATCGAGAGACAATCATACTTTTTTTGTACAGGTGCTTTTTCTCCCCCACAACTATCTTGTGGCTTCCTGGATGGATTTCCAGAACATAAAGAGGATGGGGTGCTGCAATTCCCAATCCCCTCCTCTGTCCGATTGTGAAATGGAGGATTCCTGTATGCTGACCCAAGACATGATCTTCTGTGTCGACAATCGGCCCAGGTTTAAAAACCTCAGGTATTTTTTGCTTGAGGAAACGGGTGTAATCATCATCTGGAATAAAACAAATCTCCTGACTCTCCGGCCTCTGGTGAGCAGCAAGCCCCAGCTCTTTGGCTTTTTTGCGGACTTCTTGTTTGGTGAATTGGCCAATGGGCATCAGGGTTCGGCCAAGCTGCTCTTGGGTCATCGTGTATAAAAAATATGACTGATCCTTTTGGGGATCCCTTCCTTTTTTCAAGCCAAACCTTCCGGATCTCTTTTCAAAAAAAATATTGGCATGATGCCCGGTTGCTATATAATCAGCTCCCATTTTTTTGGCTCTCTTCCACAAAACATCAAACTTTATATACTGATTGCACCGGATGCACGGATTCGGGGTTCTCCCTTTGGCATATTCTTCACAAAAATTATTAACGACCCAGTGTTGAAACGACTTCCTCAGGTTTATGACATAATGGGGAATTCTTAACTGGGCGGCCACGCGGTTGGCATCAGCGATGGCTCCCCGACCACAACAGGAGCGAGGGCTATCGCATTCCTGTTTAGGTAGCGGAAAAATATCCATCGTGATTCCAATTACCTCAAAATCTTGTTCTTTGAGAAGAGCCGCAGCCACGGAAGAATCCACTCCCCCGCTCATAGCCACCAGTACTCTTTTTTTCCTCATAACATTCCTGCCCGTTTAGCATACCAAATAACTCGCAACTCCGACAACGGATAAATTGACAGGACTCCTCTTCGATGGTATAACCTTGATTCTTATCAATAGAGAAACCAAAGCCCGAGGCTAGAATGAACGATAAAATCGCAAATCCACCCACATCCATATACAAAAATATCCTCGAGGGAATCGGAAACACGCCTCTTGTCCGACTGGGAAAGATCACGAAAGAGGTTAAATCGGAAATTTTCACCAAACTGGAATATTTTAATCCGATGGGAAGTGTGAAGGATCGGATTGCCAGTTACATGATTGACAAGGCTGAAAAGGAGGGCAGGATAAAACCTGGGGATACCATCATAGACAATTCATCAGGAAATACAGCCCTAGGATTAGCAATGGTTTGCTCGGTTAAAGGATACAACGTGAAAATGGTCGTCCGCAATAACCTGAGCATGGAAAAAATTAAATTTCTAAGAGCCATGAATGTGGAGCTTGTAATGGTCGACCATACTATGTCGCCTAATTCCCCTAATAGCTATAACAACATCACACCGCGTATCGTGAAAGAAACCCCAGGAGGGTATTATTTTGACCAGCACAATAACAGAGAAAATAGCGAAACGCACTATCACTCAACAGGCCCTGAGATATGGGAACAGATGGAAGGGAAAATAGACTTTTTTGTGGCAGGTTTAGGAACTGGAGGAACGATCTGCGGTGTTGCCAAATTTCTCAGAGAAAAAAATCCGAATATCAAGGTTATAGGTGTGGATCCGGTGGGTTCGATATTCTATGATTATTTTCACACAAAAAAAATCATTCCCCCCTCTCCTTACTACCTTGAGGGGTTGGGAGATGAGTTCTTGATAGGGTGTGTCGATTTTAGCCTGATCGATGATATATACCAGATTACGGATAAGAAGGCTTTTCAGATGGTCCGAGAATTGGCAGATAAAGAGGCCATCCTGGCAGGAGGCTCGAGCGGAGCAGCATTATGGGGATGTATCGAATTGGCCAAGAAAATCGACAAACCAGCCCGGATCGTGACTGTATTCGCCGACTCGGGAACCCGTTATTTGAGCTCGATATATAACGATGACTGGCTCAAAGAAAAGGGTTTTCTGGACTGAGCAATTTCTGAAAATCTCGGGGGCTATTTTTTCTTTATATATTTTTCGGGATCTTTTTCGAACTTTTCCTTACATCCCGCGCAGCAGAAATAATAGTTCTTTCCGTTGTATTCCATGGATCCGAAAGCGTCAGATTTGTTGAACGTGCTTCCGCTGACAGCGCATTTGACCTTATTCTCATCAGCACTGACATACTTAGCAGGTTCCTTAACGAATTTTTCCTTGCAGCCTTCCATACAGAAATAATATGTCTTCCCGTTATACTCATGGGTGGCTTTTGCCTCGGATTTTTTGATTTTCATGCCGCACACAGGATCAACCACAGTGTCATCTCCGTGTTCGTGCATATGGTCTTCGCCGTGCTGATGAGCATGTTCATGTCCTTCCTGGCCTTCCTGGTTGATATACTTTTCAGGATTTTCCTTGAAGGCTTTCTCACAATTATCGCAGCAGAAATAATAAGTCTTTCCCTTGTACTCCATGTTGCCTTTCGCTTCGGATTTTTTCATCTCATTCCCGCTGACAGCACATTTCACCATCTCATCATCCGCTTGTTGGGCAAAAGAAGATACTGCAAAAACAAACGCCACGACAGATAGGATTATAAGAACTTTTGCAAATCGTGTCACAATTACCTCCATAACTTAATATTCTCTACTATTTTTACATACTTGATAGATTCTGTCAAATTTTAGTAGGCTTGTTATGGCCTATCGGCAATTTTATTGTGAATATACTCCCTTTTCCGAGTTCACTATTAACCGATATACTCCCATGGTGAGTCTCAACAATCTCTTTCACAATTGCTAATCCAAGTCCAGTCCCTTCAACCTTATAGGATTTTGCATTTGGAGAACGATAAAATTCATTAAAAATCTTAGATATATCTTCTGGAGCAATACCAATGCCCGTATCCGCCACGCTTATTTCAACAAAATCTCCTCTCTGTTTTGCAGATACAGTGATCTCGCTATTCTCCCCAGTGTATTTCACAGCATTGTTCAACAAATTAGAGAATATTTCGTTAAGGCCCGCTCTGTCAGCCCAGACTTGAGGAAATTGCAAAGGAATCTGAATATCAATCTTAATATTCTTCTTTTTAGATTGAGCTTGGATATCAACCACCATCTTTTTTAAAAAGTCTGCTAGCTGAACAGGTTCCATATGATAAACACCTAAGGCGGATTTGCGATAAGAAAGCAATAAGAAATCATCGAGTAGCTCTAACATCGTCACACTTCTTCGTTCGGCTGTATTTATCAGATCCTTTTGCTGATCGTCCAGTTCAGAAGTATACTCTCCTAAAACCAAGCTCAGGCAGCTTTTGATAACAGCCAGATGGGACCGAGATCCATGTTCAATTCTCCTCATAAAATCCGATTTCATATCATCGAGTGCACGAAGTTTCTTATTTGCATCATTCAACTTTTCGTTAGTCTGCACTAATTTCTTAGTTGCTTTTTTTATTTCGTTTTTCAGCTTCAAATTCCACTGTTCGATTTCCTCACGGGACTTCTTCAGTCTGGCCGTCATCTCATCAAAAGATTTGCTGAGCTTTCCGATCTCATCAGAACTATAGCTTCCGATTCGATAATTTAGATCTCCTTCCGCTATTTTTTGCGTTCCAACTATCAACTTACGAATTGGAGCGCGAACAAACAAAAAAATGAAAAGGCTGATTCCACCTGATATAAACAGGAAGGAAAATATCAAGTAAATAATGATTTGTTTTCGTCCTGTAAGTATTTGCTGATCAAAGTTGGCTAGCGATATTAAAATGTCCATAACTCCCAGAACATTTTGTTCCTCTGGATGAAAATGGCAGGCACTATTGTAACACTCGGGCTCATTATACAAAGGATTTACTACGCCAAGTACTCTATAACCACTTTCTGCTTTAAAAATCCTAGTCCTGGATTGTGAAGAAAGTCTTTTCAGAGGGACTTTATCACTATGACAAGTGAAGCACGCTTCCGCTCGCTTATCGATAAACTTTCCAACTTCCTCCACGGAATCAGCAGCGATAATTTTCCCCTCTTTATCAAATATTCTGACGTTTACAATCCCTTCCTGTTTTCCAATATCCTCGATCGTTCTCTGAATATAATCATTCCGGGCAGTCAACATATCATATTTAATGCTCTTCTCGATGGTTTGACTGAGTTGAACGGCATTTTGCCGGATTCCCTCAAAAATATATTTTCTCTGCAGGTTTATGTTCACAAATGCAAATATTCCTATAGCCAGAATCAGAACAACAGTGATACAAAAAATTAATTTTACGATTAAGCTCTTTTGCAGCATCACATTTCTCGCTCTAACCACTCTAACATGAAAGTGTTATGCTTTGAGCAAATATCTATGATTTGCACTTATTTTTGACAGTCACCTCAAGCTTAACCTCTTTGGTCATTCTAAACTTCAAGTTTTTGTTCACGAATGCAACAATCGGGGAATCGATACATCGATTTTTAAATGCCTTGTTTTCAGATAATAGAAGAACGATAGCTCTATTTTATAATTTTTCTATTAGGTTTTCCATCAGATATTCAGCATTTTTCCCGCTATTTTTTCAACAATTTTTCGATCCGTGGAATCAAGTCTTCAGGTTGAACTGGTTTATCAATGTAGTCATCCGGCTCCCTGAGTCCATACTGATTTGTATCGAATGAAAATCTAGAGCCAGACTTTGCCTTCACGGCAGACACAAAAATAATGGGTGTTTCCCTAAGCTCTTGGAATTCTTGGGAAGTTTTAATATCATGACAGAGGGAATATCCATCAAAAATAGAATCCATCATAATGTCAAGCAGAATTAAATCTGGTTTCTCTGCAAGGAGCTGTTTCTTTGCTTCCTGAGGATTCTTAGCGGTAACAACCTGATAAGATTCAGATTCTAACATAAAGGATATTACTTTCTTAAAATCAGGATCATCGTCAATCACCAAAATCTTTGCTCTGGGATTGCTCTTTTTCATTCCATTTACTCCTCTTCTGAGCTACAAAGAACATCTCAATTTCTTTATGCTATATATATATAAATTATTATCGTTGTTGTCAATTTGTAAGGAAAGACTTTAAAATCATTCCGTATAAACTCGAATAAAGACTGTTATTTTTGGCCTAAGGTTCTACCTGTCCGCACGTTAAAGAATATGAAGAAAGCTAGTATTCGTCCCAGGGCTTTATGGCCAACTCATCCAGGCTTATTCTGGACATGGCGTCGATGAATCGTTCGGCAAACTGCAAATTCGTTATCAGAGGGATGTTGAAATCCACGGCATTTCTTCTCAAAATATAATCGTTCGTGAGTTCTTCTTCATCGAAACTCTTCGGAATATTGATGATCAGGTCTAACTTGAGTTCCTGGATATAGGTCAGCGCATTGGGCTCCTTTTTCTCGAGAGGCCAGGAAAGCACCTGGGAAGGAATACCGTGATATTTCATGAAATCAGCTGTTCCCCGGGTGGCAAAGAGTTGAAATCCAAGATCGGTCAATCTTTTAGCTTGTGGCAAAAACTTGGATTTGCTCTCGAATGGACCGGTGGACAACATAATGTTTTTTTTAGGGAAGCGGAACCCGACCGAAAGGAGGGCTTTTAAAAAAGCCTCCTCAAAACTGTCTCCTAAACAAGCTACTTCGCCAGTGGATGCCATTTCCACGCTTAAAATCGGATCAGCTCCTTTTATGCGCGTGAAAGAGAACTGAGGAGCTTTTACCCCCACATAGTCCAGCTCGAAACAGGATTTATCTATTCTCGGCACATCGATTCCCATGATAATCTTCGTAGCCAGATCGATAAAATTCAATTTGAATATCTTGGAGACGAACGGGAAAGAGCGGGAAGCACGCAAATTGCACTCGATGACCTTGACCTCATTATCTTTGGCCATGAACTGGATGTTGAATGGACCGTTGATTTGCAAGGAATCAGCTATCTGCCTGGCGATTTTTTTCATCCGTCGTGTCGTCTCGAGATAGGTCCTCTGCGGCGGCAGAACCAATGTCGCATCGCCAGAATGGACGCCCGCATTTTCCACATGTTCAGAGATGGCATACACAAACAATTCCCCTTTCTTTGCCACTGCATCTATCTCGATTTCCTTGGCGTTTTCGATAAACTTGCTGATCACCACAGGATACTCGGGGCTAACCCGGGATGCCTCTTCCAGATAATGGTCGAGTTCTACATCGTTCAGCGCCACAGACATGGCCGCACCGCTCAGCACATAGCTCGGTCTGACCAAAACAGGATAACCCACACTGTTGGCAAAAGTTTTGGCAGCGCTTATATCCGTCAGCTCTTTCCATTCCGGCTGATCGATGGCCAATTCATCCAAAAGTGCGGAAAACTTGTGTCTGTTTTCCGCTCCATCGATGCTCTGTGGAGATGTCCCGAGGACATGCAAACCGTATTGATGACATTTCAAAGCTAGATTGTTCGGGATCTGTCCCCCCATGGAAATTATGAGCCCCTCAGGCTTCTCCTTTTCATATATATCAGCCACTGTTTCGAAACTCAATTCATCAAAATACAGTTTGTCGCAGATGTCATAATCCGTGCTGACTGTCTCTGGATTATAGTTGATCATGATGGTTTTGAAACCCAGATTTCTGAGCGTCAGAACGGCATTCACACAACACCAATCGAACTCCACCGACGAACCTATCCGGTAAGATCCTGATCCCAACACGATGACCTTGTTCGAATCCGAAAAATCCACATCGTTTTCCGATCCGTTGTAGGTGAGATAGAGATAATTCGTCTGGGCCGGATACTCCGCCGCCAGTGTATCAATCTGTTTAACAAAAGGCTGAATGCGGTGTTTTGCCCTTTTTTTTCGAATATCAAGCTCTTCTTTATTCAACAGAAGCCCGATCTGCTTATCCGAAAAACCGAGTTGTTTGGCCCTGAGCAATAACTCCTTTGAAAAATCCAAGAAATCCTGGTTTTGTATCTCTTTTTCCAAGTCCACGATGTTCTTGATTTTGTATAAGAACCAACGGTCGATATTGGTTAAAGAATGGATTTGTTCGATAGAGAGATTTTTCATCGCCTCAGCGATGGCAAAAAGCCGCTTATCAGTCGGATTTCTGAGTTCTGCCTCCAAAGCGTCGAAAGAGATATCATTACAAACAACCCCATACATTCCCACCTGAAGCATCCGTATAGCCTTTTGCAAAGCCTCTTCAAAAGTCCGTCCGATGGACATGACCTCACCCACGCTCTTCATCTCGCTCCCGATTTTTTTGCTCGCCCGTTTGAATTTTGTCAAATCCCACCGAGGGATCTTCACCACCACATAATCCAGGGCAGGTTCAAAACAGGCCATTGTTCGTTTCGTGATGGAATTGGGAAGGTCTGTTAGGGCATACCCTAAAGCGAGTTTAGCGGCTATGAAGGCCAAAGGATATCCTGTCGCTTTGGATGCCAGGGCACTAGACCTGGAAAGCCTTGGATTGACCTCGATGATCCGGTAGTCATCGCTGAATCTATCCGTGGCAAACTGGATATTACACTCACCGATAATCCCAAGATGCCTGATAACCTTGATCGAGATATCCCGGAGCTTATGGTATTCGTGATTGGACAAGGTCTGGGAAGGTGCGATAACGATGCTCTCACCAGTATGGATGCCCATCGGATCGAAGTTTTCCATGTTGCAGACCGTGATGCAGTTATCGTAGGTGTCCCGCACAACTTCATACTCCACTTCTTTCCAGCCTTCCAAGTATTCCTCTATCAGGATCTGGTCAATGAATGCAAAAGCCTTTGTGGCTGTTTCGGCAAGTTCTTGCTTGTCGAATGAGATACCAGAGCCAAGTCCTCCTAGGGCGTAGGCCACCCGAGCCATGACGGGATACCCGATCTTTTCAGCCGCATCGACAGCTTCCTGGACAGAAGTTACGGCGATACTCCGGGGTACTTTCAGATCGATCTCGGTCAATTTTTTAACGAATTTCTTCCGATCTTCGCTGTCTATGATGGCTTGGATCGATGTCCCCAGGACTTCGACATCATATTTCTTCAAAACTCCTGATTCGTGCAATTCCACACCACAATTCAAAGCAGTCTGGCCCCCGAAGCCGAGGAGAATCCCATCGGGGCGTTCTTTTACAATGACTTTTTCTACAAAGTACGGAGTAACTGGAAGAAAATAAATTTTATCAGCCAAGGATTCTGAGGTCTGAATGGTGGCGATGTTTGGGTTGATCAGGATGACGCTTATCCCCTCTTCCTTCAGGGCTTTTATGGCCTGGCTCCCCGAATAATCGAACTCACCTGCCTGCCCGATCTTGAGCGCGCCGCTTCCCAACAGGACAACTTTTTTCATGTGCGGATTAGCTCCAAAAATTCATCGAAAAGAAACGCCGTGTCCACAGGCCCTGGAGAGTGTTCGGGGTGGAACTGGACGGACCTGAAAGGGAGGTGTTTATGCTTGATCCCTTCGTTGGTGTTATCGTTAACATTCGTAAACCAGGGTTCCCAATCCTTGGGCAAAGACTTTGTTTCGACCGCATACCCATGATTCTGAGAAGTGATGAAACAACGCTTTGTCCCCACCTGTAAGCAGGGTTGGTTCTGGCTTCGGTGGCCGTACTTGAGTTTATAGGTGTTTGCCCCCGCAGCAAGGGCCATTAGCTGGTTTCCGAGGCAGATCCCAAAGGTGGGAATGGTTTTCTCGAAACATTTCCGGATAAGAGCGATGGTATCCGGGCACATTTTCGGGTCCCCGGGTCCGTTCGAGATCACCACGCCATCAAAAGTGATGTCAAAGAAGTCGTAGTTGCACGGAATTCGGATCACACAACAGTCTCTTTGTATGAGCGAGCGGATGATGTTGTACTTGACTCCACAGTCGATAATGACGACCTTCCATTTTCCCTTCTCGTTGTAGAACACAGGTTCTTTGACTGTGACTTTTGCTATCAGATTTTCTCTATTGGGATCATAAAATTCAACATCCTCCTCGAAAACGAGCTTTCCCAACATCGTGCCTTCTTCTCTCAGCCTCTTGGTCAAGGCCCTGGTGTCGATGCCATGGAGCGCGGGGATTTTTTGCTGTTCGAGCCAGTCAGATAGACTGCGAGCCGCATTCCAATGGTTGTGAGAATAGGAATAATCTGTGACAACAAGTGCCGATGCGTGAATTTTATCTGATTCGAAATTTATAGACAGTTGGGATTCATTATCCTCACCGGGCACTCCATAATTCCCGATGAGAGGATAGGTGAGAACGAGGATCTGTCCTTTGTAGCTGGGATCGGTCAAGGATTCATAATAACCGACCATCCCGGTGTTAAAAACAACCTCGCCCGAGATAGATTTTTCCGCTCCAAAAGAGGTGCCAGGATACTTGGTGCCATCCTCCAGTTTTAGAGAAGCCTCTTTCATATCATGACGTATCCGGAAACAATAGATGCGCTTTCAATTTTCAACTCGTTATAGCACATGAAATACGATCAGTCAAAAAAAATTTCAATATGGGGTGTCTTATGCTTCTTTTTTGTCCTTCCTTGGAATCCACGCATAAATAACAGGCACAATGATGAGATTCAAAAGGGTGGCGGTCACCATACCGCCTACAGTCGGCGCAGCGATAGGTTTCATGATCTCCGAGCCAGCACCCGTACTCAACAGGATTGGGATCAGCGCCAGGATTGTCGTTGCTGTTGTCATTATGATAGGACGAACACGAAGTAGTCCAGCCTGGATAATCTCTTCAAGATTGCCCCTTCCTTTGCGGGCATACTTCACCAAAAAATCCATCATGACGATCCCGTCCTCAACAGCGATCCCGAAAAGGGCGATATACCCTACCCAAACAGCTGTGCTGAAATTGAAACCAAGGAAATACTGAAGCCAAATCCCCCCGATAAAGGCAAACGGAAGGGAAAAGATCATGATAAGGGCAGCAGAGAGATCGCGAAATTTCATATACAGAAGAAGGAATATGACAAATATGCAAATCGGGATGACGGTCATCAGCCTTCGCCGCGCTTGCATCTCATATTCATACTGCCCACTCCAAGATATATAATATCCAGAGGGAAGCTCCAATTCTTTATTGACGAGCTGGCTGGCTTCCTTGACAAAATCCACAGCCCCAACAACATCGGTATCCACATCCACAAACACTCTCACATATGGAAGGGCATTTTCACCGGATATCTTAGCGGGCCCTTCAACCTTTGTTATCGATGCCACTTGGCTGAGGGGAATCTGAGCGCCACTGGGTGTTGGCACGAAAATCCTTCCCAATGCTTCCATGCTATCCCTACGTTCTCTCATGTACCGAATACGCACAGGATACCTCTCTCTCCCTTCTACAGTCGTTGTGATATTCCCCCCCCCAATGGCTGTCATGATCAAATGCTGGATATCGCCGACTTTTATGCCGTATCGAGCCGCTGCCTGCCTGTCGATTTCAATTTCTATGTAAGGTTTGTTCCCAATCCTCTCCGCATAGGGATTTCTTGCTCCGGGGATTTCTCGGAGTAACTTCTCTATTTGTATGCCGAGGGCCTCGATCTTCTTCAAATCCTCTCCGAAAACCTTCACACCGATCGGGGTTTGAATACCGGTGGCCAGCATGTCGATACGATTGCGGATGGGCTGGGTCCAGATGTTGCTCACCCCGGGAATCCTAAGGGCACTATCCATTTCGTTTATCAACTGTTGTCGGGTTAATCCCTCTCTCCACAATTCTTGCGGTTTAAGTTTTACGATGGTCTCGATCATCCCGACCGGAGCGGGATCGGTCGGTGTTTCGGCTCTTCCCAGTTTGCCGACGACAAGCTCGACTTCAGGGAAGGATTTAAGGATCACATCCTGTTTTTTCATCACATCCATGACTTGGGTAAGGGAAGCCCCTGGGAGAAGAACAGGCATGAACAGCAGATCCCCTTCGTTCAAAGGAGGCATAAACTCGCTCCGGATATTTTTCATCGGGAAAAAGCTCGATCCAAGGATCAAAAGCGCGATCAGGAGGATGATGATTTTGTATTTCAGGGAAAAACGAAGAACGGGTTCATAAACACGCATGAGTAAACGATTCAATAAATTTCTTTCGGGAGGACGTATTTTTCCTCTTAAGAAAAGAGCGCTGAGGACAGGGATGAGGGTGATCGCCAGAATCGCTGAACCCAACATCGCGAACGTTTTGGTAAAAGCGAGAGGAGAAAAAAGTTTCCCCGATTGACCTTTTAATGAAAAAACGGGAATGAAGGCCACGACGATAATAAGGATGGCAAAAAAGATGGCAGGGCCCACTTCTTTGGATGCCCTGATCAGGGTTTCGAGTTTTCGTTCCCGACCTGAAGCAAGATGCCGGGATATGTTTTCTGTCATCACAATGCCGGCATCGACCATGACCCCGATGGATATTGCTATTCCTCCCAGGGACATGATATTGGAGGGGATTTTCAAATAATACATGATCAAAAAGGAAATCAGCACTCCCACCGGGAGAATGATGGAAACGATCAGGCTACTCCGGAAATGAGCGAGGAATATCAATATTACGATAGCTGCCACGAGAATTTCCTCAAGCAAAGTATCTTTGAGGTTATCCGTCGCACGTTCGATCAACTCCGACCTGTCATAAAAAGGAACGATCTGAACCCCTGCAGGAAGACCCGGTGTGATCTCTTGTATTTTTTCCTTAACAGCTCGGATGACGCCCAGAGGGTTCTCTCCATATCTCATCAACACGACCGCGCCTGTCACTTCTGCGCCTTCTTTATCCAGTGCCCCTCTTCGGAATTCCGGCCCCGTCGTCACATTCCCCACATTTTTGACGAAAACAGGAACCCCATTAAAAGAACCGATGACGATGTCCTCGATGTCCTCGATGGATTTGATGAAACCAATGCCTCTTATCAAAAACTCAGTTCCTCCTTCTTCCAAGACTTTGGCTCCCACATCGACGTTGCTGTGCGCGACGGCATCGAACATGGAATGAAGACTGATGTTATAGGCAAGAAGTTTGTTGGGATCCACATCGATCTGATACTGCTTAACGTACCCTCCCACGGTTGCCACCTCGGAAACTCCTTTGGCAGAGTTGAGCTGGAATCGAACGTACCAATCCTGGATGGATCGCAATTCGCCCAGGTTATGATTGGAAAGAACGAGGTCGTTGCCGTCATCGGGACAAATTCCGGGCTCACTGTATCTTTCTTTGGGATGATCGGGACAATAATAGCCGTTTTCCACGGTGTACCAGAACACCTGTCCCAATGCGGTTGCATCGGGGCCTAATTGAGGGACGACACCTTCCGGCATATCTTTCTGAGCCAGGTTTAGCCTTTCAAGAATCCTCGTTCGGGACCAGTAAAAATCCACGCCTTCCTCGAATATGACATTGATCATCCCGAAAGAAAACATGGAGTTGGAACGAATCACTTTTGTCCCCGGAATACCTGTCAGATTGACGGTTAAAGGATAGATTACTTGGTCTTCGATGTCCTTCGGACTTCTTCCCGGCCAGTCCACAAAAACGATTTGCTGGTTTTCTCCGATATCCGGGATGGCATCGATCGGGGTTTTAGTTAATGCCCAGTAACCCCAGCCGATAATCAAAAGGAAAATGGCCAAAACAATAAATTTGTTCCGGAGAGAGTACTCGATCACCTTGTTAATCATTTCCGTTTCTCCATCTTAATGAATATGCTTTGAGGGCGGTTTTTCCTCCCCTTCTGCATCGATAGCCCCGCTGTAGATCGCTTCGGCTTGACCCGTGATCTGACTCTGGGAATCGATCAAAAAATTGGCCTGGGACACAACACGAACGCCATCCGTAAGGCCAGACATCACCGCAAAAAACCTTCTCTTTTGACCATTGATCACAGCCATGGCTTCAACACCGACCGTAACTTCCTTCGGCGTGTAGATCCCTTTTTCCTTTTCCACATAAACAAGAGTCCTTGTTCCCGTATTCAAAACAGCCTCCTTCGGAACGGAAAGGACTGTACCGACTGGCGCCTGTGCTTTTTCGACCAAATCCATCCCACAAATCGGGCAATCGTCCGGTTTATCGGTAATGATCTCCGGATGCATCGGGCATGTGTACACAACCTTAGCTTCAGACTGAATGCCATCATGAATAGGGGCACTGATAGAAACATCGACATACATGCCTGGCTTTAACTTCAACTCAGAGTTTGGCACATCCACCCTGATTTTTACCGTTCGTGTTTTGGGATCGAGGAAAGGATCGATAAAGGCTATCTTTCCCATAAAATTTTCTCCAGGGTAGGCCACAGATGTTATTTCGACCGTTTGGCCCTTATGGATCGATGACAAATCGGACTCATAGATATCAGCAAGAAGCCAGAGGTTCGAAAGTTCTGCGATCTGATAGAGATTCTCGCCTTGTTTCACATATTTGCCCTCGAGAGCGTTCTTGTCGATAACCGTTCCTCCGATCGGTGCATAAATCGTCATGTATGTGCTTGCTGTTTTCCTGCTTTCGAGTTCTTTCACCTGATTTTCTTGAATTCCCCACAGAAGAAGCCTTTTTTTGGAAGCATCGACCAAGGATTCGGCCCCTCGCAACGTGTCCTGATTCCCGCTGTTTTTGACTTTTTCCAGTGTTTCTAGGGCAAGAAGATACTCTTCTTGGGTCGTGAGCAAATCCGGGCTGTAAAGGGAAACGAGCGGCGCGCCTTTTTTGACCGTCAAACCTGTATAGTCCACAAAAAGCTTGTCGATACGGCCGGGGATCCATGCTGCCACGAAGGCCATCTTCCTTTCGTCATAATCGATCTGCCCGACTGTAAGGATCTCCTTAGAAAGATGCCGGAACTGAACCTCCTCAACTTTGACCTGGGCTAAGGATTGAGCTCTTGCACTCAATTTCACAAGGACCTCCCCTTCTTCATGTCCTTCATGCTCACCTGTTCCCATTTCCATCCCAGCCTGATCTTTAAAAACAGGGACTAGATCCATGTTGCAGAGGGGACAACTATTGTCTCCCCTTTCATAATCCTCAGGGGTCACTCGGACGGACGGATGCATACCGCATGTGTAGTACAAAATCTCCTTTTCTCCCGGCTTTATTTGAGCGGCCATTTCCATTTCATCCGCGGATTTTTCATCTTTCTTACATGAAACAGAAAATGCCCCCGCCAAAAAAAATAATCCCAAACCGAGAACGAGTAATTTCTTTTTATTATTCATTCCATAACCTCCTCTCCTGAAGAGTCATTCATTTTATACAATTCTTGGCCGACCAATCTTTCCAGCCTTACAAGACTCCTTCCCAGCTCTGCCAGAACTTTGAAATATCCATTCCTTATTGTCAGAATCATCCTTTCACTGTCCAGCAGATTGAGAAAATCCACTTTCCCCGTTAAATAGCCGATTTCGGAAGCTTTTAGGGTCTGCTCCGCTTGAGGCAAAAGTGAAAACTCATACAGCTCGATCTGTTCTCTTGCCGTTTCTATTTCAAAATACAAGGCATGAATCCGAGAGAGAGTCTCATTCTCTATATTCTCATATAAATCCTCGCTCGCTTTTATCCGGATGATCGCTTCGGCTTCCGCAGCGCGGAGTTTTTTTCGCCATAAAGGAATGTTGATACCTATGGACGCCATCCAAGCATTCCGGCCATCATCAGGGTGATCGCTCGTTCCAGCGCCGATATCGATGTAGTCCAGCATAATGCGAAAGTCAGGATAATAGTCTTTTTTCACAAGGTTCAAGCTCTCCCTATTTTTTTGGATGACGGACTGCGCCTTTCTCAATTCAGGACGATTTTCACGTGCCCAACTGATGAGCTGCTCCAGATCGATTTGCCTCTCTGGCATGGCAAATTCCTCCGTTTCTTCAAGAAGACTATCGGTTTCTCGGTTCATAAGAGAATTCAGTTCCGCAACAATCGCTTTTCTGACTCGATGATAGTTCAAGAGTTTCTCCGTCACTTTCGAAATCTCTAACTGCGCTTTCAAGGCATCTTGTTGACCCACCTGTCCCGTTTCATATTTTTTCGCAGCGATCTCGGATAACCGTCGATAAACTCCCTTTTCTTCCTGACTGATACGGATGGACCGATCGATCAAGAAAAGAGAAAAATACGCTTCTTTCACTTTTAAAACCATATCGGCTTTGACTGTATGGTATTGCTGCTCAAGAACATCGGAACTCTGGGCAGCGATCTCACCTTTAAGCCCAAGCTTGCCGAAAAAGGGGATCTGCTGTGACACGGAAATTTTGTTTCGTTGGGGACCCAACCGAGTTTCGATGCTTTGCCCAAAGTGGGCATAGCTCAACACAGGATCCGGCAGTGCCTTGGCTTGAGGAATTTTTTGGAGAGATGCCTCCCATTCTTTTTTTGCAGCCCGGATCTGCAGGTTTTGTTGCAATGCGATCTGGATGAGCTCATCGAGTGTCGTCTTTTTTCCTCTCGACTCCTCTGGATGCAACTCCAGGAAGCCAAGGAAAACCAAAATGATCAATCCTGTCAAAAGAGTTCTTTTCATCTTCGAATCCTCCCCCAATTCATTGATTTTATTTCATACATTTTATATCGATATTATCAATCACAGAGCAAAAAAGGGGCCTTCATTCGATCTCTCGCTTTTTATTATTGGACTTCTCTTTTTTTTCCGAGAAAAGAAAATACCAGTTCACCCAAACGATAAGTCCGGCTCCTAACACAGTCACTAACAATTGGGATGACATCAAACCTCTCCTCTACACATTCAGCTTTCTCCTCCGGAGCCTGAGGGAGTTGGAAACAACCGATACAGAGCTTGAGGCCATGGCTGCCGAAGCGATGATGGGGCTGAGCAAAATCCCGAAAAAGGGATACAGGATTCCTGCAGCGATCGGGATCCCGAGGGTGTTGTAGAAAAAGGCCCAGAACAAGTTCTGCTTTATAACCTTGATGGTTTGCCGGCTGAGAGCGATCGCCTTGACAACACCGGCAAGTTCATCTCTGATTAATGTAATGTCGGCAGCCTCCATGGCTACATCCGTGCCCGAACCAATGGCAATTCCCACATCAGCCTGGGCAAGGGCCGGGGCATCGTTGATCCCATCCCCTACCATAGCGACCTTTTTCCCTTCGGATTGGAGCCGTTGTATATGCTTTACTTTATCAGCGGGAAGCACTTCAGGGATGACAGAGACGATCCCCGCCTTTTTGGCGATGGCTCGAGCTGTGCGCCGGTTGTCTCCGGTGAGCATGATCACTTCTATACCCTCAGCTTTCAGTTTTTCCAAAGCCCAAATCGTGTCTTCTTTAAGTGTGTCCGCAACGGTCAACAATCCGGCTGCTTTCTCCTGCAAAGCCACATAAATAGGCGTTTTTCCTTCTTCTGAAAAATCTGCGGCCGTGGATTTAAAATCAAGGACATCGACATTATTCTCTTCCATCAGTTTTTCGCTGCCGATAAGAACGTTCTTGCCGTCGAACTTCGATTCGATTCCGCGGCCTTGGATCACACGAAAATCATCCGGTTCCAGCAAGGTGATCTCCCGTTCTTCCGCTTTTTTCACGATGGCTTCACCCAGAGGATGCTCAGACATTTTTTCTATACTTGCTGTAACCTGCAAGATCTCTTCCTCTGAAAGAGTGCTCCCAACCAATAGATCGGTCACTTCCGGTTCTCCTTTGGTCAGAGTTCCGGTTTTATCAAATACGATCGTGTCTAATTTATGAGCCGTCTCCAGACTCTCCCCGCCTTTTATCAGGATACCATTTTCCGCCCCTTTGCCTGTTCCGACCATCACGGCTGTCGGTGTCGCTAATCCCAAAGCGCAAGGACAAGCTACGATCATCACAGCCACAAAATTCAAAAGGGAAAAGGTCAAGGCGGGTTTGGGACCGAAGTTGAACCAGATCACAAAGGTCGCAATAGCGATGGATATCACAATAGGTACAAAATAGCTGGCGATAACATCTGCCAACCGCTGGATAGGAGCTTTGGAACCCTGGGCATCCCGGACAAGTTTGATGATCCGGGCCAAGGCCGTTTCCTTCCCCACGCGTGTGGCCTGGAAACGGAAACTTCCTGTCTTGTTGAGCGTGGCTCCGATCACTTCATCCCCAGCTTCCTTTTTCACCGGGAAGCTTTCTCCGGTGATCATGGATTCATCGACTGCAGATTTCCCTCCTAGAACGATCCCATCCACTGGGATTTTCTCACCGGGACGAACCAAGATCTCATCTCCAACGACGACCTCCTCGACAGGAATGTCTTTATCCTGTTTTCCTCTTTTAACTCTAGCTGTTTTGGGCTGGAGACCGATCAATTTTTTAATGGCCTCCGACGTACGGCCTTTGGCTCGGGCTTCGAGTAGCCTCCCGAATAATATCAGCACGATGATCATGGCCGAAGTATCGAAATACACATCGGGTTTGATCCCGCCGGACTCGAAAAAAAAGGGATAAACGGTGGCCGTGACGCTGTACAGGTATGCCGCCGAAGTCCCCACGGCGATCAGGGTATTCATATCTGCATTTCTGTGCTTGAAAGCACTCCAGGCCCCTCTGTAGAACTGCCCGCCGATCCAGAATTGGACTGGCGTGGCCAAAATCCAGAGCACAAAAAAATTGTTCAAAAACGCCGGGATCCATGGAAACCAATGAGGCATACTGCCAAAGAATATGAAAAGACCGAGAATTGCCCCTACAATAAATTTCATTTTGAGCTTCCTGTATTCGGCTTCTCGGATTATGGACTCGAAATCTTCCAAATCCCCTTCCCCAGGGAGTTTTAGAACCTTGTATCCAGTCTGTTCGATAACTTTTTTTATTTCGGGAAGGTTGATCAGAGAAGGGATATACTCGATCTTCGCTTTTTCGCTTGCCAGATTCACGGAAGCTTTGGTGATCCCCTTCTCTTTGAGTAGAGCTTTTTCGATGGCCTGGACGCAGGAGGCACAATGCATGCCCTGAATCGGGATCTCCACAGAGGCAATCCCCACATCATACCCGCTTTTCCTGACCTGTGAAATCAGGTCTGCGGGATCGACAAGCTGCGGTTGGAACAGAACTGTAGCTTGTGTAGTTCCAAAATTCACACTAGCGCTTTCCACCCCCTTGAGCGCTGCAAGGTTCTTCTGGACCGTAGAAGCGCAACCGGCACAACTCATACCGACTATCGGAAGATCGACCCTCTCCGCTTTCTTTTTTTTCTTTATAGCCTGATCCCCCCCGATCAATTCAGAGCTTTTTTCTATCGAGGCGGTTTCCTTCTTAACCATCTAATTTTTTCCCAATGAATAAATTGAGCTCTATACGTTTTCGACCACTCGGCGGAGTTTTTCCCTGACTTGGTTGGCCACATCCCCCAGTTTTGGGTTTTGGATCGCCTGCATCGAAGCGATCGGATCTATGGCAGCTACTTCCACTTCCCCGTCATCCATTTCCTGGATGATCACATTGCAGGGAAGCATGATTCCTATTTTATCTTCTACCAAAAGCGCTTTGTACGCAAAGGGAGGATTGCAGGCCCCCAGTATTTTGTATTTACGAAAATCCACTTCCAGCTTTTTTTTCAGCGTTTCCCTCACGTCGATTTCAGTAAGAACACCGAATTCTTCCTGCTTAAGCGCTTCCCTGGTTCTTGTTTCTACCTGGTTAAAATTCCCCTCGACTTTTCGGCTAAAATAATAACTCATGGTTTCTCCTCTCAATATTTTCGAAATTTTTTCAACACGCCCACAATCTCGTCGATTTTCAGGGCCCGGTCCTGTTTGCTTCCTTTGTTGAAGGATTGCTGCACACAACCCTTCAGGTGCCTCTCCAGAATATTTTCTTCAACGCTCTTGATCGCGCCCACGATGGAAGAGAGCTGTGTCAAGATGTCGATGCAGTATCTCTTCTCTTCGATCATCTTTTGGACACCCCGGATTTGCCCTTCGATTTTCTTTAACCGCACGATATCCTCGAAATGGGTCGTAGTTTGTTTGTTCATGATGGTATCTCTCCATAAAAGCCTATTTTTGTATTATACTATACCCCCCTATAGTATGTCAAAATGTCTTTTCTCCTGGAACGCTCCTGATTCCCGAGGCTATCTTTGCACCGATAGGCACAGCGTGGTGAAACCCCGATTGCATGCAAGCATGGTTCCGGTGTCGGCGCTTTAATTCCTTTTCTGTTTATGTTAGAATTTCACTGAAAAAATCAAAAGGAGAAGAAATGTCAGGGCATTCAAAATGGCATTCCATCAAGCATAAAAAAGCTGCTGCGGATGCCAAGAGGGGGAAAATCTTCACCAAGATCATCCGTGAACTTGCCGTGGCTGCCCGCTTGGGAGGAGGTGATCCGGACGCCAACCCCAGGTTGCGCAAAGCCATTTCAGACGCAAAAGGCGTCAACATGCCTGCGGATAACATCAAAAGGGCCATCATGAAAGGAACCGGCGAATTGGAGGGTGTCACTTACGATGAAATCACTTATGAAGGATACGGTCCGGGTGGTGTGGCCATATTGTTAGAAGTACTTACCGATAATAGAAACAGATCTGTATCGGAACTCCGACACATCTTCAGCAAAAATGGAGGGAACATCGGGGAATCTGGCTGTGTAGCCTGGATGTTCAACAGAAAAGGATATCTGGTTGTGGAAAAATCCAAAGCATCAGTGGATGACCTTCTCGACATCATCTTAGAAGCAGGAGCCGAAGACTTGAGAGAGGATGGGAGCAATTACGAAATCTTCACTCCTCCCGATAAGTACGAAGCCGTCGTCGAAGCCTTAGGAAGCAGCAACATCGAAATCGCGGCCTCGAACCTGGGTCAAATTCCACAGAATTACATCAAACTGGAAGGCAAACAGGCCCAGCAACTCCTCCGTCTGATGGAAGAATTGGAAGATCACGATGATGTCCAGAATGTGTGGGCCAATTTTGACATCGACGAAGAGGAAATCGCCCAATATTCAAACTGAATTTCATGAGGGTTCTCGGCATCGACCCCAGCGTCCAATCCACAGGGTTCGGCATCATCGAATTTCTGAACGACAGCTATTCCATTCTGGAGTACGGAGCCATAAAACCCTCTCGTCGGCTTCCCCTCCTCCATAAGATCAACATGATCAGGAACCGTCTGGAAGAGATTATCTGCACTCACGAACCGGAAGAAGTGGCCATCGAAAATCCATTTTTTGCACAAAATGTCAAAACCGCCATCACACTGGGACAGGTCAGAGGTGCTGTGCTTGTCGCGGTGGCATCACAAAACTGTCCCTTATACGAATATTCTGCGCTGGAAATAAAAAAAGCTGTCACCGGTTATGGACGTGCAGATAAAGCCCAAGTTAAAACCATGATAAAAACACTTCTCAATATGCAGGAAACGGACTTGGGAACGGATGCTGCCGATGCTCTGGCAGCCGCCTTCTGTCATCTCAACACCCGAATGTTTCAACAACAAGTAAACAGCACAGAAGGGAAAAGGTCAAAACCATGATTGCTTATCTCAAAGGAAACTTGATCCAAAAAAAAACTTCTCAGGTGATCCTCGATATCGGCGGCGTGGGTTATCGCGCATCTATTCCTCTCTCGACCTATTTGAAGTTGGGAGACATCAACGAAATGGCAGAACTTCACATTTATACCCATGTGACGGATAGCTCTCTCGCTTTATACGGATTTTACTCTGAAAAGGAAAGAGACCTTTTCTTGAAGCTCATAAGTATTTCTGGTATAGGCCCAAAGATCGCTCTGAATATACTGTCGGGAATCGAATCTTCAGATCTTGAAGATGCCATCAGGCAGAGCGACGTAGCTCGCATTTCCTTGATCCCGGGAATCGGGAAAAAAACAGCCATGCGCATTGCACTGGAACTCCAAGAGAAATTGGACCTTAAAGAAAAAGTCCTGGAAACCCAGAGCATCAAGGAGAAGGAAGATCTGATATCTGCTTTGATGAATCTCGGATTTAAGAGAAGAGAAGTGGAAAAAATCGTTGATGAATGCCTTCAAACCTTTTCCTTAGACGCTGGTTTTGATAAACTTTTGCGCGAAAGCCTGAAAAAATTGGCAAGACTATAAATCGAGGACGACAAGATGACGGATGTTTTAAGTCCGGTCCGGACCAAGGAAGATCTGGAATTCGAGGACAACCTCCGCCCCAGAAATTTTGAGGAGTTTGTCGGACAAGAGACCATCAAAAAAAACCTTAAAATTTTCATCGAAGCCGCACGAAAAAGGGGGGAACACCTTGACCATGTTCTCCTGTATGGCCCCCCTGGCCTTGGGAAAACCAGCCTCGCATTTCTGATGGCCAAAGAACTTGGCGTAGGGATCAAACCGACATCCGGCCCTGTGATCGAAAGGACAGGAGACCTCTCCGCCATCCTTTCCAACATGCAGCATAAAGAAATCCTTTTTATAGACGAAATCCATCGCCTTCATCCGGCTGTGGAGGAAATCTTATACTCTGCGATGGAAGATTTCCGTTTGGATATCGTCATCGGACAGGGCCCGAGTGCGAGAAGCCACAAATTGCAGCTCAAAAAATTCACGCTGATAGGGGCCACTACCCGTGCAGGCCGCATCACAGCCCCATTAAGGGGGCGATTCGGCATCATCCACCGTTTGGATTATTATGATCCAAATGATTTGAAGCAAATCATCATTCGATCCTCCTCAATTCTGAAGGTAAAGATAGATGACCCAGGAGCCCAACACATCGCAAGTCGAGCACGGGGCACCCCGCGTGTGGCCAATCGGCTGCTCCGGCGAACTAGAGACTACGCCGATGTCATCGCTGATGGAAAAATCACCACAAAGGAGGCCACAAGGGCTCTGGATATGATGGAAGTCGATTCCCTCGGGTTGGACGAGGTGGATCGTAAAATACTTCTCACGATCATCGAAAATTTCGGCGGAGGACCTGTCGGCATCGGCACCATCGCGGCTGCCATCGATGAAGAAAAAGACACGATCGAATCCATCTACGAGCCTTTCCTGATGAGGATCGGTTTTTTGGAAAGAACGATTCGGGGTCGTCGAGTGACGGACAAGGCCTACAAACATCTGGGGTTCACTCCCCAATCTCCCTCCCAGGGAAAACTCTTTAAAAAATGATACATGCTGATTTCTGAATTCGATTACCATCTTCCCCCGGAACTCATCGCTCAAACTCCTCTTCCAAAAAGAGATCGTTCGCGGATGATGATATGCGACCGAGATACAGGAGAGATTAACCATTCCCATTTCTTCGACATCCCTAAATATCTTAAAAAAGATGACATGCTGGTTTTGAACTCATCCAAAGTCATTCCGGCAAAAGTCTGGGGCCAGAAGGAGGACGGCAGGTCCATCGAATTCCTTTTCCTAAAAGAAACAAGCAAAAATACATGGGAGGTGTTATGTCGCCCAGCCAAACGGGTCGAACTAGGAGATGAAATATCGTTTGCCAAAGACACCTGTGGACAAGTTATTGGAACAGAGCCAGAAGGAAAGAGGGTGATAAGATTTCCTCATGGGGAAGTCATTTCCCTCTTGAAAAAAACGGGATTCGCTCCCCTCCCCCCATATATCAAACGCAAAAAAAAAGATATCCTAGCTAGGCCTGAAGACCTGGACCGGTATCAGACCGTATTTGCCCGAAAAGATGGCTCGATAGCTGCCCCCACCGCAGGACTCCACTTCACTAAAGAACTCCTGGATGAACTCGAGGAAAAAGGAGTAACAATATGTGAACTATCCTTGGATGTGGGGCAGGCCACATTCCAGCCTGTCAGGATTCATAATGTCAAGGACTACCGCATGCTCTCAGAGAATTATGCCATTTCCAAAGAGACGGCAAAGGTAATCAACGACGGTATAAACGCAAATCACTCGATCACAGCCGTGGGGACCACATCGGTCAGAGCTTTGGAAAGTGCCTATGAGGGAGCAAGCGTGCGGGCAGGACATTTTGAGACCGAGCTATTTATTTTTCCTGGTTATGAATTCAAGGTCGTCGACAGGCTTTTGACCAATTTTCATCTGCCCAAGTCGACCTTGCTGATGCTGGTTTCTGCATTCGCCGGCAGGGATTTTATCCTGAGAGCTTACCGTGAGGCGGTTCGCCAAAAATACAGGTTTTACAGCTACGGAGACTGCATGCTTATTCTTTGACAGGTTGACAAATCGGGAGCGCTGTCATATAAAATCAAGACAGAGAAAACCGGAATGGCGGAGAAAAAATCCAAAAAAATTGATCCTGCAGAAGAAGAAAAGCTGGACAGCATCCTGTACCCTAGCACGCAGGCAAAGACATTCAAAATCACGCTAGAATTCGGCCACAAAATCTCCCCCAACTATGAAAAGGCGGTGGACCTTGCCAAAAGAAACCCCACATACCAGGAAGAGGGTGACGGCGAGTGGATCCGCCATTCCGCCACTTACACGCCTGCAGAGGTGGAGGAGCTATTCCGACTTTTTAACCTCATCCACGAATGGAAGAATACAGAGGTTCTTGTGAATCACAAGAGAATCCCATACGGACATCAATTGTGGCTCCCCCTGATGTGGTTCCACCGAGTCAAGTAATTTTTTTTCTTCTTTTTTCAGTTAAGCCTTTGTCCAATTCCAAAGTGTCGGGAAGGAGTACCACTCCATACCATTCTTCCGCTTTATCGATAGAAATAATCCCATTTTTGACTTCTTTGGCCACCCGCTCAGGGTCCCTGAGAAACGGATCGCCGTATCCCCCTCCCCCGCCGGCTTGTTGAAACAGGATGGTGTCTCGAGGGACGTTTTCTACCAGGTCTTTGCTTGTCGTTCTGTAAGTCTTGCCGTCTGGATACCGAAGTTCGATTTTATTCAAAGTGGCCGTCTTGCCTGCGAACAATCCGAATGCTGGCTCGACATCTCCATCTCCAAAAGTTACGACTTTGGTATTCTCTCCCCCGATCTTGAATCGGGTTTCCACTCCCAATCCGCCTCTCCATTGACCGGCCCCAGCAGAATCAGGCCAATATTCATGTTTGAGCAACAAATGGGGTGTCTGTTGTTCGAACATCTCATAATCCTGGTCAAGCACGCCGCCGGAGGCATCGATCATCCCGATGTGGTCGTAGCCATCCACACCTTGAGTGGCTCCTGATCCTCCCTTCAATCCTAAAAAACCGATATCGACATAGTTATCTTTTTTGCGCATGTCATAACCGCTTGTTAGATAACACAATAGCTGGTTCCATCCGGCGGTGACCCTATCGGGAATCGCTTGGGACAAAGCGCGAATGATGGCATCTGCGTTGGGGGGGCAAAGATGATTGCCGAAGGTCGTCGCGGCGGGATATCGGGCATTCAGGATCGTGCCCTCGGGTATAACGATTTTTACCGGTCTCACCATTCCATCATTATGGGGCATATCGGGATTTACCATTTGAAGGAAAGTTAAGAGAGTAGCACTTGCCGATGAAGTAAAGGTTCCGTTAACAAATCCATCCGTCTGGGGATCCGTGTCTGAATAATCGAAGATTATTTCCTCATCCTTCACTGTTATTTTGACTCTTATCTTGTATTTGGAACCAGGAGTTCGTCCATCGTAATAAACGGTCGCCTCACCATCATATACCCCATTGGGGATGGTTCTGATTTCAGCCCGCATCATTTTTTCCGTCGAATCGAATAAATATTCTTTATGTGACCCAAAGACATCGATTCCGTATTTATCGGCCAACTTCAAAATTCCTCTTTCTCCCACGACACAGGAACCGATCTGCGCCCTCATATCGGCAGCCACGATATCAAAGCGAATATTGGCGAAAATGAGGTCCCAAACGTCCTTCCGTAATTTGCCCCGTTCATAAACCTTGACAGGGGGAATCCGGATGGTCTCTTGGAAAACTTCGGTCGCTTTGGGATTGTAACCTCCGGGCACGGCACCCCCCACATCTGCCTGATGCCCTTTGGCTGCCGACCAGGCAATGAGTTCATCCTGAAAAAATATGGGCTTATAGACTGCGACATCGTTGTTCTGATTCCCCATGGAGAACACGTCATTATGGAAGATGACATCACCCGGATATATCTCATCGCCGAAATAATCGACGATGTATTCACAAACCGGGCCGAGGGAAAAGGAAAGAATCGGAAGGTTTTCGGTCTGCTCGAGCATCTTCCCCCGCCCGTCGTAAAGCCCTGTAACAAAGTCTTTCGCCTCGCACAGAATGGGCGATCGGGTTGTTTTTGTCAGAACGATGCTCATTTCTTCGGTTATCGACTTGAACCTTCTCTGGAAAACAGATGCCAGTATTTTGTCGATCTTCACCCTATCCCTCCATCCCGAGTTTCTTTTGGATTTCTTCTTCTTTGTTTTTTAAATATACCGTGTAACTCCCAAATCGATCGCACAAGACATTGTATTCCGGTGTGACAAACGTGGTGGTATTGACCTGTTCTATCACGGCAGGCCCTTCCACTCGATTCCCACAATTCATTTGATGTCCGTCATAAACAGGGATCTCCTTAAAAATCTCCTCTAGCGGGAGATACACCATGCGGTTCTTTTTAAACGCATGGGACGGATCCGTTCCTTCGAACTCTTCCTCACTGAATCGCGGTTTGACCGTTTTTCCCACACTCAAAAGTCTCAGGTTTATCAGCTCGATGGGTGTTCCCTGTTCTTCCAATGAATAGCCATATAGCCTGTTGTGTTCCGGATGGAACAGGTTCGCTATGTGTTCGATATTGCCGTCTTCGATATCCTTCCTGGCAATGTCCACATTGACTTCATGGTATTGTTTGACATACCTCAGATCCACAGAATAAATGTGTTGGATGGCGTCTTCCGGAATCTGTTCTGATTTCAATAGTCTGTTCGCTTCCTCCTCCATGTCGTGAAACAGCGATCGAAACTTCTGCCTATCCATATCCGCCAGACGCGTGGAGTATGTCTGGACAAAATTGTGTTTCAAATCGGACATCAGCATACCCGCCGCACAAAAAATCGACGATTCTTTGGGGATGATCATGACAGGGATCTCCAGCTCCAAACCGATCATGCAGGCATGAACAGGACCTGCCCCACCCGCTACGATAAGAGGGAATTCTCTGGGATCATGCCCCCGCTTCACGCTTACTTCACGGACACCTGTCGCCATATTGACGTTGATGACGCGGTACATCCCTGCAGCGGCTTTTTCTACGTCCATACCCAGCGAGTCAGCGATTTTTTCCTTTATGGCCTTTTCTGCTCTTTGGAAGCTCAAGGGAATCTTTCCCCCAGCAAAAAAATCTTTGTCAAGGTATCCGAGGATCAAGTCGGCATCCGTGCAAGTCGGCAATTCTCCTCCCAAATCATAACAGGCGGGACCAGGATTGGACCCGGCACTTTGAGGTCCCATCCGAAGAAGACCGCCCTCATCGACCCACCCGATGCTCCCGCCTCCCGCACCGATGGTCACGATACCCAGCATCGGCAGAGCTATTCTCAGCCGATCGATCTCTCCCTCTGTGGTGACCAATGGCGTTTTATCCTTAATCAAAGCCGCATCAAAACTCGTTCCCCCCATATCGATGGTGATGCAGTCTTGGTATCCCTGCACAGATGCATACTCGATTCCTGCAACCGGACCGGCCGCCGGACCGGATAAAAGTGTCACTGCTGCATTATCGATGGCTATTTTTGGGGAAACAACGCCTCCGTTGGATTGCATGATGAGAAGAACCCCTTCAAACCCGATGTTTTCCAATTTACCAACAAGACTTTTTAAATAACGGCTGAGGATCGGCCCGACATAAGAATTCAACACGGTCGTCGATATTCGATCGTAAAACCGGATGCTGGGTAAAAAACTTGATGAAACAGTCAGATAAGGGCTCGCATCTCCCGCCCCCAATTCCTGTTTGATGATTTCCGCTGCTCTGGATTCGTGGACATCATTGGCGAATGAATTCATGAAGCAGACCGCGATCGCTTCGACATCCTCATTTTTAAACAGAGCGACGGCATCCAGCACATCACGATCATTCAGTTCTGTGACTACATCACCCTTGTAATCCAATCGCTCATCGACAGGATACCTCAAGTATCTCGGGACCAGGGGTTCGACATTCGTGTATCTGTTATCATACTGTTTCTCTCTTATCCCTCTTCTCATCTCCAGCGCATCTCTTACACCTTTTGTTGTTATAAGCCCTGTCTTGGCCCCTTTCCGGGTCAGGACAGCATTGGTGGTCACCGTCGTCCCATGGACTATCGTCGTGATCCTTTTGATGAACTCCTCCAGGCTGACATTATGAGTCTCTGCCATCTCCGAAAGGCCGTTCAACAATCCCAGGGAAGGGTCATCAGGCGTGGACAAAACTTTGTAAATCTCGGATACTCCATCTTGGGAGGTGAGTAAAAAATCTGTGAAGGTTCCTCCTACATCGATTCCTATTTTGTATTCTGTCATAATCCCACGGGTTCCTTGAACTCTCCAAAAACATCCTTTAAAACTTTCGTGATCTCACCAAGCGTGGCGTAACTTTTCACCGCATTCAACATATGGGGCATCACATTCTCATCTGTCCGGGCGGCCTCTTTCAATCCTATCAAAGCTCGTTCGATACTGGCATTATCTCTTCTGGCTTTTATCTGTCTCAATTTTTTCTTTTGTTCATCAGCAACGTTTGGATTGAAAGGATGAAATTCGATTTCAGTGCGCTCTTCTGCCTGGATATACTTGTTCACCCCGATTTTCGTTATCTCTCCCGACTGGATCTTTTTCTCTCTAAGGTAGGCCTGGTGGCTCACCTCCCTCTGTATGTGTCCTTCTTGGACAGCTTTGATCATCCCTCCCATTGATTCCACTTTTTGCATGGTATCCACGATCTTTTTTTCCATTTGATCTGTCAGCCACTCGATATAATAAGAACCGCCCAGGGGATCGACCGTATCTTTGAGACCCATCTCATCGGCTAAGATTTGCATGGTTCTCAAACTAATCAGGGCGGCCTTCTTCGAAGGTATGGTATAGGCCTCATCATAGGAACAAAGGGCCATTGTCTGGGTCCCTGACAGGGCCGAGATCAGGGCATAATAAGCGCCCCGAACGATATTGTTTTCGGGTTGCTGCACAGTAAGACCGCCGCCGCCACCTCCTGCGATCATCCGCATAGTCATCGAACGGGGATTATTGGCTCCAAAACGTTCTTTTACGATCCTTGCCCAGAGCCTTCTTCCCGCCCTGAATTTGGCCACCTGTTCCCATATGTTTCCGTGAATATCGAAGTTGAAGGCAATCCTCCCGGCAAAATCATCGATCTTCAATCCTCTACTGAGTACTTCCTGAATGTAAGCAATTGCGATTTCAAAGGCATAGGCCATTTCCTGAATTGGGGTCGCTCCCGATTCTCGAATATGATAGCCACAAACGCTGAACGGATTGAATTTGGGAACGTTTTGGGAGCAAAACTCAACCATATCGCCTATCAATCGGATAGACGGTTCCACGGGAAATATCCACGTCCCTCTTCCGATATATTCCTTCAGTATGTCATTCTGAGTCGTCCCTCTGACTTGCTCCCAAGGGATCCCCTGTTTTTCGGCCACCGTAAGATACATGGCTAACAGCACGGAAGCCACCGGGTTGATGGTCAATGCTGTGCTGATCTTATCTATCGGGATGTCGAGAAATGCCTCCTCAACATCTTCCAGCGTATCGATGGCCATGCCGACCCGGCCAACTTCTTCCTCTGCAAACGGATCGTCGGAATCCAAGCCCAGTTGTGTGGGCAAATCAAAAGCTACATTGAGTGCGGTCTGTCCCTGATCCAGGAGCCACAAGAACCTTTCGTTCGTTTCTTTCGGGGTGCCGAAACCGGAATACTGGCGCATGGTCCAAGGACGTTTTCTGTACATATAGGGATGGATCCCTCGAGTGAACGGATATTCGCCAGGAAGTCCGATCTTCTCCTCGAAGTTCAGGTCTTTTGTATCTTCAGGACCGTATACCGGTTTCACCTCGATCCCGGATTCCAGAACTACTGTTTTCTGTTTTTCGGAGTTATTCTTTTTCATCTGATTCGCCCATTCTGTTTCGGATGTACAGGATGATATCATCCAGCTTGGATCCTACGGGAAAGACTCCATCGACACCATACTCTTTAAGTGTTATGACCTCTTTTTGCGGAATATTTCCTCCGACTAAGACCATTTTGTCGGTGAGCCCTGCGTTTTTTAATTGATCCATCAGCTTTTTGCTCAAAGCAAGATGAGCCCCGGAATAAATAGAAATTCCGATCACATCCACATCTTCTTCCAAAGCTGTTTTCACGATCTCTTCGATCGTCCGGTGAAGGCCGGTATAGATGACCTCCATGCCAGCGTCTTTCAGGGCAAGGGCAACCACTTTGGCCCCTACATCATGGCCATCCAGCCCGGGCTTTGCTATAACAACCCTGATCTTTTTCTGCATTGGCGTTTTTTTAACCTTCTTTTATACGAGGATCCTAGTACTTCCCATCTATAATCTCTGTGAGTATCCCGTGCGTGGCTGCCGGGTGGATGAAGGCAAAATTCCTGTTGTACTCGGCAAAAAATCTGGGTTTCTGGTCTATCAATCTCACCTTGTTTTTTTTCAGGACTTCCAGCGACTCCTCACAATTTTCTACATTGTAGCTGATGAGCATCACCCCCTCGCCAGCTCGTCTGATGAATTTGGCCACTTCCCCCGTTCCATCGAGATCTTCCATTATTTCAATGGCCGTAGGGCCCACCATAAAGCCGGTCACCCGGATTTTCTCGGGTTCATCGACATACCGATACGCCACATCCCATCCGAACGCGTCGATATAATCCTTTTCCGCTTTTTTGACATCGTTGACCGCAATGCATATATGATCCACGTAATTCGTTTTTAATTTTTCTGGCACGTTATCTCCTCCTTCAGATTAAATTTTGGAAATATAGGGTGTATTCCCTGTCTCGGGAGAACCGGGAGGAAGCTTGTACAGAATAGCCCCTTCGACCGGGCACGCCTCGAAACACTCCCCGCACTGCTGACAAAGGTCCAAAACCACAGCCGCCTTTCCTTTGTGCAGGCCGATAATGCCCGGGGGGCAAGCCCTGGCACAAGCGCCGCAACCGTTACACCGGTAGGCATCGATCCAGGGGTATAATCCCAAATGATTGGATCCGGAATGGGGATAAACGCTCATTTTGGTGCCCGGTATATTGGGCCTCGCGCTGGATATTTTCGGTAAAATCATATTTTTCTCCTTTTAAAACCTCATCCCTAATCTATATCCGTCTTGTATGGCATCGAATCCTCGTCTCACCCAAACACAATCCCCGATCATGGCTGTGTCGCCCTTGAAAGAACCATAGCCTAGCTCTTTGTTGGGAACAAGTTGGGCCAGGATGACTGTATCGGCGGGAATGGACTGGTCAATGAATTCCTGCTTTTCCTTCGTCTTTCTGTCAAAGATTTTCCAGTCCGCCAAAATACTTTCATCCCTGATCTCTTTGATTTTTCCGTATGTCAAGTGTTGGACGCCGGCTTTTTTAAGCCTGAGTCGATACCTCCAGATGTAAGATGGGTTCACATCCAGTCCGAAACGCGGAGCAGGATCGATCATGACCAGGCTGTAATCCTCTGTGCCTTTTTTTTCCAGTGTGTCGATCACAAAAAGCACTAACGAGATGGCCGCCCCAGATCCCCCCAGGATAACCACGTTCTTTCCCAGCTCCGCTTTCCCTGTGAACACATCGAACATGCTTTTAACATGCGTTTTATCTGCTCCAGGGATGTCAGGAACTTCGGGTACCGCACCGGTCGCAATGACCAATGAATCCGGTTTTTCCTGCTCGACAAATTCTTTGGTCACAGGCGTATCCAGCATGAATCTGACCCCCAACTTGTCGCATTGGGCTTTCATATGGTTCACCCATCTCATGAATTCTTCATCGTCCCAGTACTTATCCGAACCTTCTCCGCATGGATTTCTGGATGCGTAATACCACTGGCCTCCGATATGATCGGTTTTTTCATAGACCATCACATCGTGCCCCTTTTCCCCAGCAATGGCGGCACACTGAAGGCCTGCGATTCCTGCACCCACAACCATTATCCTTCTTTTCTCTTCCGCTTTGGGGAATCCGTAGTAACCCCATTCCCGTTCTCCTTCGTGTCCGCATGAAGGTCGCACCGTGCAGTTGACTGGAGCATCGCGGAAAAGCCGTGCCAGGCATACCTGACAGGCAACACAGGGAACGATATCTTCCTGTTTATCCCACATGATTTTATTCGGAAGGGCCGGGTCTGCGATCATAGGCCGGCACATCTCCCAGATGTCCAGTTTTCCCTCGGCAATGGCCTTCTCCGGGATATCGGGGACAAAAAGCCGGTAGGCCATGCTGACGGGGATTTTGACCTCTTTTTTTGTCCGTTCGGCCACATAAAGCCACTTCCCCATCGGGATATCCCTGGAAATGACTGATCCTAAAGATTCCTGCCATCCCACAGTCACGCTGATGAAGTCGCAACCGGCAGCCTCGGCTATTTTGATCGATTCCATGCTCTCCTCTTCGGTATTCCCCTCCCGGTCATCCAGCATTTCCCAACCGCACAGGCGTATGCCGATGGGGATATCCGGCCCGATTTCCTGCCGAATTCCCTCGACAATCTTCCGCATGAACGAGGACCGTCCCTGAATATCCCCGCCGTACTCATCGCTTCTCCAGTTTGTGTAGGAGGAGATGAAATTGGAGATGAGGTAACCCACAATTCCCGAAATCTCGATGATGTCATACCCGGCCTCCACCGCTCTCCGGGCACCGTGGATGTGCTCCTGGATGCATTCCTCCACTTCAGGTATACTCATTTTCCTTTGTGGGCGGAAACGGCGCAGCCTTTGGGGAATGGCCGAAGGACCGACCGTGTAGTCGAGATTGATCCCCCCGACCCGGCCACAGTGCATCAATTGAAGACAAGCCAGAGCATCTCCTGCGTGGATAATGTCGGCCATCTTTTTCAATCCGGGGATGAACTTATCGTCCCAAATCCCCATCATCCCCACATACCCCTGGCCTTCTCCCCTGGGATCCGTGTAGGCTCCTTGGGTTGTCACGATCCCCGATCCACCCCGTGCATGCGCTTCGATATAGGCCAGCTCCTTATCGGAGACAAATCCATCGCTGTAGTTGTAATTGGTTTCAGTGGATGCATATTTTATCCGGTTTTTTGCCCATAATTTCCCAATCTGGATAGGGCTGAAAATATGGGGATACTTTTTCACTCCTGGTAGCATTCAATCCTCCTTCCAAATTGCTAGGCAAGTCAATTTACCGATTTGAACCATCATGGTGCGCCAAAAAGATTATATCAAACATTTCCAATTTGCAAGAAAAGAGCCCAGCTTGACATCAATTTTTCCTTAAGTTATAAATTTGACATCTTGAAGCCCCAAACCATCATCAGTGTCGAGCAAGCACTCACCCTGACATATGCCACCCTCCGCTTCGTTCACCTGGGTTGTCGTGTGATCAAGTTGGAACCCACGCCGGTACCGGGCCGGAAGTCCAAAGGAGATCCCAACCGGTACATCGGACGCCCGGTGGCCGGAGAGGACCGGCACAACTACTTCGTAGCACCAAATGTAGGTAAAGAAGCTATAGCCATCGACCTCAAGCGACAAGAGGGACAGGACTTGCTTAAACACCTCATCAAAGAACTCGATGTCGATGTATTTTGCACTAACACCATGCCATCCCGGCACAAAAAACTGGGGATCGATGCCGAAACGCTGGGGAAATTGAAGGAAAATCTCATCTGGTGCTGCATCTCAGCCATGGGTTTGGCTTATCCGGATGTTCCCGGCTATGATCCCGTGATGCAGGCATTGTGTGGATACATGGATCTCACGGGTCATCCCGATGGTCCGCCATTGCAGTGCGGGCCACCCATCATCGACCTAAAAGCGGGCGATGAGGCGTTCGCCCAGATCCTGCTGGCTTTGATGGAGCGAAGGGAAACAGGCCGGGGGAAAATCATCGATATTTCGATGGCTCAAGCCGCCCTTTCCTGGCTTCACACCTTTATTCCGATGCTGGATATGGGATCTCCTCCTTCCGAATTGAAACGCTCGGGCAACGAGCACCGCCAGTTTATCCCGGTCAATGCCTACCGTACACAGGATGGCTTTGTCTACATGGCGATCGGCAGCGATGCCCAGTGGAGCCGGATCGTCAAAAATCCTCTATTCGCACCCTTGGGCCAGGATAGGTTTGCGACAAATGAGGGACGCCGAAAAAATAAAACAGAGCTTCATCAAGCTATTGAGAATATCACGGCAGAAAATTCCTCAGCCAAAATTTCCAGCATTCTATCCGAAGCCGCCATCCCCCATTCTCCCATCACACCAATCGAGGAAGTACCGAATCTGCCTTTTTTCAGAACATCTGCTCTCAGGACGACAACACCCGATGGGAAACCTGTGCAGTTGCCCCCTCCGGCGGTGCCCACAGAACATTTAGAACATATACAGAAAAACCTTCCTTTTGCTCCTGCATATGGTGAACATACCACTGTCATCCTCCAAGAAGCGGGCCTATCACCGGATGAAATCGACAACCTCCGAAATCAAGGAATCGTTGCATGAGTCAATACGACTATTTCCAGCCAGAATCTCTGGAAGAGGCTTTCCGGCTGAAAAAAGAAATCCCCAACTCCCTGTTCATATCTGGAGGGACAGACTTGATGGTTCGCATCAATAAAAGAGAAATTCATCCTCACGCTCTTATTTCTCTTCGATCCATTCCCGCCCTTTCTGGCGTGGAAAACGGCAAGATTATCTTAATAGGAGGGATGACCTCTATCAGCGACATTTTAAAAAACTCATTGCTGCATGAAAAATATCCTGTTCTAATCCAAGCCGCAAAAGCATTGGGGAACGAACAAATCCGAAATGTGGCCACCATCGGAGGAAATCTCTGCAACGGCTCTCCAGCTGCCGATATGGCCCCACCCCTACTTGTGCTCGAAGCAAAAGTCCAGCTCCAAAGCACCCAAGATAGCAGAGACCTCACGCTCGAAAAATTCTTTCGGGGATCAGGTGAAACCTATCTTTCCCGGGATGAGCTATTGACCGGCATTCTGCTTGATCCTACCGGATCAAACACAAAAACAATCTTTCTGAAAAAGGGACGGACAAAAATGGACCTGGCCGTGGCTAGCGTGGCCACCCTGATTCGGGCTGAAGGAAACAAGTGTCTCAAAGCCCGTGTTGCCGCCGGGTCTGTAGCACCGACTCCTCTGCGTCTTTTCGAAGTGGAAGCCCTGTTAGAAGGATCCACTCTTACACAAGATCTTTTGAACGAGGCCCAACAACTGGCAGCCAAAAGTGTGTCTCCCATTTCTGACATTCGTTCCACCTCAGACAACCGGCGGCACCTAGTGGGCGTGCTTGTGAAACGAGCGCTCGAGAGCCTGCTAACTGGAGAATCTGGGGACAAGGAGTTTAGGGACAGGTACCGAACATGAAGAAGAAGATCACTTTAACGCTGAACGGTTCCCAAATCCATGTGACCGCAGACAGCCATCAATCCCTCCTCGATGTCCTCCGCAACTCCTTACGCCTGACAGGTACAAAGGAGGGGTGCGGAGAAGGAGAGTGCGGGGCCTGCACGGTTTTGATCGACAGCCGGGCCGTCAATTCCTGTCTCTATCCCGCATTCGAAGCTGGAGGCAAAAATGTCACCACCATAGAGGGCGTGGCGGACAAGAAAAACCAACTAGCCACCATCCAGCAAGCTTTCGTTGATAACGGGGCTATCCAATGTGGATTTTGCACGCCTGGCATGATAATCTCCGCAAAAGCCTTGCTCGACACCCATCCTAATCCCACCGAAGCAGAAATCAGAGAAGCTCTATCTGGAAACCTCTGCCGCTGCACGGGTTATGTGCAGATCGTCGAAGCCGTAAAAAAAGCGGCGAATCGTTTGAGGGATAAACCATGAGAGATTTTTTTCACATCGGGAAAGACACTCCTAGACCAGATGGCCCGGACAAAGCAGCAGGGAAAGCTCTTTACATCCACGATCTCGAACGTCCGGGAATGCTCTACGGTAAGATCAAATTCAGCGATTTCCCTCACGCCCGGATCAAACACATCGACACATCAAAAGCTAAAAATCTCCCCGGTGTCAAAGCCGTTATCACAGCACATAATATGCCTGAAATTCGATTCGGCTTTATCAAAGACAACCTGGCCTTGAAAAAGGATAAAGTGCGACAATACAGAGACGAAGTGGCTGCTGTGGCCGCCATTGATCCGGATATTGCCGCAGAAGCCATCGAACAGATCCAGGTGGAATATGAACCTCTTTCGGGTGTCTTCTCCCCTCAGAAAGCCATGAAAGAGAGCGCTCCTCTCGTTCACGAAACAGATCCTCAGGGCCGGCCTAGAAGTCACAACATTCTTCCCCTTAAGTATCACCACGAGTCCGGTGATCTCGAAGTAGGCAAGCACGCAGCAAAACATATCGTGGAAGGAGAGTTCTCGACTCCGCTTGTGCAGCAGTGCTGCATGGGAACAGCCGGGTGTATCGCTGAGTTCGACATGAACAACAATCTCACGCTTTGGGCCAAAACCCAGATCCCTTTCCTGGCCCAACGAGATTTCAACCAAGCCCTCTCAGATATGGGTTTGAAAGGTAAGAATACCCGGATTATCGTGCCTGCCCTGGGAGGAGGTTTCGGGTCAGGACTGGATACTCATGCCTATGAATATATTGCGATCCTCCTGGCTTTTCAGACAGGACACCCAGTAAAAATCGTTTACAACCGAAGGGAGGAGTTCACCAACCTCTCCCCCCGGCAGTCCTCTCAAACACGTATCGTCCAGGGATGTGATCAAGAAGGCAAACTCACCTTTCGACAAGTCGAAGTGCTCCAGGACAACGGCGCCTATACCTCGTGGGGCGCCACCTATCCTTCTGTCATGCTGATGCCGGCCACATCCCTGTATCGTGTTCCCCATATCATGTTCGATGCCAAACTCGTGTACACCAACAACACATACTGCCAAGCCATGAGAGGTTATGGCAATCCTGAGCTCACGTGGGCTCTGGAGAGCAACATGGACGAACTGGCTGAGGAAGTCGGAATGGATCCTCTTGAGTTTCGGATGTTGAATCGTAACGAACCCGGGGATACCACACCGATGGGATTGAAAATCAGCACATGTGGTCTCAAAGAATGTCTGGAAACTGTGGCCCAAAAAATGGACTGGAAAGGCGGGACCAAAAAAGGGAAAAACCGAGGCATCGGCATGGCCTCCCTGATTCATGTGGGAGGAGGCGCACGAATATATAGATCTGATGCCAGCGGTGTAATCCTCAAATTGGATGATTTCGGCAATGTGTACGTTTTTCACGGCGGCGTGGAGATGGGCCAGGGATTGCACGCTGTATTGATCCAATCGGTTGCCGAAGCATTGGGCGTTCAACCAGATAAAGTGTTCATCAATCCCACTGATACCGGGACTTGTCCTTGGGACGTAGGAACACACGCCAGCCGCGGGGCTTTCATGGCGGGCAACGCCACCATTCTTGCCGCTGATAAGATGAGAAGCAAAATATTCCAATTGGCGGAGGAACTGTTTTCGGCTGAAGTGGGAAAAAATCTCAAAAAATACATGGCAAAAAATCCAGATTATAGGCCTCCGGAATTTGATTTCGCAAAGGCATCGAAGCGAGATCAATTCGATCTGAGAGAGGGAAACGTCATCATTAAAAACGCTCCTCCTGAGCCATGGCTCCGATTGGATCTGGGAAGGATGCTTCGGGCCGCCCATTTTCGTCCGCAGGGCCGGATGCTAACCGTTGAAGCTTTTTTCGATCCCCCCAATGAACTTCCTGACAACGAGAAGGGATTTGGCAACCTATCTGCCACTTACGCGTTTGGAACCCAGGGTGCGGAGGTGGAAGTGGATACGGAATCCGGGGAGGTTAAGATCATCCGGATGGTCGCGGTCCATGATGTGGGGAAAGTTCTCAATCCTCCGGGACTCAAAGGTCAGATTTACGGAGCATTGGCTCAAGGAATTGGATACGCCCTTTACGAAGAATTAAAGTTAGATAAAGGAAAGATCCAAAACCCGGATTTCCGGGATTACAAGATCCCGCGAACCCAAGAGATGAACTTCCCGATCGATCTCGAGTTTATCGAAACGAATGATAGCTTCGGTCCGTTCGGCGCTAAGGGAGTGGCCGAACCCGGTTTGGTCCCGACCGCACCCGCCATCGCCAACGCCATCTACAACGCAGTCGGCGTCCGGATCCGCGATCTTCCGATCACGCCGGAAAAAGTGCTGGATGCTCTAAAAAATCAAAAAAAATCCAACATATCATAAGAGGGGGAAATTGCGCATTATATATTTTGGAAAGAAAATAATCAGTTTCACTGTCATATTCTGCATGGTCATTCTCTCCGCCACCTCTTCCGCCACACGTTCAGATCAAAAAATTGAAGTGAAATTTTTAGGGGGAATAAGCTATTTAGCAGGAACAGACTTTGATGCGTCTGACAGGGGATGGGATTTTCTTAGAAAAGAAACCATGGAAAACCAGGGTGGAATCTATGCTTGGGAGCAGAATTCACTCGATTGGGGAAGGGAAATCGCAGGAGAAATCCTGTTCAACCTAAGTCCTCGGTTAGCTCTAAGCGGAGGAGTGGGGTACATCACAGGCAAAAGCCATTCAAAGGGAACGACATCTCTTGAAGGGATAACGACAATCAACGAGACTGACCTTAAAGCGAATGCTATACCTGTGACTGTGGGGATATACTATTATCTACCTGTATCTTCTTCATCCCAGTTTTTTTTGAATGGGGGGGTGGATTATTACTTTGCAAGTTTTTCCAGAAATTACGTGAGTGAAGATGTCGGGATTTACTGGGTAAATTCAGATTTTACGGGGAACGCCAGTGAAATCGGATTCCACGGTGGGATCGGATTCGAGCACGACCTATCAAAAAATGTCGCCATCGTGATCCAAGGATTTGGGAGATATGCCAAAATCAGTGGGTTTGAAGGCACCAGAAAAAGGGTGGATTCCAATGATTGGGGCGATTCATGGGAAGGAAAATATTACTATTCAGATCGACAACATTCATCAGAAAAGTTGCTTCCACGAGTGAATCAAACTGATCCATCAACAATTGAAAATGCTATCAACATAAGAGATTATGAATCGGACTTCTCTGGATTCACCATTCGAATCGGATTGAAGATAGCGTTATTTTAGAAAGGAGACACAGAATGGCAGGATTTGAAGGCGTTAAATGGGCACCCCATCAGATGAGGTATTCACTGAATGATAGGAAATTCGACATCATGGATGCCAATGCCCAAATTTTTGCTGTATCCCGCTCGATTCACTATGGGCTGTTTCTGGTCTTCGAGGGGATTCGTTTTTTCTGCAGGGAAAACGGTAAAGGCGAACTGGAAGTCGTCTTTCTCAACTGGGATAAAAACCTACAACGTTTCAAAAAAGGGATAGCCTTCAACCTGAGAAGTGAACAGCAGCACCTTGTGCCAGATGTCGATGGGCTCGAGAAGCTGTTTATCCAGAAATATTTTAAACACCCCTCCATGCACGATTTTTTTAAGGGAATGGCCAGAACAAAGGCCCAGGGATACCTGAGGCCATACACAGTCGATGAAGAACAATCCATTGGAGTTACTTTTCCGGTGAACCCTTCTATTCGTGCTGTTGTGTGCTCCTATGACCGTTATCTGGGAGAACCCTTTTCAGGCGTGGCGATCCCGAACCTTGTGCGCGTGATCGGGATAAACAGGACCGGCTGCCTGAAGCTAGGAATAAACTATCTTATGAGTGTCAAGGCCGTGGACGCCGCTCGGAAAATTCACGCCGACGCGGCAGCCGCTCTTTTTTTGGACGATAGGATTCACGTAAAACTGGAGGATCGTGTCATCACAGAATGGGATTCCTCCTGCTGTTTGTTTGGGTTCCGGGATGGCACCGTCGTGAAGATACCCGAAAGCCCTCTTATCCTTCCGTCTGTGACGATTATAGGAGCTGTCGCCATTCTAAAAAAAATAGGTGTTTCTGTCGTGGAAAAGGATATCTCCTACGGAGAGCTGATCCAAAAAGTCAGCAACAACGACCTGGTGACCGCATGCAGCATCGGAACTGCAGGTATTTTAAACCGCTGCAGGGAACTCATCCTAGTGAATAGAAAGGATGAGATGATTGCTACTCATCGTCCTGACGAAAACCATGATCTCTACAGAATACTCGGTGATGTCCGCACATATTATTGGGATATTTATCAAGGAAATGAGGAGGTCCCGGAAGGATTGAAACTGTTCCGGTATGTTCTGTGAGGTTCGTAATCCTGTTATTTTTCTGGAGTATGGGATCCGAAGCGCATCCTGAGGATAACAGCATTTCCCTTATTTGGCACGCAGGCAATAAATAAATTATCGTATATTGGATCATCCAAATCGCTGAAATCAAATTGGCCTGACAGCTCATTGGCTAGCTTGGGAATGGTATTGGAATGGCCGACAATGAGAACGGTTCCACCAGGAAAAGCCTGGAGAACCTTTTGAAGGAAGTCAGCTTCATTGGGTTTGTAAGGTTTTACCCCTAGGCCTTTTTGTTTGGCTATGGGCAGGACAGTCAGTTTGGTTCTTTTAAAGGGTGTGGAATAGATCGCATCCAGTTTGACATGTTTCAGCATGTAGGCCAACTCATCTGCCCTGGCGGTTCCGGCCGGAGTTAGGCCCGGATCTTCCCAAACGCTAGCGGCTTTTTCAGCATGCCGCACCAGGAAGAGTGTTGTGATCGTGTTTTGTTCACCGGTGAATGATAATTCCGGAACGATCAAACCTATTAAAACAATTATTAGGAAAACAAGCATCAATAGTTTTTTCATATGAGATATCCTCGTCATTAAATCGTTCTTTAGGATTATAGAAAATTCCCTGAAGTCAATGCAACTTCGGCACTCTGTTTTATATTGAAAAAAAGAAATATTCCCGATATGATAGGGAAGCTTAAAGGGCTTTTTCGTAATCATAAGGATGACAGATTGTATTTGACTTTCAAAGGCAGAAAACCCATCAGTTTTTGTGTGTTGTTTTTTTTGGTTTTTGTCTTTTCCATCTATTCGCAATCTCCGCCAGAAAAAAAATTCGAACTCAAGCTATCAGGGGGGTAAGCCATCTATCGGGAACAGACAGCGAGGACACGGCCGATTACTGGAATCGTCTCGGTAAAATTAGCACAGAAGCTGCTGGGGCACCTTAACGACTGAAAAAAATCCTCTAAACTGGGGATGGGAAACCGGTGGAGAAATTCTGTTCAACCTCAGTTCTCGATTTGCCCTAAGTGGCGGTGTGGGATACATCACCGGGAAATATTCAGCCATGAGAACTGGGAAAAATCAAGAGGGCTTGACGACAGCGAGAAGCGGGATAAACCAAAAAGCTAAGGCCGTCCCTGTAACTTTGGGGATATATTATTATCTTCCAGTATCATCCAAATCTCGAGTTTATATTAACGCTGGAGCAGGCTATTACTTCGCGAGGTTTTCAAGTTCAAGTTATCGGGAGAATGATACTCCATACAAGATGGATACAGACACTACTGGAAGTGGTGGGGATGTCTGTTTTCATGGGGGGAGCGGGTTCGAATATCATTTAGCTGAAAACGTCGCCATCGTGATCGAAGGGTTCGGGAGGTATGCAAAAATCAGCGGCTTCAAGGGCACCCGGAACCAGAGCGATTCGAACAACTGGAGCGATTCACTAGATGCCACTCACTACCATTATGCGCAATATGCATGGACAGAGGAATGGCTTCCTCGGACAGGCTTTGGAACAGAACCGCCTAGCGGTGAAAATATCCGAAATGTCAGGGATTACGAAACTGACTTTACCGGTTATACCTTAAAACTTGGGTTAAAAATAAAACTATTATGATGCATCGATAATTTATCTAGAACACACCCTACAGGGATAGCAGGTACAAAACAACATTCCCACCAGCGACTATTTTTTCCTGTACTACCAATAGTCTGTGGGTTGAAATCAGGCTGGCCAAACCTTGCCTGTTGATAAAATCGCGATAATTCTTGAAATGCTTTCGCCCAGCCGCAATTTCAGCCATTAGGATAATGGTTTTATTAATCCATCCCTTCAAGGGCTGGATAGGACCGGGATGAAAGTCGATCAACAGAATACGACCATCCTGTTTGCAAGTGCGTTTTGATTCATCGATCACTGCATCGCGAACTCCGGGCGGCATCTCGTGCAGGACAGTCGACATGATGATTAGATCGAACCTCTTATCCTGGTAAGGCATTTTGGAAGCATCGCCTAAACAAAGATTTGCGCTATCGCCAAGACGATTTCGTGCCACTAAAAGCATCGAGGGGGACAGATCGATCCCAGATATAATGCAGCCAGCTCTTTGGTAGAGTTGGAGGTGAATGCCAGTCCCGCAGCCTACATCGAGAATTTGCATCCCCTCTTCTGGGGGTAACATTTTCATTCCTAGTGCTCTTAAGCCACGGTTGAGAGGCTCGAACAACCTGTCATAAAATTTTGCGATGTTTTTGTAAGGATCAACTTTCATAAAACTGCAATTACCTTATATAGGATTAAGCGATTGCAACACAAGTTAAATAAAGAATAAAACCATAATAACTTTGAAACTTTTTGTTTTGTTTTTCCGTATTAAATAATATACTGAATTTCAGTAAAATAATGTGAGAGAAGCATGAAAGAACTGACAAAAATCGAGGAGATACTCATGTTGGCTATTTGGCGGCTTCAAGATGACGCCTACGGTGTTAAAATCCGCCAATATGTTTCACAGATTTTGGGGAAAGAATTCACCTACGGGAATCTGTACAGCGCACTCAGCCAACTGGCCAAAAAAAAATATGTCAATAAATCTTTGGGAGATCCTACGCCGGATAGACGAGGACGGAGAAAGATCTACTACACCGTATCTACCTCAGGCTTGAATGCCTTGAAAGCCGCCCGCGACATGAACCAAAAAATGTGGGAGGATATCACCGATTACGCCTTCGATTGAAGAATAGGACCATGGCAACACAAAAATCCCGTCCGCCAAAAATAGCCGGATGGGTCATCAAGCACACAGCCCGATATGAGGAAAACTTTGCCATCCACGGAGATTTCAATGAGGAATTTCATGAGATTGCCAGTAGAAGAGGGATCTTTATCGCCCGGCTCTGGTTTTGGCGGCAGTGTTTGCGCTCTTTCCCAGTATTTTTAAAAGATTCTTTTTATTGGAGACTCATAATGTTTAAAAACTACATGAAAATCGCCTTTCGAAGCCTGAAAAAGCACAAAGGCTACTCGTTTATCAACATCTCGGGCCTGGCCATCGGTATGGCGGTCTGTGTGCTGATATTTATGTGGATCCTGAATGAATTGAGCTATGACAGGTTCCACGAAAAAGCGGACAACATTTGCCGATTGACCCTGGATATCGAGATCGGCTCCATGCTGCACACGCCCGTTTCCCTTACAGCAGCAGGTCCAGCTCTTGTCGAAGACTTTCCGGAAGTCATCGCGGCCGCACGGGTAGACAGACCAAGAATGATTTTTGTTAAATACAAAGACAAAACATTCCAGGAAGCCGATGTCGGTTTCGCGGAAAACGAGGTATTCGATATTTTCACATTTCCGTTTATAAGCGGCGATCCAAAGACAGCTCTCCAAGCTCCGAACACGGTGGTGATCACAGAAAGCACCGCCCAAAAGTATTTCGGCGATGAAGATCCCATTGGCAAGATACTTAGGTTCAACAATGAAACGGATTTTAGCGTGACAGGCGTTGTCAAGGACATTCCGCATAATTCTCACTTCCGATTCAACATGCTCCGATCCTTCCAGACTCTGATGGCTAACGGAAGTGTTCGTGACGACATGTGGTTCGATCTCCGGTTTTTCACCTATCTGCTTCTCGATGAGTTTACCGATCCTTCACAGTTGGAACAAAAATTCCCTGGGTTCATCGATAACCACTTGGGAGATGCCATGAAGGCCACGGGAGGCACAGTACGGCTATTCCTTCAGCCTCTGAAAAAAATTCACCTTTATTCGGATTTTGAAAGAGACATTTCGGCAAACAGCGACATCACCTATGTCTATCTTTTTTCTGCCATAGCGTTTTTTGTCCTGCTTATCGCCGGTATCAATTTTATCAATCTTTCAACAGCGCGTTCCGCAACTCGGGCCCAAGAGGTAGGAATGCGGAAAACCCTGGGAGCTATCCGAAGCCGACTGATCGGTCAGTTTCTCGGGGAATCCATGATCCACAGTTTTCTTGCAATGGGCTTGGCAATCGTTTTCATTATATTGTCTCTTCCTTTTTTCAACACTGTTATCGGCACCGAACTGACCCTAAATTTCTTCCAATCCCCTTGGCTGCTGGCAGCAGTCCTGGGAATGGCTATTATTGTCGGTGTGTGTGCAGGAAGTTATCCTGCTTTTATCCTTTCCTCCTTTCCTCCTGTTCATGTGTTGAAAGGATTGTTGAAAGCCGGTGGTTCACATTCCCGCTTCCGGAAAATTCTCGTCGTTTTCCAGTTTTCCATATCCATAGCCTTGATCGCCGCCACCATAATCGTTTACCAGCAGATCATATTCATGAAAAACACAGAATTAGGTTTCGACAAGGAACACGTCGTCATCATTCCCCGGATGAGTGAAACGCTCCGAAAATCATACCGCTCGATCCGGAGTGAAATGCGGGATCTGTCCGGTGTCGTCGATGTGGGTGCCTCGGACCTGGTGCCCAGCAGGGGGCATCTCGTCGGCACTTTTCTCCCCGAAGGCTTCGCGGATGACCAGATATTATCGATGGATTACATGAATGTGGATGCCCATTACATCCCCACGATGGGTATGGAAATACTCGAAGGAAGGAACTTTTCCGAAGATTTTTCCACCGATCCAAACGAGTCCGTCCTGATCAACGAAACCGCTGCAAAAAAAATCGGCTGGAAAAATCCTGTGGGGAAAAGATTCGTTTTCCGGCCACCGCCGAACAGCGGAAGGGAAGTTTTTTACCTGACGGTTATCGGCGTTGTGAAGGATTTCCACTTGCAGTCCTTGCGCGAAAAGATCGAACCACTCATTATTTTTTATGATTACAACAGCCTCATGACATTATCCGTCCGGATTGCTCCGGACAACGTCCCTCATACAATGGGTCTTATAGAAAAGAAATGGAAGGAACTGGATCCCAACAGGCCTTTCAACTTCCTATTTTTGGATGAATCCTTCGACAGTCTCTACAGGCAAGAAGACAGGCTGAAGACGATCACCTTTTATTTCAGTTTTTTGGCTATCTTGATCGGCTGTTTGGGTCTATTCGGCATGGCCTCGTTCACAGCGGAGCAGCGCACGAAGGAGATCGGCATCCGCAAGGTGTTGGGAGCATCCGTTCTCGGGATCATCCGCCTATTAGCAAAAGAGTTTATGTTGCTTGTGATCGTCGCCAATTTAATCGCCTTACCCGTGGCATACTTTGCCATGAATCGCTGGTTGCAGAGTTTCGCTTATCGCATGGACATCCATCCCATAATATTCGTTTTGGCGGCTGCGCTCTCCCTATCCATCGCTCTGCTCACGGTGAGCTACCAGGCCATCCGGGCCGCGCTTGCCAATCCTGTGGACTCTCTCCGTTACGAATAGACGAATCCTGGTTTAGTCCGAACAGACTGTCCAAATCATCGATCTACAGGATCAGGATCTGAATTTCCGCGATAAATCGGGCTTTTGAGGATGGCTAAATCTTCACGGGAGCAAAACCATCCCCAAGAGCCGAAACTAATCCTTCTGATATCACGGAAATTGAGATGCTTACGTCGCCCGGGTTTTCCTTGACAAAATTCTTTTCTTTTGATTATGTTGCCTATGCAATAGCAGAGACGACAGTAATAATTGTCTTCAGGAGAGTAGCTCATGGCAAAAACAAAAATGCTGTGTCCTTTTTCAAACGAGTTTTGCCTAGAGTGTCCTCAGTATCGCGGCAGACACTATTTCCTCTGTTTCTACCCCAAATATCGAGGACATATGAGAAATTCCGGAAAAAAATTCAAGCCTCGGGCGTGGCAGACAGAATCTCAACCTAAATTTGAAATGCCTTTGCCATTGCCACACAGTCCCAAATGGCTCGCTTTCAATGAATATGTGAAAAGGAAAAAGAAATGATACACAACTTCAACTACCACCGAGCCACAACAGTACAGGAATCCTTGAGCCTGCTCGAAAAATTCAAGGAGGATTACAAGATTATATGCGGGGGGCAATCCCTGCTCATTCTGATGCGCCAGGGATTGGTGGCTCCGGAGAATCTCGTCGATATCAAAAGCGTCAAAGAGATGAGCTACATCGACTATGATCCAAAAAAAGGCTTGAAGATCGGCGCTGCGACCACCCACAGAGAAATAGAAAAATCCCCGGAGATCAAAAAAAATTACCCTGTACTAGTGGAGATGGAAGAGAACCTGGCCTCAGTTCAAACCCGCAACTGGGGCACGATCGGAGGAAACCTGGCCCATGGAGACCCGGCGAGCGACCCGGCTCCTATTCTAATCGCTATGACTGCAACAGTGAAATTGGCCAACACAAATGGGGAACGCAGCCTGCTCCTCGAGGATTTTTTTGTCGATATCTTCGAGACCGCGCTGGAGGAAGGCGAACTCCTGATAGAAATACAAGTGCCGGTCCCCCTAAAAAAATCAGCCGTGGCCTACGAAAAATTCAACATTATCAAAAACCACCAGGGAATTGTCTCAGTCGCTGCATCGATCACCATGGCCGAGGATGGGATCGGATGCAAAGATGCTCGGATCGTCCTCGGCGCGGCTGCAGCGACTCCTCTGCGTGCTGGGGAAGCAGAGCAGATGTTGATAGGGAAAAAGATCGATACAAAACTGCTTGCCAGTGTCGGCAAAAAGGCGTCAGAAGAGTGTGATCCAGTCAGCGACATCCACGCCACCGAAACCTACCGGCGAGCACTTGTCAAAGCCTTGACAATCAAAATAATGAAAAAGGCCTGGGAACAAGCAAAAACTTCAGGCAGAGTTGGAGGAAAGCACACATGAAAAAGAAGCTTGTGCATCTGACAGTCAACGAGGAATACCACGAATTGTATATCAGCCCGAGGAAACTCCTGGTGGAAATTCTGAGAGATGAGTTGGACTTGACAGGAACGAAAAGGGGGTGCAGCACAGGATCTTGTGGAGCATGCACGATTCTGCTGGACGGAGCTGCGGTCAAATCCTGTTCTGTTTTGGCGGTGCAGGTCGACGGCGCAAAGGTAACCACAGTTGAAGGCCTTGCGGACGGCGCAGGACTCACGCCACTTCAGCTTTCCTTTCTCGACCATGGTGCTTTTCAATGCGGGTTTTGCACATCCGGAATGCTGATGTCAGCTACAGCCTTTTTAAATGAGGATCCGGTTTCTGAAGATATAAAAAAAGGCATACAGGGAAACATCTGCCGATGCACGGGCTACAACAGCATTCTTCGGGCCATCAGAGCTGTCGCTGAAGGAAAGTACGAGGATGAGGGGCGATGAAAAAGCACACATATACCGTCATCAATACGCCTATCCATAACATCGACGGGATCGCCAAAATAACCGGTCGGGCAGAGTATACCTTCGACATCACCCTCCCCCGAATGCTGCACGGAAAAATCTTGCGCAGTCCCTATCCGCATGGGGAAATTATCCATATCGATACATCCAAAGCGGAACGTTTGAAAGGTGTCAAGGCCGTCCTGACAGGAAAAGACACTCTGGGTAGAAAACAGGGTATATGGAGGCGATTCAAAGAGCTGTGCGATGAAGAAATATTGGCTAGGGACAAGGTTCGCTATATCGGCGAACCTGTGGCAACGGTGGCCGCTGTCGATGAGGATACTGCCGAAGAAGCGCTCGATTTGATCGAGGTGGAGTACAACGCCTTGCCCGGTGCGTTCGAACCGCTGGAAGCCATAAAAGAGGGAGCTCCGCAGCTCCATGAGCATGCCGAAAGAAATATCAATGTCACCCGCCATATCGAATGGGGAGATGTGGATGAGGGATTCAAAAAAGCGGATTATGTTCGGGAAGACTGGTTCCGGTGCTCATCCCAGGCCCATGTGTGCATGGAGACCCATTGCGCTGTGGCCGATTACACACCGGAAGGCAAACTGACCGTGTATACCTCGACCCAATCTCACTATTACATCAAAGTCTTGCTGGCCGAGATACTCGGTTTGAGAGAAAACGATGTGCGGGTGATCTCCCGGTATACCGGCGGTGGTTTCGGGAGTAAGTTCGAGCTGGATTCTGCCCAGTTCTGCTGCTCGATTCTTTCCATGAAGCTCTGTCAACCTGTTAAAATCGTGCTCACGCGCGAGGAAGAGTTCTCGGCCACCAAACGGCGGACACCCATGTTTTATTATATCCGTAGCGGAGTTAAAAAGGACGGAGCCTTCCTAGCCAAGGAAGCCCGCGTTTTCACAGAAGGCGGCGCCTACACGGCCATGGGAGCGACCGCTCTTTATCTCACAGGATTTTTCCAATCCTTCCCCTACGTGTGGCCCAGTTACCGATATGACGGATACCGCGTTTACACCAATACCGCACCGACATCAGCGATGCGGGGTTTCGGCGCTCCTCAGGCTACATTCTGCGCAGAAACACAGATCGACCTTATCGCAGATGAACTGGGGATCGATCCGATAGACATCCGGCGCAAAAATGCCATGTATCCCGGATATGAGGTCCCCGGGCAGGCCACGATCCAGAGCTGCGGTCTCGGCCAATGCCTCGACAAGATAGACGATTGGATCAAATCTCGCGGGAAGCTTCCTCCTAATCGCGGGATCGGTGTTTCTGCCTACGGCTTTATGTCTGGGGGAATATTCAACTGGTTCGACACCCCCTATGCCTTTTCCTCAGCTGTCCTTCAGATCAATATCGATGGGAAGGTCGACCTGTTCGTGGGATCCCAGGATATGGGTCAGGGATCCAACACCACCATGGCCATGATCTGTGCCGAAGAGCTGGGAGTAAAAGTCGAGGATATTCGTCTACACATGGGAGACACAGAAACTTGCCCAGTAGACCTGGGTGCATGGGGAAGCCGTGAAACTCTGATGCAGGGCAATGCCGTCAAGATGGCGGCATCCAAAGCCAAGCAGCAAATCCTCGAGTTTGCGACAGCGAAACTGGCACCGAATATCGTGTATGACCTGGACATAAAGGACGGCTGGATCCATCTCATCGCGCGCCCGGAGAGAGGCCTATCCTTTTATGATGTTGTCAAAGAAGCAATACGCGGGAAGGATGGGCAGCCCATAATCGCAAGAGGACACTACACGCCTCACCGCAAAGGAATGATCTCGCCAGCCTACAGTTTTGGTGTTCAAGCCATCGAGGCTGATGTCAATCCCGATACGGGGAAAATCACGCTCAAAAATTGTGTCACTGCACATGACTGCGGGCAGGTGATCAATCCCTTGGGAGTGGAGGGGCAGCTGGAAGGAGCCATTGCCATGGCTGCGGGCTATGGCTTTACCGAAGACCTTCCGATGGACGAGGGAAAAATCCTGAATCCGAATTTGGTCGATTACATGCTGTTGCGGGCGACCGAGATGCCGGAGACTAAGGTGATGGAAGTGGAGACCTATGAGCCTGAAGGCCCCTTCGGGGCCAAGGAGGCTGGAGAAGGCCTCACCAATCCTACGGCCGGAGCCTTGGGCAATGCGGTTTTCCATGCCACAGGGATCAGCATCAAGAATCTCCCGATCACACCAGAAAAAGTACTCAATGCGCTAAAAGAGAAAAAGAATAAATGACAAAGGAGGGTATAGCGTGAGTTACCAGTGTCCCGTATGTGAAAAAATTTGGCCCGATACCATGGAGTTAGCCCGTCATGTTTTCGGCGTGGGAGACCAAACTCATAAAGATTGGGTCAATTCAAAAGGCGTTAATTTTATCGAACTTCTGCTCATTCAAACCATGGAACCGGGAAATAAGGGCTACAAGACTTTGGCAGAGATTCTCGAAAGAGACGCCAAAAAGGTGGAGGAATCATGATCATAGAGGGGAAATTCACCTTAAAGGCTCCGATCCAGCTGCTCTGGGATACAATGCTTGACCCGGAAACATTGCGTTCCTGTATCCCGGGCGCAGAAAAAATCGACCGCCTGGATGAAAAGACATACGATTGTGTCATCAAGCAAAAAGTCGGACCGATTTCCGTCCGGTTCAAGTTTAAAAATACCCTGACGAAGATCGAGCCCCCGAATCATGTGGAGATGGAGGGCGAGGGCGAAGATATCAGCAAAGCTGGTCGCTTCACACAGAGAACGACCATTGATTTGAGGGAAAAAGAAGGGGGCGAGGTGGAGATCTCTTACCAGTGCAACGCAAACATTGTCGGAAAGCTCGCCATGTTCGGAGACAGGATTTTGAAGGCCAAAGCAAAAAAATTAGAAGCGGATTTCACTGCGGCATTGAAGGAAAAACTAAAAAGCGTCGTCTCCAACCCTTGAAATTTTCTTTCTTCAACAACTGTTCGGATATGGATAAAAATCGTTCGAATCTGGACACCTTCTATATATAAGCAAACACAAATCTCATGGGATAACATTGGTATGTTTTTTGCAGTTGAATACGAAAAAGCCAAAAATGAACCTTTGTATGTATGAAAATTTATCACACTCTTAATATCTGTATTTTTAAAGGAGGCAAGATGAGGGAAAAAACAAAAATCAAAGGACGGAGAAATTTTATTAAAACAGGTCTTACCGGTCTCACCGGAGCCATTTTGGCTCCCACATTAACAAAAAAGGACAAATCCCTTTTACCCCCTCAAAAAAAGGACCGGAAATTCATCTATCGCACTCTGGGTAAAACCGGAATCAAGCTGCCGATCGTCAGCATGGGCACCTATGACGCCACGGGTGTGACCAACTTGGCACTCGATGCCGGTATCGTCCACATCGACACATCTGCCGATTATAATGAGGGCAATGACGAGAGGATGTTCGGACAAGTCATCAAAAATCGTCCGCATGATTCCATTGTCATAGGGACTAGCATAGGCATGTGGCAATTCAGACAGGCAGAACAGATCAAAAATGCCATTTCTGTAGAGAAACTAAGAGAATACATCGAAGGAAGTCTGGAAAGACTGGATATGGATACCATCGATATATATTACCTTGGCGGAGTTCAGCACAAAGAGATCGCAGAGCATGAGCCCTATTTAAAGGTCCTAACAGAGTACAAAAAAGCGGGCAAACTTCGTTTCCTCGGTGTTACGACACACAAAAACGAGCCAGAGATTATCCGTGCAGCCACAGACAGCGGGGTTTACGATGTTATCTTGACGGCATACAATTTCAGAAAAACGAACCGGGACGAAATAAAAGAGGCTGTTGCCTATGCGGCAGGCAAAGGCATGGGGATTGTCGCGATGAAAACACAAGCCGGCGTTTACTGGGACACAAGAGAAAAAAAGAAAATGATCAACATGAAGGCCGCCTTAAAATGGGCTTTGCAGGATGAAAATATTCATACCGCGATCCCGAGTTTCAAGAATTCTGATCAATTGTACGAAGCATTATCTGTCATGGAGAACCTGGAGCTGACGCCGCAAGAAAAAGCGGATCTTCAGCTAAACCAAGGCAATTCTTCTACCGGACTATTCTGTTCGCAATGCGAAAAATGTGTGCCTCAGTGCCCGGCAAACCTGGATATTCCGACACTGATGCGCAGCTATATGTACGCCTATGGCTATGAAAGGCCTGCAAAAGCCAGAAAAACACTCGATCATGTCGATCTTTCCCATATCCCGTGCATAGACTGTGACACATGCAGCGTGGTATGTGCTTCGGGATTCGATATCAAGAGGAAAGTGACCGACATCGCAAGGCTAAAAGACGTTCCCGAAGAATTTTTGGCGGGCTAAAGATAAATATTACGGAAATCTTATTTTATATCGACTTTGACAACGATGGCAGCCGCCGTGTCGCCAGCGGCACACCCGTCGAAAAGCCCGTATCCCCCACCCAAAAGCACAAGCTCTTCGATGAGCTCGATGATCAACCGGGCACCTGTCGGCCCTTGGGGATGTCCCCACACCAGCGAACAGCCGTAATTGTTCATATCGCCGAATTTTAGTCCCATCTCCCTGCAGAAATAGACATCATTGACCGCGAAGGGCGTGTGGGTTTTGATGGCCTTGATGTCATCAAGCCCCACTCCTGCCTTTGACAGGGCTTTTTGGGCAGCGGGCACGACAGCTTTGGCCATAAATCCTCTTTTCACTCTGGCTTCAGCATAAGAAAGAATCTGGATTGCGATATTCGGGTCGCGGCTCAGTTCCTTCGCCCTTTCATGGGTCGTCATAACAATGCTGGCATTGCCATCAGCCGGGTAGGTTTGGGTCCCGAACGTGACTGTGCCGTTGGGTTGCACCGGCCTTAGCCTGGCCAGAGCATCCGCTGTCGTCGGGAAAACCCCTTCATCTCCTTCGACTAGGGCAACGGATTTTCGGCCTGAGGGATCTTTGACATCGATAGGGACGACCATGTAGCGGTTCAGAAAAGCGCTGTTGTCCTTGAGCGCATCTTGATACTGGGTGAACCGCAGGTACGCCACCTCATCCTGTTCCTCCTTCGTGATCCCCGTTTCTTTGGCCACATTTTCCGCTGTCTCGATCATGGCATTTTTAGCATATGGGTCATAGCCAAAATTGTCCCAAACCCAATCTTCCTTATCCCCTGTCCCCCCAACACCCAAAGGATTAGGGTAGTACACATGGGGGCCGTTGCTTGTTCTGTCGCAGGTCACAACAAGAATAGTCTCACTATTTTCAAGCTCCAGCTCTTCGGCGGCAAAAGCGACACATTTGGCCGACGTGGCACATGCCTGGCTGACTATAGGGCCTGTCACGCCTGTAGCTCCGATCATAGCAGCCACCCAGGGGGCACCGTAAAAACTGCTCTTTTGAGGTATGGTGATACCCAGGACCAGCTCATCGAATATCTTGGGAGAGATACCTCGCTCCTTCAGCGCTCCTTTACTGATATCTGCGGCAAACTCCATGGCATGCAGATGGGCAAAGCTCCCCTGCCACCGACAGAATGGCGTGCTCCAGTAGGCATCATACGGAATATATGCTTTTTCTAAAACCATTTTAACCTCCAATTACGATATTCATGCTGTTTCTTTCCTCACGCTCAGGCATGAGCAAACTTCGCCTCTTTTTTAGGCCCGAATTTCATGAAATTTCCCATACCGATTCTCATGTCCTTGGTCCTTACACATTCCCCGAACATGCGGGCTTCCTGTTTGAGCCCTTCTTCCAGAGTCAATTTTGCACCTTCCAGGATAGCCCTTTTCAGGATTTCATCTGTTTTGCGGGACAAGGGACCGATATCCACTTCAGGCAGAGACTCAGGAATATCGATCGGATCCCTTTTTATGGGCTTCACGTCTACCTCTCCTGCAATCACCTTTCTGACGAATGCGATACACGCATCCAGGACATCTCCTTCCACCTCTTCACTCACCAATCCCATTTTTAATGCTTTTTCAGAAGAAATGGGATTCCCGGAACGCAGAATTGGCCAGGCCTCTGAAAGACCTATAATCCGGGGAAGTCTCTGAGATCCTCCATATCCAGGTATGATGCCGAGCTTGGGCTCAGGCTGACCCGCAAGTACTCTAAGCCCTCTTTTTGCAATCCTTGCTGTGCAGGCCATGGCAAGCTCGTTCCCTCCTCCGAAAGCCAGGCCGTTCATGGCACAGATCACCGGCTTCCCGAGGTTTTCGATAAAATTCAGCGTCTCCTGTCCCTTCAAAGAGATCTTTTCTCCTTCTTCGGGATTTTTTATCCCAGCGAGCATTTGGATATCAGCACCGGAAACGAAGGCCTTGATGCCAAACCCCGTGAGAACGGCACCCTGGATATGGTTGTCCTCTTTTATTTCAGAAAAAATCGTGCGAAGCTGGTTCATAACTTCCCCGTTCAGGGCATTCAAGGTTCTCGGCCGCCGGATAGTGACCACAGCGATTTCGTCCCTATCCTCGCGGAAAACTACCGGGATATGCCAGGGTTTTCCCGATTCCGCTTGTTTAACCAGAACATCAGGAACTTTGAAACCCGGCCATTCTTCAGCGTAAGCTTTGACCAATCCCAGAGCCGAGTCCACACCCATTCGATTCATCATGTCGAAGGGAGGTTTGATTACCAGGGCGCTCTCCACCGCCATCTCCAGGTCTCCGATACTGGAAATCCCCGAATCGAGGATTTCACACACAAGTCCGAAGTATGCCCCTTTGATCTGAGCGGACACTTCTTGGAAAACATTCTCGTTAAACGCCACCTCATCTGGGACAAAGGTTGTTTCCCATGGTATCCCGAATTGGATCTGATTCTCCAACAGGTTCGGGGAATGAAACCACGGCATGACTTTCTCATGCAATTCAGGGGCACCGTGCTGCACGATCGGATTTCCCCCAGTCAGATTCATGGCCGTGAACGGACCCACACCCAATCCCAAGACTTTCTGCACCATGGCATCCACCTGCTTGACTGTTCCCATTCCCTTTTCGACCATCAGGACAGCCGCGATGAAAATGCCTTCGAAGATGGGATCTATGGCATAACCGAACCGGCTCTTTACCTTGATCGGTGCCTTGCCTATCTGTTCGTAAAATGCCATTAAAAAATCTGTCACGTCTGGTGCTGTATCCTTTCCAGGGACGATCTCGACGATGATGCTCCGCTCAGCAGGGAAAAAGTAGTGGATAACCAGACACCTCTGTTTATTCTTGATATCCCCAAAAATAACCTCCGGTTCCATGTGGGAAGAATTGGAAGCGAACATGGTTTCTTCCGAACAGATTTTTTCCACCTCGGCAAATATTTTTTTCTTGATTCCCACTTCTTCAGTCGCTGCCTCGATCACCAAGTCCGCTCCGGCGAGCTGGGAATAATCGGTTGTCCAGGTGATATTGGCGATCATGGCGTCGGCCTCATCTTGTTTGAATGTTCTCGATCTTACTCCTCTGCCTATCTTTCCCTTGACACGCACCTCACCTGATTTTAGCGCGCTCTCAGCGATATCCACGACCACAACGGGAACTCCGTGACTGTGGAGAACTTTGCTGAAATACAAAGCAATATCTGGCCCGATTTGCCCCGAACCGATAACTCCTACTTTATTGATCTTCCTACCGAGTATATCCATAGCTATGGCCCTCCTCAATTCAATGAATTTTTGAATCAAAACCCCTTCTGCCGGTTATCAATGCAACCCAATTCTGGAATTTCAATTTCAAATTGGCCCACGGATCTAAAAAATGTATAAAACCATTTCTTGACTTTTTCGAAATAGCAATTTTATAATTTGCAGGTCATTTTGTAAACCTAAAGAATGGCGATATTAAAGGATTAATGAGTAAAACCAATTGAAATATTTGATATTGGCTAAATCTTCGAGAAAGGAGAGAGTATCATGGTAACAAAAAAAATTCTTCTCAAAGAAGAGGACATCCCGAAACAATGGTATAATCTAGCCGTTGACCTTCCCTCGCCTCCAAAACCGCCTCTAGGGCCAGATGGCAATCCCGTATCACCAGATATGCTTGCACCAGTCTTCCCGATGAACTTAATAGAGCAAGAAGTGAGTCAAGAACGATGGATAGATATTCCCGAAGAGGTGATCGAAATTCTCTATCGGTGGAGGCCATCCCCATTGCGACGAGCGACCTACCTGGAAGAATATCTGAAAACCCCCGCACGCATTTATTACAAGGACGAGAGTGTAAGTCCCCCTGGAAGCCACAAACCGAATACCTCCGTTGCACAGGCGTGGTATAACAAGCAGTTCGGGATCGAGCGCCTCACGACAGAAACAGGCGCAGGCCAATGGGGAAGTGCTCTTGCCTTTGCATGCAAGTTGATCGGACTAGAATGCAAAGTCTATATGGTGAGGATAAGCTTTGAACAAAAACCCTATCGAAAAACGATGATGAAGGTATGGGGAGCTGATTGTATTTCAAGCCCGAGCTCTGAGACCAAAGCTGGTCGAGACATTTTGGCAAAAATGCCTGATACCTCAGGAAGCCTGGGAATAGCCATAAGTGAAGCGATCGAAGCGGCTGTCACAGATGAAACGGGTAAAACCCGTTATTCTTTGGGAAGTGTGTTGAATCATGTGCTCCTTCATCAGACAATCATTGGCTTAGAAGCAAAAAAACAGCTGGAATCAATCAATGAACAGACTCCGGATATCGTGATCGGCTGCGCAGGAGGTGGGAGCAATTTTGCCGGGTTAGCCTTTCCTTTTGTCTACGATAAAATCAATGGCGCTGAAATCGAGATAATCCCCACAGAGCCTGAAGCTTGTCCAACCCTGACTCGAGCTCCCTATGCCTATGACCACGGAGACACCGCCCGAATGACACCACTGCTGCCGATGTATTCGTTGGGACACACGTTTGTTCCTCCCCCGATCCACGCGGGAGGTTTGAGGTATCATGGGATGGCTCCTCTAGTTAGCCAAGGTGTAACAGAAGGCCTATTAAATCCTCGTTCTTTTCACCAGCTCAAATGTTATGAATCGGCAGTTCTCTGGGCTCACACAGAGGGGGCCATAACGGCTCCCGAAACCAGCCATGCCGTGGCCTGCGTCATCGACGAAGCCAAAAAAGCAAAAGAGGAGGGAAAAGAGAAGGTGATTTTGTTCAACTACAGTGGTCACGGACTCTTGGATCTTTCTGGATATCAAAGCTATTTTGCTGATGAGTTATCCGATTATTCCCTTCCTGACGAGGAACTTGAAAAATACCAGGAAGCATTAAAAGACTTTCCCAAACCAGAGTGAAAAAGAGGTAAATGGCGAATCAAAAAATGGATACTCATGATCAATTGCAGCAGCACTGCCGATCGCTGGGACACAGGGTGCCTTTTGAGTACTGCCGGAGTATGAACACAAACCTGCCCTGTAACAAAATCCTCGCTTGCTGGAAAAATATTTTACCGATAGACGAATTCATCAGCAAGCATTACACCGAAAATGAGATGTCTGTTTTTTTGGCACCAACAAAACCGAAGCTCATCCAGATTTTTGATTTGATGAAAAAAGCCGGAGATTCAGAACGCTAAGATTTTCCCTTCAGAAAGCCAATTTCAAATGCTTTTAAGTTCACCTCGAGTTCTTTTTTCCGGCTGACCGATTCCAGCGCGGATTTTATGTCGTCATAAACAAACGGGATCAGCCCTGTTCCCACAGAATAGCCGATGAGCACGATATTTGTGGACCGAGCAAACCCAATTTGAGCGGCCGCCTCATTGGCATCGAATGTTCTGAAACCGACCTTTTTTCCCTTCAGATGAGATAAAATGGCTGGATCGAAACGCTTGGAATTCTCAAGGTTCACGAAGCAAACACCCCCGTTCCTGAGAAATTTCAAGCTTCGGTAGGTTTCTTCCTCTGCAAACGAATACAGGATGTCGGCTGCACCTGTGTGGATCAAAGGGCTATGAAAATTGCCGAGCTTCAGATGAGATAACACTGAACCTCCCCGCTGGCTCATGCCATGGGTTTCAGATCCCAGGACATTCAATCCCAGCTTTAAACCCAATTCAGAAAAAATCCTCGAAGCAAACAGTATCCCCTGTCCGCCGATTCCCGCTAAGATGATCTGCGTTTTTATCATAGGCCCTATGAGTTTTTACCCTTGGTCTCTGCCGGAACGATGGCCTCCCTCGGGCACACCTGTACACACACACCACAATCTGTGCACAAAGTTCGATCTATCCTTACCAAATCCTCTTCTTTATCTGGTTTGAGCGCAGGGCATTCAAAAAAATCGACACAATACATGCACCCATTGCACTCTTCGGTTATTGTGACCTTCACAGGTTTTTCCTGGCACACATCCGGGTACCGGATGAGACAGGGATGTCTGGCGACGATCACCGCAATGCCCCCGTCTTCTTTTTGGGTGTATTCCCTGGCTTCCTTGAGTAAGCTTAGAAGTTCTTTAACATCGTAGGGGTCGATGGTCCTCAACCACTGGATCCCGCAACCTCTGATCAACTCCTCCAAAGGAATGCTTTGGCCTTCGCTTCCATCTGCCGTTATCCCAATGCCAGGTGTGGGCTGCATCCCTGTCATGGCCGTTATTTCGTTGTCCAGGATGACCAGGATAAACCGAGCATTGTTGTACACGGCATTCAAAAGCGAGGATGTCCCGGAGTGGTAGAATGTGGAATCCCCCATCGTGGAGATAATCGGGATATCGTTGCCGTCCTGATGATATGCCTGATAAAATCCACTGGCAAAAGTGATGCCCGCCCCCATGTCGAGAACCGTGTCCACGGCTCCCAGGTTGAGGCCGAGAGTGTAACAACCGATGTCGCTAGGATAGATGCCTTTGGGAAATGCCTTCTTGATGGCAAAAAACGCGGCCCTTTCAGGGCATCCTGCACACAATGTCGGTCTCCGGACCGGCAGATCAAGGTCTTCGACTAGTTTTTCAAGCTCTGGGTCTGAAATCATCTCCAATTTGGCTATTCCCAGATCGCTCAATAGTTGTGACAAAATCCCATACAAAACCTCGGGAGATAGTTCTCCCTGGAGAGGAACATGCCCGCTCAGTCTTCCCAAAACTTTGCTTTTATCGTTGATCAACAACTCGATGACCGAATCGGGTTCCTCGATCACCAAAACCTTATCGTGCCGCTTTATATATTCTGCAATCTTTTTCTTGGGGAGTGGATATGGAGTCCCGATTTTCAAAAGGCTTATATCCTCGTTCAAACCGAACTCTTCCAACAAATCCAGAATCGCGACAAAACTCGAACTGCAGGTTATGATTCCTAGGGTGTAATTCCTGGGCGAGCCGACTTCAACATTCCATCGGGTATCCTTTTCGAACTTTTCCTGTATTTTGGAAAGGATCTCATTCAATTTGGTATGAAGGATGAGCCTGAAGCGGGGAGTTGCGGCCCATCTCGCTGGATCTTTGACAAAATCCGCCGGCCTGTCGAGGATCCGAGGAGGCTCGAGTTTCACGTTCTGTTTGCCATGGGAGACCCTGATGGTAGGCCGCAAGAGCACAGGGATCTGGAATTCCTCTGAAAGCTCGAACGCCGCTTTCACCATCTCTTTGGCTTCCTGGGGTGTTGAAGGATCAAAGACAGGGATTTTGGCAAACATAGCATAAAAGCGGGAGTCCTGTTCGGTCTGAGAGCTGTGGGGTCCCGGGTCATCGCAGCTAATAACAACCAATCCCCCGACGACGCCTGTGTAGGCTGAGCTCATCAGAGAATCCGAAGCCACATTGAGTCCCACCTGTTTCATGGCGACCGCTGCTCGTTTCCCGGTCAAACTTGCGGCCAAAGCATTGTCAAAGGCAACTTTTTCATTGGTCGACCATTCGATGTAGGTATCCAAGCCCAATTCCTTTTTAAACGAAACAACAGCCGGTATGATTTCAGAACTGGGCGTCCCCGGATAAGAAGTCACGACATGACATCCGCTCTCGATAATTCCTCTTGCGATGGCAACGTTTCCCAACAAAATTCTGACTTCTTCGTTTTTCATCGTGTATTTATTTGACTTTTCGTGCCGCTAGAATCGCAAAAGGCACGGATTAAACGTCTTTTTTATAGATCTTGGCAAAGGCATCCATAAATCTTTTATTTTGTTCAGGAGTACCTATGGTTATCCGCAAAAGAGTGGGCTGCCCATACATGGACAAAGGCCGGACGATGATGCCTTTTTTCTGGAGTTCATCCGCAATAGAATTTGTCTCGGTCTTCAGATCTATCGTCACGAAATTGGTTTCAGAAGGGATATAAAAGATGTCGAGCTTTTCAAAATGCCGGTACAGATATTCCTTCCCTTTTTTATTGATTTCCTTGGTTTTTTGAACATGGTCTTTATCCTCTAGTGCTTCCGCGGCCGCAATCTGTCCGAGCCTGTTTACCGAAAAGGGGGGACTCACCATATCGAACGCATGGATAAATTCCTTCTTAGCCACGCCGTATCCCACACGAAACCCGGCCAAACCATACATCTTGGAAAAGGTTCGCAACACGATCACATTTTTTCCCTCTTCGACAAAATGTAATGATTCCGGATAATCGCCAAGGTTCACATAGTCATGATAGGCCTCATCCAACACGACAACAACATCCTCAGGAAGTCTTTCCATAAATTTTGATATCTCATTATGTGTTGTCATCGTTCCAATCGGATTCATCGGATTGTCGAGATAAACAATTTTGGTGTCCGAAGTGATGGATTCGAGAATGGCATCGAGATCGTGACGATACTTTTTTAACGGAACCTCGACCAATTTACACCCAATTATCTGGGTAACGATCTTAGCCATGATAAAGGAAGATTGGCTCATAACAAACGTATCATCGGGATCCAGGAAGGTAATCCCCAAAAGAAGGATCAACTCTGTGGACCCGTTTCCTATTCTTAGATTTTCCGGAAAAACCAGAAGATGCTCGGCTAGTCTCTCCTTCAAATAATAACAGCTATTGTCGGGATACAGATTGGCTTCCTTCAGGCTTTTTTGAATGGCTGCGATAGCTAGAGGAGATGGCCCCAGAGGATTCTCATTCGAGGCCAGTTTGCAGATTTCCTCCTTTAGCACAAGTTCTCTTTTGAGAACCTCTGAGGGCTTTCCTGGTAGGTACGGCTCGATTTTGGAGACACTATCTCTTATTAATTTTTTCACTTTGGTTTTCTGAATTATTTATAAAAAATGTCGCTGCCTCTATTCATTTTCGATAAAACCAAATTAACAAATTCTCTAACTCTAACCAGCGGCATTTTTTATCCTTCGGACGAGCCGATCTCATTACATCGGATTCGTTGTAGCCCATTTGCGGTAGTTCACTACAGCTTCATGGGCCACTTCCTCGTCGCTGCAGCAATCTCGACTCGTGAATAATCCAGCTTAGATTGTTAAGGCATAGATTATCATTGAAATGTATTGAAAAATCAAGTTAAGAATTGATGCTGAACCAACAATTTTCTTTCGAAAAAACGCGTATGAATTATGCCAGAATTGTTCATAAATTACGAGAACAAAATGAGGCGATTTGACACCTCATCCATTCCTTGATATCCTTTGGCTAACCACTGAGGGGGAAATGGCTATCAAATGCCCCAAATGCCATTATGAGAATCCCGGCGATACTATCTATTGCGGTAAATGTGCCTTTCCTCTGAAATCATCAGATGATATTGGTGCCACAAAAACTCTCGAAACACCCAAAGATGAAATAGCCACACAGTCTATATTTGCCGACAGATACCAGATTATCGAAAAGCTGGGAAAAGGCGGTATGGGCAGCGTCTTCAAAGTTTTCGATAGGGAAATAGAGGAAGAGGTGGCTCTGAAGCTATTGAATCCTGAGATAGCAGCAGATGGGAAAACCGTCAAGCGCTTCCGGAATGAACTGAAACTTGCCAGAATGATCACCCACAAAAACGTCTGCCGTACCTTCGATATCGGCAAAGAAAAGGAAACGCTTTTTATCACCATGGAATACGTGGACGGGCAGGATCTCAAGAATCTTATCCAGAGTTCAGGTAAATTCAAGGAAAACAAAGCTGTTTCCATAGCCAAACAGGTGTGTGAAGGATTGGCAGAAGCTCATGACTTAGGGGTGATACATCGTGATTTAAAAACCCGGAACATCATGGTCGACAAAAATGGCAATGCCAAGATTTTGGATTTCGGGATAGCTCGAAAGGAAGAGGCAAAAGAGGTAACAGAAGAAGGAATCATCGTAGGAACGCCGGATTACATGTCTCCAGAACAAATCGAAGGAAAAAAAGTGGACAGCCGTTCTGATATCTATTCCGTAGGAATCATTCTTTATGAGATGGTGACTGGGCAGGTGCCCTTTGCAGGAGACACGTGGCTGAATGTTGCCGTCAAACATAAAACAGAAGTCCCTCCGGATCCAAGAAAGTTCAATGATCAACTCTCCAAAGGTTTGCGCAACGTGATTCTTAAATGCCTGGAAAAGAATAAAAAAGACAGATATCAAAAAGCCGAAGAGCTCATTTCAAATCTGGAAAGGATACAGAAAAGCATTCCATTTGCTGAACCAATCGATGAAACTCCTGCAAGAGAAATGACTACAGAGGCCGAAAGGAAAAATTCCATCGCTATCCTTCCGTTCGCAGACCTGAGCCCCGGTAAGGACCAGGAATACTTCTGCGATGGTATGGCAGAGGAGCTTATTAATTCTTTGACACAGATCAAAAATTTCCACGTTGTAGCCAGGACCTCTGCCTTTTTTTTCAAAGGGAAAGATTCAGACATCAGGGAAATCGGGAAGAAACTGAATGTCGAGGCGATTTTAGAAGGAAGTGTGCGGAAAGCAGGGAACCGGCTGCGTATCACCGCCCAGCTCATCAATGTGGAAGATGGCTATCATCTATGGTCTGAGCGGTATGACCGGGAAATGGACGATGTGTTTGCCATCCAGGATGATGTCACCCTTTCGATTGTAGATAAACTCAAGATCAAACTTTTAAGCGGAGACAAGACAAGGCTTTTAAAACGATCCACGGATAATATGGATGCCTATCATCTTTATTTAAAAGGACTTTATTTCTTTAACAAGAGGTCTAAGGAGGGTATGGAAAAAGGCATAGAATATTTCCAGAAAGCTATCGATATCGATCCTGATTATGCAGCCGCATACGTTGGATTGGTTGAATCATTCATTCAATTGGGCTTCTGGGGATTCCTTTCTCCAAAGGAGTCCATTTCTAAGGCAAAAACACTGGCAGAGAAAGCCCTGAGGCTCGATGATTCTATTGCAGATGTGCATACGGCGCTTGGTTGGATAAATGTCCTTTACGACTGGGATTGGGAAAACGCTGAAAAAAGAATAAAGCTGGCTCTCAAGCTAAATCCAGGCTATGCCGTTGCCTACAACAGGCATTGCACCTATCTAACAGCCGTGCGAAAAATCGATGAAGCTATCACCGCAATGAGGAAGGCTGTTGAGCTGGACCCTTTGTCTGTAAGACTCAATTCCGAACTAGCCTTATACTATCACTTATCCGGAAGATGGGAAGAATCCATGGGTCAGATCCAGAAAACCCTCGAGATGGATCCACACTACGGCAATGCATACTGGATCAAGGGCCTTGCGCTTGGATTGAAGAATGAGTTTAAAGAAGCTGTTTCGGCACTGAAAAAAGCAGTCCAATTGACCGGAGGGTCTACAACAATTTCCGGCCATTTAGGCTATTATTATGCCAAATCTGGTGAGGAAGCCAAGGCAAAAACGCTAATTCAAAAACTGGAGGCACGATCCAAGAAGCATTATGTCAGTTCAACTTATACAAGTATCGGATTAACATATTTTGGGTTGGGAGATCACGATAAATTTTTTGAATATTGGGAGAAGGCCTACAAGGAGCGGGATCTTAATCTTGTTTTGGTACATATATTTCCTGAGTTTCGTGGACCTCTTTCAGACCCTCGCTTCAAAGATCTTTTAAAAAGAATGGGGATAGAAATAAACGCAGAAGATATAAAGGAGAATAACCGATGAGTTTCATAATATTTGTATTGGTGGCATTGGTGGCGATACTATTACTTTATCTTCTATTTTGGCCCGTGCCCATAAAGCCGGCAGCATGGACACCTCCAGAGGTTCCTGCTTTAATAGGGATTTATAAGCCGAACAGATTACTCGCAAATGTCGAACGACTGGGAACAGGGGCAGGATTCGCCCCGGAGACGGCCATTGTCGATGATCAAGGCCGGATTTATGCAGGAATGGGAGACGGCCTTATTATGCGTTTTCAAAAAGACGGCAGCCAGCCCGAAGTTTTGGCTGAGACCGGGGGACGGCCTTTGGGGCTTCGTTTTGATCAGGGAGGAAATCTTGCGGTGTGCGATGCTTTCAAGGGATTGTTATCGATCGACCAGGAAGGCTCTGTTTCTGTGCTGTGCAGCAAGAAGGGAGATATTCCGATACATTTTGCCAATGACCTCGACATTGCATCTGATGGAACGATATTTTTCAGTGACTCCACATCCCGCTTCCCGATCGATAAGTTTATGCTGGATATGATGGAGCATCGCAATAGCGGCCGCCTGCTTGCATTTGATCCTAAAACAAATTCCACTCACGTCGTTCTCGACAATCTTTATTTTGCTAATGGAGTCGCTGTGAGTCCGGACCAAACATTTGTCCTGGTGGCCGAGAGCTGGAAATACAGGATCCAACGGTTCTGGCTTGAAGGGCCTAAAAAGGGAGAATCGGAGATTTTTATCGATAATCTCCCCGGGTTTCCTGACAATATCACATCCAACGGCAAGGATTTATTCTGGCTCGCGATCATCCAAGGCCCAGAAACACGACGTGGTTTAGATGCTCTGCTTCCTAAACCATTTTTGAGAAAGTTGATGATGCGTGTGCCTCTCATCAAGCCGCCGGTTGCTCTGCGTGACAGCCTTATCCTGGGTTTGGATAAGGCTGGCCGTGTTGCTTCCAATTTACAAGATCCGGAGGGAAATTTTGCTCAGATCACGAATGTCACGGAATTTAATGGAATGCTCTATTTGGGCAGCATTTCTGAGAGTTCCATCGGACGAATTCCGGTGCCAAAGTCCAGAGAGTCAGAAAGCCAGTAATCCTAAATGGTATGACACCTGAATGGATCCTTGATATTCTTTGCTCTGCAAGACAGGGATATAAATAAGAAAGGGGAAAAGTGGGAATTAAATGCCCCAAGTGCCGTAACAATAACCCTGATACTCTGAAATTTTGTGGGGAATGCGGGACAGAGCTCCCCATATCAGAGGATATTGATGTCACTCAAACCCTTGAAACCCGCCAGAAAGGTCTAATCAGAGGAACAACATTCGCTAACCGATATGAAATCGTAGAAGAGTTGGGAAGAGGGGGTATGGGAGTTGTCTACAAGGCAAAGGATCGAAGGCTGAAACGCAATGTTGCCCTTAAATTTTTATCATCTGACCTTATCAGGAACCCTGATGCAAAGGAAAGATTTACTCAAGAAGCCCAAGCTGCTGCTGCCCTCAATCATCCTCATATAACCACAATCTACGAGGTTGACGAGGACGGAAATCAGATTTTTATCGCCATGGAATACATTAAAGGTCAAAGCCTGAAAAATAAATTGAAGAAAGGCCTTCTCGGCATTGATGAAGTCATGGATATTAGCAGACAGGTTGCGGAAGGACTTCAGGAGGCCCATGAAAAAGGCATAATCCATAGAGATATCAAACCCGCCAACATTATCCTGACAGAAAAGGGTCAGGCGAAGATAACAGATTTTGGGCTTGCAAAATTATCCTGGGGAGTTGATCTGACCAAGACATCCACAATCATGGGCACAGTGGCTTATATGTCGCCTGAACAGGCGAAGGGAGAAGAAGTTGATCACAGAACAGATATTTGGTCGCTCGGTATTATGCTTTATGAGATGTTGACAGGCAAGCGTCCTTTTCAAAAGAGCCACGAGCAGGCACTTATTTATTCTATATTGCAGGAGGAGCCAAAACCACTCAGCTTTTTTCGTCCTAACATTCCAAAGTTCCTTGAGCAGGTCGTCGACAAATCTTTGGAGAAAGACTTGGACCTTCGGTTCCAAAATGTTAAAGAATTCATACGAAGTTTGAAGAAAACTCCTCCTATCTCAGCGCCTAAGACTGAGAAGTCCATAGCTGTGCTTCCGTTCGTAAACATGAGTGCTGATCCAGAGCAGGAATACTTTTGTGATGGGATGGCAGAAGAGCTTATCAATGCATTAACTCACATCAAGAATCTCCGGGTTGTTGCCCGCACTTCGGCATTTTCCTTCAAGGGAAAGGGCGTGGAAATCGGGGAAATCGGCAGAAAGTTGAAGGTGGACAAGGTGCTTGAGGGAAGCGTGCGTAAGGCTGGCAACCGACTCCGCATCACAGCCCAGCTCGTAAATGTGGAAGATGGCTATCATCTTTGGTCGGAAAGATATGATCGTCAGATGGAAGACATCTTCACCATCCAGGATGAAGTCACCTTGGCGATTGTAGATGAACTCAAGGTCGAGCTTTTGGGAGAGGAGAAGAAAAAAGTTGTAAGGCGCTACACGGAAAAGTCTGAAGCTTATAATCTTTATTTGAAAGGTCTATACTTCTGGAACAAAAGGACTAGAGAAGGATATGAGAAAGCTATCCAGTTTTTTCAGGAAGCTATCGAACATGACCCTTCATATGCCCCGGCTTATGCAGGTTTGGCCGACACTTTCAGTGTCTTGGCCTTCTACGGCTTCAGCTCTCCACGGGAATTATTTCCCAAAGCTAAAGCAGTAGCTCAGAAGGCACTGGAAATCGACGATACTCTTGCCGAGGCTCACTCATCGCTGGGTTACATTCAAATAATTTATGATTGGGACTGGTCTGCTGCAGAAAGCAGTCACAAACGGGCCCTCGAACTCAATCCTGGCTGTGATAAAGCTCATCTCTATTACGCTGCCTATTTAATCATGATGGGGTGTTTTGATGAAGCCATCGCAGAAGTGAAACTTGCTATGGAGATCGATCCTCTATCGATCAAGCTACACACCGAGTTGGGCAACTATTTGCGCTGGTCCGGCAGGTTGGATGAGGCAATGGAACAGCTGCAAAAAGCGCTTGAAATGGATCCCAATTCTGGTTTCACAAACGCACATCTTGGTCTTTGCTATGCACAAAAAAAGAGGTATGAAGAGGCTATTGGAGCTCTGCAAAAAGCGATCGAGCTTATTGGAATTTCACCTTTTTTTCTTGGGTATCTGGCAAGCTATTATGCTAGGGCAGGGAAAAAAGAAAGAGCGGCAAAGATCCTTCAAGAATTGGATGGAATGTCCCAAAAAACATATATTCCCCCTTTGTCTGTTGCCATTGTCTATGCTGAACTTGGAGAATTGGATACAGCTTTCGAGTGGGTGGAAAAGGCCTATGAAGAGCGCGACACATTCGTGGCTTCATTCAAAACCTGGCCTGAATTCGAAAAACTGCGCTCTGATCCGCGGTCAAATGTGCTTTTAAAAAAAATTGGCTTGCATGATTGAGAATCCAAATTCTCACTCGCTAAAATAAATTTGCGAAAGGAAAAAA
>CP070750.1:0-130618 GCA_020348385.1 Candidatus Aminicenantota bacterium | reverse complement strand
TAGGGTGGGGTGGAGGGTCTTGGCTCGTGAATAGCCCAGGTTATTGTAGACAGGGAAAGAACTGATGAAAGATCGATGGATCCTGTTGATATTCGTCGCTGTCTTTTTGGCCGCTTTTTTTATTCCCTTTGGCCAAATGAACGTGCAAAGAGCTCTCATCGAGGCATTTTCTCTGCTGCAGGAATACGCCCGTGAGCATGTCCTTCTCTGCTTGATCCCGGCCTTTTTTATCGCAGGCGCCATCTCAGTTTTTATCAAAAAAGCCTCCGTTATCAAGTATTTCGGGGCACAGGCCCGGAAAATCCTCTCCTATTCCATCGCATCCGTCTCCGGTTCTATCCTTGCGGTTTGTTCCTGTACAGTGCTTCCGCTCTTTGCCAGCATATACACGCGCGGAGCCGGGATCGGGCCTGCAACAGCTTTCCTGTATTCCGGACCGGCTGTTAATGTTCTGGCTATCATATTGACAGCCAAAGTCCTGGGCACCAAACTGGGTGTTGCCAGAGCTGTGGGCGCGATCGTGTTTGCTGTTCTCATCGGGTGGATCATGCATTTCCTTTTCGAGAAAAAATCTAAATCCATGAAAGCCCGGCCTTATATCTCTGTTGAAGAGGAGCCAGAATCACGCTCCCTCTGGAAAACAGCCATGTATTTCGCGACAATGGTGGCGATCCTGGTGTTTATCAACTGGGCAAAACCAGGAGCAGAAGGGGGAATCTGGGCCACTGTTTACAGCACAAAGTGGGTGATCAGCGGAGCCTTATTCGTCTCTCTAGCCTGGATGATTTTGGCATGGTTTAACAAAGCGGAACGCAAGGAGTGGACATTTTCCACATGGATGTTCGCCAAGCAGATTTTCCCTCTCCTGTTTGCCGGAGTCCTGGTTGCCGGTTTCCTTCTTGGGAGACCAGGCCATGAGGCTTTGATCCCGAACGAATGGGTGGCTCGATGGGTCGGGGGGAACGGCTTGGGGGCAAACCTATTCGCCTCGGTTGCCGGGGCATTCATGTATTTCGCAACATTGACCGAAGTACCCATCCTGCAGGGGCTTTTGGGAGCAGGAATGGGAAAAGGGCCGGCCCTTGCTCTCCTACTGGCCGGACCAGCCCTATCTCTGCCCAATATGCTGGTCATACGGAGTGTGATCGGAACAAAAAAAACGGTTGTGTACACCCTGCTGGTGATCATCATGGCCACCATCTCGGGTCTGATATATGGCGTTATCCTATGAATTCAAATTTTGTCAGGCAGATATGAACGCCCTCAGGAGGCAATAAATGGAAATAAGGATTTTGGGTACAGGATGTCCCCGTTGCGACGAAGTAGAAAAACGTACCATGAACGCCCTGGCCGAACTCAACGTGGCTGCCGACGTTCAAAAGGTCAAAGATATCAACGAGATCGCCAAATATGGCATTCTCGGCACACCCGGATTAGTTATTAACGGAAAGATTAAAAGTTCAGGACGAATCCCCTCCCTCGAGGAAATCAAATCCTGGATCCTGGAAGACAAATAGATCTGAAACGTTCCAAAATTCCGCGTTTTTTTCCTCATCTTTACGGGTGAGAAAAGGCAAACAAATATCATCGCAAAATTAACCTTAAAAGGTGATTTTCAGCATAAATCCTATTTGACAAAATTTGTTAAGCATAGATGAATTATTTTCCTGGCTCGCCAGATAAACTGGAAAAGAGGTTCATGATGATGAAAGGGACAAAAAAGAGAGCATTCACCTTGATCGAAGTTCTTATGATTATCGCCATAATCGGGACTCTGTTGGCCCTCATGGTTCCCAGCTACACAAGCCTGTTGGAAAAAGCGAGAATCAATCAAGTTATAACAGACATCGTCAAGATATCTCGGGAGCTTGACGATTTTCTTGCCGACAACGGAACCATACCTGAAACTTTAAATGAACTTGCCCAGGAATCTAAACCATTAAATCTGAGCGATCCGTGGGGAAATCCCTATGAATACCTTGTCATTTTCGGGAAGAGTAAAAGCGAAGTTCAGGGGAAGTGGCGCAAAGACAGATTTTTGGTGCCCATAAACTCGGATTACGACCTGTACAGCATGGGAAAAGACGGAGAATCCACAGCTCCGTTGACAGCCCAAGCCAGCTGGGATGATATTATCCGAGCAAACGATGGGGGGTATTTCGGACTTGCCCACAAATACTGATGCAGAAGCATGAAAATTGAAAAAACTTTCCTGAGAAGCAAGGTTGCCCAACGCATCGCATTTCTTTTCATCCTGTGTGCACTGCTTCCGATTGTCACACTGGCAATGCTCTCTATAAACCAAGTCACAAAACATCTCCGAGAACAGAGCCTTACACGGCTTCGTCAGACGAACAAAACCACGTCCATGGCGATCTATGAGCGCCTGTTATTTCTCGAAGCCGACATGATAAGAATGGCATTCCGCCTCAATGAAATTACCCAAGGTTCCACCGCACTCCCCTTTTCTAATAATGATTATCAAAAAGACAGGTTTAAGGGTTTTGTCGTTCTTTCAGATTCAGGAGAGTCCGTTCCCCTCTTCGGGAACCTATCCAGCATCCCCCATTATACTCAGGAAGAGAAAAACTTCATGCTCAGGGGGGAAACACTTCTGACAACTCATTTTCTAGATGATCAGACACCTCAAATTCTCCTCAGCCGCGCCGTGAACCCAAATTCGGATCCCCAAAATTTTCTCCTGGCTGAAGTGGAGCCTTTTTATCTGTGGTATATGGGATACGAAACGGCATTGCCCGCATTGACCGAGTTTTTCATCCTGGATCACGAGAACAATGTGCTGTTCTCCACCCCCCCATTTTCCCCCAGACTGGCGGAACAGATTTCTGGACAAATACTCAGCTCCTCCTCCGACCAATTCGATTGGAGCCACAACGGGAAAAATTACCTTGCAAGCTTCAGAGATATGTTTCTCCAACCCAAGTTTCTGACGTCCCACTGGACCGTTATCGCAAGCGAATCAAAAGCGTATATTCATACGCCTGTTGCAAGTTTTAAAAATACATTCTTTCTGATCATTCTCCTATCCCTTTGGGTCGTTATTTTCTTGAGTTTTAGTCAGATTAGGCGAAGTCTTATTCCGCTTGAAAAATTAAAAGCCGGGGTGCGAAGGATAGCAAAAAGAGATTTCAGCACAAAAGTGGTCATCACCAGCCAAGACGAATTCGCCGATCTGGCCAAAACTTTCAACACCATGGCCTATCAGTTGGGAAGGCAATTCAAAACCCTGACGACAATCGCGGAAATCGACAGAGCTATCCTTTCCGCATTTAACGCCAAAGAAATCGTGACCTCTCTGCTAACAAGAATAACTGATGCATTTCCTTGTGATACAGTAGGCGTGACTCTTCTCGAAAAAAACAATCCAAATAAAGGAATAATCTATACAGAAAAAGATGATAGCGTCACACAAAAAAATAAAGGCAGTTTGATACTTTCCGATCAAGAAATCAGAGAGCTTTCCGATCATCAAGAAAATATGGTCCTCAACCAAGAAAAATTTTCCCAAAGCTATCTAACACCTCTCGTCCAAAATGGCATCAAATCTTTCCACATTTTCCCGATATTTCTCCGAAACACATTGGCAGGTATTATCAGTTTTGGGTATAAAACAAAACCAGATCTTACAAAAGAAGACCTTTCCCAGGCCCGGCAGTTATCCGATCAGGTTGGTGTAGCTCTTTCCAATGCAAGGCTGATCGAGGAACTGAGCGATTTCAACTGGAGCACTCTCATAGCCCTAGCTCGTGCCATCGATGCAAAATCTCCATGGACAGCCGGGCATTCCGAAAAAGTTACAGAATACGGATTGGAAATAGGGAAGGAGATGGGATTTTCAAAGGAGGATATGGATATCCTCCAGCGAGGAGGTCTGCTTCATGACATCGGAAAACTCGGCATCCCGAATAAAATCCTGGATAAACCTGGAAAATTGACCGAGGAAGAAAAGCAAATCATACAAAAACACCCCAGCTTGGGGGCTCGAATCTTGGAACCCATATCAGCCTACACAGACACCATGCACATCGTTCTGCAGCATCATGAAAATTATGACGGGACAGGCTATCCAGATGGCCTTGCCGGTGAGGAAATCAGCATATACAGCCGAATCCTAGCCATTGCCGACAGATTCGAAGCAATGACAGCAGGCAGGCCTTACAGAAAGGGCCTCCCTCCTGGAGAAGCAGCCAAATTCATCCAAAAATATTCTGGCACACAATTCGATCCGGCATTGGTCGATGCTTTTCTAAGGTCGCTGACAAAGAAAAGGAAAATTCATCTCAGCACCAAGGATAATATATCTCTTGAATATTCCACGAGGAGCCAAAAATGACACATGAAAAAACGCGCAAACCACAAAAAAGCCTAATAGTACACGTATGCCTGGCTGCACTTATTGCCGTAATCGCGATTGGCTGCGGAAAAATCACCACCGCATCCGAAGACCTCATCGGTGTCTGGAAGTCATCGGACATACAATACAGCGACACTTCCTTCGAAATCCAAAAAAATGCGATAACCTTCCGCAACAAAGAAGGAAACAGAAACAGTTATGGGATCATAGAAATCAAAAAGAAAATGATGGAAGACAGAAATTGGGTGCTGTATACCATTTATTACATGAATCGTGATATGCAAAAGGTGGAATTCCCTTTTTACTTCCAAATGTCTAACAGCGGTTTGATCAGGTTCAAGAACCAGCCTTCCTTGGTTTGGAAAAAAGACAGCGGTATCACAACCTAACGTTTGAACTATTCCGGTTTTTCCTGTACGTCAGCGATGGAATACGCCAATAAACAGCTGAGCTGGAGGATTTGACTCATACAAAAAAACAAACCAAAAACAAACTTTTTAATTTCTCTTAGCTCTCCCTCCCCCCTATTGCTCTATTCTTTAAAAGGACGAAAAGCAATAAATTGGCACACAAATCTATCAGAAAAATTGATTTTTTGCAGGATTTCATATACCTATAGGAACGGATTGGATCTATCTTTTTTTCAGGTTCCAACCCGGATATACAAAACGAGACAAAAATGAGTATTTTATTCGTCTGTTACGGGAATGCGTGCCGTAGCCCGATGGCCGAGGGGCTGGCAAAACTGATTCTGGGAGAACAAATCAGGATCGAAAGCGCAGGCCTAGCGCCCTTACTGAACGGCGCAACCCACGATGCCATCGAGGTTCTCCGCGAACTGCATGACATCGATATTTCTCATCATACGGCAAGAAGTGTTTCAGACATCCATATCGGCCTTTTTGAACACATCATAGCGCTCGATGCCTATGTGTTCGAAGCACTCAAAAATCGACACCCATCTTTATCGGTGCGGTTCACCCTCTGGGACATCGAAGACCCGTATGGCCAAGATATGTCTGCCTACCAAAAAACAGCAGAGACGATCAAAGGCCTAATCGAAAAACACCTTGTTCCAAAGACAACTGAATGATTTTTACCATACCCTTTTCATGATCCAGTTTTTCAGCTAAATCCTAAAACTACCCGAGCAGGGTTTTGATCAGCATGATGCTCGATAGAACGAGGTAGACTATCGTCCCGCAGACAATCACCCCGTACCATGCGAATCCTGGGCGTAGAGCCCGCGGCAATTTTTTGTGCAACAGGTAAATAAGCATAATGGCAGAAACCGAAAGGACTGGAGCTTCTACGGCAGAGATAAGGACGATCAACACCACCGGCCTTTTAGTAAACAGGAAGGCAAAGATGATCAAACACATCAGTGTCGCAAACAAGCGATACATGTTTTTATCGGATATCCTCTTGGATTTTGGGAAAATAATCTGGGTGGCCGAGCGGAGAGCCCTTGACTTTCCATCGACCAGTCCAATCACTGTCGAATACAGGATGGCCAAGGCAGCCACAAGGAATATGAATTTTGTCTGAGGACCTGTGGCGACGGTTAAAAGTCGGGAAAGGACAGATGTGGTTTCCTCCCGAGCGGGGATCAAGGGACCCCCATCCGGCCCAGCCGTTCTCAAAACCAAAACACCAATCGTCAAGAATGCGAAGGATATCAGGATCATCAGAAAATAGGAAATTCCCGTATCCAGACGGATCAAGGAAAGCCATCCTTTGAAATTTTCCCCTTCACATTTGCCCTTCCCTATCCCCTTTTCCAGAATCCAAAAACTGTAGATCAAGGTGGATGTTCCGCCTGCTGTCCATCCCAGCAAACTGACCGCTGTCTGACCGGATCCAGAAGGCAATTTTGGGGCTAAGCCATTGAAAAACCATGCTATATCGGGACGAAGGGCCGCAAGGCTGTACAGAACACCTACGATCAAGACAAAAGAAAGGATAAAGGCCGCTTTCTCCACAGGTCCGTAGGAACCGGAAAGAAGAAGTACGTAGGCGAGGATAACGACAATAACCGCCCAATGGACCATGGTCAGGGATGGGAATAGAGCATACAGGGCCGATCCACAGGCCAGGCTGATGCCGGAGTAACCCACAGCTCCGAGCAAATAGATCACACCCATCACCCAAACGAACCAGTAACGCGGGCCGGGAAGATGGGAGAATCCCACAAAGATATCCTCTCCAGTGGCAATGGTGTAACGTGCTAATCCCAAAGTCAGGAACATCTTATACACGATCGATACAAGAATTATCCACCCTATCGAAAGGCCAAAAAGAGCTCCGGCTCTGGGCGTCAGGATCAACTCTCCTGAACCGATAGCAGCGGCTGCCAGGATGATCCCTGGACCGATCAACTTTAGTTTATCCCCAAAAGTTTTGGGCGGCGTTCTAGGGACTTCACTCATTATTGATCCAATGGCCTTTTTTGTTTATCACAGGATGAATATCACATCAAGCTCTAGTTCAATCCGCAGGACGTTCACAATGTTGACCAAAAAACACGCGTGTGATATAGGGGATCAAGGAGGAAATCATGAGAAAAAATTCCCTGTATCTTCTACTGGCTTCCATTCTCATTTTAACCAGCTTCTTGATTCCCCAAAACAAGGTTTCGATTCTGTCAGAGGCGGATATCCGGGCTTTGAACAACGAAATATCCGGAGAACTCGCGCAGGATTACATACGGCACATTGCTCATCACAGCCGGCTTCAGCCCAGCCGAAGCTACCGCCAGGCTGCCGAATGGGTGGCTGAACAGGCCCGGAAATTTGGACTCAGCGATGTCCAGATCGAAGAGTATCCAGCCGATGGTGAAAAGTATTATTACATGTACAAATCCAGCCCCGCCTGGGACGCCGAGTTTGCCGAGTTGTGGGTCGTAGAGCCCTACGAAGAAAAGCTAACTAGCTATGCAGAAATTCCGGTCTCTCTCGCTATCACAAGCCAGAGTTGTGATGTCAAAGGAGAACTGATCTATGTGGGAGAGGGCACATCTTCGAAAGATTATGAAAATATCGACGTAAGGGAAAAAATCGTTCTCGCCGACGGATACATCGGAACCGTAGCCGACCTCGCTGTGGACCAGTATGGGGCTTTGGGTGTTGTGGTCATCAACACACGATATGCGCATGATGAACCGGACAATGTGAGCAGTATTCGACTCCGCACCAAAAATCCCACTTTTGGGTTTGGACTTTCCAACCGAAGGGGTGAGGAGTTAAAAGCCAGGGTTTTACGTGAGGAAAAGATGGTGGTGCGGGCTGTCGTCAAAGCGGAAACACATCCATGGCATTACGAAAATGTCATCGCAACCATTCCGGGGGCCGAGCTGGTATATGAAGAAATCCTTTTCACTGCCCATCTCTGTCATTATAAACCCGGCGCTAATGACAACGCTTCGGGAAGCGCTTGCCTCCTCGAAATCGCAAGAGCTCTGAAGAGATTGATCGAGGAGGGGAAGATAAAACCGCCCAAGAGAACTCTGCGATTCTTGTGGGTACCCGAAATGACAGGAAGCATCGCTTATGCCGCCACTCATCCAGACATCGTCGAAAAAACAATTGCCGGCATTAATTTGGATATGGTTGGCCAGTATTTAAACGATAACAACTCCACCTTTTTTCTTCATCAGACACCGGATTCCAGGCCTCACTACATCAACGACATCCTGGTCAACCTGACTGAATTCATCGCCGCCCACAATGTCGAGCCCTTAATGAATAGAGGAGGTTTTTCCTATCCTGTGTATTCTCTTTCCGGAAGCCGCGATGCTTTTCGGTACCGCATAGCCGATTATGTGGGGGGAAGCGATCAATGGGTGTTCAACGACGGATTGCTGGGAATTCCTATGGCCTTTTTTCTTGTCTGGCCTGACCGGTATTATCACACCAGCGGTGACAAACCGGAAATATGCGACCCTACGCAACTCAAAAGGTCCAGTTTTTTGACTGCTGCGGCTGCCGTCTATCTCGCCGATGATTGCCCGCACAAGGCACAAAAGCTAGCAGGAGAAGTGTACAACAGAGCACAGTCCCGCATCGCCCTTGAGATAAAAAGAAGCTTTGACTATCTGAACTATGATCTTACGGAAACATTCCACAAGACTTACAAAGAATCTATAAACTTCATAGAACAGGCTTACAGGCGGGAAATCGCCACCTTGGCCAGCGTGAAAAACTATTCTCAGAGGGACGAAACGGTGGATCGATTCGTCGATGAGTTGATTTTGGCCATGAAGGGGAGAAAGAAAAACAGTCTGGAGGACCTGCAAAAATTTTATATTCTGAGCTGCAAGACAAAAAAGCTAGAAGCGCAGGAGATCGTCCTGTCAACAGAGGAAATTGAAGCGCAAAAGGCAACCCCTGTCCGCAATCCTGATCTTAAAGGACCGCTGGGAAGAGGTTACCTCCAGGCCAAGCTCGAAGGCATTGGGACCGGAATCGATATTAACGCGGTCCTTTCTGGCGGGGATAGCCGAGCGACTTATGAGATATTCAATTTCATCGATGGAAAACGGAGTGTTCTCGACATACGCAATGCAGTAAGTGCAGAATATGAGCCGGTTTCTTTAAAATGGGTTCAGGAATTCATCGAACTCTTGGCCAAAGCGGGCATCATCAAGTTCGAAAAATAAACCGAGAGATGCGATCGAGCATCAATTCGAAGTGTTGAGGATCGGAGAAGGTGTGGTCAGCTCCTTCGATGATCTCTAATCTGCAATCGCGGATGAGATCGGCTGTCTTTTGGCTCTGCGCAAGCGGTACTGTATCATCGTTATCCCCATGCACAATCAAAGTGGGCACTTTTATATTTTCGGCAAAGGCATAACCGTTTATCCCCTCCGCATCGGCAAAAAAAGAATAATTCAGCCTTACCTTTTTCCCATCAGACGACTCGATGACGATAAAGCCTACCTGTCTCCAGGCATCAATATCTATATCATTATCCCGTGCAATCAGCAGGCCCAGATAGTCAGATACGGGAGACTTCAAGGCTAAAACAAACACATCATCAGATTTGCCGGCGGTCAGGATGCTGGCAAATCCTCCGAAACTCGAGCCCACAAGACCTATTCGTTCGTATCCGGAATCCTTTACGAATCGGATCGCACTCTGCACGTCATCCACAGCTTCGGAAATCGTTATTTTATCAAACTCCCCCACACTTTCTCCGTGTCCGAAAAAATCGAACCGGAAGGTGGAAAATTTCTTCCTATTCAATATTTCTTCCAGGCGCACATAGGTGCGGCCATCCTTGCTTGTGGTGAATCCGTGGCACATAACAATGAGCGGCCGACGTTTGTCACCGGAAGGATCGGACAAAATCCCGCAGAGCTTATGCCCTTTGCTACTCAGAAAATAGATTTTTCGTTCCATTTCATAATTGGGAATTTGCGAATTCTCATTATATAATATCGGGTACGGGCAATAAACATTATGGGCCAATGCATTCACTGTGGTAGAGATTCCATCCTTATATCATCCCCTCTCGATACCTGTGTGGATTGTATTCGGAATCACTTCTACGATGTCAGGCTTCATCTGGAAAAGGTCCACGCCAGAACGAGAGAAATGTTTTCCCTCCCGCCCAAACCTCCAGAGTCAAAAAAAGGCATCCTCTGCCAATTCTGCGTGAATCAATGCCGAATATCTCCAGGGGAAAAGGGGTTCTGCGGAACAAGATTAAATGTCGGGACTAAGATCAGCGGGGGTGGACCCCAGGAAGGGAATCTCTCCTGGTACGACGATCCTCTCCCGACAAACTGTGTGGGGGATTGGGTCTGCCCAGGAGGAACAAGTTGCGGTTATCCCGAGTATTCATATACCAAAAAGGCTGAATACGGGTACAAGAACCAAGCGGTCTTTTTCCACTCCTGCACTTTCAACTGTCTTTTTTGCCAGAACTGGCATTACAGGACACAATCCACAAAAAAAGGAGACAAGGGTCCGGATTTTATCGTGAACGGCGTGGATGAGAGGACTGCCTGCATATGTTATTTCGGGGGCGATCCCACGCCCCATCTTCCGTATGCCATCCATGCCTCAAAGCGGGCTTTGGAAAAGAAAAAAGAACGCATTCTGCGCATCTGTTGGGAGACCAACGGCGCGATGAATCCCAAACTTTTGGAAAAAATGTCCGAACTCTCACTTTTAAGCGGCGGATGTGTGAAATTCGATCTGAAAACATGGGACTTGGGGCTTCACTTCGCCCTCTGCGGAGTTTCGAACAAATGGACTCTGTCCAACTTCGAACGTCTTGCCGAACTTATTCCCAAAAGACCCGTTCCTCCATTCTTGATCGCCTCCACGCTTATGGTTCCAGGTTATGTCGACGAACAGGAAGTCGGTCAGATCGCTGCTTTTATCGCTTCGTTGAATCCCGATATCCCATACAGTCTTTTAGCGTTCCACCCCCAATTCCAAATGCAGGATCTCCCTTCCACAACCCGAAAGCACGCCCAAAGATGTCTGGAAGCAGCTCGATCGGCAGGGCTGTGTCGCGTAAAAGTCGGCAACCTCCACCTCTTAGCCTGAATTATTCTCTTCTTTTTCGTTTGACTAATCACCGACATTTTTGGTCATTTGGGATTCCTGCAGCGACATTGAGGATCCCGACCCAACCTAACCCAGCCTTCTTTACAGGTGGTTCTTCGAGGGAACCCGACAGAGTCAGGCGACGAGGATGTATTGAGCATGACTATACAAAAGGGTGAGAGATCTGGATTAACAGAGGGTAAGTTGCAAGGGTGGGGTGTGCATGCACAGTTCCGCAGCCGCCGCGAAGGATGGGGAATGAATGACGTTAAAAATCCGAACTAAAGCGGAGGGGATGTCAAATGACAAAAAATCGCTTACTTTTGGTAGACGATCTTGCCGCCCACGATGGTGTACAAAACCTCCGTCGCTGGGATCTCTTCCTCAGCGCATGTCATGATATCCTTGGAAAGAATGGTGATGTCGGCGAGTTTTCCGGGTGTCAGGGAGCCCAACAGGTCCTCCTGGAAAGCAGCATAGGCTCCGTTTAGGGTGTAGGATCGCAAAGCCTCCATCCGGCTCATTCTTTGGTCAGGGTAAAAAACTTCTCCCTCCCATGTCATCCGTGACACTGTCGCATAATAACAAGCGATGGGATCCACATCCTCGACCGGAGCATCTGTCCCGTTGCAGATAACAGCCTCTGTTTTCATCAGTTTTTGCCACACATAGGCTCCCTCTTCAGCCCTCTTTTCACCCAATCGTTTGAGGACATACGGACCATCAGATGTGCAGTGGATACCCTGCATCGAAGCAATCACTCCCAACTGGCCAAAACGTGGGATGTCATCAGGGTGAAGATGCTGGGAATGTTCGATACGCCACCGTAAATCTTTTTTATCAGGGTGGGCCTTGAATGCCTCTTCATAAATATGCAAAACTTCCCTATTTGCTCTATCCCCGATGGCATGGATATTGAGCTGAAAATCATTTTCGATCGCAATTTTGGCCGTCTCTTTGATCTCTTCTACAGGAGACGTATTCAATCCTGTGCTGGATGGAAGATCGGTGTATGGTTCGAGCAGCCACGCCCCATGAGGTCCTAAAGCTCCATCGATCAAGCGCTTGATTGAACGCACTGTCAGATGATTGTTGCCCATCCCGATGATTCTGTACTCGGATAGTCTATCCTTCAATTGATCATTGCTGGCAGAAGCCATGACATAAAGCCTCACCCCAAGTTTTCCTTGATCAACAAATTCCTTGAATAGATCGATGGTTCCGTACGAGGATCCTGCATCGTGAAAACTGGTAATTCCCTTGGCTATACATTCTTTATCCGCAAGCCCAACGATTTCTCTCCGTTCGGCATCGACCTGGTCAGGAGTCCGTTCGTCCATGTAATGGCTAAGGATTCTCTGGACCAATCCTTGGGCCGTTTCTCTGAACACGCCAATCGGATTTCCCTCAGGATCCTTGACAATCTCCCCCCCCGGAGGATCGGGAGTATCCTTTGTGATTCCCCCCAACTCCATAGCCATGGCATTGGCATACCCGGAGTGCCCACTGGCATGGGAAAGAAAAACAGGATTATCCGGAGAAACCTTGCTCAGTTCATGATGATAGGGCAACCCATCGACGTTGGGCTCGGGTGTTTTGTCCCACTTTTCCTGGTGCCATCCTCTGCCCAGAATCCACTCTCCTGGCTCGGCGCTTTTTGCGGCTTCTGCAACCATGGCAATGACCTCATCCCAGTTTTTGACATTCATCAAGTCCAGTTGCATTTTGGACCGTCCAATACTCGAGAAATGGCCATGGCTTTCAATGAAGCCCGGGATTGCCAACTTCCCATCCAGGTCAATCACCTCGGTGTTTTCTCCGACGTAGGATTCGACCTGCTCATCGCTACCTACGGCCACGATCGTATCTCCCAGTACAGCCAGGGCCTGCGCTTCTGGCACAGATTCATCGACTGTAACGATCTTTCCGTTTTTCAAAACCAGGTCTGCCGGCTCTTTTTTTGAACAGCCAAAAAACATGGCCATCATAAAAACCATAACAAAAATGAAAAACGCACCGGGAATAAGTTTGTTAAACATGCCAATACTCCATAAATATGGTCCTGGGCTATCCAGGATGGAAAAATTATTCTTATAAACTAGAACAAAGTCAAGTCCTGCCAAGCTCCCGATGTCCATCATTAATTCCGTGATGAATATATATGCCGCCTCCTCGACCTTCCTCCCCTGGGATTTCCCTCGTCGGGACCTAGGGGGAGGATGGACCTTCAATGTCGCTTCAGGCTTATCCCTATGCCTCTGAACCTATGACATTGATGCCCATCACAGAATTAAGGATTCTTCCTAGATATCCTGGAATAATCGATGGACTCGATCATCACGCCCTATGAGTGGCTTTTGACCAGCAAAATTTTTCTGTGCTATGTTAATCCTGCCATGTTATGATTCCACAAGGAGGCCTCGCTTGCCGATTTTCGGTCCACCGAATATAAACAAATTAAAGGTCCGGAGGGATATCTCGGGTTTGATTAAGGCCCTGAATTACAGAAAAGATCCCGAGGTTCAGGAAAAAGCCGCAGAAGCACTGGGTGAACTGGGGGACCGTACGGCAACGGAGCCGCTTCTTTTTATGCTGGAAGATGAGGGACGTGATCGCGGGTCCACAGTCGTGATGGCCCTTGGCAGGATCAGGGACCATCGCGCTATCCCAGCACTTATCAGCCGGATCAAAGAACGTGATCCTGCATCCTGCAGGCAGGAGTTGTCCGCTCTCGCAAATATCGGCCGGCCGGCGGTGGGGGCACTTCTCGGCATGTTGAAGGAAAAGGTCCAGAACGCGAAGCAGGCAATCGTCCTGATCCAGGCATTGGAAAGGATTGAAGGAAAATCCGTGATCTCCGGTCTTATAGATCTCGTATCACCCAAAAGCCCCTCTCTGATCGTTCCCCTCGCCGAGGCCCTGGAAAGGCTGGCAGCTAACCGTGCCGTGCCACCTTTAGTTACGGTGCTCAAGGCCGCTCCGGAGGAATCCTGGTCCGCACATTTGGCCGCCGTCTTGAAGCGGATGGGCTGGCAACCGGGTGATGTGACAGAAGATGCGGCTCTTTCCCTGGCCGAACGTCAATGGGAACGACTGGCTGCGATCGGAGAGCCAGCGGTTGAGCTCCTGATCCCTCTGCTGAGAATCAGTGCCTCCTCCGAGATACAGAAGGCCGCTGAAACACTCGGATACATCGGAGACGACCGGGCGGTCGAGCCGCTGTCAGCTCTGCTGAACCACAAACGGCCCGAAATCGCGATCGCAGCCACCCGGGCGTTGGGTGATATCGGCGGCAGCCCGGCAGTGGAAGGGCTTTTGCAGAATGTCGTGAATTCTGAATCTCCCACTGTCCAAGTCGAGGCGGAAAAGTCACTGATCAAAATCGGGGCGTCCGCTGTGGGTCCTTTGGTCGCTCAGCTCAAAAGCGGCGATCCCAGAGAACGGAAAACCGCGGTGAGGATTCTCGGTGAAATAGGGGACAGGCGTGCCCTCCGACCGCTGATCTCAGCTCGGGATGACAACTCTCTTCAACCGGAATTATATGCCGCTTTGGAGAAACTCGGGTGGCAGCCTTCGGACGGCTAAACGTAGTCCGTACCCAAAGGAAGAAATCCGGCTGCGCTTAGAACGGAGGGAGGTTCTCTTGGTCAAGGTGTCGAGATCAAATCTCCGATTTTAGCTGGAAACACAGGGGGCCGCACGGTATTGAGATCCCACCCGAGGAGAAATTTCAGGGCGTTCGAACAGATGCGGCCCTGACAGGGTCCCATGCCGCAACGGGTATAAAGCTTGGCGGAACACTGGTCCGCGAGGTTTTTCAACTGTCCGTATGTGATGTCTTCACAGCGGCATATTATAGTGTCTTCGTCCGGCATATCTTTCAACTGGGCCTTCAAAGCAAATGATTTGTTCAGCCAGCGGGCGAATTTCCGCTGCTTCTCGAGCTTAGGGAAGCATCGGCTCGCCTCGGATTCGTTACCCGCGGCGGCCAATCCTGCGATCTCTCCTTCAATGACAGACAGGTCGACGCCTCCTATGCCAGTGATTTCACCGGCACAGAAGATGTTCTTCACCGAGGTTTGTTGAAACCGGTCCACGACCGTGGAGCCGCTTTGCTGGTCGCAGCCGGCCAAAACGGCCAATGCCCCGCTGGAGACCAGTCCGAATCCGCAAGCCACCAGATCACATTTCAATCTATGCAGCCGCTTCCCATTGGTGAGGGTGACCTCCCTGACCCGCGAGTCTCCCCGGGCCTCTTTTATCCAGGTATTGGTATAGAAAGGCGAAGGAAGATAGTGGCGGGCATGTCGGATTCCTTCCAGGATTTTGCCTGGATTGTGCATCAAGGTCCCCACACCGAAGCCGAGCAATCTCCGCCGGGATGTCTGTTCCGAAATGGCAATGATTCTTGCGCCTGCCTGCGCCAGTTTTCCGGCGACCGCGAAAAGCAGCGGCCCGGATCCTGCGACCGCGATTCGGAGGCCTTTGACCGGCATGCCGCCTCTCAACAGGGCCAGAGCCCCTCCGGCGCCCATGATATAGGGCAGGGTCCATCCGGGAAAAGGCAGGAAGAGTTCCTGAGCACCGGGGGCAAGGATGAGCTTATCGAATTCGACGTATTCCAGACCGCCGGACTCACTCTGCATCCGCACCACCGAGGGCAGGATGTCGATCACCGTCGAACCGAAGTGTCGTGTCACCGGAAGGCGGTCCAGCTTGTCGAGCCACGGTTTGGCCTCCTTGGGAGCGGCGGCCTCATCGGCATGCAGCCAAATCTGTCCGCCGGGGCGAGGATGGGGGTCGATCAGAGTTACTTGGGCTTGGGATTGGGCGGCCCGCCAGACGGCAGCTATTCCAGCCGGTCCCGCGCCAACCACGACAACCTTTGTCATCGGGTCAGGATCTCCATTCCGGGTTGACACAGCCGGTGGCAGGCCCGTTGATGGGGATGATGGTCGATGGTCACGCGACATTCAAAACAGATCCCTATGCCGCATAAGGAGGAGCGCGGCTGTCCAGTTATTGAAGTTCGAAAGGCGGTTTCCCCAGCCAACAAAACTGCCACCGCCACCGTAGTCCCGACAGGCACCACAAACAGTCGACCGTTCACGCTGACTTCGATCTCTTCCCTCATGGATTCTACTCCAAAATCCTGGCTGCGCGAAAGGGATCCGGGTCGATAGACGGAGTCCTTCCCAGGATTTCATCCGCCAACAAGCGGGCCGTGCCGGTCGAGTTGGTGATCCCGAGTCCCTCATGCCCGGCGGCGATGTAAAGGCCCTTGACCTTGGGCCATCGACCGATGAACGGCATCTTGTCGGGACTCGCAGGCCGGAAGCCGGTCCAGGAACGGATGGCCAAGAGTTCCCGGAGCTTCGGCATATAGCTGCATGCGCGGGCCAACATGCGCTGGAGTATGGAATGATTTATTCCGTCGTCCCAACCGGCAAATTCCCGCGATGAGCCGACCAGGAATTGTCCTGACAAGCGGGGCTGAATATTGAACGCCACTGATTCCTTTTCCATTTTGAGGGCACTCTTCAAGTATCCCAATTCGACAAGCTGATGCCGGCAAAAATCAGGGTAGCGATCGGTGATGACCAGGTGTCCCTTGCGCGGCTGGATCGGCAGCTCGGGCGTCAAATCCGGTGCCGCCGCACCGCAGGCATTGACGATATATTCCCCCTGAAGTTTAGTCCCATCCTCCAGAATGACCTGGTGGTCAAGAACCTGGACCGCCCGGCAGTTTTCCCGGAGTTCGATCGGCTCCAAGAACAGGCGCGAACTGTAAGGAGGATATATGACACAGTCGTCGATGATTCTGAGTCCGCCCAAGAGGCCTGGACGGAGATTCGGCTCAAGCGAGTAGAGGCCTTCCTGGTCCAGTACCTGAACGGCAATCCCGTGCTTTCCGTAGTTGTCCGCTTTGCTGTGGACCGCTTCCATTTCTTCGTCATCGGCGGCAATCCAAATGGTCCCACAGGGATTGTATTCGATCTCGGCTGAGTGGGATTCGGCCAGATTATTCCATATATTGCGCGACATAGAAGTCATATTGAGCTGGGCTTCGCTGTCGTCCATGACGAGCACGTGCCCCATGCTCCCTCCGGTTGTGCCGCATCCCACCTTGAATGCGTCCACCGCCAACACGCGAAGCCCGGCGCGGTGGAGTTCGGCGGCGCAGGAAGCACCCACTATGCCGGCTCCGATTACGATTGCATCATATTTGGAGGTCATTCAATTCCCCAGCAAAATTCATCGCCGAGGTCGAAAAACAAGCTTGCCCGGGAAACCACATGGGCACTGGCACGGATGTAAGGTATGATGCGATCGCCTTGTTGTTCCAGCCACCCCTCAAAAATCGAGCCGGTAATGCTTTCCTGGGTCCAAATTTCTCCCGGCTTCAGCTTCCCCTTGGCAAACAGACAAGCCATTTTTGCGCTGGTCCCGGTCCCGCAACACGAGCGATCGTAGGCATTGCCCGGACAGAGCACGAAATTCTTGGAGTCGGCTCCTGGGATCGTTGGGGGGCCGTAAAATTCTATGTGATCGATGACCTCGTTATCGGGTCCATGGATTCCGGCCTCCATCAGCGCCTGACGGATGGCCTTGGAGCTCGACATCAGAAAATCCAGATTGGAAAGACTGAGTTCGCCCATCGGATTATCGACCAGAAAAAACCAGTTTCCGCTATAGGCGACATCACCCTGGATCTTTCCTGATTCCGGGACCTCGATGGAGATTTCTTTTTGATACAAATAGGAGGGGACGTTGGATATGGTGACTTTCCCGTCCTCTCCAAGGTCAGCGGAAACCGCGCCGGCCGGTGTGTCTACTCGGACTTTCCCATGGGATATTTTACCCATGAATCTGAGCGTTTCCACCAGTCCGATAAGGCCGTGCCCACACATGCCGAGATACCCGACATCATTGAAAAAGATGATGCCGGCCATGGATTCGGCGTCGATCGGGGGGGTCAGCAGGCCACCCACAATGGCGTTATGGCCGCGGGGTTCGCACACGACGGCGGCTCGCAGACGGTCGTGATGCCGTCGTAGATATTCCCGGCGCTCCAGCATGGTCGCTCCTGGCGGCTGCGGCCATCCAGAGATTACGATGCGTGTCGGTTCGCCTCCGGTGTGGGAATCGATGACCTCGATCTCTTTGGGGATGGGATCCGGCAATCCATACATGGATTTCATGCTAAAATGCTATCCGGTTTGATAATTAAATGTCAATATTTACTTGATTCTATGACTAAAAGTGTGATGATAGAGGGAGCAAAGGTAGTGGATCACCACGTCAGGACCTTCAAACCAACACCTGTAACTCATATCTCAAGTCCCCCTCGATATCTCTTAATCTATGTCAATCGTAGACTTGGCTCTTTCTATTCAATAACTTCCATCCCCCATCATCACACTTTTTGTTATAGAGCCGTACTGCCAGATAAATCTGCTTCGATGTCTTTGCCCATATTGATTGTCTAGGCGGAATTTTATATGATTGACTGGCTTAAGTTTGGAATAGAAAGAAATGAAAGTAACTGTCTGCCAACTGAGTGATAATCCCGAGGCATTTTCCCGCGATTGGGAACGACTGGCTGCCCATGCGAAGTGCGAGCATAGCGATCTGATTCTCCTTCCTGAAATACCATTTTCCCCATGGTTTGCGTGGTCTCCCAAGTATGATCCATCAGTCTGGAAGAATTCTGTCAATGCACATCAGGAAGCCATTCCTTTACTCGAACAACTTGCTCCGGCCGTTGTCTGTGGCTCTCAACCTGTCAACGAAACGAACAGACGCCATAACGAAGCCTTTATCTGGGAACAGAGCTCTGGATTTCAATCCGCTCACACCAAGTACTATCTGCCCAACGAAGAGGGCTACTGGGAGTCATCCTGGTATGAGCGAGGGGACGGGAATTTTGAACCTATCCAGGCAGGGGATGCGTTGCTGGGTTTTCTCATATGCACGGACCTATGGTTTTTTCAGCACTCCCGTTCCTATGGGAAAAAAGGCGTCCATTTGATCGCCTGTCCGCGCGCCACTCCCCGAAGCACACTGGATAAATGGTTGTCTGGGGGGCGGGCTGCGGCAGTCGTATCAGGGGCTTTTGCTCTTTCGTCGAACAAAATCAATCGGGAAGAAGAAGCGGCAGATTTGGGAGGCCAGGGGTGGATCGTGGGACCCAACGGAAAAGTGCTCGGCCTCACTTCACATGAACACCCCTTCCTCACACTGGAACTTGACCTGACAAAAGCTGAAAAAGCCAAGGAGACCTATCCCAGGTATGTTAAAGACTAAAAGGAGAGCACGATGGTAGAAACCAGGAGTCGTGAGATTCGCCTGAAAAATCGTCCGATGGGCATGGCAACCGAAAACGATTTCGAGCTTGTCGAGGTCATGATTCCTGAAATCGAAGAAGGGCAAATCCTTGTGCGGAACCAATACATCTCTGTCGATCCTTACATGCGGGGACGCATGGGGGAACGGGAAACCTACATCGCTCCCTTCGAACTGGGGAAGCCTTTGGATGGAGGGTGTGTCGGTCAGATTGTCGACTCAAGATCGGAAGAATTCAAGCAAGGTGATTTTGTCCTGGGTAACAAGGGATGGCGGGAATTTTTTGTGACAGAAAGCAGGGGAGTCAAACTGATCGATCCAGAGATCGCTCCCATCCAGAACTACCTTGGTATTCTCGGAATGCCCGGATTCACGGCCTATGTCGGCCTATTGGATATCGGACAACCGAAGGAAGGGGATATCGTCTTCGTTTCAACAGCCGCCGGCGCTGTCGGTTCTCTTGTATGCCAGATCGCCAAGATCAAGGGATGTCGGGTTATCGGGAGCACCGGATCGGATGAAAAGGTCGCTTGGCTCCAAGAGGAAGCCGGCATCGATGTGGCTTTTAACTACAAAACAACTGACAACCTGTTAGATGAACTCAAAAAACTTTGCCCCGATGGAATCGATGTTTATTTCGACAATGTGGGGGGCATCCAATTGGAGGCGGCCATTGATTCCATGAATAATTTTGGTCGAATCGTGCTCTGCGGGATGATATCGATTTACAACGCCACCCGTCCGCCGAGAGCTCCGAGAAATCTCATTTTGGCCATTTCCAAACGCCTGACCTTCAAAGGCTTTATCGTCTACGACCAGAACGATCGCATGAGCTCTTTTCTACATGACATGGGAGAATGGCTCAAACAGGGGCAAATCCAATGGAAAGAAACCATTATCCATGGGCTCGAAAATGCCCCGAAAGCATTTCTCGGACTTTTCACTGGCGAAAGCTTCGGAAAAATGCTGGTCAAACTCTAACATCTCAAAATAAACTAACTATCTTTGATTTACGTTATAAAAGATGAAACCTTATAAAAACGCAACATAAGCCAATCAATAAGGAGAGAAATTCATGACAAGAAACAAATCTGTTGTTTTTATCGTGGCAGTCTTTGCCTTAGTCCTGTGTTGCCAGACATTATCTTCTCAAGATAAAAGTGACTCTTACGGAAAAACTTACTCAGCTGACCAACTCCAAAAGGATTTCACAATATTCCGGAATGCCTTAGAGGAAGGGCATGCGGGACTTTACAGGTATACACCTAAGACAGAATTGGATGAACATTTTGAATCGGTAGAAAAAGAACTCCTTCGTTCCATGACAGAGCTGGATTTCTACCGGATGCTGGCCCCGCTGATCGCCCACATCCATGACGGACACACCAACATCAGCCTTTCACGATCCTTAGAGAACAGTCTTTCCACAAAGCCCAATCTCTTTCCCTTCAATTTGAGATTCGTGAACAATAAAGCCTATCTGTTCCGGAATTACAGCGATAAAGCAGACATAATAATGGGAAGCGAACTTTTTTCATTAAACGGTCGCCCCATGTCTGACATCGTGCAAAAAATGTTGCCCTTCATTCCCAATGATGCTCACATCCAGACGTCCAAATACCGGAAGCTCGAAGGAACGGCCTATTTTGGCAATCTGCTCAACCTCATCTATGGTCCATCCGTTTCCTATTCCTTGACCTGTGAAGATCCCGATACCCATACAAAACAAACGTTCACCGTCAAAGCGATCAGGTCCGGAAACCTCAACACCATCGCTGGCAAACGTTATCCTGGCGTGTTCAAAGAACGCCCACCCATCGAGCTGGACTTCAGAAATGATGTCGCCATCCTAACCTTGAGAACATTCAGTGCAAGAGCTTATCAGAGTGCAAAGCTTGACTATCCCGCATTCCTAAAAACCGTTTTCCAAGAGCTAGAAGATAAAAAAACCTCCCATCTCATCGTAGATCTCCGAGACAATGGCGGAGGAACAGACGCATTTGGGAAAATCCTTTTTGCCCATTTCGTCGACAAACCTTTCCGGTTTTACGATCACCTGCGGGCAAATAACATAAAATTTTCCTTTTTTAAATACACCAGGATTCCTCCCGAACAGCAAAAAGAATTCCCTCAGAGTTTCAAAAAAAACGAGGAAGGCACCTACGACCTCAAATTTCATCCCAATTTGGGGGAACAAAAACCCATTCCTCCCGTCTATCGCGGGAAGGTCTATGTCTTGCTCAACGGCAATAGTTTCTCTGGAACCGGAGAATGCACATCCTTGATGCATTTTCACAAGGTTGCCACATTCATAGGGGAGGAATGCGGCGCCGGCTATTACGGAAACACATCCGGTTTTATGCCGAGGATTACACTGCCCAACACAAAAATTCAGGTCCGCATTCCGATGATCCGGTACACTATGGCAGTATCCGGATATCCCAAAGACCGGGGGATTATACCGGATTATCCTGTCTCACCGACAATCGAAGATCTTCTGAATGATACGGACCGGGTCATGGATTTCACCTTCGATCTCATCGCAAGAAATCGATAAAAATCTCCTTTAATATGCACTTGCCATTAAAGGATATTTCTGTAATCATGTATTCAATCCATAAAAAAGGAGATCCGGATGAAAAACAACCATTATCGATGGCTCATCCGAGTTTTGACTGTTTTACCTATCACACTTTTTTTAATTCTTAGCTCTCCTGGATGCAAAAAGGGAGAAGAAGCCAAAAAACCTTCAGAAACCATTGAGCCTCCAGTTGCCAAAATTATCCCTAAGGAACTGACGGCTCACGGTCATACCCGGATAGATAACTATTACTGGCTGAACCAACGAGACAATCCCGAAGTCATAGCCTATCTGGAGGCAGAGAACGCCTACAAAGACGCTGTCATGGCTCATACAACAGACTTTCAGGAAAATTTATTCAATGAAATCGTCGGAAGAATCAAACAAACCGATATGTCTGTGCCTTACAAGGATCAAGGCTACTATCACTACACACGATATGAAGAGGGAGGGGAATACCCTATCTACTGCCGCAAAAAAGGAAGTCTGGATGCAGAGGAAGAAATTGTCCTGCATGTCGATGAGATGGCCAAGGGATACGACTATTATAGTGTTGCCGGGTACTCCACTAGCTCGAACAACAACTTGATTGCCTATGGCGTGGATACCGTCAGCCGCAGGCTATACACCCTCTATTTCATGGATATGACAACCAGGGAACTCTTCGATGAACAAATTCCCAACACATCGGGCCGGGCTGCATGGGCTAATGACAACAAGACCGTTTTCTACATGCTCAAGGACACAACAACGCTTCGTTCTTACAAAGTGATGAAGCATGTTCTCGGAACTCCAATGTCTGAAGACAAAGAAATATACGTCGAAACAGACGAAACCTTCAGCACATATGTCGGTAAAACAAAATCTAAGAAATACATGATTATCGCATCAGCACAGACATTATCTTCTGAGTTCAGGTTCCTTGATGCGGATAATCCCGACGGAGAATTTCAGATCATCCAGCCCCGCGAAAAAGACCTCGAATACAGCGTAGATCACTACAAAAACAAGTTCTACATCCACACCAATCTTGATGCCAAAAACTTTAGGCTAATGGAAACCCCGGTGGATAAAACGACAAAAGAAAACTGGAGGGAAGTCATCCCTCACCGGGATGATGTTCTTCTGCAAGGATTCGAGGTCTTCAAAAATTATCTCGTGTTGAGTGAACGCAAGAACGGCCTCACACAGATTCGCGTTATCAAATGGGCAGACCAATCCGAACACTATCTCAATTTTGGAGAAGAGGCCTATCTGGCCTATACATCAACAAATCCTGACTTCGATACTGACCTTTTGCGTTATGGTTACACATCGCTCACAACGCCCAATTCAACCTATGACTATGATATGAACACCAAGGAAAAAACTCTGCTGAAACAACAAGAAGTGTTGGGTGATTTTGATCCCAACAATTATGTGACGGAAAGACATTATGCCACTGCTAGAGATAACACAAAGGTTCCGATTTCCCTGGTCTACAGAAAAGGTCTGGAGAAAGACGGCAGCAACCATCTCCTCCTGAGCGGGTATGGTTCCTACGGATCCAGCAGGGAACCGACATTCAGTTCTGTTCGGTTGAGCTTGTTGGACAGGGGATTTGTCTATGCCATCCCCCATATCCGGGGAGGCTCGGAAATGGGACGCTACTGGTATGAAGAGGGCAAACTTTTCAACAAGAAAAACACTTTTTATGATTTCATCGATTGCGCCGAATATTTGATTGAGCAGAAATTCACCGATGCGGACAAAATGTTTGCCATGGGTGGAAGTGCCGGAGGTCTGCTGATGGGAGCAGTGGTGAACATGCGTCCCGATCTTTGGAAGGGTATCCTAGCCGGTGTCCCCTGGGTGGATGTGATTACCACGATGCTCGACTCCAGCATTCCCCTTACCACGAGCGAATTCGACGAATGGGGTGATCCCAACAAAAAGGATTACTACGATTACATGCTCTCCTATTCTCCATATGACAACGTGGCGGCCAAGGACTATCCGGCCATGCTGATAACCACCGGTTATCATGATTCCCAGGTTCAGTACTTCGAACCGGCCAAGTGGGTGGCCAAGCTCAGAGCCCTGAAGACAGATGATAATCCCCTGATTTTCCATATCAACATGGAAGGAGGCCACGGAGGTGTATCGGGACGGTTCCGCAGACTCAGGGAGACCGCTCTCGAGTACGCTTTCATGCTCGACCTTGTCGGGATAAAAAAATAGAAACGTAAGTCTTATATATTCCGTATTATCTAAAAAAGGAGAAGCCACGATGAAAACGCATATCTCTGCGTTTATTATTTCTGTTTCTTTGCTCCCCTCTCTTTTGATTTCAAGCGATATAAAAAGTGGAGAGGATTTGATATTTCCAAATTCAGCGGAAAAAATCTGTTTCGTCAGGGCAACGGGTAAAGAGGGTGCCCTTCTCGTCGGAGAAAAACTTCCTGCCGATCATGCTCTGGTTCAAGAAATCGTGGAGCAGATGAATTATCCGTTCCATCAGTCCGTCATCAAGCTCAGCCAGTGTGCCAGGAATTTATCGTCCAATACAAAAGGCCCAAATGTTCTGTTCCTATCCCAAACAGAGGGAGGTTTTCCACGCCAGGGACTCATCCTCAAACATGGGAATAGAACAGAAAATTATCCGGATTTATTTTATGTCGATCTTGTGTTGGACGAACAAAGAGTGGCTCGAGGCGAACTGGATATTTATTCTCACGAGCTAGGGCATGTGATGATGCTGAACATCATGGGTGATGAGATTCCCGACAGCCGTTCAACCAAACAGCATGTGAGCATGGGGATCACAGATTACAGCACCGCTTTTTTTGAGGGATGGGGAATCCATTTCCAGCGTTTGGCTTTTGACAGCATTCCTTTATACCGGCAAGCTTATCAGAGTTCTCTCGACCACTCCAGAGGATTCGCCCGCACCTGGCATTCCAATATCGATCAGAGTCTCCGGCTGAACGCCGTCTTGGAGAATAACTACATCCACCAAAAACTACTGCCAGCAGTGGATATTTCGAACTTGGATACAGAAGAATTGATCCTGCTGGAACACACTTCCCCGGTTTTCGATAAAACAAAGCTTAAAAATGCCCAACAAATGCTATCCTGTGAAGGAGTTTTGGCCACTCTTTTCTACCGAATAAACACGAACAAGATTTTGCAGGACAACTATCAAGATGCATCCTTTTATAATTTATTCTTGCTCAACCCGATTCCTGAGGATACCAAACCAGAAGAACTCTTCACTCCGATGGAAAACGTTTTTCTAAAAAACTTTTATGTCTGGGATAAAATCAAGGGGGAGTTAACGCCAGAAAGTAGGATATTCATTGAGTTTATCAAACAGTGGTTTAACTCCTTTCCCGAAGATAAACAGGAGATTCTGAAACTTTTTGTTATCATGACCGTTGGCAAAACAGTGACTAATGATCTTGGCAAGACTTATGAAACCATGTCCTATCATGGCATCATCGGCGATTATCAAAAATTCCGTGAGCTGGCGACACGCGTCCTGGATGAGGCTTTAAGCATGGTCAAAAAAATCTTGGCAGACGAGATTAGCCTCGAAGCAAACATAGGCCCTCAGATCTGGATTAAAAACGAAGATTTTCTCATTCGGACGACCCTGTGGAATCCCCAGAATAAAAAACCACTCTCCATCAACCTCAACACGGCATCAGAATTCGACCTGACCAGTTTTCCCAAAATCAGTCTAGAAAAGGCACAATACATCATCAAAAAACGAGAGGCATTGGGTTATTTCTCATCCCTTGAACAGGCTAAAGCTTCCGGCTTCGATACCAGCGAATCCACTCACAATAATATAATTATCCCCAAAAGGATTGCGAAATGAAAGGATTGCACTTCAAAGCTTTAGGTGTTATCTCGCTATTTTTTATCGTCATGAGTCTCCTTGGCCAACAAGAGCACGAACATGAGCAGCAGCAAACGGACAAACACAGGAACAGATGGCACTGGCAGATGCCCGTCCGGGTAATGGATGAAATCGGGGTAAAGGAAGGTATGACAGTCGCCGATGTTGGAGCCGGAGATGGATATTTTACCTTCCATCTGGCGGAACGCGTCGGCAACAGCGGGAAGATTCTTGCCTGTGATATCGACAACAGAGCCCTTCAGGTCATTAGGGATAGATGTGCGGAAAAAGGAATCCAAAATATCTCAGTCATTTTAGGGAAGGAAGACGATCCGCTCATCCCGCAAAAAAGTGCCGATATCATTTTGATGGTCAACGTTATCCATCTGATCGAAAACACCTCCGGATACCTGAAGAAATTGCAGCATAACCTCAAGCCGGACGGTAGCCTGGTTATCGTTCAGTGGGATGCCGAAAAAATGGATTCTGAATCTAAAGGGTGGGATCCAGACGACCGAGCGAAGTATACTCTGCGAGCAAACCTGCGACATATTTACGACGGGGAGTTCGAAGTCGTTCAGATCAAAGACTTCCTTCCCATGCAGCTTATCTATATCTGCCAACCTGCCACACACAAATAAGGAGAAAGAATTTCTCCCATTTTGCATGGATATACCTTGCTAGAAAAAAGCATCAGGTATGTCTATAGCGCCATTGAGGATCTAGCCTTCACGATTCGTTCTTCGAGGGAATCCGACAAAAGAGGACAGCGGACGGCGAGGATGTATTGAGCACGGATGAACTAAAAAGTTAGAGATCCGGATAAACTGAGGATAGAGTTGTAGAGACTGGCAGTAAACAAGCGGAGTTCCACAGACGCCGCGAAGGGCGATGAGGGAATGGCGTTAAAGATCCGAACTAGAACAGAGGACATGCCTGATGGCAAAAAAACATTTTAATATGAATGCCCACACAAACTAAGAAATTAACTGATAGAAAGAATCACTCTATCATTTGATGGGTCGCTTTCTCCACGTGTCGTATAGGGTCTGCCACCAGTTACCCAGGTCCATATCCCTACCGTTGATGAACAGGTGTTTGACCTCCGATCTCAAGTCCAGAGGATCGCCGGTTGTGATAAAGAGGTCGGCATCTTTTCCGACCTTCAGGCTTCCAACGCGGTTTTCGATCCCGAAGATCTTAGCCGGATTGATGGTCAAGGCCTTGATCGCTTCATCCCTATCCAATCCAAAAGCTACAGCTCGGGCAGCATGATAAGTCAGGTCCTTTCCGAGAGCTGGATCGCGTCCAGTCGAGAAACAAATCTCGACTCCGGCTTTTGCCAACTCCGAAACGTTACGGAAAGGAGCATCATAACCGTCCTCCGGTTCAAGGGGGCCTGTGTACAGATCATCGATGATAACCGGAATGCCCGCCTCTTTGATTTTATCGGCCACCTCGCCGCCTTGGATACACCCTCGAAATATGGCATTGATCTTTTCTTCCTGGACGAATTTAATGGCCAGTTCTATATCTTTGGCCTTTTCGACAGAAATAATCACAGGCAATGTGCCATCCAAAACAGGAGCCAGTGCCTCGTATTTAGGATTCAAATCCGGTGCGATGATGGTGGGATCTTCCGCTCCCTGTTTTCGCAGCTTCAGATAGTGACGTACCTCGTTCAAGTATTCTTGGATCTTTTCGACCAGCTTGGCCGTGATGTCCACTCGGGACTCTGTTTGAGGCCCTACTCGTGCTCCGCGAGTCGGCCGCGGCGACATCGGGAAATTGATAAACGACGTTGCCACCTCCTTGATGAGCATTTCATCGATGGTCCAGCCATCCATTTTCACCAGAGCCGACATCCCCGGATAAGTCCCACCGGAAGGAGCCACCAATGCGGTCGTTGTTCCGTTGATTCGAGATGTCTTGAAGTGAATCGAATGAGGATTGATAGCCCAGGCTACTTTAAGCTCTGGATTTTCCTTGCCCATCTCCCTTATGTCCACCGTACTGGAGATTGCAGAGACCTCTGACAAACCCAGATGCGTGTGGCCGTCGATAAAACCCGGGTAGACAAACATGCTTGAAGCATCGATAATTTTCGTTCCGTCGGGCGCAGGGATTTCATTAGCCATGGCGGAAATCTTTCCCCCTTCAATCAATAGGTCTGCATTTTCGAGAGGCTCTCCCTCGACCGGTATGATGGTGGCGTTTTTGATCAGATACTTATCCCCATCTGTCTGCGCTAGGACAAGCACAGCAATCATTGCAACAACAAACGTCAGTATCGCTATTTTTTTCATGGCAGCACCTCCCCTTCAGATCCTTTCTTTTCAGGATCTTTCTTCTCCTCTTCTTTTTTCTTTTTCTCTTCTTCTGCCTTTTTTCTCGCTTCCAAATACTGCGACCGATCGAACAAAATTTCTCCGTCAACCACGGTCATCTCGCACACGGTGTAGGGATCGAAGGGATGGCGGCTAAAAATGGCCAGATCAGCATCTTTTCCTTCTGCAATGGTCCCTGTCTGCTTGTCTATTCCCATGATGATGGCCGGGTTGAGTGTGATGGTCTTGAAGGCTTCGATTTCCGACAGGCTCCCGAATCGCATGGCCTTTGCCGCATCGTGATACAAACGGCGCATCCTTTCGGCATCATCGGAGTTGACGGCCGTCAAAACACCCCTCTGAGCCATCAGCGCCACGGCATGGGGCATGGTTTTAAAGGCCTCCCACTTGTAGGACCAGAAGTCCGTGAATGTGGAAACAGCCACGCCGTATTCTACCAACTCGTTCGTGATGCGGTATCCTTCCAATCCATGTTCGAAACACACCAGCTTTACTCCGTACTCTTTACAGAGCTTCATGATGGACAACATCTCCTCGGCCTGGTAGGCATGGCAACGAATCCAGTATTTTCCGTTGAGCGTATCAGCGATCGCTTCCAATCGATAGTCCTTTTTCGGAGGCAGTGGCGCAGGCGTTTTTTTCTTTTTAGCCCGCTGCATGGCGGCATTGTAATCTTCCCAAGCGCGCATGTAATCCTTGGCTTTCTCGAACTCGCGCCGGATGGAGGCTTCCACTCCCATCCGGGTTTTGGGATACCGGGAAGGACCGGCTGAAAATACATTGCTCTGTTTGGGATTTTCCCCGAGTGCCCATTTGATCGTCGGCGGCGCTCCTTCAAAGATCATCTCCTCGGCGCTCTTACCCCAACGGAGTTTGAGAACAATACCCCTACCTCCTATGGAATTGGCCGAGCCGTGCATGGTATGAATGGAGGTTACCCCACCTGTCAAGGCATAAAAGATGTTCATGTCCTCGGGCCAAATCACATCCTTGATGTCCACTTCTGAAGTGATGAGATTGCCCCCTTCGTTGACTCCTCCTTCGATGGCAATATGGGCGTGGGAATCGATAATACCGGGCATCACCCACTTTCCATCAAGGTCCACCACCTTTGTCTGGGAGTCTGCTTTGAGGCCCTTTCCGACCTTTTCGATTTTGGACCTTTTGAGCAGGATGTCTCCATCTTTAATGATCTCGCCTTCAACCGTGATGATATTGCCGTTGGTGAAAAGAATGTTTTTTTCCGAACCCGAGAGGAAAGGGTTCCCCGCAAATACAACTAACGCAAAAATCACAATCCAACCGATCGTTCTTCTCATCTCGTCCCTCCCATTCCTGGAATCCGCTTGGCTGTAAAATCTGTCGCTCCTTCAGTTCCCTGCACAACCGATCCGGTCATCTTGTCGTCTTCCACGATTCCTGTGAAATACAGGTCGATATCCTGACCACCGACAGACAGATTCATCTCGAAATAGACTTGGTTACCGGAAACCGTGCCGCCTGAAAAATCGAAAACGCCAAAAGGAGTAGTCAATTTCCCCGACAAAGCGGCTTCTTCTTGAACAAAATCCATCGTTAGTTTCAATCCGGCTTCTTCGATGGAGATCTCCCATTTCCCGGTTATGTTAACAGTGGGTTTTTCTCCTTCCTTGACTGCGGCTTCTTTGAGCTCGAACTTCGTGCCGTCTGCAAACACGTACTTGACCTTTGCTTCTTTGGCCAATATGTCGCCCTCGACCAGGGCAAGATTGGCCATTTTGCCGGGCTCGATCGTCCCCAAAGCTTTTTCCAACTTTAAAAACCTGGCTGCTCCGATCGTCAGAGCATCCAACGCCTTTTCCTGAGGAAGCCCGTTCTGCATGGCTTTCTGGATTCCTTCCCTAAAGCTGCTGGGATCGTCTGTTCCGAATGAGGTGAACGTAAACGGGATGCCAGCCTCAGCCAATTTTACTGGATTCTTCGGATACAATCCTTCCTCCGCTAAGTCCCGAGCATCCCTTCCCTTTTGGGCATGAATGCTGGTGCTGGGAGCCTTAAAGGTCAAGGGCAAGAATAACCGGGCTTTAGCCTTTTTCAACTCTGGTATCACCCTGAAGCCCTCGTTGCCTAAGTCGCAGATGAAGTAATCCAGCTTCATTTCCCCTGCCATATCGATAGCTCGGAGGATATCGTTTTGATTCCGACAGAGGAAAACCACCGGTTTTCTTCCCGTCGCATAATCGGAAAGCATTTCATGTTTTAAACTGTATTCAGGACGGAGTATTCCCTTCATTTCTTTCATCCAGCGCGTGTTGTGTTTATCAAAATAGGCGGCGTCGGAGAACTCTTGCCTGAGCATCGCCACAACGCCCATAAGCGAGCTGGGATATACCATAAAGCTGGAAACGGAAAACCCGACACCGAGGCACGTATCCCTCAGGATTATGCTGGTATTTTTATTCATGCCGCTTAGGGAAAATACAGAGGCTTGGCCTGTGAATACGCCTCTTTCCGGCAGCACCTGGGCAGCTGTGAAGCCAGCCTTGTGGTATTTTTCCAATGTCGATTTGGTAATCTCAAAATGGTCAAAGGCTTTGAATTCGGGTTTTATTCCCCTGTCCTCATCCGTGTACTGTCCTGTGAGCATCTTGGTTTGATCAAACTTCTGTTCCGGGAGCTTGATCAGAGATTTTCCGAGAGGATCTATCAATCCCGGATACACGGTCAGCCTGCTGCCATCGACCACTTCGGCATCTGAAGGAATGGCAACTTGAGCCCCTACTGCTTCGATCAGACCGTTCCGTATCACAACAGTTCCCTTTTCGATCAAAGGGCCCGCCTGTGTAACGATACGGCAATCCTTCACAGCCCAGACTCTGTGGAGATCCTCTTCTGAGCGAAGGATGGGAGAGTGAGCGATTACAAGAATAATGAGGAATGTGACTAAAACAGTTTTTCTACTGATCATTTGGCCTCCTTTTTTCTGGTTTATTTATATAAAATGCTGATCTCTCCATCAGCATAATGGATTTATTCCTCACCCTACTTTTATGTTATGGAGGAACGGGGCGACTTAGGTAATTCATACGAAAAGCCAAGCACAAAAGTTCCGTATTTCCTCGCCATTAGGGACTCTTTTTTGTTATGATAGAGAAAATCCCTGACAGAGAGGGTTAGAGGATGAACGAAACCGAAACAAAATCCAGCAATACAACAAAAAAATGGCTTGTGGGCTGCGGCATCGGATGTGCGGTTATCATATTGATTTTGATCGTGCTAGGGGTCGGCGGATACGTGTTTTTTAAAAACCTGATCGGCGACTTCCAAGAGCAAGAAGAGTTGATGGCAGTTTTGACCGAACGCTACGGAGAAATCAAGGATTTCTCTCCCGAACCAGATGGAGCCATCGATCCCAGCCGAATCGAGGCGTTTTTATCAGTTAGAGACGCTTTTGCCCCATTCCGAGAGAAACTGGAGATCTCGATGCAAGAGCTCCAGGATAGAGCGGGACAAAGCGAGGTGGAGGTTAAAAAGCCCAAAAATGTCTTCGAAATGGTGAAACTGGGATTCGGTCTGGTCCCACAAATCGCCGAGTTTTTGAAGTTCCGAAATCAGGCCCTTCTGGACGCCGAGATGGGAATGGGAGAGTATTTCTATATCTATGCGATATCCTATTTCTCCTGGCTGGGAAAACCGCCTGAGGATGGTCCGGATTTCGAAGTCATGGGACCTGAGGATAGAGAGAGCCGTTGGGGCGAAATGAACAGAAAAGAAATACGGGAAGAGCGCAGGGACAGCATGCTCAGACGATTGCACCGCACGCTCCTGCCGATGCTCCAAAACCAACACGAAAAGCTGGTGGCAAGAGGCTTATCGGATGCCCAATCGGAGTGGAAAGACCTCCTAGAAGCGGAAATCCAAGCCATGGAAGAGGATCGGTTTCGCCTTCCCTGGGAGGACGGCCTGCCGGATGTGATCAAAAGGTCTCTCGAGCCATACCGGGAGCGTTTGGAACAAAGTTACAACGCCATGACCAATCCTTTCGAGCTCACCACTGAACAAAGGTAATCATCTACGGTTTTGATTGGATCCTCACTCTGCGGATGCTCTTATTATCCGCATCCAGCACAACGATCTTGTGCGTATGGGTATCGATAAACTCCCCCTGTTTAGGTATCCGTTCTATTAGGGAAATGATATAACCAGCGATGGTGTTGTAATCCCCAGGAGGGATTGCCATACCATACGTGTTATTGACAAATGATATTTCTGTTTTCCCATCACATTCCAAAATGTTATCGCTGATTTTATGCACATTTCCTTCCTCATCCCTATCTTTTTCATCACGGATGTCGCCCAGGATCTCCTCGACCAGATCTTCGATAGTCACCAGCCCCACGACTCCTCCATACTCGTCGACAACAAAAACCATGGCTTTCCGGCTTCGCTTGAGCTCCCTTAACAACGAATAAACCCGTTTCGATTCCGGTTCATGCTGGACTTCCCTATCGATGTATGCAGAGATAGTCGTGGGCGTGGGTTGTGCATAAAGGACATCTAAGATATTCACGACACCTATCAAGTTGTCGACCCGCTCATCATAAACCGGAATTCTCGAAAATCCCGACTCTTCAACCTTTTTGTAGAATTCCTCGACAGAAGCTGTTTTTGGAACAGCGACAATATCCACCAAAGGTGTCATCACTTTTCCCAAAGTTATACTCTCAAGATTCAGTACGTTTTCGATCATGAGGAGCTGTTCTTTTTTGAGGATACCTTCCTTTTCGCCCATTCTGGCCAGAAGCCTGAGTTCCTCACGAATGACTTTTTGTCTTTTTTCCTTATCCTGTCTGCCCGCCATCCGGACCACAATATTCGTGATCTTCATCATGGACCACACCACAGGCCGAAGAATCCTGTCCGCGATCCAAAGGCCTGGGGCGCTTTTCAGGGCCAGTGTATCGGCCTTGGCGCGGAACATCGTTTTAGGAAGAATCTCGCAGAAGATCATGAGCAGAAGAGTCATGATGATGGTGTTCAAAAGTTCCTGGATCCCCTCTCTGCCGGGAAGAACAAAAACGATGAGTTGGAGCCCGGCCATTCCTGCTGCTGCTGACATCAAGTTGTCGCTGACAAGAACAGTCCCCAACAATTTGTCCGGCTCCTGCCAAAGCTTCTTGATAATGAGGGCGCGGGAATTTCCCTGTTGCGCCAAAACATCGATCCGCCCTTTGGATACAGAAACGATGGCCGTTTCTGATCCCGCATAAAATGCTTTCAGAAACAAAGCCAAAACAAGCAACAAGGAGAAAATAATCATGAAAGCTTGACCACTGGCGCTTGCCCCTCCTTCGAAAAGGCCTGTGTGGGAAAATCCCATCAGCGAGCTGATAACAATAACAAAAGGGAGAATAAAAAGATTCGGCCTGCCATTCCGATCTTTTCTAGCAGGTTTGCCTAACTTTTTGATTTTGACCAGGTTGACTCTCTTTCCGGCCATCTTGATGATCTCGAAGATCAACCTTTTCGGTTTGTCGCTGACGACGTCTCCCTCATCTGGTATGGCCCCCCGGAGCTTGGTCACATATCCTCCAACCGTATCCGCTCCCGACATTTCGAGTTTGAGCTTGAGCTGTTTGTTAACGCTGCGAAGACTGACAAATCCCGGGACTAGGAAACTCGTCGTGTCCTTGGGATCCGGGGAGATCGTCAGTTCAGACAACTTGTCGTATTCATCGAAGATCTCTCCCAGCACCTCTTCCACGACATCCTCACCGGTGATCAATCCAGAAACGCCGCCGAACTCATCCAGCAGTATCGCCATCTGTTGTTTTTCTCTCTCCATCTGACGCATCAGGGCCCCGATTTTTTTCGTCTCGTACACAAAAAGAGGTTTTCTGATGAGTGTGGCTACATTACCAGGATTCAACTTATGGAATGTTTCCGTGCTGGAGAGGAACTCTCCAATGGTAATCTGCTTAAAACTTTTCCCTCCGAGATTTTCTCTCTTCAGTCCCTCCCAACGCGGCATATCTTTCACATAAAATATGCCACAGATGTTATCCAGATTATCCTTGAAAACGGGGATGCGCGAATGCCCCGCATCCCTCGTCATATCGAAGGCCTCCCCGATGGTTTTTGAGACCTCGATACATACCATCTCGGTCCTGGGAACCATCGCCTCCTTGGCAGTGATGTCATGAAGCTCGAAAATGCTGTGAATGAGCTCTCCTTCCTGCTTAGCCAGTGCCCCATGATCCTCAGTGGTTTTAACGATGGCCCTGATTTCTTCCTCGGTCAATGGCATCTCTTCTGCCATAGAGCGGACGCCTAAAAGAGGAAGGAGCGAATCGGTTAGCATACGCAAAGGCCTCCGGAAAGGGTAAATGATGCTGGAAAAGAACCATAAAGGCCGTGCCACGAGCCTTGAAAAACGCTCGGAATGTTCGATGGCATAAGTTTTGGGCGTGATCTCTCCGAATATCAACAGGATAATGGTTACGATCAAAATGGCGACAATATAAGCCAATCCAGGATTTTCTCCGCTGAAAAGATTATGGAATATGAGCGATCCGGTGATGCTCACGAAAGCCATGTTCACCAGTGTGTTGCCAAAAAGGACAGTGATGAAAAGCCGTCGGGGTTCATCCAAAAATTTGATGATGTATTGGCTGGTTTTCTTTTTATCTTCCTTAATTCTTTGCGTTTCAACTTTGGAAAGAGCGGTCAGGGCCGTTTCAGAGCCAGAAAAAAAGGAAGAAAACACCATCAGCAAACCCAAACCGATCAGATGAATGAATATGCTCAGTGCGTTCACTCTGTTACTAATGATATCATACTTCTGGAATGTTCCCCAAGGTCCCGCTCCGAGGTAGCATTTCCAAAACCGTGATAAGAGACAGTCAGGCAAGCTGAAACGTCAGCCCGCTGAATTTCCCCCGCGAGGAAATTCAGCTTAGTTCCTCGGCTCGCTCTCCTCTTCGAGGAACCATGCCCGCTCGCCTCCGGATGACTTCCTCTTCAGCTTGCTAGACTATTTTATTATCATCACGGTTTTGGAAATGCTTACCCGCCCCGAACAGGATTTGACCGGATGTGGCGTGTTTGATATACGTTGTATAGGAGGGAAACATGAGATATGCGCTTAACCGTCGGCAATGGATAAAAACAAGTGCTCTGGCTTTGGCTGGACTTATGACCGGCCCCGGTTTGACATCCTGTAAAGGGGAAACATCTGTAATGAAGAAAATTCCGGATCCCGGTGACTTCATCATGCTCCACAACAACGAGAGCCCCTTCGGTATATCGCCGATAGCAAGGAAAGCCATCACCGGATCGATAGATCTATCCAATCGTTATCCTCACAGGAATTATACGCAATTGATCGATTCGATCGCAGAAAGAGAGGATATTCCTCCGGATCATATCATCCTGGGAGCAGGTTCGACCGACGTGATGGTCACACTCATCCATCTCGTGAAAAAAGAGGGCGAAATCCTGGTGGCGGATCCCACCTATTTTGATTTCATCTATTATGCAAACTTAGCAGACCGCCCATTGAACAGGGTCCGGTTGAATGACAAATACGAGCACGATCTAGAAACGATGGAAAAACAGATCTCGCCCCGGACGGATTTGATCTATGTATGCAATCCCAACAATCCTACGGGCTCGATAACACCGAAGGACAAGTTGCAGGCGTTTTGTGAGCAAGCCTCTAAAAAGACTATGGTTGTCGTGGATGAAGCATACCACGAGTATGTCCAAGATGAGGCTTATGCGTCGATGATCGATCTGGTCAAACAGGCGAAAAACATCATCGTCACGCGGACATTTTCGAAAATCTTCGCGCTTGCGGGACTCCGCATCGGCTATGGGATCGCCCATCCCGAAATCCTAAAAAGATTACATAAGTTGAGTAGAAATTTTGCGCCTGTCGCTTGGCTCAGCTTGAAGGCTGCGGTGGCCAGTCATCAGGACCAGATGTTTATCCAGTCGGTGAATAAAAAAAATAACCAGGCGAAGGCATTTTTGTATGAAGAGCTGGATAAGCTGGGCCTTTCTTGTATTCCTTCTCACACGAATTTTGTCCTCTTCAAGATCGATCGGGATGCCCGAGAACTGGCGAAAATACTGGAGCGCAAAAAAATCCTCATCCGTCCTTTCGTATTTCACGACAGCCAGTGGATACGAGTCAGTTGCGGAACAAAGGAGGAATTGCAGACTTTTATCTCTTCCCTTGGCCAATTGATATGAGATAGCGGGCTATTTATTGAGCCGCATCATTTGATCATAAGCAGCATCGTAACCGGGATTCAGGGCTGACGGGAGTGGCGCTTCAACCTTTTTCCTCCATGCAACAAGCTTGCGGCGCAATTCCCGAACCATATCCGGGTTTTTTTCCGACAGGTTTTGCATCTCCCCTATATCGTTCTTTAGATTATACAACTCGATCCCGCTGTCCTCGAAATACTCATGGAGCTTCCATTCTCCGATTCGAACGACCGAACCGGGCCGGGTTCGGAAAACCGGATCTCTGGGACGTGCGCTTCCAAATCCCGCCGTTGTCAGAGGTGAAAACAACTAGGGTAATTTTTTCGAGAGCCATCTCCTCAAGCTTGTGAAGAAGGCGGCCGATGTTGTGATCCACCGTTTCCACCATTGCGGCATATTAGGGGTTGTTTTGGCGGTTCGATGTTTGCCTGTTCTCGTATTTCGCCACCATGTCCTTTTTTGCCTGAATCGGAGAATGGACAGCATAATAGGAAAGATGGAAAAAGAAAGGATTATATTTCTGGGCCTCGACAAATCTGATGGCCTCGTCTGTTAAGCGGTCAGTCAGATATTCGCCTGCGGGTCCGCCCTCAAGATATTTATTCCGATAGGGGCTGAAATAACTCACCGGATGACCGTAAACGGTGCCACCCACATTCACATCGAATCCTTGGGTTTTAGGATCTTCCCTGAGATGCCATTTTCCTACATGGGCAGTTATATACCCATCCTTTCTCAGTTCTTCAGCGATCGTCCTTTTTTCTTCACCTAGAACGGTCCTGTTTTCGACCGGGATAAGCTTCCGAGTCCGGGAATCTCCTCTTTCTGATGAGTTCACCGTGTAGATGCCGTGTGCGGGGTGCTCAGCCCAATTTTTTGCAGAAAATCGCGTCTTTTCATGCTTCTCAACGCAGGACGATTATCAAGACTTCAACTCCCAGATTTCATGGGGAGTACGCGTTTTCTCCAAATGCGCACGGATTTTGCCTACAATTTCGGGATTCTGATCGGCAATGTTTGCGGTCTCTCCGATATCCGTTTCCAGGTCGTACAGCTCGATCGGTCCGGTCGGGCTGTGCCGAATGGCCTTCCATCGACCCATCCGGATCGCCTGGTTAGTCGTTTTCCGCTCATGGAATTCCCAGTAGAGAACCTCATGTTCTCGCTGTTCTTTTTCATCCCCCAACATCGCAGGCAAAAAGGATAGGCCATCGATCCCGTCAGGAGATGTGATTTCTACTAGATCACAGACCGTCGGTAAAAAATCCCAGAAGGCCGAAACATGATGGGTGGTTGTTCCCGCTTGGATCCTGCCCGGCCACCGGGCGATCATCGGCACTCGGATGCCCCCTTCATAAAGATCGCGTTTGATACCGCGAAGAGGTCGGTTGGAGCCGAAAAACTCGGGATCGTGTCCGCCTTCTTTGTGCGGACCGTTGTCGCTTGAAAACATCACGATGGTGTCTTTTACTATGCCCAACTCCTCGAGCATCTTCAACAACCTGCCAATGTCTCTGTCCATGCGAGTGACCATTCCGGCAAAAGCCGCTCTCGGCTCCTCCTGTGATGCATAGTGAGTGCCCACATAAGGCTTTTCTTCGTAACGACCGCGAAATTCTTCCAAGGAATCCTCGGGCACAAGCAACTCGGCATGCGGGATCGTTATCGCCCAATACAGGAAAAAGGGCTGGTCTTTATTCTCTGCGACAAACTCCAGCGCTTTTTCGGCGATCAGATCGTGGGAATACTGCTGGCGCTTCCCTCCGGTATTTCCTTCCAGCATGACTTTTTTGTCATTGTGATAGAGATATTCGGGATAATAAAAATGAGCGTGCCCCTGATTCAAGTAGCCGTACCATTCATCGAAACCTTTTTTCCACGGTGCGCCTGTTGTTTCTGCCACTCCCAGACTCCATTTTCCGAAAGCTCCGGTTGCATACCCCGCCTTTTTCAAGATTTCGGAAACGGTCAAATCTTCAGAGCGAAGCTCCAAGCAGGCTCCCCAGCCATGGGGTCCGCTCGCATAATTTCCTCGCACTCTGGCATGCCCGGTGTGATAGCCTGTCATCAAGGAACAACGTGCCGGTGCGCAGACCGTGCTGCCCGAATAGTGATCAATGAACCGCATCCCCTCCCCTGCCATTCGGTCGAGATGGGGAGTCTGGAATCTACTCTGGCCGTAACAGGACAAGTCGCCGTATCCCAAGTCATCGGCCAAGATGAATATGATATTGGGTTGCCTTTTTTTCTTTGATCGACAGGAAAGGTGAATGACGCCTGTTCCAGCCGATGTCAGAGCTGCCAGCGATCCATATCCCGCTCGTCTCAAAAATTCCCGTCTTTTCATTGTTGCGCCTTCTCCACTATACTTTTATCAGATCAAGAATTTTCCATCCTGGATGATGTATTCGCCGTTTGTGCGGATGGACACCTTATCCACAAGAGCATCATAGTGGTGAGGACTGGTGTTGATGCCGATCCCGTAGGAATCACCGATGGCAAAATGGGCAGTACCGAAGGCTTTTTCCGCTTCCAGCATATTGGGACAAATCTTGGCTTTCGGGTTTGTTCCGATTCCGAATTCCCCGATGATCTTGCCGGTATCATCTTCCCCTATATGGGCTACGATTTCTTCGATCCCCTCACCTTCAAAACCAGTCAACCGGCCCTTTTCGAACTCCATAATCCCCTTCCCGAGTTTGTCATCGATCAGGCTGATCACCAACCTTCCGCTGAAGCTCTCTTCCACTGGAGCCGTGAATACTTCACCGGCCGGGAGGTTACCATGCATCCCTTTTTGGCTGATATCGCCGTTGTCATTCTTCCATGTCCTTGCTTTGACGCTAAACTCAACGTGAGTGCCCTCGGCATTTTCGACTATGATATTCTCGGAATCTGCCAGTTTTTCTACAAGTTTTTTTCCGAACATGTCCAGCTCACGGAAGTCGATATTCACCAACCGCTCCATCATGTCTAGCGTCAAACCGGGCATCATGCAGATTCGGCTGTTCGCCACACCTGCCTTGACCATATAACCCCGGAAGGGCTTTTCTTCCATTCGGGCATCCAGCATATAGGCCATGGCCGATGCTTTCATACAAAGCAAACGGAAAAGCGTTGTGGGTTCGGTGACAGGCCTTAACGACTCTGTCATCAAGTAGGTCGTGGTTTCAGCTCCGACTTTTTTTGCCCAATGCGCCAGGGCTTCGGCGATCTCCATCTTAAACTTATCAGTCACCAGCAGAAATTGTTCTCTTTTCTTCAGGGCCAGGGCTTGCACTATCGCCTTTTCCGCAGCTAGATATACTCCATCCATGACCTCCTCCTTTCTCCCTAACAATTTACACAATTGCCACCCAAATCGCAAAGTGCTCGGAGAAGAATTTGGGGACAGCTACCGAATTAATTATTTTTCGTTTTTCGCAGCAACCAGGGGGTTGATCAAATGGGCTAGAGTTATCAGCAGAACACATCCGATGACATTGAACCATAAGTAGGGAATCTCCGTGAAAAAATAACATCCTAATACGGTCAACTCTGCAACGATGGCTGCAATAAATGTTGCATGGCCTCCAATTTTTTTAAAATAGAATGCGATCAAAAAGATACCCAGGATCGTCCCGTAAAACAGAGAACCCAGAATGTTCACGGCTTCGATCAAGGATCCAAGGCGGTTTGCGAACATGGCAAAATTGATGGCATAGATTCCCCAAAACACGGTGGCTAATTTGGACGCGATAAGATAGTGTCGTTCAGATGCGTTTTTCTTGAATACACGCTTGTAAATATCCACAACCGTAACCGAAGCCAGCGCATTCAATTCAGCAGAAGTGGAAGACATAGAGGCCGATAGAATAGCGGCCAGAATGAGGCCCACGAGTCCGATCGGCAAAAAGTTGATCACAAAACCTAAAAAAATGTAATTGATATCTTCTGTGTCGGCATTCGGATTCGCTTTTTTTATGAGATCTGTCGCCTCATGTCGAATTCCCATTTCCGTTTCTGTACTTTGTCGGATATTTTCGACGGAGGTATCCAATTCAGAATCCGAATGAGTCTCGATGGCATCCAGCATATCCCGCAGGTGATCTTGTTTCTCCAGATGGACTCGCGCATACTGTGTCTCCAACTTTTGATAGGCTTCAGCGTATGAACTGTTTTTCACATTGGCTGTTTCGACGGGATTGAAAAACAGAGGAGGAGTCACAAACTGAAAAAAAACGAAAATCATCGCGCCGATAAAAAGAATGATGAACTGCATCGGGACCTTCACGAACCCGTTGGCTAATAATCCCAACCGGATCTGCCCGACAGAACGGCCGGAAAGATAGCGCTGCACCTGGGATTGGTCCGTCCCAAAGTAGGATAGGGCAAGGAATGTCCCCCCTATAAGTCCGGACCAAATGTTATACCGGTCCTTCCAGTCGAAGGCGAAATTGATGACATTCAATTTCCCCATTTTGCCGGCCACATGAGCGGCATCCAGAAATGAAATATCGGTCGGCAGCAATCGGAATATCATATAAAATGCCGCTCCCATTCCCAAAGTTATGATCGCCATCTGCAACATATGCGTTTTGTTAACGGCATCCGTACCGCCCGATGCCGTGTACACGATGACGACGCCCCCGATCAAAATAATTGTGAGACGGATATCCCAACCGAGAAGGACAGAAATGATCAAGGCCGGGGCAAAAATCGTGAATCCGGCTGCCAATCCCCGTTGTATCAAAAAAAGGACGCTCCCTAAGGTCCGGTTTTTCAGATCGAAACGCTGTTCTAAAAATTCATAGGCCGTATAGACTTTCAATCTGTGGAAAATCGGAACAGCTGTGACACAAAGAATGACCATAGCGATCGGCAGGCCGAAATAGAACTGCACGAATCGCATGCCGTCCACAAAAGCCTGCCCTGGTGTCGAGAGAAACGTGATGGCACTAGCCTGAGTCGCCATGACCGAAAGCGTGATGGTGTACCAGGGTGTTTTTCTATCTGCCAGCAGAAATCCTTTGATATCTTTTTTGCCCCGGGTTTTCCAAATCCCATACAGAGCGACATAAAGAAGGAAAAAACACATCAATATCCAGTCTAACCTACTCATTTGCCACACTATAAATGATCACCAGACTTCAAAATTTCCTCATAATAGGTTTCATATTGAGGGATGATTCGATCGGCATTAAAACACTGAGAGGCGCGACTTCGAGCTTTGGTTTTGAAGCTTTCATGTCTCTCTGGATTTCTCAATAGATCCACTGCGTTTTCGGCCATTTTTCCAGTCTCGCCAACGGGAAACAAAAATCCTGTCTCTCCATGCGATATCACTTCTGGCAAACCGCCGGTTTCTGCACAGATAACAGGCACACCACAGGCCATGGCCTCGAGAGCGGTCAATCCAAAACTCTCCTGTTCGCTGGGCAAAAGAAACAGATCCGCACAAAAAAACAAGGGTTCCAAATAATCCTGTTCTCCAAGAAAATAAACCTGGTCGATGAGTTTCAATTCTTTGACCAGCTGCTGGATAAAGACGCGCTCGGGCCCATCCCCGATCAGAATGAGTTTTGCCGGTATCCGTTCCTGGACCTTGGCAAATATACGCACCACATCTCCGACCCTTTTAACAGGCCTGAAATTAGAGGCATGCATCAGAATCTTCTCTCCCTCCGGGGCATACGTCTCTCTTGTGCAATCAACGTGTTCCGGAGCTGAGCGTTGGGTGTCAACGAAATTGTAAATAACGCGTATATCACGCTGGATGTCGAATTCTTCGATCGTGCGTTGCTTTAAATATTCTGAAACCACTGTGACACCATCGGATTTTTCGATCGTGAATTTAATAACTCGATGAAACGATTGGTCAGCACCGACCAGCGTGATGTCCGTTCCGTGGAGGGTCGTGATAGTTTTAATCCGTCGCGAACCCAAAATCTGTTTCGCCAGATAAGCGCTGGCTGCGTGCGGAACAGCATAATGAGCATGGATAAGCTCGAGATCACAATCCTCGACAAGTTCCACCAATTTGGTCGCCAAGCCCAGGGCATAGGGCGGATATTTAAACAGGGGATAGGATGACACGCCTACTTCGTGGAGAAAAATGTTCTGATGAAACGAACGCAACCGAAAAGGCTGGGCATAACTCACGATATGGATCTCATGTCCTTTGTCGGCCAAACCTATCGCCAGTTCAGATGCGACGACCCCACTCCCCCCATGAGTGGGATAGCAGACTATGGCGACTTTCATGGGACTGCATCCAAATATTCCGGCCCGAAAAATGCCACCGGATCTTCCACCTTGATGGCTTCTCGAACCAGAAACGGTTCGCCATAGCTAACACCGATGTAAGCACCGTACTGTTTGTCCCTAGTTGCGATCCTATCCAAGAACTTGGGATGGCTGATCAGTGTCTCATCATCTCCGAATTCAGCCTTTTGGGGATGGTGGAATTGAGACTTATACGCCAGGATCGATTTTACTTTTTGTTCATGAAAATCCGATATGTCGACTATAAAAGATGGCTCGAACTCAAACCGAGTCTGGTAAAATATGACCTTATATGGACGAAAGGGTTCCTGATTCGTGTCCAGTTTTTTCAACCCGGCCAAGTAGGCGGCTTTGCGTACCAAATGGGACGTTTCTTCGTGATCCGGATGACGGGCTATCCAATAGGGGGCAAAAACAATTCTGGGCTTATACGCACGGATTTCTTTGATGATTTTTATCTTATTCTCCCATGATTCCTCAACTCTTCCATCGGGAATATCCAACATTTTACTTGCGGCTAAACCCATTGTCTCACTGGCTTCCTGGAATTCCTTAGCCCTCACCTCTGCACTACCTCGTGTTGCCGATTCTCCTCGAGTCAACGTAATAATCCCGGTTTTGTAACCTCTGGCACCTAATTTTATGATCGTACCGCTGCATACCAGCTCCACATCATCGGCATGAGCGCCAAACGCTAATGCATCAAGCTTCACTTAGCCCTCCTTTACAGGCTTCCTCTTCGCCGACACCTTTATGTTGGGGTGGGGCGGGTTGGCCTCCTTTATGGGCCATTTCTTCTCCACCACCAATGTGTTGGGTTGGGGCGAGGCGGCCTCCTTCATCGGCCACTTCCTGGCCATCCTTAAATGTAGGGGGGGGTGGGTTGGCGGTGGGGTGGGCAGGCCTTAAAAATGTCCAGGCTTTCATAATTTTATTACCTGATGGTCGTAATTTTCCATATCGATAGTTACGTAAAGCTCATCCAAAAAAGCATAATCGTATTTTATTAAAAAGGGAACAATATTGAACACTCTTTCCTGCAGGCGATTGTCAGGATACAGATTATTTATGACTTTTTGTAATCTTTGTGTCATCGTTTTGTTGCTTTTTTTGGCTGCCTGCAAAATTTTCTGTTCCAGAAATTTCAGTTGCTGATCCATCCTCCTCGCGGCAAGATCTACCGATTTTTCCAAAGTAGGATCAAAGCTCAGGATCTCTTGCTTTATGGTCTTAAACTCCTTCCCAAGATGTGAAAAAGCATGACGAAATACCTCATCTATCGATCCAGGAATTTGTTTTTTAACAGTGTCACTGATTATCTTGTCTGTATCCTCCCATATATCCCGAATATTAACATCGTAGTTTTCAAGCACGTTATTGACATTTTTTTCTATGACAGTAACTGTTTTTCTCGGATAAACAACCGGCATGGACAAATCAAAATATTCGTATACTCCTTTCATCTGTGCAAAATAGGCGATTTCTCCCGGCCCCGCGACATAAGCGACTGTCGGAAAAAGAGCATCCTGGTAGATCGGCCGAAGAAGAACATTCGGGCTGAACATTTCAGGTTTACCTTCCAAAAGAATGAGCAGCTCACTCTTTTTATAAATCAGTCCCGATTCTTTGACAAAAAAATCATCACCTTTTGACTGAATGGTCTGCCTTTCATTCTCGGCAAGAAAAAGATTCAATATTCCTTCGCGCAGTTGAATTTGAGTGCGGTAACCGGCCTGTTTCAGTTTATCTGATGTTTCCAGAGCCTTTTGAGTCGAGGGCGAAAATTCGGCAATCTCGTGGGCAAAGACTTCTTTCCCCAATTTTTTTATGTCGGGGTGACTGGCATCAACGAAGATAAGCCCATGGGACTTGAACAGACGTGTCATCCACCTTGCAAACGCTTCAGCAAACGATCGGCCGGCCAGATAATCCTCGCTCAAATGCGATAGAATATCCGATTTGAATTCGGAATTTCGAGTCAAATCTCCCAGCTGCTGAATGCATTCGGATATCTCCGGTTTTAATTTTAGTTTCGAAGCGGGAATTTTTAGAGTCGACAAGGGAGACGTGTAATGGATTTTTTCGATCTGATTGATTTCATTGAGCAGATTGATGTGATCGATCTCGACAAAATCGTGATCATCCGATGCCAGCCAAAATATCGGAACATAAAATCCCGATAAGTTTTGGCTGAGGTATTCAGCAAGCTTGATCGTGGTCATGGACTTAAAAATTGTGTAAAGCGGACCGGAGAATAAACCGACCTGCTGCCCTGTTAAGACCGCACAAGCATGATCCTGGGTAAGTCTATCGATATTCATAAGGGTCTCGTTTCCGCATCCATAATTTTTGTTTTGCTGAAGCAAAACATCTGTTAGGGATTTCCGATCCACATCAAGGGATCTGACTTTTTCAGTTTGATGCTGGAATGCCGCTAAATCACGAAAGTTCCCGTTGAAAAATTCACCGACTTTCTCGTAAGCATAGATGTAGTCATCTGTCAAAGGAGAAAAGCTGACTCTTAAGGATTCTTTATTCAAAGGCTTTGGTAAATAGATAAAAAAGTAAAATGAGGACAGCCAAATTCAACAATATGGCGACATACCACCAGTTCCATGACGAAAAGATCGGCGGTTTCTCTTGGTCTTTTTCCGCTTTTTCACTGTTTTGGTTTTTCATCGGATTTTCCTGCTGAAATCATGTTGGCAAAAAGTCGAAAGGCCCCCGGCACACCTGCGGGCAGTTGCCTGAACCAGGAGTATCCGGTGTATATGAATACTCCCTTACCATAACGTGTGTACAATAGACCCCCATTTTTTTCTGTCTCGTTCGTGTCATGAGATGAGAGGACCGTTTCATATTTTTCATCCCAACGTGATGCAAAATAAAGCCCTCTTTCCTGGATCCATCCCTCAAAATCTTTCGGGGTGATCCTATTGGGATAATTCATAAGCGGATGTCCCGGATCGAGAATTCTGACAGGCGCGGTTTCCATACTCACACGGTCCCGACCGATAGTCAAAGGATAGGGGCCGACATTTTCGATCAGCATCCCTCTGGAAACATTGTACTGCACGATCAAGGTTCCTCCGTTTTCGACATACTGCAATAATTTTCCCTGCACATGTTTCAGGCGCTCTCGGGTGTTGTAAGCACGGATACCTGTGATAATGGCATCGAACTGGGAAAACTCTCCATTTTCCAGCATTTCATCATTCAGTTCTATAACCTCAAAACCCAGATTGCGCAGGCCGGCAGCCACTTCGTCTCCGGCGCCCATGATGTAGCCCAGCATTTTTCCTGTTCGTTTGACATCCAATTTTACCACTCTTACCCGGCTCTCCGGGAAATAGATCTGCCGGTGGATATGGGGATAGGAGATCTCAACCAATCCACGGCCCATTATTTTGCTATCGATTTCTGCTTCAGCCGTTAAAACTGTCTCGTCAGAAGCTTTGGGCGGTATGACTTCAAACGTGAATTCCTGCTCTTCATATTTGTTGGTGATCGAGAAGGGGATGGTATCAGGTGAAATCTGCCAGTTTTCACCTCCCTTGAGCCAGATTTGGCCAGAAACATTCGGAGAGTGGCTCTTCATTTTGACTTTTATTTTCTTAGGCTGATCATTCGGGAAAATGTTCACTTTGTTTTCCACCTGCATCGTTACAGGAGGCCTGATTTCGAAGCTCCTGTAGAGTTCGCCGTCCACCCTATCCCTCCACCGAAATAACACAGGAAGAGAGTACTCCAGCACATTTTCGTTCGCGCTTATGAAAACTTTCACGACAATCGATGGAGCATTTTCAGGGACTCCGATTATGCCCTGTTCCCTGACCACGAATATTCCTTTCTTCGGTTCAGCTTTAAGCCAATAGGGCTGGGAAATCGGAAAATCTGCAGGAATTTCGATCACATTTGCAGCTGACTGTGGCGCATTGCTACTCAGAGGTCTATCTAAAACAATCTCATCAATCATAGGGGGAATACCAAGTTTTTGTATCCGGAAAGGAAAATCCGAACGATTGACGATGGTGGTCGTTATCTCGATCTTATCACCCGGTGCGGCGGCAAAGTCGCCCGCTATCGCTTCTATCCAAAGGCCTGCGCACGCTTGAATGACATGCAACAGCTCTTCCTTTTTTATGCTGACCCAATAGGTCTCATCGAGTTTAGTCAACTCTTCGTATACAGTCAAAAGACCCGGTATGGATTTCGCAGGATGTCGAGGATCATAAGACTCCAGAACATCGGCCAACACGGATTCCAGCTTTTGGCTGCCGGGCACTCGCTTCCAAGATGTGTCGATCCCGTCAAAAGGATCGATCGATGCCGGTGTTCCTGCGATGAGTCTAAAATAATCGTACTGAATCCCTCTTCGACCTGTTGCGCCGAATCCTTGGCTCTTGTGATTGGACCGGCTTTCCGCGGCCATTTCCGAATACGACTTACCTAAAAGAGGATTGTACTCACCGGCGTCAATCCTTTGCAGATTCTGGGTTTCCTGTTCCCTCGGCCGCCAGCTATTCCAGTAAAGCCTTTTGGCAGCCCATGGCTTAGCATATTCCAATTGTTCGGGGAATTTTTGTGGATCTGACGCCGCATGAAAGGCTTCTTTGATCAGCCAACCCGAGGCCGTGTGGTGGCCGTGACCGCTGGAACCGTCCGTTGAAAAACGACTGATGACCACATCGGGGCGGAATTTGCGAATCACCCAGACCAAATCCGAAAGGATCTCTTCCTTTCCCCAGAATTCCAGCGTTTCCGCCGGTGTCTTGGAGTAGCCAAAATCGATAGCACGCGTAAAGAACTGCTCGGCTCCATCGATGCGGCGGGCCGCCAAAAGCTCTTGAGTCCGGATAATCCCGATTTCTGCCCCCTTTTCCGGGCCGATCAGGTTTTGGCCGCCATCTCCCCGAGTAAAAGAAAGATAGGCCGTCCGGTATTTTCTTCCTTTCGAAAAATAGGCGAGCGCAGCCGTATTTTCGTCATCGGGATGAGCGGCAACATACAGGACACTGCCCAGCACAGCAAGCTTGTGAAGAGCTATCTGCAATTCCCCTGCGTCGGGGATTTCGATCCTTTGGGCATTCGTGTTTGTGTTCAGGGCAAGAAGCAGCACCAAAAAACAGAGGATAGAAATGTACTTTTTCAAATGTCTCCACATTCCAGATCTAGTTAGAATAGAAGATCAGAAAAATAGACTCGTGATGAACGGGCTATTCTTCCTTAGGTAACTCGATTTTAAACGGAACTATCAGTTTTTCCCAGTGGAGGTACGCCACCGCAGATGTTCCAGCCAGTTTTCCAAAATTAAACACCAGCCATTCCCGGTGGGGAGCTTCGACTGGAGTCACCGTTACCCGGAGCGCATCTTCCTCTTGGTTGTACTGGTAGCTGCCCCACGCTGAATTGTTCTTGCTGAAGATGATGATCCAGTCTTTTTCTGATGGGATCATATGGATACCATATTTCCCAGCTGATAGTTTGTTGCCTTCGACCAGAATGTCTTTGTTGAATTCGATGGTCGTATTTTCGTTCGCACCGGCACGCCAGGGAAAGGGTTGATCTTTGGAATATCTGTTTCCGGGAGCCAGGCCGTAGGGAACGAGCTCACCCCAGATTTTTCTGCCTTTGACGCCCGGTCTGCAGTAGGTTATCGTGATGGCTGTGTCCACTCCCAGAACTTGCATGACACTGGCTTTCAGGCTAGCACGTACCTGATTTCCTTGGGCAAAAGTGGTGGACGGCAGAACCAAGAAAACCGAAAGGATCAGGGCTAACCCGAGAATACTTAAACGTTTCATAATCTCCTCCATCTGTTAATATAGAATTTCTATCATTATAATCGAATTTACGGACTTTTCAAACGAATTTCTAGTGCGGCTGGTTACCCTAGAGAATTTCTTTCGTCTTCGATTTAACCGAAAAATCCGGAACGGTATTGGGGCGGTTTTATTCCGTTCAGGCGGAGATAAACCACCATCTGTCCTCGATGGTGTGTGATGTGATCTACGCAAAACAACAGGACCTTCCAAACAATGAGCTTGTTCTTGCCCATGGTTATTTCTTTTTTCGCCAAATCATCAGTCAATCCTCCGACAACTTCATCTCCAAAGGCAAAAGATTCCTCGATAATCTTGATGACGTCCTTTTTCGATTTGCCCTCTGATTTGAACTCTTCTTCCGATTTAGGGGATTTTTCCCCTTTGATTGTGGCAAAGAACCAGTAATTGCCACCGGCAAGATGCAAGAGCTGCTCAGCAAAAGAAAAGACTTCTTCGGTGGGCTTGAACCCATATTTTTCGTCGGGCATCGCTTCGGCAAACTCCTTAGTGTATGCCTTTGCTTGTTTCCAGACATTTTGCAATACAGGGACCACGGATGACGATTCATCGGCAAAAAGCTTAGATGTTGATCCCGCTGCCAAACATCCAATCCCAAGAGCTGTCTTTCCGACGAACTGACGACGAGAGATTTTTGACTTTCCCATTTTAATTTTCTCCTTTTTTTATTTAATCTGCCCAAAAAAGCGGAAGATTTACTCCAAAGTACGAAATTGTTGTCGTTTGGTTCAGCCGAGGAGCAGGTCTTCTTCCCAGCCGAAATGTTCGACTTTGATGCTGCCCCAGTCGCTGGTCCCCAATCCATAAGTTTTATCGGCTGCTTCCAGACACACCGGAGGGGGAGATAGCGGCCAAGGCTCGCCTCTCATTTTTTTCCTCTTCTCCTGGATAATGCGCAGACAGACAGCTTCCACAGCCACCGGATCGGCACCGGCGATCAAACCGTTGTAAGCCCATTTGTATCGGGGATCCACCTGGGGACCCTTATCACACAGGGGATGAAGGGCATCGACCAACACCAGCTTTGTTTTCCCTTTGACAAACGGCAGGTTCCAGATCTCTCCCAGTTTGGCGCTGTTCTGGTCATGGTAGTTTCGGGGATTTCCTGAGTACATAATGTAAAGCTTCATGACAGTCCCGATCCCTGTCAACCAGTGAGCCTTTAGACCGGGAAGCCCGATCAAAGCCGTACAGGCTTTGGGCTTATCGGGGCCTCCCTGTGCTTCGATAATTTTTCCTTCCGGGATTCCGGCAGAAATAAGAGAACTCTTGACAGCATCCACCACTTCGGAATGGGTGGGATTGAGATGGGGTGTGGGCACAAGCCCGATGGTGTCGTCGGGTGTGACGAGGCTGAGCCATGCATCCTTAGGGGTCGTTTTCCCGGTGTGTTTTAACAATATCTGATCGAGCATGGTCTTCAACGCATTCATGTTGACATTGTTGCTGGTATCCATAGCGCTTTCATCCCGGACTATTGTAACCAAGCTAGGCCCAGAAGCTATCGCTCCGGCCTTGAGAAATCCAGGCCCTAAAACAGACGCTCCGATGGTGGTCCCGAGGGTTCCCCGGAGAAAATCTCTCCGAGTCAGGGGTTTCTTTTTTTTGAGCATCCCATACCTCCTTCTGATAGGTTCCTATTTTATCTGATCCAAGATTGCCCTGGTTGTTTCCTGGTCGGGGCATTCAAACACAAAAGCGATAGATTTATCCTGGAATACATAGGCCATCCATCCGTCCTCGACAGCATAAATATTTTGAACTTTTTCGAACGAGCCGGATTTTACCGCAAAATCATGTTCGGGAAGGTAAGCTTGATGGAATTTGGAGAGCGCGGTCTGAGCCCGCTCGGGATCTGGATAGTTCACCCAAAGAAAGGTGATCCGGGTTCGCCCTCCAGATTGTGTCCTTCTTTCATACTCTGCCCTAACCGCCTCGCACGCGACATCCAAGTCGAGGATGTTTTGATGGCTGAGATAGAAAAGGGAATTCAGCACGAGATGGGTGCGGAAAAAACTGGCCCTGTCCTGACGCAGGCCCCAATCCGGTGAAAATTCATTCTTGAGTTTTTTCATGAGATTCGGGCCGGGAAGATTTTTGCGGCCTTTGATGATGGCCTGCCCGATGGATAAAACAGCCTCCCTGGATTCTGGAGTTTCCTGTGTGGCCATGACGCGCGCATAAATGTTTTCCGACCAAAGCCGAAGCAAGCCATCTCCATAGAGCGCCCTAGGCCAATCTGAATCATGTCCTACTGTTTCGCCCCCCCAATCCAGGGAAAGCAGGCCGAAAGCATCGTCAGAGGATTTCATGAAATACAACTCGACAAGGATTTCCTTCTGGGTTTCGGCTTTGTATACATAAACATCTAAACGGTCGAAACGGTAGCCGAGATAGAGCTCCCCGGCACCATTCATATAATCGAAAATATTTTCGGCTGTCACAACCCTTGGAGAATCGGGCCTTGTCCAAAGCCCGACGGTTTTTGGAAGAACAGGGTTAGGTCCGGTCATTTTTCCCCCTTCGCCTGCTTTAAAAACTGAGGACAGCTGCAAACCGCCCAAAACCAAAACAGCAACAAAAAGAATAATGGTGTTAAAACAAAATTTATCGAAAAATTTACCCTGCATTTATCTCTTGCATACAATTATACAAAATAAATCGGCATCGATATACATGAAGTACAATTTTGTATGCATCTCTATATCCGCATTACCTAAAGGTTTTATATTGGCTTTTAGGACTGGTTTTGCTTCCGTGAAGATTTTATACGCCATTCCTCACCGCTCTTCTCGGCGGCGCTGAACTGCGCACCCCAACTTCTATCCTCCATCATTCAGCTCTGTTCCAGTGATTGCTTGGCTCTCTTTCCCTTTAGTATAGTCGTGCTCAATACAACATCGCCGACAATATGGAGTCATCTCTATATTGTATCCCTCGAGGAACGGTTCGTAATGGCTAAATCTTCAAAGGTCGCTTCAACCATCCCCAAAAGCCCAATCTTTCACATACGCGGAAATACAGATGCTTCCCACAATATTTTCTGAAAATTTAGGATTTGATTACTTCATCGTGTCCAAGACTTTCTGTAGCATTTGGATTCCTCCTGCGTTTTTTTCATTCAAACGATCAAGAGAAACAGGATACAACTCATCTGGATCCGACTGAATATCGAAGATCTGCCCGTTGCTGTAAAGCTTCCATTTTTTTGATTGGGCATAACGTTTTAATTTCCATTTTCCCCATTTGGGTTCATAATGACAGAAGATCCAGTCTCTGGGATTCCCTTTTTTACCAAGGAGTTGAGGGACAAAACTCCTTCCATCCAAAACCGGTTCGAGGAGAAATTCGGCCCCTGATATTTGTAAAAAAGAAGGAAGAAAATCGGTAAAATCGATAAGGTCTTCACAGGTTTGTCCTGCAGGGATCGTTCCTTTCCAGTTGGCGATAAGAGGAACATGGGTTCCGGCCTCGGTCGTGTATCCTTTGCCTCCTTTGATGACTTTTTGCCCCATTTCAGAGCTAATCCCCCTGGGTGATCCGTTATCTCCCGTGAACAAGAGGATGGTCTTATCGCGCAATCCCAACTTGTCCAGCGACTCGACAATGCGCCCGACAATTTTATCGGCATAGACAACCATGTCTGGAAAAAATGCCTTGTCACGCCGAGTTCTATTCCCACTTCTGTCCTGGCTATCGGGGGTCTGCATAAAAGGATCATGTGTCAGGATCATCGGGTAGTACACAAAAAATCGTTTAGATCTATTTCGCTCGATAAAATCGATGATGAAGTCCGCCATAACATCGGGCCCATACTTCTTCTGAAGATCCCTGCGAATTTGGCCATTCTGCTGTATCCTAGGATCCCAATACCGATTGCCAAGCTCTTTAACTTGCCATAGGCAGTGTTCATCGAAGTCGGCTTTGTCGGGAAGTGTGCCGATCCCCCTATAATTGCTTCCTCTATAATGTCCGGCCAGTTGCCATTTTCCTGCAACACATGTCGTGTACCCAGCATCCCTCAGGTAGTGCGCAAATGTTCTCTCTCCCGGCTTAAGAGACCCAAATTCTGTGTAATTCCGAAAATTGTATTTGCCTGTCATTATCTGAACTCGCGATGGAGTGCAAAGAGGCGTGGCATAACAGGATAGGAAACGGACTCCCGTTTGTGCCAAATTATCCAGGACCGGGGTTTTATAGGATGTGCTCCCGTTACAGCTAAGACACTCGTATCCGAAATCATCGGCCATGATCAGAATGATGTTGGGTTTTTTCCCATTGGAAATTCTCTCAAAAGCCATCCCAGATAGGTAAAGCGAAGCTGCCCCTACACTCGCGGATTTTAAAAAGGCACGTCTCTTCAGCTTTCTCAATCTTTTATGCTCGGTAGTGATTCTATCAGAAGTTTGGCTTTTCGTCATTGAGTAAACGTAAACCGTAAACCTTTTTCGATGGCACACGTCTTTATATATATGTATCCATTTTTCAGACAAATAGACGGAGTTTAGAAATGATTTTGTTATCGCGATCTGAAGAAATCGTTCTCCTGGCCATATGGAAGCTAGAAGATAATGCGTATGGGGTAACCATTCGCGAACAGGTCTCCCGGGACACAGGACATGAGTGGTCATTCGGGGCCATCTACAAACCGCTGAAAAAGCTCCTCCACAGAGATTTTGTGGAAAAAACGAGCAGCCAACCCTGCGCCGAACGAGGAGGGCGGAGCAAATACCTGTACGCATTAACACCCGAAGGAGAAAAAGCCCTTAGGACCATACGAAAAATTTACAAGTCTATTTGGACAGAAGATTGCGAATCGGCATTTGACTGAGGTCAATCCATGGGATCACGCACCGACACAATCCCCGGCCTGGGCAAAGCTTTGTTGTGGCTGCTTTTGGATGAGGAAGACTATCATCAGGTCGTCGGGGATTTTGAAGAGTCCTACCGGTACAGAATCAAAACGCAAGGCAAAACCCGCGCCATCCTGTGGTTTTGGTTCATATTATTCAAGTCCCTGCCTGGATTCATTTGGGACTCGATTTATTGGAGAGGCATTATGATAAAAAACTATTTTAAGATCGCCTTGAGGATTATCAAAAGACAAAAATTGTACAGTTTTTTGAATATCGTCGGCTTGGCGGTAAGCCTAACCTGTAGCTTTTTAATTTTCCTCCATGTGAGGAATGAGCTCAGCTACGAGACGAATTTTCCCAAAGCAAACCGCCTGTACCGCATACAAACCAATTCTAAATACGGATCGACATTCCGAAATTGGGGAGCTTCAGCGCCCGCCCTCGGCCCAATTTTGGAAGAAACATTCCCGGAAGTCGAGAAAACCGTGCGCATCCGCGATCTCGGAAGAGAAATACTCAGCTATCAACCTCCCCAAGGAACCGCCAAACGTTTCGAAGAAAGAGGGGGGTTCATCTCCGACTCCTCGATCATTTCGATGCTCGATCTTCAATTTCTGAGCGGCGACCCTCTAACTGCGCTGGAAAAACCCAACATGGTTGTTCTGACAGAATCTATCGCCAAAAAATACTTTGCCGATGAGGACCCGATCGGAAAAATCCTCTTGAACGAGAACAATAAGCGCCCCTTTCAGATAACAGGCGTTATCCGAGACATGCCGCACAACACCCATTTGAAGATCGATTACTTGATTTCTATGGCTTCATTTGCGTCGATCATAGGAAACGCAGAAATGCTTAACCACCGCACCTGGAAAGCCGTGTACACCTACGTGTTGCTGCATCCTGATCAGACAGCCGATAGCTTCGATGCCAAAGTACCCGGATTCATGAAATCCTTCCATGCAGACTACCCCGGACGCCAGGAAGAAATTCTGCTCCAGCCCATCCGGAAGATTCATCTCCATTCCAAATTGGAAGGAGAGATCGGGGCCAATTCGGATATCGCCTACGTGTACATTTTTTCGGGCACAGCTCTTTTGCTTTTGCTGATCGCGGCTGTCAATTTTGTCAATCTGTCCACAGCTCAGTCTTTCAAACGGATGAAAGAGATCGGCATCCGCAAAGTCGTCGGAGCACGGAGAGGACAGGTCATCAAGCAATATCTGGGCGAATCATTATTGATCACTGCCTTATCTGCAGGTTTCACATTGATCCTTCTCTACCTCCTCCTGCCGTTCTACACGCAGATGACCGGAAAAGAGATCGCCTTCGGCAATATCGTTCATGCACAAAACATCCTTTTTCTCCTATGTATGATGGGTTTTCTCAGTCTGTTGGCGGGCTTTTATCCTGCTTTTTTTGCCTCAGGATTCCAGCCTGTCAACACGCTCAAGACGATTAGAGATCCCCGTTCATCCACAACACGGCTCCGGAAGGGATTGGTCATTTTCCAGTTTGTCATATCCATTTTTATGATATTCAGCACGATCACTATCTACCGGCAGTTGGTGTTTTTCCATAACCAGGATCTCGGGTTCGACAAAGACAAGCTGGTTGCCCTGCGCCTTTATGGTGAATTCAGGCGAGATATTCTCAGCAATACCGATGCCCTTAAAACAGAAATCCTTCGCCATTCGGCGGTGAGCCATGTCGCTCTCTCCTCCAACCTCCCCGGAAGTTCCATGAGCAATGAACGCTTGACCCCTGTCAGCGTAGCAGACAAAAGTTCCCTCCCGATGCTCAGATTCATGCGAGTCGATAAGGATTTTATCGAAGCGGCCGGCCTGGAGATCGTCTTGGGCCGGAACTTTGACAGGGCATCCGATCAGAAAGGAGCTTACATCATAGCTGAATCCGTAGCAGAGGTTCTTCATTTGGAGCAACCTCTCGGAGTGGAATGCCGGTCTGATGTGCATGGTGAGGTGGAGCCGATCGTGGGTGTGATCAAAGATTTTCACTTCGCTTCTCTCCATAACAGGATAGAGCCCCTTGTCCTGGAATACCGTCCAAACTGGACAGGTTATTTGCTTGTCAAGGTGGAGAGTGGCCGGTCTGGAGAAGTCATTGAATTTTTGCGCCAAAAGTTCGATGAGGTCGCTCCTGATCATCTGTTCAGTTATGTATTTTTGGATGAGTATTTCAACCGAAACTATGAAATCGAAAATCGCAGCTACAGTCTCTTCCGGATTTTTTCGATGATCGCGCTGCTCGTCGCATGTTTGGGTCTGTTCGGGCTCACTGTTTATGCCGCAGAAATCCGCGTGAAGGAGATCGGCATACGCAAGGTCTTGGGAGCATCGGTCCCAAGCATCACCGTGCTGATGTCCAAAGAATTCATCCTGTGGGTAATCATCGCCAACTTAATCGCCTGGCCCGCCGCATATTTGGCCATGAACAGATGGCTGGCAAATTTTGCCTTCCGTGTTCACATCCATGCGTGGACATTTGCATTCTCTGCCGCTTCGGTCATCCTTTTTGCCCTGGTGACGGTGAGCTATCAAGCTATCCGGGCAGCCGTCTCGAATCCTGTGGCTAGCCTCCGCTACGAATAACCATTTTAGCAAGGTGGGGCGGAGGGTCAGAGAACCTAATTCCCTATCAAAAAAACGGCTTTTTTGAGGTCTATATCATCAAAATATTGCGTGCAGGCGAATAATTGTTATACTCTTACCATTCAATGAATCAACCGATATCCAAATTTTTAAAAAAAAGGAGAATTTGGTCATGAAAAAAGGAAAATTGTTTCTTGCTTTGTCACTTTTTTTAATCTTTACCTTGAATGCCACGGGACAGATCAAAACGAATAAAGACAAACTCCTCACGATTGCAGTTCAAGGCGTTGTTGCGCCAGCTAGGGTGGCAACATCTTACACCACAACCTGGGATGGCAAGGCCAAACTGGCCATCGGAGTCGGGGGCATAAACTATGATTTGAAACTTGGAGAAAAAATATTCGGATGGGCAAGTGGCGACAGGGCAACCATGGGTGTCGCCACAACAGGGGAAGGCGGCGCCTGGAGCAATTATACCTCCATCGGAAACGTGGTGAAAATTTTGGGCGGCGAGGCTCGCGGAGAGAAAGGCGTTATTATCGGAAAGTTCGAAAATTATGTCCTGGTTCATTTCCCGGACGAAGTATTAGAAAAGCTAACCATTGGCACCTCACTTCATGTAAAGGCATCGGGAATTGGGCTTGAGATAGAAGGATATAAAGATGTATTCGCTCACAGTATTTCGCCCGAGACATTAGAAAAGCTCGGAATTAGGGAATCAAATGGCAAACTTGAGGTACCCGTCGTTAAAGAAATCCCGGCTTTGATCATAGGCCAGGGAGCGGGTCGTGGCAGCCTATCCGGCAACTGGCATATTCAGACCTGTTTTCCACCTGACATCAAGAAATATGGTTTGGATGAGCTGCGTTTCGGGGATATTGTTATCCTGAAGGACATACAGACCGACTACGGCATGGGATATTACAAAGGAGGAGCAACTATAGGTGTTATCTGCAGCGGCCCTAGCGATATCTCGGGTTTGGGCATTGGCGTAACCCCCATTCTCTCTAACAGGTTTGGCAAAATAACCGCGCGCATCGATCCAACTGCCAACATTGCTAAGGTGCTCAGCATAAAAACGGGAAAATCCAGCAAGAGTTCACCATCATCAGCGCTCAAAACGAATAAGGATCAGCTCCTTACCATTGCTGTGCAGGGTGTGGTGAATCCGGCAAGCAGCAGGGGATATTCGACAACCCATGACGGCAAACCAATCGTGCACTTGGGTATGGGTTCGATCAACTACACAGTATCGGTCGGCGACTTGGCTTACGGCTGGGCGAACGCTGACCATGTTGAGCCTGATGTATCCTTCACGAATCTTGATGGACCTGCTCTCGGCATTCTCGGGTGCATTGGAAACGAGGCGAAACTCATCTCCGGTGAAGCCAAGGGAGCTAAAGGAATCTATATCGGCAAACATGGAAGCAGTATGTTCTGGTTTCCGAAGGATATCCTGGAGCAGCTTTCAGTGAATGATAAAATTCAGGTTAAAGCTAAGGGGGTAGGTCTCAAAATCGATGGTTTCGAAGATGTGAGAGTCAACAAAATTTCTCCTGAACTTTTGGAAAACATAGGCATAACCGTCGAGGGAGATCAGCTTGTGGTTCCGGTGGTGAAAACAGTACCCGGACATATAATGGGCTCAGGGATGGGGTTGGGATTTTTCGTGTTAGAGAACGTAGATTATGATATTCATACAACTTGTCCACAAACGGTTGAGGAATATGATTTAAAAACACTCCGGCTCGGAGACCTGGTGGCTATCCAAGATCATTATGACTTCTATGGTCGGGGAAGATACGAAGGCGCCATGACCATCGGAGTCGTAATTCATGGATGGAGTGATGTTGCTGGCCATGGTCCGGGCTTGGATCCAATTCTCAGTGCTCTGCCAGGAAGAATAAAAGTGAAAATCGATCCCGATGCGAATACGGCCTATTATCTAGGAATCAAGGAGAAACCTCTTCCTGAAGAACAGGAATAATTTCTCGGGCTGTTTTATAACCTCAAGTCATAAAAACGCCGTTTTTTCAGATTTGTATAACACTTGGTTATAAAAGGACTGTTTTTTGGCATGGATTTTGCACTAGAGAGGGTGGAGGCAACGATGGAAAAAGACAAATTGAAAAAAATGTTGCTGCTGGACTTGTGCGCTTTCTCAGCCTCTTTGTGTACGCCTGGAACCCGAGACGAGGTTCTGGAAGATTACCAACTGGCCTACAGCCTGGCAGAGAGACAAAAATTGCCTAATCGCAAAGCTTACAAAGATCTGTTGGAACGTCTTTAAGAATCCGGTATCCACGGAGATTCCTCCCAAATCATAAGATTTTCTCTTCCCCAATATGTCAAATTTTTTAACACTTTTTTGCCTTCTCCACCGGATGATAGAAAGATGTTCAATCCCAATGATATTGTTTATTTAGTCCGTCAGCAGGGTAAACACAAAATGGAGCAAAAAATGCGCCAGCAATTCTTATTCCCGATTTTTTCCATTTTTTTTCTTTCAATAATGCTTGCCATTGGGATTGCAACTACGGCAGACGGTGATCCGACTCTGGGGCTTACATTTACGGCGAAAACACCTATTTTGAATTTTTCGATGAATCAAAATCCCAAGATTTTATGCCACAGGGATTGATTTCGGGCATGGCTTTCGGCGTTGCAAAAAATGACGAAATAAAGATCATACAAAAAAACCAAAATGATTACAAAAACGCCTTTATCGCTCTCAGGAAGCGCGAAATCGAGGGGGAACAAATGCCATGGTTTTTCATGTCAGCTGTTTTTTATGGAAAATCTGCGCCTGATATTATGACATGGGTCATGGAATATCACGAAGATTTTCTGAAAAAATGGCACCCTGATCTTGATCCTTCATCTCCTGGGATTATGAGGAAAGATATCCTCGAGAGGTACGCAGCGTATATCGCAAAACCTGATTTGCCCAAAGGCAAAATCTTGAAGGATGTCATAGAGTTAGATCTCCAGTTGAGCCAAAAAGATCTAGAGATGCTCAAAGGTGAGCTGGCCGCATTCGGGTACGCATTTTCTCATGGGGAAAATAATCATATATGCAGTGGCCCAGATATGAAATTTGTCGTCACTTTGATCGACAGCGGTAAGGGAAAAATCACAGAGATCAAGATGAGTTGCAGTGCCAATCCATTTAAGGAGAAAACCTTCGAATTCGGAGAAAAATCTCGATTGGTATTGCATGCCGACAACACAGCAACGTGGATCTTTTAGCCCGCGCCTCGCAATGAGGGGATGGTAACCGGAAATCATCTGAATTAGGGAAACAAGTATCCTGTCGCCGAATTATTATTAAAAGGGCTGCAACCTTTTTGTTCACTTTTCGTATACATATAGTGGAAAGGATAAAAAAATGAGACTTTTATCGAGAAAAGAAGAGATGATTCTGCTGGCGATCTGGAAATTACAAAATGATGAGGGGGCCTATGGGGTGACCATAAGAAGTTACATCGAAAAAATGACGGGCATCAAATGGCTATTCGGGGCCATATACGGCCCGTTGGGACGCCTCGTCGATTATGGCTACGTGGAATCTTATGAAAGCGATCCTCTCCCGGAGAGGGGAGGCAGGCGGAAAATTCTTTACCGCTTGACATCCAAAGGAAAAACAGAGTTGTTGACGGTGAACAAGCTGAACAAAGCCCTGTGGCAGGATGTCCCTCCCCTGAGGGAAAAATTATGAAAACCAAGGATGAATAACCAAAAAAAATTCTCCATGAAACACCGGATTTTGAGCCGACTTCTCAGGCCCTCTATCCATGAATCGGCATTTCAAGATTTCGACGAGCAGTTTATCCAGTTAAAAAGAAGCAGAGGAGCCTTTATCACCACATTATGGTTCGGCGTCCAGGTCCTTTCGTTGATTCCCTCTTTAATAAAAGATTCTCTCACGTGGAGTACTACCATGCTGAGAAATTACCTCAAAATCACTCTAAGAAACATCCGGAGACACAAGGGGTATTCTTTCATAAATATTGCCGGACTGGCAATCGGAATGGCATGTGCTATACTCATTCTGCTATGGATCCAGGATGAGCTGAGCTTTGACAGATTTCACGAAAACGGAGAAAACATTTATCGGATCATCGTGGAAGATGTACAAGGCTTGCAATCAGCCGGCACCTGTCCGATCCCACTAGGCCCACACTCGAAACAGACATACCCAGAGATTTTGGATTCCACAAGATTTTGTAACGGATTCCAAAAATTCTTGATCGAATTCGACGGGAGAGTTTTTTCCGAAGAAATTGGAATCGTCGATCCCTCCTTTCTCTGGATGTTCACGTTCCCTTTTTTGAAGGGGGATCCTCAAACGGCCCTCGAAGATCCCTATTCCCTGATCATGACAGAAAAAATGGCAAGGAAATACTTTGGTGCAGAGGATCCGATCGGCAAAGTCATCCGGATTCTATCATCAAGGAAACAAACGATCAGCTTTACGGTAACCGGAATCCTGGAAGACATCCCCCGCCATTCTCATCTGCAGTTCCAGATTTATCTTCCATTCCAAGCGCTGGATGAAATGGTATGGTGGGTCAGAGATTTTGAAAAATGGAGTGATTGGTCCTATTTCACGTATATCCTCACGAAACCAGGCATCACTATCCCTGAACTGAACAGAAAAATAACCGATCTCGTCCGACAGAATGACGAAGGGGATGATTTGACTTCGAAATTTTTTCTCCAACCGCTCGCCAAGATCCATCTCCATTCCCATTATAAGTACGACCTGGCTGGCCATGGGGATATCCGGAGCATTTATATTTTCGCTATCGTGGCGGCATTCATCCTTTTGATCGCCTGCGCCAACTTCATGAATCTCTCCACTGCCAGATTCAGCAATCGTTCACGAGAAGTGGGACTTCGAAAAACAATCGGGGCCCACAGGACACAACTCATCAAACAGTTTCTGGGCGAATCCTTATTTTTCGTCCTGATCGCGCTTTTTGTGGCCTTCATTCTGATAAAACTCTCACTTCAGCTGTTCAACCAGCTGACTGGAAAACCGTTAGAGTTGAACATGGCTGATCTCAGCTTCCTTTTAAGTCTTGCCGCTGTTATCTTTTTTACGGGATTGATCGCAGGAAGCTATCCTGCTTTATTCCTTTCCGCTTTCCAACCGGCCGACGTTCTGAAAGGCACATCCCGAGCTTTTTCAAAAGGCGCTTTTTTCAGAAAATTTCTAGTGGTCCTCCAGTTTTCTCTTTCCATCATCATTATCATCTGCACGACCATTGTTTATAACCAGCTCACATTCATGAGAAATAAAAAATTGGGTTTCGACAAGGACAACGTGATCCATTTGCCTCTGAGCGGTACCATCCACACCAACTATGATGTGATCAGGAATGAATTGCTGTCAAATCCTCATATTTCAGCCATTGCCGCTTCGGACCAGCTCCTTACCCAAATATTCCGCGCTTCGACAGGAGCGAGAGCGGAAGGAAAAGATGTCTGTGAACACACCAGCATAAATTTCTTGACGGTCGATTTTCATTTTCTCGACACGCTTGACATGAAATTATCCCAAGGAAGGCTCTTCTCCGAAGAGTTTCCGACCGACGCTGACGAAGCGGTTATCATCAACCGGACATTGGCCAAAATCCTTGGCGGGGAAAACATGTTAGGAAAAAAGCTCTACAATTACAGCGAGGGCAGAACCCGTCGAATAGTCGGAATTGTCGACGATTTCCATTTCGAATCATTGCACAGCCAGGTCAAACCGCTGATGATCGTCCCGAAAAGCAGCAGCGATTATAAGTTCATGTATGTGAAAATCAGACCAGGCAGAATCTCTTCCTCTCTCAAATTCTTGAGGGACACATGGAAAAAGTACGGCAGTGCGAATCCTTTCGAATACAACTTCCTGGATCAAACCGTCGACCAGCTGTATGCATCGGAAAAACGGATGGGAAAGATTTTCTTGAATTTTGCATTCCTCGCCATATTCATCTCATGCCTGGGACTATTGGGTTTGGCCTCCTTCACAGCCGAACAGCGGACCAAGGAAATCGGAATTCGAAGGGTGCTGGGAGCTTCGTCAGTTAATATCACCTACGCCCTCACCTCTGATTTTTCCAAGTGGATTCTAGCGGCCAACGTGATCGCCTGGCCGGTTGCTTATTTCACGATGCATAAATGGCTTCAAAATTTTGCCTTCAAAACAGATATGAATCTGTGGGTGTTTCTCTTATCAGGAACACTTTCCCTGGCCATCGCTCTGATAACGGTGGGCTATCAATCCGCCAAGGCAGCCTTGGCCAATCCCGCCGACTCCCTCCGGTATGAGTAAATAATTCGGGGAAAGGTGCCGAATTATATCCCCGAGTTATTAGTCAACCATCTCAATTGTTGAAACGTCCTAACCTATGACATGCTACAAAACTACCTTAAAAGCGCTATCCGTAACATAAAAAGGCAAAAGTGGTATTCTCTAATCACATTGTCCGGTCTGATCATCGGCATAACATGTTTTGTCTTGATATCCCTGTATGTCCGGTACGAGCTGAGCTATGACCGGTTCCACGAGAATGTTACAAGCATCCACCGAGTGCTCGTCGACACACGCGAGACCTACATGGGAAAATCCCAGGTCACCGTCACGCCCGGTCCTCTGGCCACAGCCATGAAGGATGAATTTCCCGAAGTCTTGAACGCGACAAAAGTATCAGCAAGAAGGATGGTTCTGAAACATAAGGAAAACCGGTTTGCCGAGAATCGCGTTTATTATGCCGACTCCTCATTCCTCGAAATCTTCCATTTCCCTCTGATAGCCGGGAATCCGGACAGAGCGCTTGCCGAACCCAACTGCCTTCTGCTCAGTAAAAATATGGCTGAAAAATACTTCGGTCGGGAAAATCCTGTGGGAAAAACTCTGCTTGTTGGTAAGAAGAATTATCAGATAACTGGCGTACTGGAGAACATCCCCGGAAATAGCCATTTCCGCTTCGACTTCCTGGCCTCGTTTTCTTCTCTGGTCGATCTCTATGGTAGAGAACGGGCATACAGATGGAACAGCTGGAGCTACCATACCTATGTCCTCCTCCATGAGAAGTCCGATCCCATTTCTCTGGAAAACAAGCTGCCCGCTTTTTTGGCAAAAAATTATAAGGAGGATGCCAGACAAATCCTTCGCCTCCAACCTGTAGCAGACGTCCACCTCCATATCAAGGCCAATTTTGAGCTGGAGCCGAGTGCAGATATCCGCAACGTTTATCTTCTGTCGGCCATCGGCCTTTTTATCCTGCTTATTGCCTGTTTTAACTATATGAATCTGTCAACAGCCAGGGCAACAACAAGAGCAAAAGAAATCGGGATGCGGAAAATCATCGGCGCCAAACGTGTGCAACTCATAAGGCAGTTCCTGGGAGAATCGGTTCTTTTCTCCCTGATTGCACTCCTGTTTTCCGTCACGCTTGTCAAGCTTCTCCTGCCCGCATTCAGAGTTTTCATGGACAGAAAACTAGAGACCGGTTTCATCCAAGATGGGACCTCCCTATTGACCTTGCTCGGGGTGGTCCTGTTTATCGGCTTTGTCTCAGGAAGCTATCCTTCCTTTGTTCTTTCCTCCTTCCAACCGACAGCAGTGCTCAAGGGAACACAGATGCGAAAATCGAGGGGTTCATCTTTTTTCCGAAACTCACTGGTTGTCAGCCAATTCGCCATCTCTGTGGCACTTATTTTTTGCACGACTGTCGTCTACAAACAACTCCTTTTCATGAAAAACAAAGAGCTGGGTTTTATCAAAGATTATGTCGTGATCGTTCCCAGTCCGAAAGAGGGCAATGAAGCATTAAAAAATGAACTCCGGCAAAATTCGCATATTCTTGATGTTGCCTCATCTGACGAGCTTCCTCATAACATCGCTTCCGCTAGCTTTGGAGAATGGGATGGCTACAATCCTGAAGATGAGCTTGTCATTTACAGAAATTGGGTGGACACCCATTTTCTCGGATTTTACACCATCCCGATCATTCAAGGCAGAGGATTTTCAGAGGACTACAACGATGAAGAGGGACATGCCTATATCCTCAACGAGGCGGCCGTCAAGGCTATCGGTTGGCAAAATCCGATTGGAAAACGGTTCGGATTCAGCGAAGAGGAAACGGGTATTGTCGTGGGTGTGATCAAAGACTTTCATTTTGCACCCCTCCATATCAATATCGAACCTCTTGCCCTAACACCCCACTCAGAAAGAACCGAGTGGCTGTCTATAAAAGTCAGCCCCCACAATATCCCCGACACTTTGGCATTTATCGAAAGAACGTGGAAGGAGCACTCCCCAGAGCGAGATTTCAGCTACACCTTCCTGGATGATCGCCTAGACCGGATGTACAGGACGGAAGAAAGGCTAGGAAAAACATTTTCCATCTATACAATTATCGCTCTGTTCGTGGCCTGCCTAGGACTTTTTGGGCTGGCATCCTTCACGACAAAACAAAGGACAAAAGAGATCGGCATTCGCAAAGTTTTGGGCGCCACAGAGTGGAATATCACCATGTTAACAACAAAAAAATTTCTCGGCCTGGTTATGGTTGCTAATTTTGTCGCTTGCCCAATCGCCTATTTAACCATGAACAAGTGGCTGCAAAATTTCGCTTACAAAACGAGTGTGGGAATGTGGATATTTATCCTGTCAGCAGGAATGTCTTTTGCCATCGCTTTCCTGACGGTGAGCTATCAAGCGATCAAATCTGCAAGGGCAAACCCGGTGGACTCATTAAGATACGAGTAAGGTCATTGTTTCCTTCGAAGACCGATTAGGTGGGACGGGGTCTTCAATGACCTCTCTAACCATCCCCAAAAGCCCAATTCGCATGGAAATATAAATGCTTACAACGGTAATAAATTATTTGACATTCTACGAAAAGAAACATATATTACATACTAGTTTGTCTTGCAAACCAATATGCGGCACAATTAATAATGACTCAATAAGGGGAGAGCATTATGTCGGCTGATATAAACCTTGCTAGTTTTGGAAAAAAAGTGTTCAAAGATTCATTACAGGATGGAATTACTGAAATATTGACAAGTATTTTGTTCGTTTTTTTCGCCATTACTTACGGGAAGGATATTTTTATAATATCAGCAATTCTTGGAATATTCGTGCTTGCCCCAGGAATAAAAGTGCTCAAAAAACGATTCACATATCCTCGAACCGGGTATGTAGAATTAGATGAGGATAAACCAAAAATCCATTTTAAACAGATGGCAATCTTTATCTTGATAGTCGCTGGATTAGCAGCCATTTCATTTATCCTGCTTGGGAGCAACCAGGATGATTTAACTTTGCGCCAATGGTCGCCTGCCATAGCTGGAGTAATTTGTTCAGCGGGATTTTTCTATTTAGCCCATAAATCCGGCCTAGTGCGTCTCTACATATTCGTGGCTATTTCCGTTATCAGCGGAATCATATTATCAGCCCTAAAATTCGAAGGCGATTATACGTATACAGGCATGGCACTATTCTGTTTTGTGATCGCTATAATGTCCTTTGTTTCTGGGATTATCATTTTCATTCGTTTCCTCCAGAAAAATCCCCCAATGATTGAAGAGATGACCAATGAAGAAGAATAATAATAATATTATCGGAGTTAATCTAAAACCCATCGAAAATATAGACCGTGTGGTCCATGAACCGGCCAGATTTCTCATCCTGGCCTATTTATATGTCGTTAAAAAAGCTGATTTTCTATTTTTGCTGCGTCAAACAAATTTAACGAGGGGAAATTTGTCATCACATTTAAACAAATTAGAAGCTGCAAGATATGTTAAAATCGAAAAAAGGTTCGTCGATAAAATCCCACGAACACGAATTTTCATAACGGAGAAAGGACGCAAAGCATTCCATACATATAAACAAAATTTAACAGCCATACTTGAAAAACTACCCGGTTCAAAATAGGCTTGAATAAATGAAAAAAGAGAATACCATGCGTCAAAAAATACGAAATACCATCATCTTTATCGTTTTTTTAAGTTTTCCAGTTATCCTCAATTATTTCTCTCCCTATATAAGCATGAATGGAGCTTTCGAGGGAATCATCTCCGGTAGCCTGCTGTTGTTTGGTATTCTTTTTGTTTCATCTCTGCTTATCGGGAGAGCTTTTTGTGGGTGGACATGTCCGGTGGGATGCTTTCAAGATATATGCGCCCGAATTAACAACAAGCGGAGGCCCAAACATCATTGGATCAAGTATCTCGTTTGGACTCCTTGGTTCATATTCATCGTATTCGGATTCGTTCGTGCTGGTGGCATCAAAAAGATTCATCCCCTCTATATGACCGAAAATGGGATTTCTGTCTCGGATCCGATGCAGTTCGTTACCTACTTTACGGTACTGTTTGTATTCCTGATTCTTGCTCTGGCGGCCGGCCGACACGCCTTTTGTCATTACGGATGTTGGATTGCTCCCTTCATGATTTTCGGGAGGAAAACACGGAATGCAATCGGGTGGCATTCTCTCCAGCTCCAGGCCAATCCAGAAAGCTGCATCGATTGCAAGACCTGCACCAAAAATTGCCCCATGAGCATCGATGTCTGGCATCAGGTCAAAACCGCTGACATGGAGCATGGAGACTGCATCCTATGCGGACAGTGTGCAGACAACTGCAAACAGGGCGTGATCGGTTACGCTTTCGGTTCCAGAAAATCCAGTCAAAAAAATTAGATTCCCCAAGAACGTTTAAGGATCTCGCGGTTGTCGAGAAGGAGCTGGATGTAGACTGTTTCGAGATCGATCATCTCGGGATCGGATCGCTTCAGCCAATCCGAAAGCCAGGCAAACCGGAGGGCCAGGATAAACTCGAACAGATGGAACCAACTGATCTCTGCAATGAGCCCGGATTCTTTGAGCCTCTTAACGAATTCAAACACGAGGTCCTCAGTCAGGCTCTGTGGTTTTTCCATCCCCAGGCAGCCGATCATCATGGCGATGTCGTAAATTTCCGGTTTGTAACCAAGGAATTCCCAATCGATGACGGCGTTGATCCCTTTGTCAGACCAGATAACATTCAAGGGATGATAATCCCCGTGGCAAAACCGAACCGGCAGGTCATCGTGAACGTTCACAAACTTTTGATCCAGGAAGTCGATTGCTGGACGTACATGCTCGTATAACTGGGGTTCCCGGGATCTTATTTTGGCCAAGAAATCCCGATTAAAAGAAACGATGGAAAAGGGCTGTGATCTGTCGAAAAGAGGTACATTCTCTGATTTTCCCCGAAGATCAATTAAAAAATCGGCCAGCACTGGGCCCCGCCAGCCCTCGAAGGCATACGCCGGTCTTTCCAAAGATATGCCGTCAACATAGGGAGAGACTTGCCAGTAACGGTTCTGCCATGTCGCTATGTATCCTTCATCACCGAGAGATAGATAAGTACGGACTTAGGATAATCCTTTTTCTGAAAGGAAAGCCAGAGCCTTTGCTATCTTTTTTTTGTGGGGAATATAATCCGCCTCCAAATTTTCGAGGATATAAAGCTTCCCCTCCCGGTCTTCAAATACTGTACGGAAAAGGCACCGGTCCGGACTTCCGGCGATGGTAATATCCTCATGGATTTTTTTGAGTCGGATTCCCCAAAGTCTCAAAACTTCTTCTATCACATGAACTTTAATCATGCTTAATCCTTTTTTTAAAAATCTAAAGACTGAGTATTCTACCACCTAATCAAAAAAAAGGGGACGGTTCTATTTTTTGCTTTTAGCAGGCAGTCCAGATATTTATAAGGGAAAAATAGAACCGTCCCCTTTTTACCTAATTATTCATAGCGGAGGGAGTCGACAGGATTACCCCGGGCTGCCCTGAAAGTCTGGTAGCTCACTGTAAAAAAAGCGATGAGCAACGCAATGACCGAAGAGGCCAGAAACATCCAGATGTTGATACGAATCCGATAGGCGAAGTTCTGGAGCCACTTGTTCATTGCGTAGTAGGCAAGCGGCCATGCGATCAAGTTGGCCACCAACACACGTTTGACAAAGTCCTTGTTCAGCAAGACAAGGATCCCTGAAGTCGTCGCGCCCAACACCTTCCGAATGCCGATCTCTTTGGTCCGTTGGCTCGCCGTGAACGAGGCCAGACCCAAAAGCCCCAGGCAGGCGATAAAAACAGCAAGGCAGGCAAAAGCCGTGATCACCTTTCCTGCCTGGATTTCCGCTTTATACAGCATGTCGAACTGGTCATCGAAAAAGACATATTCAAACGGTTGGTTGTTGGTGAACTCGCTCCATTTGTCCTCCAGAAAACCCAGGGTTTTCGGCAGATCCCCGGGACGAACCCGAACCGACAGGAGCACGCTGGGACGAGTGCCAAACAGGATAACAGCTGTCGGACCGATTTTGGTATGCAAAGACTCCATATGAAAATCATTGATGATGCCGATGATGTCCATCGGTCTTCTTTTCAATCCGACAAGGACGAATCGTTTTTCCAACGGATCCTGAATATCGAGCGCCTTAATGGCCGTTTCGTTTAAAACCACAGCCTCTGTATCTGTAGACCGCTCTCTCTCAAAATATCGCCCCGAAATCATCTCGAGCCCGTAGGTTTCGAGCAAATCATAATCGGCCGTGATGGTGATCAGGGTGTTGTTTTCCTGGCTCCCCGCCCCTTCCTTCTGGAACACTTTGGCCTCGAGCAGAATCTGAGGAAGTGAGTCGGTGAACGTCGCGTTCAGGACAGCAGGGTTTTGATAAAGCTGGTTTTTAAAGGCCAACTGCTGAGAACCGAGCTTCTCGGCACGCTGAATGACTACAACATGCTCCTTGTCAAAACCCAGCTCCTTGTTCCTGATGTAGTGCAGCTGGGTGAAGATCACGGCAGTTCCAACCAAAAGAACGACAGAAGCACAAAACTGGAAAACGACCAGCGCATCCCGGAATCTTCTCCCTCTCATGCTCGATTGTATTTTTCCTTTGAGCACGAACACGGGTCGAAAAGACGCCATCAAAAAAGCAGGATAACTACCGGCAGCGATTCCGATAATTATCGCCCCGAACAACAGGATCAGCAGAAAGGGCCAATCAAGGATATGATTGGAAGAAAATTCCTTCCCGACCAACGTGTTGAAAACCGGGAGAGCGAGCTCGACAAAAATCAGTGCCAACAAAAAAGAGAGAAAACTCAGGAAGACGGATTCGGAAAGGAATTGTCGGACAAGCTGCCCGCGGCTCGATCCTACGACCTTACGAACACCCACTTCATTTGCCCTCTGGGTAGACCTGGCTGTCGTCAGGTTGATGAAATTGATACAGGCGACAATTAAGATGAGCATGGCAATAGCGGAAAAGATGATCACGGTGTTGAAACTCCCCTGCGGTTCCAGTTCATTCCCCCACTTCGAGCGGAGATGGATATCACGGAGAGGTTGTGTCATGAATCCGATGAAATTGCCTGAGTCCAGAAATTCTTCATATGGAACCGCCATGATTTTTTCGATGATCGGTGCCATGCACTTGCCGGAGAATTCGGGTAACTTGGATTCCAGCTCATCGATCGAAGCATTCTCCCGGAGCAGGATGTAGGTGAACACGGCCGTGTCGTAATAATCAAGGTCTTCGCTCTTGGGAAGGCTCGAAAACGAAGCCAAAAAGTCGAAATGGAAGTGGGAATGCCCCGGCCAGGATTCGGTCACACCATTGACCATGTACAGAGAGCCATCCCCCAACTCCAGCATCTTCCCGATCGGTTCTTCCTGCCCAAAATATTTCACTGCTGTTTCGGCCGTCATAACGACGGAATTGGGCTGTGCAAGCGCTTCTCCAGGGCTCCCCTTGATAAACGGAATGGTCAAAATATTTAAAAGCTCGGGATCAGTCCAGAGGAATTTGTCTTCCTTGTAACGCTTTTCTCCATACCGAACGAACACATCCCCCCCGCGGCTTTGTCTTGCAAAAATCCTTGCTGCCTTCTCTACTTCGGGAAAATCATTGACCAATGCTGCTGCAAGAGGGCAGGGCCCCAAGGCCGCATCGAACTGGTTCGTTCCGACATGGAACGTGAATCCCACCCTGTAGATCCGTTCAGCTTTATCATGGAACCGGTCGTAGCTCAACTCGCTGCGCACGAAAACCAGGATCATCAGGCAGCTGGCGATCCCGATGGCCAATCCGGCGATATTGATCAGTGAAAATCCCTTGTATTTCCGGATATTCCTTAAGGCAACAATGATATAATTCCGAAACATTTCTCACCATAATTTTTTGATCTCGTCGTCGCGCCCGGTCATCTCCCACCGGATCAAAGAAAGGGGGATCATCCCGTAAGTGTGGAACTCGTCGAAAAATGACTTAAGATCGAATTTATCGCCCAGCTGTTCGGCACGGTCGGCAATCAGTTTTTCGAGATGGACTTTGCCCACGACATAACTTGTCCCATACCCGGGTTGCCGCAGGTAGAGGTCCTCGTCCGCCCAGATAGTATTCCCGTCTTTGGGCATCCAGCCTCGAGGTGTCCACTTGACGCCATAATCGACTGCCTCCTCCAAAGTGAACTCATTGCTGTGCATCTTCAAGTCTGGTATTCCCCGCGCGCAGCGGCAGGCCAGCATGATCCAGACAAGCTCCCGGACTCTCGGTTTTTCATCCATCAACCCTGCGTGCATCGCGATCTCTTCCATCCCAGTGGCCAATCCTTCGGCCCGTGAATCCCAGATATTGTAAAGGAGTGGAACCCGGCGAATCGGGCTGGGATGGGGTTCGTGATCCATCCTCGCCAGGTCGAACCAGTGCGTGCCGTGACAACGGAGCGGGAGTGGATCGTGGTAGTCGACCTGTGTGAAAAAATCGCGAAGCCCATCGGGCGGGATGAATCTGACAGTACGCCTGAGCGTATTGTTCTGATAATCGGGAAGAGTCATCACGTTCTCCCGCATGAATCTCATGAAATGTTCCACCGCCTCGTCATGGCGTTTCTGGTACTCCTCCCTGTTTTCCGGAGGCTTGAGAGGTGGAAGATGGCGATTCCTGTTCTCCTCCAGTTTTAGGAAAGCGATCGAACGCTCCAGCTCCCGGTTCATGATCACCAATTGGTCTTCCCAGGTGTAGGGCCAGAGATGTACATTCTTCATGTACCAGTTGTAGTTTTCAACACCGATGCCCGATGGCGCTGTCATGTTTTTATGCTTGGTTTCTAACCACTCGCGAAACTCATCCACAGCTGCCTTGGCCCGGTCAAAGTCCGGAATGAGGTCAGGGTGGTCTTTTCCCAAACGCTCGGCGAGATTTTCCAGATACACGCTTTCTGATTTTTTTCTTCTAATTCCGAGAAACCAAAGATCCTTGGCATCTTCGACGAGATTCCCTTTGGCCTGCTCGAGTACTTCGGGGATGGCCTTGAGATGCATCTGGAAATCATCATACTGCTCACCCTCGAGCGGAAAGGTATACTTCCACAGACAAAGCGTCCCATACCTCCATGGTCCTTCCAGGGCCGGTACATCCGAAGGGGATGTGTAATACACCGCGTAAAACCGAGGATTCCTCGACCATGGCTTCAGCACCCGGTGGTCGAAGTCCAATCCGTTCATCTCGGCCCGCACGATGTGGTAGTCCACCTGCTGAGAAACAGGCCATGAACTGGGATCGATCGCCATCAGCCGGGCCTGATATTCCTTCAGCTCGAGATGCTGTTTGGCCATTGCATCCGCGGTATAATCAGGCACAGCATCCACGATGGCAGGCTTCTGGAATTTCCGCCATTCCTCGAACAGCTTGACCAGATCTTCGTATGTGCTGCTGCCTGCTGCTGATGCTTCATTATTGTTTGGCGAGCAACAAAAAAAACCGATCAAACCCAGACACAAAGACAAAGCGATAAAATGATTGTACTTACTCACCGGACTAACCTCCTTCTTCCATGACTATGCCCTCTAGTCTATCGGGATTTCCCGATTTGTCAATCATTTCACGGCCTCCCCTTTTTGTTAAAAGAGAACCACTCCGATACACAATGTCAACGTTTTCTTCGGGAATCGAATGAAAAATCAGGATGACGGTGAAGAGCTATGCCAGGTGTGGGCTATTTGAATGTCACCTTAATCACACGGAGCTCGAATTCCGGCGCATCTTTCACCCCAACCATGGCAAAAAGTCCATGACTGGTAAAACACATATTTTTGATGCGGGGATCGATGCTTAATTCGAAAGGCCCTTCCACCAATTCTGTCTCACAGATGAATTCCCCATCAGGAGAATAAACCTGGACATAAATCTGGCACTCTTCTCCCAGACAGTCTGTTCTTCTGAAGACGATAAGATTTCCTTCTGTATCCATCAGGACTTCCCGGTAAAGAGGAAGGTTCTCGCTGAACATGTGATCCCAAGAGGCCTTTTTCAATTGTTTCATCATCTCTTGGATTTGGGTCTGAGATAAACTAGAGTGGGTGTTCATTTGATCGATTTGATATTTTTTGTAATCGCTGATCACTCGCTTGGTCACGGGAATCGGCTCTATGTTTAATGGGAAAGTCGATATCTTCGTCCCATCCGGAGAAAAGACGTCGAAATATGGGAGAAGGGAATTTCCCACTATCAGGTTTTTCTCTTTCGACGAATTGATAAAAAATTCCCCGCTTGTCGCATCTCCGAAGCTGATCGATCCCTGTCCCACCAAAAGCGATGCCATATTGAATGTACATTCTGCGATCTTGATTTTTTCGTCGCTGTTTATGTCCCTGATGATGACGGATGAGATTTTTTCTCTATCCGTCTGACTATCTCCTCTGTAAGTGTAGACGATATAGGCGATCTTGCCGTCACGAAGCGCGACAGGCCAGAAAGGAGGACGCTGAGTTTTCAGCACACTTTTAAAGTTTCCCTCGAGGTCGAAAAGACTAATCCTGTGCCAGCGGGGATTATCCCCGATAACCAAAATCTTTCCGTCTAGAATGGACAGATTTCCCGGCATGTTGAAATCGCCAGGACCTTGACCTTCCTGGCCGAAGGATTTAATCAGGTTCCCATTCGGATCGAATTTATAGACCTTGTGCTGACGGCTGCTGGCGATAAAGATGGATCCATCCGGAGCGACAGCCATATCACAAAACAGATGATAAAAAAGGGCGTTCCAGTCCGTGTTTTTTCCAAAATCCCGACTTTGTTCAAGATAGATGGGCCCGGATTTGTAAGCATCCAGCAGGGCTGTCTGATCGAATGGGAGATCCGTCTTTTGGATCAATAAAAATCCCAAACAGAAAAAAAGGGATCGGGTTGATTGTTTTCCAAGAATTATAATTCAACTCCCATAAGTATTACGAAAAAATGGCCTTATTATTTCCACCTCAATTAGGCCAACAATTCCTTCAACGGCTATTTTATTCTACTCCAAATCGGTTTAACGATCTGTTTTTTATCTACGGCCATTTTTAAAATAACCAGACCCACCACCAGAGAGATGAAAAAGGCGATAAAGGAGGTTTCGATTCCGAAACGGCCTCCGGTGATCCACACGGGACCTTGGATGATCGGTTGGATCCAGCTGACGAATTCTGTCACGCCGGAATTGGGCATCCCGAAAACCCCATCCTGGAAAAAATTCCAGCCCCAATGGAGTCCCCACACAAGCCATATTCTTCGTGTGCATATGAAGGCCGCAAACAGGAGGACATCCCCCAATACCAATGATACCAATGACCACACCCCTGCTTCCGGATTCCTGAGATGGACAATCCCGAAGATGACAGCGATGAGAGCAAAAGCGAGCCAGCTACCAAGAAGCTCCTCGGTAAGTCTAAACAAAACCAGACGAAATGCCAGCACCTGAATGAATGCGCCCACGCCGAAAAAGACAAAAGCATCGATCAAGATCTCCGGCGAAGAGGCCTGGTCTATCCTGTAATAACCGAGAAGCACCATAAAAAGGACCATAAATCCGACAAGCCCGAACGAGACGAGAAAGCCAGATCCCAGCTCGGTCAGGCTTCTTGACCTCGAGATCTCGACAGCGTCTCTTTTTTCAATCCATTTGGCGTACAGACGATATAAAAAAAATAGGGCAAACAGAGAAACAGCGGCATCCGCGATAACAAAAACGATATGCAAAACTCCAGATGAGGAAGCCACAAAGTCAGCCAAGATATTGTTGTGGATCAATAAATAGGGAAGAATAAATAAAGCCACGACAAAAATTCTGGCAAGCGGAAATTGAAGAATTTTTCCTGTCACACTTTCAGGCCGGGCCTTAGAAAAAAGCTGTCCGCTACTCACGTTCATGAATACCCCTTTAGTCCTAAAGTTGCTCCAATTCATCCTAGATAATTTATACTCCATTTGGAAAGAAAAAGTTTTCAGTTGTGTTAATCCACGAAGCTAAGTATAATCTTTTCCCTTTTCAAATGCGCCTTTTTGATTATCCCTTCACTCGAGGAAGGTTCTCTATACATTCATAAATCCAAAACAAGGAGACTTTTTAAATGCAAAAAAAGATTTTTTCATTCATTCTGATTATGTGTTTTCTCATCGCCCTTTCCTGCTTCGGAGCGGAAACCATACCCGTTACAAAAGCCAATTACAAAATTCCTGCCAGATTCACCCCGAATAAGATGGAAAAGATGGTGTTCAGCACCAGAGTGGACGCCCACTGGCTCAAGCACAGCAACCGCTTCTGGTATGTTTTCGAGACAACCGAAGGTAAAACCTTTAACATCGTCGACCCGGCCAAACGGACAAAACAACCCATTTTCGACAACATTAAGATGGCTGCTGAGCTGACCAAATTGACCAAAGATCCTTATGAAGCCAAACATCTTCCGATCGAAGGCATCAAATTCATCAAAAACGACAGATTCATCTATTTCAAAGTGGAAAAAAACGAGGATGTACTGGAATTAGAAGACAGGAAATTAGGAAGAGAAAGAAGAAAGCGCCGCCGAGACATGACCGATGAAGAGAGAGAAGAGGAAGAGGAGAGAAGAAGGGAACGGAGCGCTGTGGAAAACGCCAAACGAGAGGCGCGACGTTACAACCATTTCGAATACGAATTGGCAACCGGAAAGCTTGTCAAACTGGAGGACTATGTGGGGAAACCGGAACGCCCCAGCTGGGCAAGTATTTCTCCGGATGGCAACACGATCGTGTTCGGCCGTCATCACAACCTCTTCTTCATGGACAAGGAAAATTATGAAAAAAGCCTGCATGATCCCAAGGACAAAACCATCGTAGAACACCAGTTAACCACAGATGGCGAGGAGTATTACAGTTATCATCGCGCCGGCCGAGGAGAGACCAATGTCGACAAAGAAAAAAACAAGGACAAACGGAAGACCGCCTCGATCATTTGGTCCCACGACTCCCAGAAATTCGCGATGACGCGTTCCGACCAGCGGAAAGTAAAAGACCTGTGGGTGATAAACTCTGTCGCAAAACCAAGGCCGACTCTGGAAACTTACAAGTACCACATGCCCGGTGAGGAGGAAGCCTCCCAGGAAGAAACCCTGATCTTCGATCTGGAAACAAAAGAAAAACTCAAGGTGAATGCGGATAAATTCAAAGACCAGACTTTGAGGTTGATGACGGCGCGCAACCCGGTCAACACAAGGGATGACGACTACCGACCCAGCCTTTGGCTGTCGGAGACACCCGACAGATTGTATTTTTCCCGAACAAGCCGCGACCTGAAGAGGGTCGACATCTGTTATGCCGATACGGCTTCAGGCGAGGTGAAAGCTCTGATCGAGGAACGGTTGAATACCTATGTGGAAACTCGCAGTCTGGGATTCATCAACAACGGCAAGGAGTTGGTTCATTGGTCGGAACGGGACGGATGGGCCCATTTTTACCTTTATGACGGGGAAGGCAACCTCAAAAAACAGCTTACCTCCGGACCTTTCCACTGCGAAAACATCGTGGGCGTCGATGAAAACGCCCGCGTGTTGTACTTCACGGCCAACGGACGCGAGGAAGGAGAGGATCCCTATTATCTACATCTATATCGTATCAATCTTGACGGCACAGGCCTCCAGTTGTTGAACAAGGACAACTTCAACCACAGAATATCGGCCAACGACGATAACTCATATTTCATCGATAATTTTTCCCGTGTGGATACCGTCCCGAAGGGCATCGTAAGGGACATCCGGGGAAATTCTGTTCTTGAATTAGAGACGATGGATGTTTCGCCGCTTTTCGACGCCGGCTTTCAGTTTCCCGAAACCTTCAAGGTCAAGGCCGACGATGGTAAAACCGATCTGTACGGCGTGATGCACAAACCTTTCGATTTTGACCCGAATAAAAAATACCCGATCATCGCGTACGTGTACCCCGGACCCCAGACAGAAAGCGTGTCCAAATCCTTCTCTTCCAGGGGCGACAGGACATGGCGCCTCGCTCAGTTCGGATTCATCGTCATCACGGTAGGTAATCGCGGAGGACATCCCAGCCGGTCCAAGTGGTATCATAACTACGGTTACGGCAATCTCAGGGACTATGGCCTGGCCGATAAAAAAGCGGCCATCGAGCAATTGGCCGCTCGTCATCCGTTCATCGATCAGGACAAAGTGGGCATCTTCGGCCACTCAGGGGGAGGATTCATGTCCACGGCAGCCATGTTGGTTTACCCGGATTTCTTCAAAGTAGCCGTCTCCTCGGCGGGAAACCACGAAAACAACATTTACAACCGCTGGTGGAGTGAAAAACACCATGGTGTGCTCGAGGTGGAAGACAAAGAAGGGAACATATCCTTTGAGTATGAGATCGACAAAAATTCCGAGGTCGCAGAAAACCTGAAGGGCCGCCTGTTGATTTGCACAGGTGATATCGACAACAACGTGCATCCGGGAAACACCATCCGCTTGGCCAGTGCTTTGATCAAGGCCAATAAACGATTCGATTTTTTCCTGTTCCCCGGCCAACGTCACGGATTCGGCAACATGAACGAATATTTCTTCTGGCTTCGGGCCGACTACTTCTGCAAACACTTGATCGGCGATTATTCCCAGGACGTGGACATCGAAGAGCTCAATCGCGAAGAAGAGCAATCTGGCAACCGAGGACGCAGACGATAGGCGTTCTTCTCAATTAAAATTCGGGAATACAGACTGCTGTCGCGTTGTATAGACAGTGGAGGTCACGATGAAAAAAACGCTGACAGCAATGGTTATGGTTCTTGTATTCAGTTTCTTTTCATGGTCGGAAATTCGTGAGGAACAGCGGTATGTGAACCTGAGTTTTACCGTTTGGCAGTTGGAAAACGGTGCGGCAGAAGCCGCGCAAAGGATCAACACCCCGATCCCCGAAGTTGTCCGAGAAAGCTGGATCAACGATTTCGTCACATTCGATATCTCGGATGGCAATGCACCCGCCAAAATCGTGGAAAAAGACGGATTCCGTTTCGTTCTGACCGCAGAATACGAAAATCGGTTGACCATCCAGGTGTACGAAAAGGAAAAAGAACTGTTCCGGTTAATCCACAACAGACCATCGGCCGCGGTCTATATTTTCTTCGGTTCTGACCGCAAGACCTACATGATGGAACTCAATCACACCGCAGACAATCACCCGATCGGTCCCCTCTCACCCGGAATCCAGAGAAAGTGACAGACGTCCCTTGACATCCCTCCCTGTCATGAATTAACTTGTGGCTCAGACGGGAGGAAAAATCATGATGCGCCATTCACACACCGACCGGAATCATTTCGCGCATGGCCTGATATCCATTCTATCCATGCTGATTCTGTTTTTCGGAATGACTTCATGCCGAAAACAGGAACCAAATAATGGACAGGGGGGAACGGCCGGAGACAACAGGACGGTCTTGCCGGTAAACCAAGTCCTCGAACCCGCCGGCAAACAGATCCCACTCCCCGGGCTTCGTCCCCAGGCTCTCGCTCTTTCTCCGGACAGCCGGCTTCTGGCGGTCTCCGGCAAAACGAGCGAGCTTCTCATCATCGATCCCACAATGGGCACGATTGCCCAGCGTGTCACTCTTCCATCAGAGGAAAAAAATATACTAGAACCCGACCAAAGGGGCCAGCTGAGCTACACCGGCCTTGTCTTTTCACCCGACGGAAGCCGCCTCTATCTCAGCAATGTCAACGGGAGTATCAAGGTCTTTTCTGTCGCAGAGGACGGCACAGTCACACCCTCCCACTCCATCCCGCTGCCGCCGGCCGATGCGCCCCGCCGAAAAAATGAAATCCCGGCCGGACTGGCGCTATCCCCGGACGGGCAAAATCTCTATGTCTGCGCCAACCTTTCCAACCGGCTCCTTGCCCTCAACACCCAAACAAACGCTGTTACACAAATATTCGACGTCGGTGTCGCCCCATTCGATGTCCGGCTTGTCAACGGCAAAGCCTATGTCAGCAATTGGGGCGGCCGCCGGCCAACACCTGGAGATCTCACAGGCCCAGCGGGACGGGGCACCGTCGTCAAAGTCGACCCGGTCACGCACATCGCTAACGAAGGCTCGGTGAGTGTTATCGACTTTGCCTCAGGTTCGATCCAAGAAATCCTTGTCCATCTTCACTCCTCAGCGCTTGCTGTCTCACCCGATAGCCGGTATGTTGTTTGTGCCAATGCGGCAAGCGACAACCTCAGCGTGATCGACACTCGATCAGACACAATCATCGAAACGATATGGACCAAGGCCAACCCGGCAGACCTATTTGGTGCATCCCCCAACGCCCTCTGTTTCTCTCCCGATGGGAAACGCCTTTTTGTGGCCAATGGGACACAGAACGCCATCGCAGTGGTGAAATTCGATCCGGCGGACCGGGAATCTTCACTCCTCGGGCTCATCCCTGTAGGATGGTTTCCCGGAGCGATTGTATTCGACACCGAACACCGAATGCTGTGTGTGGCCAACATCAAGGGCCTTCCTGTGGAACCGAAACAGGACAGAATGACGGGCGGTCTAGGATTCAACACCCACCACTATCACGGTTCGGTCTCACTCTTGCCGGTGCCGGGCCGGAAGAAACTGCAGTCTTTCACGGAATCTGTTTACGTGAACTATCACCGCGAAAGAATAGCCCTTGCATCTGAAAAACCACGGTCAAATCAACCTCCCCGCCCGGTTCCCGAGCGGATCGGCGAACCGAGCATTTTCAAGCACGTGGTCTACATCATCAAGGAAAACCGGACTTTTGACCAGGTCCTGGGAGACGTACCCGAGGGAAATGGCAACCCAAGCCTTTGCCTTTTCGGCGAGCAAGTGACTCCGAACCAGCACAAGATAGCCAGGGAATTCGTCCTTCTCGATAACACCTACTGCTGCGGCATCTTGAGTGCCGACGGTCACCAGTGGTCCACCACGGCTTTCGGGACCGATTATCTCGAGAGATCGTTCGCCGGATGGCCCCGCAGCTATCCGGACGGTATGGGACCGGATGATGCCGATGCTCTTGCCTACGCACCCAGTGGTTTCATCTGGGATAATGCCCTTCGACACAACGTTTCCATCTGGAATTTCGGAGAATTCACCCAGCCCGAATGTCACTGGACAGACCCAGAGCGAAAAGGCCAACCCCAGTGGAAGGACTACTGGGAGGAATACATCCATGGTCACGGCAACGTGGTCATCGAGTCCGAACCCACGATCGAAACCATCCGGCCCTTCACACCCACGGACACGGTGGGATGGATCATGGAAGTCCCCGATGTCTGGAGAGCCCGTTACATCACAGAACAGATCGCAACCTGGGAGAGCGAAGGCCGGATGCCACAGCTCATTCTGATCTGCTTGCCCAACGATCACACCAGCGGAACCCGAGCCGGTTCTCCCACACCATCTGCCTGTGTGGCCGACAATGACCTTGCCTTCGGGCGTATCGTCGAAGCCTTCAGCCACAGCCGATTCTGGAAGGATATGGTCATTTTCGGGATCGAGGACGATCCGCAGAATGGATTCGATCATGTGAGCGGCTACCGCACCACGGCTTACTGTATCAGCCCATACACTAAACGCCACACAGTGGTTCACACCCAGTACAACACGACAAGCCTGCTCCGCACTATCGAGCAGATCCTCGGCCTTCCGCCGATGAATCAATTCGATGCCACGGCCACTCCGATGTTCGACTGTTTCACTTCCACACCGGATTTCACGCCTTTCAAGGCCGTGCCCAATCTAATACCCCTCGACCGGATGAATCCGGATCCCAAGGATATCGCCGACTCCCTCCTCCGCCGGAATGCCCATATTTCCGCCCGTTTGAACTTCCGGCAAATAGACGCCTGCCCGGAAGACACACTGAACCGCATCCTGTGGCATGCGGTAAAAGGAAGCTCGGCACCTTACCCTTCGTGGGCCGTGACACTCGTGCCTGACGATGACGACGACTAATTCGAAAATGTTCTCCCTCTTGAACTTTTAAAATAGTTTGTCCGTATTTAATGAAAGGAGGTCTGACATGAAACGATCCGCGCTTTCTATCATTTTCTCTGCATTATTATCCCTGGTATTCCTATTATCCATTCAAATCCACGCTTTTTCCCAAGATAATATCAGCAAAATCGATGTTTTGATCCAGGCATACATCGATCTCGGGCAGTTTAACGGATCGGTATTGGTGGCAGAAAAGGGAAAGGTAATCTACAAAAAAGGATTTGGACTGGCAAACAGAGAATGGAACCTTCCGAACGAGCCAAACACAAAATTTAGGCTTGGCTCCATCACCAAACAGTTCACATCCATGCTGATTCTCCAGCTTGTCGAAAAAGGGAAACTCGACCTCCAAGGAAAATTATCCGACTATCTGCCCTATTACAGAAAGGATACAGGCTCTCAGGTCACCATCCATCACCTTTTGACCCATAGTTCGGGAATTCCCAGTTACACCAGTATTCCCAATTTTTTCGAAGAGATAAGCCGCGATCCCTATTCCGTCGAGGAATTTGTAAAAAAGTACTGCAGTGGAGACTTTCAGTTCGAACCGGGTTCCAGATTTCTGTATAACAACTCGGGCTATTTTCTCCTGGGGGCCATCATCGAGGAAATCACAGGAAAAACTTATGAAGAAGTTTTAAACGAAAAAATTTTCTCTCCCCTCGGTATGGAAAACTCCGGATATGACCGACCTGGGCCGATTATCCCGAATCGGGCCTCAGGATACTCCAATGCCTTTGATGGCTACACAAACGCCCCTTATCTAGACATGTCTTTGCCTTATGCGGCCGGTTCTCTGTATTCCACCGTTGAGGATCTTTACCTCTGGGACCAAGCCCTGTACACAGAAAAATTGCTATCCGCTGAGATGAGAGAGCTTATGTTCACACCGCACATGACGAATTACGGCTATGGATGGGGGGTGAGGCAGAAGAGCTTGCCCGATTCGAAGGAGAAGCTAATCAGCATCGCACACGGGGGCGGCATCAACGGATTTAACACATGGATCGAGAGACTGGTCGATGAAAAACATTTGATCGTTTTGCTCAACAACACACCCGGAGCCAATCTGGGACAGATGAGCGACGCGATTATCCGGATCCTTTACGGCAAACCCTATGATTTTCCTAAAAAGTCTATCGCAAATATTTTATACAAGATATTGATGGAAAAAGACGTAAAATCTGCCATCGAACAGTACGAAACACTCAAAAAAGACCATCCAAAAGATTACAATTTTTTAGCGCAAGAGCTGAATACTTTGGGATATTATCTGCTCACCGAAAAGAAAAGGACAAAAGATGCCATAGAGATATTCAAGCTGAATATCAAAGCTTACCCCAAGTACGCTAACGGATACGACAGCCTGGCTGAAGCCTACATGATCTCCGGGGATAAAAAACTGGCCATCAAGAACTACGCAAAATCCCTGGAACTGAACCCGAATAACGCCAATGCCGTCGAGAAGCTGAACGAGTTAGTTAAAAATCAACCCTATGATTAAATAAACTAGGGAGGCGACAGCAGCTACGGCCAGGGCGTAGGGGAGCTGGGTTTTGACATGGTCCATGTGATCGCAGGCGCTCCCGAGAGAAGAGAGCACGGTGGTGTCCGAGAGGGGCGAGCAGTGATCACCGAAAACACCACCCCCGGCTGATGCTGCCAATGTCGTCAAAACCAGAGACGATATCTGTCCCCCGCTGAATTCAAAGGCTAAGGGAACTGTAATCGGGATGATGATGGCAAAGGTTCCCCAGGATGTACCAGTTGCAAAACTCACGAAGGCGCTGATGATAAACGCCAACACAGGCAACAAACCCGGATTAAGCCAATCCCTGCTGATTTCGACAACATAGGTGGCAGTTCCCATTTCACGGCTAACGGCATTAATGGAAAAGGCAAGAGCAAGAATCACAACAGCGGGCATGACTCCTTTGATGCCAGCCAGTAGTGACTTCATCAATCCACGGAGGTTGTCTATTCTTTGGATGAGCATGATAATCCCTAGAAAACCCGAGGCTGACATAAAGCTTTCCATAATCCGTGCCTGCCCCATGACCAGGAACGTCCCGATATTCACTCCAATCACGATCACAACAGGCATAAAAAAGTTCAGCCAAATGTTAGGTTTCCCCTTCTCTGAAATTGCCAGATCTGTTAATTCCACGCCCATCATCGGTGTCGAGCCGGAACGCAAGACTTCTCCGGTTTGAATGGCGCGTCGCTCTGCTTTCCGCATCGGGCCAAATTCGGGTATGACCTTTCCGCAAATAAGAGCCACCATCAGAATCGAAAAAAGAGCATAAAAATTGAATGGAATCGCTTTGATATAGAGGGATATGGCATCTTTTTTATCCAGAATTGGACCGACACCGATCAAAATACCACTGATGTAGACTGCCCAAGCCGTGATGGGGGTTAGAACAACCACTGGGGCTGAAGTGGAATCACAAATATAGGCCAGCTTCTCTCTGGATATTTTCGCTTTGTCGGTCAGGTTACGCATCACAGGGCCGGTAAACAAAGCGCTGAAATAATCGCTGAAGAAAATGAACAATCCCAATCCCCAGCCCAAAAATTGTGTCTGAGACCGTGATTTTGTCAAGTGACTGACTCTCCGGGAAAACATCGCCACCGCTCCAGAACGCTGGTAAAAAGCAACGAGAATTCCGATATTTACCTCTATAAGACATACCCACATGAAGTTTTCGCTGCCTAATGTTTTTACCAAAAGTTCAGGAAATCCCAAAGGGCCCTGCCCCATGATGAGCACGCCTGCCAAACAGGCGACAGCCAGGCTAGAAACCGGCTCGCGTGTTATGAAGGCCAGGAAGATCGCCAACAAAGGCGGCACAAGAGAAAGCCATCCATAATCCATAATCTCACTTCCTTTAGAATTTCTTGGGATATGTTACAATGGTTTTCTGCATAAAACAATGAAAACGGGGGCAGCAACCTTTTTTTATGACCGCCGTCTTAAATTATAAGGACCTGAAGAATTATAAGGACTACCAATCATGATAAAAAATTATTTTAGGATCGCTTTCCGGAATATCCAGAGACACAAGGGTTATTCTTTTATCAACATCGTCGGATTGGCTTTGGGCATGACCTGTTGCATCCTCATCTTGCTGTGGGTGAAGGACGAAATGGCCACCGATAAATTCCATGCCAAGCTGGACTCTCTTTATCTAGTCCGAACAATCCAGCATTACGGGAGCGAAGTCACCCGCGGAGCCGGATCGGTTCCGGCACTGGCACCGGCACTCAAGGCCGAATATCCCGAAGTCCTAAACGCCGCCCGTTTTGCAAACGGACAGGGTGAAGCCCTCCTGGAGTACGGCGATAAGCAGTTCAAAGAACTTATCCAGCTGGCTGATCCGGAGATTTTCCATTTATTTACGTTCCCGTTTATCCGTGGCAATCCGGAAGATGCCTTCGGAGATCCATATGTTATTGTTCTTTCCGAAACGATGGCTAGCAAAATCTTCGGAGAGGAAGATCCTGTGGGCAAGGTTCTCGCTTTGAACAAAAAAGAGGAATTCAGAGTGATCGGAGTCATGCAGGATATTCCCCACAATTCCACCATTCGGTTCCATATCTGGGTGCCGCTGGAACTGACCACCAAATGGTGGGATCCAAAATACCTCAGCGCATGGTCCAATCTTGCCTTCCGGTCCTATGTCGAGATGGCGGACAATGTGGACATTGCTGCCTTCAACGAAAAAATTTTCAACCGCATCCGCCGGTCAAATCCCGGCACCAATTCCGAACCCTTTCTGTACCGCTACGATAAGGTCTATCTGGATTACTGGGAACGCATGGCCAACATCCGGATATTTTCCATCATCGCTTTTGTCATACTGCTCATCGCCTGCATCAATTTCATGAACCTATCGACAGCACGCTCTGCTCACAGGGCGCGGGAAGTGGGATTGAGAAAAGTCGTGGGTGCTCAAAGACGGCAGGTGATGCGCCAATTTTTCGGTGAATCTTTGATATTTACCTTCATTTCCCTGGCTGCTGCACTTCTTATTGCCCGTGTCTTTCTGGGCGCCTTCCGAAATTTGACCGCCAAGCCCCTCCCGATCAAAGAGTTAATGGATCCGGCAATCATCTTGGGAGTTTTTGTCGTTACAATCGTGACAGGTCTTTTGAGTGGGAGTTATCCGGCTTTGTTCCTTTCTTCTTTCCAGCCCGTCACCGTCCTCAAAGGGGGGCGTGTTTCGGGATCCAAAGGAGGTTTGTTCCGGAAAACTCTGGTCGTTCTTCAATTCGCCCTTTCGGTGATGCTGATCATCGGGACCATGGTCATCTACAATCAGGTCCGATTCATGAAAAACAAGAGCTTAGGATTCGACAAAGAACACCTCCTGTATGTCCCCATAGAAGGCAAGTTGCTGGACAATATCCCATCCATAAAGAACGAGTTTCTGCAGCATCCCGGCATCCAGAGTGTGAGCGCCACCTCTCACTCTCCCACCGGCGTTTACAATAACGGCCAGGATTGGGACTGGGATGGACGCGATCCCAACGTGAATCCCCTGGTGACCTATTTTGGTGTTGACCCTGATTTTAGGGAGACCTTCAAGATGGAGATTGTCCAGGGGGAAACCTTTCGAACAGGTACAGGGCACACATTAACTTTTGTGATCATCAACGAACGTTTTGCCGAGATCATGGATTTACCAAACGTGATAGGAGCACGTCTTTCCCAGGAAGACATCCAGCTTCAGATAATCGGCGTGGCCAAGAATTTCCACTTCACGCCAGTCAGCAGGGAGATCGGGCCAGCCATTATCTACTATGATCCGACATATAAAATTTTCCAAACGTATCGGTATCTGTTCGTCAGGTTAAACCCCGGAGATATTCCCGCTTCTATCGCCCACATCGAGAAGACAGTCAAGGCATTCAATCCTGGTTTTCCATTCGAGTACAGATTCTTGGATGATGACTATGACCGGATGTACAGGGGGATGGAACGGGAAATGGCCGTGGTTCGCACCTTCACTGTGCTGGCTATTCTGATAAGCTGCCTGGGTCTATTCGGCCTAGCGGCCTACACAGCTGAACAGCGGACCAAAGAGATCGGCATCCGCAAGGTGATGGGCGCTTCTGTACCGGGAATCATGGTCTTGCTTTCGAAGGAGTATGCCAGGTGGGTGCTTGCGGCCAACCTCATCGCGTGGCCGGTTTCCTACTTCCTGATGAAGGGTTGGCTTCAGGATTACCACTACCGCATCGGCCTGGGATTTCCGATATTTGTCCTGGCGGCTGCCATCTCCGTTTTGATCGCCCAACTCACTGTCAGTTATCAAGCCGTCCGAGCCGCCCGCTCCAATCCCGTCAGCGCCCTCCGCTACGAGTAAACTTTCAATTCGGTACCAGCGGGGACATTTGCTGTTACTTAATTCCAAAGAAAGAAAACTAAACAAGTGAAAGAAAAATATCTTGACGAACCTCATACAAAAAGAGATAAAATGCACATCTGTTCAAAATGTGTAGGGAGGCCTAAGATGAATCCAAAGAAATGTTTTGTTGTTTCCTTTTTCATTCTAACAATATCTTTCCTTTTCTGTTGCAGCCCACCCGAGAAGGATAAACCCATGGAAGAGGCACCAAAAATGGGAAGATATTTGTCTGATCCAGCTCCGGACACGGATGGTTTAACCAAAATACTTGTCTACTATGATATGGAAGGCATTTCCGGCCAGAATGATATGCGATCTCTCTCCTTCGGAAATGAGGAATATGATAAAGCCCGGGAATGGCTAACAAACGACGTCAACGCTGTCATCGATGGATTGTTTGCTGGAGGAGCGGATGAGATATACGTTGTCGACGCTCACGGCAGCGGAAATCCCGACCCCGATATGCTCGTCGACAGGATGGATAAACGTGCCCAATTGGTCTCTAAAGACGAGTCGTTCGACGCCTATACCGCGCTGACAGAGAAAGGAGTATACGATGCCGTAGCCGTTGTGTGCATGCATTCCAAAACCGGGGGGAGAGGTTTCGCCGCCCACACCTACACCATCGGGATGGAATGGATCCTGAATGAAATGTCGATAAACGAAACAGAAATCATCGCCTACTCATGGGGACGGGCCGATGTGCCGGTGATCTTTGCATCCGGAGATGACAAACTGCAAGAGCAACTGGAATGGATGGACTGGCTGGAATACGTGAAGGTCAAAACCGCCAAGGGTGCCGGCGATGCAGATCTGATTCCTTTTGAAGAAGTGCACCAGAATATGCGAGAAGCCGCCAAAAGGGCTGTAGAAAATCTCCCGAACAGCAAGGCCACCCACTTGACCCTTCCCATCAAAGCACAATTAAGGACTGTGTATCCAGCACGACTGGATCAACTGGAGGGTGTCCCGGGAATCGATTACAATGACCAGACCGTAACATTTACCGCAGAAGACTTTCAGGAAGCCTATGAAGGTATAACAGCACTGATAGGTGTGGCCACCCGAGGTTATGTCAGACTTCTCGGAGATGTCATCGACACCCATGAAAACGCTAGCAAGATTTACACAGAATACGGCGAGAAAATTGAATCTACCTGGGTTGAAGTGGAGTCCGGACTCTGGAAACCACCCACAAAGCCCGAGAAAAAGGCCACCAAAAGAAAATATTTCGGCTACCGCTAATACTTTTTCTGGGATTTAAAACAAATTCTGGTTCTGATAAAGCATTAAAATTCTGTACAACTTAAATTTCAGAAGGGAGGAATGATTACAGTGAATTCCCTCAAGATAAAACTTTTAGAAATCGCCTTCATCTTACTTTTGGTGACAATCTTGGCCGTGTTTTTTTTCGGCAAAGACAAAAGCAGAGAAGAAAAAATTCTCGCCATCACAAACGCTCACATCTATCCTGTTACACAAAAAGAAATCCCATCAGGTGTATTGGTAGTCAAGGCAAATAAGATTGTTTCAGTAGGGAGCGATGTTTCTATTCCGGAAGAAGCCCGGGTGATCGATGCCCAGGGCAAACACATCATCCCTGGGATTGTGGAAAGCCACTCTCACATGGGACAAAAGCTTCTCTGGAAAGGGCCTGTGACAGGTTCTGACAACAACGAACTCTCGGAACCCATCAACGCCCATTGTCGAGCTATTGACGGGCTGGACACAAGCGATGTTTCATTCTCTATCGCACTGGAAGGAGGAATCACCACTATGAATGTCGTCCCGGGAAGCCGAAGCCCGAACAGCGGTCAAGCTGCGGTTATGAAGCTTCGGGGCGGGACAGCAGAAGAAATGTTTTACGCTCATGGTGGGATGAAGTTTGCCATTCGGGCTACAGAGCGGCGCAGAAATTTCCCAAAAAACAACCAAGAGGTGGGAGTACTCCTGCAAGAGAAACTCAAGGCAGCACAGGAATACATGAAGGCCTTGGAAGATTACAAATCCGGAAAAAGCACAGAGATTCCCAACAAAGACCTGAAGCTCGAGGCCCTCAGTAAAGTCATCACACGGGAATGGTTTGTCGGTGTTCACGCTCCCCAAGCAGAGCATATCCGCATCGCCATGGAGTTGAAAAAGGCATTTGACCTGGATATGTACATCATCCACGGCTTCGGCGTTACAGATCTGGCAGAGGAGCTTTCCCATCTCGGTATTCCCGTGAGTTTGGGACCTGTATTCTCTGGTGCCAACAGAGAAAGCCCTTGGCTTGAAGGGGCTGTGAACTTTGTCGAGCTCGGAGGAAAGTTGAGCTTTCACGAGGATCACCCCGATGGCCCTCAATATTACCTCCGCAATAGCGCAGCTCTCTTCGTGCGGAAGGGCATGTCAAAGGTTGAGGCTCTCCGCGCCCTCACCATCAATCCAGCAGAGCTATTGCGGCTCGGGGATAGGATCGGAAGTCTCGAGCAGGGAAAAGACGCGGATTTTTTGATTCTCAGCGGCCCTCCCTTCGATTGGGAAAGTCTGGTGGAGCACGTGTTCGTCGAGGGCACAGAGGTTTATAACCGGGATAGGGGCTTCAATATTTTTGCAGTTTACAGATAACACAAATTGCCTTTAAAGGATTCAGCCATGACAAAAATTCTCGATAAAAAACATTTGGGGATTTTCATCAGCATTTGCCTCCTCACATTCACGCCAGTCCGATCCTGGACAAAAGGGGATGTTTTGGTCATTAAAGGAGGCGAAATCCATACTGTCTCGGGAGAAGTCATCCCTGAAGGGATAATCGTTCTCAAGGATGGCAAAATACAGTCTATGGGTCAAAATGTGGCAATTCCTAAAGATGCTGAAGTGGTCGATGCCAATGGTTTGATCGTCACGCCAGGGATTATCGATGCGCGGTCCAGTTTTGGTGTGAGCCCACCCAGAGAGAAAAGGCGTTATATTGTTCCAGAACGAAAGATCATCGATTTTTTTACTCCGATTGAGGATTCTCCTTGGCTCAAATGTGGTGTGACAGCGACTTATATCACACCTTCACCTTATGATCTTATCGGGGGATTCGGAGCCGTGGTGAAACTTGCCGGAAACAAAGATGAAGCCCTGGTCCATGACGAGGCAGGAATGAGCGTATCTTTTGGAGAATCCACAATCAAAGGTCTTGACATGCCGACCACACGCCAGGGCAGGATCGGCAGGTTGCGGCAGGAATTTATCCAGGCTCAAGAATATCAAAGGCTCCGCAAAGAAAAAAAAGGGAAAGAGTTGGATGAGGCCGAAGCCACAAAATATGAGTCTATCGCCAAAGCCCTCAATCGCAAGGTCCCAGTTCGGTGTTTTGTCAACAATCCTGACGACATCATGACCGCTCTCCGGCTTGCAGAAGAGTTTGACCTGAAGCTCGTCATCGACTCAGGGTCCGCAGCATACAGGATTGCCCACCTCCTTTCCGAAGCAAGAGTTCCAGTTGTAGTGGGACCGAGTATCATGGGCCTGGGAGGCGGCGGCCCATTCGAGATGTTTGCCCACACTCCTGAAAATGCAGGCAGCCTGCACAAAGCCGGAGTCAAGGTTGCACTCAGCACCGACAGTCGAGGCGGACGTTCAATCCTCTCAGAGGGAGTTGTGGCCAAGAGCCACGGGCTCCCAGAAGACGCGGCCTTGAAGGCCGTCACACTCCATGCCGCAGAAATCCTGGGAGTCGCGGAACGTATGGGAAGCATAGAACCGGGAAAAGATGCTGATATCGTTCTGTGGAAAAATCATCCGCTGAACACCTGGGGAGAAGCACAGAAAGTTATCGTGAATGGCAAAATCGTGTTTGACAGAAAAAAATAGAGGCGTATCTCCCTCATGTTGTTGACACGAGGAAGCCTGATGAGTAAAGTAAGGGACTGGTCATGAAAAAGCACGAAACCTTCTCGCGGTGGGGGATCATTTTTGCCGGATTGGGCATGGCGGTTGGGACAGGAAATCTATGGCGTTTCCCTCGGATCGCCTCCCAATACGGCGGCGGAGCTTTCCTTATCGCATGGATGTTTTTTTTGTTTGTCTGGGCCATCCCTCTTTTGACGATCGAGCTCTCTATCGGAAAAAAAACACGCTTGGGCGTTATCGGTTCATTCGGCAAAATGATCGGCAAAAATTTTGCCTGGATGGGAACTTTTGTTGCTTTTGTCACGGCTGCTATCACATTTTATTACACCGTGGTAACTGGGTGGTGCATCAAATACTTCTTCTCCACATGTTTTCAAGGGCTCATCAAAAAAGAGCCCATGCAGTATTGGGAAAATTTCACCTCTTCTTGGGGGCCTGTGGTTTTTCATTTCATAGCCATCGTGATTGGTTGTTCCATCATTTATTTTGGAGTCGCCAAGGGAATAGAAAGAGCAAACAAAATTCTGATCCCTTCTCTTTTTGTCCTGCTTCTTATAGCCGTGGGACGGTCGTTGAGCCTTCCAGGTGCCGCCCAAGGTATGAATTTCCTTTTTTCGCCGAATCTTTCTCAGTTGAAGAACATCGAAGTCTGGCTCAATGCGCTGAGCCAGGCCGCATGGTCTACCGGTGCTGGTTGGGGGCTTATGCTGACCTATGGTGTCTACTCACGAAAAAAAGAAAATCCCTTCCTGACTTCTGCCAGTCTGGGATTCGGCAACAATATCGCTTCTCTCCTAGCGGGCATTGCCGTTATCCCGACGGTCTTCGCTTTTTTCGCAGGCCAAAATATGGCCCAGGAGAAAGTGTTGGATATCATGAAACAGGGAAACGAAGGTTTGACATTCAAATGGATCCCCACCTTATTTTCGCAAATCCCGTCGGGCTCCTTTTTTCTCGCGCTCTTCTTTTTGGCGCTCTGTTTTGCGGCATTTTCTTCATTGATATCGCAATTGGAACTCATCACTCGTATTTTCATGGACTCGGGATTAACCCGAAAAAAATCAGTATCGATCGTAGGCATTTCCTGTTTTGCCCTTGGATTTCCTTCGGCCATCAGCATAGGATTTTTCAACAATCAAGATTGGGTTTGGGGATTGGGGTTGATGGTTAGCGGGTCGTTCTTCATATTCCTCGTGTTGAAAGTTGGGCCGAGAAAATTCCGCAAAGAAATTATTACCAGCTCTGAACACAGTGTCAAACTGGGGAAAGCTTTCGATTATTTGGTGGCCATTTTCCTGCCCCTCCAATTGGTGGCCATGCTGGTCTGGTGGTTCTGGGACAGCTACAAAACGAACCCGGATAATTGGTTAGATATTTTTGCAAAAGCCTCTGTCGGCACTGTGCTTTTTCAATGGGGAATCGCCATCGCCGTTTTTATCATATTCAACAAAATCATCACCAAAAAACTTGCTTTGAATAACGATAAAATCGAGGGAAGCCATGACTATTGATGCCCTGATAATGATGATTTTTATCTTTAGTGTTTATCTCGGCGGCTTTATCTACACGCTCTACCTCTCCTCCAAAGAAGACTAGCCTTTATTAAAAAGGGGACGGTTCTATTTATTCATTTTCCTATTAATTTCAACATTTTGTGAAAATTCATTTTCCCACACCGTCTATAGTAGTAAGCAAAGGATCAATGATGCCAAGAGTCGAAAGAATTATTCCCGAGGATGGGGCAATGCATATCATGTGTCGTGGAAACAACAAGCAGACTATTCTGTCGAAATATCAGGATAAATCAATGTACTACTGTTTGCTTAAAAAATATAAAGAAGAAAACAGAGTCCACATACTACACTATTGTCTCATGAACAATCATGTGCATCTAATTGTTAAGCTCAACTCTCAAAGTCTACTTTCGAGATTCATGAAACAAGTGAATCTTTCATACTTTTTTTACTATAAGAACATTTATGATTATTGTGGCCACATGTGGCAAGATAGATTTAAAAGCAATTTAATAGAAACAGACATATATCTTTTGCAGTGTGGGAAATACATAGAACTTAATCCAGTAAGAGCTGGATTAGTTGCCTCTCCCGAAATGTATACTTTTAGCAGTTATAATTATTATGCAAATGGCCATATTGACACTATTTTATCTCCCAACCCACTTTACATCGAGCTGTCAACCTGTCCCGAGAAACGAAAGAAACGCTTCAGGAATTTTGTGTTGGATCAAAAAGTTGTGTGTCATGATGCGTTTGCAAATCACTTGTTCATTGGAAATCTTGATTTCATTTCCAAAATGGAAGGTTTGTACGAAGTGGCAAATGCAAAAAAGAAAAAAGGAAGACCAAAAGAAAAAAATCCAGCTGTTAAATAGAACCGTCCCCTTTTATGGAATTTACATCTAGGATGAAGAAGGAGCGGCCGTGGGTGGCGATGACCAGCTCGTACTCACGGGGATGAATCACCAAGTCGTGCACAGGGGTTGTCGGCAGGTGGTTGCAAAGCGAGTGCCAAGCTCCCCCTCCATCAAGCGTGACATATACCCCTAATTCAGTCCCCACATACAGGATATTTTTATCGCGGGGATCCTCCCTGATAACATTTATCCCTTCGGAGGGCAGGTTCCCGGAAATGGATTTCCATGTTTTGCCAAAATCTTCAGACATGTAAACATACTTCTCGAAATCGTCCTCCCGATATCCTGTCAAGGTCACGTACACTGTTCCCAGCTCATGCTGCGAGGCGATCACCCGGCTCACCCATTTGGCAGGAAGTCCGTATCTGACAAGTGCCCAGGTTTTGCCGTCATCCCTGGTCACCTGGACATTCCCGTCATCTGTCCCGGCATAGATCAGTCCCTGCTGGAAGGGCGATTCCGACAGCATCGTGATGGTCCCGTAAGGAACATCCCCCTGCCTTTCCGGGCCGGGATTCGTGGTCAGGTCCGGGCTGATGCACGTCCAGCTGTCTCCCCTGTTGGGCGATTTAAAGACCTTGTGCGCCGCATAATACAATGTCGATGGATCGTACTTGGAGATAAAATAAGGAGTCATCCAGTTATAACGCAAGCGAGGCTCGTCCTCCTTTGCCTTCGGCATGATGTCTTTCGTCTCTCCCGTCTTCATGCTTTTCCGCCGCAAAACGCCGAACTGGTGCTCGTAATAGATAATGTCGTGATCGACCGGATCCCGGTAAGTAAAATAGCTATCCCCACCACCCCACCTGTCCAGATAGACATGTTTCCAGGGATCTTCCACGCCATATTTTGTCAGCCTGTCCTCGACATTGTGTGTGCTCGGTCCGAACAAAGCCGCATTGTCCTGCGTCCCTCCATAGATGTTGTAAGGCTCGTCCATGTCGACCCACACCGCATAAAACTCCCCGATCGGAAAATTGTTCAGGTGCAGCCAAGTCCCTCCCCTGTCATAGGACATGTACACCCCGCCATCATTCCCGAGAATCAACCGGTCCGGATTTTTCGGATCGATCCACATCGCGTGCATATCCAGATGATTGACCCGGATGTCATGGGACAAAACATGGACGATGGTCTCCCCGGCCTCTTCGTACGTTTTTCCCCCATCTGTCGAATGGAGGAGCTTATTTCCCAAAACGAATATCTCATCCTGATTATCCGGTGCAACCCTCACGAGGCAAAAATCATACCCGATGGCTGTCGGCACTCCATCTTCATGCATCTTCCGCCACGTTTTTCCCTTATCGTCCGACCGATAGACCTCGCCTCTCCGGCGACGCCTCTTTCCTTCAGGCGGCGGCTCATGATTGTCCAGGAGCGCATAAACGACGTTCGGATTCGAGGGCGCGATGGCCAACCCGAAACGGCCGACATTCTCGCCTATCGGAAGTCCCTCTGTCAGACGTTGCCAAGTCCTTCCCGCGTCCGTGGTTTTGTATAAGCCGCTGCCCTCTCCACAGATCACATTGTCCCAGGCCTTCCGGTCTCTCTCCCAAGCCGCCGCATACAAAGTCTTGTTGTCTGAGGGATCCATCACGATCTCCACGATTCCCGCCTTTTCGGAAATGTACAAGACCTTCTCCCATGTCTTTCCCCCATCCATCGTCTTGTAAACACCCCGCTCTTCGTTATAGCCATAGTTGTGTCCCAATGCCGCCACATACACCACATCCGGATTTTCTGGATCGATCACGATCTGCGGAACATGGTGGGAATCATACAGTCCCATGTTCTGCCATGTTTTCCCGGCATCGGTGGATTTGAAAACCCCGGTTCCTGCATAGGAACTCCTGGCCATTAGAACTTCCCCGGTACCAACCCACACAATATCCGGGTCCGATGGGGCGATCGTCACACAACCGATGGCAAAAGTCGACTCGTTCTCGAATATGGGCTCCCAGGTCGTCCCGTTGTTTTTCGTCTTCCACAAATTTCCAGATCCTGCCCCAACATAGACCGTGTATGGCTCGTCAGGATGACAGGCGATCGCCTCGATTCTCCCCCCGCAAAACTCCGGTCCCACAACCCGCCACTTCAAATCTTTGAACGGGGATTCTTCCTTGAGCTTACAGTGGTGCTCCCAGGCATTCATCCGCTCCTCAACCGATGTAGCATTATCCTGCGCAAGCACCAAACTAAAACTCCCGACATAAACACATGCAATGAGCGCTATCAGAACACTTTTTTTCATTTTTTTCGTTTTCCTTCGTGGATTTTCTTTTTAACTATCATAACAAAAAAAACAGGTCAATCGATCAAAAGGGGATAAAAATGGAACCAGGAATAAAAGGGGACGGTTCTATTTTTTGGCACTCGCTATGTTTTTTCCATCAATAAAAATAGAACCGTCCCCTTTTTCTTTGACGTTAAAATTTTCCTGTGATAAAAGAGAATTGGTCTACCGAGAATCATCGGCTGGGAGATAAGAGCCATGACTAAAAAAATAATTATTTGGATGTCGATACTGCTAATTCTGAGCTTGGCTTCGACGGCCATCGCAGGCGAAGGCCGCCTCGATTTCGTCGAAACCGAGGTCATCCTGTTTCCCGACGGCAAAGCTTCGATCGAGTACGTAGTTCGATGGATCGTAACATCTGGAGAATTCCACGGGTTCTACTTTTCGGGATTCGACCGCCTCACCCCCCGCTTCGACTACCAGAATGCCGCCGGCATCGACAGCCGGGGCAACACCTATGGCCTGGACATCAAAAAGGTAAAAGCCAGCGAGTATGATATCGTCCTAGCCAACGGGGTCGGCGTCTCCTCCGGCCATGTGACCTACCGGTTCCGCTTTGCCGCCGACATGGCCCAGGCCGGATATCTGGCCCCCACAACAGCCGGAGAGGGCCGGGAGCTTGTCGTTTTCAACTGGGCCCCGACAGATTGGGACCAGCCATTGGAACACTACACGGTCAAAGTCATCTACCCGATTGAATACACCTCTCCCCAGACCGACCGATCCGACATCGAAGCCGCACTCCTGGCCCGAGGATTCGCCACCGAACGGTTCATGAACCAGGAATACTTGATCGACTACCGCCTGCGGAAGATCGGAGACAAACAGCGCATCGAAGTCCTGCTGCATAAGGACAACGCCCGCACCATGTACCATTTCCGCATCCAACAGTACATCAACGCAGACGTGTTCCCCCAAATCAACACTGCCAGCATAACACCAAGAGAAACGACACCCACAGATCGAACAACCGCACCCCCAGGAAAAGTCTCAACAGGGAGAAGCAAAACCTCGAAATCCCGGTGGAGCCTGCTGATCGGATTTGCCGTGATGCTGCTTTCCGGCATTTTTGGCGTATCCCGCAAACACCGGTCCATGGTCCGGGCCCAATCCGAGCTGGACCAAGTTCAATGGGTCAGGGAGGACTGGGAACCGCCCAAGATCGAGCTGGCTACGTTCCGAAAGCCGGGCAAGATCGCCAAGGACCTTGACCCGATCGAAGCGGGCATGTATATCGGCGTGCCTTACAAACAAATTTTCTCCACCATCCTTTCACAGCTCGTGAAACGGAACTGCATCGAGGTCGTCAACCGGGATCCTCTCCGAGTGGAAGTCGTGACTCCCCTACCTGTTCCTTACAGCGACCTGAGCCCCTATGAGCAGAAGATGTACAAGGCCGCCAAGGATGATGGAATGTTCAGCGAACAGGAGCTGAACGGCCTTTTGAAGGAAGTCGTCCACAACGTCCAGCAGAAAGCCTGGGACTGCGACATCGAAGCCACAAAAAACTTTTATGGCGACCAGATTGCCCAGGCCTTCAGCCAAGTGACCGAGGAATCCCTCGAGAAGGAAGACATCCAACGCCGCCAGGACGACCCGATAAACAGCTGGTGGTACTGGTACCATTGGCGCTACGGCATGCACCGCCACTACAATCCCAACCAATATGATCATGAATTCGAGGCCTCGATGCCGCTCGATCCAGATGTCGTGAATTTTCAAGAATACCTGGGGGCGGCAGCCGAAGGCATCAACGCTTGCCACGCCGCATGCCATGATGCCTGTCACAGTGCGTGCCATTCAGCGTGTCACAGCGCGTGCCATTCGGCATGTCACTCGGCATGCCATTCTGCCTGCGTCAGCGGAGGAGGCCACTAGATGCCGACTGCTTCCTATAAACTGGATTGGGTGGACGGCTTCGTGGCCAAAATCCGTCCTTATGTCCATGTGCGGTTGACCGACCGGGTGCTCATCCGCCTGCCTAATCAGGCGTTCAAGCTCAACCAAACGGGCGCCCGGGTGCTGCACCACATCATCCAGGGAGGCTCGATCCAAGATATTCTCACGGCCAGGCCAAGGGATAAATCACTCCCATCTCAACTTCATTCCTTTTTCAAAGACCTTTCCCGCACCCTGGATTCTGCGATCTGTGACGCCTATCAGTCGCCCTCTCTCGAGCGGGTGACGTTCGACCTAGGGTATATCGAATTACCTGTTCTTTCCGAAGTGGCTTTGACCTGGCGCTGCAACATCAAATGCCAATTCTGCTATGCGTCCTGCACTTGCATTGCAGAATCGGATGAAGAATCCGGTATGGAAGAATTGTCCACATATGATGTTAAAAAAGTGCTGGATATCATCCGTCACGATGCCGAGGTGCCCAGCGTGTCCTTCACAGGCGGAGAACCCATGCTCCGGGACGACCTCACAGAACTTGTCGCCTATGCGGTCAGATCGCTTAAAATGCGGGTGAACCTTATCACCAACGGCACGCTGATCACTAAAAAAAACGCAATGGCGCTAAAAAAGGCCGGGCTGGCTTCTGCGCAGGTAAGCATCGAATCGCCGGACCCGGACATCCACGACCAGATTGTCGGCGTCAAAAACGCCTTTCAGGCATCCGTGAATGGACTAATGGCATTAAAAGATGCCGGGATCTCTGTCCATCCCCATGCCACCCTATGCCGATTGAACCATCATACTCTCACGCAAATGGTCCCATTTGCCAAGTCGTTGGGAGTGGACCGGTTTTCGTTGAACATGATTATCCCGGCAGGGCGGGGTATCGCCGAAGACCTGGCCATAAAATACAGCGAGATCGAGGAAATGGTGCTGGATATAAAGTCTGCAGGCGAAGCCGCCGGCATCCGTTTCATGTGGTATTCGCCAACACCGATGTGCCTGTTCAATCCGGTTTCTCACCAATTGGGCAACAAAGGATGCAGCGCTTGTGAAGGGCTTCTGTCTGTCGATCCGTACGGCCGAGTTCTTCCCTGTTCCAGTTGGAAAGAACCGGTCGGGAACCTGCTGCAAGAAGGTTTCCAAGCCGTGTGGGTCGGGGAACAAGGACGGTCTTTGCGGGATAAACGGGCGGCACATCCAGGATGCCGCAAATGCGAACATTTTGCCGTATGTCACGGAGCCTGTCCGCTGTACTTCAGGGTCCACGGGTACGGCGAACTGAAAGAGCCGCTGGCAAAACTCAAAACCGATCGTATGCAAAATCAGAGGAGTTACCCATGACAGCCATATTGCGTTTATTCGGATTCCCGCCGCCGGACCGGCGGGATAGTGTGAGGTTTCATTTCGCGAAAAATCTTCCTTATAACGCCCGCATCAACCTGGCATTGCTGCTGCTGATCGCAGGATTTGCCCTCCAGATCTATTTCATGAAAGCGCTTTATGGAGCTCCCCTCCTGTTTGTGGGCATATGTTTGGTCCTTGTCAAAGGATACGACAGCCGCATGCGGATCAAAGGATTCACGCAGGATCCCAAATGGAAATCGGTCTCGATCGAAAAAATCCAGGAGATCGAACAACTGCGGAAGAAAAACATTAAATGGGACAGGGATGCTTTGGACATCTCCAGTTGGCTCGGCGTTTTGAGCCTTATCTTGATCGGCGGCGTGGCGCTCGTCGGCGCTTTGATCCTCGGAGAGCTTGCCAAAGACCTCAGAGTTACGGTGATCCTGGCCATCGACATCGCCATCATAATGATCCCTCTTTGGTTTTCCGGGATGAGGCTCATCATGAAGCAACCCAACCTGGCCATCAAAGTGAGATTGATCTTGTGGTTACACGAGCTTTTTCAGGAGCTCAAAAGGGAAGGGGAGGAATTCCGGCCGGCTTTGATGCTGTCACGGGGAAAGGAAGGCAAAACCATCCCGGACGATGCCCGATTTTCCGTCGCCTTTCCCGACTCCCCCGAAGGATTCTATGGACTGCAGGCCCAGATCAACCTGAATGTGGTCCAGGGCACGAGCTACCCATATTTTTACTGTGTGCTGGCAGCTAAACCCGGATTCGGATTGGCCAAGTATAAGAAAAAAATCCAGCTCTCCAAAAAGGTTATCTGCGAATACCAAGAAGACAAAAGGGCTGAAGTGCTGGTGATCCGGCAGTACACGACACGAAAATCCGGCTACCACACCAAAGAGAAACAATGTATCGGGATCTTGACCGACGCCCTCGAAGGTGCCCGTCTCATCTTACTCGAGTCACGGACATCCTAGCGCCGATCTTGTTCCTTTCTTTGTTGTACTTTTTCCGCTCCTGTCTATCCCCGCGTTTATCCATGGTTCTTCTTGTCCTGGCATGCCGGCTTGCCCGCCTCCGTGATGGTCTTTTTCCCCTCTTTACCTTCTTCTTTTTTTTCTTTTTTGCTTTGGCTTCCGCTTCCTGCCTCGCTTTTTCTTTACAATATCTCGCATGGCCCTCTTCATACCAAAATGCGCTCCAGTCCTCCGCTTTTCTCCGGCGTTCTTCTTCTAGCCTTCGGGCTTCTTCCTCCTCCCTTTTTTCCCTCTCTCTTTTTAGCCTGTCCGATTCCTCTTTCAACTTTCTGGATCTCTCCAGCATTTCTTCAGTATCGTCGGTAGCTCGTTCATAACCCAACATTATGAGATGTTTTCCTGCTACAAATATGGTGGGGACATCTAAAGCAATGGAAATAACAGGCATGCATCTTCCGCCGATAAAATAGGCGACCCCATACTTGCCTTTTCGATGGAAGTATTCCCTGGCAGCAACCCCTGCCGCTGCTCTTGCGCCTTTACCCCCGATTTTTTCGGCCCCCGCTTCCAATCCCGACTCATCGCCATCCTCCCCCAGGGGATCGATGAAGTTAATCGGATTGGATAAGGCATACGCATACAGGTTCATGCCATCTTTGTAACCCAATACATCACGCTGGATAAACCGGCCCTTTTCAGGATCATAATTTCTGGCCCTGTAATAAAAAAGTCCGGTTTCCGGATCCAGCCGGCGCCCCGTATACAGGAACGGATTCGCAATTCGAGACAATGGTATTTCTGTGCCAGAGGAATCGAAAACCTTCGGCTTGCCGTAGGCATCATAAGTGTACCTTTCCACGACATTCCCCGATGGATCTGTCAGGGCCACGATGTTGTCCCTGCCGTCGCTATGATAAAAGAAGGTATCTTTCTCTCTGCTCATGGCCAAGGGGTCATCGATTCCCCTGCCGTAGACATACTGCTGCACGCTTCCATTCGGCGTTCGCTCTTCGATACAATGGATCCTGTCGTACAGATACTCGACGGTCCCATCCAGGTCTCCGCTGTTGGCGACAGTTTTTCCGATCCTCCTCCCGCTCCCTGACGCCCTGAAATTTGCCGCAAAGGAATCGTATGAATACCTCGCGATTTCGGTATTGTCTGCTCTTCGCTTCACCGCTCTCAGACGGTTGGCAAAATCATATTCATACATAAACCGCTCATCCTGGACAAGATTTCCGTTTTTGTCATAGTTCTGCATCTTCCCGCCAAATTGCGTGTACTCATTCATTTCGTTAACGGCGTTATCGAATAATTCCTCCTCTGTCGACAGTCGCATCCAGTTTCCTACGCCGTCCAGTGTGTATGAAATCAACCTTGATCCGGGATTCCCTCCGTCGGGATTTACCGAGGGGGACGGGATTTCCTTTTTCTGTGTTATCAGCCTGCCGGCGGAATCATACGCGAACACATCCCCCGTGTTTTTCTTGCCGCCGAATTCGTGAAGCCGTTCCTCGTACAACCTGTTATTCATCCTGTCGAATCCGTAACCGAAACCGGCTATCAGATCGTTGTTGGCTGTGAGATGCCTTTGTTTGACTTTGCGCTTGATCCCGTCATACCCGATCTGGCCCGTCCTGTCGTCGTTCAGATAATTCAACCTCATCCCGTTGCTGTAAGTCTTTTCCAGCACTCTGCCCGGCCCTATGTAATCGTAATCCACGATGTCCTCACCGGCCTCTAGGCTTCTGATCTTGTTTATCCTGTCCAGTTTATCGTGAGTCATCTCGATCTTACGGCCGTCGGGGTATATCAGCGCAACCCTGTTTCCATCGCCATCCCATTGCGACGTAACAGCGTGTCCGTTCTGGACCTCTTCCATCAATCTACCCAGCGAGTCATACACAAAAGCAACCGTGGAATCATCTGCGCTGTTTGTAGGCTCGTTATTGTCAAAGGCCAAAGTTGGCCGGAAAAGTCCGTCGTATTCGAACTTCTGAAGGGTAGAACCGACAACTCCGTCCGTTCTTGTTATTTCCCTCTGCGTAAGCCTGTTGACCGCATCATAACGGCAAACTCTAACCGTCCCGTTTTGATCTGTGAATTTAACAAGATTGGAATCCCGGTCGTATTCAAGCTGGTTTGCCGTCCCATCGGCAAAGTTTTCCGTTATCAGCCGGTTCATGTTATCGTAGCCATAGCTTGTTTTGTTGTTATTGTCATCTATGACGGCAATAATCCGGGAGTTCCTATCATACTCGTAAGCGGTGCTTATCTTTCCGTCAGGATTGGATGGGTTCGAGGTGTCGATCTCACCGGAGCCGTTTCCTCCCTTCCTCAAATCCTGCACCTCCTTTATCTCCCTGTCCACACCGTCATAAAAATAATGAACCGTATTGCCGCTTCTATTAATTTTGCCTTTGAACAATCCCAAATCGTCGTCTATCTCATCCCCTTGGGCATCGTTCGTAAAAATCAAATTGTCTCTGCTGTCGTAACCGTACCTGATCGTATGGCCCAGATTGTCGGTGGTCCGTACTAGACGGTCCAACGCGTCATACACATTCAATGTCGCGAATTTTTCCTGGAGTGTCGGGCTGTTCTCTTGCTGTGTAACCTCTGTCTCCACTACCTTTGTTTCGTTGTCGTTGTCATCATAGGTGTAATCCACCCTATTTCCCTCAGGATCGATTTCGGCAATCATCCTACCTGTCCCATCATAATGATAGGCGTACACATCCCCGTCATCTTCGACGATAAAGGCCACTCTGCTGTTCCGGTCATACTCGTATCGTGTGGAGACACGCCCATCGCTGGATTGATCCGGAGGGCCATCCAGGAGAACCGGAGCTCTCTGGGTGGCCACGCCGGATGACACGAAGAGCAATTCATCATCTTGGTAGGGTCTGTTGATTTCATCCAAAAAATACTCTGTTTGACTTAACAGCACATTCCTCGATCCAGAATTGTCTTTAGGGCTTTGGCCGCCGATAACACCCGACCGGGCTATTCCCACGATGTTGTCCGCGGGATCGTACGTCAATTCGACAGTGTTTCCAGCAGGATCTAAAGACTTTATCAGCCTGTTGAACCCGTCATAAATGTGTGTGATGCTGTCGTTCTTTCCGTCTCCGTTATTGTCTTCACCGTCTATCTCTTCCACAAGAAACGAATTCCTGTCATAATTGTATGTGATAGTGGATGGCTCTCCGCCGAATTTTCCTCCCGCGCCCTCTGTTTCCATCAGTTCGAGGTCCCTTTCGTCATAAGCCACCGTGTGGAAATTTCCTTCCGGTTCTTTTATTTCGGTCCGATTTTCGTTTGCGTCGTACCTGTATTCGGTCACCAAAACTTCTGATTCTGTCGCCTCAAGGCTTTCTTTAATCAAGTTGTCCAGAATGTCATACGAGAATGTGTGTTCCACAAAATTCCCTGCCAGTTCGATATTATTGGTGTCCCTGTTCTCTTCCTCTACTTTTACAATATTGTCATTAGAATCATATGTGAGATTGGTTTGATATTTGAATGCTTTCAGACCGTTTTCCTGGCTATCTGACACAGATGCAGCCTGGATTATTTGCACCTTCTGATTGAGTTGATTTATGACGTATTCTGTGGCTATTCCTCGTCCGTCGACTTCTTTTATGATATTTCCAACTGGATCATAAAAATACTGCGTCCTGATTTTAGCAGGTTCAGGATTTTCTCCGGAGTCCCGTTGCGGGTGTGAGGCGGAATCTACAATTATTTCCTTGAGATAACCAAAGGCTTCATCGCTATTTCCCTCGATCTTATCCTCCCCGTTCCCATCCGGATCATTCTCGGGAAAATAATCCAAAGTTGTGACATTTTTTTCAGGATCGATGAACTTGGTCAGCTGACCGTAACGATTATAAACAAAAAGCTCGACAATCTCCTGCTTGACATTCCCCTTGAGTCTGGCCAGGTTGGAATCACTTGGCAGGGTTACCATGGGGTATGCGATTTTAACCACATTCCCCTGAACCTGGTCAACGATCCCGTCTCCGTTTAGATCCCCTAGCCCTACTTTCATCCCGGCCCTATCCAGCATGCCTTGTAATTCTGCCGCAGGAATGCCCACAAAACCTGCCAAAGCTTGTATATTGTTACCCTCCTGATAGTCATAAAAATAGGTTGTCGTATACCGGGCCGGCGAATTTTCCCCTCCGTTTGGGGGTCTGAAGCCGGAATCGTTGCCTCTTGGATCCGTTTTGGCTTTAACCCGGTTAAAGATGGGTTCATACGAAAATGTTGCCGTAATCTGTGCCTGCGTTCCTCCGCGATCACTGTCAGGGATCTGAGTTGTTTCCAGAATATTTCCAGAATCCTCAGAATAAGAATTTAACACCATATTTCCTTCAGGGAGAATCGCTTTAATCCTTTGGCCATCTTGATTGTACTCAAAGACTGTTTCGAAAAACTCAGGATCGCCCTCCCGTAAACCTCTGCTAAATTCCTTGATGGAAACGGGATTCCCCAATTTGTTGTGTTTATATTCTGTCTTATTTCCGTTCCGGTCGGTCACAGTCACCAGGTTTACAGGCTCATTGACACCTGATGGATTAGCCTCCAGTTCTTCATACAGATATATAACAATTCCCCCTGCTTTGATCCCGCTCGCATTGGTCCCTCCATATGTTTGCTTGATAACACGCCCATAGGCATATGAGCTCTTGTTTGTATCATAAACATTGACAAGGCGTGGAGGACCATTGTTGGCCACCTCATTCGGAGCCGTCACGGTCATGAGATCATGGTTCAGTTTTTCATCGGCAAATCCTGATGAATATGTATACTTTGTCGTCTTTCCTTCCAGGAAATCATTGCCATTGGGAGTTCCTGTAACCGTCGGAGAGATCACAGAAACTAGATCCCCATGGCTGTCATACGCGAATTTGACAGACCTGTTGATAAAGTCTTTTACTTCAACGAGCCTGCCTTCATCGTTATAAATGTATTCGATCTTTCTGCCGAGAGAATCGATCGCTTCTACAAGTTTGCCTTGTGTATCTCTCTTGAATATCAACTTGTCCCTGCAGCCACATAGGCCACTCTCAAGAAGGATAAGAAATCCATTTTTATCATAATCTTTTCTGCTCTCATGGCGGTCTCTAAGCGTAAAAGTTCCGTCATCATTTTTTTCCAGTCGTGTGAAAGATCCCAGGGGAGAGCTGTATGATCCATCTGATTGCAGGCCGTAGATGTCTGACCGAGAATGGCCATCCATGAGAACGACACTCCCTATTTTTGAAAATTGATCGCCCTTGACCGGAGCAAAAGTCTCTGATGGGAATCTATCCTGGTTTTCTTCGGTAATCTCGATCAGTCTCGAGTTGTAATTGAAATCCCAGTTGTGGCCGAGAGGCCCGTCGTGAGTCATCCGGCTTCGGTATGTGCGCGTGAAAGTCCAATCGAAACCCCTTCCCGGTATTAACAGGTCTGTCTCCTGGATCACGAATTCTCCATTGTGAAGAATGATAGGATCGGGAGTGTCGCTCGCATTACCTTCTATCGAGATTAGCGATACCGCATCTGCCGGACAATCGGGGCAGTCGTTGGATGCATCGTAAAAAACACCTCCATCGATCTGGACGAATTTATCTCCATACGAAGACAGGTTGTTATACGGATAAACATAAGAATCATCGTTTAAAATGACAGATGGAACAGCGCCAGATGGCAGGACGATTTCGCCACCCACACAGGGACATGGCTCGTCCATGTCAAGGGCATAGTCGATCTGAAAGTCTCCCGGACTGATTCCTTGTACTGTTCGCTCCAGAGAATTGGGATTCCCACCTGAAGTCGATACAATCTGAACGTCTCCGCCTGCTATAGAAATAATGCCAGGTGTTTGGTTCGTGATCTCCAGACTGACAGGTTCTTGTGTCCCCTCGATCCACAACCGCATAGTTGTCGATTGGCCGCGGCGCAGGGCATCCTGATCTATTTCTCCTCCCAATGTAAGAACCGTAATTTCCAATGTGTTATCTTTTGAAAAACCTGCTTCCTGGCTTCCGGCAATAACATGCGGACCCGGCCCCAGTTCCATGGGTATTTGCACATGAACGACGCGGCTGGATGCCGAAGCGGGATAGCCAAGAGGCTGCCCATCGAAAGAGAGTGCGCTCCAAGCTGCCTCGTTAGGAAAAAAGCCACATACACAAATGACTTCCCCTGGAAATGTTTGCAGTTGACAGGATGTCAAGGATGGATAGGCAGAACTGGGTGTGAGAGGGGGGACCACCTGTACTCCCTCTGCAAATGGCACATGGACAATCTGTTGGCCCCATGGGTCTGTATAGGCGATTTCAACCGGATTTCCTGGAATTAGGGACCCTGGCAATTTCACGGATAGGCGTGGATTATCCCCTGGTTTTCCAGAAACCGGGAATTCTTCTTCGGCGAGAACACTGGAAATAGTCCAGTTACCTCCCGAGGGAGTGATCTGGGGATCGAGGACCTCTATCATGAGATTCTCTCCGGGAGAAACTTCAGGGGGGAGTATGATCAGATCCTCAAGACTGTTTATCAACCGAAGAGGCGGAAGGAGAGATACCTGAACTCGTTTATCGAAGACTTTGCTTCCAGAAGAAAACATCTTGACTTTTAGACGCGTTGGAGCCTTTGCGCTGCCCACATCCACACGAATATATATGTTTTGTTGACTCTCCAAAGCAGGCCCGGTCAGCGCAATTTCTCGGTCTACACCGGTAAATGTCCAATCAGAGGGCAGATGCCCCGGAACAGCTTGTGCAGCGGCATCTTTAGCAAGTTCGATGTGTATCTCATCAACCAGCTTTCCCGAAATACCCGATGAAGCCGTAATCAGAAGGGAGCGTTTCTTTTCTTGGTCAGTGCGTGTTGCGATTACTACACCGGTGATACTCTTCCTCTGTTGCCCAAGAATCGAACTCGAGAATACAGAAATATTTCCTTTGAACAGAGGAATAAATCCAAATAATAGGAGAACAAGAAAGGCCCAAAAAATCTTATGTTTGAATTTTTCAACGATCATAATTTCCTTCCTTTATGTAAAAGTATTGAAATAATTCTGACTATACCGATAGCAGATTTCATTGTCCATTTTGCGGCAAGAATACTAAATCAATGATTCAATCCGTTGTAGATATAGTAAACTCCGACGATCAATCTGCCGATAAAAAAAGCGATGTTTTTCCTCCATCCCTCTTCAAGAAAACTTTCCTTGTTGTGTTCACCTTATCACGAGCTCCTGTTAAAGGTCAAAGGATAGGGGATGCGTCTCCAACAACATTCAAATAGCTTTCTTTTTTTAACAAACTTTTGACAAATCTTTGACAAATCTTTAACATGTTTTCAGCGAAAGGAATCCATAATATACTAGGTAATTAAGCCATGCTTATTATGGACTAAACTTTTTCAATTTAGGGAGGGTCAGCATGAAGGGAGAACTCATTTTTATCAGGAAATCCGAACGATTCCTTGTCCCCTTTTTAATCATCGCTTTTCTTACACAATGTACCCCCATGTATATGCAAAGACTGAACCGTGAAATCAAAACCATCTCGCAAATCAACGAGTTGGATAAAGATACGCCCTATCTAAAAGTCCACATGTTGGATGGACAGGTGTATCTTTTATCGAAATGGGAAGTGAATGAGGAAAATGAATCTATCTCTGGGCTTGGAAGACTCCTTGATTTGAATCGAAACCTGGTGGAGGCCGGAGATTTCTCCATCTCGCTGCAAGATGTGGCGATTTTCGAAACGAACACACTCAAACCATCTCCTGCTGTATCAACCATGGCCGTTCTCTCAGTTTTGTCGCTCGCTGTTACAGTCCTTTGCCTGGCCAATCCAAAGGCGTGTTTTGGTTCATGCCCCACTTTCTATGCCTGGAATGGGGAAGAATTGACATTGCAAGCGGAAGGATTTTCTTCCAGTGTATGCCCCATTCTTGAGGCAGAGGATGTGGATGCTCTCTACCTGACAAAACCGAGAAGTCAAGACCTCAAGATTAAACTGACAAACGAAGCCTTAGAAACCCATGTTATCCGACAAGCCAACATTCTGGCTGTTCCACGTCCGGAAAACAGCAGGACTTTCGTCACACAGAACAGAAAATTCTATCAGGCACAAAGTATCCATGAACCTACAAAATGTAATGCTCAAGAAGGAGATTGCTTGGCTGCGGTTGTAAGCTTGGACGGAAAAGAACGCTTCAGCTTTGCCGATGATAAAAATCTTGCAACCCGAGAAACAATCGACATGGAATTTGGGCCCATCAACGGCGATAAATTGGGTTTAATTCTCGGTTTTCGCCAGACACTGCTTACTACTTATCTCTTCTATCAGGGGCTGGCCTACATGGGGAATTCGGCAGGTTATTGGTTTGCCAAGCTTCAGCGTGGGGATGAGAACATGACGGCATACGCCAACAGTATTGCTGATGTTTTGGGAGGAATCGAGGTTTTCGTCCAAAGCGAGGGCAATCAATGGATTCCGGCGGGCAAAATACAAGAGACAGGCCCTATCGCAACTGATACCAGGATGATATTGATGCCCGAGCTGGAACGGACTCCTCAAAAAATAAAGCTCCGGATGACCAAAGGGCTTTGGAGACTGGACTACATCGTTTTAGCAGAATTGGATGAAGAAGTCGATCCTATCCGAATCCTGCCAGAAATGGTTTTTCGTGAAGGTAAGATTGACAGTGAAGCCAGGAGTCGTTTGATAGAGCCGGACAAGCAACTGGTAACTATGCCTGGAGATGAATTAACCTTGGTTTATGAGCTGCCCACAGAATACCAGCATTATGAACTTTTTCTCGAAAGCCAAGGATATTACCTCGAATGGATGAGGTCGAGCTGGATCCAAGAAGAAAATCTCCAAAAAACAATCACGATGTTCAAACACCCTGAGAAGTTTTTAAGAGACGTTGCACCTGAATACAAAAAAATCGAACGTCAGATGGAAGAAATATTCTGGAGGAGCAAATATGTTCGCAAAAAAAACTAAAACCTTCGGATTGATATTCCTCCTAGGGGGGATAATGATTGGGTGTGTGGCTACTCCAGGCCCAAAGGGCTGGCTGCCCAATCCTAAACAAGCTTTAAAAGATACCTACGGAGCATGGATAATTGCGGAATATGATTCTGCTGGAGTGAGCTCAATCGTAGAAGGAGAATTCATCGCTATAGATTCAGTTTCAGTCTATATTTTGAATGAAACAGGAATAGCAATAATCCCAATAGTCAAAACTAGGCAAGTGACGCTCGCAACATATAAGGAAGGCGGAATGGTCCGGACCTTGGCCCTTCTTGGCACGCTTTCTACGGCTTCGCACGGATACTACGCGGGGATTTCTTTGCCGATTTGGCTCGCGACAGGAATTTCGAATGCAGCTGCCGAATCCAGCAGTGGAATCATAAAGCCTCTCTTCATAAATTGGAAAGAATTTGCAAAATACGCCCGCTTTCCTCAGGGAATTCCAGAGGGGATAAACTTCGATACAATACGCCCCAAAAAGACGCAAAAAAAATAGAAGCAACAAACCCGCCCTGAACTTTTGCCGATTTCCCTCGTACGTATTACTATAATTGTACGCTGCTTCGTTATAGGAGGGATAAAAATGACAGGAAAAAAAATGGGATTCGCTGCGAAGTTATTGATTTTCGTTCTAGCGGTGGTGGTGCCGTTGGTATTATATTCCCCAGCTTTTCAATCTGCTTCAGACGATATAATGGAAGCTGCGGAAAAGGGAGATATGAGCAAGGTCCAGTCTATCCTGCAACAATACCCCGATCTCATCAATGCTAAGAATGATGAACAGGAAACGCCCCTGCATATGGCTGCCAAAGGAGGCTACATTAACATCGTTGAATACCTGCTATCCAAGGGTGCCGATGTGAATGCGCGGAACAATGACAATCAAACCCCCCTGCTGCACGCCGCATACTACGGAAAAGCCCCGATCGTCAAACTGCTTTTGGAAAAGGGAGCAGATTTTAATGAGCGGGATCGTTACGGCCGGAGCGTGCTGCATTACCCAGTCCGCGGTGGGTATAAAGACGTCGTCGAGATTCTGGTGAGTAAAGGCATGGACATCACAATCAAAGACGGAATGGGAGTTTCCCCTCTGCGGTTTGCCATCGAGGGAGGGCATGCCGGAATAATGGAAGTATTTGTCGCTTCCAAGGCATTGGACGTCGGAGGTGACATAGGGAAAATGGCCCTCCATCTGGCTGCAAAACAGGGACAAAAGGAAATCGCGGATCTGCTGATCGCAAAAGGGGCAACCACCGCAACAAAGGACAACAGGGAAGCCACTCTTCTCCATAATGCGGCGATCGGCGGTCTTGTGGAGCTATCCACGCGTTTGATCACAGAAGGGGCCGAATTAAATGAATTGGATGCGCAAGGCCGGACTCCTTTGCATTACGCTGTGAAACAAGGCTCCTTCGATATCGTCAAGCTTTTGGTGGAGGAAGGGGCAGATCTGAATATCAAAGGAAAGGATGAAAGAACTGCTCTTCACATCGCAGAGGATTGGGGTTTCGAGGAAATCATCGAACTGCTAACGGCTAAAGGCGCAGCGAAGATCCCGAGGCTATCCCCGAGAAATCCCGACAAGCCTTGGGTGGGCATCACCTACATTTCCAACGATGGATTTTTGATATCTTCCAAATCAAAAAATGTCGTGGTGGATGCGTTGATCAAAAATCCATGGGGCTACAGCAACACGCCGGATAAGGTTTTCGATAACATGGTCAATGCCCGCCCGCCGTTCGAGCGCATCGATCTTCTTCTTTTTTCCCATGCTCACCGAGACCATTTCGAACCGGAAATGGCGGCAAAAGTCCTGATGGGACATCCGGAAACTATCCTGGTAGGAAACGAGATCGTTTATAAAGAACTGAAGGAGGCGACCGGGGATGATTTTCCGAAGATAAAAGCTCAGGTCAAAAACATCAATCCTGAATGGGGAACGATCGTCACAGAAACCATCAACGGGGTGGACCTCAAGATATTTCCCGTCAATCATGGGATGCCCGAGCAGCCCTACGTAACTTTGGCTTTCCTGCTAGACATGGATGGGACCGGAGTCCTTCACATGGGAGATATTTATGCCCCGTCCAACGAAGAGTATTTCAAAACCTTCCAACTGCAAAAGTTGAATATCGACGTGGCTTTCATCGATCCCTTTTTTCTCCTAGATAAGGTGGGCCAACAGATGGCCACGGAATTCATCCAGCCCAAGCAAATCATCCCGATGCACATGAGAGAGCATGAGATCGAAAAGTATGTCGAATCCCTAAAAAATCACTACAACAACATTAACGCCTTCCGGGAATGCTTGGAAAAGAAAATTTTCGAAGTAAAGTGATCTAACCCCTCACTCAAGCGGCAGATTGGTATTCCAGATGTCAATATAAAGCTGCCATACACCGTCAGCGTTTTTCTTCCAGATAACGACATATTTGCCTATATCTTGGATCGCATCCATTCCTTCAGGCTGGATGGTCACTTCGGCCTTGCCGATCTCGCAAACCATATCGCCCATTCCCATGACATCCATCGTGGTCAACACGATATCCTTGACTCCCATCTGAAAACCGGCAGTCCAGTATGCTTCTACACCTTCCCTTCCCTGGATCATATCGCTGTTCGGAGGCAAAAGCCTGGCATCTTCTGCGAAAAGGCTTGCCAAAGCGGCGGCATCGCCAGCACGTGACACCTCTCCAAATTTGGCGTTAGCCTCTTCGATCGCTTGTCGGACCTGAGCCAGATCCATGACCGGCACGGGTTCTTCCTGTTCAACTTGTTCCACCTGTTCTTGAGTGCCCTGGCAGGAAATCAGAACAAAGCCCATAAATAAGATAACGATTGAAAAAAAGACTTTGGATTTCATCCCTCCCTCCTTCACGTCTTTTTGTTAAAACCTAGTTTTATCTTGTTTTCATTATATAACAAAATAAATAGATTCGATCAAACCATTTTCCCAGGAAAATTTTCATATCTTGCTTAGAGCAGCTATTAAGCGGATAAAAACACTACTCGTTTCGCAGGGATTGGGAGGGATTGGCGACAGCCGCCCGAATCCCCTGGATACTCACCGTCGCCACAGCAAGAGCCAAAGCCCCTCCGGCAGCCATAAAAAAGGCAACAGGAGACATGTGGATACGGTAGGCAAAATCCTGGAGCCACAAGTTCATGGCATACCAAGCAATGGGGGAAGCAACGACGATGGAAATCAAAATGAGCAACACGAATTTTTTAGATAACATGGCCACGATATCCGAAGTGGAAGCTCCCAAAACTTTCCGGATACCGATTTCTTTTTTCCGGAACTGGGCAAAAAAGGAAGCCAATCCGAAAAGGCCGAGGCAGGCGATGACCAGCCCCAATGATGTGATGATGCCTAGGAGCCTTCCCATCCGGTCCTCATACCGGTACACACGGTCAAAGTTTTCATCCAGGAAGGAATACTCAAACGGAATCCCTGGAAAGTGATCATCCCATTTGTCTTGAACGAACCCCATCAGTTCATTCATGTTCTCCACACGAATGGAAAGAGTGATGGTATTGAACAGGGAATTCTCGATATCCATAATTAGGGGTTCGACCACCTCCTGCATCCCCCGGTAATGGAAATCATCGGTGACGCCGATTATCCTTTTGTTTATCCTGTGATACGAGGCCATGAAATTTTTTCCCAATGCTTCCTCGGGGGACGAAAATCCCAGCTCTTTGACTGCTGCCAGGTTGATCAGATATCCTTCTCTTTCATCGTTTCCCATTTCCTTTTGAAAGGCTCTTCCAGCTACCATCTGGATGTCGAACTGGGATATAAAATCATGATCCATGGTAATAACATTGATGAACGGAGCGCCCTTAAAATCTTCCGGCCTCGGTGTCAAGTAATAACCGGAATCTATGTCATCTCCTGGAACATTAGAGGAAACCGTAGCCCCAAAGATCGAAGAGTTCTGGAGAAAATCATTTTTGATGGCCTCGTAATCCCTTCTCAAATGGGGCATATTGCTTTTGACACGAAGAACGAGTTTTTGTTCCAGGTCAAATCCCAAAGCCCGTCCCTTCATGAACTGGAGTTGTTTAAAGACAGTGAGAGCACAGATAACCAGGAAAATGGAAATAGCAAACTGTCCGACAACCAGGATCTTCTGGGCAAGGGCTCCGCGGGTTGTTGGAGCCAATTTTCCCTGAAGAACAGAAACCGGGTTAAAGGCTGTCAGGATGAGAGCGGGATAGATGCCGGATCCGATGCTGACAAAAAGAAGCAATCCCAGCAGGGACAAAAACACAACAGGTTGTGTGAGTCCGCCTAAACTCAATTCTGTGCCTGCCATTTGATTGAAAGGGATAAGCAAAAGAGAAGCCAGTCCAAAAGCCAAAATAAAGGCAAGCAACGTGATCAGGAAAGATTCTCCCAGGAATTGCCAGATAAGCTGTTTCCGCTGAGCACCCACGACCTTGCGCAGGCCGACCTCCTTTGTGCGAGTCGTGGAAAGAGCAGCGGACAGGTTAATGAAATTCAGGCACCCGATGAGCAGAATCAGAAAAGCGATAATAGAATATATATAAAGATAATACCAATTGCCAGGGGGTTCGATCTCTCTCATGAGATGGGAAAACATATGGATCTTTGTCACAGGCTGGAGGAATAGGTCATACAGATCCATTTTCCGGTTGTATTTTTCAGAATAGCTCTTCAGCACAAAGTCGGATATCCTATCGAGCTTCTCTTCAAAACCTGCGACGTCTGTACCGGGAGCCAGTTTCACATAGGTGTATTTGGGCTTGGGATTGAACCAATCTTCTTCGAAAGAAGACAGGTTGCTTCTCATGGTTGCCATGGACAGGAACATATCGTATTTCAGATGAGTGTTGACAGGCGCGTTTTTTATGACACCTGTCACCTCGTAATCCTGGAGCTCTACAGAACCGGTGTCATAGTCGATCTCGATCTGGAGTGTTTGCCCCAGAGCCGCCTCTTCTCCGAAATACTTATTCGCCATTCCTTCGGTGATGACAACGTTGTTGGGATGGGAAAGGGCAGTTCGAGGATTTCCTTGAATAAAAGGCATGTGGAAAAGCTCGTATATATCTTCGTCTGCAAACCAAACGCGGTTTTCGAAAAATCTCTTTTCGCCTTGGACCACCAGGACATTGCTCGCATTTTCATATGGGGGGACCACCCGTACGGCCTGTTCCACTTCCGGATAACTGTTCTTGAGCTCCGGACCCAACGGAGCGGGAGTTGCCACAAACCGGAATTCACCGACGATGTTGATCCTATGCACGGCCACCCGATAGATGCGGTCGGCATCTCCGTGAAAGGAGTCATAAGACAACTCGTTGGTCACGTACAGGATGATCACCGCACAACAAGCCAGTCCCACGGCCAGGCCAACGATATTTATCAAGGAATAGATTTTCTGCCTTTTGATTTTTCTCAATCCAATTCTGAAGTAGTTGGAAAAAAGTGGCGGTATCCAACGACCTTTTTTCCAAGGAGGGCGCCCGCTGACATGCCGAGTATCTGTCTTATAATAATCTTCCCCGATAAGACTTGCCTCTCCGATCTTTTTCACAGCCTCTTCAAACGCCTCCTCTTCTGATGATCCATGATTCATCAGATACTCGATCTTATCCTTGAGATGGTTTTCCAACTCTTCTTTGTAGCCGTCCTCTAAAACGCTGTTTTTATGGAGGGCCTTTTTCCATTGTTGAATCGCTCGTTCCAGATCAAACATCGGTTTCTCCTGTTTTTACACCTTGACGGTTTATTCAAAGCCCGGGACAGGTTCCCATAACTTGGAGAGGAGTTTATGGACGCTCATCCATTGTCTTTTTTCTTTTTCCAACTCTTCTCTTCCCGATTCCGTTAACCTGTAATACTTGCGTCTCCTTCCTTTTTTGGAGATTTTCCACTGAGAACGGATGAGATTTTCCTTTTCCATCCGATGGAGGACGGGATACAGCATTCCTTCCGACCATTCCAGTGTTCCCCCGGAAATATCGATGACATTTTGGATAATCTGATACCCGTAAATTTCTCCTTGCTCCAAAATGGACAAGATCAAAGGTTTGGTCGACGCCGCCATCAAGTTTTTCGATATCATTTCTTCCTCACATGCCTAGTTTCTTTATGTATTATACCTAGACTTTCTAGGTATATCAAGTGGAATTTAAATCTTAAATTCTTCTCAAATCCCAGCGGAAAAACGACAAAATTAGTACCCCGAGTTTAAAAAATGGATAAAACATACAGACTCCAAAACATCTCGATTCTCTTTTTCGTCTTATTCATCTCCACCTCGTTTGGTTCTCCAACTTTTGCCTCCTCTCTCGTTTTATCTCAACCCGAAGTTAAACTGGAAGCGCTGACCGGTGTCTATTTCCCGCCGGCACGCCTCTATGGCCGTAGTTTCGAAGGCATCGTTCATTACATGAAAGCTGCCGGTCTGAATCTGGCCGTTCTGCATGCTAAAGATCCCCTTGGCCAGTTGTTCTGGAAATCGAACAACCGCACAGCCAAAACTATAGAAGCTTCAGCTCCTCATGCTTCTCTAGAGAACGCCATCTCCATCCTCAAACAAAGGGGTATTTGGACTGCGGCCAAACTGGACGTGTTCCAAGACAGCTTGCTCGTGTCGCATTTTCCCGAAATGGGAGTAAGGGATTCGGAAACAGGGGAATTATGGGCAGATCACAAAGGCCTCCATTGGGCCAATCCGTATGACACCCGTGTTTGGGATTATACGATTGCGCTCTGTCAGGAACTCATAACTCTTGGAGTCGACGAAATCCAATTCGATTACGTCCGGTTTCCGAGCGACGGCGACATGTCCACCATCGAATATCCCATCGTCACCGAAGGAACCTCCAAAGCAGAATGTATCGGGAAATTTCTTGCCTTTGCCAATACCCGATTGAAACCGACTGGAGTTGTCATCTCTGCCGATCTTTTCGGCATGATAGCTTGGAAAACCAAAGATTTCGGCGTAGGCCAAGTGCTGGAACAGGTCGCTCCGCATGTGGACGTGATCTGTCCGATGTTTTATCCATCGCACTTTCCGGAAAATTTCCTCAATTTGAAAAATCCAGGCCAATACCCGCACAAAATCATGAAATCGAGCCTGGAAGAGATAAAAAAGCGCACGAGCAAGGAAATCCGACCCTGGATCCAAGGATTCTGGTATACGCCAGAGGAAATCGATGCCCAGCTCCAGGGAGTGACAGAAAACGAGGTCCAAACCTGGACGGTGTGGAATCCCTCTGGACGATATGCCGAAACATTCGATGCCCTCGCTGCCAGGACAGGCAAGTCATTCCCCGCGCCGGAGTTTTATCCCCCACTGGAAGACTTAAAAGACAAGGACGATTTGATCCAGTTGGGGCAAACAATAATCATTAACCATACATGCTACCGGGAAGGATATTCCATCCTATCCCTAGACGATTCTGTCATCGACGGAAAACAAAAAAGCTCCACGATATCGGGAGTTGCTTCAACTCTGGATGAAAGCATCATCGACCGGATCCTGACTGCACGCGATCTTGATTTCAATCTATGGACCAGCCGCCGTACAAAGATCTTGCAGGTCACCAACCTGATCATCCAGGATCTCCAAATCGATCCCAAACGTTTGAGCCCTTTCCCGATCTATGTCGACTGGGGAGGCGACTGCGCTTTCACTCGGTCGATCCCTCCGGATAAATTGGAACTCTACCTCAGCCACAATCTAGAGTAGTAATCCATTTGATTGCTTCCCCAAGTCCTTGATAATCTTCCTCAGTTTGTACTCTTTTCGCGTCGAACATTCAATCCGGGTTATTTGACTGAGGTATTTCACCATGCTAAATTCATTGTACGGAGGAATCATAATGAAAAGATTAGTAATCACATTATTTATGATATTTTTCATTTTGCCGGCCTTAACATCGTTTTCCTGCACGATGTTCACGTTAACAAAAAACGGCATAACCTTGGTGGGAAACAATGAAGACTGGAAAAATCCCAACACAAAGATATGGTTTGCCTTGCCGGAGAAGGGAAAATACGGAACAGTTTATTTTTCCTTCGATGACATGAACCCCCAGGGAGGCATGAACGACCAGGGCTTGGTCTTCGATTACATGGCCACACAGCCTTTAGAGGTAAAAAACTCCCTGCACAAAGTAAAATTCAGGGGAGATTTGATGCAAAAGGTCATGAGAGAATGTGCAACCGTGGAGGAGGCATTAAAACTCATTGACAAGTATAATCTTCAATATTTCAGGAAGTTTCAAGTGATGATCGTGGATAAGTCAGGGGATTCAGCGATAATCGAAGGGGATGTTATTCAGAGGAAAAAAGGAAACTTTCAAGTGTGCACGAATTTTTATCTTTCCCAACTCGAGGAAGGAGAAGAGATTCCCTGTGACAGATACAAAATCGCTACTAAGTTATTGAATAATAATGAGTTAACCATAGATGCGTTCCGCAATATATTGTCTGCTGTGCATCAAGAGGGAGACTGGGGAGGCACACAATACTCGAATATATACGATGTCAATCGCGGGTTGGTCTATTTGTATCATTTTCACAATTATGAAAATGTCGTCGTGATCAACCTGGAAGAGGAATTCAAAAAGGGGAAACACACGATCGATATTCCTTCCCTGTTCCCCGACACCTATGCAGCCATTCGATACAGGAAAAATTATAAAACCAGATAAAGGAGGAGATTATGCTTAACAAAAGATACCAGGTTCTGCTCAGCAACTGGATGGAGGATTATCTCAAGTTCATAACCGATAGATATGATTTGAATTTTTCTTCAGCAATAAGGGTACATATGTGCCTCGGAATCTTATACATCATTTCCAATTTAGAGCCTGACTATAAAATCGACTTAAAGAGCGAGGATCTTGTTGCATTTTCAAAAAATGCAGGCAAAGGTGAAATGACTGAGGAAATGGTCACCAGCTGTTCTCGAAAATCATTTTTGAAACCAGAAAAGCTGTTGAATACAGGCTTTCGAAAGAAAAAAAGGAAAAAAAATAAACGGGGATATTCATGAAAAAAAATACAGCAAGTTTTGCAGTGATACCCCTCTTTCTATTGACGATATGGATAGTCGGGAACACCTCTGAGAGCCCTATCGAAGTTACCTATCTTGGCAATGAAGGGATTCTGATTACGGCCGGCAGCAATAAGGTCCTCATCGATGCTCTTTTCGACAACCCAAATCCCAATTACAGGTCTCCCTCAGAAGATATGTTGGAGCGGATGCTTTCCGGCACAGCTCCATTCGACAATGTGGACCTTGTTTTAGTCACCCACAACCATCCGGATCATTTCAGCCCTGGCTTTGCAGCACAATTCATGGAGAACAATCCTAACGCTCAGCTTATGGCTGCAAAGGATACCGTCACTGCCATGAAAGACAACATCAAAGACTGGGGACAAGTTCAGGATAGGGTGTTTTCTTTCGACTTGGAACCTGGAGAGACGGCTGAAAAAACGGTCGGGGAAATCGCCGTCAAAATGTTCAGGACACTCCATAGCGGAGACTTGGAAAGCCCCCACAATTTGATGTACCTGATCAAGATGGATGGTCGGAGCATTTTTCACGAGGGGGATTCCGCTGGAAAAATGGAAACCTTTGAAGCCTTCGATTTCTCAAAAGAAAACATCGACCTGGCCCTTGTTCACTTCTGGTTTCCTTTATATCCACACGGTCAAAAAATTATCTTGGATGTCTTGAGACCTGAGCATGTGGGATTGATTCATCTGCCAAAGCGATTGGAGTCCGATGCTCCGAGCAAAATCGATATGGTAAAATCAAATTACAAAGATATATTCCTGTTTGTGGAACGGGGTGAAAAAAAGATTATCCGTTGATAACATCAACCCCCCTGATGTTAACACCCTCTTAATCCATTCCCTCAAGGATCACATCGGGGGTCCCATAATGATGAGGCATGAAAATAAATGCATGTCAACAGCTACGGACATTTTGTCCTCTAATGTCCTTTAACGCCCTAATAAAGTGCACCTTCTCCGCCTATTGTATGCCTTGAAAATGGGTATCCACTTTTATATACCTATCTGACTCAGATGAAAGAAAATAAACAAAGTGGGGAGTTTCTTCAATCTTGGAAAGAGATCGCCGTTTATTTGGGATGTGACCCTCGGACTTGCCGCAGATGGGAGAAACAGCTCAACTTGCCGGTCAGACGAATCGGAGGGGGAGAAAGACCGCGCATAATCGCCTTCAAAAAAGACCTGAATGAGTGGCTCATATCCACAGGTCAAAAGAGAACAGAAATCGAGAAGAAACATTTTTTCAAAAAGTCAGCAATATTCCCCATCCTGCTTATCGCGGGAATTCTTGTTGCTTCATTAACGATCGGATGGGTCACGAAGGTTTTTATTCCGCAAACCCCAGCCAGATTTCAGATCGACAATTCGAAACTCGTTATTCAAAACAACAGGGGAAATACGTTGTGGCAATATGAAACGGGGATAGAAAATCTCTGCGCCCTACAGGTCTACATGAATCATTTCCAATACAAACGCATATCCGAAAAGAACGAAGCGAGGTTGCTTCCTCATCTCATCATCAAAGACATCGATGCAGACCAAAAGCCAGAAATTCTCTTCTCGACACAAACACAAAATGAATATGGGGAAGGGGAACTCCTTTGTTTTAATGAAGACGGAAAAGAAATGTGGCGTTTAAAGGCTGGGCGCGAAATGAAATTCGGGACCACAGTCTATTCTCATGATTATAGAATCAAAGGATTCGATGTGTGCGATTTCGATGAAGATGGGATCCGTGAGATTCTTGTTATTGCGCGACACAGAAATCACTACCCGAATCAAATCGCTCTCCTTGATCCAACAGGCAGAATAATCGGGGAATACTGGAGTTCAGGTTACCTGGTCGATTATGGTTTTTTCGATATCGATGATGATGGGAAAACAGAAATTCTATTAGGTGGATGCAACAACGAGTACAAAAAGGGATGCATTGTCGTCTTAGATCCCAAAAATATCAGCGGAGGATCTCCTCAGGCAGGAGAATACGCATGCACGGAGTTCTCGAAAGGAACGGAGAAATATTACGTGCTTTTGCCAAGAACAGAAGTGGACAAAAAAGAATCCGAAATCGGAGCCGTCAATTCAATCGATATTCAGAAGAACCGAACATTCTTGGTGTCGATGAGAATATGTCACCTGTACTTTGAATTCAACCGGGATTTTTCACTGCAAACCATAAACATAAGCCATAATTTTAAAAGGAAGTACGAGGCCATTTTCAACGCGCAACAGACAACGCCTTGGTTGCAGGATAAAATGAGAAAGGAACTGCGAGATAAAATCCTTTACTCTGACGGCAAACAATGGGTAGGCCATCCGGCCAATATTTCGATAAGTCAATAACGATCCAGCAAAAAAAATTTCATCTTTTGGCAACTATTTTACGTAATTTACGTCTTACTATATGTGTAAGTTACGTAAAACCTAATCGAGGATTTGCCAGCATGAAAGAATTGACTTTGTTGGAACAAATGATTCTGGCCGCAATTATCGCTCTCGAAGAGGACGCCTACGGCGTTTCCATCCGGAAAAAAGTGGAAAAACTGACCGGCAAACGTCTGATGTACGGGACCCTCTACAATGCCCTGGACCAGCTGTTGCGAAAAGACTACGTGTCAAAGACAAAGGGCACCACTTCGACGGCAAGGGGAGGAAGGCCTCGTATTTACTATGCATTGACTCCCAAGGGCAAAAACGCGCTCCGAACCTCATACGACCTGCAAAAAGCCATCTGGAAAAGCATTCCCGGTTTCCTTGGAGATTGAGACGAATGAAAAAAACAAAAGGCCATCAACCCAAACTGGGAAAAAGGCTCCTCTCCTTATTGACACACTACGAGGACGAATTTTCTGGCTCTGGAGATATCGGCGAGGAGTTCGAAGAGCGGGATCTCGATGGAGGCAGATCCCGCGCACTTTTATGGTACTGGGGACAGGTCCTGTATGCCGTTTGGTCCGAATTCAAACTGTCCGTCTGGTTTGGAGGAGTCATGATAAAAAACTTCATAAAAATCACGATGAGGAATATCAAGCGCCAGAAGCTTTATGCGTTTATCAACATCGCCGGCCTTGCGGTCGGCCTTGTCGTCTGCATTCTCATGGTTCTGTATATCCGATTCGAGCTGACCTTCGACGACTTTCATGAAAACACAAATCGCATATACAGGATAAACGCCCATGACCTGGGCCGGGACCTCAAATTCGCCGGAACACAGGCCCTTCTCGCCTCCACTCTCAAGAAAGATTTTCCCGAGGTAAAATACGCAGCCAGGCTCGTCGATTGGAGAGGGTACTTCCGGTACAGTGACGGATACAAGGACACGTTGTTCAGCGAGAACACGTTTTTCTGTGTGGACCCGGATTTCAAGGACATCTTTACCTATCCCCTCGTCATGGGTGATGCCAGTGCACTGGAAGAACCCTTTGTCCTGTTTATATCCCAGAAAATAGCCGACAAATATTTTCGGGGCGAGAATCCCATAGGCAAGACGCTCTCCTTCGATAACCGGCACGTATTCATCATCAGAGGCATCCTGAAGGATGTGCCGGAAAATTCCTATCTTCAGTTCGACATCCTGGCCTCGATGGCGACACTCAACACCCTCTGGGGAGAAAAGTGGCTGAACCGATGGATCTCCCATGATTTCAACACCTTCGTCATGCTGGAAAAAAATGCAGATCCTGCTCGATTCGAAGAAAAGCTGAGAAAATTCATCAGGCCCCCCGATGTAGGTCATGAAAAGGAGAGGGATGTCTATTATTCCCAATCCTTGAGACAAATCCATTTCGGGGCGGGACTGAGAAATGAGGAAGGGGAGACGAACGATATCCGCTACATATATATCCTCTCTGCAACAGTCCTGCTTATCCTCCTCATCGCCTGCTTCAATTACACGACTCTGGCCACAGCTCGGGCTACCAAGCGGATGCGGGAGATCGGACTACGGAAGGTCGTTGGTGCCGGCCGGATGAGCCTCATCCGGCAGTTCCTCGGAGAATCGCTCCTTTTTGCCCTTCTCGCATTTTCAATCGCGATCCTCGCTGTCAAACTTCTGCTTCCCTGGTTCAATCATCTGATGAACCGAAATCTGGAGTTCTCTTTTCTTTCCGACCTACCGATCTTTTTTATCGTATCCCTTATGGTGGGCATAACAGCAGGACTCTACCCGGCTTTTTACCTTTCTTCCTTCCAACCGACAAGGCTGTTTCGAGGGATCCCGACAAAGGACTCGGGATCTTCTTCCATCCTGCGTAAGAGTTTGGTCGTGACGCAATTCGTGATCACCATCGCTCTCATCACCTGCCTTCTGATCATCAAAAACCAGATCGATTACCTCACAAAAAACAGCATGCGCGATTTTGGCAACATCGTGGTGACTGTCGCCTTGAATGATGATGAATTGAGAGCCAACCATGAAGCTCTGCTTCAAGCTTTCAGACAATCCCCGCAGGTACAAGACAGCACAGTTTCTTACCACCACCCCCTGCATATTTCCTGGGGTATGGGTTTGAATTGGGAGGGAGTCGAAGAAGGACAATTTGTGCGTCTAGGACCAGTGGATTTCAATTATTTCGACTTCTACGGACTCAAGATCAAAAGGGGCAGAAAAATGGCAGAAGGGATGAGCACCGACCGAGCCGAAGCCATGATCCTCAACGAAACAGCGGCCCAAGCTTCCCCCTGGGAAGATCCGATAGGAAAACGTTGTCAGGTCGACGGCAATGAAGGCGTTGTGATCGGCATCGTCGAAGACTTCCATTTCAAATCCCTTTACAACCAGGTCGAACCCCTGGCCTTGAGGCATCTCTACACAGGAGGACTTGCCAGCGGAGCGGGATATATCTCGCTCAAGATAAGCTCTTTTGACATACCGGGAACCTTGAAATACCTTGAGGACACCTGGCAGAAATTTTCTTCCTATTTTCCCTTCGAGTACGCCTTTTTGGACGAAACGATCGACAACGTTTACAGAACAGAAATCCGGTTGAGCCGCAGCCTGACATTCTTCACTGTTATCGCCATATTTCTCGCCTGCCTCGGGCTGTTCGGGCTGACCTCATTCACGGCCGAGAGGCGCACAAAAGAAATCGGGATCCGGAAAGTCTTGGGAGCATCACCCAACGGCATCTTTCTGATGCTGTCCAAAGACATCATCAAATGGGTGGTGCTGGCGACCGTGGTGGCTTTTCCGCTCGCTTATTATGCGATGCAGGAGTGGTTGAAGAGGTTCGCTTACAGGATCGATATCAGTGTGGGGATATTCGCATTGGCTACGGTCTTTTCTCTTCTGATCGCCTTGCTCGCTATGAGCTACCGTTCTGTCAAAGCCGCCACATCCAATCCTGTCGATTCCCTGAGGTACGAATAAAAATACAGAATTTATATCTAATTTTTAATCGTCACAGCATCCATGCGGACCTCCTCGTTTTCCGTCTTTTCTGTTCCGATATCCGTGAACTCACCATGGCCGGGATAAACCTTGGTGCTATCGGGCAATTCAGCGTACAATCTTTGAACAGATTTCGCGATTTTCTCCTTGGATCCTCCCAGTATGTCGGTGCGGCCGACCCCTCCGTGAAAAAGGACATCGCCAGAAAACAAAACATCTCCCACATGGAAACAGATGCTGCCCGCTGAATGGCCGGGCGAAAGGAATGTTCGTATCTCCAGGTTTCCCAGCCTGTAAGTCTGGTTATCCTCCAGATAAATATCGGGTTCTGTAAAAATGGAAAGGTCATACTCCACATACTTTTTTAGATCCGGTGAATTCAACATTGCTGCATACAAATCCGGCAAATTTTCTTTTGTCCATTCCGGAATGATAAAGAAATTCTCATATTCCTTTTTGTTGTAACAGAGAAGTACATCGGGGAACATTTCTTGAATCTGGGGCACGCCTTCCACATGGTCCATGTGAACGTGGGTGGCAAAAATGTACTTGAGATCCAGTTCGTTCTCCTGGATGTGAGCCACGAGAGTGTCGATGGGGCCACCGATATCTATTAAAGCGGCTTCTTTTGTTTGGGCATCGTACAAGAGATAACAGTTCGTATCGATCGGCCCGGTCACCTGATGAAGGACGACCAACTCGCCTGATTTCGCGCATAAGATTAAGAGGAACGATAATCCAAACAATATGAATAAACGCCATATTTTTTTCTTCATGCTCTGTCCCTCCTTCCTGGCCTCCATCTACAAAAATATCCAACCAGATATTTCTTATTTTAAATTTTTTCTCAAAGTCTTGAAGAACCGGTTGGAATAGGTTCTTCTTTTCCCGGCATCGTCCTTTTGTCCTGGTAGTTCGATGTGGAAATTCACTTCGATTCTGCCGTCGACATCTTTGATGACGACATTCATGAGTGGAGGCAAGTAATGAGGATTGGGATTCCTTTTTACCTCGGCATGAATGAGGCCGACGTTTTTTGTCGCTTTCTTGATTACAAATTCCATTTCATTTACAGATTTTATCGCCGCCGACCAGACATCACCAAAAGAATAATTTTTATATGATTGGGTTTTCTGGTAGATATCGATCGGGTCGTCTCGATGCACAGTGGCACATCCAATCAAGACCAACAAAACGAATCCTATCCCCAGAGTTTTATGTTTCACATAATTTCCTTCGGTTTTACCTGATCGATAACTTTGACATCCACCCAATAAATGCCTTCACCACCCTCGCTCTCCTCCCGGTTGCTCGTGAAGAAAAGATATTTGCCATCGGGTGTCACATACGGACGGGCCTCAAATCCCGATGAATTCACCCCTTCTCCCAGGTTGACCGCCTCTGTCCAAGATTTATCCTCCCTCTGAAAATACACATATAGATCGCTTTTCCCAAAGCCCCCCTCAAATTCCTGGCAGACGATCAGATAACTCTCATCGGGTGCCACAAACGGATCAAAGTCGCTCACTTCTGTGTTGATTGGACTACCTAGATTCTCCGCCTCCCCATACACACCATCCAGATTCTGTGACCGCCAAACATCCGTCCGGCCGGCTCCCACCTCTCTGCGACTCATGTAGTAGATCGTGCCATCAATCGTGACAGATGGATAGTTTTCGTAATACTTTTCAGTGTTGATCGACCGACCCATCATGACAGGCTCGGTCCAACCATCCATCTCCAGCTTGACTGCCCAGATGTTAGCCTGTTCCCCGAACATGTGCGTGGTCTTGTCCGGTGACTTGAGCGTGGTGAAATAGAGGGTTTGATCGTCGGGACCGACCGTGAAGTTGTAGGGGGAGTATTTGCTGAAAGGAGCGATTTCTGGCATGGTCCACCGGCCATTTTTTTTCATTTCCGAAATATAAACCGGCCTCAATCGCCAATCGGAGTCGGGTTTCATGCTGCCATAAACGAACACCGTTCCGTTATTGAAAAATCCCGAACATCCCAAAAATTCGCCTTCGTTGAATATGCCGGGATCGAACAACTTGGCCATCATCCCGGGGGCCCTTTGACCGAGATACGGGCCTCGATATAAGGGAACATAACTTTGTTGGGAACAGTGTTGGAACAAAAACAAAATAGCCAAAGTAAAACAAACAAAAACAATAAAATTTTTCATGCTGGATTCCTTTGTTTTGATAATTAAAGCTTAGCCCCTCTTGGCTGTAACTGTCAACTCAACAGCCGCCCTGTCCATATCAGAATTGTTAAAAATTTCTATCCACTGTCATTGCTCATGATTTGAAGATCGCTTTTTATGTTCTTTGATTATCAAGGCCCCGAGTAGGATAAAAACGAGGATTATGCCCACATTGATCCTTGCGACGATGCTGATGTTCTGGATGTTTTCAAAATCGATGGCAAAATAGGCAGCGCAGGCAAACACCAGCATAGCAGACAGGACATCGCCCGACCGATGGAAAAAGGTATCGATCGCAGCCTTTGCCTTGTACTTCTCTTCCCGTGCTGTGATCAGGAAAAGAGAATGTTTGGTGGTGTTCATCAATGAATAGTCGGTGGCATTTTCGAGGCTTTTAATCCATCTCACGACGATCAATGACACCCCTGCTCCTATGGCAAAGTATCCACCCAGAACGATGAATGGAAGAATCAACACAGCCGTCCTCACTCCGAACCATTTGAAGATACGGGAAACCAGGAAAAGTTGAATGAATATGGCAATGAGGTTCATGATAATGTAGAAATTAGAATAAAATCTGCCGATTAATACATTTTGAGTCAATCCGTCCGCCTGCCCTGTTTCAATAGCCGTGGAGGCGGTGTAACTTGCCACATGGCTCAAGATGTATTCGCCGTTTGTGTTGATAAAGTTCAAAACAAGGATAAAAAAAGCGATATACAGAAGGTAACGGCTCTTAAAGATCAATCGAAACCCGCCCCCAGTTTCAAGGGGTTTTTCCTCTTTTCCGATTGGTCTTTCACCTTCCGGAGGAGCCTCCAATCCCTTCTTCTTTGCTCTTTTTATCTCCCGATGGTGAACCACATGTGTCAAAACGATACACATCGCTAACATAACAGCAGTCAACATCATTACTTGATACTCATTCAGCGGACCCAGAATCCTGCGAGATACAATTCCGCCAATCAGCGCGCCGAAGTTGGCTCCGAACATGATCAAAGGAAACAGCCGCTTTCCTGCCTCTTCGGTATAAAGGTCATTGCTGAATCCCCAGAACTGGGCCACGACCATCAGATTGAAAATGCCCAACCAGACATAAAAGATAATGGCGATGGCAGCTTGAGAAACACCAAGCCCATCAATGATATAAAAAAGAACGAGATTGGAGATAAAAAACAGTGTTACCCATGTAATCAGCTTCTGGCGAGGAACCTTGGATGCGATGCGACTGAAGATTTTGACCACAAAAATGAGAAGCACGGCGATTGCCCCGCCGAGATAGCTTTTCATATTGGGCGACCATTCGGTCAATATCAAACCCTCTCGAACAGGGCGAAGCAGGTAATATCCCGTAAAGAGCAGAAAAAATATCAGGGACAGAAGCCATGTCGTCCCGGCCTCCCCGGGATGAATTACAGTGAAAATCCTAAAAAAGCGATAAACCCAGCTCGACCTTTTGCTCATTTTTATCCCCTCTTTTAAACAGTCATGAAGAGATCCTGATGATCTATCTATAAATGATTTTCAATAAAAAGGAAAGTCAAATTTACTATTCATACCGCAAGGAATCGACCGGATTCGACGTGGCGGCTTTGATGGTTTGGAAACTGATCGTGAGAAGTGCGATGAACAGCGCCATGGCAGCAGCCAGGGCGAATATCCATAGTCCGATATCGATCCGGTAGGTGAAATTCTGAAGCCATTTGTTCATGATAAAATAGGAGGCAGGCCAAGCGATAAGATTAGCAACCCCAACGAGAGAAAGGAAATCCTTCGACATCAGCCCGACAATATGGGTGACGGTCGCCCCGAGTGTTTTCCGGATGCCGATCTCTTTGATCCGCTGCTCCGCCATGAATAGGGATAACCCAAACAGGCCAAGGCAGGAAATAAAAATGGCCAGCACCGTGAAATAGGTGATTAACCTGTTTACCTGTCTTTCTTTCTGGTAAAACCGATCGATATTTTCATTCATGAAATGAAATTCGAACGGATAATTGGGATTGAGTCTTTTGTGGACATCCTGAATGAATCCTATAGTATTTTGGATATTTTCGTTTTTCATGTTGATAATCAAATAATTATAGAAATAGGGAAACTGCACATAAAATGCAGGTCGAATTTCCTGATGCAAGGGTGCATTGTGGACATTCTTCACGATCCCGATTATCCGGCCTTCATCTCTATCCCACATTTTGAAGGACTTCCCGACAGGATTTTCTATCCCCATCAACTCAATGGCTTTTTTATTGATAATGAACTCTCTGAGTAGTTGATTGTCTGGAATCGTTTTAAAAGTCTCACCCTCGAGAAATTCGATCCCGACTGTATCGAAATAATCCTTCTCCACGGCGATAAAATTCATTCCCCCTCTTACATCGGCAGGTTTTCCTTCCCAATCGAGGCTTCCTGCGAAATTTCCAGCAATATTCGGAAGACTCTGCGCGACCGTTACAGAATTGATATTGGGATTTTTTAATAGCTCATTTTTAACGGTATCGTATCTTACTTTTAAATTGCCCAAAATATCGATGTAGACCAAATGATCCTTATCGAAACCCAGCTCTTTATTTTTGATATAAATCATCTGTCTGGTGATAACGATCGTCGATATGATCAGAACGATGGAAATCGCGAACTGCGCGATGACCAGCACTTTCCTCAAAGAAGAACTTCCTGAACCCGTCGAAGTCGCTGAATTCAGTATTTTGGCTGGAGAAAAGGCAGACAAATAAAAAGCTGGATAAGTACCTGAAACGATCAACGTAACCAATGCGATACCCAACATAAAGAGCAATAAGCCTAGACTCCCGGACAACGTCAGAGTGAGTGATTTGCCCGAAAGAGCATTTAATCTCGGGAGGAAGAGATAAACCAGAATAAGCGCAAGAACAAATGCGATCGTCACTATGGCGACAAGCTCCGAATACACCTGTCTTCTTATCGATGACTTGCTGGCCCCGATAACTTTCCTCAGCCCGATCTCCTTCGCTCTTTTTCCCGCCTGGGCTGTTGTCAGATTCACGAAATTTATGCAGGCAATCAGGAGCATCAAGATGGCAATAGCAGAAAAAATAAGGACGAATTTTAAACTCCCATCGTTGTTCAATCCGAATAAACGAAGATTTTTGTATGGGTGAAGCTTCAGTCTGAAGTTCGAATCCGGAAGATTATCGACAATGGCACCGGCAATCTTCTCCGAGAAAACCTCTGGATCTACACTGTCGTGAAAAATGACGAATCCGCTATAATTTTCGTGCCTTCCCCAGTTATCCATTTCTACCCGATCGAATCTGCCAAAATTCTCGAATTTAATCAAATAATCGAATTGAATACTGGAGTTTTTGGGGATATCTTCGATGACGGCACCCACGGAAAAAACATACTGATTCTCCAATTTCATCGTTTTTCCCAAAGGATCCTCGGAACCGAAATATCTTTCCGCCATGCTTTTTGTGAGGATTATCGTATTGAAATCCGTCAATGCTGCTTTCGGATCGTTCAAAACAGTTTTGAATGAAAAAATGTCGAACAGCTCGGGATCGGCAAAGCCGCCGCTGTCTTCGAAAACATTGTTCCCATCGTAGGAAAAGAGCCGCCTTCCGCTGCCCCTGAACCGTGAGGCATGTTTTATTTCGACATATCTATCCTTCAAATACGGAACTAAGGGCGCTGGAACCGAAGACCCGAGAACATCTGGAGTATCCGTCGAATAATTGGCGATGCAGAATATATCGTCGAGATTCTCGTGGAACCTCTCATAGTTCAATTCGTCCTGAACCCACATCATAATCAGCATGCAGCAGGCCATGCCTATGGCAAGACCCGAAATATTGATAAAGGAAAAACTCTTATGCTTGACAAAATTCCTGAGCGCTATTTTCAGATAATTTTTGAGCATGATAAACCTCCAATAAACCGCTAGTTTGACGAACGGAAACAGGGATCTAATCATGTGTCCCCAATACCAAAGATGGGCCCAGCGGGCTCCTCTCGTTTCTAAGATGTACATGTATTCTTCGCGGAGATTCTGTTGGATGGAAAATCGATCTTCAGCCCATGCCAGTCTCCGGACGATCCACTCGGGTAATCGCGGAGGACTAAGATTCTTGTCTCTTCCCATTTATTTGTGTATTGCAAATATATATACGCCAGTTTACACCAAAAGGTTTACTTAGAGACTCTTTTAGTCAGGATTTTGTCGCTGTATGTCGGCACATCATTGTCGCAGGAAAACGATGTCTTTGACTCCCTGCTGCAACCTCATTTCGAGCTTTCCGACCTTCCCTTGATCGTCGGCAACAAAGCTTATCCTCTTGCGGTTAAAACCATCGAGAAGGTGTTCCGTCAGGAAGACATTGTCTCTCATATGGTTCAACGTCATTTTTTCCCCATGAAATACGGCATAGAGGTTCCCGTTCTCGTGTGCGATAATGATGCGTCCAAAGGCCGGGTGATCGTAAATTCCTTCCAACACCTCCGGGGGGGAAGAGGGCCTATTAGGATTAGAGCGCGGTTTTCTTCTTGAATTATAGGATCGACTCAAGTACCTGGGTTTATTGCTTTTAAGATATTTGTCCCAATCGAACTTCTCAAGGCCGAGAAGGCGGCTGTAAATGACATAGTTTATAAATAACGGCAGTTGACAATCTGACATATTGCACAGGACGGCGACACCGATGTTTTCGACTGGCATGAAACTGATCCAAGTCACAAACCCTTCGATCCACCCCCCCACATGATTCAAGTGATGCCCTTCGTAGGGCTGAATGTTCCAGCCAAATCCATAATCAGTTACGGGTCCGATGGCAGATCCAGGTGTGTAGTTAACGGGCATTTGCGGAGTTAGTATCTCTATCAGGCTTTTTTCCGAAATGAGCTGTTTCTCCCCGACTTTTCCCTGGTCGAGATGCAGTTTGAGCCATTTGAGCATATCTTCGATGTTGGAATTGAGCCCTCCGGAAGGCCCACTGGCATCCCTTCTGCGGAAAGGAAGGGTTGTGATCTCACCACCACTGAATATATAAGGAAGGGAGTGGTCATCCGCATCTTTAATCTCAAGAGAAAAATTGGTGGCATCCATTTCCAGTGGTTTCAATATGCGCTTTCTGATGAAATCCTCCCAGGTTCCGTCGCTGACTCGGCCGACAAGGTAGCCTGCTGTCAGGTACATCAAATTGTTGTATTGAAACCTATCCCGGAATCCCAAGTTCGGTTCCAGGTACCGGAGAAGCATGTAAACCTCTTCGCGGCTGAAGGGAGAACCGTAGGTCATCAACTGATGATCCGCCATTCCCGTCCGGTGGCAGAGGAGATCTCGCGGTGTGGCGTGCAGAGTGGCATAATCATCGTAGAGTTTGAAATCCGGCAGGTATGAGATCACAGGCGTATCCCACTTCAGTTTGGCCTCATCCACAAGCAAAGCCACAGACATGGAAGTGAACGATTTTGAAATGGATCCGATCCCAAAAACAGTCTTTGTCGTCACGGGTAGCTTATTTTCCAAATCCCGGAAGCCGAATCCTTCCATGTAAATGATTTCTCCGTCTCTCACCACTCCTATGGCCATACCGGGAATCTGCCACTCGGATATCAAATCTTCAACAAGCTCAGGAAAGCCTTTGAACGGATCTTCTTGGGTACCCTCCTGAGCGGACGCGATAAACGAGAGATGCAAAATGAAGAATGCGGCCAGACAGAACTTGATTTTTTTTCTCATGCCCATCCTCCCAAATATCTGCTTCAAATATTAGGATACTATCGGAACAAGCAGTAATTTATACGAAATCAATCTGAAAATGTTTCCTGTCTCATTCATACCGCAAGGAAGCGACAGGATTGGCTGAAGCTGTTTTGACGGACCGTCATCGAAAAAAGCAAAGAATGTCATGTTTTGTGTAACCTTTTGGTAGTAAAGACGTATGTATATATAGATATGTATCAAATATTGATACTTATCAGAATGGATAGGATTTTCATCGGATGAGAAATTTTGCGGATGAAAAGCGAAAACCTCCAAGATTACTGGAATGGATCCTTAGACAATTCTTGCAGAGAGAGGAAGCATACGAAAAACTCGGGGACTTTGAAGAGGCCTACCGCGAATTTCTCAGGGACAGAGGTCGATTCGCTGCTGCCGCGTGGTACCTTATCCAGGTTATCAAAGCTGTTCCTTCATTTGTTTCCAATTCTTATTATGGGAGCATAACCATGTTTAAAAATTATCTCACGGCCGCTTTCAGAAACCTGACGAGGAACAAGACGTATTCCCTTCTGAATATTCTGGGGCTTGCAGTTGGTATTGCTGCCTTCCTCATGATCAGCCTGTATGTCTTGTTCGAATTGAGCTATGACCGCTATCATGAAAA